>CAWIAH010000008.1:5000-40600 GCA_963834075.1 uncultured Acidobacteriaceae bacterium
CACAATGCATGATCTTGGAACTCTCGGAGGAACGTTTAGCGAGGCTTGGGCCATCAATATCAACGGTCAAGTTGCCGGTAGTGCTCAAACCACCGGAAATGCTGCCTATCACGCCTTCTTTTATGATGGCTCGTTGCACGACCTAGGCACCCTCGGGGGGCGAGATAGTTATGCGTATGGTCTCAACGCCAGCGGTCAAGTCGTGGGTTACTCCGACGCTTCAAGCGCTTTCGGAAACGACGCGTTTTTATATACAAGCGGCCAAGGGATGGTCGACTTGAATTCCCTTATCGATCCAAACTCGGGCTGGTTTCTAACCGTCGCAGAGGCAATCAACGATTCCGGACAAATCGTGGGTTATGGATCAATCGACGGTAATGCTCACGCGTTCTTATTAACACCCGTCCCGGAGCCCAGCGCCTTCGCCCTCGCAGCGCTGGCCGGATTCTCAGCGTGGACCTTCTACCGTCGGACTTCCTTGATAACTTAACCGCTCGCTTCTTGCCACAGCCCAATCATGTTGCCGGCCGGATCGCGGATGGCGGCCACGAACAGATTTCCTTCTGGATAGGGTGCTTTCACCACTTCGCCTCCGCTGGGCACAACCCGCGCCACGGTTTCCTCGATTCGATCGACGTAAATGAACGGCAATAATCCCGGCTTGCGAGAAATAGCGCGGTCAGTGCGCCACCGGCCCAGCAAATGCCCGGTCTGATCGAGGAATTTGATGTGCGGAGGGTCGCTCCGATCAATCCGCCAGCCCACCACTTGCTCGTAAAAAGCTGCCGACCGGCCGGCATCAACCGCGGGAATTTCTAAATAGGTTAATCCGCCATTGCGGCACAGTAATTTGTCCACTGCATTTGAATTCTCGGAACTGCTTTGTTCTTGTTGCGCCATCATCATGCTCACTTTTTGAACGGCTCGGCACTAATTATTTTATCTCGTCGCCCAGTTGCCTGAGCAATTGGTGCGGTTCGTCCAGCGTGACTAGTCCATGTCGCGGGAATTCGATTTCAAAAATCACGTATAGCGCGAAGGCCACCACCACGGCAAAGCCGATGGCGTGCAAATAGCTGGGCTTCAAACAGTTGCCCATGCCGAAGCCGATGGTCCAGGCGGAAACCAGCGAGAGGAAAAACAACAGCGCAAACACCAACAGCGGTGGATGCGATTGCAGTATAATCAGCCGTGTCGTGGTAAAACTGACCATGTCATTCAGCGCCGGCAACAGCAGCAAACGTGCGTTGTCGCTGCTGTCTCCCTTGGTCGCAGCAATCGCGTCCGCCCAAATCTCTCTTTCCAGCTCTTCCGATCGGTTGTAGTCATCCATCGCCGCATTCCAGTCGGGCAACAATACCCACAACTGATACCGCAGCTTCGTGTACTCTTTTAATTTTTCGCGCAATGCCAGTTCCCGATCGGCAGGCAGCAATTGCAAGCGAGCGTAGGCCGTGCCGATCGCGTTGTACTCCTGCACGATTAAATCGCGGCGTTTTTCAAAGCGTGAATATGCGTTGGCGAACGTGAAGGCGATGAGCAAGCCCAGCAAACTCATCACTGCGGCGTCGAACACCGCCGTCGGCAATTCTTCCCCCACGGCATCTTGCTGATAACGCCGTCGACCAATGCGATGTCCCCACACGGTGCACGCAATCATAGCGAGCATCAGCCCGACACAGGAGGCGACGGCAATGCTGTAATTAGTCATTAATTAAACACGCCAGGGGAGAGGACCGCCGAAAATCGATCGGCATCCGTTTAAATGTGTGCAGATAATTGTGTGCCGTCCGCACACCGTCCGCCGGGACAAAATCTTAGCGATTGAAAGCAAGTTTTCCAGGTCAGAATCAGCGGCGACAGAACAAACCGTGTCTGGAAATCCACGATGGGCGAAGCATCATGCTCACGCCTGCCCACGCAGTCTCATGTACAATTCCTGCACAGCAGCCATGCAGCAGCGTCCATCGGCGGCCAAGTTCGCGCAGTTTGCCGCCGGCGATTTAGATTTCGCCAACAACTCCCGAATGCGCTGGGGCGTGCCGTCATGCACATCCGTTTCCACGTCTGTGTACGTCAGGCCGAAGCACGCGCACAGCGGCGTGTCGAAATTTTTGGGATAAACCGGCTGCGTCAGTTCCTCGACCAGCACGACTTCTTCAAACTCGTTGAAGTACGCCACTTCGCAGCGCGGAAAATTGCAGAACCAGGCCGCATCGTGCATTTTGGCCCGCGACTGCGGCCGAATGTATTTGTCCAGCGGCTCGACGCCCACGGGCAATCCCAAAGTCCCGCAGCGCGGACAATAGGCCCGGCCATCCGCTTCCGGCTCGCGCACAAAGGCTTTATTCATGAATATGGGGCAAACCCGGCTTACGATTCCCCGGCGGCCAAATGCACACGGACTTTGGTTTCTTTGCCGTCGCGGATGACCGTAATGTCCACGTCATCGCCGGGATGAAAGCCGTCCACCACCGACAAAAAATCGTCCGCGGTCAGCGTCGGCTTGCCGTTCACCGCCGTAATAATGTCAGCCGAGCTCCGGTCGATAGTTTGCGAATCGTACACGAACGGGCCTTGGCGTTTTTTCTCGTGCACCACTTTAAAGCCACGCAGGCCCGCTGAATCGGCCGGTCCGCTCGGTTGCACAGCGGCAATCAGCAATCCCTTGTCGGTTTCGTAAACTTTAGTGATGCCCGTGTCGGGCCTGGTGACGTGTCCATTGGCGATCAGTTCCGGCACCACCCGGGCGATAACGCTGGAAGGAATGGCAAAACCCACGCCCGTGTTCTGTCCGGTTTTGCTAGCGATGGCCGTGGTCATGCCAATCAGTCGGCCGTGTGTGTCCAGCAGTGGGCCGCCGGAGTTGCCAGGATTGATCGCGGCATCGACTTGAATGACGGACTTAATGGTGCGGTTGCTGCGCGATGGCAGTGTACGATCTAAGCTCGATACCACGCCGGTCGTCAACGTGCGCTCCAGGCCGAACGGATTGCCGATTGCATAAATGCGCTGCCCAACTTTTAATCGCGTGGAATCGCCAAAGCGCACCGGATACAGCGTGTCGGCCGGCGCGTCAATTTTCAAAATGGCCACGTCGGTAGAGGCGTCTTTGGCCAAGACCTTCGCCGTGTAATCTTTGCTGTCGAACAGTGTCACTTGGATTTCTTTGGCGCCTTCCACCACATGGTAGTTCGTTAAAATATGTCCGTCCTGATCGAGCACGGAACCCGAACCGGTTCCCTCTTGCACAATGTCCATTAAAAACATGTTCGTGCCGCTGGCCTCGGTTTTAATATTCACCACGCTCCGATTGCTGCCTTCGTACACGGCCACATTTACGCGTTCCTCGGGCGTCAGTTCTTCCGCGCCTTCCAGCGTCGGAGCTGGACCCAGCGCTAACGGTGTTCCCCCCGTGCGATTTGGTCCCGGCACGCGCGGCGCCGGCAAACCCGCAGGTTCTTGCGCCTTCACGGACGGATCAATATTGGGCGTGTTCCACCACAGCGTGGCCGCAATAGCGCCGGCTGTTGCAGAAATGAAACAAAGCGACACGGTGCGTGTGATTCGCATGGCAGGCAAATCTCAATATAAAAGGGTGCGGCGAGGACAAAGCCAGAAGTCTGTTCCGATTATATGATTTCCGCCCCGAGTGTGGAGAGCGGATAGGCCATGCTTTCTTCTACGGAAGCCATTACGTGGCAGGGGGTTCGCTTCGCCCGCCAGCATCTCCTCGTCAGTTGTCGCCCGCTGGCATTTCCCGCTGATTTCCACCCCCAGACAAAGCCTAAAAAGTTCGACGGAATATCGCTTTTTTGGCCAAATGTAAAAATGGGGAATTCTCGTAGCGTAAGGTTAGGCCGTTGAATACAATAGGATTATTCCGCTGGAGGGCTTCCAGCGGCGGGTCACGGCCGACCATGTTTGGTTCTTATTGTCCAATCAGCGTGGATTTTCAGCGTCGTACCGGAACACGGCGCGCATCTGCGCATTGTCTTTTGCGCTGGAGTACCCAAATCATGTTGCGAACCACTGGCAGGTTCCTGCTGATCGCGTTGGCCATGGTCTTTGTTGTGCCGAGCATGTCGTTTTCAGCCACGCCCCCTAAACCGACCGCAGACGCGGGCAACGATGCGGCTCGTTTCGATGCCTTCGCCAAGCCCGACGGGACTTCGTACTTTGCGTTAAGCTTAATGCCACAGGTGACTTTGCCGGCGACTGACGCCAGCGATGTGGTCATTTTATTCGATACCTCCGCGCGTGAGGTCGGGCAATATCGTGACAAAGGTTTGGAAATGCTGCGTGGCTTGTTGGCTACGTTGGGCGATCATGACCGCGTCAAACTTCTCGCTGTCGATTTACACGCAGTGGAATTGACCAATTCGTTTGTCTCGCCACGTGGTCCGGAAATTCAGGCTGCACTGCAAAAGTTGCAACAACGCGTGCCATTAGGCGCCACCGATTTGGAAGCGGCGCTTCAGGGCGTGGACACTAATTATGCCAGCCCTGCGGCAAGCCAGCGCACAGCGATTTACATCGGCGATGGCCAAAGTAATGCCAACTTAACCGGCGCGGGCGTGAATAACATTGTCGATCACTTGGTGCAGAATCACGTTTCAATCAATAGCTTTGTCGTCGGGCCGGGAGACAACAGCGTCGTTTTGGCCGCGCTGGCTAATCAAACCGGCGGTGTCGTGACGCTCGACAACGATAAAACCGCTGGCCGCGAGGTGGGCGCTCAATTCGCCCGCGCAGTCCACGAGCCAGTGATTTGGCCCACCGATCGCAAATTGCCCGATTCGTTGGCGGAAGTGTATCCCACCAATACGCCTCCTTTGCGAACCGATCGTGACACCATTTTGCTGGGCCAGGGCAAAGCGGACGGAACTTTTGCTGTAGAAATCCAAGGGCAATGCGCGGGCCAACCGGTCGATCTGAGATGGACCGTCCCAGCCGCCAAGCCCAACGATGACAACGCCTATTTGGCCCAATGGGTCGATCTTGCCAAAAACGATGGCGGCCGCCGTTTGCCCACGCTCGGTTCGGAAGGTTTATGGGCCGCTCGGCGATTGTCCGACATGGGTGCTCATACCTTGGCACAATTAGGCCGTCAGGCTGCCGCCGAGGGAGACGTGAAGCAGGCCAAGCAATTTGTCGACGAAGTCGCTGAAAGCGCGACCCGTTAAATTCCAACGCACTGGTCCTCAAGCAATCGATGGATACCGGCGTGCTTCACGCCGCCGCTATGGCGTCCACGGGCGATGCTTCCCCAGACGCGGTGCAACCCGCTGCAGCGGAAAAGCCCGCTCCCGATGACGCCACGGCAACACCCAAGGAAGGCGCGCTGCTCGATTCCGTCGAGCAAACGCAGCGCGTAGTTCAACAAAAAGTTATGACGGAAACCACCGTGGCGCTGAATCGGGCCCGCGATCAAATGATTAAAGATCCATCGGCGGTCCTTGAAGATTTGAAATTATTGCTGGACCGTGTGTTGCGGGTGCCGGAGTTAAGCAGCGAGCAACGGGCCGACTTGCGCAGTCAAATTTCCGCGCTGCTAGAACAAGCATCGCAGCGCCGCTTCGAGAAAGAAGCCGCCGACGTCCAACTGTGCGCAAAACATGGCCGAAGCCCAGGATCGTAAACGCATTTTGGACAACCTGACCGTGAAAGAACAGCGGCTCAAGGGCCTGATCGACCGCTTCAATTCGCTGGTTGAGCAGGGCTACCAAAACCTCGACCAGGTGAATAACGAACAAATGCGGGCCGCACGTACCGATGCAGCCGACGAATTTCGCCGGGCGGCAATTAATCCTTATGGTCGCACCCCCAGCGGGGCCACCACGGCGCCGGCATTTGCCGAATTCAATCAATACATCGCGGAAAATATGGCCGTGCGCGATGCAGCGGAACGCAATTTCCAAGAGGCCATGCACTTAGTCGACATTTCGAGCATTCCGTTTCCGGATTCTCCGCCCATTGTTTACCCCGACGCCGCTTTTTGGCGGAAAATCAGCCGCGATGAAAACAATCACGTGGGGGGCCGCATCACCAAGTACAGTTCCATGGATTTGTTGAGCGACAAGCCCGCTGAGCAAGCGATTATTAAAGCGCTGGACGACAAAACCAGCATCGATTTCCAAGGCACGCCCCTGAGCGATGCGATGGAGTTTCTTGCCGACAGGCATCACATTCCCGTTCAATTCGACCTGGCTGCGTTGAAAGAAGCGGGACTCGATCCCAGCACCATGCAGGTTACGATGCCGCCGCTCAAAGATGTCTCCTTGAAGTCGGCTTTGAAGCTTATTCTGTCGCAATTCAACCTGAGCTATGTGATTAAGGACGAAATTCTGCAAATCACCACCAAGGACAAGGCCGACACCACGCTCACAACCAAAGTGTATTACGTGGGCGATCTGGTGGTACCGATCCAATCGCAGAATGTTAATCTCGGCCAATTCGGCGGTGGCATGGGCGGTTTGGGTGGTGGCGGTGGCGGCGGAGGTGGTGGTTTAGGCGGCGGTCTGGGAGGCGGCGGCGGCGGCGGTGGTGGCCTCGGCGGCGGTGGCGGGGGTGGTTTAGGTGGCGCGTTTAGTCTGCCTGCGGAATCTGGCCGGATGCTGCTCCCCGCGCAAGACAGCGGCGGCGCTCTTGATGTCAACGATTCTAAAAACACGTCCACAACCATCCCGACCGACAACCGGCCTCAGTCCACGGCCAATTCTTCTCGCGCAGCCGTTCAACCCGTGTCCACTGTGTCTGCCGCGCCTGCGGCCACGAATGCTTCGGCAAAAACGCCGGCTACCGACAAAATTGCGCTGCCGGCCAGTTCGGATCCGAATCAAGCCTGGAACGATTACTTCGCCGCTTTGCCCAAACCCGACGAGCAGCACGCGGCAGAAACCGCTCGCAAACGCGATGCAGCCATTGCCGACACGGCCAAGGAATTAATGAACCAACGCAAATTCGATCAAGTCACCGCGCTCATCAATGCGGCCCTGCGCAACGGTTATGCTCAACCGTGGATGTACGAGGCGCTTGCGCTGTCGCTGCAAGCCTCCGATCAATCGAAAGACGAAATTGAACGGGCCTTGATGTCGGCCGCCGATTTCGCCCGTTCGCCCAACGATCTGGTGAATGTTGCCACATACATGGCGCGCATCGGTCTCGATGCCCGGGCGCTCAAATTGTTGCGGCAAGTTTCCGCCTTGGAGACCTTTCGTGACGAACCGTACTTGTTCGGACTAGCCATTGCCCAGCGCGTGAACGATGTCGACGGCATTCGCTGGGCTTGCTTGGGGGTGTTAAGCCAAGCATGGCCAAACAATAAAAAAGAAGTAGTCGAATCGGCGCGTTATGCCGCCGACGCGCTGTTGGATAAAATGCGTGGCCAAGGACAAATGAACGAGGCCGACGAATTCCAAAAGCAACTGGATCAAGCTCAAGTTCGCGATTGTATGGTCAAAGTAAGCTGGACGGGCAATGCTGATGTCGATCTTACGGTGCAAGAGCCCACCGGCGCCGTATGCACGTTTCGCAACCCGCGCACCACCGGCGGCGGAGTAATGCAAGGAGACACTTACGCCAAGTTAAAATCGCCCGGCAGCGACGGCTCCTCAGATTTTTCGCAGTCGTATGTGTTGCCCCAAGGATTCAGCGGACAATACAAAGTGCTGGTGCGACGTTTGTGGGGACAGGTCGCAACGGGCAAAGTTACCGTCGACGTGTTCACGCATTTTGGCAGCACGCAGGTGACGCACATCCATAAGCAAATTCCCATCAGCGAGCGCGATGCCTTGGTGACCTTCGACCTGAACAACGGACGCCGCAAGGAATCACTGGATCAGGCCCAATTAGCCCTGGCTGCCGACAACCAGCAGCAAATGAATCGCTCCATTTTGTCCGAGCAATTGGCATCCTTTGACAGTGATTCGTCTTCGTCGGGTTCCGCCAGCGATTTGCCCAATCCAGCCCCCGCAAACGCTCCCGTGACCCCGTTCAATTTTCCATTTTCCCGCGCAGGAGCCGCGGGATATCAGCCGGTAATTACTATCTTGCCCGAAGGGGCGACGATGCAAGCTACCGCCGTCATTTCGGCGGACCGTCGCTACGTCCGCATTACGGCGATCCCATTTTTTTCCAGTATTGGTCAAGTTTCGACGTTTAACTTCGCTAGCGGCGCCACGGGCACCACCGGCACGACGACTAGCGGGGGCACGACCACCACATCCGGCACGACCACCACTGGCGGCACCACCAGCACGGGTACCTCTGGCGGAACCACGCTCGGCGGGGGCGCGTTTTAAGGCAGCGTTCCCATTGCCCCCTGCGCGGTTTACATTGCCCATTGCGGTTAGCGGCCCATTCGTTTCCACCCGCATCGGGCTGTAGGGTATCATTAACAAGATGCCCGCTCGATTTTCACTGCGTCTTGGGCACGTCCGCCGTTCCTCCCGCAGAGTCCGATGCGCATGAAGAAGTTTCCCCTGGCCACGTCCTGCGCCCCGGGTCCATCCGGCGAGTGCTTCGGTGCAAATTTACAATCCAGCGTCCGTGGCGCATTGCTCGCCGCGTGCGGATGTCTATTCTTCGCGGTCGGATTTGAAACCGTTGCTGCCGTTCCTGGCTTCGCCGCCGACGCAGCCGTGGCCAAAGCCGCCATGGATTCCATCACCGCCGAGGACGCCCAAAACTTCGTCAACGTGCTGGCGGATGATTCGCTGGAAGGGCGCAAACAGGCACCCGCGGCGGACGCGCAGCCGGCGCTTACTTGGGTCAGCAATTCCAACACCTGAAGTTGCGCGGCGGCGGTGTCGATGGCGGTTACTATCAGCCGTTCGGGGCGAACTCGCGAAATATCTTGGGCTGGATCGAGGGGAGCGATCCAGAGTTGAAAAAGCAATTCGTGATGGTCACCGCCCATTACGATCACGTCGGCTACGGTAAGCCGTCGAACAGTTTCGGACCGCTGGGGCAAATTCACAACGGGGCCGACGACAACGCCAGCGGCGACGCCGGCATTTTGGAAGTGGCCAATGCCTTCAATCAGCTTCCACAACCTCCTAAGCGCAGCGTCATGTTTGGGTTATGGGACGGGGAGGAAGCCGGTCTCTTGGGCTCGAAATATTGGATCGAGCATCCCACCGTGCCGCTGGCCAGTGTTGCGGCGGTCATCAACGTCGATATGATCGGCCGGCTGCGAAACAGTCGCGTCATCGTGTACGGTGGCCGTACCAGTTACGACTGGCGACAAATGCTCGCCCGCGAGAACGAGCAAACCGGCCTAGTCCTCGATTTCGATTGGCTGATGAAGGCCGACAGCGATCATCAACCCTTCTTCGCCGCCAGCGTGCCGGTAATCATGCTGCACACGGGCCTGCATGAAGATTATCATCGCCCCAGCGACAAGGCCGACAAAATCAACTCGGCCGGCCTGAGACAAGTGAGTCAACTATTATTTCGCGCCGCGCTCGATCTGGCCGATGAACCAACCCGGCCCAAGTTTCGCAGCGCCTCGGCTAGTGAATCGCCAACGACGCAGCCGGTGGTCGAGCAACTGTCGCCCGCCGCCGTCGGCCGGTTAGGAATTGCTTGGGACGAAGCTCAGGCCAAGCAAGGTGTGATTCAAATCGCCGGGGTAACCGCCGACAGCGCGGCCGCCAAAGCCGGCTTAAAAACCGGCGACCGCATCGTGAGTTACGCGGGCCGTGAACTGAACGATATCGAACAACTCCGCCAATTCGTGCTGGCCACGCGCGGGGCTGTTGCCATCAAAGTGTTGCGTGCCGGCAGCGATCAACCGCTGGAATTGCACATTCGACCGGCCGGCGATCCGGTAAGCTTGGGCTTGGCCTGGCGCGTCGACGATGCCGAGCCCGACGCAGTGCTGCTGGTTGGCATTACGCCCGCTTCCCCCGCCCAGCGTGCCGGCTTGCAGTTGTACGACCGCATTTATGAAGTGGATGGCCGGCGGTTTTCTTCCAGCAACGAATTTAGACAGCTCACCAATTCGCTGCCCAGCCCGTTGGAATTGCTGACCGAAACGCGCGGCAAAATCCGGCCGGTCACGGTGGAGCGACTGGAAATCGTCACCGCCCAAGCGGAGCCTGCTTCCGCGGCAAATTCATCCTCGCCAGCGCCATCGCAACCGGCCGCATCACAGCCCTGATTTTGAGAGATTTTCGCTTCTCCGCGGCAAAAATACGGGCGATATCCCAAAACCTTCGCCGGATTAGCCTGTACTCTTCGCTGTGATCAGCCCGCGCCGCTGCTAGCGGCTTACGCAATTTGCCAACTCTGCCGTTTTCACTGCTGCGATAGATTTCCCGCTAGTTCGCCTTGCCGGTGGTTCGAGTTTGCGGTATTTACACGGACCCTTTGGGCGGCCCATGCGCTATCTCCCCGCTGCGGGAGCGGTAGTGTCGGACTTATCGTGTGCGCCCGAAGCGTTGTTCCAGTCCGGTCTGGACTGGAGAAAATTGGTCGCAATCAACTCATCTGGCCTTACAATTCTGTGCGTGTCATTCGTCGCAGGGAAGCGAACCTCATGGTCGCACTCCGCCGCCGCTTAATCGTCGGCAGCCTCGCGCTGGTCGCTGGGCTAACGCTCGGCCTGCGCTTACTCCACGCCCAGACTTCGCCCTATGGCGACGGTTACCCCACTGCGTTGCCACCCTCGGCCACAACCTCCGGTGGATTAACGCCCATCCCCGCGTACACACCGCCGCCAATTTCCGCCCAGCCGGCGATAGCAGCGCCGCCGATGAATTTATCGTTGCCGCCGACCGCGACTGCGCCGATGAATACCGCGCCCATGAATACACTGCCGCCATCCAGCGGCATTCCCTCTTCAACAGTCAGACAACCCGCTGCAGATTATTTGCCGCAGACCACCGCTCAAGGCTCGTATGGCACTATGTCAACGACTGTGCCGATGATGGCCTCCCGCGCTCCCGCCGCAGCGCCCAACATTTTGCCTCCCGCTAATAATTCGGCCGCGCCGCCAATGGTTAGCAGTTCAACGCCGGGCCCAAACTTGCCGTCTTACACTGCACCGGCGATGGCGGAGCCCGAGCTTACCAATCCCTCGTCCGCCGCAAACGAAACCAAGCAATGACCGGGTACTTGCATGTACTCGTTCCGTTACATGGTCTTGCTCCACCGCCTCCAGCCCGCGATCCGCTCCGCCTCCGCCTCGATCAGCTGCGCCTGCTCCCGGATCAGCGCATCACGCGGATCTTCCGGCGGCACATCGGTCACAGCCCCGGATCATCCCCGAAAGCACGCTCAGCCACCACGGCAACACCACGCCCGCCGCCAAAACGTAACCGTCCATCACGCACCGCAGCAGCAAACCCAAGGACCTGAACGTCACGCCCGACCTTCGCGAACAAGTGGCTAAAACTTGGTTCGATAAAGCAGAGAATTGGCTAATCAGAAGCATCCGGAAGAGGCACTGGCCGCTTATGAGCAGATAATTAGCCAGTTCTCCGAGCGTCCGACACCTCGAATCCGCGACCTGCTAGCAAAAGCGCTGTTCAATATGGGAGCAATATTGCGCGAGCTAAAACGGCCAGGGGAGGCGCTGGCCGCGATTGACGAGCTGATCAGGCAGTTCGCTGGTGATTCTGAGCTTGGTCTCCGTAGGCTTGTGGCGCCGACTCTGTTCAATAAGGCGCTCACGCTGGATGAGGAAGAACGGCCGGGGGAGGTTTGCCGGCCGCCGAGCAGGCGGTAGACCTTTACCAGGAGCTGGCGCAGGCTGACCCGCAGGCATACGACGTCCGCCTGGCCGCTACCCGTCGTCTGGTCTCTCAGATCAAGGTCCACGGTGCTGCTGCCCTGTTCAATAAGGCAGTCGCGCTGGGCCAACAGGAGAAGCCTGTGGAGGCATTGGCCGCGTATGACGAGCTGATCAGGCAGGTCGCCGGTGACCAGGAGCCGGTGCAGCGACAGACGGCAGCAAAGGCCCTACTCAATAAAGGAGTAACGCTAGCCAACCAGAAGCAGCCGGGAGAGGCACTGGCCGCGTATGACGAGCTGATCAGGCAGTTCGCCGGTGACCAGGAGCCAGTGCAGCGACAAACGGTAGCTGCGGCCCTACTCAATAAGGGAGGGGTCCTAGCTAAGCGGGGACACCAGGGAGAAGCTCTCGCCTCTACAACCAGCTGATCAAGCGATACCTTGACGATGAGGAAGCCGCCATATGTACCCTGGTCGCCAAGGCTGTGGCGAGAAAGAGAGCGATTCTGGACAGGTAGGCAAGGCCCGAGATGCTCGACCAGTTCCACGGATTCTCCCGCGGGCCTCTCACAGCCCTCTCACAAACTGGTTGGACAGCAATGGATTCGTGCGTCTTCTACGGACACCCGGTGGATCCTGACTTGCGGAAACAGATTCGCAAACATTCATCCCTGAAGGAGCGGGCTGGTGTCAAGCGGGGTTTCGACCTGCTGTTTGCCTGGGGTGAGGCTTTTGCAGCGCATGGCGAAATGGCCTCGTGGCTGCTTTCCCGGCATAGCTGCTGCCCTGGTCGTGCGAGCGGGCGAACCGGGTCAGGACCGGGCGGAGCCCGGCCGCGTCAGCGGCGCCGGAGGCGTCCTTGATGCGGGTTCCCGCGAGCCGATAATCGGGGCTGCCGGGGAAGGACCGCGGACATGCTGGGGTTTATGCGGTTGTCGTCGCCCCATGGCCGGTCATCCGGCTGGGCAGGCCGCTGGCTGCATTCATCCCTTCGTTTGTCCCCGGCGTGCTGCCGGGGGGCATGGGGCGGGTTCGCGTCAGGGGCCGGGCGGGGCCAATCAGATGGGCGCCCGCGCCGCCGGGACAGGCGGGGGGCAGAATGTTCGGCGGCCTCGCGCCCGGTGGCGGGGGGCAGAATAGCTGGCGGCCTCGCGCCCGGGGTCCTTGGCTGTCATGCCGCTGGCGGCGGGCTGGCCAGGCGGCGGATGCGCCCGTCGCGCATGCCGTAGAAGACCAGGGTGAGCAGCTCGCGGGCGGCGGCGATCTTGGCGATGTTCTCTGCCTCCTTGCCGCGGCGGGCGATGATGGCGTCCTTGACCTGGCGTGGCCGCGACCCGGCGGGCTGGCGCTGGATGGCCTCGGCGACTGCCCAGCGCAGCATCCGGCTGCCCTGCTTGGTGACGTGGCCGCGGATCACCTTGGTGTCGGACTCGTAGTGCCGGGGGGTCAGCCCGGCCCAGGAGCCCAGCTGCCCGGGCCCGGGGAACCGGCGGATGTCGCCGATCTCCGCGACGATGACGGCGGCCAGCACCGGGCCGATGCCCGGCAGCGCCTGGATCGCGCGGTATCCCTCATGCCCGGCCAGCAGGTCGGCGATGACCTGGTCCAGCAGGGTGATCTCGGCGCCGAGCTCGCCGGCCAGCTGGCGCAGCGAGGCGACCTTGCCCGCGTACGGCTGCGGCATCGGGAGCTCATCCAGCCACGCCTGCCCGTGCACCCCGAAGATGTCCGAATGCGTGACCGGGATGCCCAGCTTGGCCAGCACCCCGTGCACCTGGTCCTTGACCGAGGTGCGGAGCTTGACCCGCTTGTGCCGGTAGCGGGTGATCTCCCGCAGCTCCCGGATCTCCGGCGGGGCGATCCACGCCTCGGGCAGCCGGCCCATCCGCAGCAGGTCGGCCAGGTCCGCGGCGTCCCGCTCGTCGTTCTTGACCCGCCGGTGGCTGAAGGCCTTGACGCCCAGCGGATGCGCCAGGTGCACCTCCGCGCCCGCGGCCTCGAGCACGTCCGCGGCCCAGTACCAGCCGTAGGTGGCTTCCAGGACCACCCGCGGGTGGTTCCCGGCCCTGGCGATCTCGGCTCGCAGCGCGGCCGGGCTGTTGGTGATCCGGGCGGTTCCGAGCTTGCGGCCGTCCTCGGTCATCCGCACCAGCACGCTGCGGCGCCGGTGCAGGTCCATCCCGACGACTTGCCTGCCGTAGCAATACGGCGGCCGCCGCATGTACTGACTCAGTTACGTATTGCTGAACTCCCATATGAGCCACGAGCCGCCTTCCATTTTTCCGATCGTTCGCTCGGAAAGTTTCAGTAGGGAGGTTTATCGCATGTAATGACAATCTGAGCTCCCTTGTTTTTTAGGGCTTCGAATGTATAGGCGAGCTCTTCTTCAAAATTGAGGCGATTCTGCAGAAATTGGATATCATCCACCAAGAGAACATCGATTTCAGATCGGTAGAATTTCTTCATCCGATCTACGGACTTGTTGCGTAAACTGTCGACGAAATCGTTAATAAATGCTTCCGTTGTGATGCATTGGATGCGCAGCTTTTTATTCTGTTCGCGAATCAAATGGCCAATGCTATGCAAAATATGGGTTTTTCCCAAGCCCACGCCTCCATGGATAAATAGAGGATTATACGATTGCCCAGGACGGTGAGCAACGCCCATGGCAGCTGATTTGACAAACTGGTTGGTGGGACCTTCAATAAAAGTTTCAAAACGATAGGTGTGATTCAGCTTGAGTTCATGAACCTCAGAATTTTCCTTTCTAGCTTCATTTTGAATGGGTTGCGTCATTTGTTGAGGAGTTTTTTTTGGGTTTGTTGCGATGCACAAACCGTATGGAAGGATCCCCTTTGGCATCTAACGGCAAGAAAGCGCATAAATCCTTCTTATAATTGGATAGTATGTATTCTTGGACGAAAATGTTGGGCACTTCCAAGACAATCTCATCAGCCGCAGCTTCAATCACTTGGATTTGAGAGAACCAATTGCTAAAGGCAGTCGTCGAACATCTTGTTTTGACAAAATGGAGGAATTGAGTCCAAGCTTCACGGATATCACAAGTGAGCATAGCAGCGTCCTAAAAAAGTTATGAACAACGTTTCCACAATACAGCCTGGAGCTGTTTTACGAAGAATTTAGCATGAGCTAATCTTAGCTGGCAAGTATTTTCATTGGAGGATTGATGAGAGACATCGGTAAATCACTGATTATCAAAAATACCGCTTCTAAAGAAAACTTTATCATATTTTTCAAATGTGAAATTCAAATAATCTTTAAACATCTAAGAATAGGGAACATAAATGAGGATATTTGAATGATAATATTATGTTATCAATTCATTATCAATGAGATTAACTCAAAGACAGGTTTAGTCTAAAAATAAAATTCTACAGGATAAGCAGGATGGAGAGGATAATTATTAAAGAGATAGGTAAAATTGATCAGCTTCCCTTTTTTATACCTGTCCCATCCTGCTTATCCTGTTAAATAATTATATATCAATGTAAAAAGAAAAAGGGGCCGGGCTCTGCGATTAAAAAAAGGGGCCGGGCTCTGCGATTATGCGATTTAAATTCTCACTAACTCATCAACGATATCCTGTAATCTAACATCCTTTGTTGCTCGACTAGCTAAACGTGAAATGGTCCCTTGATGTTTCCTAAGGGCTCTACTCACATCGCTAAGATTTAAACCTTTTTGAAGTTGAGCTGCCCTTTTTTTTACTGTTTTGACCTCGTTCAGTTACGTATTGTTTTTCGCATGGCGATGAGGGGAGTAACAATTTCGATGTTCCCTTCCTTTGTTCCGGTCTGGATGACACGGTTGAAAGCTTCATAGTAGGCGGGACGGCAATCAGGATAGCCGGAAGCTGTAACGGGCTCGACTGCGCCGATATAAATTTTAGAGGCACCGAGCACTTCAGCCCAACTGACGGCGACCGACAAGAAATGGGCATTTCGAAAAGGAACATAGGTGACGGGGATATCAGGTCCAATGTTGCCGCCGGCGGGAACGGTAATATTTTTCGTCGGTCAGGGCAGAGCCTCCGATGGCGCGGAGAGCGTCATTGCGAACCAGCAGCCGTTCTTTAATGCTGAGGCGGTCGCAAATCTGAACAAAAGATTGACGCTCGCGACATTCGGTGCGTTGTCCATAGCTTACGTGGACCGCGGCGACATCGTGATCTCGTATCGCCAGAGCCGCGCAGACGCAGGAATCCATGCCACCGCTCAAGAGTACGATTGCCCGTGATTTGTTGTCTGATGCCATCTTTTATCGAACAACATCCGTATTTATTATCGCCAATTAAAAAATTGAGATGAGAGGTTTCAATCAATAATCAGCAATTATTATTCAACAAAAATTTCTTCAAACTCCCTTTAATGCCGGGTCCCAAATAAATTTGTGCAATTGCAGTCCCCGGCGGCCGGGAACCTCATCCGCGAGCATCCACTCGGCTAATTCCTGAGGATCTATCAGGCAGTGCGAACTGTCCCGCTCGCCGGTTGCATCCTTGCGGAAGGCGGGCAAAAACAGGAGGGCGTTCACTCGCCTTGCCAGAGCGTGTTCGCGAACGAAGGCGCGAGCAAATTCGTAATTAGTTCGGTCAGCTATTACGAATTTAACTTCATCGTGCGATGTGAGTGCAGACAGATTCTCGGGAAGAAACGTATCGGGCGCGCCTGAATGCGGACACTTCACGTCCACGATCTTGATGACTCCGGGCGGAACTCTGGACAATGGACGCTCTCCGCTGGTCTCGAGCAAGACTTGGTATTCATCTCGCAAGAGTCTTTCCAGGAGCGGCAGTAACTCCCGCTCTTGCAACATGGGCTCGCCGCCGGTGATTTCCACCAGTCCGCCTTTTGGGCTGAGACGCTTCACTTCGTTCGTGACTTCCTCCTGAGTCATTTTCCGTCCGCCGTGAAATGTATACTCGCTATCGCACCAGGAGCAGCGGAGATTGCATCCAGTTAGACGAACGAATACGCACGGAAGCCCGGCGTAAGTCGATTCACCTTGTAGCGATTTGTAGATTTCGGTTATCTGCATGGAAACAGTGGTCAGGGTCAGTGTTTCAGCGGTCAGAAAGCGGCGATTGGTGTAACTTGGGTACGATCAAGTCTGAATGCTGGCCACTGCTCACCGGTCGCGCTTCCGGCAACTGTTACTCGCTGTACTTCGCTGTCGTGATATAGTTTTCGAACACGGATACGTCTTTCGCTCGAACGCGGCCGTTGGTTACGGATTTCAGTCGCGTGTTCGATTCGTCATAAAAATACTTAGCCAGATTTTCCGCCGATGGGTTGATTACAGTAAATGGCTCGATATCGTTAATCATCTGGTGATCCAGGCGATCGATAACGTGTTTCATGACTTCGCGGAGATCCTTGAAATCAAGAAGCAGTCCGGCTTTGTCCAGTTCGGCCCCCGCTAGCGTGACCCGAATCTTATAGTTATGGCCGTGCGGGTTCTCACACTTGCCTTTGTAATTGCGCAAGTAATGTCCCGCGGCAAAAGTATCGTCAACCGTCACTTCGAACATGCCCGCCTCAGCGCGCCGGCGAAAACAGCCAGATAGCGCTCCGTCTAGAACATTCTATTCTACTGCCCAGATCATCTGTCCCGCTTGACGGCGGGCTTCAATCGACTGTAGCTTTCTATTCGGTCTTCTTACCGCTAAGGAGCGATTATGCTGCGCCGCAACTGCATCTCAGCCATTCTGCTGCTTCCGATTCTGCTGGCAACTCTCGCCGCCCAAAGCAAGCCCGAGGCCGCGGAATTTGACGTAAAGGAACACTACACAAAATACGAATATCGAATTCCGATGCGCGATGGCGTGCACCTATTCACGTCGATCTATGTGCCCAAGGACAGCACTCGCTCCTATCCGTTTCTGATTAATCGCACTCCGTATAGCGTGGCGCCGTACGGCGTGGACCTTTACCGCAAGCAACTGGGTCCCTCGCCGGAGTTTGATAAAGCAGGCTACATTTTCGTTAACCAGGACGTGCGTGGGCGCTATATGTCGGAAGGTACGTTCGTTGAAATGCGTCCGCACATCGATAACAAGAAGTCCAAACAGGACGTGGACGACTCTACCGATCTCTACGACACCATCGAGTGGCTGCTGAAGAACGTGCCTAACAATAACGGCAATGCCGGTATCTGGGGTATTTCGTATCCTGGATTTTTTACCTCGGCCAGCATTATCGACTCGCATCCGGCGCTCAAAGCCGCGTCACCACAGGCACCCATGACCGATCTTTTCAAGGGCGACGACGCCTACCACGGCGGGGCGTTCATTGTCGACGCGAATACGGTATCTGTTGAACCGCCAGGAAGTCGCCGGTTGGGACCAAGACGCCGAGCTGACCTCGACTACGGCACCAAAGATGGCTACGAGTTTTATCTGAATGCGGGTCCAATCTCGAACCTGTCAAAGTATCTCGACGGTAAGAGCGCGCTGTTTGACGACCAGGTCCACCACGATACCTACGACGACTACTGGAAGGCACGCAATCTGGCGCCGCACATGAAAAATATTCACTGCGCCGTGCTCACTGTGGGCGGGTGGTTCGACGCTGAGGACTTGCAAGGCCCGTTTCCAGCACTTTCCATGCGGATCAGATAAGAACAATACAGGAATCTTCAACGCGCTCGTCGTGGGCCCATGGGTGCACGGCGGTTGGTACCGTTATGAGGGCAATCACCTGGGAAGAGTCGACTTCTCCTTCAATACGGGCGACTATTACCGGAAAAATATTCTGTTTCCGTTTTTCCGAGCAATATCTCAAGGGCAGCGGCGATGCGAAACTCCCCAAGGCTTATGTTTTCGAAACCGGCTCGAATGTCTGGCGACGATATTCGGAGTGGCCTCCGAAAGCTGCTGAGGCCAAGACTCTCTATTTTCACGCCAACGGCGGCCTTTCCTTCGAGCCACCGGCTTCTGAGCCGCCAGCTTTCGATGAATATGTCAGTGATCCGGCGAAGCCCGTGCCTTTTGTGAATTACACGGAACTCGAAGTTCCTCAGGAATACATGCTCTCTGACCAGCGGTTTGCCGCCACCAGAACCGATGTGCTGGTTTATTAGAACCCCGGTGCTGCAAGAGGACGTGACGATTGCCGGTCCCCTCTCTCCCAAGCTTTTTGTATCTACGACTGGAACCGATTCGGACTGGGATGTGAAATTGATTGACGTGTATCCTCCGGATTATCCTAACAGCGCAAGTTCGATGAGGCTAAGGCCGAAGACAAAGGGAAACCGAGGACAGACGTTAATCCGCCTTCGTTCGTCATGGGCGGTTATCAGCAACTGGTGCGGGGCGAGCCCTTCCGCGGGAAATTCCGGCACAGTTTTGAAAAGCCCGAGGCCTTTACGCCCAACAAGGTTGGGAAGTAGATTTAGCCATGCAGGACGTCAACCACACATTCCGTCGTGGCCACCGCATCATGGTGCAAGTGCAAAGCTCGTGGTTTCCGCTCACCGACCGGAACCCCCAAACATTCGTGAACATTCCTGACGCCAAGCCTGCGGATTTCATAAAGGCGACGGAACACGTATACCGTGCCAAGGGCGAGGCTTCAGGGATTGTTGTCGGCGTCTTACCGAGCTCAGGCATGGCGGAAGAGGCAAAATAAAAAAATCGGCGGGTTGCTAACGACGCCGTCCGCTCCGGCATCGAAGAGATGAAGTGCGGTACAATTCGCCATTCGCTTCGCTGCTGGCTTCGACCCGCGCCTGCGGACAAAACGAGGCAGTGATGCAGTAAGGACAGGTCCACATGAACGTCCTCTTGCTTTCCATGCCCGATTCCTTCGAGCATATGCCACCGGTCGCAATCCGCATGCCTTAACGGTGAGTTACGTCACTGCGCTGGCGGGAAATGTCGATCCCCATCACCGCGTGGCGGTGGTTGGCTTGATCCTGGCTCATCGCCAGGTGCGTGAGACAGTTACGCGTCTTGTGCATGAGCTCGATCCAGAAGTTGTCGGGCTTTCCATCATGACGTTTCAACGGCGCACCGCCGGACGCATTATCGATCTAGTCCGGAGTTTAAAGCCGGGCGTAAAGATTGTGGTTGGCGGGTACGATCCCAGCCTCGCGCCCGAGGCGTACGAAAATATGGGCGTGGACTACTTGGTTCGCAGCGAAGGCGAAGTGACCTTCCGTGCAGCTGCTGCGCGCGCTTGAGGGTGGTTCAGGAGTCGAGGAGATCGGCGGGCTGTCCTATCAGACGAGTGACGGGTGGGTGCATAATCCTGCGCGGGCGCCCCACCGGCTGGAAGGTGAAGAGATTCGTCTGCCGAACCGCGATGCGCGCGTGCTCGATGGGTACACTCTGCTGGGGCGGCAGGTTGACGTGATCGAGACTTCGCGAGGGTGCACCTTCGATTGCAGTTTCTGCTCCATCATCGAGATGCACCGGCCGCAACTTTCATACCTATTCTTTCGACCGCGTACTGGCCGACATTCGCGACGCATACGACCACGGCGCTCGCACGATTTTTTTGGTCGACGACAACATCACGCTGAACGTGAAGCGCTTTGAGGCGCTGTGCGAGGCCATCATCGCAGCCGGATGCAGAAGATGGATTATTTCGTGCAGGCGATGACCTCGGCCATCGCGAATCACGGTGAGACTCTCGCGCCGTTGATGCGGCGGGCCGGGTTCCGATAGTTTTTCTCGGAATCGAAAATATTCTGGAAGGCGACCTCGAATTTCTAAAAGCGTCCGCAAAAAATACCGAACGCACGATGGACACAACACTGGCAACGCCACTCTCAAAGCCATTATTTTTGCTCGCAATCACATGTATGTGGTCGGCGGATTGATCGTGGGAAGTCCGGGTGATACTAACGAATCGATTGAAGCCAACCTGGAATTCGCGCGACGTTATGTGGATTGGCCCTATATCCAGCATCCCACGCCGTATCCCCGTACGCCCATGACGAAGGAATTCCGTGATCAAGGTCTGATCATGAACGAACGGCTCGAGGAATACGACGGAACGACTGCTGTGGTGCGCACCGAGCATCTGCCCGCGGAAGAAGTCGAGTTATGCGCTGGAAAGCCGAGCGATGGATGAAGGTCCATCACGTTCCCGTGGCGCTAAGGCATGACCCGAGATTCGTGTTGACTCCCGGGTGGAAGATGCTGCCCCATACTTTTCGCGGGAGTTCGATACGTTCGTGCTGGGGTTGGAGAGCGAGAGGAAAGTTTTCGAACGGTATCGGAAGATTCGGCGGGCGGAGCGGGGGTCGGTGATGAAATGCGCTTGACGCAACGTCATTTCCTTACTACAATGTAAGGAATCTGAAAGTTGAAAGGCAAGCGTGGCTGCCGCGACTGTAACTTCCAAAGGGCAAATCACCATTCCAGCGCAGGTCAGAACGCTTGGGCGTCGAAGCCGGAGACCGATAGAGTTCGTGGAATATGCAAAGGGGAATTCAACATCATTCCCGCCACACGGTCTGTCCGGGAATTGAACGGAATGTTGTACCGCAAGGGTAGGAGACCGGTAACGATTGAGGAGATGAACGAAGCCATCGCGAAAGCCGCGGCTGATTTAGCGATAGCGGGCAAAAATGATGATCGGCCTCGACACAAATGTCGTGGTTCGTTATCTTACTCACGACGACCTACCCAAACTGCAAAAGCGATTCAAATGTTGAATCCCTTTCCCTCTGATTCTCCCGGATTTATTTCGTTGATTGTATTGGCAGAGTCGGTTTGGGTGTTCAACGTCTCCTTTGGATATAAAGGGCGGAAATCAAGCAGATGGTCGAAAACTTCTTACGGGGCTAAGGAACTGGTCATCGAGCAGGCGGAATTCGTCTCCCAGGCATTGCAGAAGTTTCACGAGGCCGCGACGACTTCGCCGATTGCCTCATCGAGCGCTGCGGCCACGCAGCCGAATGCAAGCACACAGCTAATTCGACTGGAAGGCGCTAGCTGGCGACAGCATTGGGGCCCATGCAATAACTCAGGAACTGATCTTAGTCGGTCGCTCCAAAAAATGCCTCCACCACCCGCAGATCCGTGGTCTTCCTGTAGTTCGGCAGGCTCTCGATGAAAACGCGGCCGTACTGTTTTTTCAGGATGCGATTGTCCAACAGCACCAGCAATCCGCGGTCATGCAGTGAGCGGATGAGGCGTCCAAAGCCCTGTTTCAGCGTGATCACTGCGGCCGGAACTTGATATTGAAAAAACGCGTTGCCGCCATCAGCGTCGATCGCCTTCACTCGCGCGGCCACGACGGGATCGCTGGGCACCGCAAACGGCAGGCGATCGATGATCACGCAACTCAACTGTTCGCCTTGCACATCGACCCCTGCCAGAAGGAGGACGTCGCAAAAAGCACGGCATTCGGCGTAAGGCGAAACTCCTCGAGCAGAGCGCTCTTGGGTGCATCGCCCTGGCGCAGCATAGGGAAATCCAACTCGCCGAGCAGGCGCTGGTAAACGTCATTCATCTGCGCATAGCTGGTGAAAAGGACGAAGGCGCGCCCGCGGGTTATTTCCAGCAGCTTGCGAATGCGCTCCGCGGCCTTCGCCGTGAACTGCGGCGTGCGCGCATCGGGCAGATCGGGCGGGACATAAAACAAAGCCTGAGTTTCGTAATCGAAATGCGAAGGCAGCACCGACTCGCGAGCATGCTCCAGGCCAAGACGCTGGCGGATGTATTCAAAGCCTCCACCGACGGCGAGTGTCGCGGACGTGAGGACGGCGCATTCGAGCTTCGACCAGAGGCATTCGCGCAGGATGGGGCCAACATCGATGGGAGTGGCTTGCAGGAAGACGTTTTGGCGGCTTGAACCGTCTTCTGTTCTCCTGTGGCTCCGCTCCTCCGCGATGAATTTCGCTCTTCCGCCGCGGCGCTCGATCCAGAACACGGTGTTGCGATCGTCGGACTCCATGGCGAAGGCGAGTTGCACTTGCAGTTCCTGCGTGCGCCGCACGAAGTTGAAAATTTCTTCCGGCTTCTGCGGCAAGGCCTTCCAATTCGCCAGCCAACCGAGTGAGCGATTGATTCAGCGCGAGAAACTCATCGCCATTTTCTTCCAGAAATTCGCGGCGCGACTCGAAGGCGAAGCGGCCCTTCGCCTGGCGGCAGCAGGGAAAAGAAGAATTGAGATTTCTCCCGCAGACTTCCCAACGCTCCGGAAAGCGATGCGGAAAGCATGCGGTTGTGCTGCAGCGAGGTTTCGACATCGCGAGCGAGATCGTCGACTCGCAGGTTGCTCACGGAGATTCCGAAATAGTTTCCCGCAACATCTTCCAGTTCGTGAGCTTCATCGAAAATCACCGCCGCCGCCTCGGGCAGAATTCCCGCGTCGGGCGCGCCCTCGGCCTGCAACTTGATGGCGAGATCGGCGAAGAAGAGATGATGATTGACGATGATGATGTCGCTCTCCATGCCGCGCCGGCGCATTTCGGTGATGAAGCAGCGCTCCAACTCGCTGCACTTCTGGCCGATGCAGGCGTCGGCGCGCGCATCCAGCTTGTGCCAGAGGGCGCTGGCTTCGGGAAGTTCGGCAAGTTCCGCGCGGTCGCCGGTTGAGGTCGTTTTTTCCCAGGCGGAAATCGCGCGATATTGTTCGATCTCTTCCAGGCCGCTCGAGCACTGGCTGATCGGTGAGGTCGTAGAGCTTTTTGCGGCACAGATAATTGTTGCGGCCTTTCATGTAACAGACGGAAAGACGGCCGTGGCCGTTGTCGCCGGCTGCATCTCCGAACAGCGCGTGCTCAAGAAAAGGAATATCTTTGTAGAAAAGTTGCTCCTGAAGATTTTTTGTGCCGGTTGAGATGATCACTCGCTTGCCGGAGCGGATCACCGGCATCAGATAGGCGAGCGTTTTTCCCGTGCCGGTTCCGCTTCGACGATCAAGTGCCGCTTTTCTTCCAGAGCCTGCTCGACGGCTTGCGCCATCTGCAACTGCCCGCGGCGGAATTCATAGGCGGGATGCGTGCTCGCGAGCACTCCGCCGGGCGCGAAAAATTGGTGTAGGGAAGCGTACCCTTCGTTCCGCTGGGCGGGGGGCGAGATGGGGTCGGAGAGGCGGGTTGGGAACTCAAAGCCACAGGAGTCTCTATAATTGAGAATGCACTTGGGCTTGCGACCCAAGGACAGCCGAGTGCGGCTTCGCACACTGCTCAAGTCATTGACCCAACCCACTTACAACTCGACCAGCACTCTCGCCACTACCGCAGCCGGCGTTCCGACGCTGGCCATCGTGGGCCGGCCGAACGTAGGCAAGTCCACGCTATTCAACCGCATCGTGGGCTCGCGCCGCGCCATTGTTGGCGACGAGCCGGCATTACGCGCGACCGGCTTTATGGCGATGCGGAGTGGCGCGGGCGGCGCATTCGCATCATCGATACCGGCGGCATTATTCCGGAAGACAAAGATTTTATTCCGTCGGAGATTTTCCGCCAGGCGCGGGTTGCATTTGATGAAGCCGCCGCGATCGTGATGGTGGTCGACGGCCGCGCCGAAATTGCCGCGCCGGATATGGAGCTGGTTCGACTGCTGCGAAAGACAGGACGGCCGCTGTTTCTCGCGGTCAACAAGGCGGACACTGAGAAACAGTCGTACATCGTTGATGAGTTTCATCGGCTGGGAATCAAGCAGATGTTTCCGATCTCGGCTGAGCACGGGCGCGGGATCGATGATCTGCTGGATGCGGTGTTTGAGGTCTTGCCGCGCTCGAACCGAACACAGATACACAGGGGGACACAGAGGAAGCACAGGGAAAAACATCTCAGCTAGGAGGGATGACGCGGGACCCGAAGCCGTTTACGAAACCAAAGTTGCCATCATCGGGCATCCTAACGTGGGCAAGTCCACATTGCTGAATTGCCTTACGGCTTCCGATCGCGCGATCGTCTCGCCGATTCCTGGCACTACGCGCGATGCGGTCGATGAGATCGTCGAGCGCGATGGACGGCGATTTCGCTTCATCGACACTGCCGGCATTCGGCGCAAGGGCAAGACGCATCTGATGGCGGAAAAACTTTCGGTGGTGATGGCGCGCAAGCATCTTGAAGGCGCCGACATTGCGCTGCTAGTGATCGATGCGACTGAAGGCGTGAGCCAACTCGATGCCGCCATTGCCGGCTATGCGCATGAGAGCGGACGTTCGATGATTATCGTGGTGAACAAATGGGATCTGGTCACAGCGGCGAGCATAAAAGCCGGCAGGCCATCGAAGGCGATGCGCATGCGCGAGAGCAAACGTCCCGGCGACCAGGAGGCTTATGAAGAGCGGCTGCGCTACGATCTGAAGTTCCTGAACTATGCGCCCATCGTTTTTATTTCGGCGAATACTGGCAAAGGCACGGAAAAAATTTTCCCGCTGCTCGAACAGGTGGCCACCGAGCGCCGCAAGCGCGTTCTCTACGTCGGCGATGAACCGCTTCATCGAAACCGTGGATTTCGAACGGGCATCGGTTCCCATGCGGTCGCGCGTGAAGATTCTTTACATGACGCAGGCGTCGGTAGCTCCGCCGACGTTTGTGCTTTTCACCAACCGCGCGGTGAAGCTGCATTTTTCTTATCAGCGATTTCTGGAGAATCAGATTCGGGAGGCGTTTGGATTTTTGGGGACGCCGATTTGGATTAAGAATCGGGCGAGGAATTAGAGCGACGACCTTCGTTCCTCACCTTCTCCCACCCGATCGTCAGCAGACCCACGCGCTTCACGCCTGCGTGTGCGCCAGGTCGATCACGTCGGCGACGTACTGAAAGTCGACGTCGGCATCGCCGCGCACGAAGACCACTTTCTCGGCTCGTCTTCAAATAAATCTCTGTCAGGCGCGGCTTCCAAATCCTCCCAACGTAACGTCGTCCTTATTGATTTTCACCGTTGGAACCTGATTTTCCTTCGTCCATACCACTTCGATCACGACGGTGCGCTCTGCGATATGTTCTGCGTTTGCTTTTGGTCGGCTGCGGAATCTGGCGGTTTCTCCTTCCTCCTTGTCCATCGATACCACCACCATGAAGACGATGATCAGCGTCAGCAGCACATCGATCAGCGGCGTGACGTTGATCTCGGGACCGCGCGCACCTCCGCCTGCCATTGAGAATGACATCGGAAGTTCTCGCTCCTGTTGGCACGCGCGCGTCTGCAACATCAGACACCTGAGGAGTGGGCGAGTTCCCTTGATGTTTCAACGTTGCTCCGCGGAATAGGAGTAGAACGCAGGAGAGCAGCGTGCGGCCGCAGTAGCCGATATCGGGAGGCGCAACCGCGCGGCACGGAGCGAGTAGTTCGCGTGGGCGCGAGCGGCGGCGCCGGATACAGCGCCGGCTTAGCGCCGGATAGCGTGCCGCAAAGAAATAAATTGAATACGCCGGAAAGAACACGATGACCGGCACCGAAATCAGCGCCATCAGATATAGGAAAATTGCCAGCAGAAGCAGCCGACCACAACCGCCAGCGTGATCGTATAAGCGTTCCAGGTCAGCCCGGCGCGTCTTGCCGGTGAGCACGGCAAGAATGCTCAGACCCGACGGTCGGGATCGCAATGAACAAGCCCAGAATCAGCGTTGCGATTCCGACCACGATTCCCGCGCCGATCGCCATCATGATTTTCATCCCTATGTAGCCGGCAAATCCGCCTTTTTCCGCCTGGAGCATTGGCCACAGCCGCCGCCAGCCTTCGATCGCGCCGATCTCCTCCAGCGCCATCTGCGGTACCACAAAATCCTTAGTCAACACAAAGATCGCCGCCATGCGACGATGAAAACAGAAACAACGAAGAACAGAACGATGCCGCCAAGAACTAACGGAAGCATATGTTCTTTTGGCTCGTTGAGCCATCCCATGCCAGAAGCAAACGCCAGCGGGAATCCCAACCAGCACCACAACACCCATGAGTAATGCAGCAGCATAAAGCAGCTTCCATAAAAAGTAACGCCATTCCTGGACCCTGCCTGCGGCTCCATCCCTGGCGAATATGGCACTCTTTTGCCATCACGCTGTCGAACAGAATGAAGCGCATTACGCTGCTGATGTACATCATGATGACGCCGAATACGAGTCCGGGATAATCAGGACCGCGACCAGGCCGCCAGGAGCGCGGGATCGATTCCTCCCCAAGTCCCGGAATAAAGATGACGTGACATGCCCGGCTGGTGCGGAAACTGAAAGTTGGAGCCGTTGAATCCTCCGGAACCGAGTTCGCCCGCCAGCAGTCCGACCACGGCGAGCTTGGTCCATTGCCCAAAGCGGAAAGGCTGGAAGAGCTGTTGCTTCGTGTGTTGGAAAGCGAACGAGATCGAGTTTTCAGCAATACGTAATCGCCGTCTGTTTCTGCCAACGCCGCCGCCATCTTCACTTCGTTCAGTTGCGTATGCTCGAATTTCGTGCACCCGGCATGGTTCGAGCCGTTCAAGCATCCCACTGGCGCTAGGTTCGACCATCTCGGGTTTCTTCAAAGCCATTTAGCTTGACCAAAGGCGGGTACATGATTGTGAGAGAAAAGGGCAAAGTGGTTGAAAAGTTCGGTTCAAGGGCGAAGGAGAACCGCTTTGCCAAAGAGGACCGACGCGGACACCGCAGCGAATATCGCCGACCTAACGGGTACCGCATATAACGTCGCGTGGAGCAGCTGACTTCCCAACTTCGCACAATGTCTTTTTTACGAAACGTTTCGGAGGAGTTGTCAAACTGAACGCCCGAGATCGTGTGTTAGCCCAACCGTCAATCTAGGATTGGGGTCAAACGTTCTCAATATAATGAAAGTACTAAAATCCAAATCAGCACGGAATTCATCCCGACAAATAATGGAAACTGCCAAGATATAAACGCCCTTAGTGTCCGTCCGGGAACATCTTAAATCCTTTAAATCACTTTGATTCAAAGGAGGTGACCTGATTGGAGGGTCACCGATGTGGACGGCGCTACCGATACCAGTGCATTCGTGGAGACGCCTGATTCCCTGGTCGAAATCGCCTCGAGTTCGGCGGGACTGCTCTTCATCACTCAGTCCCGCCAAATAGGGATCGTTGCCGAGGACGTCACGAACGAGCATAAGCGAGGCGTGAATCTCATCGGAGGGATTTTCGCGATCCGCTCTGGCGAAATAAGCTTCCGCCTTCAAAAAGTCCCCGTCCTCAAATGCCACATGGCCGGCGTCGGCGAGCCACTGGCTTTGCCCGGGATTGGTCTTTAACGCCGCTTCAAATTCAGCGAGCGCCTTGCCGGGCTCTCCAACTCTCAAAAAAAGGCGGCCGTTTTGCTCGCGAAGGACGCCGTCGTCGGAGGGAGTGTCCGCAGCAAGGCCCGCAATCTCCGTTTGCGCGTCGCTCGTGCGGCGATGGGAGAGGAGAAATTCGCACAATTCGAGGCGAACATTCCGTCGC
Source organism: uncultured Acidobacteriaceae bacterium (assembly GCA_963834075.1). Lineage (GTDB taxonomy): Bacteria > Acidobacteriota > Terriglobia > Terriglobales > Acidobacteriaceae > PALSA-270. The sequence goes on from CAWIAH010000008.1 coordinate 33,121, forward strand.
TGGAGCCCAGGATCCTTTTCCCAACTGCCGAAAATCGCGCCGCGAAAATAGCGAATCGCCTCTTCCATATCCCCCGTTTGCACGGCAACATGCGCCAGATCGATATTTACTTCGCCGGAGCCCGGTGTCCGGTCCCAAAGGTTCACCAGATAGGATCGCGCTTCGGTGAACCGCCCATCGGCCAGCAAAGCTTCCGCTAGATGAAGCTGCACGCCCGGGTTGTAGGTCCGTAGGAAAGGGAGTTCCGGAAATCCACGAACGCCAGGGCGGGTTTCCCAGCCGCCAGGTCCGCATTCCCCCTCTGAGACCATTCCGTGACGAGGCCTTCCTCGCGCGCATGATAAGTGCGGGAGAGGGCCGCCGTGATGACGAACAACAGCGCGAGTAGGATCGAGCTGAACAGCAGTACGCGCCGCACTACGTATCGCGTTACGATACTCTCGGGTTCGGAGGTCACAAATCAAAGATAACCTAGCTAGGGGGTTAAACGCATGGATTTATGTGGCACAGGCTTCAGCCTGTGGGTTTTCAGAGCCCGAAGGGGCGAACCCTCACAAGCTGAAGCATGCTCTACACAAAACAAAGCCCCGGAGGGCCGGCCCCGGGGCGGAAAAGCAGTGAGAACTACACTGCGAAGTTTAGATTTGATGCTGGGTGAATCGACTGGATATGCCACGTCCCTGCAACCGCCGAGGCGGTTTCGGAACCACGGCGAGACACCCAACCCGCGCGTTGTTTCCAAAAGTCCGGCTTGCGAAGCGCCCCTTGATCAGAGAATCGCGTCTTTGAGGGCCTTGGCGGCGCGGAGACGAACAACGGTCTTCGCCTTGATTTTGATCGCTTCGCCCGTCTGCGGATTGCGGCCCATGCGAGCCTTGCGGTGAGCCTTTACGACGCGTCCGATGTTCGGAATCACGAATTTGCCCGCGCCGCCCTTGGCTTCCTTGACCGCCAGCTTGAACAGTTCTTCAAAGAACTGCACCGCGACCTTCTTGGACGTGCCAACCTTCTCGGCCATGTGCGCGACGATCTTGGACTTGCTCAGTGGTTTTGCCATCTATTTCCTTTCTCCTCCTCAGAATTGAGACTGCCATGTGCCGGCACGCTTCGAAGCGTGCGAGCCGCGCACGGCGAGCACTATACGGGCGAAGCCCTCCCAACGCAAGAAAAAACAAATGAAAACGCAGATTTGACGCGGCTTCCAGCGTTGCGTCCTCCGAGAGCGCGAGTGTGCTATTCTTGTTGTTCATTTTTTCCGCGAGGAGCGTGCATGGTGAACTGGAAAGAACTCGAAAAGAAATTCGCGGCGCGTCTGGCGCTTGGCAGGCGCCCTGTCGCGGTCACATTCCTTGACGCGGAGCCTTCGGGCGTTCCCAAATTCTCCGGCACGGAGCCCGCTGGTTGCAGCTTCTGGCGACTGGCCGCAGCGGGGCGCACGTTTTACACCGTGCCCGCCGATCATTTCAACTGCGCCGTGGGAGCGTATACGCACAACATTCAGCTTCCGCCCGATCGCGTCCAGGAAACCGAGACGACCCTGGGCATGATGTTTAATCTCGGTTACGTTCGCCCGGAAGAAGTTCCCGGCATCCCGCGCCTTTCCAAAGAGCCCGCAGCCGTTGTATTCGCGCCGCTCGCGGATACGCCAGTTGCTCCAAGCGTCGTACTATTCGCGTGCAAGACTTCGGCGGCGATGCTGCTTAACGAAGCTTCCATCCGCGCGGGAGCAAGCAGCACACTCCCGCTGCTCGGCCGGCCTTCGTGCATGGCGCTCCCCGCGGCGCTCGCGCACGGAACCGTTTCCACGCTGGGCTGCATCGGGAATCGCGTGTACACCAACCTCGGCGCGGACGAAATGTATGTGGTAGTGCCCGGCGAAAAGCTCGAGGCCGTCTCCGACGCTCTCGGAATCATCACCACCGCGAACGCCACGCTGGAGGAATTCGCGCGCGGGCGACAGGCTTCGCTGTCTACAGTGTAGGTTTAAGTAGCACAGGCACTTTTGCCTGTGCAGTTTTGTAAGGCCTACCGAGAGGTTATTGACACAGCAACGATCGCCAAAATCGCACAGGCAAGAGTGCCTGTGCTACTCAAACCCTACAACTTCCCCAGGCCTTCGTAAAACTGAGCGACGGCCTTGATCCCGCCGAAGTAATTTTCAAGCGCGATGTGCTCATCGGGCGCGTGCGCGTTTTCATCAGGCAAGCCGAAGCCGAGCAGGATGCAGGGCACCTTGAATGTGTCATGCATCTGCGTGACAAACGGAATCGATCCGCCTTCGCGGATGAACACCGCGCGCTTGCCGAATCCCTTCTCCAGCGCTTCGTGCGCGACCTCGAAGAACGGGTGCGTGTATGGCGCGGCCCACGCGTTGCCCTCGCTGTGCACGTCCAGCTTGAACTTCACCGTTTTCGGCAGCAACCTGCGGATTTGCCGCTCCACCGCTTTCGTGATCTTTTCCGCGTTCTGATTGGGCACGAGGCGCGTCGAAAATTTCGCATACGCCTTGGACGGGATCACTGTCTTCGAGCCTTCGCCCGTGTAGCCGCCCCAGATTCCGTTCAGCTCCAGCGTGGGACGCGACCCCAATTGCTCGATGATGGAAAATCCCTTTTCGCCGGTGAGGCCGGGCGCGCCCACTGTCTTGCGGAAATCCTTCTCTTTCCACGGCAGTGATTTGAGGGCCTTGCGCTCGGCCTTGGAAAGTTTCGCGACGTCGTCGTAGAAGCCGGGAATAACCACGCGGGAATTCTTGTCGTGCAGCCTGGCGAATAGTTCGCACAGGATCGTGATCGGATTCGGCACCGCGCCGCCGAAAATTCCCGAGTGCAGATCCTGAGCGGGGCCTGTAATTTCGATCTGGTAGTAATTCAGGCCGCGCAAAGCATAGGTGATCGAAGGCACGCCGGGCGCCGAGCATCCCGGTGTCGGAGACCACCAGCGCATCGGCCTTGAGCCGCGCCTTGTTTGCATTCACGAATTCCCACAGGCTCACGCTGCCGACTTCTTCTTCCCCTTCAATCATCACTTTCAAATTAATGGGAAGCTTGCCCACGATTTTCATGATGGCGTCAAGCGCACGAATATGAATGTGGACCTGCCCCTTGTCGTCGGCGGAGCCGCGGGCGTACAAATTGCCGCCGCGAATGGTGGGTTCAAATGCCGGAGAGGTCCAGAGGTCCAGCGGCTCGGCCGGCTGCACATCGTAATGGCCGTAGAAGAGGATGGTCGGTTTGCCGGGCGCGCGCAGCGATTCGCCATAGACGAGCGGGTGCATTTTCGTGGGCAGGATTTCGACGTTGTCGAGGCCCGCGGCGCGCAGCTTTTCGGCGACCCACTTCGCGGCGCGCTCGATGTCCGGCTTGTGCTCGGATTGCGCGCTGACGCTTGGAATCCGCAAGAATTCGTAGAGCTCGTTCAAATGTTCGTCGCGCTTGGAATCAATGTATTCGGTCAAATTCATGTGCGGTCCCCTCAGGAGTGCCGGCTAATTTGAATATCCTGCGAGATGATAACGCGTAATCCGTCCCCAGGCACATGGAAACGGTTCGGCCACGCGCGCAACAAGCGGTCGCCAAACCCACGTTGCAGTGCGGGAACACGCCGTAGACAGTTTCGTTGACGGAACAATCGAAGTGCCGCAGCATGGACTTACCATGCCCGAGAACGATTACGACAAAGTTCGCCGCAGTACCCGGGTCTTCATGCGGGTGCGCGTGGTGGTTGCGGGGAAAAATTCCGACAGCCGCCGTTTCCGCGAGGCCTGCGAAACCATCGTGATCAACGCGCACGGCGGCCTGATGTATTTGAACCAGCCGCTCGCCATGCACGCCATGCTCGTCCTTACCAATCCCTTCACGCAGGAAGAGCAGGAATCGCGCGTCGTGTTTCTCGGCGAAGCAACCGACAAAGGGCAGCGCGTCGGCGTCGAATTCCTCACTCCCGCCCCACATTTCTGGGGCGTCGATTTTGTTCCCACGGATTGGCCCGCGCCACCCGCCGCCGTCCGCCCGAGCTAAGCTTCTCCTCCGAAAACGAGGCGCTATCCTGACTCATTTTATTTCGTCTGGGATTTTTCGATTTGCTGCTGCACTTGCGTCCTGAATTCGAGCGGGTGGGCAATCATGTTGAAGACCTCGGGTGTGCCGCCGGTTCCGTGGACGATGACCCTGCCATAGCCGAGCATTCTCCCCATCACGCTTTCTTCGACGCCGATGCTCTCGACTCTCGATAGGAGGAGCTCGATGGTTCTTCGCGCAGCCAGTCCGACTTTTACAAAAACGCGCTTGTTGGTCACCGTCATTTCCGTTGCGTTCCTCATCAAGACGCCTCGGACAACAAAAAGGAGCGCGACCGCAAGAAAGGCCGCTCCCAGAATGATTAGAGATTGGTGTGCCATGGTATTGTCGCCCGGTGTCCGCGCGGAGAGCACAAACATTCCCAATCCCGTCAGACCAAACAAGAAACCGAGCAGAAACGGCGCGATGAGCACGACCCAGTGCAGCCGAGTCTCGTAGATAATGGTCTCTCCCTCGATGAGATGTTTTTCAACGTAGCTCATGGCGCTCCTTGACGATTTGGGTTCCCACATTACCACCATATGCGAATGCCAGACTGGACCGAATGAGAAAAATCGGCCTGCACGGAATGGGAAGGAAAATATCAGTTACAATGCCCCGGCACAGTTTGGTGCGCGACACCGGACTTGATCGGAAGCGTAATCCGAATAGCGAGGGAATCAGGCATGGGATTTCGTCGGAACTCGCAATTGCCATTCAACGGGAGCGAGAGGGGTCTGACTCGGCGCGATCTGGTGCAACGCGCGGTGTGGGCCTTCGCCGTGGCAGCCCTTCCGGGCGGCGCGGAATTATCCGCCGAAGATGTCAGCCCCGTCATGCTGAAACTCAGCACTTACATGAGCGAAGCGCGCAACTCCGCGCTGCCCGAAAAAGTCCTGCAAGAAACCAAGCATCATATCCTCGACACTTTTGCCGCGATGATTTCCGGCTCCGAGCTTCCGCCGGGACGCATGGCGCTGAAATTTGCCCATGCGTATGGCGGCCCGGGTATTTGCACGGTGGTGGCCTCGGATGTTCTTCTCGGCCCCATCGAGGCGGCCATCACGAATGGAGAACTTGCTCATTCCGATGAGACGGATGATGACTATACCGGGGGAGGCGCGCATCCCGGCAGCGCGGTCATTCCAGCCACGCTGGCGATCGGGGAAAAAGCCGGCATCAGCGGCCAGCACTTCACGCGGGCCGTAGCGCTCGGCTACGACATCGGCATGCGCGCGTTTCAGACCGTTGGCGCAGGACCCATTCTCAAGGACACGCACGTTCTGGTAGGAACCTTTGGCGCGGCAGCCGCCGCCGGCTGCGCGCTCAGCCTCAACGCCCAGCAAATGCGCTGGCTGCTCGATTACGCCGCTCAGCAGTCGGGCGCAGGCTTTGCATCGTGGCGGCGCGACACCGACCATATCGAGAAGGGATTTGTTTTCGGCGGCAGCAGCGCCCGCAATGGTGTGACCGCCGCCCTGATGGTCGATCTGGGCTGGACGGCCGTTACGGACGTTCTGTCAGGACCCGACAACTTCGTGCAGTCTTACAATCCGAATGGCGATCCGGCAAAAATGATTGACGGCCTCGGCGAGCGGTACGAAGTGACGAACACCACGCTCAAGAGATGGACGACGGGAGGCCCCATCCAGTCGCCGCTGGACGCGCTGCAAATCATTTTGAAAAAACATCCGTTCGAGCCCGACCAGGTGAAACAAGTTGTCGTGCGCGCCGCCACCAGCGCCGCCTACACCGTGAACAACCGCGAGATGCCGGACATCTGCTTGCAACACATGGTCGCGGTCATGATCCTCGACAAGACCGCCTCCTTCAAAGCGGCGCACGACAAGCCGCGTATGCAGGACCCCGCGGTCCTCAAAGTGCGCGCCAAGGTCCAGCTCATCGGCGACGAGGATCTTGAAAAACTCATCCCGAAGCGCGTCGCCATCGTCGAGGTCACGCTGAACGACGGAACCGTACTGACCGAGCGCGTAGAATCCGTGCGCGGCACGCCGGAAAATCCCATGAGCCGCGAAGAAGTTGTCGCCAAAGCACGCGACCTTATCGTGCCCATCCTCGGCGCAACCAAGTGCGATGCCCTCATTAAGAAATTGCTCGCCCTTGAAAGCGTGAAAGACATCCGTGAACTTCGGCCTCTAGTGCAACGCGTGTAACCAGGCGTGCCGTCTGCCTGTGCTTCGGGAGGGAACATGAGAATTTGCGTGAACATCGCGGGCGTAGTCCTGATGTTACTTGGCTGCATTTGGATTCTGCAGGGAATGAATTTCATGCTCGGCAGTCCTATGTCCGGACAAATGCGCTGGGCGGTGCGCGGCGGGATTCTCGTTTTCGCGGGGATCGCCGCGCTCGTGTGGGCGAACCGGAAACGAAAAAGCGCGGCTTGATCGCGCGCCGCTAACTTGTAGCGCTCACCTTCAGGTGAGCATCTGCTTGAATCGACAGTGCCCACCTGAAGGTGGCCTCTACAAAAGCGAAAAATCTGGATGCCGCGCAAATTTTAACGCCTGCCGTGCTCCTCCGGCATTCTGCGGCCTTCCCGCGCGGCACCGCGCTCGCGTTCGGAGCGTCCGAACAACTGGTGATGTTCCGGGACGCGTTCGGCTGGGCCGTATCGGTGGATGCCTGCGTAGGGATGGACGTACGCGCCGCGGTTGAACCAGGTTCGGCCCCACCGCGCGTTGTTGATGAACACGGCGTGCCCTCCCCAGTCAAAGCGGCCGAAGCCCGGTCCCCAACCCCACGGCCTGAAGAATACTCCGAGCGACACGCCAAACCCGAAGCGGATTGCGCCGCCGACAAAGAAGCCGGGCCGCGGAGCGAAGAAAACGATGCCCGGGTCATAGTACGGCACCACAACGAAGTCCGGGTTTACCGGCATGATGGTGATGTAAGGTCCGCCGCCAACGACAATTTGAGCGTTCGTTCGCAGATATCCGAAATCGCGGGCCTTGCGTCGCTCCCTTTGAACGGCGTCCATCACATCGGCTTGCTGGGCCAGGAAAGCGTTTCCGAGATCGGTCGTCCAGTTCATATCGCCGGCCATCATTTCCAGCACGGATGGAAACGGCAGCAGCGCCTGAACGCTGGGATCCCACGGAAGCTGATCTCCCTGAATCGCGTCGGCCAGGGCCTTTCCGGTGAGGTAATGATGCTGATCGGCCCACTTCGCCGCGTCAGGAATCTGGTCGGGATAGGTGGCGCCCGCGAGAATCTGCGCCACAAGCGGATCGGGATAAAGCGCGATGCGCGCAACAAGCCGGTCGATCTCGGCTGGAGGGCGCGTTGGAGGGGGCGGGGGATTTTGATCTTGAGCAAACACGGGAACAGCAGCTAGAACTGCCAGGAGTAAGATTAATTTGATGATCCGCACTTTATTTTTCTCCTCTCGATACGAGCGAGCA
>CAWIAH010000009.1:0-264486 GCA_963834075.1 uncultured Acidobacteriaceae bacterium
TCTGGTAGAGATTGATGATCAGGGGCAAAGTGATTCGCTCTGCTAGCAACGCCGAGCCTACGTTTGCGCAGGCCCGCATGGTAAGAAACATTCTCATTTGCGACGACAGCGCCGTACTCCGCGGCGCGCTGCGGTCATTCCTGGAAAATCAAGATCAATATGCGGTGATTGGCGAGGCGGAGAACGGCCGTGAGACTTTGCAGAAGGCGGAGGATCTTCATCCTGACCTGGTAATTCTCGACCTAGCGATGCCGGAGATGAATGGCATCCAGGCGGCGCGGAAGTTGAAACGGCGGTCGCCCGCGACTCCGCTGCTGTTGTTCACCAATGTGAGCAGCGAATTACTCGCGGATATTGCGATTGCCTCCGGCGTGGATGCGGTCATTCCAAAATCAAAAGTGGGCGAATTGCTCGACCACATTTACGCATTGTTGCCGCCCGTGAATTGACAGCGCTCAATCCACAGGACGTGCAGTGCATGGAGCGCTCTCCCCATTTCTTTCCGGTCATTGCTCCGAGAGCCAGGAGGGACCTCGTGCAAGCTCCCATGGAGGGCCTCGCGGGCCTGGTTTATGCGGATTCGCAACAGATCCTTATTAGGTTTCAATCGCCGCATTGCGATAGAGTTCTTGCCAGCTGAAGCGACGCGGGTTTGGCTATTCATATGAATCTCCGGGTCGCACCCGAAACTCCCAGCGCAAACATTTTACCTCCGCCGGGCAACTGAGAAAAAGACAAGAAGTAACAGGGACGAGGTAACTTTAGCGCTGGGGGTAATCAGTCTTAACTTGAGAAAAGAATCCCAAGAAATGCAGGGTTACTTAGCCTGAAGTGAGGAACCAAATGGGCCTCGGGAATGTTCGATACGATTTAAAATGAAAGCGCTAAAGCCTGACATTCCGGTTTTGATGTTTGACGGCGTCGGACGGCAAACGCCGTTCATGGCTTCGCTTCGGTTGACGTTATCTCCGGCGGAGCGAGCTGAGGATGCTTCGGACGATCCGGATTTCTATCACTAAAAGTAATCTACGCCCGTCCAGCAAATTCGCGAGTCTCAGTAGATACTTTTACTTTTTCACCCTGGCGGATGAAAAGCGGAACGCGAACCTCCAGGCCGGTCTCGAGGGTCGCGGGCTTAGTCACGCTGCCGCTCGAAGAGTCGCCCTTGATCCCCGGCTCCGTGTGGGCGACATTCAGTTCGACGAAGATTGGAAGATCCAGTCCAATGGGATTGCCATTGAATTTGCGTAATTCGATGATGGCGCCTTCGACCAGGAAATCCAGCGCGTCGGCGACCATTTCCCGGGTAAGCGTGAGAGTTTCATAGCTTTCCTGATCGAGAAAATGAGAGCCATCCGCGTCGCTGTAGAGGTAGGAGGCTGGAACCGACTGCAGGTCGGGCTCTTTGAACTTGTCGCCCGCCCGGAATGATTTCTCAAAGACCGCGTTGGTAAGCAGGTTGCGCATCTTTATGCGCACCAGTGTCTGGCCGCCACGCGCCGTAGGCGTGTTCACCACCGCTTCCAGGCACAGGTAGGGAACGTTTTCAAACTCAAAAAACATCTTGCGTTTCACTTCGATTGCGTCGATCAGGGCGGCCATGATCTCCTCGGAGGGTCTGGCATCCATGATAGCGGAGAAATGATGCCGGAAGTATGAGCGGTCGAAATGTGCGGGGGTGCAAGAGTGGAGAAGGTCCGCGACGGATACGCAAGCGGGCGCGTTAAACTGGAGCCGGCTATTTTATGACTGAAATTCTATGAACGAGGACCTGATATTTTCTCTCGTTGGGGAGGGAGGCTTTTCGCGGCTGGTGGAAGCCTTCTATCGTCAGGTTCGCAAGACGACATTCTCGGTCCCATGTATCCGCAAGACGATCTCGCCGGCGCCGAGCAAAGGCTGCGCGATTTTCTGGTGTATCGCTTTGGGGGCCCGCAGAGGTATATTGAGCAGCGCGGACATCCTCGATTGCGGGTAAGGCACAGGCCCTTTCGTATCAACCAGGCGGCGCGCGACCGTTGGATGCAGCTCATGAACCAGGCGTTCGCGGAGGCGGCTCTTCCTGGCGAAGCGGAAGAATTGCTGAAAGCCTTTCTGGAGCAGATGTCCACGTTTATGATCAATCAAGGGTAAGAGTACAGGCGCGGGCGCGGTTGGAAGCGTGTATCGTAGCAAGCGGGTAAATTGCCACATAAAAGGTGAACTGACATATGAAGATGACTGCAAGATTTTTCTCCGGAATGATGATCGCCGTCGTTCTTTGCATTTCCCAGATGTCCCCTGCGCAGGTTGACCCACGCTGGAAGATGAACGATCGCAGCCGCCCGCTGCCACCCGTGATTACTCCCGGCACCGCGAGCACCGAAGATGCGGCCGGGCGGCCGCCCTCGGACGCGATTGTCCTGTTTGACGGCAAGGACCTTTCCCAGTGGGTCGACATCAATGGCCAACCCTCAAAATGGAAGATCGAAAATGGTTATGTGCAGTGCGTGCCGCATACGGGCTTTCTAATTTCGCGGCAGCCCTTCGGTGATATGCAATTGCACGTCGAATTCTGGGAACCCTCGCCGGCCGTGGGCAAGGATCAGGACCGAGGCAACAGCGGCGTCATCATCATGGGGCAGTATGAGATTCAGGTGCTGGACTCGTACAACAGCGTAACCTACGCGGATGGGCAAGCCGGAGCCGTATACGGGCAGTATCCTCCGCAGGTGAATGCTTCGCGGCCACCGGGCGAATGGCAGACTTATGAAATTATTTTCCACGGCCCGCGGTTCGACGCGAATGGCGCGGTGACGCGCAAGGCTCGCGTGACCGTCCTGCAAAATGGAGTGCTGGTACAGGACAACGTAGAGATCGAAGGAAAAACGGGATACGAGCCGCTGAAATATGATGTGGTACCGGAAAAACTGCCGTTGCGCCTGCAGGATCATGGACACCCGGTCCGTTACCGGAATATCTGGGTCCGGGAGCTGGCCGAGGGACAGTAGGGGGCTTTCTGCATCCCGAAGTCATTTGGCAACATGCTCACTGACGAGCCGGCATCTTGTACGGGTTACCTAGAGGGTCTTTGCGTTCGGCCACCGAGTACCCCCAGCGGTCAGTGGCCTTCTGATAGATGTGGTTCTTGCGCAGGGCGATGAATGTGCCCGCGTCCTCATCACCTGATTGGGACGCGGCGGCTGCGCACCAGGAAATCCGGCTCGGGAGGATTGCAGGCCAGGGGCACGCCGACTGCCGGCGAGCTTTTGGCCTCTCCCGGCAGGCGCGTAATGTTGGCATTGGTGGGGAGCGCGGCGCTTTGATAACGCAAATCCATGCTCCAGCGTACGATGTCGGTTTTATTTTCGAAGCTGGCGTGCGGAGTGCGATTGGTCAGCAGGAGTACTCCTCCCTTCGGTACCGGAGTGCATACGGGTTTGCATCCGCCGAACTCTTCGTCGGGGATAGCGAGGTAATGCGCCATGGCGTCCGGAGTGTGAAAAAAGAGCCCGCCCTTATGCATACGCGGCATAACCCACAGGCAGCCGCGCTCTTCGGTGGCATCGACCAGCGGTAGCCAGACCGTGAGAATTAGACCGAGATCACAATAAGCTTCAAAGTAACCTGAATCCTGATGCCACGGGACCGGACTCCAGGCATGGCTTGGCACCTTCGGCCGCAGGCGATAGACACTCGAGGCTATCAACTCCGGGCCGCATAACTTCTCGGCGACATCGAGCAGCTTCGAATTGGTCATGAGGTTGAAGAAACTTGGCAGGACCAGCTTGGTATCCCACATCGATTTTGAGATGTTCGTGTTCTCGGCGTCCACATGAGCGAGACGATGCTCGAAGTCGAACTCGTCATATGCTCGTGAAAGCTGGCCGCTGGCGACTGCTTCGCGGCAGCGCTGGTCGAGGTCGGCGCTGACCTCATCGATGACCGGCTGCAAGTCAGAATTGGTAAAGAGATTTTCGACGACCAGGTAACCTTCGTCGCGGAAATGTTGAAGCTGACCATCGCTAAGATGAAACTGAACCGTTTCGTCTGGCATAAGATTGCTCGGCGCGACTCTCATGAGTAATGTCCTCTGCGCATCGGAGAAAAGCGCTCTCGAAACACCAGCAGGCGAGAGTCGATGATGCTCCTAGGGTAACTTGTCAGTGGAAAATCGCGCAAACGTTTCGATAAGCGAAACTCGCGGCGAATTAGGGTTCTTCGAAAATCGCTGGGTGCTCAAGATTCAGTGTTTCTATCGGCGTTAGCGGCCTGGCGCTGCCGGAAGATTTTTCGGCGGAGACACCTTTGCTGCCATCCAACCCGAGGGACGAAGGCCGCGCCCAAGGATCAAACATGAGGCTTGAAGGTGCCCGCGGTTGCCCTGTCTCCCAAGGAGGCGGTCGACCACTTCGGATGGCTCGCTTCGTTTATTGCTCTCGACATGCCGGCGTCGAGCAAGCTGACGCAGGAGGGGCTGGGATGGTTTCCGGCCGGACCCGGGCTGATTTCCGACCTCGAACGCATGCAATATTTCGCAAGCTGAACCGTCAATATAAGCAGGGTTAGGAAGTTTGGCATGTATTGGAGGCTTCGCTCCGTTGCAGTCTTCGGCGCTGGATGCGGCGGCAGCGACGCTCGGGCGCGCGCCCATGCAGGTTGCGCTGGCGTGGCTGCTTCAGCGGGCGGGAAACATGCTGTTGATTCCCGGGACAGTCGTCCATCCATCATCTTCGAGAGAATTTTAAGGCGGCAACGCTGCAACTTCCTGCGGAAATGATCGCTGATCTTGATTCGATCGGAGGAGGTTCTGCACAGGGATTAGGTTTAGTGTTTCCGGATGCCCCGTGCGGTTCCGGGTAACGTCGTGGTGTTAAGGGCCCAACTTCTCGTTCGCGCAGGAGATTCAAAATTCCGTCAGACGGGGATCGTGGAATCCCACCCTTGCGCAAACAACGCGCAAGGATGGGGTATCCCGCTCGAAAAAGGGCGAGGAATTGTGGGAAATACTCCTGTGAGCGTTTCTTAAGTCACCGGGTCGCCGTGCACCTCAATGTCTCTCACGTCAATGCCGGCGGCTTCTGGCAAAGGTAACCGTCCGGTCCAGTTCGCCCAACCCCAGAAGATTGCGGTGGTCGAGCTCAGCAGACCGGCGACGGTTCCGATGGTGCGCGGGCTGTAATGGGTTGAGGCGATGCCTGCTCCCATCATGGAGAGCATCATCGTGGTCCAGGTAAGCGTCTCCATGGTGGCGAAGACGCGGCCGCGGTACTGGTCGGACACGGTGCGCAGCAGATAGGAATAGTTCAGCACCGAATTCACTGAAATGCTGGTGCGCGACAGAGCGATGAACACCAAGGCAAGGTCAAAGCGCTGCATGCGGCTGAAGATCACATAGGCTCCGCCATGCACAATGTAATCGATGAAGACGGTCAGCTTGTAGCCATCGAAGGAAAGCCGCTTGCCGATCCAATTGCCGATCAGGCCGCCGATCAGCAGGCCCAATCCGGCGCATCCCCAAAGCGCGCCGATGCCTGCCGCGCCGGCATTGAAAACGAGTTCGCCAAACAACGAGAACAGGATCTGCGCCGCGCCGCCTCCGGTCGCCCATCCAACCGACAAAAGCACAATGGCCAGCATCAGCGGGACCGAGAGTAAGTAGCTCAAGCCTTCCCGGTATTCATGCCAGGGGCGCATGACCACGGCTTCGGTCAGATCTTTTTTCTTGCCCTCGACCTCTTTGCGTTCGACCCCGAACGCCGTTCCCTTGGGCGCTCGCAGGTTGGAGATGGCCCACGCGGAAAACAGGAATGAGAGCGCATTGAACACAAATGCCCAACGGTATCCGATGGCAACCACCGTCGCGCCCAGAAATGCGCCAACCGTCTGCGTCATCCACTGCGTGGTCTGCGTCAGGGAATTTGCGGTGTGCAATTCATCACTGTTGGCAATGGTGGGGAGAATGGCGGATCGCCCAGCTGTAAAAAACGGCGAAGCCACCATGAGCAATGCGCTGAACACGTAAAGCACCCAGATGTGGCGATGGGTGATCGTCAAAATGAACCCCAGCGCGACCACCGCACGCATCAGGTCGCTCGCGATCATGATGCGCTTGCGGTCGAAGCGATCGAGCAGCACCCCAGCCAGTGGTCCCACCGTCATTGCGGGGATAGCCCGGGCCAGCATGATGCCGGTGATTACTATTCCTGACCGCGTGAGCGCGAGCGCCAGGGCAAAGACGGCAATGTTATTGAAATGGTCTCCAATTTCGCTGACCATCTGTCCCATCCAGGTGTAGCGGTAGTTGCGATTCAACCGCAGCAATTGGAGAAATTCACGCATCGTTCAAGGATAACGATAGAAGCACGCGGGTGGCCGACCTTTCCGCACGGAAGTATCAACTGTGGAAAGGATCACTTAGTTCTTGCCGGCCTAGAATTTCAACCCGACTGCGCTGCAAAGAAATACGGCCATAGGAGACATTTTGCGGCAGGCATCGGTGAAGATGGACATGAATTTCGGGCTGCAGACTTGTTGTTCACTGAGATTTACGGCGGTGCCGAGATCGCGGAGCTTGAGATCTTCCACGAATTCGTGGTCGGCGAGGAAACCGCGCGGGGCGCGCCGGAGCTTGCGGGCATCGTCCCAGTTTAGGAGTTTACGCACCGCGCGCCATTCTTTGGGCTGCGAGACGATGGCCTGGCGCACTTTGAGCAAAGTCGGTGGCCCAGGATGCCACAGGCCGGACGCGGCGAAACAGCCACCGGCTTCAAGATGAAGATAGAAGCCGGGGGAGTGAACGTCCTTGCCGGAATGGGAGAATCGCATGGCAAGATGCGTCTTGTAGGGACGCTTGTCATGCGAAAAGCGGGTGTCGCGGTAGATGCGAAACAGAGAGCCGCGCGATGGCCGGGGATCGGCGACAAAATGCGGCGCGAATTGGTATAAGGGCGCGGCGAACTCCGTGATAAAACGCAAAGCCGGCTGGCGTACGCAGGTTTCGTATTCCGCCTGATGGGCCAGGAACCATTCACGATTATTGTTGCGCTTTAAGCGGGCGAGAAAGCGGAAGAGCTCGGCGGTGAAGTAAGTGGGCACCGGGAATCAATAGGGTAGGAAGAGAAGCGGGAAAAGTAAAGGACGGGGGCTTGCATCCGGAAAATAAGATCCCTCGCTCAAAATCGTAACGCACAGAATTTGGGATCACTTGATGATATAACCAGTGCCTGGACTTTCTTATGAGAACCACGCTTGCCCTTGACGACGATCTCGTCCGCATGGCCCAGGCGTTTACCGGGGTCGAAGAAAAGACCGTGCTGGTGCGAGAGGCGCTCAAGGCCCTCATCGAACGGGAGAGCGCTCGCCGCTTGGCCTCCATGGGAGGCGCCATGCCCGGCCTGAAAAATATCCCGCGGCGAAGGATACGTGCGAGTTGATTCTCGCGGACACGTCGGTTTGGATTGACCACCTTCGTGCCGGCAACCGGGAAACGCGTAGGCCGCTCGACCAGGCGCGCATCGTGACCCATCCCTTCATCATTGCGGAGCTTGCGTTGGGCCCTTTACAGCAGCGCGGCCCGACGCTGGCACTCCTTGACCAGTTACCGCAGGTGCGAGTGGCGCAGCTCAGTGAGGTTCGAACGATGATCGAGGCGCGCCGGTTGTACGGCCTCGGCATCGGTCTTATCGACGAACACCTGATCGCCTTGATCTTTCTCCCTCCGCCAACGCTTTTGTGGACAAAAGATAAGCGACTCCGCAAGGTCGCCGAAGGGCTGGGGATTCACGCGGGTCTCGCTTAGATCGGGATAGATTGTCAGGTCCCGTCGGTCCCAGAGCACGCCTTTCATGCGATCTGTCTACATCTATGCCCCGTGGCCGGCGCAATGCATGACTCCGATGTACTTGATCCAGGGGCCGACCGCCCCACGATATTGGTGAGCCATAACGCGAGAAATCTGATGCAGATGGGTCAAATCGTGCGCCGCCCATGTGGCCAGTAGTTGGGCCAGCGTCACCGCTCCAAGCGCGGGGTGCTGCCCGCGCCGCTCCATATCGCCTTCCCGCAAATTTAGAGCGCTCAGCTCGCGCAGGCTTTCGCCGCGCAGATGGGCAAATTCGTCCAGCAATTCCGGCAGGGGCTTACCTTGACTCTCCTGCATGTAGCCTCGCCGGTCAAACTGATCGAAGGGCCGAGTTTCGCCAAGTTGAAAGAGTCTATTGATGCGCGGCATCCAGTTCGTCCGCTCAGAATGAATGAGGTGAACCATGACGTCGAAGACGGTCCAGGTATTTTCGCCTTCATTGCGATGAGTCCAATCTTCCGGCAAATCCCGCAGCAAGGCATTGAGCGCGGCTGGGGTGCGGGTGAGAAGCGCCAGGGTGACTTCCAGATTCTGTTGCATTGTGCACCTCAATTCTTGGGATGAATCTCCGGGCGTGCTGTATTTCCGGATGCGGAAATTGTAACCCTGCTGCGGCCATGCCTGGCCACGCCCCCATGCGGTATGATTCTGCCCAGCTTCGATATGGATCTATAGACGCACACGGAGGCGGCGCGGAGAACAATCGGGTGAAGTCCGATCGGCGAGAAGTGCGGCAACCGGACCGCAAACTCCGCCACTTCCGTGGCGAGGTTGTTTCTATCGGATAACGACATCGGCATCTCATAAAATTGCGACCGGGATGAGAAAAACTCAGCCAACTATGAATCTCTTATCAATCTGAACTCGCGAGAGCGTCTGGTCGGCATCCGGCCGCCCCAATCTCTTGCCATCTCTAAGCGGCGTGAGAGGCATCCAAGCTGCGATGAAAACCCGCATAATCCCAAGGCGGTGCGCCGATTTCGGGAGTGAATTCCGTAACAAGCCTCAGAAGAACCGCCCGATGTCCAGGATGCCGACCCGGCGATGTGGGTTCGCGCTCGACAGTACACGGGGCGCATCGTGACCGTTTCAAATTCCACGGTATTCGACGAGCCGATCTTCAATTACACGCGGGAGTTCCCCTACGTGTGGGAGGAAATGCGGCTGCCGCTTTCCTATAAAGACGATAGAAAGCGAGCGGAACAGATTTTACTCGACGTAGCCGACCGCCATACCCTGAAGACTCGCGAGATCGGCGAGGAAGCCTTAAAAGAGTTGGAACGCCGTTACTTCATCGGCACTCCGGATGTAAAGCCACAAGTTTTCTGGCGGCTTACCGATAATTGGCTGGAGTTGACGGTGCGCTTCATCGCTGAAACGCATGGCGTGCGGGCCTTGAAAGACGCGATGAGCCGGGACATTCTTAGCGCCCTCGATGCGGCGCAGATTGGCATTGCATCCAGCACATATGACATTGTGGGACTGCCCAGGATACGAGTGCAACTCGAAAGGTCTGACGCGAGCGAATTCCGTAACGCTTCGCCTGGTGCGTTGCCGCAGAGGCGCTGCTTTGGCCCGCGCGGTTACATCAGTGCTGCCTGTTTTGCCAAACCCGCCCATGTCCTGCACCGATTACACAGCGGGCATATCGGCGACTACATCGCTTTCCTGACTTTCGGCCTGGCGACCTTTGGCCTGATTTGCGCGTATTGTTTTCGATAGCTTGGCATTTTATTCCACAAGCAGGAGCTTAACTGCATCCAAGAGGAATGCAGTCGAAACAGAAAGAATTAACTGGACGACAGGGTGGAGTGAAGTCGCCGATGCTGGGATTGGGAGTGTTGGGCGGTATCGCTGGAGGGCTCGCGGGAGCATGGGTAATGGCGAACTTCAGGAAGATGTTGCCTAAAGGTGGGGGATTGAGTTCCCAGCTTCTGCCTTACGATGCACAAGAATGGGATGCAGCCAGCAGAATCGCCGAGCGGTGCGGGATGCGGATTTTGGGCCGAGCCCTGTGGCCGGAAGAACTTAAGATCGGCGCTGCTCTGGTGCACTACTCGACTGGCGCGACTGCCGGTGCTGTGTACGGAATGGTTGCTCTCCCATTAAAAGTGACGTCGCGATGGCCTGGCGTTATTTTTGGCGCCGCTGTATGGCTGGCCGGAAACGAGTTTCTGCTGCCGGCGCTGGGAGTGCTCAATAGAAATGACTACACCGCAAGGCAAAAGATGGAAGCCTTGGGAGGGCACCTGGCTTTCGGCCTGACCACCGATCTGGTTTGCCGTCAGCTCGCGCCGAGCCCCGCGAAAGCTGGTTGAGATTCTTTTGACGATTAATAGCGTTCCTTATGCTGCGCGTCGTACCCGGCGAACGGCTTTGGCTTTCCATGTGCGGTTCGCATGCCGGGCACGCCAGCCGAAGTAACATCCCGTAGCCGTTGCTATGCAGCCCATCGCAGCCGTAATCCACTCGCGATTTCTGAAGGTCCATTGCTCATAGCTCCGCGCATGCGCCCTGTTGTCAAACGCTCCGTGCGCTCCGTGGTCTCCGGGCACTGGC
Source organism: uncultured Acidobacteriaceae bacterium (assembly GCA_963834075.1). GTDB lineage: Bacteria > Acidobacteriota > Terriglobia > Terriglobales > Acidobacteriaceae > PALSA-270. The sequence continues at coordinate 10,403 of CAWIAH010000009.1, forward strand.
GACCAGAGATTATTTGGACGATTCGGATCCTCCGGTTCATTGGTTTGTTGGGAATCGAAACCAGTCTTTCCGAGATAATGGTCCAATAAACCTGGGGCAATTTTGTTGCCGACAATTGCTTCCACAGTCGGCGTGCCGACGTAGATTTCCCTGCGGTTGTGATGCGCTGCCCAGTAGACGGCTCTGGCGCCCACCTCGGGTTGGAAGATCGGCGGCACCGGTTGCGCTTTGTACTTGAGGCGGCTCTTGACCCAACCGAATTGAGGAGTGTTGAGAGCCGGCATCTGCACCATCGTGACACGGACCTTGCTGTGATCGTGAATGAGTTCACAACGAAGCGAATCGGTAAATCCCGCGATGGCGTGTTTACCCGCGCAGTAAGCCGACTGCAACGGAATACTGCGATAGGCAAGGGCGGATCCGATTTGCACAATCATGCCCCGATCCCTGGGCAGCATCCGCTTCAGCGCGCACAGCGTGCCATACACCACGCCGAGGTAAGTTACTTCTGTGACGCGCTTGTACTCCTGTGGTTCCATTTCGTTTACGGGAGAGAAAACCGATGCCATCGCGTTGTTAATCCAGATATCGATTGGGCCGAATTCCCGCTCAACTGCGGCGGCGGCGGTTTCCACGGCATCGGCATCCGCTACATCGGTGGGCAAAACTAATCCCTTTCCACCCACCGCTTCAATCTCCCGCTTTGCGCCCTCCAGACCTTCGACACCGCGCGCCAGCAAACCTACGCTGGCGCCGTGGCTTCCGAAATGACGGGCAATAGCACGACCCAAACCGGCAGAAGCTCCAGTAACAACTACGACTTCGTTTTTCAAGACTGCTCTCCTCTCAATTTATTTCGGGGAAACCTTACGGCCCTTGAGTGATCTGCGCGGGCTCGTCATGCCCGCCGCTCACTTCGACCTCAAGCCGCCCATGAACTCGCATTACATGCGTGTCAACCAATCCGTCCGGCCTTCTCTCAAACCTGATGTCTGCCGAGCCTTTTCCAACTTGCAGCCTCTTCAGTTCCAAGTGGTTTACCAGCGACGGCAGCACTGGACGAACGATTTCCAAACGGCCTTCAAAGCCTCTCGGCACAAGTCCTAGTAACGATTCGATGAGGAACGGCACTGAACCGGCAGCCCAGGCCTGCGGATGACAGGCCACGGGATACCGCACGGGAATAGGGAACTGCTTCCGCGAAAATCCGGCAAATACTTCGGGGAGTCGGAAGTGTTCAAAATGCTCGGAGGCGCAAACGATACCATCCAAAATCGCACAGGCTTCCTGATCGCAACCATATCTCCTCATACCCGCGGCAATGATGGAATTGTCATGGGGCCACACCGTTCCCAGATGGTATCCGACCGGGTTAAATCGTCGTTCTTCGCTCGAAAGCGTCCGGACTCCCCATCCGTTGAACATCGCCTCGGACATCAAGTGCTCGACCGTCCTTCTTGCACGATCGGGCCGCGCTATTCCCGACCATAGAGCCTGCCCGGCGTTGGAAGACACAACTGCCGCGGGTTTCATTCCAGCTTGCAGCGCAAGGGCATAGGTTTTCTTGCCTTCGAGCCAAAAGTCCCGTTCAAAACGCGACTTCAGTTCATGAGCTTCGGCGCGCAGACGCCGCGCGGCATCGGAGTCGCCTGAGCGTTCATAGAGTTCCGCTATCGAACGTTTGGCCAAGTAAACGTAGCCCTGTACTTCCACTAGAGCAATGGGCGGCGCTGCCAGGGTACCGTCTGCGTTGACAATCGAATCTCCGGAGTCTTTCCAGCCCTGGTTGCCCAACCCATGATTCGATTTCGAGCTGTATTGGAGAAAGCCATGGCCGGTGATGTCGCCGTAGCGATTGATCCAGTCCAAAGCGCTGTCGATTGAGGGCCGAAGCTGTTGGAACAGAGACAAATCTCCCGTCCAGTTCGCATACCGGGCCATCAGGATCAGAAACAGCGGCGTCGAATCGACCGACCCGTAATATGGAGTCTGTGGAATCTCGTTCAGGTGAGCCAGTTCTCCGACCCGTAGTTCGTGCATGATCTTCCCGGGCTGTTCATCACGCCAGTCGTTGGTCTCTTTTCCCTGGTATCTCGCCAGCAAGCGCAAGGTCTGCTCAGAAATCTTGGGACGGAATGCGACGGTTTGAAGCGCCGAGAGAATGCTGTCCCTTCCGAACAGCGTGCCGTACCAGGGCAGGCCAGCGGCAAAATATTCTTCCCCATCGAGGAAGCTTCGCAGAGAACCAAGATCGCGGATCGACCCCTCGAACACACGATTCAATCGAGGATTACTGCTTTCCACGTGACAGTGGCCGCGGAACCACTCCTCTGCACCCTGATGCAGTTGTTTGCGTAGGGTAACGGCGCTTTGCGAAGAAATGGGGATAGCGATAGCCGGCTTTTTTCCACTTGACTCGGTCAGCCGGATGCTCAAGTGGACTGTCGCACTCTTGTGAGGTGGCACGCATAGTGAAACGTCTGCGCCACTATGATGACGGCCCGTCGGATGTGGCGAAATTCTAATGCTGACGCTGCGCTGCAACCCATCCGCGCCGGCGTACCCAAAAAACAGCGCATCGCGATGCCAAACCGGGGATTTTCTTCGTCCGCTCTTGGTAGGGTGAAATCCGCGGATCTGGAAAATATCTTCGAAATTCGCCGCAAAGACGAACGATAAAGCTAAATGCAACGGTTCGATCGTAAAATTTGTACAGGTAATGATGTCCTGCACCGAGAGTTTGGAAGCCTGAATCATTCTTTGCCAGCGGACTCCTACACTTTGCTTCTTTATCGGAGCATTCCCCGGGGTGTTGAGGTCGCGGTTGGTGAGTTCGAACTCCGCCATATACCCATGCTCAGAATTGCTGACCAGGGCGTTGAGGCGAGTGTTTCCAATGGTTAGTTCGTATCCATCTAGAAATCTGCAATCGTGGTAGTAGACGCCGAACCCCTGCTGGTTCTCCAAGGGAATGCTTCCATCGTTTTGACAAAGGACGAAGAGGTCTTGATCCTTAATAACGACCGCATTTGCTATGTTAGTGGGCCGACCCAGCGATCCTTTTGGCTTAAAGGTTGAAGTTTTCGTATGGCCCGCAATTCGTTTCGCCTTAGTGGTCGATCCTTGCTTCGCTTTGTGGTCCGACATTCAGCCCTTCATGCAGAACTGATGACTGCTGCCTATTGCGCGATCGGCAGCCTCGATTTCAGCCCGTCCCTCTTAGTTGCCGGATAAGGTCAGGTGGTTTCATTTCGAGTTTCGTTGCGAATCGCAATTTCTTTTTTATCGCAGAGACACCATCGACGCGTAGGTAAAGCAGTCAGCATCGCCGTTTATCAAATCGGGTATGAGTCGAACGGGCGTTGCCTGGTTGAAATCGAATCATTCTCCATATCGGCAACCTCTACCGATCCAGGAGAATCTCAAAATCAACTTACCCGCGAATGGCATTCGCGCGATTTGGATGAGGCAACGCCGCGCGATGAGTACGATTGGTGATTTTTGCAATGCGATCCTGCCAGGCATCTACGCGACCGGTAGTCAGCATGACGGAGCAGGAGTTGGAAAGCGCGCTCCGTGTGTGCCAGTTGTGATGGATTCTGAGCGCAGAACACGAATCACGGCTAGCCTCCTGAAATCCGGTATCGATGCGGTAATTTGCACTTCGCCCAGTGAAGTGCTGCTTCTGACCGGCTACTGGCCGGTGATGGGAACTAGTGTGGCCCTGGTTTTGGCGGAAGGCGAAGCCTGCGTAATTTTGCCCGAGGATGAAGTCGAACTCGCTGAACAAAGTTCGGCGGCAACCCTCTTGCCGTACAAACCCTCGGAACTCAATCGAATCATTATGCCAATTGATGCATTGGCTGATCCGCTGGGTTCGCTGACTGCGCGGCTCGGACTCTCGCGGGCAAGGGTTGGAATTCAGACTGTTCAAGGCATGCAACCTGCGAGCTATGCCACCTGCGCGGACTTTCATTTGTCTTTGCCGGAGATCCTCCGGCGGATGTTACCCAATGCGACATTCGTGCCGTGCTCCGAAATCCTGGAGCGAATGAAAGCCAGCAAAACTCCCACGGAATTGGATGTCATGCGGTTGGCTTCCGGGATTGCCGCTTCTGGATTTGCACAGGCCGCGGAACTGATTAAGGCGGGAAAGCGCGAGACTGAAGTGGCCGCCGACCTTCAGGCGGCGTTTCAAAGCTCAACCAAGGCCGAGCGGGTCCAGCGCAGTTACGGCTTTTTTTTCTGCATGTCCGGCCCCAACTCCGCCAAGGCGTCGGCAGCTTACGCTCGTACCCGGCAGCGCAAAATCGCAGAGGGCGATCTGGTGATGATCCATGCCAACACTTGCGCCGACGGGTATTGGACCGACATCACCCGGACTTATACGGCGGGCGCGTCCACCGAACGGCAGAATGCAATGCAGTCGGCGATTAGGGAAGCAAGAAGCGCAGCCTTGCAAGTGACCCGCCCCGGGGTTTTGGCGCGCGACGTAGATGCCGCAGCGCGAAGGGTCATGACGGCAAACGGCTTCGGCGATGCATTCAAACATCCGACGGGCCACGGCGTGGGATTCGCCGCTGCAAATGGTAATGCGCTTCCCAGGATTCATCCCAAATCTCCCGACGTACTGGAAGTCGGAATGACCTTCAATGTTGAGCCAGCCGCCTATTTCGACGGATACGGAGGCATGCGGCATTGTGATATTGCGGCAGTCACCGCCGACGGAGTGGACGTCTTAACAGAATTTTGAGGCTATTTTGATCGACTACGCAAAATGCGAGACGGAATCAGATGCAGGACGCAAAGCCAGATCCCAGATCGGTTCCCATATTGGATCGAAGATAACTGGAAGCAGCCTGGAGGTATTTACTGTTCCGACCGACGCGCCAGAGGCGGATGGTAGTTACGCTTGGGACAGTACAACCATGGTGCTAGTTCAAGTCAAATCCGGCGGAATTTCGGGGCTTGGCTATACCTACGCGGATGAATCGACGGCAAAGTTGGCGCAGACGCTCTTGCAGCAAGTGGTTGCAGGCCGGGATGTGTTCGCCCACGCCGCCATTCTCCAAGACATGTATTGTCACGTTCGCAACCTGGGCGAAACGGGCATCACCAGAATGGCCGCCGCCGCGATCGACAATGCCCTCTGGGACCTGAAAGCCCGTTTGCTCGATGTGCCTCTGGTCAATCTTCTTGGAAGGGTACGCGACGGGATTCCAGTCTATGGGAGCGGTGGTTTCACAACCTACAGCGACGAGCAATTGCAACGTCAACTGGGCGGCTGGGCGGAGCGAGGATTCACGCGGGTGAAGATGAAAGTTGGCAGCAAGCCGATGGACGATCCGCGCCGAGTCAAAGCAGCCCGGCAGGCGATCGGCGATGAGTGCGAGCTTTTTGTGGACGCGAATGGCGCTTACACCGTGCAACAGGCGCTTCGTCTGGCGTACGAATTCGCTGAACAGCGTGTCCGATGGTTCGAAGAGCCGGTCAGTTCCGACAATCTCCCAGGTTTGAAGAATGTGCGTTCCCGCGCTCCCATCGGTATGGATATCGCGGCCGGCGAATACGGCTACAACGCCTGGTATTTCAAGCGAATGATTGATGCCTCGGCAGTGAACGTTCTGCAAGCGGACGCAACCCGTTGTGGTGGCATCACCGGCTTTATGGATGTAGCTGCACTTTGTTGGGCATCCAATTTGCCTTTGTCGTCGCACTGCGGCCCGAGCATGCATTTGCACGTTTGCTGCGCAGTGCCACGCGCCATTCATATGGAATTTTTTCACGACCATACCCGCATCGAGAGAATGTTTTTTGATGGCTTTTGCGAACCGCGAGACGGACTGATGAAGCCGAATTTGACCCGTCCCGGGCATGGTCTCGAACTGAAGGAGAAAGATGTTGCCGCGTATCGCGTCTAAAGTTAGGAAAACTGGCTCAGACGATCTTCAAACCGCCGCAACTGAATGCTACCGAATGGAAGGATGAATTTATGGCCATGCAAGTATCTGACCTGATTGTTGAGCGGTTGATCGAATGGGGAGTCGACACGATTTTTGGCTTTCCCGGCGATGGAGTGGACGGGTTCTTCGAGGCTCTAAGAACTCATAAAGATAAGTTGAAGTTCATCCAGGTGCGCCATGAGGAGGCCGCGGCATTCGCGGCCGTCGGCTACGCCAAATATACGGGACGCATTGGTGTTTGCTGCGCTACCTCGGGTCCCGGCGGCGTGCATCTTCTGAACGGTCTATACGATGCAAAGTGCGACCTTCAGCCCGTTCTCGCTATTACCGGGCACACCTTTCATGACCTGATCGGCATGGATTACCAGCAGGACGTCGATCTCGACAAGCTGTTCATGGATGTGTCGGTATTTAACGAACGGGTGATGGGGCCTGCTCACGCGGTCAATGTGGTCGATATGGCCGTGCGCACCGCATATGCTCGCCACGGTGTCGCGCACATCTGCATTCCGAAAGACATTCAGGAGTGGGAGGTGAGCGACAAACATCGCAGCAGCGCTAACGTCGCGCACCACAGCGCGGACTGGAGTCTCCCGTCAACCGCCAAGCCATCCGACATACTTTTGCGCAACGCCGCCGACATCATTAATGCCGGGAAAAAAGTTACGGTTTTTGTCGGACGGGGCGCGTTAGCCTGCCGCGACGAAGTCACCCAGCTTGCTGGCACGGTCGGTGGCCCGGTCGTCAAAGCTTTGCTCGGTAAGGCGGTCCTGCCAGATCGCAGCCCTTACACCACGGGCGGAATCGGCCTTCTGGGCACGGCTCCATCCGTAGATGCCATGCAAGATTGCGACACGTTGATCATGATCGGCACCAGCTATCCCTACATGGAATTTCTGCCCAAGCCGGGACAGGCCAAGTGCGTGCAGATTGAAATCGATCCCACCCGCGTTGGTCTTCGGCACCCGGTGGATGTCGGTCTAGTAGGCGATGCGAAAACGATTCTCACTGCGCTTCTTCCCTTGTTAGAGAAAAAGAACCATGACTTTCTCAAGAAATCGCAGGAACGCATGAAGAGTTGGAACGACCTGATGGAAGAGCGTGGGACTCGTAAGGATATGCCGATGAAGCCCCAGGTGGTTACGCATACGCTCAACAAGCTTCTCAACGACGACGCAATTGTTTCTTCCGATAGCGGAACCATCGCCACCTGGACCGCGCGTTACGTCGAAATTCGCGGCACCATGCAGTTCTCACTTTCGGGTTCGCTGGCGACCATGGCTAACGGCCTGCCCTACAGCATCGGAGCCGCTGTGGCGCATCCGGGAAGGCAGGTGGTCTGCGTGGTCGGCGATGGCGGCCTGACCATGCTTATGGGTGAGATTGCCACGCTGGTCAAGCACAAGCTGCAGGTGACGGTAATCGTCATCAAGAACAACGTTCTTGGACAAATCAAATGGGAGCAGATGATTCTTGAGGGCAACCCGGAGTTCGGCGTCGAACTGCAACCCATCGACTTCGCAAAAGTGGCCGAAGCCTGCGGGGCGAAGGGCTACACGATCGAACGACCGGAGGATGCTGAGCAAATTCTTGGCGAAGCGTTGGCTCACCAAGGCCCGAGCGTAGTCCAAGCTGTGGTCGATCCCAATGAGCCGCCGATGCCGGGCAAGGCAACCACCGAACAGGCGCTGCATTTCGCTAAGGCTTTGGTCCGCGGTGAGAAGGATGCGATAAAGATCGTCAAGACGATCGCGCTGGACAAAGTTCGCGAGGTCGTTTAATCGATGCCCAGGCCAGCCTTGCTCGCGTTAAGCCGTGCCCGCAAGGACGCGGAGATCCTCGCGAATCACATCAGGGAAGGCCGGTTCCAACGAAGCCTCGCGCTGCTGACCGCCGGAACCAGTATTGCGAGCGGTCTGGAAGTCGCGTACGAACATTATCGCGGAAGCTACAGCCGGCGGGTGATGTACACCCCGGTAGTTCTCAGTTTCGTGCTGGCAATGGCGGGCGTCGCCGGTTTCTTCAGCCGGTGGGCGGCGCGCGCATTGCTTCGACTGGTCTCTGCGGCTACCCTAATGGATGCCGCGGTCGGCTTTTACTTTCACGTTCGCGGTGTTCAGCGCAAGCCAGGCGGATGGCGGCTCCCCATGACCAACATGATTATGGGTCCGCCTGTATTCGCTCCCTTGCTTTTCGGCACCAGCGCATATCTCGGACTGATCGCGTCTTTTTTGCGGCGCGAAGACGCGCCACGGGACGCAAGATCGAAGAAGACCCCGTTGCTTGCCGAGTTGTTGCCGCCGCGAGATTCTCGCAAACTGCTATCCTCCACGCAAGACATCCGCGAAGGCCGTTTTCAAGCCCAGGTCGCGATCGTGACCGGCGTTAGCGCATTGCTCAGCGGGTTCGAGGCCTTTTACTCTCACTATAAAAACAATTTTCGTCACTCCGTCCAGTGGACACCGGTCATTCTCGCTCCAGCGGTGGCTGCCGCCGCATTCGCCTCGGTGAAGAGCCGCAGGATCGCGACTACAACGCTGCCGGCGCTGTCAGTACTGGCCTGTGCCGACGCAGCGGTGGGCTTTTGTTACCACGGGCGCGGCGTGCTTCGACGGCCCGGGGGGACGAAAGCATCTTCTTTACAACATCATGTATGGCCCGCCGATCTTTGCCCCGCTCCTGTTTGGGGCGGCCGGAATGCTTGGCATCCTGGCCAGCCTGCTGCGCAGAAGGCGCCGATGAAACCCGAGATGATAAATCCGAAAAAGGCAAAAATAGAAAAGCACTCAAGTGCCTTTCTTCCTCGCGACGCCGACACGGACGCACCGCTCGCTCCGCGGCGCCAGCCTGGTTATTACCCCGGCTTCAGCACGCTTGCGCAGAGCTCCTTCTGGGACGACGCAACCCGAAATCTCGTTGGCAACCGCGTCGAATCGAAGCTGTCGAGGCAGTTTTTTTCCGTCGAAGAATGGGAATTCTGGACTGCCGTTTTTAGTCACCTCATTCCCCAATCCGATCGAACGCCCGACCGGCAGATTCCCATCGTGTCTCCCCTCGACCACCGGCTGCACGCCAATCGAACAATAGGTTATCGCTACAACGATATGCCGCACGATCGCGAAGCTTACCGCCTGGGCCGGGAAGCCATAAATAAAGAAGCGCGGCAGCAATATGGCGGCGATTTTCTCTCGCTAGCTCCTCGTCAACGGGATCTCGTTCTCAAGGCCATTCACGATGGAGAACCGAGAGCTGCGGCCGAAATTTGGGAAGCGATGTCGGTGCATCGTTTCTGGCAGTTAATTATGGGTGATGCAATTGACGCCTATTACGCTCATCCGTGGGCCTGGGATGAGGTCGGTTTTGGTGGCCCCGCCTATCCGCGTGCTTACACTCGCCTGGAGCGGGGCGAGCCCGAACCCTGGGAAGTCGAAGAACAGCGTTATAAATGGCTGGCCCCGCAGGAGGCTGTATCGGGTGAAGTCGCATCTGCCGCGCATCTCCATACGGAAGCTGAGCAGCACGCGCGGATGCGCCGCGAAATTGAAGGCATTAAGCAGGGATCGTGAAAGAGCCAATCCTAGGAGCATTCCAACCGCCCCGCAAGGGCACGCACATGCTGGGATCGCTGCAATATCTGCAGGTGCCGATGCGCAAGTTCAAGGCGCAGGACCAGGTCGACTACGTCATCGTCGGCGTGGGCGCGGCAGGTGGCGTACTTCTACAACGCCTCGCGCGCGCCGGTTTCACCGTTGTGGGCCTGGAGGCTGGGCCTTTCTGGGATACCGAGCGGGATTGGGTAAGCGATGAAGCGGGCTCGCATGAGCTTTATTGGGAAGACCCGCGCGTGACCGGCGGAACTGATCCGCTCGCGCTGGGGGCGAACAATTGCGGCAAGGGTGTCGGTGGAGGTTCGGTTCACTGGGCCGCATTTACGCCCCGGCTGCATCCCTCGGATTTTGAGATTCACACGCGGGACGGCGTAGGCGTCGATTGGCCGATTACCTATGACGACATGCTTCCGTACTATGAGCAACTTGAACTGGAGATGCCGGTGGCCGGTCCGGCCTATTATCCCTGGGGGCATCCCCACGGCTATGGCTTATGGCCCTCATCCCATGGGCGGCGTGGGCAACGCATTGATTCGCGGCTGTACCGCGCTCGATATCCCGGTGTCAATCGGCGGCCCGGTTGCCATTCTTTCCGGCTCACACGGCGAGCGCCCGCATTGCATCTACCGCGGCTTCTGCATTCAGGGATGCAAGGTTGGCGCCAAGGCGAGCACACTCATAACCCACGTACCCGACGCGCTGAAAAAAGGCGCCGAGATTCGCGATCGCTGTATGGCATCGCGGATTGAACTCGGCAAAAAGGGACGCGTCACGGGTGTCCATTACTTCGATCATGCCGGCAATGCGCATTTTCAGAAGGCGAAGGCGATCATCGTTTCCGGTTACGCCATCGAAACCCCAAGGCTGCTGCTGAATTCCGCATGTCCCGGCTTCGAAAACGGTTTGGCAAACTCCAGCGGAACGGTCGGCCGCTATCTGATGGCCCAGGCCGGGAACGTGGTGCTTGGCCGCTTCGAACAGACTGGTCCGAATGTATAAAGCGCCCCCGGCGCACGCCTTGACCGAAGAGTTTTATGAAACCGATCCCTGCCGTGACTTTGCTCGCGGATTCGCCATCCAGACGGTGGGCCCGCTGCCCATCGCGTTCGGCAAACAGATGCTCGCAGCAAAAAAGGCATGGGGATGGGGTCTGCGCCGCGAGATGATGGACTATAACCATTGGGCATCCTTCGGCCTGCTCGGTGAAATCTTGCCATGGGCCGATAATCGCGTGACCCTCGCTGATGAAAAAGATGGCTTCGGATTGCCGGTGGCCCACGTTAGCTTCAACCTTCACGAGAACGACAAGAAGCTCATCAAATTCGCCAAGGAAAAGACCATGGAAGTCATGGCAGCGGCGGGCGCAACGGAGGTCGTGCAAGAGGCACGCTATGCTCATCTGGTGGGCGCCGCACGCATGGGATCGGATCCGGGGAGCTCCGTCGTCGACAAATTCGGCCGTACTCACGACATCGCCAATCTTTTCATTTGCGATGGCAGCGTCATGCCTACACAAGGTTCTGCGAATCCAGGATTAACCATTCAGGCTCTGGCCGCGCGGACTGCCGACTATTTAGTCTCGCAGGGAACCCGCATCTTCAACTCGGATGCACGGGACATGACATCGGCCCCGATTCGACGCGAACTTGCTCCTCCAGAAACCTGGGGCAAAGGAGTTCCACGGATGAAGTAGTGTCGAAATCCTTTAATATATTTCGATCCCCAGCTTCCTAACAGTCTGCCTTTACATCCAAATGTACCGTTTCGAGGCGGCCCTCCCGGTCACTGGTCGGAAATCGAGCCCAACCATCGCTTATGCATTCGCTGTCAACACTCGATCCGCGCTCCAGCTTAGCTGCGCCGATTGTGCATTTGTTTTGGATCGTGAGCATAGTAATGGTCGCGATTCTGTCGCTGGTTACGGTGTTGGTCCTTTACGCTGCGGTGCGATACAAGCGCCAGAATGGTCAGGGCGAGCCGGTACAACAGTTTGGTAGGGCAAAATTGGAGATTGCCTGGACCGTCGGGCCGATCTTGATCCTGGCTTTCATCTTCGTCGCCACCATCCACGCGATGAATCAATCTGCTCCAACCGCTTTGTCAGCACGACAGCCGGATCTCGTGATCATCGCCCATCAATGGTGGTGGGAGGCCCGCTATACGGATACGGGCGTTGTCGCTGCCAACGAAATCCATATTCCGGTCGGCAAACGTCTCTATGTTCGTCTCGAATCCGCCGACGTAATCCATGACTGGTGGGTGCCGCAGTTGGGTCCGAAGATGGATGCCATACCCGGCCATCCGAACTTTCTGTGGTTGGAGGCGGAGTCGCCAGGCACATATGTTGGAACCTGTGCGGAATATTGTGGGGCTGAGCATGCCTGGATGCGCATTTTGGTCATAGCTGAAGCGGAGGCGGACTTCGAGCAGTGGGGCAGCCGTCAACTGCAACCCGCCATCCAATCATCCACTACGAACGATGCACAGGAAGGTTCGAAACTGTTTCAGCAATTCACGTGTTCCGCCTGCCATTCGGTTGTGAGTGGCGCTACTGACATCGATATTGGTCCTAACCTCGCGCACATTGCCGCCCGTCACACGCTTGCGGCCGGGCGTCTCGAAAATACGCCCGCGAATCTCATCAAATGGCTCTCGAATCCCCAGGCGATCAAGCCTGACTCGCACATGCCCAATTTCCAGCTTACGGACGCGCAGGTGCGCGAACTCGCCGCTTACCTTGAGACGCTGCAATGAGCGATCTACCTAGCGTGCCGGCAGCGCGGAACTTGGCCTTAACCCACGAGCATCCATCGGGACTTCTGAATTGGGTCGCAACCGTTGATCATAAGCGGATCGGAATCATGTACCTCGCCGTCAGCCTGTTCTTCTTTGCTGTGGGAGGGACTGAAGCGTTGCTGATGCGCATTCAGCTCGCTCGCCCAAACAATGCCTTCCTCTCTCCCAATTCCTATGACCAAATCTTTACCATGCACGGCACGACCATGATCTTTCTTGTCGCCATGCCCGTGCTGACTGGGATGGCGAATTACTTGGTTCCATTGATGATTGGGGCGCGAGACGTTGCCTTTCCGCGACTGAATGCGTTAAGTCTGTGGCTGTTGGTCTTCGGCGGATTGTTCCTTTATTTCAGTTTTCTTGCCGGGGGTGCGCCCGCGGCCGGCTGGTTCAGCTATGCGCCGCTCAGCGAGAAGGCATTTTCCTCTTCCACCGGAGTCGATTATTACGCGCTGGGTTTATTCGCACTGGGGATCGGCTCCATCGTCGCAGCCATCAACCTGATTGTCACGATTGCGAACTTTCGCGCGCCCGGGATGACAATTCTCCGGTTGCCGCTGTTTGTGTGGATGGTTTTGGTGACGCAAACCCTGATCCTGTTGGCGCTCCCGGCCCTGAATGCCTCGCTCGCGATGTTGCTGATCGACCGCCTGTTGAACGCACACTTTTTTGTCACGGATTCCGGTGGATCCGCACTTTTGTGGCAGCACTTTTTTCTGGGCGTTCGGACATCCCGAGGTATACATCGTCGTGCTGCCAGCTTTTGGGATGATTTCAGAGGTGATTCCGGTTTTTTCGCGCAAAGTCATCTATGGCTACGAATTCGTAGCAGCTTCGACGGTGGCGATTGCGGTCCTAAGCTTCTTGGTCTGGGCACACCACATGTTCGCGGTTGGCCTTGGGCATTCGATTGACATTATGTTCGCCTTCGGAAGCATGTTGATCGCAGTGCCCACGGGAGTAAAGATCTTCAACTGGATCGCCACCATGTTGGGAGGCACGATCCGGTTTACCTCGGCGATGCTCTTCGCCGTCGGTTTCCTCGTCATGTTTACGATCGGCGGACTTAGCGGAGTGTCCTTCGCCGCATTTCCGATTGATTGGCAAGTAACCGACACCTATTACCTGGTGGCGCACATTCATTATGTTCTTTTTGGAGGAACGCTTTTCGCCGTTTTCGCAGGCATCTACTACTGGTTTCCGAAAATTAGCGGGCGCCTCCTTTCAGAACCGTTAGGCAAGCTGCATTTTTGGCTGATGCTTATTGGGTTCAACCTGACTTTCATGGTGCAACACTTTCTCGGTTTGATGGGGATGCCGAGGCGCGTATTTACGTATCCCGACATGCCGGGCTGGGGAACGTTGAACATGATTTCAACGATTGGTGCGGGCATTATGGGGATTGCAGTGGCTGTATTCCTCTGGAATGTCGTGGCAAGCACGCTGCACGGTGAATCTGCGGGCGACAATCCGTGGAATGCCTGGACGTTGGAGTGGGCGACAACCTCTCCGCCTCCGGCTCATAATTTCGATCTTCTGCCACCGATTCGCAGTCGGCGGCCGCTCTGGGACCTCGCGCATCCCGAAAATCCGGATTGGCAGCATGAACCCTGAGAGCACGATCGAAACGTTCATCGCGTCCGATAGCTACAGATTCGGCATGGCTCTGTTTCTGATTTCCGAGGGTGCATTCTTTGGCTTCCTGATCATTGCGTATGTGTACTTCCATGGCGCGGTGAAAACCGGTCCAGACGCCGCCAACAGTTTGCATCCACTGAGGACGGGTCTTTATACGATTTGTCTTCTGGCCAGCAGCTTTACCATGTGGCGCGCCGAAGTAAATCACCGCCGCGACCAGCAGCGGTCTACATTCTCCTATTGGTTGATGGCGACGATCGGGTTGGGTCTGCTGTTCATCTTTGGCCAGGCGCAAGAGTACCTCCAGTTGTATCAATCGAATATCACCGTGAGCCGAAATGTATTTGGTACTTCATTTTTTACCCTGACGGGTTTTCACGGGCTGCACGTGGCGATGGGATTGATCGCGCTTTCGGTGCTTTTCGGATTGTCGTTCAAGGGCAATGTAAAGGCTCCGGCGATTCGAAGCATCGCCCTCTATTGGCATTTTGTTGACTGGGTTTGGGTGGTCATTTTTTCGGTCATCTACCTTTGGGCATATATCTGAGGACATATATATGACGGGCTGGCATCTCCTGAGGTCTGGGTGGGTTTTTGAACCCTCAGTAATTTTAGGGTGCGCCTCTCTCCTGCTCGTGTACGTGGCGGCTCTTCGCGGCCGGCCGACGGTTCGTGCGTGGTATTTTGCCGCGGGAGTTGCAACCCTGTTGCTGGCTCTGATTTCCCCGCTCGACACACTAGCCGATCACTACCTGTTTAGTGCGCACATGGTGCAACACATCCTGCTGATCCTGGTTGTGCCACCGCTTCTGATTCTGGGCCTGCCGGCTGAATTGGCCGGCAGGATACTCCGTTCAGCGCCAATCGCAAAACTCGAGCGGTTTCTGAGTCTGCCCGCCGTCGCCTGGACGCTTGGGGTTGGCGCAATGTGGATATGGCATTGGCCTCCTCTCTACAATGCGGCTGTTGCCCACGAACCGGTTCACATAGCCGAACACCTGATTTTTCTGATTACTGCGACCATTTTCTGGTGGCCCGTGATCAGTCCCATCGAGGAATTGCGGTTGTCGCCCTTGTCGGCGATCGTGTACTTGTTCTCTGCGTGCACCGCCCACACGATCTTGGCGATTCTGATCACCTTCGCACCTGTTGGCATTTTTCCCGTCTATCTGCATCCGGTCGATACCCTGAACCTGCTCCCCCTGATTCGGGACCACTGGCGGCTTACGCCACCTGCGGATCAACAATGGGGCGGGCTGCTGATGTGGGTGCCGGCTTGCGCGATATATCTGGCATTCATACTGGCTACGCTCGTTCGCTGGTATCGGATTCCGGACAGAACCCTTCCGGCTTTTTTGCCCGCTCGAGAGTCATACCCTGTTGTTGCGAAAATCCCAGGAGCAAACCATGGAACCCGACAATAGACATGCGGAAGACCCGGTTTATACGAAATTGGATTGGATCAAGCCGCGTGCGCAACCGATTCCACGACCTACGTATGCGCCGGCCGTGACCGCCATCGCGGTTGTATGCGTGCTGTGGGGCTTGGTGACAACCTTCTTGATTTCGCTATTGGGTTTGGTTTTGCTGGTGGCTGGTTTAGCCGATTGGATAGGAGAGCTTCGCCATGAACGCGAATGAGCCTGAATCAACTAACGCCGTGTTCTCATCGGCAACCGATCGCTTCCATGGTTTGAACCGGCGTAAGTTTTTCACTTGGATTAGCCTTGCATCGGGCTCCTTGGCCGCGCTTCTGGTGGGCGTTCCGATAATTGGGTTCTTGTTCGCTCCGCTGTTTCGCAATCCTCCTCGTCTCTGGCGTCAGGTAGGCGCTGTCAAAGACTTCAAAGTAAACGAGATTTCAGAGGTCACCTTCGAAGACACTTCCTCGCTGCCCTGGGCGGGGTTGACCAGCAAGACGGCGGCATGGCTCCATCGGCGAAACAATGAGGAATTCGTGGCGTACTCGGTGAATTGCAGCCATTTGGGGTGCCCGGTCCGGTGGGAAGCCCAGGCCAAACTGTTCATGTGTCCCTGCCACGGTGGAATGTATTACCAGAACGGGGCTGTCGCGGCCGGTCCGCCCCCGAGAGCTCTAACCCGCTATCCCGTACGCGTCAACGATGGGCAGGTTGAAATTCTCACCAGTCCGGCACCGATCACTTAACCCTCTGGAAAGCGCAGTCCACCTCATGAAAATTTTATTGCTAGGCTGGCGGTGGTTTGATGATCGGACAGGTGCGTCCGAAGTTTGGCAAGCAACCGCAAAGCACATCGTGCCACGCAAGACCGGTTGGTGGTATGTATTCGGCAGCGCGACACTGGCCGCTTTCATCGTCCAGGTCGTTACCGGTATCGCTCTTGCAACCATCTATGTGCCTTCGACGGCAGACGCCTACCACACGCTAGAGTTCATCAGCGATCAAGCGAAATGGGGACATCTGCTTCGCGGCCTGCACTACTTCGGTGCCTCCGCCATGATTTTGTTCATCGGCATCCACGTTACGCGCACTTTTTTGATGGCCGCTTATAAATTCCCCAGGGAGATGAATTGGCTGACCGGAGCCGCTTTACTGTTGTTCACGATTCTCATGGGCTTCACCGGACAGCTCCTGCGCTGGGATCAAGTTGCGGTGTGGTCGGTCTATATTGCAGCCGAACAGGCGGGGCGCGTCCCGTTCATAGGAAAGCCAATTGCCCATTTTGTGCTGGCTGGAGACACGGTTGGCGGAGCCACCCTCAGCCGGTTTTTTGCCTACCACGTGTTCTTCGTTCCCATGATGATCTTTGGCTTTGTCGGCCTTCATCTTTATCTAGTATTGCGTAACGGTATTTCAGAACCACCGGAAGCGGGCCGTCCCGTGGATCCAAAAACCTATCGCGCCTCCTATGAGGAACTGTTGAAGAAAGACGGGGTACCCTTTTGGCCGAATGCGGCCTGGCGGGACGTCGTTTTTGGGGCGGCGATAATCACTGCGCTGGTTGTGCTGGCAGGGATCATTGGAGCGCCTCATCTCGCCAAACCTCCAGATCCAACAATCCTCATCGCTCAACCGCGGCCGGATTGGTATTTGTTGTGGTACTTTGCGTTGCTTGCACTTCTCCCGCATGCTTTGGAGAACTACGTTATTGTTTTGGGGCCCTTGCTGTTCGGGCTTCTTTTGCTGATGCCACCGTTATTTTTTAATAAGGGAGAGCGCAGCGCATGGCGTCGTCCGTGGGCTATTGGGATTGTCGTGGCGTGCTGGATGATGATTGGTACATTGTGGATTGAAGGCGAGAGATCACCTTGGTCGCCCGACTTTACCGCGAAGCCGCTGCCCTCAAATGTAATCGGGATCGACAGCGGACCGGTGTACGAAGGCGCTCAACTATTTCACGTCAAAGGTTGTGAATATTGTCATCGAATTGCCGGTTACGGAGGGCAGCGAGGCCCCGACCTCACGTTCGTTCGAGACCGGCTTTCTCAGGAACAAATGACAATCCGCATCGTAAACGGCGGCACGAACATGCCCGCCTTCGGAGGTATCCTGAGTGCCGAAGAGTTGAACAAAATCATTGCTTTCCTGAATTCCCGAAAGTCGCACCCGGATCCTGGAGCCAGATGAGCGTTCTCGGAAACGGAATCGCGCGGCGGGGAGCCGAAGAAAAACCTCGGGCACAGCCTGCAACATCTGAAAAATCCCAGATCCCAATCACTCCGAAGCCAAAACTTTTTGAAGTCAGCGGAACGAAGTTGAATGGAATTAAGCTATGGTGGAGGCGGCGGGAGTCGTTCTTTCCAGAGCCTTTAGAATGTGTAAGTTGCTGATTGTAGTAGTGCCAAAAATGCCAAAAGTGCCACACGGCCGGGTTCATCGTACACCTATCGTACACGCCGGAACGTAAGGCGAATTAATAATGCTTTGACGACTTCACGGATTGTGAAGTACCATAAGTGAGTGTATGTCGTTACGCGTAAGCATCTGAGCGAGGCGATGGAACGGTATCCGGATGCGGCGAACGAAATCAAAGCTTGGGTGGGCATCATTGAGGTTGTCCGCTGGCACAATTTCGCGGAAGTGTGCGGCATGTTTAAGGACGCCGATCTTGTCGATGGCTACGTGATCTTTAACATCAGACAGAACCGGTACAGACTCATCACCGTCGTCCACTATGCGAAGACGACGGAGGGAAAGCAGACCGAAGGACACGTCTACATCCGATCTTTTCTGACGCATAAGGAATACGACAATCGCAACAACTGGGACAGGAGGTTTGGAACAAAATGAGCACAGTTCTGGCAAACCCTGCGGAAATGATTGCGCGCGGCGCTCCTCATGTCATACACAGTGATGCGGAGCTTGAAGCGTACACCAACGCTCTCTTCCAACTGACGGCGCTGGAAGACCCCTCAAGCTCTGAAGTAGAAGCAATCGAACTCCTAACCTTGCTCGTGGAGCGTTACGAGCAGGAGCACTATTCTATTCCTGCGGCTGATCCGGCTACAGTTGTGCGGTTTCTCATTGAACAGCAGAATCTCACGCAACGTGACCTAATTCCTCAATTCGGTTCGGAGAGCGCGGTTTCGATGTTTCTGGCGGGGCAACGGAATCTCACCGTCGAGCAGGTGCGGAAATTGAGCACCCGTTTCAAGGTTCCCGCCGATGTCTTCATCTCAAGAAAACCTAGTTATTAAAGGATGGTGCCGAAGAAACAGAGTCGAAGTCAGAGTGTTTTTGCTGGTTTGATTTAGAAATTTGGTGCAAGGCAGCCGACTCACGAAAGGTCGTGGCGATTTGGAAGCTCGTTCCTCTTCAAAATCATGCCGCGATGAGCTCTTCCGTGGTTCATGAAGGAGGGATTCGCTACAACGATCACAAGTTATTGATTTGATTGTGCTTAATCGCAGGCGGATGTCAAAAATCGTACTGAAGTTACGATGTAAACTATTGATAATAAATGAGATAGATGGTGGAGGCGGCGGGAGTCGAACCCGCGTCCGAAAACGTTACTGGTCAAGAGACTACATGCTTATTCCGGTTCATGCCCCAGGCGTTGGGCGCCATTGCTGGCGCTTCCCCCAGGACGTTCGCGGCCTCCGCTCAGAACGGACAAGAAACGGTTGCCGCTAGCCTGAAAGCTTAGCCTCTCAGCCCAGACGTAGCCGAGAAGAGCAGCCCTCTGTGTGACGTTCGCTCGCAGCCCAAGGGCGAAGCTGCGGAGAACGGCTGCCTAATAAATTAGGCTGCGTATGCCATTTGTTGATTGGCAATTATCATTTTGCCCACGATTACGGGTGTGTGCACCCCGGCATGCCTCTTGGCCGCAAGCATCTCCGTCGAAGCCGTGACGCCCCCACTGGTGGGATTGGCCTGTAAAGAACTGCTTTCAGACTAGGGCTCCTGTCGAGGGATGTCAAACCGTCGCCGGTCCTGGCGTCCTCGGAGATCTGGAGAAAGAAATTTCGAGAGTCCTTGACCGGGTAAGGTATGTATGTCAGTATGTATTTTCTTACACAGTTGGAGTCTTCGTCAAAGGAGCGGATATGACTACAAAGGGCTTGGTTACTGGATCGGACCTCATTCGTGAGCACGCCGCCGAAAGCTATGTTGCGGTGGCGCGGCGCGAAGGGAGAAGTACGTTTTCAATCAACGTAGGGAAAGTGCATAAGGACTTGCGCCTGGACAATCTTGTACCTTCGGTTTGCAATGCGCTCAGGTCGGGAAAATTCTTGGGAGAGAATGGTCTTCGCTTGATTTCAAAAACTGGGCCGCCGTCCGGCAAGAGCACGACGGTGACCTACACGTACGAATTCCTCGATGACGAACCATCTGCGCAGGGAAGTGCGACTAGCGGGTCAGGTGGTACGCCGCAAACAAGGCAGGATGCCTGGGAGCAGCTTCGTGGCGCTTTGAAAGATGTTTTTGCCGAATATGGCGGAGGCGAAGCTTACCTACGGGCTGAACGTGCGTCCTTCCACGATGCAGATGAACGCAAATGAGCCGGATTTACTGGGATTCAATGCTGTTCATTTATTGGCTGGACGACAATCCGGTTTTTGCAAAGCGGATTGCCTCCATTCATGCCCGCATGCTTGAGCGCAAGGACGAACTCATCACCGGCGCCGTTACCGTCGGTGAAGTGCTCGCGGGCGCCTACCGCAAAGGGCCGCCGTCCCGAGCAGAGGAAGTTCGCCAAGCTTTATTGAGCCTTATTTCCGAAGTGGTTCCATTCACAGTCGAAACCGCGGATCAGTACGCGCGCATCCGGGGGGGCTCGAACATCGCTTCGCCCGATGCAATCCACCTTGCCTGCGCAGCTTCGGCGAACACCGACCTGTTCTTGACCAACGACAAGAACCTTGTCGGTAGGGTGATTCTGGGAATCCAGTTCATCGCGTCACTCGACGCGCAGCTCTTCTAGGCAACTTTTTCCACTTTGGCACATAAAAGAAACGCCGCTCTTGCGGGCGGCGCTGTGGAGAATGATCTTAGACTTTGGTTATCGCCGACCGCCTCCGCCGTGTCCACCGCCTCCACCGGAGGAATGTCCCCCGCCCCCCCCAGAGTAGTGGCTGCCGCCACCACCGCTATAAGAGTGTCCGCCTGCAGACGAGCCGTGGTAGGACGGAGCCGAGTACGAGCGGCCCGAATATCCGCGAGAAGAAGGCGCCGAGTATCCGCGGTAAGACGGTGACCCCGCATAGCTACGGTACGAAGGCTGCGAGTAGGTTCTATTCGCGGCCCCAGAATAGCTGCGGTACGACCCACCATAGCTTTCTCGGTACGAGCCGCCGTAAGAATTTCCGTACGAACCCCGTGAGGAATAGCTCGGAGAAGAATAGCCGCGATATCCGTTCGAGGCGTATTCGGACGACCGGACCGGACCGCTCGGCCGGGGAACGTAATTCGAATTGCCGCGAGCCGAGCTCTGCGCGCTGTAGCTTCGGGATCCGTAGTTCTGAGAACCGTGGCTTTGAGAGCCATAGCTACGATTGGCTGCCGAGGAGCTCGACCGGTAGCTGGGGGAGGTGCGAGCGGCCGCCAATCCCCGATTGAAGTTCGCCGTGCTTGAAGGCGGCCGAGGCACATAGTGGCTGGATGCTGAGGTCGAGGAGAATCCGCGATTCGTGGAGACAGCGCTGCGGGAGTTGACCGCTGCACCATTTGACCGTGCAAACGAAGCGGTTGAAGTCCCCCGATTTGCAACCCGGGCATCGCCGCCAAGGCTGGCGCGGGAAACCGTTGCCCGTGAGAATGCCCGGGCCGGCGGCACCGCTGCTGCCCGTCCAACCCCACCCAAGCGGCTGACTCGAGTTGGACTTACCGGTACGCGAGATCCCAGCGATACATGGTCAAACTGGCTGGCAGACATGCGCACTCCCTGGTTGCGCACAGACATGGAATTGGCAAATACCCGCTGCGACACCGCGAATCGTCCGCCCGGCGCATTCAGGTTGGCATAGTGAAAGCCGGCGCCAAAACCCGGACGCCCAAAGCCTTCGCGGAACCGCCCAATATTGTTAATGCGCGTGTTGTAGATGTTGATCCGGTTAAAGTAGCCCCAGCCCGTGTGATACCAGGGGAAGAACGGCTCGCCCCAACCCAGCGGGCACCACCCGATTCCTCCGCCAAAGCCGAAGCCAAGCCCGAAACCCCAACCCGCGCCGCCAAACCAACCTACAAGAGCGGGCGCGTAAAAAGGACGACCCCAATACGGCCCCGGAGCCCATCCCCAGTATCCGCTGCCATAAACCCAACGGCCATAATGGAATGGAGCAAATCCCCAAGGTTCATCATCAACCCACGTCCATCCCCAGGGAGAGACCCAGTCCCAGCGTCCATCGTGGTAAGGAGCCCAATCGGCGGACACGTCGGATGGGGTCCAGACTTCGCCGTAATCGGGTGTATCGCGCCAAGTGCCGTACTCGTCCAAATCCTCGGATCCGATCACGTCGGGAGAAACATAGCGGGCGCTAACGGAATTACGGTCTCTCTGATCACGGCCCTGGCACCAGGTATCGAATGAATCCGGTGCGCCGGCCTGAGCGATATCGCCGTTGCCAGAACTGCCGTCGCCAAAGCGTGCCTGTTGCCCAGCTTTGACGTCAATGTTGGAGCCATTGGTGCTGGCCTGTCCCTCTCCCCGCCACACTGTCACCAAACTGCTGTTCCCATTGGAGTTCACATCCACGCGATATTCGCCCGGGGTCTGCACGGTAAATGCCGTGTTGGGAGTGTCGATCTCGTAGGTTTCGCCCTGCGCCAAATCGCGCACGCGCAAGCTTAAAGAACCCTGATGCAGCTCTAACTGAGTGCTGTTATCGGTCACCCCGGTCAGGGTAAGGCTGCTCTCGCTGTCCATGCGGATCAATCCACTGCCCACGTTGAGTTCTGCTCGGGAGTCTTTGTCGGTCCAGATGTTGTCAGAGCTGGTGAGTGGCCGGTTGATGACGCCAGCAGCCCAATCGCCAGTCCCTTGCGGCTGGATCGAAACCGAGCCCGACATGTATTGCAGGCGAGCCACCCGGCTCGGCGGCTCCGGCGCGTTTGGATCGTTCGATAGAGATTGACCTTCCGGAGGCGGAAGCGGCCCATTCTGTGCCTGTTGCGGCGGCGCACTTTGTTCTTGCTCCTGCTGTATGGCGGGCGACGGCTTATCGTCCGGCGAAGCGGGAGCGGCGTCTTGCGCCCACGCGGAAGCGAGGGTGACGGATAATGCGAGCAATGTTCCGCAAATAGCGCCCTTGAACCGTTTCATAGTGCAACTCTCCTGGGAACCTCTGGCTCTTTGCGATACCTTTCGGGCATTTGCGATCACCCTTTTCGGGCAATTGCTTGAGGAGTACCCAAACTTCCATTTTCAAAGAGTAACAACCCGTAACCTCTCGACAAGTTGCGTGGCCCGAGCGCGCCGTAAATCGCACAAACGCCCGCCTAGGAAGGCCAAGAAGCCTATTCCCAGGAACTTATTCTCTAGTTAATTAGATGCCATTCCCTCCGCCCGGAACTATGAAATGCCAGGGGGCGCGGAAATCGCTGCAGGGAAGGTAGTTCGGAGCTAAGATCAGCTGAGTTTGCTATTCTATTTCGTATCATGAAACGCGCGCCCGAAAGATCTCAACCCGCCAAGGATGCGCCAGACTATGCGGTACAGTCGGTGATCCGGGCGTGCGACATCCTAGCCGCGTTTCATACCCCGGAGGAAGTTCTGCAACTTCGGCAGGTCACAGAAAAGACGCAACTTAACAAGGTGACTGCATTCCGGTTGCTGTCCACTCTGGTTTCCAAAGGGCTGCTGGAGCGGGCAGGAAAGAGCGGATACCGCTCTCGGTTCCAACCGCTCCATACGCGGAGGTATCGCATCGGTTACGCAGCGCAGAGCACGGTGGTGCCGTTTATCGGGACGGTGACGGACGGAATCAGAGCGGCGGCGCGGGAAGCGGGGATGGATTTGATTGTGCTCAACAACCGCGCCAGCCGGAAGGCGGCGCTGCGCAATGCGGCGCGGTTCATCCACGAAAAAGTTGATCTGGTGATCGAGTGTCAGATTCACGCCGAGATCAGCGCGGAATTAGCGGCCCGATATGGCGGGGCGAATATCCCGGTTATTACCCTTGATGCGCCGGAACCGGGAGCGGTGTATTTCGGCGCCGATAACTACAAGGCGGGCAACATCGCCGGAATGCATCTCGGGCGATGGTCCGCCATGCATTGGCAAGGGCAGATGGATGAGATTGTTTGCACCACCGAGCCGGCCTCGGGTGCCATCTTGCACGCCAGAACCTTGGGTGCGTTGGATGGTCTGCATCAGGTGCTACCCAATTCCAGTAACGTACCCGTTCACAAATACGAAATTCGGCCTAACTTTGAATCTTCTCTGAGGGCGATTCGCAAACATCTACGCCGGAGCAAGGCGCGCCGCATTCTGGTGGCGGCGGTTAATGACCCGAGTGCTCTGGGCGCGCTGCAGGCGTTCCGCGACTTCGGGCGCGAGGAGCATTGTGCCGTCGTAGGGCAGGGAGCTGCGATGGAGGCGCGTCACGAAATGCGCCGGCCAGGAACGCGCCTGATTGGATCGGTCGCCTATTTCCCCGAAACCTACGGTGAAAAAGTGATTCGAATAGCCATGGATATTCTGGAGAAACGTGCCGTGCCGTCGGTCACGCTGGTCCACCATCAGATTGTGCACCCTTTGAATGTGAACAAGATCTATCCGAACGATCTGCTCATGGAGCTCAAGTCTTTGGAGCAAGTGTAGGGGTTTGGCAGGGTTTCTGAGTCGGGCGGATCACCCATAATCTAGATTCATCAAGCGGGGCAATCCGCTCTAAGTGGGAAAGATGAGACGTCGTGAATTCATGCGAGATGTCGCGCTTGGGAGCGCCGGTTTCCTGTGCACTCCAGTTTGGAAGGCGATTGCGGCGGAAGCGCTCCCGCAGGAGACTCCTAACTCTGGCCATGACGAGATTCCAAGCCTCGACGAGCTAGCCGGAGATTGGTTCTCCGGCAAAGTTTTCGAGCAAACGCCGTCGATCTGCAACTTCCACGGCGGCATTCAGGCGGCACGCAACATTCTGGCAATCAACAGCTTGGTGAATTTCCCACTCGCTCAGGGCGGAGATCTGGGGGAGCTATCTTTGGATGGTGAAGAAACCCAGGCCGACGAATATCGCTGGTATGCGTATCAGATGCTTCGCCGCAGCCACATTCATGAGCTGGATATTGTCACGACGGTTCGTATGCCGTTTGAAGCGGCAGGAGTTCTATTTAGGGTTGAGTTCACCAATCGCGGGGAGCAGAGACGGAGCCTAAACGTTTCTGTCGGGCTCGATGCAGCGATTCGGGCGTACCCCGAAACCTGGCATTGGGAGCCGCCTAGACCTGAGCAGAAAGATTTTCAGGATTTCACGGCTACCGCGCAGCCTGCGGATGGGACGATTCTAGTGCGAGACCGGCGCAGCAACAGCGCGGTTGCCTTCGGTTTTGTACAACCGCCGGATAACTTATCCGTACCGGAAAGGAAGGCGGAATGGAGGTTGCAACTGAGCCCCGGAGAGTCGCGCCGGCTGGAATTTGTGATGGCGGCAGATACGGATTCCAGTGCAGTACTTCCGGGCGTCGCCACATGGAAGGCGGACTTTGAAACGATTTTTCGCGCCGCAAAAGAAAGCTGGGAAAAGCGCTTCCGTGATGCATTTACTCCCAATAACGGCCATTTTTCTGGGAATCTCCCCACGCTGCAAACTCGCGATGCCAGGTTGCGCCGGCTGTACTACATGAGCGTGTTGAGTATTCTTGAGCTCGAGCGCACCAATCTTCACCCTGATTTCCCTCGCGTGATCATCACCGCTGCGCCGCGATGGGCTCCAACGCTGGTCTACTTCTGGGACACCGGCCTTTTCCCGACCCTCTATTCACTGCTTGATCCAGTCATGGTGAAGAAGTTGCTTAGTCTGTTTCTGAGTACCGATATCCATTCGTGCTACGCCCTCGACATGCCAAGCTTACAAGGTGTGGGCCCATGGTATGCGTTCAATGATTACGTGATTTTTGAGATGGCCCTTCGGTACATCTACGTTACGCGCGATTGGCAATTTCTGGATCAGGAGGTCGCTGGGAAAAAGGTGATTGACCGGATGGAGGACTGCGCTCTGTATTGGCGAAAGCTGATGAAGGGCGAGAGCAGGCTAGCCAATTACGGAACGCCGGACAATCTGCTGGAAACGGTGCCTACTTACCAACAACGCGTTCCCGCATTGAATGCGGCGAATGTATGGATGATGCGAACCGTGGCCAAACTGCGGGAGCGGGCTGGCGAGAAAGACCGCGCCGCCGATTTGCAAAGGCAAGCGGACGAACTCGCTCCGCATGTTCTGGAGCTTTACGTGAACGGCAAGGGATATTGGGCTTGCCAGCTCGATGATGGCAAGAAAGTCGAGGTCCGTCATTGCATCGATTTCTTCACCACGATTCTTTGTATGCCGGAGGACATTGGACTCCGCAGGATTCGCGAGATGACCGCATTTGTGAATCGTGAGCTGTGGGCTGAGGACTGGCTTTATGCTTTGTCGCCACTCGATGGGGCGGCAAAGGATTCGCTGCGTCCCGATCATGGCAGCACCGGTTCATTCGACGCATGGCCGGCCCTGACGGCCGAGGCTATGTTTCAGGTCCGCGAAAAAATTGGAGGGGACGGCAAATGGGCCTTGCTGCGTTTGCACAGTGTTAATTCTGTCACCAGGGAAGGGCCGTTCGGGCAAGCCCATTATTGCGCGAGTAATGGCAAACCCACTCGAAAAGCTGTCTCGATGGATTATTACGAAAGCAGCGCTGGCGCCGGGTTTGCGGAAGTGGTCGTTCGCACCATCTTCGGCTTCTCTCCCGGATTGGAAGAAGAATGGAATTGGACTCCTCCCAGTGGTGCGGGACTCCAAGGCGGGATGCTGAATGTGCGATACAAAGGAAAGCTGCTCGATCGAAAGTCCGGCGCCGATCGTCCATGAGTGGAGAGACGTCGGAGTCTCGCGGTAGACTAAGCACGCAATTGTTTTGAAAATTTCTTAGTTACTTGCTCAAAGGAGCGATCATGAGCCGTCTGGGGTCGAAGTCTGCGGTAATCACTGCCGCGGGGCAGGGAATTGGCCGGGCGAGCGCGCTGCTTTTTGCACGGGAGGGCGCTTCGGTTCAGGCGCTGGATATCAACGAATCGGCCATCCAATCGCTGGCTGCGGAGGCTCCAGGGATTCGGCCGTATGTATTGGATGTGACTGATCCGGCGGCAATTCGCCAATTTGCCGGCCAAGCAGGTGAAGTCGATGTGCTGTTCAACTGCGCCGGCTTGGTGCACGAAGGCACGATTCTGCAGTGCGAAGAATCCGATTGGGATAGAAGTTTCGACATCAACGTGCGGTCGATGTACCGCATGATTCGCGCGCTGTTGCCGGGAATGCTGGCGCGGCGCAAAGGCAGCATTCTCAACATGTCGTCGTTGGCATCGAGCGTGAAGGGCGTACCCAACCGGTTCGTGTACGGCGCAACCAAGGCTGCGGTGATCGGTTTAACCAAGGCGCTGGCGGTGGATGTGATTGCGCAGGGAATTCGCGTGAATGCGATTTGTCCGGCGACGGTCGATTCACCATCGCTGCAGGCGCGCATTCAGAACTCCGCCGATCCCGTGGCGGCGCGGGCCGCATTCGAGGCGCGGCAGCCGATGGGACGCATCGGGCGGCCAGAGGAAATTGCCAACCTCGCGCTGTACCTCGCGTCGGACGAAGCTTCCTACACGACCGGCGGTGTGCACGTGATCGACGGCGGCTGGATGGCATAACTACGGCTTATTTTTGCCGTGCCTGCCGAACGATGGCAAGATATTTCCTGCCGGTTTCTGTAATTTCACTGAGATTGCCGGAATCTAGCACGGCCTGCGAAACCAGATCCCCGCCGATTCCCACAGCCTCGGAGCCGGCGCGGATGAAATCGGCGGCGGTCTCGAGATTCACCCCCCCGGTGGGCACCAGCGGGATTTGCGGAAGCGGCGCTTTCAGGGCTTTTATGTATTTAGCGCCTCCGACGTTGCCGCAAGGGAAGACTTTGACCAGATCGCTGCCGGCCTTCCATGCGGTATAGACCTCGGTCGGGGTGAGCGCGCCGGCGATCATCAGTTTTCCCTGAGCGTTGGCGAATTCGACGACGCCGCGGTCGAAGCCGGGACTGAGCAGGAACTCGGCGCCCGCATCCACGCAACGTCGCGCCGATTCGACATCCAGAACGGTGCCTGCTCCAATCAGAACCCCGGACGAATTGCTCTTCACCAATTGAGCGATCACATCCACCGCACCCGGGACGGTCATGGTGATTTCCACGATATTAATTCCGGCTACGCAAACTGCCTCGGCCGCCTGCATGGCGTGTTTAGCCGAAGTGGCGCGAACCACCGGAATGATGCCGACTTGGGAGATGCGTTTGCGACACTCTTCTTTTGTCATGTGATTGGCCTGTCCGCTCTCAATTATCGCGCGATGCGAGCCCCCGCGCCCTTCATGACCTGTTGAACTTCTTTCAGAGTTGCCATGGTGGTGTCGCCCGGGGTGGTCATGGCCAGCGCGCCGTGAGCCGCTCCGCATTCCACCGCCCATTGCGGACCCTGGCCGGTGAGAAAGCCGTAGATAAGACCAGAGGCGAAGGAGTCTCCTCCGCCGACGCGATCAAAAATTTCGAGATTCTCGCGCCATCTGGCCTCATAGAAAGTGCCGTCCTGATAGCAGATGGCTCCCCAGTCGTTGACGATCGCGGTCTTAGCTTTGCGCAAAGTTGTGGCGACTATCTGAAAGGGAAATTTTTCGATGACCGAGATGATCATTTGCTTGAAGGCTTCGGCCTCGATTTTGGATATGTTTTCGTCCTGGCCATGAACCTCGAAGCCGAGAGCGGCGGAGAAATCCTCTTCATTGCCGAGCATGACATTGACCAGCGGAGCGAGACTGCGATTGACCTCCTGCGCCCGCTTTTTTCCGCCAATCGCCTTCCACAAAGAGTCGCGATAGTTCAGGTCGTAGGAAATAATGGTGCCGTGCTTGCGCGCAGCCCGCATCGCTTCCAGCGCAACCTGGGGAGTACTTTCCGACAAGGCGCAGAAGATGCCACCGGTATGAAACCAGCGCACGCCGTGGGTACCGAAGATGTCTTCCCAGGGAATGTCGCCGGGTTTGAGCTGGGAGACCGCGGTGTGGCCGCGATCGGAACATCCCAGCGCGGCGCGGACGCCGAAGCCTCGCTCGGTAAAGTTGAGGCCGTTGCGCACGCTTCGGCCGACGCCGTCGTACTCTACCCACTTGACGAGACTCTGGTCCACTCCGCCCTGATGAAGCAGATCCTCCAGCAAACGGCCAACCGGATTATCCGCAATGGCGGTAACAATGGCCGTGTTCAGGCCGAAGCATCGCTTGAGGCCACGAGCCACGTTGTACTCCCCGCCACCTTCGGAGACTTCAAAGTTACGGCTGGTCCAGATGCGCCGATCGCCGGGATCGAAGCGCAACATGACTTCGCCGAGACTCAGAAAGTCCCAGCGGCACTTCTCTTTGTGCTTTACGGTTAAGGCCATTTTGCTTTATGCTCGGCGACTCTATCTCTTCAAGTGACCGGGTTGGAAATTTCTCCGCGAGTGCCAAGATGAATGATGGCAAGGCCGACGAGATATGCAACTCCGCAAATGAAGAACATTGGAGAATAAAGGCCGGTCCGCTGAAGAATCAAGCCGGTGCTGACGGAAAATAAAATGCCGCCGGCAGAACCGAAGAAACCGCAGAGCCCGATCATCGAGGCAACCGCGCTTTGCGGATACATATCGGACACGACAGTGTACAGATTGCATGACCATGCCTGGTGCGCCGCGGCGGCTAGTCCGACCAATGCCACGGCCTGCCAAAGCCCTGAAATTTTCGCGGCAAAAATCATGGGCGTGACACATAGAGCGGCGATGAGCATGGCGAATTTCCGGGCTTTCAAAGACTGCCAACCGCGCCGCATTAACGCGGAGGACAAATAGCCGCCGGCGATGCTGCCCGCGTCCGCTGCGAGGTAAATCGCGACCAACGGAGGGCCAAGTTTGTCGAGCACGACGCCATGCTCAGTTTTGAGGAATTTTGGCAGCCAATAGAGATAAAACCACCAGATGGGATCGGTGGCGAAGCGGGCAAACCCCAGCGCCCAGGTGGCGCGCAGGGAAAGCAGGCGTCTCCAGGTTAAGGCCGGCTGATCTGGAATGTCTGCGGCGCTCGCCGTCGCCGGTTCGTCATCCAGGCCATAGCGTGGGCTCGGCCGGCGATACACCAACAACCAGAGGGCGAGCCAGATAAACCCAAGCGCTCCGGTCAGGAAGAACGCCCATCGCCATCCCCAGCGCAGCGCGATAAAGGGAACTACCAAAGGCGCCAGCACGGCGCCGATGTTTGAACCGGAATTAAATAGTCCGGTGGCGAAGGCGCGCTCGCGCTTAGGAAACCATTCGGCAACCGCTTTTACCGCAGCGGGAAAATTGCTGGCTTCGCCCACCCCCAGCGCGCAACGCGCGACGCCAAACCCAAAGGCGGAGCTTAATAGGCCGTGGGCGGCGGCGGCGACACTCCACAGGCCGATACCGAAGGCATAGCCAATCCGGGTGCCGATGCGGTCAATGAGCTTTCCGCAGACAAGCATACCGACTGCATAGCCAGCCTGGAATGCACCAATGATCCAGCCGTAGTTGCTCTCCGACCATCCCAATTCTTTTTGCAACGGGACGGCCAGAATCCCGATGACCTGGCGATCTACATAATTAATTGTGGTGGCAAAAAAAAGCAGACCGCACACCACCCAGCGAAAGCTGGGAAGCGCTGGTGGATGGAGCGAACTCGACCGATTTTCAACGGCCGCGCTGTTTGCGAGCTTGTTCATATTTGGGCGGAAATGCTGGGGGTCATCGAGGGCACTCCACAAGATACAGGAAAGCGCGCCGCAACCGCAGCGAATGTGCTTATAATGCCAAGTCCACGGGGAGGCGGAACAGCAAGTGGAACTTTACCGATGGCTGCCCAGCGAGGCCGGAAAGATTCTGCTCGTTCTCTTTCTTTCATTTCTTGTCGGTTTAGAGCGGGAGGAGCACAAAACCGAAGCAGGGGCCTATTCGTTCGGCGGGGTGCGCACATTCCCTCTCATCGGGCTGATCGGCTACTCGATCGCGCTCATTTCTGGCGCGCAATTGATTCCGGTGACGCTCGGATTCCTGGCGGTTGGCAGCTTTCTCTTGTTGTCTTACTGGCACAAGCTCCTGCGCAGTGATGCCGCAGGAATTACCACGGAGATGTCCGGTCTGACGACCTATCTGGTCGGTGCCCTGGTTTTTTACAATCACATCTGGATTGCGACCACGTTGAGCGTGGTCAGCCTGCTGCTGCTGGAGCTGAAGTCTGGGCTCGAAAACCTCGCGAAACGCGCCGCGCCCACCGAGATTCTGACCTTCGCGAAATTTCTGCTGCTCACGGCGGTCATTTTACCCATCCTGCCCAGTCAGGAATTTGGGCCGTTTCATATCAATCCTTTCAAGACCTGGCTGGTGGTCGCTGCCGTAAGTACGATTTCGTACGGAAGTTATGTTCTGCAGAAAATCAGCAAGAAACAGGGCGGAATCGTTGTGGCGGCGATTTTGGGGGGCGCCTATTCGTCGACGGTTACGACCGTGGTCATGGCGCGGCGCGCGGCGCGTGAGGATCGTCCGCATCTGTTCTCCGGAGGGATTCTTATTGCTTCGGGGATGATGTATTTGCGGTTGGCGGGGTTGATTGCGTTATTCAATCGGAATCTGCTGCTGGTTCTCGCACCGACGCTGGCGGTGCTGGCGTTTCTGGCGATCGCCACGGGGTGGCTGTGGTCGCGTCGCCCAGATGCGCGGGATTCAGAGGTGAAGCGGGAGTTTGAACCGAAGAACCCACTGGAGTTGATGGCGGCTTTTCTATTCGCCCTTTTGTTTCTGATGATGTTGATCGCCACTCAACTGGCGGTGAAGTATCTCGGCCGCGCGGGTGTCGATACCCTGGCGGCGATCATGGGCGTCACCGATGTGGACCCCTTCATCATGGGCATGACCCAGGCCGCGGGCACTTTAACTCCGCTGAAAGAAGCGGCGAGCGCGGTTTTGATCGCCGCCGCCAGCAACAATTTTCTCAAAGGTATATATGCGTATAGCTTAGCGGATCGCAAGACGGGCGTCCGCAGTTTATGCCTGCTGGCGGGGCTGGCGATTCTCGGACTGTTGCCGTTAATCTGGATCTGACGACCCGAAGCTCGCCTATTTAGCTACCAAATTATTTATATCTATGATGCTGAACGATTGCCAGATTTCGTCCGCCAATTTCTGATAAATCGCGTCAGAATCCGGCGATTCGATCATCAGCATGGTAATGAGAACGGTCCCATTGGATAGAGTGGCCCCGCGGTCGATTTCGCGTACCGTTATGCCCTGTTTGAGGGTTACAGTGATTTGGTCCTCGATCCAGTGAACTCCATCGCGATCAAATTGCTTTTGCGAGTCGAGTTTGACGGTCGCGCCGTCAGCTTGATTTGCCTGAACCCTTTGCTGGGGCAGGTTCGACAAATCTTCCGGTTGCTTATCCGTCGCAATCTGTAGTTGAAAATGACCGTCCGGCGTCTTCTTCCAGTATTCGACGGCCGCGCTGCCGGCTTTCACGGAGGTCATGGCTTGGGGAATCTGGATCTGATAAGGCACGGCAATGCCGTCCAAGGCGATTTTGGGCGACCGCGCCACGGATTGCGCCGGATTCTGCACCACACCTGAGAAGATGGAATTGCCTCCAGCTGCCGTTTTGATCAACTGGCCGGCAACCGCGACCACCCCGTGAGGAACAATGATGAGAACGGTTCCCAGGATGATCGCCGCAAGGCTGGCCACCCATTTTTTCGGTCCCGTTACCCACCGCGCCGGTCGGGCGGGCTGATGACCCTCGCCTTGCATTCCTGCTACGAACGGAGCCAGGCTGTACTTTAGGTCGGCTCCATCCTGAGTGACCGGCCAAAGCACGGGATCTTTGTAGCTCAGCTCCTGAACGTGGGGATTCCAGTCGTCGTCGAAATACACGAACGCGGGCCGGCCTAAATAAGGGATGGCGCGAGGCAGATCCACGCGCAGAGTCTCCGCGGCCACCGAAGAAAGCTCTTCGTAATACTCGGGATTATTCCAGTAGCTGATGAGGCATAAAAGAACGCGGTTGGGAGCAACTTTTTCACGGATGGTAGTCAGTTCCCAGCGCACGCCTTCACTGGGCGCGGGCTGCATAACCACGGCCTGGGCGCGTTCCATTTCGGTGAGAATGGCTTGCTGCCAGGTGGCATCGTCCAGATACATGCGAGCGGCGCCGGGGGACGCAAGATGCTCGCCGGGCTTACCGATCGCGATGACCGGGCCGTGGCGCTCAAAGTAGCGCGCGATCGACTCCTCTGACGAACCGGAGCCGTAATCGGCCACCATGCGTAACACGCGCATCGGATGGGCGGACCAAAGGGTATCGACGATATCGGTCTGCCCATTCTTGATCAGAGCTGACCGTGAGCGGATTCCCGTGGCCTTGGCGGTAAGGCCGCTTGGCTGAAGCGAGGTATGCTCATCATCTTGAAAAGGGCGCAAAAAGAGTATCGGTTTGCGCGGATCGCCGCTCTGCCTGGGAACATAACGGCGCTGGCAGAGTCGATATCCCGTAAAGATCAGTAACGGCGCCGGAAACCAAAGAAAGGTCCAAATATAGCTCTGCGCCTGTGCGTCCATCATTGTGCTGAGCCAGTCGTGCAAAGGGTCGGTGAGAGGGCTGTAAAGGACGAACCAGTAGGCCAGCCCAATCAGCTTCAGCGTCCAGCCGAGAGGTTTCGACCGCAGTGGGGGTTTTGCCACCAACACCGCGTGCCGGGCGGGGTGCAGTGCGCCCGCGGCGGGGAATGCTGATTCTGTCAACTGCGCCCCCCGCCTGAACAGGAGCCACAATCCCACTGCCGTGGTGGCTAAGGCCGTGATACAAACCAATCCCGCCCCTACACGCTCATTGGACGCGAAAAGATTGAGCGCGCCCAGGCCGACGGCGACGCCGAGGGCTGTCACCAACGCGCCGGTCGTCCGACTGGTTTTAAGCTGGTGACAAGGAATCTTCTTGGCCAGTTCGGCGCGGAGGAACTCTGCAACGTGCCCAGCTTGCTGTTTGGGCAAGGTAAAGCGCAGGTGTTTTCCAGAGCGACTGGCTAGATTGAAATAGCAAAACAGTGGACCGGGGTGAAACGAAAACGAACAGATATCCGCCAAAGTTAAACGTTGAACCCTGCGCAATTGCGCAATCAGCTCGGCTTCGCCGGCAATGCTTAGCATGGGTTCTGAAATCGAGTAGCCTCGCCGGCACTGGCCTAAAACGATGTGGTCATCATAGATGGCCAATAGGCGCGTTTTGCCTGTCTTTGCTTGGATAACCCGGACGATTGGCAAGCGGAATGGAATGGGCACGTTGGCTGCGGCAACACCGGAAACATTCGGCGGCGACGAAGCTTCCATCGGGGGGTGGATTTCTGCCGCCGGGGAAGCATGTGAGGAATCAACTGGGTCCACGGGAATCTCCTGAACTGGCCCTGCTTCAGCGCGTCTCAGTAGCTCAGAATTCTACCTTTGATTCCGTCTATTGTTTGGCGAAAATCTGGCATTCACCGCCGAGGCGGCGAAATCGGCTTATGAGCCCGCAACCAGTAGCTCTGATGAAGTTCGCGAGAGTGGATTGATCTGATGGACCGCTTTTCCCCATTTTAGCGCGTAATTGACAACATCCGCCGTCCCGCCAATTCCCGCAGCAGCTTTGCCGTCCCAGACCGCGATAAGGAGATCGCAGTGCTCGGCAATATATTGTCCGGCTGCCAAATACGATTTTTCTATCGAACCGGCGACTTGCAAAGTAATGATCTTGCTGCATCTGCCGATCAGATCGTCAAAGCCAGCCTTCTCCTCGGCATCGTCGAAGCTTTCGCCGTAGGTGGGGAATGGTAGTACTGCTTCTAAGGGTCCGCCGAGAGCAAGCACCGCTCGCGCGAAAATCTGATCAGACCCTTTGGCGAGCGAGGAAAATCCTTGGAGGAACGCACATTTGTTTAACGTTGCGTTGATGCATTGCTCTACCCAAGGCATGACAGAGGGATCGAAGAAATTGCGGTGGCCGGTAATTCCCACTTTCATAAATGGTCTGAGCAAATCTAAGTTTGACCGGAGAAGTTGGTTCAAACCCCTCGGCGAAATTGAATGATTCTTCGCCGATCGCGCTTCGACGGGCGGCCCGCGGGCAACTCCTCGAATTGCCGCATCGCACGGCGTTCCGCTGCAACCTTGGCGCGCAACTCGCGGCTGGCGTCACTCTCGCGATAAAGAGTCTGTGTGACCGTCGCAGAGCCGCGGCTATCGCTGAGCAGCAACACCTCAACCTGAAAATCACCGCCTTCGTTGGTGATGCGCAAGTTGTCACCGACCTTCACCTCGCGCGCGGGTTTGGCGGGTTGGCCGTTCGAGTGAATTCTTCCCAGGTCGCAGGCTCGCGCCGCCAAGGCCCGGGTCTTGAAGAATCTGGCTGCCCATAGCCATTTATCCATGCGCACAGAGTTCATGCTTGTCATTCAATCAGGCAGGAAAGTGGATTCCGTCGATGTGCTCGACGCCCAGGCCCGGACGGCGCAAACTGGCCACGGCTGCGCCATCCATCACTTTCTTGAATGCACTTCGAAACTGCTTCATCTCGGTGCCCGTGCCGACGGTGATTCGAACCCAGGTTGGCATGACCGGCCACGCCCGTCCGATAAGCACATTTTGATTCGCCATGGCTTCGATTACGGTTTTTGCCGGCCGCTTGGTATCGAGCATAAAACAATTGGTTTGGGAAGGTATGTAGGTGTAACCGTTGCGATCGAGCCAATCGAAGGTTTGCTGGCGGATATCGGCGTTGATCTTTTTTCGTTGCGGTACTAGCGCAGGATCATTGAGGCTGGCAGTCGCCGCGACCACCGCGGTCACCGGTTGTGCGTTCCATCCAGCCAAGTCCGTAATTTTTGACAAGAGATCTGGACGGGCGATTGCCAGGCCGCAGCGCAATCCCGCCATACCGAACACCTTGGAAAAGGTTCGCAGGACAATCACATCCTTGTCGGCCTTGACCAGATCGAGCGCTGGAGCGGCATCGGAGAAATGAATGTAGGCCTCATCCACCATAACCACGGAGCCCCCGGGTTTGTTCTCCAATAAGTACTCGATAGCGCCATGGCTGGTGATGGTTCCCGTGGGATTATTGGGATTGCAGACGTAGAACATGCCGGCATCGGGCGCGGCGGCCAGCATTGTCTTTACGTCGTGGGCATAATCCTTGGTCAGCGCCACCTTTACAATACGGGCGCCGGAGATCTTGCTGGCGCGCATCCCGGCTTCATAGCCAGGATCGGCAGTCACGTAGCTGCGTGCCGCAGATGTATAAGCCAGGACCGCAAGATGCAATGGCTCACTCGATCCCGGGGCGATCATGATGTATTCCGGTTTCAGGCCCTCCATGCGAGCCAAGAGGCGCACTAAATCGTCAGTGAGTTCGGGCTGGTAGCGGCCTCCCTGGGGAATTATCGTGGCGATCGCCTCGCGCGCCGCGCTACACGGCCCCAGCGGATTCTCATTCGCATTAATTAAAACCGCATTCCGGGGAACATCCTTTACGTCCGCCCATGCCAGCATGGGTTCGGTGACCACGCGCGTTGCCGCCATCGCCGAAAGCGCGGCGGACCATTGTAAGAAAGACCGGCGAGACGAGGGCAGAGAGTTTTCGTGAAAGGGCACTGCGAACCTCCCGGAAGGCTTCGCAATTATCTTACCGCGATGAGTAAGATTTCAGAACGAGAATTGCACGGAACTCCGTTTGGTCGCTGGAGCTACCATTTACGGCTTTTGCACCTGGGCAACCGAAACATTGACAAAGTTCCGTGGCTCTTCACGGTTTGACTCCGGCCCGGCCGTTTCCATTTCCTGTGTCCATCTTCAGGTTTAATTCAGGAAGTACTGCCGATACAGAGTGTCCCGCTGCGCGGGCCGGAATCCGGCGTCGCGGATAATCCGGCGGAGCTCTTCTTCGGTGGTGCAGTTGGTGACACCGGCAGCCCGCACCACATTCTCTTCGAGCATGACGGACCCGACATCGTTACCGCCAAAACGTAATCCCATCTGACAGATTTTTAGTCCTTGCGTGACCCAGCTCGACTGCACATTCAGAAAATTGGAGAGATAGAGCCGTGAGATCGCCAGCACCTTCAAATACTCAACTGCGGTAGCTTCATCCCAATGCCGTCCGCCCAGCGCCGTATTGGTCGGCTGGAAACTCCAGGGAATGAATGCGGTAAATCCGCCGGTTTCTTCCTGTAGCTCATACAGCCGCTGAAAGTGATTGATCCGGTTCTCGTAATTCTCGCCGACTCCAAACATCATGGTCGCGGTGGTTCTCATGCCGAGTTTGTGCGCCTCGCGGTGAACCTCGAGCCAGTCGTTGGTCAGGCACTTCAAGCGCGCGATCTTGTAACGCACTTCATCATCCAGAATCTCCGCGCCCCCGCCGGGAATCGAATCCAGTCCTGCATCCATGAGCCGCGCAATCGTATCGCGAATGCTCAACTCGCTGTACTCGGCAATGGCGATAATCTCCGACGCCGAGTAGCAATGCAGGTGAACCTTCGGAAAGCGCTCCTTGATGCCGCGCATCATCTGCTCGTGCCAGTCGATCTTCAGGTCAGGATGCAACCCTCCCTGCATCAGCACGCCGGTCCCGCCCAACTCCACCGTCTCTCGGATCTTTTCGTAAATCGTCTCCAAATCGAGAATGTATCCTTCTTTCGCTTTGGGCCCTTTCAGCGGCCTGTAGAAGGCGCAGAAGGTGCAATACTCGGTGCAAAAATTCGTGTAGTTAATGTTGCGGTCAATGATGTAGGTGACCACGCCCTCGGGATGAAACTTGCGGCGCATGGCATCGGCTTCCATGCCAATGCCAATCAGATCATCGGAGCGGAACAACTCCAGGGCTTCTTGTTTGGTAAGTGACATAAAGGCCGTCTATTGAATCTTAGCCGACTTGAGGTTTTGAGCCAACTCTGGCTCAGGCAACTCGGGGATGCTGGCTGGCTCCCGGCGCGTTCTTGGCGGGCCGATGCCGATAATAGGAAATTAACGACGTAACCGCGCCCAGCACGGCCAAGCCAATCAGAATTGCCAAGGTCGGCTTGTAATTGTGCGCAAAAAACGTGACGATTCGGCCGCCATACCTCGCACCCAAGCTAGCCAGAATGGTATAACGCACTGCACGCCCTAAGGTGAGCGCAGCCAGGAATTTCTTGCTCGGATACTCCAGCGCTCCCGCCGCCAGCAGAAACGGAACGATCGGAAAAGGCGGTGGAAGGACTGCCGGCACCGCCACGGCATAAAATCCCCAGCGCTCGAATCCCTTGTGGACGCTGGCTGCTGTGCGTTTAGAAAGCTTGCGCTCCAGTGTTTCCTTGCCGCCTTTTCGGGCCAAACCGTAGGTAATATAGCCGCCCAGCACGGCACCTATGGTTGCCATGAAAGCGTAATATGGCCATGGCTCACGATGATGAGCCGCCAGCCATATGGTCAGGACATCCACACTGCCGGTCAGCGGAACCACCGAATTGTCGGCGATTCCGAGTAGAATCAGCCCGGGACCACCCATCCGGTGCAACCGCTGAAACAGTGACACCGCTAGCAGATTATGAATGTGATGCAGCATTCGACCCTATTAGACGCAGATTGCGACCTGGAAGACGGACGAAAGCACGAAAATAAGTGCCGTATAGGCTCGTAAACTTCAGCTTCGAGAATGCCGCAATGAACACTTATTGCTCAAGATGCAACGCGCCTGTTTCGTGTGAACCGGAAAAAAGCTGTTGGTGCGCCAACTTCCCCAATCTCTTGCCCATCCCCAAAGATAAATCGGAAGGATGCCTTTGTCCCGCGTGTCTTACCAAGAAATTGCAGCTGCAAGCCGAAATCTTTAAAGAAAAGCCGATTGAGACATAGCTTCAGGTTGATTAACCAGGAGTTGACGATTCTAGACGCTTGCGGCGCCCCGGCCATCCAGAAAACGCATGGCTCTCGTCTCCGCTAACGCTCCGCACTGCTCTGCGTATCGATAAAAAAGGTTCAATCCCTGGATGCACGGCGCATCCAAGGAATAATGAATGTTCTCGGTGAGATAGCTCTCCACGTCGGCTTCGGCCATTCCCAGCCGCGATCCCCACACTTCCGCAATTTTTGCTAAGTTCGCGGGTTGCATGCCGTGGTCGCGCGAGCGCTGAAATATCGCGGCTAAGTCCGCCGATTGCGGGGATTCGATCAAAGCCTTCTCTCGCACCGCCCAAAATGCAAATACGAATGGCAGCCCGGTCAGCTTCACCCATTCCTCGGCCAAATCAAATGTGTGGTATCTGGAACGATCGATCATCAGCGCTGGATCGCCAATCACGAGCGCTGCATCATGCCTCTGCAACATCCGCTCCAGATCTGGCTCCATCGGCGAAAAGCCTCTGCCCGGTCCCCACCATCTGGCGAATAATACTTTCAGCAACGCGACCGAGGTGAGCGAAGAAGTATCGAGCGCGACGCTCCAAATGTTCTCCAGAGGAACCTTGCTCACCAGAAGAATCGAGCGGACCGCTCCCAGCGAGGCTATGGCGACATTAGGAATCACAACCAACTCAGGAATGAGCGCGTAAGCCGCTGCCGGAATTATCCCGATATCAACCGCGCTTGCCCGCAGATCGGCGGCGCATGCGGAGGGCACGGTGTACGAAATATCAAAGTTCGCGCCAGCCTCGCTATGCTCGAAATCCCACATCAAAGGAGCAGTATTCAGGAAGGAAATAGCGGAAATACGAAGGCGTCTCATGCCGCGGCTGTTCAATTCTAACAAAGCGATGTGTCCTATAACCTTGACACCCCTTTTATGCCGTGCCTAGAGTCGCCATGCGTACCTCCGGAGGCTCTCTTGTCCCAGGCCGGTCAGCCCGTTCGCTGCAGAATAGAAGACAAAACCATTGATAAAGACGAGACCTCGCTCCAATGGATGGCCTTAGCCTTGACACCCGGGTTGGGACCAACCAAGGCTCGCCGGCTGGTCGAGCTCTTTGGCGGCCTCCAAAGCATTTTCAATGCGACTCTCACCGAACTTGAGGCAGTGGGAATACGGGCCGTCGCGGCGCAATCGCTCGGCAGCGGCCGCTCTATGGAACTGGCCTACGATGAACTGGGCCGTGCCTCGGCAGCGGGCATTTTCGTAATTTCTCTCGACCATCCGGACTATTCGCCAATGCTTAGACAGATTTACGATCCACCTCTTGTGCTTTATGTTCGCGGCGACGTGGCTCTGCTTGCTCGACCCGGAATCGCTGTTGTCGGCACCCGCCACCCCACTCCCTACGGAACCGGTATGGCGGAACGGCTCGCCTGCGATCTCGCTGCCCGGGGATTGATCATTTTTAGCGGCCTGGCGCGTGGTGTGGATTCGGCGGCACACCGCGGCGCCATTTCAGCTAAAGGCAAGACCGTCGGCATCCTCGGTACCGGCATCGATGTGATCTATCCCAAGGAAAATACGCGTCTGGCAGACCAGATGCTTGCGTTAGGCGGCGCGCTCGTGTCGGAATTTCCTCTGAACACCTTTCCCGCACCCCAGAATTTTCCCATCCGCAACCGGATCATCAGCGGAATTGCCGCCGGCGTGCTGGTCGTGGAGGCCGCCGAGTACAGCGGCACTCGCATTACCTCACGCTGCGCTTTAGAGCAAAATCGCGAAGTGTTTGCGGTGCCGGGCAACGTCACCAACAAGAATTCCTGGGGACCTAACACATTGATTAAGCAGGGCGCCAAGCTGGTCGCGACCTGGGAAGACATCTGGGAAGAGCTTCCCGAAGATATACGCCTGATGCTCGAGCCGACCGGCAGTGCTGAATCGCCAGGGGAAGGCACAGCATCTCTATTCGGAGACGACAAGCTCGGCCCCCACGAGCGCAAAATTTTGGCGGTTCTGAAGGCGGACGAGTCCACCCAGATTGATGAGATTGTGGAGCGCCTTGAACCCCAGCTCTCATCCTCCGAAATCTTCGCCGCTCTTTTCGAATTGGAACTCGCCGGCAAAGTGAAGCAGTTGCCAGGGAAAAATTTTGTGAAAAGCTTCTAGGGCTAGCTCCTGACTGTCGGCTTTTAGCTCTTAGCTCTGGACCTTTTGTTCCGGAAGGGGAGAAGAGAAAACGATGAGGAACCATCGAAACCTGCAGGTCTGGGGGAAGGCGCACAAGCTGACATTGGCAGTTTACCAAGAAGCCAGAACCTTCCCAAGGGAAGAGCGGTTTGGGCTAACCAGCAAGATACGCCGCTCCTGTATATCAATCCCCGCCAATTTAGCTGAGGGCTGCGGACGAAGATCGGATGGCGAGATGGCTCGCTTTGTTCAGATCTCCATGGGATCGTGTTCGGAACTCTCCTCTCACCTCCTGCTGGCAAGCGAACTGGGTTTCTTGGATCAGGCAACATACAAGAGTCTTGGCACCGATTGGAGTGAGGTGATGAGAATGTTGTCTGCGCTCTCCCAAAGGCTCAAGAGTGCACGAGCTGCGCAGCGTTTGAGCTAAGAGCTAGGGGTTAATGGCTAACGGCTCGGCCCTTAAACTTGTTGTTTCCACCATACTCGTGCTAGCTTCAAAAAAAGCGTTCCAAGATTTGAGGTCACATTGGCTAAAGGTTTAGTCATCGTCGAGTCGCCAGCCAAGGCGAAGACGATTCAAAAATATCTGGGCAAGGGCTTCACCGTCGAGGCCTCGCTCGGTCACGTCAAAGATCTGCCGAAGAGCACTCTCGGTGTGGATACCGACAACGACTTCGACACCGAATACATCGTCATTCCCGGCAAAGAGAAGGTGCTGGCCAAGCTGAAAAAGCTTGCTTTGTCGGTGGACACCATCTACCTCGCGCCTGATCCCGATCGCGAAGGCGAAGCCATCGCGGCGCATCTCGCCGAGGAATTGGGTGATGGCAACAAGAGCAGGAAGAAAAAGAAGAAGAAAGATGCCGACGGTGAGGGCGAGCGCATCCGCCGCGTCACCTTCAACGAAATCA
The DNA here is from genome assembly GCA_963834075.1 of uncultured Acidobacteriaceae bacterium. GTDB lineage: Bacteria > Acidobacteriota > Terriglobia > Terriglobales > Acidobacteriaceae > PALSA-270. The sequence goes on from CAWIAH010000009.1 coordinate 52,107, forward strand.
CCAAGCGAGCCGTTCAGGAGGCCTTCGAACATCCCCGTGACATCGACCAAAACTTAGTCGATGCGCAACAGGCGCGCCGCGTACTCGACCGTCTCGTCGGCTATCAGGTTTCGCCGCTCCTCTGGGATAAAGTTCGTCGCGGCCTTTCCGCTGGTCGCGTTCAGACCGTCGCGCTTCGCCTTATCGTCGAGCGCGAACGTGAAATCAAGGCTTTCGAGAAGAAAGAATATTGGACCATCGACGCTCATCTTGCGGCCGCCAAGCCGCCGGCATTTGATGCTCGTTTCCTTGGCAAGGGTGAGGAAAAGATCGAAGTCAACAACGGTGAGGACGCGGAAAAGATTCGCGCTGCCCTGGAAAAGGCGGACTGGGTCGTTCGCACCGTGGATCGCAAGGAGCGCCGCCGCAACGCCGCCGCCCCGTTCACCACCAGCAAGCTGCAGCAGGACTCCTCGCGTAAACTGCGCTTCAGCGTGAAGCGCACCATGATGATCGCGCAGCGACTCTATGAAGGCGTCGAACTCGGCGAAGAAGGCTCGGTCGGCCTCATTACTTATATGCGTACCGATTCGACTCGCGTCTCCGCTGATGCCATCGCCGAAGTGCGCGAGTACATTGGCAAGGAATACGGCCCGCAGTACTTGCCAGGATCGCCCAACACTTATAAAGAGAAGAAAGAAGCGCAGGCGGCGCACGAAGCCATTCGTCCGACTTCCGCCATGCGCCATCCCGAACAGATCCAGCAATATCTGAAAGAAGATGAGTTCAAGGTTTACAAGCTGATCTGGCAGCGCTTCGTTGCTTCACAGATCAACCCTGCGGTCTTCGATCAGACCAGCGTGGACATTGACGCGCGCTCGGGCAAAGAAACTTTTTGGTTCCGGGTCACCGGTTCCGTCCTCAAATTCGACGGTTTTCTCAAGGTTTACGAGGAATCGAAAGAAGGCAAGGACGAGGAGGACGAAGAACTTAAGCATAAGCTTCCTCCGCTTGAACCGGGCCAGAAGTTGACTCTCCGCGAACTGAAGCCGGAGCAGCATTTCACCGAGCCGCCGCCGCGTTTCAACGAGGCGTCGTTGGTGAAAGAGCTGGAAGAACGCGGCATTGGCCGTCCTTCCACCTATTCCGCGATTCTGAGCACGATTCAGGAACGCCAGTACGTGCAGAAGCTCGGCGGCAAGTTCTCTCCCACTGAAATCGGCCTGGTAGTGACCGATCTTCTCGTCGAAAACTTCCACGACATTTTCGATGTGCAATACACCGCCCGCCTCGAAGAAGAACTCGACGACATCGAAGAGGGCAAAGAAACCTGGACCGATGCTCTCGCCGGCTTCTACAAGAAGTTTGAAAAAGACCTCCGCTACGCCTCCAAGCATATGGAGAATATCAAGCGGATGGAGAAGCCCACCGACGAAAAGTGTGAGCGTTGCGGCTCGCCGCTGGTCATTAAGTGGGGCAAGCACGGCTCGTTCTATGCTTGCAGCTCCTACGACAAAGAAGATCCCAACAGCTGCACTTTCACCAAAGAAAATCCCATCAATCTGCCCGACCTCGATTCCGCCGACGTGCAGGAAACCACGCAGGAAGAGTATTGCGAAAATTGCGGCCGCTTAATGGTGCTCAAGCGCGGCCGCTTCGGCCAGTTCATGGCTTGCACCGGGTATCCTGATTGCAAGACCACGCGCCGCCTCGATCAGGGCAAGAAAGTTCCCGACATTCCGCTCGATGAGCCTTGCCCCAAGTGCGGCCGCAACCTGATGATCCGCCACGGCCGCTTCGGCGAGTTCACAGCCTGCAGCGGTTATCCCGAGTGCAAGTATGTCAAGCAGAATTTCATCGGGGTGAAATGCCCGCTCTGTGAGGACGGCGAACTTGTGGAGAAAAAGGCGCGGAAGGGCAACACGTTTTTCGGATGCGCTAATTATCCGAAGTGTAAATTCACTTCCGCTCATAAGCCGCTCGCGGAAAAGTGTCCCGATTGCGGCGGCGAATATCTGGTAGAGAAGATGTTGAAGTCAGGGCCCGTCATCGGCTGCCCCAACAAGGAGTGCGAGTACGAGCGTGCTCTCCCGGCGGAACCAACTCCGGTTGCATGACAGCCAGATCATAAGATTTCGTTCGTGCCGTTGCTTTAGAGTTTCCGAATCCGACAACTCAGGAGATCGAGATACATGGCAAAGAAGCCTACCGCCGCAGATGCTCAACTTGTTCTTCAACTGTACGACCTCCGCCGTGAAGCGGAAATGCGCAAAGCTCGCAGTTGGTATGCGGGGAGTTTTTGGCCGGAAACTGCCGATGACTATGTCAAAGTCTCCAGCGCTTTTTCCATTCCTGAGAATGCCTGGTTGCGTCAGGTCATAAGTTATTGGGACATGGCAGCCGCTCTGGTTCTCGACGGCGCCCTCAACGAACAGCTCTTCTCGGATACCTGTGGCGAGATGTGGTTCACCTTATCGAAAATAAGCCCCATCTTGAAAGATGTACGTACTAAAACGCAAAGCCCAGAACTCTTCGGCCGCGTCGAGAACCTGGCCACGCGATCGAAAGCAGGCAAGGACCGGCTCAAGAAATTGGAAGAACGCATGGCAAGCTGGCGCGGGTCGATGGTGGCAACTAGCAGATAGCTTCGCCCGGCCTAGTCAGGAAAAATACTCTTTAATATAAGGATCCTGAGACTCTGTAACCTCGTGGGCTGATCCGTCGAAGATAACTTTTCCATCCTTCAACAGCAGAAATGACATGGGCACTTCAGCGGTCGATCCCGCCGGGATCGGCCGCATGTGTCCTGTGCTTCGATCGAAAAAATGGGTCGCCATGGTAAAGGCGTCCTGCAACCGGTGTGAAACCAGCAGCGAACTGGTTTTATAAACATCGCGCTGCTTCACGATCAGCTCCACAATCGTTGTGGAAGTCACCGGATCCAGCCCTCCGGTCGGCGAATCGTAAAGCAACAACTCCGGCCTGGTGATGATCGCCCGCGCGATCGCCACTCGCCGCCGCATGCCTCCCGATAACTCCGACGGGAAGCGGTCCATTGTATTTTCCAGTTCCACGAAGCTGAGCGCTTCCCGCACCCGCCGCTCGATCTCATCCGCGGGAACTTCCTTTTCTTCGGTCAGCCGGAAGGCCACATTCTCCCGCACCGTCAACGAATCGAATAGCGCGCTCTCCTGAAAAACCATGCCAATCTTGCTGCGCAAATCGAACAGTTCATCCTCTGACATTTGCGTAATGTCATGGCCGAGGACGTAAATTCGGCCGCCATCCGGCTTGAGCAAACCCAGCGCGAGCTTCAAGATCGAACTCTTGCCGGAACCCGCCACGCCAAATAACGCCTTCGTCTCTCCGCGATTCAACGAAAACGATATTCCCTCGAGCACCGCTTTCTGGTCGAAGGCGAGCACCACATCTTCGAACCTCACCATTTCCTGGACCGGCTCGCCGGTTTGGCGGGCATCGCTCTCGATAGGCAGGGTGGACATCGGTCTAGTGCGGTCCGAGAATCAGATCGAGCAAGCGGGTCAAGAAGAAATCAACCACCAGGATCAGCACGGAAGACACAACCACCGCCTGGGTCGTGCCGCGACCCACTCCCTGCGTGCCGCCCTTGGCCGACATTCCGTAGTAGCAGCCGATCGTCGCAATCAAAAAACCATAGAACACCGGCTGCATCAACCCATAAAAAACATCGTTGTACTGCAGAATTTGCCAGGATGTCGTCCAGTATTGATGTCCGTCCAGCCCCAGTAACGACGTCGCGATAAACCATCCCCCGAGGAGTCCAAGCAAATCCGCGATGATCGTAAGAAAAAACAACATTACGATGGTAGATACCACCCGCGGAGTGACCAGCTTTTTGACGGGGTCGGTGCCCAACGCACGCATGGCGTCAATCTGCTCGGTGACGACCATGGACCCCAGTTCACTCGCCATTCCGGACGCGTTGCGCCCCGCCACCAGCAGTCCCGTAATTACCGGTCCCAGCTGCCGCACCATGCCAATAGAAACCAGTTGGCCGATCAGTGACAACGACCCAAACCGCTCCAGCGTGGCCGCGCTGTTCTGGGCCAGCACCGCGCCGGTGAAGAATCCCGCGAGAATCACAATGGAAAGCGAACCAAAACCGATGAGGTCGGCCTGTTGAACGATGTCCGCTACATACAGCGGGCGCCGGAACAAATTGGCCAGAGATTGTGCCGCCAGCAGGGAATACTCCTGAATGGACTCGATATTACCCTTAGCCCATTCCGAAGGAGAAATTAGTTCGACGCGGCTGAGAAAGTCTCCGGCTGCCATTCAGTGCTTGCCCTTTTGCTTGACCGAAATACTAGCAGCTTTCAGCTCTGAGCTGTCAGCATTCAGCGAACCCGCGGGACAATACACACAGGTCCAATATTAATTCACCGGAACCGTAGCGCAGAGGGCTGATCGCTGAGAACTGATAGCTGAGAACTGAATGCTTAAGAGCGATTACTCCCGCGTTTTTTTCTTGATCTCGATATTCAGGCGTTTGATCTTCTGGTTCAGGGTGGAAAGAGGCACGTGAAATCGCTCCGCCGCCTCGGTCTGATTCCAGCCGCATTTTTCCAGCATGTCCACGATGATCTGCCGTTCGCAATCTTCCATGATATCGAACAGCGATGCGCTTCCGTGCCGTTCCAGCACCGGCAACGATGCGCCCCGGCCAGTCACCGAATCAGGGAGCAACTCGGGCCCAACCTGCTGGCTGGAGGACAACACCACCGCCCGCTCCACGACATTTTCCAGTTCGCGAACATTCCCGGGCCAAGAATAAGCGAGCAGCGGACGCAATCCCTCCGGACTGATGCGGCGCAACGGACGCTCATTCTCCTCCGAATACTTCTTGAGGAAAAAATCCACCAGCAGTGGAACGTCTTCCTTGCGCTGCCGCAGCGGCGGCAGATCGAGGGTGATGACATTCAGCCGGTAAAACAGGTCTTCGCGGAATTGCCCGTCCTGCACATGTTGCCGCAGGTCAACATTGGTCGCCGCGATAATACGCACGTCCACCTGTATCTCGTGGACACCGCCGAGATGCATAAATTTCCGGTCCTGCAGAACCCGCAAAATCTTACTCTGCGTGTCCATGCTCATATTGCCGATCTCGTCCAGAAAGATCGTGCCCCGGTCGGCTATCTCAAACAGGCCTTTTTTGGAGGCGATGGCGCTGGTAAACGCTCCCTTTACGTGGCCAAACAGCGTCGATTCCAGAAGATCCGGCGGCATGGATCCCGTATTCACCGGCACAAAAGGCCGGTCATGCCGCGGCGAGTTCAAGTGGATGGCCTTCGCAATCAGTTCTTTCCCGGTTCCACTCTCTCCCTGCAAGAGAATCGTAGACCGGCTGGGCGCAACCTGCGCCACCAGATCGAAGATCTTCAGCATGGGCTCGCTCTTGCCCACAATGCTTTGAAAGTTGTAGCGCTGCTTCAGCGCTCGCTTGAGCTGGATGTTTTCTTCTTCCGCGCGATGGCGTCCAATGACTGCCCGAATGTCCGCCAGCAGTTTTTCGTTGTCCCACGGCTTCTGTACAAAGTTGACCGCCCCCGTTTGCATAGCGGCCACCGCGTTTTCCACCGTTCCGTAGGCCGTAATCATGATCACCGAAAGCTGCGGATCGTGGGTATGAATCTCAGCCAGCAAATCCAGGCCATTGCGGTCCGGCAGGGCCAGGTCGAGCAGTATGAGATCAAACGGACGTTCCCCCAGCCGCGTAAGCCCGCTCTCGCCGGTGGGCGTGGACTCCACGTCATAGCCTTCAAACTCCAGCAAAGTTTGCAACGATTCGCGAATTGCGGCTTCATCGTCAATAATCAGAACCGACCCCGCCGGTGAGGGCGTGGCGTCGTTGAGGCTGCGGCGCGAGATGACAGCGGCTTCAGACATGGATGGCCTTCCGGGTTAGTGGAAAATCCAGGTAAAACGTCGTCCCTTCTCCAGGCTGACTTTCCACCCTGATTTTGCCCGCATGTTCTTGGATGATCCCATACGTCACCGAGAGGCCTAGGCCCGTGCCACGGTTGGCTTGACCCTCCCGCGGCGCAGACTTGGTGGTAAAAAACGGGTCGTAGATTCTCTGGATATTTTCTTGCGCGATGCCGCTTCCGCTGTCGGAAACCATCACGCTCACGTTCTCGCCATTCGACGTATTCACCCGCAACCGCCCTCCGCTGGGCATGGCATCACGGGCATTCAGGAACAGGTTCAGGAATACCTGCTGCAACCGGCCAGAGTTGCCGTAAATCAGCGGGAGGTGGTCGCTCAACTCATCTTGCACCTGCACCTTTGCCGTCTTGAACTGGTGCTCCAGCAAGGCCAGCGTATCCAGGATGACCTTATTTACGTCAACCTCGGTGAACTCCGTACCGCTGGTACGCGAGAAGTTCAACAAGTTATTGACGATCTCCGACGCGCGGAAGGTTTGGCGCGTGATCTTTTCCATCAGCGCGCCTTTCTGCAGATCGCCCTGCAACTGCTTTGAAAGCATCTGCGCGTACGACGAAATGACCGCAAGCGGCGTGTTGACCTCGTGCGCTACTCCTGCCGCCAACAGGCCAATCGAGGAAAGTTTATCCGCCTGTGACAGTTGCGCCTCCAGTTCCATGCGTTCCGTAATGTCATCCATGATGATCAGCCGCCCCGCCACCGTGAATTTCTTGCTCACCAGCGGTGCGATCGCGACATTGACGGTACGTTCCTCCCCGGTCGGCGTCGGCAATCGGAACTTGTACAGATTGTGGATCCCCGGAGTGTCGCGCACCCGGTAAAACTCATTCATAAACGAGGCAGGGAAGATCTCCCCTAGTGGTTGCGTCAGCGCCTGCCCGCGAGGCCATGCGTACATGACCTCCATCTGCGAGTTCCACGATTCAATCCGGTCCTCCAGATCCACCGCCAGAACCCCCACATTGATCGACTCGACAATGTTCTCGTTAAAGTCCTTCAACCGCTCATACTGTGCTGCCTTCTGTTCGAGCGAGGCGTACAGGCGCGCATTCTGAATCGCAATCCCCAGATAGCCGGCCAGCGTCTCCAGTAGCTCCACATCTTCGCTGGAAAGAAAGTCTCCATCCATCGTCTTGCCCAGGCCCAGGAAGGCGATGGGGTGCTGTTGTGCGCGGCACGGTATGTAGTAGTTCAATTCCAGTTTGGCGATGGTCGCCTGCGCCGTCGGCGTCTCGCGTGGCACCGAATGAGTGTTGTCGAAAAATAGATGCCCAGCTTCCATCTCAGGCCGCGGACGGGTCAGGAAGCTCACATCCAAAGTTCCTGTTTGCGAAATGCCAAATGACTTGGCCAGCACCATGCTCGCTTCGTTCTCCGTACCACACAAAAAAATCGCAATCCGGTCCACCAGCAAGGTGCGCGACAGGCGATCCACCACCGCGCCCAGCATTTTGTCCAGGTCGGTTTCCGAACTGAGCTCGCGGCCAAATTCAATCAATGTCTTGCGGTAATCGTAGCGCGCCCGATAGAAGAACTGATCCATACGCTCTTGAATCCACTTGCGCACCGGATCGAACAATAGCGCGGTGACCACGATCGCTAGAATCAGTCCAGCCGGACCTGAACTGGGAATGCGGGCGCGCACCAGCTCCGCTACCCCGGCCACCACCGCGAAGTAAGCCCCCGCGACCGCCGCCGCCGCCAGCGTATAGACCATGCCCCGCTTGAAGATCAGGTCCACATCCATTAGCCGGTAGCGGAAGATGGCATAGCCGAAGGTCAGCGGCAGCAGTCCCAGAGATAGCACGGAAACCTTCATCGCATCCGTGGCCAAAGACCCGCTGAGGTAAGGGATCACATAAAAAAGCGTGAATGGTGCAATTGCCAGAATCGTCCCGCGCGTGATCCATTTGAGCTGTTGCCTCAGAATCGGGGTGCCTGCACCACGGTAGCAATGCCACAGTACGCCGGCCGCCGCCACGAAGAACACCGCCAGATATCCCATTTGCAGGCGGTCTAAATCCCACCGCAACCTCTCGCTGGCTTTGAGAAAGGTCAAGGCAAAAATCTGCAACCCAAAAAGCAGAACCGCGGGCAGGTAAACCGCCGGAATCGCCCAGCGATGCTCGCGTACGAACTTTCGCTTCTCCGGAAAAGTCAAAACAAAATGTAGAAAAAGCGCAGGCTGCACCAGATTGGCGACGATGTTGCCCCAATAGATCGTCCAGTCAAAGCCGTTGAATTTGCCGGTGTAGTGAAAGGCATACAGAATGAATGACGCCAGGCAGAAAATATAAAAGTGCAGCGATCCAGGGGCGGTCCACCGCCGCAACAAAACATAGAGCCCAATCCCCAGGTAGATCAGCGCAATAATCCGCAGCCAGGTGTTGAGCGATTCCTCGGTGGGAACCAGAACCACGTCCGCATCCACCGGAACCGAATGCCGCTGCAGCGAATACGTCGCCTTGGACCAAATCCCGATTCGATAGAGTGTCCGCACCCGCGTGGCATCGTCCGCGATTGGACGACTGTTTACCGCCACTAATCGGTCACCTTCCTTGATTCCGGCTTTATCGCCCGGGCCGTTGGGCTGAACCCGGTCCGCCATGAGTGCGCCATGGCCTTCGACCCACCACACCCCATCGTCCGGAATCTGAATTTCGCGTTCCTTTTGGAAATTCAGCACGCCGTAAGTTACAGCGGCAACAGTCAGCAATCCGAGCACAATTGCGGTAAAACGATTCTGCAGATTCTTATCCATTGGCCGTGAACTGGTTCCGGGCTGAGGGAGCAATCTAGTCCTTGAGGACCTATGCACGTTCACTGCCATGTCAATATCAATAAATTCATTCCCAAGTGATGTGAAAGAAACCACTTCCGGGATTATAAAAGCATTCCTTTGGTCCCACTATGCTTTTTGGTAGGATTATGTGGGTTTTGGTAACTTATTGCGCACAATCGATTTAGCGATACGCCGAGGTGCTATTCCAACTGCATTCGGCGATTTTGGTGTACTTTCCGAATCTCCGCATCACCCTTCATCGCGCAGAAAAAAAGGGGAAGCGAAATGCTCCCCCACAGAAACGACAGAGGCGATACATTTAACTAGACTCTTGCCGCGCTCCGCGAGTTGTCCGAACCGGAACAGGAAATCTCGCTCGAACATGACTCTGGCCCTAGACCGAACTCGGCAAACTGCCCACAGCATCGAGGATCACTGGATCACCTTGGACGGTGCGCGCATGCGCTACCTTCGCACCGGTTCCGGTCGGGCTCTCCTTCTGCTGCATGGCCTGCTCGGCTACTCATTTTCCTGGCGTTACGCCCTGCCCGCCTTGGCCCGTCATTCCACCGTCCACGCCGTGGACATGCTGGGAGTCGGCTTCTCCGATCGCCCTCTCGGCCTTAACGCTCATTTGCGAGCGAATGCTGAACGCCTGCTGCGCTTTCTCGACGCGGTCAATGTGGACAGCTGTGATTTGCTGGGTACCTCGCACGGCGGCGCCGTTGCCATGATGACCGCCGCTTTAGCACCGGAACGCATTCGTAAGCTGGTCCTGGTCGCGCCCGTCAATCCTTGGTCGCATCGCGGCAAGCGCATGGCCGCTTTTCTTAGCAATCGCGCGATAGCTCCGACTTTTCTGCGCGTCGCTCCGCATTTGCAGGCTTTTCATGGCTACTTCTTGCGCCGCCTCTACGGCGATAGCCGCCGAATTCGAAGCGGAACTCTGGCTGGTTACTCCGCTCCCTTTGCCCTGCCCGGCGCCTTTGAGCACGGTCTGAGCATTCTGCGCACCTGGAGCCACGATCTCGAAGACCTGCGCACCTTGCTGCCCCGTATCTCTCACATCCCGGCACTGCTTCTCTGGGGAGGCGCGGACGCTGCGGTGTTGGCCTCCTCGGCCGAACCTCTTTCTCAGCAGTTTCACGACTGCCGCGTCCAGATCTTCGACGGCGTCGGCCACCTCCCCTACGAAGAAGTGCCGGAGGAGTTCAATCGCACCGTCGCGGACTTTCTTGCCAGAGATACTCCTATTGCATGACATCTGTGCGTTCTCGTCGGACCAATGGACATTCCGAAGCGCCCACTCTTGGCGCAAGGCATCTTCCTCTTCCCAGAGAGATTCGCCGGCTTTTCATGAAGCACGCATAATAGTGCTGCATGCATTTACGTGCTGCCATGTAGACCAACATCACCCTTAAGCTGGACACTTCTCGCTCCGCCCTACAGAAGATCGTACAGTCAAAACGAGGGACCGCAGTGACCAAGCGGAGGGAATAACGGTAGCAAAAAGAAATATTTTTTGCGGAGATGATCGAAGGCGTCGCTTCGCGATGAAGCATTACCGCGAAGGCAAGCTCCCCCTGCGTAGCTACAAAGTAGAAGTGTCACCGCTCCCCAAGGTGGATTCCAAGATTATCCGCGACACTCAAGGGAATTCTCTGCTCAGGCATTTATCTACGAATCGCTGGTATCACCGGCGCGCTTGTGGCATCAGTACGCCGAGGTCTATCAGCGCCTGCTCGACCTTGCCGTTCACGCCGATGCCGCGAACCAGAATCCATCCTCCGCGATAATTCTAAAGAAAAGGCGAAACCGCGCCCGCAGGCGCCCATAACCAATGTATTTTCAATAACGTAAGGGTCTGACATTTGGGTCATGACGAAATGTTCCAACTGGAACACTTCTCCAATGAACGGGCTGCGCCCGAGAAAGACTGCCGCGATACACTGGACCTATGTCCACCTCCGCCCTCAACTCCCTCTCCCGCGCCTCGTCCGCTTACCTGCGCTCCGCCATGCACCAGCCCATCCGGTGGCACGAGTGGGGTGAGGAGGCTTTTGCCATTGCGCAGCGTGAAAATAAGCCGATCTTATTGGATATAGGCGCGGTGTGGTGCCATTGGTGCCACGTTATGGACCGCGAATCCTACGACAGCCCTGAGATCGCGCAGATTGTGAGTGAGCGCTTCATTGCGGTGAAGGTGGACAGAGATGAGCGTCCGGACATCGACAGTCGCTATCAGGCTGCGGTGCAGGCTGTCAGCGGGCAGGGCGGCTGGCCGCTGACCGCGTTTCTGACTCCCGATGGCAGGCCATTTTACGGCGGAACTTATTTCCCACCACGGGATGGTTACGGGCGGCCAAGTTTCCAGCGGGTTCTGTTGTCTATTTCGCAGGCGTATCAGGAGAAAAATGGCGATGTGCTGGAGCAGGCGCAGATGCTGCACAACGCCATTGCGCAGGCGGAAACTTTCGCCGGGCACAGGGGCGAGTTCTCGCCCAAAGCGGTGAATGACATCGTGATGTCAATTCTTAAGATGTATGACGCCAAGAACGGGGGTTTCGGCAGCGCGCCCAAGTTTCCTCATCCCGCCGCACTGGATCTGCTGATCGACCGCTATGTACGCAGCGGCGACCAGCAATTGCGCGAGGTGTTCGTCAACACCCTGGAAAAGATGGCGCGTAGCGGCACCTACGATCAATTGGCGGGCGGATTTCATCGCTACTCGGTGGATGAGCGCTGGGTGGTGCCGCATTTCGAGAAGATGTGCTACGACAACTCCGAATTACTTAGGAGTTACGTGCATGCCTATCAGGTAACCCGCTCGGAATTTTTCGCGAGCGTGGCCAGGGACATCATTCGTTGGATGGATGAGTGGTTGAGCGACCGCGAAAAGGGCGGATTCTATGCCTCACAGGACGCCGACTATTCGATGGACGACGACGGCGATTTCTTTACCTGGACGGTAGACGAAGCCAAAGCGGTTCTCAGCGCCGAGGAGTTCGAGGTCGTTGCCTTGCACTATGACATTCACGAAATCGGCGAGATGCATCATAATCCCGCGAAAAATGTTCTGTTTATTCAGGCCACGGCGGAGGAAATTGCCGAGCGCCTCAATGCCGCGCCGGCAACGGTGTCGGCCTTATTGCAATCGGCCAAAAGCAAAATGTATGGCTCACGCCTCCAACGGCCGATCCCTTACACGGACAAGACCATGTATACAAGCTGGAATGCGTTGTGCGCTTCGGCGTATCTGGAGGCGGCAAAGGTGCTCGGGCTGGAGGATGCGAGACGAACCGCGTTGCTGGCGCTCGACCGGATTCTGGCGGAGGCATGGCAGGAGGACAAGGGACTGTTGCATGTCATCGCTTATTCGGATGATGGCGCGGAGCGGCGTGAGGTTCCGGGCTTGCTCGACGACTACGCTTTCACCACTATCGCGTGCCTGGATGGGTATGAGGCGACGGCCGACCTCAGTTATTTTAATTTTGCGCGCCGCATTGCAGACCAGATGATCGAGCGTTTTTACGATGGAGGAAGCGATAGCAAAGGCGAACCGGCCGGAGGGTTTTTCGACGCGGCGAAATCAAACAACAATGGCGGCAAAGCGTTGGGCGTTCTGGGAACACGGCGGAAGCCATTTCAGGACTCGCCGACTCCCGCAGGCAACTCCATGGCAGTGATCGCACTTCTGCGGGTGCATGCTTACACCAATGAAGCCGGTTATCGCGATCGGGCCGAGAAGACGTTGGAAATCCTCAGCGGAATGGCAGGGCAGTATGGCCTGTTTGCGGCGACCTACGGCATAGCGGCGGTTTACTTTTCGCACGCTTACACCCAGGCGATTATTCTGGGAAATGACGCAGCCGCCACCGCCCTTTACGGCTCTGCCGTCAAAGAGTTTCAGTTCGGCAAGTCAGTATTGAAATTAGAGACAGACGAAGCGGTTTCACAAAACCTTCCTCCCGCGCTGGCAGAAACCATTCCACCATTTGCAGCTCGACACAAACAAACCAGCGGCGCGTTGCTGTGCTCCGGCTTCACCTGCCGCGGGCCAATTATCAGGCCCGGAGAGCTCAGCGATCTACTGGCGGAGGAAGTCAGGAGCATTAGTTCGCAAAATATGTTGGGGAATAAAAAAGGGCTGACTGGTTTCCCCCTCAGCCCCCCTGAAACCAAGCCGTGAGCCACGGCACAGAATGCAGAGTTAGCAGCAGTGTGGACCGCACGTCGGAATCGGACCGCCATCCGGAGCTGGAAGCACCGGAGCTGTGACCGCCCAACACGTGCAGGCAAAACCTACCATCAAGGCAATTAGCCTGATTGCACGTTTCATTTTCTTCTCCTTGCGATGCGAAGTTCCCTGGGAGCGGAACCCGAGCGCGAATGGATTATAGGGTTAACCCTGACACGACTCGGACGCAGCTATTCCGGGGAAATGACTAACATCTACAATGAACGTCAAGGTTACGAAAGGCCGATTACTAAAGTACTATGCGAGTCAAGAAGATAACTGGACTTCTTAAACAATCAGAATCGAAATGTTTTGACGTGAATTCGCGCGAATGGACTTGTTACGAAATCCGAACAAGACCAAGGAAAAACCGGACACTGATTCGGCAATTAAAAAACGATGACGGTAATCGGGTTATTGCTTGGAGGGGTTTGGTCCCGAGGCGCTGGCCGACTTGGCGCGTTCCGGCGATGGCTCAGCTGCTGTAAGCGAGGCGCTGATACTTTCCATAAAGCTCTGGCCGCCGTCGTCCGGCGCTCCCATTTCGGTTGCTGCTGACTTGGTCGTTGCCTGCCGAGCGTCGTGCACACGAGAAATCGCCTCTTCGACCATATTCTCAAACATGGGAATAAGGGAATCGGCAGGCATGGGATGCTGAATATCCATGAAACTCTGATCCCAACGTTGCGACATGAGTAGGTTGGCGGAAGATTCTCGTGCCTTCTCTTTGGTCCAGGCGTAGGCCAGCCAAACTCCGATGCTTAGATTGTAGGCGATGATGTTGGTGAAGGCATTCCCCAGGCCATTTACGTGGCCGGCGGTGACCAACGCGACCAGAAATAGTTCGACTGCCGCGAAGAAGCCGAATCCGAGGGCAATGCCAAAATTTTTCTGTCTCCAAGAGACGCCCAGATATCGTGAAAACAGCAGCAAGAAGAGGATCAGTCCGCACTGAATCACGCGCACGCAACGTTCCGTGGTTAGAACCGCCTGGACCAGCGGTCCACTTTGCGAGGGCGGAGTTGCGGCGGATACCACCCCAGCCACCAATAACATGACCAATCCGGCCCACTTGAACAGCACCGTGCCCAGATCTTTCAAGGTGTGATAGGGCTGAAAAACATCGAGAAATAGCTCGTAAATAACGTAAAAGGCCAGAGTCAGGCTGATGGCAGCCGTGATCCAATAGGCGTCAAAGTACCAATAGCCATTCAGGTAAATGGGAAAGAGAAGCGAGAAGATGAGCATCTGCGACAAAATGTAGCTGAAAAAAATGGGGAATTTACGGTGTAGCTTGCGGCGGAACATGACTACAACTACCGCCAACTGCAAAGCTGGCTGAGTGCACCACAGCCCGTAATAAATAATTCTTAGGGTCGGACTCATCGGAATCGGGCTTCCCGCCTGCCGTAAACGGCTGGCCCTGAAAGACTACACCGCGAGAGCAGCGGGATAACATCTGGTAACGTGCGGTTGGTAATCGATCGTCATGGCACGAAAGTAACCCGCGAGGGAGGTTACTGAAAGATGGCAATGACGCGGTTTCGGACGGCGTGTCAGGACCTAGCCGCGCCGGCTTCGCCCATGAAAATGAAGTAGGAAGTAGCCCAGAGGTTCGAGGAAATGGTACCGCGTGGCCGGGCGGTTACGACGATGTTGTAGGCGTCAGAAGAAGACAGATCATCCAGGCGCCAAGATAAGTCTTTGGCTTGTACAGTCGCGAGGTAGGCGAGGAAGCGGTGAACGTCGTTACTCTCGAAGTCATGCGTCACAAAAGAAATATCGGCGTTCTCGTTGGTGAAATGCCAGCCCAGCGAAGCGGCCAGGCTGACTGAGCCCTCATAATCGCTTTCAGAAACTGATCCTGGGGCGGGATTGTCAAAGACGATGCGCAGCCTACGTTGATCTTCGCGCGCAAATTCGCGAACTTTCGGTGAGCCGGACTTGGCGGTCGCTTTCCAGTCGACGTGCCGGGCGGAATCTTCCTGGGTGTACTCGCGAATTCTGTACAAGCCCGAGCCTCGCCCCTGCTCCCAGGATTCAAGCTCACCCTGGATTAGCGGCAGGACATTCAAGAATGCACCCGTGGGCTCGACCGAGGGATAGACAACAATTTCGCGACTGAGCGGCACGCGCCGCGTTTTGAGCAGGAAGGCGAAAGGGAAGCGCGTGGCCAGACCAAAGCTGTCCTGCGCATGCCGCCCGCGCTTGTCGAAAGAAAGCTTGGCTTCAGCCGCATGTTCGCTCTTAGGCGGGATAAAAGCGAAGTAGGCCGGTCCTTGAAAGATGTCGGGATGGGGAGGAGCCAGAGCCACGAGGCGGATTTTCCGGTCGGGCAGGCTGAACCATCGTTTCTCCGGAGGGCGCCCCACGGGAAAAGAAAAATTCGTCGTCTCCCAGCGCCATTGTTTAGGCACGCGGCCGCGGCGAATGGCCACGACGTTGATGGAAAATGCCGGAACCCGGCGGCCGAGGTTACGCACGACAATTCGAGCCAGCGCCGGCCGGTTGGCGAAGACATGAGCCGGAACCTGGACATCCAGCTGAAGATTGCGCAATACCAATGCCGAGGCCACGCCGGAGCACAAGATGGCGGCCAGCATGGCGGCGACAATAATGTAGAGAAGATTATTTCCGGTGTTAAGTGCCGCAATGCCGATGACCACCACGATGACGATGTACACCATGCCGGCGCGGGTTACGTCGTAATCGAAGACGTTACGGATCCGGGCTACGGCCACGCGGCGCGCGAGATAAGGAACGGTGGTGAGTCCGACCACCACCGCTAACAGTAGCGCGGTCGAGGCCAGCAGCAAGGTTGCCCAGAGATTTCCCGATTCGCGAGTAACAGTTGAAAACAAGGCGGCGGCGAAGGCCATGCCAAGGCCGAGAATGGCCAGCAGGAATCGAACCCAGACTTCAGGAATGCGGAAGCGGCTGGGGTGAGACATTCCCGAAACTTTCAGGGATTCCATAGATCTCAAGGCTACCGGCATGGCATGGAAGGTTCTTTTCCGAGCCTAGCACCACGCGGGCGATGCATCAATCACGCAGGCTGGTTGGGCAATCACCAGAGTCACCGTCAGAGTTTGCAACCCAGGCAAAAACGGAAGCCTCTGACTGCAGAGTACGCCGAGCTTTGCACAGAGTTCGCAGGGCAAACCTGGAACTTCAAAATTAGGAGATCTTCAACAGCATTTGCAGCCCAGGCAAACCTGGAACGTCAAAATCAGGACACCGTCAATTGCCGGGCGATCTGCGCGTATAGTTCCACCGCATCATGGAGTTGTTGTTTTTCCACGAATTCAGCTTCGGTGTGAGCGACATGAATGGAACCGGGACCGAGAAGAAGCGGTTGACCCCAATTGCTCAGCGTAGGAATATCGGTGGTGAAGGCGGCAGACATGGTGGGCAATCCTTCGACGCTGCGCAAGCGGACGAAGGGGATCTCCAGAGTGAAATCCACGCGCGCCAGGTCGCCGACGGCCTCGCGAATCTGCGCCCGCAAATTCTCAGAAGGGCCGATTAGGCGATAAAGAAGCTGGGCTCGCGCTTTGTCGGGAATTACATTGGGAGCGCGGCCGCCTTCGATGACACCGATATTCAGAGTGCACGGACCGATTTCCGGATCGGTGGGCAATTCCATGGCGCGCAGGCGGTGCAGGGCTTCGACCAGTTTATCGATGGCCGATTCGCCGAGCTCGGGATAAGCCGAATGCGCCATCTTTCCCCGGGCGGTCAGCTCGGCGCGCATGGCGCCCTTGGACGCGATGGCGACTCTATTCTCAGTCGGCTCCCCGTTGATTAGAAAGCGGCTCCCCACCGGCTTTTCGTTGGCAATTTTCGCGCCCAAGCTATCGCGCTCCTCGCCCACGAGGAATAGCAAACCGACGTGAATGCCCTCTTTTCGTAGCTTTTCAGCAGCGCTGATCTGAGCCGCGATAATTCCCTTGGCGTCGCAGGAGCCACGCCCGTAGACGCGGTCGCCGTCCTCCCAGGAGGGAATGAACGGCGGCACGGTATCCATATGGGTGGAAAAGACGACATCAGGCCGATCGCGGCCGGGCAGGGTAGCAAAGACGTTGCAGCGGTCCGTCTCCGCCGTCATCTTTTGCACCTGATAGCCGACGGCGATCAGATATTGACATAGAAAATTGCCGACCGGGCCCTCATTGCCGGTGACCGATTCGATGTCGACCAGTTGACGGGTAAAGGCGACGACGTCCAAGCCGTTATTCATGGGGGAAAGAATCCGTGCCTACGAGAATCATGGCTGCGGAGATCATGCCTGAGAGGATACCTTATGGGCCCGTTGCCGCAGAAATTCGATATTCTGATACGAGAACGCAGAAATGGCGGATCAGCCGTCCAATTCGATTCGTACCTTTTTTCTCGGCGGCGCCGCGGGCCAACTAGAAGCCGTATTGAACGAGGGCAAAGCCGGAGCAAGTCATGCGGCGGTGATTTGCCATCCTCATCCCATGTATGGCGGGACGCTTCATAACAAAGTGGTCTTTAATGCGATGAAGGCGTTGAACGGTTTCGGATTTCCCGCGCTGCGGTTTAATTTTCGGGGAGCCGGGTTGAGTCACGGAGCACACGACAATGGGGACGGGGAAGGGGACGATGTGCGCACGGCTCTCGATTGGATGGAAAGGGAATATCATCGGCCAATCATGGTTGCGGGATTCTCCTTTGGGGCGGCGGTGGGATTGCGGGTGGGGTGTGGCGATCCCCGGGTCGAGATGTTGATGGGTCTCGGGCTTCCGGTGGTGCAGATCGAAGGCAGAAAGTACGATTTCAGTTTTTTAGAGCAGTGCGCCAAGCCGAAGCTTTTTGTGAGCGGCTCGGAGGACGAGTTTGGGCCGCGAGCTGAGCTGGAGAAAATCATGGCCTCGGCAGGGGAGCCGAAAGAGATGGTATGGATTGAGGGGGCAGATCATTTCTTCGCCGGAAAGTTGCCCGCGATGCGCGCGGTCGTGGAGGGGTGGGTGGAGGGCGCGCTCGGCAAATAATGTGGCGCGGCGGTCACGGCAACGATTGCCTAGCCGAAGCGGTGCGGTTGTGGTGAAATACGAAACCGATGGCTACCGATCCAGCGCCCAGCGACATAAAGAATTCTTCGCGGCCTCGCCGTCGCATGTCAACCCGCAACCGGATTATCTTCCTGGCGATAGGATGGCTCATTGTCTCGATGCCATTCCTTTTCTGGTGGAATACGTGGTTCGGCCGGAAGCTATCAGATCAGCAGCTCGCCGAATATTTGCAGGATGATAAGAAGCCGCGTCACATGCAGCATGCGCTGGTGCAGATTGGCGAGCGCATCGACCGGCACGATGGGGGTGTGGGCCGATGGTATCCAGATGTGATTCGGCTGGCGTCGTATCCCGTGGACGAAGTGCGCAACACCGATGCGTGGGTAATGGGGCAGGATACCTCCGACCCGGGTTTTCGCGCAGCGTTGCTGAAAATGCTGAACGATCCTTCGCCGATGGTGCGAGGCAATGCGGCTTTGTCGCTGGTGCGATTTGGAGATGCGTCCGGGCGGGCGGAAATTGTCGCGCTTTTGCAGCCGGTTCAGGTTAGCGCGCCGCAAGCCGGCAAGGTGACAGACACGGCGAGTGCAGGCACGGCCATTCATCAGAGTGGGGTGATCGCGAAAATACAAGGCGATGGGACGTTGTCCGAGGTGCGCGCTCCCATTAGCGGACGGCTGCGGAATTTGTACGTACAGACGGGGCAGAGCGTCGCGGCGGGAACGGAGATTGCCGTGATTGAGCCATCTGACGATCAGGTGTGGGAGGCGCTGCGAGGCTTGTATCTCGTCGGTCAGCCTGAAGATTTGCCGGCCATCCTGCCCTATGAGCGCGATGTTCCGGACAATTCGGACCGGGTGCGCCAACAGGCGGCACTGACCGAGCAGGCAATACGGGCGCGAATGAAATGAGTGCACGATAGCTGTGCGAGCCGCGGAAAATCTGCGGCTAGAAGGGCATCCTGCCGACTTCTTTTTCGATGTCGGTAGTTTCCACCATGGCGATGGCATCCCAGGGGCAGCCATCGAGGAAGCAGCCTTCCGGGCCTTTGCTGACGCATTTCTTGCAGCCGATGCAGAGGATCGGGTCCACTTGAATGCGGCCGAACGGCGGATGGTCTTCGTCGGGTACCCAGAACATACAGTCTTCGATGGGGCAGTATTCGACACAGGCCGGCGAGCCGGCGCAGCCGGTGCAACACTCGGTAATGACTGCCAGTTCTTTGGGTTTTTTCTTGCGAGGGGTGAGGATCCCCTTGGATTTCGGTTCGAACTTGAATTCGTCAGGAACCAGGCCCGCAGCTCTGGTCTCGTCAGGCATGGCACAAATTATAACCCAGGATCTGGCGGTTGGCACTTGGCAATTGTCGGGTCCTGCCAGATCGGGATTTCGATCATTTTCCGCGAAGCCCTAAGTGCGAAGCGTCAAGAGCTTCTGATATATTGGGCATCCAGCCCCTTAAAAAAATCGCAATCCCAGGTTTTCAACACCAGAGTTCCGAATCCGTTTCCGGGGTTCCCATCTTTTAGTTCTCAGGGGCGAAAGGAGCAGCAATCATGGCAGGAAAAAGTCTTAATCGCGTTCAACTCATCGGCAATCTTGGCAAAGACCCCGAAGTGAAATACACGCCACAGGGAACCCCTGTGGCGAAGCTGACCATCGCCACCAACGAGCGTTTTAAAGACAAAAGCGGCGAGTGGCAAGACCGCACCGAGTGGCACAACGTCGTGCTGTGGCAGCGGCTGGCGGAGATTGCCGGCGAGTATCTGAAAAAAGGTGGCAAGGTGTATATCGAAGGCCGCCTGCAAACCCGTTCGTGGGACGACAAAACCAGCGGCCAGAAGAAATACATGACCGAAGTGGTGGGCAGCGATTTGATTCTGCTCGGGGGCAAGGGGGAAGGCGGCGGCGACTTCGGTGGCTCCCGCGGCGCCTCAGCCGGCGGAGGCAACAACTTTGACCAGCGCACACCGGAGCCCGAGCCAGCGGGAGCGTCGCCGATCAGCGATGAGGACATACCGTTCTAGTGCCGGGCGCGAGGGGTGCCATCTTTTCTGACACGCGGGCACCTGGAAACGGAAACGGGCGCTGATCGCCTGGGACGCTGGTTGGTCGTGTGCTGGACGGGGGCGGAAGATGCCCTTACAATCAAAAGGCTGATTGCGGTTTTGCATTGCGCGAGTAGAATGTCATGCGCCGTGGCATTCGAATGCGATGCAGATCACGGCACATAGGCCGAAATCAGAACGGCGGGCGCGTAGCTCAGTTGGCAGAGCAATGCCCTTTTAAGGCATGGGTCGATGGTTCGAGTCCATCCGCGCTCACCATATCGGTTCCTGACGTTAAGGCCGTCAGTGGCTTAATTTCCGCTTCGTCATCACTCCGGTCATTGCTTTTGTCCAAAATTGTGCCCGGCTAGCCGGCCGAATCAATAAGGGTTAAATGAGCTCTCGCAAATTCAGCAGTTGCAGATCTTGCGAGCTAACCTGGGTTATCCGCATTACAGGTAAAAAGAGATGTTGAGAATCGAGTCCGAGTGGACGGCGCGAGATCGCTAAAAATAAGCCAAAAGCGGCGCGGAAGAAATATTCTTGATCCCAGGTTAGCGCCCAACAGCGGGGCGCGAACCTGGGCCACCCGTCCGACTTCCGGAAAACCGCGAAGGGTGGGCCACACGCGCACAAACTGTGAAAATGGTTTTGCGGTCCTTGCGTCGCGATTACATCGGCTTTTCGCAGTTGACCATCCAGGGGATGCCGAAACGATCGATGCACATGCCAAACCGCTTCGCCCAAAACGTCTCCTGCATGGGCATGGTTATTTGTCCGGCTTGTGACAAATCGCTAAAGACGCGCTCCGCGGTGGCCTGATCCTTAATCGCCAAAGATGCGGAAAAGCCTTGCGGCTTGCAATACATGTCAGGCGGCGGGTCGCATCCCATCAAGACTTGGCCGTCGAATTGCAATGACGCATGCATGACCTTCTCGCGCCAATTGTCGGGCATGCGAGATGCCATCGGCGAGCTGCCGAACTTGAAAACACCCTCAACCTTACCGCCTAAAACCTTGGCATAGAAGCTGAAAGCCTCTTCGCAATTGCCGTTGAAATGTAAATATGGATTCAGTTGCATGAGTACATCCTCTGCGTGGGTGATTGCCTGGCGCGCCGCGTGTGAGAATATAATCGTAGTCAATTGTATTTTGCAAGTAATCGCTTGTTTTGGTAATCCATGCGGCAAGCCACACAATCCGCGCGGCGCTCCCGTTGTCTCTTGAACGCCTGGGTTTGAAATGCTAGGGGACCGCTGGTCGCTGCTGATTATTCGCGACATGATGTTGCGCGGCGCCAGTACCTACAAAGATTTTCTGGCCTGCGATGAAGGCATTGCGACCAATATTCTGGCGGACCGGCTGCGCCGGCTGCTCGACGATGGCATCCTTACCATGCAACGGGATGCGGCTGACCGTCGGAAGGTGATTTACCGGGTGACCGAGAAGGGAATCGATCTGGCTCCGGTATTGACCGAGATGGTTCTATGGGCTGCGGCACACGAAGAAACCGGCAACGCCGCGCTGCTTCGCTTAATCCGCGCGGACAAAAAAGAAGTTTCTGGCGGGAGTGCGCCGGCGCTGGGCAGAAAGTCGCAACGCCGGGAAAACGTCGTTTTACTCTGGCGCCTAAGCGCAGGCACTAACGATCGATGCTTTTCATGTTCGCCGGAGCGTAGCGGTCGCCAACAATTTCATCGGCTGGAATCGCATTTTCCAGCTCTTCGATCTGGTCCGCGGTCAAATGGATTTCGGCCGCGGCCGCATTTTCCTCAAGATACTTCCTGCGCTTGGTTCCGGGGATGGGCACCGCGTCGTCTCCCTGTGCCAGAACCCAGGCGAGCGCCAACTGTCCGGCGGTGACGCCGCGCCCCGCAGCGATCTTGCGCACGCGATCGACCAACGCCTGATTCTTGTCGAAAGCTTCCCCGGCGAATCGTGGATAGCGTTGCGTGCGCGTATCATTGGTGCCCAGGTCGCTGGATTTTTTAATCGCTCCCGTCAAAAATCCGCGCCCTAAGGGACTGTAAGGAACGAATCCAATGCCCAACTCCCGCACCGTCGGCAGGATTTCATCCTCCACGTGGCGCTCCCAGAGCGAGTACTCGGTTTGCAGCGCGGTAATGGGATGGACCTTATGCGCGCGCCGGATGGTGGCCTGCGAAGCCTCCGAGAGGCCGAGATATTTAACTTTTCCCGCTTTGACTAACTCCGCCATGGCGCCCACGGTGTCTTCAATGGGCGTCTGGGGATCTACGCGGTGCTGGTAATACAAATCAATGTGGTTCACGCCAAGGCGCTTGAGCGAAGCGTCACAGGCGGCATGCACGTATTCGGGCTTGCCGCTGATTGCCCAGTGCGTGGGATCGGTTTTGGTGCGGATATTGGCGAATTTCGTGGCCAGAAAAACTTCGTCTCGACGCCCACGAATTGCTTTTCCCACCAGTTCTTCATTGTCGCCGATGCCATAGGTGTCGGCGGTATCCAGGAAATCAATTCCTAAGTCCAGGGCCCGCAGGAGGGTCGCGGCAGACTCGGCATCATTGCGCTCGCCGTAAAACTCGCTCATCCCCATACAGCCGAGCCCCATTCGTGAAACTATGGCGCCTTGCGATCCCAGCTTTACTTTTCGCATGCTCATGAAGATTTGGATTGGCGCTCCTCCACGCAATTGAGGCAGTAGCTCAATGGATAAGAATCCTGTAGCTTCGGGGTACGGGGTCCGCTAGCGTCGGCTCACGGCAACCGGCGCGGGAACGTCTTCTCCCAGCGCGGTGGCCAAATCGATCTGGTGATCCTGCTCATTTACCAGAATCTGCCGGATTTGCTCGGCCATGGCGTATTCCCCCAGCGCTTCGCATTGCCGCACCCGTTCGCGGTAGTTGGCGATCGTCTCGGTTTCATTTTCCAGATCGAAGCGCAGCATATCCTTCGGGTTCTCCGAAGTTTTGACCGGCTTGGGAGTTACGACGGGCATCTTGCCAAGGTAATCGATCTGGCGCGAGATCATAAGCGCGTGATCAAGTTCCTGTTTGGCGTGAATCTCGAGTTGATCAGCGATGCTCATGTACTCGGCGCCTTTGAGCACCTGTGAGTAAACAACATAAGCAATAATGGCCTGGTATTCGCGGGAGAGATCTTCATTCAGCAGTTCGGCGAGGTGCTCGCGGGTGATTCCTTTTTCTTGCGCGGCAGATTTCGAGTCGGACATGTTCAGTTCTCCTAGGAGGGCGTTTCACAACTCAGATAGTATTTCACAGCCAAGCGTTGGCCGCATCGCTCCAGGTTTATGCAGTGGGAGACGTCGCGCTGCGAGAAAGGCGAAGGCCGTCCGTCGCAATGAAGCTGCGCACCGTTGCCTAATTCAGCTTCAGCGTCACAAATCCCACGCTCCAGGTTTCGCGCGTGGCCCTGTCCGGCTTATATCCGCCGGTGTAGAAGACCGCGAAGGTTCCGCCGCCTTCTGGAACCAGGCCGAGCGGCGTGCGCACATCCGTCGCCCATTTGCCGGCGCCATTCGGCTGCACTACGACCTCCTGTCCGGCACCCCAATGGATGCCGTCGGCCGACCAGGTGAACCCGATCGCGTTTGGCGCGTCGGTGTCGTAGACGGCCGCGTAAGATCCGTCCTCGAGGCGAGTGACCAAGGGATTCTCGGAAAAACGCTTTTCAATCGCCAGGGGATTCGCCTTGGTTTCACGCTTCCATGGTCCTGCCAGTCTGGGTGCCGAGGCCAATCCTACCGGCCAAGACGTGATCGGATGCAACTCGGTATGAGCCGATCCGTAGATTCCATACCAACGGTTCTGCACTGGATAAGCAAAAAATGAATCGGTTCCCTGCAGTCCCTCCCATGCGTCGGATTGCGGGCCGGGTTCGAGGATGATGCCCGCGTCGCGATAGGGTCCACCGATGCCGAGCAGACCTTTGTTCCTGGAAATCGCGCGGTAGATACGGCCTTCGTAGTTGAGCAGCCACTGTGGTTGCGTCTCGGGTTTCGAGCGGTAGCCGACGTAGAAGAGATTCCATACCTGCTCGTGCGCGTCAAATATCGGCATCGGTCCCCACAACGCGGCGCGTGGATCTTTGCCGGTCTGATCGCCGCTGGAGGTAAAGAGCGTGGAAATCCGCTCCCAATGGACGCGGTCCTGGCTGGTCCAATAGCCGATTCTGGTCTTGACTGCCCAGGGGTCGGAAAACATCTCGGTGGTGACCAGGTGGTAAGTGTTTCCGATCTTAACCACCCGCCCGTCTTCGAAGCCGTATTTGATCTCCTCCGCGCCCGGAGAGTGAACCGTGATGACGGGTTCTGGATATTGCTTGAGCAGAGTTACGGTTGGGCGGTGCGGCGCTTGCGACGGGGCTGCCATCGAGAGAGTCGCATGTAGGGCCATGAAGAATGTGAGCCAGAGAAAGGCGGGGGGCCGGGTTCGATGCATGCGGAATTCTCTCACAGGAGAGCCGCACCGGGAGAGAGACGTATGGCTTCGCGGGAGGCTGGCTTTTTTGAGAGATCTGAAGGTAACCAGGAGCGATAACGAACGCCGGAGAATCCAACGGGAAAAGATGAAGAGATCGCGTAGGGTGCCGCTATTCAATGTAGAGACAAACTGCGCAAAGGCAAAGCATGAACGCAAACTCTGGTGACGGGACGACGAGTGACCCGCCGGGGAGGATGACGCGAGGTGGGAGTGGACCATGTCCGTAATGGCGATTGGCGCAATTTCTTCTTATACACAGGGCGGGTTGCGGCAGCAGAATGGCGTGCGGCAGGATTTGATGACGCTGCAGGATGCGTTGTCGTCAGGAAATCTGGCGTCAGCGCAGCAGGCGTTGAGCCGGTATCAGCAGGATTTGCAGAACACGCGGCCGCAGCAGAATGGAATACGGGCGTCGGCGCAGGTGAATCCCGACAGCACGATGCGGTCCGATTTGCAGGCGCTGCAGAGCGCGCTGGGTTCGGGAGATCTGGCGATGGTGGAGGCTGCCTTTATCCGAACGCAGCAGGATAACCGGCAGATTCACAGTGCGGGAAGCGATACGAAGGCGCTGCCCACGGGTCAAGGCGCGAGTGCCTTGCCAGAAGAAACCAACGAGATAGCGGCTTTCGATCATGCCAACGGGAATGGGAATTTGCTGAATGTGATGGCGTGAAGGGCGCCTTTCTTTCTGGGTTCCGAGGTCTAGAAGAATCCCCGCCCTGTCGCAAAGAACGCGACGAGGACGGGGCACCCAGTTTTCCAGAGTCCGGAAGATCCTGCCGGCTAGCGGGGCAAGATGATGCTGGTCAGCATGTCGGGCTTTGATTCGTTGCGCACCAGGTGGGGATATTGTTCGCCGCCGTGGTAGTCGAGCTTGTAGCTGGTGAAGTAATCGGTGTTTTGAATCAGCAGTTCGAGGGGCGCTGTGCTTTTCGTAGTGTCGCGCAGAGCCTCACGAAAGACGTCGGGGGTAAAGCGGCGGCCATTGACGGCGATGACTTGCATGCCGGGTCCAATACCGGCCTTGGCGGCCATCGTGTTTTCGATGGTGTCGCTGATTGTGCCCTCTGTCATCGAGCAGAAGACCGATAGAGTAAGCCGCATTAATGGACTTGTGGGCGCCTTCGCGAATCTGGTCGAGTTCGGAGGGAGTGCCGTCATAGACCAGCTTCCAGCCGCTGTTTTCGATGCCGGTGAGGGGCGCGCCAGGACCGTGATTAGTGAGGCGCTCGGTCCAGAAGCCGCGCCAATCGTAGGGCGCAATTTGATTGAGCGCGCTCACGATGTCATCGAAGGTATAGGTTTTTACTGCCGGGCGGGCCGCTGGGACCACCGTAGAAAAGCTGGCAGAAGTCGTCGATGGACTTCGCGCCGTGCGTTTGCTGACGGATGATGGTGTCCACCCAGAGCCAGTTGAGAACATCTTCTTCGTAATAATCGAGGCCGCGACGCCAAGAATTCCACTGAGGAGGAGCGTCCTGCATGGAGGGCACGCCGTCAGCGGTGTCCTGCAAGTTGCGCCAGGTGCGGCCGGGAAGATGGTCGAGAGCGGCGGCGATGCTGGCGAGTTCATCGCGATAAGTCTCAGGAGTGCGCAGGCCGCTGCGGGCGCTGAGGACGTCCCCCAGATAGGAGGTCAAACCTTCGTAGACCCAGAGCAGGTCGTCCTGCATGGGCTGCTCATAGTCGGGAGTGGCGAGATCGGCAGGGCGGCGGTATTTGCCGTTCCACGAGTGCACATATTCGTGAGGCAGCAGACCGGCGGAGAGGGTGCGCAGCTGGCATCCACGAGATAGCGTTCGCCTTCACGGCTGTCATTCGATTCATTGTGTTCGAGGCCGAAGTGGGCGACGTGATCGCTGAGGGTGTAGAGAAAGTGGTAGTCGCGGAAATGCTGCGCCTGAAAGAGTTTTTGCGCCTGCTCGGTCAAGATTCTTGTAATGGCTGAAGAAATTCTGCGGGTGATCGAGAGCGGCGGGGCTATCGGCGGCGATGTCCATTTCCTGATGAGGATTTTCGGCCAGCGGCACCACCAAAAGATATTCGCCGGAGATGACGGGCGAATCCACGAGACGAGTTAGGGAAGCGGGCTGAAAGGAAATATCCGCGCCCGATTGCGAGCCAACGGGTAAGGCCGTACCGAATTTCCATCCTTCGGGAAGGCGAAGATCGGCCTGATAGGTCAGCTGATCGGAGGTGAACCCTGCAGGATAAAGCAGCACTGTGTTCCAGCTGAGAACGGTCAACTTGTCGGTGGCCGAGGCTCCGCCGGTGTAGATGCCCTCCGAGCCGGCGGGCGACAGAAAGTCGAGGGAGGCTTCCACCATGATCGCCCGTCGGGAACCTGAACGTGGAAGGTCCAACCGTCGAGCAGATCGCGACGCCAGGTCAGGGTCTCGCCGTTGGCGGTGAATTTCAATCCGGTGAGATCCTGGATGGGGCCGGTCGGACCGTGTTCGCCGGGAATCCACTTTGGATAGTAGAGAGTGAGTGTGCCGGGAGTGGCAGGGATTTCGAGTTTAGCGTGGAAAATCTTGCGCGGAGCGTCGGTGGCGTCCACGGAGATTCTGATGGTGGGGGCGGCCTGGGCGAGCGTGATACTTGCCAGAGCTATCATGCAACTTAGTACGCTTGCTTTGAGACGCCACATTTGATCTCTCCTGAGCGTGACCGGACATGCCGCGCAAACCTTGAATATATCAAGATGGAGGTGGGGTCGCCATAGCGGTGACGGAGGGCGACGGCGTGCTCTATTATGGCTGCGTGGCGCATCGCGGAAAATTTATTACGTTTGAAGGACTGGACGGCTGCGGCAAAAGCACGCAGCTGGAGAAATTGGCGGCAGCATTGCGGGAGCGCGGTCTTTCCGTGCTGGTGACACGTGAGCCGGGAGGAACACCAACGGCGGAAAAAATCCGGCAACTCTTACTCGACACGAAGACGGCCACGCTGGCACCAATGGCGGAAATGGCGCTGATGTTCGGGGCACGGGCGCAGCACATTGAAGAAGTTATCGCACCGGCGCTGGGCGAGGGAAAAATTGTGCTCTGTGACCGCTTTACAGATTCGACGGAAGCCTATCAGGGAGGCGGCCGGAAGCTTGGCAGTGAACGGGTGCTCGAACTGCATCGCATTCTTTGTGGCGATTTGCAGCCGGAGCTGACCATCCTGATGGATTCCGATGTCGCAACGAGCGTGGCGCGGGCCAGGCGCCGAAACAAAGCCCAAACTGCGCAGCAGACCGGCAAAGGATTCGATGAGAACCGTTTCGAAAAAGAGAGTCGGGCATTTTTTGGGCGGGTGCATCAGGCCTATCTGGCGATTGCGGAGCGGGAGACGAAGCGAGTTGCGTTGGTGGATGCGCGTGTGACGGCCGAGGCGACTCATCGCAAGATTGTGGAGGTTGTGCGCCGAAGGCTGAAGATTGGAGAGGCGTGAGCTCGGGTACTGGGTACTTGCGATGAAATCAATTTATGGGATTTTCTGATTTTCACGGCAATGTCGAAGTAGTCCGTCGTTTGCGCGAAATGCTGGCGCATGAACGCTTTCCGCAGGCGATCATTTTGGCCGGGCCATCCGGCTCGGGGAAGTACACGCTGGCGCTGATGCTGGCAAAGGCGATGAACTGTCTGTCGCCGGTCACGACCGATGGCCTGCCTGATTTTTGCGGCGTGTGCGCGAACTGTGTGCGCATTGGGCAGGCGGAGGATCTGGAAAACCGTTGCGTGGAGGCGGTTGAGGCGCGGGAAAATTTGCGCGAAACTGACAAGAAGGAGACGCGCATTTTCCTGCAGACGCATCCGGATGTGCTGGTGATCCCGCCCGATCCGCCACAGAAGATGATCAAAGTAGACCAGGTGCGGCGGGTGATTGAGACGATTTACTTCCGCCCGGGTGAGGCGAGGGAGCGAGTTTACATTTTTACGGATGCGGCATTTATGAAAGAGGCGGCGAATTCGCTGCTCAAGGTATTGGAAGAGCCGCCCGAGTTCGCGACGATTTTTCTGTTGGCGGAGAACCCCGGTCGAGCTGCTGCCGACCATTCGTTCGCGTTCCATGGTCATTCCGCTGGCTTGCCTTTCGGTGGAAGAGATCGAAGGCTATTTAGCGAAACATCACCCGGAGTGGAAACCACAGCAGCGGGCGCTGGTGGCACGGTTGGCGGAGGGCGCTGTGGGGCGAGCGCGCAGTTTTGATCTGCCGTCCTATATCGGGGCGCGGGCGCACGCTTTGACAATCCTGCATTCCGCTCTGCGCGATACCGAACATAGCGAATTATTCAAGATGACGGAAACCTACCGCGCTGGAGCCGAGGGACGCGAAAAGCTGGAAGCGCTAGTGCACACGCTGTACTCGCTCTTGCAGGACCTAACGTTCCTCAATTCGGGGACACCAGAATTAGTGAGAAATACCGATATCGTGGGTGATCTGAAAAAGCTGGCGGAAGCTGCTGACTTTCGGTGGATTGCCTCAGCTTCCGACCGGTTGGCGGAGGTCGAGCGTGGGATGCGGCGAAACCTGCTGCGTTCGTTGTCACTCGATGCGTTCGCGACGGCGCTAGAGTGCTGAATTTGCGGTGCTAGAATTCCAATCAAATGGCTAGGACACAATCGGTGGCAGCACGGGCAAAAAGAATCAAGTTGCTGGTATTCGATGTGGACGGTGTGCTGACGGATGGCAAGTTATATATTTTCCCGCTGCCAAAAAATGACCAAAACGGGGCATCGAAGATGTCGAAGTCTCGGAGGACCGACCGAGGCGATTTTGGCCCAGTGCTGGAGGTCAAAGGCTTTCATGCGCATGACGGCATGGGGATTTCCATCCTGCACCTGGCGGGACTCAAGACGGGATTAATTACTAAACGGGTATCGCCGACGGTCGCGTTGCGGGCGCACGATTTGAAGATCGGGCATGTCTATCAAGGAATTCATGATAAACGCGCCGCCTTTGAAGACATGTTGCGGCAGGAAGGACTTCCGGCGAGCGAGGCTGCTTACGTGGGCGACGACGTAATTGACCTGCCGGTGATGCGGCACTGTGGGCTGGCGGTTGCAGTAGCCAACGCCCGCGCGGAGGTCAAGCGGGAAGCGCACTACGTAACGCCGCATGCGGGCGGAGAAGGTGGGCTGCGCGATGCGATTGAGTTCATTCTAAAGGCGCAGGGAAAGTGGAACCAGGTGGTAGAGCAATACCTCGGCCAGGATGATAACAAGACCGGCAATTAGAATCCTAAATCTCCGTCCGCTCCAGGCGACAAACAACAGTAGGCGCGGGGAACGTCAGAGCGGACATCGAACCGTTCCAACTTGATCCAACTAGAACAAGAAAACCCCGGCGGTTGTTTGCTTGGGGCGTGCTCGGGTCAACAACCGGCGGGGCTTGTCGCGTCTCCTTACTCACTAAAGGCTTTCAGGAGTGTTGATGGCAGATTAAACCCAAGACGTGCGATTAGTTTCGGTGTTCGTGTAAAACTTTGTAAAAGTTTATAAGCGAAACATAAATATTTATTCCGGCAGGGGCACCGGACGCTTGGTCATAAGCTGTGTAAAGCGCGGGTCCTTGCGCAGGCCGGCGAATTCTTCGTCTCTGTATACGTCGTCGATGTGCTTATAGCCTTCCTCCAGAGCGCGGCGTAGATGTTCCAGAGAATGGTCGGTTGATCCCATTTTTGCGTAGAGCTTGGCCATGGCGTAATCGAAGCGAGCGCGATCATCGGGGGATGGCAGACGAGCCGAAACGCCGGTTCGCGAAGTATGCTCAAGCACTTCAGGATCAAGTTGCAATGCCTTGCTGTAGGATTCGACCGCCTTCTGGAATTGCTTTCTGGAGAAATAGGCTGCTCCCAAATTGCTGTAGAAGGACGCCTCGTCTTCATTCAGGCGAATCGCCCTGCGGTAGCACGAAATTGCCTTCCTGGAATTCTTGATCTCGTAGTAGTCCACACCAAGATTGTTATAGGCGTCGGCGAATTCAGGATCGGCATGGATGGCTAACTCAAGTTCGCGGATGGAGAGTTTCCAGCGGCTGAGTTCCATGTCCACGATGGCGATCCGGTTGCGCAAAGAGGCGCTTTCCGGGGTTTGCGTCAAGGCCGCCTGGTAATACTCCAGGGCACCGGGCAGAGCTTTTTCGGCGCGCAACTCGTCCCCGCGCTGCGTGAGTTGTGCGGCGGATGCTCCGGGCGGGGCGTCAAGGATTCCTTCTGCATTTGCGGTTTGCGGCGGCAGCGATGCTGCGGAGGCGGCTGGAGAAAACGGGGCGAAAGGCAATCACGGAGAGAACGCAAGCCAGAGCCGGACGGAACATAAGCTCAACCTCGCATCAACAACTACGACATTCTACTTCTGGAGAGCCTCGCGCTCAAATTATTTTTCTCACGGCGGGGATGTTCCCCGGGCCGGTTTGGGCGGCGGATCGGCATCTTTTTTCCCCTTTAAAGATTCCGGCAATCTTGCCAAAAAGGCCTTTCTTTTTAGGTTGATCGGCGGCGGTCGGCTGGCTATCGACTGTGGCTGGCGGCGGAAGCGCCTTGTCGCCGCTCAGCCCGAGAACGCGGGAGAAAAAACCCGTGATACCGGCAGTTTGCTCGCAGGTTTGATTCGGCTCGGTGCCGGCGATGAAGGCTGCGGTGTAGTCATCCGGGCAGGTGGGCGTCGCTAGGCGGTTGGTGAGCTTGTCGAGTTGAACGTCTACTACTCCGGCGGGCTGGGTGAAAGGTTTCGCGTCGGAGTACTGCGGCAGGGCGGTAGCCTTCTTCATGAACTCCGCCCAGATTGGAGCGGCTGTCGACGAGCCACTCAAATGAATGTCGCTATAGTCGTCATAACCAACCCAGACAATGCAGAGCAGGTTGCTGGTGTAGCCGGCGAACCAGGCGTCATGGGAGGTTCCGGTCTTGCCGGCTGCGGGGGCGTCGAAGCCGCGGGCGCGCACCGTGATGCCGGTACCGTGATTGATCACGTCCTGCATCATATCGGTCATGACAAAGGCAATGCGGGGATCCATAACCTGGCGGGTGTCGGGTTTGAAATCCATCACCACATCGCCCAGCGGCATTGCGTACGGATTTGACCATTAGCGGCGAAATACGAGTGCCGCCGTTCGCAAAAACGGTGTAAGCCGACGCCATGTCGATGGGTGTCGCGTCGTAGGAGCCCAGAGCCATCGCCGGAGTCGGTTTGACGGAGACGATGCCGGCGGATCTGGCCAGGTCGGCTACTTTATCGTAGCCGACGGCTTCGGCCACTTTTACGGTTGCATTATTCAAAGACTCGGCTAGCGCGTGACGGGTGGTAACTTGTCCCAGATATTTTTCTTCGTAATTGCGTGGTTCGTAAATCTGGTCGCCGTACGAAAAGGTGGTCGGTTCGTCGTCGACGATAGAGGATGGCGTGATTACAGGAGTTGAGCCATCTAAAGCGGTGTTCATGGCGGCCGCATAAACAAATGGCTTGAAAATGGAGCCGGTGGGACGCTTGGCGACGGCGTGATCAAGCTGGCTAAATGCGTAGTTGCGACCGCCGACCAGTGCAAGAATCTCACCGGTGTGAGGATTCATCACCACCATCGCGACCTGGGCCTGCGGACCCGGGTCAACTTTGGTTTCGTACTTTCTGGGGCCGATTTTGATTCTGTGAGTGCGCTTTTTGGTGACCTGCTCATCCACCAGCTTCATGCCCATTTCCACAGCTTGGGCGGCGGCTTTCTGCAGCGCGGGATCGAGCGTGGTGTAGATGCGATCCGCCTGCTCGTTCATCTGACGTTCGTCAATCTTGCCCATGAGCGTATCGCGGACCAGATCAACGAAATAGGGCGCGTCACTAGCTTCCACGTTGGGCGGGGCGAGCTTGAGGGGGGTAGCCTTGGCTTTTTCCGCCTGCTCGGGAGTGATCGCATGAGTTTCAACCATGCCATCAAGCACCAGATTTCTACGCTCCAGCGCTCGTTCGGGATGGCGGTAGGGAGACAGGCGGCTGGGCCCCTGGATGATACCGGCGAGGAGCGCGGCCTCGGGTAAAGTGATGTCCTTTAGGTCCTTATTGAAATAAGCCTGGGATGCTTCAGCGAATCCACTGATGGCGAAGGAGCCGCGCTGACCCAGGTCCACCCAGTTGGCATAGATTTCGAAAATCTGCTGTTTGTTGAACTTGTGTTCGAGCTCTTCGGCAATCAGCATCTCGGTCAATTTGCGCCGGACGGTCTTCTCCGGCGTGAGAAAAAAGCCGCGCGAAAGCTGCATGGTGAGCGTGGAACTGCCCTGGGCGTAGCGCTGGTGAGTCAGATCAATCCAGGCGACCTCCGCCATGCGCACGAAATTCACGCCGCCATGTTCAAAAAACCGCCGGTCTTCGATGGCGAGCACAGCCTCGACCATAACCTTGGGGATCTGGTCGTACTTCACCAACTGCCGCTTGGACCGCTCTCCGGCATCGAATAGCGCCGTAACCATTTGCGGCTCAAGTTCATAGGCAGCGAGTTCGCCGGACTGGCTGGAGATCTTCGACACTTCGCCGCCCTCGGTGCGAATTATGGCGGACTCGGGGCTGTGGTAGGACTGGGGACCTGGAGTAATTTCGATCCCGCCTGTCAGCAAACGGTAGGTTCCAATGGGGGATGAACTGTCTTTGTCGGTATAGCCGGCTTGGCGAAGTTCCGCGGCAATCTCGCGGGTGTCAATCTTCTCACCCACGCGCACGACTTCCGGGATGGCATAAATCTTAGCGGAATTGCTGAAGACCTGACCTTTGAAACGAGCATCGACTATGCGGCCATACTTGACGTAATAGTAAGAAAAAAAGGCGGTAGCGGTGATGCCGACGAGCAAAAAGATGACCAGAGCGGCGCGCACCAGCGGATCGCGTGGAAGCAAGCGCGCGGCTCCAGATTTTTTGGGATTCGGAATCTTAAGTTTTATGGCCACGTTTGATTGGTAAAACTATGCCCTCGGCAAAGCAGATAACCAGTTAGACGTGTCGACGCGCCGATACGTTACCTCACTGCCGACGGAGACGTAATCAGCGTTCGGCGAATGGGCTGATCGCCGGCCAGAGCAAGCAGCCAGAACATACAATGCAATAAGTTCATTCTAAATGAGCGGGGAAACATCGCAATAGCAGGGGAACCTAGTTGTTGGCGCCCCGGTCGGTAATGGAGGCGTCAAAGTGGAGATCGGTCGAATAGCCGGGCATATCGAGATGCACCACGTAAGGTACGTCAATGCTGACTGAACCGCTGCCATTGAAGCCATCGCGATGAACCTTAATGGTTTCGCGGGTCACCGGAAGATTAAGCTCGTGCGCCCGCTTATAAACCGCCTCACGAATGTCGTCCTCGCTCTTCATGTTGTTGGCGCTCAGGAGGGCCTCATCCTGGATAGAGCTTTGGAATTCGTAGTTGGAGTAATACGGCGGGACCAGTTCGACGCACAGATAGAGTGCAAGCCCGATGATGAAAAGACCGGTAAACAGTTTGATGGATTCCATGGCGCGATCCCTAATAAATGATGCCGCGCCACAAATGAACCGCTAGCGCGACGGTTTCAATGCCTTGGCAAAGAAATCCGTAATTTCCGCGATGCTAGCATCCTGCATTTGCCGAGTCGAGCGCTGAACGACCTCTACAGTACCTTCGGTAACTTTCTTTCCGACCGTAATTCGGAAGGGAATTCCAATCAGATCCGCATCTTTGAATTTGACCCCGGGCCGTTCATCCCGATCATCAAGCAATACATCATAACCTGCAGATTCCAGACGTGTTGCTATATCGTTAGCTGCTGATTTGATGCTTTCGTCGCGAACGTTGGTGGGGGTAACCACAATCTCAAAAGGGGCAATCGAGGGGGCTAACCAGAAACCATTTTCATCGTTGCTTTGCTCGATGGCGGCGGTAAGAATGCGCTCGATTCCAATGCCATAACAGCCCATGATCGGCATAACCTCCTTTCCGTTTTTATCGAGCACCCGCGATCCCATGGATTCGGAGTACTTGTAACCCAGCTTGAAGATGTGGCCGATTTCAACGGCGGGCTCGATGCGGAGGGGGAAACCGCAGTCGGGGCAGGGCTCGCCTGCGGTCACGCTGCGCAGGTCGGCGTAAGCAGTAGGCCGAAAGGTCTCGCCGGGCGTGATGTTCTTGACATGGTAGTCCTCTCGGTTGGCCCCGGAGATGAGGTTTCGGCGGCCTTCAAGGGCTTTATCGACGATCAGAACCGGGCGGGCGACGTCATCAAGGCCCTTGGCCCAATCAACGCCAAGGGGACCGAGAAAACCCGCAGGTGACCGAAAAAGCTCCTTGATCTCCGTTTCTTCCATAGGCCGGGTCTCTCTGCCTCCCAGAGCGGTGGTCAACTTGGCCTCATTCATCTGGTGATCGCCACGCATCAGTAAGATCACCCCTCGGGGAATTGATTTGCCGGTTTTTTCATCTTTTTCCTGGGTGATGAGAGCCAGAGTCTTAATCTTGTTCCTGGGAGAGACGCCGAGAAAGCGGGCGACCTCCTCGACGGTTTTTTGTCCTGGCGTGTGGACTTCGAGCGGCTTACCGTCGCCTTCGGCTGGTAGATCGTCAACGGGCTCGAGTCTGGAGCTAGCCTTTTCCATGTTCGCAGCATAGCCACAGGTTTCGCAGCTGACCACTTGGTCTTCACCCGCCGACGTAC
Organism: uncultured Acidobacteriaceae bacterium; assembly: GCA_963834075.1. Lineage (GTDB taxonomy): Bacteria > Acidobacteriota > Terriglobia > Terriglobales > Acidobacteriaceae > PALSA-270. The sequence continues at coordinate 87,315 of CAWIAH010000009.1, forward strand.
GAACCATGAATTCTTCAGACTGCGATCCTCCCATCGCTCCGGAGTGGGCGTCGATGACCACATATTTCAGTCCACAGCGGTCGAAAATCCTGTGATACGCATCGCGGTGTTTGTGGTAAGAGACATCTAGGCCTGCGGCGTCGATGTCGAAAGAGTAGGAATCCTTCATCATGAATTGACGGACGCGTAGCAATCCCGAGCGGGGTCGAGGTTCGTCGCGAAATTTGCTTTGAATCTGGTACCAGATTTGCGGCAGCTGCTTATAGCTGCGTAGCTCCTTGCGAGCAATTTCGGTCATGACCTCCTCTTCGGTCATTCCCAGGCAGAGATCGGCACCCTTGCGGTCTTTCAGGCGGAAGAGGTTGTCTCCCATCACAGACCAACGGCCGCTGGTCTTCCAAAGCTCACTGGGATGCAAGGCCGGAAGGTAAAATTCCTGCCCGATTTTGTCCATTTCCTGGCGGACGATGGCGGTGATCTTATTGAACGACCGTTGGCCAAGGAACAGATAAGAATAAATTCCGGCGGCCAGTTGACGAATGTAGCCGGCGCGGACCAGAAATCGATGACTGGCGACCTCAGCGTCCGCCGGGGCCTCGCGCAGAGTAGGGATAAAGAGTTCAGACCAGCGATGCATAGTTGAGAGTCCTGAACAGCAGGGAATCCGTTATTGTAAATGATCAGGAAGAAGCAACATTGGAACGGGACGCGCCAGCTATACTAGCTCGCATGGGAATTGAGCTTGGCGGGTTCGTTCAGCCAAATTAGGGGCGCATTGGGCCGTTTTGGACAATCAAGCCCATGAACGGAGAACCGTTTAAACGCCAACCAGACTCCGCTAAAAGCTCGGCAATGCGAGACGCGCATGGCAACGGCTTTAAACAATAAGACGAAGTTGGAACTTGGCGTGGGTGAGCGTCCGACGGAAGGGTATCTTCATCAGGATATTTCCAGCGCCAGCGGGGTTTGTTTGGATTTCACCTGCCCGCCATGGGAGATTTCCATCGAGGACAGCGCACTGACGGAAGTGTTAGCTCTGGGTGTGGTGGAGCATTTACGCTTTGACGAGGTTGGCAAAACGGCGGCGAATGCATATCGGATGCTCGGTTCGGGCGGCTGTTTCATATTTGACGTGCCGGACATGAAGATCTGGAGCGAGTACCTTTATAACGTGACCCACGGCATGGAGGAGAAAAATCCGTGCACGGCGGAGCACGTTTGGCGCACTATTTATGGATGGCAACGCTGGCCCGGGGACGAGCACAAATCAGGCTGGACGCGCGAAGAGATTGTAGGGGTCCTTTGCAGCGCGGGCTTTGAAAAGATTGAAGAGGGCGTAAGCCTTTTGCTTGCAAAGGGAATCGAGCGGCGCCGTTTTACGCGAAACTGGGATGCGCACATTTATTTGTGTGCCATCAAGTAGGTCAAAGTGGATTTCGCCGAACAATTCCTCGCGGAAGCGGAAGAGATTTGCCGCCGCATTGACCACAACAGCGTGGAGCGAGTTGCACAGTTGCTGGCCGCGACGCGCCTCCGTGGCGGACGGCTGTTTATTCTGGGGGTGGGCGGAAGCGCCGCCAACGCTTCGCACGCGGTCAATGATTTCCGCAAGATTGCCGGGATTGAAAGTTACGCGCCAACGGACAACGTCTCGGAGCTCACTGCACGCAGCAATGACGAAGGATGGCCGACAGTTTTCTCGGCCTGGCTGGGCGTGAGCAGGTTATCGTCAAAGGACGCGGTGCTGGTGTTCTCGGTGGGTGGAGGGGATCTGGAGAATCGTGTCAGCCCAAATCTGGTGGAGGCTCTGAACTTTGCAAAGCAGCGCGGTGCGGCGACCCTGGGGATTGTAGGGCGAGACGGTGGATATACTGCCAAAGTGGCGGATGCCTGCGTGGTGATTCCCACCGTCAATGCCGAGCACGTCACGCCGCATAGCGAGGCATTCCAGGCGGTGGTATGGCACTTGTTGGTTTCGCATCCTAGCTTGAAGAAGGCGCAGACCAAGTGGGAGTCGGTGGCCGGGGCCGCGCCGAGCAAATAAGATGATCATCGCGCGGGCGCCATACCGGATTACTCTAGGCGGGGGCGGTACCGATCTGCCCTCCTTCTATGAAAAGCATGGCGGCTTCATCTTCGCCATGTGCATCGACAAATATCTGAGTATCATCATCAATCCCACCATCATTGATCGCAGGATTCGCCTGGAATATTTGCAGAGCGAACTGGTGGATCATGCTTCGAAGTTACGCCACGGCCTGGCGCGGGAAGCGCTGCTGCTGCATGGGATCGAGACCGCCATGGAGATTACCAGCATCGGCGATTTGCCGGGCCGGGCGGGAATCGGATCCTCCGGGAGTTACCTGGTAGCGATGCTCTCAGCGCTCCATGCCTACCGGCACATGCCGGTTAGTCAAATCGAGATTGCGGAAGAGGCTTGCGACATCGAGATTAACCGGCTGAGGGAACCGGTCGGTAAACAGGACCAGTACATGGCGGCGCTGGGCGGGTTGCGGTGCCTCGACATCGCTCCGGGCGGCGTGGTGAAGACTCATGTCATCTCGCTTTCGCAATCCTCGCTGCATGAGTTCCTCGGCAACACGCACCTCTATTACACGGGTGCGCAAAGAAATGCATCCAGCATTCTGCGGCTGCAGAATGACGCGGCACTCGACAAGGCGCGCGCCGATCACGAGACGGTGGTCGATTGCCTGAAGCACATTAAGGAAATCGGATACCGGATCGTGGGGGTGTTGCAGGAGGAAAACTTCGACGAGTTTGGCAGGCTTCTGGATGAACATTGGCGGACGAAGAAGCGCATGAACCCGGAGATTACGACGTCGACCGCCGACCGGCTTTATGAAGTCGCAAAAGGCGAGTTTGGCGTGCTGGGTGGAAAGATCATGGGCGCGGGTGGCGGCGGATTTCTAATGCTTTATTCGCCAGCCAATCACACCAAGTTGATGCGCTACATGGAAGAGCAGGGCTGTCCGCGCCTGCATTACGGAATTGATGTGCAGGGCGCGAAAGTTGTGGCTGATTTAAGAAGTCCATCCCAACCCGACGTAGATCACAGGAGCGAAACATGCGCGCATTTGTCCCCGGGGGCGCCGGCTTCATTGGAAGCCACGCGGTAGAGCGGCTGCTCGGAACGCCAGAAGTGGATCGCGTGACGGTGTTCGACAATTTTTCTTCGGGGCGTCTGGATTTTTTACCGCGTGACGCGCAGCGGCTCAATGTGGTACGCGGAGACATCTCCGACCTGGCGAGCCTGTCCGACGCGATGCAGGGGCATGATGTAGTACTGCACCTGGCGTCGAATCCTGATATTTCGCAGGCGATAACGAATCCGTCGATCGATTTCTGGCAGGGAACGGTGCTCACACAGAATGTGGTGGAAGCGATGCGATGCACGGGAACGCGACAAATTCTTTACGCCTCGGGCAGCGGAATTTACGGCGACTACGGGCATCAGTTGCTGGATGAGAATCATGGCCCGCTGCTGCCGGTTTCAACGTACGGGGCGAGCAAACTGGCAGGCGAGTCGATTATCTGCGCCTACTGTCATATGTTTGGACTGCAAGCCTGGGTATTTCGCTTCGGCAATGTCGTCGGTCCACGGCAGACCCACGGAGTTCTATTCGACTTTATCCGCCGGTTGAAGGCGACGCCGGATCGCCTCGAAATCAAAGGCGACGGCGAACAAAGCAAGCCCTACGTACATGTGGAGGATGTGCTCAACGCCGTCTGGTTGGCATGGCGCAGCGGGACAGAGCGTTTCAATTACTTCAACGTCGCTACCGACGATGCCACCACGGTGCGTGAGATTGCTTCGCTAGCGGCGCGCGCGCTCGAGTTAACTGACGTGCGCTTTGGGTATGCGGGTGGTCAGCGAGGCTGGCCCGGGGATGTCCCCGTGGTGCGTATGGACAGCTCGAAGATCAAATCTCTGGGTTGGCGTGCCCAGCGCAGCAGCTATCAGGCTATCGAGGAAGCCGCACACGCACTGGCCAAAGCGGCGAGCAACGCGGTCGCGTGCGGGTAGGCTGAACCGGGACGATCCGATTGTCCTGCAGGATTAATCGCAAGAAAAACCACATGGCCATCTCTCAAATCGAATTTCGCTTTCTTGCCAAGGCACACCGGCAGGGCTGTTTGATCCGTGGCGGAAGCATTCTTGAATTTGGCGAGGCTAATACCAATCGAATCAACGCCAATAAAATTGATGTCCCCGCCGCCATTGAAATGATCGCATCGTCGGGTGCTGACAGGGATGCCACGATGGCGCGGGCGAGGATTCTGCAAGGGAGCGACAACCTATCGAACCGCTACGAAGAGGCGCGACTGATCTACCGGGCGCTGTTTGGCTACGCTTCCTACCATGCGGTTGATCTACTTCCGCCGTCGGAGCATCGTTACCAGCGCAACCTGAATGAACCATTCGATCTCGGGCGGCAGTTCGATGTTTGTATCAATAACGGAACCACGGAGCATGTTTTCAACCAAGCCAATGTGTATAAAGCCTTTCACGATCACACGCGCAGGGGTGGGATCATGGTCCATTGGACACCATGCATCGGATGGGTGAATCATGGGTTATTTCATGTGCAACCGGGCTTCTTCTACGACCTGGCCCGCGCCAATCAATACACGGTGCTGCTCGGCTGCCTGGCGACCGCGAAGAATTTGTTTGATCTGAATCCGGCGGGAGTGAACGAAGAAACATTCAGTGCGCATCCGGATTTGCGCAATGCGCTGGCCTGCGCGGTGCTGCGTAAGGAGAGCGACACGCCGTTTCGTTATCCGCTGCAACGAAAGTATTCTGACTTGAGTCAATACGTGAGCGGAGCGGTGGGCCAAGGAATCGCGAACTCCCTTGAAAAATCGGTCGACGATTAAGCCATGCAAGCAGTGATCTTGGCCGGTGGTCTCGGTACCAGAATGCATCCCTTTACCGAGAAAATGCCGAAGTGTCTCATTCCCATCCATGGGCGGCCGTTTGTTGATTACCAACTCGATTTGTTGAAAACGGGCGGTGTAGAGAACGTGGTTTTGTGCCTGGGATTCCTGGGTGAGATGGTAGAGGCGCATCTGGGGGACGGCGCAAGCCGCGGAATACGCATCGTTTATTCCTGGGATTCGCCGGAATCCAGTGGAACTGCGGGGGCTTTGAAAAACGCGGAGGCGCTGCTGGAGACGACATTTTTCCTGACTTGGGGCGACTCTTATGTGCGGGTCGATCATCCGGCGATGTTTGCGGCGCACCGCGCGCGTTCTTCAGAGTTGGCGGCCACGATGGGCGTGTTTTTCAATCAAAATGCATACGATTCCAGCAATGTCGAAATGGCTGGGGAGAAAGTGGTGCGCTACGCCAAGGGGCCGCCGCAATTACGGCTTAATTATATTGATGCCGGCATTTCTATCTTCGAACGAACTGCGCTGAAGGATATCCCGAGGCAGCAGAACATCGGGCTCGATGCATTTTTTTCGTCATGGGCAAGCGACGGGCGCCTCGGTGCCTATGAAGTAGCTGACCGCTTTTACGAGGTTGGTTCGTGGGCGGGACTTTCGGACTTCGAGAAATTCATCGCGGAGCGTACAGGGAGCCCGAGGTGAAAAAGGGATCGAATCTTCGTCCGGCGGTTTTTATTGATCGGGATGGAACTCTCAATAGGGTTGTCTATAACGCTGACGGCCTAGAAGACAGCCCTTTTCGTGTCGAAGATCTCGAACTGCTACCGGGTGCGGGCGATTTCACGAGAAGAGTTCGCGAGGCCGGTTATTTCGCGGTGCTGGCGACCAATCAGCCGGGGGTGGCGAAAGGAAGCATCACGATCGCCGGTCTCGAGCTTATAAATCAACGACTCATTGAGCTTCTGGGACACGATGGAGGTGGACTCGACCAGATTTGCTATTGTCCGCACCATCCTATGGGCCGTGTTGGAAATTCCTCACCATTTATTCAGGTGTGTGACTGCCGCAAGCCTGCTCCCGGGATGTTGATGCAAGCCGCGAAGGACATGGAGATCGATTTATCGCGATCATGGATGGTAGGGGACAAACTGCTCGATGTGCAGGCGGGACAAGCGGCGGGATGCAAGACGATTCTTGTGCGCAGCGCTTCGGCAAAGCTGCCGGAGATTCCGGACCACTTGTCTCAGGTTTATACCGCGGAAGATCTCGGACAAGCACTAGAGATCATCTTGAAAGTCGGCGCCCCTGAAACCAAACGCTAATACATTTAGAGCAAGCGCGACCTGATCGCCTCGGAGACGCGAGTTGTATAGTATCTACCCATCATGGCTGATTCCTCTCCAGAACAATTCTGCGCCGTGCCGGTGACCACATTTGAAGACGGCGCGGGAGTGGTGTGCGTGCGACTTACCGATGGAGCGGTTTCGCGAATTCATTCTTCACAGGCGGTCGCTCTCCTGTTTGCCGGCGACATGCGCCCGCTGGACGAGCATGTAGCGATTCTCTGCGAACGGGACATCGGACAATTGGTCCAGAAGGTAGCCAATAAATTTCGCATGTCGCCGTCGACCGGTCGCCGTTTCGCCAACCAGCTAAAGCGATGGCGGGAAGAGGGGACACTCAAGTCTTACTCGAGGCTTTCCGCAAAACGCGCCGGCGAGCTGCGAGATTTGCACGGCAAAGGGCTACTGTGTGCGGACCGTGAGCTCTTCGCGATGTTAGAGCAAAAGGAATCCGGCCCCGATCTAGAGGTTCGAATCCGTTACCTTTCCATTCCGACCGCGAACCGTCCGGAGCGGTTGGCTGTGTGCCTGCGAAGTTTTGTGGAGAACTTTGAGAAAAACGGCCGGCAGGATACCTCGATCTTTGTAATCGAAGATGCCGAGGATCAAGGCAACAAGAATGTGGTCGAGAGCGTTCGCTCCAACTCCCAAGTTAACGTGGAGCACTTTGGATTACGCCACCGTGAGTCTTTAATGGATTCTCTGGCCAAGCGAACGGCGGTGCCAAGGGAAGTGATCGAATTTGCACTGGCGCTGCCCAAAGTACTGAAGACGCCAATGCCCGCCCGCAACGCCTTCGCGTTGATGACCCTGGGGAGCTACATCTTTCAAACTGACGACGATACGCGATGTGCCTATGCAGGGGCTGATCCGCCTTCGGATACGACTGTGCTTTCTTCAGCGAATGAGCCTTGTGAAGGGTGGTTCTTCGCAGATCATGAAAGCCTGTTGCGGGAGCGCTCTCTGGACCATGACGTTGATATCCTGGCTGTGCACGAAGAACTGCTAGGGAAATCCGTGGCCTCCGCGGTACGACGGGCGCCGAAAGCGGCGTGGCGAAAGATGAATCCGGAACTCATGCTGAGCGTTAATTCCGGTGCAGGACATGTGGGCATGACTTCAACCGGTTGCATCGGTGACTCCGGGCTTTACGCCAGCGGAAGCTTTCTAATTTCGTCCACCGATGACACGATCGCGCGCATTTGCAAGAGTCCCGAAAGCTATAGAAATGCAATACATTCCGGCAAGCTGCTTCGCGTTCCGATGAATAAGGTTATCAGCCGGGGCGAATATTTTCAGGGCATGTCGTACGCGGTCGATAACGCCCAGCTCCAACCACCTTATTTTCCGATGGGGCGCAACTCCGACGGGGCCTCGGCGCTGCTGTATCTCCTGTCAGATTCGCAATCCTGGATCGCGCACCTTCCCTGGGCGGTTTACCACCAAACCGATGCCAACAGAAAGAACTACTTGGTGGAGCATACGGAACAATTCTCCCGAGTGCGTTTGAGCGATCTTGTGATTTTCGCGCTGAAGTCCTCGGCTCCTCCAAAGCCGAGCTCTCGCAACCATGCTCTGCTCTCGATGGGAGAGCAGTTGGTCGATCTCGGCAATTTGCCAGCAGATTCTTTTCGGGCATACATTCGGGGGGAGTTTGTGCGGGTGCAGACTTCGTTGTTGAAGTTTCTGGACGAAAAGCTTGCTACAAATCCGGGAAAATACCCGCTGTGGGAAAAAGATCTGCGAACGATTGCAGCGAACGTAAAACGTTCTATTGCAGATCAGCTTAGTATTATGCCGCTCGACTTGGAATCTGAGGTCGGAGCGGGAGCTGCGTTGGAGTTTGCGCAAAGGTCCATCGGGTCTTATGGGCAGTTGTTATTAGGCTGGGAAGAACTGGTGGTGGCATCGCGGCAGATGATCCAGCAAGCGGCTTAGACGGAAAGCTACGGAACCGGCGCCGCTTCCAGTACCTCAACCTGCCTGCATGACTCGCGTTTGACCAGTTGGGTCGGAATCGTGTGCTTTTGCGGCGACAGCGCGGGCTGTGCGATCCGGGTCATTAACATCTGGGCCAACTGACGGCCGAGTTGCTCAACGAATACATGGACGGAAGTCAGCGCGGGGTTCATGGTAGGCGCCAGAACATCGTCAAATCCTGCAACGCTTACATCATTCGGAACGTGCAGGCCGCCATCCCAGAGCGCCTTGTAAACGCCCTGCGCGCTAAGGTCACCCCCGGCAAAAACGGCGGTCACGCGATCTCTCCGGTTAAGAATGGACTTGGTCGCCAGGTAGCCGACGTCTTCATCGTTCTCCGCATCAATGTCGCTTCGTTTAGGATCGAGCCCTGCTTCCAGCATCGCGCGGCGAAAGCCTTCGTATCGGCGGGCAAACCAGGGCAGACGGCAATTGCCGACATACCAGATTTCACGATGCCCGAGGGATAGAAGATGCTGAGTGACTTCATAGGCGCCCAGAACGTCGTCAAACCAGGCGACGTCATAGTCCTGTTCGCGCCAATCTCCGATCATGTTGTTGCCCAGAACGGCGAAACGTACCCGTTTGTGAGTAAGAAAGTCCAGCAGGTTCTGGGTATTTGAGCCGACCAGAATAAATCCGTGGACTAAATCCTGGCGTAAGAGAATGCGGGGCATCTGCAACTCGCGCCAGGGGACTTTCGAACCGTATTGAATGGGCAGGAACAGCGTGTTGTAGTCGGATTCGGTGCAGTAGGCTTCGGCACCCGCTAGAAGGAGCGAATGAAAGGGATGCAGCAACTTGCGATTGCCCAGGATAAAGCCGATCACCTTGGCTTTGCTTTTGCGTTCCAAGTCGACTCCCAACGATGACGCGGCGTCCCGAACACGCTGAAGAATTTCCGGGTCCGACCCGCGCACTGTTAGTGGCCACGCGAGAGACAGTGGCGAAGCTCACCCCTGCAGCTTTGGCAACGTCTTTAAAATTGGGCTTCTTTGGGGTTCATTCTTCGCCAGTTGGAGAATGCAATAGCACAAAAATGCGAGAGCTATATTTGCGGTATCGCAGGAGAGTTGTCAAGAAATTTTCCATCTATGACGTCAATATTTCATGGAAATAAGAATATTTTCTTCCGTTTCCTGAAATAGATTGACATGCCGAGGAGGCATTTGTTATTGATTCTTCGCCCGTATTTTTCAGAATCAGTTCGGTGTGCCTCGGCGGATGTTAGGCCGGGTCGCGGAAATCCTGTTCACGGAGGAATCGAGTGCTACTTCAAGATCGAATGATTGGCCGAAGAATCTGTTGGGTAGCGACTCTGGTTATATCATGCGCCGCGATGGCGTGGGCGCAAGGCGAAGCGGAGGATCTCCGCAACGTGCTCAAGGATGAACTCATGGCTCCGGCCGTGGCGGACTTCCAAATCCGGCAATATCTGGTAAACGGAATCGCGCCACTCCCGCAGGCCCCAGCGACGGCACAAGAGTGGACGACTGAAGCCTCGCATCTGCGTCATCGTCTCCTCGATGAAGTGGTGTATCACGGGTGGCCGAAAGAGTGGGTTGACTCCGGACCAAAATTCGAAGAAGCGGGCGTCATTGAAACCGGAAACGGCTATCGCATTCGTAAATTTCGCTACGAGATCCTGCCGGGATTCCAGGCATCGGCCCTACTGTATGAACCGGACCACCTCAGCGGCAAGGCGCCGGCGATTTTGAATTTGGCCGGGCACGATGGACCCTCCGGATATGCCTACGAGTTCAAACAGAAGCGCTGCATTACTTACGCGCAGCATGGCGTTCTAGCGCTGAACCTGGAGTGGTTCGACTTTGGCGAACTTGATCGAAAAGGAAATGAGCACTGGGATGCTGCCCATCTGGATTTGGTGGGAGCGAACGGACTCGGCATTTTCTATCTGGCGATGCGGCGCGGTCTGGATTATTTGTATAACGATTCGCGCGTCGATCGAAATCGGATTGGCGTGACCGGTCTGTCGGGAGGCGGTTGGCAAACCATCGTTCTGAGTTCCCTGGATGAGCGGGTCCGGGCCGCCAATCCGGTAGCCGGATTCTCTTCATTAATGCCTCGCGTCGAAGTGAAGGACTACGGGGATATGGGCGATGTGGAGCAATCAGCGACCGACTTCTTGCGGGGTTCCGATTATCCGTACCTGGTTGCCTTGATGGCGCCGCGACCGACCTTGTTGACCTACAATGGCGAGGACGATTGCTGCTTCCGCGCAACCATCGTCAAACCGCGGGTGTATGACGCAATCAAGCCGTTTTTTAATCTTTACGGCAAATCAGATCTACTCACTTTTCACGAAAATGCTGATCCGGGGAATCATAATTACCAACTGGACAACCGGATGGCGGATTATCGCTTTTTTACGAAGCAATTCGGCCTTCCCCCGATCGACAACGAGGATGGAGTGGCTGCACAGGTAAAGAGTTACCAAGAACTGGTCACGCTCCTCCCGAAAGACAATCTGACTATCCTTGATGTCGCGCGCAAGCTCGGCAAGGAAATCAGCCGCGAATCGATTCCGGCTGATTCTTCCGCGAAAGGCGCGTGGGCGGATGGCGAACGAACCAAACTCAAAGAGGTTGTCCGCTACAAACCGGTGGACATTCAGCAGGCTTGGACGATTGATATGAACAAGCACCACGGGCTGCAATCCGTGGGGTATCTTTTTCAAATGAATAACGGTATGAGTGCAAACGGCATCTGGCTGCGCTCTTACACCGACAGTTCGGATAGCGCGCCGGTGACCATTGTCCTGAACGACGATGGGCGGGAGGCGGAAGCGCCGGCGGTGTTCCAGCGGTTCAGCCGAGGGGAGCAGGTGCTGGCACTCGATCTGATGTTTATGGGGTCCACCTGGAAGAACGAATACCCGTTCCTGTTTGCCCAGATGGTCGATGGCATCGGCGACCGCCCGCTGGGGATGGAGGCCGCGCAACTGATTCGCATCGCCCACTGGGCGACGGAACGGGCTGGCGTTCCGAGCGTGCGGCTGGAGGCTACCGGTATGCGGACGCAGGCTGTAGCTTTGGTTGCAGCGTCGTTGGCGCCTGGGTTGTTTTCGGAAGTCTGGGTCGGCACCGGCATCCATTCGCTGAGCTATCTGCTCGATTTGCCGGTCACGATCGAGCAGGCCCCTGAACTTTTTTGCCTCGATCTCTATAAGGACTTCGATATCGACAGCCTGGAAGCTCTTGCTGCGCCGGCCAAAGTTCATGTGGCCCACTACTTAGAACTGCCGCAGAACTAACCGAGAGACAGATGTGTGCGGTCCGGCATTCGCCTGGAGCCACGAGAGTGATCGTCTCTCTCGCGCAATTCGTGCGGACGCTCACAAGCATTGAGAGGAGAAACGAGTGAAGGTTGCGAGACTTTGGCGCGGGCTGGCGTCGTTTTCAATCTTAACGTTTATTTTTGCATCCTTGCCAGGCGCGGCCTGCGCGGAGACTCCTTCAAAGACTGTGGCAGTCGAGTTGCCGCAGGGTGCGGCCGGCCCGCTGCGCACTGGAGCGGATGTTTTGCGCGACGCGCTAACGCAGAAGGGTCTTCAGGTCAAGATTGATATTGATAATGAAAGATCCTCGGCCGATTTCACGGTTGTAGTCGGCGAAAAGGGCGCCGGCAAAGGCGAAGGACGGCAGAAAGCCCCCGACAAGCCGGAATCCTATGCCGTTTCGCTTTCCTCGAATGGCCAGGTTGCCTACGTGGATGGCAGCGACCCGACCGGAGTTATGTACGGAGAGTTCGAGCTGGCTGAGCAGATTGGGAGCGCCGCGGGAAGCGAACTTGCATCCGCGATTAAGCCAGTGAGCAAATCGCCCTACCTTGAGATTCGCGGCGTCAATATGTTTTTGACCGTACAAGATGTGGACAATGCAGATGGCGCATTCTGGTCGGACGATTACTGGCAAAAGTATTTGGATATCATGGCACGCAGTCGCTATAACTTTCTGGATATCCACGGACTTTGCGATGCGGTCACGATCTCTTTTCCCAATGGATTCTCGTACTTCCTGAATCTGCCGGATTTTCCTCAAGTGGGTGTAGGTCCGGAACGCGCCGCCAAGAACCTCGCGCGCTTTCGCCAGGTGATCCAGATGGCTGCCGATCGCGGGATCAAGGTCGGTTACATGAATTATGAAGCGCCGCCGCCGATTGGTCCGTGGAAGACCCGGCGGGTGGGAGTGGACGAGCGCTGGACGGATGTACCACAGAAATACCTCGAGGGTCCGGAGCTGGTGACCTACACTCGCGAAGCAGTCTTGAGCTTTCTGAAGCAGTTGCCCGGTCTGTGGATGTTCGGATTTCGGGTGGGAGAATCGGGTCAGCCTGAAGACTTTTACCAGAAGACCTACATGTCGGCGCTGGCCGAACTGCCGCCGACACAAAAAGTCTATCTGCGTACCTGGATTGCCGATCCGCAAAGGGTTCGCGAACTCGCGGCTTCGGCAAAGAATCATTTTTACATCGAGCCCAAGTACAACGGGGAACAACTGGGCTCTCCCTATCAAGCCTCGCTTGGGGGCCGCGAGTATCCGCCCAGCGGGTCTTTCGAGAATTACACCGACAAGCCGCAGAATTTTTCCATCATCTGGCAGATTCGTGCCCACGGCACGCATCGCGTCTTCTACTGGGGTTCTCCTGAGTTCGCCCGCCGCACGGTGCGCAGCTGCAAGTTCGGCGGCGGAGTGGGCTTCTCCATGGAGCCGATGGAAGCCTACATGCCGGGAGCCGATTATCTGCACAATAACCCCAAGACCGACCATCACTTTTATAAATGGATGGTCGAGCGGGAATGGGCGTGGCATCTTATTTGGGGCCGCACTGCCTACGACCCAGATGTGCCCGATCAGGTTTTCATTGATGAGTTCATCCGCCGTTTCGGGGCGCAGGCCGGACCACTTGTGTTTCAGGCGCTCACCGACAGCAGCAAAATCGTACCTTTTGTGTACTCGTACCACAACATTGGCATGGACCATCAGGATTACGCTCCGGAATTTGAGAACGGCGATCATGCCTTTGGCGCCAGGGTGCGGCTCTGGCAGGGGACTCGGCTTGCGCCGTACGGCGGCGACATCGACGACTTCCTCCATGTGAACACACTGGATCGCACCGCTATGGCGTCTCCGTCAGTCTATGTGGATGACGCGCTCGGCAATGTTGTGACCGGCAAGATAACCCCGTATGAAGCGGCCGATTATCTGGACAACGCCGCTGCCAAGAGCGAGGACGAAATCGAACAGGCTGCCAAATTGAATCCGGATTCGACCAAGAATTTCGATTGCCTTCGCATGGATATCGATGCCGTAGCGTGGCTTGGGAAGTACTATCGGGATCGCATCCTATCGGCGACCCACCTCAAGTTTTACGAGCGCACCACAGATCACCCGGAGCTGACCCAAGCCTATGAGTATATGCAGCGCGCTGTATCGGATTGGGATCATCTTTCAGAAATCACCGAGGAACATTTCGGTTATGTGCCCGAGTACATTCGCATGGGCGTGAAGGATTTTCGTTGGCGGGATGAAGGCCGCAGTTTAGGCGTCGATCTCGATCAGTTGAACAATCTGGAGACGAAGTTCCGCCATCCTTCACAAGCGGAGGGGGCTGGCGTGACGATTGGCCATGTGGCGCCAGTGAAGATTGAACCTGGGAAGCCGCTGACCTTAATCGCGACTTACGCCAACCCCTCCGACGACCCTCATGTTTACATTTTCTATCGCAACTCCAATGCCATTGGATATACCAAAGCTGAACTGAAGCGCGACGATGAGTTTGCCCGCACCTGGAGCATCGTGATTCCCGCAGACGAAATTGTTGCGGGGTTCTTCGATTACTATTTTGGGGCAAACTCGGGAAGGTGGAGCGACTACGATGAAACCATTGCCCATCGCCCTCCCTTCCACGTGCTGGTGAACGACAACGACGCCAAACCGGTGTTTTCCCACACACCGCCTGCCGGACCGGCCACCGGCGATTCAGTAAACCTCACGGTGCATATTCAGGATCAGGCGAAGGTCAAATCGGTTCACGTCTACTACAAGATCATGCCGGCTTACTATGAATGGGTGCCGATTGAAATGCATTCCACTGGTGATGGAAATTATTCCGCAACGGTTCCGCTCACTCACGAAGGCATTCTTTATTACTTCGATGCCCTGGATGAGGACGGAAATGCCGCCAATTACCCGAACTTCATGGAGCAAACTCCGTATCTAGTGATTGACAGCCGGGACCCGCAAACCGCGCGCCGATAGACCTTGGCCAGTCGAAGCGTGAACACGACAAAAATGAAAATCAAAGACGTTCGCACCACGCTGCTTTCTGTTCCACTAAATCCGCCCATCGCGGATTCCACTCACGTGCTGCATCACATCCAATGGATTCTGGTCGATGTCTTTACTGACAACGGCTTCGTGGGCAACTCTTTTATGCTCACTTTCGACTACGGCCCTGAGTTGCTACGCGGCATCGTCGATAGAGAACTAAAGAAGCTGGTTGTTGGCAAAGATCCGGGCGATATCTCTGGAATCTGGCAGGCGTGTTACTCGCACTGCGAATACATTGGCCAATCGGGCGTTGCCGCTTGGGGTATTGCGGCTATTGATATTGCGCTGTGGGATTTGCTGGGCAAGCGACTCGGCGTGCCGGTGGCTCAGCTCTTCGGTTCAAACCGCAGTCATGTTCCTATTTACGGCAGCGGCGGGTGGCTTTCCTACAGCATGGAGGAATTGCTCGCTGAAGCTACGGGCTACGTCCAGCGTGGTTTCTCGATGGTGAAAATGAAGGTGGGGAGCCCCGATCTGAAGCGCGACATCGAGCGGGTCCGTGAAGTTCGAAAGGCGATTGGCGACAGAGTGAATCTTATGGTTGACGCCAACCAGGCGTTTACTCCGCATCAGGCGGTTTCGTTCGCTCGCCAGGTAGAGGATCAGAATATTTTCTGGTTTGAAGAACCGGTATCGAAAGACGATCTGGATGGATATTGTCAGGTAGCCTTCAGCACTTTTATCCCCGTCGCGACCGGCGAGCGCGAGTATTCCCTTGGCGCACTCCGGGATTTTCTAGTACGCAAAGGCGCCTCAATCCTGCAACCCGATGCTTTGCGCATCGGCGGCCTCAGCCAGTGCATGAAGGTGGCGCATCTGGCGGAATGTTTTAACAGGCCGCTGGCTCCGCATTTCTACAAAGAGCTCGATATTCACGTGCTGGCGGCAATCCGCAACGGACTCTTTCTGGAATATTTCGCCTGGCTGGACGATCTGCTTGAGCACCCTCTGGAAATTTCAAACGGCATGGCCAAAGTGCCCACCGTCCCTGGTCTCGGAATTGAATTCAAGCCCGAGGCCATCAAGGAATACAAAGTAAGTTGATCCCGTTTGATCTGGTTCCCTTCGACTTAATTCTGTTTGACCCGAGAGCCTTTGCTCTGTACTCTCCTCAGGGTCACTCCAACCTTAAGGCTCCGGATCCAGCTTATGAAAAGGCTGATCGCATTGTTTTTCCCTGTTCTTCTGTTGTGTTCATTGCATCTCTCTGCGCAGGATACGACTGCCAAGTTTGACGAAGAGGGTATTCTGGCGCCAGCCTGCCTGCAACTTCCGCAACCTCTTTGCACAGCTGACGATCTCGCTAGATGGCTGGACGATCTTCGCCATTGGCGCGCCGAACACCGCATTCGGATGGGCTTCGACGATTCGTATTATCACCAACCTGCCTTGCAATGGACACAATCCAGCTTCATTCAGCCGCAAATGATGGTGGAAGATCGCAATTTTTACGATCCGGTCAATCATCGTTATACCGTCGACCGCTATCTTGACGACCTGCAGAAGCGCTATGGAGGCATTGACAGCGTTCTTATCTGGCATACTTATCCCAACATCGGCATCGATAACCGCAATCAATATGACATGCTGCGCGCCATGCCCGGCGGTCTTGATGGGCTGCGGCAGATGGTCTCCGACTTTCATCGCCGGGGGGTGCGTGTGCTTTTTCCCGTGATGCTCTGGGATCAGGGAACTCGCGATGAAGGCAGGCCCAACTGGCAGGCGACTGCCGAACTAATGAAAGCCGTCGGCGCGGACGGCGTGAATGGCGACACGTTGGAAGGTATTCCGCTCGCGTTTCGCACCGCTGCCGATGCCGTCGGTCATCCCTTGGCTCTCGAGCCGGAAGCCGAACCCTTGCACGATGAAATGCTGGCCTGGAATACTATGAGCTGGGGATACTTCAACTATCCCTATCTGCCGGAAGTAAGCCGCAATAAATGGCTGGTGCCCGAGCACATGGTGAATGTGTGCAGCCGTTGGCGCCGTGACAAAACCGACAACCTGCAACTCGCTTTTTTCAACGGAGTTGGTTACGAGAGCTGGGAAAACGTCTGGGGCATTTGGAATGGAATTACACCCCGCGATGCCGAGGCTTTGCGGCGTATGGCAACCATAGAGCGTGCTCTCAGCGGATTTCTTGATAGTCCGGACTGGAGGCCTTACTATCCTACGGCGACTTTCGGATTGTTTGCCAGCGAATTTCCCGGACGTCAGGCGGTGCTGTGGACGCTGGTGAATCGCAGCCAATTCGATATTGCGGGACCGCAACTGCGCGTCGCTTATCGCTCCGGTATGCGTTACTACGATCTCTATCACGGTGCGGAATTGACTCCGGTTATTCATGGTGCCGAAGCGGTTCTGAATCTGGACGTCGAAGCCCAAGGGTTTGGCGCGGTTCTTGCGTCGGATCAGCCGGTAACTGCAAAAATCACGAAGCTGATGCAGGCGATGAAAGAGATGACCGGGCAGCCGCTGAGTAGCTTCAGTCACGACTGGAAATCCGTGCCTCAACAAGTCGTACCCATCGAGGGCACGAGACACTACTCCTTTGCGCCCGAGGGCATGATCAAGATTCCCGCCGGAGATTTCTATTTTAGGGTCAATGGCATCGAAATTGAGGGCGACAACGATATCGGCGTGGATGTGCAGTATCCCTGGGAGAATTCACCACGCCGATATCACAGCCACAATATGGAGGTGCGTACGTTTTGGATTGACAAGTATCCTGTCACCAACGCGCAATTTAAGAAATTTCTGGATGAGTCTGCGTACAGGCCGGCGGACGACCTCAACTTCTTGAAAGACTGGAGGGACGGAAATTACCCGTCAGGTTGGGGCAACAAGCCCGTCACTTGGGTCTCGCTGGAAGATGCGCGCGCCTATGCCAAATGGGCAGGGAAACGGCTTCCTCACGAGTGGGAGTGGCAGTTTGCCGCCCAGGGGAACGACGAACGGATCTATCCCTGGGGCAATGAGTGGAATGCGGGCGCGGTGCCCGCAATCGATAAGGATCGCACGCTGCGTGGGGCAGATGATGTGAATGCGCACGACCAGACTGACAGCCCATTCGGCGTGCATGATCTGGTCGGCAACGTGTGGCAATGGACCGAAGAATTTCAAGACGAGCATACCCGCACGGCAATCCTGCGCGGCGGCAGCTATTACCAGCCCCAAGGCTCGGGCTGGTACTTTCCGCAGGCTTATCGCAACGACCAGCACGGCAAACTTTTATTGATGGCTCCGAGCAAGGATCGCAGCGGCACACTGGGGTTTCGCTGCGCAGCCGACGCGGATTGATCCGCCAAAATGCGGCGGAGAGTTTTGTTTATAACGTAGTAATATTCATAGGTTATGAAAAACAATCTCTCCCGCAGGGAATTCCTGGGCGGAATGACAGGAGCCTTAGCCGCAACTCGCATCCATCATTCATACTCTTTCAGGGCCCCATCATCCTCCCCGGAGTTAGAGCCCGCTTCGCGCGAAAAGCTATTTGCTTTTTCCTACGCGGACGTGAAGCAGACCAGCGGTCCGCTACGGGCGCAGCAGGATCGTATCCATACATCCTATTTCGCGTTGGATGAAGATAAGCTGTTGAAAGTCTACCGGCAGCGCGCCGGCCTTCCGGCACCAGGCGAGGATATGGGTGGCTGGTATGACGCCGACGGCTTTGGGTCGGGGCAGGTCTTTGGCCAAATCATGTCGGGCTTGTCACGGTTTTATCGCTCCACCGGAGACCCTGCAACTCTGGCGAAGGTGCAGCGGCTGGTGAGCGGTTTTGCGGCAACCATCGATTCCGATAATTATTGCTATCCCTCGATCCGCTCATCCACTGAATCTGCCGCGTATCTTCTGGATAAGCTGATCATCGGTCTTCTGGATGCGAATCGGTTCGCCGGAATTACTTCAGCGGTGGATGTGGCCGGCCGCTGCATTCAGGGTTCTATCAAGTACCTTCCGGCGCGGCCATTTGAACGCGTGGAGGCGCCTCGGCAGCTACGGAATGACGAGCCCTATACGCTTCCCGAAAATCTGTTCTACATGTACGAAGTTACTGGAGATACACAGTACCGGGAGCTGGCAA
The DNA here is from genome assembly GCA_963834075.1 of uncultured Acidobacteriaceae bacterium. Classification (GTDB taxonomy): domain Bacteria; phylum Acidobacteriota; class Terriglobia; order Terriglobales; family Acidobacteriaceae; genus PALSA-270. Next base: position 105,989 of record CAWIAH010000009.1, read on the forward strand.
AAAAATATCTGGAAGATGCGCACTACTTCGATCCGCTGGCGCGCGGCGAGAATGTTTTACCTGGATTGCATGCCTACAGTCACGTGAATGCCTTATGCTCCGGATCGCGCGCCTACCTGGTTCTGGGTGAAGACAAATATTTGCAGGCTGTAAAGAACGCCTGGGAAATACTCACCACGACACAGTCCTATGCCTCGGGGGGGTGGGCACCGGACGAGGCATTCTTCATTCCCCACAAAGGATGGCTTGGTGAGAGCCTCGACAAAACGCACGCGCATTTCGAAACGCCGTGCGGCTCGTATGCGCATCTCAAGTTGTCCCGTTACCTTCTGCGAATTACCGCCGATGCCCGTTATGGCGACAGCCTGGAGCGCGTGCTCTACAACACCGTGCTTGGCGCCAAAGATCCCCAGGGTGACGGTCACGTCTTCTACTACTCCGACTATCACTCGTCGGCGCGCAAGGCGTTCTATCCCGACAAATGGCCTTGCTGCTCGGGAACTTTGCCTCAGGTGGTGGCGGATTACAGTATCAGCACGTATTTCCGCAATCCGGATGGCATTTACGTGAATCTTTACACTTCCTCTGAGGTGACTTGGAGGGCGGGCGATGTTCCGGTTAAGCTGACGCAGACGACCACATATCCCGAGAGAGACTCAAGCGAATTTCGTGTGGAAGTGGGGGCGCCGACTGAGTTCACCTTGTACTTGCGAATTCCGGGGTGGCTGCAGAAGCCGGCGCAGATTTCAATAAACGGAAAAGCTCTCTCCGTGCCTGCCGAGCCGGGGACCTTTGCTGCGATCCGCCGCCGCTGGCAGAGTAATGACAGCGTACAGCTCCAACTGCCGTTTTCCTTTCGACTGGAGCCAATCGACGATAAGCACCCTGACATGGCTGCTCTCATGTGGGGCCCGCTGATGATGGTCGCGCTCGACCCGGCCTTGAGCATTGCGGAAAAGTCTCTGCCGGCGTCATCCGCGGATTTGAGGGCCACGCCTTTTTCGTCACTCACTTTTGAATTGTCTGCCGCACCCGCAAAACTGCGCTTCAAGCCGTTCTATGCTATTGAGGAAGAGGAATACACCACCTACTTACGGCGGACTTGATTGAGTATTCACATCACGCGAGCGGTTGTGAAAAGCTGGTTGGCTATGCGGTTTGCTTGGAATATTGCCTTCTCGAGCATTCTGACCAACAAATTCTGTCCATAAAAAAATTGTGAGGCCATCGATGAAACGTTTACTGCATTTTCTGGTTCTGGCGGCACTCTCTTTGCCCGCCTGGGCCCAATATTCGGTCCGCGACTTGCCCAATCTGCCCGACTACGAGTCGGAGCGGGCATCGAGCTTCGACCGTACCGGGGGTAATCATGATTACGTCAGCGTGGAGCCCGGAAAGACGGTCACCATTTTCGATGAGGATGGTCCGGGAGAAATCCGTCATATCTGGACCACGATTCCGCCGTGGTCGGAGGCCTATGCGCACCAGAAGGTCGTAATTCGCGCTTACTGGGACGGCGAATCTGATCCCAGTGTAGAGTCGCCGCTCGGCAACTTTTTTGGTATCGCCTTTGGTACCGGAACGTTTCCAGTTTTTCAATCCGCCCTGATCTCCGTTCTTCCGGCACAAGCCCTGAACTCATACTTTCCGATGCCATTTCGTAAGCATGGCAGAATAACGATTACCAATGAGGGCAGCAAACCGATTACCGACTACTACTGGAATATCGACTGGGTTAAATTGCCGGAAGTATCCGCGAAAGCGGGATATTTCCACGCGCAATACCGCCAGTGCACGCCCTGCAGGGGGTGGTATTTCGGCGACATCTATGGCAACGATTTTTCGGGTGCACGCAAAGATCCGCGCTGGTTCAATATAAATGGGGAAAACAACTACGTGGTTCTTGACGCCCAGGGCGAAGGCGTCTTTGTTGGCATGATGTTCTCGGTCTATAACAACCAATGGGGCGCCTGGAACGAAGGCGATGACATGATCTGGATTGACGGCGAGAAGCGCATCAACGGAACCGGCGGCGAAGATTATTTCAACAGCGCCTGGGGATTTGGTCAGCTTTACTCCACTCCTGTCGTTGGCTTAATCGAATTCAGCGGCGAGCAATCGGGGAGCCGCTCCACTATGTACCGCTGGCATCTCGAGGCACCACTACGTTTTCACAAATCTATCAAGGTAACCATGGAAGACGGCCAGGCTAATCTGCGGTCCGATAACATCTTCTCGGTCGCGTATTGGTATCAGATGGAACCGCACACGCCGTTTCCGCCTCTACCTCCGGTGGAAAAGAGAATTCCGAAAATCTATATGACGGGCGGAGCGGGACAGGACCCGAATATGAAATAAGGGAGAAAAGGAAACTCGTCCGTCAGGATGAGTTTTTCTTCCAACCAACTTTGCGCTGCCCAGGCACTACTTGAGTTTTATATTTTCAAATCGTTTGTAGGCGTCGCGTAGTCCGTGAACCAGCAAAAAGTGATCGTTGGCTACCGTCACCATGCGGGCGCCACGGTCCATTTCCTTCTGCGCGGACTCCGGTGTGCTGGTCACCGTTCCCCACCATTTTCCGGCTTTGGCGACCGCGTTCGCCACTTTATCCATCGCTCCCTGCACCAAGGGATGCTCCCGCTGCATGGGCACGCCGTAACTGATCGTCAAATCGGCCGGGCCAACGAAAATCAGGTCCACGCCTGCAACCGCCAGGATGTCGTCAATGCAATCGACGGCTTCGCGATCCTCAACTTGCAAAACCAGGAAGGTTTCTTGGTTGGCGTGTTTCATGTATTCGACGGGATCGGCGAGGGTGAAGTCCGCGTCCACGCCGGCATTGTCAAAGCCCCGCTTGCCCTGAGGGGGATATTTCATCCAATCTGACCACTGCTGCGCTTCGGCAGCGCTGCGGCAATGCGGCACCATCACTCCATTCGCCCCGAATTCCAGAGGACACATCATGCTGGTGTAGCCGATCTTGCGAATTCGCACCATCAAATCCATGCCGGTCTCCCGGCATGCCAGCGAGATAGGATCGATCACGTTGTATCCATAGTGACGGTGCTCCATATCGAGCCATACCACGTCATAGCCCATTCTGCCAGCGGCTTCCGTCATCCACGGTTCCATCACCCGGTTGATCCCGACGACGCGCGCAAATTCCCCGGCGCGCAGCTTTTTCAATAATCGGCTTTTGGTCACGGCTGTCCTTTTTTCGAGGGATTTCCAACAATTACTGAAACGCGGCGGGCGCTTGACGCAGCCCTCCATGCCCCGAAGCATTGGCGGTGCAAAAATAGTATTTGAATTCGCAAAGGAAGGTCAATTGAAAGGTGAGCCTCTGTCCGTATTGCGGACGGTAATGCTAGCCGCCTAGAGGCACAACTTTCCCAACCGACGGTCGCGAGCATTCACCGAGCCGACCAAGGATGCTACTGAACCTGAGTCAAACCCTGGTAGACAAACAATCCGGCGATCACCAGAATTCCCAGCCCTGAGATTGCCCCGAGCACTTTCACGATGGGGGTGACTTTGTTCACTTTGGACATCAGTTCCAATTGATCCTTAGCCATGTGGGCGTCGGAATCACCGAGGAACAATTGGTCGTCCTCATGCATGGTGAGAGTGCTGCGATAAATGAGTAGAATGATCAGAACTACGGTGAGACTGCCCCACGAAATGAGCAGCCACTCCAGCCTTGGGGACATAAGCCACCTCGGTTACATCGTCGAGCCGGCGGGCCGGTCTTGCCATGGTCTCTGGAAGCTTTTGAGGGGTTCCCAAAACCACATTCGGTCCGGGCCCACCCGAATTATAGCCCCGAAGGATGGCCGAAATGAAAGTAGTTTTGCTGGTGCGGCTCCATTGCTCCTTTTTCGCCTGAGGGCCCTGGGGACGAGAATTGCGACTGTTCGGCCATGCTTTTGATATAATCTGTTTACTAGCAGTTTCAAGGAGATACATATGGCAACCACTACCGCTCCCGAGATCAAACCCAAGGTCGCCCCGATCAGCCTGACCCCGAACGCCGTAAAAAAGGTCAAAGAGATCATGGGCCAACAGAATCCTGTCCCTGCCGGCCTGCGTGTTGGAGTGGTAGGCGGCGGATGCTCCGGTTTCTCCTATTCGATGCAGTTCGAGAACGGCGCAGGCATGATGGATAAAGTGTTCGATATGGACGGCCTCAAAGTCTATGTTGATGCCACCTCCATCATGTACCTGAATGGCTGCATTGTTGACTACCTGGAAACGATCGAAGGCGCCGGCTTCAAGTTCGAAAATCCGAACGTGAAAAGCACTTGCGGTTGCGGTTCGTCTTTTAACGTTTAGCGATTCAATCTTCAGCCCATTGGCTGAAGGATGCGAAGCCCATCTCAAATGAGTTGGGCTTTTTGTTTATGTTTTAATTCTGTTGCTGCTGGTTGGGTGGCGAGGGCTGTTGCTGACTTTGCGCAGGCTGCTGCTGCGATCCAGAATTATTCGTACTCGAACCGAAAGAGCTGGAGCCGAAGGAGCTCGCGCCGAAGCCGGATGCTGTTCCACCCGGCGTCTGTATTCCAGGCTGACCTGGAGTGGTTTGGCCCGGCAATCCCGTGGCCGTGGCATTTTGCAGCGGCGGCTGGGCAGGCGTGTTGATCAGCCCCGCACGCGGCGCCGTTCCTGGATCGTAAATAAACTGCCATTGATTGTAGTGATCCTTGCCGCCGAATTCGCGGATGCTCTTCTCTTTGTCTGTGCTGATTACGCCAACGATCGGCCCTCCGACCACGGGAGTCGAGGAGGTAGACGACGATGAAGAGGTGCTATTCGCAGCGTTGGAGTCGGACGCCGAATCCGTGCTCGATCCTGGTTGGGGCGGCGTTCCTCCTGGCGTTCCCTGAGCCTGCCCGAAAGAACCTTGGCTTCCACCCGAGCCCAGGCTGAAACCTTGTGAGCCGCTAGGGCTGGAGCCTGCCATGCCCGGGCTGGCCATCGCAGAAGCCGGCGTCGCGCCTGGAATCCCGGCTCCCCCACCCATCATCTGGACTTCGCTGTAGTGCAAAAGTCTGAAATCTCGACCGGTAAGCGGGTCTTTATAGCGGCGGCGTAGGAACCGAAGATTGTTAGTGTTCTCCAAATCCTTGAGGGTGGTGGGATAGCGCCCGAACTTCTTGAAATACTTTTCAACCGCGCGCGAATACTGAACTCCACGATGAATCAGCTCTTCTTCACGGTCGCGCCGAATCTGGAAGGCGAAGGTGGGCGCGATGGCGGCTGCGGCAATCACCAGCAGCGCCACAAACAGGGTGAGCGTCACCAGAATGTAGCCTTCTTCTGACTTACGGCAGCGGGTTACAGGTGGTTGCTGCATTTGTTTCCATCGGAAAATAATCTGGAATCTTATCCCTGAGTGAGCGGGATCTCCTGCCGGTTATTGTTAAGTACATCCTCGATTTCGACCGCAGTTGGAGAGATGCGCAGGACCTTGTAACGGCGGTCCACGATCTCTCCCTCCGAAGCGATAAATACGTCTTCCCCCTGCTGCAAAAAAATCTTCTTCGGCTCTCCCGGATGGCTGGCAAAACCAAAGAATTTCAAATCAATCGGTGGTGGCGGGGGAGGGCCTGCCGGCCCGGCCGGAACATTGTGCACGGCTTTCGGATGGTCCGTCGTCGCGGAAGCCACCGGCTTTGGAATATCCACCTGGGCCTGAAAAATGTTCCGGCCCGAACCCTTGTATTCCGTGTCCTCGCTCTCTTTCAGCCAGTCGTAACGGAGCGTGGGATCGAGCGAACGCCGCGCCGCGTTCTTCTTGAGGCGCGAGGGCTTTCTCACTGCGGCCGGTGCGGGGGCGGGATCCTCCAACGCCAAAGAATTGTCTGACGGCCGTGCTGCCGCAGGCGTAGGGCTGCTGCCTGAACCAAGAAGCCAATTTCCGACAAGCACAACTGCCAGCACCATCAAAACGATGGCGGCAATCAGCTTTCCGCGGCTCTCGGTTCCGGCTTTCATTCGTGCGGCTAAGCTCCTGTTCTTAAATAGGTTTGCAGCTTGATCTGCAGCTTGACGATGCCCCCCTGTTGACCGGCAAGCTCGACACTGTTCACGATGAAGAACAACTGATCGCGTTCCAGCGAATTCACATAGCGCACGAGTTGAAGGTAGTTGCCGGAAAGACCGGCGTCCACTTCGATTGGGGTCAGGCCAACCGGTTCGGGATCTTTGGTGGTTTGCTTAATGCCTTCAATCTTGGCTCCGCTCTGCTCGGCAAGCCGATAGAGGTCTTGATAAATTGCAGAGTCGCGTGTGGGCAGGCGTTCTTTGTAGAAAGTGTCAATCTGCCCCTGCGCCTGCGCGATTTTCTTATCCATGCCTCGTAAGGGCTCGACGTGACGGGTTTTCTGCTGCAATTCCTTCCAGAGCCCGTCCAGTTGTTGCCGTCGTGCCGACTGTGATCCCGCGACCGGCGACAGCAGTATTGCCACCGCGGCGACATCCAACACCGCAAGGCCGATGAAGGCAATTTTCAACCTCTGCCGAGCACCCTGCAGGCCAGCCATTATCGGGACCCTCCCTGGCGCTGCGCCCTCGGGCACATAGAGGGAACTGATGTCGACCTGAACGTTGTCGCCGGAAACCTCGGTCATTGACATTAATCTGCGAAACAATTCTGGTCTGCTGAAAATGCTGCGAATCTTCCATGTTGCGCACCAATTCCAAGGCCCGTTCGTGCGACTCGCCCGCGACCACCAAATTCAGCTCCAACTCATGATCGGCCGACATCTCAGGATGAATGGAGACGACGTGCAGATGCGCCGGCATGACTCGTTCTAGGTCTTCGAAAACCTTTGTCCAGGAGAATGCCTTGCGCTCGAAAGGCATCATTGAGAAATTGCGAGCGGTCGCGGATGGTCCGATTTTCCGGGCGACTCAGCAGCGCTTGCGCATTCTGTCCTCGTGGTCGCGCTCCGCGATCTGCTGTTCGCGGTCACGGATCAGCGTCGCGATCATTTGCCGCCGCGGCCCAGCCGGCAGCGCGCTGTAGGCCAGAACCATGGTCAGCAGGGACGCGGCCAGACCACCGCCCCAGCGCAGCCAGAAACTGCGCGGATCCCGGTACGGAGGAGCTCGCGAGATTGATATCGAGTCGCATGTTCTAAGAAGCCAGTGCTCCCGCGACCCCGGCGATTTGCCATTTCGGAATCGAACTTCGGCTTCCCCAACTGGGCGCTGCCTGCCAGTTCCTGCACCTCGGCGCCGGTTTGGGCCCGCAGGGCGGGCGCGGCTGCCGCCAGATCGGGCAGGCCAGCGACAAAAATCCGGTCGATATTGAGGTGGTAGGTATCCTGAAAGAACACCACCGAAGGGTACACTTCTTCGGCCAGGCGGTCTCCGGTGATGGCGACGCCGCTGGTGTTTTCGAGGGTGCGGAAAAGCAGCACCTGCTCCTGATCGAGGATGGCGATGCTGGTGGTGCGGGTGTCCACTTTCAGCACCAGGGAGGGCCGGTTGGCTGTGGCCATGCCCAGGGCGGCGAGCATCGAGGGCAGCACCACACCCGGACTGTAGCCGGCCTGAAGGAACACGGATTCGTACTCTTCGATCACGTTGGTCAAAGCCACGGCGGCCACGACGCGAACGGCGTTATTGGCGGGATGCGAATGGTAGGAGACTTTCGCTTTCTCGACGTCGAAGGGGAGAGATTTCTTCAGGCGGAACCGCACCACGCCTTCGGCTTCCTGGCGGCTCGAGGGCAGAGTTTCAAAGTCGAGCAAAACCACGCGTACGGCGGCGTCCGGCAGCAGGGCAATCACATCGCGCCCGCGGAATGGGAGCCGAGACTGTTCAGGGTCTCACGAATGGTCTCGGCCACCTCGGCGCGGCCGGGAAGGTTCGGTTCGGTGAGATCGGGCACCACATTGCCGGAGCTCAGGTTGTAGGCAGCGAACTCGACCGGAGCCGCCCGGGGTGCTCCGCGCGGCCCGCGAGCACACGGTCGGAGGCAATCTCACACGCCAGATCTCGGCCGCGAACTCGTTTTGGAACCAAGACTCATTTGCTCACCATGAAACCAGACTGGGACTTCAAAAGACCCGAGCCGCCGGGAAAAAGCAAGACCCGGGGGTCAGTTCCGTGATGTCCGAACTCTTGCGCCTCGGAACTTCCTCAGCGCATGTTCTCGATGAAGGTGACCTTGTTGATTTCCTTCAGCGTGGTGAGCCCGCCGCGCACCTTGTCGAGCGCGGATTCACGCAGAAAGCGCATGCCTTCGTCGCGCGCCGCCCGGCGGATTTCCGAAGTCGGCTTCTTGAGCAGGATCATCTCGCGGATGCGGTCACTGAGGTCGAGCAGTTCATGGATGGCGCTGCGGCCCCGGAACCCGGTTCCGGCGCATTCGATGCAACCCTGGCCCTCATAGAACGGCACCTTCGACCATTGTTCCGGATCGAGCCCGCTGGCTTCCAAAACCTCCGGCGGAATACTGCGCCACCTTGCGGCAGGAGTTACAGATCAGGCGGACCAGCCGCTGCGCCAGGATGCAATTCAAGGCGGACACGAAGTTATAAGGCTCGACACCCATGTTCAAGAAGCGGCCGATGACATCCACCACATTATTAGCGTGGACGGTGGTGAACACCAAGTGTCCAGTAAGGGCGGACTGGATGGCGATCTGGGCGGTTTCGGTGTCGCGGATTTCTCCGATCATGATCTTGTCGGGATCGTGCCGCAAAATGGAGCGCAAGCCGCGGGCGAAGGTCAGGCCCTTTCTTCTCGTTGACCGGAATCTGGGTAATGCCGCGAATCTGGTACTCGACCGGATCCTCAATGGTGATGATCTTGTCTTCCTCGGTCTTGATCTCGTTGACGGCGGCGTACAGGGTCGTGGTCTTGCCGCTGCCGGTCGGACCGGTGACCAAGACCATGCCATAGGGTTCCTTGATGTAGCGGCGGAAGCTTGCCGCAAATCATCTTCATCGAAGCCCACCACATCGAGAACCAGTTGGTGGAACTTCTCGCTCATCGATTCCTTGTCGAGAACGCGCAGCACGGCGTCTTCGCCATGGATCGAAGGCATGATGGAGACACGGAAATCGATCGGGCGCTCCGGGTTCCGTACTTGACGCGGAAGCGGCCATCCTGGGGCACCCGCCGCTCGGAGATATCGAGTTCACTCATCACCTTGATGCGCGAAATAATCGTGGAATGATGCTCTTTGCCAATGGGCGGCATGGCCTGGGTCAGCACGCCATCAATGCGGAACTTGATGGAACCGAATCGTCCGGGTCTCGATATGAATATCACTGGCTCGCCGCTGCAGCGCGGTGAAGATCGTGGTATCGACCAGGCGGATGATCGGGCTGTCGCCTTCGCCCGTGAGCCGATCGATGGAAATGGTTTCGTCGCCGCTCTCATCCTCGTCACCAGATCCAGCGCAAAACCCTCGCTCGCTTGCTCGAGCACCCGTTTCGATTGTTCTGTCTTCTTGAGGATTTCGGTGATCTGGCCGAGCGTCGAGACTTTGGTGATGACCCGTTGCTGAGCAGCAGGCTGATTTCATCGATCATCATCAGCTGGCTGGGGTCGGCGATGGCGATGGCCAGCCGTCCATCGGGGGTCTCCTCCAGCGGAACGAAGTTGTAGCGGAACATCAGGTCCACCGGGATTTTCTTGAAAAGATCGTGCTGCAGCTGAAAATCGTGCAGATCGACAAATTCGCAGCGATAGCGCCGCGCCACATCTTGCGCCTTTTCGAGCTCCGCCGCCGGGCGCGCCGGACCGATCCTGCCTCCATTCCCGCCGTTAATCAAGATTGGTTTCTGTTCCGCCATGGTCGCCATTTCAAACCCCTGACTTCATGAACGTAAGTACTATTTCTAGAGGACGCTCGATCCGAGCGTGAAAATCGGCAGATACAAGGAGATCAGAACACCACCTACAAATACCGCCATAATGATCAGGATCAAGGCTCAATCAGCGCCATGGCTGTGCCCAGCGCGGTCTGCACATCCTCTTCGTAAAATTCCGCCACCGAATTGAGCATCGCCGGCAAGCGCGCCGGTCGACTCTCCCACCTCGATCATTTCCACGGAGAGATCGGGAAACATTTTTTGTTCTTCCAAACTCTTGGCTAGCGTCTGGCCTTCGCGCACCCGCACCGTCGCATCCGCCATTCCATTCAAAATGCGCCGGCTGCCCATAGAAGCTCCCGCCGTTTCAAGCGAAGGCACCAGCGGCAAGCCACCCGCCAGCAGCGTCGAAAGCATGCGGGAAAAATTAGCGACTTGATATTTCAGCCAAATTCGCCGAGCAAGCGGCAGGGCGAGAACAGCACGGTCGATTTGTCTCCGCTCCGCTGTCTGTGGCTTCCAGCGCCAGAACAGCACCACTAGAATCACAAACACCAGCAAACCGACCGGGGCATATTTCTGCGCAGTTCGATACCCACCGCTAACATGAAAAGCGTGATCGCCGGAAGCTGCGCATTAAAACTCTCAAAAAGCGACGCAAACTGTGGCACGACATAGGTGAAGAGAAACGTCACCATGCCCAGGACGAAGGTCACCAGCAATGCTGGATACACCAGCGAAACCACCAACTTTTTCTTAAAGGTCAATGCCAGACGCTGAAATGCGATATAGCGTCCCAGCACCTCTTCCATGTTTCCGCTCTTCTCGCCGGCGAGCAGGGTAGTGGTGTAGATCTTGGGAAAAACCGCCTGGGCTGCGAAGCTGTCGGACAGCAACTCTCCGCTCTTTACCCGATCCCGAACATTCTCCAACACTGATTTAATATGCGCATCTTTCTGCCGTTTGATCAGCAGATCCAGCGAATTCAAAATCGGCAAGCCGGCTTTGATCAGGGTCAGAAATTGCTGATTGAAAATTAAAAACTTGGTTTGCCGGATCTTACGCCTCCGGGAAAAAGAGGCGCTTCCCCCCGCGAAAAATCCGCGCGGTTTTACCCAATAAACCAGCTAACCCTGCTGCGTGAACCGGTCGCGAATGTCCGCTTCGGAGTAGCCGCGCTCCACCTGCTCCACCATGCGTCCGCGTTCATCCGCGACTTTGACTAAGAATTCCGCCATGATTGCTGGGAGCCTTCCGATTCCCTAAGTCTAGCATTTTGAATGATAAACCTAGGGTTAATATGCCCTTCCTATCCGGCTCTATTTGATTTCCCGGACCCCGGAAGCATTCTGCTAAGTTACTCAATTTCTACGACTTGCCGTCCTCAATTACAAACCCCATCCCCGTCTAAGGTCCGAGTTCTCCGCCCATCACCTCGGTCCCGGCCGGGGGCGTGAAGTGAAAGACTAGCTCGGGGATACTCACGTTCTCTTTTTGGTCGCTAAAGCGGTATTCAGTCTCGGAGTCGTCCGTGCCTACAATTATGATGCGGGCAATGCGGTCATCCGCTGTAACCTCCAGAATGACCTGATTTACACGGTCTGCCAATGCTTTAGGAACACCCCGAAGGACTACGTCTCCAGGAATGGAAGGCGAAACGTCGGGAGCAACCGAGAGCCCCTGTAGTTCTTTCTCAAGATGGGCCTTCCCCAGCAGCAAGCCAAGCGGCGAGCGCAAATCGTCTAGTTGCTTAACAGGCGATCTTCTGGCCTGTCGCTCCTGCGGAAGGTAAAACCAGGCAGTCTGGCCGTCGCTCACAAATAGCTTAGGATGCGGGGAGGTGTATTGCCACCGCATCTTGCCCGGTTTTTTGAGCAATAGCGTTCCCGACTCCGTCCGTTCCGTTCCAGAGCTGCGGTAGATCTCGGTGAACTCCGCTTGCAGCGTTCGGACGTGGTTGTAATGGTTGTCAACTGCCTGCGCCAGCGCGGGAACATCTACCGCCGGCAGGTCCAAAGCATTTCCTGCCTGGGTAGCGCAAGCCATCGCAAAGAAAAGCGCGGCGATTTTATAACGGGAAATCGAAAACACTCTGGCCCCTGGGCAGAATCGCGCGAGCAAAGCAAAAGTTGGTCTCTGCGAAGCTGGAAGATATACCTCCATTCTATGCTTTCGGAAGAAGGGGAACTCTTGTTTAATCGGCGGGCAAGAATTTCGGCTTCAGAGGCGGTTTGTAGCCGGGCGGCAGCCCTTTTTGAACGAACGGTAGGTTGTCCGGATCCTGCACGACTACCTGCCCGTCCGAGGTAAGCGCATAAGGAACGCGCAGAGGGTCCACCGGAATGCCGGGTAGTATGCCGGCTCTTGCGATCTCCGCGAAGTTCGCGGGCAGGCGGCCAAATTTTTGCCGATAAGCCTCGACCGGCTTCTCGAGATTCGTGACATCGTCTTCCACTTGAATCGCCCGCAAATGAGCTACGGCATTGGCACGAATCTCGCTATCCTGGGAGCTGAGATATGGCTGCCACAGCATGCGCGCAGTTTGGCGCTCGCCGGCGTGCTCCGCCATTTGCGCCGCCAGCAACTTCATAAATGGGTGGGCACCGGGCACTTCTGACCCGCGAGCAAGCGCGTCCGCAGCCTTCGCGTAATCCTTCAACTCGGTGTAGTAGACGAAGCCGAGATCCCAGTAAAGATGCCAGTCTTTGGGATTATTGCGAATGCCAAATTCCTCCAGGGCAACCGCCCGTTTCGGCATACCTGCTCCATCGGGAGGCTTGGGCGCCAGAAACGCAGAACCAAATTCGTAGGGCGGAATCAAATGGGGATCGAGTTCGGTGGTGATCTCCAGCAGCGGCGCCAGCAGATCGTAATGCATCGCGCCGTCATGGTGCTTCGAGCCGAAATACTGCACCGCGCGCGTCCAGTAAATGTCGGCGAGAAGCCCATCATATCCCAGGCTCAAACGCTTTAACACTTTCGGCGAAGGTAAATACAAGACTTCCGTAAGAGTGGCCCCGGGTCTGGCGGCATCGACCAGGCGCAACATGAAAATCGAGATCGCCAAGCTCGTAATCAAGAGTGCGCTGGTAACGAGGATAACTCTTCTCGAGCGGTTCATTTCAGATTCCGACGTTCGAAGATGAGCACCGCCCCACATAGCGCGGCGCCGGCGTACACCAGAGAGTAAATTGAGTTATAGAGAATCAATTGACCAGACACAGGCTGCCCGTGCGCCACCGAGCTGACAATATTGAGCGCCGAAAAATTAGGAATCACGTAAGCGGCTCCAGTTGCGAGCCAGCCCCTCAATCCGGGCGTCATTGCCGCAAAACCGCGCAAGTCTTCTGAAAAGCTTCCAATCACAAATATGCAGAAAGCGAACACTGCCGACATCAGCGGTGACGAAAAGGTAGAAAACAAAAGCGCCAACGCGGTGACGATCAGAAATTGCAGAATAATGAAATAGAGGGCTACCAGAATCCAGGCGTCCGCGCGTTCAAAGTGACGGGAAACATAGAGCAGCGCGGCAAACACTCCAATCGCCATGCAAAATGTGTTGACCGCCAGGGTACCCGCCAGGCCGCAGAATTTGCCGAAGATGAACTCCCAGCGCCGTACCGGACGGGAGAGCACTGTATAGAGAGTCCGCTTCTCGATCTCCTTCGACACCAGGCCGATGCCAATGAAAATGGCGATGACCAGGCCAAAAAGAGAGACAGCCGTGAGTCCCAAATTGATGACTACCAACCGTTCGATCCCCAGTGAGATCTGTCCCACTAAAATCGCGGCCCCCGAGAGTAGCAGCGCGAACGCGATCAGGTTATAGAGCACCCGATCGCGCACCGCTTCGCGGAAGGTATTCGAAGCGATATATGCAATGCGCGCGCTCATGCCGTCGCTCCCGTGGTCTGCTCGGCAGGTTTCAACTGCGCCACAAAATAATCTTCGAGCGAAGTTCGCACCGGCGTCACCGAGACCAGCCGCAAATTTTCGCGCCGTAACGCATCCAATGTGGCGTCCTGATTTTCTTCCGGCAGAATCGCGCGAACCGTGTCTCCCGTAATGTGATAGGTGCTTACCAGAGCCTTCATTGCCGCCGGAAGCGACGTGCTGTGCCAAACCACTTCCACCTGTCCATGCACACTGCCGGTCAGATCGGCCACAGCGCCAACGCCTCGCAACTTTCCTTGATCAATAATCGCGACGCGGTCACAAAGCGCTTCCGCATCCGCCAAAATATGCGTGGAGAAGAAAACCGTCTTGCCCCGGTGTTTCAGCATCTCCATCAGATCGCGGACTTCGCGCCTGCCCATTGGGTCAAGCCCGGACATCGGTTCATCCAGGAAAACGACTTTCGGATCGTGGAGGATCGCCTGCGCGATGCCGACGCGTTGCAGCATGCCTTTTGAGAACTTGCGGAGTTGAACATTCGCGGCATCGCGCAGCCCAACATGATCCAAGATCTCGCCGACGCGATGGGAGCGGTCTTTGCCTGGAACTCCCGAGAGCTGGCCGTAATACTCCAACAGTTCGCGCGCGGTCAGATAGTCGTAAAAGTAAGGTTGCTCAGGCAGGAAGCCGATCTGAGCCTTTACCGCCGGGTCCTGGTAGTCAACGCCTAGAATTCGCGCCGAACCAGCGGTCGGAAACACCAGTCCCATGAGAAGCTTAAGGGTGGTCGTCTTGCCCGCGCCATTAGGCCCAAGAAAGCCGAAGATCTCGCCTTCCTCCACCCGCAGCTGCAGCGGCAGTAAAGCCCGTTTCGGTCTTTTCCGCCAAAACCCTATGCTGTAGGTTTTTTCGAGTCCAAGAATCTCAATTGCAGCCATGGCTAAATCATTCCCGATCTAACAAAGATTATAAGCAAGAATACTTTAGAAAATGGGTGGCCGGATCGGCGCCGCAGATTACCAAAGTAAATCAAACCCGGATCTGCAAAGAAGAGACGATGTGGCTTACTGCAAGGCAGTAAGGGCAGTGCAGGCAGCCGATGACCCCGTGTAGGTGGACGGAGGCACGGTCGCGGTTTCGATCTTGTATCGGATCACATTATCGCCCACAGAACAGAAACTGCGCACGCCCGTTTGATTCCAGCTGGCTGCGGTTCCCGCAACCGCATAGGCTGTGCTGGAGAAGGAAGCGACATTGAATATGTAACCACTCTTCCCCGGCACGGCTGTCGCCGTAGAAAGCGTGTAGTCGATGAAGCACGAATTGGTTGAGTTGGGAGTGGCACAACCTGCAGCAGTCGGTGGTCCCAACGCGCCAATTGCAGCCGGGAAGCCTACCGTGGGATAGGCCGACATATAGGAATTTTCCGCCGTATTCAGCGTTCGCACTGAGGATACCGCGGAGGATTCGTTGGCTGCCATCCGGGCTCGAACCAAGCTCGGAATTGCAATTGCGGCGATGATCAGGATGATGGCTACCACAATCAGCAATTCGATCAGTGAGAAACCTGCTAGTTTGCGCATGACGGTCATCCCCTTTCTTCCACCGTATCGCCGGTTTTGATATGCGAATCGAAAATACTAAGGAGCAACGGAGGTGCTCTCCGTTGCTCCTCGGCTGGTACCCTCCCCCAGGTACTTCGCCAAACCTTTGCAGTCAGCTCAGACTATTGCAGAGGTGTCAGAGCTACGCAAGCTGCCGAGGAACCGGTGTAAGTGCTCGGAGGCACGGTCGCCGTTTCCACTTTGTACCGGGGCACGCCGTCTTCGATCGAGCAGAAGCTGCGCACGCCAGTCTGGTTCCAATTCACCGCCGCGCCGGCTGCCGCGAACGAGGTGTTGTTCAAGAAAGCGGCGACGCTGAAGATGTAGCCGTTCTTTTCGGTAGCAGCTGCCGTAGCATCCGACAGGACCCAAGGAATCAAGCAAGCATTGGTCGAGTTCGGAGTTGCGCAAGCGGTCGCGGTTGGCGGCCCAAGGGCGCCAATCGTGGCTGCATATCCAACCGTCGGATAAGACGATTGATAAGAGACCTGGCCGGTGATGATGGTACGAATCGAAGCCACGGCCGAAGACTCGTTGGCTGCCATGCGTGCCCGAAGTAAGTTAGGAATCGCGATCGCAGCGATGATCAGAATGATCGCCACCACAATCAGAAGTTCGATCAGTGAAAAGCCCTTTTGTTTCCGCATCTATTTTCCCTCTCTCCCTGAATATGGTCTTAAGTAGACCGAATTGCCCATGATGTTCGCACTTTACCCGCCACACTTTGAGGTCACTTGCGGGGGTGCCCCTTTTTGCGCTAGGTGCTTTGTTATCAATGATTCCGCCCGAGGGCGATGGTTCGACCAGCGCTGTGTTCCCACGGTTTTAGCCTAACTTCGTGTCAGATTTTGTCGGACGCTGACAAGATGTGTCATTTTGGGAAGGAGGCTGAGACATTCAATTCGCAGATTTTAGTGCCATCGGCGGAAAGCCGCTGGCCCCTCAGAACAGCTTCATCTGTGCGTCCTCAACCACCGCGACCGGCTGTGACGCCTCACTTGCCTCTCTTCGATTTCGAATCCCATATTTCTGCCGCAGACGCGTCATCAATTCCGAAAGCTGCTGCCCATACGCCTTCGGCAGAAAAGCTCGATTCTGATAACGCTGCCGGTAGTTTTCCATCAGCTCCGGAAATTCCTTTTCCAGAAATGGGAAAAACACCGCCGCCGAACACGGTTTCAGAAACAAGCCATTACCAAAAATATGCTTGGCTCCAGCTTCGGCTACCGCCTTGACGAGCATCTCCAGGTCTTCCGGAATGTCGGTAATTCCCGGCAGCACCGGCGCACAGCTCACCCCGGTACGTATTCCATTCTCATTTAATTTGCGGACAGCCTCTAACCGCAAATCCGGACGCGGAGCCCTCGGTTCAAGCAGCCGGGCCAAATCAACTTTGAGCGTCGTGATGGTGACGCTCACTTTCAGCCGGTTGCGTCGGCCTATTTCCTTCAATAGCGCAATATCTCTTAAGATGAGGTTCGATTTGGTTATGATGCCCAGATCAAGGTCACTATGCAGGGCCAGTTCCTGCAAGATCGCCCGCGTAACCTCGTAGCGCCGTTCGGCTGGCTGATAAGGGTCGGTCGCGGTGCCGATCGCAATGTCCTCTCCTGGTTGCACGTGCCGCAGTTCCTGGCGCAGCAAGTCAGCCGCGTGCTGCTTCACGTATATCTTTTGCTCGAAATCGGTCCCGTCGCGCATTTCCATGAATTCATGCGTGTAACGGGCGTAGCAATATTTGCAGGCGAATTCGCAGCCACGGTAAGGATTGATCGTCCAGGTGAACGGCATGCGATTGCCGGTACATCGGTTAAGCAGCGAACGGGCCGGCAGCGTGAAATATTCAACCTGGTGGCCCTCCCGGAGCAGCTCTCCGTCCGCCGCCAGGCGGGCAATTCCGATCAATTTCGGTTTGTTCGACTCCGGCTCGATTTCCGGAAGGAAAGGCAGGGAAGACATCGCAAGATTCGCCTTTTGTTCGCTATCAGAGGGTAGCGCTACGGCGATTCCGCGTCAAGCCCGATGCCAAAACCAGCATGTAATAGGGCAAGAATAGAAGGGGCGCAGGAAAGGTTTTCTGGGCATCGAACCTCAGCTGCCCTGCTTGCGGGCGTACATGCTCATCCGAATGTAAAGGCGAAGGCTTGCGCTCCGGGGTCGAGAAAATCAATTTCAAAGGTCCGGTCTTCGACAGGGCCTTTTTGCCGGATAAGCTGATAGAGGCGTTGCCCCCGGATGGTTCCTGAACCGCTGGCATCGGTATCGCTTCCGTGATCGTCCCCCAGAACGGCTCCGTCCAGTTTGACTCGGAAACGCACCGGCTTGCCTTCCATGTTCCCGAGCACTAGATGCAAATCTCGCGCATGAAAGCGGAAAATGATTTTTCCCGGCGCCGATTCCAGCACGGCGCTCTCGTCGTCTATCTTCCAACTTCCTCCCAAAGCCCACTGGTTGAGCGAGAGCCGGGCGCGCGACGTGTACTCTTTGCGTGAATCCTTTGCAATCGGGTCGAGGGATGCGAAATTTTGGGCACGCCGGTAGCCGATGTAGGTTTCGGGCGAATTGACGTCATCCTCGTCTGAGGCAGCTTCCACGCCGGATGCAGAAACAGTCGCCACTCCTGTAGCGAGCTGGCTGACTCCGTTTTCCTTCAAAAGCTCTTGAATCACCCGTTCCGACTCGTCATACTCCCCCTCGCCGAAGTGGTGATAGCGGATGCGGCCTTTTCCGTCGATAAAGTAGTGTGCCGGCCAGTATTCATTGTTGAAGGCTTGCCAGATCGCATAATTGCTGTCGATTGCCACGGGATAGGTTATTTTCAGGTCGCGCACCGCCCTTTCGACGTTGGCGCGTTCCTTTTCAAATGCAAACTCGGGCGTGTGCACACCGATCACCACCAGCCCGGCATCCCTGTACTTCGCCCACCATGCCTCGATATAGGGCAGGGAACGCAGACAATTGATGCAGGAGTACGTCCAGAAATCAACCAAAACAACCTTCCCTCGCAGCACCTTCCTGCTAAGCGGCGGAGAGTTACGCCAGCCGACGGCCCCAATCAGATCGGGCATTGGGCCTTCGTCGTCGAGCGCCGGTTCCGCTGCGCTAGCCGCAGTCATCACAATTGCTGGCTTGGCGGCGTGGAAGGTGCCAATCAAATGCTCCTCCGCCTTCGCGGTGTTCACGAACGAAAATTTGGTGAGCAAACTTGTGTCCCATCCCAGGGCGATCGCAATGACGCCCATGATGACGGCAATCCCCAAGCCACGGCGAATCCAGACTTCCAGACCCAACGAGCGTTTCATGGCGGAAAATACCCTGCTTCCAGCCAACAAAACAAGGCCGAGTGAGGTTGCCGCTCCCAACGCAAACGAGAACAGCAGGAAAGACGAACGTGCGCCCGGACCCTGAATCGCCGCTCCCGTCAAAACAAATCCCAAAATTGGACCGGCACAGGGCGCCCACAGCAAGCCGGTGGAAACACCCAACACAAAGGATTTCCCGATGCCATCTGGGCCAGAGAGATTGCCCTGCAACCATCCGCCTGCGCGCACCAACGGCCTGGTTAAAGCTTCAGCCATGGACGGAAACAGAAGACTCAGGCCCAGCACCAGAAAGATCAGCATCGCGACGTAACGGCCGTCCTGGTTCACTCGAACCACCCAATGTCCGCCAATGGCGGCGGCGGCTGCCACCACTGAAAAGGTCAGGGCCATGCCAGCAAGTAAAGGCAATCCGGAGCGGCGAAATGGCTGGTCCGATCGCGCAAACACGAAGGGCAAGACCGGCAGGATGCACGGGCTCGCGATCGTCAGCATTCCCCCGATGAAGGCCAGCAAGTAAATCGGCATGAGTTCATCTGCCCGATAATTACGTTGGTCGGGGTGCCCGCTCCTTTAGCGGATGGGATGCGGTACAACGCCAGAAGTTACGCGCCTAAGCATAGCAAAGTGGCCTCAAGCATCGGGGAGACTCGACCTTCCTGCTGGGAGCAGCGTCTGTTTTCAGAAACACCGAATCGGTGATCCGCGACAATTTCGACGACTTAGGCGAAATCCATTCAACCGGCAAGATAGAATCAGCATCTGAGCTTGGCGGGTCGTGCCGCCACAATGTCGATTCCGGCTCATCCTCGATTCTGCTCACTCTCTTGCTGCTGTTGGGCGCCGCGTAACTGCTCGGACATTTATTCGTGCGGCTGCGTCAACCCAGAGTCGCGGGAGAGATACTGACCGGCATCTTGCTTGGGGCCAGTTTTGTTGGGCAGGTTCAGGATTGAGTCCAGCACTTTTGTGGACATCACGACCCACCATAAAACCACTCGTACTTAGCTTACTGCGGGGGTCCGCTGCTCCGTATGTTTCTTACAGGCGCGAAGAATGGCATTTTGTTCTCCCGCGAGGGGAGCCGGGAAGTCAACTCGATAACGCCGGCGTCTCCCCAGCCTTCTAGCATCCTCGTCTCCTAAATTCATTGTGTACCAAGCGTCTTAGGCGTACTATGCCCCGCCATAGGATATTTCACAAATTTCGAGCGCGCGGCTGGAAAGGACATTCGATGGAAAAACACATTATGCACTGGAGTTACTGGCTCGGAATCGGGTGCGTCGTTCTGGCTGTTTTCACGCGCATCCTGAATAGCTTTGGCCTGCCCACGATGCTGCTGCAAACCAGGGGCAATACCATTTCGTTCCGGACTTTCGTGAACGCAGCGCTCTTGTTCCTGCTCACCTCAATTGCGACGGCAGGCTTCGTCTGGTTTAAGCGGCAGAATCCGTAGACTGGCTGCAGCGAAGTTGGCTAATCCTGAGGCGTACCTCGCGGCAAATCCTTCTGGCACCCTGGTTACTGGGTCGCTTTTGCCTCCGAGACTGGCTTATCAAACAGCTTCGGATCCACCGTTGGATTGATCTGAATCGCTGTGTATTGCGCCGAGCTGGAATCTTCTCCGTTCACTTTGTTCTTGCGCAAATATGGCAACGTCAGCCCATCGGCGGTCTTCCAATCGTCGAAATCCGTTTCGCCCTTGGATGGCCCTGATTGGCCCATGGTGCGATAGCTTTCCCGCAATACTCGTCCACTCTGCGGATCGATATCGCACCTCACCGCGAATCCCTCCGCCCTCACCTCGAGAATTTGGGCATTGACGTCGCCGACTTTCTCTGTTCCCTGCGCGCTGAACGAAAATGCCGGATCGCTGGCATGCTGTCCGATGTAAATTAGGTCTCTCTTCAGTTGCTGCAAGTATTCGCTTTTCTGAGACTCCGGCAGTTCGCGCGTGCCCATCGCTCCAGCCGCCATAAATGACGCATCGGGAGAAACCACGAGCGTGATGTTCCCCATAGGCCCCTGAATATCCACGTGCAGATGGTCGGGAAATACGATAGTGCTGTGCATCGACATGGGCATATCGCCCTGCGGAGTCTTGCGGGTGAGAGTGTACGTGCTCGCGACCGCCTTCACCGATTGCAACTTAGCCGCGCCGCCTAAGGCCTCGGCTATTTTTGCTGCCAGCGCCTTGCCTTCAGTATTCGATGCCGCAGGTTTTTCCGGAGCCTCGGCTGCTTCCCCAGGAGGTGGCGGAATGCTGATGTCCACATTGGTGACTGGCCCCAATGTCGACAGTGGCTTGTCGAACGCCGCGGGGTTGCCCACCACCAGGACGGCAAACTGATTTTTGTGCATGTACTTCGTAGCCACGCGCGCCACATCTGCGGGTGTGACCTTCTCTACCCCCGCCTGATAGCGCTCGAGAAAATCCGCCGGATACCCATAAAACTCGTAGGCCATGCGTTCGCGCAAAATCTTATCCGGGGAATCGAAGTTAAAGACAAACGAATTGAGCACGGCGTCCTTGGCGCGCTTCACTTCTTCCTCGGTAATCGGCTTCGTGTTGAGCAGGTCAAGTTGCTCGTCCAGCGCCTGAATCGACTCCACTGTGCTTTCGCTCTTTGTGCCCATGGCCAGACGCGTGATTCCCGGATGGTCAAAAGCCGTTCCGATTCCCCCACCGACCGAATAGGCCAACCCCTTCAACGTGCGGATATTGACCATGAGGCGTGATGCAAATCCGCCGCTCAACGCCTCATTGAAAACCTGAATGGCGTAATAATCGGGGTTATCGCGCTCCGTACCCATTTCTACGAGGCGAATGTTGCTCTGGTTCACATCGGTTTTTGTAACCAGGTAGGTACCGGGCTTCGCGGGAGTGAAGTCGATTTTGGGAGCCTCGACCGGCTGGCCTTTTTCCCAGGATTCGAAGGCCTCGCGCAACTTGGCCTCCATCGCGGAAGCGTCAAAGTCACCCGAGATGCCGACGGTAATGTTGTTGGGCGAGACGTGGGCGTGATGCCAATCCAACAAGTCCTGCCGCGTCACCGCCGCCACCGTGGCATACTCCGAATCCCGAGCATATGGATTATCAGGGCCGTAGGCCAGTTTCGCCGACTCCCGCGCCGCAATCTCTCCCACTTCGTCATTGCGGCGCGCGATTGAGTCATCCGCCTCATGCTTGGCTAGATCGAGCTTGTCCTCGCGGAATTCGGGCTCACGCAGCAGCGCAACAAACACTTTGAACACATCGTCGAAATCGCCTTTCAGGCACGACAGCGAAATTGTGGTGGAGTCTGCGTTTCCGTCAGTTTCCACCTTTGCCGCACGCACTTCGAGATAGTCATCGAGTTGATCGCCGGTCTGTGCCTTGGTGCCGCCGGTACGCCAAACTTCACCGTAGAGGTCAATCAATCCTGCTTTGGCCGCTGGCTCCGCACGCGAACCGCCGCGAATTCGCGCCACTCCCTCAATCAATGGCAATTCATGATCTTCCTGAAGGAAGATGACCATTCCGTTGGAGAGTTCAATCCGCTTCGGCTCCTGAGGGTGAAAAGCCGGCAACGGCGCGATTTTGATCTGCTTCCAGTCGCTCACTTGAGCCGAGGCGAACGGGACAGCAAAAATACAGGCGACAGCGAGAATCGTCATCGCAAATATCTGGCGTTGCAATCTCATTGCTCGCCCCCTTTGTTCGCCGCAGCGGGCGTAGCCGTCTCAATAATGCCCACCGTGCGGTTGTTCGCCACAAAGACCTCATTTGCCACGCGCCGGATATCCGCTTTACTAACCGCATCAATGCGATCTACCTGACGGAACAACTCGCGCCAGTCGCCATAACGCGTCTGGTACAAAGCCAGTTGCTCTGCCAAACCCTCATTGTCGGCCAAACCGCGCAGTAGATTTGCCTTGGCACGCGTTTTAATCATTTTGAGTTCGTCATCGCTGACGTCTTCGGTCTTGAGCCGTTCAATCTCGGCATGAATTGCGGCCTCCGCCTCCTCGGGTTTATGCCCGGGCATCAGGAAGGCATAAAAAGCAAACAGCTGTGGATATTTATTCCCCGGAAAACCCGTAAACCCCGCCGTCCCGGAAGCGATCTTCTTGTCGCGAACCAGAGAGCGGTAGAGACGTGAGGTGCGGCCCTCCGACATCAAGTCGGAGATCGCGTCATAAACCGCGTCGTCCGGGCTGCGAAAATCCGGACGATGGTATCCCTCCAAATAAAGCGGTTGCGCCAGCTCCTGCAGAACCACTCGCCGCTCCGAGTTCTGCGGCGGCTCGGTGGTGGTGCGCTCGTCCGGCTTTTCGTGTGACGGAATCCGTTCAAAGTATTTCTCCAGCAGCGGAACTGTCTCGCTGGCTGTGACGTCGCCCACCACGGCCACGACCATGTTGGATGGAATGTAATATTCGTCGAAAAACTTTTTTGCATCGGTGGCTGAAAATGTATTCAGGTCTGACATCCATCCGATGGTGGGCCGGTGGTATGGATGCGCCTGGAAGGCCTCCGTCAAAAACTGCTCCACCAGCCGGCCTACGGGATTGCTGTCCGTACGCAGTCGCCGCTCTTCAATCACCACATCGCGTTCTTTATAGAACTCCCGCATGACGGGATGCAGAAACCGCTCCGACTCGAGATATGCCCATAATTCCAGCCGATTTTCCGGGAAAGAATAGAAATAATTCGTTTCGTCGTCTTCGGTAGAAGCATTTACTCCTTCCGCTCCGTTGCGCTCCAGTATGTCGTCAAAGGCGCCTTCCACCACGTATTGCTGCGCGTCCTTGATCGCGTCCTGCCACTGCTTCTTCAGGTCGGCAACCTTTTGGTCATCCCGTCCCACTGGCTTGTCGCGCTCCTCAATGTAAGCGGCGTAGATTTTTTCCACCTTCGCCAACGCGATCTTCTCGGCGGGATAGTTCGTGGTCCCGATCTTGTCGGTGCCCTTGAACGCCATGTGCTCGAACATATGCGCCAGCCCGGTCAGGCCCATTGGGTCTTGCACCGACCCGGCATCCACCAGCGTGTAGAACGAGAACACCGGCGCCTCCGGCCGCGAGCAGATCACAACCGTCAGCCCGTTGTTGAGTTTTTTGACCGTGACTTTTTTCTCAAAGGAGGTTAAATCCTGCGCCGCAGCCAATGGAATCAGAGCTAGAAATAATAAGAGGGACTGCACACAGCGGTATTTCATCGGACCTCCACTCCGTTCACGGAGTGCATCAAAGCAGAACTTGAACTTACGTGGGATGCGGGGAAGTTGTCAAACCGCATGGCTCGGGCGAAACTTGGATGGGAGGCAGACGTGAGCAAGCCGCAAATCGTCGAAATCGAAGGCAGAAATCTTAGCCTGACTAACCTGGATAAGATCCTTTATCCCGCGACCGGATTCACCAAGGGTCAAGTGGTCGACTACTACGCCCGCATTGCGCCGGTTCTCCTCCCTCATCTCAATAATCATCCGCTGACACTTAAGCGCTATCCCGAGGGCGTGGATAAGCCCTTTTTCTTCGAAAAAAATGCCACCAAGCATCGTCCCGACTGGGTTAAGACCGTTCCCGTATGGAGCGAGGGCAACCAACGCGATGTCAATTACATTCTCGCTAACGATCTGCCAACCCTGATTTGGATCGCCAACCTTGCCGCCATTGAACTGCACCCTTCGCTTTCTCTGGCCAAAGACATCACCTGTCCCACCATGATGGTCTACGATCTTGATCCCGGGCCGCCCGCGAACATTGTGCAGTGCTGCCAGGTGGGCGTTTGGCTGCGTGCCATCTTCGAACACTTCAAGCTGCAGAGTTTTGCCAAGACTTCAGGTTCCAAAGGGTTGCAGATTTACGTTCCGCTCCACACTCCCACCAGCTACGACGCCACCAAGGGTTTTGCGCACGCTTTGGCTCGGCTGCTCGAGCAGGAACATCCGGAACTCGTCGTCTCCGATATGAAAAAGCAGCTCCGGACGGGAAAAGTTCTTGTGGACTGGAGCCAGAATGACGAGCATAAGACCACCATCGGTATTTACTCGCTGCGTGCTCGCGAGCATCCGACAGTCTCGACGCCGGTGAAATGGGAAGAAGTCGAACAGTGTCTCAAAAAGAAAGACGCTGGTCTTCTGGTGTTCGAAGCCGGCCAGGTTCTGGATCGGGTGCAAAAAATGGGAGATCTCTTCGAACCTGTGCTCGCGCTGAAACAAAAGCTGCCGCGCTTTCCTGGGCCGGAAAAAGAGATGGCCGGGGCAAAGGGAAAACCAGAAAGAAAAGATACAGGAATCCAAATAGCGGCTCAGTCCGGATCGCCACGCCGCACCAAGGTTGTGACAAAAATGAAGACGGCGCCGCGCAAATCGACACAGTCAAAGTTGCCCTCAAAGCGCACAAAGATATAATCGACACTTCAGGTTGCGCAGGCTCTGTCATGTCTCAGCTCTTCGTTGGCACTTCGGGATGGGCTTACCCCAGCTGGAAGCCCGATTTCTACCCCGCGAAATTGGCGCAGAAGAATTTTCTGCTGCATTACGCCACCCAGCTCAACACCGTGGAGGTTAATTTCACCTTCCGGCAACTGGTAAAAGACACCACCACGCAAAAATGGATCAACGAAACTCCCACAGGCTTCCGCTTCGGAATCAAAGCGCATCAGGTCATCACCCACATCAAGCGGCTCAAACAAACGGAGGATTTCGTTCCTCGGTTCCTCTCCACCATTGAACCACTCGCCCGAGCCGGAAAGCTGGGCCCCGTGCTGTTCCAGCTTCCTCCGAATTTAAAAGCCGATCCCGTCCTGCTCTCAGACTTTCTCGTCACTTTGCCCCGCTCCGTGCGATCGGCCTTCGAATTCCGTCACGACTCCTGGTTCGCCGATCCTATTTTCGATCTTCTGAAGCAGCACAATCGTGCTCTATGTGTCGCTGAAACCGAGGAGCGCGTCACCCCCGAGATCATCACTGCCGACTTCGCCTATTACCGTTACCGCAAGCCCGAATATTCGAAAGAGGAACGCAGCACCATGGTCGGCCGCTTGCGCGAGCATCTCGGGGAGGGAAGAGACGTCTTTGCTTACTTTAAGCACGAGGAAACTCCACAGGGAGCAATCTATGCGGTAGAAGTCTTAAACGAAATTCGCGAGCAACAGAGTCGATAGAATTCCTTCGCACCGCAGCCTAGGGCGGCGCGCGAACCCTTCTTTCTACTTTCCGCAACGTCCGATAACGCGCATACTCTTTTCGTGATCGCCGACTCGATTCTCTACAATTTTCTCGATTACCTGAAGATCGAGAAAGGCCTCGCCCCACTCACCATCGCAGCCTACTCCACCGACATCGCCCAATTTTCCGGCTTTCTCGCCAAGCGCGGAGACACCATCCTCAACGCTAGCCGCGAAGATATCCGCGATTTCATTCAGCAGTTGTTTTCCCATTCCGTGGACGGCCGCTCGGTTGGTCGTAAACTTTCCACCCTCCGCCATCTCTATCGCTACCTTCTTCTCGACGATGCTATTGAGCACGATCCCACCCTGAACATCGATTCTCCCAGGCAGTGGAAAGTTCTTCCAAAATCGCTGGCTCGTGACGAGATAGAAACCATGTTGCGCGCTCCGCGCTCCTCTTCCAATCGCGACCTGCCGAAGGCAATCACCCTTCGCGATCGCGCCATCCTCGAAACCTTCTATGCCGGAGCCTTGCGCGTTTCTGAAATCACCGGCGCCAAGCTCGAAGATCTGAAGCTCGATCTGGGCTATATGCTGGTAAGAGGCAAAGGTGATAAGGAACGCATCGTGCCTCTGGGAAAATCCGCACAGAATGCCTTGACTCAATATTTAAAGACGGCAAGACCGGTGCTTGCGGCAGGGAAGACCTCGCCGTTCCTATTTCTCGGTCGCGGCGCGCGCGCCCTCACTCGCCAGCGCATTTGGCAGATGGTCAACGCCGCTTCCCTTGACATCGGACGCCATGCCAGCCCGCACATGCTGCGCCACAGCTGCGCCACGCACATGGTGGAAAATGGCGCCGACCTGCGCACCGTGCAAACTATTCTCGGCCACGCCGACATTTCGACGACCCAGATTTATACGCATCTCGCGCTCGACCGCCTCAAGAACGTGTATCAAAAACATCATCCCCGCGCGAAAGCGAGATAGGTTTCAAGATTCCTCACCCCAGAGGAAAAGAGGCACGGAGAAAATCGCAAAACAACAACTTGATTTTCGCGGTGAACTCCGTCGCAGAAACTCAGATGAAGACAACGACCGAAAAAGCTGTCGCCGACTTCCTCCGCTCCTTGCGCGAGCGCAACTCTTCGCCCCATACCATCAAGGCCTATACCAACGATCTCCACAACTTCGCCGCCCACATTGGTTCCCGAAACCCGCGCACCATCGATCACCTCGTTATCCGCCGATTCCTTTCTCATCTCTACGACAGAGGCATGTCTAAGACCTCGGTGGCCCGCTCGCTCGCGGCAGTGCGCTCGCTCTATCGCTGGCTGGCGCAGCAAGGCCTGGCGGTACAAAATCCCGCCGCTCTTGTCTCGACTCCCAGATTGCCCAGAAAACTGCCGCGCGTTCCCACCATCGAAGAGATGAACTCCGTTCTCGACGGGCAAATGCCCGAGGTCGCCTCGTTTCCCGAGCGTGATCGCCTCATGCTCGAACTGTTATACGGCTGCGGAATCCGCAACTCCGAATTGATCGGTATCAACCTCGACGACATTCGTCTCAGCTCGGAAGCCATCCTCATCCGCGGCAAGGGCAAAAAGGAACG
This sequence comes from uncultured Acidobacteriaceae bacterium, assembly GCA_963834075.1. GTDB lineage: Bacteria > Acidobacteriota > Terriglobia > Terriglobales > Acidobacteriaceae > PALSA-270. The sequence goes on from CAWIAH010000009.1 coordinate 133,405, forward strand.
CTACGTCCCTTTCGGCGACTCCGTCAAAAGCGCGCTGGCAGGCTATCTTCCTGCTCGCGAACGGTTTTGCGGAAAGCAGTTCAGAAACACCTCTGCTCTGCTAATCAACCAGCGCGGAGGCCGTCTCACCACCCGCAGTGTGCGACGCATTATAAAGAAGGTCGCCGTCGCTAAAGGCCTCTCCCCCGACGTTCATCCCCACACCCTGCGTCACGCCTTTGGCACGCATCTTCTTGAAGAAGGCGCCGACCTCCGCGCGATTCAGGAGATGCTGGGCCACGAGCGTCTCTCCACCACCCAGCGCTACACCCAGCTTTCCATGAAGCACGTCATCGAGGTCTACGACCAGACCCATCCCCGCGCGAAATAGCAGCTCATTCCGCCGATCTTCTAAATTACTTCCGTAATTTGGCGAATGTGACCCTCACACCGCACCATGAGACAAGGCAACCGTCAGGATTGTGCCGGACGTGGCACAGGTCTGCTCGTTTTGCGAAACGTTGCCCCGAGATTAGGCCCTATGCGAAAAGTGAATCCAGAGTTGTGGGTGTTGTTGTTATTGGTGGTCATCGCCGCAATGTTGAACTTTGTCGGCTCCTCGCAGCCCATGACTCTCATGTTCTACTTCCTGCCCACGCTCTACTCGGCTTATCGCTTCGGCCGCGCCCACGCCACGATGACCGCTGTGGCCAGCATCATTCTGGTGGTGTCGCTCACCTACCTAAATCCGAAAATCCTGATGCGCCCGGTGAGCCTCCCCGTGGATGCGCGCTGGTTCGATCTCACGCTGTGGGGCGGAATTCTTGTGGTCTGCAGCTACCTCATGGGCACCCTCTATGAGCGCAACGAAAAAAATCTCGCGGAAGTGAGAAATGGATACGAGGGAATTCTCGTCATCCTGCGCCAGTTCCTCGACAATCAAACCTACAAGGAGAGTCGCCCTTTCCGCATCTCCATCTATGCCACGCAAATTGCCAAGGCATTGGGTCTCGATCCGGAAAGCACTGACGATCTTCGCACCGCGGTTTTACTGCAAAATCTGCATGAAGTAGGCATCAGCAACGATATTCTTTATAAGGCCGCCAATCTTACCCAGGAAGATGTCGAAGACAAGATTCGTAAACGCGGTAAAGCAACTGTTCAAACCCTGGGAGGCTCGCTGCGCCGTGCCATCCCTATTCTGGTTTCCGCCGAACAGTTGATCAAAAGCGGCAATGTTGCTACCGAGGCGCCCGTGGAAGTGCAAATTCTTGTGCTGGCCGAAAATTACGAACTGCTGGTGAATGGTCCCGGCAAAAAACTCTCGCCTGCTGGCGCTCAGGAGAGCATTATTAAGAACTCCGGTGAAAAATACGACTCCATGATTGTGGACGCCTTTCGCCGCACTTTCGACAGCCAGCCCGCGGAGTCCCAGGCCAAAGCCGCAACGATTTAAGCTTGCGCCTGGAGAACTATTCCATCTTTTCCGTTATCTTGAATCCGCGCCTGCGCCCTTCGCGTACGAACGCCTCTCCGGGTACGGCCAACTCCAGAGGAGAGGACCCAACCGCAACTTCGCCTTTGGCCAGCATGATGCCCACGATCGACAGATGCCATCCCGTCAGACGCTGCATCGCGGTAAATTCCGTTGTTTCGTCATAGTAATCCACAATTTCGACCACCGCTGTTGTCGCTTTTCCGTTTTTCTTTCCCGCCGCGACCACGCGAATGACACACACGTCCTTTACGTGATTGAACTTCACCTGCGGTTCAAACAAGGCATGGAAAACATGTCGTGGCACGACATCGGCCTCATCCACTCGCACCGGTTTCAGGTTGAACAATCCCAGGTCCGAGAACGCTTTCAGTTGCGCGAACGTGCCCGGATACCGCAGCACCTTCAGTTGGTAAGTCTTGAGCTTGCCCTCGAAAGTCCAGGGCGCTGTGGACGCGCCGCCCGCGATGATGAATGCTTCCAGCTTGCCCAGCGGCGGCACATCCAACATCTCTAATTCCGTAAAGCAGGGAATCTGCGCCAATTTTCCGTCACGCAACACCGTCAGCCCGCCAAAGTATTCGTTGGTCAGGCCTTCGATATTGAACGTCATGGCATAGTTCCATGGTGGCTGCGGCGACTGGGGCAGTCCTCCGTCGAACATATAAATGTGCTCAGCTTCATCGAGCAGGCCCATGGCATAGTCGGCCAGATTGTTTCCCATTCCGGGCCCCATGCCGCAATCGGGCACAACGCGCACGCCCGCCTTCTTTGCCTCATCATCCAGCGCATGTTGCAGCCGCACGGTTTCGGTGTGGCCGCCCAGATCGCAGAATGAAACTTTATTCGCAATCGCAATCTTCGTGAGCGCCAGGTTGTAGAAGTAGGGAACCGCGCTCAGCACCACATCGTGGCCTCTGATCGCCGCAGCTACAGCATTCTCATCGCGGACATCGACTGCAGTGGCATCCGCCAATGAATTTCCAATCAAATCATTTACGCGGCCTGCGCCGGCCTGCGCCTGCCGGATGTCAGCATCGGCCAGCGTAATGCGCGCCGCTTCTCCGAACTTCGCGAGATCATACGCCGCAGCCATCCCCTGCCGTCCCGCCCCCAGAACCATGTATGAAAACGCCAATGGATTTATCCCTTCAGAAAATAAGTGCGAGGGCCCCAGGCGTCGCCGCTTTTCCTGGACCTGGGACTTCTTTGCAGCGAAGCTACTCGCCCGCTCCCAGCATCACGATCGCAGAGGTCGGCGCATTCGATCCGCCCTCCGGCTCAACCGTAATCGCGAAGGCCTTCGCTTCCGCCCCCGCGGGCAAGGGGGGATTGACCAGCGTCGCGCTGCCATGGGCATCCGGCCTGAATACGCCCGCCGGAATCGGGGCACCCTTCGTCGGAATCAGCCATAGCTCGTAGGCCTTCTGGGGCGGCAGCTTGGGCATATTGTCGGCTACGAAAATCAGGCTGGAGCGGTTCTCCACATAAATTGCCTTGCCCTGAGGCTGCGGCGTCGTCTTGGCCGCCACCAGTGTCACTCGCATCGCATCGGTCGCGGTCAAGGTATCTTCAATCTCGCGGGCCTTTTCTAACTTTGCCTGCTGGTCGAGCGATTGCTGCACCAGACTCGCAATCTGGCGCTGCGAATTCCTGTTCTGTCCCCGGAAGCCGAAAGCCGCCAAGGCCATTGCGGCCGCCACGACCCAGCCGGCGATTCCCCACCATGGCAACCGCATAGCAGGTCTGGCTTTCTGCCCAACGCTCCCACCACCAGACTTTTCTCCGGCAAACCGAGGCTCGCGCGCCACCGCCTTCAGCAACCGCTCTCGCGAGCGTGCTGGCGGTTTCGGTCCCATAGCTGAGATCGCCAGCAAAGCCCCATCCCCACGCAGTTGCTCCAACTCACGGCGGCAATCCGCGCAACTCTCGAGATGCTTCTCGAGCGTGCTCCGCTCTTCGCCCTGGAGTATGCCCAGAGCGTAGAGAGCCAGATCGTCGCCGAATTGTTCGTGCATACTCATGCGATCACGGCCTTACGCAGGGCCAACAGCCCATTTCGAATTCGAGTCTTGATCGTTCCCAGCGGCTCTCCCGTCTTTGCCGCGATTTCGGTATGCGTCAGCCCCTCGAAGTAAGCCATTTCCAGGGCGCTGCGCTGCGAAGCCGGCATACTGCCCATGACTCCGCGTACTTTTTCCATGGCGCGCGCCCGCTCCGCATCTCCTGCCATATCGGGCTCGATCGAAAGCACCACGTCCTCAATGTCGTTCTCGGGATGCCGCTTGCGCAGTTGATCAATCGCGCGATTACGCGCGATCACCGCCAGCCATGGCCCCAGGCTTCCCCGGTTTGCGTCGAAGCTCGACGGCCGGCGCCATAGCTGCATGAACACTTCTTGCAAGACGTCCTCCGCGGCGGCCGTATCCGCCAATACCCGCAGCGCCACGGCGTACACCACCGAAGAATAGCGGTCATAGAGCTGCGCCATGGCCTTTTCATCGCCCGAGCGGATCGCCGACAATAATCCCATGTCGGCGAAACCTCCTTTTAAATCAGCGCTTGCCAACCGTTTTCTCTTCTCTCTGGAGTACGTTCAGCGCCTCTCGCCAGATTGCCGGGGCAATTTGCTGAAAGGTACGCCATCTGTTTTCCGTTCGCTTACGTAAGCAATACGGATGTAAGATGTATCTGGCGCGGCGGCAGTAGCCCCGCCCGCGAAACCATAACAGCAATTCCACTAGTTCGACAAGCTAGCAGAGGCCAAACCTAGCATCCAAACGCAATTAGGAGGAAGCAAATGAAGCGTACATTGTTAGCACTAACCGCAGGAGTTCTCATTGCCAGCAGTTCCTTCGCCGCCCCCATGAAAGGTTCGTGGGCTGGTTGGGTGAGCGACGCCAAGTGTGGTGCCAGCAAAATTGACGCCGCGTGCGTCAAAGCATGCGAAGCTGGCGGTTCCCCGCTCGTCTTCGTCAGCGACAAAGACAAAAGCGTTCTGCAGGTTTCCAATCAGGATATGTTAAAGGGCCACGAGGGTCATCACGTTAAGGTGAAGGGCACCGTGGATGGGGACACTCTCACCATCTCCAGCGTGACCATGATGAAGGATCAGACCATGGGCGGGACAATGAGTAAGTAGTGCGGGATTCCGGATCGTCGGATCCTCGAAGTTGGTGGCTGACACGGTCATTCCGAGTGGGTTCAGGCGAATCTGCTCGGAATGATTTTCTTTTGGGGGATTGAAATTCATCCCTAAACCTGAAGGCGCTCTATTCTCCGCTGCGCGATGCTAATTTTCTCTCCGCCGGGGTCATCTGATTCCACAACACGGTCAGGTCGTTTTGAAAACGGCTGTTCTGCGGCTGATTGTGCAATGCCCGCGCATACCAGTGATACGCCGTGGGCAAATCGCGGCCCACGCAGTGGCCGCTGGCATACATCGTCCCCAGAGTGCTGTCCGCTTCTGAGCTGTAGCGTGAAGCTGCCCGCAAAGCTTTCTGCGCGCGGTCGCAGTCCTGCGGAACCCCATTGCCTAAAAGATACTTCGTCCCTTCGGAGAGCAAAGCGAGAGCCTGTGCCGGCGAACTGGCCTCAGCCGGAATTTCACCCGATGCCACAACGGCCGGAATCTCTCCCTGAGCCGCAGCCGCTTGGCTTTGAACATCGGATGCAGTGGATTCTTCACTCGGCGAGTTGTTTTCATCCTTCGGTTGCGTTGCGTCGGACCTCTCAGCCGTTTTCGCCGCCAAAGAATCTTCTTGGGTGCCAGGAACGGGTTGTAACTGCTCTTTCGGAGCGTCGGCCTTCGCGGATTCTGCCGCAGGCGAATCGGCGGCAGCGCTGGGCGGATTCTGTGTCGCGGACGGCGCACCTGCCGCGGGTTTTTCCGCCTCTGGCGCAACGTTCGGATTGTTCGCCGGCGGGATTGGGGCCGCAATTGGCTTTGCGTCCGCTGCCGGCTTCGTAATCGGAAGCGTGTCATTCTGCCAGCTCAGCGGCGATAAATCGTCCCACGGATACCCGTTGCGCTGCCATTGCCACACCAGTACTCCGGCCGCAATCACCAGCAGCGCCAGCGCCACATACAGGCGCCAGCGGCTATCCGGCTTTTTTTCGTTATCTTCGAACAAATAATCGAGGCTGGGATTAAACGGGGCGTCATTCTGGATGATGCTGTTCCCGGCCGATTGAAGAGGCCTGGATTTCGGCGCACCTGGCTGAGGAAGACTGGACTGCGAAACCTTGTCCTCCAGATCCGATACATCAAAGCTTCCTTTGTTCGCCGGCTCCGGCGCCAGCCCCAGAATCGAATATCCGCCAACGCTCAGCGGCGCGGCATCGTTACGGCGTGGTGTCTTTGCCGTCGCTGCACCAGCCTGAAGCGCCGTACCGCACATGCCGCAAAACTTGTACTGCGGATTATTGTCGTAGCCGCACCCGGGGCAGTGCGCGGCCGCTGTCATCGCCATTCTCTTATAATACCCATTCTCGCATCCGGGGTAACATTACCGTCGGGTGGGTACGCGGGTTCCCCTCGTCTGGCCCGGGACAGCCATTAGCGTTAGGTGGTCTGAGATGGCTCGCAGGAAGCTTGATATGACTGCCATGAAGATATTCAGCCGCAAATCTCCAAACCGTGAGCAGGTCAGCACCGGAAGCTTCGAGATTGAGCGCGACGGCCAAGTTGCCTCGCTCGCCTATTCTCTGAGCGGAAACGTCCTTGGACTGATTCACACTGAGGTGCCGGAGGCTCTGCGCGGCATGGGCTTGGCCACAACCCTCGCCGAAACTGGTCTGAAGTACGCCCATGAGCACAACCTGAAAGTGGACGTCATCTGCCCCAGCGTGCAGCACTATCTCAGCCAGCATCCGGAATATCAGGACATGGTCCTGAAGTGACGGCCCCGCCCGCCATCTGACGTTATGTTCCAGCTGGGACATAACGTCATGACAAGAACGTCTAGACATGCAAGTTGTTGAGGCAGTGGGATTACGGCTGCCGATATGTGGACTTTCGCTTTTTGTTCAGAAAACGTAGGATCCGGGCCGCAAGATCCCATCTGCCGCAGCCGTGATCAAGTCCATCCGATACCCTGATCCGCAGGCGTGCGACGCTTCGCCTTGATGTTCGTCGTCCTGGCCGCTGTTGCTCTGACGGCTGCCGGATTCGCCCTGGACCATGCTTCCTCAACCGAGTCATCGGGCCAGGACACGGCGAAGGAAGCGGGAGGGGACGCTGGCGCCACACCGCCTCCCGAGCCAAAAATCTACCGAGACACGAAAGCCGGAGGCTGGGGGTGAACCCAGCTCCGGCTCGTGCTTCCTTCAACCTCGGTTGAGAGACTGCGTCAGCCTAATTGCTGCTGCTGGTCTGATTGGTGGCGGCGGTGGTATTTTCCGAGCTGCCACTTATGGTGATACGGGTGAGCCGCGGGAAGAACGGAGTCACTTCCAGGGGCATTTTGTCGCGCGCCGAGGTGACCGCCGTCGGCGGCGTCTTCACCATCTGCACATCGTCATTCCACACGCTCATCTTCACACGGCCACCCAAGGGCAAAGCCGCAATCTGATCGATTTTCGCGGGATCGAGTTTGGGAGCCGACTCTTCGAGCGCATTCATGCGAATGAGTTGTCCTTTGTTGTCCACCAATCCGTTGCCTAGGTGCGGGGTCAGAAGGGCGCCTAGCGCGACGCCGCGCTCCGAGATCTGGCGCAAGAACAGGCCAGCGCCGTCGAGCTGTTTCACAGCTCCAGCCGCGACCAGATTCTTTAGCATTTCCATGGCTTTCTTGTCAGCGGCGGCTTCTTCGGAGGGAATGTGACGGAATCCCAGGTTGCTGAAGGTGGAGTCGTCGGAGAAGAGCATGCGGTCATCGAAGGCGTACTTGCTTCCCAGGTTGTGTCCGAGAACAATGTGCGCTAACTCGTGCGCCAGGACCATAGCCAGACTGCCCTCGTCGGGCAGAACATCGATCAGGCCACGGCTGATCACGATAGTGTTGCCGACGCTGAAGGTCTCGAGCGGCGAAGTGAGAAGAACGCGGGTGCGAACCGGACGCGGCAGGTCTATATTATTGGTCACCTCAAGGTTGTTCACTTCGGTTGCGAGAACCTTGTCCACATCGCCAGCTGGCGCCAGCAATCCGGCGTTCTGCAAGCGTTCCAGCACGTTATCCTCGGCCTGCTGCTGCCACTCACGCTGCGCTTCGAGCGGCGAGGCATCCTGCGCGGTGGCGCTTTCGTCTTTCACCGACGAGTCCACCAACACCTGGGTCATCTCGTCCTGCCGTATACCGGCGCGGACGTTGTAACCCCAGATGCGGGTCTGAGCTTTGAACGCGAACTTATCTTTCGATCCGGCGCTAAAATCGCCTTCCTCGCTGTACACGTAGGCCGGTACCCAGTAGCCCGGGACGGCGTTGATGCGCCAGCTGTCCATGTGGAAGAAGAAAGTATTGCTGGAGTGGGGCACATAGGTGCCGTTCATGCGAACGATGTTGAAGTCCTGGTCTTCGACCCAGATGCGGCCTTCAAAGCGGCCTCTGCCGGCATTCTTTTTGGGCGTGACGTCAAACACGATGCAGCGCACGTCGCCAAGGAATTCGCGATGAACGTAGCTGAAATCATAGTGAGCGTGATCGAAGTCGTCACGGTCTACGAATACCATCCAGGAGAAACCGGCCGGATTGTAGTCATACTTGAACAGTTTGCCGAAGCCGCCCATCAGGCGGCTTTCGAAGCTGCCCTTGGAAAGGTAGTCCTGGCGGCCGTTTTCGCCCATGTCAATGCGGCCGAAATAATAATGGTCGCTGACGGGCACGGGACCGAGCTGCGGATCATTTTTCATGTTCTGCAGGTAGGTTTCCACCAGCGGCGTGCGCCTGGCCAGCATAATGACCAGAGCATGTTCGCGGGCGATGGCCCGATCCACAACCTGGTTCAACGTGGTGGGCGCGCCCATGTTCTGCGCCGGCGCGGCCGATTGAGCCGCTGGGGGCGCGGGTTGCTGGGTTGCCGCGGTTGAGTCCGAAGACGGCTGTCCCGTTTGTTGCGCCATGGCGCTCAGGCCCGCCACCAAGAAAGCACCGACCATCCAATTGCGAATACGCATGACTCGAATCCTCTCTACTTAATTCTTCAACTTAATTTGTTCTTAATACGCAAGCCGAAACTCCACATGCACAACCGCCATGGAATCCACGGGTGCGCCATTCCGCAAAGCTGGTTTGAAACGAATCATATTGGCAGCGGCTAAGGCGCTCTCGTCCAAGCCATGGCCCAGGCCACGCACCACACGAATGACGTGCAGCTGCCCGTTGGCTGCAAAGGTGACTTCCAGGAGAACCTCGCCCTCCAACTTGAGCTGGCGGGCTTCCTCAGTGTAAACCGGATTCGGTTTGGAGGTGATCTCCACTGGTGTCGTGGCGGGACCACTATCCATTTGCCGGGAATGAGCCGGACCCTGCGCCACCATTTCGCTACCGAAGCCGGCGGATTGCACGCCGCGTCCATTGCTCCGGCCGTCACCCTGTCCGGGCTGGGCGATTCCGTTGCCGAAGCCGGCGCTGGCCACCGTTCCCTTGAGTCCGTGAGCGCCGCCGGTGCCATTACCTTGACCGGCACCCTGCGGCAAGTCAAAACCCCCGACACTGGCGATAGTCGCGCGCGCAGTGGAATTACTTTGCGGCTTCACACCGTTGGGATCGCCGAAGCCGCCGGTTTGAACCTTGCCGATAGCGACGTTCAGGGTGGGCGCAGCCGAGCTGCCAAATTCTCCGGTACGGATGACTTTCGCCAGACGAGCTCCGCCCGGAACGACCTTGATCTCAGGCGGCGCGAACTGTCCGGTAACGATCTTTGGAGGAGCCACTTCATGCGGAACTACGCGGGAGGCACGCAACTCCTTGGGTACGGTCAATTTGGGCGTATCAAAGACGGGAGCAGGAGGCAAAAGCTTAGCCCGCAACCGCTGTGGCTTGAGCTTGATCGGCTTGGGCTGCACTGAGGGCAAAGGAATCAGTTCAGTGACATGATAATCGTGAACAAGTTGCAACCGGTCTGGCCAGATCACACTTATATTAACAACGATCAGCAATAAAAACGCGACAAAACCGTAGCTAGAGGCCAAAGTTTGCCAGCTCAGTTTACGCTCCGGCAACAGGCCGAGTTCAAAGTTTTGTGCAGTCGCCATTCGTTCAACTCCAAACTATTTGGGGGCCCGAACCCGGGGGGATGAATCGGGGTCGAGGTTCTAAGGTACGGGAGACTGGCCGATGGGTAAACGTGTCCGCTGGCTCTGTACCTTGGTAACGTAAGTAAGGGCGAAGGAATGATTTAGCCCGGTCGGGGGAGGGCTGGAGGAATCAGGGGGTCAGCGGGCGGCGTTTGCGCGCGAAGAAGAAAAAAACCGGAACGCCTGCGAGGATCACCAGACAACCCAGGGCCGAATTCAAAGGATTATCGGTGAAGGTGTAGTAAAGCAGGACCCCTGCTGCCACGACAAACAGCCCAGGAACCCAGGGATAGCCGAAAACACGGTAAGGCCGATTGGCGTCGGGCTCGCGGCGGCGAAAGATGAACAAGGTGCTGGCGGCCAACATGTAGAAAAGCCATTCCGAGAAAATTGCGAGCGAGAAAAATTGCTTGTAATTGCCGCCGAGGAGCAGAAGCCCAATGGCGAAAGCCGCTTGCGCCCACAAGGCGGTCGCTGGACTGTGGAAGCGTGGATGCACCTCGGCCAGGGCGGAGAAGAAATAGCGGTCGCGGGCAACTGCCCAGGGCACGCGGGCAGCGCTCATGATGGTGCCATTCATGGCGACTAGAATGGAAAGCGCCATCCCGGCTGAAACCAGCCAGGCGCCGCGCCATCCCAGCACCAGGCCAATGGCATCCGACGCGGGACGCTCGGTCGCGGCGATGGCGGCCGCCGGGAGCACGTATTGCACGGCGGCGTTGGTGAGGACGTAGAGTGCTCCAACGATCGCGACCCCGGCGATGAGTGAAATCGGCAGATTGCGGCCGGGATTTCGGACTTCGCCAGAAATCATGGAAAGGTCATTCCAGCCGTCGTAGGCCCACAGCGCGGCAACCAGAGCAGCCATAAATCCGGCAATGCCACCCCGCGCGGCGGAATAGCCTGCCGAGAAATGTCCCCAACTCCCCGAGGCATAGCTGAAGCCGACCAGGATAATCGCCAGGATTACCCCGACTTTCAGCACCGTGAAGACGAGTTGGAATTCGCCAGCCTTCTTAATTCCGAGGAAGTTCAGGAAGGTAATGATAAGCGTTAGCGCAATTGCGAGTAGTTGGCCGTAGGTGACAGGGAAGGGAGATGCTATGAAATCATGGGAAAAAATTTCGAAGACCGAAAAAGTGCCAAGCACGCGGACCAGCCCGGTGGTCAGTGTGGCTACAGATGCCGGTTTAGCGATGAGGAACCAGGTCCAGGCGTAGAGAAATCCCGGCAGTGCCCCGTAAGCGTCGCGGATGTAGACGTACTCGCCACCGGCTTGCGGCTTCATGGCGCCGAGTTCGGCGTAGGTGAGGGCTCCGAAAAAAGACAGCAGTCCGCCCACCCCCCAGGCCAGATACACCAATTTAGTGGAGCCGGCGGCGCGGGCCATTTCCGCGGGCACCAGAAAAATGCCGCTGCCGATGACGGTGCCGACCACTACAGCTAAAGAGTGGCGGAGACCGAGGGCTCGGGTAAGTTCTGGGGGATGGATTTCTGCGGCGGGCATTTGGGGGAGTATACGGGAAGGGTTTAAACGCAACCGCTTTTAACCGCCGAGCGCGCAGAGCATTCGCGAAGTACGCAGGGAAGGCCGTGCTGCATTACTCTGCGTTTTCTCAAAACCCCCGGTGGTTACAGGCTTTCGGTTGAAGGTTCCTGATAGTTGTTCACCATTCGCTTGCTCCCATTTTTGAGCACAACCACGTGGAAATTGATAAGCAGTCCGGCGGAAAGGTTGAGGAGGCGCAAGTGGGAGAGCGGCTGGGCCTGATCCACCGGATGCAGGGCATCTTTGCACTTCCATTCCACTACGATTCTGCCTTCAATAACCAGGTCAGCGCGAAATCCGCGATCGAGCCAGTTCTCGATTGTCTTTGCGTGCTCCAGTTTTTCTTTCGGCGCGCCCTGCGGTTAAAGGCTTTTCTCGTCAACTCTCAAAAGGCTCGCCGTATATCCCACCGCGAATGTTACCGTTGTGCCCAGAACTACATACCAGGTCCAAGGGACGGGCGTGCCCTGCCACAGGTAGATCCCGGTCGCGAAGCCGCACAACATCCCTAGCATGGCGCCATTTTGGTTGGCGCGGCGAGTGAGAACTCCCAGAAGAAAGACGCCCAACAGCGCGCCATAGGCGACCGACGCGATTTGCAATCCAACCTCAACCACGTGCCCGACCTTGTGCAACGACAGCACCGCCAGCGCGAACAGCACGAAAGCCCAGAGTAGCGTGGCTATCCGCGAGAGCCGGATCTTTTTAGGTTCGTCCGCTGCGGGCTGACGGCGCAGGTAAAAGTCGACAATCGAACTCGAGGAAAGCGAGTTCAGCGCGGCGCTCAGATTGGACATGGCTGCGGCCAGAATCGCAGCAATTAGCAGCCCGGAGATTCCGTGGGGCATCTTGTTGACGATGAAGGTTGGATAAATGCGATCTGCCTTGCCGAATACGCTGGAGGGGACGTGGTAGAAGGCGAAAAGTGAGGTGCCGACAAATAAAAAAAGCGCGAACAAGAACAGAATCGCGACCCCACTGGACAGCAATGCCGCGACCGCTTGCCGCCGGCTGCGCGCCGCCAGCAAACGCTGCACGATGAGTTGATCTGTGCCGTGGCTGGCCGTGGTGAAGAACGTGCCGCCGATCAGTCCTGCCCAGAAGGTGTATGGCTTCCAGAAATCGGGTGCGAAGTCAAAGATCTGCAACTTGCCGGCCCTCGCCGCCAGCGAGTGAATTGCCGGCCAGCCCCCGGGAACCAGATGCAGGATGGTAAACAATCCCACCCCCGTGCCGGCTATATACACAAATGTCTGCACCACGTCGGTCCAGATGACCGCGGCAAGACCACCTTCGAAGGTATAAATCAGGGTGAGCGCCGTGATGATGGCAATCGAAGTGATCTCGCCCGTACCCAGCGCGATGGCGACGACGATCGATACCGCATACACACGCACGCCCTCGGCGGCTCCGCGTGTCACCAGAAAAAGGCCGGCTGTCAAGGAACGAAGCTTGCGTCCAAAGCGCCGTTCGATTAATTCATAAGCGGTGTAGAGATCGCCGCGGAAGTATTGTGGCAGCAGAACGACGCAGATGATGACACGGCCAACCAGGTATCCCAGAACAAGCTGCAAAAATGTAAAGTTGCCTTCGTAGGCCAGCCCGGGAATGCTGATGATGGTAAGGGTGCTGGTCTCCGCGGCGACGATGGAGAGAGAAATCGCCCACCAGGGAATGTTGCGATCTGCCAGGAAATAATCGCGCAAGCTGCGCTGCCGCTTGCGAAAGCGCAAGCCGAACAGCGTAATCGCCACGAGATAGATCGCGATGATTGCGAAGTCGAGTTTGTTCAGACCCATGGGCAGGCTGATTATAGCTGCGAGCGCTGCCCACGAAGTGGCGTCAGACGATCTGCAAAGTTCGGAACTGCCAGGGTTTTACGCTCAGCGAAATTGTTCTCCCCGCCATGGGTTTTCCGCTGGCGCGTCCGCGCAGATCGGTCTCGACGGCGTGGGTGGCCGCAAATCCTAGCTCAATCTTAGCCTCGGCCGCTTTCCCGGCCGTCTCTAAAATGCGAAGCTCATAGCCGCTGTCTGGACGCTTGCGGAAGGCCGAAAGCAGCACATTGTCAGGGCTCACCCGCACGAAAGATTTTTTCGCCGGGAGATTGCCGGAGCTCGTGGTGGAAACCGCAATTTGAAATTTCGAGTCGAACTCCATGGCGGCGCGGGTGCGCTGCGCGTCATCCATTTCCGGGCCGTGCGCCAGCAAGGAGTGGGTCAGTTCGGCATAATTAGGGAAGCCATATTCGTTACTGAAATACGACTCCCACTCGCGCATGATGAGATTTGACCAGGTGCCATCGCCTTCCTTGCGGAAATACTGGCAGCCGGAGTGAATGATCAGCAAGCCCTGGTCTTCACTGACCAGGTCAGCGAAGGTCAGGCCATGTAAACGCTCATGCTCGGTTTTCTCGGTCCCCAGCGGAAAGTCGCGGTGCACGCCGGTAGTGGCGAAACTCGGGGCGAATGCCAGCCAGTAGCCGTTGTTGATATCGCGGCGGGCGCGGCCTTCGGGGAAATCATCCACTGCAGGAGGAACACTGGTCAACACCCGGCTCACAATCTCCACGTTGGGAGAGTGGGCGAACAAGGTAACTCTGGTTTCAAAGGTGAGCTGCTTCCACTTGTGAATCGCCTTCAACGTGGCGCGCAGTGGGCCTTTTTCCAGCCACATCGTCGTAGCCTTTGCGGTAGTGCTGTCGTAGGAGGTATCGGGATTCTTTGACAAAAAGGGATACTTCAGGTTGGGCTGGCCGTGGAAGGCCGGCGTGGAAAACTTCTCCGCGGAAATGAATTCCTTGCCCGATTCCTTTTCCACCAGGCTCACCAGCGTTCCGTGGGCTGGATCGAGACTTACGCGCACGAAAGCATTTTCGATCTGGAATTTCCCGTCATCCACGGTGAGAGCGGTTTGCGGCGATTCCACAGGTTCGGCGGTGAACTTCAGACGATAGGTGTCATAGCCCACGCTGGGCACGTTTTCCGCGAGAAAGGTGACGTCCACCATGGCCAGGTTTCCCGCCAAATCATCTTCAGTGCGTTCGAGCTGAAAGGGCACGGCTTCTCCCGCGCTATTGACCACCGAAACATTTTTTGCCGGATGATCTTTGAGATAGATTTTGCCCGTCCGGGCCAGCGAGGTGCGCTCCCAACTGCAGGCGTTAAACACGGCGACCGTGGGCCCATTTGCCCCCTTTGGCTGGACCGCGCGGCGCGAGATTTCCAAGAGCGAAGTTTCTATGGAAGCTTTGCCCGCACTCAGCGCTTCATCAAGGTGATGGTAGCCGATCGATCCCCAGGTCTGGTCGTGATGATCCTCAATCAGGTTGAGCGGCGCCATGCGATCACCCTGCCAGCGCGAGTATTCACAAAGATTTTGGTCATGACTTTGAGCGGTCAGCAAATTGCGCCAGGCCGTATAGAGCATGTCGGTCTTCGATTTCGCTCCCAACGAGCTCGCCACGGCGTCAAAACGCTCGGCTGTGTGGAGCGTCGCCTCAATCTTGCGGGCATTGACCCGAACCTGGTCCCCGCCAATGCCCCAGGGCAGAAGCTTTTTCCACGCATCCATGTTGAGGTAGATGGTTTCCTTGGCCTGACTCCCATACTTCTTGAGATAGCCACCTAAGGTCACATATTCGACATTGTTCTTGGAGGAAAATTCGCTAAACTCCGCTGGGTAGGTGAGGTAACGGGGTTTCTCGGGGTCTTCCCAGCCAAACTCTTCCCAGTATTGAACGCACGGCTTACCCAGTTGCGACAGTTTCGTCACATCGGCCTTTCCTTCGGGCGTGGAGTAGAAGGAAAAATTATGGCCGAACAGATTGTTCTTGGCCTGGCAGAGAATCGTGCTGCCATCCATACCCTTCCAATAGAAAACATTTAGCGGCAGTTCAGGACAGCCGGCATAGGCCCAGGTGTCCAGCTGCGCGAGGCTGGTGTATTTGACTCCGGCGGCATTCAGAATTTGCGGCAACTGAGGATGGGAAAACTCCTCTTCTTCCAGAAAGCTCTCCACCTCAACGCCCAGCGCTTTGCGAATCACCTCGTGCCCGACCACAATCTGACGAATGCTCGACTCGCCAGAAAATAGAGTCGCCATCGGCTGCGAATAGGAACCGGCAATGAGTTCGACCTTATCTTCGGCAAGGTACTTCTTCAGCCGCTCGCACAAAAGCGGGTATTCCTGCGCCAGGAATTCATAGGCGCGGGCATCCAAATTTATGCAAGTCTTGGCGTGGGGGGCGGCTTCCGCGATGTTGAGTGCGTCGAGTACTGACAGCGCACAGGATTCAATCCCCAGCTGCCAGCCGATGCCGATGTAGCTCCAGTGGTCTCCCATCATGAAGCAGAAGCCATCGGCGGCTTCGTCGGCGGAAAAGGCAAACCTTGGGAGCGCGGCGCTCGCCACCGCCCCGGCTCCGGCGAGCCCCAGCTTTAAGAATTTCCTTCGCTGCATTTTTTCTCCTGAAGCCTTAGTCTGAATCGAGTGATTGAATTATGTTCAATGAGCTACAACATTGACAGTGCCGAAGATTGAAACGCATGTCAAGGAATCTGTGAGTCTGGCGAAGGAACGTTTCGGTAGGCGAAATCGGCGCGGCAGAAGTTGTTCAATTGACAAGTTTGCGCAGAAATTCCCGTTCGTCCATGCGGTATTTGAAGGCTTTTCGCCCGTCGATGAACACCACAGGAACTTCATCGGTGAATTGGCGGCGTAGCTGATCGTCGGAGTCGACGTCCACCTCGCGCCAGGTAAATC
This sequence comes from uncultured Acidobacteriaceae bacterium, assembly GCA_963834075.1. Classification (GTDB taxonomy): domain Bacteria; phylum Acidobacteriota; class Terriglobia; order Terriglobales; family Acidobacteriaceae; genus PALSA-270. The sequence continues at coordinate 149,428 of CAWIAH010000009.1, forward strand.
CCCCGCGCCGCTCCAGTTTACTCAGCGTTTCCTTGACGATTTCGCAGAGATGGCAGCCTTTGCGGGAGTAAACCACGACTTGGCGGGCCTCGGACATTGACGGGATTTTACCTTGTCTTGCAATGAGTTGCCAGCGATGTTGCAAGCAAGAAATTCCCTTTGCGGGATAGAATTGCGGGCATGGCGAAATCAGGCAAGCCCCTTGCGGGCAAGGTCGCTTTGGTCACGGGTGGGGCGCGCCGTTTGGGCAGAGCCAGTGCTTTGGCCCTGGCGGAAGCTGGTGCCGGGGTCGCCATCACCTTCCGCAACTCGGCACGAGAAGCCCACCGAACCGCAGCCGATATTCGCAATCTCGGGGTTCGCGCCGTGGCGTTGCCCTGTGATGTCAGTGACGAACAGAGCGTGAAATCCATGCTCAGGGGACTCCGCAAACAGATGGGAGGCCTGGACATCCTGGTCAATAACGCCGCCAACTACGAGACGGTGGAATTCGCCAGGATCACCGTGGCGCAGTGGGATGCAATTTTTGCTTCGAATACGCGCGGACCATTCCTGGTTTCGCGGGAAGCGTGCAAGCTTCTGCGCCGGCGGCGAGGCAAGATTATAAATATGGGATCGCTAGGAGGGTTACGGGCCTGGGCCGACCACGTCCATTATTGTTCCTCCAAAGCCGCGGTGCATATGCTGACCAAGGCCATGGCGAAAGCTCTGGCGCCTGAGATCGCGGTCAATTGCGTCGCTCCCGGCATGATTGACCTTGGAGAAGAGGCGGCGAGATCCTTTATGCGGCGGATGGCCACGCAAACTCCCATGCGGCGCAACGGCACGGGAGAGGAAATTGCCGCGGCGGTATTATTTTTCGCGACGGCCCCACATTTCATTACCGGGCAGGTGTTAGCGGTGGATGGCGGACTGGGGCTGTAAAAGGGAACTAATCGTCGGCGGTCTTGGGACTGATCACCGTTTTAACCTCAGAGATGCGATTGGTGGGAAACCCTCCTTGGCGGGCATGCTCGCGAATCATCTCTTCATTGGGCGCGTCGTAAATGCAATAAATCTTGTCGGCCGTGACGTAACTGTGCCGCCACTGGATTTGCGGACCAAGGTTGCGCAGAACCGAGCAGGATTTCTGCGAGACCGTTTTCAGTTGCTCGGCGGAAAGTTGTCCAGCCCCGGGCAATTCTCGTTCAATTACATATTGCGGCATAAATGGCCTCCGTAAACCGTTGGATTGTACAGTGAATATGGAACCATGAGCTAGCGATTCGGGTTGCGCGGCTCTCGCGAACCGCGGATTCGTCGGGGGCATCTTATTAGATTCAACAGAACCTTTGGCGTTCTCGCGGTCCTCTCTCTCAGCGACCTTTGCAGTCAAATGCTTTTCCGTCAAGCGCTTTAAACGCTGAGCAGGGCTGAGTGTCGCCGCAGAAGCCCGCAGGGTAAACCCTGTGGATAAATGAATAGCATTTGTCACTCTCACGTAATTTCTGTATCGTGCCAATTTTGTGGACATCAAGCTATGAAAATTTTGGCGGCGGCTCTGTGCTTGTTTTGCGGATCGCTTGCTCTGGCGCAGGCGCGTCCCGAGGATGGCGGTCATGAAATCGAGGCATGGACTGGCGGCGGCTACTCGGTTCCGGGAGGCACCTCAAACACTGGGATGTGGAATGCCGGCGCAGGCTTTGGATGGATCCTGACCCGCCCGCTTGGGCCGTCGTTTCTCAAAGGCCGTTTTGAATATCTGGTGGACGTGGTGCCGGTGTTCCTGGTTTTTCAGCCGGGCAACACCGCCTACGGTGCGGGCTTCGACCCCCTGAATCTGAAATGGAATTTTGCCTGCCGCGGCAAGGTGGCGCCCTATTTTGTGCTCAGCGGCGGCCCATTATTTACCAACCGCAATGTGCCCGACGGAACCAATACCGTAAACTTCATGGACAGCGCCGCCATTGGAACTCATTTCCTGGGTGAGTCCCGCTCCTGGAATATCGAACTGCGCTATATGCATGTTTCCAATGCCGGCCTGGCATCGTTTAATCCCGGTGTGAATACCGTGCAGGTTAGGCTGGGGATTGGGAAGTTTTTCGGAGGCGGAAAAGGCAAGAAGCGGTAGAGCCGTCGGTCTCTTCGATTTGATTGAGTCTGCTGCAACCTTTCTTCAATAGTTTACAAATCTCTACTAAAGTAAAGATTTAACAGTGCTATAGTGCCGCCACCAAATTGACGGAGGTTTCTCTGACGGCAGAGGACCTCGTTAGCGAGCCGAACAATGCTCCGCTTCAGTATTTTGGTGCCGACCTTTAATCAGAGCAAGTATCTCCGCCAGGCAATCGACTCAATCCTGTCGCAAAGCTTCACCCGCTATGAGGTTATCGTCATTGATGACGGCTCAATCGATGACACTCCGCGCGTGCTCGAATCCTATGGATCGCGTATTCATGTGATTCGCCAGTCGAATCAGGGCCCTGAGATCGCCAGAAACAATGCAGCCGCCTTGGCGACAGGGGAGTATCTGGCGATGCTCGACCATGACGACTTATTCCTGCCGCGTGCCTTCGAGATTTACGACCGGGTAATCCGCAGCTTCGACTCGCCGCCTTTAGTGATTGGAGCCATGGGTCACTTTCAAGGCGATGGTCCAATTCCCGCCAAGCTGTTCGTGCAAGACTCGATTCAGGTCTTGAAGTATCGGGATTTCTTGGCCAAGGACATACCCATCGCGTCCTCCAACAGCCGCATCATCATGAGGAAAGATGTCTTCGAAAAAATAGGAGGGTACCGTAGCCTGCTCTCGGCTGGCTTTTATTCGGATGACTTCAATCTCATACTCAAGGCTGGCACGTTTAGCCCCTGCGTGGTTGTCCGCAAACCTTATACGGTTGCCAAGCGTGAGCACGCGGAAAACAGTTCAGGCAATTTGAAAGCGACCGCCAACGCCATGCTGCACGTGGTCGACTCTGAGCGGGCTCGCGTATATCCAGGCGGAAAGCAACGCCGTCAGGACCGATACGCCTGCATTGGCGGATTGACCTCGGCGTACGCGGTCCGGTATTGCTGGCGAAGAAAAGAGCGTCGGGTTGCGCTTCGACTTCTTTTGGGTTCAGCCCCGATGGTCATGGGCGCCTTAAGGAGGAAACTCTTGCGGGGTTTCGGGCACCCCATTCAGCCGATCATTCTGCCGGTAGAACCACCAGAGCTGCCGCCCAAGGCCTGGGATGTGGCTTCCTGAGATAAGATAAGTTGAACTTCAAGTTAGGTACGCCTCCCTCGGAAACCAAGCCTCCATGCGAGAATTCGCGCGTCACTTTATTCTTCCCATCGCCCGCAAACGCGGGTGGCAGTCATTTTGTGAAATCGGGGCTAGCCTGGGCCAGACTGCCGATCAAATGCTCGCCTTGCCTCCCGCCTCGTACACCATCGTTGATCCATGCATTGATCTCAATTTGGCGGACAAGTACTCCGCCAATCCAAGGGTCGAGGTTAAGCGAGGCAACAGCCTGGATGTCCTGGCGCAATTGTCATCGCCATTCGATTGCATTCTGATTGATGGCGATCACAACTGGTTTACCGTCTATCACGAGCTGAGCTTGATTCGCGAACGCAACCTGCTCAAACGCGGCGGCATGATTTTCTTGCACGATGTGGAGTGGCCCTATGCTCGCCGCGACCTCTACTATCAGCCGGAGACGATTCCCCCCGATTTTCGTCTGCCTTACGAGCAGAAGGGAATCATCCGTGGGCGCAACCAGTTGGCGGAAGTGGAGGGCATCAATCGCCATCTGTGTAACGCTACCCGGGAAGGCGGAAAAAAAAATGGAGTGCTCACGGCTGTCGAAGACTTCACCGCGGAGCACCCAAGCGAATACCAGCTTTGCCTAGTCCACTTGCAGTTTGGATTGGGCATTCTGGAGTATCGTCAACAAAAGTTCGCCGAGGATGCCAGCTTTGCCATGGTTCGAATGAAAGCTGCACTTTACAGTCTTTACGGATTTACAAGGAGGCTGGCAAGAACCGCAGCCTCGCGCCTCCGGCGATGATTGGTTGCTGCTGCTTGATTGCCAAGATATTCTTCGCCATATGGCCTGGCTCGTCGAATGTGTTCCCAACTTTTCTGAAGGACGTGATGCCGCGAAAGTAGATACCATCGCCCGCGCCATGACAATGCAGGGCGTTTACATCCTTGATCGTCAACTGGACCCAGATCACAATCGCAGCGTGATCACGCTGGCCGGCGAGCCGCGCGCGCTGGAAGAGGCCGCTGTCCGCGGCGTGGGCAAGGCGGCGGAACTGATTGACCTATGTCAGCAGCGAGGCGCCCATCCCCGCATGGGGGCAACCGATGTGGTTCCCTTTGTTCCTCTGCAAGGGGTGACGATGGAGGATTGTGTTGCGATGGCGCGCCGCGCCGGTGACCAGATCTGGCGGCGCTATCAGATTCCTGTTTACTTGTATGAGGCGGCAGCGGCCTCGCCGGCGCGGAGCAATCTTTCCGAGATCCGGCGCGGCCAATTTGAAGCTATTCGGGAAGAGATCGCAACTCATCCGGAGCGCAAGCCCGACTTTGGCGATTTGCGAGTGCACCCTACAGCTGGAATCACCGCGGTGGGCGCGCGTAAATTTCTCATCGCTTACAACATTTTTCTCGCTACAGTCGACGTAGCGGTCGCCAAGCAAGTTGCCAGGGCGGTTCGCTTCTCCGGTGGAGGATTGCCTTGCGTGAAGGCTTCGGGCTTCCTTGTGAATGGGCAGGCGCAAGTCTCCATGAACCTGACGGATTTTGAGCAGACGCCGATTTATCGCGTTTACGAGAGGGTTGAGCAACACGCAACAGACCTTGGCGTAAAAGTTGCGAGCAGCGAACTTATCGGTCTGATTCCAAAGAAGGCTTTGGATGGGGCGCCGCAGAGGTTTCTGCAAACCATGGATTTCCCGCCGCAAATTCTCGAGAATCGGCTGGCAGAGGCTCGGAATCAGGCCGCGGGGACTCGTAAGATTCCGTGACCTGAAAGGCGCGACACTGGGTGGTTACGTGGCCAAGTACCTTTGGGCGGTGGTGCGGGCATAGAATTGGCATAACATATTGACGGGACGGGTATCGAAACGCCCCATCGGGCGCATCCAACTGGATAAAAGTTTCCGAAGGGTGGTTATATGAAGCCATTCATGAATAATTTTGTTCGGGTCGCGTCGGCGGCGCTGTTGCTTTCCTGTGCGGGCGCGTGGGCGATGCCGTTGGGCAGTTCGGCCCGAACCGTAATTCCTTCTGACATCCAGCAGATTATTTCGGTGGACTATCGGATGCTGAAAAACTCCGATACCGCGATGGCGTTGAAGCAGCAGTTGCTGCCCGACAATCTGAAGCAGTTCGAAGGCGCTTTGAAGGGAATTGGAATCAGTCCGGATCAGGATTTGGATCAGTTGGTTTTCGCCGCATACCGTGCAGGGAAGCAAAGCATCAAGGTTGTAGGCGTGGCGCAAGGTTCATTTTCTGCCACAGCAGTTCTGAAGAAGGTACGGCTGCAGAAGATTCGTCCAATTAAATACCGCGACAGCGACCTCTATTCCATGCCTGGCGGAATGGAGATGACGTTCCTGGATGAGAATACCCTGCTTTTTGGGGAAATTTCAGCCGTACGTGGCGCCCTCGATACCCGTAACGGAGACGTCTCGGCCATTGACGCCAACGGGCAGGTATCCGACATGATGGGATCGGTCGACTCGGGGATGGTATGGAGTGTGCTGGATCAGGATGGCACGCAGAATATGTTGCGCTCAGCGCTGGGCGATGCGGCCAAGCTGGCGGATTATGAGACCGTGAAAAAGCGCGTACTGGGCTCAAGCTACGTGATGAACTTCACCGACGGGATCAAATTCGATCTGTCGGTCTCGACTTCGGATTCGATGACGGCAGCCACGCTGTCAACGCTTCTAAAGGCGGGCATCCTATACCGCAGGATGACCGCCTCGCCGGTGGAGAAGACGGCCATGCAGGATGTGACCGTGGACTCGGACAGCTCGAATCTACAGATGCACTTCCAGAGCGACGACAAGGAGTTTCAGTCACTGATGCACTCGCCGTTGTTTGCGGCGGTTTCGCATTAGCCTGCCAGTTCGGGCGCAGCCTGGCTTACCGAACACCTCGAAATCGATAGATCCAGCGTCCCGGAGAAATGTTCCGGTTGGAACATAGCGGGATGGCGGAATCGCGCGGACAGGTAAGCTACAGATTAAAAGTGGCTTATATGTGCGAACATTTTTGTTCGGTTCGAAATGTGACGGGATTTGCCGAAAGCTACGATCGATTGGCCCATCGAGCGCGTTTTCTCATCTGCGCTTAGAAAACTCCCATTTCAGTCAAAACAAGGCCGAACATCTACCCATGGGCGTCGGCGCAACCGTTATGTGGCCTGCTTTTTGGCAGACCGTTCTTCTCGCTTTCTCTTTGCCCAGCCTTCTTTGACGATCTGCGGGGCACGGCCGAGGGCCAGCGAGTCTTCCGGGACATTCTGAGTGATGCACGAGGCAGCGCCTACGTAGGCGCCTTTGCCGATTCTCAGCGGTGCAATCAGAGTCGAATCGCTACCCACGAAGACGCCGTCTTCAATGGTGGTGGTGTGCTTGTGCACACCGTCGTAGTTACAGGTGATCGTGCCCGCCCCGATGTTCACTCCGTCGCCGATTTCCGCGTCACCCAGGTAAGTCAGATGATTGGCTTTGGAGCCTTTCCCCATGCGCATTTTTTTGGTTTCCACAAAGTTACCGACGTGTGCGCCTTCGCCAATTTTACTCTGCGGCCGCAAATGGGAATAGGGACCGATGCGCGCCGCATTCTTCACCTGCGAATGCTCGATGATGGAGCCCGGCAGAATGGTTACACCGTCGCCGATTTCAGAATCGTGAATGACGGTGTACGACGCGATTCGGCAATCGCCGCCCACCCGAGTCTTGCCCAAAAGCTGCACGAAAGGTTGGATGACGGTATCGGTGCCAATTTGCACTTCGGTATCGATGACGCAGCTCTCCGGGTAGAAAATGGTGACGCCTTCGGCCATGAGCTGCCGGCACTTGGCGAGCCGCAGGCTGGCGTCGAGCGCAACCATTTCGGCGCGGGTATTGCTGCCTAGAATTTCTGTGGGAGCGTCACTCTTGTAGGCGGTGACCTTAGCCCGGGCTTTGGCCAGCACGCCCGCCATATCGGTTAGGTAATACTCGGCGTGGGCATTGGCCGTGGAAAGCTTCTCGATATTGTCGTAAAGCGGACGGACGCCGAAGGCGTAAAAGCCGGAGTTGATTTCGCGCAGTTTTTTCTGCGCAGGCGTGGCCGATTTTTCTTCCACGATGGCGCGTACTTCATTGGTCTTGCCCTTGCGAATAATCCGCCCGTAGCCGGTCGGATCATCCAGATCGGCGGTGAGCATGGTCATGGCGGAATTTTTGCCGAGATGAGAGTCGCGCAGACGGGATATGGTTTGCGGGGTAATGAGCGGTGCGTCGCCCGACAAGATGATGACGTGGTCGTAGGGCGCAAGAGCTTCGCGAGCCGCCATGAGAGCATGGCCGGTGCCGCGCTGCGGTTGCTGAAGGACGAAGTTGATGCCGGTGTTTGAAACCGCTTCCCGAACCCGGTCGGCTTCATGGCCGACAATGGCATAGACATCCGCCGCCGGCACGACTTGAGTCGCCGCGGCGATCACGTGCCCTAACAGGGGCTTTCCGCCGACTTCATGCAGCACTTTGGGATGCTTGGACTTGAGGCGGGTGCCCTTGCCGGCCGCCATGATGGCGATGGCTATCCGGGGCGCTTGAGTGGACTTACGTTTTTGCATTCGATCCAATATAACGCGGAAGTTGGGAGCTAAGAAATTACCAATGGATGAGGAGGTGACGCGGGAAGGACTTGAATCGGTCCGTGGAAATTGGCTGTTTTGCCAAGATTTTTAACAGGCATCAGGGCCCGCGCCACGATTACGGCAGGTTGGAGGCAAGGTGTGCGGCTTTGGCTTTTACCACGAGGGCAAGGATATCGCGAGCGATACGATCGGTGGCGTGGCGAGCCACGCCCTCCAGCTCAAGATAGTCGCCCATGATGGGACAGATACCCATTTTCTCGATGGCGTCAATATCGGCCACGATTTGGGAAGCCCCTTCCAAAGCGTATTGCGCTTTTACCTCGGGAGGAGCTGGGGTGCGGTTAATGAGTGCATAGTCGAAGAGGCGGTCAGTCTGGGCATGGGAGTTCAGAGCGCGGATGTGATCCGCTGCCGTCAACCCCAGGCTTTCGTTGGCTTGTGTCATGAGATTGCAAACGTAAACCTTGACGGCGGATGAGTTCAGGATCGCCTGGGTGATGCCTTTGACCAGCAGATTAGGGACAAGACTGGTGAACAGCGAACCCGGGCCAACGGTAATCAGATCCGCCTGTGCAATGGCTTCGAGGGTTTGTGGAAGGGGCTCGACCTCCGGGGGAATCAAGAAGAGACGCCGAATTTTACCCTTGCTGGCGGTGATGTTGGTTTCACCGGAGACGCGGGTGCCGTCTTCCATTATCGCTTCGAGTTCTACGTTCGAGGCGGTGGCTGGAAAGATATGACCGCGGGTTACGAGAATTTCCGAGGAGAGGCGCACCGCTTCACTGAAATCCTGGGTAATGGAAGTGAGCGCGGCCAGGAAAAGATTGCCGAAGCTGTGACCTTCGAGCCCGGAACCGCGTTCGAAGCGATGCTTGAAGAGTTTGGAAAGAAGAGCTTCATCCTCAGAAAGCGCCACGATGCAACTACGGATATCGCCCGGCGGGAGCATGTTGAGCTCTTTGCGCAGGCGGCCACTGGAACCCCCGTCGTCGGTCACAGTGACCACGGCGCAGAGTTCGCGGATGAGATGCTCCGCCAGTTCGGAACGGGAGGAGGGCCCTCGACGCTCGCCGGGAGGAGCGCAATGGCGCTTTAGACCCTTCAACAGAGTGGAAAGGCCGGTGCCGCCTCCGATAGCAACGACGCGTAAGCCGGAGAAAGCAGGGTCCTGGAGCAGCGGCACCGGAAGTTGCAGCCGGTCCGTCATGGGCGCCGGCTAGCGCTCCTCTTCGGGGATCTCGGGCTCAGGGGGCATTTCGGCTCCCGGGTCAGGGTACAAAAGCTCGGTAAAGCGAGGGTCCTCGGCGAGATTCTGGAAGTCTGAGTCGTTGCGCGCCTGGAATCGCAAGGTTTGGTTAAGGCGGATGGCACCGTCCAAATTACGCAAGGAATCTTCCAGGTGACCGGTGAGGCAATCCAGAGCCGCCATGCCGTAGGCGACATAGTCGGCACGGGGCGACTGTTTTGAGAGCTTGTCCAAGTGCTCGCGGGCGCTGACGTAATCTCCAATGTTCATTAAAGAAACGGCGTAGTCGAAGTGTTCTTCCGCCGACTTGAACTGAACCGCCGTGCGCTCAAGGTGTTGACTGCAAATGCTGAGATGCACGCTGGCGCGATCGGCCAATTCCTTGTTGGCTCCGCTGGAGACTTTCTGAAGCAAACCTTTAGCCTTGTCGAACTTGCGTTCCTGAATAGCCCGAAGACCGGCCTCATAATTTTGCACAGCTTGTGCAAAACCTGGGTCTTCGGCAATAGGCTTCTTGGATGTAGACTTCTGAGCCATTGCTAAGATTCTTCCTTTTGGCTTCGTAAATGTACCTTTTTGTTGAAGTTAAACGCTAAGTCCTAAATATACACCGGGCAGCCCGAAAACGCTGGTCGGATTGAAACCACCGAATTCGCGATAAGGGCCAGCGGAAAAGCATAAGATTTCACTTCCGCGAGCAAGGTTATACGTGGCTTCGGGTTCGTCCGTCAACTCCACCGAACCTAAGCCAGATCACTCGGCTGTACCCTAGTCGATTGCGGCCGCCGAACGTAACTCAACCTGTTTCCACTCACCTCGCATGATCCCCTGCCGAATCTGTCGAGCCGTCTTTCCAGCTTTGTGCTGCGTGTAGGTGTAATAGAGCTCTTTCAGGCAAATGGAACACTCCGCTCCGTGGGTGTTTTCAAAGCAACTGTGCAGGCTCTTGTGTCCCATGCGATCACAGTAGCAGTAGCACGGCTGCTGGTAGAGGACGGGTTCGATCCTCGAAGCTAATTCATAGGCGTGAGTCTGGTAAGGAAATTGAGAATTTTCTCCCCAAAGCTGATCTTTAGCCAGGATCGGCGGCAATTTTGTGCCTTTATCTGGGGGCGCTACATGGTAGGCGGGAACCGGCGCAGCCGCTTGATCTTGTTGGGAAGTCGCCCAAGGCGCGGAGAGCGCGAAGGTCACCAGGAAAAGAAACGATGCCGTCAAGCCCCGAACCTGCAGGGTCTTTAAGCTGGTACGCATGGTGGGCTCCTCGAGCGGTATTGTAGCGCGAATCGAAGAGCTTCCACAGCGCGGGCCGATTCTGTCCGGATTACAGCTGTCTTGACCTGCCGGACGATCGGGCACCGCCCTGGATGCGAGATAAGATTCCTATAGCGTAAGATTGGTGCTGGATGAGCGAACTACCAACCACTGTAAGAGAAAATGAGATTACCAATCCGGAGAAACCGGCGTCCAGCTTGAGCGCCCATCAGGGCATGCCGGGAATCATGATCTGGATTCGGGATTTGGCGATTTCGCTGGCGGTTTCGGCTTTCGTTATCGTTTTTCTGTACCAGCCGGTTAAGGTGGAAGGACCCAGCATGATGCCCGGCCTGGTTAACCGGGAGCGGATTTTCGTCAATAAGTTCGTATATCGCTTGGAACCGATTAAACGTGGCGATATCGTGGTGTTTCGCTATCCCAGGGACACGTCTTTGAGCTTTATCAAACGGGTGGTTGGGGTTCCGGGCGATCATATCCGCATCGATGACGGGCAGGTGTATGTGAATGGCAAGCCGTTGGAAGAGAATTATCTGCTGCCCGCATATGTTGATCATGCGCAGTCGATTGACGAGATCGTGGTCCCCCCGCACAACTATTTTGTGATGGGCGATCACCGGGATATGTCTGATGACAGCCGGGATTTCGGGCCGCTCGACCAAAGTTTCATTTACGGCAAGGCCTCGTTCGTCTATTGGCCGCCTGATCGCATGGGCAGAGTCAGGTAGCTGAAATCCCTATCCCTCCGGGTCTTCCGGGCCTCCGAATCCAAGAGGAATCAAGGTGCGTCGCTTCCCTGGGATGGGCTTGCGTTCCGAAAAGGGAACACAAAAGGTGGGGGAATCTGCAGTCCTACCCGTAGCGGGATTGCATAGTGGCATGCTTTGCTGGCGGAGACCGCCATTTGGTTAAGCTCATCTACATAGCAGGTTGTGCCCGTAGCGGTAGCACTCTGACATCGCGACTGCTAGGGGAACTGCCCGGATTCGTATCAATTGGCGAAGCGAGTGTGCATTTTTTTTAGGCGGTAGAGACGGAGTTAGAGATGAGCCCATTCTGTGCGGGTGCGGCGTGGCCATGGGAGGTGCCCCCCTTTGGCGCCAAATTGCGGTTAATCCTCGTATGCGCTTTCTAGCCGGAAAATTTTCTCGCGTACGCGATATGCACCGCGCATTATTTTGGGAGGTGAAAGCGCATGCCGTCAGCGCGGCTACTTCATGGTAAAAGCTGGCAACTCCCGCAAGCAGAGCTTCGACAGGCCCCAAGGCGTATCTAGTCCCGAAATCCCCGCAGGCAAGCATTTTGCAATGGAGTTGGGCCAATGTCTTGAGCGAACTTCTAAGTTTCGCCACGCAAGCTTCTCGCAGCTTCGGTATGAAGATTTGGTTGCGCAGCCGAAAGCGAACATCGGACAGCTTGCCGCGCTGCTTGATGAATTTCCGGATCTTTGCGCTTTGCTGCAAGGTCAGCGGGCGCGTCTCGGTACGAGTCACATAGTCGGGAGCAACCCCGATAAATGGGAGCGGGGGGAGATTCTGGGGGCGCGAACCGGAAGCTGAAATGGGTCCAGCGCTGAACCTGGCTGTTTCACTCGCCGGTGCGCCGCTGCTCATGCATTATGGCTATCCTTTGACGATTCGTCACAGCGCCTGATCAACGAGGCCAGTTTCAACCCGATGCCTGACGATGGAGTGCCGCCTGGGAGCGCACAAAAAATCTGAGAAATTCACAAGAAAATCGGATCTCGGGCAATCACTATCTTCCGCGATTCTTGCTTCCTTGTTACAATTCATAAAATCCACTCCCTGGAGCATGAATGCAGGCCATTCTTGCGCTGGAAGACGGCAGAGTCTTCCGCGGCAAAGGCTACGGCGCCAAAGGCGAATGTTACGGGGAAGTAGTTTTTAATACTTCCATCACCGGCTACCAGGAAATCTTTACTGATCCCTCCTACTGTGGCCAGATCGTGGTTTTGACCAACCCCCAAATCGGCAACTACGGGACTAACGCAGAAGACAACGAAGCCAATCGTCCTTACATTGAAGGGCTGATCGTCCGCGAGTTCTCCAAAGTGAGCTCGAATTGGCGTTCACAGGAAGTGGCAGAGGAATATCTCGAGCAATTCAAGATCCCGGTTCTGGCCGAGATCGACACGCGGGCGCTGGTGCGGCATTTGCGCGATAACGGCGTAATGCGGGGGGTCATCTCGACTCTGGAGAATGACGCCGCGAAGCTGGTGGTTAAGGCGCGCTCGCTACCTAAAATGGACGGAACAGACCTAGCGAAGGTGGTGAGCACTAACCACACCTATGTTTGGGAGACGGGCGAGCGCTCGCACTTGCCGGACGAAGTGGTTGGCGTGAAGGACGAGCCTGCCCGATTTCACGTCGTGGCCTATGACTTTGGAATCAAGCAGAACATTCTGCGGAAGCTACGCGGCGAAGGTTGTAAGGTCACGGTAGTACCGGCGCAGATGAAGTCGGAGGATGTGCTGGCCTTGAAGCCGGATGGCGTTTTTCTATCAAATGGACCGGGAGATCCCGAGCCATGCTCGTATGCGGTGGAGAACATTCGCCGTCTGATGGGACGGCAGCCGATTTTCGGAATTTGCCTGGGGCATCAGCTCACCGGGATCGCGCTGGGCGGAAAAACTTTCAAGCTAAAATTTGGCCACCATGGCGGGAACCATCCAGTGAAGCAGTTGAAGACCGGGAAGGTGGAGATTACGGCGCATAACCATAATTTCGCCGTCGATCCTGATTCGCTGCCGCAGAGCGAAGTCGAACTGACTCACATGGATTTGAATGACTCAACTTTGGAAGGGTTGCGCCACCGGAACTTGCCGCTGTTCAGCGTGCAATATCACCCGGAGGCCGCGCCAGGACCGCACGATTCGCATTATCTGTTTAAGGATTTTGTGAAGATGATGGAGGAGTGGAAGCGGTGAGCAGTTCCGCGTTGGGCGTAAAGGGTGCCGCATCTGCACAGGTATCAGGTAGCGGCTCTTTTCGAGTGAATATTGGATGCGGTACTTCCACGGCTCGCGATTGGTACAATATCGACAACTCTCCGTCGATACTCCTTTCGCGCGTGCCATTGGCGCGCCGGCTGCTGAGGTTACCACCCTGGCCACGGGATGTGCACCGTCACAATGTTCTGAATGGGCTGCCATTTGCAAATGGCAGCGTGAGTGTGGTGTATTCTTCGCACACGTTTGAACATTTCACATACTCGCAATCCCTAGCGCTCACGAAAGAATGTTTTCGCGTGTTGCAGCCGGGCGGGATATTAAGGATCGTTGTTCCCGATCTGGAGCTAATCGTAAGCGAATACCTCTCGGACCCGGACCCACTTGCTTCCCATCGGCTGGTACAGCGCCTACTTCTCGGCCATACTTGGCAGGACGTATTGCACCCGGGGGCGCATCACAGTCAGATGTTTGACGCTCGTTCCTTGCTGGCGATGATATCGGAAGCAGGGTTCAAGGAAGTAAGACGATGTGCTTTTCGGGAGAGCGACGCTCCAGACCTCACGCAAATCGAACCCGAAGAACGGCGGGGGGAGAGTTTGTACGCAGAAGCAAGGAAACGATAAGTGCGGCCATCTAACTCCGAACAATACCAATGCCCAAACGTACTGACATCTCGAAAATTCTGATTATCGGCTCTGGCCCGATCATCATTGGCCAGTCGGCGGAGTTTGATTACTCCGGTACGCAGGCTTGCAAGGCTTTGAAAGCCGAGGGCTATGAAGTAGTGCTGGCGAATTCCAACCCAGCCACCATCATGACCGACCCCGAACTGGCCGACCGCACTTATATCGAGCCGCTCACGCGGGAATATCTCGAAGAGATCATCCGCATCGAGCGCGAGATGTCGCCGGGCGCGGGCTTTGCAATTCTGCCTACGGTTGGAGGACAGACGGCGCTCAATCTCGCCATCGAGCTCGCCGACGCGAACATTCTTGAAAAATACAACGTGCAGCTGATCGGCGCCAATATCGCGGCTATCAAGAAAGCCGAGGACCGTCTTTTCTTTAAAGACGCCATGCAGAAGATTGGTCTCGACGTACCCAAATCTCTACTGGTGAACAATCTGAGAGATGGCCTGGAATTCGCCGGCAAAATCGGCTTTCCGGTTATCGTGCGTCCGTCGTTCACGCTGGGTGGATCGGGCGGTGGCATGGCGTACAACCGCGAAGAGATGTTGTCAGTACTGGCGCGCGGGCTGGACTTCTCGCCGGTGCATGAGGCGCTGATTGAAGAGTCGGTACTGGGATGGAAGGAATACGAACTTGAGGTGATGCGCGACGTAAAAGACAACGTCATCATCATCTGCTCGATTGAGAATTTCGATCCCATGGGCGTGCATACCGGCGATTCCATTACCGTCGCCCCAGTGCAGACCCTTACCGACCGCGAATATCAGGCGATGCGGGATGCTTCGATTGCAGTGATCCGCGAAATCGGCGTCGAAACTGGGGGTTCCAATATTCAGTTCGGGGTGCATCCCTGGACTGGACGTATGGTTGTGATTGAAATGAATCCGCGCGTTTCGCGTTCGTCGGCGCTGGCCTCGAAGGCCACCGGATTTCCGATTGCAAAGATCGCGGCGAAGTTGGCGGTCGGCTATACCCTCGACGAAATCCCCAACGATATCACTCGTAAAACGCCGGCTTGTTTCGAGCCAACTCTCGACTATGTAGTGGTAAAAATTCCCAAGTGGCAGTTCGAGAAATTTCAGGGCGCGGACGAGAACCTCGGACCACAAATGAAGTCAGTGGGCGAAGTGATGGCCATTGGCCGCACTTTCAAAGAGGCGCTGATGAAGGGGATTCGTGCGCTCGACACGGGTAAGCGTATTGGCGGAGACAAGATCGAACCGAAGATTCTGACGCAGCGCCTGGTAACGCCGCATCCCGAGCGGCTTTCTTATCTTCAATATGCTTTGCGGCAAGGACATACCGTCAAGCAAATTGCAAAGATGACCTCGATTGATCCCTGGTTCCTCTACCAACTCAAAGAAATAAATGACATGCAGTTGGAGGCGGAGAAGCATCCCATCGAATCAGTTCCGGCTGAAGTGGTGCGAGACGCGAAGCGCATGGGTTTCTCTGATGGACGGCTGGCAGGGGCCTGGCGGCTGAATGGCAAGGGCGGTCAGGAAAAGATACGCCACTTGCGCAAGAAATTTGGAGTGCAACCAGTGTATAAGCGCGTGGACACCTGCGCGGCGGAATTTGAAAGCTTTACGCCTTATCTTTACTCCACCTACGAGGATGAAGACGAAGCGGCGCCTACGCCAAAAAAGAAGGTAATGATTTTAGGCAGCGGTCCCAACCGCATCGGGCAGGGAATTGAATTCGATTACTGCTGTTGCCACGCTTCTTTTGCGCTGCGTGAAGATGGTTACGAGACCATCATGGTGAATTGCAACCCAGAGACGGTTTCCACCGACTACGACACCAGTGATCGTCTGTACTTCGAGCCTCTAACGTTTGAAGACGTGTTCGCGATCTACGAGCATGAAACTTCTGAGCGGCGCGGAAGTAGGAGTCATTGTGCAATTCGGTGGGCAGACACCGCTGAACCTCGCCCTGCCGCTTAAAGCGGCTGGGGCAAACGATTATCGGGACCACACCGGAATACATCGATTTGGCTGAGGACCGCAAGAGATTTGGCAAGTTGCTGGAAGAACTGGAGATCCCGCAAGCGCCGGGAGCGATGGCGGCTTCGATCGAGGAAGCCGTTGCCGGGCGCGAACGCGTGGGTTATCCGGTACTGGTGAGTCCTTCGTACGTTCTGGGCGGACGCGCCATGGTGATCGCCTACGATGAGGAGACCGTCGTCCGTTACATGAAAGAAGCGGTGGAGTATTCGCAGGATCGTCCCGGTATCTGATTGATCATTTTCTCGAAGACGCAATCGAGGTTGACGTGGATGCGCTGTCAGATGGCGAGGATGTGGTCATCGGTGGCATCATGCAGCACATTGAAGAGGCGGGAATTCACTCGGGAGATTCTTCTTGCGTGCTGCCCTCGGTCGATATTCCAGTTCATCTTCTTAAACGAATGCGAGAGTACACTTTCCAGCTGGCGCGAAGCTTTGAAGGTCATTGGCCTCATGAATATTCAGTTTGCCATTCCGCGCGGCGGACTGGGCGGGCGGAAACGGCTGGTTCGGAAAACGCCGATGAGGGGAAAGTTTACGTCATCGAAGTAAACCCCCGGGCTTCCCGCACGGTGCCCTATGTTTCCAAGGCGACAGGCATCCCAATGGCCAAGATTGCGGCGCGTTTGATGACTGGACGCAAGCTCCGGGAATTTTTGCCGGACTTTATTGAACGTCGCGCCGACCTGGATACGGGAACTGTCTTATTACGTGAAGTCACCGGTTTTTCCTTGGAATAAATTTCCGGGGGTGGATACGGTGCTGGGCCCGGAGATGAAATCCACCGGTGAAGTCATGGGCGTGGCCGATAATTTCGGCGAAGCCTTTGCGAAGGCGCAGCTTGCCGCCGGACAGAAACTGCCGGTTGAGGGCACGGTGTTCATCAGCGTAACCGATCATGACAAGCCGCACGTCGCCTCAGTGGCGCGGAAATTTGTGGATATGGGATTCAAACTGGTGGCGACAGCCGGTACCGCCGACGTGCTGGAAGCGGATGGCATGAGCGTCGAGCGCGTTTATAAGGTAAAAGAAGGCCGGCCAAACGTAGTGGATTTAATTAAAGGCGAGCGCATTCATTTGATTGTGAATACGCCGCATGGGCAAGATCCGTTCTTCGACGAGAAGGCGATCCGGCGGGCAGCGGTGCAGGCCGCATTCCCACGATCACGACGCTTTCTGCGGCGCGAGCCGCAGCCGAGGGAATTTTCGCCTTGCAGAGCGGGGAAGTGCGAGTGCAGGCGCTGCAACAACTACATGTCGGGAGAGTGGCTAGTCAGCATTAAAAGACCGCGAGCTTGAAACAAAAGCTTCAGCGTTGTTCCCGCCTCTCCAGGTACAAAAACGCTTCCCGTGAATTGAAAATGAAGGCGGTCTTTAATGCGCCTCATCTGCGGATCTTTAGATCTAGGGCCTGCGTGTTACAATTGTGTTCCAATGTGTAATACACTCACGATACGGCTTCCCAAAGACCTGCTCGAACGGCTTCGGCAGCGGGCCCGGGCTGCGGGGTTGCCAGTTGGTCGGGTGGTTCGCCAATCCCTGGAAACCGCGCTCGGCGACGGCAATGATCACCATGAATCGCCAGCGTGGATGAAGTATGCTGGCTCAATTCAGGGCGGCTCGCCAGATTTTTCTTCGCGCAAAGGGTTTTCTCGCCCATGAGAGCCATTGCTGACACTGGCCTGCTGGTGGCCCTAGTTAGGCGAAACGACCGGTTCCATGATTGGGCTGTTGCCGTAGCAAGGCAAATTACATGGCCGGTGCTCACTTGCGAGGCGGTGCTCGCCGAGACTGCATTTCATTTACAGTCAAGCGAAACCGTTCTGGGGATGTTGCGGGACAGTGTGGTGCACCTGGCATTCGATTGCAAAAATCATTGGGCACGCCTGCACGAACTGGCAGTCCGCTACTCGGACCGCAATCCGGATCTGGCTGATTTGTGCCTGATTCGTATGAGTGAACTCTATCCGCGGCATTCCGTGATCACAGTCGATGAGGTCGATTTTCAGATTTACCGCCGCAATAAACGCGAGGTAATTCCTATTATTTGTCCTCCGAATTGATAATCTAAAGATATACGATGCTCCTTCAGGGAATTTTTCCGCCCATCACGACGCCGTTTTATCCTGACGGCGAGGTTTACTATAAAAAGCTCGAACACAATGTCGAGCGCTATTCAAAAACCCCGGTTGCCGGCATCGTGGTCCTCGGTTCAACCGGGGAAGCAGTGATGCTGTCGGACGAAGAGAGACGTAAGGTGCTGCAGACGGCGAGGGCCGCGACTGGGCCGAATAAGATTCTTATAGCCGGTACGGGGATGGAGTCGGCGCACGAGACTCTGCGGCTCACCGATTATGCCGCCGAAACGGGATATGACGTAGCGCTTATTCGAACTCCGCATTTTTACCGCAAACAAATGCAGGCGGCAAACCTTCTGGCTTTTTACCGCACCATTGCGGACCGCTCGCCGTTGCCAGTCATGATTTACAACGTTCCTGCGTTCACCTCGTATGACATGCCCGGTGAGTTGATTATTGAACTGGCGGAGCATTCGAACATTATTGGGATTAAGGAATCGAGCGGGGATGTGGAAAAGGTTCGCAACGTTGTCGCGCAGACACGGCATATCCGGCGGTCCGCGACGGTGACGGAGACGTTTGAAGCGGTCACGGCGCGGATGGTCCAAACGGCTGCAGAGGATACTGCCGGACTGGTGCCGATATCCGTTTTGGCGGGTGACTCCAGCTCTTCGTCTTCAGCAGTGGCTATCACAAAAGGCCTAAGAAGCAGGCAAAAGGAAGTTGGTTTCCAGGTGCTGGTCGGAGCGGCGCAAAAGTTAGAGGCATCCCTTGAGGGAGGCGCGGTCGGCGGAATACTGGCTTTTGCCTGTCCCGCTCCCACCGCTTGCTATGAGGTCTATGCCGCCTGGAAGGAAGGCGATATGGAGCTAGCGCGAATCAAGCAAGAACGCATCTCCCCAGCCGCGCAGCGGATTGCTTCAGAGCTCGGGGTCGCGGGCCTTAAGCATGCGATCGATTTCAACGGTTATTACGGAGGCCCTGCGCGTTTGCCGATGCTGCCGCTCACCGGTGAAGCAAAAGCTGAAGTCGAGACGCTGATGGCGGATATACGAAATTGACCTGCTCATCTGCGGTGGTCTTCCCATCCTTGGATTCGTCCCTCACCCACATAAAAAATCTTTCGAACGTGATTGCCGGATTGGAGGCTTACATCCTTGCGTTACCATCTTAGGAAGGCAGCATTCTTTTTGTTGGTGCCAGCTCTTTTTGCGCAGACGTCGCCGCAGACCCCAGACCTGCCCGCTCACTATGAGGCGCCGACGTCCTCTTACGATTACGTCAAGCGGGATGTAATGATCCCGATGCGTGACGGCGTCAGGCTGCACACAGTGATCGTCATTCCAAAAGGCGCGAAAAATGCGCCGATGATTTTGACCCGCACGCCTTACAACGCTTCCGGCCGGGCCGAGCGCAACCCATCGCCACATATGCTGGCTCTGCTGCCGCAAGGCGATGAGGTGTTTGTCGCCGATGGCTACATCCGCATTTTTCAGGATATCCGAGGCAAGTACGGTTCGGAGGGCGACTATTTCATGACTCGTCCATTACGCGGGCCACTTAATTCGAGTACTACCGACGAATCAACCGACGCCTATGACACGATTGACTGGCTGGTGAAGAATGTGCCCGAGTCAAATGGGAAAGTAGGGATGCTCGGCAGTTCGTATGAAGGTTTTACCGTGGTGATGGCCCTGGTGAATCCGCATCCCGCGCTCAAAGTGGCAGCGCCGATGAGTCCGATGGTGGATGGCTGGATGGGCGACGACTGGTTTCACTTCGGAGCGTTTCGCGAGGCTAATCTGGATTACTTTTCGGGGCAGACCTCGGCCCGGGGAGCTGGGGTGGGAATCATGCGCCAGGGCTACGACGACTATGACAATTTTCTGCGCGCCGGTTCGGCGGGGAATTTTGCGCAGACGGGCGGACTCGACCAACTTCCGTGGTGGCACAAGGTGGCCGAGCATCCGGCTTATGACGCCTTCTGGAGCGAGCAGGCGCTCGACCACACGATGGCAGAGCAGCCTCTCAAAGTCCCCATCATGTGGATTCAGGGTTTGTGGGATCAGGAAGACATGTGGGGCGCGATCCATAGCTATTTGCAGATCGAACCCAAGGACACACGCAACGACATGAACTATCTGGTCATGGGGCCCTGGCGGCACAGTGGAGTGAATTACGATGGCTCGACTTTGGGGCCGATGAAGTGGGACGGCGACACGGCATTGCAATTCCGGCGGGATGTGCTCAAGCCATTCTTTGATCAGTATCTGAAGGACGGAGCACCCAAGGCCGATACTCCTCCGGTCCTGATTTACAACACGGGCGAAAACCATTGGGACCGGCTGAAGTCGTGGCCGCTGTCATGCGAGAGTGGCTGCCCGGCGAAATCCAGGCCGCTTTACCTGACTGCCAATTTTGGTCTGTCGTTCGCGGCGCCGGCAGATGCAGAGCCGGGGTCATCGTATGACGAATATGTTTCTGATCCCGCGAAGCCGGTGCCTTTTGAGCCGCGCCCGGCGCGCTTTGCCGATGGCGATGCCTGGCGGCGATGGCTGTTAATTGACCAGCGTTATGTTGGGGACCGGACGGATGTGCTGTCGTACGTCACGCCGCCACTCAGGGAGAAGTTGCGCATCAGCGGCCCCCCCATTGTGAATTTGGTCGCCTCAACAAGTGGCACCGACAGTGACTGGGTGGTCAAGCTGATTGACGTTTATCCTGACGAGGTGCCCAGCCAGCCCGAGATGGGTGGCTACGAATTACCGGTTGGCATGGATATTTTTCGAGGACGCTATCGGGAAGGTTTCGAAACGGGGAAGCCCATTCAAGCGGATACGCCGTTGATTTACAAATTCACTTTGCCCATGGCGAATCATGTATTTCTTCCGGGGCATCGAGTCATGGTGCAAATACAATCGACCTGGTTTCCTTTGTACGACCGCAACCCGCAGACTTTTGTGCCCAATATCTTTTTCGCCAGGCCGCAGGATTATGTAAAAGCGACACAACGGATCTATCATGCCGCCGCTGCAGCCAGCTTTGTCGATCTCCCGGTGGTTCCCGAGAAGTAATCGTTTGCATAATACAACTGGCGTTGTTCCGAAAGTGAGGATGTTGAAATGAAACCAGATCCTGAGGCGTCGAGCGGCTTCGGTCAAACCAAAATTACGCGTCGGCGGTTACTAACCAATGGTGCGCGGCTTGCGGCTGCGGCGTTTGCCTCTTCCTTTCTGCCGCCGAATGTCCGGCGGGCATTGGCGGATACGCGACGCCCCGGGTCATTTCGTGACATCAAGCACGTTGTCTTATTGATGCAGGAGAACCGGTCGTTTGATCACTACTTTGGGACGATGGCGGGAGTGCGCGGATTCGATGACGCTAAGGCCCTGCGGCTAGCCAACGGAAAATCTGTCTTCCATCAACCGGATGTAGAGAATCCTGATGGCTATTTGCTTCCATTTCATCTTGACACTTTGAAAACCAGCGCGCAAAAAATTCCTTCCACCAGCCATGCCTGGAAGGTCCAGCACGAGTCCTGGAACAATGGGAACATGGATCAGTGGTTGCTTGCTCATCGTAAGGCGGATGGGGTGAATGGACCGTATGTAATGGGCTACCATACTCGCGCCGATATTCCTTTTCAATTCGCGCTGGCCGAGGCTTTCACCATCTGCGACGCTTATCATTGCTCGGTTTTTGGGCCTACCTATCCGAATCGCATGTTTTGGATGAGCGGCATGAACGACCCCGAGGGCAAGTTCGGCGGCCCGATGATTCACAACGACCCAATCCCAGGCGGATTTACATGGATGACCTATCCCGAGCGACTGGAGCAAGCCGGAATCAGCTGGAAGCTTTATCAGCAGGAAGACAACTACGGCTGCAACATGTTGGAGTATTTCAAATCGTTCCAGAATGCGCCTCCCGGATCGCCGCTGCACACCAAGGGAATGTTGAAAGGCCCCGCGAATCAGTTCGAGCAGGACGCGAAGAACGACAGGCTCCCGACTGTGTCTTGGATTATCCCGACTGGGCCTGTCTCGGAACATCCTGACTTCATGCCGGCGGCCGGGGCGGCATTTGTCGCCAGCAAGATCGATGCCATTGCCGCGAATCCGGAAGTTTGGGCGAAAACTGTCTTTATTTTGGATTACGACGAGAACGACGGTATCTTTGACCACGTCGCACCGCCAGTGCCCCCAGCCGGCACAGCGCGTGAGTTCGTCGATGGCCTGCCGATTGGGGCGGGATTCCGCGTCCCCTGCATCGTAGTTTCTCCGTGGACCGCCGGAGGTTGGGTTTGCAGTCAGCCGTTCGACCACACTTCAGTGCTTCAGTTTCTCGAGAAATTCACTGGCATTCAGGAGCCGAACATCAGCGATTGGCGGCGGGCAACCTTCGGTGATCTGACTTCGGCCTTTCGTTTTGACAGGGTCGAATCCAAACCGCCAAGCTTGCCGGATGCCGAGAGCTTGCTGGTATCCGCTCAGGACGAGACTGCCCACTTGCCGAAACCGGTATTGCCGGGAGCGGACCAGAGCTTTCCCGTGCAGGAAAAAGGAAAGCGAAAGCGTGTGCCCAAAGCGTAACCCTGCGTCAATCTCGCGTAGGAGGAGAAATTCTTAATGGCAGGAATTGTTTCTTCGCGACCGCGGCTTGCGGTGACACCAGCAAAATTGAGATTTCCTATTCTTGCGGTGATTGTTTGCTGCATTTTGTCCGGTCTTTCCACGGACGCGATTGCTCAGAATCTGACTTACCGCTCGCGATTTTTGCAAGTTGAAATGGCTCCCGATCAACCCAACTTCCGGACGTTGTCCGTGGATTCTCTCGGAAAAAACAAGCTTGGTGTCAACGTAATGCTGCCCTTGGCAGTGCCCACTTCGCAATATTCGGTTTTGCGCAACGGCGACGCGATCGAGTACCGGATGGCTGCCGAGGGGATCCCAGTCTGGAGCTTCACCTTCGCCGAAAGAACCATGATCATTCACTCGCACTTTTCGGCGAGCAGCCCTTCCCAAAGTTTAGTACTCAACTTCGATCCCAAAGGGAGTCATGCGACGCTGCTCGGGCTTTTTACGGATGAAGGCGAAATTCACCTGCCTGCGCTTCTCCATTTTCCAGATCGAGGCACCTTTCGCATCACCTCGAACGTAAACCCATTGGAATTGGGTTATGACGCACTGCGTTTTCGAGACAATTTTATCCGCGTCACGTTTCCGGCCGCGGACCGGCACCAGCAGGACATCGAGTATCGCTTGGAGGTGACCGCGATTTATCCGCATGCCCCAGGCATCGACGACGATCCCCGCTACGATGGGTATCGCCGCGATTTTCTAAACATTTTGCAACTCAGCCCGAGACGCCGCGCCTTGGCCAACAATGCTGCCAGCGACGCTTGCGCTTTTACCACCTTCACTTACTCGATGATGGCGGTTCAGATGCCACCGCTCGCCGAGGGTTTAAGCGCACTGGATATCCTCAAGCAGACTTTGGACCGTTACGTCGGTGAAATGAAGGCCTGTGGAATCAAGGGTTACAACGACGATCCAAACACCAAATTCGATTTCTTGGATACATATCCTTCATTAGTTATGACTTCGTACGACTATGTGCACGCCAGCCACGACCAGGCGTGGCTGAAGCGGAATTATTCCGTGATTAAGACCTGGGCAGACAAGATGATTGAGTTTGATCGCGATGGCGACGGCCTGATGGAGTATCCGCTTAGCGGCAACTCCGGGTCATGGCCGGCAGAGGTGGGAGTGCGCGCTTGCAATTGGTGGGATACGATCGGTTTTGGTCATAAGGACGCTTACGCCAATGCCATGGCTTACCGGGCATTCAATGACATGGCAGAGTTGTCGCTGGAAGCCGGTAACCATCCGGATGCGGCGATTTATAAGAAACGCGCGGAAGAGATCAAGGCTGTCTACTACTCCACTTTCTATAATCCCGAGACAGGGGTCCTGGCCGGCTGGAAGAGCGCCGATGGTAAGTTGCATGACTACTATTTCCTGTTTGTAAATGGAATGGCAGTTACCTACGGCCTGGTCACACATGAGCAGGGCAATGCCATCTGGGACAAGCTTCTCGCCAAAATGAAAGAAGTTGGTTACACCAGATTCGATCTCGGGCTACCGGGCAATTTAATCCCGGTACGCCGTGAAGACTACATCGATCTGCGACCGGAATTCGGTGGTCCACAAAAGGCCGACGGCTCCGACGGCTTCCAGATATATGAAAACGGCGGCGCGACCGCTTGCTACGCGTACTTCACCATTCAAGCGCTGAGGGATCTGGGGCGTGAAAAGGAAGCGAATGCAATCCTTTTCCCGATGCTTAAGGCTTTTGAAGACGGAGGTTTCCAGGGCAGCGACGCTAACGGCAATACCTACGACTGGAAAGCCTGGGACGGAACTCCGCATGGCTACGAAGGGTTACTGGTAGACGGTTATTTGACCCTGCTCGCCGCGATGCCGGCAGACACGAGAAAATAATCCGGCCCCGAAGGATCAGGATGCTCTTCAGGAATTGGTCGTGGGCGGCATTGACGCCGTCTTCCGCTTGCGATATACATGAAACCTCATCTGGTGTCGGGAAGCGCGGTGCGAATCCGCCACTACCCCGTAACTGTGAGCGCGAAGAACTGAACAGAGAACGAGCCACTGGGAAGAGTTCCTGGGAAGGCAGTTCGGTTTGCAGGGCGCGCGAGTCAGGAGACCGGCCAGATGTGGAAACCTGGACATATCCAGTTTAGGGCTGACCAGCTTCGATGGGAGAGCTGGAGGCAATGCGGCAAAGTAAACGACGCCGCCTTTGATTGTTCTTAACCATCCCGCCCTGTGTTGAAAAGCTGATAGGCCCGTAAAATCTGAGATGGAATTGCTCCATCTTGTAACCAAACCATTAAACCTGTGGGATGCTCGGGAAGCGCGGTGCGAATCCGCCACTACCCCGTAACTGTAAGCGCGGAGAATTGCGGCAAGAGTTCCAAGCCACTGGGAGATTGTTCTTCGCCCGGGAAGGCTGCTCCAGTTCGAAGATGCGCAAGTCAGGAGACCGGTCCCGCTCGAATTTTCCGAGGGGAAAAACATGCTTGCAAATACCCGCCGGCCTCCAATGGCCGGATTGTTCATCGCCTATCTCTGGCTGATTCTGGTTGTCTCGGCTTCCGCCGCCAATCAATTTTCTATTCAAGGCACCGTGAAAGATACCTCTGGCGCTGTAGTGCCTGACGCGAAAGTTGAATTGCTGCGGAACCTGCACGTGATTGCCGCAACCACAAGCGACCAGGCGGGGAATTACCGGCTGGAAACGCCGGCCCGCGGAGAATATCAGATCCGCACGACCGCTTCGTCTTTTCAGGCATTGCTGCGCGACGTTTATGTTTCCGAAGTGGAGGAAATTCGGATTGATCCGATCCTGCACCCCCAATCTCTCAATCAACAGATTACCGTTACGGCGACCGGAATACCGACGCCTGAGTCGCAGGTGGGCTATTCGGTCACCGTCCTAAAGCAAGATGAATTCCCTGAGGCATTGAATGTGCAGCAGCCTCTACGGTTAGTTCCCGGTGTGCAGATGTCGCAGAGTGGCCAATTCGGCAGCACCACATCACTGTATATTCGCGGCGGCAGTAGTGATGCCAATAAGGTGCTGGTTGACGGATTGCCCGCGAGCTTTGTTGGCGGCACGGTTGAGTTTGCCGCTTTGCCAGCGACTGGAATCGATCAGATTGAAGTATTGCGCGGTCCGAACAGCGCGCTGTACGGCTCCGACGCGCTGGCCGGTGTCGTCAGCTTAACCACGGCACAGGGCTCGACGCGATTGCCGGAAGTGACTTATTCCGCGGATGGCGGGAACTTCGGCACCTACTTTCAACAAGGCACGCTGGGCGGCGCTTACAAGAGCCTTGACTATTTCTCTGCATTTTCCGCGATCAATACCCGCAACGCCGAGCCCGATGCCTCATTTCACAACGGCACCTACGCTGGAAATGTTGGCTGGTCTGCTAAGGCTGGAACCACCCTGCGTTTGACTCTAAGGCACGTCGCCAACCATGTAGCCGCGCCGAATGCAATTGAGCTTTACGGAATTCCCGATGCCGGCGGACAGAAAGATCTCGATACCTACGTTTCTGTAACCCTTGATACTCAAAGTACAGAACGCTGGCACAACCTCATTCGCTATGGCGGAGTTCGCCTTAACGAAACCTTTACCGATTATGCGGCGACCGGAATTCCGGCCGATTGCTTCGACGAGGGCATGACGTCATGCTACCTGGGTGCGCCAGTCACTTTGCATGGAGCGAACGGCTACGCAGTAAGCGGGCAGGCAATCTTTCAGTATCCCGGCACCTATCCCAATGTCAGTCTGTCCGGGGCGGATCGTGACTTCGTCTACGCGCAAACCGACTATCGTTTTAATTCACATCTGATGGCGCTGGCTGGATTCAAATACGAAGCCGAGCGGGGTTTGAGCACGTTTACCGGATTTCCGTCCTCCTCCACCGACCGGGGAAACTACAGCTATACCATGCAACTGGCAGGTCAGTTTTTTGGCCGCCTGTATTACACGGCTGGCAGCGGAATTGAAGACAATGCGCTCTTCGGAATCGCGGGCACACCCCGGGCTTCGTTAGCCTACGATTTGTTTCGCTCCACGCGGGGTGGCGTTTTTGGCGGCACGAAGCTCCGTGCCAGCTTCAGCAATGGAATCAAAGAACCTACTCTCTTTCAGCAAACCAACTCTTTGTACGCGTTGCTCATCGCCCTGAGTAATGGGGAACAGTTAATCTCGCAGTACGGAGTTCGCCCCGTCGGTGCGGAGCGATCGCGAACCTATGATGGCGGCGTGGATCAGGCTCTACTCAGCGGCCGGGCCAAACTCGATCTCACCTACTTTGACAACGAATTCACCGACGGCGTGGAGTCGGTCCCCGAACAGGGCTTGCTCGACCTGGGCGTGCCTGCGCAGGTTGCACAAGCCGCGCAGTTTGGAGCATCCATTAACTCGCTGTCATACCGTGCTGAAGGCGCGGAAGCTGAAGCAGAGTATCAGATTACGCGCAACCTCCTGGCGCGCGGCGGGTACACGTATCTCGACGCGGTGATCCAGCGATCGTTCTCCAGTGACAATCTGTTTCCAACTATTAACCCTGCGTTTCCGCTTATCCCAATCGGTGTGTTTTCGCCGTTGCGCGGCGCGCGACCGTTTCGGCAGGCGCCGCATTCCGGTTATTTTGAATTGAATTACAGCCGCTCGCGCTGGTTTGGTAATTTCAGCGGAACCTTTGTCGGCCGGCGGGATGACAGTGATTTTCTCTCTGATCAGTTTTTCGGAGGACCCAGTCTTCTGCTGCCAAACCGCAATCTTGACGCGGCCTACCAGCGGCTTGATCTAAGCGGCGGTTTTCGGGTCAATCGCATCTTGCAACTCTATACCGCTATGGGAAATGTCTTGAGCGAACATTACAGCGAAGTTTTTGGATATCCCGCGCTCCCTTTCACATTTCGTGGCGGAGTAAAGCTGACCTTTGGAGGCGAATCGTGGAGACTCAAGTAGCCCAGTCCCTGCATCGTGAGGGATCACCATGCTTTCGACCACCGTGAACCGCTCTTGGCATTCAGCTTACGCAACGACCCTTCAGCACCGGAACTCAGCTCCAGTTTTCTGCCAAATAGCCATAGCAGATCCGAGAGACGATTGAGGTAAGGAAGAACGTTCGGCTCGACTTGCTCGCCAGATTCCAACAGACGCACTACGCAACGTTCGGCGCGGCGGCATATAGCGCGTGCGAGATCATACGCTGCGCCCGCCGGATCCTCGCCCGGGACTGACCAATCCGCGAGAACGCCTTCTAGCGTCTCCAGGTCGTGTACCTGCGTCGTGAGCGCTTCCACCATCGATGCGTGAATGGGCGACTCGCCTTTCCGGTCGGCGGAAGGAGTGGCGAGCGTGGCGCCAACTTGAAAAAGCTGCTGTTGAATTATTCTGGTTTGTTTCTGAAGTTTTTCATCGCTACAGATGGATCGGGCAAATCCCAGAGCGGAATTGAGTTCGTCCACCGTGCCGTAAGACTCGACTCGTAGCGCAGCTTTGGATACGCGAACGCCACCTGCGAGACTGGTTTGTCCACGGTCACCCAGTTTTGTAGAAATGCTCATGCGTTTATCTTTATCTTAGCGAAACCAGGATTCATCAATCGCGATTCCCAATGGCGACTCGAAATAATGGTTTGTCCCTTTCCTCGCGCTCCATTTCATAGATTTGTTCCGACCGACTTGGATCATAATCGCGCCACAACCACGTCATCTCGGCTGGAAATTCCGCGGCTCCGCCTCCCGGATTATGAGTTCCCTTGCCGAAGCTGAAATGAAAGTCGTAGCCTCGAATTTTTAATGCATTGGCCAGTCGAATGTTGGACAACGGCCAACTCCCGTAGCGTTTGTCCTCCTGGTCGTTCGAGCCATCCTGCATCCATACCCGTAGATTGCGTTTGGCTTCGCGCAACACTTTATCGGGGTAATCCTGCCCTCCATCGGGAACGTTCGTGCCTTCTTTCCATTGAATGCTGGCGAAGCTGCCGATCCAGGTGAGGACCCGGCTGAATTGCTCTGGCATCTGAAAGGCGGCATTGTAGGAACAGATGCCGCCGGAAGAAAGACCTGTGATGGCGTGGCTATAAGCATCTTTCCGGATATTGTATTTTGCTTCGACATCGGCAAGCACCTCGTCGCGCAAAAAGCGCACATAGCGGTCGCTCACGGTGTCGTAAAGCGTGCTGCGCATGGAATCCCTGAGAGTCCTGTTCCACTGTTGGGAAAAGGCCTGTACAAAATCGTAGGTCGGAGTTCCGGGCGAGCCTGAAATGTCGCCGGGATTGATGAACACGCAGATGATCACTGGAATCTTTTTCTCTGCGATCAGATTGTCAATCACATTAAGAGCGGGATTATTTCCCTTGCGATCGGTGTAGCCTTCGCCATCCTGAAACACCATCAACCCGGCCGCTGTCTTTGGGTCATACTGAGCCGGAACATAAACCCAGTAATCGCTTTTCATTCCATCGTAAATCTTGCTGGTATGAATCATCCTTTCCGACAGAATTCCCGAAGGCACGCCGGCCTGCTGATAAGACAGGGAACCGAAAGCTGGCAGGTTAAGGTCACCCCCGAAAGGCTGACCGTTTATCAGGTAATGAAACGCGTGCAGCTTGCCCACTGCCTCGATTCGAGCCACCCCGTACCAGAGGCTCGAGGTTTTCAAGGAGCGCATCGCAGGTCCGTTGGTGTCGTCGATTATCAACTGTGGCCTGGATGCCGCCTGCGTCACGAATAGGAAGTCAGGCCCATATCCCATCCATGCCGTCCCCGCCTTGAGATCCTTGTCATCAAAAGAGGCGATAACAGCTTGCGCCAACCCCGCTTTGTGAGATTTTGCCAGCTGAATCAGTTGGGTTGCGTTCATTTTCTCCACTGCCTGGGCAATCACGGAACAAGAAATCAGAGCTAAAAGTACCGCCGTTCTCATGGGCCAATACTATACGCGAGGATGGCTCCGCAGGAGACGAAATCGGCCTCGGTGCATGCGCGCATCGGCGCTGGCTGATATCCTAAAGGTCAGGCTGTTCTCGTAATGATGGTTCAGACCACGGACTCACTCGCGGCCTCCGCAGCGGTTCAACTTCAGGATGTTCGCCGCCACTATTCCATGGGGCAGGCTCTCATTCGCGCCGTGGATGGAGTTTCCTTCGACATTTCTTCGGGGGATTTCGTCGCTTTGCTCGGCTCTTCGGGCTCCGGCAAATCTTCGTTGTTGAATCTGGTTGCCGGTCTCGACCGGCCCACCTCGGGGTCGGTAATTGTGGAGAAAAACAATCTCGCCGAGTTGTCCCGAGAAGATCTGGCGAAACATCGGCTGCACACGGTTGGAATGGTCTTTCAATCGTTCAACCTGATACCTAGCATGACGCTGCTTGAAAATGTCGAACTGCCCATGCGCTTCGCCGAGATTGAGCGCGGGCAAAGGGCCGGCCTGGCACGGCAGGCTTTGGACCGCGTGGGATTGGGCGCGCGCCTCGCTCATCGGCCGAGCGAACTTTCAGGCGGAGAACAGCAGCGGGCGGCGCTGGCGCGGGCCTTGATTAATCGGCCCAGACTGCTCCTCGCCGACGAACCGACCGGTAACCTCGATAGCCGCAACGGCACCGAAATCATGAATTTTATCCGGGAGTTCAACGAATCATTGGGAATGACGGTCGTAATGGTTACCCATGAACGCGCTTTGGCCGAACGCTACGTAAAACGGATGATATTTCTGGCGGATGGAAAATTGGTGAGCGAACAGAGTAATCAGGTTAAAGGCAACGGAGAGGCGCGATGAAAGCCTACGATCTTGCCGAGCTGGCGATGCGCAATCTGCGTGAGTCCGTTCTGCGCAATTCACTGACCACGATCGGAATCTCAGTCGGGGTTGCGTCTTTGGTGGCCATGCTATCGCTCGGCATCGGATTGCAACAATTGGCCTCCCGCCGCCTGGAAAAGTCCGGATTATTTGACACCGTGGTCGTCAGCTCACGGCGCGATGTCCGCGGCTTCAACCGTGACGGCGACGATCATAGTCCAGCCCCGGTAGAAAGCCCCGTATTAGACGAAGCCTCGCGTCAGGCTATTGCCAGCCTGCCATACGTCAAAGAAGCTTATCCCGATATCCGGTTTGTCACCGAAATCCGCTTTGCCGACAAGCCCCATTTGACAATGGTAGCCGGGCTACCCGACTCAGCCAGAAACAACGACGCGTTTGACGGCATGGCGGGGAAGTTCTTTTCTTCGAACCATGCGCCCGAAGCAATTTTGCAGAAATCTCTTGCCGCGGAGTTGCTGGGCAAAAATCCGCGAGAGGATGACGACGTGAGCGTTGCCGAATTGGCAAAGGCCCTCTTGGGGAAGGAGTTGAAGATGCGGTATGCGCAGCGCGTGGCATCGCCGGCAAACGGCAACGATTCGGGCGAAGCCTATTCCGTGCTGTCGCGGGAACAGATGTTGACCATCGTGGGCGTGGCCGATCTTGATCCCGACAGCATGCGGGGCGCGGCGCGGGCGCATGTGTTTCTACCTCTGCAGTTGGCCCAGGATTTGCACGTGATGCAGCCCTCCGACGTGCGCGATAGCACCATTGGAAACGGGAATCAGGTGGCTTACAACACCGTCAGCGTTCGGGTGGAAGGACCCAGCCGCGTGCAATCGGTGGAAGACGCAATTAAGAAAATGGGCTTCAATACCTTTTCAATCGTCGACGCAACTACCAGTATCCGGCAATTCTTTAAGGTACTCGACGCATTCCTGGGAATATTCGGCAGCTTGGCTCTGGCCGTTGCATCCATCGGAATTGTGAACACGTTAGTCATGGCAATTCTCGAACGCCGCCGTGAAATCGGCATTATGAAGGCCCTTGGGGCTAGCGACGGCGAAGTGCAGAAGTTGTTCTTCGCGGAAGCAGGAGTCATGGGGCTGTTTGGTGGCGCGGTGGGCGTAGCTTTGGGCTGGGCGATCGGCCAGGTGATCAATTTCGGCACCAACATCTATCTCAAGCGGCAGCATTTTGGACCGGAGCACATCTGGTCGGTGCCATGGTGGTTGGTTGGGTTGGCAATTATTTTTGCGGTGCTCGTGAGCTTGATCTCTGGTCTTTATCCCGCCGCTCGCGCTGCCCGGCTCGATCCCGTGCAGGCGCTGCGCTACGAGTAAACTGCATCATGCCCTGGCGCAAACTCTCTTTTATTCTCGCGAGCATCGTTATTTCCTCTACTCTTGCCCTGGCTCAAAGCCGCATTGAATGCGATGTGGTAAACAGTCACATTCTGAATCAACCCATTCGTTATTGCGTCCTCTTGCCGGCAAGCTACGATGGCGCCACAGCCAAAGCGGCTCGTTACCCGGTTCTCTATTTTTTTCATGGATTAGGCCAGGATGAACGCACGCTTTTCGACACGGGTGGTTGGAATCTAATTGAGGATCTGCGCGAGCAACGGAAGATCGGAGATTTTCTGATTGTTTCACCGGAGGGCAAGCGCAGCTTTTTCGTCAACTCAGCCGACGGTAAATTCCGCTACAGCGACTTCCTTTTGCAGGAATTCCTGCCATACATCCAGAGACATTATCGAACTCTTCCCGGACGTCAGAACCGCGGTCTCACTGGTGTTTCCATGGGCGGATTCGGTGCTTTGCGTCTGGCATTCGCACATCCTGAACTTTTTGCGTCTGTAAGCGCTCAAAGTGCGGCGCTGATGACAGATTCCCCGCAGGAACTGGACGCGGCGATGCGCTCGGGAGGGTCGGTTGGCCCATTATTAGGCCCGGTTTTTGGGAGTCCAATTAACATCGCGCACTGGAATGAGAATAATCCATTTGTACTAGCCAAAGAGCATGCCGCTGCTTTGCGACACTTAGCCATCTACTTTAACTGTGGGAAAAGAGATGAGTACCGCTTCGAAAAAGGCGCGGCCGCGTTGGATCGCCAGCTAACAGCCGAGGGTATCAAGCACGAATATCATCTCTATCCGGGCGATCATAGCTTGACGTATTTTGTCGAGCACATGGGTGAGACGCTCGAGTTTAATTCGAGAGCATTCGAAAAGGGCCAGCAGCTGCCCTAAAATTGCGAAGTCTAATCGGCCTGGCTGGCCTCCGGGCTGAGCGGGGGAGGCGTTCCTTTAGCAGCCCGCCGGCGGCTGATTCCGGTGAGGCGATCCATATATAGGTAGATTACGGGGGTAGTAAACAAGGTAAGCGCCTGGCTGACAATCAACCCGCCGACTATCGTCATACCAAGGGGCCGGCGAAGTTCCGATCCTGTTCCTCTGCCCAGCGCGAGAGGCAATCCGCCGAGCAGAGCGGCCATCGTGGTCATCATGATCGGCCGGAAGCGCAGCAGGCACGCCTCGCGAATCGCTTCGAGAGAGGATTTTCCCTCTCTTCGCTCTGCATCCAGGGCAAAATCAATCATCATAATGGCATTCTTTTTGACGATGCCGATCAGCAGAATGATGCCAATCAATCCAATCACGTTTAACTCGTTGTGGGTGATCAGCAAAGCGAGCAACGCCCCGACACCCGCGGAGGGAAGCGTGGAAAGAATGGTGATGGGATGGATGTAGCTCTCATAGAGGATTCCGAGAACGATATATACCGCTGCCAGGGCCGTCAAAATCAGCACCGGCTCATTGGAAAGCGACTCCTGGAACGCCGCCGCGGTCCCTTGAAAACTGGCGTGAACCGTGGCAGGAAAACCGATCGAGCTTTCGGCATTCTCGATTACTTGGGTTGCCTGACCCAAAGAAACATCGGGCGCGAGATTGAATGACAAGGTGACAGAAGGCCAGACTCCCTGATGGGCGACCGCCAATGGCGTGTTCGAGGGCCCAAAGTGAGTGAAAGCGGAAAGTGGAACCATCGATCCGTTCGACGAGTGCACGTATACGGAATTTAATGTATCGGGACTCTGCTGGAATTCCGGTGCCACTTCCATGACTACGTGATATTGGTTAATCGCCTCGTAGATGGTAGAGACAAAACGCTGGCCGAAGGCGTCATAAAGCACATTGTCAATATCTTGAGGATCGACGCCGAGTCGTGAAGCGGTGTCCCGGTCGATTACGATGCTGGTCTGCAGACCCTTATCCTGCTGATCGGAGTTTACGTCGCGCAGCTCCGGCAAGGTGCGCATCTTGGTTAGTAAGCGAGGAGCCCAGGAGTTCAGCTCCGATAGATCCTCTCCCTGCAAAGTGTACTGATATTGCGCCTGACTCTGGCGGCCACCGATGGTCAAATCCTGCGCTGACTGCATGTAGAGAGTAGCTCCGGGAACCACGGCGAGCTTGCGCCGCAACTCGGTAATGATTTGATCCGAGCTCAATTTACGTTGCCGTCCGAGCGGCTTCAGAGTAATAAACATACGACCCTGGTTGAGTGCGGTGTTTCCGCCGGCGAAGCCAACGATAGTTTGCACGTTAGGGTCCTTCATGACAATACTGACGTACCGCGACATCTTGGCACTCATCGCCGGGAATGAAATGTCCTGAGCGGCTTGCACCGACCCTGAAATTCGGCCCGTATCCTGTTGGGGAAAAAATCCCTTTGGAACGATCACGTAGAGATAAACCGTCAGGCAGGCAGTTCCAATGGTGAGCAGCAACATTGTGGGTTGGTGGCCCAATACCCAATCGAGGCCAATGCGATAAATCTTTAGAACGCCATCGAAAATTCTCTGGCCAAAGTTATAGGCTTTGCCATGCTTTTCCTCGCCAATCGTCTTCAGAAGCTGTGCGCACATGACCGGTGTTGTGGTCAGCGATACCACCAGCGACACCCCGATAGCAATGCTCAGGGTCACGGCAAATTCGCGAAAGAGCCGGCCAACAAGACCGCCCATCATCAAAATGGGAATGAAGACGGCGACCAGAGAGGTGCTCATCGAAAGAACTGTGAAACCGATTTCCCGCGCCCCGCGGAAGGCGGCTGGCACAGGGGCCATGCCCTGTTCGAGATAACGCGTGACGTTTTCCAACACTACAATGGCGTCATCAACCACGAATCCGGTTGAAATCGCCAGTGCCATAAGAGAAAGGTTGTCGAGGCTATAACCCAACAGGTACATCACGCCAAAAGTGCCAATCAGTGAGAGTGGCACCGCAATACTGGGAATGATGGTGGAGCGGACCGTCCGCAAGAAGACAAATACCACCAGGATCACGAGGACGATCGAAAGCAGTAGCGTGATTTCAATGTCGTGAACCGAGGCCCGCACGGTGGTCGTGCGGTCCATGACCACGCTCAAATTAATCGCCGGCGAAATTGCTGCCTGCAGCTGCGGCAGAACTGCATAAATCCGGTCCACGGTATCGATGATGTTGGCGCCCGGTTGACGGAATACGATGATCAGAACTGCGGGGGTGGCGCTTTGGCACCTGGAACCGGCATTTGGTGGACAGCGCTTTCCGGATAAACCGGCAGTGTGTATATCTTCCACCGAATCTTCGACTTCTCCGACATCACCGAGGCGCACCGCTGCGCCGTTGGCCTGGTTGTATCCGACAATCAGCGGCCGGTACTGATCCGCATCCTTGATCTGGTCGGTGTCGTTAATTGCCCAGGCATTTACCCCATTCGAAACCGAACCCTTGGGGCTATTGGCGTTCGCCGCGCCCAACGCGGCTCGAATGGCGTCAATGCCGATGCCCAAATGGTTTAGCAAAGTGGGGTTCAGTTCCGCGCGCACCGCCGGGTTAGCGCCGCCTCCCACAAACACCTGGCCGACTCCGCCAATCTGCGAGAGCTTTTGCGCCAGAATTGAATTGGCGGAGTCATACATGGAGCGCCGGGTGATGATGTCCGATGTAAGCGCCAAAATCATAACGGGAGCATCGGCGGGATTTACCTTTCGGTAGGTCGGGTTTCCCGGCAGGTAGGCTGGAAGCTGGCTACGAGCGGCATTTATGGCGGCCTGAACGTCACGTCCGGCGGCATCGATGTTGCGGGTGAGGTCGAACTGAAGCACGATGCCCGTGGAACCAAGCTGGCTGGTCGAGGTCATCTGATTGATGCCCGCAATGCGGCCGAACTGCCGCTCGAGCGGAGTCGCAACGGCCGACGCCATCGTCTCGGGGCTCGCACCGGGCAAACTCGCGCCTACCTGAATCACTGGAAAATCAACCTGCGGCAATGGGGCGACCGGAAGGACGGTGAAGGCCAGTATCCCAGACAGAAGCAAAGCGATCGTCAGAAGCGACGTTCCGATGGGCCGTTTTATGAATGGAGTGGATACGCTCATCAGTCACCCGTCGCCGGTTCTTCGGTAGCACGGAATCCATAACCCGCGAAACGCGTCGCCAGCCGGTCGAACCAGAGATAGACCACCGGAGTGGTATAGAGCGTGAGCGCCTGGCTTACCAGCAGACCGCCGACAATGGTGATGCCCAGTGGATGGCGCAATTCTGACCCGGTGCCGGTGCCCAGAGCTAAAGGCAACCCGCCGAGCAGCGCTGCCATGGTTGTCATCATAATGGGACGAAAGCGCAATAAACACGCCTGAAAAATCGCCTCCTCCGGAGGCTTCTTTTCCACGCGCTCCGCCTCCAGCGCGAAGTCAATCATCATGATGGCGTTTTTCTTCACAATTCCAATCAGCAGGATGATGCCGATCAGACCTACTACGCCAAGGTCATTGCCCGTAAGCAACAGCGCCAAAATCGCGCCCACACCTGCCGACGGCAGAGTGGAAAGAATGGTGATGGGATGAATATAGCTTTCATATAGAACGCCCAGCACAATGTACACCGTCACAATGGCCGCCAAAATGAGCCACGGTTCGCTGGAAAGGGAATTCTGAAATGCGGCGGCGGTCCCCTGAAAACTGGTATTTACGCTGGCCGGAAAGCCGATTTCCTTTTCAGCCGCGCTTATGGCTTTGGTCGCATCCCCCAGCGACTTTCCCGGCGCAAGATTAAAAGACAATGTCACCACCGGAAATTGCCCTTGATGATTTACCGCCAGGGGAGCGTTTGAGGTTTGCATCTGGGTAAAGGTCGAGAGTGGGACACTGGTGTTGTTCCCGGATTTCACGTAGACATCTCGCAACGATCCCGGGTTCACTTCAAACTGCGGATCTACCTCAAGAATGACGTGGTACTGGTTTAGCTGGGTGAAGATCGTGGAGACTTGACGCTGGGCGAAGGCATCTTCCAGGGTGTTATCAATCGTGGCTACAGGTATGCCAAGCCGAGAGGCGGTGTCACGGTCAATCATCACTTCGGTTTGCCGTCCGCCATTTTGCTGATCGCTGGCAACGTCGCGTAATTCCGGCAAGGTACGGAGTTTGGCCACTAACTGGTCCGATAGCCGATTCAACTCGGTCGCATCCGGATCTTCCATGGTGTACTGAAACTGCGTACGGCTGACGCGATCTTCGACTGTGAGGTCCTGGACCGGCTGCATGTACAAAGTGATGCCTTCGACCTGTGCCAGCTTAGGCTGTAGACGGCGAATGATGTCGGAGGCAGTATCTTTCCGCTGATCCCGAGGCTTCAGATTGATCTGGATGCGCCCGCTGTTTGGCGTGAGGTTTGTGCCGTCTACTCCAATAAAGGAAGACAAACTGGCGACGTCCGGGTCTTGCAGGATTACCCGGCCGAGCGCCTGCTGGCGCTGTGAAAGAGCCGAAAAAGAGATGCTTTCCGGCGCGTCCGAGATCCCAAGAATAACGCCGGTATCCTGCACCGGGAAAAAGCCCTTGGGCACCACGATGTATAGAAAAATTGTGAGTACGAAGGTCGCTACCGTGACGATTAAGGTCGTGGTCTGATGTTTCAAAACAAACTTCAGCGTTCGCCCATAAAATTCAATGACGCGGTTGTAAAAATTTTCTGAGGCAACGTAGAACCGGCTATGCTTTTCGCCCTTGGGTTTGAGTAGCTTCGCGCACATCATGGGCGTCAGGGTGAGCGAAACCACGGCCGACACCAAAATCGTGACCGCCAAAGTTACCGCGAACTCCCGGAAAAGACGTCCGACGATATCCCCCATGAACAAAAGTGGAATCAACACCGCGATCAGCGAAACGGTCAGCGAAACGATGGTGAACCCGATCTGCCCCGCCCCTTTCAAAGCGGCATCCAGCGGGGAATCGCCCTCCTCCAGAAAGCGATCAATGTTTTCGATCATGACGATGGCATCGTCAACTACGAAGCCAGTCGAAATGGTCAATGCCATCAGAGAAAGGTTATCCAAGCTGTAATCGAGCAAATACATCACGGCAAAAGTGCCGACGATCGAAAGCGGTACCGCTATCCCGGGAATAATAGTGGCGTAGACGTTGCGCAGGAAAAGAAAGATCACCATCACGACCAACGCGATGGTCAGCATCAATTCAAATTGAACATCTTTGACCGAGGCGCGAATAGTTTCCGTTCGATCGGTCAGAATCGAAACGTGCACCGCGGCCGGCAATGAGGTTTGCAGCACCGGCAGCAACTTCTTGATTCTGTCCACGACGCTGATAATGTTGGCGCCCGGTTGCCGCTGAATGTTCAGAATGACCGCCGGATCGGTATTCATCCATGCGGCTTCCATGGTATTTTCGACGCTGTCGGTTACCTTGGCGACATCGGACAAGCGAACCGGCGAGCCATTTTTGTACGCGACAACAATGGAACGGTATTGGTCGGCGCTCAAAAGCTGATCATTGGCTCCGATAGTGAATGATTGCCGCGGACCGTTGAGGGTACCCTTGGCTTGATCCACATTAGTTGCAGCCAAAGCGCTCCGAACGTCCTCCAAGCTCAGTCCATATGAGCCAAGCGCTGTAGGATTGGCTTGAATCCTGACCGCTGGCTTCTGACCTCCACTGATGGATACCAGACCAACCCCAGTGACTTGAGAAATCTTCTGCGCCATCGTGGTATCGGCAAGATCCTCTACCTTCGATAGCGGCAGGGTCGGGGAGGTCAGGGCGAGCGTAAGAATGGGCGCGTCCGCCGGATTTACCTTGCTGTAAATCGGCGGATTGGGCAAATCGGCGGGAAGGTAGGTTTGCGACGCATTGATCGCCGCCTGCACCTGCTGCTCTTCGATATCGATATTCTGATCCAGCGCGAATTGCAGAGTGATGACTGAACTACCGAAAGAACTGGTCGAGGTCATCTGGCTCAGGCCCGGGACCTGGCCGAATTGCCGTTCCAGAGGTGCGGTCACCGAAGATGCCATTACGTCAGGATTGGCGCCGGGGTAGAACGTGGCCACTTGGATCGTCGGGTAATCTACTTCTGGCAGCGCCGACACCGGAAGTTGTCGATAGGCCACAATCCCGACCAGCAGAATGGCAACCATCAATAGCGAGGTGGCCACCGGCCGCAGAATAAATAGGCGCGACGGATTCATTACTGTCCGGCTCCGTTATTTGGCGCGGCTTGGGTGCTTGCTGGATTGTTGGCGGGATTGGGCGACGGATTGCCGCTACGCGGTTCGACTCGGCTTCCCGCTTGTAGTTTGTCCTGTCCGTCGGTGACCACGACTTCGTTGGGAGAGATTCCTTTGCTGATGGCGGAAAGATTATTTTGCGTGATTGCCACGGTGACGTCGCGCACCTCCACCGTCTTATCTGGCTTGACGGTGAACACGTAGGTTCCTTGCGGACCTCGCTGAATCGCCGCCGCTGGAATTACCGTGCTGTTCTTGAGTATCCGCAGCAGAAGCCGGACATTGACAAACTGGTTCGGCCACAAAGTATCATCTTTGTTCTCGAAGACCGCTTTCAACTTGGCCGTTCCGGTCGTCTGGTCAATTTCGTTGTCAATGGTGAGGAGTTTCCCAGACGCGATTTTTGTCTGATCATCGCGGTTGTAAGCCTCTACCGCCAAGATGCCGCTCTTCATCTGTTTGACGACGCTTGGCAAATTGTCTTCCGGCAGGGTGAACAATATCGCAATCGGCTGCAGTTGCGTGATGATGAACATCGGATTGGTATCGGTCGCGTGTACGATGTTTCCGGGATCCACCTGGCGCAACCCAATTCGCCCCGTGATCGGCGCGATAATGTGGCAGTACACTAAATTCAATTTAGCCGTATCGATCGTGGCCTGATCGGTCCGGACGGTGCCTTCCAATTGGTCCACCGTGGCTTTTTGCGTATCCACCTGCTGTTGCGACATCGAACCCGAATCCTGCAACAGTCCCTTGTAGCGGTCGTAGTTCAGCTGGGCATCTCTCAACGATGCCTCGTCTTTGAATAACTGCGCCTGGGCCTGCTCCAATGCCACTTGATAGGGCCGCGGGTCAATCACTGCCAGCAACTGCCCTTGCTTTACGTTTTGACCTTCCTTGAAATTCACCTGCATCAACTGGCCATCGACGCGGCTTTTCACACTGTCGGTGTAATAAGCGGTCACCGAACCCAGCCCGACCAGGTAGACCGGCATGTCGGTCGATTTGGCCGTAGCCACGCCCACTGGAACCGTTTGCCCGGCGCCGCTCTTCGTTGGCTTCGGATCAGCCTTGGCGCATCCCAACCAGTTGGCGCATACCGCGAGCGCAAGTACTCCTGCCAGACGCAGCCCTGCGGAGGCGGAACGAGTTCTTGCTCCCGCGACTCCGTTTGTCCTGGTTGGCAAGAGTGGTATTGCGACACCATCCGGTAAAGGCGCTAAGCGGACATGCGACGCACGTCGTAGATTGAATTTGGACCCAGCTTGGACGTTGAAAGTCATAGGATTAGTTGTGAATATTGTACCGTCAGTGAAGAGGAAATACCGATGCCTATTCAGCATCTGGCCTGGCGGAATCTGTGGTCAAGCCGGATGACGCAATCTTTACGAAACTTTACTGTTATTGACCGGTAAGGCCGGGGCTGGCTTCGTAGTGTTGAATTCCGATTTCGTCACGATGGTGTCTTGCGGAGAAGGGAAGAACGAGCTAGCCGGAGGTTGCAGGGCGGCCGCCCGGATGCTGCTTTCAAGTTCCGCCAGACGGTTTTGCAGGAAAGCCTCTCGCGCTCGAACGCTCTCGAGGGCCGCGCTCTGCACTATCAGTGACTCTTCGAGCTGAACAATTCGCTGCCCGAGATGTACGCGAGCACGCAGCTCGTCGGGCTTGAATGGCTTGGTTACATAATCGTCAGCCCCGGCGCGCAAGCCGGCCAAAATGTCTTCTGAGCTGTGTCTCGCCGTCAACAGGATGAGGTAGGCATCGGCGGTTTTAGATTCGGCACGTACCGCCCGGCAAATGTCCGGCCCCATCATGCCCGGCATCACCCAATCGAGAATCGCCAACACCGGACCCTCCATGCGTTGCAGCAAATCCCATGCGGCAACCCCGTCCGCGACCATCGCGACCTCGTACTCGGCGGCCAACAGCCGATGAAGTAGCCGGCGGAAAAAGGAGTCGTCTTCGGCGATTAGAATTTTCACGGCGACCTACGGGGCATCATTAGAAACATCGCCACATAAACAAGGAGCTTTAGCTGGGCGTCGAAGTGCAATCGCGACCTGAAGTAGCTCGAGCTGCAAAAAGGGAAAGTGTGAAACCCTGGTTTCCCGCGAAAGGAATGCGGACTAATTACTTTGTACGAAAATGTATCTCGCGAGTTTGCCGGCTGCTAGAATTGATGCAAGCAAACTATCAGCCTTGTATGATTTTCCGCGCCCATCTCGCGCAGGTTCGCTATTTTCCTATTGCGCTGTTTCTTAGTCTCTCGCCCATAGTATTCGCCCAGGCCAATGCTCCAACCATCACCATCCGCCACGTTGGCGTCTTGAATCATGCAGGCAATTTTGAACTCGAGATTGATGCCAGTCACCCGATTACCCCCAAGACTCAGGTGATTACCGGTCCCGATCGCCTGGTCATCGATTTTCCTAACGCCGTTCCTGGCCCTCAACTGCACGCCATTGCCGTGGGGACGCGGGAAATAAAAGGCGTGCGTAGCGGCCTTTTCGCATCCAACCCGCCAGTTGCGCGGGTCGTAATAGATTTGAATTCTCCGCAAGCTTACGAGGTGTTTCCTTCCGGCAATTCGGTCATTGTCAAGATCGGCGAAAACAAGGTGGGCGGAAAAGAGCTCGGCGTAAAAGCGGGTACCGAGGCCAACCAAGCTCATCTGGCGACCGTGTCGTCGTCATCGGGACCGGTACCGCCGACCTCCGCTGCGACTTCTCCGATTTCCGCGCCGCCAGCTCCCGATCAGCCCAAGCCCCCGCCGCCGTTACAGGTTGATTTCGCTAATGGCAAGCTCCGGGTCTGGACCGATCACGCCATGCTCGGCGATGTGTTACGCGCCATCGGGCAGCAGACCGGCGCTGCCATCTCTATGCCGCCGCAGGCCGACCGGGATCCGGTTATCGCGCATCTCGGCCCCGCCCCGCCGCGCGAGGTGCTCTCGGCTCTTCTCGATGGAGTTGCCTACAATGTGGTTCTGGTGGGCGCGGGAAGCGATTTGTCGCGCGTGACTAGTATCGTTCTTACTTCGCGAAATTCTTCAGGAGCTTCGGCCCCAGCGAACTACGCCCCCGCGCCAGTTCAAGACGCGGCTCCAGAGCCGGACAATCCTCCACAGCCTGCGCCAGTGGAACCGGAAAATTCCGCGCCCCAAGCCCCAGACGCACTTCCACCCCCGCCCCAATAGATGAATCACGTAGGGACGGCCGCCTCGGCTGTCCCCCGTTGGCGGGCCTGCTTCTGCGTGTCGTCTATTCTGAGATTGAACAGAATGGAAGCGGAATGATTATTGATGGATCAAGCGCACCGGCACAGGGGAAACCCCGCCACCGGTCACGGGTGTAAGGCCAGTAGTGACGTTGGCTCCGCAACCTGCCACGTTTAAAACGTAGATGTCGATCTCCCCCGGCACGGTGAGACTCGTCTCCTCGATGAAGCCTTGAAGATATCCAATAATCTGCACGTGGACGAGGCTAAGTAGGCCAGATAAGCCGGCAACGCGGTAGATGGGTAACGTCACGATTGAAGGGCTTGTATTGACGAGACTTCCAGAAGCCATCCCACCATGTGCCAAGCCAAAGCCTCTTATCTCGATCGGATCGTTGCCATTGTCTGATAGAAAATTCCCGAATTGACTTGCTGATCCTTGAGCCGAAGAACCAAGGCCAATCTCATCTTGTCCCGTCAGCAATCCTTGGCTGCTTGAGCCGATCAGGCATTCGACAGAATCCACTGTATTTGTGAGCAAGCCGGCAGCGATATCCAGTGCAATTCCAGTTCCGCCAGTGCCGCAAGCGTTGGCGTATTGCGGTGAGTTGGCTGAATCGCAGCAAGCGCTGCTCTGTTCATAATCAGTGAGTCCGGCACATGACGGACAAG
Organism: uncultured Acidobacteriaceae bacterium; assembly: GCA_963834075.1. Taxonomy (GTDB): domain Bacteria; phylum Acidobacteriota; class Terriglobia; order Terriglobales; family Acidobacteriaceae; genus PALSA-270. Next base: position 192,411 of record CAWIAH010000009.1, read on the forward strand.
CCGCGTTGGTCGCGGCATTCAAGGCAGCGGGAAAATAGTTAAGAGTGTTTGGCGCAATTCTCCCGGTGGCGATATTGGTTAGTCCGACTCCGATTTGAAGTTGAATCCGCTCGCCGACGATGCCGCTGTTCGGAGTAGCACCGTAGACGTACGGATTGGCGATTGTTCCATCGGTCTCATTGATGAATGGGGTTGCCGCATACTGAGGGTCTTCGTTCGGGATCAGCCACGGCTTCACGCACGACGGAGCCACAGGAGGCATATTCGCGCCGCCGCCGCCCGGCGGGTTAGAGGAATTGTAAGCTTCCGCCGTTGCAGTTGCCTTCACCGTGATTAAGCTCGAGCCAAAAATGCGTGCAAAGTACGTCGGCACGTCAGTGCGCTGCAAGGTTACTGTCACCTGCGGATTTCCAAGCCGCGAGAAATCGAACGTCGGAGCCGCCGCGAGCTGGGGCGACACTCCCCCGGCAACATTGATTCCAGCTGTTGTTACATACGAATTAACGTAGGCCGTCGCGATATTGCGCGCCAAATTCTGCAGGTTTGGGTCACTCGGTGCGGTCGTAGTACCAGTTTCCACGAACGCTTTCGCCGCCGCCAAAGCCGCGGCGTCAGCGGCCCGTTGCATCTCACCCCGCGCCGCGTACAAAGTGGTCAGATCAATCGCCAGTGCCGCCATCGCGATCAAGGTGAACAGGCTGACCGCTACAAGAAGCAGCGTCTGCCCTTTCTCGTTGGCGTGGCGCTGCTTGTCGATGGGGTGGGACATTCTCTACTCTCAGTCGAGGTTCGGTACGTACGCATCGGTTGCGATCTGGCTGACTCCGGGATAATTGCTGCCGCTTCCCGGAACCACTAGACCAACTACATTTTCGAAGGTCCACTTATAGGGATAGCTGATCTGAACATGGGTTGAAATCACCTGCATCGTCGCGGGCCCCACAGTGGCCGTGAGGGCGGGAGCGATGCAGCAACTGCGGTCAATCACCACCGTCAACGTTCCCGGGCATCCGTTGCCGTTGGCCGTGAAGGTCCACAACAATTGCGGCGCGGTTTGCGTTCCGGCATTGGATCGAGCCAGATCGCAGTCGTTCAATTTGGCCGCCACCAGGTAATCGTCAACCGTGTTCTTGATGGCAATCACCGAATTCGGCGTAGCGAAGCCGACCAGATCGTTGGTGGGAGAATAGGAGCCAAAGCGGGCGCCGGCCCTCGCCGCGTTGGTGATCTTTTGCTTGAGATTGAAAGCATTGCCGAAATCGAAAATCCCCACCACCAGCACCATCAGCAAAGGCAGAACTACCGCGAGTTCAACGATCTGGACGCCATCGCATCCGCGCAGGCGGGCCTTCGACTTGCAGCCCGTCCCGCCGAGTGGCTGGATGGAAGCGGACATATTAGTTCTCGCCCGGCAGTTGCACGTCCGCTTTGAGGGTAACGATCTGCCTGCTTAACGAGGTGAATGGAAGATTGAATTGAAATGGATATTGGAAGGTCACGCTCGCTCCGCAGGCCGTAGGCCCGGTAACGGTCGTAGTCGTTCTGCCTCTCCGGCCCCGTCGCGCTGTGTCATCTAATTCCACGTTGGTACAGACAGTGACATTGTTTGATCCCGGCGGGCATAGCACAGCACCTCCGTTGCATCCAACCGGAGTGGTCGCTCCAGAATAAGTCTGAATTGCCGTGGGATCAATTTTCGAAGCTTGGAGCACCTGCACTACTCTATCGGACGCCTGCGCGATAGCGGCCTGGTTACCACAGGTAGCACAGGTCGAGGTAGCTGCAGTGCGTGCGCCCTCCTGTGCTGCGTAGGTAATGGTGGTGTAAACGTTATAAGCCCGCGCGAACGACATAATCGCCAGCAGCATCATGATGAGGACGGGCAAAACCGCCGCGAATTCCGCGATTTCCGACCGCGCGTCTCCGTTGCCATTTCTTTCCAGCGCGCGATCAGTTGTTTCATCGTCCGTTTTTGTCTTCGGCCAGCGCATCGCTCTCACCTCAATCTCGTAAGCGTTCTCTTTGCGACAAGGCTTCTTCACAACCGGCTCGATATTTGCAGAGCCGTATAAGCGATGGCGGCAATCGCTACAGCCACTCCGAACGGCACTTTCGCGGCCTCTGGATTGTCCAGGGACATCTCTGAATCCGGTAACCGGAAGACCAGAAACGCCGTCAGGATCCGCCACATATTCCGCATCGTCTGCCAAACTCGCCGCTTCCAGACGATCAAAATCAGTGCCATCACACCGGCCACCAGAACCGTAAAAAAAAGTACAGCAATCAAGCGCTGTGGTCCCAGAAAAGCTCCCAAAGCGCCCACCAATTTCCAGTCGCCCGCGCCCAGGCTTCTTACTAAGACAAAAGGCAACAGCAGAGCCAACCCCAATCCCAGACCCAGAAGCGAGCTCTTTGCCCCTAGCCATCCGCCAGCGACCGAGTTCGCCATAATCCCCAGTACCGCGCCCGGCACGGTCAGCCAGTTGGGGATTCGCCGCCAGCGCCAATCCGTGGCTCCGGCAATCGCTGCGAGGGGCGCCGCCAACGTCCATACGTCGCCCCTGAGGCTCAGCATGCGCTGGCAGTGCCGGACGGCCTCAGCTTCTGACGCGACCTACCTATTTTACTGTGGGAGAGGAACTTAGCCATCTGAAAACCTCCAGACGGGCCGCCCAATGGGCTAACCGCGGCCTGCAGAACCAGGAATCTTCGCGGATTGTCACACACTACAGACCGCAAGTCAATGCATTATGAGAGAGCGGCCTGCGTGCGCAATGCGATCGCAGGTGGAAGGAACAGGGTAGGCAAATCAGCTCAAGAGTGGCACTTTACCTTGAGGGGGAAGACTCGGTTGAGCGCGATGTTCTTTCCCTCAAGGAGGCAACTACATGAGTCGCGACATCAAGTATATCGGCATGGACGTGCACAAGGAAGCGACCGCGATCGCGGTGCTCAACGGCAGTGGCAAGCTGGTGATGGAATCGATCGTCGAAACCCAAGCCCGCAGCATCTTGCAGTTCATCCACGGTCTGCGAGGCGAGTTGCATGTGACCTGGGAAGAAGGGACCTGGGCGGCTTGGCTTTACGATCTACTGCAACCCCAGGTGGCGCAGATGCTGGTCTGCGATCCGCGGCGCAATGCCTTATTAAAGGAAGGCAACAAGAGCGACAAGATCGATGCGCGTAAGCTGGCCGACTTGTTACGCACGGGGATGCTGCGCCCGGTTTATCACGGAGAACATGGCCTGCGGACGCTGCGCGAGCTGGGGCGCAGTTATCGGACCATCAGTCAGGATCTGAACCGGGTGATGAATCGGATCAAAGCTCTGTATCGCGGCTGGAGCATCCCTTGTACGGGTACTCAAGTGTATGCTCCGCGGTATCGGGACGAGTGGCTACAGAAGATCGAGCATGCCGGCGTGCGCCGGCGAGCCGAGTTGCTCTATCAGCAGTTGGATGGATTGCAGACGTTGCGGCGAACCCTGCGGCCGGAGTTATTGGCGGAGAGCCGGAAACACAAAGCGACGAAACTGCTGCGCCAGATTCCCTGCATCGGTCCGATTCGAGCCGCCCGTTTGATTGCGCTGATGCAGACCCCACACCGCTTCCGTAGCAAGCGGCAACTCTGGACCTATAGTGGGCTGGGGATTGAGACCCGCGACAGTGCGCAATATCGCTACGTGCAGGGGCAACTGCAACGTACGAAAAAGCCGCAACAGATTCGTGGTCTCAATCAGAATCACAACCATGAGATGAAAGAGATCTTCAAGGGAGCCGCGACCCGAGCCAGCTGTGGCGCAGGTCCGTTACGCGACTTCTATGTGGCGTTGCTGGAGAAAGGAATGAAGCCCGAGATGGCGCGTCTGACCTTAGCCCGAAAGATCGCGGCTATTGCTTTGACACTCTGGAAGAAGGAGGAACGTTTCGACGCCGAACAACTGAAGCCACAAGCAGCTTGAGCGTTGCACAGAACTCAGGAGGTCTCCCAGGTTTCACGCCTCGGTGATGAACCATCGGTTCTGGCGATGCTCGGGTTCGAGGGAGAGTATCCAAGCGCTCATTAGGCGTTCGGGTGCTGGAATCAGCACCCAGTCTCCGGGTCAATCCTATGCCCCCTCGGACAACCCAAAAAAGCCATAGGCCTCGAGCCTCACATAGGATGATGGTTGGCACTTAAGCCAACGGTTGGCTTGCGCAGCTTCGCCACGAATGGTGTCGGGACCGCGGCATGAAACCACCAAGGCAGACCCGCAACTGCGATCCACCTCTGTCGTACTGTGTTGCGCGCCAGGCGTTAAAATCAAAATCCTCTCCACGAAGAAGCGGGGCCTGGATGCAAGCACCGATCGAGGTCTCACGGAGAGGAGTGGAGAAGTGTTTTTGCTTGACATCCTCTCTCATAGGATGAGCGCATTGGTACTAACGGAACCAAATTACCTGCCACCTGTGAATAAGTAGCGTTTGTGGCAAGACTTCAAAAACCAAAAAGCCCGCAACAAGCGGGCTTTCCGGGCTCGGTATATCCGGCCAACTACTGATTGTTGAAGGGATGAGCGCTATTCCGTTGTGCGATGATCCGCCGTGCGCCGTCCGCCAGAGCTTTCGCCTGGGGTAGTAGATCCAACGCTTTGATTACTTCCGGATCCGCCTCAGCCCGAACCTTCAGACCTTCATCCTGGCCAAAAGCATCAATGAATATCTCGCTCTTAATCTGCGAACGCACCCAATTGTTGTTCTCGGTCAGGTCGGCCTCGGTGTACGCGATATTCTGCGATTCCAGGAACTTGCGGAAGTCCTGCAACACCGCATCATCCACCTCGAAGGTCTTCTTGTCCGGATGGTGATCCACGGTGTAGTGCTGGGCAAAGTTGAAAAAGGCATAGTGCACTGCCATTTCGTCCTGGAAGTGATTGCCCTTGGGCGGAGTGAACTTTACGTCCGGCGTGATCCCGCCGCCGCCATAGACGGTGCGCCCGCTGTCAGTGAGTTTCACCTCGCGGTTGGCGTTGTTTTTATCTTCATCCCGATTGAAGTAGTAATCATAAAGAGAGATGTTGGAATAATCCCGCTGAATCAAGCGGCCGCTCGGTGTGTAATAGCGAGCGGTGGTCAGCGCGAGCCCGGTGTTTTCTGACAGGGGATAGACCGTCTGCACCAGCCCTTTGCCGAAAGTGTTCTCCCCCAGCACCAGGCCACGATCGTGATCCTGAATTGCGCCGGAGACGATTTCTGCAGCCGATGCCGTTCCACGATCCACAAGAACCACCAGCGGATAGTCTTTCCCCCCGTTCCCATGGGTCGCAACGTAGCGCTTCTCCGAAGAGGCGCGCCCATGGTGGGACACAATCAGTTGTCCTTTGTGCAGGAACTTATCGGCCACGCCCACACCTTCGCTGAGGAGACCGCCGGGGTTCTCCCGAAGATCGAGAATCAATCCCCGTAAATCTCCCATTTCATCGAGCGCGTTCTGAACCTCAGTTTCGGTCGTCTCATTAAATCCGCTGATGTGCATATAGCCGACGCCAGGCTGAATCAGAAAATGCAGATCCACGCTGTAGTGAGGAATTTCGTCGCGAACCACCGGGAACTCGAGCGGCTTCACCGAGCCCTCACGCAAGATTGTGATATGTACGGTCGTCCCTTTGGGGCCCTTCAAAAGATCGGCGACGTCGGCCACGCTCATGTTATCGGTGGGCTTGCCGTCCACGGCAGCGATCACATCACCCGGATGCAGGCCCGCCCGGTAGGCCGGGGTTCCCACAAAGGGCGCTATCACGATGACCACGGTGCGGTTGGCAACGGTCCGCGGACCGACGCTCATTCCCACGCCATAATATTTGCCGCGCTGGTCTTCTCTCAACAACGCGTAGGCCTTAGGATCGAAAAAGTTCGAGTGCGGATCGAGCACATGCAGCATGCCCGGAATGGCGCCGTCATATATGGCTTTGTCGGGATCCACCGGCTCGGCGTAATTCTCCTCTACGATGCTGTAGACCTCCGTGAATGCCTTCACGTTATCGCGGATGTCGCTGTCAGAACTGGGCGCGACGGCCGGATTCTTCTGCGCAAAGAGCGCTCCCAAAAAACCGCAGGTTACTAGAAAAAGAACGGTTGCGAAGAGAATGCGGCGAGAACTGCTGGCCATCTTTATGTCCTTGTCCGGCGTGAAAATGCAATCCAAGCAGAATTAATCAAAGTATAACATCGCTGGGAAGCCCAAATCTGCCCCGGGAACCCGGAAGTAATCAGATCTTCCCAAAACCTGCCCTTGCTATTTTAGATGCACAATGCCGTCAGAAGTGAGCGGGTAGCTTTGAGCAAACACTGCCTTTTCTGACGAAATCAGAGACATTTCTGGGTTCGTCGCCGCCTATTGCGATTTTCGCGAGAACCGCAGAGTCACGTCCACGGTCTTTTCGCCCAGATCCGGGTCTTCGCTCACCCGCGCATCCCATCTTTCGTCCAGCAATGCACTTTTGAAGGATTCGTCCAGGAAGCGTTTGGGATAACTGGAGTCGTAAACTTCGCCCTTCGAGAGTGCCCATTTTGCCAGAACCTGGCGAGAGTCGCGGTCATCCAGCCCTTGAATCTCTATTTCGCCCATGTGATAAACATCACCTTCGTGCACCTGGAGATGGTAGCTGACCGTGGATTGCGCTTCGTCAAACTGAGGCGTCGCTTGCACCTTGGAAGCGATGTAGCCCCGTGTGCCATAAAGCCTTTCCACGTCTCGTAGGTTGGCGTCGAGTCGAACCGCATTGGCGGGCTGCCCTGACTGTAAATGAATCAAAGGCTGCAGTTGGTCCGCAGGAAAGGCTTTATTCCCCGACCATTGCAGGTTCGCCAGCTTATATTGATGCCCCGGCTCGACCTGAAATGAAACCTCGACGTCGGTTAGCTCTTGATCGCCGTCGGCGCTCTCCTCCAACACCTTTGCCTGAGCTTCCGCAAAGGCGGCTTTGAGGTAGCCGTGAGCCAGAAATACCGGCAGAAAATTCTTGTCCGCTTGCACCAGCAGAACCGTCCGAGAGTACTCCGTTCCAGCAAGTTGTTTTCCAATCGCATTGAGGATGCGGAGTTCGTCGGGCCCGGCACCGTGAAAGACCGCGCTCCGGATGCGGATTCTCGGTCCGGTGACGCTGAAGACAATTGCATTGACCGGCCCATTCTCCGGGCCGGCTCGCAGGTAATCGGCATGCGCGGGAATCTTGCGAAGCAGCAGTAAAACCTGCAGCGCATCCGATACTTGATCCACCAAGTTGCCCGAAAGAGGCAATAACCCATCGAACAGCGGCACCTGCTCCTGCAGGGTCTGGCGAAGTTCGGAATCGGAAAACCAAACGAAGTTTTCAAAACGCACGGGCACAAACTGTCCAGCATCAGAGACTTGGAGTGCGAGTTGCGCTCCCTCGCTCGAGTAACGAAAGTTGTAATTCACGCTGTCGAAGGCCCCGGTTTTACCCAGCCTGCCGGTGGCCCGCTGAAAATCATCGTCAGTCACCATCTTCCCGATTTGCAGGCCAGTAGCCGCAGCAATTTCGGCAGGTTGATATCGCCGGCTTCCCGTCACTTTGATAGAGGTGAGCTTCCATGAAGATGAAGTGTTGCTCTTTGGGAGTGTGGTCTGGGCGACGCTCGCAGCAAATGCGAACAGGCAGAGAGCCAGAAGTGGCGCGAATAGTAAAGCACTATGCAGATTTAGGGCAATTCGCCTTAACCGGGTCCTGCCCGGCCATCTCGTTAACATCTACCATTCCCGGAGTTCATAACAATCAGTGCTTGGCCAGGGCGGTATCCACGGTTTTTATCTTCACCGCGATGTCGATGAAGGCTAGCGCGGCCCGGCTCAGTGCTTTGTCCTTGCGAAATACCAGGGCAAGATCGCGGCGAACCTGCGCGTCTGAAATTGGGATCGCCTGCAGCACGCCCGCCTTCACGTCTTCCTGCACGTGCGAGCGGGCAATGAATCCCACCCCCACGTCGGCTGCCACAAAACGCTTCAGTAGTTCGCTGGAATCCAGTTCCATGGCATAACGAGGTTTGAGGCGGCGCTCGTGGAAAAGGTTATCCAGCCCGTCGCGCGTATGCCCGGTCTTGGGCATGACCAGCGGATATTGTGTGACTTCGGCGATGGGCGATGATTTCATCGCCGCCAGCGGGTGCTTTGGCGGCGCGATAATCACCAACTCATCGCGATGAATCAGAACCACGGTCAGCCTCGCATCGGTGACGGGAAGGGAAATGACTCCGAAATCCACCGAATTGTCGATGATCGATTCCAGAATTCGGCCATAGTGCGAGCGCTGGATATTTACCGCCACATCGGGATATTGCTTCTTAAATTCCGCGAAAACCTCCGGCAGGATATGCAGGCAGGTGCCTTCATTGGCGCCTACGATAATCTCCCCGCGCGGCACCCGCTCCGTCTCGGCAATCGCCACCAACGCGGCCTTGCGGGCGTCCAGCGTCTCCTCTGCATATTTCTGAAAGAGCTTGCCCGATGCAGTGATCGAAACTTTCCCCCCCGACCGGTCCAGCAGCTTGGCGCCTACTTCTTCTTCAAGCAACCGAATCTGCGAGGAGATCGCGGGCTGGGTGCGAAAGCGCTTTTCCGCGGCTCGCGAGAAGCTGGACAGGCGCGCCACTTCCAGGAAGGTCTCGAGCTGATCAAAGTCCATAGATGCGGTTAACGTTGCTGCCAGAAGGATTCAAGATTGTAGGAATCTCAGCTCGTGCAAGGCCGCCGAAGTGACTCCCAGAATAACGCTGCCTTATCCCGCCGATAAAAACAATCAATTTCGTTGTTGGAATTTCCCAGTCTAAACTCCAGCCGGGTGGTTTGTTGTGATTGATTGTAGCAGGCGCGCAACCTTATCCCTTACAATCCCTGTGCCAGATCTAAAATGCGAACGACCGTGCCTCGCGCGGCGAACGCTTGCGTCATTTCCGGGCCATGCCCGGTACTGTAAAGGAGTATTCCATGGCTGCGAATGCAAAAACTGTGCTGGAGTTTGCCAAGACTAACGGCGCCAAGATTCTCGACCTTCGCTTCACCGATTTACCCGGCCTCTGGCAACACGTCTCTTATCCCATCGATCAATTGAGCGAGGACTCCTTCGAAGATGGCTTCGGCATGGATGGCTCCTCCATCCGCGGATGGGCCGCTATCAATGAGAGCGACATGCTTCTGATTCCGGATCCTGCGACCCACCTGATGGATCCCTTTACCGAAATTCCAACCCTCGTCATGCTATGCGATGTGATCGATCCCGTCACCAAGCAACGTTACGATCGCGATCCCCGCTACATTGCCCGCAAAGCCGAAATGTATCTCAGCTCAACAGGACTGGCGGACACGGCCTATTTCGGGGCCGAGGCCGAGTTTTTCATTTTCGATAATATCCGGTTCGATCAACGGGAGCAGCATGGTTTTTACTTCATTGACGCCGAAGAGGGACGTTGGAATTCAGGCAGGGAATCGAACAATCTTGGTTATCGTCCGCGTTACAAAGAGGGCTATTTCCCGGTCCCCCCCACCGATCACTATCAGGATCTGCGCTCTGAGATGGTAATGACCATGATCAGCTGCGGCATGGAAGTCGAATGCCATCATCATGAAGTGGCCACGGGCGGCCAGACCGAAATTGACCTGAAATTCGATTCGCTCATTCGGTCAGCCGACAAAATGTTGCTTTACAAGTACATTGTCAAAAATGTTGCCAACCAGTATGGCAAGACAGTGACATTCATGCCCAAGCCTATCTTCCAAGACAATGGCAGCGGCATGCACACCCATCAGTCGCTATGGAAGGGCGGAAAGCCTCTTTTTGCCGGCGACGGCTATGCCGGCCTGTCGCAGATGGCCTTGTGGTATATCGGTGGCCTGATCAAGCATGGCCCGGCCCTGGCGGCAATCATCGCGCCTACCACGAACTCCTACAAGCGCCTGGTGCCCGGCTTTGAAGCGCCGGTCAATCTGGCTTACTCGCGCCGCAATCGCTCAGCTGCCTGCCGCATTCCCATGTACTCCGCGTCGCCCAAAGCCAAGCGCGTCGAGTTCCGGCCGCCCGACCCCAGTTGTAACCCCTACATGGCCTTTGCTGCCATGCTTATGGCCGGCCTGGATGGAGTGGAAAACAAGATTGACCCCGGTCAGCCGCTGGATAAAGATATTTACGATCTCGGCCCGGAAGAATTGGCCAAAGTGCCCTCCATGCCTGGATCCTTGGAGGACGCGCTGGACGACCTCGAGAAAGACCACGCTTTTCTGCTGAAGGGCGATGTATTTACTGAAGAATTGCTGAGCACCTACATCGATTACAAACGTACGAAGGAAGTGGATGCGATTCGCCTGCGGCCGCATCCCTACGAGTTCGCCTTGTATTACGACATTTAGAGGTTCTTTCTATCCTCAGGAGGCGAGTCCCAGGTGGGTTTCCGGTCCAAGCTCAGCTTGTACGGGGTTCTTGTTTCAGCGGGCTCACTTGGGCACCCGACTTATGAACTTCTGTGAGAGAAGTGCCGTCCGGCTGCCCAGGAATCCTCAAGGTATGGTGGAACCTCCGGCGTGGTATTCGCGTATATCTCCTATTCCTGTATTCCGGCCTGACTTTTAGTGCCTTGGGGTTTTCATCTTCCTCATGAAGAGCCCTTAACCGCGAAGATCGCAAAAACTTCGGCCAAGCTCGCAGAGCATAGTGTCCAAATTCGTTCCTCAGGAATTTCTTGGCGGCTTCAGTGTCTATTCTCAGCGTGCTCTGCGGTTAAGGCTTTGATCTTGAGCCACGAACGACGCGAGCTCAACAATGGACGAAATCCGCTTCACACGGCTATCCTTACAACTCCCCGAGGAGATCAACTGTGGATGCGAAGATGCTGGACGAGAAGGTTGCGATAGTTACCGGAGCCGGCCGCGGTATCGGGCGCGCCATCGCCCTGGGTTTTGCCAAAGAGGGCGCTTCGGTCGGCGCTACCGCCCGCACCGTGGGCGAGTTGGCATCGCTCGAGCAGGAGATCAACGGCCAGGGCGGCAGATGTTTGTCGATTCCGGCTGATCTCTCAGATCCGGCCGCGCCCGCCCGGGTTGTGGACGCGGTGCTCAAGGAGTTCGGCTCCCTCGATATCATGGTCAATAATGCCGGAGCCGGCAGCAGTCTAAAGCCAGCCCCGCTGGTCCATTTTGATGACGATTTCTGGAGTTACTCGCTCGCCTTGAACCTTTCCGCTCCCTATTATTTTTGCAAGGCGGTCGTTCCCGTCCTGCTGAAAAAAGGGTCGGGGAGAATCCTGAATATCGCTTCTATCGTCAGCAAGATCGGTATGGTCGACGGCATCGCTTATTCCGCGTCCAAACACGGGCTTCTGGGACTTACCCGTTGCCTGGCGCTCGAACTCGCGGGAAATCACATTACGGTTAATGCCATCTGCCCTGGACCGGTGCGCACCGTGTTGAATGAGGCGCGGATCCGTTATGACGCCAACCGCCTGGGCATCAGCCTTGAGCAACTGGAATCGCACCTTACGCCGATCGGCAGGCGTTTAGATCCGGAGGAGATCGTGCCCATGGCAGTCTTGCTGGCCAGTGACATCTCCGCCGCCATCACCGGCCAGGCGTTTAACATCTGCGGGGGCACTGTCATGTCCTGAGGTTTGCGCAATATCGGACTGGCCCGAGTCGCAGGCAAAAAAAAATCAGGAGCTTTTCGCTCCTGACAATTAGTAGCCATTTCCACAATCTCTACATAGGCGATAGAACGTGGGAGGAGGCTTGCATCCGTTGCGGCTTGATCGTTACGGGATCAACTCCAGCTTCGAACTCCTGAAACACTCCTAAACCGTCCGTGATCGCTTCCAGCGTGGCATTCGACTTTTGCAAGACACTGACCAGGTATTTCCGAGCGATCGGGCGGTCTGCCGGATGAATCAGCTTCCACCACCGCTTCATGGATTCCTGAACGTCACCCTGGTTCTTCATATCCTCGACCATGGCGTCAATCAGCTTGTAAACCTTGCTCTTCACCGCTTGATACGATACCGATACCTCTTGTCCCATAGGCTTGGCGCTCTCCGGGACTGGTTATATGCAAGATGGTTGCCAAACGTAAAGTGATGCAACTAATGGATTTATATTATCTATAAATCCAACTTATCACAGTAATAGAAGTCCGCAATACGGATTTGCGTAGAAACCAGCCCTCGCTTAAGGTGTTTTCCCGAGGGAGAATCTCTCCTCAGTAACCTCCCCGCTGGCTACTTTGTCAGCTCCTTCTCGACCGCTGAAACCACTTCCGGCGAATCTGGAGTGACGGCCGACTCGAAGCGGTCCACCACCCGGCCGTCCCGTCCCACGAGAAACTTTGTAAAGTTCCACTTGATGTCACCGCTGTGGCTAGGATCTGCCTTGGCAGTCAGGAATTGATAGAGCGGCGTCTGGTCCGCTCCCTTCACTGAAACCTTGGCGTACATCGGGAAGCTCACCGCGTATTTGGTCGAGCAGAACGTCTTGATTTCCTGGTTAGTCCCCGGCTCCTGCGATCCAAAGTTGTTGGCGGGGAAGCCCAGAATCACGAAGCCTTGATCCTTGTATTTCTCGTATAGCGCTTCCAAGCCCTTGTATTGCGGAGTGAATCCGCATTTGCTGGCGACGTTGACAATCAGAACTACTTTGCCTTTAAAATCGGCGAGAGGCATGGGTTGGCCATCGATGGATGGCAAAGTGAAGTCATAAACACTGGAAGCTGCGAAAGCCTGCGTGACCACTAAGATCAGCACCCCCAAAGATAACAGTCGATAGAGCCTTCCATTAGGCGCAATCTTCATAATGCCTCCTCATTTCAATAGAGCTAGTCGTCAACCTCAACAATCGCTTCAATTTCCAACGGAATCTGAAACGGCAGCGATCCGGCTCCGAGAGCTGTTCTGGCATGGCGTCCGCGATCTCCGAACACATTCACCATCAGGTCGGAGCAACCGTTAATCACCTTGGGATGCTCCTGAAATTCCGGCGTCCCGTTCACGAAGCCCAAAATCTTGACGACCTTTTTCACCCGGTCGAGGCTTCCCAGTTCCTGTCGCATGGCCGCCAACAACAACAGACCCACCTGCCGCGCGAATTCATATCCCTGGTCGACTGAGAATCGGGCCCCGACCTTCCCGGCTGCCCCAGCTGGCCCTTTACCCGCCAGAAACAGCAGGTTTCCGGTTCGTACCGCGTGAACGTAGTTTGCCACCGGCGCCGACAATTCAGGAAGAACGAGCCCTAGCTCTTGCAGTCGCTTTTCAGCGGACATTTCTTGACCTTATAACATTGCAACGGTTCAACGTGGGGATCGCCAAATTCACCAGGAGTATACCCCTTCCACTGGTCTCGATTGTCAATCCACTTTTGAATGTTCGGCTGAGGTTTAAAGCGCTCAGAGTACAATGATGCTCCATTTTCGGTTCGAGAGCATTCTCCCATATTTCGAAGTTACTCCGGAGGATTCATGAAGTGTTGGTTATTCCTTGTTCTGTTCATACTTCCAAACTTGGCAGCGGCGCAACAGAATGCCACATCTTCGGACACTCCTTCCAATGCGAATGCGCCCTCCGAACGCATGTTTTTTCCCCGCGACACTTTTTACGGATTTGCGCAGTTTGATTTGGCTCCTCCCCACAATGAGATCGACCCCAACCTGTGCGCCGCCAGTGCCGGCCAGTTCGGCGGGGTCAACGCCCCGTGCAGCGAGTTCGCGCGCTACATGCTGTCAGGATTGCTCGAGGTCCGCCCCTTTGGACGGGGCGTTTTCCGGCGATTCGAGCTGTTCGGCGCGCCCAACTTTCTCTTCGGCAAAAATATTCCCCAAACGCTGTACACCTGGTCCTTTGATGCCATCGGAGTTGAGCATTCCTGGGGGGCGGGAGTTTATCTGGGCAAGGGCTTCGAGCTGCGGGTAACGCAGCATTTTCTGTTCGACCGCCTCGGCGCCCGTGACCGCAATCTCGGAACCGCGGATCTCGGTCCCAATGGACCGTGGGGACGTTACAACACAGTCGGCGTTCGCAAAACATTTGGCACCCGCCGCTGGTGAGGGTGTGCGGCTGAATACTCATCGCGCGGTTCCGAAGTTGGCATCATCCTCAAGATCTCGCTATTTTCCGTGGTCCGCGAAGTCCGCATCCGCCATGCTATGCTGATTTTCCGGGTCCAGCGCCTTGTCTTCCAGCAAACCGCCAAGCGGTCCAAATCGGCCGCCGCACCCTGATGCAACTTCGGGCAGCCAACCTTCTCCGGAGGCGGTAAGCCCGTCTGGAACGCCCGATTCCTTCCGAACCCGGCAAATCCGGATTTCTTTTCAGAACAGCTTCGCCGCCGCCCCCGTGCTCCAGGCAACCCTTCAGCGGCTGTCTCCTAAACTCGCCACTTCGTTACCCGCTCTACTGAGCGATTCTCCCGATCCCGACGCCGCCATCATGTTTTTCGAGCGCCTGATTGATCTTCCGGAAATTCTGCCGCTGATCGAACAACACCACTCGCTCGCGCACTACGCCATCGTCGTCTTTGGCCACAGCCGGTTTCTTGGGGAGACTTTGTTGCAGAACACCGATCTGTTGACATCGCTTCTGCGCGAAAAAAATCTTGACCGCAGTTTCTCCCGCGAGGAATTTCACGAAGCCTTGGCGCGCTACCGCTCCCGCTCCTTCGAATCGGATGGTTCACTCCTGCTATCCCGCTTCAAGCGCAGGGAATACATTCGAATCCTTTTGCGTGACGTCCTCAAGATCGCCCCACTTGCCGAGACGACCGCCGAGATTTCCGCTTTGGCCGACGTTCTTATCGAGCAAGCTCTGCGCGACGCCGAAACGCAACTGTTGCATCGCTACGACGCGCCCCAGCATACCGACCGCGAAGGCCGCTTCGTGACTACCCCATTCTCCGTCCTGGCACTCGGCAAACTGGGCGGCAGCGAACTGAACTACAGCTCGGATATTGATCTGATGTTTATCTTTGGCGATGGCGAAGCCCCGCCCCAGGCAACCCTGTCGAATCGCGAGTTTTTCATTCGTCTGGCGCAACAGGTGACGGAGATTCTTTCCAAGGTCACTCCGGAAGGTCCGGCATACCGCATCGACCTTCGCCTGCGCCCGCAGGGAGGAGAAGGAGAACTCGCGGTCAGTCTCTCGCACGCGCTGGATTACTACTCCCAGGAAGCTCACGACTGGGAGCGCCAGGCGCTCATCAAGCTTCGCTGTTCGGCGGGAGACACTGCCCTGGCGCGGCAATTCATTCGCTCCGTTCAACCCGATGTTTACGCGGCGGGAATCAACTTCGCCGCCATCAAAACCGCGCTCATGGCCCGGGAAAAAATGCACGCCCGCCGCCACCAGTTGCCCGCTCTCGAACCGCGTGGCGAAAGCATTAACGTAAAAGTGGATCCCGGCGGCATTCGCGATATCGAATTCCTGGTTCAGTGCCTGCAACGCGTCTATGGTGGCGCGGAACCCTGGCTGCGCTCCGGCGGCACGCTATTCTCGCTGCAAAAGCTGCACGACAAACACCATCTCACCGGAAAAGAATTTCACGACCTGGCCAGCGCCTACGAATTTCTGCGCCATCTCGAACATCGTCTGCAACTCCGGCAGGGCCAGCAGACCCATCGTCTCCCTGCCGGCGACCGCGACCTGCGCATTATCCAGCGGGCCATGGAAGGCTATGTGCCCGGTCAAAGCGACGGGAGCGATCCAGTCGGCTTAGTGCAGCGGCGCATGCAGGCAGTTGCGGAAATCTACCACCGGATTGTTTATGACCAGCAGGCCCGCCAGCTTCGCCACGATGTGCCAGATACTCCCTTCGAACTGCGCGGCCTACTCGAACCCGGAGCGTCCGATCAGTCAGATCAGGAAATCCTGGCCCGGCTTGCGGTTGATTCGCCGGCATTGCGCGATATCATTGCGCAAGCCAACCTCACCGCGCACGGCCGCGCCAACCTTCTTCGCTTTCTCTGGTCCGCGTTCTCCAGTTCCGAGCGCTATGCGGCCATGCTTCGCAATCCAGAGGCGGTAACCCGCGCTCTTAGGCTGTTCGATGCCAGCGAATACCTTACTGACATTCTGGTGCGGCATTCCGAAGAGATTACAACTCTCTCGGATCTGATCGAGGCCTCGCCCACCGGCAGTGGATACCTTTTCGACGTCTCTCTCGGATTGGGCCGGGCAGCGAGCGATCCGGTCTTTTCTTATCTCGGAAATTCGGCCGCATCCTATAGTGACAAGCTGTCGATGCTGCGCCAGCAGTTTCGCCATCGCATACTCGCCGCCGGCACTCGCGACCTCATCGAACAGCGCGATGCCTATACCTCTTTCTCCTCAACCACTCTGGCGGCCGAGGATGCCATCGCGGCGGCTTTCGCTATTGCCGGCGCTCCTGATGGTCTGGCCGTCATGGCCTTGGGCCGTCTGGGCAGCGGAGAATTCGACGTGCTCTCTGACGCCGATCTCCTTTTCATCTGCGATGACGAAAGCGCCCCTGAGTTGCTCAAGGCCGTGGAACAAATTATGCAGGCACTCTCCGCATACACTCGCAATGGAATGGTTTTTCCGGTGGATACCCGGCTGCGGCCTCGGGGCAGCGAGGGCGAGTTGCTGATCTCTTCCCCGCAACTGGCCGCGTACTTTGAGCGCGAGGCTCAACCCTGGGAGGCTCTCTCCTATACCAAGTTGCGCTTCGTGGCCGGATCAAAGCTGGTTGCCGGCAGAGCCAAAGCGGCTACGGATGAGCTGTTTCGGCGTTTTGCGGATGACTCGACATTTCGCGATTTGGTACGTGAGATGCGTCACAAGCTTGAGTCAGCCGAGGCTCCCGGGAACAGCTTCAAAGCCTCGCCGGGCGCGACCTATGACATTGATTTCATCACGGCATTTCTGCTTATTCAGCATAGCGTAGGGAAAAAAAACGGCACCCTTCGCGACCGCATCTGGCGTTGCGCCGCCGCCGGCCTGCTCGAGAAGCCCGACGCTGCCACCCTTGACCATGCGGCTGAACTCCTGCGCACCGTCGAGCACATGGTGCGCGTCGTCGTTGGCCGCGCACGCAAATGGCTGCCTTCCACCGAGCATGCCTCTGAAGTCACCCAGCGCCTGACTGCGCAAACTCTAGGCTGCACATTTCCCGGTGGGCTGGATAGCGCAATCCTGCAAAGTGGAGCGGAGGTAAGAGCGATCTTCAACCGCATCTTTCCATAACCGAATTTTCGTGATACTTCATGGCTTCCTCGGTTACCGCATTTTGGCTTTCGGCAGAGCACACTCGCAAACCGATTTCCGCCCATGCGCAGAAACCTTTATAATGGCGAGTTTTGATTTCCGATCGTTGAGGAGTCTGAATGACCGCTTCTTACAATGGATCGCCGGTGCCGGCGGGCGGCGCCTCCATCAGCTACAGCGAAGGCCGCTACCACGTACCTGTCAATCCGCTTATCCCGTTCATCGAAGGCGATGGCACGGGCCGCGATATCTGGAAGGCTTCGGTTCGCGTCTTCGACGCCGCCGTGGAGAAAGCCTACAAAGCCAAGCGCCGCGTCGTTTGGTATGAAGTCTTCGCCGGAGAAAAAGCCAAAGCTAGGTTCGATAACTGGCTCCCCGATGATACCGTTACCGCCATTCGTGATTTGCGGGTCGCGATCAAAGGGCCGCTGACCACGCCCGTCGGTGGCGGCATCCGGTCGCTGAATGTTACCCTGCGCCAGGTCCTCGATCTCTATTCCTGCATTCGCCCGGTAAAGTATTACAAAGGCACGCCCTCTCCGGTCAAACATCCCGAGCGCATGGATGTCGTCATCTATCGCGAGAATACCGAAGACGTGTACGCCGGCGTCGAATGGGAGGAGGGAACTCCCGAGGTTGCGAAACTCATCGAGTTCCTCAACAAAGACATGCTGAAGGGCGGCAAAAAGCAGATTCGCCTTGACTCCGGCGTCGGCATCAAGCCCATTTCGATTACCGGCACCAAGCGACTGGTCCGCATGGCCATCGAATTTGCCCTGAGCAGCGGCCGCAAGAGCGTGACTCTGGTGCACAAGGGCAACATCCAGAAATTCACCGAAGGCGCCTTCCGCAAATGGGGATACGAACTGGCCACCGAGCAATTCCGCCAGCATGTCGTCACCGAGCGCGAGAGCTGGATCCTCGACAACAAAGACAAGAATCCGAATCTAACCGTCGAAGAGAATGCATCGGCAATCGAACCGGGCATGGAATTCGCCCCACCCGAGTTTCGCCAGTCGATAAACAAGGAAGTAAAGTCCATTCTTGACGCGATCTATCCCACCCATGGCAAGGGTGCGTGGAAGAGAAAGCTAATGATCAACGATCGTATTGCCGATTCCATCTTTCAGCAGATCGTTACTCGTCCAGAGGAATACTCGGTCTTGGCGTGCCCTAACTTGAATGGCGACTACATCTCGGACGCCTGCGCTGCCCAGGTGGGCGGCCTTGGCATCGCGCCCGGCGCGAACGTCGGCGACGGTTATGCCATCTTTGAGGCCACGCACGGCACCGCGCCGAAATATGCCGATAAAGATGTGATCAATCCTGGCTCGGTGATCTTGTCGGGCGTGATGATGTTCCGCTTTCTGGGATGGAACGAAGCCGCCGACCTCATCGAAACCAGCATGGAACGTACCATCGAGCAGAAGAAAGTAACCTATGACTTCGAGCGCCTGATGGGAGGCGCCACCAAAGTAAAGACCAGCGAATTCGCCAATTACATGGTGGAAAACATGAAGTGAAGCAACCACGGATCACACGGATTGCCCCGGATCAAGCGAATGATTTTCATCCGAGAAATCTGTGAAAGTCTGTGGCCGAGATTTTGACGTTTAAATTCCGCATTCATCCGCGAGGCCAAAGGGGTTTCTAATGCGCAAGAAGGTTTCCATCGTAGGTTCCGGCAACGTAGGCGCCACGGCAGCCCATTGGATCGCCTCCAAGGAACTCGCTGACGTCGTCCTCATTGACATCATCGAAGGCGTTCCGCAAGGCAAAGCTCTCGATCTGCTCGAAGCCATGCCCATCGAGAAGCGCGATTCCTACGTGCTGGGCACCAACGACTACGCTGACACTGCGAACTCCGACATCGTCGTCATCACCGCCGGCATTCCGCGCAAGCCTGGCATGAGCCGCGACGACCTGCTCAATACCAACCACAAAATCATGAAAGACGTGGTCAGCAAGGCCGTCCGGCACTCGCCGAACTGCATTCTGATCATCGTCTCGAATCCCCTCGACGCCATGGCCCAGGCCGCCTACAAAATGGGTGGCCTGCCGCGCGAGCGGGTTATCGGCATGGCAGGCGTGCTCGATTCCGCACGCTTCCGTGCCTTCATCGCCGACGAACTCAAAGTCAGCGTGGAAAACGTCACCGCCTTCGTCCTCGGCGGCCACGGCGACACCATGGTCCCGCTCCCTCGCTACTCCACCGTCGCCGGCATTCCGATTACTGAATTGATTCAAAAAGACCGCCTCGAAGCCCTCGTGCAGCGCACCCGCGACGGCGGCGCAGAGATCGTGAAGTACCTCAAGACCGGCAGCGCCTACTACGCGCCCAGCGCCGCCGTCACCGAAATGGTCGAGGCCATCCTCAAGGACAAAAAGAAAATTCTCCCCTGCGCCGCCTATCTCGAGGGCGAGTATGGAATCAAAGGCCTCTACGTCGGCGTGCCCTGCAAGCTGGGAGCCAAAGGCCTGGAGCAAATCATCGAAATCAAGCTGACTGCCGAAGAAAAGGCCGCCCTCGACAAAAGCGCTGCCGCGGTCAAAGAACTCGTCGCCGTCATCGGCGTTTAGCTCCGTGTGGCGCGGACACTCTTGTCCGCGCGTATTGGACCTCGCGAGTTGTAGCGAGCGACAGGCAGCATTGTTTCGGCAATTTGCGATCGAACCTTATCGAGCTCCAATCCGGCGATTTGGCAGGCTCGTGCAACTCGTTGTCGTCGCCCGTCGAGGAGATGAAGTTATCTATTGGGAGGATATTGAGGACGGGTTCTGCATCTCTCCTGTACAGGCCGATGGAGAAATCCTCGAACCATGCGGTAATCAAGACGATCTGGCAACGGCCATCAATCATTGGCTCAGCGAGCCATAAAATAATTCGCCGCCGGCGTCACCACCACCGACAGGCACCATCGAAATCAGAATCCCCCAATCACCGCAATCGCCAGCGGCTGCAGCATCGGCGTCCCGTCCTGTGTCACCGCGGGCTTCGGCCTTGGCTTGGCGATTTCAATGGCGATAGTCGAAATCCACGGCGGAACCGGCCGAGAGCGCTTCCCAGCTTGGAACCCGCATAGCAGTGGAATTTTCCATCGAAGATGTACCATAATCGCTCCATCCCACGGAGGTTGCTATGAACACTCTCGACTCCCCCAATCCCGGCGAACCAGCCCACAACGAAATGACCCGCCGCCGATTCCTGGGCACGGCGGTTGGAACCGCCGTAGTCAGCAGTCTGCTGCCCCGAGCCTGGTCAGCCGAAGTGCGAAACGGCATCCCTTATCACACCTTGGGCAATACCGGCGAGAAGGTCTCCTGCATTGGGCTGGGCGGATATCACATTGGCTTTTCAGGACTCGATGAAGCGGAAAGCCTTCGCATCGTGCGCACCGCGCTCGATGAGGGAATCAACTTCCTCGACAATTGCTGGGATTACAACGACGGCCAGAGCGAAGTCCGCATGGGCAAGGCCTTGCGCGATGGCTACCGCAAGAAGGCTTTTTTAATGACCAAAATCGATGGCCAGACCAGTAAAGCGGCCGCCAGCCAGATCGAGGATTCGCTGCGCCGTTTGCAGACCGATACCATCGATCTACTGCAGTTTCATGAAGTGATCCGCGATACCGATCCCGATCGCATTTTCGGCGTCGGCGGAGGCATGGAAGCCGCCGTTGAAGCGCGCAAGCAGGGCAAAATTCGCTATATCGGCTTTACCGGACACAAGAGCCCCGATACTCACCTCAAAATGCTAAATACGGCGTTTGCCCATGACTTTACGCTGAACTCCGTACAAATGCCGTTGAACCTCATGGACGCCCATTTCGACAGCTTCGAAAAGAAAGTGCTCCCGGTTTTGTTGGAGCACAATATCGGCGTGCTGGGCATGAAGTCCATGGGCGATGGGTTGATTCTGAAGAGCAAAACGGCGACGCCTGCGGATTGCTTGCACTATGCCATGAGTCTGCCGACGAGCGTAGTCATCACCGGTTGCGACTCCATGGAAATTCTCAAGCAGGCGTTGGGCGTGGCCCGCAACTTTAAACCCCTGGGCCGCGAACAGGTTGCCGCGCTTCTGGCAAAGACCGCTGACGCCGCCAAAAACGGCCAGTGGGAACTTTACAAGACGTCTCACACCTTCGACGGAACCTTCCACAATCCAGAGTGGCTCGGCTAATCGCAAAGGACGTTGCCGGTCCACCGCCTCCTTTAGGTCTTACGTAAGACGCTGCAGCGGTGCATCGCGAAGAGTGGGCGACACTCCAAAATCAGAACTTGGTTGCGGCTCGGGAACGGTTGTCCCTGCGCCTGAGACAAGCTCACACTCTCTCGATTTCTACCGACTTCAACACGACATCTTGGTTGGGCTTGTCCTGGCGACTGCGAGGAACGTTGACGATCTTCTCCACCACGTCTTGACCCTCGACCACTTCACCGAAGATGGTGTGATTGCCGGTCAACCAGCTGGTCGGCGCAACCGTAATGAAAAACTGCGAGCCGTTGGTGTTCGGCCCGGCATTGGCCATCGCAAGCTTGCCGGCCTTGTCGAATTTATGCGGCGAGCCTTTCGTCTCGTCCTCAAACTGGTAGCCGGGGCCACCCATACCGGTACCAGCCGGGTCGCCGCCCTGAATCATGAAATTGGGAATAACGCGGTGAAAGATGGTGCCGTCGTAGAGCCGGTCTTTACTCTTCTTGCGGCCGACGGGATGCGTCCACTCCCGCTTGCCTTCCGCGAGATCGGTGAAGTTAGCCACAGTTTTAGGCGCCTCTTTTTCGAACAGGCGGCAGACGACGGCTCCTTCGGTGGTATTCAACACGGCATAGGTTCCAGGTTGGCGGGTCATGAGGTCCTTTCGGGATATAAATCTCGCACGCCTATGTATGCGCGGACAAGAGTGTCCGCGCCACACGGATTATTGGTCCATTTTCTTGGGCGTTGGTTTGGCGACCGCCGGCTTGGCTACTGCCCGACGGACTGATGGCGCCGCTACAATCCGAATGTGAATGATTTTTACGGGGTGATTGGGAAAGTCATTGGCGTTACGCGGCATGCGGGCGATTTTTTTTACCAGTTCGACGCTCACGTCGTCGCATTGGCCGAAGATGGTGTAGCCCCCGTTGAGCTGGGAAACGGGAACCTCGGTGATGAAAAATTGCGAGCCATTGGTGTCGGGGCCGGCGTTGGCGTAGGCGAGACGGCCGGGACGATCAAAGAGCACCGACGGGGAAGTCTCGTTCTTAAACGCGTAACCGGGATCTCCCGCGCCGGTTCCAGCCGGATCGCCGCCCTGAATCATGAACTCGGGAATCACCCGATGAAATATCGTGCCGTTATACAGCGGCTCGCCATGCTTTTTCTGGTGCGTGACGGGGCTGGTCCAGTCCTTGGTGCCTTTGGCGAGGCCGATAAAATTAGTCACGCCGATAGGCGCGACTTTCGGAAACAAGACGCAAGTCAGGTTGCCAGCGGTAGTTTGGATAATGGCAGTCGGGCCGGCTGCCGCTGGCCTAGGTGCGGGCTTCGGCGCTGGTTTCGCGGCCGGTGTGGCCTGCGACCAGCAGAACGTAGATAGCACGAGATTCGCTGCGAACAGCAGGGCAGTGCGACGCATGGAAAATCCTTGATGTGATTTTTGATGACCGTCTGGATTTTACGACAAACTGGCTTCCTCGTGCCTCTCTGGGGGAAGCGGAAGCGTTACTGACCCGTTGCAACCCGCCGGGTCAAGCAGACAACGACATGAGGGCAAGATCGACGCAGAGTTCTAAAGGATGGTCGGTATCGATCACGGTTTTCGGCAGGGTGATCTCTTCAAACTGTGCCTTCACGCGCAGGTAAAGTTCGAAGTCGCGATTGCGGGCGGGGTGATCGCCGGGCGCGGATTGTGCTTCGATCCGGTGGCGGGCACTTGCTTCGGAGCAAACGCATTCCAAAATTCGCCAGGGTTGATGAAGGATTTCGGCGGCTTGAATCGCCTGTTCAATCTGCAAGTAGCGGGAGAATGGGCGGCCATCGAGAAAAACGTAGCGCTTTTGGTTTTTGGAAAGTAGGTGCGCGGCCGCCTCGAGCATGATCTCCTGACAGAAGTTGTCCTGCTCAATGGAATATTCGATGTCTT
Source organism: uncultured Acidobacteriaceae bacterium (assembly GCA_963834075.1). Taxonomy (GTDB): domain Bacteria; phylum Acidobacteriota; class Terriglobia; order Terriglobales; family Acidobacteriaceae; genus PALSA-270. Next base: position 215,777 of record CAWIAH010000009.1, read on the forward strand.
CCGGGGCGAACAGCGCCTGGCGGATTACGTCCTTGTCGAGCAAGGCTCCCGAGGTTCGTTTGGCTAGCGTTCGGGCCAGGGTGGATTTTCCGCAACCGGGCAATCCCGCCATAAGAACGATCATGATTCTCGCAGTGTAGCGCGATGGCTGGAGTTGGCGGCGAACTAGGGCTCTTGTTCGACCCAGGAAACGGACAGTGGTGCGAGGCTAGGACTCGATGCCCGGTAGACAACCGGCAAGGTGGTTTGGTCGATCGCGGGCGATGGCTCTTGTGATCGGCCCGCGACTAGAATATTCGAAGCCCGCCAGCCTTCATAACGGTCCGAGACCATGATGTGGAAGACCCACTGATGGCGCTCTTCTTCCGGTTCCACCAGGCCCTGGGCCTGCAGCGGAACCATATACTGTTCCATCCACTCGATCTGCGCCGTGGTCATGCCGCGCCGTTGTAAGTCCACCGTGATGCCCGCCAGGTGGGAAGACGCGGTTTCTCCGCTCTCCGGGGCTGCATTGCGATTGTGGCGGCGCAACCGGTGCTGGTCCTTCACCGTGCGCACCGCGGAATTCACCTGCAATTGGGCATGAAATTCCTTGTAGTACGCTTGACTGATGTCTTCCACAAAGTCCCGCGTCCACGGCCGGCAATAGCGCCGTTCCGGTTTGAGCCGTGGATCGAAGTGCAACGTCTCACCCTCGTGAATGGGCAGCAAAGCCCCGCTCATTTTCAGGGCATCGAGTTCGTCGTCGTCTTGAATGCGGGGCAATTCCAGGCGATCTACTTCTTCATTCTGGCGAAGCAAAGATTCATGCGTCGGCTTGAAGAGCGGATTCCAAAGAATGCCCAGGTGACGCCGGTGCCGTGCCGAATGCCGTATAGGATGAGTGACGCTATGCAGCCCGAATCCGGGTACGCAGCAGGATGCGATTGCCATCAAAATTAGAACCAGCCGGGGGTTTGATTTGCTGTTCACGAAGTGGCCTCTACTCCCGCTACTGCCTTGGGGCGCCCAAAGCAGGGGGTAATTTACATTCAATCACCGAAAAAACCAAGGTAATTCGCTGTTCGTTACGAATTCAAGAACCGGGACATCTGCGTTCGCCCTCGCTGATTACCGCAGTGACCCAACTCTCAATTACCTCGTAATCTCACGTTGCAGTTTGCTGGCCGTCTAAAGCGGCGGTTGACAAGATGGCTATATCCAACTGGAATATTTGAAGTTACCGGCAGTAGTAATGCTTGGTAATGGCACCAACGGGTAGCCGTGGATTGACAAAATTTATTGCCGGAAAAGGTCACCCAGGGCTTGCTTCATCACTTCGCCACTGACTTGCGAAATCGAACGGGTGAGCGGAATCTCCTTCGGGCAGGCTTCCACGCAGTTCTGCGCATAACCGCATTCCTGAATGCCGCCGTCGCCCATCAGAGCGGACAAGCGTTCGCGTTTGAGCGATGCCCCGGTGGGATGTGTGTTGAACAGTCGTACCTGTGAGATAGTGGCCGCGCCCACAAAGCCGGTATGCTCGTTGAATTGCGGGCAGACCTCCATGCAGCAGCAGCACGAGATGCAATTGGAAAGCGGATAGGCAACCTCCTGCTCCTGCATGCTCATGCGAGGGCCGGAGCCCAGGTCATAGGTGCCATCAATCGGTACCCAGGCTTTCACCGCCTTGAGATTCTCGAATAAGACGCTCCGGTCCACGGCGAGATCGCGAACCACGGGAAATTTGGAGAGCGGTTCGAGAGTAATGGGCTTTTCCAGGTTGTCAATCAGAGCCGAACAGGCCATGCGGGCCTTGCCATTGATCAGCATCGCGCAGGAACCGCAGATTTCCTCCAGGCAATTCGAGTCGTAGGTAACGGGCGTCGTCGGCTTGCCGTCGCGGGTCACCGGATTGCGGGCGATCTCCATCATCGAGGAGATCACGTTCATCCCCGGATGCCAGGCGAGTTCGAATTCCTCCCACCGCGGCTCGGCGGTTGGCGTATCCTGGCGGCGGATTTTGAAGAGGACAGTTTTTGAATCAGCCATTAGCTTTTAGCCCCTGGACTCTCGTTCAAACCCCTTATCATCGTGAGCGCAGGGAAGGATGCATACCATTGCATGGTGTCGGCACAATACCTGCATCCGTCCATCAGTACTTCCTCGCCCGCGGCGGAATCAGCGACGTATCCACCGGCTCAAATTCGAAGCGCGGGGCGTCGTTCTCCGGCGAAAATGTCGCTTTCGTTGTCTTCAGCCAGTTTTTGTCGTCGCGCTCCGGAAAATCGGGCTTGTAGTGCGCTCCGCGGGATTCGTCGCGCATCGCCGCGCCTTGCACAATTACGCGTGAGAGCTGCAGCATGTTGTAAAGTTGCCGGGTAAAAACCACCGATGTATTCGCCCACTGCGTCCGATCGCTCAGATTCACCCGCTGGAAGCGCGCCAGCAACTCCACCAGCTTCGCATCGGTGGCTTCCAGGTTCTTGTTGTAGCGGATGACGGTGCAATTTTCCGTCATCAATTCGCCCAACTCGCGCCATAGCCGGAACGGATTCTCATCGCCCTCATTTTTCATGAGAAGCGCATTGTCCTGCTCCTGCTTTTTCTTCTCGGCCTCGAAGTGGCCATTGCTGGGCGCGGCCGCAAGGTTCTGCGCGTAGCGCACGGCGTTGGGCCCGGCCGTAAATCCCCCGAAGATACAAGACACCAGCGAATTGGCGCCCAGCCGGTTGGCGCCATGATATTGATATTCGCACTCGCCCGCGGCAAAAATTCCCGGGATGTTGGTAGCCTGATTGAAGTCCACCCACAAGCCGCCCATGGTGTAATGCATGCCGGGAAAAATCTTCATGGGCGTGTCCCGCGGATCGTCGCCCACAAATTTTTCGTAAATCTCTAGGATACCCTCAAGCTTGCGGTCGAGAATCTTCCGGTCGATATGCGTCAGGTCCAGATAAACCATGGGCTTGCCGTCGATGCCCAGTTTGTTCTCGAACACAACCTTGAAAATAGCTCGGGTCGCAACGTCGCGCGGCACCAGGTTGCCATACTTGGGATACCACTCTTCCAGAAAGTACCAGCGTTGGCTCTCCGGAATTGACTTCGGATCGCGTTTCTCGCCCGGAGTCTTCGGAACCCACACCCGCCCGCCTTCGCCGCGCGCCGACTCCGACATCAGGCGCAACTTATCCTCCCCGGGAATGCAGGTGGGATGAACCTGGATAAACTCTCCGTTCGCGTAGAATGCTCCCTGCTGGTATAGAGCGGACTGCGCCGATCCCGTACAGACGACCGAATTGGTGGATTTGCCAAAAATCGCACCGTTGCCGCCCGTCGCCATAATGACCGCGTCCGCTGGGAAGGTGCGTACTTCCATCGAGTGCAGATCCATGGCGCAAATACCGCGGCAGACTCCCTGCGAGTCGAGCACCGCCGAAAGGAACTCCCAATGCTCGAACTTGCTTACCTTGCCATCCGATTCATGCCGCCGCACCTGCTCGTCGAGAGCGTAAAGCAATTGCTGCCCGGTGGTCGCTCCTGCAAAGGCGGTGCGGTTGTACAGCGTGCCTCCGAAGCGGCGAAAATCCAGTAGTCCTTCGGGAGTGCGGTTGAAGGGAACGCCCATGCGATCCAGCAGATCGATGATTCCCGGGGCGGCCTCGCACATGGTTTTCACCGGAGGTTGATTGGCTAGAAAGTCGCCGCCGTAAATTGTGTCGTCAAAATGCTTCCAGGTCGAATCGCCTTCGCCCTTAAGATTCTTGGCCGCGTTGATCCCGCCCTGGGCGCACACCGAGTGCGAACGCTTCACCGGCACGATGGAGAACAGGTCCACATGTCCTCCCATCTCGGCGATCTTGATAACCGCCGCCAGGCCCGCCAGCCCCCCACCCACCACGATGATCTTCGGAGTAGTTGCCATCGTATTCGGCCCTAGTTTTCGGTACCGGTAACTTGAATTTGCATGAAACCGCTGGTTGGCTGCTGCGGACGCGATCTGAATGATGTAAGGCTGGCTATCCCCGCGCCGCTCAGCACAAAAAAGAAAGCGATGCACACCACCAGAAATCGCTTGCGCGCCTTATCGCCCGAGATAATCCCCCACTTCGCGCAGAACAACCAGATTCCGTAGGCGAAGTGCCACGAGGCCGCAATCAGCCCCACCACGTAGAACAGCAACAGCGGGGTCTGAAAAACCTCCACCTGTACCTTGCCGAATGAAGCGCCGGGATATTGATGAAGATCGATCCCGGTAAACCGCATCGTGTAGGTGTGCCAGAGGATGTAGGCAAAGGCGATGCCCCCCGTCCAGCGCTGCGCTGCATACATCCAGTTGCCCGTCCAGGGATACTCGCCCACATTCGATTCGCCGCGGTACCAGATGTAAAAACCGTAGAGCGCGTGAAATAGGATGGGCAGCCAGATTCCGAACAACTCCAGCAGAAATACGAGCGGAAGATTCGCCAGAAAACTCACCTGGCGCGCGTAAGCTTCCGGGCCAGAGATGGCTGTGGCGTTTGAGATCAGAATATGCTCGAAGAGAAACGCGCCCACCGGAATGATGCCGGTCAGGGAATGCAGCCGGCGAAGAAAGAATGAGTGCCCATGACCAGCCCGAAGGGGGGCAACGCCACGTTTTACCACGGGAGCCGCTGAACTGGCGCTTGCCGCCACGAATTGCTCCTTCTCACTTTAGCAGTAAACGTCGAACCCTTGATTATGGCGGGGGGGGAGAAGGGAAGTCAAGGACGAGCCGATAAGATGAGCCGATAAGAACATCGCAAATTTCTGGATATGCCCGCTGCATGCTTCTGCCGACTTTCGAATCCTGCGTCAAACATCCTTCGCGAGAGCCGGATATCCTTCAGGATGGCAAGACAGCAGAGAGCCGGTGTTGTTGCCAGCTAAGAAACCTTCGGAATGCTGCACCGCGATGGCTGTATTCGGCTTTTTCTTCGGGCGTTAATTCGGCAAAGGTTTTCTGGATTTGCGGAAAGTAGAAGAGTGGATCGTAGCCAAAACCGTCGGACCCACGGAGGTGGTTGAGAATGATTCCTTCGGCCGTTCCGTGGAATGTCTGCAACGCCCTTCCATCCCTCGCCGCCGCTAGAACACAGACAAATCGTCCGCCACGTTTCTCGGCGGGGACGTTTTTCAATTCGCGGATGAGGCGGGCGTTATTGGCATCGTCGTCCGTATTGGCGTCCGCTTTGTGAGGTTCTTCCGCGGCGTAGCGGGCGGAGTGGACGCCAGGAGCGCCGGCGAGGGCATCCACTTCAAGACCCGAGTCGTCTGCCAAGACCATTTCACCTGGAACAGCCAGACTATATTCCTCCGCTTTTTTGCGAGCGTTGGCTTCGAAGGTAAGACCATCCTCAACTACCTGGGTGAGGGATGCGAAATTGGGGATGGCGGCGATTTCGATTCCATGCGACGAAGCCGCGCCCACAAAATCCCGCAGCTTGCCCGGATTGGAGGTCGCGATGAGAACTCGACGCTGGTTCATATCTCGTCCTTATCGATCAAGCATAACGCAGGGAGGTTAGGAGCTTTGGACCACAGCGGATTCCCAGTTCTTCGAGAAGCAATCGATTCGCGCGCACGCTATACTCAGTCAACTATGAAGGCTGACAATGTCCACATCCAGGCTATCTTCCTGGTGGCGATTCTAACGATGGGATGCGGCGTAGTTTTTAGTTCGGCGCAGCAGTCGGATTTGAGTTTTCCTCCCTACGAGCAATGGAGGAGCGCTCTCGAAAGCGGCAGCGTGGGCGTCCTGCGAGGCATGTATAGCCAGTCTCCGGCGGCCCAGACTAAGACTCCGGCCGGGACAATAGACACCAATGCCGATATCGCTTTCTGGATGGGGCTGAAATCCCAGAAATTGAAATTGGATGTGGTGGAGTCGGCCTCTCCACAGCCGGGAGTTGAGCAGATTCAATTGCGAGCGGAGATTCGTCCAGCGGGACAGCAGCCACGTTATTTTTCGTATGTTCAGGTCTGGCAACAGCAAGGTGAAGCGTGGCGCGTGGTGATTGCTCAACGTACCCAGCCCACGCTCCTGCAGTTACCCATTGCTGTAGACAACAAAATCTATCCCACAACGGATGCCCATGAGGAAATTCAACAGGCGCTGCATGTGGCAGCGAAGAAGCACGAGCGCGTGATCGTAGTTTTCGGGGCGGACTGGTGCTACGACTGCCACGTGCTCGATGCCGCGTTTCATCGTCCAGACCTCGCTGCGGCGTTGCATGGAAACTTCGAGGTCATTCATGTCGACGTGGGCGAAGGCGAAAAGAATCAGGATTTGATGGATCAGTACCATGTGCCCATGAAGAAGGGGATTCCGGCGCTGGCGGTTTTGGATAGCGATGGCAAGCTTTTGTTCAGTCAACAAAATGGAGAGTTCGAAAACGCCCGAGCACTGGGGCCGGATGACTTACTTCAATTTCTCAGAAAATGGAAGCCGCAGCACAGCTAACTCACACTGCTACCACTGCGGAACGCCGCTGCTGATGCAGCGTTTCGAGGAACTTGCCTTGGCTGAGAGATTCGTGGGCTTTCAGTAGATCGAGTAGCGAATCGTCCAGTTCGTCGAGCGAAGACTCGGCAATTGGCAGGTCCGGACCCGCGGCCAAGCCGCGAGGCGTGACCACCAGTTCCGGACGGACATCCGCGGAGTCGATCAAGAGGCGGATAAATTCTTTTAAACGCTCGCGTTCTGGCAGGGTCAGCGACGCGAACTCTACGCCCATTCCGAATTCCGGGTGCATTACCCGTACCATGCCCTGCACCTGCACTTCATGACTCGCGGTTTGCAAGCAAAGCGCGACCACAGTATGTTCGGGAAATGGTGATTCGGTTTCCACATAGCAGCCGCCCTGGCTGATGTCTGTCAACTTGTAAGATGCCACCGGATCGGGTTCTTCGGTTGGCAACTTTTTGGCGTTGGCCGCGACCCAGCCGGCCAATCCCCGGCGCATACTGTCAGAAAGATTCAAGAAACGCACTCCGGTTTGGCCGTTGGGGCTCGCCCAGGCCACCTCGCCCTGAAGGCGTACCGAATTTATCGCGCCGGGCAAACTGAATTGCAGATTCAGAGCGGCCGAGGGACAAAGCGGCCGAGCGGCCAGCAATTCCATTCCCTCTTCGCTCAAATCCAGAAGAATGGCTTCCAGGTCAAGCCCGGTGACGCTCAATTGCACTGGAACTTGCACGGGAATCCGCGACGACCGCCGTCGCTCCCGTTTGATCAGGATCGTGGCGGCGCGCAGGCTGGCCCGAGCGTGCTCGGGTGAGATGGGCTTGTAGAGTACGAAGTGTGCGCCCGCTCCGAAGGCGGAGCGAACCTTGGTCTGGTCGCTCAGCAAAGCTACGGTCACCGCGGCATTTCGCGGTGACGACAAATACGCATCTTGCAGCACGGCAGCGGCCTGTTGTGGGTCTTCGAAGTCCACAATCATGGCGTCAAATTTTTGGTCTCTCAGCTCGCGGATCGCCTCGCTATAGGCGCAGCAGCGCATCCCCAGACCAAAACTGGATAATACCGGCGCCAGAGCCGTGGCGGCTTCGTGATCGGCCGAAACAAGGAGTGCGAAGAAGCTCATTGGCTCTTACCAATCGTCCGGGTGGGGTTCATGGCCAGCGGAGCGCAACTGGTTTTTGGGGATCGGGCTGAACCGCCGCCGCCGGGACACTGGAGGCGGTAGCCGCTTTGGCAGCTATGGGTTGCGCGATTTCTTCCTCTTCCGCTAATAAAGATCCGTCGTCTTCGTCTGCCTCTGCCAACAACGGAGCAATCTCGCGCAGCTTTTCTTCGGCTTGCTCGAGCAATGCGATTTCTTTGTTTAATTGCGCGACTTGGGCCTGTTTTCGCTTTAGCGCCTGGCGAATTTGCTGCATAGTTCCCCCATCAAGAATTTAAGAAGCGGTGAGGCGACCAGTCAACCGGATTGACCGGTGCCAGATTACTCCCGTAATACCAAACCTCTATTGAGGCCTCTCGGAATATAGATAGCTATCTCGTGCCATCGCCTGGCACGAAGGTGGAATTTACGTTCTCATGGGCAAATCGTATCTTGTGTTTGAGCAGTTCTGGGGGAGGGCTGTTCGGGCGCCCCGGACTTACAAGAGTCCGGGGCGCTTCTTATTTGGAAGGCAGGCATTCGCTACTCGCGTGCGAGAGATCAGGGCCCGCATACGAGGATGCCAGGCTCAATTCTGCTATTTCGGTTGTTCACCCCGTGGCCTTCGCCGCCAGGCCAACCTGATTACAAGCTTCCTCCCAGACCGGCGGGCACTTCGCCAACTCGAGCTTGCTCAAAAGGGATTCATCCAGCCTCGGTTTGCCCCCTGAGGCAGGATAAGAGTTCTTGCAGTGATCGTAATAATTCGCAGCATGGACGGCGATCAGGGTAGAAAAACCCGCCGGCCCGGCTGCGGATGGTTGATGATGCCAAGCGACGGCTTCGACAACAGGGTCGGGCAAGCCCCACAGACCGAGCAGATAGCCTCCAATTTCAGCGTGTGTACAGCCAAGCACCTCCCGTTCCAGGGCAAGACTCGAAACCTCATCTTCCACCGGCAGCTTCCATATTCGTGACGACTCTTCCGCATAGATGGAGGCAAGAATAAGTTTGCCGACATCGTGCAACAGCCCGGCAGCGAAGCTTTCGTCCACGATCTTACGGCTCGTGTCTTGTGCGCGGGCGATGGCTTTAGCCGAACCTGCCGTGGAGATGCAATGTTTCCAAAGAAAAGCCAGATCGCTATTGGAACATTTGAACTGCGAAAACACGTGCACCGACAGCACCAGAGACTTGATATTGTCAATACCGATAAGAGCAGTAGCCTGTCTTGGATCTGATACCTGGATGGGAAGCCCAAAGAACGCGGAATTCACCAACTGCAGGACTTTGACACACATCCCCATATCGTTGGCAATGATGCCGCCCACCTCGGCGATGGAGGTTTCGGGCGAACGCAAAGCCTTGGCGATCGCAAGGTAGGCATCCGGTACGCTGGGAATGCTATCGAGACGGCCAACGATTTCCCTTAGCCGGGGATCCTCCATCAGATCTCGAAGCGCGAAGGCGCGGGCCAGCTTCTGCTTCAGGTCTTCGATCTCGCAGGGCTTGGCAAGATATTGGTGCGCCGGGCCAACCGAGCGAAGAATCGTATCCCGATCGGATTGGCCGGAAAGAATCATGCGGACGGTCTGAGGAAATTTGCTCTTGACGCGATCCAGTAGCTGCGCGCCGTCCATCCCCGGCATGCGCATGTCGGTGATGACGACATCGAACACGGAGTTTTCCATTTTTGTCAGAGCATCGGCCCCGCTGGCAGCGAACTCCATCTCCCATTGCGAGCGCATGACGCGCAGACTGCGTTGCAGGCCTTGTAAAACCAGTGGCTCGTCATCAACAAACAGAATTTTTCTATTCATGGAGTTGCAATTCCGGCATCCAACGGGAGCCTGATGTGAAATGTGGTCCCTCGTCCTACCTCGCTATCGAACCAAATCTGTCCCTGATGCTGGCCAACAATCACGGAGTGGGCCAGTGCCAGCCCCTGCCCGGTGCCTTTACCGACCTCTTTCGTAGTAAAAAACGGTTCAAACACACGCGAGTGAATGTCCCGAGGAATACCCATGCCCGTGTCGGCCACCCGGATCTCGGCCCATTCATCTTGCCGCAGGGTAGTGATGGTAATTGTGCCCTTGTGCCCATTGTTCCCCACGGCGGCGATGGCATGGCCGGCATTTATGATCAGATTAAGAATGACTTGATTGAATTCTCCAACCAGACAGGGCACCAGCGGAAGGGCTTCATCGAATGCGGTCTCGAGGTTGGCGCAGTATTTCCACTCGTTGCGTGAAACCGTAATCGTAGTTTCGATGGCACGATTGAGATTTACCGCGCGTTTCTCTTTGGAACCAGGGTGCGAAAATTCCTTCATGCCGCGGACAATCCCTGCTACCCGGTGCAGTCCTTCGAGCGATTGATCGAGAGCGTGAGGGATTTCCTTGAGAAGATAAGGAAAATCGCATTTTTCGTGGAGTGTTTCGAAATGGTCGAGCGTTTCCGCAGATACTACACCCTTCAAGGATTCCTGGCTCACGATTTGGCAAAACGTCAGGAATTCGGCAATCGAATCCCAGGAATCCTTCAAAAATCGAAGGTTGTCCCCGGTATATTGCGTCGGCGTATTGATTTCATGGGCGATGCCCGCCGCCAATTGCCCAATGGCTTCTAGCTTTTGCGCCTGCCGGAGTTGATCTTCCAAGCCTTTGCGTTCGGTGACGTCGGCTCCAGTCACGATGAACCCCAAATTATGTCCTCTTTCGGCGGAAATTTTTCTTATGTGGAGGCCAAGAAAATGGGCCTTCCCGTCTTTTTCGAAGGACAAATCATCGCTACGGCACACTACTTCGGTCTTCAGCCATCGCTCAATTTCAGCTTTTATATCGGAATGTAACCATTTAATAGGACAGGCGTCGAACGTCCGGTCCATCACCTCTTGCCGCGTGAGGCCGAAAGCATTGGTTGCGGCTTCGTTCCACCGCGTAACACGTCCCTGGGTATCGAGACCGATCAGAATGGAAGGGATGGATTGCAAGAATAATTCAGTTTCAGCATGGGCAGCCTGCAGCTTCTGCTCCGCGGCTAGGCGGTCGTCAATCGGCCGTGAAGTCACGACAAAACCTTCCGGAAGGCCTGCCGAATTCCGCAGCAAGGAATAACTTGATTCGACGTGACGATATTCGCCATTCTTATGGCGATAGCGCAGCCTGATCATTCGCGCCTTGCCGTCTTTCAGGATTTCGACTGTAGTCCGCTGCACCGAGGGAATGTCCTCCGGATGGATGAGTTTCGCCGCATCGCTGCCTTCAAGTTCGGTCGCGAGGTATCCAAGATCGCGAGCGTAGGATGGGCTGGCATAGCGGCAACGATAGGAAAGATCGCGCATAATGACGAGATCGCTGATGTTTTCGGTGATGGCCCGGGCAAAGGCTTCGCTTGAGCGCAGGGCCTCCTCGGTCCGTTTTCGTTCGGTGATATCGGATCGAATGGCGACATACTGCCGTGGTTTGCGGTTTTCCCCCACAAACGGCACGATGGTTGTGTCTACCCAATAAAGGCTGCCGTCTTTGGCTCGATTGCAGATTTCGCCGTGCCAGACGTGGCCTCTGGCTATGGTCTGATAAAGGTTTTCAAAAAATTCCTTGGGGTGGTGGCCGGAGTTAACAATGCGATGATCTCGCCCCAGCAACTCATCGGGCGAGTACTGGCTGATAGCGCAAAATTTATCGTTGATGTAAGTAATGCGGCCCCGGACGTCGGTAGTCGCCACGATAGCGTGCTGATCCATCGCATATTTCTGATCCGCCAGTTCTTTCAGCGCCTGTTTGCTGGCGGCCAGACTTTCCTGGAGTTCCTCTTGCGCGCGTCTGCGTTCAGTCATGTCTTGCGCTTGGAAGACGAACCCGGCTGGCAGGTCATCGCTGTCGAGGACCACGGAAAGGGTTAGCGAAGTCCAAACCACGCCGCCATTCTTGGTAACGAATCGGCGGTCAAATTCTCCTGTACGCAAAACGCCGCCTTCAAGAAAGTCAAGTAAGAGGGCGTGAGAGGATGGGGCATCGGCGGGATGGCTAACGCTGTGAAAGCTAACACGCCGCAAATCCTCGGCACTGTAACGCAGTAGACTGCATAACGCGCGATTGGTTTGCTGGAACTCACCCGTAACCGACATCACGGCCATGCCGATGCCTGCGTGTTCGAAGGAGTCGTGGAAGCGCTGCTCACTTTCTCGCAAGGCGCGTTCCAGGATCGTCTTTGCGCCAATCTGCAGGCGAACCCGCAGTTCGTTCGTATCGGCCGGAGTAAAGACGCAGTCGTCGGCTCCGGCTTCTAGAGCGCGCACCCGATCATGCTGCTGGCTCCAGGGCGCGAGCAGAATTATGTAGGTCGACCGGCGCTGTTGGGAGATTCGCAGTCGTCGACAGATCTCAAGGCCGCCCATCCCCGGCATGTTCCAGTCCAATAACGCCAGCGACGGGGGGTTTCCAGCCTCCAGCATGGCGAGCGCGGCCACCCCGTCTTTCGCGATCGTCACTTCATATCCGCTCTTGCGCAGCAGACTGCGCAAATGGCTCGATATGACCTCATCGCCTTCGGCCAGCAGAACTCTGGCAAGGGGGGCAAGAGGAATTGCTTGCGGGAACGCGGACATAGTTTTCCATTTGGGAAATCGGCTGGGCCAACGATTTCTTTAGAATTCGGGGGACCCCAGAGTACTTGTCGGTCGGGGATGGCAGGCCATTCGGAAAGGACAAGTAGGTTCGAAACATCCACTCGGGCTCTCTCATTCCCAGTCGAGCGAAGTTCCGCTATAATCGAGGCGCCGTACTCTGCTTGCTGCCTTTCGGCGCCCTTAGCTCAGTTGGATAGAGCGTCTGGCTACGAACCAGAAGGTCGGGAGTTCGAATCTCTCAGGGCGCACCATTCTAAAATCGACGATCTCGTCCGCGCCTTTTCACTTGTTCGGAGGTGTGGAAGCTCTAGTTCCTTCGCCTTGCTGATCTTTTCCAGCCTGCTCCTTCGCGGGTTGATCGGTCATCGGTTTAAGTAGCAGGGGCAGCGCTTGATCTCCCTGGTTCCAGGTGCCGTCAATCGAGGAGCGATCCGCGGCAATCTTTCCCTCATAAACTCCTCCAATGCCCTTCGCCTCGATCTTGAGCGATGAGCCGTCCCGGATAACTAACGTAGCAGGCAGCATGCGCGAACCTTGATCCGGACTGCCCAACGTCGCCATTAGCCCATCTTCCGTGTTGACGATCACAAAAACCACGTGCAGCTTGTTGGTTCCAAACTCAAGAGCCCCGATCCACTTGCCATCAATGTCGGACCGTTTGGCCGGCTTATGTTCGGTCTTGATGGGTGTGGTGGAGCGGTCAAACTCGAGGTCCGAGGGGCGGCCCTGCTGCCAACGACCCATGATGGTGTTGCCATCACCCTGAAGGCGGCCCTTGAAGCTGGCATCGATCGCATCCACATCGAAGGTCAGGTTCGCGCCTTCGACGTCGAGATTTGTGACCGCGAGGCCATTCATGCCGAGGTCAACGCTGTCGAGGAGGGCCTTGAAGGTTCGATCGGCATTTTTGGTCACATGCAGAACCAGCCGCTGATCGGCATCTCCCGCGGATACGGTAGCCTGCCAGTCGCCCGAAAGATCTTGGGCATGAGCCAGGGAACACGTCATCGCAGCGAGCGTCAAGACAGTAAATAGAAGACGATTCATAATTTGGCCTCTGACTGGGAGTTCTGATTTCTTGCAAGACCTCATTTCGGCGCGACCATCATACGCGCGAATTCGGATCAACTGGAATCGTTACAACCGTCGGGGGAAGATTGGAGGTGAGATTGTTAGGACGGCAGGAGACGCCTTTTCCACAGTTCAGGTGGGCCGTTTTCGGCAGCATTCTTGCCCTCAGAATTTACACGTAAATCTTGCTCGGCGGACGGCAATTCCTACCACCCTCGCGCGTCTGGAGTACATTTGTTTTCAATAGCTTACGATTGGCAAAAAGGGTGCTGTTAAGGAACGCTAGACGAAGTGGCGCGCAACGGGGTGCTCAAGAGAATGACTTCGGCCAGAGGTTTTCCTGAGTGCCCCTTGCTTTCCTGATCCAAAAGTTCTGTCCGGACGGCCCTCCCCGCTGATTCCCGCCGAAAAATGTCATATCAAAGCTTGCGTCTCCAAAAGGTCAATCCCTGCCCGCCGGAGTAATCCCGCGATCACCGGCTCTTTAAAGCGGGAAGCGTCAAACTCGACCTTCAAAACTCTGTCTTTCTCTGCAAACGTGATCTTGCGAATTCCATAGACCTCACGAACATTGTCAATGGCTCGCATCTGAGCCTCTCCCGGAGCGGCACCGTAGTGATAGACGACTTCCAATTGGGTCATCTGCTGTAAGTTCCTCCGCTTCCAAAGATACAACATTCAAAGTTCATCATACGAAGCGGACGAAGAATCTAATATGGTTCGTAGCGGCTTTATCCATTTCAGGCGGCGGGAGCCAAGGACTATGCCAGATTCGGGGAAGCAGCCGGTCTTAGAGAAAGATCCGGTTTGCGGGATGAACGTTGATGCTGCCTTGGTCAAGCACAAGTCAGAGCATGACGGAAAGAACTATGTCTTTTGCTGTGCCGGTTGCGCGGAAAAATTTATGGCCGAGCCCTCGAAATACCTAAGCCAGTCCACGGGCTTGACAACCTTTCGGATCGCGCCGACGCACGCTACGTCGCAAACAAAGATGGCTTCCCCAACTGATGCCAATATGCCTCCCTCATCTGTCGCGGCGTATGTTTGCCCCATGTGCCCGGAGATCCGGTCCAACCGACCCGGACCATGCCCAAAGTGCGGCATGGCACTTGAAGCGGAGATGCCACTTGTCGCGACACGCGTGGAATACGCCTGCCCGATGCATCCGGAAATCGTATGGCCAGGACCAGGGGCTTGCCCGATCTGCGGCATGGCACTGGAGCCGCGGACTTTCACCGCAACCGAGGAAGAAAACCCCGAACTGCGGGATATGAGCCGGAGGTTTTGGGTAAGTGTCGCGCTTACAGCGCCGCTCTTGGCCATTGATATGGCCGACATGCTGCCCGGAATGCCCGTCCAGAGCCGATTGCCGTTCGGCTCGCTACCTTGGATCGAGCTGGCCCTTGCCACCCCCGTGGTTCTGTGGGCAGGGTGGCCGTTCTTTCGGCGGGCATGGGTGTCGATCGTCAACCGCTCGACGAATATGTTTACGCTCATCGCCATGGGAACTGGTGTGGCCTATGGGTTTAGCGTAGCGGCAACGGTTTTTCCGCGGATGTTTCCGGCGGCTTTTGGCAACGCTGCCACGCTGGGAACAACCAGCGTGCCTCCGGTATATTTCGAAGCGGCGTCGGCGATTGTTACTTTGGTCCTGCTGGGACAAGTGCTGGAACTGCGAGCCCGGGGCCGCACCGGTGCCGCGATTCGAGCCTTGCTCGATCTCTCTCCAAAAACGGCGAGGGTGCTGCGCGGCGGCGTTGAATCAGATATTCCGCTGGATCAGGTGCGGGTCGGCGATCAGTTGCGCGTGCGCGCGGGCGAGAAAGTTCCGGTGGATGGCGTAGTTCTTGACGGCCATAGTGCCGTCGATGAATCGATGCTTAGCGGCGAATCGATGCCGGTGGAAAAACAGACTGGCAGCCGGGTGATTGGCGCGACGGTGAATGGAACGGGATCATTCATTATGCGCGCCGAGCGCGTGGGCAGCGAGACTGTGTTGGCGCAGATTGTGCGAATGGTAGGTCAGGCGCAGCGTAGCCGCGCGCCCATTCAGCGGCTGGCGGATCGCGTCGCCGCATGGTTTGTTCCTGCAGTAATCACCGTGGCGGTGGTCACTTTTGTGGTGTGGAGTCTTATCGGTCCGGAGCCCCGGCTGGCGCACGCTTTGGTGAATGCGGTCGCGGTCTTGATCATTGCGTGCCCTTGCGCTCTGGGGTTGGCGACTCCGATGGCCATAATGGTCGGAACCGGACGCGGCGCTCACGCAGGTGTATTGATCAAGAATGCTGAGGCACTGGAGATCCTCGAAAAAGTGGACACCCTGGTCGTGGACAAAACCGGGACGCTGACCGAAGGTAAACCTCGTCTAGTTTCTGTTATCCCGATTGATGGCGATGAGGCCACCCTCCTCCGGCTGGCTGGAAGTTTGGAGCAGGGAAGCGAGCATCCTTTGGGTGCGGCCGTCGTCGCAGCCGCCAGGGAGCGACGGTTGGGCTTGGCTCAAACGCGGGATTTTCAATCCTTTACCGGTAAGGGAGTCACGGCAGTTGTCGAAGGGAGAGGAGTCGCGGCGGGGAACGAAGCGCTGTTTGCGCAACTCAACCTATCCACCGGCGTGTTGACAGCACGCGCGCGGGAGTTGCGCGAGGCCGGTCAGACCGTTCTGTTGGTGGCGATTGACGACTGTCCTGCGGGAGTGATTGGAGTTGCCGATCCCATCAAAGCCTCTGCCCAGCGAGCCTTACGCGATCTCAAGGATGAAGGTATGCGAATCGTGATGCTTACCGGCGACAGTCTGGCCACCGCTAGTGTGATCGCCAGAGAGGTAGGACTGTCAGAATTTCAAGCGAACGTTCTCCCGGAGCAGAAGTCTGAAGTCATCCGCGGCCTGCAAAAACAAGGCCGCGTGGTGGCGATGGCTGGAGATGGAATCAACGACGCGCCGGCTCTGGCGCAAGCGAATGTCGGCATTGCCATGGGTACCGGGACGGATGTAGCAATCGAGAGCGCCGGCGTAACCCTGGTAAAGGGCGATCTCCAGGGGATTGTTCGGGCGCGTCGCCTCAGCCGCGCGACCATGCGTAACATCCGGCAGAACCTTTTCTTCGCCTTTATCTACAACTCACTGGGAGTTCCGCTCGCGGCAGGTGTACTGTATCCCTTTTTCGGATGGCTGCTCAGCCCGGTTTTGGCAGCGGCAGCTATGAGTTTTAGCTCTGTATCGGTGATCACGAATTCGTTGAGATTGAGAAATCTCAAGTTGTAAGAGATTTGTCTCCACCGGCCGTTCAGCCCGACCACCGTTGCCGGTACTTCTGGGTATCTACGCGACAATTGACACCGGTTGACTGGTGCACAACAATAAACGTATCGCGTACTAAGAAAGGTGAAGGAGCCCTTTATGTCAGACCCCGATGAATCCACAACCGATCTTGAAGTACACGGTGGAGAAGCGAGCAATGCCGGTAAGTGGATTCTGATCGTTCTCGCCGTAATCTACGTTGTCGGTTCGCTGTATTTTCTCTTTAATCTGCGGGGTCGCCTCGATCAGGCCAACAAGGATCATGCGGCCAGCCAGGCGCAAATCGAGGAACTCACCAAACGGATACAGTCCGCAGAGGCTTCTGATGAGACCCTGGCTCACCAACTGGGCATGACGAACCGGCAACTCGCCGATCGCGCGGCCGAGCTCCAACGCCAGGAGAAGGCAGCGGAGGCTCGCATAACCGAGCAACAAAATGCGCAAATCAGTCAGGTTAACGGCGAGGTTGCCAATGTCAAGACCGACGTCGGCGGGGTGAAGACGGATGTAGCGTCCACGAAGGCTGATTTGGCGGCCACTCAGTCGAAGCTGCAAGGCGCGATTGGCGATCTGGGCGTGCAGAGCGGCCTGATCGCGCACACTCGCGACGATCTCGACATCTTGAAACATAAGGGAGACCGCAACTACTACGAGTTCACACTGGTGAGGGGAGCCAAGCCGCAACCCGTTTCAACGGTAAGTTTGCAACTTCGCAAAACAGATCCTAAACGGGGAAAATTCACTGTTAACGTCACCTCCGACGACAAGACCATCGAGAAGAAGGATCGCAATATCGCCGAGCCGATTCAGTTCTACAGTGGCCGCGACCGCATGCTCTTTGAGTTGGTCATTTGGACGGTCGAGAAAAACAAAGCGACCGGTTACCTGAGTACACCGAAGAACGCACCGGTACCAATCACGGCAGGCGAATAGGCGCGCCGATGTTCCCCGGCACCCACGTTTTGCTGGCCATCGTATTGCGGACGGCGGTCATCTACGCTGTCGTCCTGTTGGGCGTGCGTCTAAGCGGCAAGCGCGAAGTGGTCAGATGCCGCCCTTCGACCTTACCCTCCTTTTGCTGATCAGCAACGCTGTTCAGAATGCCATGACGGGCCCGGACACCTCGCTGATGGGCGGCATCGTAGCCGCCTGCACCCTGCTGATTGTGAATTATCTCGTTGCCGAACTTTCGGGTGAGAATCGCCGCTTCCGCAAAATAATCGAAGGGCAGCCCAGTTTGTTGATTCATGATGGCCAGGTTATGAACGGGCATATGGACAAGGAACATGTGAGCATGGACGAACTGGAGCGCGCTCTGCGCGAGCACGGAATCGCCAGCTATCATGACGTGGCCTTGGCTGTGCTCGAAGTGGACGGTTCGATCAGCTGTCTAAAATATGATGAGATCAAGCCCGACGCGAGCACCCATTTAGCCCGTCACAAATTTCTTCAAAAACATCAATAATTTTGAATTTTGTGCTTGATGCTCTCACTTGGTGAGAATAATCGGAACCTGCTGGTCAGGGTCGGTAAGCGTCACTCGTATTTGTTTGCGGTGAGCGATCGCGTCGGCGCTAACCGGGAATGTGACGATGATGATCCCCTTGGTTTGGCTGCCGGGTGCGATTGCCGTTTCAAATTGCAGCGGCGCTGTCCCATCTCCAACCAGGGCGGGAAAGGCCTGCACATAGCGGGGAACATCTACCGCCGATGCGGCCTGATCGGTAAAGCTGCCCTTATTCGTCGTAAGCTCGGTCTTAACCTCGCGCGGAAGAAACGCCTTTTGTCCTTGGTTGTGAATCGAAAGCTTAATAGCCACCATCGTCATATTTTGGTTGGGGATTTCTGCCGTCAACACGTTTTCGATGGATCCGGTAGCCTTCTGCCTCGGCTTTTGTATCAAGGCCACGATTGCGGCCACGATTGCGATCACGGCCACCACAATTCCAACAACCTTCATGGGTGGCAGATTCTTGCGTGCGGTTCCGAATTCTTCGCCGATATCGAAGGCGATGGGTGAGTGCGGCGGCTCCAGGCTTGCTGGCAAATTAGTGATTGTTACTGGCTCCGCAGGGGTTTGAGGAGTGTCTTCCGGCATAGGGGGCCTCCGCTGGCGGTCTATTCTATGCGCTTTCCAGAGGAAACTGGGGACAATGTGGACTGAACAGAATTAGTGGCACGAAGCCTCACGGCCAATCGTGTTTCAGCGCTTTCGCAAACGAAGTCTCCGGGAGCGTGTTCCATACATCTTCCTTGGTCAGCCACGCCCGCCGTGCTTGCCGGATGCCGAAGCGAATTTTATCCAGATGCGAGACGTGATGTGAATCCGTATTGATGATGATTTTCACCCCATGTTGCTTAGCCAGCCGCAGATGCCGGTCGCATAGGTCTAAGCGGTCGGGATAGGAGTTTAATTCCATGGCGACTTTCTTTTGCGCGGCCAGCTTGAGCACCGCATCCAGGTCGAAACCGTATGCATCACGGCGCAGCAAAAGCCTTCCGGTAGGATGGCCGAGCAGCGAAACGTTCGGGTTCTCGACAGCCTTGAGCAGGCGATCGGTCATCTCCGTGGCCCTTTGATTGAAATGAGAATGCACGCTGGCGATGACGATATCCATTTGCTCAAGTACGGAATCCGAAAGATCGAGCGTGCCGTCGGCCAGAATGTCCACCTCGATTCCGGCGAAAATCCGGATGCCCTCGAACTGTTGGTCAGCAGCGTGAATGCGCTCAATGTGTTCGACCGCACGTTTGTCATCCAGGCCATTGGCGAAGGCCAGATTTTTCGAGTGGTCGGTGATGGCCATATACCTGTAACCAAAATTACGGGCGGCCTCGGCCATCTCTACAATGGTATTGCGGCCGTCGGTTTCGACCGTGTGCATATGCACGTCGCCCTGCAAATCCTCGTGAGTGATGAGGGGAGGCAAAGTGTGCGTGGCCGCCGCATCAATCTCTCCTAGATTCTCGCGCATCTCCGGCGGAATATAATCCAAATTGAGAGCCGCGTAGATTTCTTCTTCAGTTTCGCCGGCAACGGTCTCCTGATTGTCGAGGCGTGACAAACTGTATTCGCTAAGCGTATACCCCATCTTCAGCGCGCGCTGTCGCAGGGCAACATTGTGAGCTTTCGATCCCGTGAAATATTGCATCGCCGCGCCATATGAGTCGGGCGGGAGTAAGCGGACGTCCACCTGCATGCCGCCTCGCAAACGGAAACTGATCTTGTTCTCCCCCTGCGCGATCACTTCCATGAGACCGGGCAAGTTGATTACGTGCTGAATCAACGCCTGCAATGTGGCGGAGTCGCAGCACGCTGCCCCGGTCACGAGAATGTCGAGATCACCGACTGTCTCCCGGCCTCGGCGCAGCGAGCCCGCGGGAGTGACTTTTTCCACCCCGGGGAATTGAGACAAGTGTGCAACGATCTTTTGTGCTTCAACTTCGGCTTTGTCGAGAAGAAAGCGCCCGGCAATGCGGCGATAATCTTCGATGGCTTTTATGAGCTTCTGCTCGTGCTTCTCGCCCATGCGGGGCAGTTCGCGAATTTTGCCCTCGCGGGCCAACTTCTCCACGCCTTCGACATCGCAAACCTGGTAGGCACTCCAGATTAACGCGATCGTTTTCGGACCGAGGCCCTGAATCTTCAGAAGGTCGAGCATGGACGGCCGGTATTTCTGGAGCAGCTCCGTGTGAAGGGGAATGCGGCCCTCTTTGAACAAATAGTTCAAGTTGGCGAGCATGCCTTTGCCAACACCCTGAATCGCCAGGATTCTTTTGGGATCCTCAATCAGGTCGGCTATCTGGTGAGGACACGCTTCAATCGCCTCAGCGGCATTGCGATACGAGCGGATGCGGAAGGAATCACCGCCATCGATTTCGAGCAGGTCTGCGGTCTCATAGAGAATGCCGGCGATCGCCTTGTTATCCATGTGCGCCTGAGACGATCATCCGTTTAGAGTCACGCAATAATGAGCAGGCGGGCGCAAAAATAACCTCACCCTCAAACCGCGGAGAACTTGCTCGCCGGGAATTCCGTCAGGAATCTACTTTAGCGACATTCGATGCTTGCGGGCCTTTCGCGCCTTGCGTGATCTCGAACTCTACTTTGTCCCCTTCTTGCAGGCTCTTGTAACCTTCCGATGTAATGGCACTGTAGTGCACAAAAACATCCGGACCGTCGTCCCGCCCTAGAAAGCCATAACCTTTTGCGTTGTTAAACCACTTAACCGTACCTTTCAATCGTTCCACGTACGCCCCCTGGGGCACGAACCTCGAGCGGGTGGTTCGTACCTGGCATTTGCCCACATTGTGGAACTGAAACGAGGGGCCTGTCAAGGAAGCGCGAAGCTATTAGTGCGCCTTTAGACGCATTTTCTGGTGGGAGAGCCACAGCACGCCCGATATCGTCTTGGCGTCGTGAATGCGTCCACTTAGGACCATGCGAACAGCCTCAGAAAGTTGCACCATCCGGATTCGGATAACCTCGTCAGCCTCGGGTTGAGCGGTGCCGGCACGCAAGCCCCGCGCCAGAAAAATAGACATGGTTTCGGCGACGAAGCCCGGGCTGGCATAGAAGCGGAGAATGCGCTTCCAACTTTTGGCTGTGTATCCGGTTTCTTCGAGCAATTCCCGTTTGGCGGCTGGCAGTTCTTTCTCGCCTTTGTCAATGCGGCCGGCGGGTAGTTCCCAAAGAAAACTCTGAGCAGCGTGCCGGTACTGCCGTTCCAGTAGGATGCGGGGCTCGCCATCACCTTCCTCGACAGCCAGGATTACGACCGAACCGCTGTGATGCACGATGTCACGGCGGGCGCGGACTCCGGTTGGTTCCAGGACCTGATCAAAGCTGACCCAGAATGCGGGTCCTCGATAAACCACTTTGGAGGAGAGCAGGCGAGCTTTGGCTTTTGAGCGGGGCGGCTTGGTAGCAGGGGATTTTGCCATAAAAACACTATAAGGGACAGGAGCGATTTTGAGGATAGCCGCGTGATGGCTCGGCGTTGCGCAGCTTAGGTCGATCTTCCGGGTAAGGCTCAGGCGACCATTAGCCGCTGAATGCTGCGCGCTTTGCCGGTTACTTCGTCGCAATCCACCACCACGGCACAGAGTCGCACGTCTCCGGTAGCTGCTTCAAACCGCACCGGCATGTTATTCAAGAATTTCCCCACCACGAGTTCCTTCTGAACTCCGATCACACCGTCGTACGGCCCACTCATACCTACATCGGTAATATAGGCCGTTCCACCTGGCAAAACTCTTTCGTCCGCGGTTGGTATGTGAGTATGCGTTCCGACTACCGCAGTCACTCGTCCATCGAGGTACCAGCCCATGGCGATCTTTTCGGAAGTTGCCTCGGCATGAATATCTACAAATATCACTTTGGCCTTGACTGAATTGATTAACTGATCGGCCACGCGAAAAGGATCGTCATTCGATGCCATAAATACCCGCCCCTGCAGGTTGATCACGGCGAAGCCCGTTTTCCCCTTGCGGCCTTCATAGACGCCCCATCCTGGCATCCCGGCAGGGTAGTTGGCGGGGCGCAATACTCTGCGGGCGGGGCTATGCTGGTTCCCATCTGCAGATTCAAAGTACTCCACGATTTCGCGTTTATCCCAGACGTGATTTCCAGTGGTGATGACGTCAATGCCGAGATCGAATAAGTCTTCCGCGAGACTGGGGGTGATTCCAAATCCGGCCGCGGAATTTTCTCCGTTGGCAATGATCAGGTCAACGGCGTGTTCGCCTACCAATGCTGGTAGTCGTTCCCTGACGATGGTTCGCCCGGGGCGCCCGAAAATGTCTCCAATAAAAAGAATGCGCAAATTTTCCGTACCCCCGCTTCGATAGTATCAGAGGTCGTTTCAATGACTTTCGGCCTTGGGCGCGCATTAGGGAGTAAGTTTTGCGGCCTTGAGAAAATCGTAATTGCCCGATGGATTCAGGCTCAGATTTGTTACCCGCCGGTTGGCCACCATTATATTGTCCAGATACCACAAGTTGATCGAGGGTACCTCTTCCGCAAGAATGCTCTGAATTTTGGCGTAAAGGTCCTTGCGTTTGCTTTCATCAGGCTGCTGGCGCGCTTCATCAATCAGAGTGTCCACCTGATGATTCGAATAGAAACTGCGGTTGGCGCCTTTGGGGGTAAACCGGGCGGAGTTGAAGACATAGTCAAACATGTCGGGATCTTCGTTGCCTCCCGCCCAGCGCAAAGAATAAAGTTGAAATTCGCCATGAGTTATATCCGATAGAAATGTTGCGAACTCAAAGCTGCGAATATCGAGCGCGATTCCAACTTCGCGCAGCTGTTGCTGCAGCACCGCAGCGAGCAAACGCCCAAACTCTTCGGTCGAAGTCTTGATAAGCAGGTGGAAACGTACGCCGTCGATTTCCGGATATCCCGCCTGATCGAGCAACTGCCGCGCCAGAACTGGGTTATGCGAGAAGTTGTGGACGGATACGTTGTAGGCCCAACTTTCGGGTGGAAGGATATTGGCGGCCGGCCGGGCGAAATCGCCAAATAAATAATGAATAAGTGGCTCACGATCGATGCCATACGCGATCGCCTGCCGAACCCGCACATCCTTCAGGATCGGGTCACGCGTGTTGAGGCCTAAATATTGCAGAGAAGTTCCGGGGCTATGCAGCACTTGCAGATGAGGATCCTTGTCCAGAACCCGGACCGTGTCGGCGGATAAAGAATTGATGGCGACATCGGCGCTGCCTTTCCGCAACTCAAGCGCGCGCGTGGTCGGATCCGGGATGACGGCAAACCGCACCCGCCGCAGATTAGCCTTCTCGCCCCAGTAATCGTCGTTGCGCTCAATGATGACATCCTGATCCTGCGCCGCGCTGACGAAGCGGAACGGTCCCGACCCAATCGGTTGCTGACCCACCTCGCCCCCGCTGCCATATGGAACGATGCCCATCGCCGAGCCGGAAAGGTTCCACAACAAACCGGCGAACGGCTGCTTAAGATGAAACACGATGGTGTACTCGTCGGGAATTTCTATTTCCTTCACGAACCGAAAGGTTTCAGCCTTGGCACTGTGAACTTTGCCTTGAATCAGGGAATCAAACGTCCATTTCACGTCCCGCGCAGTGAGCGGCAAACCGTTGTGAAATTGCACGCCCTTATGCAAGTGAAAAACGTAGGTGAGCGGATCGGGTATCTCCCAACTCTCCGCGAGTCCGGGTTGAACGTTGAAGTGCGCGTCATGGGTCAGCAGATTGTCGAACAACAAGCCATCAATCCGTTCAGATGAAGCATCCAGCCCAACTCGTGGATCTAGATTCGTAGGGCTGCTATCGATGATCATTACCAGCGTATTCGGATCAGGCCGGTGGGAACAGGCAGACAGCACGAAAACCGTGCCCAGGCAAGCGAGCAATCGAAAGCCTGTCGCCCGCACGGATCCTGCGCGGTCTTCCCGATGAATCAGCCGCATTCCAAAACCATTTCGTGGAGTTCGTTGATGGTCTTCCAATTTCTGGTGGTAGCGGGCACTGAGAGCATTTTCTCAAATAGACCATTGGTTAGCTTGGTTTCGCCATAGCCCTGGGGACAATGAAGGTAAATCGCCGCGCGGATGTGAACGAACTCATCTGCGCCGGCATAGACGGGTAACTTAACAAGCGGCGCGCCAGCGGGCGCTTGTGACAAGAATGTCACGTGAAGCTTGGACACATCCAATCCCCGTTTTTCAAGGAAAGGATTCCCTTGAATCGCCTCCTTCATCTGCTCGGAAGTCCGTGTAATAACTGGAACGTTGAATCCAAAATCCCTGAGAATGCGTTCTCGAATTCGCTTGGAAACCGCTAGAGGGGATTGCCTGCTCGCTTTGAAGACGATGTTTCCGCTCTGAATATAGGTACGAACTTGCCAGAACCCAAGCGCCTCCATGGATTTTTGCAACTGGGCCATCTTCATTCGGTTATGCGGACCCACATTGACCCCGCGAAGCATGGAGATGTATATCGGCATAGCCCTTCGTTCAAGGATACGAGATTTTTCCCAAGATTGCGGCCTGCTTCGCGCCGGTAGCCGAGGTCATATTCGACGGACGCCGCCTCCAGGTCTCATACGCCAACAGGGCGAAGGCGACCGCCTCTTTTGCCTCGGCCGGCAAACCAAATTCGTCGGACTTCCGAAGCTGCATTCCGAGGGGCGTCAAACCAGCCGTCAGCATATTCATGAGGGTGCGATTTTTTGCGCCCCCGCCGGAAATAATTATCTGCTTGTAGCTTTGATCCTGCACCACGAATCTGCGCAACGAGTCGACGATCGATCGTGCAGTGAGCGCGGTCGCGGTCGCGACCACGTCGGCCTTATTCGCTTTGGCACACAACAGAAGAAACGTGTCCACAAAATCGCGCCCGAATTCTTCGCGACCCGCTGACTTTGGCGGCCTGCGCAGAAAGAACGATTTGCGAAGAAGGCTCGTGATCACCGATCCCATGACGATCCCCGATGCCGCGATATTTCCGTTCCGATCGAATGGCCGATGGAACAGCCGCTCAGTAACCGCATCAATCACCATATTGCCGGGACCGGTGTCAAAGGCAATCACATTGTCAACAGTGGCGCCTGCAGGAATGACTGTCAGGTTCGCTATGCCGCCGATATTCTGCACGACTCGCCCAATTTTTGGGTGGCGATATAGCAGGTAATCGAGGAAGGGAACCAAGGGAGCTCCCTTACCACCGGCGGCCATGTCGGCAGGGCGGAAATCCGACACCACCGGAACTCCGACACGGGCGGCGATGACCGCGCCCTCACCGGTTTGCCACGTCGCAGAGATTCTGCGTCCGAGAAACGGGCGTGCTTCACCCTGATGGTAGAGCGTCTGGCCATGGCAGCCGACAACTTGCGCCCGCCGCCGGAATCGATCTTGCGTCTTTAGGATCGCCTCCGAGTAAAGCTCGGCGAGAAGAAAATTCAACCGGGCAAGATCGGCCACGCTCGCGTGCTTCGCGTTCATCGCCGAAAGCACAGCCCGCCGAACCTCTCCGGGATAAGGAAACTCTGCATGGCCTAGCAGCTTCAGGGATATCTGACGAGGGCGCCGTCGGATCGCGGAACTCTCACCCACTCGCACTAGAGCGACGTTGATTCCGTCGGCAGAGGTGCCACTCATGACGCCGGCGACAATCATGCTTCAGCCTGCCGCTTGATGACCGCGAGGCGTATTTGTTCCGAGAACTCCCATAATCGCCGTGACAATTCCCCAACTGTCGCTCTTCCTGGAGTCGTAGTATGACGAGGCTTTAATTCCAACGACTTCTTCTTGAAGGCCAAGACGCGCGCCGCCGATTCCGTAACCCTGCGCGCGAACCGGCCATCTCGCTCTGCCTCTGCGAGAAGAGCTTCGTACGAACGCACCACGTAGTCTTCGAGATGGCAGATTAAACACAGATCGCCGCCGGCGTGGATATGATCAACCGCAGCTTGCTCGATGGGCACAGCTTTCAGCACTCCGCCCATCTCGAGATCGTCGGAGACAATAAGGCCCCGGTATGCGATTTTCTTGCGGAGAATGTCTTTAATCCACTTCTTGGAGAGCGAAGCGGGCAAGCCGTCGTGAGTAACCGACGGATAGTTGGCATGCCCGATAAGCACCATGGGAAGCTCGCGCCGCATCGCTCGATAGGGATAAATATCTTCCTCCCATAGGTTCTTCCAGGATTTCTGTACGCTCGGTAATTCACGATGCGTATCTAGATTCGCTTCGCCGAGACCTGGAAAGTGCTTGGCGGCGCCCACCACGCCGGCTGACCGTAAGCCCTTTAGAAATTGGCGCGCATAAAGGATTACCCGTTTCGGGTCGGCCGAAACCGCACGCGAGCCCATGACGGAGCGGGAAGCCTCCAGCGCCAGATCCACAACTGGGGCGAAATCCGTATTGAAGCCAAGCGTCCGGCAGCAGTTGCCAATGATTTTGCCGTGTTTCGCAAAAAGCTTCTGATTACCGGTGGCAAACACATCCGCAGCGGAAGGAGCGGGACCAATTACATTGCGGAAGCGATCGACGCGGCCACCCTCCAAGTCAACGCAGGTAAACAGCGGTGTAGAAACGCAGGCTTGGCAGTCCTTGAGCAGTTGGTGGGTCTGTTCTGCCGAAACGATGTTGCGGCCGAAGAGAATTACACCCGCAGGCTGAATTCGAGTCAACAAAGACCGCAGGCCCGAGGATATGTCGGTGCCATCGAAACCGACGATTAGAAGCTGGCCGACCTCCGCCTGCTGACGCACCGAATTTGTATGTTCAGGCAACTTCGGGTGAATTCCTTAAATGACGTTGCAGAAGGCGGAAAACTGCCTTACTCAATTTGCCGCTTCAACTCCGCCAGCAGATTCAACGCTTCCAGTGGAGTCAGGTGATTCAAATCCACCTCGCGCAGTTTCTCCACCACAGGCTGCGAAAGCGGAGTGAATATGGTCAACTGGGCCGCCGGAGGCTCTGCGCCAGGCGAAAGATACCCCGTCAACTGCTGCTCGGCCGACTCGTGCTCCGCCAGCACTACCCGGGCGCGTTCGACGACTTCCGCGGGCAGCCCGGCCAACTTCGCCACTTCAATTCCGTAACTGCGATCCGCAGCGCCCGGCTGGATTTTACGGAGGAAGACAATACCTGTTCCAGATTCCTTCACCGAGACGTGATAGTTCTTTACGCCGGCCAGTTTTTCGGCCAGCTCAGTCAGTTCAAAATAGTGAGTTGCAAAGAGTGTTTTCGCCCGGGTGTGCCCATGGATGTACTCCACCGCGGCCCACGCGATTGCAAGCCCGTCGTAGGTGGAGGTGCCGCGGCCGACCTCATCGAGCAAGATGAGAGATCGTGGCGTCGCGGTGTGCAGAATAGCCGCAGTCTCGGTCATTTCAACCATGAATGTCGACCGGCCGCGCGCCAGGTTATCGCTGGCGCCGATTCGAGTGAATACACGATCGACGACGCCCAATCGAGCGGACCGCGCTGGAACAAATGCCCCCATCTGCGCCATGATCACGATCAACGCGGCCTGGCGAAGATAAGTGGACTTGCCGCCCATGTTGGGGCCGGTGAGAATCAGCACCGCATGTGAGCTTGGATTCAGAAACAGGTCATTGGGTACGAAGCGTTCGCTGCCCCCGGCCGTGTCCTGTTGCTCAATGACCGGATGCCGTCCTTCGATGACTTCAATATCCGACGATTCATCGAATTTCGGGCGGCAGTAATTGCGTAAAGCCGCAATGTGCGCCAGAGCCGCCAGCAGATCAATTTCCGCCAGTGCCAGCGCGGTCTGCCGGATGCGGCGAGCTTCTCCGGCGATCCCGAAACGTAATTCGGCAAACAGCCGACGCTCGATTTCTACGATCTTCTCTTGGGCATCGAGAATCTTCGATTCATACTCCTTCAGCTCTGGGGTAGTGAAGCGCTCGGCGTTCACCAGTGTCTGCTTGCGTTCGTAATCCGCCGGAACCAGGTGTAAATTCGGCTTTGAAACCTCAAGGTAATAGCCGAAGATTGAATTGAACTTAACCTTGAGCGAGCCGATGCCAGTGCGCTCGCGCTCCCGCTGCTCGATCTGCGCCAGGAATTGCTTGCTGTTACGGCTGAGATCGCGAAGTTCGTCCAGCTCCCGCTCGATGCCGCTCTCAATTACTCCTCCATCACCGAGCGAGAGCGGTGGCTCCGCCACGATAGTCTTGGTAATGCGCTCGCGCAAATCGGCAAGCTCGTCAACCGATGTATACAGGGCTGCAATGCGTCCCGGGCGGCCTGGAATGTCCCTGGATATCCGCATCAATGCAGAGCGTACTCCAGGAATCCTTGCTAACGACGCCGCTAGCGCTAGGACGTCTCGCGGGTTCGCCGTTTCCAGCGTGACCCGGCTCAAGAGGCGCTCCAAATCCATAATTCCGCCGAGCGCCCGGCGCAACTCGTCGCGGGCGATCGTTTCCTTCACCTGAAGCTCTACGGCATCCAGTCGGGCATTAATCTCCGCCAATTCTATGGATGGGCGCAGCAGCCACGCCCGCAGCAACCGCTTCCCCATGGGCGTGACCGTGGCGTCGATAGACCGGAAGAGCGTGATGCCAGCCTCGGTACCGGCAAACAGCGGTTCGATCAATTCGAGATTGCGCACCGTGACGGCATCGAGCACCAGGCAATTTTGACGTTCGTAAAACCCGATGCGGTCCACATGCTCTAATGTTCCGCGCTGCGTGGAGCGCACGTAATAAAGAATCGCTCCTGCAGCCGTGGCTGCGGCAGGCTTTCCCGCAAGGCCGAATCCCTCCAGCGATAGCACGCCGAAATGGTTTTCCAGCAGTGGAATGGCATGGTCGGGAGCGAAAACCCAATCGTCAAGGGGGGTCTCTGCCCAGCCACTGCCGGTGTAGGGGCGCGTTTGCGAAGCCGTTGGTCGAACGTTCGTCGCCTGTCCTTCAAATAACGGGGCGGACGATCCGAACAACAATTCCTTGGGACGTAATTGCTGCAACTCGTCCTGAATTCGTCGCGCCGCGTCTTCGCCATGGAACTCAGTGGCGCGGAATTCTCCAGTCGAAAGATCCAATGCCGCGAACCCGACCCGGTCGCCGCTTTGCGCCAATGCAGCCAGAAAATTGTTCTCCTCCGAGTTGAGCGACGAATCGGCCGCGGTGCCCGGCGTCACGACGCGTGTCACCTCTCGCCGCACCAGCTTCTTGGCTAGCCGAGGGTCTTCCACCTGTTCGCAGATAGCAACTTTGAATCCTTTGCGGATGAGTTTGGCAATGTAGCCTTCCGCGGCGTGATAAGGCACACCGCACATGGGGATAGCGATGCCTTTTTCTTTGTTGCGCGAGGTGAGGGTAATTTGGAGTTCGCGTGAGGCCAGGAGTGCATCATCAAAAAATAGCTCGTAGAAATCGCCGAGACGGAAGAAGAGCAGGGCGCCAGGATGCTCCTTCTTGATGGCGGCATACTGTCGCATCAACGGCGTGGACGGCTCGGTCATTTCGGAGGGGTTCGTGGGCGGATTATAACAAACGCCAAGCCGGCACTTCAGCGGCGAAATCCCTGTTGACGTGCCCGCGCCCCGGTGGTTTCCTTACTGCATGGAATTGCGCAAGGATCCGATTACGCGCTCCTGGGTGATAACCGGCGACGACGTCGCCGAGGCAAGTCCACTTAATGAGAAGTCCTGCCGCTTCTGCCCCAATTCTGCCGAGCCCTCGCAGTTGATTGCTAGCATGCCGGGAACACAAAGTACGTCATGGTCGGCGCGAGCCCTGGTTCATCCCGCACCGCTCTACCGGGTTGAAGGCGACCCTACCCGCCGTGGCGATGGCCTTTACGATCGTATGCGCTCGGTCGGCGCTCATGAAATTCTGGTGGAAAACCCCAAACACGACCGTCAAATCTGGGATGCGTCGGATGGAGAAATTGAACCATTTCTTCAGTTGGTGGCACAACGCATCCAGGATCTCAAGCGCGACGGCCGTTTCAAGTACGTCAGCATCTTCAAGAACTTCGGAGCCAGTGCGGGCCAGGAGTTTGACCACCCTGCTTCGCAGCTGACTGCGACTACCTTCGTGCCCCGGCGTGTCCTGTATGAGTTGCGGTCGTGCCGGGAATATTTTAAGCAGAAAGAGCGCTGCGTTTTCTGCGACATTATTTCGCAGGAGGAACAGCAAAATGTGCGCGTAATCGAAATGCGAGGCGACTTCATCGCGCTTTGTCCTTTCGCGCCGCGTGTGCCCTATGAAACCTGGATTCTGCCGCGAACCCATGAGGCGGCGTTCGAACGCTTTGCCCACAACCGGCCGCATACATTGCGCGATCTGGCGTCGATCTTGCGCCGCACCCTGTGCCGCATCCGAACCCTGACCGAGGAATTTCATCTCGTGCTCCACACCTCGCCAAACAGCCTGCATCCCTCGGCGACCTTGGGTTACTGGAAGACGCTCGCTGAGGATTACCATTGGCACATTGAGATTTTGCCCATCCTTGCGTCCAAGGCGAAGTCATATAGTTTTAAGGAAACGTATTACTCGCCCGTATCTTCTGAGACCGCCGTCAAGCGTCTGCGCGAGGCGAAGATTGACTAAGGCCGTCATCGCGGATAAGGTCCCGCCCCCACGCCGAATGAAGACCTATACCAGCGGCCAGGGCTATGTGTACCAGTACTACTTCGTCGGCAAGCGTCCCGACCGCTCCGCCGAAGACCATTCCACCGAATTCGTTTTCGATGTCACGTCCGACCGTAAGACCATGTTTTCCGTCAGCGTTTTCCTCGGGGAAGCAGGGCTGGACCTCTGGTCGGCTACCCATGGGCGTGCGCTCACTGAGGCGGAACAATATGCCGCGGCCAAGCTGCGGCTGTTCACGGCTTTTGACGAAATCGAAGATATGCTGGCTCACGGCCGTCGGCTGAACATTGATGGCGCGAGCCTCGAACGGCTATTGAGCGGGCTAGGGGTTAGCTGACGCCCCAATCGATTTCGCCGAAAGGGCAGGGCGGTCTTCTGCCCTGGCGATGGTGCAGACTATAATCGCCACAGGGATGATGCTTCCGAGGTTGCGTCGGTCTATCTATGCCTTTCTTCTGGTTGCGGGTCGCGCTTGCATGTTACGCGGTGGGGCTTCTCTATGCCCTGGTGGCATTGACCCGCGCCAGCGACCTGTTGAGCAAACTTGCGTTGCACGCCTCCTACCTGGGCATGGTGTTCCATTTAGTTTCTCTGGTTGAGTCGGTGCGGATCTCAGGTCAGCTCGTGCTGACCTCGGTACATAACGCCGAATCGGTGTTGGCTTTCCTGATCATGATCGTTTTCATGATTGTGTATGTCGCGTACAAAACCACATCGCCAGGAATTGTGGTATTCCCGGTAGTCTTCCTTCTGACATTGGTTGCGGCAGCCGGCCAGCAACCATTTCTCCAGATGCCTTCTGGAGTCCGTAAAGGCTGGCTGATTACTCATATCGCGCTCATTTTCGCTGGATATGCAGCACTGATTTTGAGTTTCGGGGCAAGCCTGCTCTACCTGATCCAGGAGCGAATGCTTAAATCAAAGCAACCGGCTGGAATTCTTTCCCGTCTGCCCGCGCTTGAGGTCATCGACGATATCGGCTATCGCTCGCTATTGATTGGCTTTCCCTTCATGACCCTGGGATTGATTGCGGGAACAGTGGTCGCGCAGGCCACCTTCGGGCGGATTGATTTCCTCGATCCGAAGATACTTTTGTCGATCTTGATGTGGGTGGTCTATCTGCTGATGGTTTATACCCGCTGGACTGCGGGTTGGCGCGGGCGCCGCGCCGCATATCTTGCTGCGGGGGCCTTTGTCGCCGCCCTGTTCGCCTGGTCGGCGAACTACTTCAGTGCGATTCACAGGTTTGTGCGGTCATGAATTTCCGCCTGATCGGCGTTAATCACAATACGGCTCCGGTGGAAGTGCGCGAGCGGCTGGCGATTCCCGAATCCCGCCTGCCTGAGGCGTTGCAGCGCCTGATCCAGCATCCGGGCGTGGATGAGGGACTTATCCTCTGCACCTGCAATCGGGTGGAGCTTTTGGCCCGTACGCGTAACGGAACCGCGGATTTACGCGGTTTCCTGCACGACTATTTCCGGCTCGGGGCCAGCGATGTCGAGCCTCACTTATATGACTACAGCGAAGCTGAGGCGATCCGCCATTTGTTTCGCGTTACCGCCAGCCTCGATTCGATGATCGTGGGTGAGGCGCAAATTCTCGGCCAGGTAAAGGAAGCCTACGCCACGGCGCGTGCTGTCGGCGCGATTCATTCGCAGCTCGATCTTTTGCTTACCCGCGCCTTCGCGGTCGCAAAAAGGGTTAGAACCGAGACCGCCATTGGATCATCGGCGGTGTCGGTTGCCTCCGTCGCGGTCGAACTCGCCAAAAAGATTTTTGGCTCACTGCAAGGCAAACATGTTTACCTGGTCGGCGCGGGAAAGATGAGCGAACTCGCGGCGCGACACCTGCAAGCCCATGGCGCCGCATCCATCTTCGTGGCCAACCGCACTTACGAGCGGGCGCAGCAATTGGCCGCGAAGTTCCAGGGTGAAGCGATTCATTTTTCTGAGATCTACAACACTTGTGATCGCGCCGACATTGTCATCACCTCCACCGGAGCGCCGGTTGCCATTTTTAAGCGCGAACACGGCGAATTGTTCTTGAGCCGCCGCAGGAACCGCCCGATGTTCTTCATTGATATCGCCGTTCCCCGCGATGTCGATCCGGGGATGAATAAAGTGGACGGCATCTTTGTGTACGACATCGACGACCTGCAACAAGCGGTGACTTCTCACGTAGCCGACCGGAAAAGCGAAGCCGAGCGCGCCGAGTTCATCATCAACCGAGAGGTCGAACGCTTTCAGGCCCGATTGCAGACTTTGGATGTGGTTCCCACCATCGTCTCTCTGCACGATCACCTAGAAACCATTCGTCAGGCTGAGATCGATCGGGTACGTGGCCGCTTGGGCGTGCTTTCTCCCGATCAGGAACTCGCCATTGAAGCACTGACTCGGGGCATCGTCAACAAAATCATGCACACGCCGGTCAGTGCGCTCAAGACCGCCGCCCGTGAACCGGAAGCCACCACGGTGATTGATCTGGTCCGCCGAATGTTCAATTTGCAGGAAAAAAAGTTGGCCAAGCCCGACAGTGGAGAGCCTGACTGATGGCGCATCTGCGTATCGGCTCGCGGGGCTCGAAGCTCGCGCTGAGGCAAGCCAAACATGTTGCCGCTCTTTTGCAAGAACGCGGACATGATATCGAAATCGAAATTATCAAGACGACTGGCGACAAGATTACCGATGTCGCGCTTGCCCAGGTTGGGACCAAGGGTATGTTCACTAAAGAGATCGAGGAAGCCCTGGCCGACAATCGAATTGATCTCGCCGTCCACAGCTTGAAGGATCTTCCGACCGAGTTACCCGCTGGATTCGAAATTACAGCCGTTCCGCTGCGGGAAGATCCGCGCGACGTTCTTTGCTCGCGTTTTTGTGACGGCATCGATCGTCTTCCTCAGGGCGCCCGTGTCGGCACCAGTAGCCTGCGTCGTCATGCCCAGCTAAAATCAATGCGCCCCGATCTCAACATTTACCCTCTGCGCGGCAACGTGGACACTCGCCTGCGGAAACTGGAAGGCGGAGACTACCAAGCCATCGTTTTGGCAGCTGCTGGGTTGAAGCGACTGGGCGCGACAGAGTTAATCCGGGAATTCATCTCTCCCAATGTCATGTGTCCCGCGCCCGGCCAGGGGGCTCTCGCCATCGAGATTCGTGCCGGGGAGGTGAAGATTGCACGAGAGCTTCAGTTCCTGGATCACCGGGCCACTCGGGTGGCTACAACCTGCGAACGTGCATTGCTGGCTGCGCTGGGTGGCGGATGCCAGGTTCCCGTCGGGGCACTGGCGGAAACAAGGGACGGACGACTCCACCTCGATGCAGTAGTAGCTCGCCCCGATGGCACGAAGATCTTACGTGCATCAGGCGATGGAGATGATCCAATCGATCTTGGAAAGAATGTCAGTCAAGCGCTCCTTGAAGACGGGGCCCAGGAGATCCTCACCGAAGTGTACGGGTAGCGAATAAGTTAAAGCATAGCTCTGCGATAGTCTTGTTTCGACGACCTGCGCGACACATGCATACCAAATCCGACAAATCTTCTTTGCGTGGCCTGCGCGTCCTCGCGGGCCGCGCGCGCCATCAGGCGAGCGCTCTCTCTTCCGGCCTGCGGGCTCTTGGTGCGGTGGTGATCGAAATACCTTTCATCGAAATTCGCAAGCCGCGTTCGCACAGTGCGCTGGACGCCGCCTTGAACAATCTCCAGGACTACGATTGGCTGATTCTCACGAGCGTTAATGGAGTAGAAGCGGTTTGGGATCGTGTGCAGAACCTCGGACTGTCTAAGAGGGAATTGTCGCACCTGAAAATTGCCGCCATCGGCCCGGCGACCAAGAAAGCCATAGAGGATCGTGGCCTCAAGGTACGCCTTGTCCCCGAGCAATATGTTGCCGAGTCCGTGGTCGCCAGCCTGCGAAAAAGAGTGAAAGGAAAACGTGTGCTGCTGGCTCGCGCCAAAGTGGCTCGGGACGTCATTCCCCATGACCTGCGCAAGGTAGGCGCGCATGTCGATGTCGTGGAAGCCTACGAAACCATCATCCCCAGAAAGTCAGCCACTCGGTTGCGAGCCTTGCTGCAGGATTCCAAACGCCGCCCCGACCTGATCACCTTTACCAGTTCCTCGACTGCGAAAAATTTCGTTGAACTCTTAGGACGATCCAAGCGGCCTGCCGGTTCGAGAAAATTCCTCTCCGGTATTCAGATCGCCTCTATCGGTCCGGTTACCTCGGCGACCTTGGGCGAATTGGGGTTGCCGGCGGATATCGAAGCCAGACAATACAATATCCCCGGCCTGATTGCGGCGATCGCATCTCGCCATTCGCGGAAATAGTACTGGCCGTTGTTTACTCAGTGAGCGAACAACCGCAGTCGGCGGGCGGAACATGTGCCCGCAGGAAATCCGCCACGCGCTGATAGGCATCAATCAGATTCTCAACTTTGGCAAATCCGTGCCCTTCGTTCTCGTAGATCTTTGCTTCGGCGGTTCCACCATGTTTCTTCACCGCATCCACCACCTGCTGCGTTTCTTCTTTCGGGCAGCGTGGATCATGCCCGCCTGCCAGCAACAATAATGGCGACTTAATCTGGTCCATAAAGAAGATCGGCGATCGGTCTTCGAACAACGACTTGTTCTTTACCGGATCTCCCATAGTCGCGATATCTGATTGCCGCAGCACCGGATCCTCATTCTCAATCTCGGTAAACCAATTCACAAAAGGGACAATCGGCACCCCCGCTGCCCAAACATCTGGAGCCTTCGTCACCGCCATCATGGTGAGATAGCCACCGTAGCTTCCGCCCATCACTGCGATTTTCTTGGGATCAACAAACCCGGTTCGCTTGATAAAATCGGTCCCCGCTAAAACATCCTGCAAATCGCCGCCACCCATGTCAAAGAGGTTGGCCTGCATAAACTCCTTGCCATATCCGGTCGAGCCCCGATAATTCGGCGCCAGCACCATATAGCCTTGGTTCGCTGCATATTGGATGAACCGATTGAACGAATTTAAGCTCTGCGCGGCCGGACCGCCGTGAATGTAAACGATGGCCGCGTTCTGTCCATTGCGCACCATATTGTAAGGAATGTACAAAAACGCCGAAATTGTCCACTTTCCATCACGGCTGGGATAGTGCACCAGCAGCGGTTCGACCATCTCTTCAGTATGGATGCCCGCTACCAGCGAATTTGTAACTTGCTGCGACTTGCCGCTGGCAATCGTATAGATCCACGCATCGCCCGGGGATGTGGGGCCATTGTGGTAATAGAGCACGCGCGATCCGTCACGGGAGAAAGCCGATTCTGCTCCGCCCAGTCCGTTCACACCTTTTGCCAAAGGAAGAGAGGTAGTCTTACCCGAAGCTAGATCGTGATCGTAGATCTCGCTGTTTCCATCCACATTGGCGGTCCAAAGAACGCGCTTTCCATCCGGTGAAAAATTCCCGCCCGAAACCTCCCATTTATCTTTTGTGAGCCAGGCAATTTTCTTGCTTTCGATATCCAGCAATCCAGCATTGTCAAAGCCGTTCGCCGCGTTGGACGTAATCAGTAACTGCTTTCCATCGGCAGAGAAATCGTTGGCCGAAAAAAGCTGCTCTCCCTGGTGCGGGGTGATCAGCATACTCTTCTGAGTCGCTGGATCGGCGATAAAAATATTGGAATCGGTTCCTTTGGCCTGCTGTTGCGTGTAGGCGATCCATTTGCCGTCGCGCGACCAGATAGACCCTACATTCATCTTGTCCGCTGGCGTGGCGGTTGTCAGATGCTTCACCTCGCGCATAACCATGTCATAGACGTCAATCTCATACACCGACGAAGTTTTGGGCTTAACCGCATAGGCCAGATACCTGCCATCGGGCGACCACGCGGGTTGCTCCTCCGAAATCTGCCGCGTGCTGGTCAGGTTCACGACCTGTCCCGTTTTCGGTGAGACCAGAAAAATATCCCACTCCTCATCGCCGTCATAATCCGACTGGTAGGCAATCCACTTTCCGTCCGGAGACCAGGCCGGCGAACTCTGCCGTTGATCGCTTATGGTCAACTGCGTCGGCCAACCCCCCGCCGAGGGCACCAGCCACAGATTGTTTCTTCCGCTGATATTTGAAATGAAGGCGATCGTCTTTCCGTCCGGCGACCAGGTGGTGCCGCCAATCGATCGCGTCATATACAACTTTTCAATCGTGAGGCTTTTCTCGACCTCGGCGCTGGGCTTGCTTACAACCTGTTTTGGATCGGTAATGGCCTGCGGCGGAGGTAACGTTTGAGCTGAGGTGAAGACATTCATAAGGACAACGTTCGTGAGGACAACGCCAAGATCAAAGAAGAGGGAATTGCGCATGAGGGCTTTTCTATCACTCGCAAACTTACCACGTTGCGTTCTTATGAATCTCGACCGTGCTCCACGTCTTGTCGGCGGCATGGCACAGATCTTCCAGCGGACATTCGGCGCACCTCGGCTGCCGTGCCGTGCACAACTTTCGTCCATGCCAGATAATCTGGTGAGAAAACAATATCCACTTTTCCCGCGGAATCACCTTCATCAAATCTTGCTCGATTTTGGGTGCGTCGGTGCTTTTAGTCAGCTCCAGGCGGCGTGAGATGCGCGTAACGTGGGTATCGACAACCAGGCCGTCAGCCTTCTTGAACCACGTTCCGAGCACAACATTGGCAGTCTTGCGCGCCACCCCCGGCAACGTAAGAATCTTTTCCATATCGTCTGGTACCTTCCCGCCGAAGTCTGTCACAATTGCCTTGGCCGCCCCTATCACCGACTTGGCCTTATTGCGGAAAAATCCCGTCGAATAGATGTCGGGCTGCAATTGCTCCGGCGTAATCGCCGCGAAGGCTTCGACCGTAGGATATTTGCGAAACAGTTCTGGCGTAACCCGATTCACGTTGACATCGGTCGATTGTGCAGAAAGGATAGTCGCGACCAGAAGTTCCCACGCGCTCTTGTGGTGCAGAGCACAAGTGACGTCAGGATAGGTCCGGTCGAGGCGAGAGAGAATCTCAGCCACTCGTTTCGCCGCCAGCGGATCATAACGCTGCTTCGAGCGGATTTTCTTCGACCTCGTAGCGGTCCGCGGGAAGACAGACGTAACTGCCCGTGTTTTTCCCGAGACTCCACTTGCTTTAATCGCGGGCTTGATGGGCGCGCCCTCCTGCCGTCCGGTCTTCGCGGGTTGTCGCGGAACAATGCCTCGGGCCATTCAAATACTCTAGCTCCGAACCTCCATGTTGGGAAAGGCGTCGCTCCATGGTCCCTGCACCTTTGCGTCTGCGCAATCCTCCCCGAACCACCGTCCGCAATTGACTCAACCCATCGCTGCTAGGTACTCTGATCCACAGACTATAGAAACGCAAAGCGGAATAAGGAATCCCATTGGCGGTTAAGTCTATTCAACTCGGCCAAATTTGGCGCAGCGACCAGGACGGCCAAGACTATCTGGTCACCAAGGTTTATAACGAAGTGTTTACCCAATACGCGATGCTGCGTCCCGCAGGGATGGCAGCGCCGGATGCTCAGGCCCTGCGGATAAAGGTAGCGAAGAACGCCGACGGCGCCTCGCTGCCGGGATATACCTTTACGCAAGAGGGTTCTTTCTAAGTTTGCGGCGAAGCCGTCGTCCGTGATCTGCGACGCCCGTTCGCAGGCTGCCAGACAAGTTTCAACGCCCATCTATAGCCATGACAGAGAAGATTCTAGGTATCCTGTTCGTTCTCATCCGCTCAGTCATTGCCACGACCGGCTACGGTGGGATTGCCTTGCTGATGGCTCTGGAGTCGGCCTGTATCCCGCTGCCCTCCGAACTCATCATGCCCTTCGCGGGCTTCCTGGTCTATGAGGGCTCGCTGCGGCTTTTCTGGGTGGCAACCGCCGGGGCGATTGGCTGCAATCTCGGTTCGCTCATTGCGTATGAAATTGGCTGCTACGGAGGACGGCCGCTGGTAGAAAAATACGGCCGCTGGATCTGCTGAGCCGCCGCGAACTTGATTGGGCCGACCGATTCTTTCGTTGGGGATACCTCGCCGTTTTCATCGCACGATTGCTTTTTTATGATGCAACAAGGGACGATAGAATGTTACATGTGAAGCGCCGCGAGACATGCGTGCATCAGCGGGCGAGCGATGAGGTGCGGATGACGGCGCATCGTGCGATGAACGGCGAGGTTCCCGGGAGATCGTCGGCCATCGTTCGCGGGCTGGTCGCGGTCGCGGCGTTTTTTCTACGCGGGTCTCGTGCGCTTTCTCGCTGAGCGACCGAGATTGCGCTCGCCGGTGTTGCACGAGCGCGCGAGCCTCTGACGTGGCCGCGAGGGCTGTGGTTCGGGGGCGCGGGTACGGCGCTCGAGCTCGCGGGTCCCCGTGCGGTCGTGGCTGCTGAGCGGTGGACGCGGTATGTCTTCTCTGTCTGGCTTGTGGGCGTTGCTTGTCTGGCGCCTGCGACGCCCGTTCGCAGGCTGCCAGACAAGTTTCAACGCCATCTATAGCCATGACAGAGAAGATTCTAGGTATCTGTTCGTTTCATCCGCTGAGTCATTGCCACGACCGGCTACGGTGGGATTGCCTTGCTGATGGCTCTGGAGTCGGCCTGTATCCCGCTGCCCTCCGAACTCATCATGCCCTTCGCGGGCTTCCTGGTCTATGAGGGCTCGCTGCGGCTTTTCTGGGTGGCAACCGCCGGGGCGATTGGCTGCAATCTCGGTTCGCTCATTGCGTATGAAATTGGCTGCTACGGAGGACGGCCGCTGGTAGAAAAATACGGCCGCTGGATCCTGCTGAGCCGCCGCGAACTTGATTGGGCCGACCGATTCTTTTCCCGTTGGGGATACCTCGCCGTTTTCATCGCACGATTGCTGCCGGTCATCCGCACCTTCATCGCTCTGCCCGCTGGGATTGCACGCATGTCTCGCGGGCGCTTTCACATGTATACATTTCTGGGGTCGTGGCCCTGGTGTTTTGCATTGGCTTACTTGGGCATGAAGCTGGGGGAGAACTGGCGCTCGTTGGGAAAGTACTTTCATCAATTTGACGCAATCATTGGCTTGCTCCTGTTGATGGGTTTCGCTTATTTCCTTTGGACTCGCTGGCAACATCGTGTCGGCAATGCGGAAGCAAGTTAGGTAGAATCTTCCTCGCCGGTCTTTCACCGAACCAGAGGCCACCTATGAAGCGAAGCGTTCCGCTCGTCCTCGCCATCGTTTTTTTGTGTGCTCTCGCCTTTGCCCAGGGCGCGCCCGCAAAATCCAGCGGCCCGTACGCCGTGGAGTATTACTACAAAGTAAAGTGGGGTCACTCCGAGGAATTTCTAACGCTTTTCAAGAAAAACCACTATCCTCTTCTTCAAAAAGGCGTTGAGTCAGGACGAATGCTGAAGGTGTTCGTCCAGCAACCGCAGCTGCACATGACCGAGGATGCCCGGTGGGATTACCGGGTCACCATCGTGTTCAAGAATGCCACCATCGCCAACGAGCCAGACCCTGGCGAAGAGGCCTTGATCAAGCAGATGTATCCCGATCAGGATACCTTCAAGAAGGAAGAACAAAGACGCTTCGAAATCCTCGATGCCCACTGGGATCTTCCCGTGACCAACATCGATCTCGACGCGAAATGACAGGCTCCCCTGGATTCAGCTCGCTGCTGCGGAAGCGCTGTCCAATTGAATTATTCCGCCATTAAATCCGAATCCTCGGACTTTCGCTTCAACTCGGTTGCAAATCCTGCTTGCTTACGAGAACATAGCCGTTTGTTCACACCCCAAAATTAATTCAAGAGGGCAGCCCACTCATGGCGACGAAGCAGAAGCAGGTGAAATCGGAGGGAATTCCGCAAGGCGCGACCGACATTCAAGCTCCCAGGGGCAAGCTGGGCATCATGATCCCGGGCATGGGCGCCGTTGCGACTACTTTTGTGGCTGGCGTCGAAGCTGTGCGCAAAAGCATAGCGAAGCCGATTGGATCGCTTACGCAAATGGGCACCATCCGGCTCGGCAAGCGCACCGATGGCCGCTCGCCAAAGATCAAAGAGTTCGTGCCGCTTGCCGGTCTCAACGATTTGGTCTTCACCGGCTGGGACATTTTTGAGGACGACATGTACACCGCTGCCTGCAAGGCCGGGGTTCTCGAACGCTCACTGCTTGATTCCATTCAGCCTTTCCTCAGTTCCATCAAACCGCGCAAAGCTGTCTTTGATCGCAATTACGTAAAGCGCCTCGACGGAACCAACGTGAAAAAGGGCAAGAACAAGATGGAGCTTGCTGCGCAACTGCGAGCCGACATTCAGGACTTCCGCAAGACTTCCAAGGCGACGCGGTTGGTCACCATTTGGTGTGGATCAACCGAAACCTTTCTTGAACCCTCGGCAGCTCATCAGTCGGTGAAGGCCTTCGAAAAGGGCCTCAGGGACAACGATGAAAGCATCGCGCCCTCAATGATCTATGCCTACGCCTCTCTGATGGAAGGAGTGCCCTTCGCGAACGGCGCTCCCAACCTCACCGTGGATCTTCCCGTGATGCTCGAGCTCTCGCGGCAGAACGAGGCTCCTATTTGTGGCAAAGACTTCAAGACCGGGCAGACCATGATGAAGACCATCCTCGCCCCCGGCTTTAAGGCGCGGATGTTAGGGCTCAACGGCTGGTATTCGACCAACATTCTGGGGAACCGCGACGGCGAAGTGCTCGATGACCCAGGATCTTTTAAGACGAAAGAGGAATCCAAGCTGGGTGTGTTGGAGCATATCCTCCAGCCCAAACTGAACCCTGAGCTTTACGGCAATATATTCCACAAGGTTCGCATTAATTATTATCCACCACGTGGTGATAACAAAGAGGGTTGGGATAACATCGACATCTTTGGCTGGCTTGGTTATCCCATGCAGATCAAGGTGGACTTCCTCTGCCGCGACTCGATCTTGGCGGCGCCCATTGTGCTCGATTTGGTTCTCTTTTTGGATTTGGCCCAACGCAGCAAGGGACTGCGCGGCATCGGCATTCAGGAGTGGTTAAGCTTCTACTTTAAGTCTCCCATGACCGCTCCCGGCCTTTATCCCGAGCACGATCTGTTCATTCAATCGATGAAACTGAAAAATACGTTGCGCCACCTGATGGGCGAGGGTCTGATCACGCACCTCGGTCTCGAGTATTACGACTGATTCTTGTCGCTGTATTTGTGTGGCGCGGGCGTCCTCGCCTGCCTTTTCCCTCCATGGCACCTTCCTTCCGCGATAGGGAACGATGGTCTCTGGCGAGTTGAGACTCCGGCTCGGCAATCCGCACAGCTAAGGCATTGGAAGCTTATATAGGCAACTTCGCCTTTAGAGCAGAAAAACTCACAAGCCCTCCGCAGATTGACGAAAAGGATTTTGCGACGGATACCTTGAACATGGCACAAACGGATGCAGAACTTGGGGCTTTCCATCGCTCCACGCGTGATATGGAAGATGCTCGGACCTTTATCGATGAGGCGCTCAAGGAGGATCCCAAGCTTGGACTGGCGCACGAGGAAAAAGGCTTCCTGCTGTTTGCCGACGGCAAGGACGCTGAAGCCAGCAGCGAGTTTTCTCAAGCCTTTGCGCTCGACGCCAGGTTGTATCTTTCTCTTTTCTTCAAGACAATGCTTTCGCCCATCGCCCAGTCCGACGCGCCAGCGGATCAAGTTGCCTTGCATGATGCTTTGGAGAAGGTCATGGAGTTGAATCCCCGATTTGCCCCGGCTTATATTCAGCTTGCCCGGCTTGATCTGCGGCAAATTAATCCGAAGATTGCCTTCGACCTTGTCCGCACAGCGGAGAAACTTGAACCCTCACGGGCCGGCTATCATCTGCTGACCGGCCAGATACTGCTGCGCTTAGGCAAAGGAACCGAAGCGTCCGGATTTGCCAAGTTTGTGGCGGATCGCTGGGTGGGTCCAGATCACGACGAAGCGGTCGAGCTTTGGAACAGCGTGCCCGAGGATCAACGGCCCAAAGGAGAGTCACTCGCCATAACCTCTCCGCCGCATACAAAAACCCTCGCCAGAATCGTCAAGTCCCTGAACTGTACCGGATCGGACCAAGCCTGGTCCCTGGTGCTT
The DNA here is from genome assembly GCA_963834075.1 of uncultured Acidobacteriaceae bacterium. Classification (GTDB taxonomy): domain Bacteria; phylum Acidobacteriota; class Terriglobia; order Terriglobales; family Acidobacteriaceae; genus PALSA-270. Next base: position 258,564 of record CAWIAH010000009.1, read on the forward strand.
GACCACGATGGGCAAACCTTAACATTCCACAGGAAGGGCGGATTTCCGATGGGCTACTCCGACACAATCTGGTACGGAGAGGATCACTTCAGCCTTTGTTATCACATCGCGGGACTCAGGGCCGTGGTGAGCTACAATCCGCCGGCCGACGCCAGCTACGCCGGAGATGTTGCCGAGCTTGGAATAAGGAAAGATCTTCCGGCCAACATTGCCGATGCTAGCCGCGGAACAAGCGCAACCTCAAATCCCTAGACTCGACTTAAAGATCGGAAATCGGCCCCCCCTGATTATTTTTTCTTCTTCCCAAACAGCCCACCCAGCGCATTTGCTGGACCGCTTTTGCCGGTCACTTGTCCCAACATGCCTTTTGCCATGCCGCTGGCAACGCCCTTCATATCCGGAACGAAGTGCGGATTCGATGTGGTTCCGGTAACCGAGAACGGAACGCCTTTGCCACTGCCCATGGATGCAACTTGAGTCAGGCCGCCCATCACACCTCCCTTGAGATCGGCCATCATCTTGAAATTCAAATCTCCAGCCGGGCTCACCGTGCCGGCTCCGGTGATTACGCCGATCGCAGTCACTGTCAGGTTAATGTCGTCCGCTCTTGTGCCCTCTGGCGCCACGCGGGCATCCAAGCTAGCGTTCTGAATGGAGGTATCCGGGCTTGAAGCCGCTTTGCCGGCAAAAGCTGACAAAGCCCCCAATTTCCCACCGAGATCGAAGTTGGTCAATTTCGTGTTCGCCAACTTCACCGGCCCGGTGATCACCAGCTTATCGATCGGACCGACGATACTCAGGTTTGCCGAAAGGGTTCCGCCGTTCAACTGTGAACCCGAGGGAAGCACGACCCCCATGGCCGGCAACATCGTGACCAGTTCATCCACCGGCATATCTGGAGCGCTTAACTTCATATTCACTGACTGCGTGTCCCCTTGCGTCTGAAAAGTTCCGGTCAAATGCGCCACCGCATTGCCGATTTGGATATCGCCTTGCGTCAGCCTGCCCGATTGCTTTTGCAAATCCACGTCCACAGCATGCTTGATCGTCACCGTGGTGGACGCGGGTGTGCCTTTCGGCGAAAGCTTGAGTTTGCTTCCGGTAAAGGTGCCCACGGCCTTTGCTTCAGTCCCATTCGAACTTAGGGTGCCGTCGAAATCGGCTAGACCGCCAAAACCGCTCGCCGGATCGATAAATCCAGAGGTTGCGATGTCCAATTGGTTGATCCTAACGGCAGCCTCGAGCGGGGTTTTTGCCGCGTCCTGGGCGTTGACCGGGCCAGCCTTCCCGGAGATGTCGATGTCACCGCCGCCCGGCAAATCAGCCGTAAGCTTGAAGGGAAACTCGCTCGTGAAAGAGAAAATATCGACTTCAATGTTCACCTTGTCGTAAACCTTCGGCTTCACCGTCGAATCCGTATCTCCGACTACCACCCTCCCGTCGGCCACCTTCAACTTACCTACCGACAAATTCGCTGGCGAAGTTCCGGGCTGCGCTTGCGGCTGAGACTGGCTCGTTGCGGCTCCGCCAATGGTCGAGAAATTCCACTCTCCGGCGGATGATTTCAACAAAGTGATCTCGGGCGCCTGCAGAGTGATTTCCGTCACCTCCAACCGCTTCGAGAAAATCAGCGGCATGAGTTGAACACCCACCCTTAGCGACTTGGCGGTCACGAAGGGCGACTTGCTAAAGGACGGGTCATCGGCGATCGTGATGTCATCCGCGACCACACTTCCTCCAAGGAGCGACAAGCGAAGGTTGCCAACTCCAACCTGCCGCCCCAGTGCCGCGCTGAGTTGCGATTCAATCTGCGGCCGGTAATTGTTCACGTTAACCAGAAAGGGAATTGCCACTACCACAACAACTAAGAGCGCGACAACAACCGCGGCGATTTTCACTGTGGTTTTCATAGGTCGCTACCGTCCTTTCATGGATTTTCGCCCAGATGCCAAGCAATTGTATTCCTGTGCCGCGTTCGGCAGAATCTAATAGAACCACCAAATCAGAGATAATGGACCATGCCGACTCTTACCCGGCGGTTTTTGGCAATTCTGTTTTTTGTCTGCACGATGGTTCTTCCATCGTTAGCCACCACTCGCCATTATTACCTCGCCGCTGAAAATGTCGTCTGGGATTATGCCCCAAGCGGCCTGAACCTGATCGAAGGCCGCCCCATCCCGGCTCCTTGGCTCAACCACACCAAGTGGCCAAAGGTCCGCTACATCGAGTACACCGATGACTCTTTTACCGTCCGAAAGCCGCAACCGGAATGGCTGGGAATCCTCGGCCCTGTAATCCGTGCCGAAGTGGGCGACACCATTCTCGTGGATTTTCTCAACCGCACTAACCGCGCCCTCAGCATCCATCCCCATGGTCTGCGTTATGACAAAGACAATGAGGGCGCCTATTACGTGCCGGCCGGGCGCGGTTCTCTGGTCGCTCCCAACGGAAGGTATACCTATCACTGGTTCGCGGATGCCGGCAGCGGTCCCGGCCCAGGCCAATTGAGTTCCATGGTCTGGTGGTACCATCCCCACTCCGATGGCCCCTTGGAAATCAATGAAGGCCTGCTCGGGCCAATCATCGTGACTGCCAAAGGGAAAGCCCGTCCCGACGGAACCCCCAAAGATGTAGATCGCGAATTTGTCGCCTCTTTCATGATTTTTGACCAACTTGCCGGAAAAGACGCCGGGCTGTTCTATTCGATGAATGGATATATCTTTGGCAATTTGCCGGGCCTTGTCATGAAAAACGGCGAGAAGGTCCGCTGGTACTTAATGGGAATGGGCAACGAGATCGATCTGCATACCCCGCATTGGCATGGGAAAACTGTAACGGATGGAATTCGCCACATGGATGTCGTTGAACTACTTCCGGGCAGCACCGGAACAGTGGACATGCTTGCCGATAACCCCGGGGTCTGGATGTTTCACTGCCATGTCGGCGACCACATGGAATCCGGCATGATGGCGACCTATACGATCTACAAGCCCGCCGAACGCTCATGCCCGCTGCAATTTACCTCTGCTGATTTCTGGAATAGTTCAGGCCAGTACTCGGTCGCGGTTAAGAATACGAGCGGCAAGCTGATCAAAGAATGGAGCCTCACTTCCGAACACTTTCTGGCGCCACAATATTTGCATCACCCCTATGACGCGGAATGGCCCATCGCTGGCCCAATTGTGGCTGGTGGCGAAGAGACATTACACAAAAAGACCTACGAACAGGGAGGTGACTCGATTCTTGGCTGGGCCCTGTATCCCTCAAAAATCATCTTCGCCGACGGTTCCACCTGGTCACCGCAACGGCGTGGCGAGTGTTTCCAAGTGTTTTGGAGAGATAAAGATCACCCCAATTTGGTGGTCCTGCCTCCCTCCTTGTCTAATACATCTCAACCCGATTAGTTTGGGCCATATTGCCTTTTCAAGGCATGGATAACCTCACGCTGCAAATTGGCGTCCAACCCAGCAGGGTTTGTTGCGTCCGGGCGTATAATCCAACCAAAGCCGCCGGAGCGCTGCAAAGCGCCTTTAAGGAGTACACCATGAAGTCGAAATTCCTTGCACTGGCCGCGGCCCTATTGATGTTGGGTTACGGTTCCCCGCGAACTTTCGCGCAAGATTCAACCAAACCTGCTTCTCAAGATCCCGGCCAAACGGCAAATCAGAGCGACAAGAATTCAGGTCCGCCACTCGCCAATCCTGCCGATCCCGACAAGGTCAAGCACGACGGCGGCGAGGACGATGTGGATGCCATCGGTAATCGCAACGTGGGCTGCAATCGCGGCATGGGCAACTGGTACAGCGTGGAAGGCCAGATCAAGATGGGTAAAGGCTACGCCATGCAGATAGAGTCCCAGTCGAAGATGGTCACCGACCCTGTGATTACGGAATACGTCAACCGCATCGGCCAGAACATCGTGCGGAATTCGGATGCGCAGGTGCCTTTCACCATCAAGGTGATTGATTCCGACGTCGTGAACGCCATGGCCCTTCCGGGCGGCTTTTTTTACGTGAATTCCGGACTGATTCTTGCCGCCGATAACGAAGCGGAGCTTGCTGGCGTTATGGCCCACGAGACGGCTCACGTCGCCGCCTGCCATGTGGCTCGCGAAATGTCGCGCAGTAACATTGCTCAGCTCGCTACCATTCCGTTGATTTTTGTGGGTGGGGCAGTTGGCTACGGAGCTTATGAGGCCTCTGGGCTCGCGGTTCCGTTGGCGTTCATGAAGTTCTCGCGTGGTTTTGAGGCCCAGGCCGACTATCTAGGCCTGCAATATATGTACAAAGCCGGGTATGACCCGCAGGCGTTGGTGTCATTCTTTGAAAAGGTGGAGGCCATGGAGAAGAAAAAGCCGGGTACCTTCGCCAAGGCCTTTGAAACTCATCCCCAGACTCCGGATCGCATCGAGAAGTCACAGGAGGAAATCGCCACGATTCTTCCCGCCAGGCCGCAATATCTGGTTTCAACCTCGGAATTCGATGACGTAAAGGCGCGCTTGGCCCAGCTGGAAAATCGCCGCAAGCTGGTGGACCAGAAAGATGGCAGCAAACCCAGCCTGCGTAGGACCTCAAACTCCGATGGCACCCAGGATGGGAGCACAACCGGGGATGACCGTCCAACCCTGAAACGTAGGGACACAACCACCAATTAAGCTTTCGGCGGATCGCAAATCGAACCGGCGGCCACGGCCGCTGGTTTCGTTTTGTTCGCCTGAGGCCTCACTCGCAGCCCGGCCTCAAAACAAGAAGGCTGCGACCATAAGCCGCAGCCCTCTACGAGAACCAAAATCTATGCCACTTGTTTGATCGCGAGCGATTCCGTGTAATTCCGCTTTTCGGCGGCGGAGCTGATAACCTTCATTTCGTTCCAGTCGTAAGGCATCTCCCTGCCGCAATCTAGGCACACTACGTATGTTCCGGTCAGTGATGAAGCTTGCGAGCGCGAACGTGAACGGACACTAATAGGAAAACTATAACGATTGTGACGACACCCAAAGACGCTTTCAAAGAACTTCCCGATCATGGCCAAGCCTCCCACAGCTGAGTCGATTCCCCGGCTGAGATCCGCCACGGGAGGCTTAGATTCCAAATATGGGAAAAAGGTTCGTCAAATGTCGAAGGAAATTAGGCGTGGGGACACATTCGGCGGCAAGCCCTGTGGCTAATATGCTTTAGAGGCCAAAGTTGCCGCCGCTAGACGCTCTGCGGACCGACCTTCTTATGCGCCTTGCACTTATTGACGATTGCTGAACGCAAACGGCTCCTAAGATCGTCGGGTAGTTCGTAGAGTTGCGAATCGCGGTAGATCTCAATTGTCTTTTTGGTGGTATCGCAAACCACATAGCAGTTGTGGCACCAGGATAAGTGGTCCTCTAACTCGGCCTTGGTACGGTCGTCAATCACGCCGTCCAGATAGTTGGTTAACTCTTGTAGAAAATCAGCGCATTTCACGGGTTACCATCTCCGCCATCACGTTTCTGGAAGTACCGGTTCAACCGCTCCCGCAATTGCAGCCGCGCCCGCAGAAGCCGCGACTTCACCGCGGGAATGCTAAGGTCCAAAGCCTCCGCAGTCTCCTCGGTCGAAAGACCTTCCACATCCCGTAGGACAAACACCGTCCGAAAACTCATTGGCAGCCCCTGGATGGTACGGGTCAAGATATCCCGCAGCTCAGCCTGGTTATATTGCTGCTCCGGATTCGGACTCCAGTCCGCAACCTCGCGGGGCAGGGAATCCTCGTCCGTCTTCACATCTTCGTCAAGAGAAACCGTGCGCCCCGGCTTGATGCGCCGCAACTTCATCAGCGCTTCATTCACCGCAATGCGCACCAGCCAGGTATAAAACTTGGACTGGCCCTGAAACTGATCCAGATTCGTATAAGCCTTGAGGAACGCATCCTGAACTACATCTTCCGCGTCCTC
>CAWIAH010000010.1:0-508824 GCA_963834075.1 uncultured Acidobacteriaceae bacterium
AAATGTTGCACGATGTACCCCGTGATCGCGGTAAAAGTGCCCCTCCGAATGCCCCCATGAATCCCACTAACCCCATCACTTGGGCAACATGCCGCGGCGGAAAAAGGTCCGTGGGCAACGTATCGAGATTTATTCCCCATGACAACATGGCAAATGCCGCAGTACTAATAAAAAACATTATCCAAAACAGGCTTTGAGCGTGCGTGCAAATCACGCCAACCGAAACGAGACCTCCACTCACAAGCATCACATATTTTCGCGCCGAGAGCGGTGCGATGCCTCGCTTGATCAGCGAGCTTGAGTGCGGCGCCCCCCGCCAGTCCGCCCAGCATCGAAGCAGCATAAGGAATCCACGCCATCGCACCGATGGAGTTCAAACTCAATCCACCCGACTCATGTAAGTACTTCGGAAGCCAAAAGAGATAAAAATACCATACTGGGTCCCCGAAGAATCGACCAAATCCCACTGCCCAAACTCCTTTCGATCGGAAAATTGTCCGCCAAGGTAAACTCGCCTGTCCGGGAGAAACTGTTCGGTCTTCCCGCAATCCTCTTCTTCTTAACATCCATAACTCCACCACCAGGGAATCACCCAAAAGATTCCGGATAAGCCGATCCAGATAAACGCATTTCGCCAGCCGGCATGCAGGGCCACCCAAGCTACAAGCGGTGGAGCAATCATCGGACCAAAGCTGAGGCCAAGCTCTACAAGTCCGATTGCCATTGCCCTCTGCTTCGGCGAAAAACACTTCAGCCACTACTTTTACTGAGCTTGGAATAATAGCTGCCTCACCCATAGCCAACAGCGCTCGAGCGGCACACAGAAACAGCACACCGTTCGCAAATCCATGCAGCATCTCTACTGCCGACCACCAGATAACGGCTAAACCAAGGCTCATTCGTGCACCCAAAGCATCAATAATTCTACCTGCTACTATGTACATCACGGCATAGACGATCAGGAACGAGTTAACGATGTAAGAGTATCCAATATCAGTAATTCCAAGATCTCTGGAAAGCATCGGCGCCAGGACGGACAGTGTCTGCCGGTCTATATAATTAATTGTGAGGCACGAGAATAAAAGAGCGACAACTCCAAACCGCGCTCGCGGGGAATCTTATAGATACTCATAAGGGCTGTTCCGCTCTTGTACGAAGAATATACCAATGACCTCTCAGTACAATTGCATCGTTTTTAGGGGGCGCCTCGATTTCACGTGTCCGTACCTCGCTCTCACCCAGCCATCCATCCGCCATCGACGACCATAAGATGGCCGTGCACGTAGTCGGAGGCCCGACTCGCTAAGAAAACCGCCGCGCCCTTCAGTTGTGCGGGCTCGCCAATCTTTCCGGCCGGAATGCGCGACAGGATCTGGTGTATTCGTATCGGGTCGTTGTAGAGCGGCTCTCCCAGCGGGGTCCGGAAATATCCGGGCACAAGTGCGTTTACGTTCACACCGCGGCTTGCCCACTCATTTGCCAAAGCTTTTGTCAACTGCGCGATCCCCCCCTTACTAGCTGAATACGGCGACACTCCTATGCCGCCCTGGAAGGACATTAACGAAGCGACGTTAATAATCTTCCCTGAACCCTCCGCCAAATCGTGCGGCCAGTTAGCTGACAGAGGTGAAAGACTGCATTTAAATTGACCTCGATCACCTCTGCCCACCGCTCTGGCCTGACTTCTTCTTCAGCCGGTTTGCGCACAGTGATGCCGGCGTTGTTTACGAGGACGTCAATTCTTTCGTGGCGCTTCCGCACCTGCTCTATCACTCGCTCCCGCGCCCCGGCAAGAGAGAGATCTTCATATATGCATAAAGGATCCGACCCGACCGCCGCGACGAGCTTTGCAATTGCATCCAGAGGCGACTTACGACTTACTAAGTTCATCGTGGCACCGGCCTCGGCGAGCCCAGTGCGATCGCTTCCCCAAGTCCTGTCGCCGCGCCGGTCACGACGGCGATTTTCCCCTTTAGAGAAAATTCATGAAGGCACACAAAGCTCCCAATGCAAAATAGTCCACGATGGAAAGCTTTCGGTCAATGCTGAGGATGCCATTTTTGTACGATCTTATGCATTGTCCAATTTCAAGATGTCCGAAAAAGGTGATCAAGCCGTAATGCACGTTGAAGATCCCGTCTTAACCAATTCCTCAAGCGCAACTCGACTATGCTTGTAACTCGACGTCGGGATCGCCGATGAAAATCTCCAAACCCAGCATGCCCTTAAACCCGATGTCATCCAGAGCCCGAATGACTCCGGAAAATCGATGTACCCTCGCCAATGGGAAGATGTCTGAGGGTCAGGCCGTCAGCGTCGCACACTTGGAGGTCAATCAACAACCCCCCCAGCTTTTTTATCGCCGTTGGGATATCCTCACGGTGAAAATGTGCGTGCATGAGGTCGAGGGAACAACCGAAATTGGGTCTGTCAACGTGATCCGCCAACCGCAGAAACGAGTCTACAGTCGAAATCACACAATTCGCTCGGGGCTCCAGGCTAAACTTCATGCCGTATCGGGCAGCTAAATCGGAACAGGCTCGCATCACTTCTACCTGCGCTGTCCCAGATTGATTGCCAGGAAACCTGTTGAGGAATCCAGAACTTACTTGCGGGAGAATGCACATACTCTGGGCGGTATTCCGTTACCAACTCGGGGGGAAACTCCGAAGCCATGTTCATGATTGTCGACCCCAGGCGCGCCGCAGCTTCCACTGCAAAGCGAAACTTCTTCATTCCCGCTTCACGGCGATCAGGAGAGAGACTTACCAGATCGTTCTCCGCAAAATAGGTCGTGAAAATAGGCAGCCGAATCTCGTACTGCTCGCCAAGATCACGGAAGTGATCTAGCCGATCAGCAGTAAAGATCGGAAAGGTGTTCATTTTCTAAGATCTCCAGGTAGAAATTGCGAAAGCCCAGCTCTGACAGGCGGCTGAAACACCACCCATAATCCTCATAAGTACCGTTCACTCCAAAATGCGCAAACGAATATGCAGCAGTGGCCGCAATTTGATCTAAATTCATCGACGACTCCTCTTGAGAATTGATAAACGGCGCCATAAATGTTGACAGCACAATTAAATGCTAGTAATGCCTTGATCTTGTCGCCTTCCGCTCTCCATTACGTTGAGTTGCTCGAATGAGGCTTCCATGTTGATCGCGCAATCTCACGGAAGGGATATTATGGTCAAAGAGCGGCAGGCTCCTCGAGTCACGAATGACTCTCTTCTCGTAAAGCGTAGTCCTGTCAGAAGCCGGCCGGTTTGAGAAACTGCGTGTACTAGCTAGGTAATCTGATTTCAAAGTCGCCGTCCAATAGAATGTTTAGCTGGGCTCGATGCCAATACTGGATGTGAGCTAATTGTATGAATCCGTCCCATGAATACCCGATTGCTACTGTCGTAGTTGACTTTTCGAAGTGCAATTTCCCAGTGGGATTCCGTCTACAAATTGAAAGGTAATTCAGCAAATTGCAAGGATCCAACAGATGCCGCAGCCGGACGAAAGAAAACATTGGTGAGTCACGAGCATGGGGTACGACAAGAAACAGAAACATGGCTCGAAGCTTTGATCGCACGGAGAAACCGGAACGTTGTCGCAGTCGCTCTGGCCAACAAAAATGCTCGGACTTTATGGGCGCTTTTGGCGCACGGCCGGCACTATCAAGCTTTGTATCCCGCGGTGGCTGCTTGACGCCGTGGAAAGAGCGAGAGGCCGTAAAAAAAGATTTTCTCCAACCTGCAGTGACCAGAGGAGAGAAATAGCAACAGATAAAGAAGCCCTCCTAAAGGGTTGCTTGGGCACTTAAGACGATGATGGCAAAAGAGGTCAGGACCGTGGTTGGCCGGACGCAGCACCATCGAAGTGCGTGTAAGCGATCGAGGAGCCAACCAACAGATTCCGTCAGGGCCTGCAGCCAAGCGCTGCATCAACAGGCCAAATGTACGAGCAAACTTGCCTTCTTCCGCCCCGTCGACTCGTGCTCTTGGCAAAAACGGGGCGTCCAGGTACATCCTTTGTGCTACTCCGGGCTACTCCGGACTACTCCGGCTTTCAATTACCCACAAATAGCACAGCCTCAGCGCCTATCACCAGTTGAGGCAAAGGGGTTTTAGGCCTTCAAGGTACATACTTCTGTGAAGGTGGCGAAACATGCGTAAGCGTACGGGCTGCACCGTATTGACGGAGGAGGTTAATCTCGGCGTTTGCGGGTAGCTCGGAAGGTGGATGAAACGGGAGGATTGATCTCGTCGGTATAGATTTCTTCGGTCCAGGCGCGGTCGATAGCCTGGTCGAGACGAGTGAGCAGCTGGGCCAAGGTTTCGCCTCGGCGGCGGACCAGCATGGCCAGGCAATTATATCCGTCGGTGGCGGTGGCGACACAACCGACCGGGCGGAGTACGCCGACGGTGATTTCGCCATCGCTGATTAAGTTCGCGATGTTGGGCAGGGACAGGGGAACGACAGTGGAGTTCGTCGCGACGGCCTTCTGGCTTACGTTTCGGGATCGATTACGGGCGACAGGCTTGCGGCGACGTTCCATGGCAATAACTCCTCAATGCGGTTGATGGGATGATCGGCGATGCGGGATAGCACTTCGCGCAGATAGGCTTCGGGATCGAGGCCATTGAGTTTCGCCGAACCAATCAGGCTGTAGATGGTTGCTGCGCGTTCTCCGCCTGCATCCGATCCCGCAAACAAGTAATTCTTGCGCCCTAGCGCAACGCCGCGCAACGAACGTTCGGCGGCGTTGTTGTCGATCTCGATGTGTCCATCTTCGATATAGCGAACCAGCGCATCCCAGCGCACCAGCGCGTAGCGAATCGCCGCCGTCGTCTCCGACTTGCGCGAGAGCTTCGACAACGTCGCTTCGAACCACTGGCGCAGAGAGTCGAGCAGTGGCTGGGCCTGCGTCCGGCGGACTTCGCGGCGCTGCTCCGGCGGACGGCCGCGAATCTGTTCTTCGATCCCGTACAGTGCCCCGATCCGCACCAGTGCTTCCCGCGCCACCGGCGACGCATGCGCTTGTTCCAGATCGTAGAACTTGCGCCGCACGTGCGCCCAGCACGCGGCTTGCTGGATGCGACCGTTTTCGTAGAGCTGATTGAATCCCGCGTAGGCATCGGCCTGCAGCGTGCCACGAAACTTCTCCAGATGCCGCCCGGGATGTTCCCCTTTGCGATCCGGCGAGTAGGCAAACCACACGGCGGGAGATGCGGTATCGCCGGCGGGACGGTCATCGCGAACATACGTCCATAATCGACCGGTCTTGGTCTTGCCCTGGCCCGGAGCCAGCACCGGCACCGGCGTGTCGTCGGCATGCAACTTACTCGCCGCCATCACGTAGCGGCGCAGCGCTTCCACCAACGGCTGCAGAAGGTGCACACTGCCGCCGACCCAATCGGCCAAGGTCGACCGCTCCAGCTCCACATCCTGACGCGCGTAGATCTCCGATTGCCGATACAGCGGAAGATGATCGCAGTACTTACTAACCAGAACGTGCGCCAGCAGCCCCGGCCCGGCGATGCCGCGCGCAATCGGGCGACTCGGCGCTTCTGCCTGCACGATGCAGTCGCACTTCGTGCAGCTCAGCTTGGTGCGCTACCTGACGGATCACCACGAAACTGGCTGGCACGTACTCCAGCATCTCCGAGACATCCTCGCCTAACTTGCGCAACTCACCCTGGCATTGCGGACATACCGTTTCTTTCGGCTCGTGCCTGCGTGTTTGTCGCGGTAGATGATCGGGCAGTGTGCGGCGCGTGGGTTTCGCTGCCGTGGGCGTCGAAGCGGCGTTCACCGGAGCCGGTGCGTCGGGCTCTTGTTCGCTGCGCTTCGATTCCAGTTCCTCCAACCGCAGTTCCAACTGTTCGATCTGCCGCTCCAGCTTCTCCGACTTCCGCCCAAACTGCATGCGATGCAGCTTGGCCAGCAGCAGCTGCAGATGCTCGATCTCACGCTCCCGCGAGATCAGTTGCTCGTGTTGCGCCAGGATCAACGCTCGCAACGCATCCGCGGGAAGAACGTTCAGATCGGGGAGCGCCACCACTGACATGCGCGGAGTATCGCATGAACGCGCTCGTTCTCATCCCCGTGCGCGCAAAAAAAGTTGTGCAAAGAATCTCGCCGGTTACACCGACAGCTGCGGCTCCCACGTCCGCTCCGGCCGCCGCCAATCAATGCCTTCCAGCAACATCGACAACTGCGCCCGCGTCAACGAAACCGTGCCGCTCGCCGCCTGCGGCCACACGAAGCGCCCACGCTCCAGTCGCTTCGCGAACAGACACAACCCATCGCCGTCGTACCACAGAACCTTGATGAGATCGCCTCTCCGCCCGCGAAACACAAACACATGCCCCGAGAACGGTTTCTGCTCCAGCTTGCTCTCGACCAGCGCGCTCAACCCGGTGAAGCCGCGCCGCAAGTCCGTCACTCCCGCTGCAATCCAAACTCGCGTGTTCGTCGGCGCTCCGATCATCCCCGTAGGCACTCCAGCAACACCCGCACCAACGCCGGATCGGCGCTGCCTTCGATCCGCACCTGCGCCTGCCGCAGTTCGATGTGAATCGTGCCTGCCTGTGGTTTCGGGAAGTCGGCGGACCCACGCTCCGGCAGAGGCGCCGGCAAACTCTCGCTCACGCGAACCGGCAGTAACTTCATGGCCGGCTTACACTCCCCAAGTCTCCCTGCCAGGTACAGCCGACGCCAGCCAAATACCTGGTTCGCGTTGATGCCATGCGCTCGCGCTACCCGCGCCACCGATGCGCCTTCCACCAACGTCTCTTCAACAATCCGCCGCTTCTCCGCGATACTGCGCCGCTGCCGCTGCGCCGCGACCAACAATCACTCTTACTCGTCATCCCATCTGTAACTTGCCGGGAAGTGTCCATCTCCGCTCCAAGTGGACACCTATTCGAAGTGTCCACTTGTGCAGAATGACTCCCCACTCCCTACCTGTCCAGACGGTCTCAACCGGACGCTTACGTCAAATAGAGGAACGGCTATGCATCATGTCGGAATGGCGGCGATACCTTGTCGGCATCGTGCCGCTATCCTGCTTCGCGTGAATCAGGGACGGCGCAAGGCGATGATCTTTCGCTATGCAAACCCCGATCAAAGAGCGGGTGGAAGAAGGTGCGGCGGGAAATAGCCGACATAAGTGCCGCGAATCGACGTACGCCAGGAGGAACAGCAGAGACAGCCGGTCAACGTTGATGGAGATGATCCCTTTGACGCCAGCGGGACCGGAAGCCTCGATTTCAATCCAACCCGAGACCAGCTTTCCCGAGGGACCTAGCTCCGAGGATAATGTGCGATTGCGGAGAGAAGCAATTATCAAACAACTCCAAAACCCACAGTCCAACACAATAATTTCTACACCTGATGCCGCCCTTTATTTTGGAGTCAAACCTCGAACCATTTACAGATGGAAGGCCAAAGGCAAATTGAAAAGTGGGACACGACGAGGATCGATCACAATAGAGTCGGTCCTGCGGTTGATCAACAAACGTTCGAAACGGCTCCCTAACAGCTGACTGCCAGGAATGCGCTACAGCGAAATCCGCCTTCTTCAGTGGAAGCAGATCAATCTCACAAACAAGACTCTCCTGGTGGGAAAGAGCAAGACCGAGAACGGAACAGGACGTACCATCCCCCTAAACGGACGGCTTTTCGCCGTACTGGAGATGTGGGCGGCGCGATTTCCAGAACGGATTTCGGATCATTACGTATTTCCATCGGAAAAATACGGGGCAGCAACAAACGATTTTAAGCCTTGTGTCTATGGAACCGAACCGACCAAGCCCGTTCATGACTGGAAGGAAGCGTGGGAGGGAGCAAAGACGCGAGCAGGCATCGCCTTGGCGCCAGAGGCGCATAATCAACCACTCCGGCTACGGACCGAACACAAAGAGTCGCCGCTGAAGTGTCGCTTTCACGACTTGCGGCATACCGCCTGTACCCGCCTATTGGGAGGCGGCATTCCTTATCCTGTGGTTTCGACAATTATGGGATGGAGTGCTTCAACTGCAATTCGTATGGCAAAGCGCTACGCGCACATCGGCCAAAAGGCGATGCGCGACGCGATGGATGTATTGGGACGAATAGAAGTTGATGAAGAGTCCCCCAAGAAGTCCCCAAAGTCGATAGTCGATGAAGATGCAGCGGTGAACTAACTCTATGAAAAGAATGGCTCCTCAGGTAGGATTCGAACCTACAACCCTCCGGTTAACAGCCGTTTAGGGTTGAAACCTAAAGCCTTATTTGTCCGTTGCTTCTGGGCGGGTACATTCTGAAATCTGCCCTTACGTGGGCCACAAAGGGACACGAGAGTCACGGGAAAACAACCATTTCTGCCCTTGCTGGTAATACTTCACGGCCGAATACCAGCAATATTCAGAGTAATGCAATAGATGCTGGTACTTGCGGCGATGTAGAGTGTCTTGCTGTCACCTCCCCAATTCAGGTTCCCTACCATCTCTGGAACCACAATGGTGCCAAGGTGTTTGCCTTCAGGAGAAAATATCCAAATTCCGCCGGGACCAGCGCTATACACATTTCCTTGCACATCAATTTTTATGCCGTCCGGGTATCCCGGTCTGGGGTCCGAAGTTGCATCGTAAAACACTTTCCCATCTGCCAGCGTGCCATCCGATTTCACGCGATAACGCATCCAGAACTTTTTAGGCTCTGAATTGTCAACATAGAGATAATGCTCGTCCGGTGAAAACGCAATGCCGTTCGGCCTGGGCAAATCCGAGATTAGAAGCTGCAACCGCGCCCGATCCGGCGCTGCTCCGGCTTTTTGATCGAGAGCTTTGGGAATTCGATACACCCCGTTTACTCGCAATTCCTTGGCCGGGTCTTTATCCTCTTTCGCCATTCCATACGGTGGATCGGTAAAATAAAGCGATCCGTCGGACCTGTATATAAGATCATTCGGGCAATTGAGCTTTTTCCCCTGATACGAGTCCGCCAGAATCGTACGGGGTGCCTGTGTGGTAAGTGATTCCAGTCGCCATACGTTGCGCCCACAATTACCGGCTGCCGTGAGACGCCCACGGCTGTCGACGGTCAGGCCATTTGGTCCGGATTGGGGATCACCGACCACAATTGCCGCAGGATTCCCCGGTGGCTGTTCGAAAATGCTGGTTGAGCCATCGGCGGTCAGCTTGTGAATATTGTTGTTAGTGGTGTCCGAAAAAAGAAGATAACCCGAGTGGATCCAGATGGGCCCCTCAGTCCAGCTGAATCCCGTCGCCACTTTTTGAAGAACAGCTCCCGCCGGAACAATTTGGCTAACGGCAGGATCCAGTCGCTCGATAGTTGTCTTCAGCATTTCTATAACCGCCGCATTCGCGACAACCGTTGCGGCCAGAGTCGCAACGGCCAGTGTCAACCCAAGAAGCCGAAAGGATTTCAGCATTGTCTGTCCCCTTGCGTGTTTCGCCTTACGTGTCCCACTTCGGCGGCGAGCTCTTATTGGCGTATTACACCGTCTTGCGCGGGACGATTTTCGATAGAAAGCTCTTGCAATTGGTAAAGCGACGCGACCGTCGCCGGATATTTTGGAATGGAGATTGTATCGCCTGATAATCGGGCTGCTTTCGCAGTGGCTCCGCGAACCAGCCTGGAATGTGTCTCGTTGCTGACAGTCATTTCGCCAAAATAAATCGGGAACGCGTCCGCCGCGTGATAACTGAGGATCAGAGTGCGACGCGGCTGCACGGAACGATTTGTGGTCGAGGCATGCGGTGTCATGCCATGCATAAAAATCGCCGTTCCAGCGACGCCCTCGATTGGTACCGCTCGGGATTCGTCAACCGGCTCAACAATCTTTCCGCAAAACAACTCGTCTTTCGAGTGATTCATTAACGGGCCGTCCTGAAGGCCGGGAATAACCTGCAAACATCCGTTCGAGGAATCGGCGTCGTCAAGATAGAAAAGGATCGCCAGAGAATCGCGATTAGTCAGAGGGTAGTAGGAGATATCTTGATGCCATTCGACCACCGATCCGATCCGCGGAGGCTTCATATTAATCTTGCTGTAATGGAAGACCAGGTTTTCGCCAATGAGCTGCTGCACCGAGTCAAGCAATTTTGACGAATTGGAAAGATCGCGGAAGCGCGAATAGTATGTGCAAGGCTCGTAAATCCGCCGAACCAGCGTTCCCTCCGGCGATTGGTTGGGCTCCATTTCGAGACGGTCTTTATTATGGTCGGCCAAAGTGCTTCCTTGGGAAATTTGCACCATGTCGCTCAGGAGCGCGGAAATCTCTTGCTTGCTCAGAAATTCCGTGGAGGTCGTGAAACCGTTTCTTTTATATTGTTCTGTCTGTTGGAAAGTCAGCATCGGTGACAGCCTTTCCTATCTGTAGCGGGTCGCCTGATGGTGCAAACGCTGTCTCTCAGTTTGAAGACCCGCGCCCATTTGCCAAACGGCCTAGGACGCAACGATTGGCAGGATTATGTGAGACGCGTATTGGTCATTGTGGTAGATCGTTTGTGTCGCTTTTTGTAGCCTGGTATCCTCGCCAAATTTTGCTCCAGTATTTGGATTGCGATCGTATTTTGGGAAGTTACTGCTCGAAATCTCCACCTGGATCTTGTGCCCTTTCAAGAAGATCTGGCTTATGGACCACAGGTCGATGGTGTATTCGTAGACTTTTCCCGGTTCCAACAGCTCTTGTTTCTTGAAGGAATTTCGATATCGCCCTCGAATAATCCCCTCTTTCAATATTTGGGCATACCCATTGGGATGGACATCGACAAGTTTAGCCGTAAAATCCGTGTCTACTGCGGTTGTAGAAGCGAAGACCTTGCAAAGAATGCGCCCCGTTATTTCCGTATCTTTCTCTACTGGCTCGCCAGTAAACACTAAAATATCGTTCCGCCCTTGAATCAGTCTTTGGTCACGAGGCCCATCTGAGTTTGGGATTCCATAACCTTGCCATTGCTCGATACCTCCGTACGTGGGCACCGGATCTTCGGGGTCATAAACAAAACCGTCGCTACCGGCTCCCGTAGAAATTTCAGTTTTCAGGGTGCCATCTCCGAAGCGGCTGTTGGCGTGACCCGAACTGGCGATGTAATATTTGGTAGGGACGGCACGGCTCACCGGCCATTCCATCTCGTTACGCCATTTATTTTCTCCCATTACAAAAATATTGACTGGCGGCTCGTCGAGCATGCCGTTGTCAATCCCTTTTAGCCAGTAGTCATACCAACGCAACTCAATCGGCTTCTGAAAAAAGACATCCCAACGAAGATCGGGGGGAAGATCTTCGGCGCTGGCCTGGACCCCAAAGTCTATGTCTCCTACTACACGGCGACCTGTCCCGTGTTCCCAGGGCCCAACAATCAAATGATGTTTTTTGCGCAGCGCTTCGGGGCCATACTGCGTCATTCCAAGATAGCCATTGATGGTAGCCTGCGAAACCTGGTCATACCAACCCGTGATATTGAGTGTGGGCACCTTCACTTGCGGATATCGGCCCGCGCTCATCTCCCCAACCTTGGGTCGATCGCCCACACTGAAGCGCCAATAATAATCGTTGTCTGGATGTTCCATAAAATCCTTCCAGAGTTCCGTACTCTTTCCCAACATCTCTTTATCTATGGTTTTCACCGGCAGATGGTGGACTGCTTTGTTCCAGTCAAACCAGTCGGTTTCGAGATTAAAGTTGTTGGTCCGGCTTCCTCCGAGAACAGCGAGGATGTGCATGCTGTTGGTAAGCTGAAACGCACCGTTGGGATAGATGTTGTCGTGGTGATCGTCAGGGCTGCAATAGGGAATGATGGTGCTCAAATAAGGGCTGCCTAATTCGGCCCCCATCCACTGCGTGAACCCTAGATAAGAGGGTCCTGCCATGCCGATCTTGCCCGAACTCCACTCTTGCACTCCCAACCAATTCAGGCAGTCTTGCACGTCCTGGCCCTCAAATCCGCCCTTGCGCCAATCCGTATGCCAGAAGAAATAGGGCTCGCCCCCAGAGTCGTATCTCCCCCGGCAGTCAACGGAAACAAAGACATACCCGCGTGGCACAAAGTATTTGGCTCTTGCAATCGAGAAGCTGGTGTTGGATTTATCGTAGGCATAGTGAAGATAAACAACTGGAAACTTTCCCTCTGCCTTTGGACGCCAGATATTAGCCGCCAGCATGACCCCATCCCTCATGGGGATTTTCATATTGAACTCAAACTGGATTTCATACTGCCGCTGGGACAGCTTGTTTACCCACGACGGATCGGCACGCACAAACCAGGGCTCGCCGCGTGAACCTCTGTCACTGGAGTCTTGCTCGGGTTTTGCGGGCGGTTCTGCTGCCATCGATTCTGCTGCCAGTGCAGTCGGGATCGGGAGTGCCGTTGCCGCTGCCCCCGCGAGGCCCTTCATAAAATCACGCCGCCCTATCGAATCCTTAAACATTTTGTCTCCTGAGTTGTATTCGCTGCCGTTCTAGTTAAGCTGTTTGAGCAAACTTCCGGGTCGCAATTCAACGGCCGGCCACGACGACATCCTTCGCCCCCATATGACGGATGCGAACCACATAGTCGCCGCCGGATAAAGCCTGCAAGGTGTAGCCGGGTTGCTCCAGATCGTCGCGCTCGTCGAGCATTTTGCTTGCAGCGATAATCTTAAGTGGCTTGAAATTTACCCGCAAAACCGCCACTCCCTGGTCATCGAAGGTGTGGTACTCGACGCTGCGGTCTTCGTATTTCACCTTCTGTACAACCGAAGAAGAGCGCACCAAATGGTTTTGTCCAACCGGCGCGAATTCGGGAATCGCCCCCAAGGCCCACATCAGATTTCGTCCAGCGTCGGCGTATCCGTCTTCAAACCAGTACGTCGAGCCATGACTTAATCCACAGCAAGCAAACTTTCCGTCCGAATCCATGAAGTAGGTTGCATAGTTAAGCGAACGGAAGGCGTTCTCGCGTGCACTGCCGTCGCCGGTTTTCTCGTAGTACATAGCGTTGATAGCGCCCCAAGCAGCGGTGCGGCAGCTCAGACCGGCCCTAGAGCAACAACTTGCGCCGCTCAGCCCGGGGACACTCACCACTGAATGTTGCTGTTCGTCGATTGCCCAAGCACCAAAGAAGGGGCCGCGTCCGAGCAGGCCGCGACTGCGATCAAGCAGATAACCCACGTGGGTCTGCCATGAGCGCAGGGGAGGAGGATTCGGCTCCAGGTCTTCGGGATCATCATGAGAGAGGATGTAGAACGCGGTCATCATCGAACTCTGGTCGTTTACGTTTAAAGGATCTTTGGGGACGTCCTCGTAGTATCCGCTCCATCGGTCCAATGAAGGATTCTCCGTAAGCTGGACTGCAAGAATCCAGTTCCATGCAAGGTCGCGTGTCTTGCGATAGCTACTGGTGTCGCCGACACCCAGGCGTATGAGCTCCTCAAAGAGACGCACCGAAGCGACTACCATTCCGCCAAATTCTTCGCCTGCGATTACATCGCCGGAGTGGGCATCTACCCGAAATGGCCACGGCGTATGATTAGCGTCGCCGGGACGCACATGATTGACCAGCGCGTCGGCACAGCGAAGCCCTGCGTCCAGATACTTTCGCTCGCCCGTCATTTCGTAGAAGTTTATGTAGCCCAGGCCGAGCTCCGCGACCTTGTCCGTCTCGATTCCTCCATAAAACGCGCGTGGCATATCCGAGATGCAATGCCCATAATCCTTATCACCTGCGCAGGATGTAGCAAACGGGACGCCCGCCCAACTCCAGTTGTTTGGTGTCGTTCCATGGGCCAGTTGGTAATCCAGCATCTCGCGCACTACACCGATCGCTTCGGTGTCTCCCGAATACGGGTACCAATTCACCACTTCGTCTACCATGTGAGCGAAAAAGCTCGCAGGGTTGTGTTGATAGTCGACGCCCTGTAGATTTTTTTCCTGGTAGATGGGAAAGGTCAGATAAATTTTCAGGTTAGTACCTCTCCCGGTATCGACTGGAACCTTGTGTTCCAGAAAACTCCAGATCAATCGCAAAACATGGTCGTAGCCCAAGTTCTTTTCGGGATGGTACCACGCTAAAAGTTTGCCTTGAGAATCGAGCACTGCGTTGTGCCAGGGCATCTGGGCATTCACATAGTTTCGCTCCTGATCCTGACCGAAGCTCGCGCAATACATGCAGCAGATTGCAAGACATACGCTCCGAAACCAGTGCCGGATTCTTAGAGGTGGCATTTTCATCCCTCCCGCGTTATGTCATACCGTCATCAACGGAAACCACAACGCTCGATGCGAATGCATCTCGCTAAATGAAACGATCCGTTTCATCTAAAAGACGGAGAATACGAGGACTTGTAGGAGTTGTCAAGGAAGGATTCACCATTAAAATGATTTCTGTTTTTAGAGCAAAAGCGGGTCGTTTATAGTTTCACAGAAGCTTTAGGATGTGCCCGACCGCTTCACTAAAAGACCGCGCGACGAACTTAAAAGAATTAGGCGGGACAATAGCTCACTGCGGCGACGCTGGCATACCTGCACCTTCTTTCAAGGTCTGAAATCTGTTAATGGCCGGCACCTTGAACTTCTCGCTCACACCATTGGGCCATCGCACTTCCAGCGCGTCCACCTTTACGGCGGTACCTAAACCAAAATGCAATCTCATATCACTCTGTGACATGTAGCAGCAACCGCTACGAACTTCGGACGTTTGAGTGGACCCTCCTGCAATGATCGTAATTCGAGATCCAATCGCGTCGCGGTTGGAATGCGTACCCTCGAGGCGAAAAGAAACCCAGTTCTGCTTCTTTCCGCGATTCACCAGTAAATTTGGATGAGAATCCAAATTGTTCACGACGAGTGCCAAAGATCCGCTGTTATCGAGGTCTCCGTAGGCGAGGCCGCGCGCCGGCGTGCGGATGAGGGTGCCGGGACCGGAATGCTCGGTCATGTCGGCAAAAGTACCATCCCGCAGGTTGTAGTAAACATTTTTCTCCTCCCGAAAGCGACTTCCCCGCTTCAGCTGATCGACGTTTGGGTAAACGTGCCCGTTGGCCATAAAAATGTCCTGCCATCCATCATTGTCCAAATCCACAAAAGCCACGCCCCAGCCGACCTGATGGGTGCGGTATCCCAAACCCGCACGAAGAGAAACGTCGGAGAAATAGCCATCTTGATCATGCAAAAACAACGCTGGGATATCGTCATCAAACGTAGTGACTGCGAGGCTGAACCGGCCGCTGTGATCGAAATCGGCGGCATCGGCTCCCATCGATCCCTGCTCTTCTCCATTTTCATTAAAAGCCACACCGGCCTTGTCCCCAACATCCGTAAACGTGCCATCGTGATTATTGTGAAGAAGAATGTTCGGGGTTGAATCACAAGCTAGGAATACATCCGGCCAACCATCGCCATCAAAGTCACTCGCAATTGTAGAAAAGCAGTAATATCCGTCCGGTTTATCGAAATGACTCTCCTCCGAAACGTCTTTGAACGTTCCGTCACCCATGTTCCTGTAAAGGATATTTCGCCCACCCGGCAAGCCACGCGGCCCGCATACTACTGGCAGACCTTTGAAGACACAGTTGTTGCCTGTTTGCGGAGTAGACTTCGGGTCGAAGCTGACATAATTCGCAACCGCAATGTCCAGCCGGCCATCCCGATCGTAATCAAAGAAAGAACATCCCGTACTCCAGCGGTTCCCGTCGACCGGGAGTCCCACCTTCCGAGTCACATCCGTGAAGTGACCGTTTCCATCGTTGTGGTAAAGAACATTATGCCCGTAATAGGTGACAAACAGATCTTCATTCCCATCGTTATCATAGTCACCCGCACATACGCCTTGGCCCCATCCATGAAATGAAAGCCCGGCCTCTTCGGTCACATCTTTGAAGCGAAGATGTCCGAGATTCTTATACAGGCGGCTGGTAGGTCTGGCCGCATCGCTCACCGGCGGCCATCGATCACCATTGACCAGAAAGATGTCGGGCAGCCCATCCCCGTCATAGTCAAAAATAGCTACGCCGCTGCCTGTCGCTTCCAAAAGGAACTTCTTGTTCACTGCTTCGCCCGAAACATGACGGAAATCCAAACCGGCCTGCGAGGCGATGTCTTCGAGAATAATGGTCGGCAGGTTAGAGAGTTGCCTGGTTAGCTTTTGCGGTGGCGGTTCATGATGTGGAGCTGCCATCCCTCCCTGGCCAAACGACTGGCTGGCCACAATCAATAGAATTCCCAGGACGAGGACCTGACGATGCAGGAGATTCCACGGAAACAGCTCGCCATGGGGCGTAAATTTCAAAGCACACCTATGGCGCCGAATTGCTCGTAGAGTGAGTCGGCGCCGGCGGAGGCGAGTCGGACGCGGGTCCCGACTTCATCTTCAACATCGCTGCTTCCTCTGCCCTAATCTGGGCGTCCTTAAGCTCTCCGTTTCGAAGCTCTTCAAGGTGCTTAAACAACTCATCGGCCCTCCGCTTGTCGCCGTATCTTTGCTGCAACCGCGCCAGGTGATAGTAGCTAAGCTCAAATTTCGGATCAATCCGGATGGACTCCTCGTAATTGTCGATGGCAGCCTTGTAGTTCTTCAATTCTTCATCGCATCGTCCGCGCATCATCCAGGTCAGTGGTTCCGACGAGTGGCGCTGAGTGGATAGCGTGAATTCAGCATTCGCCTCAGCATAGCGCCCAAGCCGGAAGAGAGTGAGCCCATAATCGTAGGTGTACGAACTGAATTCCTTATTGGTCGGCGAATCCCCTACCCGGACGGCCTTTGAGAAGAATGGGAGGGCTTCCTGGAAATGATTTTGGGCAAAGGCAATCCTTCCCAAAAAAAAGTTTGCCGGCGCTTCGAAATCAGGATGGTTTACCAGAGCAAGGAATTCGTGTCGGGCGGGAACCAGCCTACCCAACCGAAAAAGGCTGTAGGCGCGGCTAAATCGCCAAATGCTGCATAGCGGTTCCGGGGGGTCGCGCACTTGAAGAACGCGAACCACGTCAAGATCTTGACCTGAGGCTTGGTAAATTTGCACCAGACGGTAGCGAACCGAGGTGTTGGATGGATCTAACTTCAGCGCGATCTCAAAATGCCGGGAGGCGCCCTGGGCGTCCCGCAGACTCCAATTAACCTCGCCAAGGGCAGCCTGATAGCGGGGCTGCTTGGGATTAAGACGAACAGCCTCAGCCAACAAGGATTTGGCGTCGTCCAGTCGGCCTTCGTGAAAGGCCTGCCAACCTTTCTTTGCGACTTCGACGGCAGGATTAACCTGCCCGGCCAAGTACGTAGTAAATGCAAAAATCAGAAATAGGATGGGCGCTAACCATGTATTGATTCTGCGTTCCATCGCTACCACTGTACCGGAGTCTCGCACTAACGGGAAGAGCTAAGCCGCCGCAAAAGATGAACCCTCGCAGCGGCCCAGTTTCGAGTCGCAGTCACCTTTCACTACTTTCACTAGAAGTCCAGGCGTAGTCCGAGCTGGATATCCCGTGCTGAACCGACAATGCTGTTGATGGTGCCGAAACTGGGAGTTCCGAATGCGCTAACGTTTGGAGCTCCCAAGTTCGTATGGTTAAAGGCGTTGAAGAGCTCGCCGCGGAACTGAAGGCCGAGCCTTTCTCCGATAGCGAAGCGCTTCTGGAATGCCAAGTCGAAATCGGAATAGCCTGGGGTCTCGATGATCCCCACGCCGGAAGTTCCGAACGTATACTGGGCAGGCTGTGCGAACGCCGCAGTGTTGAACCACTCGCTAGCCTCTTGGGCTCTGCTCGTGTGCGCAAATCCGTTGGGATTACCGATTACATCCGGTCGAGTTCCTCCTGAATTGGAAACGTTCACTGAGTCTTGTGGGGTGACGTAGTTTCCGGTCCGCACGCTAACGATTCCTTGCATGCTCCAACCTCCGATAAAGCCATTCACCACGCCACTTGCACCGCCAGCCAGTGCCTTCCCCTTACCGAAGGGCAAAGGATAGCTCGCGCTCAAGGACAAAATTTGACGAATATCATAGAGAGTATTTCCGTATTCACACAGAAGGCAAGTGTAGTACCGAACACCCGAAGCCGAGTCTGTGCCATTTTCCTCAAACTGTGGACCGCTGATTGAATCACCCAAAGCGTGGCTGTAAGTATACGAGGCTAAAAATACCAATCCGGTCCTGTCATACGTCTTGCGAAGCGCGACCTGCAAGGAGTCATAATGCGACACCCCAATTGAGCGGACGTCGCTCAAAGAGCCAAATGCGGGAAACGGCTCACGAGAGACGGCAGTACCCGGTCCCGGGGCAGGCTGGTTGACATTGAGGGGAACATAGTTCTTAAAACCTGCATTGCCCACATAATTCACTTCGAGACTCAAGGCCGGGGTAAATTCGTGCTGAATGCCCAGCGAGTATTGGATGTTGTAAGGGGTTCGATTGGTCTTGTTGGCCACGTTGCCGGCGGGAACGGCCAAGATATTTGTGCTGAACGGGTCAGTGGCGTTCAGGCAGGGGGTATTCTGGTCACAGCTGACGCTGGTGTTGGGCACCCAAGGAGCGCCCAGAGACAAATCAGTCGCCGAATCGATGACCAGCCAATTATAGAAGACGGCAGATCCACCACGCAGAACCGTTTTTCCGTCCCCTGGTAGCTTCCAAGCGAAACCGATACGCGGGCTAAAATTGTTATGTGTGGTCGGAAAATCGAGGTTGCGAGGATAACCCAGGGAACTCGCCAGAACTGATCCCGCGGGGGTGCCCGGTAAAGTGGGAATCGAGCCAGCATAAACGTTTACACCTTGCGGAAGAGCCAATGCGGTCATCCGGTTTTGCTCGTCATAAGCTGGAGTATAGAGGTCATAGCGTAATCCCAAATTCAGCGTTAGACTTTTCGACACGCGCCAATCGTCCTGGATGAACTCGGACTCAGTGTGGGATCTCCAATCGGTGATTACAGGCTTCAGCCAAATACTCGAGGACACTGGAATCCCAAGGAGATAATCCGCATAAGCGTTGTACTCATTGCCGATCGCCGTGGGGGAGGAAATTGTGTAATACGGTCCAAAGCTCATACTTCCGCGATCGAAAAGGTTTAGAAATGAGGTCGTGCGAGAGTAGAGGAAATCGAACCCGATTCTCAGCGAATGTTTCCCTGCCACTTTTGCAAATGTATCCTGGAAAACATAGTTGTCAAACGGTTGGTTGATTGGAGAGACATAATTATCAGTGAACGTGTTGTAACCTGAAATAGTCAACTCAGGAATTCCAGCTTCGTCGTCTGGCACTCCTTGTAGCCCGGAATCGGGAATAATATTCTGGTTTGTCGTTTGCGGATGCCGCTGTTGATTGTATTGGCTGAATCCGATGACCACGGTATTCATCGTGGTTGGGCCAAACAAATGGGTCTCACGGATCTCGTGATTTTCTCCATACAAGTGAATGTTTTCGCCCAAGCCAGGAAGCGGCAGAGCCACGCCGGAATCGCCAGCCGGCAGGAGCGCTACAACGGTATTTCGCGTGTAGCGCAGGAATAGAGAATCCTTGCTAGTGAGGTCGCGATCGTAGCGGCCACTGATCTGGTTGTTGTCGTAGGTCTGAGTCGGGTTGGATACGAAGTTGTTGTCAGCATCGTTTGTGACGCCAGCCGTCGGAATAAATCGATTCATGAAATACAGAGTTACCGGATTGATTCGATCAGCGGGAATGGTATCGTTGGGAAAAGGCAATCCGGTCTGGGGATCGTAAATCGTGGTTCCGCTGGCCGTGAAGTTCGCATCGGGATCGCCATTGAAACCCGGCCGATACGCCGGTTGGAACAGGGTCAATACCCTAGTTAGCCCCTGGCTCGAGCGAAGTCCCTCGTACGAAACAAAGAAAAAGTCTTTCTTGTCATGTGGCAGATGCCCGCCAAACGTAGCGCCAAATTGATTGCGCCGAAACGGTGGAAGATTCCCGGGTTGAAAATACGGGCTGGCGTCCATAGCGTTGTTCCGCAGAAACTCATAAGCAGAACCGTGGTAGCTGTTACCGCCTCGCTTCGACACAATCTCGATCTGAGCTCCGGGACTTCGCCCATATTCGGCGTCATAGGAATTAGTCTGCATCTTGAATTCCTGGATCATGTCCACACTAGGCGAAAATGTCATGCGTGCCGCACCGGTCTCCTGATTCATGACGCCGTCGACCATCGTGTTGTTAGACGAGTTCGACATGCCGTCCTCGGAAACGCTCCCGCCGGTCGTTTCCATATAGCTGGGAGAGTACGTTTTGGAGACGCCGGGGATTAGAGTCGCCAACTGCAAAAACTCACGCCCATTCAAAGGCAGATTCAACACCTCCTGGGTGCTGATAACCTTGCCCACCGACGAAGTATCGGTTTCGAGAGTCGGCGTCGCACCCTGAACTTCTACCTGCTCTGTCACCGTCCCTACTTGCATCGCGACGTCAATGCGGGCCCGCTGGGCGACCTCAAGAACGACTCCCGCAACCTTTGTTTCTTTGAAACCGGATTTCTTGGCCGTCACTTCGTAGGTCCCCGGACTCATGTTTTCTGCAACGTAATTTCCATCGGCACTCGTCTGCACACACGCCTATAGCCGGTTGCTGCGTTGGTGATCGTACATCGACGGTGATAGGTGTGTGGTGCAGATGAGTGCGATGGAGAGTACAGTGCAGAACATAAGTAGGGGGAGAGTGACACTAAGATAGGTTCAAAGAAACAAAGGTTGGGAATTAGCTCTTGAGGTCACGGCTTATTGACGTGCGATAGAGTAGGGACAGTGACAGAGCAGGTAGAAGTTCAGGGTGCTGACTCTCAAAAGGATACTTCGTGGTGGGCAAGGTTATCAGCACGAGGAGGTGTTGAATCTGCCTTTGAATGGGCGTGAGTTTTTGCAGTTCGCGATTTGATATAGCGGTCTCCGATGACGCTGTTCCAGCTATATGGAAACGACGCGGGTTCGCTGAGGACGGCATGTCGAACTCGTCTAACAACACGATGGTAGACGGCGTCATAGGAATTAGTCTGCATCTTGAATTCCTGGATCATGTCCACACTAGGCGAAAATGTCATGCGTGCCGCACCGGTCTCCTGATTCATGACGCCGTCGACCATCGTGTTGTTAGACGAGTTCGACATGCCGTCCTCGGAAACGCTCCCGCCGGTCGTTTCCATATCGCTGGGAGAGTACGTTTTGGAGACGCCGGGGATTAGAGTCGCCAACTGCAAAAACTCACGCCCATTCAAAGGCAGATTCAACACCTCCTGGGTGCTGATAACCTTGCCCACCGACGAAGTATCGGTTTCGAGAGTCGGCGTCGCACCCTGAACTTCTACCTGCTCTGTCACCGTCCCTACTTGCATCGCGACGTCAATGCGGGCCCGCTGGGCGACCTCAAGAACGACTCCCGCAACCTTTGTTTCTTTGAAACCGGATTTCTTGGCCGTCACTTCGTAGGTCCCCGGACTCATGTTTTCTGCGACGTAATTTCCATCGGCACTCGTCTGCACCACACGCCTATCGCCGGTTGCTGCGTTGGTGATCGTCACATCGACCGCACCCAGAACGGCCCCAGACGAGTCTGTGACCGTGCCCAAGATGGCGCTGGGCGCGACCTGGGCGGATGCAGCGGATATTGAAACCACGAGAGCTATCAAGAGAAGCAAAGACTTCAAGGTGCGCATTGTGAAACCCCCCTTATGTTGGGACGGCGGAACAACGGTCACTTCTGAATCCTCAGGGAGCCAACCGAATCGTGGTTTGCGCTTCCGTAAGATGCGCACATCGTACGAACCACAGGAATCCCTTGTCAAGACAATTTTTAGCGTGTGTTTCATATCCGGAACGTTTTGTATCATAAAATAGAGGCAGCGCATCACTAATTTGAATCTCGAGATTCTCCTTTCCGCCCAACCGAATTTTGAGACAACAAGAACGACCATTGCGACACGCGCGTTGTTCGATTCGCAGCTTTTCCTAGGAAAGCGAGGCTTCAACCGAAAACGCCGGAATGGCGCGAACAACGCGCCATTCGCATTCCACGGCCCACTCTGTTTTATATAAGGCTCCCACGCCCTGCGCCGCGCGATCGGCGCAGATGATGCCACCATTTCTGAAGAATTCGCTTTTGAGCGCTTTCCTGACAGGATTTCTATTATTTTGGACCCTCGAGTGTCCCACCGGTGTACTTCTTTTTCGATGTCAATCATTCCAATATTCCGGTGCTGGGCTTTAGAACAGGAGGAAGGCTTGCTTTACGTCGGCACATACTGTTTCAGATATGAATAACAAATCTAATTCCTTGACAACTATTTCTTGCGGTTCATAGTATTGCTGCGAGCCGTGCATCGCGGCAGCCGACGAGAGTTCTCTCTTCTCATTCTTTAAGAGGCGAAGTAGTCAACAGTTTGTGGAACCATCACGGTCAAGCTCCGCAAGCGTATTCGCCTTATCGACGGCTCCAAATACATACGGCTCGCGACGTTTCGCATCTAATAAATCATATCGGGGTTGATCAAGGAGAATATTTATGGCGGAGACAGGCTTTACGCGTAGAGGGTTCCTGCAGTCTTCATCCATCTTGGCTGGGGTAACCTTGGCTGGAACCTCGGCAACCCTGATGAAGCCGGCGGTTGCGCGAGCGGAAACCGGCACCGACGAAATGGGAACAGTGCTGAAGCTGCGCCTCCAGAGCGAAGATGTTGTGGAATCTCAGATACGTGAGTACTTGATGAGTCGGGTGCGCCCTCTCCCCCAGCCCAAGAGCGCAAAGCAGTGGACCGGCGACGAAAAGCGGCTACGCAAGCACCTATTGGACGACGTTATTTTTCACGGATGGCCTGAAGAATGGGTAACGTCGCAACCGAAGTTTGAGGATCTCGGACTCATTCCGTCGGGCCAGGGATATCGGCAACGAAAGCTCCGATATGAGATCGTTCCAGGGTTTTTTACAACTGCTATTTTGCGGGAGCCTGAGAACCCGGGCGCGAAGTGTCCCGCTACCATAAATTTGAACGGTCACGATCCAAGTGGCAAAGCAGCCAAATACGAGCAAAAAAGATGCATTAACAATGCCCTCCAGGGAATGTATGCCCTGAGTCTGGAGTGGATCGGCATGGGCGAGATGGCTCGCCCGGAAAATGACCATTGGAATGGAGGCCATCTCGATCTGGTTGGAGCTAGCGCCACAGGCTTGTTCTACCTGGCCATACGTCGCGGGCTTGACTACCTCTGCCAGCATCCGAATGTGGACGCCGGCAAGATTGGGATTACAGGCTTGTCGGGGGGCGCTTGGCAAACCATCATTATGGCATCTCTCGACGAGCGTATTGCGGCAGCCATCCCGGCCTGCGGGTATTTCTCGTTCACCTCTGCGATCGAACGCAACTCGGACGTCGGCGACAAGGAATACCACCCGCATGACCTTTTCATTGACGGGGATTACTCGACGCTCACGGCAATGATGGCTCCGCGCCCCACCATGCTGATTTACGGCGCTGTTGATCAATACGGATTGCGGGCTCCGTTACAGAAACCTCATCTCTATGACGACATAAAGCCGTTTTTCAAATTGTATGGAAAACAAGACGACTTCGTCTGGCATGAGAATCTGGATCCTGGAACGCATAATTACGAACTCGACAATCGCCAGCAGTCATACGCATTTTTCACCAAGCATTTCGGCATGACGGTTGTCGATCACGAAGTGCCGGTGGACTCCGAACTCAAAACATACGAAGAGCTCAGCGTCGGCCTTCCACAAGATAACCTGACGATTAGCGGTGTAGCGAAAAAGCTGGCCGCGGCGATTAAGCGCATTCCCACACCGAGGGAAGCGTCCGCCAGGGCAAAATGGGCCAAGGATTCCCGAGTTCGTCTGAAGGAGGTCGTGCGCTATTCTCCGGTAACGATGAAACACGCGTGGCCTTTGTTTAGCGACAGAAGTGAGGGGGTTGAGAGTCTCGCCTATCGGCTGCAATTTAACAATGACTTGAACGCGACGGCGGTATGGCTGAAATCGACGACCTCTGCCGATGACGCGCCGCTGGCGATTTTACTGAACGACAAGGGTACACAATCGCTGGGGTCCGAGGCGGAAGGCTCGGTGGCTGCACACCTAGGTCGTGGCCAACAGGTTCTCGCAGTGAACCTGATCTTCACCGGCGATGCTTCGCCCGACTATCCGAAAGACGAACCGATCCACGTCCCCGAGGTGTATAGCAAGCTCTTGACCCCTCCAGCTCAGATGCCAGGAGTGATCAGTTGGCTCAAGACTAGACCACCGTCCGCGCTATACGGTCTGCTATTGTCTGCGGCCGGCGATCGCCCTCTCGGCATCGAAGCGGCCCAATTGATTGGAGTCGCGAATTGGGCGCGTGAGATGTACAGTCCCCAATCGATCTCGGTGGAGTCCGTCGGTATTCGAAATCAGGTAACCGCTCTTGTGGCGGCAGGGTTGGAGCCGGCGCATTTCGTCGAACTCACAATCAGCGACGGAATGCAGAGCCTCAGCTATCTTCTTGATGTCCCTTACCAGAGTGCTCCCGATCTATTCTGTCTGGATCTTTACAAGGACTTCGATATCGATAGCCTGGCGGCTCTTGGGGAGCCGACGAAGGTCATTCAGACATTTATGGAGTAGGTCAAAGACGGAAGATCCGCCAGGTTTTGTCTGCGATATCAAGGAGCCTCAATTGACAAAAACAAGCGCTAAGAATGCTGCGACTGTGCTTTGGATTGCGCTGATCCCAGCGGCAGCACAACTTCCCGCTCGCGCTCAGAATAGCGGCCCCGTGGAGAGTCCTTCGGGAACCTATCTGTTTATTCCTGACACAATTTCGCCGATGGCGAAGAAGATCCTGAGCGAGATGAATGGTCCCCAAAAGATCACGCTGCCTGGCCCAAATGATGTTGCTGCGTGGCGAGCACGGCGCAACTTCATCCCCGCCGACCTGAAAGAAATTCTAAAACCGATCGGCGAAACTCTCCGCGAGCGCTACCACCCGATCGTCGAGAAGAACACGCTCGGGGGAGTACCCGTGGTAGACATTCGTCCACCCGGCTGGAAGGAGAACGGCAAAATTCTGATCTATACCCATGGCGGCGGATACGTCACTGGCAGCTCGGATTTCGGCCTGGGTGGTTGGGTTACAGAGAAGACCGGATTAAGAATTATCTCCATCGGCTATACGCTCGCCCCGGAATCAAAGTGGGATCACACCACCGATCAAGTGATCGCTGTGTTCAGCGCGCTGCAGGAAGAAGGTTACACGCTGAAAAACATGGCCATCTTAGGTGATTCCGCCGGCGGTGGATTAGCTGCCGGCGCGGTTCTCAAGATGCGGGATAAAGGGTTGGGCATGCCGGCAGCAGTAGTGCTCTGGTCACCGTGGGCCGACATCACGGAAAGTGGAGACACCTACGTGACATTGAAGAGTGCGGACCCGATCCTCAATTATGCCGACGGTCTGAAGGGGGCTGCCGATGCTTACGCTGATCCAAAAGATCAGAAGAATCCCTACGTCTCACCGGTCTACGGAGATTATTCGAAGGGTTTCCCTCCAACCCTGATTCAAGGTGGTACGAAGGAAATCTTCCTAAGCGACTTTATCCGACAATACCGCGCCATTGACACTGCGGGTGGGACGGCGGTTCTCGATATCTACGAAGGCATGCCACACGTTTTCCAGGCCATGCTCTTCGGCTCGCCGGAGGCCGAACAGTCCATGGTCAAGATGACTAAGTTTCTGAGGATTTACCTCGGATACGATACTGCCGACTAGCGACTTTCAGCGACCGACATTCCACCGACTCGAAACGTGTCTTTCCCGCGCAAAACGGAATCTCGTGAGGCTCAGGCAATTCCCTTCACGGTTGACGGAACCTCCGCCGCCGCTATCGGCGCGCCAATGAAAATCCATAGAAGGGCCGCGATCAGGCTAAAGATCCCGGCCAAACTGAGTGCACTTACCCAACCGAAATGGCTCGCGACCCAAGGGGTTAAGACCGGCGCGATAATACCGCCCACGCCGGCTCCCGTATTCATGGTTCCAGAAACCGTTGCCGAATAGTCCGGAAAAATCTCAATCGCGGTGGCAAAATAACAGCTGATCGCCAAATAGACTCCTCCGGCGGCCAGCGAGAGACAAGCGACCGCAGGGTAGTTTCCCGGAATAATTGCACCACAGGGGATAAGTATTGCCGCGGCAATGAGTCCGGTCATGACAACCCGACGCCGCGCTGAAGCTTTTCCGATGTGCGGTATCAGGCGATCGCTCAATGCGCCGCCGAGCGGGGCGCTGATCGCCATCGTGAGAAATGGCATAGCGGTGAAAAACGAACTCCGAAGCATGGAGATTTTTCTAACATCTACCAGATAAGGAAAAAACCAGAAGTAATAGACGTATGTAACATATCCAAAAAAGAATATGGAAATGACCATTACCCAGACTTGCGAATTCGTAAGAATGAGCTTCCAGGGCGTCTTGGGTTTGGGCAGGATCGGCAATGGGCTGATCTGCCCGGAGTCAGAGAGTGCTGCAGGATGTTCTGGCATCCAGACATAAAACGAAACAGCCAGCAAGACTCCTATGGCTGAGGAAATGTAAAACGCCGATCGCCAGCCCATGTGAACCACAATCCAAGCGACAAAGGGCGGGGTGAGCGCGGATCCGGTGCCGATGCCAGCAAACATCACGCCCGCGGCCAGAGCGCGTTCGTCGGATCCAAAGGTATCGCCGATGATTCCGTTCGCGCACGGATAAGCGCCTGCTTCCCCGACACCCACCAGAAAACGCATAATCCAGAAGGCCGGCAGCAGGTAGGCAGCCGTGGTGAGAAATCCTTTTCCCGCCCATCCGCTCGCCGCCGTAAACAGCGACCACCAGACGAGAGCAAAGGTCAGAGATTTCTTGTGTCCGAAACGATCGCCCAGCCACCCAGCTGGAATCTGGAAAAGTGTGTAGCCGACAACGAAGGCACTAAAAATCAGGCCCATCTCGACCTTACCCAGGCCGAACTCACTTTTGATGAAAGGACTAGTTATGGAAATGTTTACCCGATCGAGGTAGGTAACGACGCTAAGTAAAAAAAGAAATCCCAGAGTCCGTCTTCGGCTCGGCATGTAATCGACCTCGACAAGCGGGTTCGTTTCCGGAACTAGTTGGCTAAAGTCACGACTGCAACTGCAAATCCGGAGAGAGCCAGGTGGTCGCCCCGCAGCGTAGACTTGTTCGGTGGGTCGAAGCCCGTAGTTTGGTCTACATACTCCACTTGTGAGCCCGAAGCATTGGGAATTGTGACATCAAAACTGCGGTCTCGTTTGTTGATCAGCAGAACTTTCCGCTTGCCGTCCCGCGTGACAAATCCCTGCGCGAGAATGTATTCGCGCTGACTCGATTCGTCTCCCGGCTCCGAAGAAACGAATCGCGATTGCACCAGCTTATCCCCCGGTCCGAAGTTGTCCCGCACAAGCTTCAACACCCAATAGCGCGCGTTCGGTTTTCCAGAGGTCCAATCCACCAAGGTCGTACCAGGATATTGACCCGGGTAGTCGATCAGCTCGGACTCATCTACAACGTCAATACCCAGTTGGGTCAGCCGGACATACAAATAGGCGTACATGCCGCCGCTCAGGTTCCAATATACGTTCGGGATCGGTTGCATGAACTCTTCCGAACGTCCATTCGGCAAAATCGATCCCACTTCATTCACATGAGTTGTAGTCCGCGGAGACAGACGTTTGCGTATGACCTCGATGTACCGGACTACATTGATGAAGTCCTCCGCTTGATCGTAGAAAGTGTGCTGCATTATTTGCGGGGTCTCGTCCGCGCTGGGGACCGCATAGAAGTGATACGAAATCGCATCTAATGGAATTCCCGGTTTGTGATTTTTTGAATCCAAGAAATATTCGAACCATTTCGGCTGATTGAGCGGACCGCTGGGACCCAAACCCATACCAACAAACTTCATATCCGGCGCGACTTTCTGCAACTCAGGAACGACGGCGTCGTAGATTTTCGTATAAGACTCTGGGGTCATGCTGTGTTCGTACTCAACCTCGTTCAACACTTCCCAGTAGTCGAACCTATAGTGATGACCGGAGGCGTGCCACTGGCCGTATTCGTCGGTGAAACCACCCTTCGTATACCAGCTCGCGACACGTGACCAGTACTCGGCCACTTCCTTCATACTTGGATCGCGCAATTCCCTGCCCTGTTCGTAGTTCCACGTGATCTCATCCGGGTCGAGGGGGTAGGTCGCTGGGCGGTCGTTCTTGAACATCCATGATGGGATTGTGCTCATATTCATGTCCACGGAATGCCCAGACGTGGCTTGCATAAAATCCGCCACCACCGGATCGATCAACGAGAAATCCCAGGAAGTTTTCCCATCATGGGGCGGTTCCAGTTCGGCTACCGCAATCCGAGGATAGGGATGCCACGGGGACAAGCGGACATAATCTGCACCCAGCTGATTGAGCGCTCGAAACAGTTGGTCATGAATGGGCTTGCCCCGGCGCATGGGCGGCTCGACACAAACCTCCATGGAAGCCGTCGTACGCGACCGCAAAATCACGTTGCCCCAATCCAAAGTAATCTTTCCACCGGCTTGGGCAAAAGATGGAAGTGCAATTAACAGCATCGCAGCGGCGAGGATGAGAAAAGCTAGGTAACGTTTGGTCATCGCGGTCAGTCTGGCTCGAAATACTTCGCGGGCACTTGGTGGGCATACTACAAACAACTTCTCTACCATGTCAAGATAAAGCAATCATCATCGTTTCATATTTGAATCGTCATGTGTCATATTAATATTGCGGTCACCCTACTGCTAAGCCCTAAGAACCTCACGGCATAGCCGGGAATCAGCAGACTCGCATTCTTATTGACAAGATAAAACCATCCCTCGTAATCTCCTAATAATTCGAAACGTGCTGTTTCACATATCCGAAACGAAGGGCGATTGCCACGGACCGTTTTCGGTTGTGAGGGAGTTTATAGAAAACGCATGACGGACAATTCGAAGCGGTACGAGGGATCGGCGGAATTATTTGCGGAGTCGCAGAGGTATCTGGCTGGGGGAGTGAGCAGTGGCATGCGGGCAGCGTCCAAGCCGTTGCCTTTATTTTTTTCTTCCGCCGCGGGCTCTCATCTGTTCGATGTGGATGGCAACCAGTATGTGGATTACACCCTGGCCTGGGGGCCGCTGATCCTGGGTCATTGCCACCCGGCAATCGTGGAAGCGGTCAGCGTTCAATTGAAAGTCAGCCAGTTGCTGGGCGCGCAGCATCGGCTTGAGATCGAAGTCGCGAAAAAGATCTGTGAACTGGTTCCCTCGGCGGAACGCGTCATCTTCAGCAACACCGGCACCGAGGCAGTGCAAGTGGCTCTGCGCCTTGCGCGACGCTTCACCGGCCGGCGTAAGATTATCCGCTTCGAAGGACACTATCACGGCTGGATGGAGAATATCCTGCCAGGATACCGGCCGTCGTCCAACTCCCCGCTGCCCGCCCACTCTGCC
Organism: uncultured Acidobacteriaceae bacterium; assembly: GCA_963834075.1. Taxonomy (GTDB): domain Bacteria; phylum Acidobacteriota; class Terriglobia; order Terriglobales; family Acidobacteriaceae; genus PALSA-270. The sequence continues at coordinate 29,461 of CAWIAH010000010.1, forward strand.
AATGGTGCGCGCACCGTGGGCGAGACACTCATCCTGCCGTGGAATGATTTACGGGCTGTGGAAACGGTGTTGCAAGCGCAAGGGCGCGAAGTGGCAGCTCTGATCACCGAGCCCATTCTGTGCAACACGCACTGTCTGATGCCGGCGCCGGGCTATCTGCAAGGGCTGCGCGAATTGACGCAAAAGTATGGAGTGATGTTGATCTTTGACGAGGTGATCACTGGCTTTCGGGTGAGTCTGGGGGGAGCGCAAGCCTGGTTTGGAGTGATGCCGGACCTGACCACGATGGGGAAAGCGGTGGCGGGCGGGTTCCCGTTGAGCGTGGTGGGGGGACGGGAGGAGATCATGGATCTGGTGGCGCAACAGAAAGTCGCGCACGCTGGAACGTTCAATGGAAATCCGATTGTGCTGGCGGCCGCGCGCGCGACTCTGGAGACGTTGCAGGCAGAGGACGGCAGAGTGCTGAAGCAAGTCGAGAAGGGCGGGACGCGGCTCATGCAGGAGATCGGGAAAGCGGCGCAGGCGGCGGGAGTTCCGATTCTGATCAACGGCATCGGTTCGTGCTTTCACGTGGCCTTCACTCCGCGGCGCGAGATGCGAAACTACCGAGACACGCTGGAAAGCGATCTGGCGGCCCGCGACGAGTTTCTCCTGGCCTTACTGCAGCAGGGCATCTACCTGATGCCGGACGGGCGCTGGTATGTCTCCGCCGCTCACACCGACAATGACCTCAACCAGACCATCGCCATCATTCAAAACGTGTTCGCTCAAAACAAAACCAAACTCTTGCCGCTCCACGCCGACTGAGAATGGGATGTTGGTGGAGGCTACATGTCTAGAATCGAATTCACGCGTCGAGACTTTCTGCAGACCGTGACCAAGGTCGCCGGTGCGACGACCCTTGCTGGTTCGACCATACTCCTGACCTCGCCCTCTCTTCATGGTCAAACCAACACCGATCAGGTAGGAACAGTCCTGAAACAGCAATTTCAACCTGCGGCGCTTGCTGAGTTTCAGCTGCGTCAATATCTAATGAATAAAATCACTCCACTTCCCTCCCCCGCCAGTGCGGAAGAGTGGAACACAGAGGCACAACGGCTACGAAAGTATGCGCTCGATGAAGTGATCTTTCATGGTTGGCCCGCGGAATGGGTTAATGCACTTCCAAAATTTGAGGATCACGGACTCGTTCCTTCTGGCGAAGGCTACCGGACTCGTAAGTTACGATACGAAATCGTTCCCGGATTTTGGTCCACGGCATTGTTATACGAACCGGCGCGCATCACTGGCAAAGTGCCGGCAACGTTGAATTTGAATGGTCATGCTCCCCAGGGAAAAGCAGCCGAGTATAAACAAAAACGGTGCATCAACTACGCATTGCAGGGCATGTTCGCCTTGAGTCTCGAGTGGCTTGGTATGGGCGAACTGTCTGCTCCGGAGAACGCGCACTGGTTTGGAGCTCATTTGAACTTGGTAGGAGCTTGCGCCACGGGATTGTTTTACCTCGCGATGCGGAAAGGGGTTGATTATCTGTGTCAACACCCGAACATCGATCCACGACGGCTCGGAGTCACCGGACTCTCCGGAGGTGGATGGCAGACCTTAACCCTAAGTGCACTGGACGAACGCGTGGCCGTATCGGTGCCCATCTCCGGGCACTTTTCGCTCATTTCAGCGATTGAGCGCAATTCCGATGTTGGCGATATCGAATACAATTCGCCCGACCTGCGATTGCACTGCGACGTGAGCGTATTGACCGCGATGCGGGCGCCCCGTCCGACTTTGCTGATCTATGCCGCAGAAGACGAATATGGAATGCGTGCCCCGTTGGAAAAACCTCACTCCTACGACGAAATCCGCCCTTTTTTCAAGTTGTACGGCAAAGAAGATGTATTTGCTTGGCACGAAAATGTCGACCCGGGAACACACAATTATCAACTCGATAATCGTCAGCAGTCCTACGCATTTTTCACCAAACATTTCGGTATGCCCATCGTGGAGCGGGAAATTCCCGTCGACGACCAAATTAAGAGCTGCGAGGATCTGGTAGTTGGACTTCCCACGGATAATCTAACTATCGTGAGCCTCGCTAGAAAGTTGGCGGCGGGGGCCAAGCGGCCTCCGGTGCCGCCGGATGCCAACTCCCGGGCGGCTTGGATTTCATCACAACGAACAAAGCTGAAAGATGTAGTGCGTTATAACGAAATCACAGTGAAACATGCGTGGCCGGTCTCCAGCACGCGCAACAAAGGTTTGGAAACCATCGCTTACAGGTTGGAATTCACCAATGAGCTGAGCGCGACGGCCGTATGGTTGAAGGCTGTCGCAGTCTCAGAACAAGCTCCGGTAGCAGTGGTCATCAATGACGAAGGCTTCCAAACAGTTCGCGCGGAGATTTTTAGTGATCCGACGAATGCGCCGATTCTCTGCGAGTGCCGGGGAAATTCGGTGGCTTGGCATGTGAACCGTGGTGAGCAAGTGCTCGCTCTGAATTTAATCTTTACCGGGGATGCTTCCCCCGATGAATTCGGCGGCCCCAAATCGCTTTGGGGTCCTGGCACGCTGTACACCGAACTGTTAGCTGCAGTGGGAGACAGGCCCCTTGGGCTCGAGGTCGGCCAACTCCTCGCGGCCAGCAAATGGGTCCAAAACCTGAAACAGTCACCTTCGGTATTCTTGGAGAGCACCGGTATTCGCAGTCAGGTCACCGCTCTGGTGGCGGGGGCGCTGCAACCCGACGTCTTCTCGAACATTCTGACGCGCGAGGGAATGCGAAGTTTTCAGCATTTGCTTGAAAAGCCTGTGCCTTATCAAGATGCTCCCGATCTCTTTTGTCTCGATCTTTATAAGGAATTCGACATCGAACACTTCGTGGCGCTAGCGGCTCCGAGCAAGATCGTCCAAACCGCGATGACGAACTGAGTGGACTCCAGTCCATTTTGTGTTACCTAGCGGGATGTGCTTTTTAGTAAGATTTCTATTGCCGACTATCGAAATTATTTGTAGCCTCATTCTATATGAAACAAATCGATTCCCGCCCCGCAAGAAATGGGCGAGGAACTTCCAATTTTCTCAGAGCGCTTGAAAGCGCTTTCCGTGTTCTTGAAATCATGGCCCGCTCAGAAAACGGGGTTCATGTCAGTGAAGTAGCCAGAACGCTTCAACTCCCAAAGGCAACCGTCTTTCGCATCTTATTTACGCTGCAGGAGATAGGTTACGCTCGCAAGGACCCTTCCACCCGTGCATACGTAACAGTCAGGGGCGCTGCTTGGGTGAACCACGATGAGGGCCGGGAGACGTTGAGGCGAGTCGCGCGTCCTTACATGGAGAAGTTGCTCTCGCGTTTCGAGCAAACGGTGAATTTGGCGGTTCTCGATCGCGGGCAAGTTTTGTACACGGAAATCCTTGAAGGTCTCCGCTCGATTCGCATGTCAGCGAATGTGAACACCTATGCGCCGGTTCATGCCACGGGGGTGGGCAAGTCGATGTTGGCATTCCTGCATCCAGTCGAAGCGGAGGAGATACTCAAGAAAAAGCCACTTGCCAAGCTAACCCCCAAGACGATTACTTCGATCCGGGCTCAACTAAAAACATTTAAGCGAATCCGAGATCAAGGATATGCGATAGATAATGAGGAAGCGGAGACTGGAGCCCGTTGTGTAGCTGCTCCAATCTTCAATTCCCAGGGCAGACCCACTGCAGCTATGAGCGTTTCCGCTCCAGTAAATTACATGACCCCGAGTGTGGTGGCACAAGTTTCGCAGACGCTGGCAGACGCGACACGGAAAATTTCCGGTCAGTTAGGTTTTGTAATACCCGCCAAGGGAAAAAATCTCGCCTACTACGAATAACCGCGGTATGTGGCGATTGCTTCGGTGGCGGCTATAGTGGCGGCTACATGAGAGGACGCCAAAGCCCGGGGTCAACCGGTTTTTCCATATTGCTCCTTAATTCCTCGAGCTTTCCAATAAGCAGCGTGCTATCGACGCCCAATCCGATCATCTGAAAGCCTTGCCCAATCCGAAATTTTCCGTTGTCAGCATCCGTCGCTACGACACCGCATGAGAAACCCTGTGATCGAAGACGATCCTTGATCCGGATCAACTCCTCCGCAACACCAGGTCCTTCCCACTCGCCAACAAATCCTGCAGTTGCCGAAAAATCGGCTGGCCCAAAAAAGAAGCCATCCACATCCGGTACCCTCATAATGGCTTCAAGATTCTTTCCGGAATCCACCGTCTCGATCATTGGCAGAACAATCGTCCTTTGATTTGCGGTGTTCGCGTACGCGCGGCTCTTGCCCCATGACGTTGCTCTTTCAACTCCGATTCCACGCACACCGCGCGGAGGATATTTCGCGAATGCAACCGCTCGCTCCACCTCCTCAGCCGTCCGAATTCGCGGTACGATGATTCCGTGCGCCCCCAATCCAAGAGTCCGTTGAATCAACCCGTGTTCAATCTCGGGGATTCTCACTAATCCGGCGGTGGAACTTCTGCTGATGGCACGCAGGTGATTCGCAACTTCTTGAAGATCGAGTTCTCCATGCTCAGTATCAATACAGATCCAGTCGAGACCAATCCGGGCGGCAATTTCGCTGACCGTAGGGGACTCTAGGGTGATCCACAACCCAAAAGTAGTCTCTCCGTCGCGCAGTTTCTGTTTCAACCTGACGGCAGCATTTGAGCTTTCAGCCATTTACTCTCTTTTTTCCTGCAAGTTTTCGTTGATCCCAAGTTAGTTCCCTATTCCATACTGCTCGCGGAGAAAGGGCGCCAAGCCTAGCCGCTCCAAACGGTCCAATGGAGCCCGGAAGGTGACTTGCACCACTCCCGGATGCCGGCCGATTTCGATACCACCCGTGATGGTCGCGCGATTTTTCACCTCGGGAACCGTCATGTCAAGAATGGCTGCCGCCCGGGCTAAACCATTGTCCGTGGCGGAATTCAGGTTTGCGCCCGTACCTACGAAGGAAATTGGCCCGGACTCCTCGATATTGTCCACTCCCCATTGCTTGGCTAAACCCACCGCCCGGGCTCGTTCGCTTTCAGACAATGGCTTCGCCAAATAGGGTAAGTCCTCTAATAACGGCAAAACGATTGGCCCATCCAGCGCCAAGCCTTTCATCAGATGAACTTGCAGAGTGACAATTCCGGCCACATCGCAGGTATGGCCGGCGATCTCCCCATCCCCTTGGAGTGCATGCATGTCGCCCAAGTAGATTCCGCCCCCCTTTACTTTGACGGGGCAAATCACAATCGCTCCCGCACGCACAATATCGATATCCATGTGTCCATCAGTTCGGAGCTCCAGTTGTTCGGCGGTAATGGCGTATTCGTGTGGTGCACCCAGTAAGAAGGCGCCGAAGTCGCCCGCGTTATGTGACTCAGGCATACAGATCGCGGGCACTGTGCCGAGCTGTCCCATGAAAGGCCGAAGGCGAGCCACTAGGCCCACCAGATCATGCGGAGCGAAAGTGAGAATACAATTCTGGATAGAATTTCTAGGCAGAGCCGCGTAGCGCTTAGCATCTCTCGCGATGTTTTCAGCGGCTTCTTTCGGCACCGTCAAGCCAACGCTGCGGCCGCTATCGAACGCGATCGTGTAGCCATTCGTAAATGAGAAAGGAGCAGCTTCTGCGCCGCACTTAGCGCAGCGGACAGCTGTGGGGCCAATTCCCTCGACGCGAGTCTCGGGGTAGAGCACACCGCATCCCGGACACCGCGCCGCCACATACGGATCGCCCAGATAGCGACCCGTCATAAACTTATCGTTGCCGGATGCCGCGGCAATCGAAGTAATCTTAATTTCGCGAATACGAATCGCGATCGCATCACCGATCTCCGCGCCGGCAACTGCGATCGGCCGTGTCACCTCATGGCCACCTCGAATCGCCGGCGTAATCATTGGCCCCCAGCATCCTGGTGCGGTGTTGGCAACAATATGTCCACCATCTTTGACAGGCCCAAGCATGGCCCGCGCCGGGTCTAGTAAGCCATCAGTAAACTGATCGACGAATACGGTTTCACTTCCGGACTCGACGTTCTTGCTCGTCGACGCGGTTGTCTCTGTAGTTTTGTCAAACGTCGTTGTGGCCATGCTGAATACCTCCAGGTCAAATATTTCGATTCGGACTGTGCTGTGGCAGCCGAGTAAGTCGGGTGAGGCGGTCTTCGGGCGGTGTTTCTGCCATATAGAAGTTGCCCCGCGAATCTCCGAACACTCCGTGCGAATTAAAATTGGACGGCCGGCAACGCCCCAACAGCACTCCTTCCGGCGAGAGCATGCTCAGCCGCGGCACCTGGTCGGAAACATATACCATTCCGCTCTTATCAATGTACAGATCCATAGGGTGGTAGAGATCCCGCCACTGGTCGAGGTACTCGCCCTCAGACGTAAACACCTGAACGCGATCGTTTTCACGGTCGGCAACCAGGACCCTCCCATCCGGATGAACTCGCACCGCGTGGGGAGTAGTGAATTCTCCCGGCCCGGCTCCCGGCTTTCCCCAGGTTCGTCGCAGCTTCCCTTCTGGCGAAAACCAGTGAACCGTTGAGTTGCCGTAACCGTCGGCGACATAAATATCTCCGTTTGGGGCAACAGCAACGTCAGTTGGCGCATTAAACGGCGCCTGAAAGCTGGGACGGTGCCGCTCGCCGAGAGTTCGTTGAATATTGCCATTGGTATCGTATTCCTGAATCTCATGGGCATCGCGATCTACCAAGAGGATTCGCTCGTCGATACAAAAAATACCATGCGGATCGATGATCTTACCGGAACCCCAGGAACGTAGGTATTTCCCCGATGAATCGAACACGATTACTGGCGGATCCTTTCTTTGAAATAAATACACCCGATCTTGAGAATCGACCGCGACGTCAGAAACCCAAAAGAGTCTTAGGTCCGCGGGCAACTCGCCCCACGGCCTTTCCACCGCATAAACATTTTCTCCGAGACTTACGATCAATTCCGTTCTGGCCAATTCTCCTCCGGCAAGCTCATTTATTGACTTTTCGACTGCTTCAGGGGAGGCACCAGGCCGATCTGCTGGAACAACATAAGGGCGTTGACCATAGCGTGGATTTCAACCACCTTGCCCATAGCAAAGCGGTAGAAGTACATAGCTGAAAACTTGATCGGATGGCCGGTCGGAGCCACACCACGGAAGGTTCCCTTATGAGTACCGGTAAAAGTCCAGCGTACCGCGAGCCTATCGTCTTCGTCGACCGCTTCCTCAATCCTTAACAACGAGTCGGGAAACGCATCGCGCCAGGTGACTACGAATTGCTTGAGAGGCTCAATCCCGATCACTTCGCCGGCCGATGGCTCATGGTAAAAGACGTTCGCATCGTAGACTTCGTCAGCAATCTTCATATTGTTCTTGTTAAAGCCTTCGTCGCACCAGTACTGAATAAGCCGCATATTTGCTTCCGACATTCAAAGATTCCCTTCCCTCTTTCTGCCTCAAATCGTGTCTTCCACTGGTCCTCCCGACAACCAAAGGAGGCTCCAATGAACCCTGAGACGGCTATCTTTTACTAGCTAAAGCTACGAACCTCCATTTACATTGTCAAGTCGTTTTCTCAAACTCGTTTCATATATGAATTAATATGTACCATTTCATTGGGGAAAGCGATTCTGATTCCGCCCACACGGCCATGTAAACTCTAGTTAAATAGGCTCGAGCGCGTCTGCTTCAATGGGAGCCTCGCCCTGTAGGCGCGAAGGCGACTTGAAAATAGTGAGCGCAACGATCACCACAAAAATCAGGAATAGCAGAACACTAAAGAGGACAACACTGCGTCCTGTACGAAATCCAGCGTTCCACAACGCAACGAAGAAGGTTTCATACATCACGTAAAAAGTGGAGATCGCGCCGAAGAGCGGTATGAGCAGGTTCGGCCACAACTTGAATCGTTCGCGGGCAAATCGCCTGAAGTAGAAGATGTTCGCAAGATTGACGGCAGCAAAAGTGAGCGTGGCGAAAAATACCATCGCATTCGCCCACCAGGTAAACGCGTCCAGACCGTTATGCAGAACCAGGACAGCGGCTACGTCCCCTGCTATTACGAGACCAAATACCGCATGAAGCGCATTTGCAGGGACAAGCCCATTCTTGTTGAGCTTCGATAGAATGCGGGGCAGTAGCCCGTGACGAGCCAACGCAAAGATGATGCGCGACGCCCCCAGGGCACCCGTGATGTACACAGCAAAGAGCCCAGTAAAAGCGGTAAGGATGATGAGTATGTTTCCCCTTCCCCAGAACTCGCGAGCCATCGGCGTGACTGCGGTCAATCCTTGCGAAGAATACTGCTCAACCTTCTCGTGCGGGATTGCAAGGGTGAATGCCCAGGCATTCAGCGACCAGAAAATCGTAATGCCAATAATCGTAAGCAGGATCGCCTTGGGCAAATACTCACGCGGCGCGTTAGTCTCCTCAGCCGCAGTGGACACTACGTCAAAACCGCAGTAGGCCAGAATGCCCAGGAGCATAGCGGTCCAGTAGCCTTGAAACCCCTGCGTAGCAGCGGATGGACTGAAGGGCTTCCAGTTAATGCCTCCGGGGACACCGCTCTTCACGTACAGAATGGTCAAGGATAAGGCAATCACTACGGCCGATTCAATTGTCATGAGGGTAACGGCAACTCGCGTGGAAGCCGCGGCGCCTCGATAGGCAGCCCACATCGCGGGTAACGTGATCACTAGAATCGCCACGAGCAGCGTCGCCGATCCAAAGTCGGGCAGACCACAGAAAACGAGAAGATCTCGAAAGAACAGACCGAACATTAAGGGCTGGGCTAACGCGGCCAGCACGAAATACGTCGTCATCGTGAGGCCAATCAGGTAACCGGTCGCCGGAGAAACGGCACGCCACAACCACGTAGACGCAGCCCCGGCGGAAGGAGCCTCTCGATTCAAGACCGCGTATGAAGTTGCGGTAGGTAATGCAAGCGCAGCCGCGCCGAGAAAAACTAAAGGTGAGATCGGGCCCGCAGCCGCCTGCATCGGACCCCACAAGGCAAAAAGGCCGAGAGCCGGCGACATAATGCCAATCGCCAATGCTGCCAATCCAAGAGGACTAATCTGCCCGCTCTTGAGTCGGACAACTCCAGTGCTCGGTTCATCGTCTTTTCGGGACATCATCTCGTTCTCATAAACGCGTTAGCTTGCCGGGGGCGGCAAGGCCGTGTTGTTCCTGCCCGGCAAAGCAGTGAGGCAACATATTACGAATGCCTCCACTTCCCGTCAAGTTATTCCCTGAGCGGCGTTTCATTCACGAAACATAATGTACCGTTATACCGGGAGACCAGTCGTTTACTGGTAACCGATAATCAGAAACAGGACTATTTGCTTTTTCATTTCAAGATATGGATCGCCACCTGACGACAGCTTTTCGCGTTTCATATATGATGCTATGTCGTATCATTTTTCTTACTTTTATGTTGGCTTCGTCGATCCGCCAACAAAGGGCAGCTGCATGGTTTAGGAAATTAGGACACCATCAACACTACCTTAGGTTTCGGGTTTCACAACTGCGAAGTGACGAGAACAGACATGCAACCATCCCATAGCCCCCAGAGGCCGATCGATCCCATATTGTTTGAAGTGATCCGCAATGCTTTGATTGAAGCAACCGAAGAAATGTCGGTGTGCCTCCAGAGGACGGCCTATTCCACCAACGTTAAGACTCGGCTGGACTATTCTTCCGGGTTCGTGGATGCGGCGGGACGAATGGTGGCGCAGGCTTTCTGTCAGCCCGCGCATCTCGTGACAATTGGACGAATCGTTCCACGCGCAGTTGCCGAGTATGGTCCGGAAAATCTATCTCCTGGAGACGCACTCCTGGTCAACGATCCCCATCGGCAGGCCAGCCACCTCAACGACATTTTCCTTATTTCACCGTTCTTCGCCGACGGAAAGCTGCTTGGCTATGTTGCGAACTGTTGTCACCATGTCGATGTGGGCGGCGGCGCACCCGCCAGCATCGGCGCGTTTCGTGAGATATATCAAGAGGGTTTTATTCTTCCGGTGGTTAAGCTAGTCTCCGAAGGGAGAATCGTCGATGATTTATTGAAGATGCTCCTCGCGAATGTACGCGCTAAGAAAGAGGTCAAAGGCGATCTAACGGCGCAAATATTGGCAAACGAGATGGGTGTCCGGCAACTCACAAATATTGCGCATCGTTTTGACATCGAGACCTTGACATTTTACATCGATCGGATGATCGAATATAGCGAGCGCCTCACGCGCGCCGCATTTTCCAAGCTCCCCTGCGGCATATTCGAAGCCACGGATCAACTGGACGATGACGGAGTGACCACGAAACCGGTCCATCTGCGCGCCAAGATCATATTGGACGGGAAAAGCGCGACCTTTGATTTCACCGGCACCGATGAGCAACGCCCCGCTCCCATGAACTGCAATTTAACGCAGACATTCACGGCTTGCGTTTACGTTTTGAAATGTCTGATTGATCCAGACATCCCCTTGAATGAAGGCTTTTATCGAGCTATCCATGTGATTGCCCCAGAAGGGTCTGCCGTCAATGCCACCCATCCCACTGCAACCGTCGGAGGTTGGGAAGTTTCAATGAGACTTTGCGAAGTTCTTTTCGAAGCTTTGTCCTTGGCTCTTCCGGAAGCGGCGCCGGCTGGGACCAAGGGAACGGTTTGCCAGATTGGTTTTGGTGGAAATGACCCGCGGAGCGGCGAGTACTACTGCTTCTACGAGACACTGGCTGGCGGATATGGAGCACGACTCCAATCCGACGGGCCCGACGCCGTTCAGACCCACTTCCAAAACACCCAGAACGCTCCGATTGAAGAAATCGAAATGAACTATCCTGTCCGCATTTCGCGCTATGCGCTCATCCCCGATTCTGATGGTCCCGGACGGACGCGTGGTGGTCTAGGATTGAGTCGAGAATACACATTCGTGGATCACGCGCCCGTTTTTACAACCCTCGCGGACCGGGTCAAGTTTCCGGCGCGAGGTCGGTTTGGAGGTGGTGCGGGACGCGGAGCAAGGTTCTTGCTCATTTCGGAGAGCAAGACCACCATTATTCCGTCAAAGGGCACCATTCAACTCTCCAACGGAGATGCAGTACGAGTCGAAAGCCCAGGCGGAGGCGGCTACGGTCCGCCCGCAGAGCGTAACCGTGATCTCGTAGTTCGCGATGTCAGGGAGGGCAAGATAAGCGTTACTCGAGCTCGGGAATTCTATGGAGTGGAAACCGACGGCTAAGTCTCCGCCCGAAGCCTATAATCTCTCTTTCCAATTAAGACCTCGCCGGAATCACCGGCAGTTCGAGGTAGGAAGGATACCGGCTGTTGTGGTAAATGGTCTGTTTTGCCACAACAATTAGCGGATCCACGCCGAGGCGCCCCCCATTGTTTAGGTTGCGATCGTAGTGCGGAAAATTACTGCTTGATATCTCAATGCGGATCTGGTGTCCTTTGAGAAATACCACGCTGGTGACGCCAACTTCCACGGTAAACGCGTAGACTCTTCCCGGCTCCAGTAACTTGGGATGCTCGTATTGTCCGGGCGCCGGTAATCCCGTGCGTATGGCGCCGGGGTCATGGAGACGGCCCCGAATGATTCCCTCGAACACATTGATCGCTTTACCCTCCGGATAAACATCAAGAAGCTTGACGGTCCAATCAGTATCAGTTGCGGAAGTACTGGCGAAGAGGTGCGCCTGGGTTGGCCCGGTCACTTCCAGGTCTTCGTCAAGCCGATCGGTGGTGTAGACCAGGACATCATCCCGTCGCTCCACGGGACGATTGTCCAGCGGCAGAATCTGACCATTGGCATCAGATCCCAAGGTCGGAACCGGATCGTTAGGGTCATACACATAATGATCTTCCGGTTCTCCATTGCCAGGAATCGTCCGAGTTAATTTGCCGTCACCGATCAGACTGTTGGCTTTCCCTTCGCTGTGCAGGTAGAACTTGGTCCAAACAGTATCCGAGAGCGGCCATTTGTGGGCGGTCCGCCATTTGTTAGCTCCCATGGTGAACAATCTCAGCGGCGGGTCTTGTTCCACTCCGTTATCAATGCCCTTCAACCAGTGATCACACCACCGTAAGAAAACGTCATACATATCGATTACGGAGTCCGGGCCAAAATCCAGATCCCCGTACTTTTGCTCAGGTTTGTCGGTATGGATCCAAGGCCCGATAATTACCTTCTGCTCACGAACGGCGCGTGGCGTTCCATCCTTTTGCAGCCCTTCGTAATTTGCAATCAGCGATCGTACATGCGGATCCAGCCAGCCACAGATCTGCAAGATGGGAATATCCATCTTCTGATATTTTCCAAAATTGCTGACCTTCTTCCAATAATCGTCCCACGTCGAATGCAGCACCCATTCGTGGTAAAAATCCACCGCGCGACCGGTGGCAACTTCGTCTGCCGTCAAGATCGGAAGAAGTCGCAGAAGTTTGTCCCAGTCGTAGGGGAGCGCACTCTGCCGGGTACGGGCGCTGTCACCCATTGCCCAGGGGAGATTGATGTAATGCATGAAAGCGCCCCCGGTGTAGTTCATCCCATACATGAAATAGTCAGCGGCGCAAGCATGAGGAATGATGGTCTTGAGATAAGGAGAGCCCGTCGGCGCCGCGAGCCATTGCACCAGGCCCATGTAAGACATTCCCATCATGCCTACATTCCCCGTCGACCATGCCTGCGTGCCGCACCAATCCAAGCTGTCACGGCCGTCGTTGATCTCCTGGTCCCAGGGATGGAAAGTTCCTTCGGAGTCATAGCGGCCGCGCACGTCCTGCAACACGTAAACATAGCCGCGACGCGCGTAAAAGAGCGCCCGGTTCACATACCAATCCGTGCTCTTTGCGCCATAGGGACTACGCTCCAATATAACCGGGCGTTTCCCTTCTTCCGTGGGAAGAAAAATGTTCGCCGAGAGCTTGACTCCATCGCGCATTGGCATCTTGACATCGATCAGGGTTCGAATTTCATGGTCGGGCCTCGAAAGCAGTCCCTTCCATTTCGCAGTCTCACCCGAAGGAGTAGTCACGTCGCCGGCCGGTTCTAACGTAGGAACACGTTGTGGGACAGCAGGTAAAGCACCCGCCGCTAATGTGACCGCGGCCGTCCCTGTGGCTTTCTGAATAAAATCACGTCGATTCAGTGGAGAATTAGGCATAAATAACCAGGCCCTCGTCCTTTGAATTTCATCTCAGCAGCAATACTTTATGCGGATTAACTTTGACCTCTTGTCGCACCTTGATTTCCATCATCACCGACTTACATCAGATCCGTCTGCTAACGGCCAAATAGGTTGATCATCTTGTCGCGAGAGTCATCAATGTGAATCTCCATCGCACGACGAGCTTGCGTGGGCTCGTGCGCTTCAATTGCCTGGAGAATCTCTGCATGACCGATCCAACCCGGAACTGTCTGGGTGCAAAGCGTGTCGAGACGAGTAACGTAGGCCAGCGTCAAGCTGAGCTGGTTCGTTACCCTTAGATTGCCGGTGAACTCGGAGAGTCGCCGATGGAATTCGCCATTGGCGCGGAGTATGTCAGCCAGTTGGGCGGATGGATCGTTCTCGGCAGCGAGAATCGATCGCAGCTCCGTGATCTGTTCCGGCGTAGCAGTGTGGGCCATTTTGTCTGCCGCAAAACATTCCAGCAACTTCCGATAGTCATACATGTCGACGATGTCGCGGACCGAGAGCGGGGTGACCAAAAAGCCTTTTCGAGGAATCCGCGAAAGCCACTTGTCTTGCATCAGTCGCGTGCAAGCCTCCCGCACCGGGGTGCGGCTGGTTTTACATTTCGCAGCCAAATCAATTTCGGAAAGGAACTCGCCGGGCGCCAGCTTGGCATGGATGAGCCACTCCCGCAGAATACGGTAAACGCGCTCGACTTCGCCCAGTTTCTGGGATTTGAGCTTGTCGGTTCGCGACAATCGAACATTGCCGGGTTGTTTCTCTGCAGTGGGCATACACTGACTCCGCTGAATCGGGTAAAAACCTACTGAATTGCACAAGAAAGCTTATTGCTCTTGTAATACTTCTAGTATACCATGTGGATACTGGAACGATGATATGTGCGGCATTGTAGGCTATTTCGATAAGACCCGGGCGGAGGATATTCCTTTAGGCGATATCTTGCTGGGTATGTTGAATGCCCTCGGGTGCCGCGGGCCAGACTCCACCGGCGTGGCTATGTTTGGGAGTCATCGGCCCGATTTCTTCGTGGCCCAGGTCAAACTTGGCGACAATGGTAACAACGCCAGCCGTTCCAGCGAGGTGACTGCGGCAGCTGCAAGCTTCGACGGACAGGAATTTCTCCAGTCTGATTCTTATCTTCGCTTTCTGTTCCGCGAGCCCGCGGATCTAAAGCCTTTCCTGTCCGCGATCGAATCGATTGGCCCCGATGTTGAAGTGGTAAGCGTGGGCCGTCGTCTGGAGATCGTCAAACAGGTAGGTTCCCCATCGCTGCTTGAAAAGGCCTTCCACATCTCCCAATATCATGGCAGACACGGCATCGGCCATACTCGCTTGTCTACAGAATCGGTTGTCGACCTCAGCCATTCGCAGCCGTTCTGGGGACACGGATACCCTGATCTCGCCATCGTTCACAATGGACATATCACGAACTACCATCAACTTCGGCGCAAGTACGAACAGCGAGGGGTGCGATTTTATACCGAGAACGATTCTGAAATTGTTGCCACATTCCTCGCGGAGAAGTTGAGACAAGGCGCCGAATTGCAGACAGCCTTGGGATTCATGCTCACAGAGCTGGACGGATCTTTCAGCTGCCTCGCCGCCACGGACTCCGCGTTCGGCTTCGTGAAGGATCCCTTCTCGTTCAAACCTCTTCTGGTCGCTGAAACCGACCGCTTTGTCGCTGCCGCGACGGAAGAAATCGCGATCCGCGCCGCAATTCCAGGAAACTACACGGTGCGAGAGGCCCAGGCCAAGGAAGTGCAGGTATGGCAGAGGTAGACGCGGCGGGGCGGACTACCCGCGAAATCAATGCTGCGATTCGCAGATCGCTTGCCGAAATGGGGCCGGAGATTACAGTGTTGAATCCTGGTGCGCGCCATAATCTGGCGGTCGCGATTCTGCAAGACGCACAAATTCGAATTGCCGGCAGCGTAGGGTATTACTGCGGTGGGTTAAATGATCGTACATCGATTGAAATAGAGGGTAGCGCTGGTTGGGGCCTCGCCGAATCCATGCTCACCGGTCGGATACGGGTGCATGGCAATGCGGGCAGCGGAACAGCTGCAGCAATTCGTGGCGGAACGGTTGTGGTGCATGGGGATGCCGCCGCCCGACTCGGCGTATCCATGAAAGGCGGCCTCGTTATTGTTGGCGGTAACTGCGGCTACATGGCTGGTTTCATGGCACAGAAAGGAAATCTTATTGTGTGTGGAAATGCCGGGGATGCGTTCGCCGACTCGATGTACGCTACTGTTTGTTATGTGGGTGGCGAGATTGCCGGCCTCGGGACGGATGCGGTCATCGGTACCATGGAGCGCGGGGAAGTCGAACATCTTGAGCAAACCCTGAGCACTCATCTCCCAGCCAATCTGCGAAAGACGAAGCCAGCCGCTGCTGATTTCAAAAAAGTTGTTTCGGGGCGAAAGTTATGGAATTTCGACAAGCGCGAATGGCGCATTTGGCAGGAGGCGCTCTAACGTGTCCGAACTGCAAATCAGCGGAATCTTCCGTCCCGGAGTCATCGACGAAATTCAGTCCAAAGCCGAGTCTGGACTATATTCCATCCGCGGTTTTGGTACGTTGCGCGAGCGAAAATGGGCTACCTTCGACGACCTGACCTTTCTTCCCTGCTCATTGACCCGCATTCCTTTGGAGGGTTATCGCGAAAAGTGCTCGACCAAAACAGTTCTTGGGACCCGGTTCGCCACCAAACCCATCGAGTTGGACATTCCGGTAATGATCACCGGAATGAGCTGGGGCGCTTTGTCGTATAACGCGAAAGTTGCTCTCGCCAAAGGCGCCGCCAGCGCTGGGTCCTCCAATACAACCGGTGACGGCGGGATGCTCGCGGCGGAGCGTGAAAACAGCAGAACGCTGATCTATGAGGTTCTTCCCTCGCGTTACGGTATCAACATCCATCACATGAAGATGGCGGACGCGATCGAGCTGACCATCGGCCAGGGCGCGAAACCCGGCACCGGAGGATTGCTTTTGGGTTCGAAAGTATCCGACCGTATCGCCGAACAGCGCGATCTGCCGATTGGTGTTGATCAGCGGAGTCCCGCTCGGCATCCCGATTTTCTCGGGCCCGACGACATGATTATCAAAGTCGAGGAGTTGCGGGAAGCGACCGATTGGAAAGTTCCTATCTTTATCAAGATGGGAGCCAGTCGCGTGTACGACGATGTCAAGCTTGCAGTCAAAGCTGGCGCCGATGTCGTAGTCGTAGACGGTATGGAAGGGGGGACCGGAGCTTCACCGGCAATTTTTCAGGAGCACACCGGGATTCCAACGCTTGCCGCCGTATGCGAGGCAAGGAGCGCCCTCGAAGATATTGGGGTCTATGGCGAAGTACAGCTCATTATCGCCGGTGGCATCCGCGACGGAGTCGACGCCGCCAAAGCAATGGCTCTTGGTGCAGACGCCTGCTATATCGGAACCGCTTCGTTGATCGCCCTCAATTGCAATAAGCCGATTTATGTAGAAGATTATGTTGCACTGGGAGCGGCGCCCCACGCTTGTCATCACTGTCATACCGGTCGTTGCCCGGTGGGAATTACTACGCAAGATCCGGATCTGATGAAGCGTCTAGACATTGAGGAAGGTGCCGAGCGGGTTCGCAATTTTCTTCATGCCATGACGCTGGAGATCCAGATGCTGGCCCGTTCCTGCGGAAAATCCGATGTGCATCACCTCGAGCCTGAGGACATGGCCGCACTTACGCTGGAAGCATCAGCCGTTTGTAATTTACCTCTAGCCGGAACCAGAAAGGTCTTTGGCCGTTAGCCCGCTGTCTCGGCGCCGAGCGCCTAAAGAGTAAACGATTCTCCTGAGTCTGATGCCGCTCTTTCAGGATGGAAACTTTTGTCTACCAGGAAGCACCGGGAGCCATATGATCGAAAAGATCAAATCGCAACTCGCTGAAAAGGGAGTCGAATATATTTTCTGCTCCTTCGTGGAATTAACCGGCGCTCCCAAGGCTAAGCTGGTCCCGTCGAATACAATCGAGGAAATCGTCCGAGACGGTGCTGGATTCGCGGGCTTTGCCTGCGGCGACGTGGGTCAAGGACCTCACGATCCAGACATTTCCAGCATCCCCGATTTTCGCTCGCTCACTGTTCTTCCTTGGCGAAAAAACATTGCCTGGGTTTCGGGCAATCTGCATGTTGACGGTAAGTCTTGGCCGTTGTGCCCTCGTACAGTTCTCGGACGCCAGCTCGATCGCGCAAAAAATCAAGGGTATGTAGTGAACATTGGGATCGAACCCGAGTTCATGCTCCTCAAAAAGAGCAGCGGCGGCGAATTTGCCCCTTGGGATTCAATGGATAGCCTCTCCAAGCCGTGCTATGACTTGCGAGCATTGCACCGGAATCTCGATCTGATGACGACGCTGTTGGGCTACATGCAAGAGCTCGGATGGAGGCCCTACGCCAACGATCACGAAGATGCAAATTGCCAATTCGAAATCAATTGGGCCTATTCTGATGCGCTCACCACTGCAGACCGTCACACATTCTTCAAATGGATGGTTCGCACGGTCGCTGAACAACACGATCTCTTGGCCACCTTCATGCCGAAGCCGTTCGCCAACCTTACAGGCAACGGCGCTCATGTGCATTTAAGCCTTGCAAATGAAAGAGGCGCGAATCTGTTCTCAGATTCCTCCGCGGATCTTGGACTGTCGCAACTTGGCCGTTGGTTTATGGGCGGAGTTCTGCGTCACGCCCGTGCCCTTTCTGCCCTCGTTGCCCCCACTGTCAACAGTTACAAACGTCTGGTTCGCGGCGCCCCACGTTCAGGGGCAACCTGGGCGCCGGTATATGTTACCTACGGCGGATCGAATCGAACACAAATGATTCGGATACCATCTCCAGGGCGGTTTGAAATTAGAGTTGTCGATGGTGCTGCTAATCCTTACCTGGCATTTGCGGGAATCGTGGCCGCCGGTCTTGACGGAATAGCCCAGCAAATCGATCCCGGTCCGATGAACCGCGACAATCTTTATGAGCTACCAGAACAAGAACTTGCTGCTCGGAAAATCGAGGTTCTCCCTTCGACCCTGGCGGAAGCGCTCGATGCACTGGAAAAGGATGCCGTCCTTAAAGACGCTCTAGGGGCCGACTACGCCGAACTGTATATGAAGGTGAAGCGGGAAGAATGGCTCTTCCATAACCGGATGGTGACGCCAACCGAGCGCGATTACTACTTGCCTATCTATTGAAGTGGACTTCTGGGGCCGGTCGACGCTCGCAACTACTTGCTGTCACCCAGTTAGTTACTCAACGCCACTACCGTCACCGCGAATGCCGGCAGATGAATCGTATCGTCAATCAACTTACGTGCGGTGACGGCGGCCGTCGTCGATTGATCCACACGCTGCTCTTCCCCGCCCGCCGCACCGGCAATGGCTACATCGACATCGTGGTCGCGCTTGTTAACCAGCAACACCTTATGCAATCCCCGCGGGGTGATGAACCCTTGCGCATACACCTGTACCGCCGGGTCGGGCTGCATCAATTCATCCACCTTGTTCGGTGCGATAAGCTCGTCACCTGGCCCAAAGTTGTCGTGCAGTAGCTTGACCACCCAATACCGGGCGTTCGGTTCGCCTGTTTCCCAATTGACCAGCGTTGTCCCCGCAAACTGACCTGGATAATCAATCAGTTCCGCAGCCGTAATAATTTCGATGCCCTTCGCCGCCAAATGGCCGTAGGTATAAGCCCACACTGCGCCCGACAGACTCCAGAAGGAATCCGCAATGGGTGGATGCGGGTCCATCGACTCCGGCGGCACCAGGATTGAACCTAATTCGGTAATATCGGTGATCGCTTGCGGCAAGAGGCGATGGTGGATGGCTTCGATGAATCCGACCGTAGTCAAGAACTGGTCCGCTTCACGGAACATGGTGTATTGCATGACCCGCGGACTCTCGTCCGATTCCGAAAAGGTGTAAAAGTGGTAGGAAATCACGTCAATAGGAATTCCTGGTTGGTGATTCTTTGGGTTCAAGAAATACTCAAAGTACTGGGGCAGATGCATGGTGTCAGCAGAGAGTCGGCCCCATGAATTTCATGGTGGGAGCAACCTTGCGAACCGATGCCACGCTGGCATCGTACAATTTTGTCATCTCTTCCGGGCTGAATCGTTGATCTTCTTCATTCGTCGGTTCCCAGTATTCGAAGTTGTAGGCATGTCCCGAATGATGCGACGCGCCGAGTTCGTCCTTGAAGCCACCTTTCATGTACCAATTCGCCATGCGGGCTTGATAGTCGGCGAGCAATCTTGCGCTCGACGCATTGACCTTGCCGTCTCGAGAGTAGGTCCAGTCGATGGCCTGCGGATCCTCTGGATAATGGTTCGGGGAAGCACTGCTGAGCATCCACGACGGAATCGTCCCGGCCTGGAAGACCACAGGGTGCCCGGAGGTCGCGGTCATAAAGTCGTCGACGACGCTATCCATTAAATTGAAATCCCAGTAAGTCTTGGTTTGGTCCGGAGGATTCAGCTCGGCAACCGCAAGCTTTGGATAGGGGAACCAAGGCTGTATGCGTGAATAGTCCGCATTCAGATCGTGCAAGGCCTTGTAAAGCTGGTCATGAATCGGCTGGCCTCGGTAGAGAGGCGGTTCCGGGCAATCTTGAATCGCGATATTCGATTTGGAGGTTGCAATCACTTTGCTCCAATCAAGCACAATTTTGACCGGCGTACTCTGGGCGAGGGCTGGGGAAAACGGTTGCAATACGATCGCAACCAGCAGAGTGAAGAGCCTGGATAACGACATGAAACGATCTCCCGGCAGGCATGACCTGCTTGAACATTCGATGTTAGCTTGATACCGCGGCCGCGGCCTTTTCTCCTACCAGACGGCCTCTCGCGAAGCGATTGGGCAGGAAGGGTCTTATCAACTCAGGAGTCTTTCCGGTGTCGATCAACTCGGCAATGCAAGCGCCGCTCACCGGCCCCGCTTTGAATCCGTAGGTGCCCCATCCCACGTCCAAGATGAAACCCTTCACTTCTGAAGCTTCGCCCATGATCGGACTGTAATCCGGAGTCATATCGCAGATGCCGCCCCATTGCCGCATCACGGAAACATTGCGAAGAGTGGGAAAAAGTTCGATGGTGTGTCCGGCAATCATCTCTAATGTGGGAAGAGTGGATCGCTGGCTGTATGAGGTGTAGGGATCGATCTCAGAACCCAGAACAAGTTCGCCACGATCGCTTTGATTTACATAAACGTGAAGATTCGCTGATACGATCACCTTGTTCAGGAATGGCTTCAGCGGCTCGGTTACGCAAGCTTGCAGGGTATGGGACGTAACAGGCAAGTTCACACCAGCCATTCGCGCTATCGTCGTGCACCAACCGGATGTCGCGTTTACTACGATGGCAGTCTTAATGTACCCCGCAGTGGTGTGAACCCCCTGGATGCAGCCGTTCGCCATCTCAATTCCGGTGACCTCAGTACGGGTATGAATTTCCGCTCCCATGCGATCCACTCCCCTTGCATAGCCCCATACCACCGCATCATGGCGGATGGTGCCCCCTGGCGGATGATAAAGTCCGCCAATAATTGGATAGCGAACATTTTTGCCGATATCAATCGGAGGCACTAATTTCTTGATCTCGCCCGGATCAATTAGCCGTGAATCCACACCTAAGACGCGATTCGCATCTGCTCGTACCCGCAGACCCGTGAGCGTCGTACCCGTGTGCGCTACAGTGATGTGGCCCTGTTGCGAAAACATAAGGTTGTAGTCGAGCTCCTCAGAGAGGTGCTCCCACATCTTGATGCTTTGATCGTAGAACGGAATACCCTCTGGCGTGCGATAGTTGGATCGAAGGATTGCAGTGTTCCGGCCGCTGTTACCAGCCCCAAGGTATGATTTCTCAATCAGAGCGATACTTCGAATACCTCTCTTGCAAAGGTAGTAGGCGATCGCGAGTCCATGAATGCCGGCGCCAACGATGACCACCTCATACTGATGCCTGAGAGGACGGCGACGCCACATTGGCTCCCGGCTAAAGAGCTGCCACATTATTTTCCTCTGCGCCGGTAATAGCCTCGGCCGCTAGCATCCCTAGGGGCTGGATGCCGAACTCACTTCCCGCCGCCAGCACCGATTCCCAGACGTACTCGCCATAGTCCCGGGATACCAGCAACATCCATGCCGAGCCCTGCCGAACCTCATTGCGAATCACCAGGCTCCAGACGCGGGCGGTCGCGGTTTGAATACATTGCCCTCGTACCATCTGATCGATGGGCGCCGATCCCAATTTCTTGAGGAGCGCGCCAGCTGATGAACCTACTATCAGGATCGCCGCATACGAAGAGGTCACGTCGGTCGCGTGCATGCATCCGCTCTCGCGCGCAGCCTCCGTGAACTGACATAACAACTGCTCGCGTAGCTTTACATCGGCAAGCACCCAACAGCGCTCGGAAGTAAGGCGGACTATATAGGCCGACTTCGATCGACCGTGCGGCTGGAACGACACGCTTTGGCCGATCGCGGGCATGACAACTCCAGCGAAACTCTGCAGAACCTCACTAATCCGCGCACCCTGGATCTCAATCTTCGAAAGCGGGGTTATGTCACAAACTCCCGCGCTTAACCCGCCTGCATCGATTTCTGCCTGAGAATCTCCATACTTGAGAACCCGAACCCAGCCGTTGACTATGGAGGTTTGGGCTCCATTTTTCATATGCCAGCCATGGATCGGGGTTAGCTTGTAGGGTGACTTCATTTCAGCCTCGTACCCTCGGGATCGTAAAAGGGCTCTTGCGTAATCACCGCCGACTGGGTTTTGTCATTGCCCCGAATCCCCACCACGGTACCCGGTTTTGCATGCTTCGCCGGCACCCATGCAAGGCCAATATATTTGTTGAGCTGCGGACTAAACCGAACACTCGTAGTTCGCCCCACCAGATGCCCTCCCATCACGATGGCATTGCCATCTTCGGGCCTTCCGCCATCGGAGACATAGAATCCAACCAGCCGGCTCTCACTCGGTTGGGACTTGAGGCGTTCGAGGGCATGACGACCAATGAAGTCGGGCTTATCGAGTTTTACGACCCAACTCATGTCGCAATCAAAGGGATTCGATAGGGCGTCAGTATCTTGACCGATGATGACGTGCTTTTTTTCCAGACGCAATAATCGCTGCGTTTCCACACCGAACGGGCGGATTCCTGCACCTGCACCTGCTTCTAGAAGCGTGTCCCACAAGTATTCGCCATACTCTGCTGGAAAATGAATTTCCCATCCCGTCTCACCTACGAAACCCACCCGAAGCAGCGTTGCCGGCACACCGGCCACATTGCCCTGGCGGCAAGCCATGTACGGGAATGAAGCCTGCGAAATGTCTACGTCGCTAAGGCCACTCAAAACGCCGCGGGCTTCCGGTCCGGCGAGATTCACCGCGGCCACGCCCGATGTCATATTCACGATGTGCACACACCAACCGGTGCCGATAGCCGCCATTTTCATCCATTGTTCAATGGCGTCAACATTCCCGCTGGACGTAGTTACGTAATATTCGTCGGCCGCGATGCGCGCCACGGTCCCGTCATCCAGGATCGTTCCGCTCTCGTCACAGATCACACCATATCGAGTTCGCCCTGGCTGAAGATTCGAGAACCAGTGGGTGTAAACCTCGTCGAGCAGAGCGGGAGCGTCTTTGCCCGTCACCACAAGTTTGCCGAGCGTGCTGACATCAATCAAACCAACCCTGTTACGTACCGCCTCGTATTCCTCAGCAACGGAAGAGTAGACTGTAGGACGCTTCCATACGCCCATATCCAGGAAGTCCCCGGTTAGCGTGGTGTGTTTGTAATGCATGCTGGTGAGCTTGACCGGGTGGAACTCCGGGCCGGCGAGAACGCCGAGCGGAATGGGATGGATCGGAGGCCGCGCGGTTGTCATGCCGACTGCGCCGAAGTCGCGGTCGGTCGCGAGACCACAGATCTCCGTCGAACTTCGGGAACACATACGGCCCTGGCACGGTCCCATCGAAACCGTGCTATACCGTTTCAAAGTTTCAATTTCGTCGAAACCTTCTCCCACTCCTTGTCGTAGATCCTTCTCCACTACGTCTTCGCAGAAGCAGACAAAATTCTTCTTTTGTCCTGCGACCGCAGGAATTGAGAATGCCTTGGATTGCCGGCGAGTCTGCGACTGCAATTGCTGCGATTCCTGCCACCAGCTGGAGTTTTCCTGTCGCGTATGTTGTCCGGCGGCCATTCCGCTCAACTGTCCGGATTGGAGAATCTCCGGCAGCGAACGCAATCCCAGAACCTCTCCCGCCGCAAACACTCCCGTCGGCATCTTTGTCGGAACTGGCTGGCCTATGTCCTTATCCAGACCGAGCTGACATCCCAACTGGAACAACAAAGCTGCGTTTCCCTGCCACGCGGTGGAGAGCAGGATCGTATCGCAAGCCAAAGTGCGCTCGACAGATTTGGTATTTCCATCCATGGGCCCGAGGGTCGCCGCCGAAACCGCACCCGAACCATGCGCCTCCTGAATCCTCATTTCTGTAAATACCGGCACGCCGACGGCTTGCAACTCCGCGGCTTGCGGCGGCATGGAAGAGGACGGGCGGGCATCGACCAGCGCCGCGATTTTCATGCCTGCACGAAGGCATTCCAAAGCGGCGAAATATCCCTCATCATTGGCTGTAGCCACTACTCCGTTGCCGCCGGGTAGCAATCCAAATAAGTGGATCAGTCTGAGAGTGGCGCGCGACAGCATCACGCCGGGAAGGTCATTGTTATCAAATACGGCAGGATATTGATGGCACCCAGTCGCCAGCAGCACACTCTTGTAGCGCACATGAACGAGAGTGTTGCCCTGCAGCACCGGAACAAGATTGCCTTCATAGCCGCCGAACGCCGTCGCTTCCAATAGCACCGAGATCTTTGGATGCGTGACCACCGCCGATTCCAGGAGGCGCGCTACCTCGTAACCCGGCCGTTCAGTCTCTTCATAGCGGTACGATCTTGACTCATACCGCAAGTGACCGCCCACTCGAGATTCTTTGTCCACCAACAGCACGGAAGCGCCCGCATTGGCTGCCGTCAACGCCGCCTCTATCCCGGCCGGGCCACCCCCTACTACCAGCACATCAACATATTCGTAGCGATACTTGTATTCGGTATGTCCCGTCTCGCGGTTCCGGACCCGGCCCATGCCCGCAAGATTTCGAATAACTGGTTCGGCAATTTCCCAGAGCAAGCGAGGTTTGTAGAGTGTCTTGTAATAGAAACCAATGGGAAGAAAACGGTCAAAGCTCTCGATGATGCGAAGGACATCGTGATCCACGGAGGGCCAAGCATGCTGCGATAACACCTGCATGCCATCCCGGACGGGGGTTAGACAAGCCCGTACGTTTGGCTTGCCGTCGATTTCCATAATGCAGTTAGGGCAATCGCCGGAACCGCAAAGCAAGCCTCGAGGCCGATGGTATTTGAAGCTGCGGGAAAAGATTCGCCTTCCGCCGGCGAAAAGCGCGGAGGCTACCGTATCACCCGAGCATGCGGGCACGGGTTTGCCGTCATAGTAGATGTTGAAGGGTTTCGACTGATCGACTTGCTGCGACGGACTCGGATCCAGTCGCTTTCCTGGAGTAGTCATTGAGCCGGTTCTTCAATCAGGTATGTGGAGTTCACCTCATTGCGCAGTGTATCTCGCTCAGCGACGAACCATTTGCCGCAGCCATCCCGGTGATACCACCATTCTTTTTGCAGGCCATTGATGTTGTCGCGGTTGTGAACGTAATTCGTCCACTCATTGTCAGGCGCTTGCGGCAGCGGACGCTGCCGGCGCTCCCCTCCAAATCGAAACTCATAAGCGCTACGAGATCCGCAGTTTGGACAATAGATCACAAAGGACATCGATTTCTCCAAGTTCGCTGCCGGACTTACTACGGAACCGCTAAGCCCGATTCCCCGGCCCCCAAACTGAGTTAAACGTCTGGTTCTCTTTAAATCTTTCATAGCGCAGCGCGGAGATGTCAATCGGCGGTTTTTTCCCCGCAATCATCGCTGCTAACGATTCCCCGATTGGGGGACCGATCTTGAATGAATGACCGCTACCGCCCACCGCGAGGTAATAACCTTCGATTCCCGGAGCCGCTCCGACGATGGGATGCCAGTCGGGCGTGATGGTGTACATCCCCGACCAACCATGCACGATCGGGGCACCCCTCAGCGTTGGGAATCGTTTCACTAACTTCTCCTGCAACGATTCGCCAAATCCCTCATCTGTTCTTTCATCCACATAATCCGGATCGCAGGGCTCTTCTTCTTTTGGATATCCGACACCGGCAAGCAATCGTCCCCCGACATCAGACCGCGAATAGACGCCAAGGATCGGATCCGAAACAACGGGCTGGTCTTTGAATTCCATTGGAGTGTCGAACACCGTATCCTGTTCCCTGCTCAATCTCAGCGGCAGCGGAATTTCGGAAAAAGGGTGAATCTTCAATGCCCATGGTCCGGCAGCATTCAGGACCACGCGAGTCGAGATCGGCCCCCGCGTCGTTTCGACCGCTTCGATCTGTCCGTTCTTTGCCTTAATTCCCACGACTTCGCGCTTCTGATACGTCTTGATCCCGATTCCGCGGCCCTTCTGCCACCATCGCCGCCACCGTCAAGAATGGATCCGCGTAGCCGGAATCGGGCTCATAGCCAGCCGCCGCGATGCCATCCACATTCATGTGCGGCACCAGTTTTTTGATCTCGTTGGGCGAGAGTTTCGAGGACTTGATTCCATTTTGGCGATGAAGCTCCAGCACCCGGTCAACCGTAGAAGCGACGTCAGTAATGACCATGTATCCGATCCGATTAAAGCCGATGTCCTCCCCGAGCTTCTTCGTGAAAACTCTCAAATACGTCGACCGCACGCCTGGCCAATTCGACGCAGACTTCATTTGAGTAGAACGAACGGACCACAGCCGCTGATTTGCCAGTCGACCCAGACGCTACCGTCTGCTTCTCGAGCAAACGCAATCGTTCCGAATCCAAGCTTGCCAAGGTAGTAGGCGGTACTCGCTCCTAGAATTCCTCCGCCGACCACGACTGCATCCGCTGTTTCCGTCATTTTTTCTCCTTGGCAGGATGAACCACCGGCCGTTCGCTGTGCGAGTTTTCGCCAGGCTTGCGTGAACCCAGCGAAAACCTCATTCAATGTCAGGGAAGTTAACGCCCTTCCGGGATAGTGTCAAGGCAAACTATTCGCGTTACAGATATACTCTTCATTTTATCCGTACAGTGGATTTACCATCAATCTGGTAACGTAGGCACATTATGGAATCTGAATTCAGCGATAAGCACCGTTATTTCATCGAGGCGGCCGCAAAAACCCTTGATGTATTAGAGAGTTCTCACGGATAACACGGAGCAACTATCGGTCACCGAGATTGCGCAGCGTGCCAAGCTTCCCTACACCTCCGCATTTCGCTTCGTATATACGCTGGCCAAACGTGGCTATCTGATGCGCGCGCCTGGCAAACGGCGCTATGTGCTCGCTCCATCCAGAAAGCGACTCCGGATCGGTTATGCGGCGCTAGGAAAGATCACCCTCTCAACGAAGTGACTCGAAGCGTGGTCGAAGCTTCGCGTCAATTTGGCGTCGCATTATCTGCGGCGGACAATCAGGACAATCCCTCGAAGACATTATCAAACGCCGAACATCTCTTAGCGAAGGCATCGACGTACTGATTGAACATCAGAGAAACGAAACTCTAAGTCACGTCATCGCTGCGAAGTGCCATGCTGCAAATGTTCCAGCGATTGCCATCAACTTTCCTCAACCAGGCGCTTACTACTTCGGCGCCGATAGTCACAGGACGGGATGGCTCGCCGGCGAGTATTTGTTGCAATACGCCCGCAAGCATTCGCGAGGAAAGCCGACGATATGCCTCATTCTTCCTTCCAAGGGCTTCGGGGTCTACACAAAATACCCGAAAGGTTGGCCTGCTGGAGGCATTGCGGCAGCAGACCGAAGGAGGCGTTGCGCCTGAGATTGAGTTCGCCGCGCCCGGTGTTACTTCTCAAGAAGGGTACACACGAACCAAACTGCTTCATTCAGAAGCTGGGCAGCATTCCAGCCATCTCCTAGTGGCGGCATTTTCCGATCCTCTCGCTATTGGAGCGGTGCGTGCTCTGCGAGAAGCCGGCCTCGCGGAACGTTCGGTCGTGGTTGGCCAAGGCGGCACAGTCGAGGGCCGGCGTCATATCTTCCGCGGTGGGCCAATGAAGGCATCTGTCGCTTATTTTCCTGAAAGCTACGGTGCACGTGTGCTGAAACTTGCGATAAAGATCTGTGAAGGAGCACGTCCAGCCCTGGTGACGCATACAGATCACGTTGTCCTAACCAAGGACAATATCTCGGACTTCTACACTCAGAAAGAAGAATCTCTCCCGTGAAACTGAACCGTCGTTGAGCGTAGTTCTCATTACGGCGGCTTGTGGAGAAAGACCTCACTTAAATTCGATCTGCGGATAAACCTCCTTGTTATTGCATCGTCTAAATCTTTACCCTTGACACTGCCAGACCCTGCTTATAGTTGAGAGACAGCACCTCTATAAAAAGCCCATCCCCCAGCAGAGGTTTGCCATGGCAGACGGTTGGACCCGCAGAAGTTTTCTGAAAACGGCAGGCACAAAGCTTCTCTTGCCCTCGGCGGCGCCATGGCGCTGCCCACGCTATGCAGGGACAACCCTCGCAGGAAGAGACAGCAGTCGAGGCGCATGGTTTTTTGAGCCGGATGGCGCATGGCGAAAAATCTTTCGCAGCCCACTCATGACATCATGTTCGAGTTTGATGTCAAGGTTCCCCTTCGCGACGGCGTAGAACTTTCCGCCAATATCTGGCGCCCCAAGGCGCCCGGTAAATATCCAGTCGTGCTGATGTACACCCTTACGATTCCACCAGCCAATGGGTGCTGGGCGAAGCCCAGTATTACGCCTCCCGTGGCTATGCTTTCGCAGGCGTTGACCTCCGCGGGGGTAAGCGGGTGGACCTCCTACCTCTATTGGCACAAAGACTGGAAGGAAGGCGGCGGATTTGAAGGCACCGACGTGCAGATGTATCTAAATTTCTGGGCGAACGGCCCTGGTCGACCGGAAAAGTGGCCATGCAAAGGCCTTCCTATCTCGCGATGGTACAGTGGATGGGCGCTACCTAGGCAGCCTATCTGGCGGCGATGGTTCCCGAGGCAGCCCTGGCGATCACTACAATAACGTTTTCCCGGGCGGGGCGTTCCAGTTGGGCAACAGCACGCTGTTCCTGACCAAACTGGCCGGGAACCAAACAAACAACGACGACCTTCGTCCTACTTCCACTGGGCCAAATTATCATCATCTGCCCTTACCGAACGATGGATCAGACTCTGTTTGGCAAAGGGTTCAGCTTTGGCAGGATTTCTGGATCATCCCGATCATGACGAATACTGGCGGTTCAGCGTAGCCAACTGGCCGGCGGCGAACAGTTAACCCCGGGCAAATATTCCAGGTTAACGTTCCCTCGTTGAACATCACCGGATGGTATGATCAGGTGCAACAGGACACGATCAACAACTACATGGAGATGGTGCGTACGGCCCAACCGAACTGCGCGATAAACATCGACTCATCATCGGTCCGTGGCGACACAATGCGTATGTGAGAAAGACCGGGGATATCGACTTCGGTCCCTGGCCGAGGTTGATTTCCGGCCCATAAAACTCCGTTGGTATGACTTTTGGCTGAAGGGAATTTCGAACGGCATCATGGACGAGCCGCCGGTCAAGCATTTTCATTATGGGTAACAACTGGTGGCGTGGAGAA
The DNA here is from genome assembly GCA_963834075.1 of uncultured Acidobacteriaceae bacterium. Classification (GTDB taxonomy): domain Bacteria; phylum Acidobacteriota; class Terriglobia; order Terriglobales; family Acidobacteriaceae; genus PALSA-270. The sequence continues at coordinate 58,488 of CAWIAH010000010.1, forward strand.
CGGCAGTGGCCCATTAGCCGTGCTGTGGCAACGAAGATCACTTCCACAGTTCGGGCAAAGCCAACAGCCGATTCGGGGATGGGGAGCTCAGTTCCGACGGCCGGTCACCGAACCGTCGGACACATTTGTCTACGACCCCGAGGACCCTGTTCCTACTTATGGAAACGTCGAACCATGGCAGGACTATTTGTCTGACGACTGCGACGGTGCGCGCGACCGCCGCGCAATTCAGAGGCGCGACGACATCCTGATCTATGACGTCGCCGCTCGATAAAGACATCGAAGTTACCGGCAGGATCCTGGTCACTCTTCGCCGCCACCAAGGCTCGAGACACGGATTTCACCGCGATCCTCAATGATCTTGCGCCGGATGGCTATGCCAGAATTCTCGCCGATGGAATTGTGCGAGCGCGGTACCGCAAATCGTTTAAGAAACAGGAACTAATAACGCCCGGCACCATTTACGAATACACCATCGACTTGATGTCAATTAGCCACGTATTTGAGAAGGGGCATCGAATACAGGTCGAAATTTCCAGCAGTAACTTCCCGAACTACGATCGCAATCCGAACACGGGTCATCCGCTCGGCGAGGACACGGAGTTGACGAAGGCGAAGCAGACCATTTATCACGACCAGCGTTATCCGTCTTACATCCTTCTTCCAGTTATCCCCGTTTAATTGGGGTGTGTGAATGCTGGAGTTTTCGGCGCTTCCCGATGGATGATTCCACGCCTGAATCCATCTTAAGACCAGGCCTTGATCATCTGCCGAATGGATGAGATCAAGTCGTCCTCACTGGGGATCACAACATTTTCCAGGCTGGCACTGTAAGGCATGGGGACATTTTTCCCGCACACTCGCACGATCGGTGCATCGAGAGAATCGAAGGCATGCTCGATGACTTGCATGGCGATCTCACCCGCCCAACCAGCACGTTCCACCGCTTCATGACAAATAACTAGACGATTCGTCCGGCGTACAGATTCGACGATGGTCTCAATATCGAGTGGTACGAGCGTTCGAGGATCGATTACCTCAAGCTCAATTCCCTCTTCTGCAAGCTTCTCGGCCACCGATAAAGCCTTGTTGAGCATGGCCTGCATCGCGACCACGGTAACGTCTTTGCCGTGACGACGAACGCTCGCCACCCCAAAGGGAATCGCATAGTCCTCGGACGGCACAATTTCTTTCGTGAAGTAGAGAAGCTTATGCTCCAGGAAAGACAACTGGATTGTCATCGCGAATGGCGGTTTTTAGAAGTCCTTTAGCATCGGAGGCCGTGCTCGGCATCGCCAGCTTTATTCCCGGCACATGCATAATCCAAGTCTCGAGCGACTGCGAATGCTGCGCCGCTTTGCCTCCTCCGGCGCCCACGTTTGAGCGAAGAACCATCGGCACCTTCGCCTGCCCGCCAAACATATATCGAAGCTTGGCTGCTTGATTGACCAATGGCTCCATCGTCAGCGGAAGAAAGTCGCCATACATCAACTCCACCACGGGCCTCATTCCCGTTGCAGCCGCACCCACGCCCAAAGCAACGATGCCTTCCTCGGAAATAGGACTGTCTCGCACTCTCGAAGTTCCGAACTCTTTGGCCAAGCCCTTGGTCACACCAAACACACCCCCGCCATCTCCCCAGACGCCAATCTCTTCTCCCAGCAGAAAACGCGTTATCGCGCGCCATTTCTTCGCGCAGCGCCTCGTTCAAGGCGGCTGAATAGGTAATTAGTCTTTCATCAGGCATAGAGATCTTCCCACACCGCCCCAGGATCGGGGAGTGGACTTGCTTTCGCAAACTCCACGGCGCGACTACAACTTCATCTTCAGTCTGTTGCGCCAGAGCTAGCGCATCGGCCTCGGTCATAATGCCGGCTTCGATCAGCCGCTCTGCCAATTCGTAATCGGATCCTTACCTTGCCACAGAACCAATTCATCTTTAGAGCGATACTTCAAACCATCTCCCAGAAAATGCCCTTCAAAGCGATAACACAAAGCCTCGATGAATGTCGGGCCCGTCCCCGTTTCGCGCGCGATCCACCGCAGCCGATACCGCATCGAAGACAGCTAGAACATCCATACCGTCAACTGTTGTGCCCGGAATTCCCAACCCTTCGGCTTCTAAGAGCCAAATCGCTAACCGCCGTAACATGATCCGGTCGCGTCGACATTGAAAATTGATTATTTTCACATACCAACACCAGCGGCAACTTCCACAGAGCCGCCATGTTTCCGCACTCCAGAAGAATTCCCTGATTGATGGCACCTTCTCCAAAGAAACAAAGAACCACTTGCTTACTTTCCCGAATTGCGGACGAAAGCGCCGCTCCGGCGGCGATGCCGATTCCGCCTCCCACAATCCCATTGGCACCCAGCATACCAATCGAGAAGTCTGCGATATGCATACTTCCGCCCTTGCCGTGGCAACATCCGTCGGCGCGGCCCAGCAACTCCGCCATCATGAATTTCACATCGCCGCCCTTGGCGATGGTATGGCCATGTCCGCGATGCGTGCTGGTAACATAATCTGTGGCTGCAGCGCGAAACAAGCGCCAACCGCTACCGCCTCTTGCCCGGTACACGCATGACTGGAGCCACGAATTAGACTTTGTGTCGAGAGAACCGGGAGCTTTGATTCAAACGCGCGGATCATCAGCATGCGCCGCAGCATCCAATAAGAAGTTCAGGCTCTTGTGCCTTCAATTGAGCCTGTGCTGGCGCCGATTGCCGGCCTTTGTTAGTTGCCATAACTCGATCCCATACAACGGAATTTGCGGTGAGATAGATTAATTCTTTGCCGGCACCGCACGAAGCACCTCCCGGAAAATCTGCAAAGCCCGTTCGCAGTCCTCGCGGCTTACGTCGCGATGAGTAACCAGGCGAATCGCACTCGGAGTGATTGCATTCGCCCGCAGGCCCTGAGCCGCGAGCCGCGATATTAAATCGGTCGCGGAGAGCCCCAGGTTGGCCGTATCCACTAATACGATGTTTGTAACAACGGCGCTGGGATTCACTTGCAGTTGGCCAATTTCATTGAGACTCGTTGCAAGAAACTTCGCATTCGCGTGATCAATCTGCAAATTTGCCACGCCGTGTTCTAACGCCAGAAGACCGGCGGCGGCCAGAATACCGGCTTGCCGCATACCCCCGCCTAGCATTTTTCGAACCTGCCTAGCTTCGACTATAAAATCCGCATCGCCCACCAATAGAGAACCGACAGGCGCACCCAACCCCTTAGAGAGCGAAAACATGAACGAGTCGCATCCTCGCGCAAGCTTCGCTGCCGGAATATCCAGCGCTATGGCAGCATTGAAAATGCGCGCACCATCCAAAAAAACGGGAATGCCAATCTTGTGTGCTTCAACGCAGATTTGTTGGGAAACCGCGAGCGGATAAACGGTCCCGCCCGCGAAATTTGCAGTGTTCTCAAACGAAATTAAACCGGTGCCTCCGTACTTCGTAGCCAACCGGCGCAGCTGCTGATGCACCAGGCTCCAGGTCATAATTCCGTCCTCTGCCCAGATCGGCCGCACGACGCCACCCGAAAAAGCCGCCATCATCCCCAACTCAGAATTGAAAATGTGGGCCCGTTCTTCGCAAATTATCTCTTGGCCGGGTCGGACGTAGATCTTGATCGCGATCTGGTTGGCCATCGTGCCGGATGGAACGAATAGCGCAGCATCTCTTTCAAAAAGTTCAGCCGCTTCTTGCTGCAGTCGATTGACGGTCGGATCGTCGCCATAGACATCATCCCCGACCTCAGCTTCTGCCATGGCCCGGCGCATCTCAGGCGTTGGCCGCGTGACTGTATCACTGCGCAGATCAATTACTGCTTTCTTCATATCGGCCAGCTGCGGACGCGAGTCATGGAAGCAAACAGACGACTCCGGATTTCAGAGACAGGCAACGCGCGGCGGCACTCGCACTCGCCCACACCTACCACAACGGCAGGCTCGGTGCCCATTCTGGCCGGAAGGGATCCAGAAATTCGCCAGCTTCCCCTTTCTCCTCGTGGTAGCGATGATACTTTGCCATTTTCTCTGGATCCAGTTCCACTCCAAGCCCGCTTCCCGGCGGAACCCCGAAGCCGCCCGCGCGGTACTCGAACGGTTTGGTGATCACATCATCCAGCTGATGATGATAGTGCGAATCAGGCGCGTAAGTCATATAAGGTAACGCGGCTGCCAGGTGGATTTGCGCCGCCGTCGAGATCCCAAGCTCACGATCACTGTGCATACCGAGGCCGATCTGAAAGGTCTCGCAAATACCGGCCAGCTTTTTGTTATTTGCGAAGCCACCCCAGTAGTGAAGGTCGGAAAGAATAATGTCCACGCAACGCGTTCGCACGCTCAGCGGAATCTGGTCAAAGTTAATGACGCACATGTTCGTGGCAAACGGTGTGGGCACGTCCTTTCTGACTAGCGACATTCCTTCAATGCCCCAAGTTGGATCCTCTGCGTACTCCAGATCGCAGTCGGCCATTTTCCGCAGAGTGTTGATCGAGGTTCCCACGGTCCACGCCGCATTTGGATCGAATCGCAGGCCAATCTTCGGGTAGCGCTTGCGAATGAGCCGCATGGCTTCCAACTCCTGCTCTGGCGGCAGCACTCCACCTTTGATCTTAAGCACCTCAAACTTATATTTCTCCACCAGCGCTTCCGTGTAATCGAGAAGCTTCTCTGGGGTGTCTTCACCCCCGATCTTTCCATTGGTCGAAGGATAGCGGAAGAATACGTATCCGGCGAAGGGAACGTGCTGGCGAAATTTCCCGCCCAGGAGCGCGCACACCGGACGCTGCAAGGCTTTCCCCATGATGTCCCAGCAAGCCATTTCGAGAGCGGCCATGGCGTGCAAGGGAACCGAGGTTTCGTAAGAAATGCAGAACACCTGTTGTTTCTTGAGGATCGTTTCGATCTGAAATGGATCCGCATTCTTCACCATGGGGCGGAGGAAATCAAGCGCTCGCACCGTTGCCTCTCCTCCGTAGGTTTCCCCTAGGCCGACAATGCCTTCGTCCGTCTGCACTTCCACAATGGTTCGCGTCGTACCGGTCTCAACTCCAAGGCTCCAGCGGAGCGGAGCTTCCATGGGAACGGTCACAACTGTGGTTTCGAAATCTATGATTTTCATGGCTGTGTTTTTTTACCTTCTGAGAGTGCTAGCGGAGTTCAATCCCTCTATATGCAATGCGACAATGCCGAACGCGGAAAGATGAATCCGTTGGCCAAGTTGGTGGGTGCGCATGATCAATAGCACTTGACGGTCAGTCCCCCGTCTACGACATGCGTTCCGCCAGTCACGAAGGACGAATCGTCAGAAGCCAAGAAGGCGGCGACCTTCGCCACTTCCCGTGGAGCAGCAACCCGGCGTAGCGCATATTTCGATGACACTTCATTCCTCAACCTTTGTGGATCGGGATCCTTATCGAAATATTCTTTTAACAGCTGGGTTTCAACGTCTCCCGGGCATATGCAATTCACGCGGATTCCGTCTGGCCCGTAGGTGAGCGCAGCCGCCCTGGTCAACGCGATCACTCCACCTTTCGCAGCACAGTAAGCAGCCAAATCTGGGTCGCCTACGAAACCCAGAATCGATGACATATTGATGATCGAACCACCGCCGGACCGAATCATGCTGGGGATCGCATACTTACAACAGAGAAATACGCCTTTCAAATTCACGCTGTGAATTCGATCCCATGCGTCCTCAGTGGTATCGACAAGTTTGGAAACAATCTGCACCGCAGCGTTGTTAAACAGAACGTCGAGTCTGCCATGTTTTTTCATCACATGGGAAATCATCGCCTCAACCTCGGAAGGTTTCGACACATCCGCGTAACAGAACTCAGCCTTGAACCCTGAATCTCGAATTGCGCCTACGGTCGCCTCCCCAGGCGCTCTGTGCCAATCGACTACGATGACCGTCGCGCCCTCTTCCGCGAAGACTTGTGCGGCTGCTTGCCCAATTCCAGAAGCAGCACCAGTGATGATTGCAACTCGACCGCTCAATCTCATGACTTATTCTCCGCGATGCTCGCCATTCGCAATTCGCGAAATATACTAAACTTCTCCACAATGACCTACTTTGCCAACGTCACCACCGCTACCCCAAGTCCGGCCAGGTTCAGGTGATCATCGGTGAGCGTCATCTTCTGAGGCGGCTGAAGACCAGTGGTTTGGTCGACATATTCAACCTCCGCACCCGCCCCTTCGGGCACAGTGAGGTCGATGCTGCGGTCTCGTTTGTTCACGAGCAGGAGTTTCCGCTTACCCTCTGAAGTAATGAAACCCTGTGCGTAGGCATAATCCCTGCGACTCGATTCATCGCCGAGTTCAGAGGACGAAAAGTTTGCATGCACAATCTTGTCCCCCGGACTGAAGTTATCCCGCAGCATCTTCAACACCCAGTATCGCGCGTTCGGCTTTCCCGTGTTCCAGTCCGTTACCGACGTCCCGGCATACTGGCCTGGATAGTCAATAAGTTCAGCTTCGTATATAACATCGATCCCCATAGGGGCCAATTGGCCGTAGATGTATGCGAACATGCCTCCGCTGAGATTCCAATACGAGGTAGGAATCGTTTTCGCCAACTCAGGACTTCGAGAATTTGGGAGAATCGTTCCCACTTCATTGATGTGTGTGGCCGTTCGTGGTGAGAGGCGCTTGCGAATAACCTCGATATAGCGGACGACGTTGATGAAGTCGTCAGCTTGCACGTAGAAGGTGTGCGACATGTCCTCCGGAGTCTCGTCCGCCGCCGGTACCGCATAGAAGTGGTACGAGATCGCATCCAGCGGAATCCCCGGCTTGTGATTTCTCGGGTCGAGGAAATATTCAAACCATTTGGGCTGATTCAAAGGACCGCCGGGTCCCAGGCCCATACCCACATATTTCATGCCGGGAGCGCTCTTTTGGGTTTCGGTCACGACCGCATCGTAAATCTTGGTGTACAACTCCGGGGTCATATTGTGTTCGTACTCAACCTCATTCAACACTTCCCAGTAGTCGAATTTGTAGTGATGATCGGACCCATGCCATTTGCCATACTCATCTTTGAAACCGCCCTGCGTATACCAACCCGCAACGCGCGCCCAATAATCCGCTATTTCTTTCATGCTCGGATCTCGCGGCTCGGTGCCTTGTTCGTAATCCCAGGTAATCTCGTTGGGGTCCGCGGGGATCGGGCTCGGCTTGTCTGACTTGAACATCCATTGCGGAATCGTGCTGATGTCCATCTCGACTGGATGACCTCCAGCAGCTTTCATAAAGTCCTCCAGGATTGGATCAAGAAGAGAAAAGTCCCAGGAGGTCTTCCCGTCGCGAGGTGGCTCCAGCTCTCCCACCACTATTTTTGGGTAGGTGCGCCAAGGCTGAAAGCGCGGGAAATCGACGTTCAAATCGTGCATGCTTTTGAAGAGCTCGTCATGGATGGGTGAGTCCCGGCGAAGAGGGGGTTCCAAACAGACTTGTATCGAGAGCGAGGTCCGCGAGTCAGCGACTACGTTGTTCCAATCTGTTTTGATCTCTCCCGAATTGGCCGGAGCGCCAAACATCCGCATCGTTGAGCACAGCAACAAAGCTAAACAGCCGTAGCGCGATATCCGTACGAGACTTCGCATGCTATTCATCTAACACCTCCAGGCTCTACTCTTCAACAAATACCCATTCTCAGTCGGCGTGGAGCGGCGAGAGTTTGGTTTTGTTTTGAGCGAACACGTTTTGAATGATGGCGATGGTCTGGTTGAGGTCATTCTCGGTGTGAGCGGCGGAGACATACCAGCGCCCGTCCGGCATCAGGTAGATGCCCTGCTGCAGTAAGGCCAGGAGAAACTCGTCGCGGGCCGCCAGATCGCTTTCCAGCGTGTCTCGGTAGTTTCGCATCTCGCGCCGCGGAGTGAAGGCCACGTGAAAGCACGAACCGATGCCGTTGATCAGAATCGGAACTCCCGCCGCCTGCGCCGCTTTCCCGATCTCCTGCATGAGCCGCGTCCCGCCCTTCTCGACTTGCTTCAGCACTCTGCCGTCCTCTGCCTGCAACGTCTCCAGAGTCGCGCGCGCGGCCGCCAGCACAATCGGATTTCCATTGAACGTTCCAGCGTGCGCGACTTTCTGTTGCGCCACCAGATCCATGATCTCCTCCCGTCCCCCCACCACGCTCAACGGGAACCCGCCCGCCACCGCTTTCCCCATCGTGGTCAGGTCCGGCATCACTCCAAACCAGGCTTGCGCTCCCCCCAGACTCACCCGAAAGCCAGTGATCACCTCGTCAAAGATCAACATCACTCCATACTTTTGCGTCAATTCGCGCAGCCCTTGCAGATAGCCCGGCGCCGGCATCAGACAGTGCGTGTTGCACAGAATGGGCTCGGTGATCAGAGCTGCCACTTCGCGCCCTTGCGCTTGCAACACCGTTTCCACAGCCCGTAAATCATTCCACGGCAGGATGAGTGTCTCGCCCACGGTGCGCGCACCATTGGCAGAGTGGGCGGGCAGCGGGGAGTTGGACGACGGCCGGTATCCTGGCAGGATATTCTCCATCCAGCCGTGATAGTGTCCTTCGAAGCGGATAATCTTACGCCGGCCGGTGAAGCGTCGCGCAAGGCGCAGAGCCACTTGCACTGCCTCGGTGCCGGTGTTGCTGAAGATGACGCGTTCCGCCGAGGGAACCAGTTCACAGATCTTTTTCGCGACTTCGATCTCAAGCCGATGCTGCGCGCCCAGCAACTGGCTGACTTTCAATTGAACGCTGACCGCTTCCACGATTGCCGGGTGGCAATGACCCAGGATCAGCGGCCCCCAGGCCAGGGTGTAATCCACATACTGGTTGCCATCCACATCGAACAGATGAGAGCCCGCGGCGGAAGAAAAAAATAAAGGCAACGGCTTGGACGCTGCCCGCATGCCACTGCTCACTCCCCCAGCCAGATACCTCTGCGACTCCGCAAATAATTCCGCCGATCCCTCGTACCGCTTCGAATTGTCCGTCATGCAATCGCCGACTCACTAAGTTTGACAGTCAGGCGTCGAAGCGAGACTGCCGCCTCATTGTGCCTACCCATCGCCCCCGGAATATGAAACAGAATGTTTTATAAACAACAGGGAGAGTAAGAGGTAATCGAAATCTTGTCAATATGAAATCGATATCTCACGGAAACGCTTGTTAATCAATGTAAACGAGGCGCAAAGATTTGCAAAGCTGATCGCTTGCATCGCATTTGTGGTACGTAACGTTTCGTATCTGAAACGATCTGCAATAAATTCCTTGACAAGAAACCCCATTCCTCCAGTACCATGCGCTAGCCCTCAATTAGACAGCGCGGCTCAGCTTGGTTCCGACTTTTTTAGACACACCGGCAGTTGGCGACCTACGCGACCAGATCCTGAGCGGCGCAATACCCGCTTATCGGCGATTTCGCCTGAATGTCTGAGGACGTCGATGGTTGAAGAACCCTCTGAAAAGCCGCATCTCTCTCCCATCGACTTCGCGCCGCAAGGGATCGGCCCCCTGGCGGAAGTCACAGCCAGCGAGCTTTTCCGGCAATCGCAGACTGCAAAGGAGAATTTGACCTATTCGACTGAGTTTATGCTGAACGAGGGCCAAGTACATCGAAATCCAGTGATCGCCAAATCCAGAACCAAGCCGTCGGCATTGGTCGTCCTGCTTTTTGTGACAGCGGTGGCAAGCTACCTTTGCCGTGTGAATATTTCGGTGGTGGGCGCGCTGATGATGCGTGACCTCGGATTCTCCCAGATCGACATGGGCCGCTTGTTTAGTGCGTTCGTACTCGGATATGCGTTGTGCCAGATACCTGCGGGGGCAGCGGCCGATCGGTGGGGGGCCCGCCTTGTGTTGGGCGTCGCCGCTTTCACATGGGTGGTAATGACCGCCACCATGGGCGCATTGGGATGGGGGCCGTTGGGTACGGGTGCCATCAGCGCGTTGTTTATTTTGCTGGGGTTGCGCTTTTTTCTGGGCGTAGTGGAATCGCCCACATTTCCCGCTTCAGCTCAGGGGGTCGCACAATGGATTGCTCCTCCTCATCAGGGTTTCGCCAACGGCGTTGTGTTGGCATCAATCGGAGCCGGGGCAGCAATTGCGCCTGCGTTGCTTTCCAGGGTAATGGTTCATTGGGGATGGCGGGCTGCACTTATGGTCTCCACCCTGCCGGCCCTGACCGTGGGAGGGGTCTGGATGACCTTGCGGGAAGCCAGCCGCCCCTCTCCCCGCTTGATAAAGCCTCGGACCTCCGTTGCAAGCCGGAGCGTCCTCTGGTCACGCAGCTTCGTCCTTTTGACGCTGAGCTACACGCTCGAAGGATATGTCGGATACATCTTCATCTTCTGGTTCTACTTATATCTCGTGGACGTCCGGCACTTTGATCTGTTGAAGGCAGGCAGCCTCAGTAGTCTGCCGGGTATTCTCTCGGTGATTTCAATTCCTCTGGGTGGATTTGTCTCCGACCGCCTGATCACCGGTCGAATGGGTTCGAAGTGGGGGCGCCGCATGATTCCGATGATCGGCCTCTCATTCTCTGCCGTTTTTCTGGTTCTGGGTGCAGGAACTGGAAATGCCAGCAGCGCAGTGATATATCTCGCACTCGCCACAGCTTTCGTTCTATCGGTCGAAGGGCCATTCTGGGCCACGATGATGGAAGTTGCCGGGGCGCGCAGTGGCACGGCGGGGGGGGTGATGAACTGCGGCAGCAACATCGGTGGAATGATTTCACCTGCCTTGACTCCGGTTTTGGCTGCATATATGGGTTGGAGGAACGCATTGTATGTGGCGGCTGCACTGGCATTGGTCGGTGCGGGATTATGGCTCGGCATTTCGCCAAGTGCGCCGGATGAAAAGCGGCGGCAAGAAATCTGAGCAGTTTACGGAGCCCGCAAGGCGGAACAATGGAACAAAAACTGAGTTCGAGGGGGGATTCATGTCGAGTACAAACGTCACTCGCCGCGGTTTCTTGCAGTCGACATCCTTGGTAGCAGGAGCCGCACTGGTAGGCACTTCCGCGACCATGATGCAGCCTCCGGTCGCCGTGGGGCAGACCCGGATCGAAGAAGTGGGAGAAGTGCTCAAGCTGCGGCTCCAGTCGGAAGATGTAGTCGATTTTCAGATCCGACAGTACTTGATGAAGAGGGTCCCTCCTCTTCCGGCACCCAAAACCGCTTCCGAATGGACCACTGAAGAAACGAGGTTGCGGGCGCATTTGCTGAAGGATGTCATCTTCCATGGATGGCCGTCGAAATGGGTCGACTCGCCGCCCAGGTTCGAGGACCTCGGACTCATTCCTTCTGGAAAGGGTTATCGCTTAAGGAAATTACGGTATGAGATCGTGCCTGGTTTTTGGACGACTGCGTTACTCTACGAGCCCGAGACGCCCAAGGGTAGAATGCCCGCCACGATCAATTTGAATGGCCACGCGCCGAATGGTAAAGCTGCCGATTATAAGCAAAAACGATGCATTAATAATGCTCTGCAAGGTATCTACGCGCTGAGTCTGGAGTGGCTCGGAATGGGCGAGTCGGCGATCCCCGAAAATAATCACTGGAACGGGGCGCACCTGGATCTGGTTGGACTGGGCGCTACCGGCCTCTTCTATCTGGCGATCCGCAAGGGCCTCGACTATCTCTGCCAGCATCCCAACGTGGATCCTCTTCGTATCGGTGCGACTGGCCTTTCTGGCGGCGCATGGCAGACGATTATCATCGCTTCTTTAGATGAGCGCATTGCGGTAGCCGTAGCCGCCTGCGGATATTTCTCGTTCACCTCGGCGATTGAGCGGAATTCTGACGTGGGCGACCTGGAATATCACCCTTCCGATCTATTCATTGACGGCGACTACTCGACTCTCACCGCGATGACAGCGCCGCGGGCTACCCTACTTATGTACGGGGCCGAAGACCAATATGGCTTACGGGCTGCGCTGCAAAAACCGCATCTGTACGATGAAATCAGACCCATCTTCAGACTATACGGCAAAGAAGACAATTTGGCTTTTTACGAGAACGTCGACCCCGGAACACACAATTACGAACTCGATAACCGTGAGCACGCTTATGCCTTTTTTACCAAACACTTCAACATCCCGGTGGTGGAGCACGAAGTACCTGTCGATGCGGAAGTAAAAAGCTTTCTGGAGCTGCTGGTCGGCCTTCCAAAAGACAACCTAAGCATCACCGGGCTCGCGAGGAAAATAGCATCGGGTTTTCAACGTCCCGAGGTGCCGTCCGAGCCCTCATCTAAAGCGAAATGGGCGAGTGCATCGCGTTCGCGCCTCAAAGAAGTGGTTCGCTTTAAACCTGTGACGATTTGGCATGCTTGGCCCCTGTTTAGCACTCGAAATAAAGGTTTACGGAGCATCGGGTATCGGTTGGAATTCGATAACGAATTGAGCGCCACGGCTATCTGGTTGAAATCTACGACCTGCGCAGACAATGCCCCGCTTTCGATCTTGTTGGACGATAGCGGACTTCGTTCCGTCCAGATGGACATTCTCACCGATCCAGTGCGCCTCACGACTGAACTGACCTCTCCCGACAATGCAATTCCCTGGCATATCAATCGGGGGGAACAAGCGCTGGCCGTAAACTTGATCTTCACCGGTGACGCATCGCCTGACTTTCCTAAGAATGAGCCGGTGCATGTAGCCGAACTGTATAGCCAACTCTTGGCCACACCCGCGCAAATCCCCGGCGTCAGGAGCTGGTTAGCCACAAGACCACCTTCCGCACTCTATGGATTGCTGTTATCTGCGTCGGGAGATCGTCCGCTCGGCATGGAAGCGGCGCAGCTCTTGGGAATTGCAGACTGGGTGCGAAACGACAATGGTGTCCAAAGCATTTCTATTGAAACCCAGGGGATTCGCAACCAGGTCACAGCGCTCGTTGCGTCGGCGATGGAGCCGTCGCATTTTTCTGCACTTTCCACGCGTGGAGGTATGAACAGTCTGCAATACCTTCTCGATCACGCAATCCGGTATCAGGACGCACCTGACCTGTTTTGCCTTGATCTCTATAAGGACTTCGATATCGATATTCTCGCCGAGCTAGCCGAACCCACGAAGGTCACCCAGCAGTTCATGAGCCCGCAATCCAACTAATGCGGGGTAAAGTGGAAAGCAAACGCGAACAGTCTGGCCTGACAGTCGCTCTGGTGGGTCCCGTGGCAGCCGGAGGGATGGAGCAAATCCAAAAGAACTTGGTTGTGGGTTGTAGTTTTCGTTCGTTTTCAAAGACGCGGGAAGATAAGACGCTTCTCAAAGAGTTGGAGCAGGCTGATGTAGTCGTATCGCAATATTTCTCGAAAGATATGGCTGTGGCGGCGGGGAATATTAAGTTGCTGCATTCGGTGGGCGCTGGCATTGACGACTTTTATCTGCCCGGATTATCGCCTACTGTAAGCGTGGCTAACGTCTATTTCCATGGTGCCGCGATTGGTGAGTTTGTGATGATGATGGTCTTGGCGCTGAGTCGAGAATTGGTTAAAGTCGATTCGGAGCTTCGGGCCGGTACCTGGTACGGAAGCTGGATTTCCGGGGCTCCAGCCGCAGACGAAATTCGAGGCAAGGTTTTGGGAGTCATCGGATTCGGCCACATCGGACGTGACGTTGCCGCGCGCGCAAGAGCGTTCGGTATGAAAGTCTGGGCGCTGCGCAAACATACCGATGTTCGTAAGCCGAAAACGGTGGACTATTGGGGAGTTCCGGAGGATCTACACGATTTGCTGCGGGAATCCGATTACGTAGTACTGGCTTGTCCCTTAAACGAAGCGACCGAAGGCCTGATTGGCAAGCGAGAGCTTGGCTGGATGAAATCCACTGCCAGTCTTATAAATATTGCGCGAGCTGCTATCGTGGACGAAGCCGCACTGTACCGGGCATTATACAAGCGGCAAATTCGAAGCGCTGCCATTGATGTATGGTACCGTTATGCGTCGGGCCGCAAACGTCTTAGACCTTCGAGTTTTCCGTTCCACAAACTCGACAACCTGATCATGACACCCCATATTGCAGGCTGGACGAGCGGCACCTTCGATCGACGTTTTCGCGCGATTGCCGACAACATTGACCGACTCGCATCAGGCCGTCCTCTGCTCAATGTGGTCCACGGTCCTGCTCAACATAAATTGCAGCAAGGCTTTGCGGTGATCTAATGGAACGTCCCAAAGTTCTGATTACCCGGCCCATTCAACAAGAAGCAATCGATCGTGTCGCGCGACATTACGAGGTCCAGGTTCATCCGATTGATGAGCCGATGCCGGTTGAGCTCTTGCGCCCGGCGATGCGCGATGTAAGCGGAGTAATGGCGTCCGGGGTACGAATTGGCAAGGATTTGATCAATGCTGCCTCCAAGCTTCGTGTAATCGCCAACCTTGGGGTGGGTTACGACAACATCGATGTACAGATCTGTACTGATAGACGGATCGTGGTCACCAATACTCCAGATGTTCTTACCGAAGCGACTGCGGATCTCGCTTTCGCCTTGATCCTCGCTGTGGCGAGACGCATACCGGAGGCAGACCGCTATGTTCGAGACCTCCGGTGGAAACTCTGGCAATGGAATTTTATGCTCGGCGCAGAAATTCACGGAAAGACCCTGGGGCTTTATGGCCTGGGCGGGATAGGCCAGGCAATTGCCCGTCGTGCCCGTGGTTTCTCGATGCGCGTTCTATACCATGCACGTCATCGAGTACCGGAAAGCGTCGAAAAGGACCTTGCGGCAGAGTTTGTGGGCCGGGAGACTCTTTTCCGGGAATGTGACTTCCTGAGCGTCCATGTTCCCCTTACTTCGGAAACCCGTTACATGATTCGCGAACCGGAATTAAGCTTGATGAAGCCGTCCGCTTTTCTGATCAACACTGCGCGCGGAAATATTATTGAGGAAGAAGCCCTGGTGAATGCGCTCCAGCGAGAGAGGCTGGCTGGCGCGGGCCTCGACGTCTTCGAGCATGAGCCCACTGTCCACCCGGCGTTCCTGACGATGAGTAACGTCGTTTTGATGCCCCACGTAGGAAGCGCCACCGCCGAGACACGATTGCGGATGGCCTTACTGGCTGGCGATAACTTGCTTGCCGCCCTCGATGGGCGACGCCCACCGAATATTGTGAATCCTGGAATGCTCTGATGACAACTCCATCGATTCGTTGTGGAAGAGCTATTTAAAGACACGGAGGCAATCTCAGATGAACCACTATGACAATTTTATCAATGGCAAATTCGTTCCGGCCGCGGGTGTCGTGCGCACAGAGGTGACCAATCCTTCTACCGGGTACGTCATTTGTACGGTGCCTGATAGCGCCAGCTCCGATGTCGAGGCTGCCATTTCCGCGGGGGAGCGAGCGCAAATCAGCTGGGCAAAGAGACCGGCTATTGAACGCGCCCAATGGCTGCGAAAGATTGCACAGAAGATTCGCGACAATGCCGAACCAATCGCACGCGTCATCGTCGAAGAACAAGGCAAGATTCTCGGCCTCGCGCGGGTTGAAGTTTCTTTCACCGCTGACTATTTCGACTACATGGCGGAATGGGCCCGCCGGATTGAAGGAGAGATTCTTGAGAGCGACCGGCCCGGGGAGAGCATTTTTCTTTTCCGCCAGCCCATTGGCGTGATCGGCGGGATTCTCCCCTGGAATTTTCCTTTCTTTTTGATCGCCCGTAAAGCTGCTCCCGCGCTGGTCACGGGCAACACCATCGTCATCAAGCCCAGCGAAGAGACTCCGCACAATGCCGTCAAGTTCTGCGAGATTCTGGCGCTAACAGATCTGCCTCCGGGCGTAATCAATGTCGTTCACGGTCGCGGAACTACGGCCGGAAGAGCGTTGGCGTCATCGCCGCGAATCGGCATGGTCAGCTTCACCGGCAGCGTCGAAACCGGGTCTGCCATCATGGCGTCAGCCGCGCCCAATATCACTAAGTTGAATCTGGAACTGGGCGGAAAAGCTCCCGTCCTTGTAATGTCGGACGCCGACATTAATCTTGCGGTAAAAGCGGTTACGGCTTCACGTGTAATCAATAGCGGACAAGTGTGCAATTGCGCCGAACGGGTCTATGTGCAGGGTAAGGTCGCGGATCAATTCATTGACAAGCTTTCCGCGGCCATGAAGGCCACGCGCTTTGGCGATCCTTTGAAAGATGAGTCCGTCGACTACGGTCCCCTCATCAACCTGGCGGCCTTTCAGAAGGTGGACTCGCTGGTACAAGGTGCGGTGAAAGCGGGCGCAACGATAGTCACGGGAGGTCAACGGGGGGGCAGTGACAAAGGCTATTTCTACGAGCCGACGGTCATCGCCGGATGCCATCAGGAGATGGAAATCGTCCACCGCGAGATCTTTGGTCCCGTACTTCCGGTAGTCACGTTCAACGATTTGGACGAGGCCATCTCCTTTGCGAATGATTCCGACTACGGACTCACATCCTCAGTGTATACGCGTGATTTAAACGTGGCCTTGAAAGTGAGCCGCGAAATTCGTTTTGGCGAGACCTACATCAACCGTGAAAACTTTGAGGCCATGCAAGGTTATCACGCGGGCTGGCGAAAGAGCGGAATCGGAGGAGCCGATGGCAAGCACGGCCTCTACGAATTCATGCAAAGCCACGTGGTCTACATGCAAGGCCAATAACAACGCGAGCACCTCGTTTTGCTCGCACATAGAATCACGCCCTACTTTTCGAAAGGACCCATGGACCGATGAACATTTCTGAACGGATTATTTCAGGACGGCGGGAACCTATTCCCGCGTTCCTTCCCGACGTTGCCCTCCGCCCTTTTGCGTCAGCCGAATGCGGCGCGACGGCCATGACTACCGGCACAGTGACGTTTGCCCCCGGAAAAAGCCTGGCATACCATACCCATCCTTGCAGCGAAGCAATCACCGTTTTGCAAGGAGAGGCGCTGTTCTCGGTGGAAGGCCGAACTTACCGGCTCCGACCTTTGGATTGTATTCATGTTCCAGCAGGGATTGCGCACAATCCGGCCAACGCGTCGAACGCTGAGCCACTGCTTGCGCTTTCGGCGTTTGCATCCCCCGAGCCGCCCCGAGATTTAGTGGCTGATCGCTTTCGCAAGCAAGACCGAACAGCCGTAGATCCGAGTTCTGAAGATCCAGAACACATCTCCCGATTTCACGAGGCGGAAAAATACGAACTCGCCGATGGCACGCAATTCTTCGACCTGTTCGCTGGCCGCTATGGGTCGGTGGGTATTTGCGGAGGCTATGGAAAATTCCAGCCGGGAACGTCCCTACCATGTCACATTCACGCCTACGACGAGTCCATCACGATTGTGGAAGGCCTCGCGGTTTGCGAAGTGGCGGGTCAACGCTATCAGCTGAGTGGTTGCGATACCGCATTTATCCCGCAGGGGAAGCCACACCGTTTTCTGAATGAATCGCAAAGTTCCATGGCAATGATCTGGGTCTACGCTGGTAGTGAGCCCTCCCGCAGCATCCTCGACGTGAAATATTGTCTCGGTTCGCTCCCCTGGCAAGACCTTACACTAGACGCCACCCAATCATATTGATAGCGAGGGAGAAGAATGGATCGATTCAAGCTCGACGGAAAAGTCGCGGTCGTCACCGGCGGTACTTCTGGAATCGGCCGGGCTGCCGCCTTGGGACTGGCGGAAGCTGGAGCTGACATTGCGGTGCTGGGAAAATCTCAGAACCCTGAAGAGACCTGCCAAGCGATTCGGGCGCTCGGCCGCAAAGCCATGCCGTTCCAGGGAGACATCTGCAGCGGCAGTTTCATAGACAAGGTTGTTCGCGAGGTCCTTGCACGGTTAGGACATATCGATATCCTGGTGAACAGTGCGGGGATGCAAATTCGTACCCCTTCCGTCGACTTTGCCGAGGGAGACTGGGATAAAGTTATTGGCCTGAATCTTACCGCGCTCTTCCGCATGTGCCAGCGGGTAGGCCGACACATGATCGAGCAAAAGAGTGGAAAGATCATCAATATCGCCTCGATCGTGAGCTTCATCGGCGGAACTAACATCCCCGCTTATGCCGCAAGCAAGGGCGGCGTCGCACAGGTCACGAAGTCTCTCGCCAACGAATGGGCCGGATGCAATATCAATGTGAATGCGATCGCCCCAGGCTATACCCTGACTGAGATGACCCAAAGCCTGCACGACGATCCCCTGCGCTCCAAAGAAATACTTAGCCGCACTCCTGCCCAGCGTTGGGGAACGCCCGACGATATCGCCGGCGCGGTCATCTTCTTGGCATCTCCGGCTTCCGATTTCGTGAACGGCCACGTGTTGACGGTCGATGGCGGATGGATGGCCCGCTAAACACGCTGGAACGAGAGTTTCTTAAGCGAGTATGATCGCGGTAACCCCATCCACTTTGCGAGATGTCGACGAACTGCTCATCATTGACTCGAAACACATACAATCCATTGTGCGGATAAATACCGAATAATATCTCTATCGTGAATACCTTCGCTTGACACTCCTGTTCTCGCGGGCGAAACTTGCCTCAAATTTATGGATATGTCCGGGGAAAAAAGACAGATAATGCCGCGGCAAGATGTTGGTCCGAGCCCGAAAACATCCGGTGCCGTTAACCCGATACTGTTTGAAGTAATCCGTAACGCTCTGACCGAAGCCACCGAAGAGATGTCGGCCTGTCTGCAGCGTACCGCGTACTCCACGAACGTCAAAACTAGGCTGGATTACTCCGCTGCATTTGTTGATGCGGATGGGCGCATGGTGGCGCAAGCGTTCTGCCAGCCAGCGCACCTTGTGACTGTCGGGCGCATCGTGCCGCGTGCGGTCGCGGAATTCGGGCCAGAGAATCTTCTTCCCGGGAGATGCGCTTCTCGTCAATGACCCGCACCGGCAAGCCAGCCATCTGAACGATATTTTCCTAATTTCGCCTTTTTATTACGACGGCGAACTTCTCGGTTATGTCGCCAACATTTGCCATCACGTAGACGTCGGCGGAGGCGCCCCGCCAGTATCGGCGCATTTCGCGAGATCTACCAGGAAGGAGTGATTCTTCCGGTCGTTAAGCTTGTTTCTCAGGGGAAGATCGTTGATGACATTTTGAAGATGCTATTGGCCAATGTCCGAGCCAAGAAAGAGGTAAGGGGCGATTTGCGCGCTCAGATCTCCGCCAACGAAATCGGTATCCGCCGGATGACGCAGTTATTGGATCGCTACGGAAGCGAGACCGTAAAGCTTTACATTGAAAAGCTGATCGAGTATAGCGAGCGACGGGTGCTCGCTGAACTCGCCAAGTTGCCGCAGGGGTCGTTTCAAGGCGAGGATCAGCTGGATGATGACGGCATCACATCGAATGCCTGTTCACCTCAAGGTGCGCGTCACACTTGACGGAAGAGAGTATTATTTTCGATTTTGCAGGGACGGATCAACAGAGACCCGCTCCGATGAACTGCAATCTAACCCAGACATTTACCGCTTGCGTTTACGTCTTAAAGTGCTTAATTGACCAGGATATCCCTTTGACGGAAGGTTTTTACCGGCCGATTCACGTTATGGCGCCCGAGGGTTCAGCGGTAAACGCAAGCCATCCGACAGCAATTGTCGGCGGATGGGAAGTCTCGCATCGCATCTGCGAATTGCTTTTCAAAACACTCTCGCAGGTGTTGCCCGGATCGTGTTCCGGCGGGAAGCAAGGGAATGATGTGCCACGTTGGATTCGGAGGGAAAGATCCGAACAGCGGCGATTACTACTGCTTCCTCGAAACTCTCGCCGGGGGGTACGGCGGACGGATCGGATCAGATGGACCCGATGCCGTGCAAACTCACATTCAGAATACTCAGAATGCTCCGGTCGAAGAGACCGAGATGAACTATCCCGTGCGAATTCCGCGTTACAGTCTGGTGCCTGACTCCGACGGTCCGGGACGGTGGCGAGGTGGACTGGGATTATGCAGGGAATATATTTTT
Organism: uncultured Acidobacteriaceae bacterium; assembly: GCA_963834075.1. Taxonomy (GTDB): domain Bacteria; phylum Acidobacteriota; class Terriglobia; order Terriglobales; family Acidobacteriaceae; genus PALSA-270. The sequence continues at coordinate 78,401 of CAWIAH010000010.1, forward strand.
GTGGGGCACGAACCCGTGGTCACCCTGTTGGCGGACCGAGCCAAGTTCCCTCCCATGGGGCTGTTTGGAGGCGAGGCCGGGAAGGTAGCGCGGTATTCCCTGCTCACTGAGAATTCGAAACGCGACTTACCGTCGAAGGGAAGTTTTCAAGTGCATCCTGGAGAACTTTTGCGGGTTGAAACCTGTGGCGGAGGAGGCTATGGCCCAGTGCGGGAGCGCGATCCTGGAATGGTGCTTCGCGATGTGCGTGAAGGCAAAATCAGCATTGAACGCGCCCAGGAAAAGCTACGGAGTGACGATTGGCAAGGACAAATCGACGATCGAGCCGGTTGAATCCGAAAAGCTAACCGGACTGGTCGAAAAAGAAAAAGGAAACCAATGAGCGCTCGCTTTCGATTGGGTGTTGATGTCGGTGGAACTTTTACGGACGCGGTTCTGATTTCGGAAGATACCGGCGAGATTCACATCGCAAAAGTTCCTTCGACGCCGAAAGACCCGTCCATTGGATTTCTCGCCGTCGTCGACCAAATCCTCTCCAAGGCTCAAACGCAGGCGTTAAACATCTCCTACCTGGTTCACGGAACAACGGTAGCAACGAACGCCCTGATCGAGGGAAAAAATCCGAAGACGGCGTTTATTACAACAGAAGGCTTTCGCGACCTGCTGGAGATTGGACGGCAGATCCGTCCTTCGTTTTATGACATTCACTTCGAAAAACTGAAACCCCTGGTTCCTCGCGATCTATGCTTCGAAGTTCCCGAGAGACTCGATGCTATCGGGAAGGTGCTTCGTGCTCTCGATGAAGCACGCATGATCGAGATTGCCAAACAGCTGGAGAGCGAACAGATTCGATCCGTCGCGATATGCTTTCTACACTCCTATGTCAATCCAGCCCATGAAGAGCAGGCCGCAGAAATTCTCCGGGAATATGCGCCCAGTGCCGTCTTGTCAGTTTCTTCTCGCATCTGTCCTGAATTCCGAGAATATTTTCGCGCCAGCACGACGGTCGTTAATGCTTGTGTTAAGCCTGTCGTAGCAAGTTATTTGCAGGGGATTGAACTCCAGCTCAAAAAGCAGGACACCAAGGCCGAGCTACTAATCATGCAGTCGAATGGTGGGGTGTTGACGTTTGAACAATCGGCTGAGCGGCCCGTATTCATGGTGGAGTCCGGACCGGCAGCGGGAGTCATCGCGGCCAACTTTGTCGCCGGCAATTTGGGTTTCACGGATGTCGTCTCGTTTGACATGGGAGGAACAACCGCGAAGGCCGGCCTTATTCTGGATGGCCGTCCGAAAATTACCAAGGAGTATGAAGTCGGCGCAGAGGCACGTCCGGGAGCAGGCCAATCTCGCGGTAGTGGCTACCCGATTCGAACGCCAGTAATCGATCTGGTCGAGATTGGCGCTGGCGGCGGAAGCATCGCGTGGGTGGATCCTGGCGAGGTGCTGCGGGTGGGCCCGCGCAGCGCTGGTGCCGATCCCGGCCCGATCTGTTACCGGGGAGGTGGAAAAGAACCAACCATAACTGACGCCAATCTAGTATTGGGACGCATAAATCCTCGTTATTTCTTAGGAGGAGAAATGGATCTCGATCTGAAAGGAGCAACCGAAGGCATTCGCAAACGATGCGCGGAGCCTTTGGGCCTCGATACCATCGCCACGGCCAATGGAATCGTTGAGATTGCGAATACGGCCATGGTGAATGCGCTACGCCTGACTACCGTTCGCCGCGGATACGATCCGCGCACACTGGTGATGGTAGCCTTCGGCGGCGCGGGCCCACTGCACGCCAACCGCTTATGTGCCGAGATGCAAATTCCGAAATTAATTGTTCCTCTGAGTCCGGGGACGGCGTCCGCATTGGGCCTTCTGACGACCGACGTCAAGCATGAGTTTTCACGCACCCAGGTTATGAGAGGGGACCTCGCCGACGTAAAGATCATTAATCAGATTTTTGCCTCGATGGAAAAGCAGGGCGGGGCGCTTCTGAAGAGGGAAGGCATTCCGCCGGAGCGAATTAGTTTTCTGCGCGAAATTGAGATGCGCTACAAGGGCCAATCTTCTGAATTGGCGGTCACCTGTGAACCAGGCACCTTGAACGCAGAAATCCTAGCGCAGCTTTGCTCAAAATTCCATGCAGAATATGAACGGGCCTATGGACGCGGGTATCCGGCCGAAGTAGTCGAACTCGTCAACTATCGAATGACGGCGGTGGGTGCGATTCCAAATCCACCCGTGCGGACAATCTCGCATCGCGGCTTGACGGGAAACCAGGCGAAAAAGGGAGCACGGCCGGTTTTCTTTTCTGAATCGGGTGGGTTCACTGAGACGAGCGTCTATGACCGTTACAAGCTCGAGCCCGGCCACCATATTCAAGGACCTGCCATCGTCGAGGAAATGGACTCGAATACCTTAATTCATCCCAGCTTCCAGGCGGACGTTGACACCTTCGGCAATTTGCTGATCACTCCGGTTGCGGGTTAGGCGGGCTGCGCGACACGATTGCGCGACTTGAACTCCGCGCCTTGGCCCAAAGTTCAGTGAGCTGACACGAGGGTATCCTGCGAGTTTACTGCCTGCCACTGAGCATGGCGTTTGATAAAGACATCGGTCCAAACGTAGTGGCCTGTATCTTTGCTCTTATCCGAATTCTTCTGGTACGCGCTTCCATTTACCACAGCCGTCTCTCCGTACACCCGGACTTTGATGTCCGCCAGTGTTTCGAACTCAAGATCGCCGCCCCCAGACTTGAGTTCCGCCAAATGCTGTGCCTTGGTTTGAACACCAGCCGCCCCTAAATAGGTCCAGTCGGCCGCCAGAATGAGGTCCAACACTTTCGTATCCTTGCTATTGTCAGCCTTCGCCCACTCATTTTCGAGTCGAGTAAACATCTGTGCGAGGTTGGGAGCGGGAGTTTTCTCCTGGCCACTCGACTCCTGGCCTTGCACCAACCCAAGGGCTGCGAGCACCAGTAGGACAATTGCCAAAGCTTGTCTCATCCATCCGCCTCGATTAGGTTTAATTATGCCGTCATCTCAGAATCTATGGGTTTGAAACACTTGGGCCAAAATGTGCATGCCGCACATTTAGGTCAATGAAGCGATATCTCTCATTTTTTCGTTAAGGGCGTATCTTGTGAATTGACCGCCAGCCAATGCCCGTGCCGGTTCACGAAGACATCGGTCCACATATAATCTCCACTCGTATCCTTCCCCCCATTGCTGCTCTTCTCGTGTTCGCGCCCGGTCACAACCGCGGTGTTCCCGAACATCCGCACCTTCATGTCCATTAATGTGATGGACTCAAGCTTGTCGGTTCCTGCTTTGAGCGCAGCCAGATGTTGCATCTTGGTCTCGGAGCCAACCGGCCCCAAATAAATCCAGTCGTCCGCCAGCAATCGTCCCAGGGCAACGGCGTCCTTAGTTTTATCGGCTTCCGCCCATTGGTTCTCGATTTTAGCGAACTCGGCCTCCAAACTGGCCTGATCGCTCTTCGCTGGAGATGGAGACGCCTGATTCTGGCTGAATGCCGGCCACGCAGAGACCATGAAAAGTAGGACTGCCGGCAAGATTCGTTTCATAATATATTTCTCCTCCCGTGCTCGTTTGCGATCACGCCAAGTCGATTTCGGAGTGTGCCACCCTTTTATCGCAGCCGTTCTAGCGCGATCAGCGCTGCAATGAACAGGAAGTTTGCCCGCCTCCAATCCAACTGTCAAGAGAAAACATCGCACAATTGATTAATACGATACAAATCGTTTCTCTTATGAAACATATAAAAAGTTATTTCTTGACATCAAATGGTCAGGTTCGTAGTATGCGCAGAATATCGACAAGTTGACCGCGATTGTGTCGCTTCCCGGCGAAGGGCGACGAAATGAACGCTATGACAAACGAATCCGAGAGGCTCTACCGGTTCGTCGTTTTTGCGGCGCTCCTCTTGCTTGTTCTTGTCAGCAATTCAGCGGAGGCGCAGAAGGACGCCCCGACCAATCCGGTGGCGGGAAACCCATCGGCGATGCGCGAGGGTGATTCTCTTTTTCGTTCTAACTGTTCTCCATGTCATGGGCTTAACGCAAAAGGAGGGGGCCGGGGGCCCGATCTCAGCGCGAATCGTTGGGTTCACGGCTCCAGCGACGCCAGTATTTTTCGAACTATCACGCAAGGCGTGGCGGGAACTGAGATGCCGGCAAATGCGTTCGAGGATTCCGAAGTGTGGGCCATCGTCGCCTACCTTCGTTCGTTGGCACCTACGAAGCACGCCGTAGCGGGAGACCGCGCGCGTGGTCAGCAGATTTTTGCCCGCAGTGGTTGTCCCCAATGTCACATGGTGAGGGGCCATGGTGGTTTGCTTGGTCCCGACTTATCGCGAATCGGCGCATCTCGCTCAGTTTCCTATCTCATCAATTCGATTCGCGAACCCAGCAAAGATCTAAGTGACGGCATGCTTGACCCCAACAATCACTGGGGTCTACCCCTGGTTTACGACACAGCAACCATCACGACTCGCGACGGGCGGAAAGTCACGGGCGTAGCATTGAATGAAGATACGTTCTCCGTCCAGTTGCTCGATACCGACCAGAATCTGCGATTCTTTCTTAAAGAAGATATCGGCCCTGTGATCCACGAACGAAAATCCCTTATGCCGCCGTATCCCGTCGACCTGCTGCCGCAAGGCGCAATCGAGGACCTGGTGGCGTATTTGCAGAGCCTGCAAGGGGATTAAGAGATTTTTTTCAGTCGCACGATCGTAAAGCCATACTCGCGAAACGAAATGAGAACGAGCGGATGAATAGGACTTTGCTTTTCTTGGCGCTTGTGATCGGACTCGGCGCTGGCGCCCAGTCACAAGTAACCTCCGATCGACTCCTCAACGCCAACCGCGAGCCCCAGAACTGGCTTACCTATTCGGGTGGGTACGCCAGTTGGCGCTACAGTGAACTCGATCAAATCAACCCGAGCCGCGCATCGCACTTGGGCCTGCAATGGGCTTTTCAGGTCGCCGATCTTGGGCAATTCGAAACCAGCCCCATCGTTGTGGATGGAGTGCTCTACGGTACGGGCCAAAACGATCGCGCCTTCGCCTTGGACGCCCGCACCGGCCGGGCTATCTGGCGATATCAAAGAAATCTGCCGGACAAGATTCCTCTATGCTGCGGCGCGGTAAACCGCGGCTTCGCCATTCTCGGCAGCAAGCTTTTTATGGCGACATTGGATGCGCACGTAGTTGCGCTTGACGCTAAGACAGGGAACTTGATTTGGGACGTCGCGGCCGCCGACTACCATAAAGGCTACACCTTCACCATGGCGCCGCTTGCGCTCAAGCATGAAGTCATCGTCGGGGTATCTGGCGGCGAGTACGGAATTCGTGGCTTCATCGACGCTTATGACGCGGACACCGGCCGGCGTCTTTGGCGATTTGAAACTGTCGCGGGTCCCGGCCAATCGGGACATGACACTTGGGCGGGAGACTCCTGGAAAACCGGGGGAGCTCCGGCATGGCTTACCGGCTCCTTCGATCCCGAGTTAAATTTGATTTTTTGGCCCACCGGAAATCCTGCGCCAGTGAACTACGGCGGCGACAGACACGGAGACAACCTCTTTAGCGACTGCATGTTGGCTCTCGATCCGGACAGCGGAAAACTGAAGTGGTACTTTCAATTCACGCCACACGACGTCCATGATTACGACTCAACTGAAATCCCAGTTCTCATCGACGCAAATTGGAACGGCCAACCGCGAAAGCTGCTGGTGCAGGCCAACCGTAACGGATTTCTGTACGTGCTTGACCGAAGTAATGGAAAATTTTTGTCAGGCAAACCGTACGGACCGGTAACGTGGGCGAAGGTCCTCGGACCAGATGGCAAGCCCCTCGCAAATGCTGCGGCAACACCCAACTTAACGGGAACTCAGGTCTGTCCAGGAGCAATCGGACTCACCAACTGGTTTTCGCCATCCTACAACCCGAACACAAAACTGCTCTACGTCGCAACTTCCACCGAATGCGACATTTTTACTGGAGCGGCACAATCGTATCGCGTCGGTCACGATTTTATTGGGAGCATTGAAGTTCCCGCTCCGATGGAACGCCCCTCCGGCGATCTGAAGGCCTTGGATCCTTTGACTGGCGCGGAGAAATGGGATTTCAAGTATTTCAGCAGTCCTAATGGAGGCGTACTCTCGACCGCCGGTGGTGTGGTTTTCGGCGGAGACTCCGACGGTAATTTCATCGCTCTCGATGCAACGACTGGTCAAGACTTGTGGCATGTTCAGCTGGGTGCAGCCATCTACTCGACCGCCGTAACCTACCGAGTCGACAACAAGCAATATGTTGTGATTCCATCCGGATCCGCACTCTTTGCGTTCGCCGTTTCCGAACCCTAAGGACCGATATGAATTGACGTCTGCTCTTCCCCATCGCCGACCCGCTTTTGTAGCGGGCTTTGCGTTTTGTGAACAAGCAGCGTGCGACCGGTTGCCTTGTCTGTAGATATAACGCGAGCAGAACCACAGAAGGACAAACTAACATGACACTCCTGAAGAAATCGATAACGGCACGCGTAGCCTTTATTTTTTGCATCTCGGCTCTCTACGTTTCGGTCGCGCCACCACTCTCTGCACAGATGCAAGGAACTGTTCAGGATTACTACGTGAACGCCGACATGCCGTGGCACGAGGCCGTGCTCGATTCCAGTGGCCGGCTGCTGGCCTGGTACCATCCGGAAAAGAACTTGGGCTACGACCAATTTCTGCGACTGGACTGGGACTTTCTGGAACATAAAGTTCCAATCGACACCCGCTCTGGCGTGAAGGTTTATCTGACAGAATCAGTTTTTGACCCCAAAACTCTGCAGGGCGTGTATTGGCAGCACAATCCGGCAAGCACGTTCGCTCATCTGGTGGATGTATTGATTGGATGGTACCCCTATTCGGGAGACACTTCTTCCATCGCGGTGGTGCGGGAGATGCTCGATTACCAGCTTGCCCACGGCACGACGCCTGCCGATTGGGAGTGGGGCGGCGTTCCCTTCGCCACCTCATGCCAGGGCGACAAGGACTACGGACGCTGCATTGAAGATATGCCCAGGACCTACTACGGCGGAATCGAGACTGACAAAGTCGGGGAATTGGGTCTCGGCTACGTGTATTTTTACGAACTGACGGGTGAGCGCAAGTATCTGGAAGCCGGCATCAAATGTGCTAACCAATTGGCTAAGCACATCCGCCCGGGCGATGCGAACCATACTCCTTGGCCTTACCGGGTCGATGCCCACTCGGGCGCGGTTATCGCCGGCCAGGAGTACGGGGGTATGACGGTTGCGCCAGTCCGCCTCTTCCGTGAACTCAATCGAATCGGCGAGGGAGATGCGCCCAACTACAAAAAGTCTGCCGATATGGCCTGGAAGTGGATTCTAGACAATCCACTCAATAAGATGAGCGCCGCCTGGGACAAATGGAGTGGCTACTATGAGGACGTCTTCCGGGATACCGGCAACCAGAATGACATCACGCCGATGATGACGGCCTACTATATCCTCTCCCAGGAGGATCCTGCGAGCGTCGACCCTGACTGGAAAGTTCACGTGGGGCATCTGCTTGATCGCAGCCGTTTATTGCTGGGACGAGGTCCGTTCTTTGGGGCCTGGGCCATCGATGAACAGCTTCGCCCAGACGGAGGACTCATTGGTGCCGAGTCGACCAATCCACCGGCCGGGGATTTGGACGCACACCTTGTGCCCAACGAGGGTGCTCTGCTCGGCACCGACAACCGCGGCTGCTGCTCCCGTGCGGGCCTCGTCTGTCGCACATCGCAGTGGGGAGCCATCAACGCGATGTTCTTCGAGAAAACCCGGGATGGCCAAGCCCGCGAAGATGCCTTCCGTTCTTTGAATTACGCCACCTACTTCGCCATGTCGGACGGCAAGATCGCTTGCTGCGGCGTGCTCGGGAAAGACCTAGGACTTTGGTTCGAAGATGGATACGGCGACGCGGGAAGAAGTTTTCTGTGGGCGCTGGGGGCGGTGCCGGCGTTTGCGCCCGTGGGACAGGATCACCTGCTGCGTTCCTCGTCCATCGTGCAGAAGGTCACGTACGGAAACAAGAGCATCAGTTACCAGACATTCGACAAGAGCGGATCGGAAGTTTTTCGCCTCAGCTTCCATCCCGCTCACATCGTCGCCGGAGGAACAGCCTTGAGTGAACGCGCGGATCTCACCGACGACGGCTACACCATCCGAAAACTTTCCGATGGAGATTGCGAAGTTCATTTGCGTCACGCCCACTCCAACCAGGTCAGCATCAGCGGAAACTGAGCAGATCGATTCATGACTCCGCGGATCTACGTTCAAGACCGTGTGGCCGGCAAGGCCGCCCAGCCCTGCCTATCGCATGAGTGGCAACGAAGCACAAACGGAGTCGGCGCGTGAAAAGGCGAGATTTTCTGGCGCATGCTTCTTTGCTCACGGTCAGCGAATTAGTCGCGAGTGCATGGCCGGCCTCAGGTACTTCCAAGCGCGCTGCGAATGCAGCGTCCAGGGTTGATGATGGAAAGCAATGTAGATCCTTGAGCATTCGTCTGTACGGTCCGAAGAACCCGCTGCTGGACCGCACGGCCGCAATCCTCGACGCTCACATTCATGAGCGCTGTGGCATTGAGTCTTCGTCCCACGGCAAGGCGGACTGCCGCGTCGAACTCGAGGTCCAGCCAGGGATCGGCTCGGAGGGCTTTCGCATCGAAAAAACCTCTTTCGGCGCGATTCGCATTCTCGGCAACGACCATCGCGGGCTTCTCTACGGCGTGGGGAAATTCCTGCGCGGCAGCGGCTATCAAGAAGGTCTCTTCACGCCGACAAACTGGAGGGGCACATCCATCCCTGATAAACCGCTGCGCGGCGTCTGCACGGTTCCTCATTTTTTCAACTTCTACCACGTCGCCCCGATCAACGAATTGCAGCGATACATCGAAGACCTCGCCTTGTGGGGATTCAATCTGATCGTCTTTGGCTTTGACATTCACAAATTCAGGGATATTCATGATCCCGCCGCGCAGACGATGCTGCAACGCTTGATCCTTATCGGTGGGATGGCAAAGAAGCTAGGTCTTGATGTCGGGATCGGAATTGCTGTGAACGATGCCTACGCCGGCAGTCCCGTGGAAATGCGAGCCGACTGGACGGCAGGTCATGACGGCTACATCCACGAACTGGCCGCTCACTACCATTTGGAACTCTGCCCGAATAAACCCGGAGCGAAAGAACTGCTGTTGCGATGGCGCGAGGAAACGCTTCACGCGTTTCATGATGTAGGACTCGATTACGTCATTCCTTGGCCTTACGATAATGGTGGGTGTAGCAATTCGCAATGCAAGCCATGGGGAGCGAATGGTTTTCTGACTTTGGCCGAACCGATCGCACAAATGGCCCGCCGTGACTTTCCCGGATGCAAAGTAATTTTGTCAACCTGGCTCTTCGACTACTTTACCTCGGGCGAATATGCGGGATTAGAGGAGAAGTTTGGCAATCAGCATCCTGGCTGGCTTGACTATCTTCTGCTCGACGAATTTACCGGGGTTCAGCGCTATTCCGGAAAATCTTCCCTCCATGAGACTCCGGGAGGACTTCCAACAGTGGGCTTTCCTGAAGTCAGCATGTACGGGGCTTACCCATGGGGCGGCTTCGGAGCCAATCCGGTTCCGGCCCATCATCAAAAGCTATGGAATGAGCAGAAGGATTTGCTGGCGGGAGGCTTCCTGTACTCCGAGGGAATCTTCGAGGATCTCAATAAGGTGCTCTACGCCCAGTTTTACTGGCAAAAAGATCGCTCCGCTGAGTCAATCATGGACGAATACATTGCCTACGAGTTTTCGCCAGTTGTGGTGGCTCCGGTGCGAAAAGCCCTCGAGATTTTGGAAACTAACCTGCCGCGAAAGGCCGAAAATCTCGACAAAGGCGTGCCGCGTTTCGTGTTGGAACACCCCAGCGGAACCGCGGAAGCCTTGCGCCTGCTGGTTCAGGCTGAGCAGCAACTCTCGCCTAGGGGGCGAAGGTCATGGCGCTGGCGCATTCTCTATCTTCGCGCGCTCGTCGACGACGAGTTGGTGAGGAATGACTTTCGCGTGTCTGCCCGCTGTGAGCAGGCCCTGCAGGAACTCACCAATATCTACTACGCCCAGAACGCCATTATGGCGGTATCTCCAGTCTCGAAGGAAGCGATCACAAGACATCGAGCAGCAGTGGGCCGCGATCTGTAGGGTCGCGCAACGTCGGGGCCAACCGAAGTTGATACTCTCCGCTGATACAGAACGTTTCATATATGAAACCCTATCGCACAAAATCCTTGCAAGTGGCCCCGGCGTTCAATTAGCATCTGGCACACCAGCGGCGTTGCGGCAAACCTTCTGCGACGCCTGTTGCCGAGAATTGAGGCCAACAGCCTCTCGCAGAAGAGTCGTCGGCTTGGCGTGATTTATGGGGCATGACGAGGATCGCCAGTCGGGGATAGTGGCAACCGAACCTGCAACGCTCAAGTCGACTGCCACAAAAACACCATGGGGATTGGTAGTCCTGCTCTTTTTCACCGCGGCTGCGAGTTATCTGTGCCGGGTAAATATCTCTGTGGTTGGCGCGCTTATGATGCGCGACCTGGGATTCTCCCAGATCGACATGGGGCGCCTCTTCAGCGCGTTCCTGCTCGGCTATGCGCTGTTTCAAATCCCTGCGGGAGTTTCCGCCGACCGCTGGGGAGCCGGATGCGTCCTGGGGTCGGCCACGATTGCCTGGGTGCTGGTAGTCGCGTGCATGGCAGCCTTAGGCTGGGGGGCGTTGGGAACCGGCGTAGTCAGCGCCTTCGCCATCCTAATCGTCCTGCGCTTTATTCTCGGTGTATTCGAATCCCCCACTTTTCCGGCGGCGGCGCAGGGTGTAGCGCGCTGGGTTCCGCCGATTCGCCAGGGCTTCGCCAACGGAATTGTGATGGGCGCGATTGGCGCCGGGTCTGCGATTTCGCCGGCGGTTCTATCGCGCATCATGGTTCGCTGGGGATGGCGCATCGCCATGCTGTCTTCCGCGCTGCCCGCCCTCGTCGTGGCTTCCATCTGGATGACTATGCGGCGTACGGACCGGAACGCTGCCACCGTTCAGCATGCCGTCGAGGCACCAATTCCCCGGCCCTCCGGCAAGAGTCTGTGGTCGCGCAGTTTTGTGCTCCTGACCGTGAGTTATACCCTGGAAGGGTACGTAGCCTACATCCTGATTTTTTGGTTCTACTTGTACCTGGTAGATGTACGGCACTTCGACCTGTTGCGTGCCGGCAACCTAAGTAGCCTTCCCGGGGCATTGTCGATTTTCTCGATTCCATTGGGAGGATTCATCTCCGACTGGCTGGTGGCTGGGCCCATGGGTTCGCGCTGGGGCCGCCGCGCAATTCCGATTTTCGGCTTTTCATTTTCGGCCATCTTTCTTGTCCTCGGAGCCGGTACTGCCAGCGCGGGAGCGGCCGTAGTCTATCTCGCACTGGCCACCGCTTCCATCCTATCGGTGGAAGCTCCGTTCTGGGCCACCATGATGGAAGTGGCCGAGTCTCGCAGCGGTACGGGCGGGGGAGTGATGAATTGCGGTTGTAATCTCGGTGGCGTAATTTCGCCTGTGTTGACCCCGATGCTGGCGGCTTACATGGGCTGGAAAAACGCGTTGTACATAGCTGCGGCACTGGCATTCCTGGGCGCGGGATTGTGGTTAGGCATTTCTCCCAGCTTGCCAGATCACCCTCAAATACAGGAAATTTGAATCATGACAATTAGCGAGCACGTTCCACTTTCACCAATCCGGTTTCTGGAAAGGACCGGCCCAAGCCTTCGGGAATTGAGTGATCTGGACGCGGAGATTCAGCAATCGCTTTCTGCGCTGAATATCCCGCCCGAAAAGCTTCGCAATCGCAGGATCGCGATCACCGTGGGAAGTCGTGGCGTCGCCTCACTGGCCGAGACCACCCGCGCGATTTGCGACTGGCTGAAGAAAAACGGTGCAGAGCCTTTTGCCATTCCGGCCATGGGAAGCCACGGAGGAGCAACCGCGGAGGGCCAGCGGGAAGTGCTAGAAGGCTATGGAGTTACCCCAGACTTTATCGGTGCTGAGATTTGCGCTTCCATGGACACGGTACCGCTCGGCTCTACAGCCGAGGGCTTCGGAGTGTTTATGGACCGTTATGCCTTTGACGCCGATGGGATTCTGGTGATGAACCGTGTCAAGCCGCACACCGATTTTTCTGGAGCCATCGAGAGCGGACTGCTGAAAATGATCGCAATTGGCCTGGGCAAGACGACGGGCGCGCGTGAGGCGCATCGCTGGTTCAGGAAGTATGGTTTTGAGCCCGTCATTCGCTCAATGTCGGAAAAGGTTCTCGCGAGCGGCAAAATTCTCTGTGGGCTTGCGGTGGTTGAAAACGAACTTCATCAGATCGCAGCCGTTCGCGCTGGTTTGCCTGCGGACTTAGTCGCTCAGGAAGAAGCTGCACTTAAGATTGCCCGCGGACTTGTTCCCGGATTCCTTTTTCGAAAATTGATGTTTTGGTTGTGGACGAAATCGGCAAGAACATCAGTGGCACCAGCATGGATACAAAAGTCGTCGGCCGAGGATTGGGCCTCAGCCAGATGCCGCCGGAATCGCCGCAGATTCGAGTCATCTACGCCCGCGATCTGACGGCGGTGTCGGAAGGAAACGCCACCGGGGTTCGACTAGCCGACGTGATCCACCAGCGGCTGTTCGAAAAGATCGACCAGGAAAAGACAGCCGTGAATCTCCGGACTTCTCTAAATCTTCCGCTCGCCGGCACGCCGATGCATTCTCCCTGCGATCGCGACGCACTGGATTATGCTTTTGGCTGTATCGGCAGCCCTGCTCCGGAAGAGCAGCGCATGGTGTGGGTCAGGAACACATTGAGCCTGGGCCGGATTGGCATTTCTGAAAAACTTACCCAGGAAGCCGCCGACCTCAAAGGGTGGCGTCTGATGCCGGAAGCACTTACGGTCGAGTTTGACGCGACTGGCAATGTCCACTCGCCGCTCTGAAGCGAGCCGATTTTTCGTGCTCCGCAGAAAAATCAATACAGGGTACGGAGGGTAACGATGCGGGAAGAATTTCGAACGGCGCGGCAGGAGCTGACGGCCGTGCTGCGGTGGTCCAGTCGTTTGGGGTATCAGCAAGGTGTCTGCAATCATTTTAGTTTCCAATTGCCGGGGGAAGACAGCCTTTTCCTGGTAAATCCCGAAGGATTCTTCTGGTCGGAGCTTACCGCGAGCAGTCTCCTGGTGTGTGATTTCGATGGCACCATCGTCGAAGGAAAGGGCACTGTGGAGCAAACCGCATTCTGTTTGCACGCGCCCATCCACCGCCACAATAAGAACGCCAGGGCGGTCATGCATAGCCACACCCCATATACGACAGCGCTTTGTCTCATTCAAGGAGGCAAGATTGATCCGGTCAACATCACCGGCTTCCAATTTTCCGGCAAGATCGCCTATGACGACACTTGTCAGGGTGGGGCTCTATCGACCAAAGAAGGCGATCGTGAAGCGGAGATTCTTGGCGACAATAACATCCTGATGATGCGCAATCACGGCCCGATCGTGATTGGACCCACCATTGCCGCCGCTTTTGACCGGCTCTACTACCTCGAAGAAGTCTGCAAACGGCAGATGCTGGCCATGGCGGCCCAGAGACCGCTGCAACAAGTCTCCGCACCCATCGTCGCGCAACTCGCCGAGGATATCCCTCTATACGACGCTTACGCGCAGAAGCATCTGGCCGCCATCCGGCGCGTCTTGGATCGCGAAGAGCCGGAGTACGCCGATTGAAAGCTTATCCGCGCACGGCCCAGCGCAGTGGGCTGCCCGGGCTGCTCGCTCCCTGAAGCTCAAACCCGCCGTCCGCCATGCGTTTGAGAGAGTGGGGTATTCCGTTCACCTCGCAATGCATCAAGCCTTCCGCCTCGGCGGCCGGTAAATGCAAGCCAACCGTCCACGTCCCGGCAACCGACGGGTTGTACCATCCCTCGTAGCCAGCCTTCGACTTTTTCATTCCAAGCAATGGCGATTCAAAGTTGTAATCCTCCAAAGGCAGGCTGGGCGATAAAGTCATCCCCGCCTCCGTAAATTCCACTCCCACCATTTTTGCTACCGCATACAACGGATCGGAATGGGAGTGCCCGTTCATGACCGGAAAATCAGTCCCGTTCGGATTACCGTGCAGCGATTTAGCGGCCTTATCTCGATCAGGGCCGAGAAGGGCTTCGTTAAAGTAAGTTTGCCCTGGATGTTTTGTAAGCACTGAGTTATACACATCCGGACCACTCCAAATGCCGTACCAAATATCCGGATAGGCCGTCGCGTGGCAGGCCAGCGAATTTTTTTTCCATTCATCCCACGCCAGCGCGCCGTCCGTCCGCGCAAGACCCCAGATCAAGATACTAGTGAGCGACGGCCAGACACCGCCATCGTCCCCCATAATCGCCGGCGCCCCTTTACTTACACCCATGGCACCAATAGGGGACGGCTTGCGTAAAAGCTCATCCACCGCCGGCACCAGTATGCCTAGCTGCTCTGGTGTGGCTGCGCCGCCAATCATCGCCCACGACTGCGGCTCGAGCCACATTTGCTCGTCGCCCAACCAACCTGCTTCCTCCGTGAGCCAGGCGCGCCGGAACCATTTTCCAGACCACTGCGCGCGCACCGCCAGCCTTTGCTGTTCAGCCCGGCGATGCGCGTCGGCCGCCATCTCAGTGTCGCCGATGTAACCAAGCAGCCGCGCATAGTGCTCGAGAACGTATCCCGCCATGGCCGAATTGAGCACACTCTCGGTGCCGGGAACAATTTCACCCATGCGATGTTTCGGCATTAACTGATGCCACATGGCCAGACTGTCATTCCAGTCGCCGTTTAAAAGATGGATAAGTCCGTGCTCCCCGGTTCCGACCTTTTCGACCAGGTGCTGGTAGGAGCGGGCCACGATTTTGCGCACCGTATCCTTTCCCGCCTTGGGTCCATAAAGCGGATAGGTCGGAATCACCTCGTCCAGAAACGCGGTGTCGCGCGTGCCCAGAACATACTCACTCGCCACCAGAAGCACCCACAAGTCATACGTGCTGTTGAGTTGGCGGGTGGGCATGAGCGTGCCGTGACCTACAATTCCGTAGGGAATGCGGCCATCCGGTTGCGCCTCTTTCAAGGTATAGCGCAGAAGTTCCTTGGCCATCGCAGGATACCCAAACACGAGGGGCAACGTCTGCTGCAAAGGATCCTCGGCAGCGGCATTGGTCCCATAAAGATAGGAATAGCCTGCTCCCTGCGTGATCGCATGTTCGTGAAAAAAATCGTCGTACGTCAGATTGCTACGGATATAATAGTGATGCCAGGTTACTTCGCGCTCCACCCAAGGCTCGGATTCTACCCGAAATCGAATGCCATCCCCTTTCCAGCTTCGGCTTGAAAGCTCCCAAAGTTTGTTGGTTCCGGCCCTATATTTCCGCACCAATGAATCGAGTTCGAATCCTTCGGGAATGTATCCGTATGCGAAGAAAAGTGTGCGGCTCTCCCCCGGAGCAAGGTGCAAATGCCTCTCCAGCAGCGCAGCGCCCTCGGGGCCGGCGGCTGAAGTGTCTTTATTCAGCCTTTTACTAAGACCAGACGGCAGGTGAACTCCGCCTGCACCGAAAAACTCTTTTGCGTTCGTCGCCCAGCCGTCCGCTGGACCATCCAGCGAAACCAGGAACGTCGCTGGCGGCGCCAGATCCTCCATTTCGACTTCCGGGGCCGGCGGGTCGATGGGTGCGGTGAGCCAACCCTCAACCTGGGTACCAAGGCGAGGGACATCCTTCCATGCTTGCTCGTCTTCGGGTGAGCGACCGAGAAATTTTTTCGATTCCGCCAGTCCGGCATTGCCTTCGAGAACCCGGAAGTGATGAGCAAATCGGTCAGCGAATTTCCGCCGCAGCTCCGCCGCTTTCCCTATCTGATCCTGAACCATTGCTTCCATGAATGAGCGATAAGAAAACTGATTTTGCTGGCAGCCCCAGTATTCCACCCAGCGAAGCTCCGCCGCCGCGCTGCCGCGATTGATAATCTTGACTTGAGAGATAAGCAACGGGTCGTCGCCGAAGGGCGCAAAAACGACCTGATCGACGGCGTAATTGCCGGCCGCAACTCTCTTCTGCAAATAGCCGACTCCGAATATCCGTTCAAACGTCGGCGCGTGTCCTGGATAGAACGTGCTCAGAACAACTTTGCCATCGGTCAGATATCCGATTCCTCCGCCGTATTGACTACGCTCGGGTGAGTAGTCATTGAGAAACTTCGACGAACCCTCATCCTGCCTGGCTTGCACATAGCCGTAGTTGGAAACAGCGGCCACGATACGATCATTGCCTACCTGGTGAGTATGGTCTGTCGGAGAACGCCATACGGTGTAGACGGGCGTCACAGCTTTTGGATCGGAAGTCTGGTCGCACGTATACCGGTAGGCTGGTAATCCAAACTGATCTTCGATCCATTCCCCAAAATGCCCGGAGCCGTATGCTTTCGGGACGCCAGAGGGTTGAACGTCTTCCGCGAACGGACGCCCGACGTCTCCGGCAAACCGAAGATTTCGGGTCCTCAATCCTCCGACTGCAAATCCGCCAAGACAGTTAAGAAATCTCCGACGATCCATACTCCGCCCGTTCCATTTAGCTTTTAAGTTTCAAGAAACTGCCGATATTGCGGTGACTGGTTTTTAACCAATACTATGTTTCTTATATGAAACTTACTGTTCCGCGTTTGATTGAGACAATATATCGATTTGTTGTGAAAAGTTCACCATTAAAAATCTGCCGGGCACGAGAGGTCGAACGCTTGGACGCGTCGATGGACGTTCCCAGCTTTTAGAGCTCGGTTTATGAGTCGGAGACGGCGGCCTGTTGAGCAATAGGCGATTTGCTAAAGGCGATCTAGGCGCGACAGGCAGTAACGACGATTTTAAAATTGGCTCCTCAGGTAGGATTCGAATCAACAATTAAACGCAGTTTCAACGAGATGCAGGCCGGCGGATGGCACCTAAGGCGATAGAGCGACGCTAATTGAGCAAACAGAGCGCGGATAGAGCGCAAGTCGGTCACCCAATCAGTAGAGAATGGCGCCAATAATCGCTAAACGCTGTTAGGGAAGCAACTTAGCTGAGGCGACGGATTGGGTATTCGCAAGCACCCGGCTTAAAGGTAAGCAACCGCGCGTCGTCATCAAGCTGGTCGAAGATCATCTCCGGCCGGCTGCGGTGAAAGCGGACGTGCTCAAGGATGGCGAGATGGTCGCTTCGGGTTCCACAACCTACGTCATGGCTTGGCGAGTTTCCTCGTTCGGAAGGGAACAGATGTGAAGACTGTACAAAAGATGCTTCGCCACAGCGACGTCTACGACGCTCGGAATTTACGCCCACAGCATGAGCGAGGATCGTTTGGCAGCGCAGGATGAAATGCTGGCGGCGATGATGACGCCGTCAAACGCAGTGAACGGGCCACAGGTGAGAAATCACAGGCAACCGACCGCCGCCAGATTCCGTCCTGTTTGCCCGTGATCCGAGACAAACGGATGCGGAGCCCTATCGTGGCCGTGAACGCCACGCGTCAGGCGCGGACTATGCCCCACTCCGGGCTTCACGGGACCAGGAACGATTTCACTGAATCCTAGATAGATGTATATGCATCTACTGACGCATGAGTAAGCCGAGCACCATCCCTCTTTCCTGCATGTGCGCCAGTTTCCGTCGGGCCTCGCGCGTGCTGACCCAGCACTATGAGGCGGCTCTCCGGCCACTCGGCCCGAGGGCCACGCAATTCACTCTTCTGCAAGCCTTGTCCCTCGCCGGAGAAGTTTCCCAGGGAACGCTCGGGGAGATTCTGGCCATCGACAGCACCACCCTCACCCGCACGCTTGCGATCATGGAGCGCCAAGGCTGGATCGCCAGTCGGCCCGGTGAGGACCGCCGGGAACGATTGCTCTCCCTGAGTAAGGCCGGCAGGACCGAATACAACCGCACGCTTCCCCACTGGGAAAGAGTCCAGCAGAAGCTGCGTGCGCAGTTCGGGAACAAACGCTGGAATGAACTTTTGAACCTAACCAACGAAGTGACCGCAGAGGTCACGGAATAAGGAGATTCGCCATGTCCAAATACGCCAAACTAAGCGCCGGGCTTTTAGCAGCCTGGTTAGTCTTTACTCTGTCCTCTTCCGCACTGCACCTCTACGTGAACGCTCCGAACACGCCGCCGATCGCATTCGGCCTCGCTGTGCTGACGCCCATCGTGGTGTCTCTGGTTTGGTTTGCATCCTCGCCGGGATTCCGGCAGTTCCTTCTGTCGCTAAGCCCGCGCGCCCTGACCCTGGTGCAAAGCATACGCATCGCCGGCTTTGTGTTCCTTGTCCTCGGCAGCTATAAGATTCTGCCCGCGTTCTTCGCCTTGTCTGCGGGATGGGGCGACATCATGATCGGCGCGACTGCACCGTTCGCGGCTCTTTGGCTGACCAAGCCCGCGCATCGCAAAGGATTCATCTTCTGGCAACTCCTGGGAATCGCCGACCTGGTCAATGCTCTAGCCATGGGCACGCTAGGCGGGGTCATTGATCCGCATGGAATCCCCACTGCAGCTATGACCGTCCTTCCCATGAGCTACATTCCGACTTTCGCCGTGCCAGTGTGTCTGATCCTGCACATCATCTGTATCGCGCAGGCGCGTCGTTGGCCCGCGATTCTTTCTGCTGCAACGGGCACTGCGTTCCAAACACCGGTGCCCCAGGGGAAAGCATGATCGATGGACCGACCCGTAGTAGTGCACCGAACCAGACGCTGGAGGCCCTGCTAGTCTAGTCGTTCTCGACGCCTGGGATCGGGGAAAAACCATCATGCTGAAGCAGCTCCACGCCTTGACAGACGAAGAGACCGATTCGCTCGCCAGTAAACCTTAGCATCTCTTTCGTTCTGGGTGGTTGGTCGGCAATGCGAAAGTTAACCAGCCAGTTCGAGAGCCGTTTGCTTAAGGCTCTAAGCGACCACAGGTGTGAAATCACAGATGTGAGATTTCGGGCTGGTCTGCTAGGTCAGTGAAGGATGTGGTGGCCAGGGACGGAGTTGAACCGCCGACGCCAGCCTTTTCAGAGTCTACACAACGTCCGCGATCGCTGCACGCTCATCGGTAACATCCAGCGCGACCGCGCGCACGTTGTCGCCGAAACGCTCAACCAGATCGGAGAGCTGATGTGGATTGCGAGCGGTGGCAATCAGCTTGTCGTCAGCTGCGAGGACGGCCTGTCATGGGACACACGACCGTGAGCACAACCATGAAGTACCAGCACCAAAACATCGATGAGGTGGCCGCAGTCGCCAGCCGTCGAGTGCAGTAAGGACACAAAAAGGGCACAATCGGTGGAATGGGGATCGAGCCGAAGCTGCCAAGTGATTGAAAAGATGGTGAGCGCGGTAGGAATCGAACCTACAACCTACTGATTAAGAGTCAGTTGCTCTGCCAATTGAGCTACGCGCCCGGCTCTTGCGGGAGGGACAAGCCGGTGCGCGTCACGACTGTTTCTAGACACCAGGTTCTGGGCTCGTCTCGACGGTCACCGCTGACTCATCGAGTCTAACATAGAGATTTGTGACATTCGCCGTTTCAGCTTTTATCTGGAACATCCGCTGGCGCGGCTCTCGCGGAAATCACGAACGCTGTCGAACCCCATCCCCAATTCCCGCAACCACCGTCCCACTACGGTCCGGCGCAGGATGATTCGCATCTACTTTAGGACGCCACTCCACGGTCCCCAACACCGGCGCGTCTTCGAACAGCGTGATCTGTGGAAGCGGCACAAAGCGATGCTCCGTGCAGAGGGCATCAATGAACTCCTGCTGCCGCAAGCTCAACACTTGCAGCGGCAGCAAGGGGAAGTGGCGGAATATCCACAACAAATAAACTCGCTGCAGCAGAGGCGGACGAATGTATCGCGGACCCATCGGCGTGAGCACACGCAGCACACCAAACGAAAGCTTCTCGATCCACATGATTTCCAGTCCAACCCCTGCCAAACACCCCTCGACAAATTCAGAGCAATTGGAGGGCCAGCATTATGCATCATTTTTGATGCAAATGTACAACGCTTTTTTGGATTCTCCGCGCCGCTCAAAGCGGCTGACTTCGGGATGCTGCTCTTCTATTGGATTTCGCTGCGACGGCCACGCTGCGGCAAGCTCTAGATGAGCCGTTCAGGGCAAGATCTCTGGCAGCAGTTGCATGTTCCGGATGCTGGCGGCCACGCCGAATCCGTTCTGACCCTCGCCATCTTCCACCCGTACCACGGCGGCCTGGCAACACACCCAGCGCTTTTCGCCCCCGGTCAGCTCCGGCGGCATCATCAGCACGATTTCCAGCTCGCTTCCTTCACAAATCTCCGAGTCAGTGTAGAAAAATACTCCACTCGCCGTGAGATCGCGCGTATGTCCCACCGTCGCAACCGCGCCTTTCGGAGGACGCACCTGCACAGACACCCGCGTGACCACGCGCGACCGCGACCGTCTCTCGTTTTTTGCATCCGGCATGGGAGAGCAGAGAGTACCACATTGCGAGCGCAAGAATGGAATCCGGGACGACGAGCGATGGGAAACCAAAACCTCAGCGGAACAGGCAGGCAAAAAATTCCATATCCGGACATTTTTGCCTAAATGGGAAACTGGATTTGCTCTGAAAAGGCGTCCTAAAACGTAAACGCAACCCCGCCGCGCACCGCGCGGGCGGCTTGCACCAGATAAACCGTATGGCCATCTCCGCCGGCCACTGGAACATACCCCTGCGCCAGCAGGTTCCGTATGTCAATCACCGCATCCATGTGTCCCGGGAAAAATCCTGTGCCCGGGATCGGTTGCCGCAGAAAAATTCCAAGATAGGGCGCGGCCTGTCCCGGTGAGGCGTCAAAAATGTCCACCGGCGTAACCGCGTTCCCGCCCGTCCAGCGATAGGATGCAACCCAGTGCGTCTTGGTGCAGGCAATGCTTCCGTTCAGTTTGCCTGCAACCGTCTGCCGGTCACGCACCCGCATGGCCTGTTTCGCGTCCTGCAAGCTCACTTCTCCGGCGCCCATGTCGAGCACGCCGCCGTAGCCGTAACCCACCGTCGTCGAAAGCCCTGGCATGAACTGGTGTTGCCACACCAAACGCACACCGTTCGTGTTGAGATCCTTGCCCTGGTAAGTAAACGTCCCCGAATAAGGATCGTTGAGCACGTCCCCGCCATCGCTGACCAACTCACCCACTCCGATCAGTGCCGGGTCAGCCACCCGGTCTGAGTAGAAAGCCACCTGCACATCCTCTTTGCCGGAATGTTGCGAAAGCGAAACCTCGTGATGATGTGCGCGCTCCAAAGCAGGTGAGAATCCGGCTATGCTCATGCGCGGTTGTGATTCGCTCAAATCCGCTGGAGCCGTATCGAATCCTTTGTCCAGGCGCTCGTCTGGTTCTGAACTGGCATAACTGTAGGCGAGGATGGTATGAGGTGACAGGTGGGCGCGCACCGAGCCAAACGGACGAAACGCCGTCACCCGTCCCATGAATTGAATCGTCTGCAATTCGCTGCCAAATTTCAATTCCAGCACATCGCCCAACGTAAACTGGTCGGAAGCGGTCAGTGCCAGCGCCTGCAACGAGGCATTTTGCAGTCCCGCCTCCGGCGACGGCAGGCTGCGCATGGTAAGCGAGATCTCCGGGTCCGAGCCATTCGCCAGCTTGTGAGTATACGAAGCCCGCACCACCCCGCCCGGCGCGCCATCCCCATAACCACCCACATCTCCGCGCACCGCAATGGTTCCCGATGAAAACAACGACTTTTCCACTGCAAAACCGGTGAGCATGTCGGAGCTTCCAAAACCCTCCGAGTCCGAACCCGCCACAAACGACAGACTTCCCTTCAGGTCGGGGCCGTTATTTTGGTTCGATAGGCCGGGGCCGTTGACCATTCGCAGGATGGGACGGTTCGAAGCCGAACGCAAAACCCACTTCCAATCGTCGTCGTCGCCCCCATCCTTCCACGGAACCGATTGCACCGCATCAATCAGAGTTGCCAGGGTTACATTCACCACCACCGCGCCACCGGTGTGCACCACCCGCGAACGCGTCGCCGGCAAAAAGAAGGGTGCGGAAATCTTCATGTTGTAAACGCCCGGAATCAGATTGCGAATGGAGTAAAAGCCACTGGCGTCGGTAAATGCCCGCAGGGTTGCCCTGGCCGAGCCCAGGATCTCCACCATCGCGCCCATCTGCGGTACCCCGCTGGCGCTGCGCACGTATCCTGAGATCGTACCCGGCCGTTCCCCTGCCCACAGCGGAAGCGCCAAGCCCAACGCGACAATAAAGTAGCCGAGCTTTCGCAGCATTGCATCACCCTTAGCGGGAAAGACCAAGCTGTGGACTACTCAACGGCAAAGGTTGCCGTGGGGTCCACCGTCTGCTTGGAAATGTTGTCGTTAACCTTGATCTTGATTTGATACGTCCCAGGAGTCAGGTTGGCGGCCGAGAGCGTTTTTTGCAGGGTCACCTGGTCGCCAATATTTCCCATCTTGTCGGTCGATTCGATCGTATCGATGATCGGTTTATTGTTCGCCGTGTTCACGACCTGATATTCAACCGTGGCCGAGGGCTTGTGCGTCTTGTCATCGGTACCCAGGTTGTAGACCTGCATCCAGAAATTTACTTTCTGGTTGCGTTTGAAGATTGCCGGTTTGCCATCGGAAGGTGCAACCCGTGGTACCACTTTCGTGTCGCCGATCACAAACATTCCCGCGCCAACGTTCCGCGTGGGCACCGGTTCCATGGTTCCCGCCACGATCAACGAAGATGCATCCAGCTTGTCGTCTGCGTAATCCGGCACGATCAACCCTTTGCTCCAGCGTCCCACCCGGTCGCCGTTGACATCTTTCACCACGATGTCAACCTTGTAGCGTCCCGGCTTCAACGGAAAAGCCTTCGAATACACTTGCGAATTTTCCGCCATCCTGGGCAACAGCTCGGCTGGAATATCGGCCTGCACGGTTTGCTCGTCGGTCTGCGCCACGCGTCCGCTCAACGTCGTAACCCGCATGAAAACGTTTACCGTCCCACGCTGCACACCGTCTTTATTCACGAAAGTGATGTCGCGGTCCTTGATCTGCAAAGTAATGGGAACCAGCACCGTGTCGCTGGTCACCTTGACATAATCAGCCCGCACATCAAACGGCATCAGGTTCAGGATGATCTTGTGGCTGACCGATTCTTCTTCCAGATCCTTGAACTTGATTGGCGGAGGAGCGTTAATCTTTGCGTACTGCTCCAGCACATCGAACTCTTTGTTCTGTGTTGCCGTCGGGTCGAGCCCGGTTGGACCGGAGAACAATCCGCTGGCCGTACCGCGATCCGCCCGGTTGGTAATGCCCATGGCTTCCAGATCGCTTTCGCCCGCACCCGGCACGTGCGCCATCGCATCTTTTTCGCCCGGGTCCATGGTGTAGTGGTATTCACCGCACATGCAGGTGTCCACAAACTCCATGATCACTTCCTGGCCTACTCCCTCAAGATAACGATATCGCCAGGTTTCCCACGGATACGTCGTCGTTTGACCGCCGCCCTGGTCTTCAGGGCGCTCGTACATTCCGCCCGAAGGGTGCGATTCGACCTCATCCGCCGGTCCCCATTTGATGTACATACGCCCGCGATCGGTCTTCCATCCCGGGACGCCCGCGGCAAAGTGTTCGTTCGCGTACTCAATACGGCGATAGTGCTCTTCCTTGAATTCGTTCTCCGGAGTGTCAGGCGTTGGATCGCGGCGCTGCCAGAACGCTTCGATGAAATTGTCGCGCTCTTCGTCGTTGGAGAGCTGCTTGAACGCAGCCTTCTCTTCCGGCGTGATGATATAAACCACGTCCTCATCCAGCCATTTCTTATAGGTCTTGCTTAATTCCTGCTTCAGCGATTTGGCGTTGGCCTTCTTCTGCTTTTCGGTAAGAGAACGCTTGAGTGGATCAGCGCCTTGGTTATCTTGAGACTGACTGTCCGCCTGGCTGTCCTGGCTTTGCGCCTGGGTGCCCTGGGCTGGAGCAGCTTGCGAAGACGCCGCGGGAGCGGAACTATCCTGGGCGACCGCCGCCGTCGCAAAGGCGAGCGGCAACAGCATCGAAAGCAGAGCAAAAAAGCGCGAACGGAAATCTACGCGGAACATGGGGGTACTCCTGTGAAGCCCACTCGTTGAAGGCTATTCTATGTCTTTGATGAATCTAAGGCAAGGCAAAGTTGGATGCCCGGATCGAGCTGCAAGGTCGCGCTAAGTATAACTATGCAAAGTGGTTACCATAATCGAGCCGAGCGAGCGAGTCTCGCGGGGAGGGGCACCTGTTTCGCGACGGGGTTGAACATGCCCGAGCGAGTAACCGTGGATTGAATTCGCAACTATGACGGCAAGCGGCGAACCCCACGCCATAATCAACGCGCCGCTCGCGTGTCCAACTCATTCCCGGAACCGCTCGCGGCTCGGCGCAAAAGGAACTTTTGCAAAATCCCGCTCGTATCTGACGATGTGTATCCCGTCACCGGGCTGGTTTTGCAGCCACATGCCAAAAACCGAGATTCGGAATTGCGGGTCAAACCCAGCGCTTGGCCGCACTTTGCGCTAAACTCGGAGTTAGATCTCAGTCTCCGCATTCAGGTGGCAATCGAGAATGAGCACGGGTAAGAAAGTAGCGATCGGCGCGGGCGTTCTCATCGTAGTGACGGCCCTGATCGCGCTCACGGTTCAGCAGAGTCACAAGAACGTGGTGACGGTGCAGACGGGGAAGGTGCAGCGTGCAGACCTGGCCTCGGTGGTAAGCGCCTCCGGCGAAATCAAGCCCAAAGTGTATGTAAACATTGGCGCCAATGCCTTTGGCAAGATCACCAAGCTTTACGTTAAAGAGGGCGACCGCGTAAAGCAGGGCCAGATGCTTGCGCAACTGGAAAATGTGCAATCCTCGGCCGATCTGGATGCGAGCCGAGCTTCGCTGCAAGCGGCGCAAACCGATTCCGCTGCCGCCGAGGCGGGACTGAATACGTCGCTGGCGGACTTGACCCGCGCCAAATCTGACGCGGAAAAAGCTCGCCTGGACTGGTCGCGGTCGCAAAGCCTCTACAAAGACGCGCTCATCGCCAAATCGGATTACGATGCGCAAAAAGCTACCTGGCAGGCAGCGGAAGCCGGCTTGGTGGAGGCGCAAGCCAAAGTGGACCAGGCGCGCGCCCAAAAAGAATCTGCCGATCGCCACATTTCGCAAAATCAGGCGAACCTGACGCACGCCTCCGACGTATTGCAGAAGACGACCTATCGCGCCCCTTTTGATGGAGTTATCACCAATTTGCCGGTGCGGGAAGGCGAAACCGTTGTGATCGGCATTCAGAATTCGCCGGGCAGCACGCTCATGACCCTGGCCAATTTGTCGGTGATTACCGCAGAGGTTCAGGTGGATGAGACCGACATCGTGAGTGTGCAAATGGGCCAACCCGCCGAGGTGAGTATTGACGCGATCCCCAACAAAACCTTCAAGGCGGTGGTGACCGAGATCGGGGATAATGCCATTGTGCGCTCCACCGGTGTCTCTACTTCACAGCAGACGACTGCCAGCCAGGAGGCCAAGGATTTCAAAGTGGTGGTGACGCTGCAAGATCCGCCGCAGGTCATCCGGCCGGGATTGTCCGCGACCGCGAAGATTACGACCGCGACCCGGACGAACGCACTGGTGATTCCCATCCAGGCGTTAACTCTTCGCAAGCCGGCGGATTTGCGGCCGCCGACCGAGAGTCAATCGGTGCAGGCGTCCGCGCCGCAAGATGAAGCATCTAATACAGACAATCAGGAAATACAGGGCGTCTTTGTGCTGCGCAACCGTCAGGCGGAGTTCGTTCCGGTGCAAACTGGCATTGCCGGCGCTACCGACATTGAGGTTCTGAAAGGCTTGCAGCAAGGTGACGAGATCATTACCGGCAGCTATAAAGTGCTGCGAACTTTGCGTACCGGTGCTAGCGTAAAGATCGATAATTCGGCCCCGAAGAAGGAAGAAGAAACCTCTTGAGATGACATTGTGATGGATGAGACGTCCAAGAAATGACGCGTCCAAGAGCGGAAGAGACAGCAAGTTGTTTGGCTGGAATTCGTTAGCAGGAGAAGCTTAATGGCCAGCGCAGATGTGGTCGGCGCCTCAGCAACCACCCTTTCGGGAGCACCCGATTCCTCCGCCATGATTTCCACGCGCGACTTGTGGAAGACCTACGACATGGGGCTGGAGCAGCAGGTACAGGCGTTGCGCGGCATCAACCTGCGCATTGAACGCAACGAATACGTGGCCATCATGGGACCCTCGGGTTCGGGTAAATCCACGCTGATGAACCTGATCGGCTGCCTGGACTCGCCGAGCAAGGGCCAATACTGGCTGAACGGTCAGCTGGTCAGCGACCTGGATGACGATGAACTGGCGCACATCCGCAATAAAGAGATCGGATTCGTTTTTCAGACCTTCAATCTGCTGGCGCGCGCGACTGCGCTGCACAACGTGGAGCTGCCGCTGATTTACGCCGGCATACCTTCGGAAGAGCGCATGGAGCGGGCCAAAGAAGCGCTGGCCTCGGTGGGCATGGAATCGCGCATGTCGCACAAACCAAATGAGCTTTCCGGCGGGCAAAGGCAAAGAGTGGCGATTGCGCGCGCTTTGGTCAACCGGCCGTCGATCATTTTGGCCGACGAGCCCACCGGCAACCTGGATTCGCAAACCGGCAACGACATCATGGCGTTGCTTGACCGGCTGCAGGCGCAAGGCAATACGATTGTGTTGGTTACCCACGAACATGACATCGCCGAGTACGCGCATCGCGTGATTTACATCAAAGACGGCGTGATCGAGCGCGACGAGCGCAACCAGAAGCACGGGTAGACCTGACGGCGGCAATCCGATCCCTGTATTGCGCTTAGTCTTTCCACCCTGATTCGTGAATGGAGTTGGCGTCTTCGAGGATGGGCAGGGCCGTCCCCACACGGCCGGTTCTGATGCTTGGCTTTTCGCGGGCGAGGGCGCCCGCGCCACACTAAAAACGGAAATCATTCATCACAGCTTTTCCTCCTGGATTTCGCTACACTTCTGCTCCTGCGGAGGTGAGCTGTGGCCGATTTCGATATTGGATTTGCTCACGACGTGCTGATTCCGATCGCGGAGGCAGCGTATCTTCCCAATCTTGCGCCGGATTCATTGCCTCCCGGTTACGAAGTGGTTGGTCCCATCACGGTGAACCAGATCCGGGCTGCGGCCATTACGGCAGAGGCGGCCACCCCTGCGGCGCGGCTGGTGCAGCGTATGCGCGCCGACGGCGATGGGTTTGGCTGGGCGGCGCAGAACATGCAGGAAAAAATATTGGCGATCACATTTCGAGGAACGCTGTCGCTGGCAGATTGGTTGCATGATTTCGACTGGCTGCCCGCACACTATCAACCGGTGGCGAATTACGGCACCGTGCATAAAGGATTTCAGGCGGTATATCAGGTGGTGCGGGATAGCGTTTTGCAACAGGTGCGCGCTGCAGATCAGCAGTTTACTCGTCTGATCGTCACCGGCCATAGCCTGGGCGCGGCTCTGGCCATATTGGCGGCGCCGGATTTACTCCACAACCGGTCGAGCGGCGGCATGCGAGTGACGCCGGAGGTGCACAACTTCGCCGGGCCGCGTGCCGGGCATGGCGATTTTGCCAAATCCTTCAACCGCGAGATTGCGATTTGCTTTCGAGTGGTAAACGCGTGGGATATCGTGCCGCATCTGCCGCCGCCACTGGCATTGTACGAACACGTGGGCGAGGCGGTGCGGATTAACGGCGGCTTCACGCTGGATGAGCTGACGGCGCATAGTCTCGCGGAGAGTTATGGCCCGGGGCTGGCGAAGCTGCTGCCGCAGGCGAAGTTTGCGACGGGCGCGCAGAGCGGGTCGATGGATGAGATGCTGGTGGGGGTGGAGGCATGAGGCGACGCGCAGACGCGCGCGGCGAGACGGGGCAAGCCCCGTCCCTAGACGGCCGGTGCTGATGCTTGGCTTTTTCGCGGGCGCGGGCGAGGACGCCCGCGCCACACAAGCATAAGAATTCAGCGCAGGAAGGCGTCGACCAGGCCGCCATCGACTGGAATGAGATGGCCGGTGGTGCAGCGGGTTTGCGGGCTGGCCAGGAACAGGATGGCGCGGGCGCAGTCGTCGGGATCGATGGCTTGGTGGGTCAAAGTGCGCCGGGCGTAGAAATCGGCGAGCAGAGCGCGAAGTTGGTCGTCGGAGGATTGCGCGTCAAATGCAATCTTGTATTTTTTCAGCGATGTCATGACGCGATCGCGGGGGAACATGGTGGAACCCTGCACGACTGTCGCCGGGCTGATGCCATTGACGCGGATTTTCGGCGCGAGCGCGATGGCCTCTTCGCGAATCAGGTGGCTCAGCGCGGCTTTGCTCACATCGTAAGCTTCACTTCCCTGCTTGGCGACGACGGCGTTCGCCGAACTGATCAGGACGATGCTCGATTCGAGATCCTGCTCGCGCAGGATATTCGCGGCCTCATCGCAAAGGCGATGATTGGCAGTGACGTTGAGGTCCAGAGTCAGGCCCCATTGCTCGTCGGAGATCGATCCATCGGGCGAAGTGGGAAAGATGGCGGCGGTATTGATGAGAATGTCGAAGCCGCCGTAGCTGGCGACGACTTCGCGCAGCGCCTGATGGATGGCCTTGCGGTCGCGGATATCGATGGCGAGGGGCATGGCGGCTTCCGGGCTGGAGAGCTTTTTCGCCGAGGCAGCGGTGTTCGCGGCTTCTTTGGCGTCGCGATCGGCGGCGATGACGCTGGCTCCCAGTTGTGCGGCGAGTAAGGCTGACGCCCGGCCGATTCCGTTACCTCCGCCGACGATCACGGCAACTCTGCGGCTCAATTCTTTTTCGGGAGGCTGACGGCGCAACTTGGCTTCCTCCAGACGCCAGTACTCGATGCGGAAGGCTTCCGACAGCGGCAGCGCGACGTAGTTGGCGTGGGTGGTGAAGGCTTCGGTTTTGGCCGCGGCTCCGGCTTGCGGCAGAGCGGCCGTCTGGGCGGAGTCTGGGTTTTGCGACGCGAGCGCGGTAGCGCCTTCCATGACATGAATGGCGTTGACGTAGAACTCTCCGGTAATGCGGGCTTCAGTCTTGCTCTTGCCGAAGCTGAACATGCCGATGCCGGGAATGAGCACGACCGTCGGATTCACGTCGCGCATGGCAGGCGAATCGGGAAGGGCGAAGGAGTCGTAGTACCGCTTGTAGTCCTTACGGTATGTTCCAAGCGCGGATTCGATGGCCTGGCGCAGGCCGGAAAGATCGGCAATCGGGGTCCAGGGAACGTGAAGTGGCCGGATTTTCGTACGTACAAAATGATCAGGACAGCTGGTACCGAGGTAGGCGAGCGGTGCGGCGTCTTTCGAGTTGACGAAGCGCTGCACTTCGGGAAGGCTGGTAAAGCTGCCAATCATGCGCTGGCGCGACGAGACGCGGCCGCGGATAAAGGGAAAAATATCGAGGGCGCGCTCGCGGGAGTCGGGTAGCATTTGATGCTGCGCGCCGCCGAACATGGTGGCGGATTTTTTCTCGACGTGCTCCAGCACGAATCGACCCAGTTGATCGATGATGGTGAGGGTGTTGAGGTAGCAGTCGCGCTGCGTGTCTCCCCAGGTGAAGAGGCCATGGCCGCCGAGGACGATGCCGTCGCAGCCGCGATTTTCGGCGACGGCGCGGCGCAGCATAAGGCCGAGTTCGAAGCCAGGACGCTGCCAGGGCAGCCAGACGAGATGGTGACCGAAATGGCGGTTGAACTCGTCCATCTTTTCTTTGCCGTTGGCGGAGGCGGCGAGAGCGATGCCCCAGTCGGGATGAAGATGGTCCACGTGTGCGAAGGGTAAGAACCCGTGCAGGGGTGTGTCGATGGAAGAGGCAACGGTATTATTGTCGAAGTTGCAAAGCGAGTAGAGCTCGACCATCTCGTCTTCGAACTGTGGACCGCGATAACGGCGTTCAAGGGCGTGCAACTTGTCGAGGTACAGGGCGGCGAAGCCACTTTTTTTCATGCTGCCGAGATCGCCACCACTGCCCTTCACCCAGAGAACCATGATCTCGGAGCCATCGAGTGGATCTTTTTCGGTGACTTTCGAGCTGGTGTTGCCGCCGCCGAAGTTGGTGATGCGCAAATCGGAGCCGAGGAGATTGGAGCGGTAACGAAGCTGCTCGGCACCGTCGAGAGTGGCGGCGAGCGAGTCGTCCCAGCGATCTTCCAAGTAGCGCAATTTTTCCTGAACTTTCACGCCGGCCGCCTCAGTTTGCAATAGATTAATAAATTCAATAGGGATATTCGCATTTTACACGGCGCGGGTAAGTTCAAAAGCTTTTAACCGCGAAGGGCACGGCGAAACTTTAACCACGGAGGAAGCGGAGGAAATCTTGACCACAGAGGGCACGGAGGGCGCGGGAAAAAACTTTAACCGCAAAAGCGCACAGAGGCTGGCGGAAGAAAAACCCCAAATGAACAAGGACACCAAGGTTTGCGAAGGAAGACGAACCTCGTAAACCTAGTGTCCTCGGTTTTGCCGCACCAATGAATTCTCTAGCTTTCGCGGTCGGCGCGGCTGAGGCCCTGATTGCGAATGGCTTTGTGATCGAGGCCACGCACCTCTTCGATGTTCGCCAGAACTTTCTCCATGGCATCGGCGATGGCATCGACGTCGGCGGTGGTCCCCAGAAATGCCTGGTGGGGAAACCAGATGGCCTCTTGGTAAGCGGCCTTTTCCGATTCCTGACAGGAGTACATATTTCTGAGATCGAGCGGCTTGTCGCGATTCCAGCTGAGCGCGGGATAGTCCGCGGCTTTTACCGGGAAAAGCGAACTCTTGTAAACCGGCTCGTAGAAGAGGCCATCGCAGGGAATGCCCTCCAACTGCAGGGCGGCGACGAAGTTGGCGCGGGGAATGCCTTTTACCTGATCCGAGAAATACTTGAGCACATAGCCGTAGGGAGCGAGGCGGGTGATGCGCGGATCGGGCTTGAGCAGGCCGATGCCGGTGGTCTTTTGCAGGCGCGATTCAAAGTATTTCATATTGTTCTCGCGCGTCTTGGCCTGCTCGGGCAAGCGATCGAGTTGCGGTCCGAGGACGGCAGCCTGGAATTCTCCAAGGCGGTAATTGAAGCCAACGATACGGTGATGGAATTGGTCGGTGAGGCTGGCACGGCCGGCATTGATGTAACTCTGCACCAGTTCCATGTATTCGAGATTGTTGGTGATGACGGCTCCGCCTTCGCCGGAGGTAATGAGTTTGCTCGACTGAAAGCTGAACGCGCCCAGATCGCCCATGGAGCCGGCGCCTTTGCCCTTCCACATGCCGCCGTGGGCGTGGGCGCAATCCTCGATGACTCTGAGATTGTGTTTCTGGGCGATGCGGAGGATCTCGTCCATATCGGCGAAGCGCATGCCGAGGTGGACGGGCAGAATGGCTTTGGTTTTGGGGGTGATGGCCTGCTCGATGAGCTTGGCGTCCATACAGTAGGTATCGGGATCGACGTCGATGAACACGGGCACGGCATTGAGCAGCAGAACCGGGCCGACGGTTCCCTCCCAGGTATAGGCGGGAGCGAGGACCTCGTCACCGGGCTGAATGCCGATGGCCTTGAGCGCGGCCTGAATGGCGACGGTGCCGGTGTTGACGCATTGGGCATATTTCGCGGTATGGACCTCGGCGAATTTCCTGGCGAAGGCGGCCGCGTGTTTGCCGGGAAAAGGCTGTCCGCCCCAACCGGTACCGGCGAGAACGTCCTGCAATGCCTTGGCTTCGGCCTCGGTGCCCATAGGCCATTGGGTAAATGGAGTTTTGCGGAGCGGTTCACCACCAGTAATTGCAAGTTTGCCCACGAGCGGAAGCCTCCCGATCAAAGTACGTGAAGACGTATTAGAATTGTGAATCATACCGCAGTTGGGAAAGAAGAAACCACACTTTTTTTGGTTTTGTCAAAGCGCTTAGGCGAAAGATGAGGAATCATACTTTGGCATGAGTTGGGGTCGCCGATTCAGGAGAAATCAGCGAAATATATTTAATGATTTAAGATATTCTAACGATGCTGCGGGATTTTCCGGTGATGGAATGCGGTTCTTGACGAAATCCGGAACAGCGTGATATCAAACTTCTCGACAAAGCGCTTTGAATGGCGGCAGCAACCAGCCAGCACCGGATTCACAGAAATTTAAGGAGACGCGATGAGCATGCGGGTAGCGAGCGCCCCGGTAAGTTGGGGGGTAATGGAGAACATCCCTCTGCCGGAGAACTACACGGCGGATCTGGTTCTCGATGAAATTGCGCAGGCGGGCTATGCGGGAACCGAACTGGGACCGTATGGATTTCTGCCGGCGGATCCGGAAAAATTGCGAGCGGCACTGGCGAAAAGAAGCCTGACGCTGTGCTCGGCGTTTATTGAGATGGACCTGGGAGACGCCGCCAAACTGGAAAGTGGTATCGCGACGGTGCTTGCGTCGGCCAAGTTGATCAGCCAGGCGGGAGCCAGGCTGCTGGTGCTTTCCGATGAGATTACCCCGGCGCGCAATGCGGCGGCGGGGCGCCCGGAAGTTGGGAACACGCTCTCATGGACGGAAGCGGAGTGGAAGAATGTGAAGGTCGCGGTAGGTCAGGTCATCGAAAAATGCAGGGCGCTCGGATTGCGGGTGGCGTTCCATCATCATGCGGGAACGCACGTGGAAACGCCGCAGGAAGTGGACCGGCTGTTTTCGCTGTTCCCTGGGTCCGATCTGGGGTTGTGCCTGGATACGGGGCACTACGTTTATGGCGGCGGCGATGTGCTGGCTTATCTGGAAAAGCACGTTTCACGGGTATGGTGCGTGCATCTGAAGGATGTTTATCAGAAGAAAATCGACGAGGCGCGGGGGCAAAAGTTAAATTTTCACGATGCGGTGCGACATGGCATTTTTGCGCCCCTAGCCAAAGGGGATATCGATTTCACGCGAGTGCTTTCCTTGCTGAAAAAGGGGAGTTTCGACGGATGGCTGGTGGTGGAGGCAGATGTGCTGCCTGGGGGCGTGGGCGCGGATGCGCCGTTGGCCAATGCCATTGCGGCACGGGAATTTCTCCGCGCGCAGGGTTTGTAGCTGGCTGCGATCTGCGCCGACAAAGCATGAACCCGCAGGGCTGCTAAGTTACACGAAGATCCTGGTAGGGAGTCTTTCTTTCGGGGACAGCTTGCTTGCATGGAACTGCAGGCGTGGTGCTTTTGAGATCGCGGGGCGAAGTTGATGTACTCTGTTTGTTTGTCTTTGTGCTTGGCTAGAAATCGGATTTGAAGTCTCAGGCCTGCCGTAAAGTTTCATGTCTTATTCTAAAAAAGACGGACGAAGAAAAACTTCGAAGGCGGCAAGTATTTACGACGTCGCCCGCGAATCGGAAGTTTCTGTCTTCACGGTCTCGGCCGTGGTCAACAACAAAGCACACGTAGGCAAGAAACTGCGTGACCGCGTGGAAGCCGCGATCCGGAAGCTGAATTACCGTCCGAATCTGGTGGCGCGCAGCCTGGCGAAGCAGCAGACCCACACCATCGGCATGGTGGTTCCCGACATTGCCAATCCGTTTTTCCCCATGGTGGTGCGGGGCGCGGAGGATGCGGCGCGCGAGCGCGGCTACAACCTGCTGATCTGCAATAGCGATGATTCCCTGGACAAAGAAGAGAGCACGATCGAGCTGCTGCTCTCCAAGCGGGTGGATGGAATTCTGCTGACCAAAGCGGCGGAAGAATTCCGGGCGCCGCTGCGGCAGATGATCAAAGAGGTGAACATGCCCTTCGTGCTGGTGATGCGTACCTACCCCAAGCTGACCAAAGATGCGGTGATCACCGACGATTATCAGGGAGCGTACGACGCAGTGTGCCATCTGACGCGCGCCGGACGGCGTCGCATTGGGCTGGTGGGCGGCCCACTGAAAGTAAGCAATGCCATGGCCCGCTGGGAAGGATTTCGCGATGCGCTAAAGGCCAAGGGCTTGACCTACGATCCGGAGCTGGTGATTGAGGGAGATTATCGGATTGAATCGGGCGTTCGAGCCGGACATGCCATGCTCTCGCATCGGCCCGATGGGATTTATGTTGCAAACTATCTGATGACGGTCGGGTTGCTGAAAGCGGCCGAAGAAATCGGGGTACGCTGCCCGGAAGATTTCGGGCTGGTGAGCTTCGATGACTATCCCTGGCTGGGCATCTTCCGGCCAAAGCTGACGACGGTGGAGTTGCCCAAGCACCAGCTGGGGCGCGAGGCGGCTGAGTTGCTCATTTCAAGAATTGAAGGCAATACAGAAAAGGCGGCAGTGCGCAAGCTGTCGCCAGAACTGCGCATCCGCGAGTCATGCGGTTTTGCGCAGCACGTGGCGCGCGAACAGGTACTGCCCAGCGAAGCTGAAACCACCGCCGCGACGCTCACAAGTTCCTGAGTGCGACTTCCGAAAACGTCCGGCCGCGATCAGGATTCGCTGAAGTCTATGACCACAGTTTGGCCGAGAATTCTTGTCTTGAAGGCGACGTAAAGAATTCCGGCAATCAGCCAGATCGCGCCCGCGACCAGCGTCGAGCCCTGCAAACCTAAAAAGATCACCAGGCAAAAAACGAACCCCAGGCTCGGCACCAGAACGTCGAGCAACAAATTGCGTTTCCCGGCCATTTCTGCCGAGAAGCCGAAATGGCGCACCGCCGCAAGATTGACCGCCATAAAGGCAAGCAGAGCGCCGAAGTTGAGGATTTCCACGGAGCGCTCCCATCCCATGGTTAAAGTCCCTAGATAGGCCAAGGCACCCGCGATAAGGACGTTGTACGAGGGATTGCCACGTCGCGCGTTGAGATGGCCGAAGATGCCTTTGGGCAATACATTATCGCGGCCCATGCTATAGAGCAGGCGCACCGCTCCCAGAAGGCCGGCAAGACCGCAAGCCAGGCTTGAGATCAACAGCACGGCGCCGAATCCGAGAAACAGTTTGTAGCCGCCGACGACCTGGGCTACGTCCATAAAAGCGGTTTCGGGATTGACCAGCGTGCGGTAGTCGGGCCAAACCCGGACTGCGAGATATACCTGGAACGCGGCGAAGATTCCGGTGAATACGCAAACCAGCACGGAAGCCAATAGCACGTTGCGCTGCGGATTTTCGACCTCTTCTGCCAGAATGCTAACGCCGTCGAAGCCGATGTAGGTGGTGGCGGCCAACGCGGTGCCCAATGCGATCGCCCGGACGCTGAATGTTCTGGGATCGTAGATCGGCTGCGAGGAGATCAATCCGATGACGTGGTGCTGCCGGATGATGAACCAGATCGCCTCGCCGATGAAAACCACCATGACGATCGACATCATGCCCAGCAGAATTTCGTTGGCGCGCGCGGTGGTACGAATACCGAACCAGCACAACAGGGTCATGAATCCAACGGCTGCAGCCGAGAGCAAAGCGAACGGCACATGAGGGAGCAAACGCTGGATAGTGAGCGCCGCGTAAAGGCTGTTCTGCAAGGGCTGAAAGAGAAATTCCAGAAACATCGCCCAGCCCACGACGAAGCCGAAGGTGGGATTGAAGCTGCGGCTAGCATAGGTATACACCGAGCCCGCGGAAGGATAGACCGTGGCCATGCGGCCGAAGCTCACGGCGGTCGCCGCCATAGCCACCATTGCGGCCAACAAGGTGATGACGGCATGGCCTTTGGAGAGAACTTGCGCCTCGCCAAACATGGGGACCACGGCAATCGGTGAGGTGAGAATGATGCCGTAGTAGATGAGATCCCAGAGGCCGAGAACCCGTTTCAAACGCGGCGGAGTTGCGGCGTGTCCAGTCGTTGTTTCCACTCGGAGCCCTCTCCGCCGGTCTTACTGCAAATCTAAACTTACGAATATTAAAAAACTCGTTGCTTTTCTCTGGCCTTGACGTAGTTCTTGCGTGCAGTCTGAACGGTTTCGACCTCGGATACTTCCGCGATGGGAACATCCCACCAGGATTCGTAGCCGGGAACTCTTTTATCGTAGGATGTCTCGATCACAATGACAGATGTCCGCGGCTGCTTGCGGGCGTCGGACAAGGCAGCACGGAACTCTTCGCGCGTCCGGGCGCGAACCGCGCAGGCGCCCAGGCTTTGCGCGTTGGCCACAAAATCCACGCGGACGGGATCGCCCTCTAATTTTCCATTACGACGATAGCGATACTGGGTGCCCATGCCGCGATTGCCGCAGGCGCGGCTGAGGCCGCCGATGCTGGAGAAGCCGTGATTGTCGAGCAGGATGATGTTGAGTTTTTGGCCTTCCTGCACTGCGGTGACAATCTCCTGCGACATCATCAGATAAGAACCGTCGCCGACCATGACGAAGACCTCACGGTCGGGGGAAGCCATTTTGATCCCCAGGCCACCGGCGATCTCATAGCCCATGCAGGAGAAGCCATATTCGACGTGATATCCCTTGGGATCGCGGGTGCGCCAAAGCTTGTGCAGATCACCCGGAAGACTGCCAGCGGCGCAGACCAATACATCGCGCGCCTCGCTAATTTCGTTCACCACTCCAATGATTTCGCCCTGGGTAATGGGCAAACCGGAGGAGACGTTGTGAATCCGGTCGACTTCTTTTTCCCAGTCTTCGCGGAACGATTTCAGGCGCGCAGCGTAGGCGGCCGCGACGTGGAATGCGGGCAGAGCTGCTTGCAGCTCCTGCATGGTGACGCGCGCATCGCCCACCAGCGGCAGAGCCGACTGCTTGCCGGCATCGAATTCGCTGACGTTCACATTGATGAAACGCACTGCGGGATTTTGGAATGCGGTCTGCGATGCGCTGGTGAAATCGCTGTAGCGAGTGCCGATGCCGATAATCAGATCGGCTTCCCGCGCGAGGATATTTGCGCCTGGCGTGCCGGTCACGCCAACAGCGCCGAGTTGCTGGGGATGATCGTAGGCGAGGGAACCCTTGCCGGCCTGGGTTTCCACGACCGGGATGCCGGTTTGCGCGGCCAAAGCCCCCAGAGCCTGGCTGGCTTCGGAGTAGATGACGCCGCCACCCGCAATGATCAGCGGCTGCCGGGCGGAGCGAGTCCACTGCCCTGCCTTGGCGAGAAGCTGACTATCACATCGGGCGCGCGGGATCGACCAAATCCGCTTTTCGAAGAAGTGCTCGGGGTAGTCGTAGGCCTCGGCCTGGACATCCTGAGGAAGAGACAGTACGACGGCACCAGTGTCGGCTGGCGAGGTGAGAACGCGCAAAGCCGCCGGCAACGCGGTGAGAATCTGCTCGGGACGCTCGATACGGTCCCAATAGCGCGACACCGGCTTGAAACAGTCGTTGACCGAAATATCCTGGCTGGCCGAGGACTCGAGTTGTTGCAGCACCGGCGCCACATGACGCTGGGCGAAAATGTCGCCGGGAAGAAGAAGAACCGGCAAACGATTGACGGTGGCGAGGGCTGCTCCGGTCACCATATTTGTGGCGCCGGGACCGATAGAAGTCGTGCAGGCTAGAGTACGCAGGCGATTACTGGCCCGGGCAAAAGCAGCCGCAGCGTGGGCCATCCCCTGCTCGTTGCGGAAAAGATAATAGGGCAGGCCGGGATCCTGCTCGAGGGCCTGGCCCATGCCGGCAACGTTGCCATGGCCGAAAATTCCCAGGCAGCCTTCGAACAGATGATGTTCTTGTCCATCGCGCTCGGTGTACTGGTTCTTCAGGAATGAGATTACGGCCTGCGCCATGGTAAGGCGTTTGCTCATTAGAACCCCCACGAAACAAGAAAGATTTCTAAGCGACTAGAATTGAGAACGAAATCAGGACGGAACCTCTACGCTTTCACCAAAGGTAAGCGAGGGTCCATCTCTTTCCAGGTCGAGCGAATCCAGACGTGCTGCTGATCCTCGGTCACTGCCATGGTGCGCGACGATCCGGCAAGAAAATTCAAATAGTACACATCGTAACCGGGCCCGGCGACCACAGGATGAAATCCGCTGCGCACCAGGACGGCATCGCCGTCATGGGTCTGGACAGTCTGGCCGCCTGACTCCCCATTAGAATAAAGGTGTTGCAGGGCGAATGCACCCGGATCCTTCATGCGGTAATAATAGATTTCGTCGAGGTCGACTTCCACCGGCGGGCTATGGACGTCATGCTTGTGAGGCGGGTAGCTGGACCAATTTCCTCCCGGGGTATAAACCTCAATCGCGATAAGCCTATCGGCGGGGAACGCCGGGGTAATGACATCCACAATCTGGCGGGAGACGTTTCCTCCTCCGCGAAGATTGGTGGCCACGTCGGCGGGAGTGATCAGCTTAGGCTCGAGACGGGCGGTGGAAGGTACCCGGCACTCGGCAATCTCGCACATCGAATCAGCTCTGAAGGTGACGCTGTTTCCAGCCGGCAAATACAAGGCATAGGGGAAGCCATCAAAAACATTGGCACGTTTGCCGATATGCTGCGGCCCCCTGCCCCAGTCGGCTTCGCAGGTACCAGCCAACAGGACGAAGGCGGCCTCTTCATTCTCAAGCGAAGCCCGGTAAATTTCTTTCGGTTGCAAGCGGCGGACAAAAAAACTCATCCACTCCCAGTTGGCTTGCTGGCGGGTCAGGTGGAAGAGCTCACCCGACTGGTCCGGCGGCAAATTCCTGGAATGGACGAGAACATCACTTCCGTTCATCAGTTTGGCAACCATCGGTTCCGGGCACCTTTTGTGCCCCTATCGGCGGGAATTTGGGGCAATTCGCTAACCGCTTTGATAATATGGCAAATGCAAGACCGGTTGTCAATCCACGGATTCTTGCGGAAGCGATTCTCAAGCTCGCAGAGTAACGTTCATGCACAAAAGATGCAACCGCGTTTCGATCGAATTCATTGCGCGTAATGCGCTAAGGACCAGAGAATGCCAGTTGAACAACTCGCAAATTTCGTAGACGGCCAGTGGCAAGCCACACCCGGTTCGGAGTACCAAGAAGTGGTGAATCCCGCCACCTGTGAGGTACTGGCAAAGGCGCCGATGTCAAGCGCCGAAGATGTTTCCGCAGCGGTGGAGTCTGCGGCGAAGGCGTTCCTCGAATGGCGCCGCACTCCTCCGGAAGACCGCATTCAGCCCCTCTTCAAATTGAAGTACTTGATGGAAGAGCATCTCGACGATTTTGGGCGGTTCATTTCGCGGGAGAATGGAAAGACCTTTGCCGAAGCCAAGGCAGAGATGCGCCGGGCCATTGAAAACGTCGAAGTCGCATGCGGCATCCCCAGCATGATGCAGGGCTACAACCTGGAAGATGTGGCGCGCGGCATCGATGAGATGATGATCCGCCAGCCGTTGGGCGTGGTCGCGGCGATTACTCCGTTCAATTTTCCGGGGATGATCCCCTTCTGGTTTCTGCCCTACGCCATCGCTTGCGGCAATACGTTGGTACTCAAACCATCAGAGCGGGTTCCGCTCACCATGCGGTTTGCTTTTGAACTGCTGGAAAAAACCGGATTGCCGAAGGGAGTAGTCAATCTGGTGAATGGCGGCAAGAGGGTAGTTGACGCTCTGCTGGATCATCCCAAGGTTCGAGCCATCAGTTTTGTGGGTTCTACTCCGGTCGCGAAATATGTCTACGCGCGCGCCGGCGCCAATGGCAAGCGGGCGCAATGCCAGGGAGGCGCGAAAAATCATGTGATTGTGCTACCCGATGCGGATATGGGTATGGCTACGCAAATCATCTCGGACAGTGCCTTCGGTTGTGCCGGCCAGCGCTGTCTGGCGGTGTCAGTCGCGGTGACGGTGGGCGACGCGCAGGCGGCATTTCGCGACTCGATTACTGAGGCGGCGTCTAAACTGAGAGTGGGCAATGGCCTGGATGAAGGTGTGCAGATGGGCCCGGTGATTACACAGCAGAGCAAGTCGCGGGTCGAGGAGTTGATCGGCGTGGGTGAGAG
Source organism: uncultured Acidobacteriaceae bacterium (assembly GCA_963834075.1). GTDB lineage: Bacteria > Acidobacteriota > Terriglobia > Terriglobales > Acidobacteriaceae > PALSA-270. The sequence goes on from CAWIAH010000010.1 coordinate 118,421, forward strand.
CGAAGGCGCGAAAGTCCTGCTGGACGGCCGGAAGTCAAAAATTTCAAAATACGAATCGGGAAATTTCGTGAAGCCCACGGTGTTGGATGGCGTACCCTCCAGCAGCAAACTCACGGACACGGAGATTTTTGGGCCGGTTTTGAGCCTGGTGCATGCCAACGATCTTGACGAGGCGATGGATTTTTTGGGGCGCAGCGCATTCGGCAACCAAGCTTCACTTTTCACTTCGAGTGGTTCCGCGGCGCGGCGATTCCGCTACGAAGCGCCGGCGGGGAACATAGGCATCAACATCGGAGTAGCCGCGCCGATGGCTTATTTCCCGTTCAGCGGGTGGAAAAATAGCTTCTTCGGCGATCTCCATGGCCAAGGCCGCGACGGCGTGGAGTTCTATACCGACAAGAAAGTCGTTGTGGAGCGCTGGGCAAAAGAGCATTCCAGAAAGTTCTAGATCATGCGACAATTCTAAGCGATTAGCGCAGGCGCGTGATCGCAAGTTCGGGCGCGCTTCGGAGGCAACATGAGCAGCACAACAAACCTGACGTACAAGAGCCCGCTGCACGAAATGACTCAAACCACTTCGACCTGCCTGTGGAACGATTCGGCGTCACTTCAGGAGCTTAGTTACTCCATTGAACACGGAGGAGTAGGAGCCACCTGCAATCCCGTGATCGTGCTCGGCGTGCTGAAAAAAGAGATGAACCTCTGGAAGGACCGCATCTTGGCGTTTGATTCAAGAGCGCCCGACCGCAACCGAAGATGAAATCGCCTGGCAACTGGTGCGGGAGATCTCCATTAAGGGCGCGCAATTATTGAAGCCGACCTTCGACGCGCACCGGGGAAAGAACGGCAGGCTCTCCATTCAAACCGATCCGCGGCTGTTTCGCGACAGCCAGGCCATCGTGCAACAAGCGGTCGAATTTGACGCGCTGGCGCCCAACATGATCGTCAAGATTCCGGTGACGCGCGCCGGAATTCCCGCCATTGAGGAGGCCACGTACCGCGGTATCAGCATTAACGCCACTGTCTGCTTTACCCTGCCGCAGTGTATGGCGGTAGCCGAAGCAGTGGAACGAGGACTGAAACGCCGCGAGCGCGAAGGCAAAACCATCGCCGCCATGGGACCGGTTTGCACCATCATGGTGGGGCGTCTCGACGATTGGATGAAGGTCCTCATGGAGAAAGAGAATATCTCCATTGATCCCGGTTATCTGGAATGGGCCGGCGTCGCGGTGTTCAAGAAGACGTATCAGATTTTCCGCGAGCGCGGTTATCGGATTCGTCTGCTGTCGGCGGCTTTCCGCAACCATATGCACTGGAGCGAATTCATCGGAGGCGATGTGGTGATTTCACCGCCATATTCCTGGCAGGTTCGGTTCAATGCCAGCGACATCGAAGTACGCCCGCGCATGGACCACCCGGTGGATCCCCACATCGTCCTGGAGCTCTCAAGAAAATTCTCCGATTTCCGCCGCGCCTACACCGAGGGCGGTCTGTCGCTGGAGGATTTTGATTCCTTCGGCCCAACCCGGCGCACGCTACGGCAATTCATTGTGGCTTGTCACGACCTCGACGCCATTGTCCGGGATTTTCTGCTGCCGAATCCCGACGTGGCTTAAAGAGCCCGAAATGGCGGATCGAAGCTGGGGGCAATCTGCGCCCTGCTAAATTCCATGAATTTCAATGGAAGAACATCTACAATAGGCAAACTTTTGCGAGGAGAGTCAGACCATGCGGGTACTATTGCGCGGAAAGTTTGCCGCTTTTGTTTTGGTATGTGGAATTTTGGCCGCGGTTCCGCTCGCCCGGGCTTTTCAAGCTGCGCATGGTGCCCCCTCGCAGTTGCAATGCGAGGCGATGCACGAGCCCCTGGGCATCGATATTCTCCACCCACGACTTTCCTGGCAGATGCAGGATTCCCGGCGCGGCGCCAAACAGAGAGCCTATGAAATACGGGTAGCTTTTTCGTCGGATGGTTTGACGAAAAGCAAAGCGGAGGTTTGGGATAGTGGCAGAGTCGAATCGGATGAATCGATCAACGTTGCATACGCGGGGCCGGAATTGCAGTCGGCGCGCCGGTACTACTGGGAGGTGCGAATTTGGGATCAACAAGGACAGAGTTCGGCGTACAGCTCTCCGAGTTGGTGGGAGATGGGATTGTTGTCTGCCAGCGACTGGAAGGCCAAGTGGATCACCCGCGACATGCCGCTGCAACGCGGGGATTATGCGTCGGGAGTCCAATGGATTTGGGCCGCAAATGAAGGTGGTAAAGCCCACGCCACGGCGGGAAAGCACGACTTTCGCTTCCATCTGACCCTCCCCGAAGCGCCGGAAAAGGCAACGTTATTTATTACCGCAAGGGATAACGTGGCTGCCTGGATCAATGGTAAACAGATTCTGCAAGCCGCCCCCACCTTTGGTTATGGAGCGAGTCAACCGTGGGGGCATTTCCGCGAGATTCCGGTCGGCCAGTTTCTGACTGCAGGCGCAAATGTCGTGGCCGCGGAAGCAATCCTGGGCAAGGGTGATCCTGGTCAGGGTAAAGCAGGAGGACTCATCGCTCTGTTGCGCGTCCAGATGCCCGGCGGAAAAGTGCTGCGATTCGTTTCCGGGCCAGAATGGAAAACAGCGGCGGAACAGACGGGAGATTGGTTCGCACCGAATTTCGACGACGCTTCGTGGCCGGGCGCGGCAGTGCTTTCAAAAGTTGCAGCGGACGCAAGCCCAAACGTATGGCCTGCGCTGCCGGCGAGCCTGCTGCGGAAGGAGTTTACTATCTCCAAGCCGATTCTTTCGGCGCGAGTTTATTCGACGGCGCTTGGAAGTTATCAGATGTATGTCAACGGGCAGCGGGCAGGCAGCGACATTCTCGCGCCGGGGTGGACGGATTACCGCAAACGAATTGTGTATCAGGTTTATGACGTAACTTCTCAGTTGCAACAGGGCGGCAACGCGATCGGAGCCATCCTCGGCGATGGCTGGTACGCCAGCGGCCTGACCTGGGACCAGAATCGTTACAACTTTGGGCCGCCGCCGGTGCGAATGCTGGCGCAACTGGAAATTGAATACAGCGACGGCTCCCACGACACCGTGACAACCGATGAATCGTGGCAGGCGGTGGAGTCTCCCATCCTGCGCTCCGAGATCTATAACGGTGAATATTACGACGCCCGCAAGGAACAAAGAGGATGGGATCAACCGTCGTTTTCCGGAGACGATTGGGCGCCAGCCATAACCGCACCTGCGCCGGCAGCTCCTCTGGTTGGGCAGGATTACCAGCCCATACGCATCGAAAAAACACTTCGCGCGAAGACGATAAATAACCCCGTCCCCGGAGTTTATATCTACGATCTAGGGCAAAATATGGTGGGTTGGGGACGCGTGCATGTTTCCGGGCCCGAAGGAACAACGCTTCAACTCCGCTTTGGCGAAGTGCTTAAGCCGGATGGGGAGCTCTATACCGAGAACTTGCGCACGGCGGAGGCAACCGACACCTATATTTTGCGGGGCGGTGCGAAGAAATTTTCGAGCCACACTTTACCTTTCATGGCTTCCGTTACATTGAGATCACGGGATTTCCGGGGACGCCAGCGAATTGACACGGTCGAAGGCGTGGTTTTTCATACCGCCGCGCCATTCACCATGGAGTTCCATACCGGCAGCGCAATGGTCAATCAGTTGTGGAGCAACATTCTCTGGGGGCAGCGAGGCAATTTCCTGAGCGTGCCCACCGATTGCCCGCAGCGTGATGAAAGGCTGGGCTGGATGGGCGACGCCGAGGTCTTCTGGCGGACTGCAACCTATAACGCCAATTTGGCGGCTTTCTCCCACAAGTTCACCACCGACATTCGCGACGCCCAGGTGCCTTCCGGTGGCTTTACCGATGTGTCTCCCCTTGTAGGGGACGTTACCAATAGCGTAGCGGGATGGGCCGATGCCGGCGTCATTATTCCCTGGACCGCATATTTGCAATATGGCGATAAGCGCATTTTGGACGAAAACTGGCCGGCGATGGAAAAGTGGATGGTTCACTTGGAACGGTCAAATCCAAATCACCTGTGGCTGAAAGAACGCGGCAACGATTATGGCGATTGGCTGGCCATTGGCAGCGAGACTTCCAAGGATCTGATAGCGACGGCATTTTGGGCCTACGATGCCACGCTCATGACGCACATGGCGCAAGTACTCAATAGGCCACAAGACGTCAAAAAATATGAGGCGCTCTTCGAACTGGTGCGGGCCGCATTCCGGGCTCGATATGTGAAGCCCGATGGCACGGTTGGAACCGGCAGCCAGACCAGCGATGTGCTTGCCTTGCACATGAATTTGTTGCCAGAGACCCTCCGGGGCACGGTCGCCGACAAGTTAGTCGCCGACATCAAGGCCCACGACTGGCACTTGACGACCGGATTTCTGGGCACGCCGTATCTACTACTGGAGTTGAGCAAGAGCGGCCACAGCGATGTGGCTTACCGTCTGCTGTTGCAAACCACCTACCCGTCGTGGGGCTACATGATCGCTCATGGCGCCACCACCATGTGGGAGCGCTGGAACGGCGATCAAATGACGGGAGATCCTTCGATGAATTCCTTCAACCACTATGCCTATGGAGCCGTGGCGGAGTGGCTGTATCGCTACGTGGCAGGGATTGATGAAGATTCGATGAACCCTGGGTTCCATCGCATCATTCTGCATCCGCAATTCGATGGAAGTTTAGGAGAAGCGTCCGCGACTTACGACTCTCCGCATGGGTCCATTACTTCGTCCTGGAAAATGACCGGCGACGTGATCTCATGGAAAGTGGTGATCCCGGCAAATACCACTGCTCAGCTTTATTTTCCAGGCGGTGCGACGGTCAAGATCCTTGAGGATGGTAAAGACATCGGCAAGAGCCCGGGAATTTCAATGGTGAAGCGAAATGCGGGCGCCGTAGTGTATGACGTTGGGGCGGGATCCTATAGCTTCGAAATCTCACACTAACGGCAGCGAGCCTCTAGAGGATTCCCAATTTTTTCGCGGCCGAGGAGAGAACATCCAGGCTCTGATCGAGCTGGCCACGAGTGTGCTCGCTGGTCACGATTGTCCGGATGCGCGCTTTGCCTTCGGGGACGGTAGGAAAAGCGATACCCGTAGCCATCACGCCAGCATTGAACAATGCCTTGCTGAAATCCATGGTGCGCTTGCCGTCGCCGATAATGATCGGCGTGATTGGCGTCTCACTGGCGGGGGTGGTCTTCCCGCCGATGTCAAAGCCTGCCCCGGCGAGCTGATCTTTGAAGTAGCGCGTGTTCTCCCATAGGCGCGCAATCCGTTCCGGCTCGTTTTCCAGAAGATCGAATGCGGCGATGCAGGTAGCAGCTACGGATGGAGGATGCGATGTGGAGAACAGAAAGGGCCGGGCGCGATGGTAAAGGAATTCGATGAGATCACGCGATCCGCAAACATAGCCGCCCAAAGATCCAATGGCCTTTGACAGTGTGCCCACCTGAACATCGACCCGTCCATGACATTGAAAATGGTCGACGCTTCCCCGACCGTTGCGGCCGAGCACGCCGGAGGCGTGCGCGTCGTCCACCATCATGATGGCGCCGTATTTTTCGGCAAGATCGCAGAGCTTATCCACGGGGCCGATATCTCCATCCATGGAAAAAACGCCGTCGGTAATAAGCAATTTGTGGCCGGGCTCGTTGACGATCTCTTTTAGTAATTCTTCTGCGTGGGCAGTATCCTTGTGGCGAAAGACTTTGATCTTGGCGCGGGAAAGGCGCGCGCCATCAATGATGCTGGCGTGATTGAGTTCATCGGAGATGATGAAATCTTCTTTGCCCAGAATTGCCGAGACCGTTCCCGCATTGGCTGCAAAGCCGGACTGAAAAACGACACAGGCTTCAACATTCTTGAAGCGGGCAATTTTTTCTTCCAGCTCCAGGTGAATACGCATAGTGCCGGCGATAGTCCGCACGGCTCCGGAGCCGACACCGTATTTCCTGGTCGCAGCAATCGCTGCTTCGCACAGTTTGGGATGATTGGCTAATCCAAGATAATTATTGGAGGCAAGATTGATCACCTGCTTGCCGTCATAGGTGCAAACCGCGGCTTGCTCGTCCTCGAGAACGCGCAGCTTGAAGTAGGTTCCGTTAGCTTTGAGGTTGTCTAACTGCTGCGTGAGATACGCCAACTGTTTGCGGGTTGTGAATGCTTCAGACATAAAGGCTGGTTCCGAATATCAGGCGACATCCTGCCAGTCGAGAATCACTTTACCGGAGCTTCCCGAGCGCATCGCCGCAAAACCCTTCTCATAATCGCGCCACGAGTAGCGATGAGTAATCAGCTTGCGAATATTTAGGCCCGATTGCAACATCACCGTCATCTTGTACCAAGTCTCGTACATCTCGCGGCCGTAGATGCCGCGAATCGTGAGCTGGTTGAAGATCACCTTATTCCAATCGATTGCCATGTCGGATGGCGACGGAATTCCCAGCATGGCGACTTTTCCACCATGACTCATGTTATCGAGCATGTCACGGAAAGCACTGCCATTGCCCGACATTTCCAGGCCCACGTCAAAACCCTCCTGCATGCCAAGCTCGGCCTGCACCTGCGCCAGCGTCGTGTGGCGAGGATCGATGGCGCGCGTGACCCCAGCGGCGGTAACCGCCAGTTCCCGGCGATCGGGGTTCGGGTCGGTGATGACGACATAACGCGCCCCGGCGTGAGCCACCACCGCTGCCGCCATGATGCCGATCGGCCCGGCTCCCGTGACGAGTATGTCTTCGCCGAGGACGGGAAATGCCAACGCCGTATGAACCGCATTTCCGAAGGGATCAAAGATCGCCGCCACTTCGAGCGGGACATCGGGCGCATGACGCCAGATGTTGGTCATGGGCAGAACAATGTATTCGGCGAAAGCGCCGGCACGGTTGACGCCGACTCCTTGGGTGTGAGCGCACAGATGCCGGCGCCCGGCAAGGCAATTGCGGCAGCGGCCGCAGACCACGTGGCCTTCGCCACTGACCCGGTCGCCGCGGTGAAAATCGGTGACGTTGGCGCCGACTTCGACGATTTCCCCGACGAACTCGTGCCCGATCACCAGCGGCACGGGGATGGTCTTCTGCGCCCACGCGTCCCAATCGTAAATATGAAGGTCGGTTCCGCAGATGCCTGTCGCGAGCACGCGAATCTTGACATCGTTGATGCCCAAAGTAGGTTCCGGCACGTCCTCCAACCACAATCCGCGCTCGGCGCGACTTTTGACCAAAGCTTTCAAGCGGCTCCCTCAATCATTCGCATGCAAGACAAACCATCCTACTAATACTTTAACGCGGGGCTGGAGGAAGAGGTAGTCCTCTGGCAGCCGAGCCTAATGGCTGGCTAATGGTGATGGTGGTCGTGATGCGAAGAGACTTCCGGAGCGCTCAATACCAGTTGACCGTGCAGCACACCCTTCGTGCTGATCAGCCGATCGGCTAGCGCCTGTACATCTCTGGATTTGCCCCGAAGCAGAATAACTTCCAGGCAGTTATTGTGGTCCAAATGCGCGTGCAAGGTAGAAATGACAACGTCGTGATACCGGTGTTGAAGATCGGTGAGCTTCTCCGGCAGCAGGCGCGTATGGTGATCGTAGGTCAAGGTCACGGCGCCGACGACTAATGCATTCGGCGCAACTGCAACCGCGCTGATCAGCCGGTCGCGAATCAGATCACGAAAAGCTTCCGAGCGATTCTCATAACCCTTATCTGAGATGAATGCGTCAAAACGCTGTAACAAGTCGGAATCGAGTGAAACTCCAATGCGGCTGAGATTCCCCATAGCATGCCCCCGAATGAATCTGATGCTCAGCTTACGGTAGCACAATCACAACCACGGGTAGCACACGCTGTCGGCCGACTGCAGTGCGTTGAACGGCCCCCACCCTTCGTGTTTCGGATAAACCTAGTGGTTTGTTCTGGTTAAGCGATTGTGGATCTTCGTAAGAGAGTTCTATGACTGCCAGCCCCCACAATTTGATACAACATTTGCGGGGACTTAGATAAACCAACATGGAAGCAAATGAATATGACTTGGTAGTCATTGGGAGCGGCCCAGCCGGCCAAAAAGGCGCAATCTGTGCGGCTAAGATGCGAAAAAAGGTCGCTATCATTGATCGCAAAAAGACCATGGGAGGGGTGTGTGTACATACAGGAACGATCCCCAGCAAGACCTTGCGCGAAGCGGTTCTCTATTTGAGCGGTCTGCGGCAGCGTTCGTTTTACGGGCGCGGTTACGTGTTGAAAGATCGAATCGCCATGTCGGATCTGGTATTTCGCGCTGAAGCGGTGATGACGCGCGAGATTGACGTAATCAAGTCGCAGCTGCGGCGCAATCATGTCACCACACTGGAAGGCGATGCAGCTTTCGTTGATCCACATACCATCGAGGTCAAGAGCGAGGACGGGTCGCAACTAATTCGGGGACAGAATGTTCTTGTCGCCTGCGGAACGCGGCCGGCTCATAGCCCCGAAATAGGGATCGACGGCAAAAGAATTTTTGACTCCGACCAACTGCACAGCCTCGAAGATGTTCCGCGCGATTTGGTGGTCGTTGGCGCGGGCATCATTGGACTGGAATACGCCTCCATGTTTGCCGCCCTCGGCGTCAAAGTAACATTGCTTGATCAACATCCTACCTTACTGGATTTTGTGGACCGCGAGATCGTAGAGAGTCTCTGCTTCCAGTTGCGGCAGATGGGCACGGTATTCCGGCTGGGAGAAAAAGTAATAAGGGTTGGCTTTGATCAGGATCGCGACCGCGTATTCGCGAAACTGGAAAGCGGCAAGACGATTCATGGTGAGTTCCTGCTCTATACGGTGGGGCGGCAAGCCAATAGTGACCAGGTCAACATTCGCGCCGCCGGTCTGCGCGCTGATGATCGTGGCAGGTTGCCGGTAAATGAGAATTTTCAGACTTCTGTCCCTCATATCTATGCAGCTGGAGATGTCATCGGGTTTCCCGCTTTGGCCAGCACTTCCATGGAGCAAGGCCGTCTCGCCAGCTGTCATATGTTCGGCAAGCCTGGGAAAATGCTGGCGAACCTGATTCCCTACGGCATTTACACCATTCCTGAGGTATCCATGGTGGGCTACACGGAAGAGCAATTAACTCAGAGAAAAGTTCCCTACGAGGTTGGCCTGGCCCGATACGCGGAACTGGCAAAGGGACAAATGCTGGGCGACGAGCAAGGCATGCTTAAGCTGCTCTTCAGTCCAGAATCCTTGCAATTGCTGGGCGTTCACGTCATCGGCGATCGCGCGGCCGAAATCGTTCACATCGGCCAGGTGGTGCTCAGCCTCGGCGCCACCGTCGAATACTTCCGTGACACCGTTTTCAACTATCCCACTCTGGCGGAAGCTTACAAAGTCGCTGCGCTCGATGGACTCAATAAGCTTTGAGCCTGGCGGCGTTCTGAGCTTAGGCGCAAAGCCATTGCTAGTGAATGCCAACTTGGCCTTAATGCCCGAAAACAGCTCTCTTCGCTCCACATCCTTAGCTATGTGGCCGCCAGTACATCAGCGGAAGTTGTCAACCAGCAGAATTTCTGCAGCCGATTGGTCGTATTGCGAGTAGAGCAAGTAATGGCCATCCCGGGAAACGCTGAACCCGGACGAAGGTGTGCGCGCAATACTGCCGAGTGTTTTAGATTCGCCCCCTGGGTGTTCCATGAATCGGATAAGAGCCCCAGGTCGATCCGTGTCCGAGGTCAGGTAGTAAACCCCTTTCGCCGTGACAAAGAAAGGGGCCAAAGTGCGCGCGACGGTGCTAGCTCCTCCAAGTTCGCTCAGGTACTGCGTCTCTTGGCCCCCCTCCACCGGCATCCTGCGAAGGACGCCACCTGGCGCGGCGAAGTACAGCCACTTCCTATCTGGCGATTCCTGGGCGACGAGGCCGCCGTTCTGTGTCACTTCGGTAGCCGGCCCGCCGGATGAGGCGACCTTCCAAATGTTGCTCAATCCACCCCCACGCTCAGAGGCAAAGTAGATCCATCGGCCGTCCAGGGACCAGGAGGGCTTGGTGTCCGGTGTCGCATCATTGGTCAACCCCTGCGAAGGCCCGCCTGAAGACGAAATGACGACAATGTTGGTCGCTGAATCAGCCGAGGGACGGGCGCTGTACGCGATCTTGCTGCCGTCAGGAGACCATTGCGGATCGCCGACTTCGGCCCAGTCAGGAGCGGAAGTGAGTTGGAACGGGTCCTTGCCGTCCGCGGACGCGATCCATATTTCGAGCGGGCCGGTTCGGTTGGAAACAAAGGCGATGCGAGAACCATCGGGAGAGTAAGACGCGCCGTCATCGCGCCGCGAAGAAGAAATAATAGCCTGGGGCTGGCCTGCGCGGCCGTTGGCCGGCAATTCGACGCGATAGATGTTCGTATCCCGGTGCAAGCGGGTAAATGCCATACGATTGCCTCGCCTTGCGATTCCAAGAAACCACGGATTGTCGCCCGCGAAGCTCACCCGCTGCGGTTCTCCGCCGTTGACAGAGACACGATACATGGTTGTGTCGCTGCCAAGGTTGGCGTTGCCGGCGGCTCGAATAAACCAAATCTCTTCGCCGTCGGCCGTCCAAGCTGGGCTTGCGATCCGCCAATCGGGCGGTGTCAGCAGCCTGGGCTCGCCTTCTGGCTTATAGTCTGCTGACAGCCCGACCACATAGAGGCCGGGACATGCATAGGTGAGCGCGATTTCCCGGGAGTCGGGGGATAGGACCCCGGCCCAAACTTCGAATTTCCCTTGCAACGGACCCAGCACGAATTTCTTCTCGCCTCCGTTCAGCGGCGCCAGGTACAAACTTCGCGGAATTCCCGTAGCGTAAGTCAACCACTGGCTGTCGGAGGTCCAGGAAACTGTGGTGCCGGATTGTTCCCGCGTAATTGCTCTTTCCGGTCCGCCCAGCGCAGGAACCGCGATAATGCCTGCCGCCCCAAGGCTTCGGGGAAAGGCAATCCACTGGCCGTCGGGAGACCACTGCGGCATTCGCTCGTCCTCCGGAGTGTTGGTAAGGCGAATAGGTTCCCCAGGGCCGACTAACTTGACGTAAATGTCGGGGTTTCCTCCCTCCGGCCCCCACGCGAAAGCCACTTGGCTGCCATCGGGTGAGAAAGTGGGATCACGTTCATCCCCGGGGTGTGCGGTAAGCGGTACAACGGTCACATCTTTATCCGGTTCGGGCGCTACTCGATTCGAGCGCCACCACACCGCGCCGCCAGCCAATAGCACGGCCACAGCAAGTGCTGCGGCAACTTTTCCGTAGGGACTCTTCTGCGGCGAAGCCACGGGCGCGCTACCAACCGCACCGCTCGATGAGGGAGAGGAAGCTAGCGCAGCTGAAGAGCCGGATGGCGACGGCCCCTCCGCGACGCGAGAACGGCTTTCCGCTGCGGCTGCTGCTGACTCAGGATCCGTTGGCAAGCCATGCCGCGATTCCGTTTCCCGCTTCAGCCGCTTCAAGTCAGCCCGCAGGTCGGCGGCGTGCTGGTAGCGCAAGTCACGATCTTTCTCCAGCGCCTTGTTGATGATCCGCTCCAGTTCAGGCGGCACCTCGGGATTCAGCCGCACCGGGGCTACCGGAGCGCGACTCAGAATCGCTTCAAAGATTGTGGCCGCACTCTCTCCGCGGAACGGTAACTGACCGGTGGACATCTCGTAGAGTACAGCTCCGAAAGAAAACAGGTCCGAGCGAGCGTCCAACTCTTTCGCGCGTGCCTGCTCCGGCGACATGTAAGCGACCGTTCCCAGCGTAGATCCCGGACTGGTCAAATGCTGCTCGTCTGCGGCTGCCGTCATCGTGTTGCCGGCTGCAACCGGGGTGGACGAGCCGGCGATGGCCGCAACCTTGGCCAACCCAAAATCCAGCACCTTGGCATGTCCGCGCGTGGTGACAAAAATATTCGCCGGCTTGATATCGCGATGGATGATCCCCTGGGAATGCGCGGCGTCCAACCCGTCGGCGATCTCAATGGCCAACGAGAGCACGGTTTCGGTATCGATAGGCCTTCCCGCAATGAGGCGCTTCATCGTCAGGCCGTCCAAAAACTCCATGGCGATGAACGATTGCTCGCCCTGCTTGCCGATTTCGTAGATGGTGCAAATATTGGGGTGATTGAGAGCAGAGGCCGCCCGAGCCTCCCGGCGAAACCGCTCTAACGCTTGCGGGTCTTGCGACAGTTCATGGGGCAGAAATTTGAGCGCGACGAAGCGTCCTAGTTCGGTGTCCTCGGCCTTGTAGACCACGCCCATCCCGCCGCCGCCCAACTTCTCGACGATGCGATAGCGCGAGATCGTCTGGCCGATCACTGGGCTTTGATCTTACGTGCATGAAACGGAACCGGTCAACGAAGGCGAAGAAGCAGGCCGAGCCTACTGGGGTGACTGCGCTTGACGGATCTAACCCAGAGTTGAGCTCTTTGAGAAAGCCGGCTAATGAAACTAGCGCTCAAGGCCGAGATAATTCCCGTAGCCGATTACCAGGGTTGAACCTACAAGCAACAATAGAGCCAGCGCCAGGCGGCGCCCAGCGCGAACGCCCGCGCCCTTCCATTCTTTCAGGGCGATGCCCCACAAGCTGCTGAAGATGATGATGCTGGCCATATGGAGCGTCCAACTGGAAAATTTGTACCGGCCCATCTGAGTTTCGCCCATGGAGTAGAAAAAAAACTGAAAATACCAGGTGGTGCCGGCGAGCGCTGAAAAGAAATAATTCGCCAGCATGGGAGCTCTTGTCCCATCTGCATCGGCCATGGCAACCGCGGTAGCCATCTCTTCCCCCGGCGCATCGGTCACGGTCTCGAGAATATGCTCATGGTTTCGATCCGGCAGTTCCCGCCGAATCTCGGAGCTGAAGTACTGATATCCGGTTCGGTTGCGAATGTTCAAAATCAGGCACCAGATGAAATTTGTGGTAAAACCTCCTGCCAGCACAACGACCAGAACCGGAAGTCCCTGCCACAACGGCGGCGTGCCATGCTGCACGGTAATTGCCTTGATTGGATCGCCGGCGGCGAGTCCGTAAGCAAAGCAGGCACTCATAATGCCGGCAAACGTGGCCACAACGATCCCACGCTTCAGGTTGAATTCCTTGATGGAGACGCGCTTTTGTTCCTCGGACATCGCGCGTTCTTTCGCTATACCGGCGGCACCGGCAAACGCTATACCGATCAGGCAAACTCCAATCCCTGCCAGAATGACGATTCCGGAGCGGGTGCCCAAAACCTGGGTCATGAACTCACCGCGGAAAATCGGTGGCACCAGCGTTCCGAATGCAGCCGTGTAGCCGAGGGCAACTGCCATCCCGAGCGACATTCCCAGGTAGCGCATCGTCAAACCAAACGTCAGGCCGCCGAGTCCCCATAAGACTCCAAACGTATATGCCCAAAAGAGGCTGCTGACGGGCGCTTCGTGCAAGACCTGTGGCAAATCGCGGGTAAGAAAAAGAGCCAGAATCCAGGGAGCCAAAATCCAGCTGAATACGCCCCCCACCAGCCAGTAAGTCTCCCACGCCCACCGCTTCACGCCCCGAAATGGCACATAGAAGCTGCCCGATGCCAACCCGCCCAGCCAGTGATAGACCACGCCAATCGCCGGATTTGGATTCATTCATTCCTCAATTTTGAATTGGGACGGCCAATTCCACAGAAACGATCAGTCAGGATCGCGTTTGTCCCTGTTGTATGCGCCCTGGCAACGGTTCAGCATACTTGAACACATTCCATCCCCAATAAGGCCGCCAACTTCTTCAGCTTGTCTGCGAGGTGCCCGATCCCGACGGCGCAATGATGGGCCGGACCATGAACGCTCCATTCCGTAACGAATCTGCGTGCGCCAATCGGGAACCGGTAACGGCTGTTGGTGTTGCCGATTTCGAGAATGGGTCCGGGTACACTTTCGCCCTCAGCGATCTGCAAATTGAGTTTTCCATCCACCGTTTGCACAATGGACAGCAGCGTCACCGGTCCATGTTTGACCGACATTTCCACGGACAGACCACGTCCGACTTTCCCGTGATAAACCTGCAGCGGGCGGACTTTGGTTTTCCCTTGCGCGATCGCCACGTGCCCCGGGCCGTCGTGTCCCATCAGGACTACATCCTCGTTGTAATCCACCGCGTAGAATTCCGTAAACGAACCGCCCGCGCCGAACAGATCCATGATTTTCATGGCCTGAACGTTCTTAATTTCTAGCTCTCCAGCGACTGGGATTCCGCGCGCGGTCAGCAGGCTAGTCCCTAAAATGATGGAGCTGACGGCGTCTTCGTTCTGGGGATTTCCCGTGCCCTGGTAGTAGTACGCCATCGAGCCTAACTGATGAATCTCGACGAGCCGGTCGAGCGCAAGTGAGGTGCGAGCCGCGCGGGACAGTTCTTCCGGAGAACAATCGGGCTGAACCTCGAATGCTGCCTTGAACTCCTCCACTCGATGAGTAATCTCATCCTCGGTCGTGTGCGCGAGAAGCGCAGCCAATTCATCAACCTCAACCATTTCGATATGGCCGCCGAAGTATGCGCACTGCTGCGTCAGGTCGGAATAGATGTCGAGCATTCCGCCGTAGTAATGGCCCATGAGTCCCAGACGATTGTGTTCCATGGCATGCGCGGTTCGCGCCGCAGCCAGCCAGTCGTAAATTTCCTGCCATGCGACCGGATCATTCTCGAGCATCCCCGTCACCTGGAAGAACGGAATCCGGCAGCGGTTGAAAACATTCGCAATTTCCGGAACCGAACATGCCTGACAATAGGCAAGCCATTCCCCGGTCATTTTCGTACGATCGCCCAGTTGGTTAAACCACGCGTAATCGATGTTCGCGGCCGGACTGAGATTCAGCAGAATGACTGGCACCTTGGCTCGCCGAACTACAGGAAGCACGGTTGAAGACAGCGCATAGGTCGTTACCAGCAGAAACAGAAGATCGACATCCGCCTGCCGGAAGGCATGACCGGCCGCCAAAGCCTTCTCCGGCGTATCCACCAAGCCGAGGTCGATTACCTCAGCACCCCCTTTTCCTAATCTCCCGGCAGTTTGCTGCACATAGCCCTTCAGCCGATTTTCCAATCCGGCAAACTGAGGCCAATATTGGTCGAGGCCAATGCCGAAGAGTCCAACTCTAAGCTTGTGTCGGGGAGTTGATAGCGTCATGCGGGCATACTTTGCGGCGAAGTTCCGATGCGAGACGGCACTCGTCCGGGAATCGTTATGAACTTATCGGGCCGCTGAACTTTATCTACCGTGCATTGAGCCTGTCAATAGCAAATTTATTTCTCTATTGCAAAACCGGATTGGGGACGGCACAATTTGAATCGAACTTCTGTCCCCGGCATTTCACCCTAAATCGTAATGAGCCTGGAATCTAATGCCAAGAACGGCCTTTCGCTTACGCCTGAAGTCCGAAGCCATTGAAGAGTACGAACGGGCACATCGCCAGGTATGGCCGGAACTGCTCACGAAACTGAAAGCGGTTGGCATTTCGGATTATTCCATATTTCGCCGCGGTGTCGACCTCATTCTGGTCATGGAGGTGGACAATTTCGAGGCTGCATGGTCTGAACTGGCGAATGATCCGGTAAACTTGCGCTGGCAGACGGAAATGGCCAAATATTTTGACGCGGTACCGGACCTCAAGGCCGGCGAGCGCTTCGCAATGATGAAAGAAGTATTTCATTTGGAGTAGCGTGAGCAAATCGTCCCCCAAGCGGCTTTACCTGATCCCGGTTCTGTCGAAAGCGCTTGACGTTTTGGAGCTTTTGCAAAACGAGCGCGGTTCGGTAACGCTGGAAGCGATCCACCAGCGCAGCCACATCTCTAAAACTACCGTTTATCGCATCCTCAAGACTCTCGTGCATCGGGGATACGTCGCGCTATCGCAAGATGGCCAATACCGGCTGGTTTCCCGGCCGAAAAAAGCGCACTTTTGCTTTGGAAGCCAGTCCGCAGAAATGCCTTTCTCTGAAGCGGTCAAGGAGAGCCTGGTTCTGGCCGCGTCCTCCTCCGGCGTAGATTTGACCATCCTCGACAATCAATACGATGGGGCCAGGGCGCTTCGCAACGCAGATGAATTTGTGCAAAACCGGCCGGACCTGGTGATCGAGTTTCAGATTGACCAGCACGTTGCTCCGGTGATCGCCGACAAAATCGCAGCTGCGGGCATTCCCTTGATCGCGGTGGAGATTCCGCATCCGCATGCCACCTTTTTTGGAGTGGATAATTTTCGCGTCGGATTCGAAGCGGGCGAATACCTTGCGCAACATGCCAGAACCTTCTGGGACGGTAAGGTGAGTTGGGTGCTCGGACTTGATATCGAAGAAGCCGGCGTGGTGGTGCAAAGCCGCATCACCGGCGCTTTCGAGGCCATTCGCTCCAATCTGCCACACCTTGGCGATGCCCAGCTTGTCAGAATGAACGGCAGAGGCATACGCCAGAGGAGTTACCGGCTCGTGCTTGATTTCATCCGCCAGCATTCGCGGGACCGTGGAATTTTGATCGCGGCGGCCACGGATACCAGCGCGCTCGGGGCGGTTCGCGCGATCAGGGAGTTGAAATGGGAGAGGCACGCGGCGGTGGTGGGACAGGATTGCATTTCAGAAGCCTTCGAAGAGATGCGTCTGCCAACCAGTCCGCTGATCGCATCCGTATCCCATCAGGCACACACTTACGGGCCGCGCCTCATCCATCTCGGCCTGGCGATTCTCAGCGGTCAGACCGTTCCGCCCTACAATTACGTGGAACACAAACTGGTGCCTGCGGTGACCGCGCGCGAGCCCAGTCCTTCTCTCGTAACGCCCGTTCTTGCCACTGTATTCCAATAGCTTTCGTATGAGAAACTATTGCCCTATTGCATTCTTGCGCATGGCTGGCATTTCTGCCTGATCGCGCCAGGAGACCATTCGTGGAACTGGGTGGCGAAGAGAAGACGCTTCTCGAGCGCGAGCGAGCGGGCGGAAAATCCCTGGTCGCGATTGATTTGGGCGCGGAAAGCTGCCGTACTTCCCTGCTTCGATGGATCGACTCTGCGCCGCAGATTCAGATCGTTCATCGTTTCTCGAATTCCGCTATTAATGGGTCCGGAGGCCTGCGCTGGAATCTCCCTAAAATCCTGGAAGGTGTTCAAGAGGGGCTTCGCCGCTGCGCAGAACTTGCTTCTGAAGAAATTGCAGCCGTCGGTGTCGATGGCTGGGCGGTAGATTATGTGCGATTGACGCAGGATGGCTCCCCCGCTTCAGATCCCTACTGTTACCGCGATGACCGTACCCTCCTGTCGCAGAAACAAGTCCATGCGCGCATTTCGCCCGAACGTCTGTATGAGCTGACAGGCATTCAAATTCTGCCCATCAATACCCTCTATCAGTTGTTCGCTGACAACTTCAATCAAACTCCGCAAGCAACTCAATGGACCAGTCTCCCGGAGTTTGTTCTTAGCTCGCTTGGCGGCAAGCGCGTTTCTGAATACACCAACGCGACCCACACTCAGTTAATCGGTGCCGCGGATCGCCAATGGTGTGAAGAGATATTTCACACGGCGGGGCTAGACTCAAGCGCCGCGCCTCCTCTGGTTCAGCCCGGCGCCCAAATCGGCACAATGAACCGGGCCTTGGCTGAGCTGCCCGCGTTTCGTGATGCTAAGCTGATCGCTCCCGCCTGCCATGACACCGCATCCGCGATTGCTGGAATTCCGGCGCGGGATGACGATTGGGCATTCATCAGCTCAGGAACCTGGTCCCTGATAGGGACAGTCCTCGACGCTCCCTGTATTTGCGAGGCGGCCCGGGAAAAGAACTTCAGCAATGAAGGTGGTGTAGGAGGAAAGATCAATTTTCTCAAAAATGTCAATGGGATGTGGTTGCTGCAACAATGCATCGAACAGTGGCGTTCCGAAGGCCAGACGTGGACGGCCGCAGCATTGATCGAGTCGTGCGCCGAGCTGTCTGGCCCGGATGATTTGCTGGATGTGGACGATCCTGAACTGATTCCGCCGGGTAACCTGCCCGCTCGAATCAATGCGCAACTGGCTCGGAATGGCAAAGTGGCAATCTCCGGCAATGCCCGCTCGGCCCCGCAAATGGCTAATCTGATTCTTCACAGTTTGGCCCGCCGTTATGCGGTGGTCTTGCAGGATCTCCAACGAGTCACGCGCAAGAGGTTCAAACGCCTTTACATCGTCGGAGGCGGGAGTAAAAACTGGCTTCTCAATCGCCTGACCGCACGCGCTACCGGATTAGAGGTGGTGCTGGGATCCACTGAAAGTACGACTGTCGGAAATTTCGCTATCCAACTGGCCTCGCTCGCTGGCGATTGCACGATGGCGAGCGGCGTGACGGCTGCCGCCGTCGCCGACTGGGCCTCCTTGCTTTCAGGCGCTCGTTTAACGGATGAAGCCGATAGAGAGCTGTCGAAGGCGCATCGGTAGAACTGATCTAAGAGATTCAGACTGCGGGCCGCATGGAGGAACGCAACATGCCAAAGCAATTCGATGAGCTTGTCTTTCGAGCGTTGGATAAATTTAAGATTGAACTCCCGTCATGGGGCTTCGCCAACACCGGCACTCGCTTTGGGAAGTTCATCCAGCCAGCCGCTGCAGTTACATTGGAAGACAAATTCAGCGACGCCGGCGAGGTTCATGCTCTAACCGGTGCCTGCCCGACCATCGCATTACACGTCCAATGGGACCTGCCTCATGGCCTCGACGACGTTTCCCGGGTCCAGGAGATGGTGGCGAAGTATGGCGTGCAACCCGGCTCCATCAATCCGAATGTTTTTCAGGACCAGGAATACAAACATGGGTCCGTCGGCAATCCTGATCCTTCGATTCGCAAACGCGCGATCAACCACATGCTGGACTGCGTGGCCATCGCGGATGCACTCAATTGCCGCGATGTTTCACCCTGGTTTGCAGACGGTTCCAACTACCCTGGGACGCAAAGCATCGGCAAAAGAATTGGATGGTTTGAAGAAGCGCTCAAGCAAGTCCACAGCCATTTGAGCCCACAACAGCGCTTGCTGGTCGAATACAAACCCTTTGAGCCGGCGTTTTACCACACCGATATCGCCGACTGGGGCATGGCGTTCTTGTTGGCACGCGCAGCCGGTCCGCAGGCGCTCGTCTTGGTGGACACTGGGCACCATTACCAGGCCCAGAATATTGAGCAGATCGTGGCGTGGCTTCTGCATCATCACATGCTCGGCGGCTTCCATTTCAACGACCGCCGTTATGCGGATGATGATTTGACGCTCGGATCAATCGATCCCTATCAGGTTTTTCGCATCTTTCATGAAATCCAAGCCTACGAATTTTCCGGCGGAACCGCGGAAATCGCCTACATGGTGGACCAAAGCCACAATCTGAAAGGCAAGATCGAAGCCATGATCCAGACGGTCGTCACTGCGCAGGAACTTTATGCCAAAGCCGCCCTCGTGGACCATGCGGTGTTGGCGCAATTACAGCAGAGTTGTTCACTGATTGAGGCCGAAGAGTGCTTGCGCGGCGCATTCTGGAATGATGTCCGCCCCATCTTGCGGGACTGGCGCCGCAGCCGTGGTTTGCCGGAAGATCCCATGAAAGCATTCCTGGGCCGCGGTTATCTTGAACGCATCACCGCGGAGCGCAGCAAACGGGCCGCTACGGTTTCGAACAGCTATGCCTGATTGAGTTACGCCCGATTCGCCGGCAACTCGGCCGTAATTGCGAAAATGGCTAGCGCAGGTTGCTCCTCGTTTAACTTGCAATGGATCGCGGCCAATTTTTCTCCCACCGCGAGCGGAATCGACCACAGTAATAGTTGGTAATGCTCCCGGACAATGTCTTTTTCAAACTCCAGGGCTGGCTGAGCTGCCGTGGCAACCGGTGTAATCCGGGATGCGAGGTACACTCGATTGGCTTGCGCCACTTCGATGCCATTGCGCACCGGCAGGTCCTGCGTCTTGCCGCTGGCATACTGCAAAGTGTATAAAGCGATCTGCTCGGCATGTTGGCCCTCGACGGGATAGCCTCGAGGGAATGTAACTTGACCGAGGATGTGCAGCTGCACGCATTCTCGATCAACCGGGATCCTCAACTCCGGAGTTTCCACGGTGAGAAGGACTGGACGGACGAAACCGTCGATCAGCGGGGAACGGAACGCCGCATTACCAATGTGCAGCTCCGGATCCCGCCATAGCGAGAACTTCCCGCCGGTTCGCTTCCATTGATTCCGCGCGGAATGCAAATTCTGCCAATAAGTCTCCATCGAGGATTCCAACGCCGCCCACGCCTGCTGCCCGCTCGCTCCCTCGGCAAGTGACTGAAGATCCATGATTTCAAAATCGCTGCCCGGTAGAAACGGAATCGACCGCAAGGGCAGAACCGCCGGTCGTTTCGCCGGCGGCGTTTCGACATGCTCTTTCCTGCCCGCAAATAGTCCTGCTAGCCGCGAATAAATCGGCTCGCGGATCTCGCGCGCCTCGTTCACCACCCCTGAGATCAGTGTCCCGTCACCCGGGGTAGACCAGTCCGCGCGAGTGAATTCAGGGTAGTCATTCCAGTCAAAGAACATATAACCGGCGACGCGGCCAGCTTCAACTTGTTCGAGCAGGGTGTCCATGTAACGCTCATAGAAAATACAGCCATTGCCTGCATCTTCCCAACCCCACTCGGTAAAGGTCAAAGGCTTGCTCGGGCCAAAGGTCTCGGGCAAGGTCATAAATTTATCTCTGGAAAAGCTGTAGGCATGCCAATCATAGAAATCCATTCCCGAATCATCGAATAACTTCTTCGCATCGGCCGGCTCGGCATTCTCGTGCGCAATAGATACAGGCCGCAGAATCGGATCCACGCGGTTGCACAGCGCTTTTGCTTCTTTCAGATAACTCACCGTGAAATAACTCTCGTTACCGAGCAACCAGAACATCACGGAAGGCGAATTCCAGTCGCGGCGAATGTTTCTCTCAAGAATGTTGAGACCTAGATCAATAAACGATCGCGGGCATTTTCTGAAGTCGGCCCACCAATATCCCGGCTCCTCGCTGACCAGCAAGCCCAGTTCGTCCGCCAGATCAATGATTCCGCGGTCGTGGGGGAAGGGTTGCAAGCGGACAAAGTTGGCGCCCATCTTCTTGATGCCCGCCATGTCTTGGGCGCGTTGCTGCTGCGTCATGGTAAAGCCCTGGTCCTTCCATAACTCCATCCGGCAAATACCTCGCAGCGCAATCGGTTCGCCGTTCAGCTCAAATCTCGTGCTCCGGATGGCCACTTCGCGAAAGCCGGTGCGGCATTGCCAATGGTGTTCTCCCCCTGCAGTTCTCACCATGGCTCGCAATTGATAGAGGTTCGGAACATCCGGCGACCATAGAGACGGCGCGTTCACTTGGAAGCTCACAGGAATCTCGTTGCTACCCGCTTTTAGCTGAGTATTCCCCGATTTTCGAGCGACTTCGGTGGGTCCGAAAGATAGGGCGATCTCATACTCCACCGCCTGAGCCGAACTGGAATCCACCAGGATTTGGGGCTGGCATGAGGCTGATCCATAACCGCTCGTGAGTTGATAGGCGAAGCGGACGTTGTCAATGTAAGCCGAAGGCCGCACCTCGGCCCAGACATCTCGAATAATGCCGCCATAGCATTCCCATCCGATGGTAACGCCCAGGTCGAGCGCGTCTTTCCCACTTCCATCCGCCTCAGGGCAAGCATCCACGATCGCTACTTCAATCAGATTTTTTCCTTCGAGTGCGTGCGCTGTGAAATCGAACTCGTGGGGCACATACGGAGCCATAGCCCCCAGTTCGCGGCCATTCACGAATACCCTGGCGAAGTAAGTAATCGCCTCAAAATGCAAAATTGCGCGTTCCGAGGCTGACAGATGAGGCAATAGGAAACTGCGTGTAAGGCGGTACGTACCGTAGGGGCGAAGCGACGAAGGCACCGCAACAATATCGATGAGTTTGTCATGCGCGTGTCGTTCCCACGCACCGTTCAGCGTAACCAGCGAACTCGCATTCGCCCGCAAACCAGGTTGAGCCATCATGCTCCCAGTATATGAAGTTCGAAAATTGAGATGCAGAAAAATTGCCTGCCATCGCATGGAAGGCAGGCGAAAAAACGCGGTATCCTCTCTTCTAAAAGCTGATGGACTGGCGACACCGCCAGTCCACAGTGCTTAGAAGTACAGCTTCCCCGCAAGCTGAATCACGCGCGACGGGTAAGCACTATTGGTGCTGTTGATCAGCCCAAAATTGGCGCCACTCGCCGTGTTGTTATTGGGCTGGGAGAAAGTAACCCGGTTGAAGGCGTTGAACATTTCGGCGCGGAACTGGAAGCGGTAGCGCTCCGTGAACCGGAAGTTCTTGCTCATGCCAAGATCCCAGGTATTGACCCCCGGACCGAAAGCTCCAGTTGGGGTCCTCCCAACGTCGCCAGAAGACCCTTGTGGCGGCCCAGCGGTGTCAAAGTTGCTCAGGTCCAGGTAACCGGTCAGCCCACCATTCAGCGGGTTATTCTGGAAGGCGTGGGGGTGAGTAGTAACGCGGGTAACGCCCGAAGCATATTGCGCCCAATCACCGCCCGCATCCTGCCATGACGAAGTACAGCCGCAATAGAGCGTGAATGGAATGCCCGACTGCGCCCGGTAGATGCCGCTCAATTGCCATCCCCCGATTGCCAGTCTGGCTGCCCTGTTCCATCCCGCCGGCGACGGAGTTTCGTAGATGAAATTCGCTACAAATACCTGGGGCGTGTCGATGTAGGAATTGCTTCGATTACAGCTGACGCAACCCGGGTCATCCAGATAACCGCCGTTGATTCCCGTCCCCGTGGAGGCGATGTCAATGGTTTTCGAGTAGGTGTAGTTGGCCGTAAATTGCAGGCCGTGCGACATCCGGCGCTCCAAAGTGAATTGACCAGACTGATAGCTCGCCGTTCCCTCGGAATAGTAGACATCGACGGAACCGAAGTTCGGGTTGATGCGGGGATTGGTCGTAACCTGGGCGCACGTTCCACTGACCGGACCGCAGATCGGCAACCCCGGGTTGGTTTCATTCTGGAATGATTGGTGGTCCGATTCGCTGGCCACGTACGCGGCTTTGGCCAGCCAGTTTGCGCCAAACTGGTGTTCGAGACTCATATTCCAGGTGTACGTGCGCCCGGTGTCGTAATTGAGGGAGAACGCGGTCTGAATACCGATGGGTTCGAACGGAGCGAAGTTGAAATTCGAACCCGGCGCAAAACCGGGAGAGGCAAACGGCGGAAACGGATCTGTGCCGCTCGTCGGCGCGTATGCCGTCCATGGATTGTCAAAGGGAATGATCCCGACCGTGTAGGGACTGCCATTGGCGGTTCCCGAGGTTCCTGTTCCCCAACTGAAAGACGGGCTGAACGGTGCCAGTTCCGACGCGTGGTTGTAGGAGGAATCGTCAATCGGCGTAGCATACATGCCGAATGCTGCGCGAACTGAGGTATTGGGCAAAGCCTTAGGCTGCCAGGCAAGTCCCACGCGAGGGTCCCAGAATTTTTTGTAATCGCTCGGGGTCCCATTACTCGGGACGCCCGCATCGCCTGGAAAGAGCATTCCCTCCGGGGCGCCCGGGTAGCGTGTACTCTGTTCTCCCGGCACGTAGTAGGTGATGCGTCCTTCTGGGGTCGTCGGCCCAATCCAGGGTTCATACCGCAAGCCCACTGAAAGGGTCAGGTTCGGTTTAACCTTAATCTGATCAGCGACGTAGGGCTCAATCAACCAAGCGTGAGTGATCTGAGTGGCCCCTCCGTCCTGATAGATGGAAGACATATCTCCCAGCAGAAAATCCGAGAAGCCGTTGCCAGTGAATTGCCCTTGTGGACCACCCCCGAAGGAGATAATCGGAAGCGCCGCCCAGTCGGTCGCCTCTTGCCAATATTGCCGCAACACATCAACTCCCACCACATATAGATGCTTGCCTTTGGCAACGCTCAGATTGTCGGTGATTCCCCAAGTGTAGCGGTTCAATCCATTGTAGTTTTGCCAATTCCCCGGATAACCTCCGGCGCTTTGATAGCCGCCGTTGATCGTCAAACCTTCTATTGAGCAATCGGGCGTTGATGGCTGGTCAGCAATTGTGATGAACTGCGAGAAACAAAGCCCTTTCCCCGCATTCGCCTGATTAATACCGCTGTTGCTGTGGTCG
Organism: uncultured Acidobacteriaceae bacterium; assembly: GCA_963834075.1. Classification (GTDB taxonomy): domain Bacteria; phylum Acidobacteriota; class Terriglobia; order Terriglobales; family Acidobacteriaceae; genus PALSA-270. The sequence goes on from CAWIAH010000010.1 coordinate 142,566, forward strand.
AACATACGCGTGTAAGAGCCGGTTAAGTTATTGACGATGTGCGGGTTTACGGTCCAAGTCCAGGTTCCGGCATAGCTCTGCCAGTTCACAATCCAGGAACGGTTCGAGGCCACGGGGTTGCCGCCCCAAAATTCTGGCTGGTTAAAGAAGTTGTCGAACACCCGCCCGCTGATCCGGTTGCGCTCATTGAGATTGTAGTCAACCCGACCTGTGAACTCGTTGAAGTTGTTAAGCGTCGGGTAGCCCGCGCCTTCGATGCTGCCGTACTGGTTTTGCGGGGTGAGGCCGGATTGTAATACTTGCGCCAGGTTCACCGCCCCCGGACTGAAAGTGGAGGGGTCGATCATGTTATTGGGGTAGTACAAACCGCCTGCGCCCTCCGCATTGGCTGGGTGGCCTTGGACCGCGCTCAGCGGCACGCCCCCCTGAGGGTAGCCGTTCGGATTGGCGGTAAAGATCTGGTCGGTCACCAATGTGCCCGTCGCGTCCCGGTCTTTGCACAGGCCCTGCGCGTCAAAACCATTCTGACAGTAAACTGAAAAATCGCCGTTCAGCATCGCCGGAGTCCATACATAGCCGCCGCTGCCGGCATTGAAGATGCTTTGCCGCGTGCCTTGGTAGTTCCCAAAAACAAAGAGCTTGTCTTTTACGATGGGTCCACCCAGTGAACCACCAAACTGATTGCGGTGGACTTCGTTGGTCAGGTGAGTGAAATAGTCCTCCGCATTAAAACTGCCGTTGCGGTAGAACTCAAATACATCGCCATGCCATTGGTTAGTTCCTGACTTGGTGACGATACTCACCACGCCGCCGGGAGCAAAGCCATAGCGTGGATCGAAGTTGTTGCCAATGACCGTGAATTCCTGGGTCGCATCTGGGTTCGGAAATGGCGCCGCCGCCAGTTGGTAGTTGTCCTCGTTGTAGGCGCCGTCGAGCAGGTACAGGGTGCTACCTTGCCGCCCGCCATTGGTCGAAGCCGCAGCTTCCGTAGGAAATGTTGTATAGGTTTGAACGCCCTGGCCGGGAATGCCCCCGAACAGATTGACCGTTCCCGGGGTCAGCAGCACAAGATCGGCCGGGTTGCGGCCATTCAATGGCAATTCGGTAATGGCATGTTCATTAATGGTCTGGCTTAACTCTGCGCTCTCAGTGTGAACCAGTTCGGCCCCAGCCTCGACCGTAACCTTTTCGCTTACCTTTCCGGGCTGCAGGCCGAAGTCTGCCCCGAGATTTTGTTCGGCAGTCAGAGTAATGTGCTCTCTTTGCTGCGCCCCAAATCCCTCCTTTTCCACCTTAATCGTGTAGGTACCCGGGATAAGCTGCAGGATCGAATAGGCCCCCGATCCATTGGTCGTGGTTGGAACGGATACACCCGTGGCAGTGTTCGTCGCCGTAACCGCGGCTCCTGGCACTACTGCCCCCTGAGTGTCAGTAACAGTGCCGGTGATGTTGGCGCGGCCCGTTTGGGCGAACGACCCGGAAACGCCGAAAAGTAACAGCAAAACGCTGGCGCCAAGAGCCGAGCCAAAGTAATGCATGGAGCGCCGATTTCCCCGCCAGTTTTTGTCGAATAAAAGCATCTGTTCATCCCTTCGCACGCTTAGGATTGGTGCCGGTCGCGCCGCCGCTCTAGAGGCTGGTTTTCGTTTCTACAAGCAAACTACGAACAAAACCCAAACCAATGCGCGCGGAGGAAGTTAGTATGCTAATATGATGATTGTCAAGATAATAATTTAATAGGATGATTGACTCTCCTTTGAGCTGGAGTTGCTGGCCTCTCAAGCCTTCAAAGTCGCGGGATTTATAATGGCTTTTGGGTATGAGAGTATGATTTTGCGAGTGAGAGCTGAATGATCCGGAAAGAATCGCTGCACGACAAAGTTGTTCGCCACCTGGCCTTGCAGATTCTGAAAGGTGGTACGGCCACGCTCCCCAACGAGGCTGATCTGGGAAATGAACTGCAGGTGAGTCGTTCGATTCTGCGCGAATCCATCAAAGTTCTGGTGGCAAAAGGAATGCTCGAGGTCGGTCCGAAGACCGGCACGCGGGTCCGTCCGCGAAAAGATTGGAACTTACTCGATCCCCAGCTTTTGGAATGGATCTCTGAAACCGGCTTTGACGAACACTTTTTCGACAATATCTGCGAGCTTCGACGGATTTTTGAACCTACTGCAGCGGAGCTGGCGGCGTTGAGAGCGACTCCGGAAGATGTGGCGCAAATACGTTCCGCATGGGAGGATATGCGTCGCGCCAGCAATTATTGGGAGGGGTATAATGCTGCTGACCTTAGATTCCATGACGCTATTCAGGAAGCCGCACACAACGAGCTGCTGAGACATGTGGGAAAACTTAGTCGAGTCCTGCTCCGGATCAGTTTTGCCATAACTTCCACCGCGGTGGAACCGTTTTCCGCTTCACTGCCGCTTCACCGAGACGTGCTCGATGCCATTGCCAATGGCAATCCCAGCGCCGCCAAGAAGTACATGGAGAAAGTGATTGCCGTATCGGCAACCGGCATGCGCAGCAGGTTGGGACATGAGGACCGTCAACCCCTGGCGGTTCCCTCCGGACAATCTTCTCAAGGGATCTAAGCGGAGAGCAGGCCCGCGGGCCATGCGCCCAAAATCAATGTGCCATGCTAAGATTTCGGTTCATCATATCACCCGATAATTGCAAATACCCAACACAGAGCGTCCGGCGGTAGCCAAAACAGCACACTTCAATGCGCGCTACGTGGTTCTCATCACCATGGTGGCTGCGCTGGGTGGTTTACTGTTTGGCTATGACTGGGTGGTCATCGGCGGCGCTAAGCCTTTCTACGAACGTTATTTCGGATTGAGCAGCGCCCAGATGATTGGATGGGCCAACAGCTGCGCCCTGCTTGGCTGTTTGCTTGGGTCGGTGATTTCAGGAGCGCTGAGCGATCGCATTGGCCGCAAGAAAATGCTAATTGCGGCGGCACTTCTTTTCGCCGTCTCTTCCATACTCACCGGCTGGGCGAATACATTCGCTTTATTCGTGACCTGGCGGATTGCAGGGGGCGTGGCCATTGGCGTCGCTTCCAATTTATCTCCTACGTACATTTCGGAGGTGAGCCCCGCGCCCTGGCGTGGCCGCCTGGTAGCTGTATATCAGTTGGGCATTGGTTCGGGGGTGGTGGTGGCCCAGATCGTGAACTGGCTTATTGCACAGCAGGTCCCGAATAACGCCACGGATGAGATGATTCGGCTCTCGTGGAACGGCCAATACGGTTGGCGCTGGATGTTCAGCGCGGTCGCGGTTCCTGCCGCCATCTTTTTTGTAGGCTCCCTGTTTCTTCCCGAAAGTCCTCGGTGGCTCGCGGTAAATGAAAGAAGTGAAGAAGCCAGAAAGACGCTGTCCAAGATCGGTGGCGACGATTATGCGGAATCGGCATTGAAAGAAATTCGCGAAACCTCGGAACAGGATTTCCGTGGCGGCAGTCCGTGGCGCGAATTGCTGCGGGCGCACATCGCGAAGATCGTTGGCATTGGAGTCTTGCTCGCGGTTCTTCAGCAATTCTGCGGGATCAATGTCATTTTCAACTATGCCGAAGATATCTACCGCGCGGCGGGCTACGGGGTCAGCGGGGTCATGCTGAATATCGTCGCCACCGGCGCAATCGGTCTGGCGACCACGCTGATCGCCTTTGCCATGGTGGACAAATTCGGCAGGCGACCCTTGATGTTGTTCGGATGCATCTCGGTCGGGGTACTGCACGTTATGATCGGCCTGTCGTATCACTTCGGCCTGCAGGGGCTGCCCCCGCTCTTGCTTACGCTTGGCGCCATCGGATGTTACGGCATCTCGCTGGCTCCCATCACCTGGGTTCTGATTGCCGAAATATTCCCCAATCAAGTGCGGGGCATGGCGGTCTCCATCGCGGTTTCCGCTTTGTGGATTGCGTGTTTTGTGGTTACTTTCACTTTTCCGCTGTTGAACAGCGCCATTGGACTGACGGGCACGTTCTGGGTTTTCGCCTGTGTTTGTTTTGCCGGTTTCCTATTTGTGCTGAAGTTTGTTCCAGAGACAAAAGGTAAGAGCCTGGAAGAGATTGAGAAGGAGCTTGCGATCGCCGGCTAAAGAGCCGTCGATCAGAATCCACATGAGGACTCTGTTAGGAGCCAAATGAAAGTTACGAACATAAAGACCGTTGTAGTGAACGCGCAGTTGCGCAATTGGGTTCTGGTCAAGGTGGAGACGGATCAGGCCGGCCTCTACGGATGGGGCGAAGCGAGCCTGGAACAGAAGACCCGCGCAGTTGTTGGAGCAGTGGAAGACCTGGCGACTCTGATCGTGGGAGAAGATCCGACTCGCATCGAGTACCTCTACCAGAAGATGTACCGCATGCCGTTTTTCCGTGGCGGCATCGTGGGCATGAGTGCGGTGAGCGGAATCGAACACGCGCTCTGGGACATTTTAGGGAAGTCGCTGAATGTGCCCGTCTACAAACTGCTGGGCGGCAATGTGCGCGACCGGGTGCGTATGTACACCCATCTCGGCGGCGGTGAGAGCAATGCGGTTTACCACACCTTTGATCCCGCGCCGCTGGTGGACCTGGCCCACAAAGTCGTCGCGAAGGGGTATACCGCTCTAAAAGTCGTTTGCGTCCCCTATTCCGAGCCGTTGATGGGAGCTTCTTACACCAAGAAATTTGCCAAGGCCATCGAGCAACTGCGGCTCGCGCTGGGCGACTCCATCGACATCATGGTTGACTTTCATGGCCGTACCTTCCCGGCTATGGCGATTCAATACATCAACGCGATCCAGGAATTTCGGCCATTTTTCTGTGAAGAACCGGTTCCCCCAGAAAATATTGACGCTCTGGCGGAAGTACGCCGCGCCGTGAACGTGCCCATCGCGACCGGGGAACGCCTGGTGACCCGGCATGAGTTTCGGCGAGTCTTTGAACTCCAAGCCTGCCATGTGATTCAGCCCGACCTTTGCCACTGCGGCGGTCTTTGGGAGGCGCGGAAAATTGCCGCAGCTGCCGAAACCTATTACATGGGAGTCGCACCGCATAATCCGTTGGGGCCCATCGCCAATGCAGTCGCGTTGCACTTTGCGCTGTCCACACCGAACTTCCTGATCCAGGAAGATATGCTTACCGACGTTCCCTGGCGCTGGGATGTGGTCCAACATTCCTTGAAATCCACCGATGGATACTGGGCGATTCCAGAAGCAGTCGGGCTGGGAATCGAAGTCAACGAAAAAGAAGCGGCTAAGCACCCCTTCAAGCAAGAGGTCATTTTAAATATGGATGCGGTTGCGGCTGACGGTGCGGTTCTCGATTTCTGAGTGCCGCCCGTAACTCGTTCCCAAGGTGCGTCGCCTTTGAATCCCCGCGATAGCTGCGGGGTCTTTGGTATGCGCTCGGCTAGCCGTCAGGGCTGGTTGTGAGGCCGATGCCAATCGGATATCCTGTCCTAACTGTGGGCTGCTGCGCTTCCGGGAGTACGCCATGACCCTCTCACGCTTTGTCCGAAAGAACGCCTTTCGCAACAAACGCCGCAGTGTGCTCACCGTGCTCAGCATCGGCGGTTCGCTGCTGTTGCTCACTTTCCTGATCACCATCTGGCGCAGCTTTTACGACAGCAAACCCAGCGCGCAATCCGCTCAGCGCCTCATCGTCCGCCACAAGGTTTCGTTGGTTTTCAATCTTCCCAGCTACTACCGGCAGAAGATTCAGGCAATTCCCGGGGTGAAGGAAGTTGTGAACGAACAATGGTTTGGCGGCCAATACATGGACGACAAGCCGGAGCATTACTTCGCCCAGTTCGGCACCGATCCGCAGGAATTATTCAAAGTTTATCCAGAGTTCAAGATGCCGGCAGACCAACTGGAAGCGTGGCAGCATGACCGCGCCGGCGCCATTGTCGATGCCGGTCTGGCAAATAAATTTGGCTGGAAAATCGGCGATCGCCTCAATATTACCGGCAAGATTTTTCCTGTGGACCTGGAGTTAACCATCCGGGGAATCTTTACGCCACCGGACCCAACTCAGTCCATCTATTTCAACAAGGATTACATTGACGAAGGCTTTCCCAAGCTCAAAGGACAAGAAGGCTTTTTCGCGGTGCTGGCCGATTCGCCGGACTCCGTTTCCCGCGTAGCCGGAGCGATCGATGAGGAGTTCCGCAACGCGGACACGCCAACCAAGAGTGAAAGCGAACACGCCTTCCAGTTAGGTTTTATCGGAATGCTGGGCAATATCAAGGCTTTCATCATGAGTATTTGCCTGGCGGTGGTATTCACCATTCTGCTGGTATCGGCTAATACGATGGCAATGTCCATTCGCGAGCGCACGCGAGAAGTTGCGGTATTGAAAACGCTTGGCTTCACGCGCAACAGCATTCTGGGGCTGTTTGTGGGCGAAGCGGTCTCACTCTCGCTGGTGGGAGGATTGATCGGATCATTACTCTGCTACTTTATCGTCACCGGAATGGCAGCCCAGGGTGGCTATTTCACTGGCATGAAAGTGACGCCGCTGACAATACTGGCGGCTCTTTGCATTGCCGCGGTGGTGGGTTTTGCCAGCTCCTTTGTGCCTTCGTATCATGCGGCAAAGATCAACATTGTGGATGGCTTGCGGCATATCGGGTAAATTTTGCTTGGGTGAGTAAAGCAACGAGAGAACAACATGGCGATTCCCCTCAGCTATAACCTGCGCAATCTGCGGCTTCGCAAGAGCTTAACGATTATGACCGCTCTTGGGATCGCGCTCACAGTCGCTACCGCCGTCTTCATCATGGCTCTGCTCGCGGGGTTGGGACGCGCTTTTGGCAGCACCGGTGATCCGCTCAACGTGCTGATGCTGCGCAAGGGATCTGATTCGGAACTCGCCGCCGGCGGCGTATCGCGGGATGCGGTGGAGATTTTGAAGAACCTGCCGGGCGTCGCCAGGAACAGCAAGGGCGAGCCTCTGGTTTCCGGGGAAGATATTCTGGTAGTGGTGCTTCCGCGCAAAGGAGGCACGGGTGAGACCAATGTCACCACACGATTTCTTACCCCGTTGGGAATCGAGATGCGGCCGCAGATTCATATCGTCGCCGGACGCTGGTTCGCACCGGGTCAGCGCGAGGTGGTGGTCAGCAATTCGATCAACCAGCGATTTGAGCATGCCAACATTGGCGATACGGTGCACATCGGTAAGGGCGATTGGCCGATCGTAGGAATTTTTGACGCGAGTGGTACGGCGCACGGCTCCGAGATTTGGGGCGACATCAATCAGTTGGTTACGGACTTTGAGCGCACCGTCTACTCCTCGGTCCTGGTGAGGGCGACTGATCCAATCTCAGCTCAGGCGCTGAAAAATCGTGCCAATGACGATCAGCGACTGGAACTGAACGGGCTACTCGAGCCCGACTATTACGCTTCGCAGACCAAGTCGGGGGAGCCCATCAAGATTGTGGGCTGGATTGTGGCGTTCATTATGGCAGTGGGATCCTGCTTCGCGGCGGCCAATACCATGTATGCTGCCGTGGCCTATCGCGGGCGCGAGATCGCCACACTGCGGGTCATCGGATTTTCGCGTCCCAGCATTTTGACTTCTTTCATGCTGGAATCTGTGTTGTTGTCGCTGCTGGGCGCAACCTTGGGAATTCTGCTGATGCTGCCGTTCAATGGCATGACGACGGGAACACAAAATCAGGTGACGTTCAGTGAAGTCGTGTTCAGCCTGCAAATGACGCCCGTAGTCATCATCAGCGCCGTGGCATTTGCTCTCATTATGGGAGTTCTGGGCGGATTTGCGCCCGCCTGGCACGCGGCGCGGCGCGAGATTCTCGCGGCGTTGAGAGATTAGGGCGAAGATTTCAGGAACGAATCGTTCGAAATGTGTTGTTAGTTCTATGCCAATTGACACCAAACACGAAGACCTGCAAAGCCTGCGGATTGATCGCAGTGCGCGCGCCAGCGGCGAGGGCGAACCTCCGGTATGGGCGCGGCGCTACATCGTGATCGGAATCGGGGTGCTCGTTCTCCTTGGGCTGGTCACGGCAGCCTATCGTTTGCTCGCACATGACGCGCCGGAGGTCGAGGTGGTACGCGCGGCGGCGCCGAGCAGCGATGTTGGCGGGGTGGTACTCTCCGCCAGCGGATATATCGTCGCCCACCACAAAATTAATCTCAATTCCAAAGTCACGGGACGGGTGAAATGGATTGGCGTGGAAAAGGGAGACAAAGTTAAAGAGGGACAGGTTCTGGTGCGCCTGGAGGACGATGAATTCCGCGCACAGTATGAGCAGGCGAGAGGCGCGGCGGAAAACGCAAAAGCCTATCTCGAAGAACTGCAGAACGGATCTCGTCCGGAAGAGATTCAGCAGGCTCAACACAATCTCGATGAAGCCCGCGCCACGCTGGCCGATGACAAGATCACCTTAGATCGCACTCGCGATCTCACCGCGCAGGGCGTGCTTTCGAAGCAAGCTCTTGACGATGCGACGGCCAAGTTTGAAGCCGACCAGGAACGGGTCAATTCGCTCGACAAGAGTTTCCAGTTGACTAAGCTCGGTCCGCGGAAGGAAGAAGTAGAACGTGCCCGCGGCGCTCTGGAACAAGCGCAAGGGCAGGCTGATTATGCCAAGTCTTTGCTGGATGCCACTGTGATTCGCGCGCCCGTGACGGGGACGATTCTGGAGCGCTCAGCTGAAAAGGGCGAACTGGTGACCTCGGGATTTGCCAGCACCGCCGAGGGCGGCCCACAGGGCATGGTGGTTTCCTTGGCAGACTTAAACGACTTGCAGGTGGAACTCGATATCGCACAGGATGATTTCGCTAAGCTCGGTCCAGAGCAAAAAGGAATCATCACAGTGGACGCCTATCCCGATCTAAAGTGGAATGGGGTCATTGCCGAAATTTCACCTCAAGCCAATCGCGCCAAGGCGACCGTGCAGGTAAAAGTACAGATTCTCAATCCCGATTCGCATTTGCGGCCCGACATGAACGCGACGGTAAAATTTTTGGCGGATGAAACGAGGTCTACGGCCGCGCAGCCCGAAGGTATTTTTGTGCCATCCGCGGCGGTTCGCGACCGCGACGGGAAGAAAATTGTTTTGCTTGCGTTCGATGGCAAGGCGACGGCGCGCGAAGTAAAAATTCTGGCGCAACGCAGCGGCGGTGTGCTGGTACAAGGACTCAATGGCGGGGAAGATGTCATCACCTCAGCGCCCGACTTGAAAGACGGCGACAAAATCAAAATCAAGGGACAATCATGAGCACAGCTCCGACTCTTCCGCAAACCTCGACTCAGACCAAGGTTGTGCAAGTCCGTAATGTCAGTAAGGTCTTCAAGCGGGACGCATTCGAGGTCAAGGCCTTGGACGATGTCTCGATTGAAATCGCGACCGGCGAGTTTCTTGCGCTCATGGGGCCGTCCGGCTCAGGCAAGACAACGCTGTTGAATATGATTGCCGCGATTGATAAGCCGACGGCCGGAGAGCTCTTGGTTCTGGGGGAGAATATTTTTCGCTTCAGCGACTCGCAGTCGGCGCGTTGGCGCAACACCCATATAGGGTATGTGTTTCAAACCTTCAACCTGATTCCGGTGCTCACCGCGTTTGAGAATGTTGAGTTGCCGCTGTTACTCACCAAGTTGAATGCGCAGCAACGGCGCGACCATGTGCTAACGGCGTTGAGACTGGTCGGGTTGGAAGAACGGATCAATCATCTTCCGAAACAACTCTCCGGCGGGCAGGAACAGCGCGTGGCCATCGCGCGCGCGATTGTCAGCGATCCCACGCTGTTACTGGCCGATGAGCCGACCGGAGATCTCGATAGTCACTCCGCCACCGAAGTTCTCGAAATTCTCAAGCGTCTCAATGAGGATTTTCATAAAACCATCGTGATGGTCACTCACGATCCGCATGCCGCGTCTTACGCGCATGTAATCCGGCACCTGGAAAAGGGCATGTTGTTGCCGCCTGCTTAATTTGGGATGTGCGATGACCTCCCTCCTGCTTTCGCACCTTCTGGTCCCCACGTCGTTGGTGAGCAGTGGCTGGGCATTGCAGGCAGAAAATCTCGAAATCGAGAGCGCGGAGCTTATTTCGTAATCTGCACCTCGTCCCCTGCGCTTTCGTCGGGTGTCTTAATCCAAACTGTGCCCGTGGTGGCTTCGTATTGTGCACCCTCGGCCATCGACGCCAGCGCTTCCGGATCGAATCCGATCTGCAAGGTACGCCCAGTTAAAACCAGGCTTTGCGGAGGCCGGTTGAATCCATGGATCTTCAGCACTAGCGAGCGATTCGCTGGGATATAGCTGCCTTTGCGCGCCGAGACATTCACCCTTACCTGCGCGCCGTCATCCTGCACCTGCAAATTCTGCAGAAGATATTTTCCCTGCTGATAATCCATCGAAATACCGTCGTCTTCATAATAAGTGCGGGCGCTATCAGCCGCAGGATAGATTTCAAACGTCAGAGGATCGATAGGCGCTTGATCCGTATGTTCGACGAGCTGCCGCATGGGGATTATCCCACCCCCTCGCGCGAACATGGGAATAAATCCCAGCGGCGCGTCCACCGTGATCGTGGCCGGACCGGTGTAGCGTTTGCCACTCCAGAAGTCGTACCAGGTATCGGCGGGCAGATAAACGCTTCTTTCGGTTTCGCCGTCAGTAACCACCGGAGCAACCAGCAAATCGTTTCCAAATAGAAACTCATAAGTCCGGGAATCGGGGGTTAAATCCATCACTGTTTTGTCCGCGGGAAAATCCAGCAGCAAAGCCCGCATAATGGGCAAGCCGGTTTGCGTGGATTCATAAAAAGAGTTGTAGAGATAAGGCAAGAGTCGATAACGCAGTTCCAGGGTGCGGCGATTGATCGCCTCCAGCTCTCCGCCAAATGACCAGGGATCCAGCGTGTGGTCCTGATTGCCGGAATGCGTAATGAATAAAGGATGGAAGACGCCGGCTTCCAGCCAGCGGGTATATAGCTCCGGGCTGGGATAACCGATAAAGCCGCCGACATCGGAGCCGAAGAACGGCAAGCCGGAGATGCCCGCACCCATTACGGTTCGCAAACTGGTGCGCAGATCCTCCCACGTGCCCACGTTGTCACCTGTCCATTGCGCGGCGTAGCGCTGGCCGCCTGCGTATGTGGCACGGGTAATCACGAAGGGCCGCTCATTCGGGTGCAACCGCAGCAAGCCTTCCCGCGTGGCTCTGGTCATCAGCAGACCATACACATTGTGATTCTTTGCATCCGGGCTTTCGAGTCCATGGTCGTAATGAACCACATCGGGAGGGAATGTCGTCGGACTCCAGCCGGTGTCCATCGGCAAGGCGTCCACCGTCGGCTCGTCCATATCAGTAAGAAATCCGGAGAGGCCATCCTTGGTAAATCCTGCGAACAAACCGCCCCACCAGTCTCTCGTTTTCTCGGAGGTGAAATCGGGAAACGCGGATTTGCCGGGCCAGATTTCCCCGATATAGAGTTCCCCGTTCCTGCGTTTGAGAAAGTAGTCCCCTGCTACGCCCTGGTCATAAACCCAGTAACCTTTTTCCGCCTTCACTCCCGGATCAATAATGGCAAACATGCGGAATCCGTCTTTTCGAAGATCGGAAATCATTTTCGGCGGGTTGGGAAATGCTTTTTTATCCCAGGTAAAAATGCGGTCGGCATCCATGTGAATGGTGTCCAGAAAAATCGCGTCGCAGGGGATGTGGCGGCGGCGAAAATTCTCCGCCACGAAACGAACCGTACTTTCCGGGGTGTAGTAAGCGCTGCTTTGCAAATAGCCCAGAGACCACATTGGCGGCAAAGGGGCACGGCCCACTAACTCCGTGTAGCGACTGATGATCTGCTTGGGATCGGGGCCAGCGAAAAAATAGTAGTCCATGCTGCCACCATCGGCCCCAAAAGAATAAGTGTCGGCGGATTCCGCTCCCATATCGAATGTGGAACGATAGGTGTTGTCGAAGAAAATTCCGTATGCCTTCCCCTCACGGATACCGATAAAAAACGGGACCGTCTGATACATGGGATCGGTCAGGGCATCGTAGCCCGCGGGATCGGTGTTCCACAATACGTAGGCGCGGCCGCGCCTATCGAGCGCTCCGGCCTTTTCTCCCAGGCCGAAATAATGCTCGTCAGGAGGCATGTTTTTCCAGGCACGCACCCGTTCGCCATCCCATCCCATTTCGCGCGCATCGCTGGAGATCAACCGCCCGCTGGGATCGAAAAACGAGATCTTAAAAGGAGAAAGCTGCACTCGTGCTTCAAGCGCAGAGGTTTTGATGATCTTCGTGGTTTTATTACCGGAGAATTGCACATCAACCGTGGGCCACTCGGTTTTGATGACAGACCAAGAATAGTCTGGTCCGGCCGCCTGGCCAACCGTCATCCTGACTCTAACGAGGTCGGGAGCCAGAATCTGAATGGCTACATTCGCCACGCGGTTCGAAAACGTGATTCGATCGCCCCGCGGAGTCTGTGCGGTCATGGCGCCCGGGCTCTTCCACAACGCGCGAGCCGTGGCCGTGCAGAGATTAAATGCCAATAGTACCGGGACAAGAATTAGGACACGCTTACTCAACTGGTCTCTCCTGTAACTAAAGTCGCTGCGGATTTGCGGAGTCGCAAGCGGCCTGAATCCGGCAACAATCATACGCTCCAAAAGCCGAGCCTGATTCGGAGTAAGGAATGCAGAACGGGGCACGAAGTTAGGGTTTGCGCGAGATGCGGAGAGAGATTAAGTGGTGCCGACGACCCGAAATGACCAGCTCATTCCCCACGAATAGAAGGCAATGATCAGAAGAACATCTACAGGCATGCCGAATACGATGTAAAGCAGAGGCATGAATAAAACTGTCTTCTGTAAAATCAGAGCCTGCAAGAGAACTTGCAGCGGGATGAAGAACATCAGGTGCGTCATGACGGCGCAGGTGAGAAATGCCTTCTTCATCAGGCCGAAATCAAAGATGTAATAGGTTAAAGCCAGCAGCAACGGAACCAGAGAGACCAGCACCAGTCCCGCCTCAGCAAAACCTCCCAGATAACTTTCGGGAGTATGCGGGAAACTGGTTGGGAAGACCGCGAAATAGATCAAGGCGGTCGCTTGTACCAATACAACTCCCCGCAGAACATAAACCAAGGGAATCCACTGGCTCGGCAAAAAGAAGGTGAAGGCAAGCACCGCAATGGCTATTAGGCAAGTCACCGCCCACTGCATAAGGCTGGGTGGCAGCGCCGCCATCGCAAGGTATGGAATTTCGAGACGAAGGTTTCGCGTCACCAGCCGTTCCGTCAAAAGAAGATCCGCATGTAGAGGCAAGAAGCGAAGCCCCAAAGCGAAAATTTTTGCCCACAGCATGCATATCCAGGGCAAACACTCGATCCAGATCACTGAGAAAAAGATCCAGAGCGAAATTGCCGTAACCAGGTGCCACGGACCGAGCTGAAAATGCGCCAGCGCCCGGTGCATGGGAATGATGCCACCCCGATGGCCGCGAACCGACGGCGCCAAATTAATTGGGACGGTGGTGGGTGGCGTAGCCACATCACGCTCAAAAGTCTTTGAAGATTCCAAGCGTGCTTCCGCCTCTCATGTAGTAGGGATTGTGATAGTAGTCGGCTACAAAATTGAAGCCCCAATTCTCACCCATCCACTTCCGCACTGTGATGGTCAACGTCTGGCTTTGGAAGTCATCCAGGCTGGTGGTCGGCCCGATCAACTGATAGGCTTCTACCCCCAGACCGGCACGCACCGTCACATAATGGTGCTTCTCACGTCCCTGGGTTACGGCGACGAATCCCGCCGGCGAAAACACCTTCCCCGGATCGCTCAGGTTTAGATAGACGCCCTCCTCTACTACCCAGGGCTTATCGAAGTAGTAGGTCGTGCCCAGAAAAAAGCTGGTGTCGCGGTGCACATCTTTGGCCGAGTAGTAGCCGACCCCAAACGTCGTGATCCATTGCTTGCGCCCCAGCCACTTCTTGTTGATGAAGCCGTCCGTCCGAAAGCGCGGCCAGAAAAACCCTCCAACACTGGAGCCTACCGTCAGCGCCCCATACCAATCCGAGTTGAAGGTGTATGTATCGCCTACGCCGACATAAACGCCGGCGTCGTTGAATTCATGCTGGCCATTCACTTCGGCGTTCCAAACGCTGTTTCCCTTTTCGTAGACGCCCTTAAAATAACCGCCCGCCCAATAGCCAAATCCGTTGGTAAGCGTCAGGTAATTGCCTCCGCTCTCCACGTAGTTGGTTAAAGGCTTAACATCTGTGTCGGCGGGGGCGCTGACAAGAGATTGAGCCGGCGCATTCGCGGTTGCAGCTGGCGATTGCGGAGCTTGCTGCGCTTGCCCTTTTACGACTGCCAAAAAGCTGTGCAGCACAAGCAGACATGCGAGTGGATACCAACCATTTCGAGAATTATTCATTTGGCCAACACCGCAGTCTGGAAGCGCAGATTCCTTCCCGCTCCGGCAATCACCATCCAGTTTTCTTCGTTCTTGACCACTTGTGCCGAACCACTCACGACCATGGGCTCAGAAAATTTGGCCGCAGGCATGCACCAGCTTTGGTGTTCAAGGGTGACGGGGTGGGATGCCTCCACCATCAATTTTCCCGATTCGTTCGTGACCTCCCACCTCACCTGGGTGCGCGAGTTGAGAAAATTGGCCAGTTCCGTCATGGTGTACCAACGAAAACGTCCTTCGCCTTTCAGTTGTGCAGTCTCCTGGAGCCAATGGTCGAAAACGGCGTGATACTGCAAAATTCCGCCAGGATGGAAGTACACCAGGCGCACGGTACGCCGGCTGGCGGCGAAGTCAGCCACCTCTTTCAGCCAGTTTTCCACTTCGTTTGAGGGATAGCCGCCTTTCGCCATTTCTTCAAAGCTGGCAGCGCGGTTGAGATGGACGATGGGAAACGCCCAGATATTTTTCCCTTCGCGCACGCCATCGCGATAGCCCTGGGTTGGCCCCATGCCGGAATCGCCGGTGAAGTAGTACGCCAGAAAGCCGTGAGCTTCGAGCCAATGTGTAACCCACGATGGCTGATCTCCGTTTGGCGCGGAGTATTCGACCACGGGTTTCCCGCCGACGTGCTCGAGCGCACTCTTATTCATCGCGAGGAAGGGTTCGAGCGTGAGTGGGTCATCAGTTTCAACGTGCTCGGCAAAGTAGTTGTGAATCCAGCCACCATGGCTGCCGATGGCATCGCCGAGCGCTTCGTAGCGGTGAACGAATTCCTGACTCACGCGATTATGTTCGACGTCGAATCCCTGCCCATCGCCGATGGCGAATGTGTCCGGACCAGCCGTAATATGAATCGAGTACGGTCCTTGCTTCAATAGACTCCATGAATCAATTTCGTGCAGAGGCTTGATGGCGGCGTTTGAATCAACGTGCCAATTCAGCACCAACCCGCCGACCCCGTCTGGAACCGACATGAGCCGCGGCAAATGCAGCATGCGGTCGCCGAAATATCGTAGAAATGCGTGCAACAACAGGCCGTCGGTATTGACGGTGAGATAGCCGAGCGGAAGGTTGGCAAATAATACAGATCCCTGCTGATAGTGGCGCTCGCCCACTACCAGTCCGGCCGCCGAGTGAAAAAGCGTGGTTCCGCCATAGTTGCCGGCGGTCACGAAACTTGGGTAATCCAGCTCTCCATATTTATAACGAGTCAGTTGAACTTCGAAATCGTTCTGTCCCGTGCTCTTATCGCTGACCGCGGCTTGCAACGGATAATATTTTCCCGGCGGTATTTCCAGTTGCCGCACGACCGAATTCATGCCACTCAACTGCGACCACTGGATGGTCTTATCGCCGAGCTTGTCGTAGAGTGCGTAATCTACTCCAGCCAGCTCCGAAAACCGCGAACGCCCCGGCGCGTATCTGCCGGAAGATGACAGGGTTCCTGCGTCAAACACCAGCAGGAGGCTGCCACCCTTGGCTACAAAGCGCTCAATGCTTCCCACAAGCAAATCACTTGCCTGCTGATGAATCGAATCGGGGATGATTATTCCCGCGCATCGCGTCTCGCCTTCAAACGGACGAACGAATTCTGAATCGTGAACCGCAATTACGTGCAAGCCTTCTTCATTGGCGGCATCCAGCCAGACTGTAACTCTCGGGTCGGAGAGATTTGTGTTATCGGGCAGCAACAACAGAATGCGATCCGCCGTCGGGTCGATCTGCCGCCGCTTGTGCCATCTCAGCGCGAGCACCAGAAGAATGACCACGCTTGCCAGAATGATGGCTTTACCGAATTTCATGCCGCCCCCACCACCCGGCCAAATTCTCTCGCCCACAAGGTGCCAAACACCAAGGCTCCTTCCTGCACCTCAATCGCAGGCGATGTCACGGTTGTAGGACGCGAGGGACCTCCGCAAACCGTAGCCGATCCGACAAACATTCCACGCTCCGCAATAATCGGGCCATACACCGAACACTCTCTGCCAATATGCATTCGCTCCGCGCTGATCAAACTGCCCTCCACGCACACTCCATCTTCCAGAGTCATATTCTTGCCGGACTTCAAACTGCCGTAGACACGCGCCCCGGCGCCGATCACTAAATTCCCCCGGACCACAATGTTGGCGTGAATCACGTCACGCGGCGCAATTGCGAAATCTCCGTCGTAGAGCAGACGATCCGTCGAACCGGCGACTTGCGTTCCATTCAGGTTGCTCAGCTTGGCCGAATCTCGAGCCTCAACATCTCCGGTGGCGATCAGCGGCGCATGGACACGGCTGAACGAGCAGTCGCGTTGCAGGCGCACCAGGCGATCCGATGAAATCCGACCCTGAAAGGTGCATGCCGACTCAGCGGTCAATGTTTCCGCCGCATGCAACCAACGTGTCACGCGGCTAGACGCTCCCAGATGGAGATTCTTCTCGCTTAGAATGGCGCGGTAAGTGTTGTTCTTGCCGCCGGCAAAATGACCCCGGGTGTAAATATCCTTTGGGAACGTGATTCCGGCCGGAGCCACAAGATCGTCGCAGGCCGCCAACACCACAGGACAGGCATTGTCCTGGGTGGGGAACAGCGTGTCAGCTTGGGTAAGAACCATGTAGGCGGTTCCATCCGGGAAAGTACCGATCCCCGTAATTCCAGACAACGAAGACCTCTCCAGGTCCGGTTCGAGGCCCTTCAGATAGGCGCGAAAACTGTCGGCAAAATGGCGCACCTCTCCGGCATTCTGCTGAATCACGTTCAACGGTGCCGCGTCCGCCTTCTCTTTCAACTCTTTCAGCGCCGGTAACAATGGCAGGGTAAGCAGCGCGCCGGTGATAGCGATCAGGATCAGTACGGCAAGAAAGCTATTCACGGCGTCGCCTTCCGGAAGCGCTCCGTCTTGTCCCAATGAAATTCCGCGCCGGTCAGGCTATCCCGCAACTGGGTCACGGCGGCGCGAGACACCGAAAAAATGCTCACCACGAATCCCACAATCAGGAAGGGCAGCAGGCAGATTCGCTTGCGATTTCCATCCAACCGCACGGCGGCGGCGATTTCGAAGAATGCCGCCAGATTGCCGATCGCCGCATACGCCGTGAGGCATAACAGAGCGATGATCCCGTGCAACGGCGCAACGCCTTGATAGAAGACGGCAAGCGCGAGACCCCATCCGATGAGAGTCAACGGCGCCATCGCATAAACTCCCAGCAAAAGCGTTCCATCAATCCGCTCGCGCAGAGTTGCGCGATGCTCCCCCGTCAACAGCTGAATGGCGTAAGCCACCATTGCCTGGTTGTGGCCCTTGGCCCAGCGCATAATCTGTTTGATCCTGACCGTCCAGGTCTCCGGGACCTCTTCATAACATTCCGATCGGTTTTGGTATGCCGTCTTCCATCCATGGAGCAACAGGCGATAGGTTAAGTCGGTATCCTCGGTGAGCGAGTTTTCGTTCCAGCCACCAATCTCGCGCAGCGCGCTGCGCCGTACTCCTGCCACCGTCCCTCCATGCTGGGGCACCAGTCTTAAATTCATGCGCGCCTGCTGATCCACCTGATAGCCGCCGGATCGTTCCAGATCGAGCAAACGCGTCAGCAGGTTGGTATCCACATTCATGGGCACGACTCGTCCCATGACACCTCCGACCTCCGGGTCAAAAAAGGGCGCCGTCAGTTGGCGGACCAGACCCGCACCCGGAATGTAGTCGGCGTCGAAAATCAAAATGACCTCAGTCTCCACCAATTCCATGGCATCCTTTAGGGCTGCAGCCTTCCCAGGCTTGCCCTCGGTGCGATGGAAAGGACGAATCCTTCCCGGGAACCTCGCCACGAAGTCATCAATAATTTCTCGGGTTCCATCCTTGGAGCGATCGTTGACGGGAACGATCAGCATCTTGTCCGCGGGATAGTGGACGGTCATCAGCGCCTGAAGAATGTTGGCGATGACCTTCTCCTCATTGTGCGCCGCGACGAGAATGGTCACCGGCGGCCAATCGGCGGCATCAATATCAATGTATGGATGACGTTGAAATCCAAACAGCCGATTCAACGTGAACCAGTAGTGGCGCGCGGTATAAACGCAAATCAAACAGACGATGGAATAAAGAACGTAAATCATGGCGCACCGGAAGCGATAGAAGCTGACAAGAGGTCACGGCTGCCCAGCAGTAACCGCCGTTGCCTTTTCGACAAAATCTTCCTTCCGCCGGCGAGGTGTCGGCCGCGGCGGAACTTTGAACTGTTTTTCCTCAGGCAACAGAGGCATTTCCTTGCGATGCCAGCGCGCGATCGCCTCCACAATTCTTTCCCGTCCATGACCATCCCCATAAGGATTCGCGCCGTCTGACATGTCGCTGTATGCCTCGTGATCGTTAAGCAGAAGATCGGCCTCCTCAACGATTCGCTCCCGCGACATGCCAATGATCTTTGCCATGCCGAATTGCGAGGCTTCCGGCCGCTCCGTGACCTTCCGCAATACGAGAACTGGCTTGTTAAAGGTCGGGGCTTCTTCCTGCACGCCACCAGAATCGGTGAGCACCAGAAAGCAGCAGCGCAATAAGCTAACAAAGGCGAGGTAGTCGAGAGGCTCTACCAGATGAATGCGGTCCGCCCCCTGCAGCAACGTATTCACCGTGCCGCGGACGTTGGGATTCATGTGCACCGGATAAATCACCCGGATGTCTTCATGCTTTCGCACCAGATCTTTGAGAGCCAGACACATACTTTCCTGGTCAGTTCCCCAGGACTCCCGCCGGTGCGACGTAACCAGGACCAACCGCTTTCCATCTCGCGGAACATCCGCCAGTGGCGTGTTCTCCCACGAATCGGGTAACTGGCTTAAAGCCTGAAGTGTGTCCACGACGGTGTTACCGGTCACTACGATCTTCCCGGTCGGCACTCCTTCAAATACCAGGTTGTCGCGCGAGAGCGCGGTGGGTGCGAAATGAATTTCCGCCATTACGGATACCAGGCGGCGGTTGACCTCTTCCGGAAAAGGATTGTAGATATCGTTACTGCGAAGTCCCGCTTCGATGTGTCCCACCGGAGTCTTGCAATAGAATGCCGCCAACGAAGCTGCAAAGGCCGTGGTGGTATCGCCCTGCACCAACATCATGTGCGGCTCAAAGCGGTGGCAGGCATTCTCCACCGTGTCCAACACCCGCCCGGTAAGAGAGTTCAGCGTCTGGTTGGGACGCATCACGTCCAAATCGAAGTCCGGTTTGATTTTGAAGAGCTTCAGCGCGTTCTCCAGCATGGTGCGGTGCTGCCCGGTGTGGACCACCGCCGTCTCAAATTCGTCGGAGCGGCGGCGTAACTCCTGGATGACCAGAGCCAGTTTTATGGCCTCCGGGCGTGTTCCCAGAACAGCGATGACTCGGCATTTCATCTTGCGAAACCTTCCCGAAACGAGGTTGCCCGGACTTTTTTCTCCGGCTTGTTTTTGGGCCAAACGCGGAAGCACACTTCTCCTGCCGTCCGCACTTGCGTAACCTGAATTGGTTATTTTTGGTCCGCGATCCTAATCGGGATTGTAGTGACCTGTGAGTTTGGGTAAAGAGTACGATGGTCACCCGCTTGCCTCGCGATGTTCTCCAACAAATTTCAGCGATAAATGCGGTCAAGACTGGATGGGAAGGGTGGCGACTCCCAACTGTCCGAAAATGGACACCTCTGTCCATTAACGGACGGTTTTCACGGCTCCTTGGATACTCCAATGGTGAACAATTGCCACCGAATCATACAGATACGGGCGATCGGCCGCTTGGCGGCCCACGTGCCATAAATAAGGAGCTATGGACATTGCCCGGCCCGACCTGAAGCTGCAGAAACGACGTCGCCAAATCATCGTGTCGCTGGTAGTCATACTCGTGATCGTTGCTGCCACGGTCGCAGTTTCGCGGCTTAAGCCCGCTGCCCCATCTGTCGAGTGGGGAACGCTTTGGCCCGACACCGTAAAGCGCGGTTCTATGTTGGTCCAGGTTCACGGCCTCGGGACTCTGACCCCAAGCCAGGAGGCGATCCGTCAGATTCCCGCCGAGACCGAGGCCACCATCGTCCGTATCCGCATGTTGCCGGGAACGCTGGTGAAATCCGACACCATTCTTCTTGAGATGAGCAATCCTCAGGTCGAGCAGGAGGCACTCGACGCCCATCTACAATGGAAAGCCGCCCAAGCCGCTTACCAGAGTCAGCGCGCCAAACTGGAGAGCGATCTCATGACGCTGAAGAGCGCAGCCGCCACCGTCACCTCGGACTATTCACAAGCCCAACGCCAGGCCCAGACCGACAAAGCGCTCTATGATCTCGGGGTCATCTCCGGCCTGCAATATAAGACTTCAAAAGACAAAGCTGACGAACTCACGACGCGGAACAATCTCGAACTCGCCATGCTCACCTCGAACGAGAATGCCATTGCCACGCAAATGGCCGAGCAACAGGCTCAGGTTGACCAGAAACGCGCTCTCGCCGACCTGAAGCAAAAGCAACTGGACGATCTGAAGGTTCGCGCCGGCATTGACGGCATGCTGGTCGACGTTCCTCTGCAAGTCGGCCAGCACGTTACGCCGGGCACTATGCTTGCCAAGGTCGTGCAGCCGAATCACCTGATGGCTGAGCTCAAAATCGCGGAGACGCAGGCGCGCGACGTGCAAATCGGACAAGTTGCCTCCGTGGACACGCACAATGGGCTGATTCCCGGCACCGTCACCCGCGTCGACCCTGCCGTGCAAAATGGAACTGTTACCGTGGATGTAAAACTCATCGGGGATATGCCGCAAGGCGCGCGCCCCGATCTAAGCGTGGACGGCACCATCAACCTGCAAAAGCTCGATGACGTGCTCTACGTCGGCCGGCCGGCCTTTGGCCAGGAAAACAGCACCATAAGCCTTTTTAAAGTGGATCCCGACGGCAAAGGAGCGGTGCGCGTCCCTGTGAAAGTGGGCAGCGCCTCGGTGAATTCCATTCAAATTCTAGAGGGCCTGCACCAAGGCGACACGGTCATTCTTTCCGACATGTCGCGCGAGGATGGCGTCGACCGCATTCAGCTGGAAAGGTAAGAAATGGCCGCTTATAAAACGGCCTTGCCAGATTGTTATTCCGAGCCGTGCGCAGGCGCATAGCGCGCGTGAGGGAGGAGCCAACTATGACGGGATTTACTCACGACCTCCGCTACGCGATTCGCCAGCTGCGCAAGAGCCCTGGGTTCGCGGTGTTCGCCATACCGATCATGGCTGTGGGGATCGGCGCTGCGGTTGCGATGTTTTCGATCATCGATGCGGTACTGTTGCAGCCGCTTCGTTATCCGCAACCCGGGCAACTGGTGGTGGTCACTGGCGGATCTACACCCGTTCGCTACGATGAAATCAAAACGGCAGCGCGCTCCTACAGCGACATTGGCGCATACTGTGTCGTCAGCGAGGATATGGCGCTCTCGGAAGTTGGGCAGCCCGAGGTATTAAAAGGGGCACGTGTCTCGGCGAACTTCCTGCGGGTACTAGGAGTCAATCCTCTGCTGGGGCGGGGTTTCGCCAACGAAGATGACAAGCCTGGCGCGCCCGGAGTCGCGCTCATCAGTGCGGAACTCTGGCAGCGCCGCTTCGCGCGAGACCCGAAGGTGATCGGCCAAACCGTCACTCTTGCCGGGTCACCGCACACGATTACCGGCATTCTCCCTCCGGGATTTCAATTCCCCTTCGCTGACCTTGACGTATGGGTAGCAAAACCGAGCGAAGAGGCGATGATCGATCCACCCTCGCGCCCCTTCAGCCCGACCCTGGCAGTCTTCGCCAGATTGAAGCCCTCGGTAAGTCGGCACCAGGCAAGCACCGAACTCACCGTTTTGAATCGGCAATATGCCGCCGCTCACCCTGGCATGCTCGACGCCAAACCCGATCCCACGGCGCATATTGACTCTTTGAAAGAAGAACTCGTTTCCGATGTCCGTCCCAAGCTCTGGCTCCTGTTTGGGGCCGTCGGCCTGGTGTTGTTGATCGCATGTGCCAACATCGCAGGGCTTCTTTTGGCCCGGGCGGCTGCGCGCGCACGAGAGTTCGCAACCCGCGCTGCGATCGGCGCTGGCCGCGCACGGATCTTTCGGCAATTGCTAGCGGAGAGTTTTCTTTTCACTTCGGCCGGCGGCACGCTGGGCGTTCTTCTCGCAGCGTTCAGCCTAAGGCTCGTCAGGAGCGCCAGCTTCTTCGACCTGCCTCGTGCCAACGAAATTCATGTAGACACTTCAGTGCTCGGATTCGCGCTCCTTCTCTCCATCGGCAGCGCCATTTTCTTCGGGCTTTTTCCTGCCCTGGCTTCGTCAAGACCCAATCTGACCAGCATCCTGCGGGGAGGCCAGGAAATTCCGGATTCATCAAGCTTGAGCAAAATTGGAAAATTCAGCTCGCGTACCTTTCTGGTTGCAGCGCAAATCACACTCTCGATCATTCTGCTGATCGGTGCCGCTCTGCTGATCGAAAGCTTTGCGCATCTCTATCGAGCCGATCCCGGCTTCCAGCCCAGCCACGTTCTGACCATGCGCATCGCTTTGCCGCCCTCCCGCTACGCCACGCAGGAAAAACGAGCTGCGTTCTTCGCCGATCTCACGCAGCGCGCCGAATCACTGCCGGGAGTTCGTTCAGCCAGCTTGACACTTACTCTTCCCATGACGGGTTTTGCCGGCATGCCGGTGCAGTTGGCTAAAGGCGCCGTTCTCCCGCTGAATCAGCGGCCGATCGCCACCGTTCAGCTCATCACACCCGATTACTTCCACACTCTGGGTATTCCATTGAAACGCGGCAGACCCTTCGGCGAACGAGATAATTCAAGCTCCAATCCCGTCGTGATCATCGACGAAAGCCTTGCGCATCGCCTCCTTCCGGATTATCCCAAGGGAACCGATCCCCTCGGCAAGCAAATGCTAGTCGGCCGCGATACGCATCCGCATGAGATCGTGGGCGTGGCCACGAATGTGTGTCAGGCGGGAAAAGATCAGGCATTACGCCCCGGGTTCTATCTCCCGGCTGCCCAAAGCTCGACGCAAACGGCCATGCTGGCAGTGAAAACCGTCGGAGACCCTTTGTTACTAGCTAACGCGATTCGCAGTCAGATCTTTTCTATCGATCCCGCGCAGCCTGTCTCCGATGTCAAAACTATGGATGACATTGTGGAGGAATCCGAAGGGCAGGTCCATCTTATGATGCGCCTGCTCAGCTCCTTCGCTGCCACTGCGGTCTTCCTTGCCCTGCTCGGACTCTATGCCACGATTTCCTACTCCGTCATTCGCCGGACGAAAGAGATCGGCATTCGGCAGGCTCTGGGCGCCCAGCGTGGCGATATTCTCTCCCTCATCCTTCGTCAAGCTCTCGGTGTTTCTGTTGCCGGAATCTTCTTCGGGTTGGCTGCCGCCTTTTGGCTAACGCGACTGCTGAAGGACTTTTTGTTTGAGATCAGACCCACCGATCCCGCCACATTTGCTGTTGTTACGTTTCTGTTTGTAGTTATCGCGCTGATCGCCAGCTACCTTCCGGCCCGCCGCGCCGCCAAGATCGAACCCATGGAGGCGCTGCGCTATGAATGATCTGCCGTACGCGGATGCAGCAATCATCGGAATAGGAATTTCTCGCTTCGCTCGAAATGACAAGGGAAATGCTGAACGACAAAGAAAGACGCTCGAAAGACATAGGGATGCTCAAACCGGCCCAGGCCCCGAAACCATAAACCACGAAAGGCACACACATGACACAAAACGGCGAGCCGTTGATCAACATTGAAGCCATGACCAAGATCTTCTACACCGATGAAATCGAAACCCACGCGCTGTCGGGCGTGCATCTTTCCATCAGCAAAGGGGAATATGTCGCCATGTCGGGCCCCTCGGGATGCGGCAAGTCCACGCTGCTTTCCATCATCGGCCTGCTCGACACGCCGACCGACGGCAAATATTCGCTCAACGGCAAGCCGGCCGAGAACCTTGACTTTGCCGAGCGTTCGCGCATCCGCAACCAGGAGATCGGCTTCATCTTCCAGAGTTTCAATTTGATTGGCGACTTGACGGTCTATGAAAACGTCGAGCTCCCGCTCACCTACCGGCAGAAAATGCCCTCCGCCGACCGCAAGCAGCGCGTCATGGAGGCGCTCGAGCGCGTGGGCATGGCGCACCGCCTGCGCCACTACCCTTCACAACTTTCCGGAGGACAACAGCAGCGTGTCGCCGTGGCCCGCGCCCTGGGCGGTAAGCCGTCCATCCTGCTGGCCGATGAACCCACCGGCAACCTCGACTCGCGCAACGGCGAAGCCGTCATGGAATTGCTGCGCGACCTGCATAAAGAAGGAGCGACGATTTGCATGGTGACGCACGATCCGCGCTTCGCCAAGCACGCCCAGCGCGAAGTGCATCTGTTCGACGGCAAAGTCGTCGCCGAAGAAGAACTGAAAAAGTTGCTCGAGAACGTCGGAGCATGAATGACCGACGGGTGCCCCACTTCCCGCCGCATTTGCGAGAAGTGGGTGTGGCGCGGGCGCCCTCGCCCGCGAGAAGTAGGAGACAGGCGTGACCGGACTTCTCCACGACCTTCGCTACGCGCTTCGCCAACTGCGCAAGAGCCCCGGCTTTGCCGCGGTGGCAATCATGACTCTTGCGCTCGGGATCGGCGCGAACACGGCGGTGTTCAGCACGCTGAATACGCTGCTGCTCAAAATGCTGCCGGTGCGCGATCCGCAGCACGTATATACGCTGACTCTGGTCAACGGAGGCACGCAAGCCCCCAATACCGACGGCACTGGCAACGGCAACACTTCATTTTCCTATCCAGTGTATGAAGCTCTGCGGCAGCAAACGCGGGTGCTCGCGGATGTAATCATCCAGGTGCCGCTGGCTGTGGCAAAGGTGCCGGTCCGCTATGGCAGCGTGCCTGCGGAAAAATCCGGCGAAGAGGTAAGCGGGAATTTCTTTTCTGGCCTGGGCGTCGAAATGCTGCGCGGGTCAGGGTTTACCGAAGCCGATGAACGCAATCACACCCCGGTCGCCGTGTTGAGTTACGGCTTCTGGACGGATGCGTTCGCGCGCGATCCAGCGGTACTTGGGCAAACTCTCTACGTGAAGGGAATTCCCTTCACCATCATCGGTGTCACCGCTCCGAGTTTTTACGGTGTCAGGCCGGGAACGGCCACTGACTTCTGGATTCCGCTGCAGAATCGCGCCGAGTTGAACGCGTGGAGTGCGCCCCTAAGCCGTGCCGACTACTTCGGCTCGCCCCGCTGGTGGGACCTGCCAATGCTCGTGCGCTTGCAGCCCCACATTACGCCGCAGCAGGCGGAACAAATCCTGCAGCCCGCGTTTTGGAACGCCGCCAGCGAGGGCTCGGGAACACTCGATCCCAAAACCTGGCCGGCTCATCTCGGCTTCGAGCCGGTCTTAGGGATAGCTAACTACGCCAAGAATTATCGCGAGCCGGCCGAGATCATGATGGCCCTGGTTGGGCTGGTTCTGCTCATCGCCTGCACCAATGTCGCTCTGCTCGTTCTGGCGCGCCATGCCGCCCGGCGCCGCGACTTCGTGGTGCGCATCGCCGTCGGCGCCCAGCGTCTTGCATTATTCCGCCAGCTTCTGGCCGAGAGCCTTCTACTGGTCACAATCGGTGCCGGCCTCGGCTGGCTGCTGGCGATCGCAGCCACGCACGCATTAGCCGGCTGGGCAGGAATCGACACCGGGCTTGCGCCCGATCGCCACGTACTCTTGTTCACGCTTCTGATCGCATCCCTCGCGGCCCTCGTGTTCGGCCTCGTGCCGTGGGCCGCCACCTCGCGGATCCGCGTCGAACAGGAACTGAAAAGCAATTCTGCGCGCGTCGGCCAGAGCCGGGGGCGGGCGCGCGGCGGGAATGTCGCCATTGCCTTGCAAATTGCCATGTGCCTCACGCTTCTGGTCGCTTCTGGGCTCAGCGTGCGAAGTCTGCTCAACTACGAGCGTCAGGACTTGGGCATGGACGCCGAACGGCTCTTGATTTTCGACGTCAACCCGCAGGGCATCGCCGATAACGGGCAAGCGCTACTCTTCTATCAACGTTTGCTCGATCGCCTCCGAAGCATTCCTGGAGTCCGCGCGGTCTCTCTGGTCCGCTGGCGCCTGGGTGCCGGCTGGAATCACACCAGCGGCACAAGCATCGATGGCGTTGAATTACTCGACAGCTCCGGCGCACGGGTGGAAGTGCATAGTCAATCGCTGGGGCCAGATTTCTTTCACACCATCGGCGTTCCAGTGCTTCAGGGCCGCGACTTCACCGAAGCCGACGCTCCCACCAGTCCGCAGGTCGCGATCGTTAACCAGTACTTTGCCGAAAAATATCTGAAGGATGGTGCCATTGGGCATCGCCTCGACAGCCTGCCGGGCGCAGAAATCGTCGGCGTGGTCAAGGACAGCAACTACGCCGGCGTTGCAGAAGACAAACTACCCACGGTTTATTATCCGTTGTCGCAGAACGGCATGATGGGCCCGATGACCGTGGAAATCCGGGCCATGGGCGATCCCATGGCATTGCTTCCCGACATGCAACGTGCCATCCATGATCTTGATCCCAACCTGCCACTGCAGAATTCGATGAGCCAGGCGGCGCAGTTCGCCGAGACTTATGTCACCCCGCAGTTGTTCGCGCGCCTCTCGCTGGCCTTCGGAGTTCTGGCAATCGCTCTTGTGGCAACTGGATTGTACGGAACCCTCGCCTATCGAGTGCAGCGGCGAAGGGGCGAAATCGGTGTGCGCATGGCGCTGGGCGCCCGCCGCGAAGATGTGTTGCGGATGGTGCTGCGCGAAAGCCTGTTCATTGCATGCATCGGCTTCGCGCTTGGCCTGCCGATGTCATTTGCCGTCTCGCGCCTGTTGCGCGCACAGCTTTATCACCTCAGTTATCTCGATTCGTTTACCTTCAGCACCGCCATTTTCGTCACCCTGAGTGTGGCCCTGCTGGCCAGCTTCCTGCCCGCCCGCCGCGCCGCCAAAGTCGATCCCATGGAGGCGCTCCGCTATGAATAGGAGCCAATCATGACTGGACTTCTCCACGATCTTCGCTACGCACTCCGACAGCTCGCCAAAAACCCCGGCTTCACGGCGGTAGCGGTGCTCACGCTGGGGCTCGGCATCGGGGCCACGACCGCCATTTTCAGCGTGGTCTATGGCGTGTTGCTGCGGCCGCTGCCCTACAGCAATCCATCCCGCATCATGGCCATCTTCGAGGTCAATACCAAGGGTGGCCGGATGCACCTGGCCGACCCGAACTTCGACGACTTCCGCGACCAGAACCACAGCCTTCAGGCAATCGCAAAATACGGCGCTTACGTCGCGTCCGTTGCAGGCGCCTCGCAACCGACGCGCTCCATGATTGCTCATGTCTCGCCCGGCTTCTTCCACGTCTTCCAGGTTCAACCCATCATCGGACGCGCCTTCAGTACCGGAGACGACACCAAAGGCGCCTCGCCCGTCGCTCTCGTTAGCTACGGATACTGGAAGCAACACCTCAATTCATCCCTCGATCTCTCGCGCTGGCCCCTCAAAATTGACAACAAAATTTATTCCGTCATCGGCGTGCTTCCCGAGGGGCTTGAGTTTCCGCAGGACGCGGCGTTGTGGGTTCCCGCCGATCTCGACGGAGAAAATCCCAGCCGGACTGCTCACAACTACCTTGCGGTCGGGCGCCTCCGCGACGGCGTGACGGTGGCGCAGGCAAACGCGGAAATCGGCGCCATCGCCCGGCGCATTCACGAAACTTCGAACGAGCCAGGGGACTATCTCCTCGATGACGCGGCGATTCTCCCGCTGCGCGACTCGATCACCGGCAGTGCTCGCCCCGCCTTACTCATTCTGCTCGGGGCGGTGGGATTTCTTCTCCTGGTTGCCTGCGCCAATGTCGCCAATCTAATGCTCGCGCAAGCCTCGGCCAGGGAGCGGGAACTCGCCATTCGCAGCGCGCTGGGCGCGCCGCGCGGACGCCTGGTTCGCCAATTCCTCACTGAAGCGTCCGTTCTTTCGCTCATTGGCGGGAGCCTCGGTGTTTTGGGAGCATTTTCCGGGGTCGCAGCGCTGATCGCGCTTGCCCCCGACAGCCTTCCGCGTCTCGATAGCGTCTCGCTCAACGCGCCTGCCCTTGCCTTTGCCATCTTTTTATCTTTCGCCGTCGCTCTGGGACTGGGCGTTTTCACCGCCTTGCGCGGAACTTCCGGCAACGTGCGCGAGGGGCTCGGGGAAGGCGGCCGTGGACAGGTAGGTTCTCACAGCAGCCAGCGCATCGGCCGGGGAATCGTAGCGGCCCAGATCGCCATTACGCTCGTTCTCGTAGTCGGCGCCGGATTGCTGGCGCGCAGCCTGGGGAAGGTGCTCGAAGTGGACCCCGGCTTCCGGGTGAACAAAATTGTCACCATGGATGTTGCGCTTCCCGGCGTCGAGTGGAGCGATCTCAAAGCCAAGGCCGTCCAGGCGGTCTTCTTCTCTAACCTGATCGACCGGCTCAAACAGATTCCAGGCGTGCGCGCGGTGGGCGCAACCAGCGGGCTGCCGATGAACGGCGGTTTACCGGATGGCACGTTTGTGCTGATGACGCAGAACGACATGCCCCGAAGTACCCGTAATTTAGACGACCTGGTTCGCCAGTTGGAACTTTTGTTTCGCCAAAAGGAGCGTACTGGCCAAGCCGATTTCTCCGTCGCCACCGCCGGATATTTCAAAGTGCTCGGAATTCCTCTTCTTCGCGGACGCCTCTTCGATGAGCACGACGGCCCGGACTCTCCACACGTAGCCTTGATCAGCGCTTCGCTGGCGAGTCATCGTTGGCCGGGCCGTGATCCCATTGGCCAGACCATCGAAGTCGGAGGCATGGACGGCGACTTACGACTGGCGACCATTGTCGGCATCGTGGGCGACGTACGCGAATACGGCCTCGATGCCGGGCCGCGTCCCACCGTCTATGTAGATCTGCTCCAGCGACCGCGCTCCGCGATCACCATAACTATGTTGAGCGATGCCGACGAAGGGCTGGTAACCTCGGCGGCGCGCGGCATTCTGCACGAACTCAACCCGGAAATTCCGCCCACCTTCCGGACCTTCTCTCAAATCTATTCCGCTTCGCTGGGCTCCCGCCGGTTCAACCTGATCCTCATCGCTTTCTTCGCAATCATCGCTTTGCTGCTCGCCACGATCGGGGTGTTTGGCGTGATGGCGTATTCCGTCAGCCGACGCACCCGCGAAATTGGCGTGCGCGTAGCTCTGGGCGCCCGCCCGCTAGACGTTCTGACGATGATCCTCGGCCAGGGATTGCGTACCATCCTCATGGGGACCGTCATCGGGCTAGCCGGTTCGCTGGCACTTACCCGAACAATCGAGTCGCTTCTCTTTGGCGTCACGGCAACCGATCCTCTGACCTTTGCCGCCGTGATATTGCTGCTGGTCTCAACCGCGCTCCTGGCATGCTACCTTCCCGCCCGCCGCGCCGCCAAAATCGATCCCATGGAGGCGCTGCGCTATGAATAGGAGGCGAGTATGACTGGGATATTGCATGATCTCCGCTACGCGCTGCGTTGCTTGGGCAAGACGCCCGCGATCACCGCGACTGTGGCGATTACGCTGGCGCTGGGAATCGGCGTCAACACCGGCATCTTCAGCGTCCTGAACGGATGGCTGCTTCGTCCCCTGCCCGTGCCCGCACCCGAGCAAATAGCTGTCGTAGCCGGCCGCCAACAAGATGGATCCAAATTCTCTTTTCTCGATTTTGGCGATGTGCGCCAGCAGGCGGACGCGTTCTCCGGAGTATTTGCTTACGCTACGGGAATAGCGGGACTCAGCAGCAACGGCACGCCTGCCGAATTCGCCTACAGCGCGGTGAGCGGGAATTATTTTTCCACTTTAGGAGTGAAGCCGCTGCTCGGACGAGTTTTTTTGCCAGGAGAGGGTGAACATCTCGGCGAACCGCTGCAAGTGGTACTCGGCTACTCCTTTTGGCGCAAGAATTTTGCTGAGGATCGCGCAATCGTAGGCAAGCAGCTGCAGATCAATGGGCAGCCAGCCACGGTGATCGGCGTCACGCCCCAAGAATTTCATGGAACATTCTTCGCCTTCGATATGGATGGCTATCTGCCATTGGCCGTCCTAGCCCAGCCGCAGAACCCAAACAGCTTCTGGAGCAGTCGCGATGACCGCGGCTTGTTCGTGCTCGGCAGGTTGAAGCTGGGCGTAAGCCTGGGACAAGCCCAGAATTCGGTTGACGTCATCGCCAAGCGACTGAGCGCAGCGTATCCCGCTACCGACAATGCGTTCACCATGCGTGTCATTCCGGAGCGACTGGCGCGGCCGGCGCCTCTTGTCTCCAGCTTCGTCCCTATCATAGCTGCTCTGTTCCTCGGCTTGGCCGGGCTGGTCCTCCTGCTGGCATGCATGAACGTTGCCAACATCCTCTTGGCAAGAGCGATGGCGCGCCAGCGCGAGCTCGGCATTCGAGTGGCTCTGGGCGCGGGCCGCGGCCGGCTGATACGGCAGGTTCTCGCCGAGAGTTTGATCCTGGCACTGCTTGGTGGTATTGCAGGGGCCCTGCTTGGACAAGCGGCGCTTGTCGTGAGCGGCTCTCTTCTCCACTCGGTGGCCACAACTTCTTCTAATCTGGGTTTCCACATGGATTGCAGCTTCGATTGGCGCGTCTTTGCTTACACGCTGGGAGCGGCGCTCTTCACCGGCCTGCTCGCCGGACTGTGGCCTGCCTTGCGTGCCAGTCGCGCCGACGTAAACGTGGTGCTGCACGAAGGCGGACACAGTCCTTCGCGTGGTTTCGATCGTCATCGCATCCCGGGCGTGCTGGTAGTGGCGCAGGTTGCAGGTTCATTGACATTGCTGGTAGTCGCAGGATTGTTCGTGCGCAGCCTCGGCCACAGTGAGCGCATGTATTTGGGCTTCGATCCCGATCACGTCCTCACCGTGATGCTCGACCCGCACCAGATCGGTTACAGCGATGCGCGCAGCCAGAGTTTTTATCGTGACCTGGTGCAGCACGCGCGCGCCCTGCCCGGTGTGCAATCAGCCAGCATCGCTTTCTCCGTGCCCATGGGACTGCCCGGACATGGAGGTCCCGTCTTTATCGAAGGCCGTCCCTGGGATTCTCGCGAGCAAGCTCCCAAGATTTCCTACAACAGCATTGATCCCGGCTACCTCAACACCATGCGAGTCCCGCTTATGCACGGCCGGAATTTCGACGAATCCGATGATGACAAAGCGCCACCGGTGGCAATTGTGAACCAGACCATGGCAAACAAGTTTTGGCCCAATGAAAATGCCGTCGGCAAGCGCGTCAGCCTGAAAAGCGATAGCGGGCCTTTCATCGAAGTAGTGGGCATAGCCCACGATGGCCAGTATCTCTTTCTGTCGCCGGACTCCTCACCCTACTTTTACGTCCCGTTCGCACAGAATCCATCTTCGTTTGCGTCGCTTCTGCTCCGAGGCTCGGGATCACCGGAATCCCTGACCCCGGAGGTGCAGAAAGAGATCGGCAGCCTTGCTCCCGATCTGCCCGTGATCGGCATCGCCACCATGGACCAGACCGTCCATGGCCTCGCCGGAATGTTCATTTTTAGTCTGGCCGCTTCGGTGGCCGGAATCATGGGTGCCCTGGGTTTGGTGCTTGCGGTCGTCGGAGTCTATGGCGTGGTTTCGTTCTCGGTGACTCGGCGCACTCAAGAAATTGGGATTCGCATGGCAGTCGGCGCGGCAAGATGCGACATTCTGAAGTTGGTTTCGTGGCAAGGATTGAAGTTGGTAATCGCAGGCACAGCGGCAGGCGTCGCCGTCGCGCTGGGACT
Organism: uncultured Acidobacteriaceae bacterium; assembly: GCA_963834075.1. Taxonomy (GTDB): domain Bacteria; phylum Acidobacteriota; class Terriglobia; order Terriglobales; family Acidobacteriaceae; genus PALSA-270. The sequence continues at coordinate 174,801 of CAWIAH010000010.1, forward strand.
AACACACGCGATGCGCAAGTTGCTGATGGGCGTCAGCGCCACCGATCCAGCGACCTACGCGGTGGTTGCGCTCTTACTTGCGGTCGTCACCTTGGTCGCCAGCTACCTCCCCGCCCGCCGCGCCGCCAAAGTCGAGCCCATGGAGGCCCTGCGCTATGAATAATCGTCCCAAAACGGGAAAACTTTCTCCAAATTCGCCGACGCTCTCGATGCCCGCATTTTGCCGCCTCCATCTCCCGCGGAATCAGGCACTTTGGTGTCACGACGCTATTGTCACGACGATACGTTCCAGTTGGAACACTAGAGCGAACGTTCCAACTGGAACACGAGAGCAAATGTTTCTTACATCCCTAATTCATGAATCGAGAGTGAAATGATCCAACTGAAACGAGTCGAACGCAGCTACAAAACCGCCGCCGGACAAACCTGGGTCCTGCGCCGCATCAACCTGGAAATTCGCGAAGGCGAATTCATCACCATCATGGGGCCGTCGGGCGCGGGCAAGTCTTCGCTGCTGAATGTGCTCGCGCTGCTCGATGACCAGTGGGAGGGCGAGTATTGGTTTCGCGAACAGGCGGTTCATGAAATGAAGCGCAAGCAGCGCGCCGAAGTGGCCAAGAAAAATATTGGCGTGGTTTTTCAGAGTTACCACCTGCTCGACGACCTCACCGTGCAGGAAAACATTGATCTTCCTCTATCTTATAAGGACATTCCGCGCAGCCAGCGGCAGAGCCTGGTAGCCGACGTGCTCGACCAGTTTCAAATCGTCGCCAAGAAAGACCTGTTTCCCAATCAACTCTCCGGCGGGCAACAGCAACTGGTCGGGATTGCTCGCGCGGTCATTCACAAACCCTCGTTGCTTCTCGCCGATGAACCCACGGGCAATCTTCACTCGTCTCAAGCCAAGGAGATCATGGAACTTTTCCGCCAACTCAATCAGAACGGGACGACCATCGTACAAGTCACGCACTCGGAAGCGAACGCCGCCTACGGCAGCCGCGTCATTGAGGTGAACGATGGCTGGATGACCGGCGACACCGGCAATCCCACGCTGGGCGTGCAAGGCGAGGTGGTGACCCAATGAAATCCAGGCCAAACTTTCGTACCCGCTTGCTGGCGCTGGTGCTGGCATTGACGAGCACCGCGGCTACCAGCCAGACCTCTGCGTCATTTCAGGTGGAGATGCCAAAGTCGCACGATCCGCTGAGCGCCTACGCGGGCTCTCACGTTCCGGAGCCATCGCTTGCCAACTCGCCGCGCCTCGACCAGCTCATTCGCGACGGCAAGCTCTATCTCTCTCTACGCGACGCCATCAATCTCGCGCTGGAAAATAATTTAGACCTCGCCATTGCGCGCTATAACCTGCCCATCGCGGATACTGACATCCTGCGCACCAAAGCTGGCGGAGTCTTTCGCGGCGTCAATACAGGCGTGGTGCAGAACACTCTTGGCGGCGGCGTGGGCGGCGTCGGCACAGGCGCGCCCGGCGCAGGCGCCGGCGGAACAAGCGGCGGCGCCGGCGGCGCCGGCGCGGGCGCGAATGGTTTGGTTTCGTCTACGCTGGGAACCGGAACCGAAGTCTCTTCTTACGATCCATCCGTCAACGTGGCGCTTAATGAGGAGCACGCAACCGAGCCGTTGCAGAACCTCCAGTTCTATGGCACTCCTAGCTTGCAAAACAACATTGGCCAGTTCGACGTCAATTATTCTCAAAGTTTTCCAACTGGCACCAGCCTTAGTTTCGTGTTTGAGAATACCCGGCAGTGGGAGAACAGCGTTTTCAATCAGCTGAATCCGGCTCTGCAATCGTACTATCACATCGAGTTTCGCCAGGAACTGCTCGCTGGGTTTGGCCTCGGCCCCAACTTGCGCTACCTGCGCATCGCCAAGAATGACAAAAAGATTTCCGACATTGCTTTCAAAGCCCAGGTGATTGAAACCGTGACGCAGATCGCAAACATGTATTGGGATCTGGTTAACGCCTATGAAGGGGCGCAGGTAGATGAAGAGTCTCTCGCCTTTTCCCAACAGGCGCTCGACAACGCGAAGAAGGAATTGCAACTTCAGAGCATCCCCGCAATGGATGAGATGAAAGCCGAGACTGATGTCTCCAAAAGCGATCAGGATTTGACGGTTGCCAAGACCACCCTGGAGTTGCAGGAGTCTCTGATCAAGAACGCGCTGACCAAAAGCCTGGACGATCCCATCCTCGAAGCCATGCCGGTGATTCCGACCGACACAATGGAAGATGTGAGCGACGAATCGAATCAGCCGCTGGCCGATCTCACCGCCGAGGCGCTCAACAATCGCCCTGAGTTGTCGGAATCGGCAGTCGATTTAGTGAACCGGCAAATCAGCCGCAAAGCCGCGCGCAATGCGCTCTTGCCCAGTCTGTCGCTGGAGGGCTTCTACGGAGGGACAGGCCTGGGAGGGCCAATCAATCCCGGGTACACCATCGGTTCGGTCAGCTCGGTCTTACCCACTGGTCTCGGCGGAACGATTCTGAACGCCTACAACAATACGGCTCCCGATTACCTCGTGGGATTGAATTTGAGCATTCCATTGCGCAATCGGGTGGCGAAGGCCGATCAATACCGCTCCGAGTTGGAGTATCGGCAAGCGCAACTGCTGCTTGAACAATTGAAAAAACAAATTCGCCTTGAAGTTCGTGATGCGCAATATGCGCTGGAGCAAAATGCGGCGCGAGTTGCGTCGGCGCAAAAGGCGCGCGATCTGGCGCGGCGTACCTTTGAGATCACCAAGAAAGAGCAGGACCTCGGATCAGGCTCAAGTTTCCAAACCTTGAGCGCGCGGCACGATCTCGCGGTCGCACAATTGGATTTGGTGACCGCTGCCACCACTTACAGGAAAGCCAAAGTCGAGCTCGACCGCGCCACGGGAACGACCCTGGAACATAACGCGATTCAGATTCAGGACGCGATTAACGGTAAGGTGAGCGGGGTGAATCCTTAGGGGAAACGCATGGTAACCACAGGGGACACAGAGAGCACGGAGAACTGCAAAGGGAACTCCCCCACCCTCCCGCAAAAGACGCGGGAAGGATGGGGCACCCGGCTCAACCCCCTAGGAGATACATAGATGTACGCCAATATTGGCGGAGGTTGGTTGCGATGGCAAATTTCGGACCTCAACTGAAGCAGATTCTGCGGCGGCTAGGGCGCACGCCGGGGTTCACTGCGATTACGCTGATCACGCTCGCAATCGGCATCGGAGCAAATACGGCCATCTTCAGCGTGGTGGATGGTGTGCTATTGAAGCCGCTGCCGTATCCGCATGCGGAGCAGCTGGTGGTGCTCTGGCATAACCCGGTTGGCTTGAGAGGTTCAGAGTGGAATATGGCGGCCGCGAACTACTTTATCTATCGTGAGCAGAGCCGAACGTTTCAAGACGTGGGGCTGTTCAACGGGGATACGGTGAGTGTGACCAGTGGACGGGAACCGGAGCAGTTGCCCGCCATTCGAGTGACCGATGGCATGCTTCCGATTTTTGGAGTTAGCCCGGCATTAGGCCGTTTGTTCAGTCACCAGGATGACTCACCGGGTGCGCCACTGGCGGCCATTCTCGGGTACAGCTACTGGCAAAGGCGCTTCGGTGGTAGTCCATCTGCACTGGGGCGCACGCTTACGCTGGATGGACAGGTTTATCAGGTCATCGGCGTGATGCCGCGAAATTTTCAGTTCCTCGATCACCAAGAACCTTCCGTTTATCTGCCTTTTCAACTGGACCGGAGCAAAACGTATCTCGGAGGATTCCATTTCAACGGCATAGCGCGCCTGAAGCCGGGAGTAACGCTGGCGGCGGCAAATGCCGATGTGGCCCGGATGCTTCCCATCGTCGCGCGTTCTTTCGCTCCTCCGCCGGGGCTGACGCTGAAACTGTTCGAAGACGAGCGTTTTGTCCCCGACATTCATCCTTTGAAGCAGGACGTAGTCGGCAACGTTCGCAACGATCTTTGGATACTCATGGGTGGCATTTTCCTGGTGCTGCTGATCGCGTGCGCCAATGTGGCGAACCTGCTGCTGGTGCGGGCGGAAGGGCGGCAACAGGAGTTAGCCATCCGCTCTGCGCTCGGCGCCGGCCGCGGGCGCATTGCAAGCGGCATTTTGCTGGAAAGCGCTGCGATTGGGCTGCTCGGAGGACTGTTGGGCCTGTTTCTGGCTGCGCTCAGCCTGCAGCTGTTGGCAGTGCTCGCCCCGGCCGAGCTGCCACGGCGGCATGAAATCGGAATCGATTTGCCAGTGCTCCTATTCGCCTTCATGGCTTCGCTGGTCGCGAGCCTGCTGTCAGGCGTGGTACCAGTTCTGAAATATTCCGGCGTGCGGGCTGTAACCGGGCTGCGCGAAAGCAGCCGGACTTCGAGCCACGGACGGGAACGGCACCGGGCGCGGAATTCTTTAGTTGTGATGCAGGTGGCGTTGGCGTTCGTGCTTCTGATTTGCTCTGGGCTGATGATTCGGACTTTTCGCGCTTTAAGCCGGGTTGATCCGGGCTTCAGGGATCCCGCTACAGTGCAAAGTTTCCGCATCAATATTCCAGAGGCCACGGTTTCAAAGCCTGAGGCGGTGACGCGGATGCAACAAGCCATTCAGGAGAAGATCGCCGCGATTCCGGGAGTTTCGTCGGTGGCTCTTACCTGGTCTGTTCCTATGGATGGCTACAACTGGGGTGATGATATCTTTCGCCAGGATGTGGATGCGAGTGAGAATGAGTCTCCGCCGATGCGCCAGTTCAGATTTGTCTCGCCGCGGTTCTTCCACACCATGGGAATCCCGCTCGTTGCCGGGCGCGACTTAACATGGTCTGAGACGTACGAACGGCTTCCTGTCGCCCTTGTGTCGGAAAATCTTGCGCGCGAATGCTGGGGCAGCGCTAACAACGCTTTGGGCCAACATATTCGAGCGGGGCTAACCGACGATTGGCGGGAGATCATTGGGGTCGTAGCCGACGTGCATGACAACGGCGTGAATCAGGAGGCGCCAACGTCGGTGTACTGGCCGATTTTGATGAAGTCGTTCCAGGGAGGCGCACCCGGCGCAGAGGTTCGCCGGGAACTGGCCTATGTTATTCGGACTCCGCGGGCTGGTTCTGAGAGCCTGATAAAAGAAATCAGCAGTGCGGTCTGGTCGGTAGGTGCCGGTTTGCCGCTCTCCGATGTCTATACGCTCGATCATTTTTACACCCGCTCAATGGCGCGGACATCATTCACCCTCGTCATGCTGGGGATTGCCGGAGCGGCGGGATTGCTGCTGGGAATCGTCGGACTGTACAGCGTAATCGCCTACTCAGTGGCGCAGCGCCGAAAGGAGATCGGCATCCGCATGGCCCTGGGGGCGCAACGCGAAATGCTAGTAAGGATGTTTGTGCGGCAAGGGTTGGTTCTGACTGGGCTCGGAGTAGTTTGCGGCTTAGCTGCGGCGGCGGGCTTGACGCGGCTGATGATGTCCCTCCTCTTCCATGTGGGTACACTGGATCCCATGACGTATGCGGGTGTAACTGCACTTCTGATTGTGACCGCAATGCTAGCGAGTTATGTGCCGTCGCGGAGGGCAGCAACATTGGATCCGGTGGAGACGTTGAGGGCGGAGTGAACAATTGGGTGAGCGCGGACAGGAGTGTCCGCGCCACATATCCGCAACGGATAGTCTAAGTAATCGTGATGCAGACAACGACCAAACCGGCTGAGAATTCCACAGTGGGCGGCAGGCGGCGCTCTCCGAAGCCGCGCGTGCTGGCGGCCGATGACCAGCAGCACATTCTCGAAGCGCTTGAACTGCTGTTGCGACCTCAGGGTTATGAGGTGGAAACGGCTCAGTCTCCGGCCATGGTGCGCGAGATGCTGGCTTCGGGTTCTTATGAGACGGTGCTGATTGACCTCAACTACACGCGGGATACGACTTCCGGAAAAGAGGGGCTGGATTTACTCTCGGAGATTCTGGCGTTCGACAGCACGATTCCGGTCATCGTGATGACTGCGTGGGGCAACGTGGAACTCGCGGTGGAGGCGATGCGGCGCGGGGCGCGCGACTTTATTCAGAAGCCTTGGGAAAACGAACGGTTGCTGGCGATTGTGCGGACGCAGATCGAATTGCACGGCGCGTTGCGTAAAGCGGAGCGGCTGGCGGCGGAAAACAAATTGCTGCGCGCGACCAACCGCCCGGAATTCATTGCGGCCGCGCCCGCCATGCAAGCGGTGCTGGAGGCAATCGCACGGATTGGGCCATCCGAGGCGAACGTTCTGATCACGGGCGAGCACGGCACCGGAAAAGAGATTGTGGCGCAAACGCTGCATGCAACATCTCCCAGAGCTTCCCGCTCCCTGGTGACCGTCAACACAGGAGCGTTACCCGAAGGAACGTTTGAGAGCGAACTCTTCGGACACATGAAAGGCGCATTCACCGACGCCCGCAGCGACCGCATTGGCCGCTTTGAACTGGCCGATGGGGGAACGATTTTTTTGGATGAGATCGGCAATGTGCCCATTCATCAACAGGCAAAATTGCTGCGTGCGCTGGAATCGGGCGCGATCGAGCGGGTGGGGTCGTCGCATACGCGGCGGGTGGATGTACGCATTCTGTCGGCGACAAATTCCGACTTACGAGCGGCCTGCGGGGCCGGAGAATTTCGCGAGGATCTTCTGTTCCGGCTGAATACGGTGGAAATTCATCTGCCGCCGTTGCGCGAGCGCCGTGAAGATATTCCGGTGCTGGCGGCGCATTTTCTGTCGCGTTACGCGAGCCGCTACCGGCGGCCGGTGCAGCGGCTGGACGCTTCCGCCCTTCAGTTGCTAACGCAATACTCGTGGCCGGGCAATGTGCGCGAACTGGAGCATACGCTGGAGCGCGCCGTGCTGATGTGCCGGAGCAACGAAATTCAGTCATCCGACCTGGGATTGAACGCGGTGCGGGCGCAGGGCCAAAGCCTGGAGGAACTCAGCCTGGAAGGCGTAGAAGCGATTCTGATTCGAAAGGCATTGCAGCGTTTTCAGGGAAACATCAGCCAGGCAGCTGATGCGCTGGGTTTGAGCCGGGGCGCGATGTACCGCAGGATGGAAAAGTATGGGCTTTAATGCGCGCGGGAAGCCTCAACCCGCAGCGCGCAGCCGTCCGCGAAAGCGTCGTCTTCGCTACGAACGGCGCGTAAGCCTTTACACCGTGCTGGTCGCATTGCCGGGCTTGCTGGTCAGCGGAATTCTTGTCTGGATTCAGCCGTGGAGTTTGGAATCGAAGTTCGGACTTTGTGGTGCCGAGTTATTCGTCTGGTGGCTGCTCGCGATTGCGCTACGCGAGCAAACCACTCGTCCTCTGCAAACTTTGGCTAATGTGCTTTCGGCATTGCGGGAAGAGGATTATTCTTTTCGGGCGCGTGGAGCGGCATTCAATGATGCGCTGGGAGAGCTTTCGCTGGAAGTGAATGCGCTGGCCGACGAGCTCGCCGATCAGCGCATCGGCTCGATCGAGGCCACGGCATTGTTGGGCCGGGTGGTAGAGGAAGTCGAAGTCCCGTTGTTCGCCTTTGATCCCCAGCGAATATTGCGCCTGGTGAATCCCGCGGGAGAGCGCTTGCTTCACGAACCCGGCGTGAGAGCACTGGGCTGCACGGCCGACGAACTGGGATTAGCCGATTGTCTTAGCGCCGAGAATGGGACGCTGTTACCGCTCAATCTGTATAGCCCAAGCGCGCGCTGGTTGATTCGCCGAAGCACCTTTCGCCAGGGAGGCGTGCCGCATGCTCTGGTGGTTCTCTCCGACGTGAGCCGGGCTCTGCGCGAAGAGGAGCGCAAGGCGTGGCAGCGTTTGATCAGGGTTCTGGGGCATGAGCTGAATAATTCGCTGGCATCCATCAAGTCGATTGCGGGAAGTTTGAGCGGCCGCGTGGCGCAATCGGCGTTGAGCGAAGAGGAGCGACCGGATTTTGAGCGCGGACTGGAGATCATCGAAAGCCGCGCCGCCTCCCTGAACCGCTTTCTGCAGGCATACCGCCAATTGGCGCAGATGCCGCGACCGGATCTGCGCAAGGCTGCGTTGGCGCCTTTGGTGGAGCGAGTCGCGGCTTTGGAGACGCGGCTGCGAGTCAAAGTTGAGCGCGGACCGGATGTGGAATTAATGGTGGATCCAGATCAAATCGAACAGATGCTGATTAATCTGGTGCGCAACGCGGCCGAGGCTGCGCTGGAAACGGTGGAGCGAGAGCCTGCTAATTCTGCGAAGAAGAACGGGATCGAGTCGGCATCTCCTGAAGTAGTTATGGGATGGAGTTTTGCCGAGCAGCAAGCGGTGCTGACCATCGAAGATAATGGTCCCGGATTGCTCAACCCCGGCAATGCATTTGTCCCGTTCTACACCACCAAACCTTCGGGAAGCGGGATTGGGCTTGTCTTATCCCGGCAAATTGCGGAGGCGCATGGCGGGTCATTGGAGCTTCTGAATGGGAGCAGCCACCGAGGCTGCACGGCAAAGGTTTTACTGCCCAGGGTCGAAAGTTCGCGGACGTTGTGATCCGAAGAGGACAGGCCGTTTGGCGCGCTCTAAGTCACGACAATGTCGTTCTTCCCCGGGTGGATGGTGTGATTGGTGGTCTTCTCATGCAAGATGGTTTTGAGCGTGAAATTTTCGTCGCTCTGTACCGTGATATGACAGGCATCAGCCGCATCCGTCCTCATTTCGCATATCAAACTGGCCGTTGCAGTTCCGATGGGCAACTGCGAAATGCCGTGACGATCGGTGCGCTCAATACGCCACTCTATGCTTTTCTCCGGAGCGTTAATTTCCAGCCCCAGCACATACTCAATCAAATCCGAGACCGGGCCAATGCCACCCCACCCCACAAAATCTTTCATGCCATAACCTTTGGGTCTGTCGGGCGCGAGATTTTCCGTGATGGTATGTTCCTGTTTGTAGGCCGCGAGCACCGCCTTTAAATATTTCTGCGCCAAATCTCGCGCGAGATTCCATTTGCCATTTACGCGCAGCCCTTCCTGCACCATGCCCTGAATGGGCGGCCACACCGAGCCCTTCCAGTATTGGCCGTCCTCGCGATAGCCCTGGCTGTCGGCGGAGAGACTCGGAACTCCGCTGCTCCGGTAGAAAGATTTCGGGTCCAGCAACGCAGCGACAAGACCGTCGATTCCTTGTTGATTCGCGATCTGCGCAATCAGCGGCCAGAACATATGCGCGTGTTTGCACAAGACTCCGGGCTGAAGCTCGGTGATGAATTGGCCTTGTTTGTCGAGATCGTTGTATAGCGAGTGCTTTGCATCCCAGAATTTCGAATTGACAACCTGTCCCAGAGAGGCGTGCTCGGCCTCAAAAAAACTTATCAAGTCACTGCGGCCGACCGCGCGCGCAATCTTTGCGATATAAAGCGCAGCCAGCGCCTGATAGGACGATGCCGATACTGCGTAATACATTAATTCGTTTCGCGGCGAATCATCTGCCTCGTTGAAACCGTTGGTCCAATACAAGCCATTGGAACGGCGCTGATATTTCATCCACCACTCGTATTGCTTAACTATCGGCGTAAGAACGCGGCCAAGCCGCTCGACGTCACCGGAGATTTGGAAATACTCCCATTCCGACCAGGAAAAGAGCGGGGGATTGACGGGATAGCCGGCGTAAACTTCACGGTTTTGGCTGTCAGATTCGCGGCAGATAAATCCATTTTCATGTTGCCGCGCGTAGCAATTGTCGAGGGTGGTGATCACGGGATAAGCGCGGTGAGCGTAACGGGCGAAGTGCAGCATGAATGCGGTATCCCAGACCATGGTGCTGCCCCAAACGCCCCAATTCCTTGCCCCCACGAGATTTGCCACTGCCTGATGATCGGGTGCGGTGGGAGGAAATAACCAGACGTCGAAGAATGTTTTCCAGCAATACCAGTAAGCTTCGATCAGAGCGGGCTCGGCGTCGAGCACAGGTACGGGCAGAAGTTTTTTAATTTCTTCGAATGGTGGCGGCGCGGGGCCCAAGTAACTTTTCTCCGCGAACCATGGCGATAAAGGTTCGGCGATTGCAAAGGGAACGAGATCTTTTTCTTTGGCGACTTCCCAGTGTGCGCCTTGACGAGGATTTTGGTACCGAATCCGGTCGTCATCGGTGTCTTGATTCGAAGGCGAGCCCGTATGGAAATTGCCAGTGGCACGGTCCGCGAGTCGTTGGCCATCTTTATCGGCCGGGGTGAGAGTCCAGAAGTAAGTCGTTTGCGGGGCAACCGCGAGCTTGAAAATATCTTCATCTTCGGCCAATTCGCTACTAACCACCGGGGATGAATTATCCGGGTGTGTGGTAATGATCAGCCTGGTACTGCGGTATGGCGCGAAACCGTCACCGGTCGAGTGATTCGGATAGTTCCATCGCAGGGTGGCGGAAAGGAAATCGGCAGCAACTCGCGTACCCAAACGATTTTCGGCAAAAGCACGGAAAGTGGTTTTGCCAAACAGTGTTCCCAGAGCGAACAACTTAAGAGCAACCCGTCTTGACAGCTGCATTTTCATTCCCGTCCCAGCGATTGTAAGGCTCTTAGAAGTATAAAACGGTCTCCCGGCAAATGCCCGGCTAAGGCAGTGTAATTGCCGCTACACTCAGGCCGTTCAGCGTGAGGTTATCGCTTTCCAACGTCATCGAGGTCGGGGGGGCGAACGCTGTGGTCTGATCGACATATTGGTCTTGTGCGCCTCGCGCTCCAGCAATTTTGAGATCGACCGGGCGGTCGCGCTTATTTACGAGCAGCAAGCGGTGTTTGCCACCTCCAGTGATAACCGCCAGCGAATACACCGAAGAGTTGCCAGAATCGCTCTCAACCAACCTGTCGCCGGGTCCAAAATTGTCGCGCAGAAGTTTCAGAACCCAATAGCGGGCGTTGGGCTTACCGGTCGTCCAGTCAATCATAGTGACGCTGGGAAATTGCGTGGGATAGCCGACGAGTTGCGATTCGCCCGCCACATCCACGCCCATGCTGGTGAGATTGCCAAAGATATAGGCGTACATGGCGCCGGACAGATTCCAATACGAATTTGGAATTGGTTTCACGACGTGGCCTGGATTGCCTTGCTCGCCATCGTCGGCCGAAATCGATCCAATCTCGTCAATGGTGGTTCGAGTTTCCGGAGACAGACGTTTGCGGATGGCCTCTACATAACGAACCGTGTTCAGGAATCCATCGGCCTGGTCAAAAAAGGTGAATTGCTGCACCTCCGGACTCTGGTCCGCCGAAGGACTGGCATAAAAGTGGTAGGAGATGAAATCGAGTGGGATGCCGGATTGATGATTCTTGTGATCGAGGAAGTACTCAAAAAAATGCGGATTGCCCCCAGGGAAGGCCAAAGCAAGTCCGACGAACTTGGTGGCGGGTTGCACCTGCCGCATGGCCAAGACAATTGCATCGTAGAGCTTTGTGTAGGCTTCGGGCGAAGGGTTGTGTTCGCCCTCCGGCTCATTCAGAACTTCCCAGTAAGGAATTTTGTAGTGATATCCGGAAGCGTGGTGCACGCCCAATTCATCGGTGAATCCACCTTGCGTATACCAGGCGAGAAGGCGGCCAAAGTAGTCCGCGACCTCTTTGCCGCTGGGATCGCGAAGTTCGCTGCCCTGCTCGTAATTCCACACCACCTGGTTTGGATCAGCAGGGTAAGAGACGGGCTTGTCTGTCTTGTACATCCACTGGGGAATCGTGCTGAAGTTCAGAATGACCGAGTGACCCTGGGTGGCATTGAGAAAATCGATCGTCATGGGATCAATCAGGGAGAAATCCCATGAAGTTTTCCCGTTGGCTGGAGGATCGAGTTCGGCCACTCCTAACTTCGGATAAGGCAGCCAGGGAACGTAGCGAACGTAGTCGCCCTGCAGATCGTGGAGCGCCTTGAAAATGCTATCGTGAATCGCGGTTCCACGCCGCAACGGAGGATTCACTACCACCTGCAATGTTGGCGTCGTCTGGGACGTTCTTACTATCTTTTCCCAGTGCACTGTGACATTGGCGGATTGACCTGCGGCAATCGCCATTGGACCGAAGAGAGCTACGGCCACTACGATTGATATTTTTCGGCGATATGACGGATTCATGGCTGAAGGCTCCGTGATGTCGGGACTGAGTTGCTGCCTGATGTTGTCGGGCGAAAGCGAAAGGAATTGTGCCCAAATCGCGACCCATTTTGCAATAGAGAAATTAACTCGGTATTGGTTTAACATCTGCGTCGTTCACACCTGTTTGGCGCTTGCAAGAAAATTTCACAATCCGCCGCCGGAAACGCAGGCCGAAAGATTTTCGCGATCCACGGCTTGCCGCAGGCATCGGCCACATTCAACGTGATAACCTATCGAAGTTTTCCTCGAACCCATGGCTTTCATCACGAAAAACTTTCTGCTGCAAAGCAAAACTGCTAATTCGCTGTACCGGGAATATGCTGCGGAGCAACCGATTTTCGACTACCACTGCCATCTTTCACCGCAGCACATTGCCGAAAATCGACGATTCCGTAATCTGTTTGAAATCTGGCTCGAAGGCGATCATTACAAATGGCGGGCAATGCGGACCAATGGCATCGCCGAACATTACTGTACCGGAAATGCCAACCCGTACGAGAAATTTCTGGCCTGGGCGCGAACCGTACCCTACACGTTGCGTAATCCTCTTTATCACTGGACTCATCTCGAATTGCAACGCTACTTTGGAATTGACGAACTGCTTGACGAGAATAGCGCTCCGAGAATCTGGGAGCGGGCGAACGAGCAGTTGGCCGGCGAGGAGTTATCGGTTCACGGGATACTGAGGAAATTTTCGGTCCGGGTAGTCTGCACTACAGACGATCCGACGGATTCGCTCAGTTACCATGAACTGATCCGGCGCTCTAACCTTTCAACTCAGGTTTTCCCGGCATTCCGCCCGGATGGAGCGCTCAAGACGGCCGATGCGGTTGCGTTCAACGACTGGACCAGCAAATTGGCAGCTTCCGCAAATATTGAAATCTCGAAGCTAACCGATTTCCTCGATGCGCTTGAAAAACGGCATGAGTTTTTCCATACGCAAGGCTGCCGTCTGTCTGACCATGGGCTGGATTATTGCTATACCGACCCCTGCACGAAAAGCGAAGCGGAAAAACTTTTCGCGAACGTGCGGAGCGGGAAACCGATTGGGACCGCGGAGTCGGGTGCATTTGCCAGTTTTCTGATGTTATTCTTCGGGCAGCTCGACGCGAAAAAAGATTGGACCAAGCAACTGCATCTCGGCGCCTACCGCAGCGCTAACACGGGAATGTTGAATGCCATTGGGAAGGATTCGGGATTTGACTCGATCGGCGACTGGCCGCAAGCCGCGGCCTTAGCCAGGTATCTGGATCGCCTGGATCAGGAGAAGGGGTTGCCAAAAATTATCGTTTACAATGCGAACCCCGCCGACAATTACGTCTTCGCCACAATGATGGGCAACTTTTTCGAGGCCGGTATTCCGGGCAAATTGCAATTTGGCGGAGGCTGGTGGTTTCTCGATCAGAAAGACGGTATCGAAGCGCAGCTGAATGCCCTTTCCAACTGTGGGCTGCTATCGCGATTTGTGGGCATGCTGACGGATTCGCGTTCGTTCATGTCCTATCCGCGTCACGAATACTTTCGCCGCGTGCTTTGTAACCTGCTGGGGGGAGAAATCGAAAGGGGCGAATTGCCTGACGACAAGGAGCTCGTAGGGCAGATGATTCGCCATATCTGTTTCTACAATGCGGCCGCGTATTTTGGTTTGCCTTCTCCCCAAGCCATGGCGGATCCGTTGCGGCCGGCGGTTCCCCGCGCTGATTCTTTTTAGAGCTGAGAAAGATCGCAGTCGTGAAACGGTCAAATAAGCGCTGCGAACAGATGCAGGTGAAAGTTTAGACTTATGGAATATCCAACATTCGATCTGTCTTCGAAAACAGCGGTAGTGATCGGCGGAACTTCAGGTATCGGTCGGGCCATTGCTAAGGGATTGGCCAATGCGGGCGCCAACGTGGTTTCCACTGGACGACGAGCCGATCTGGTTCAATCCGTCAGCAGCGAAATCAAAAGCATGGGCCGCCGAACGCTGGCCCAGGTCTGCGACGTGACCAGCCGCGAGAGCGTGGAAGAATTGCTTGAGGCGGTGACGCGCGAATTCGGCAGCGTCGAGATATTGGTCAACGCCGCGGGTTTTACCAAGCGTACCCCAAGCGTTGAAGTGCCGGAGAGCGAGTGGAACGGCATCTTCGAAACCAACCTCAACGGCACGCTCCGCAGTTGTCAACTTTTTGGGCGAAGCATGATCGAGCGGCAATATGGCCGCATCATCAACATCGCTTCCCTGACGTCATTCGTCTCCATGCACGAAGTAGCCGCTTACTCCGCCAGCAAAGCGGCGGTGGGATCTTTAACCAAGACGTTAGCAATCGAGTGGGCGCGGCACGGCATTTGCGTGAATGCCATTGCCCCGGGAGTTTTTCGCACCGATCTAAACGCGGCGATTCTGGATGGTACGGCACGCGGGCAGGAGCTTCTAATGCGCACCCCGATGAAGAGATTTGGCAAGGTTGAAGAGTTGATCGGCGCGGCTATATTCCTGGCCTCAGACGCTGCCAGCTTCGTCACCGGTCATTTGCTGATCGTGGACGGTGGCTTTCTCGCCAGCGGGGTCAACCAGTAAACGGGGCTTCGCAGTCGCAACCTTCAGAACGATGGCAAAGACTGACAACATGATGGAGAGTATGTTGGCCGCGATGATGGGAGCGGAATGCAGAATGAATCCATAGAGCAGCCAGAGGTTCAACCCGGCCAGATAGATTCCTAACATCCAGTAAGAAATATCTTCGCCACCCTGTTTCTTGATCTTGGCAATCTGGGGAACGAAAGCAAATGTCGTGCAGGCCGCGGCAACGTATCCCAGAATCTCTATCAACCTACCTCCACGGAGATAGCTGCCGAACAGATGCACCGGTACGCTCACTTCATCCTCCGCTGCGGTTATGAATCATGGCTTCGAACAACACTTTATGAAAATAATGCGCCATTACAGCACCCGCTCATGGGTATATCCGCCGGCGTTGAGCGCTGAGAGCAGTTCGGTAATATGCTCCGGTCCGCGTGTCTCCATGGTGATATCAATCGCGGTCTCACCCACATTCACCCCGTAGTAGGCGCGGTTGTAAGAGGTTTCGACGATGTTGGCGCGATGCTGCGCGAGGATAGCGGTCAGCTTGTGTAAGGCACCAGGATAATCCGGCAGATGCACGCGGAGACGAACCAAGCGCCCATCCTTTACCAAGCCACGTTCGATGATGCGCGATAGCAGGGTAACGTCGATGTTTCCGCCACAGACCAGAACGGCTACTTTCTTTCCTGCAAGCGGAAGCTTGTGATTGAGCAGCGCCGCAATGGCCGCAGCGCCAGCGCCTTCGGCGAGGGTCTTCTCACGTTCCAAAAGCAATAGAATCGCATTGGAGATCTCTTCGTCATCCACCGTCACGATCTGATCTACATATTTTTGCACCAGTGGAAATGTATGGTCGCCGGCGCGACGAACGGCTATACCGTCGGCAATCGTAACCGCTGGGCTGAGCGTGACCGGCTTGCCTTCGGCGAGAGCAACCTGCATGGAGGGCAACTTGCTAGGCTGCACGCCAAAGACTTTGATTTTAGGATTAGTCTCTTTGACGGCGCAGGCAATTCCTCCGATTAATCCGCCCCCACCGATCGGCGAAATCACTGCTTCAATGTCGGGGTTCTGTTGCAGAATCTCGAGCCCGATGGTTCCCTGGCCTGCGATCACCGCATCATCGTCGAAGGCGTGAACGAATGTGAGATTGTCTTTTTTAGCACGGCGAACAGCTTCCTCATACGCCTCGTCGTAATTTGCGCCGTGCAGTACCACGTCGGCCCCGTAACTTTTGGTGGCGGAAACCTTGGTCAGCGGAGTGGTCAGCGGCATGCAGATGAGCGCGCGAATGCCCTGCAGCCCGGCGTGATACGCCAATCCCTGCGCGTGGTTTCCGGCGGATGCCGCGGCGACACCGCGTTCGCGTTCCTTCGCACTCATGGTCAGCAGCTTGTTCAACGCGCCGCGTTCCTTGAAAGCGCCTGTAGTCTGTAAATTATCCATCTTGAGAAAAACGAAGTTTCCGCTGGCCTTGGAAAAGAATTCCGATTGTTCGCACGGCGACAGATAGATGGATTCGCGAACGCGGCTCAGCGCTGCCTGAATGTCAGAAAGTGTGATCATTCTGTTGTTGGGAATTGTGAAGCTATTTTAAATGATGGGAAGCGATCTGGATAAGTGACTAATTCGCATAAGCCGTGAAGGCCGGATTGGGCGGCCAGAACGCGAATCAAAGTGTTTGCAGCGGCAGCGCGTTTCCATGCCTACCAGCTTTCGCGAACAGCGTGAACTATAGGGCGCTCGTCCAATTCGCTTGAATCCCCGCCCAAGGCCCAGAGTCTCTATCCGTGCGCGCCGCTCAGCTCACGGACGATGTCGTTCACAAACGATTTGGCGTCGCCAAAGAGCATCAAGGTCTTATCTAAATAGTAGAGCGGGTTATCAATGCCGGCGAAGCCCGGGCTCATGCTGCGCTTGATGACCATGACGGTTTGCGCTTTGTCCACGTCAATAATTGGCATGCCGTAGATCGGGCTGGTCGTATCCGTGCGCGCCGCCGGATTGGTTACATCATTCGCGCCGATGACCAAGGCAACATCCGTCTGTGGAAGATCGCCGTTGATCTCATCCATTTCGATGAGGTGGTCATAGGGTACATCGGCTTCGGCGAGCAGGACGTTCATGTGCCCTGGCATACGGCCGGCGACGGGATGAATCGCGAAGCGAACGTCAATGCCTTTCTTGGTAAGCGAGTCATAGAGTTCCCGCACTTTGTGCTGCGCCTGGGCCACCGCCATGCCGTAGCCGGGAACGATGACCACTTTGCTGGCCGCAGCCAAAATGCCAGCTGCTTCTTCGGCAGTGGCGCTGCGCACGACTCGTTCTTCTTTCACCCCGGCGGCGGCCACCTGCACCTGTCCGAAAGCCCCGAACATCACGTTGGTGAAGGAACGGTTCATGGCCTTACACATAATCAGGGATAGGATGAATCCCGACGATCCGTCGAGAGCACCCGCGACGACGAGCACTTTACTATTCAGAACAAATCCCAACAGCGCCGCCGAAAAACCTGCGTAGGAATTCAGTAACGAGATGACCGTTGGCATGTCAGCGCCGCCGATGGGTGTCACCAGTAATGCGCCAAAAACTAACGCGACGATTACCATGATTGGGAAGAGTATGGCGTGCGCCGGATTTACCACCAACGCAATCGCCAGCCCGAGGGCTCCCCCCAGAACGGAAAGGCTGACTATGTTCTGTCCGCGATAGACGACAGGGCGTTGGGGCAGAATTTCCTGCAGCTTGCCGGCGGCGATGACGCTGCCGGTAAACGTGAGCGACCCGATGATGACCTCCAGCGCGATCTCACCCATTGCGAAGCGCGTGACCGGCGCGGTGCCTACGTAGTATTCGGCAATTCCGATCATGGCTGCCGAAAGCGCGCCAAAGGCGTGGCTCAAGGCCGTCCGTTGCGGGACGGCCGTCATCTGCACCAGGCCCAGGGGAACACCAACTCCGGCGCCGATGATCAGGGGAATGAGCACCCACTTGTAATGCACGACCTCGGGGTTGAAGAGGGTGACGACCACTGCCATGGCCGCACCAATCTCCCCCGCCAGAACGCCCCAGCGCGCTCTTGCCGGCGAACTCAGCAACTTGAGCGAAAGGATGAAGAGAACGACCGCGACAATGTAAGCGAAATCGAGATACTGCTGTAGCCCGAGCTCGGTCATGATTTTTTCGACCTGCCGGATTTGAACATGCGCAGCATGCGGTCGGTGATCAGGAATCCGCCGACCATATTGCTGAAAGATGCCGCCACTGCAATCGCACCCAATACCGTGGTGAGTCGCGTCTCATGCCGCCCCGCGATAATGATGGCGGCCACCACCACGATCGCGTCAAGGGCGTTGGTCAGCGACATCAGGGGCGTGTGGAGCAGTGGAGAAACACGTTTGATCACTTCAAACCCCACAAATCCCGCGAGGATGAAGACATAGAGATTAGAAATAAAATCCGCTGGCATGATGTTCCTTTTGCGCTCGTTCAGCAGTTGGTTCGCCGGTTCATTCGCGGCACAGTCACCCTCGCTAACAGCAATCCGATCACTTGCTGTTGGCCGGCAAAGCCGGAAGCGAGAAAAATTCCCGCACCCGTTGATTGACCACTTCTCCGCCCTGGGTCACCAGGGTCTCGCGAACAATCTCATCGGAAAGGTTAAGTTGCAGCTTGCCGTCTTTCACAAGATGTAGAAGGAATGCAGTCACGTTTCGCGCATACATCTGACTGGCGTGATAAGGCACCTCGGTCGCCAGATTAATACGGCCGATAATGGTCACCCCATGTTCGACGATCGTTTCCCCCGAGCGCGTCAGCTCGCAATTTCCACCACGCTCTGCTGCCAAATCGAAAATAACCGATCCGGGCGCCATGCGCTGCACCATTTCCTTCGTGACTAAGACCGGAGACTTCTTGCCTGGAACCACCGCTGCGGCGATGACCACATCACTCTCGGCCACGACTCGCCCCAACAATTCACGCTGACGAGCATAGAACGCCTCGTCCTGAGCTTTGCCATAGCCACGAGCGTCCTGCGCGTCTTTAGCCTCAATCGGCAGTTCGACAAAACGCCCGCCCAGGCTCTGCACCTGTTCTTTGGCAGCCGGCCGAAGATCGTAAGCGGAGGCGACCGCGCCCAGACGGCGGGCTGTCGCGATCGCCTGCAATCCGGCGACCCCAGCCCCGATCACCAGGACGCGCGCTGGAGTAATGGTTCCGGCGGCGGTAGTGAGCATGGGAAAAATCCTGGGCAGCGTATCGGCCGCCGTGAGCACGGCTTTGTACCCGCAAATTGTGCCCATGGAAGAAAGGGCATCCATGGCTTGCGCGCGGGTGGTGCGAGGAATAAGTTCGACCGAAAATGCGGTTACGCCCGTGGACGCAATTTGCTCGATGATTTCCTTCGATCCGAGGGGGCGTAAGAATCCAACCAGAACCTGGCCTCGTCGTAATAAAGGTACGTCGGCCGCACCGGTGAGGTCATTCGAGCCATAAGACAAGACCTGCACCAGAACATCGGCGGCCGCGAATACGGCGGCCCGGTCAGGCAAAATTTTGGCGCCCCTCTCGACGTACGCCTCGTCAAGATATCCAGCTTCCGCGCCAGCACCGGGCTCGACCACCACCTCCAGGCCCGCTTTCGCGAGATTGGGTACCACCGCGGGAACCAACGCCACGCGCCGCTCTCCCGGATAGCTTTCTTTGGGAACGCCTACGATCAAAGCCAAATTCCTTTCCACCCGTCATCCAGTGTACGGAATGGCACGGCAATTGGGCAAAACTCTCTTTCCTGATCTTGCGATGCGAAATCGCCGCTGCCTTGCCTGTACAATCGCGAAGAAATTATCCGGCGCGCTTTTCCCAGGAAGAACGCTTGCTTTCTCCGAATCCAGAGGTCACAAGAATCCCGCACAGACGGTGGAGAATCGCGCTATTACTGGGCTTTGGCGTGATCGTGAATTACTTCGACCGCATCACGGTATCCGTCTCGCAGCAAGCGCTGCACGAAGCTTTCGGCATTTCTCTCTTGGGTTTCGGCTACCTTTCCAGCGCATACAACTGGACTTACGCCATCATGCAAATGCCTTCTGGTATGTTGCTCGATCGCTTTGGCTTGCGCACGGTTGGGCGAATCGGAACATTTCTGTGGAGCATTGCATGCTTTGCCACCGCAGCATCTACCGGACTCATCGGATTTGTATTGGCGAGATTTTTGCTTGGACTGGGAGAGTCTCCTACGTTCCCCGGAAACGCCAAGGCCCTCGCCTACTGGTTTCCCACCCACGAGCGAAGTCTGCCCACGGCCATTACCGATGCAGCCGCTAAGTTCTCGGCAGCGGTGGGCGTGCCTTTCCTGGGGATATTGCTGCTGCATTTTGGCTGGCGCCGGAGTTTTGCCGCCACCGGCATCATCAGCCTCTTCTATTTCTTTTTGTTCTATTGGATCTATCGCAATCCGAGCGAGGATCAACGGTTGACCGAGGCTGAACGGCAATTCATTTTGCGGGGCGGGGCCCAGATCGAACACAAAACGGCGAGCGGTGGTGGCGCTTCCGCCGCTTATTTATTGCGTCAGCGAAAGGTGTGGGGACTGGCGCTGGGCTGGGGTGGTTATAACTACACGTTCTTTCTTTTGCTCACTTGGCTGCCTACATACCTTTCCATTGCATTGCATGTGAACTTGTTGCGTTCGGTGTTATATACCAGCGTTCCCTGGCTCGTCGGCACCGCCACTGATCTCCTGGTCGGGGGGTGGCTGGTGGATAAGCTGATCGCGCGGGGAGCCGACGAGCAGCGTGTCCGCCAGACTATCTTGTTAACCGGCACTGCCCTCGGCTTGGGAATTCTTGGCGCCGCAACGGCTCACACGCCCGCCAGCGCCCTCTGCTGGATCAGCATCGCGACCGGGGGCTTATCGGCTGCGGCACCGGTGGCATGGACGGTTCCCTCCTTGATCGCGCCCCGGGAAAGCGTCGCCACCATTGCCGGCATTACGAATTTCAGCAGCCAGATCTCCGCGCTCTCCGCGCCAATCATTACCGGCTATATTGTTGCCGCGACCCATACCTTTGCCGCAGCCTTTGTCATGGCCAGTGTCGCAATTCTGGTCGGAATCGGCGGATATGTATTCTTGTTGGGTAAGATGGAGAGAATCGCCGAGCCGGCGCAATAGGGATCGATACCATGAATCGTCTTCTCAAGTACAAATCGCCCATCGTCTTCTTCCTGCTTTGCGTGCTTTGCTGCCGGAAGAGCGCGACCGCGCAAACCTCCTCGCCCGAAAAGTTCCTGGTTTATGCCGGCACCTACGCCGATCACGGCAGTCAGGGAATCTATGCCTTTCGCTTTGACGACACAACCGGCCGGCTCACTCCTTTAGGACTGGCCGGCAAGACCGAAAATCCCTCATTCCTTGCGATAAGTCCCAACGACAAATTTCTTTATGCCGTGAATGAAGTGGAGAAGCATGCGGGCCAGCCGGGCGGCGCTATCAGTGCCTTTGCCATCGATAACTCCACCGGAAAGTTGTCTTTCTTAAATCAGGTTTCTGCTCACGATCCCGGCCCGGCTTACATCTCGATGGATCAAACCGGAAAGTTCGCGCTCATCGCCAACTACTCGCTGGGCAGCGTCGCGGTCTTCCCCGTGCTTGCCAACGGCGCGCTCGGCGATGCTTCGGACTTTGTCCGCCATAAGGGTTCCAGCATCGACAAAGAGCGGCAGACGGGCCCGCACGGCCACTCCATCAAAGTCTCACCCGACAATCGGTTCGCCATTGCCGCCGACCTGGGCCTCGACGAATTGCTTGTGTATCCATTCGACGCATCCGCGGGAAAGCTGGGGCAGCCACATGTCACGAATATCAAGCCGGGTTCGGGTCCGCGTCATTTTGTTTTCAGTCCCGATGGCAGGTTCGTCTACCTAATCAGCGAAATGGCCAGCACAATTACCGTCTTTTCTTACCATGCCACAAACGGCGGATTGCGGGAACTTCAGACCGTTTCGACTTTACCTGCGGATTTTAAAGGGGAAAACACCACGGCAGAAATTGCCGTAGGTTCCTCTGGCGATTTTTTCTACGGGTCAAATCGTGGCGATGACAGCATCGTTGTCTTCGCCGTCGATCACGCCACTGGCAAGCTGAGCTTCGTCCAACGAGTTTCCACGCAAGGCAAGACACCGCGCAACTTCGCCCTCGATCCTTCCGGCAAGTGGCTGCTCGCCGCCAATCAGGATTCAAATGACATCGTCATTTTTCGGATTGATAAAAAAAACGGAAGGCTGGTTCCCGCGGGGCAACCGGAAAAGACGCCGGAACCCGTATGCCTGGTATTCGTGCCGATAAAATAACGGCCGGGAAATGCTTAGATTCGCGCGGACCGGGCGACAGAGGTGGTTCCCGAGATCACGCCAGCGCTTGATTGCTTCAAATAACGATCAATCGATTCCGCGGCCTTACGGCCTTCAGAAATCGCCCACACTACAAGCGATTGCCCGCGGCGCATGTCGCCAGCCGCAAAAATTCCGGGAACGGATGTCATATAGTCGGCGCCTGCCGCCACGTTGCCACGCGCGTCGAGCACGACTCCGAGTTGCTCAATCATTCCGTTGCGCACCGGGCCCAGAAATCCCATGGCAAGCAACACCAAATCCGCGTCGAGAGTGAACTCACTTCCCGCGATCGGCTCAAATTTGGGGGGAGCGCCGACCCGAATAGCGTGCAACTGCTTCACATTTCCGTGCGCATCGCCGGTGAAGCTCGTGGTAGCGATGCTCCAGTCGCGAATTCCACCTTCCTCGTGGGCGCCTTCGACGCGCAATTGCATGGGCCATAGCGGCCAGGGAGTCTGCGGGGCTCGCTCGTTCGGCGGCATGGGCATGATCTCGAATTGCCGCACCGAAAGCGGCTTCTGTCGGTGAGTAGTACCCAGGCAATCCGCTCCGGTATCGCCGCCGCCAATGATGACGACGTGCTTGCCTTCGGCCAAAATGTCGAGTTGTGAATCGAGCTTGTCGCCCGCGCAGCGCTTATTCTGCTGCGGCAGAAATTCCATCGCGTAGTAAATGCCTTTGAGGTCGCGCCCCGGCACTTGCAGATCCCGTGGTTGCTCGGCGCCACCCGCCAGCAGGATGATGTCAAATTCGCGTTGCAGATCTTCCACGGGAACGCTATGCCCGACATGCGCCTTGGTCACGAACTTCACGCCCTCAGCCGTCATTTGCTCCAGGCGGCGATCAATGATGCGCTTCTCCATCTTGAACTCGGGGATGCCATAGCGTAGCAATCCGCCGATTCGATCGGCTTTCTCGTAAACCGTGACCCAATGACCGGCGCGATTCAGTTGCTGCGCTGCTGCCAGGCCCGCCGGACCTGAACCGACGACGGCGACTTTCTTGCCGGTACGGAGTTTCGGCGGCTCGGGACGAATCCAGCCCTCCGCAAAACCGCGCTCCACGATGTTTTTCTCAATCTGCTTGATGGTAACAGCTGGCTCGTTGATGCCCAGTACGCACGCTGCCTCGCAGGGGGCCGGGCAAATTCGACCGGTGAATTCCGGAAAGTTGTTGGTGGAGTGAAGTTGCCGGACAGCCTCCTTCCAGCGCCCGCGATAAACCAGATCATTCCAATCCGGAATCAGATTGTTGACCGGGCATCCGCTGTGGCAAAAGGGCACGCCGCAATCCATGCAGCGCGCACCCTGGGTGCGCAGCTTCTCCTCGGGGAAATCCTGATAAATTTCGAACCAGTCATTCACCCGCTCGGCCACCGGCCGCCGCGTTGCATGCTCTCGCCCGTATTCGATGAAGCCCGTTGCCTTACCCATGCGTCACCGCCTCAGCTTCGATCGCCACCGGGATGGGCTGACCGGGGATGTACGGTTGCGACGCACGAGGCACGCCCAACACCCGTTTAAATTCATGCGGGAAGACCTTGATGAACCGTGGGAGAGATTCTGTCCAGTTATCGAGAATCTTGCGGGCGCGCCGGCTGCCGGTAAGATCCGCATGGCGCTGAACCAGATCTTTCACCACCTGGATGTCGGCCGGCTCAATCACCGGCTCCAAATCCACCACCGCCAGATTGCAGCGCTCTTCGGTGAATTCAGCCTTGTCATCAAAAACATAGGCGATTCCGCCGCTCATGCCCGCCGCAAAATTCCGGCCGCACGATCCCAGCACGATGACCAATCCATTCGTCATGTACTCGCAACCGTGGTCGCCGACCCCCTCCACCACAGCCGTTGCTCCTGAATTACGCACGGCAAAGCGCTCACCAGCCATCCCATTCAGGAAAGCCTCTCCGCCGGTCGCACCGTAGAGCGCGACGTTGCCGACCAGAATATTTTCCTCCGCTACGAAGCGCGAAGCCGCAGGCGGCGATACCACGATGCGCCCACCCGACAAGCCCTTGCCCACATAATCGTTAGCTTCGCCAGATAGGGTTAATGTGACGCCTTTGGCGAGGAAAGCACCAAAACTTTGTCCCGCTGACCCCGTCAAGCCAACCCGAATCGTGTCGTCCGGTAGCCCTTCGGAACCGTAACGGCGCGCAATTTCGCCGCTCAACATCGCGCCCACCGTGCGATGCACGTTACGGATAGGAAACTCCATCTCGACCGGCGTGCGATTCTCCAAAGCACCGTTGGCCTGCTCAATCAGCTTGTAATCGAGCGCCTGCTGCAGGCCGTGATCCTGTTTCTGTACGCAGTGCCGCGCCACGCGCCCCGGCAATTCGGGGTTGTACAGAATGGCCGACAGATCGATGCCACGAGCCTTCCAGTGATCGACAGCCGGCTGCACGTCAAGCATATCCACGCGCCCAACCATCTTGTCCACGGTGCGGAAACCAAGCTCCGCCATGTACTGCCGCATCTGCTCGGCGATATAGAAAAAGAAATTGATGACGTGCTCAGGATGCCCTTCAAATTTCTTGCGCAACTCCGGATCCTGCGTGGCGATGCCGACGGAACAAGTATTTAGATGGCACTTGCGCAGCATGATGCAACCCAGGGTGATCAGCGGAGTCGTGGCAAAGCCAAATTCTTCTGCGCCCAACAACGCTGCGATCACAACATCACGGCCAGTTTGCAGTTTGCCGTCGGTCTGGACGCGAATGCGGCTGCGCAGGTCATTCATGAGCAGTACCTGTTGCGTCTCGGCCAAGCCGAGTTCCCACGGAATTCCGGCATGGCGGATCGAGCTCCACGGCGACGCACCCGTGCCACCACTGTCGCCACTGATGAGCACCACATCGGCATGCGCCTTAGCCACACCGGCAGCAACCGTACCGACGCCGATCTCCGAGACCAGCTTTACTGCAATACGCGCTTGCGGATTAACGTTCTTTAGGTCGTAAATCAGCTGAGCCAAATCTTCAATCGAATAAATATCGTGATGCGGGGGCGGGGAAATCAGACCCACCCCGGGAATGGAGTGCCGCAGCCGCGCAATTACGTCGTCAACTTTATGCCCCGGCAACTGGCCGCCCTCGCCCGGTTTCGCACCCTGCGCCATCTTGATTTGCAGCTCGGCCGCGTTCACCAGATAGTTCGCGGTCACGCCAAAGCGCGCCGACGCAACTTGTTTCACCGCGCTGCGCCGCCAGTCTCCATTGGCATCGCGCTTGTAGCGCTCTTCGTCCTCGCCACCTTCGCCGGTGTTCGACATGCCCCCGATGCGGTTCATGGCGATCGCCAGGGTCTCATGCGCCTCTTTGCTGATCGAGCCAAACGACATTGCCCCGGTGGTAAACCGTTTGACGATTTCTTTAGTCGGTTCAACTTCCTCAATCGGAACCGGCTTTTTGCCCTTCTTGATTGTCATCAAGCTGCGCAGCGTCGCCATATTCTGGCTCTGCCGATCGATTAGCTCTGTGTATTCCTGGAAGGTGGCAAAGCTCGACTGCCGCACCGCATGTTGCAGCTTGCTGATGGTCAACGGATTAAGCAGGTGATACTCGCCGTTGACACGATAGTTGTAGCTGCCCCCAACCGCCAATTCGGTTTCACACTCCAGCACCGGCCGGTAAGCGAATTCGTGCTTCATCTGCGCTTCGCGAGCCAGCACACTGAGGCCGACGCCCTCCAGTCGTGAAGTTGTGCCCGCAAAATATGCGTCCACTAGTTCCCTGCTCAAGCCGATCGCTTCGAAGACCTGCGCACCCCGATAACTCTGCAAGGTGGAGATGCCCATCTTTGAAAACGTCTTCAGTAAACCCTTGTTGATGCCTTTAATGAAATTCTTTACCGCGACTTCCGCGTTCAGACCTTCGGGCAGATATCCGCGCCAGGCCAAATCCTCCAGCGTTTCAATGGCCAGGTAAGGGTTCACCGCACTCGCACCGTATCCGATGAGCAGGCAGAAATGCATCACCTCGCGGGGTTCGCCCGATTCGATAATCAGGGCGACCTGGGTGCGTGTCTCTTCCCGCACCAGCCGGTTATGAACCGCAGCCAGCGCCAGCAGACTGGGAATGGGCGCATAGTCCTTATCCACGCCGCGATCGGAAAGAATCAGCAGCGTGTAGCCATTTCTCACCGCCAGCGAAGCTCGCCGTTCCAGCTCATCGAGAGCGCTCTTCAAACCCGCTTCCCCGTCGGTGGCGTGGAACAATGTCGAAAGCGTGGTGGCCAGAAGATCGCCGGTAGAAACGCGGCGCAGTTTCTCCAGCACCCGATTGGTCAGGATGGGATGCGGCAGCTTCAACGTATGGCAGTTGTCCGGCTTCTCTTCCAGAATGTTGCGCTCAGTGCCGATGTAGCTGATTAGCGACATCACCATCTCTTCGCGGATGGGATCAATGGGCGGATTGGTCACCTGCGCGAACAACTGCTTGAAATAGTTGAACAAGGGCTGCGGCCGGTCCGACAGACAAGCCAGCGGAGTATCGATGCCCATCGAGCCAACTGGCTCTTCGCCTTTTGCCGCCATCGGTTCGAGGATCATCTTCAGATCCTCGTCGGTATATCCGAAAGCGCGCTGCCTCGGGAGAATGGTTTCGCGATTGCCGGATTGCACCCGCGAGGGCTCGGGCAGCTTATCCATTGTGATCTGTTTTTCTTTCAGCCACTGTGCATACGGCTGCCGCGAACTCAATTTTTGCTTGATCTCTTTGTCGGAAATGATGCGGCCTTCGCCAGTATCCACCAAAAACATTTTGCCGGGCTGCAAACGCCCTTTCGACTTTACCCGCGCTGGCTCGATATCAAGCACTCCGGCTTCAGAAGCCAGCACCACAAAATCGTCATTGGTAACGACATAACGCCCAGGCCGCAATCCGTTGCGGTCCAGCGTTGCACCGATCATGCGGCCATCGGTGAACGCTATTGCGGCGGGCCCGTCCCACGGCTCCATCAGCGACGCGTGGTATTCATAAAACGCACGCTTACCGCTCTTCATATGGGGATTTCCCGCCCACGCTTCGGGAATAAGCATGGCCATCACGTGCGGCAGAGAACGTCCGGACTGGAATAGCAATTCGACCGCGTTGTCGAAATTCGCGGAGTCGCTTCCCCCGGGCGCAATCACCGGAAACAATTTCTTAAGATCGTCTCCGAAAAGCGGGGAATCCAGAATCGATTGCCGGGCGTGCATCCACGCCACATTGCCCTTTAGGGTGTTGATCTCTCCGTTGTGCGCGATATAGCGGTAAGGATGGGCCAGTGGCCAACTGGGAAATGTATTGGTCGAAAAACGCTGGTGTACCAGACACAAAGCGCTGGTCACATCCGGATCGGATAGTTCGCCATAAAAATTTGCGATCTGCGGTGCCAGAAGCAACCCTTTATAGACAATGGTTCGCGCCGACAACGAGGGGATATAGAAGAACTCCTTATCCTCGATCTCCGATTCGGCGATTTCCTTTTCGGTCAGCTTACGGACCACATACAACTTGCGCTCGAAGGCATCCGCATCCATGCCTGCCGGACGCCCCACAAAGATCTGCTCGATGTAAGGCTGCGACGCCCGCGCCACTCGCCCAATTGCGTCGCCGTCCACTGGGGTGTCGCGCCAACCCAGCACCGTCAAGCCTTCTTCACCGATAATGCGCTCCAGAATGCCTTCGGCCTGCAAGCGCTGGTGCTTCTCCACCGGCAGAAAACACATACCCACGGCATATTCGCCGGGAGTAGGCAAATCGAAGCCAAGCTGCGAACACTCGCGAGCAAAGAATTTGTGAGGAATTTGAATCAGGATTCCGGCGCCATCTCCGGTTTCCGGGTCGCAACCACAGGCGCCCCGATGGGTCAGATTAATCAGTACCTGAATGCCCTGCTCAATGATGGAATGGCTTTTTTCGCCTCGAATGTGGGCCACAAATCCAATGCCGCACGCATCGTGCTCGTAGGCAGGGTCGTACATCCCCTGGGCAGGGGGCAGGCCATTGGAAGTTTTGAACCGCTTCATCGCTCTGGACTCCGTGCAACATAGCAGCCGATCGAGAACCTACGCGGGTCTCTCCGTGGCCATTGAGATACCCACGGTCCGCCACTCTTAGGGACTAGTCGTGCATATTATTGATAATACTGAGGGGCCTTGAAAGTAAAATTAAGAATTTCGATGCGCCGGATGGATATTTTGAGGGGGCGGTTCGGTTCTGTACAGAAGATCGGAGGCCTATCTGATGTCGAGTGCGTCCTATCCCAATGTACACCGTGACACATTGCCAGACCGTTATGAGCTCCGCTAATGAGGTAAAGTGGCAGGATTTTTTTTCACTTGCACTTTGACTGAAAGCTCTCCCGTGCAGCGCTTGCCATTTACCCCGAGATAGAGATGGCTAGGATCCATGATCGGTAGTTCAGCATCCGGAGTTGCCAATACGGGATCGTCATCCAAATGTATTTTTGCGAGTAAAGCGCCCACTGGAGCGGAAGGAAGCGGCAGTGAGTCACGATCTTCAGGCCTTTGGCCATCACACTCAATGAGCCCGCCGTAGATGTGGATCAATTCCCCTCGTTTGAGATCGAGTTTGGTGTCATTCCAGGGGACGTGCGCGGCAATCTTAAAAGAATAGGTTTTGAGTGCAGGCGAAGCCTTGGTAGTGGTCTGAGCAATTTGCGGCAAGAGGAATAACGAAACGGTCAGAGCGGAAACAATAATGCGAAAAGGGGAGATCATAAACAACTCCAAAAAGCCGGTCGCTGCAGCCGAGAAATCCTAGTACTCCGCCAACTCTTTCATCGCGCGATACAGGTCATCCGCCTGCGGCAGAATGGCGTCTTCGAGCAACGGCTGGTAGGCGACGAAGCTATCCATAGCCGCGACACGGCGGACTGGCGCGTCGAGATGCTGAAATAATTCGTCTGCAATGCGGGCGGCAATCTCCGCACCGTAGCCCCAGCTTAGCGTGTCTTCGTATGCCACGATCGCGCGGCTGGTCTTCTTAACCGATGTCGCGATCGCCTCCCAATCGAATGGACTGAGCGTCCGCAAATCGACGATTTCGACTTTCACGCCGTACTCGCGCTCCAGTTTTTGTGCGGCCTGTAACGCCCGCGGCACGACCGCGCCGTAAGTAATGACCGAAACGTCGGTCCCGGCATTTACAATCTTCGCCTTGCCAAACGGGATCATGTAATCCGGCCCGGGATATACCGCGCGGCCGTAGGCCTCGCGATAAAGGCGCTTGTGCTCGAGAAACAAGACAGGATCGTCACAGCGGATCGAGGTTCGGAGCAAGCCCGCGGCGTCCAGCGAATTAGAAGGAAACACCACGCGCAATCCCGGAATGTGGGTGAACACGCTCTCGCCGCACTGCGAGTGGTAGATCGATCCGCCGGTTAAATATCCGCCGATCGGAACCCGAATCACACATGGCGCCGAGAAGCCATTGTTCGAGCGCCAGCGCAGCACGGAAAGCTCATTACGAATCTGCATCATGGCCGGCCAAATGTAGTCGAAGAACTGGATCTCGACCACTGGCTTCAGTCCGCGTGTTGCCATGCCAGTGGCGCGTCCCACGATATTTGCCTCAGCAATCGGGGAATTGAATACCCGGTCGGAGCCGAATTCCGTCTGGAGCCCCGCGGTTAACTTGAAAACCCCGCCCTTGCCCTTTACCATTTTCTGCTTCAGGTATTGGTCGCGGCTGCAATCGGCCACATCTTCACCAAATACGACAATCCGCGGATCATGCCGCATTTCATCGCGAATCGTGGCGTTGATCATATCCGCCATCGTCTTGTGAGCGCTTTTCTTGCCCTCTGGGACGGTGGCATCTCCATAACCACTGACCGGCTGCGAGTCGAACGCAGAAGTAGTGGGATCAAGATTCTCCGAATATATATAGCGCTTAATCGTATCGCTCGTGGGCGGCGCAGCCCGCAGCGCATGATCGACAGCCGCCTGCAGATCGTCATCGACCTGCTTTTCCAGGCGATTGATGGCCTTCTCGTCGAGAATGCCCTCGCGCAGCAGGAACATCTGCATTCTCGTCATGGGATCGCGGGCGGCATCGCGCTGTCGCTCCGCGTCAGGACGGTAATTCCGCTCGTCATCGGAAAGCGAATGCGAATACGGCCGGATCACATGAGCATGAATAAAGCCTGGACCCTCGTGCGCGCGGCAATAAGCCACGGTGCGGGCAAACGCGGCATAGGTCGCGGGCAAGTCGGTGCCGTCAACTTCCTCGAAATGAAAATTGGGAAAGCCGCTGACCAGGCGCGAAATGTTGCCGCCCGGCATTTGCTCTTCTACTGGCACGGAGATGGCGTACTCGTTGTCCTCCACCACGAAGATGAGCGGCAGGCGTTTGTTGGAGACCGTGTTGAGCGCCTCCCAGAATTCGCCTTCGCTGCTAGCGCCCTCCCCGAGCGAGGCAAATGTCACCTCATCGCCCTGGAAGGTGACATCTTTGAATTGCCGATAATCACCGCTTGCTTTCCTAGCCGCTTCTGGATGCGCGGCAAAATAGCGGCCGGCCTCGGCGCAACCCACCGCCTGCAAGATCTGTGACCCGGTCGGCGATGAACCCGAGACGATATTCAGGCTGGGATGGCTCCAGTGCGATGGCATCTGCCGGCCACCGGAACTGGGATCGTCCGCCGCTCCCACCCCCTGCAAAAACATCCCATAAGGAGTCGCACCTAAAGCCAGCGCCAGAGCCCGGTCGCGGTAGTAGGGATAAAACCAGTCGTACCCGGCCTTCATGGCCAGACTGGCGGCCACCCCGATCACCTCGTGACCGGCACCCGATATTTGGAAGAAAATCTTTTGCTGGCGTTTCAGTCCGATTTCGCGGTCATCCACACGTCGGGAAGTGTAGATAAGTCTATAGGCATCAATTAGTTGCTGACGGGTTAGACCTTCGTAGGTCTTGTCCGGCTGGGAAAGGTTCGCCGTCCCTATGGTCGGCTTCGTGACTGTTTTGACCGTCGCCATTCCGCTCCGCAAGAGAGACGAACCGCGTCTCGCATTGTAAATCGTGAAGCCCGCTTAAACCAGCCACAAGATGGCTATAGAGTAGCTCTTCCGTGCCAGCCGCTCGTCGCGAGCGAAATCATTTATGCTTGAGTCAGATGATTCGCTTCCATCGGCGGTTTGATCCTGATTCGATTAAGCTTCTGATTTTCGATCTCGACGGCACTTTAATTGACTCCCGGCTTGACTTGGTACATTCGGTCAACGCCTCATTGCGCCACCTGGAACGGCCCGAACTGCCGGACCATTTGATCGCCAGCTACGTCGGCGATGGCGCGCCTATGCTGATCCGGCGCACCCTGGGCCAAGACGCGGACGATGAAACGCTGGTGCGGCGCGGTCTGGAATATTTTCTGGCCTACTACAAAGAGCACAAACTAGATCACACCACGGTTTATGAGGGCATGAAAGAGGCGTTGGCCGCTATTCGCAGCTCCTCCAATGGCGAGTCACGCAAGATGGCGGTGCTCTCGAATAAGCCGGTGAGAGCTTCTCGGGATATCGTCGAAGAGCTAGGCTTGGGCGAGTTTTTTCTCGCTGTCTATGGCGGGAACAGTTTCGCAACCAAAAAACCCGATCCCGAGGGAGCGCGAATTATCTTGCACGAGACGGGAGCAAAACCGGAAGAGACACTGATCGTTGGAGACTCTGGCGTGGATGTAAGCACCGGACAGAACGCGGGCCTGTGGACTTGCGCCGTGACCTATGGATTTGCGCCGCATACGATCGAAGATGCCAAGCCAGATGCGGTGGTGGATTCGCCGCGAGAACTTGCGGAGTTGTTCGGACATTAGGCGCCCGCTCACATTGCGGAAAATGGGATTTTGGGTGGAGCAGCGCTTCCAGCGCTGCATTCGAGCCTGGCTTTCACAACGGCCTGAGCCGCTGAGGTAAACTCCAGACCACAATGAAGCTCGACCATCTGGGATTCAACCCAAAAGAATTGCGGAAATTACGCAGCCTGAAAACTCCTTACGGCATCCAGCGCTTTCTCGACGATCTGCCTTACCATCTGGAAGATTCGGCCTGGTCGCCGCGCGTTGTGCTGCGTGAAAATACGGCACATTGCCTGGAGGGAGCGATGTTCGCCGCGGCGGCGCTACGCGCCAACGGCTTTCCGCCGCTGATTTTAGATTTTGAAGCGGAGCATGATACCGACCACGTGGTCGCGGTTTATCGCGTGGACGGTCATTGGGGCGTGATCGCCAAATCGAATTACACCGGCTGCCGCTATCGCGAACCGGTCTACCGCTCGCTACGTGAGCTGGCCATGAGCTACTTCAATATATATTTCAATCTGCGGCGGGAGCGCACGCTACGCAGGTTTTCGCGTCCAGTAAACCTGAGCCGCTTCGACCGCCAGCAATGGATGACCACGGAAAAACCTCTCTGGTTCGTGGTGGACTATCTGTTTACCATTCACCACTACCGGCTGCTGAGCCCTAAAGCGATTAAGAATCTGCACCGCGTGGACGAGCGCTTGTTTCAGGCGGAGGTTTTGGGGAAGGCGATTAAGAAGTAACGTATCGATGACCCTATGGAGCTGGCACGCATTCACCTTCCTTCGCTGAACTCTCAATCTTTGGTGCCCCATGGTTTGCCTGGTTTTGGCAAACGTGGGACCCATCCCCAAGCTACGGACCTCTTTTTTTAAGTCCCTAATCCAGTTTCCTCATTGGATGAGCTGCACGCTGAAATGCGTAGCGATATTGAGAATTGCCTGACCCAGGTTAACGCCCAACAGCGGGGCGTGGACCTTTCGACAAGCTGGGGCCAGACCCTGTGGCACGAGCCCAACCGGGTTCCCGCATTAGCGGGAGCTGCCCCACTGGGCGGATTTACCGCCCGTTGGTATCACCTGATAGCCATACTTTGAAGCCCAATCTTCCGCGGCGTCGTGCAATTTCGTATTGGAGCTATTCAGCAGGATCTCGGCGGTCCCGCTGTCGCCGGCCTTATTGAGGGCTTCGATCAAAGCGTCTTCCGAGCCGGGATCGCCGCGCCGGACAAAAAAATCCATGGCGCCGGCGATCAATTGATCGTCGTGCTCGCGCAGCGCGGCAAGCAGGGCTTCGACGGAGCGGGGGCCGGCCATTTCGCCCAATTGCTCGGCTGCGCGCCAGCGCACGGTAGGATCGCTGTCCTGCATGGCTGCGATCAAGGGCTCGACCGCCCGGGGATCGTGCATTCTGCCCAGGCTGATGACCGCGGCGGACCGGACGTTGGCATCTGGATCCTTCACGGCAGCGATGAAGGGCCCGACGGCCCGTGGGTCTTTGATTTCACCCAGCTCGCCGGCCGCGCGCAAGCGCACCTTTGAGTCCGTGCTCTGCAACGCCGTAATCAGGGCTGGGACCGCGGGCTCGCCGATACGGCCTAACACCTCAACCGCGCTGGCACGGACGCCCGAATCTGGACTCTCCAGGGACTTGGCCAAAGGCTCGACAGCCGGCGCGCCAATATTACCCAAGGCTTTGATCGCAGCGACGCGGACCCCGCTGTTTGCGTCGGCTAACACGCCGGCCAGCGGGCCAACCATGCTTGGGCCTTTGATTTGTCCCAAAGCGCCGGCGGCCGCCTCGCGAACCATGTAATTTGGGTCGTGGAGGGAGGCGACCAAAGCATCAGTCACGCTGGGGTCGATAGTTTTCCGCAGAATTTTCCCCAGAGCCTCCGCCGCGCCCTCGCGGACCTCAGCATAAGGGTCTTTCGGGGCACGTGGGGCACGCCGATTCCGGGATCGGCGGCCAGTCTCCTCGTCCCGATGCACGTTCCAGCCAGGGCTCCTCAAGGCTGCGATGAGAGGCGCGATGGCGCGGGGGTCTGCGATATCGCCGAGCTGCATTTCCGCACGCCAGCACAAGTCAGGGCCGGTACCGTGAAGCGCGGCGATCAGGGCTTCGACGGCGGGCGGACCGATGTTGCCCAATGCCTCAATCGCGCTTTCGCCAAGACCGGAATTTGGATCTTGCAGCGTCGCGGCCAGAGGCTGGATCGCCCGAGGGTCTTTAATTTCTCCTAAGGCTTTCACTGCGCCTTGCCGTATGGGATCAACCGGGCTGGGCTCAGATTTCCGTTTTTTTGATTTACGGCCGCTTGCGACCGTCTGCTGGTTCGCGCCACCGTTGGTTAAGGCCGCGATCAGCGGGTCGACTGCGGGCCCGCCGATACCGACCAACGCTTCAAGGGCGATGTCCCGAACCTGCTGGTCCGGGTCTTTCAGGCATGCGATCAGGGGTGCGACGGATGGCGCGCCGATATTGCCGAATGCAGCGATAAGGTTGTGCCGGAGCTGATCCTCCCAAAGGATTTGTTTCGTTCGTCCTATCGCGATCAGCGGCTCGACGGCGCGCGGGTCTTTGATTCGCCCCAGGATCATGACAATTCGTGACGGGACACCAAGAGCCAAATAGGAAGGTTCCGAACTATTCATTGCGGCGATCAGCGGATTGAGAGCCGGCGCCCCGATCTTGACCAACGCATCCGACGCGCTTTCTCGCGCATATCCATTCGCGTTGGGGTCGTGCAACTCGCCGATCAATGGCTGAATTGCAGGTTCGCCGATGTTGGCCAGCGCGTTGACGTACACCTCGGAATCCCTCGCGGCGATAAGTTGAGGTTGGGCCGCTTCGCCCTCGCGCTCTGGATCGGACGACCGGAAGTAAACGTTGTTATTCGTGGCCTCGAGCGCCGTAATAAGGGGCGCGACCGCGCGCGGGTCTTTGAGCGCGCCTAAGTCCGCCGCGGCCTTGCGGCGAACTTCAGGATTCTGGGCCTGCAGATTGGCGATCAGCTGGCTCACGCCGCCGGTTTGGCCATATGCGGTTTGCAGAACCCCTGCCAGGCAGAGTATTGCCAGCGTCGGCGTGGCTCGCCGAAGGGAGATTCGCAATGGCCAGAGGAGTCGCAATGGAAGCCGGAAACCTCCTTCCGAATAAATGAGCCAGAAGAATAGCAGAGTTTTTCCGCGCGGAGGCGCGTGCCCTTGCTGCTCTTGTGGGCGAACCGCAGGCCTTGGCAGAGCCCGGAGGCACCGGGCCCAGGTAGAGAAAAGCCCCATCCTAACGTCCAAAACCACGACGTTAAGATGGGGTACCCTCGAGTCTTTTTTAGATCGCCTCGTTCCGCTTCCTCAGAAACGCCGGCACATCCAGGTCTTCCGGCTCGTAGTTGACCTTGGCGATCATGGCATTCCGCATGGTGTCGAGTGAAATCACGCCGGGTTCATGGCTGGGCTCCGGCGTGGAAGCGGCCGCTTCCATCACCATGGGCGATGGGGAGGGCTCGTCATCGCGCTCCAGGAAATCGTCTTCCACCTCGCGCGAAATCTTAATGCTCGAATAGCCTTCGCCGCGGCGGCGGCGCAAACCGTCGCTGTCTTTGAATCCGGTGGCAATTACGGTGATCTTCACCGCATCCTTCATCTTGTCGTCGAGCACCGCGCCGAAGATGATGTTGGCGTCTTCATGCGCCGCGCTCTGGATAATCGTGCAAGCCTCCTGCACCTCGGCCAGCTTGAGCGACGACGAACCGGTAATGTTGATGAGGATGCCGCGCGCCCCGTCGATGGCGCCGGCTTCGAGCAGCGGAGAGGCAATCGCCTTCTGCGCGGCTTCAATCGCGCGCCGCGTGCCATTGGCGGTAGCCGCGCCCATGACGGCATAACCCATGCCGGCCATGATTGCCTTTACGTCGGCGAAGTCGCGATTGATGATGCCGGGAATGGTGATGATGTCGGAGATGCCCTGCACGCCCTGCCGCAGAATGTCGTCGGCGACGCGGAAAGACTCGAAGAAGCCGGCATCCTGCGCAACCGCAAGCAACTTCTCGTTGGGGATGACAATGGTGGTGTCGACCGATTCCATCAATTCGGCGACGCCGCGCTCGGCTTGCTGCATGCGGCGCTTGCCCTCGAACGCAAATGGCTTGGTGACTACCGCGACCGTAAGCGCCCCCATTTCGCTGGCCAGCGAGGCAATGATCGGAGCAGCGCCGGTGCCGGTCCCGCCACCCAGGCCGGTGGTGATGAAGACCATGTCGGCGCCTTCGAGCGCTTCGATGATCTTGTCAGAATCTTCGAGCGCAGCCTTGCGGCCAATTTCGGGGCTAGCGCCGGCGCCCAATCCGTTGGTCAGCTTCACGCCCAGCTGAATCTTCATGGGAGCGCGCGACATGCGCAGCGCCTGCAAATCGGTGTTAGCTACGACAAACTCGATGCCGTCCATGCCGGCATCAATCATGCGGTTGACCGCGTTGCCGCCGCCGCCGCCCACGCCGATGACCTTGATTTTAGCGTCGTTGCGGGCTTCTTCGTTAAAGCTGATGCGAATATCGTTTTCTTTTGTCATGTGCGCCGCCGTAAATTGAATTTTCCTGCCTGGTCTTTGTGTTCGTTGTTGCCCTGAGCGAAGCGAAGGAGCTTACGGAATCTTTGCAGCGGCAGAGGAGTGTGCCGGAATTATCCGGGTAACTGGGGTGACCGCACCAGCACACTTAAGATCCTTCGCTCCGCTCAGGATGACAATCACAATGAGGCTCACGCTCCCTTTCCAATCAGTACTGCTTTTAGCCTCGATCCCCAACGGTCTTCCTGCTGGCCACGCGCTAACCGCGAGCGATGCCCGTAGAGCGCCATACCCAGAACGGTGGTAAACTCCGGCTCCGCCAGCAACGAAGGCATCTTGGCCAGAGGCTGCGGCCAGGAGAGCCGCAAATGCCGCCGCAAAACCGATTCCGCGATCTCCAGAATTCCGGGCAGCCGCGAAGCGCCGCCGCTGAAGACCACTCCGCCCGCGCAAAGATCGAGCATGCCGGCGTGCCGGAGATTGTCGCGGATCATCTCGAAAAGCTCGCGGGCGCGAGGCTCCAGAATCTCTCCCACCATGCGTTGCGAAATCAGCCGCGAAGGGCGGTCACCCACCGAAGGCACCTCCACTTCGTTGCCCTCCGGGATCAAGGTGACAATCACATGTCCGTAGAGTTTTTTGATGCGCTCCGCCGACGCAACGGGCGTGCACAACCCGACGGAAAGATCGCTGGTGAAATGATCGCCACCGATCGGGATCGCCGCCGTATGCGCCACCGCGCCCTCATGGAAAACGATCAGGCTCGTGGACCCGGCGCCCATTTCCACCAGGCAGACACCCAACTCGCGCTCATCGGAACGCAGCGCCGAGTCAGCGCCGGCCAGCGGCTCGAACACCGTATCGTCGACGTGCACCCCGGCACGGTTCACGGCGGTAACCACGTTCTGCGTGGCGCTTGCGGCCGCGGTCACCATGTGCACGCGGACTTCGAGGCGCGTCGCCATCATGCCCAGCGGATCGTGTACGCCACTTTCCTCGTCAAGGATGAACTCCTGCGGTAGCAGGTGCAGAATTTCGCGGTCGGCAGGCATCGGAATGGCTCGTGCCTTCTCCACCGCCATGCGGATCTC
Source organism: uncultured Acidobacteriaceae bacterium (assembly GCA_963834075.1). Classification (GTDB taxonomy): domain Bacteria; phylum Acidobacteriota; class Terriglobia; order Terriglobales; family Acidobacteriaceae; genus PALSA-270. Next base: position 212,326 of record CAWIAH010000010.1, read on the forward strand.
ATCGCGCCCAATCTCGCGTGGCCGCGTGCCAAAGTTGATGCCGCCATGGCTATTCACTCCGCGCACATGCGCTCCCGCCACGCCAACAATGGCGTGCTCGATGGGAACGCCCGCGGTATCTTCGGCTTGTTCCACCGCTTTCTGAATCGACCCGATGGCCTTCTCCAGTTCAACGATCACGCCCTTGCGCGATCCCCGCGATTCGGTCAGGCCATGGCCGCGATAGCGCAAGCCACTCTCGGTGATCTCCGCCACTAGCACGCAGGTTTTGGCGCTGCCCACATCGATTGCGGTCAAAAGGTTGGAGTGCTGATTTGCCATGTCTACTGGGTTCCTTGGTTACTGGTGTCTTTCGCGATCGCCGCACTTGGTTTCTTTTTTGCCGTCGAATTCTTTTGCTGCGGTGGTACGGGATTCGGTTTGTGTGCTGCCATATGGGTTGCCGGGGAAGAACGCTTCACCCACTTTTTCGGCGGCGCATGCTTCGCTTTTGTTGTCGGCGGCCTGTGCGCGGCTCTCATTGCCCGCGCCTTCGACAACGGCTTGATTGCAGCTTTCTTGTCAGCTTTCTTATCTTTCTTATCGACAATGGGCAAGGCAACCGGCTTTTGCGGCGGCTTGTGCGCAAGCTTTTCATGAGTTACCAGGGCTGCCGGTTTCACTCCGGCAGCCATGGCGGCTTTGACCTCGGAAAAGGAAAGCGGCGTCTGCTTCACTGCGCCGCCCAAATCCGGATTTACAATGATCTGCCGGTCGTAGCGCAGGTCCACCGATTCCAGTTTGTCGAACTGCTGCCGCCACTGTTGCACGTGGGCAACGTAAACCTTGTAACGATCGAGATAGTTTGACGATCCCAGGTGAACCAGGACCTCACCTCGGGGATCGTTCGTGATCGCCTTCACATCGTCCGGATCCGACAGATCTACTTCGCTGATGTCCTGCGAGTAGTGCATTCCGCCGGAATCAAGCTGGCTAATGACATCTCTGTAAATCTTCATGCGGGCGGCGCGCGTCGAGAGGGGCTCGCCGGGATTCGTCCCAAGAATTACCGGAAAGGAATATTTCCTTTTTGAAGCGGTCGGCAATTCCATGAGGGTGCCGGCGGCATCGATCAGCAAGATCCGCGAACCGACCTGAGCGAAAGCAACCGGCGTTCGTTCGTGAATCTGCACTTCCAGGCGATTCGGCACGAATCGCATGACGCTGGCGGATTCCACCCATGGAATTTGCTGCAACTGTTCCTGCCGCTGCGCCAGTGGGACAAAAAAGATGTTGCGGCCAATGTCACCGCCCAAAACTTCAAGCACCTGCGCACGGGTGACGTTTTCCAGGCCACTTACCGCAATGTCGTCGCTCGAATCGATGCGAAACCGCCAGGAATGCTCGCCGTAATGATAGAGCGCGGCGACCCCGAAGCAGGCCAGAGCCACGATGGTCAGCGCAATTGCGCCCCAAGTCAGACGAGTGGCGGTTTTTTTGGGTAGTGCTCCGCGGCGGACGGAGACACGCTTTTGTCCGCGCAGAAAAGGCGATTCCTCTTCCCCATCCAGATCCAGAAGACGCGCATCGTTGAGTTCTTCACGCGCCGCGTCGTCGACCGGGGGATACAACTCTTCCTGCGAGATGGTGGAACCGGATTTCCGAGCCATCAAATCAGGTCAGTTGTCGTGGGAATCGAGAGCAAAATTAATATAGCTGCTTTTTTTCGCGAGACCTAGAAAAAAATGGCTCGGTTTTGCACAGGAATACAATTAAACCGCGTGCCTCACCAGATGCTCTCCCGGTCAGCGGGCTTTAGATAGAGTCTTTCGTCCGCAGTGACATGAAAGGCGTCGTACCAGCCATCAAGGTTCCGCACCTCGATGTTCACCCGGCATTGATCGGGCGCATGATGATCGGTCAAGATCTGCTCGCTTAGCGCCTGCTCGGTCTTCTTACTGCGCCGTATCTGGGCAAAGGATAGAAAAAAACGCTGGTCTCCGGTGAGCCCGTCAATTATTGGTGCAGGGTTGCCATTCAACGAGGCATGGTAGGCGTCCAAAGCCAGCACCAGTCCACCCAGATCTGCGATGTTTTCTCCCATGGTCAGCTCGCCGTTCATATGCATTCCCGGAAGTGGCTCGCAGGAATCGAACTGCCCGCGCAGATTCGCGGCCTTGGCCTGGAATTTTTTCGAATCGCCAGAACCCCACCAGTCGCGCAGGCGCCCCTCGCTATCGAATTGTCGGCCCTGGTCATCAAACCCATGGGTAAGTTCATGGCCGATGATTGCGCCAATCGCGCCGTAGTTCACCGCTGGATCCGCTTGGGGATCAAAAGCTGGCGGCTGCAAAAGCGCCGCTGAAAAAACAACCTGGCGGAGGGGGCCATCATTGTATGCATTTACGGTTTGCGGTCCCATCTCCCACTCCCGCCGGTCTACGGGAGCGTGCAGGCGATTCACTCGGAATCGCCAGTTGAAGGCTGAAACGCGCTCAATGTCTCCAATAAGATCGTCCGATTGAATGCGCAGTCCGCTGTAATCCCGCCAGCGATCCGGGTATCCAATTTCAATTCTGTATCCCTCGAGTTTTCGAAGAGCCTCAACCTTTGTTGCCGGTGCCATCCACGTGAGCGCTTCGATTCGCGCGTACAAAGCTACCTTGACTTCAGCAACCAGCGCCTCCATTTCGGCGCGCGTTTCAGGCTGAAAATAGTGCGAGACGTAGAGCTGCCCGACTGCGTCTCCGACGTTGGCCGCGCCCTCGACCTGCGTTGTGCCATTGCCGCCGCTCACCAATTGCAGACCCTGCTTCCAGCGGGGCGATGGCTGTCTCTGTCCGCTCAGCCGTTTGCCATGGAGTTCAAATGCGGCATCGGCGAATGCCTTCGATAAATAAGGCGCCGCATGATCAAGAAGTACAAATGCCTCCCATGCCCTGAGTGTCGCCAGTGGCGTTCGTTTATACAAGGCGGCGATTTGTGGGACTGCGGTCTTTTCGACCACGATAAATTTTTTCTCCTGTCCAACGCCCGCAGCCGTCAGAAATTTTTCCCAGGCGAAGCCCGGCGCGCTAGCCTGAAGGGAAAGCAAAGATGCAGGGTTATATGCCTTAGCCGAATCCCGTTCCTGCTCTGGCACCCAGCTGATTCTGGCGATGCTGATCTCAAATTGCATAATCTGCTCTGCGCATCGTTCTGGCTCAGGCCAGCCGGACAATTCAAGAAGGTTCCGCATGTATGCCTTATAGCTTTCGCGGACTGTTGCGTAACTCTCGTCAAGGTAGTAGCCGCGAGCCGGCAAGTTTAAATATGGCTGGCTGATTTGAACCGAATAGCGCTCTGGATTCTTGAGGTCGGCCGAAATGTCGAGGTGAAAGACGCTGCCAAACAAACTGGCATTTTCCCGGCCCATCAAACTGGCTAGAGCTTTGCGCGATTTCGCAGTTCGAATCGCTTTCAGCTCGGGTAACAGCGGGACAATTCCCAGCCGTTCAATTTGCGGATCGTCCATGAAAGCGGCATAGTAGTCGCCGGCCATGCGACCTACGTAGCCGCTACCTTCCTGACCAGCGGTAACGGTCAGCAAGCCGCGAAGTTCCTCCTCTACGGAATCCGTCAAGATTGAGGCTGTCGAATATACCGAACGATCGGGAGGAAGGACCAACCCGTCCAGGTATCGGCCGTTTGCATACCGGAAGAAATCGTCACCCGGCAGGGTCGAAACGTCTCGCCCCGCGAGATCGAGGCCGCCCGCATGTGCCCGCCCGCTGGCCTCGTTTCTCGCCGTTTGCCCAAACACACAGGCGAGCAGCGCAACACAGCAAAACAAAGCTCTCAACGAGGGAGTGCTTATCATGAGGTTCTACGCGGGCTGTTGTTTCGCCATCTTTAAAGCCTCTAGAATCATGGGCGCAAGCTGTGCCACACTTCCCGCCCCGAGGGTTAAAATCATATCCCCGTCTTCCGCGGCAGCAATTACGGACGCTGCTGCATCCCCAAACGATGGGGCATAGGACACTGGCGTGTTTCCCGTTTGTTTAATTTCTTGGGCCAGTGCTCCCCCGGTTATGCCGTCAATGGGCGGCTCGCTGGCCGCATAAATATCGAGCACAACCAGTGAGTCGGCGTCCTTGAAAGCGGTTGCGAACTCGTTCATCAGATCGCGGGTGCGCGTGTAGCGGTGCGGCTGGAAGATCGCGTGAATCTTGCGGAAACCGCACTGCCTCGCCGCAGCCAGCGTGGCGCGAATTTCCGTCGGATGGTGACCGTAGTCGTCAATCACGCTGACTCCGCCGGCCTTGCCCCGCAATTGGAAGCGCCGGTCCACGCCGCGGAAATTTTCGAGTGCGCCGCGAATCTGCTCGGCCGGAATATCGAGCCCGATCCCCACCGCGATTGCGGCCGTGGCGTTCAAAATATTGTGCGCCCCCGGAACGTGCAGGCAAAATTCGCCTAAGTCCTGTTCGCGATAGGTTACGTGGAAACGATTCACCGGCATGCCCTGGCTGGCATCGAAGAGCGAAGCGCCCGCCTTAATGTGAAAATCCGAGCCGCGCCGCGTGCCGTAGGTTAAAATCCGGCGCCTCACCTGGGGCAGCAGGCGGCGAAGCAGCGGGTCATCGTTGCACGCGACCACCCCGCCATAAAACGGCACACGATCCATGAAATCGAGAAACGCCTGCTTCACCGCGCGCATGTTGCGATAGCAATCCATGTGCTCGCGGTCGATGTTGGTGACGACGGAGAGAATTGGGGACAACTTCAGAAATGACCGGTCACTTTCGTCGGCTTCGGCAACCAGATATTGCGATTTGCCCAGGCGGGCATTCGAACCCATGGCGTCCACGCGTCCCCCGACAACAACGGTTGGATCGAGGCCGCCCGCCGCCAGCACGGCCGCCACCATCGAAGTCGTCGTCGTTTTGCCGTGCATGCCGGCAATGGCAATGCCATATTTCAGGCGCATCAGCTCGGCGAGCATTTCGGCGCGCTGAATGACTGGGATGTGGAGCTTGTGCGCTTCGGCGACCTCGGGATTATCGAGCGCGATCGCGGAACTGGTCACCACTACTTCTGATCCGACGATGTTCTCGGGTGTGTGTCCTTCAAAGGTGATTGCGCCGAGGTTGGCTAACCGCCGCGTTACCGCGGAACTCTTCAGGTCGGAACCGGAAACGCCATAGCCGAGATTCAGCAACACTTCGGCGATGCCGCTCATGCCGATGCCGCCGATGCCTACGAAATGGATACGCTGAATCTTTGCGAACATTTAAATCAGCTCCTTGCTAAAAGAAAGCCTCGATGAAATACCCAATCATTGTGCCAATTGCTCCATGTATCAGCGCATCGATGGGACCGATGAAATACGCAATATCTGAGGGGGTAGGATCGACAGTAGGGGTCAGAATACAAACCGGACAAACTGAATAGGCCAGCACGAACCTTGCAGGGCTATCTGGAGGCGGGTAACTGCCCAGAGATGGAGGGGAATAGGTGAGATAGATTTGAACGATATAGCTTAAGCACGCGAATACCATGAAGAACTTGAGCGGAAGAGGAATTCTTTCCCACAAAGGTTCCCGTTCCTCGCCAACCTCGCGTTCCAATTCGTTCAAGCTCTTAAACATGCTCTTCAGATCCCGCTAGTTTCGCAGCCATGGCCGCAATGTCCCGGGCGGCATTCGGATGAGCCATGCTTCTCGCCGCGGCGCCCATTCTTCGCAGCCGCGCCGAATCTTGAAGTAGCGCGCTAACGGTTTCCACCAGCCAGACATCGTCAAGTTTGGTTTCTTCCAAAACCACCGCCGCGCCGGCGTGTTCCAAGGCCTGAGCATTCACCCGTTGATGGTCGTCAGCGGCTCGGGGAAACGGCACAAAAATAGCCGGTTTAGCCGCAGCCGCAATTTCCGCCACCGTGCTGGCTCCCGAACGGCACAAGACTAAGTCCGCACGGGCAAAAAAAGCCGGCATGTCTTGGATGAAGGGCGAGACTTCGGCTGATGCGCATGCGCGCTGGTAAGCGGCTTGCACCTCATTATAGTCACGCTCCCCGGTCTGGTGGATGACGTGAATGCCCGGGGCCTGCCTCAGTAAGCCCGGCAAAGATTGAATCATGGCCTGATTGATGGCGTGGGCTCCCTGACTTCCGCCGAACACCAGCAACGTGGGCCGTTCGTGTGCCACGGGGCTGGCCGCAATATCGAAAAATGCCTGCCGCACCGGCACCCCGGTGACTTCGGCGCGACGAAAATATTTAGCGGTCTCTTTAAAGTGCACCGCCGCCGAGGATACCCAGCGCGCCACCATCCGGTTGGCGAATCCCGGAACCACATTTGGCTCAAAAGCCAGCGTCGGAACTCCCCTCATCACGGCTGCCAGCATCGCCGGTCCGGAGGCGTAGCCGCCCACGCCAATCACCACGTCGGGCGCAAATTCAGACAGCATTCTGCGCGCCGCTAACACGGCTCCCGGCAAGCCCAACATGGTTTTCAACCGGGTCGCCAGACTCACTCGATTCAGCGCGCCCACTTCAATCAGGCGCAGAGAAAATCCTGCAGCCGGCACCAGCCGGTTCTCGATGCCTCGTGCCGTCCCAATGAACAGGATTTCGGCGCCGTAGCTTTTCTGCAGTTCCTGGGCGATGGCCAGCGCGGGAATCACATGTCCGCCGGTACCGCCTCCGGCCAGAATGGCACGCATGGAGTGACTATAAACCACCGGCTCGGCGGGAATTTCAGTCTGCCTGCTTGCTCATATTCAGCAGCACACCGACGCAGGCCAGGGTCATAAATAAGGACGATCCGCCATAGGAGATAAATGGCAGCGGAATGCCTTTGGTGGGCATCAAGCCCAGCACCACGCTGATGTTGATGAACGCCTGTACCACGATCATGCTGGTAATTCCCACCGCCAGAAACCGCCCAAAAATGTCCTGGGTCCGCAGCGCGGTGCGCACTCCACGCCAAAGGAAAATCGCGAATAGCGTGACCACAATCACCGTTCCCACCAGCCCCAACTCCTCGGCAGTCACCGCAAAAATGAAATCGGTGTGCGGCTCGGGCAGATAAAACAGTTTCTGCTTCCCTTCCATCAACCCGACCCCGGTCACCCCGCCGGTGCTGACCGCAATCAGCGACTGAATAATGTGGAAGCCAGCTTCCTTGCGGATCGGAATAAGGATTCAGAAATGCCCAGATGCGATCGCGGCGATAGCGCACATGAAAGATCAGAAAATAAAGCGGCAGCAGCGAAGCCGCAAATCCGTAAGCCAGATAACGCAGGTCGAGTCCGCCGGCAAACAGAATGCACACCGTAATCGCGGCGCAAGCGATCGCCGTGCCGAGGTCAGGCTGCAAGACAATCAATCCGAGAAAGATCAGGGTCGGCAACACCGCTGGCAGTAGCGTATTGCGCCAGTCGTCCATGCAATTGGTGCGGCTCTCCAGAAAGAAGGCCAGAAAAAGGATCAATGCCGGCTTGGCCAGCTCCGAAGGCTGCAAGGAAAATCCGGCCCCAATGAATCCAGCGATGGGTGTCGTGCGCGCGGTCGAGAAAAAACACCGAAATCAGCAGAAGCGTCGTAATCCCAGCGCCGAGAATACGAGCGCCGGATGCTTGTAGCCGGTGGTAGTCCATCTTCATGGCGGCGACCATGGCGACCATGCCGCCGACAGCCCAAACCAGTTGGCTGATCAGAAAATAATAGCCGATCCGAAGCGCTCTTTGGCCATCACCGCCGAAGCGCTGAATACCATCACCAGCCCCACAAAAACCAGCAATCAGGGTCACGGTAAACAGCCAGCCATCGACACTGACGCGCTTTGCCATGGGAGGACTTCATTTCACCACGGGGACAGCGAGTGCGCGAAGAAGTTTCCTGTGGAATTGCAGAAGAGGATAACTGGCTTGGTTCCAACTGGCTCCGCTAGCTGCTTGGCTTCATCTGGGATCAGATTTACGGTTGGAATCGAAGAAGAAGGTTTTCGCCTGTGCGACTCCGTCCCTCGGTCGAACTCAGGCCAGCCCATGACAACTTCTTTGAACAGCCGCCCGCGATGCTCATAGTTCTGAAATTGATCGAAGCTCGCGCAAGCCGGAGCAAGCAGAACAACGTCCCCGCGACCGCCGATTCGCTGGCGCGTCGCACCGCATTCTCCAGAGTCCCCGCATGCTCGATCTCCGGACGCGCCTTGAATCTGCGACTCGATCTTCGCCGCCGCCGCACCAATCGTGTACACCCGTTTCACCCGTTGCCGCAGCAAATCGTGAAGCACGCAGTAATCGCTGCCTTTATCCTTGCCGCCGAGAATCAGAGTGAATGTTTGCAGGGAACGATTCCAGCGCCTTGATCGTGGCATCAACATTCGTGGCCTTCGAATCGTTGTAGTAATCGACGCCGCCAACGCTCGCGACATATTCCAGCCGGTGCTCGACCGCCTTAAAATTTCGCACGGCCTGGCGAATCCTCTCGGGCGCGCACTCGGCAAGCATGCCAACGAAACTCCGGCCAGCACGTTCTCGAGGTTGTGCGCGCCCTTGAGCGGAATTCCGCAACCGGCATGATCTCGCGTTCACCCTGCGCATCCCGAAAATGAATCTGCCACCACGGACGAAGGCTCCTTTCTCGATTTCTTTCTTTCGGCTGAACCAGAACAACTGCGCGTGCGTCCGCGCTCGCCAATCTCAGCAGTGTGCGATCGTCGGCATTAAGCACGGCGAAATCATCCGCCTGCTGATTCTCAAAGATGCGCGCCTTGGCATCGACATAATTCGCAAAAGTTTTATGCCGATCAAGATGGTCGGGCGTGATATTCAGAATCACCGCGACCCGGGGACGGAATTCCGAATCGTCTCCAGCTGAAAGCTCGAAACCTCAAGCACAGTCGAAGTAGCTCGGCCCCGCCTGATCGACCAAAGAGATCGCCGGAGTGCCGATATTGCCACCACCAGCGGTCGGAAATTCGCCCGCCGCAAGAATTTCTCCGGCCAGCGAGGTCGTCGTGGTCTTGCCGTTAGCTCCGGTAATAGCGACGATGGTCCGGGCAGAAACTGCGCGGCCAGCTCGATTTCGCCGATCACCGCTTCTCCCAGAGTTCGCGCCTGCACCAGCTGCGGCGCATCCACCGGCACTCCCGGACTGACGACAATCAAGTCCTGTCCGCGAAAAGTACGGTCGCCATGGCCGCCGGTTTCGACCGTACCCCGTGCTCCAGCAGAAGCGGAATTTCGTTGCGCAAACTCGGCTTCCGGCTTGGTATCCGAAACCGTGACCCGAGCCCCACGCGACTTCAAAAAAAGCGCCGAAGCCACGCCGGATTTGCCCAGACCGACCACCAGCACGCGTTTGTTGTTAAGATCCATGCAGTCAATTGCCAATTTCGCCACGGATTTCACGGAGTTTCAGAGAATCAAAACTCCAATACCCGAAAGTTACGCTTTTGATCCGCGATATCCGTGTCCCGTCTTACAAGCTCTACCTCAATTTCAGCGTAGTCAGCGCGAACAACGCGAACACCAGCGACGCAATCCAGAAGCGCACAATCACCTTCGACTCCGACCATCCCAGCAACTCGAAGTGATGGTGAATCGGCGCCATCTTGAAAATGCGCTTCTTGCGCAGCTTGTAAGAACCCACCTGCAGAATCACCGAAAGCGCCTCAATCACAAATATCCCGCCAATAAACGGCAGCAGCAGTTCCTGTTTGATCATGACCGCGACCGTACCAATCGCGCCTCCCAGCGCCAGCGACCCGACATCGCCCATAAAAACTTCCGCCGGATGCGCGTTGTACCAAAGAAACCCAATCGCCGATCCCACCATGGCTCCGCAAAAAATAGTCAGCTCGCCGATCTGCGGCATGCGCTGCAATTCAAGATAAGCGGCAAATGTGGCATGCCCGCTGACGTAAGTCAGAACCGTAAGCGCCCCCGCCGCAATCACCGTGCAGCCGATGGCCAGGCCGTCAAGCCCGTCGGTAAGATTCACCGCATTGCTCGAGCCCACAATCACCAGCACCACGAAACCCACGAACGGAAAAAGGCCAGCGGCCACAGTGCGGAGTATGCCGCCAACTCTGGATCACCAGGTCGGGACGAAACTGCTTGAAAAACGGAACCATCAGGCGGGTCGAATACTTGCCCGCGCGCCTGCAATGCAATCAGCGCGACCGCGATCAGTGACGCTGGCCACGAATCTGAAAGCCCAATTTTGCGCGCGCCGTCAGTCCGAGATTGCGCCGATGCACAACTTTGATGTAGTCGTCGGCAAAACCGATGGCGCCAAAGGCACAGTCGAAAATACTGCGATCCACACAAAGCGGATTGCTCAAGTCCGCCCAAAGCAGAGTCGGCACGACAATCGAGATGGCGATCAGCAGGCCGCCCATGGTCGGCGTGCCCGCTTTTTTCTGATGAGCCTGCGGACCTTCTTCGCGGATGTACTGCCCGATCTGAAATTCGCGCAGCCGGTTAATGACCAGCAGGCCCAACGATCAGCCCGGTAAACAGCGCAGTAAGGCTGGCAAACGCGGTACGAAACGTCAGATAACGGAAGATGCGGAATGGCGGAAAATAATGATACAGCTTCAGGTAGAGCAGCCAGTAAAGCAATCAGCCTCCGACTCCGCTGTCGCTCCCAGCCGTCGGCTCTCAGTTGATCGGCAGTCCCGGAACTCCGCACCGGTGACCGGCGCTGTGACCAACGTTTCCAGCGCTCTTTCCAGCTTCACACCGCGCGATGCTTTCAGCAGTACCACGTCGCCGTCGCGCGTCTCGCGCGCCAGCCATTCGCCCGCCTCTTCCGGCGTGGCGACGAACTCCGCGCTCATGCCGCCCCGGCGGCCGCTGTCGACCATTGGCTCGGCTTCGCCTCTCACCCCGATCAGCAACATCAATCTTCGCCTGCCGCGATGTGCTCACCCGCACTCGCGATGCAATTCCTCCCCGCCGCGCCCAACTCCAGCATCTCGCCCGCCACCACGATCCGCCGCGGCGCGGCCATCGCCGCCAGCGTATCCACCATCGCGCAGAGCGCCTTGGGCTGGAATTGTAGCAATCGTAGATGACCGTAATGTTGCCCAGCTTGACGACCTGCCCGCGTTTATCCGCCGGGACCAGCGACCCCAGCGCGCTCGCCGCTTGCGCCAGCGTCAGTCCACGCTCCAGGCCAACCGCTACCGCCGCCAGGGCATTGTGAATGTTATGCGCTCCCACCAGCGCCAGCGTTACTGCCTCCCGGTTGTTCTCAGCCACAACTCGAAAGGCGACCCATCCGCCCCGCGGGTTTGGATCTTCTCCGCCCGCACATCGGCAGCGGCCCTCAGCCCGTAGAGAACTACTTTGCCGCGGAAGTCCCGCCCGAACTGCGACACGTATTCGTCATCGGCGTTCAGCACTGCAACTCCACCTGAGGGTAGCGATTCGATGAGTTCGTATTTCGCCCGTGCGATGTCCGCCACGGAATCGAAAAATTCCAGGTGCACCGGTGCGACATTGGTGACCACACCGATTTCAGGCTGCGCAATCTTCGCCAGAGCGGCAATTTCGCCGGAGTGCGACATCCCCATTTCGATCACCGCGACGTCGTGCTCCGGTTCCAGCTTCAGCAGCATGAGCGGAAGTCCAAAATGATTATTGAAATTCCCCTCGGATTTCAGCACGCGAAAGTGCGACGCCAGAACATGTGCGATGGCTTCTTTCGTCGTGGTCTTCCCGGCCGAACCGGTGATGCCCACCAGCGGTTTGCCCCACAGGCGGCGCACCGCCGTCGCCAGAATCTGCAGAGCGCCCAGCGTGTCGTCTACCGCCAGCAGCCGGGTTTTCACCGGGTATCGAGCCAGTTGATCTTTGCGGATAACCGCGCCTACCGCGCCTCTTTCCAGCGCCTGCTCCACGAAGTCGTGGCCATCGAAGCGATCTCCTTTGACCGCGAAGAACAACTCACCCAGGCGCAAGGTGCGCGAATCGATTGAATAGCCCTGAGCTACGGTTTTGTAATCGAATTCGCCGGTGGCCGACAGAAATTCGGCAACCCGTTCAAGAGGCAGCTTCATGGATTGCTTCCCGCGACCGCTGAGCCGCAGTCATATCCTGCCTCACGCAGCGCTCTCCGCGCCACCTGCCCATCGTCGAAGGGGAATGAGCCGTCTTTGGTTACTTGCACTTTCTCGTGGCCCTTGCCCGCCAGCAACACAATGTCCCCGGGACCGGCCTCGCGGATCGCCATTGCAATCGCGGCCTGGCGGTCAGGCTCTACCTTGTAGCGGGCGCCTGATTTCTGCAGCCCAACCATGGCATCATTGATGATCGCCAACGGATCCTCGCTGCGCGGATTGTCGGATGTCAGCACCACGAAATCGCTGCCTTTTCCCGCGGCCTCGCCCATCAAAGGGCGCTTTGCCCGGTCCCGATCTCCGCCGCAGCCAAATACCGTAATCACCCGGCTCTTCATGCCCGCTCTTTGCACAAACTCCCGCGCCAGCGCCGTAAGATTGCGCAAGGCGGCGTCGGTATGAGCATAGTCCACCACCAGCGTGAATGGCTGTTTGCAGTCCACCCGCTCAAATCTTCCCGGCACGCGGTTGAGCCCGCCAATACCTTTGGCAATCGCCTCCGTGCCGCAGTTGCGCGCATAAGCCGCCGCCGCGGCCGCCAGAATGTTGTACACATTCACCCGGCCGATGAGCGGAGAAAATACCGGAATTATCCCCTTAGGCGTAGCCAGATCAAACCTCGTTCCGCGCGGCGCGACGTCCACTTTTTCCGCCTGAAAGTCCCCCTTGCTCATCCCATAAGTTAAGACCTCCGCGCTGTGTTTCTTGCTGAACCCAACCAGCTTCTGCCCATACTCATCGTCTGTGTTGAGTACAGCGGCTCGCGGTGCCTCGGTCCCACAACCTTCAAATAGCACGCGCTTGGCCGAAAAATACTCGTCCATGGAATGGTGATAGTCGAGATGATCGCGCGTGAGATTGGTGAAGATCGCAGTATCGAAGGGAATGCCGTACACGCGCTCTTGCGCTAAGGCGTGTGAGGAAACCTCCATCACTGCCTCGGTCGCGCCATTGCCGAACGCCTCCGCCAGAATACGGTTGGTGTCGAGCGCCTCCGGCGTTGTGTGGGGGGCCGGCAGAATTTTTCCCGCGACGTGATACTCGATCGTTCCGATCAGCGCACTCTTGCGCCCTGCCGCGGCGAGGATCGATTCCACCAGAAACGCTGTCGTGCTCTTGCCATTGGTCCCCGTAATGCCGGTGATCGCGAGCTTTTCTGCCGGACGCCGGTAGAAATTCGCGCTCAGTCGTGCCAGCACCCGCCGCCCATTTGGCACCCGCGCCCAACCCACTCCATCGCGTGCTTTCTCCGTCGCTGAGTCGCTGACCACGGCCACCGCGCCGGCCGCGATCGCCTTATCGATGAATTTATTGCCGTCGCTCGACTCGCCGCGCATGGCAATGAACGCATCTCCCGGTTTGACTTGCCGCGAGTCATATTCAATCCCGCTCACGGACGGATTCTCAATCTGTTCGAGGATCTCCGCGCCGTCGAGTAGGGTTTGAAAGTTCATTAGGAGACAATTCTATGGCAGGGTGCGAACAAGGGTGCGAACAAATGTGACGCGGGCGCCCTCACCCGCGAAAAGCTGCCAATCGGCGTGCCGCCAGACGCTGACGAACGTCGAACGTCTGATTAGATTATCCTTAGAAACGTCCCACACTACCGCCCAAACTTTACCGTCACGGTCGTCCCTGCGGCCACATGCGACCCGGCCGCCGGATTCTGCTCAACCGCCGCACCACTCCCGACCGCTTCCAGATCCAATCCGCTCTGCTCCGCTATTTCAATTGCCGAACGCACGCTTTTTCCGGTGAACGACGGCACCACGATTCCGCCCTGCTCCACGTCCAGCACCACCGTCCCATTCGACGGCAAATGAGCCGGAGTAGCTGGCTCCGGCGCGCTCGGCGAAGCCTGCGTTACGCTAGCATCCGAATCTGGCTCACGTTCCCGCAAAGCCGCGGGCGTCACGCCATTCCCGCCCTCCGTAGGAGGCTGAACCTCTGCCATTGCCGGCACGCCTTCCCCGGCACTCGCATCCGAGGTATCAATTGCCGGTCCCAAATGATCCGGTGAACCCTCGGCGAGATCCTGTTCTTTCACTTTGCTTTGCGCCAGTAGCAACCGCCGGCTGGCCGGCAGTTCCACATCATGCGGCACGTGCAGATATTCCAGCACCTGTTGCGCGATCCGTTGAAACACCGGCGCACACACCTGCCCTCCCTGATGCAGCCCGACCGCCGAATCCAGAATCACCGCCACCGTGATCGCGGGATTATTAATCGGCGCAAATCCCGCAAACGTCGCCACGTATTTTGTGCGCGAATAGGCGTGCGTGTTGGGATCCACTTTCTGCGCCGTCCCAGTCTTGCCCGCCGCGCTGTACCCCTCCAGCATCGCTTTCGTTCCCGTGCCATGCAGCACCACGCCCTGCATCATCTGCCGCATTTCTGCCGCGGTAAACGATGAAATCACTCGCCGTTGCTCCAAGGGATGAAACGCAATCGTCTGCGGCGCGCTCTGCGGCTCCGTCGTGGCCGCAACAATACGCGGCGCCACCCGCACCCCATCATTAGCCATGGTCGAAATCAGTCCTACCAACTGGAGCGGCGTAATCCCAATCTCCTGCCCCATCGAAATCGCGGCAATCGATACCTTCGACCAGCGGCTGGGCGGTTTGCTTAGTCCCCAGGTTTCGTGCGGGAGTTCGATGCCGGTGGGCTGTCCAAAGCCGAATCCGCGAATGTATTTGTAAAAGCGGTCATCGCCCAAGCGCATGCCAATCTTGATCGAACCCACGTCGCTCGATTCAGCCAGCACATTCGCTACTGACAGCAAGCCGTGCGGCCGGCTGTCGCGAATCCGCATTCCGTTAAAAACAATGGATCCCATCTGACAATCGAAGATCTCATCCGGCCGCGTAAGCTTTTCCTCAAGCGCTGCCGCAATGGTCACCAGCTTGAACGTCGATCCTGGCTCATAAGCATCGCTGACCGCGTGATTGATTAACTTTTTCCCCGTAATATCGCGGGGATCGTCTGGATTGAACGTCGGACGGTTTGCCAGCGCAAGAATTTCTCCGGTGTGCGGATTCTCCACCACCACTGAGCCGCTTTCCGCTTGTGTCTGTTGCATCGCGACATCCAATTCCCGCTCCGCGATGTACTGGATCTGCTGGTCGATCGTCAGGACAATGTTTTCCCCGGATACCGGCTCCTTCTCCACGCTACTGAACCAGGTCTTATGCGCGTCCACCGAAATCATCATCTGTCCCGGTTCGCCGCTCATTTCGTCGTTGAATTGCCGTTCAATGCCGCTCAGCCCTTTGTCGTCCGTACCCACATACCCAATCACCTGGGCCGCCAGCTCGCCCTTGGGGTAAAACCTCTTCGACTCCTTCAAAAAATGAATGCCGCGCAGATTGAGCGCGCGAATTCTGTCCGCCGTTTCCGCACTCGTCCGGCGCGCCACCCAACAAAATGTCTTGTGGCCTTCACACTGCGCCAGCACCTCCCGCGGATCGTCCTTCGTAATGTGGCTGATCAGGGAGATGGTTCCTGCCAGATCGGGAATCTGGCTGGGTACGGCGAACGCCGAATCTACCGCAATCGACATGGCCAGCTCATGACCGGCACGGTCATAGATAATTCCCCGGCGCGCTGCCACTTCCATCGTCCGCTGCTGTTGACGTTGTGCCCGCTGCTCAAAGATTCCGTAGGAAAAAATCTGCAGGTAAACCAGGCGCGCACAAATCGCCACCCCCCACAACACCAATATCGCGCCCAAGATATAAAGCCGATGATTATTCCTGTTGTGTGCTGGCCCCGCCATCGAACCTCTCCAGAATATCCAGCGTTATTATTCCGAGCGCAATTTCAGCGTTGCCATTCCGAGCAGCGCGAAATCTGCTTTCTTTTGTCCGCTCTCGCTCAGACAACAACGGCGGCGCGCCTGCTCAGGCGAGCCGCCAAAACACCTCTTCCGGGCCTCTGCCCAGCGCGTGCCGAACCTACCGAACCGAGATCACCGCTACCGGCGCCATGCTCGCCATCACCGGCGTCGCGGTTTCGGGCGTAGCTGTGTCCATGCGAATCACTTGCCCAGCCTGCGGCGACTGCAATCCCATCTGCCGCGCCAGGCTGTCAATCCGCTGCGGATCGCGCAACGAAGACGCTTCCAGCTGCAGCGCATGGTTCTCTTCCACCAGGCCATCACGCTGAATGTGCAGAGACTGAATCTTGTAACCGTATTCAATCGCCTTGAAATGCTGCCAGGCGAAGGTCATCACCAGCAGAAACAAGCAGCTTAACGCTACTCCGAAATAACGCATTTCGCGTTCGCGCTTCGGGTCTTCGACTTTCACCACTCGCGAGTTATCAATCGCCTTGGCAAAGTAGATTTCCGGTGTGCCCGTCCAGCACGGTTTGCGCCGCGCCACCGGAGCCGAGTTATGCGCCATAGCTGCTGCCGCCATTTATGCCGCTCCTACTAGATTCCGATCACCTAGAACCATTTCGTAGATCGTGGTCGCGAGCAGGCTGTCCAGCCGTTCCTGCTTGGCCAGTTCGACGTGTTCTTCTGCCCGGTCAACCGCCGCCATCAAGTCATCAATCAGTGTTCCCGTGTACATGTCCTGCCTCCCTGGTGTTCTGATTCGTCTTTCTTCTGCCCGTGTGGGCCGGGTCTCCGGCCCGGCCGACGCGGCAAAGCCCCGTCGCTACACAACCTTTAAACCCTTTCGGCCGCCCGCAGTTTCGCGCTGCGCGCCCGCGGATTGCGATCAATCTCTTCTTCTATGGCCGTCACCGGCTTCTTGGTCAGCAGCTTGTACTGCCCCAGCTTCGCTCCCTCGCGCATCGCATCCTTTACGATGCGATCCTCCAGCGAGTGGAAGCTGATCACCACCAGCCGTCCGCCCGGTTTCAGCATCTGCGGGGCGCTTTGCAGCATCTCCCGCAGGTCGTCCAGTTCATGGTTTACGAAGATTCGGAGAGCTTGAAAGGTTCGGGTCGCCGGATGAATTCTTCTCTCTGCCTGATTCATTGGCCGGGCCGCGGCTGAAATCACCGCTGCGAGTTGCGCAGTGGTTGATATCGGCCGCGACCGGACAATGGCTCTGGCGATTCTCCGCGACCTCCTTTCCTCACCGAATTCGTAAATCAGATTCGCGAGTGTGACCTCGTCCACCTGATTTACCACTTGTTCGGCGGTGCGCCCTTCATGCGGATTCATCAGCATGTTGAGCGGTCCCTCCGCCTGAAAACTAAAGCCTCGCGCGGCGTCATCCAGTTGCAGGCTGCTTACGCCGAGGTCGGCCAGAATTCCCTCCGCCGATCTCGCTTCGCATCGTTTGCCCATCTCCGCAAACGAGGCATGCATCAGCTCAACCTTCGGCCAACCCTCCTGCCCTGCTCTCAGCCTTTCCCGCGCTCTCTCCAGCGCTGCCGGATCCTTATCGAAGCCAATCAAATGACCCGGTGCGCCGAGGCGTTTTGCGATTTCGTAACTGTGCCCGCCCAGGCCCACCGTGGCGTCGATATAAGTTCCGCCCCGCCGGATGGCTAAAAAATCGATCGCTTCTTTTAAAAGAACCGGAACATGGCCAGCTTCCTTCCCGCCATGCCCAACCCCCTGAGGGGTGTCTGTTAAGCCCTCGCCCACTAGATGCCCAGTTCGTCGAGCGTCTTCTCATCCTCAGGCGTAAACTTTTCTTCCTCGATTTCCTTACGGAAGGCTTCGAGATTGCGTACTTCCAAATACGTCAGGTTGCCGGTCACCGCCACTTCGCCCTTGATTCCGGCCGCTTCCCGTAGCAACTGCGGCAGCAGCAACCGCCCTTGGCCATCCATCTCGACCTGCTGCCCCCAGTAATTCACCCGGCTTAAGAACTTCTTCTTCGTCGGATTGAAGGTGGAAAGCCCCGCCAGCTTCTGCTCGATCCGCTCCCACTCCTCGAAGGGATACAACTGAGCAACCTTCCCATCGAAACTGGTGATGTAAAATTGCGTGCTGTATTTCTCGTCGATCACCCGCTTGAACTCCGCCGGGACCTTGAGCCGTCCTTTTTCGTCGACGCGAGTTGGGTGATTGCCGCGAAACATATGCTGTTGTGGCGCCGGCGGCTCGCCGGCCAGGTCGAGTGCGCTCCGTGCTCAATAAAACGGGTACTGCTACCACGAGGGAGGTAAAAACGCTCAAATTGCCGCTATTTCGTAGTTCGTTGGGTCGGTTTTGGGGGATGTCAGCTTTAAAGTCCACTGGCTCCTCAAACTGGTTATGTTGCGCCCACCGCCACCACCGTGTTGACCACTTTCAACCACTTTTGACCACATGATAGCCCTAAGTTCTTTATTGTCAAGACGAAACTCATAGGTAGAATGGTTACGAAAGGGCAGGTTGGAGAAAGCGCGACCCCTTGTGCATAACCAAAAAGGTCACCACCAGATATTGCGTTAAAGCTCTTGGTTCTTTCGCTATTGTTTCGCTAGGATTTTGCTTGCACTCCGCGCCAGTCGCGCATTTTCTTGTGGAAAAGGGAGTGGACGGGTAGGGATTAAACCTAATCCGAGTGAGCTGAACCTGATGTGAGGTCTTGAAGTATGCCTTGCCTCCATCCATTTCGCTCCTCGCTCAAGTGATCCCAACGTTGATGCATCAGTGTCTCGGCGTCAGACGGAGAGTAGGGCAAATCAAGTCGGCTAAAAATTCCTAAGGGCGCCCTAGGAACAACCTCGCTCGCGATTCTTATTGAAAGGACGTGATCGGTCAGGGCACGCGCCACGCGTACGATTGCACGTTGTAGGTCATCGATCTGCGTGAACTTCACGCCTTTGAATTGCGCTGAACCTAGCCGGACCGCATCTGCAGAGTGAGCGATAAAATTGTGGCGAATACTGCTGATCTCATCTGCGCTCGGGCCGCTGATCCAGCCATCCATCGTCCTGAAAACGGACTTGGGGATCACGTCATCTCGTGTCCTCTGATCTGCTTTCTTGCCCGACAGTTGATCGAAGATTTCGTGCAGATGTTTCGAATCGGCGAATTGATTGAGGCCCGGGGTCTGAATGCCCCACATTTGAACCATGGGGTCAGTTTTATCTGCAGCGTCGGACCAAGAATTGTAGTCGTAGGGAAAGCCAGTCCCCGCAACATAGACCTCCCGCGTAATTAAGCTGCGATGCTTCTCAACGTCCTTCAGAAGCCGCTTCACTGAGATCACATCATTTCGGTCATCGAGGAGCTTCTGAAGGGAAAGGACCTGTGAGACAACGTATCCCTGGTCGAGCAGGTAAGCGAGTGTTGGTGAGCGAGCAGAGATTGGAATATTGGCGTCTACGGATGCCCTAACGCTCACTGTTGCACGGTAGGTCAGGTCGTTGAAAAGCATTCTGTGAATTTGCGTTTCAATACTGTTCGGTTGCAAATCCCCGTAACCGTACCATGACATCCAATCCATCCACTTTTTTCGATATTGAACCAGTTTTTGTTTATTGCTGACGTCGCATTTTTCGACCGCTACGTTGAAGCGGTCTGCCAATGGATTCTGACTTGCCGTCTTTACGGCAATCTGGACCGCGGGTGGACCGGCGTCGGCTGTCACCTAGTGCTCCTCATGATTGATCTTTACGACTTATACCCAGCGAACTTTCCGCTACCATATCGTCTCGACCACCTTAGCCTGACGAATCAGCTTATCCGCAGTCACTAGCGGCATCCCTTCGGCAATCGCCGTGGCTCCGATAATACGGTCCGCCGGGTCTCGCGGATATTTCTCCGGCAAACGAACCGCCAGCGCGGCAATGCCCGGCGTTAGAGGCTTCAGAATGACCCGCGCCACCGTGTCCCGCACGAAGGATTCCACGCTCATTGCCACCTGAATCCGCCCATTTTCCGCCAGCCACGCCAGCTCCCAAAGCGTGATACCCGCTACATAAATTCCTGTCGTCTCCCTCGCCTCGCGGATCGCCGCCCGCGCTCGTGCAGAGAGCCGTTTCGGGTCGCTGGCCATCCAGACCAACACGTGGGTATCGAGAAGGATCACTTCTTCTCCCCATCCGCCGGCTTCCAATCGCCGGTCCTCCAATCACCCAGCGGCGTCACCGGCCCCACAATGTCGCCCACAATCTTCACCTTGCCCGCCATGTAACCGAAGACATCATCGGCGTTGTCCCGCGCCGGAACCAGCTTTGCCACAGGCTTGCCGTGCTTGGTGATTAAAATGGGCTCTCCACTTTCGCGAACCCGATCCATGATCGCCAGGCATCGCGCCTTGAATTCCCCCGCCGCCATCTCCTTCATGTGCGCCTCACCGCCAATAATACCATGGTCATATAATTATGACCATCAAGCCGCAGAGCAGCGCTGTGGCAAACCCCGCGACGGTAGCGCCAGGAACACAGCGCCAAACAAGAAGAGAGGGCCCCTTTCGGAGGCCCTCTCTCTTCTTTAATCCAGGCTGCCCTTAGTGCCTGGGTTCGTTCTGCCGCGGCGCCTCACGCTGCTGCATGTGTTGCGCCTGTGCAGTGTGCTTTTGCTCCATTTGCTGCGTCTGCTGAGTGTGGCGTTGTTCCATCTGTTGCTTCTGTGCGTCGTTATAGTTTTTCTTCGTGGCCTGCTGGTGTTCTTTTTCCTGCTGTTGCGCCAGCTTCTGGTGATCCTGCTCCTGCTTGGCCGCCAGCTTTTGCTGTTGCTGCTGATACTTCTGGTCAGTCTTCGCATTCCCCGTATTCGGAGGCGTATAGGCATGCGGCTGCACTTCGCTGGCGTGATTGTAGTTGTTGGGGCGCGGCACATTATTCTCGGAACGGTTCTCCGCCCCCGTACGAGCTTCATTCTCCGGCCGCGGCACATTGCCGTGCATCGCATTAGCCGGAGGAGCATGATATTCCCCGCCCGCTTCCCGCGACGCTACCACGTCGGTTTTAAAATCTCCAGGCCGCGCCGTCGCCGCGATCGCCGGCCTGCCATGATTTTCGCTTGCCCGCAAATCAGGATTATTGCGCGCTTCCTGAATGTGCTGTTCCTGCGCGGGTATCCGTCCTACATGGTGCTCGTTCGCGTAAGACTCTTGCTGCGCCGTAGGCCGCCGGTCGATGCCACCCTCCCCACCGTTATAGCTGACATGATTGTCGGAGACATCCACCCGGGTGTTGTAGGTGTTGTGAATGATCGTGGTATTTACGCGATTCACATAAGTGTTGTAGGCGAAGTGACCACCTTCCCAGCGGCCACCGTCATAGCCATACCCGCCGTAGCCGAAGCCGTAATTAATTCCACCGTAGAAGCCGACCTGCGGCCCCCAATATCCTTCGTGAAAAAGGAACGCGCTGCCGCCCCATCCCCAGTAGCCTGGCGTCCAAAGAAACCCAACCTCAGGCGGTTCGACCCAGGTGCCCGGAACCCAGTAGTACCCATCCGCGTCGTCATACGCCCAAAAGCCGGGCGTCCATAAATAACCATCCCCGGGGCACACGGGCTGCTCATAAACCGGAATCGCTGGCGGAGCAAAACCCACCGAAATGCCGATCCCAATCTGCGCCATGGCGCCATGGGAAAGAATCAGCAGCACGAACGAAAATAATAGTGAGCGAATAGCCGTAATACGCATTGTGTTTTCCTTCTGCCATCTCATCCTTGAATGTTTGCGCCCGGTACGGCAAACAGGTCGAGCGCCGGAATGAGCGGCGATTGTCATCGCGGGTGAAAGCCACCTTAACCTTCTGGCGGGCCTAAGAAATTAGATATAGGGAGTGCTCTGTAGAGTTATCCAAACAATTCCGTATGTACGCTAAATGACCGAACCGGAGGGTTGCGGCTTACTTCAATCCTTCCACCAGATACAGGTCAGAGAGTGTGCGGTGATATCCGTACACGCACGTGCTGGCGTCGGGGGTTAAGAGAATGGGTCCAATCGTCACCACCCCCGCCGGGTCGGATGGCATTAGTTGCTTCCACAAAGTTCGCCGGCCACTCTTGAGGTCAATATGAAAGACCCGCGCCGGTAACTCTCCCGGCTGGTAAACATATAGCCCGCCATCGTTGCTGAACGTGATGGGCTGCTCTCCCGTGACAAAGCCCGGGATAGGTTTCGGTTCTCCTCCATTCACCGGATACAGATAACCCTGCTGGTCCGGTCCGATGGCGGCAATCAGCTGCGAATCGGGCGAGATGGCATAGGCGGTGCCGACCACCCCTTCTGGAGAAACCGGCTTGGAGTCACCCGTCGCGATGTCCAGCGTATACAGCCGCACCCCATGGCCCGGCTCGTCGCCGGAAAATAAGATTCTCTTGCCGTCAGGAAACCAGCGTGCCCAGCTGTGATTGATCCCATCATGCGTAAGCAATCTCGCATCCCCAACCCCGGTCGGCAGAAGGCGAAGCTGCGCCGGAGAGTCCGGCGATTGCGCAATCACCCACTTGCCGTCCGGCGACAATGCCACCGCGGCGCCTTCGCCGAGCAGAACCGCTGGTGAGCCATCCGTCTTGCGAACGTAAACCGCATATGTCAGGCCACCGGACTTCGAATAAGCCAACCCGCCGCCGCTGCCTTCCTCGTCGAACAACAATTTCTTCCCATCACTCGAAAGATCGCCCGGATACGAATAATCGAACCACGAAAGATCGCGCTCTTTCGCCTCTTTGCCCACAATGGCCATCAACTCCCGTCGCCAGCTGGCTCGCGTCAGCAATACTCGCCCATCCTTCCAAATATCGAGCAACATTAATGTTCCCGGCATGCGCGTCACCAGGCGCTCTTTCCCCTCGAGCGTCACCGCCGAGAGAGACCGGTCGATTCCCGACTTGCTCGAGGTAAACCAGACTTCCTTACCATCCGGCGACCACGCCAGCCCCTGCACCGTGTACCAATCCGCCGACAATACTTTCTTGTTGCCATTCAAATCCACCACCGCCACCGATCCTCCGTCGTCGCCTTCAATCGGATGATCAATGAACCCAATGCGATCGCCATTCGGCGAGACGCGCGGATTGCCAATCCATCCCCCCGACTCGTAGAGCACTTTTCCTACCGGATATTCCAACCGGTTGCGTCCATTCACATCGCGCACGATCGCGAGTTGGTTGCCGTCAGGCGCCCAATCGGCCCACTGCACGTTGTCCAGAATTTCGCGCGGCGCTCCGCCAATCAGCGGTGTGCGTGCCAGCGTCCCCGTCATTACCCAGGTCGCGATCGAATGAGCGTTCAGCAGCACCGCCATTTCGCCATTCGCGGACACCGACAGAAGTTGGGTTCGCGGCAATCCCATCGACCGCGATTCCGGCGCCTCCGGCCGCGCCGTATAAACGTCGCTGGGATTCCCTTGCCACGCCGCGCTGTAGAGAATCGTCTGCCCATCCGGGCCAAGCCGCGCCGCCCGGATGCTACCGCGGCGAAACGTGATCTGGTGGTAAACCGGCGGAGGCGGAACCGCCACATAATAAAGCAGCCGCCCAATGTAAATGCCGGCAGCAACGCCCACCGCCGCCGCTAAAAGCCCCATCGCGGCCAGAGCGCGCCGGCCTGCGCTTTTCGCCTTTACAACCGGCGCTGCCGGAACCCCGGCCCGCGCATCGATCGCAGCGCCCGTGACGTTGTGGGAGCTGCCATCCCGCTGCAGTCTTCGCAAGTCACCCCGGATCTCCGCCGCCGTCTGGTAGCGCAACTCCCGTTCCTTTTCCAGGCACTTGTTAATGATGCGCTCCAACTCCACCGGCAACTCAGGGTTGAGGGTGACCGGCCCGCTGGGAGCCTTGTGCAGAATGGAATCGAACAACGCCGCCGACGTCACTCCCTGAAACGGCAGCTTGCCGGTCGACATCTCGTACAGCACCACCCCAAACGAGAACAGATCCGTCCGAGCGTCCAGCTCTTCGCCCAGAGCCTGTTCCGGCGACATGTAAGCCACCGTGCCCATCGCCGTGCCGGGATTCGTCAGGTTTTCGTCGGCCAGGGTCGGCCCCGCGGTAGCTCCTGCCAATACCGCCGCGGTTGCCAGCTTGGGTGACATCTTGGCCAGGCCGAAGTCGAGAACCTTCGCCTGCCAGCGCTCGCTGACGAAGATGTTGGCCGGCTTGATGTCGCGATGCACAATGCCCTGGCTGTGCGCCGCATCCAGCGCGTCGGCAATCTGGATCGCCACATTGATCAGGCGTTCCGTGGGCACGGGGCGCACCCCGATGCGGTGCTTGAGCGTCGCGCCTTCGAGAAACTCCATGGCGATGAACCGCTCCTCGCCATCGCTCCCGATGTCATAGACAGTGCAGATGTGCGGATGATTCAGCGCTGAGGCGGCGCGCGCTTCGCGCTGAAACCGCTCCAGCGCCTGCGAATCGGTGGAGATTTGCGTAGGCAGAAATTTCAGCGCAACATAACGCCCAAGCCGGGTGTCTTGCGCTTTGTAAACCACACCCATCCCGCCGCCACCCAACTCCTGGATGACGCGGTAATGCGTTACGGTCCTCCCAATCATCTGGGTGTCCACAAACTAATCAGTAGAGGATGCAGCGCGAAGGCCGGGCAAGTCAAATCGCCGGCTGGGCGCCAAAGGCCCATCGTCCATGCGCGTCTTAATCGTAGCCGTGATTTTGAGCAACCTCAGGTGCTCCATCCTTCCCGCGCTTTGTGCGGGAGGGTGGGATGCTCGATTAATTCTCGCTCCCCTGCGCGGCCACGGGCACACCCGCATGCGCTCGCGCGTGCCCCACTCTCCAGAACTCTTCCACCTCCTCCAGATGCCGGTTCTTGGTTTCCGGCACAAAGAACCAGGTAAATCCCGCCTGGGTCAACGCCATCAGCGCCAGCACGGCGAAGGTCGCCGCCTTGCCAATCTGATGGAATGCCTCTGGGAAAAAAAGAACCACCACCCCGTTCGCGACCCACTGCGTGAGCACCGGAATCGTCATCGCCATGCCGCGTACATCGTTGGGAAAAATCTCCGGCAGCAGAGTCCAAAACACCGGTCCGATGCAGGCCTCAAAAAACCCCAGATACATCAGGATAAGAGCCAGCACAATCCAGCCATGAAAGTGTCCCAGCTCTACCGCCGCGCTCAGGCCCAGCAGCGCCGCCGCCATGCCCGCCGATCCGGCAAGATACAGCGGCTTGCGGCCCCAGTGGTCAATCACCCAGAAGGCTACCAGCGTAAACCCCAGATTGGCCGCGCCCAGTATCAGCGTGGAAAAAAGCGCCGCATTCATCCCCCACCCCGCCGATCGAAAGATGATGGGCGCGTACTCCACAATGGTGTTAATCCCCGAAACATGCACCAGAATCGCCAGAAAAAAACTGACCACCACCGCGCGCCGGATTCCCGGCCGCAACAGTCCCCTCCAGGAATCCCGTTTCGTCTGCAGGCTGCCAACGATCTCCGCCACTGACCCTGCCGCCAGCTCCGGTCCCGCAATTCGCTCGAGAATTTTTCCCGCTTCCAGATGCCTGCCCGCCAGCACCAGATATCGCGGCGTCTCCGGCGCAAACATCAGCAGAATAAAAAATGCCGCCGCCGGCGCCACCCCGGTGACGAACATCCACCGCCAGTTTTCCGGCCCAATGTCGCGCATTAAATAATTGATGCAATAAGAAATGAACGCCCCTGCGACAATCGACAACTGGTAGAGCGTCCCCATTCGCCCGCGCAACGACGGAGGCGAAACCTCGGCCACATACATTGGGGAAATGAGCGACACCCCGCCCACCGCCACACCGCCGATAAATCGCGCAATGATGAAAGTTCGGAAATTCGGCGCCAGGCCCGACGCCACCGAGGTTGCCGCAAACAGCACCGCGATCCAAAGCAGCAGCCATCGGCGCCCATAGCGGTCGGTAAGCCGCCCCGCGATCACGCAACCCACCACGCATCCAAACAAAAGTGAACTGAATGCCCACCCTAACCCTAAATCGCTTAGATGGAAGTGCTGCGCCAGAAAAGGTCCAGCGCCGGTAATAATCGCGATGTCGAATCCAAAAAGAATGCCGCCCAACCCGGCGGTGGCGGCCAGAAAAATAACGTAGCGTAAGTTGATCTTTTCCGTCATGAGGGGCGAATCGCGATCCGGAACACCACGTCAGGACTTCGCGCGGAACGTTTCCCTTACCCCCGCTTTCTGATCGGGCCGGAACCACGAGACATCGGCCTCGGAATCCGCAAAGCGCTTCAATCCCGCCTCCCGGATGGCGCTGTCCGGCACCTTCTTCAACGGCGTGTAGCGCGGATGATGCGACTCCCTATAAGGGTCATTTCTCGCCGCGTTGTAACAACAGATCATCGACCATCGCGGGTTCGCTGACCGGTTCTGATCCGAGCGGTGCAACAGATTGCAATCGAAAAACAGCGTATCGCCAGGATCCATCTCCACATGAATCAGCGGAAAGCGCTTTAATATTTCGCCCACCCGCTCCTTGTTTGCCCCGGCCTGATCTCCCGACAAAGTATGCTCAACCCGTCCCAGCAGGTGCGAGCGCGGAATCACTTGCATGCACCCGTTTTCCTTGGTCGCCGGATCCACCGCAATAAACGCGCTGGTCAGCCACGGCGCCAGCACGCCGTTCTCATACCAGTAGCCGTAGTCCTGATGCCAGGTCCACGCTCCGCCCACCTTCGCATCTTTCATAATCATCTTCGAGTGATAGTGATAAACTTCGCCGTCGAGAATCTTCTCCGCCGAGCTCACCACCGACTCGCAGCGCGCAAACATTCCGTAGAGCGTGTCTCCAGGATGGTTCCACAGCGACAGCCGCACCTCTCCGCCTTCCCCGTCGCGCGAGTTCATGGAGTTCTGATCCAGTACCCGGTCCTCCCGTGCCGCCCGGCTCAGCAGGTCAATCTCGCTGCGATCGAAGAAGCCACGGGCGAGTACGAAACCCTGCTCCCGGTACTCGCGAATTTGCTGGTCAGAAATTGAACCCTGTGGCATTTGGGCCTCTCATCATCGATCGAATAATCACGCAGCCGCTAAGCAAAATCGGCCCGCGGAAGCAGCGGGCTGAACCTTGCCGCGAAACCTTACGAACCATACACTCCGCGCCCCTGAATTTCTTCTCAACCCATGCTGCAAAGTTATCATTTTTTGTCAGTTCGTTCGCAAGCTCAATGCCTTCGGAATGTCGATGCGTTTCAGAATTCGTCGCAGGCGATATGACTGCCCGGAACACCCAGCTCGTCGAGCAGCTTGCTGCACGCTTTCACCATCATCGGTGGCCCGCAGAGGTAGTATTCCGCAGCCCTGGCATTCGCATGGCCACGCAAATATTTTTCCCAGACCACTTCGTGAATGAAACCAGTGTCACCCGTCCACTGGTCCTCGGGTTGGGGCGCGGAAAGAGCGACTTCGAAGTTGAAGTTGCGATGGATGCTGGCGAGATTCTGAAAATAGTCTTCGTAAAAGATTTCCTGCTTCGAGCGTGCCCCGTACCAGAAACCGACCTTGCGCGCCGTTCTCTCGGTCTCGAGCAGGTGTGACAGATGCGCCCGCAGGGGTGCCATCCCCGCGCCCCCGCCGATGTAAATCATCTCCCTTTGGGTAGGCTTGATGTGAAAATCGCCAAACGGCCCGATCGCCGAAACCATGTCGCCGGGCATGAGGCTGAATACATAACTCGAACCCACGCCGGGCAGACAATCCTGCCCGGGCGGAGGCGTCGCAATGCGCACATTGAATCGCAGCGCGTTCTCGGTCCGCTGGTTGCTGGCAATCGAGTAGTTCCGGCGTCCCGCCTCCGGGTTGCGAGCCACCAGATCGAATACATGTTGCCTCTGCCACACCGCGGCAAAAGGTTCGGGGATATCGAATTCGCGAAAGTGAATCGCATCGTAAGCGGGAATATCCAATTGCAGATAATCGCCCGGGATAAACCCTATCGGCGGCGCAGCTTCCACTGGTTCGAGCACCAACTCCTTGATGAACGTGGCCACGCTGCAATTGCTGACCACGCGAAAGCGGTACGTCATGGGCTGCCGCGCGCCCGCACCGGCGGGGTGCATCACATTAATGTGGAGTCTTGCTCCGCGCTCCTCGATCGGATAAGTCGCCAGTCCCCGGCAGACCGGCGTGCGCGCCGGGGAACCG
The DNA here is from genome assembly GCA_963834075.1 of uncultured Acidobacteriaceae bacterium. Taxonomy (GTDB): domain Bacteria; phylum Acidobacteriota; class Terriglobia; order Terriglobales; family Acidobacteriaceae; genus PALSA-270. Next base: position 240,424 of record CAWIAH010000010.1, read on the forward strand.
TCGGCCAGGTTAAAACGGCCGTTATGCTTGGGGCATTCGATAATCCCCCCCTTGACCAGCCCGTCGCATAAGTGAGTATTTCCGTGCGTGCAGATTCCATCGATGGCGTACAGTAACCCCGCTTCGTCGCGGCAAATGGCGTAGGTTTTCTTGCCATGGTCGAAACGCATCACGTCCGCGCGCCCAACCTCGCCCGCGCCGCAAACTTCAATCCAACCTTCCGCATCCGGCTTCGCTTCCGAAGCATGTGCGCCCGCGTTCAAACCCGCCCTGGGCTCGGGCAGACGCCGTTTAACGTGATAGGCCGGGTCTTTGACCTGTCTGGAAATGGCCGCGACAATCTCGCGCCAGGCCGAGAGCAAGCTCGGATACGGCGTGGGGCAATCGTCCTTTACCGCAGCATGCAACTTGGGCAGCGCATGGTAGGGCACCAGCGGGAACATGTGATGCTCCACGTGGTAATTCATGTTCCAGTACAAATAACGATGAATCGGATTCAGATACACCGTGCGGCAATTGAGGCGGTGATCGAGAACATTTTCCGCCAACCCGGCATGCTGCGTGAGCCCGTAAACTACCAGCAGCCACGACCCGAAAATGTTGGAGAAGCCAAGCAACAGCAGCGGCAACAGGCTCCGCGTATAGACGGATAACCCGATCACCGCCGCATCGATTGCGACGTAAACTCGCGCCCGGCGGTAGATTTTCGGAAACTCGCTTTCCGGTATGTACTTTCTTTCCTCCGCCGCCATGCGGCCAGCGGAATGCAGCACGATGTGCTTGAAATACTTTGGATACACCGGAAGATTAAAAAACGACAGCAGAACCGCTTTCACATCCGGTGGACGCGGAACCGCAATCTCCGGGTCGCGCCCCACAATGATGGTGTCGCTATGGTGCCGGTTATGGCTCCAACGCATCACCGTGGACTCGCGCATCACCATGAATGACGCAATCTCGTATAGCACCTTGTTCATCCAGTCGGTCTTGAACGCCGTCCCATGGCCGCTCTCATGCCAGCGCGAATCAGATGTGGACGCATAGAGAACGCTATAGATCGCATAAGGAAAGATCGCCCACCAGCTCCCCCAAAGCACACAAGTCGCGAATCCGCTGCCGAAAATCAGCGCAAACCAGAGAATCGTGTCGCGGATCGCGGGTCCGTCCCGCCGCTCCAGGAGCTTGCGCATGGTCGCTCGCGGGACCGCGCACTGGTACCAATCCGCCTCGGCGAGTCCTCTTTCTACCGCAAGCCTGGAGTTCGCTCCGGTCAGGCTGTAATCGGCTTTTGCCGGATCCACCGCCAGTATGTTCGCGCTTTGACCCATGATTGACTTATCTCGCCTGAGACTTTGCGGATCGTTTCGCCTGACCCCAAGTCTAAAACCACCCACCACGCATGGCTGATATCGAAAGCCTGACCGCCTTGCATACAGTACAATCCGCCCCAATTAAATTCTTCTCGACAGCTGCCTGGAAGTTATCGTACTTTGTCCGGGTGTTGGCGGATTTAAAGCTCGGCAAAGCCTACGACGGCCTCCTGTTCCTCGGAGAGTCCACCCGGAATCCTCCCACCATCAAAAGTCATCGCCACATCGAACTGGAGATGAACCTGGTGGTGCGCGGTAGCGTCACCTACGTGGTGAGCGGGCGCCGTTTTACCTTCCAGCCTAGAACCTTGCTCTGGCTCTTTCCCGAGCAGGAGCACCAGTTAGTGGACCGCTCCAATGACGCCCAATTTTATGTCGCGGTGTTCAAGCCTTCGCTGATTGCCCACTCCTGCCGCACCCGCGCTTACGAGGGACTAAAACAAAAAAACTGCCAGCGCAATCGCGTGTTGAACACCGTGCTCGAGCCCGATTCCTTCGATCTCATCCGCAAAACCATGGACTCCCTGATGCGCGGCTCCCTCGATCCCGACCTGCTCAACCGCGAAGGCGGCTACGGTGAAGGCTCGAATTTTTCCTTCGAGCACGGCGACCCCGACGGCTTGAACGCCGGCCTCCATCACCTGCTGCTGCTCGGTTGGCGCAGCATGAGCACCGGCAAGGTCCTGGGCGACGCGGTAGCCTTGCACCCCGTGGTTCGTCGTGCGCTCAAACTGTTGAGCGAAGGCGAATGGGAGCAGGATCTTGGCCAGTTAGCAAAAGCCTGCGCTGCCAGTGAAGCCCATTTGAGCCGCACCTTTCATCGCCAGATCGGTGTTCCCCTCAGTAAATACCGCAACTCCCTGCGGCTCTCGCGCTTCTGGGAACAATACCGGCAACCCGAGCAGAAAACTCTGGCCGAAGCCGGTTACGCCGCCGGCTTCGGCAGCTACGCCCAATTCTACAAAGTCTTCACCAAAACCTACGGTCAAGGCCCCAGGGCTTGCCTCGCCACCCGATCCCCAGACAAGAACCCATCGTTGAAGTAATTGCCGGCGAAACTCGCAAGTTCGCTTTTGCCCTCTGTGGCCTCTGCGACTGTGCCTCTGGGTCCTCTGCGGTTAAATTTTTTGCCTTCACTCCCCTGCCTAACCCTCGTCCAACCAACACTTTTCCAGTTCTCGCTCCTGACATGTAGAATCTCGTCGCGGCAACTCATCGTGCGGGAGACATTCATCATGTGGGAAGAATTTAACGGACGCGTAGCCGTGATCACTGGCGGCAGCGAGGGCATTGGACAGGATTTCGTCCGAATACTCTGCGAGGCTGGCTGCAAGACATATTTCTGTGCTCGCCATGCCGAACGCGGTCAAGCCGTCGAAAAGCACCTCGGTCCCAACGCCCGCTTCATCCAGACCGACCTCGGCTCGCCCGAACAAATCAAAGCCTTTGCCGCCCACGTGCGCGAGCGCGAAGGCGCCGTCGACTACCTGGTCAACAATGCCGCCAACGATGACCGCATCGCCTTCCGCGACATCACCGTCGAAGACTGTGACCGCATGTGGAATCTGAATCTGCGCTCTTATCTGCTTACCTCACGGGCCTTTCTCGAATTGCTGCTCGCCGGCAAAGGCAAAAGCATCCTCAACATCGGCACCTGCAACTGGATGGTCGGCGAAGCTCCCTTTACCGTGTACAACGCCACCAAGAGCGGCATCCTCGGCTTCACTCGTTCCTTGGCTCGCGAGCTCGGCCCTGACGGCATCCGCGTAAACATGATCAACCCCGGCTGGGTGATGACCGAAAAGCAGTTACGCAAATACGTCACCGAAGCCGACAAGAAAATGCTGCTCGAAGTGCAGTCCCTGAAATTTCTGGTCGAGGCGCATCACGTTTCGCCGGTCATGATGTTTTTCTTGAGTTCCGCCTCCGGCGCGGTCAGCGGCCAGAACCTCGTCGTCGATGGCGGCCGGGTCTTCCAGTAAATCCGAGCGCATGCCTCCTCAGCAACTTACGTTCGAGCAGTGGGTGCCATTCCCAGTCGAGAAAGTCTTTCTTTTCTTCGCCAATCCTGAGAACCTGCCGCGCATCATGCCACCGGCAACTGGAACGAAGTTGTTGGAATTAAAGCTGGTCCCACCGCCTGCCGCACCGGCAGACGGGCCCGCACTCGCCGGCGTAGGATCGCAAATCGTAACTTCATTCCGTGTGTCGCCATATCTCTTCGTACGTGCGGAGTGGATCGCCGAGATCACGGAATTCGAATGGAATCATCACTTTGCCGATGAGCAGCGACGCGGGCCATTCCAATATTTCCATCATCGTCACGAACTGACCGCGGAAGATCGCGATGGAATGAGCGGAACTGGCATTGCCGGAACAATGGTGCGCGACCTGATTACCTATGATGTTGGCTTTGGCGGGTTCGGCAAATTGCTCGATCAGCTTTTTATTCGACGCCAGATGGAAAAGACGTTTGCCTACCGGCAGAAGGCGCTGGGTGACTTGACGGGGGGGGGGGGGGGGGGGGGGGGGGGGAAGGATGGCCCGCACTCGCCGGCGTAGGATCGCAAATCGTAACTTCATTCCGTGTGTCGCCATATCTCTTCGTACGTGCGGAGTGGATCGCCGAGATCACGGAATTCGAATGGAATCATCACTTTGCCGATGAGCAGCGACGCGGGCCATTCCAATATTTCCATCATCGTCACGAACTGACCGCGGAAGATCGCGATGGAATGAGCGGAACTGGCATTGCCGGAACAATGGTGCGCGACCTGATTACCTATGATGTTGGCTTTGGCGGGTTCGGCAAATTGCTCGATCAGCTTTTTATTCGACGCCAGATGGAAAAGACGTTTGCCTACCGGCAGAAGGCGCTGGGTGACATCCTGAACGAAACAGGATCATCCGTGAGCGAATGAATCGCGGATGACCACGGGCGGGAGATTATCTTGTCGGCTCGACGGCCACGGCCGTGCCATAGGCCAGCACCTCGGTGACACCCTGCATAATCTCGGTCGCATCGTAGCGGGCGCCGACCACGGCGTTCGCGCCTAACTGGGCGGCGTGTTGGAGCATCAGGTCGAAGGCTTCGGCGCGGGTCTTCTCGCAAAGATTGGTCAAAAGCGTGATGTTGCCGCCGAGAACCGTCTGCAGGCTCGCGCCAATCGTTCCAAAAATCGAGCGCGAGCGCACCACGATGCCGCGCACCACGCCGAGCGTGCGCACCACGTGGAAACCATCCAGCTCGACTTGCGTGGTGACCATGTTGTGGGCTACCATGCGGCCGGGCGAACTGTAACTCATGGACATGATTGCGCTCCTTTGATCAGTTTTCTACGATTCGATGACCGGAGCATAGCGCTATTCCAGTTCGGCCACGATGACAAACTCGGCTACCGCGTCATCGTAGGTAACCGTGAGCAGGTTGGGACGGCAGCAGACCTGGCAGTCTTCGACGTATTGCTGCCGCCTGCCGTTCGAGCTGTCCACGCCGGTCTCGTTCCACTCGCCGCAGCCGGCACATTGGAACCCGCAATAGCTCATAGTTTAGTCATTACCACTCATATTTTCTTGAAGCCAATCGGCTCAAGTCAAATTGCCAATTCTACGCATCGCGGACGCGGGATGGCCTCCGGGACATTCATGAAAGAGATCGTGGCCCTGCGGGGCTCCCAGGCCACCTAGCGGGCGTTTTACATGACGGCGGCAACCGCCTCAAATCGGCCGCGGCAGCAGCCGGACCCAGGGCGCATGAGCAAACTTTTGCACTATGAATTGTTAGCCATATTACTTTCAGCTATAAGGGTAAAACTTACACGCCCGGAACCGGCGGACAGCCGGGAAAGCTCGTCAGGAAGGTATTACCGATGTATTTCAGGTACTCGGTGCCGATCTTGCTGGTAAAGAAGCCATCGGTGGTGAAGTTGCGCAGGAAGGCGAAAAAGGCGATGCCTTGGCTCAGGCCCGGATCCTGTTTCGCGTTGGCTCGGTAGGCGATCAGGTCAAGGATCTCTTTCTGCTGTTGGGGCGCACAACCCAGGTAGTCGTTGTTGTAACGGTCACGGCAGGTATCATCGAGCCACAGCATTCCGCCACCCAGCGCCAATTGGTAGTCGGTGTTCTCGCTGGTGAGCAGATCGATAAATTCAGGAGCTTCGGCCTCGATGGCTCCGCCGCATTCGGCATCGGCGGGAATGATGGTCTGGCAGAGCGAACGCAGGGTTGCGTACTGGTGCGGCGAGAAGAACTTGGGAGCATAAGCGCCCTGGGGCGATTCCGCTTTATCCATCGCGACCATGTGATGGGCGTGCTCGGCGGCCTGCACCGGGATTACGCGTAAAACCGAACCGGCCACGCCGATGGTCAGCGATTTGAGAATGTCACGCCTCGAGATGGACATTCAATTTTTCTCCCGATGCACTGCGGCCATTTTCATCGTCTTTTCATTCCGAGCCGGACTCATAGGCGAGGAATCTGCGGTTTCACGCGCCAGGAAGAAGCAGATTCCCCCCTTCGGTCGGAACGACAAGAAGCGAAGATGGCGGAATGACAAATTATGAAATACCGCCAAAGACTTCATAAACTTCCCTGCCGCGACTGCTCGATCAAATATTCCGAGGCCCGCCAGGAGAGCGCGATGATGGTAAGCGTCGGATTCTTATCGGCATTACTGGTAAAGCAGGCGCCGTCGGTGACAAAAAGATTTTTCACCTCATGCGCCTGGCAATATTTGTTTAAAGCCGAAGTTTTGGCCGATTCTCCCATGCGCGCGCCGCCCAACTCATGGACGATGGCGCCGCCATCGAAAATATTGTAGGGATGATTTTTATCCACCTTGGGCTCGATGTAGGTTCCTCCGGCGGTTTCGACGATCTCGCGGAAGGTCTGCTGCATATCCTTCGCCATCTTGATCTCGTTGTCGCTCCACTTCCAGTGAAAGCGCAAAACCGGGATGCCCCACTGGTCGACGACATCGGGATCGATTTCGCAGTAGCAATTTTCGTTGGGAATCATCTCGCCACGGCCGCTGAATCCGATGGTAGTGCCGTACATCTTGCGACATTGCTGTTTCAACGAGGTTCCGTAACCCTCGTAGTTTTTGCAGACATCATGAAATTCGCCGACCATGGGCATGCCGCGGCCGCCACCAAATTCAATGTGATAGCCGCGCAAAAAATCGTTCTTGCGGTCGAACTTCCACCACGGGGTGTAGAGGTGCATGCCGCCGGTGCCATCGTGATTGTGGGGCGGAACCTGCTGCATTTGCGGGAAGTAGCCAGATCCATCGCTGCCCACGGTATCGGTAAGGTAGTGGCCGACGGCTCCGGAAGAATTTGCCAAGCCGTCGGGAAAAAGCGGCGAGCGCGAATTGAGCAGCAGGCGCGCCGACTCGCAGGCGCCAGCGCCGATGACAAATGCCCTGGCATTGATCTGCTGCTCGGTGCGCGTGGCTTTGTCGACGTAGGAGACGGCTTTGGCTTTGCCGTCTTTGCCGACAATGATTTCGCGGGCCATGGCGCCGGTGATGAGAGTCAAGCGTCCGGTGGACTGCGCCGGAGGAATCATCACCTGGCTGGAGCTGAAGTTGGAAGCCGAAATACAGCCGCGGCCGCACTGCCCGCAATAATGGCAGGGGGCGCGGCCGTTCACCGATTTGGTGAGAATGGCGAGGCGCGCGGGAATGCAAAGGATATTGAGATGGTCGCAGGCTTTTTTGACGACGGTTTCCGAGCAGCGCGGGATGGGAGGGGGCAGAAAAATTCCATCGGGCGAGCTGGAGATATTTTCTTTGGTGCCGAAGACGCCGATGTAGGACTCGGCTTTGTCGTAGTAGGGGGCGACTTCGTTGTAAGTGAGCGGCCAGTCATCGCCCATGCCATCATTGGAGCGGCATTTGAAATCCACGGGAGCGAAACGCAGGGCGATGCGGCCCCAGTGATTGGTGCGGCCGCCGACGATGCGCGAGCGAAACCAGCGGAAGGTTGAGCCGGGAGCCATGGTGTAGGGCTCGCCCTGAATTTCCCAGAAACCGTTGGGCGCGAGGAATTCGCCTTCGAAGTCATCCTGTTTGCCGCCCACGCCGACGCCACGATGCGGGAGCTGATACGGCCAGACATGTTCTTTGAAATCTTTTTCGGGATTGAGTGGGGGCCCGGCTTCGAGCAGAGCGACATTCAGGCCGCCCTCGGTGAGCACTTTGGCGGCAGTGCCGCCGGCGGCACCCGAGCCAACGATACAAACGTCATACATTTTGGGCGAACGGATGACCTGAGCCATGGAGCCCTAAAACCTCAATTTCGTCAGATACTCGCAACTCAGCCGGGCAAACTCAAGCGGATCGGCCGGCTTGTCGTGCTCGACGAAGTAATGCTTGATGCCTGCCTGCTCAGAGTGCGCGAAAATTCGTTTCCAGTCAATCACGCCCGCGCCGACCGCAGTCATATCGGGGATTACGTCGTCGCCATCAAAGTGGCCGCTGTACACCACGCTCTCCGGGGGAATTTTCCTGAAGTCTTTCACGTGCACCAGGGGAAAGCGGCCGGGATACTCGGCGAAATACTTCAGCGGGTCACCGTGGCCGATGGTGGTCCAGCCAAGATCCATTTCCATGAGCAGCAGATGAGGATCGGATTCGGCGAGCAGAATGTCGTAGGGGCGCTTGCCATCGGGGCCGGGAACGAATTCGCGCCAGTGACAGTGATAGGTGATCTGAATGCCATCTTTCTTAGCCATGGCCGCGGTTTTCGTAAAAGATTCGGCGGCGCGCTTCCAGGGATCGGGGTGCTGGAAAAATTCGTCGTCCACGCTGGGGATGACGAGGTAGTGATGGCCGATGATGTGGCAACGCTCGGCGAGAGCGGGCCAGTGATCGGTCATATCTTTGTAGTAGTGGCCGGCGGAGGGCGAGACGAGCCCGTAACGATCGAGGATGGCGCGGACTTCTTTGGCGGGCTTGTCGGTGTAGAAGCCCAGCTCGATTTCCTTGTAGCCGTAAGAGGCGAGCTTCCGCATGGTGCCGTCGAAGTCCTGGTTGAGAATGTCGCGGACGCTATAGCACTGGATGCCAGGTTTGGCGATCTTGTGCGGCTCTGCGGCCCAGGAGAGTTTGCCGGCGAGAGCAACTGCGGTGGTGGCGCCCGCCAGGGTTTCGAGGAAATGTCGACGGTTCATTCAGTCTCCCATTGATTCAGTTTTGGCGCCGTCTCTACGGGCCTCGTATTCAGGCATTCTTTCCCGGCGCTGCGTGGCCGGGCAATCGAATTACGTCACTGCGCGGACCCACCCTGAATTTCGCAAAGTACGCGAAATTCAGGACGGGGCGCCCGCGCGTGTGATTTGTGAGAAGCACACATTTTGTTAGAACCGGACATTTTATTAGAACCGCACATTGGCCAGATAGTTGTAACTGTCGCGGGCCACTTGCATGGGATCGGCGGGGTTGTCGTGCTCGACATAGTAGTGCTTTACGCCGGCTTCGCCGAAATATCTGAACAGGCGCTTCCAATCGATGACGCCCTGGCCGACCGCGGTCATGTCGGGGATCACTTCGTCGCCGTCGAAGGTGCCATCGTAAACGTGCTTGGGATTGGGCAGCTTTTTGAAATCTTTAATGTGCACCAGAGGGAAGCGGCCGGGATATTTAGCCCACCATTTCAGAGGATCGGAGCCACCGACCTCGGTCCAGCCCATATCCATCTCCATCTGCACGAAGTTGGGATTGGTGTTCTGAATCAGAATGTCGTAAGGGATAGTGCCGTCGGGACGAGGGACAAATTCCATCCAGTGGCAGTGATAGGTGAGCTGGATGCCGTCTTTTTTGGCGATTTCGCCGGTGTGATTGTAGGACTCGGCGGCGCGCTTCCACCCGTCGGGTTGGCGGCGCAGGGCTCCATTGATCGAACCGATGACGAGATAGGTCTGGCCCATGATGTGGCAACGGTCGGAGACCCATCCCCATTTGTTGACCATGTCGTCGTAGTCGTAGGCGCCGGAGGGCGAGGTCATGCCGATACGGTCGAGGGTGGCGCGAGCGGCTTTGGGATCGGCAATGGGGCCGTATTCGATTTCCTTGTAGCCGATGGCGGCAATTTTTTCCATGGTGCCGTTGAAGTCGGCTTGCAGCAGATCGCGGATGGTATAGGCCTCGATGCCGATGTGAGTGAGCCGGTGTGAATCGGCAGCCCAGGAAAGATTTTTGCCGAGCATGGCGGTGGCGGTTGCTCCAGCGATGGTTCCGAGGAAATTGCGGCGGTTCATTTTTTGAATTCGCTCCGGATTGAAAATATTTTTGGTTTGCAAATTTTTTCGCGGGCGAGGGCGCCCGCGCCACACTTTACCAGAAGTTTTCTAGAAGCGCAGGTTGACCAGATACTCATAGCTGCCGCGGGCGCTGGCAATTGCATCTTTGGGTGCGTCATGTTCGACAAAGCAATGCTTGAGTCCGCCCTGCCCGGAGTGGGCGAAGATGCGCTTCCAGTCGATAACGCCGTTGCCGACCGAGGTCATGAGTGGAACCACATCGTCCCCGGTAATCTTCGAGCCTTGGGCCACCGTGGGGCTGGGAATTTTCGTGAGATCCTTGGCGTGCACCAGGGGAAAGCGTCCGGGATAGCGGGCGAAGTATTTGACGGGGTCGATGCCGCCGACGGTGCTCCAGCAGATGTCGAGTTCCATCTTGACCAGCTCGGGATCGCTGTTTTCGAGCAGCACGTCGTAGCCGATTTTGCCGCTGGGGGTGGGAGTGAAGTCGATCCAGTGGTTGTGAAAGGCAAATTGAATGCCGGCCTGCTTGCACATTTCTCCGGCGCGATTGAAATCCTCGGCGGCGTGTTTGAAGCCGTCGGGGCCATTGCGGACGCGGTCCTCAATCCAGGAGATAACCACGTATTTCGCGCCGATGGTGTGGCAGAAATCGAGAACTCCCGGCCATTTTTCGCCCATTTGGTCGTAGTCGCGGTGGATGGAGGGACAGACTAACCCGTGACGATCGAGCGCCGCCTTGGTGTCGGGCGCGGAGAGTTTGAGCAGCGGCCCTTCGACTTCGCGATAGCCGATGGCGGCGACCTGGGCGAGAGTTCCGTCGAGATCGTTTTTCAAGAGGTCGCGGACGGTGTAGACCTGGAGGCCGATGTGCTTGAGGCGGTGGGCGTCGCCGGCCTGGTCATCGGCCCAGGAAAGATTTCGCGCGAGCATCGAGGCGGCGGAGATGGCGGAGATTTTTTCGAAGAACGCTCGGCGGTTCATGGATTGCCTTTCGTGGATGCCGGGTCACATCATAGTGCAAAACCGGAGCGGGATGGACGGATTGATGGTTGACTCTCTATCCGGGAAATCCCCGCCCCTTCGACTTCGCTCAGGGCAGGCTCTATCGCAAAAAAGGCGACAAGGGCGGGGAACCCCAACTAGAACCTAAGCTTTGACAGATATTCGTAGCTGTCGCGCGCCACTTGCAAGGGATCCTTCGGCATATCGTGCTCGACGAAATAATGTTTGATGCCGGCTTGTTCGGAGTGGGCGAAGATACGCTTCCAATCCACGATGCCGGAGCCGACGGCGACCATGTTGGCAATGGTCTGGTCGCCATCGAAGTTGCCGCTGTAGACCTGCTCGTGGGTGGGAAGCTTTTTGAAATCCTTGACATGCACCAGGGGAAAACGGCCGGGATATTTGGCGAAATACTTTAATGGGTCGATGCCGGCGACGGAGGACCAGCCCAAATCCATTTCCATTTTGAGCAGTTGCGGGTCGCCGTATTTCAGCAAAATGTCGAAGGGCCTGTCGCCGGCGGCATTGGGAACAAATTCGGCCCAGTGATTGTGGAAGCAAAGCTGAATGCCGGCCTTCTTGCTGATTTCTCCGGCGCGATTGAAAGTCTCGGCGGCGATCTTGTAGCCGTCCGGCTTGTTGTGAATTTCGTCGGTGACGCCGGGAATGACGACATAATGGCAGCCGAAAAATTTGCAGTCTTCCAGCGTGGAGGGCCAGCGGTCTCCGAGTTCTTCGTAGGTTTTATGGGTAGAGGGAGCGGTGAGGCCAAGCCGCACAAACGCCGCCTTCTGCTCTTTCGCGGAGGCTTTGAGCGAGGAACTGAGCTCGACCTCACGATAGCCGATTTCGGCGACCTTGGCGATGGTGGCTTCGAAATCCTGGTTGAAAAGTTCGCGCAGGGTGTAGAGCTGGATGCCAACTTTTTCGATCCTGTGCTGGTCGGCGGCCCAGGCAAGATTGCGGGAGAGCAGAGCGGTGGTGGTTGCGGCGGTCATGGTGCCCAGGAAAGTTCGGCGATTCATAAAGCCTCCTATGCGATCTGTGGTGTAAAGGCTTAGCGGATTGCAAAATTCATTTCCATGTACCCCAACGGCTAAAGCCGCCGGCGAAACAGAATCGTTTACCGCAGCGCTAAAGCGCTGCTCTACCCCAGAAGCGGCGTTGTGCAGCGAACCGCGGAGCTTTGCTCCGCCGGACAGCCGGGGGCTGTCCCTACGTGGAACCCAGCAGTTCGTTGCGAACATTTTTCAGAACGTAGACAGCCCGCTCCACGCCCACCTCGCCGGGCAGAAGGGGATCTTCGTTTTCGATACTGAGAATGCCCTGGTAGCCCACGTCCATGTAAGCCTGCAAGATATCTTTCCAGGTGGTCGCGCTGTGACCGTAGCCGACGGCGCGGAAGGTTTCGGAAGCCTGGGAAAGATCGTCGTCATCGGGATTGAGCACGCCGTATTTGGCGACGTTGTTTTCGAAGAGCACCGTATCTTTCATGTGAGCGTGGAAGAGAGCATTTTGCTTGCCCAACAAATGAATGACTTCGACCGGATTGCAGCCTTGCCAGAAGAGGTGACTGAGGTCGCAATTGGCTCCGATCTCGGGGCCGACGGCATCACGGAGGCGGAGCAGCGTTCTGGGGTTGTAGACCACCATGTTGGGGATCATTTCAAAGGCCAACTGATGGATGCCGTGCTCGCGGGCGAATTGTGCGGCCTGCTTCCAATAAGGAATGACGCGCTCTTTCCATTGCCAGTCGAGAACCTGCTGCCACTCGGGCGGCCAGCGGAAGGTGGCCCAATTGGGCATAGTGTCGGTGGCGCTGCCGGCAGGGCATCCGGAAAACCCGACGACGACTTTGATGTCGAGTTTCTCGGCGAGAAGCACGGTGTTGCGGAAAGTCTCGGCGTGCTGCTGAGCGCGCTTGGCGTCGGGATGGAGGGGGTTGCCATGGCAACTGAGAGTCGCGACCTGAAGATTGCGATCGGTAAATTTTTTCTTCCAGGCGCGCAATTTTCCGGAGTCGCTCAGCAACTCCTGCACGGGACAATGGGGCGAACCCGGGTAGCCGCCGGTGCCGATTTCGACGGCTTCGATTTCGAGGGCGCAGATCTTGTCGATCATTTCGTCGAGAGAAAGCTTTTCGAAGACGGGATCAAAGACGCCGATGGGAATTTTGCGGGGAGGATTGGGTGGTGCAGCGGGCGCGCCGGATGAAACGGGATGGAGAGATGCAGACGCCGGGTGCGGCGCGGCTACCGTGGCGGCCAGCACAGTTGCGCTTGCGCCGAGGAAATTCCGGCGACTCAGAGCGCGACTCAGGGAACCGGGAGAGGCTTTTTCGGACATGAGTAAGTTGCGCGTGAGCATTATACGCATTGCGGAAAGGCGCAAGCACGAAAAAGCAGTGGGCGCATCCGTATTACGGAATGAACTTTTGCCACACCTCTGCGGCCAGCGCCGGCTGCGAGACCCAGCGCAGGCGGTCTGGAGCTGAGATGGTTTGGGCGTAGAGTGGAGTACCGATTTTCAGGCCGAGAGAAGAGTAGTCACCGGGCCCGCGCGCCTCAAGCACATTGGTCTGGTACAAAGGGTTGGGCTGCCAGCGAATTTCTCCCCGCCCAGTCAAAAGCGCATACCAGGCGAGGCCCTGGCGCTTGCGGATTTCATCATATTCGAAGCCGTATTCGCGGTCGCAGAGAGCACCGAACGTCAAGGGCGAAAAAGGATCGGCGCTGATCGTGGCGTGGGCCCAGCCGGGGGGCACTACGATGAGCGAACCGGAAGCAGCGGTGATGGCATAACATTTGCCGGGATCGCCGGCGGCGCGTTGCTGCATATAGACGCAGGCGGTGCCACTCCAGATTTCGTAGATCTCAGGGGGCGACCAGCCGCTGTGGGAGGAGATGCGATGAACGTGGCCCTGGCTGCGGACGGGTTCTTCTCCAAGGCGTCCGGCGGCGTAGGTGACTGCGCCGAAGAGCAGCATGTGTTTTTGCAGTAGCGGGCGGTCTTCGACGCGGCCGACATCCATGGCGATGGCATAGACGGGATCGGGACCGGAACATCGGGGATCGCGCAGGCTGGGGCGGATGGAGTCGAGGGAGCGGAGTTCGGGTTCGGGGCCGTAGGTGCCGGGAGCGTAGGAAAATCCCAGAGGCTGAGTGAGAGCAGTGACGCCGATGGCGGGATCGAATGCCATTTTGCCAGAGACCGGATTGCGCTTCCCACTTCTCGCGCAATGGGCGCGCGGGAAATGGGACACCCGGCACCCGGCATGTCGTCCCTTACGGGACTCAAGTTTGTTTCACCTTTCGCATTCCCAGCACTAACGTGCCGGGCTAATGAATACCGCCGCTGGGCGGCTGAGTTTCGCCACTTCCAACCCGCGGTGGTCCAGGTCTTGAGCAAAATCCAGCCGTCATGCGATATCGAAATACATCTCATAGGGCTCGTGAAAGCCCATCGAATAAAAAGGCACGAACTCGTCATCGCCGGACGATGGCAGCTTAAAGCTGAGGTTCTGGCCGGGCTGGCTGAGAGCTTTCAGCGACTCAGCCGAGAAGCGGCGTGGCCGTTTGACCAGGACGGTTGGACCATAGACCAGGGCGATGCGGTTGGGATGCTGTGAATCGATGGGAGCGTGAAAAATCTCCATCGGCAAATCAACCGACACTTTGTCGCCGGAAGTCCATTTGCGGTCGAGCGTCGCCCATGTGCCTGGGTTACAGGAAACATTCTGGCGCTGGCCGTTTAGGCTGAGCGACGCGCCCCGGCACCATCCCGGAATGCGAACCCGCAGCGGAAATTGTGTTGGACCGGCGGTGCGAACGGTCAGGGTTGAGGTTTGCGACTCCGGGTAATTGGTTTCCTGGGTAAGCGTGATTCTCTTCCACGCAACTTCCGAGGGCACGAAAAGATTTACGTAGAGCGCGTCTTCGTCGTGGAGGTAAATCAGGTTGTGGTAGTCGGCAATGGCCTGGGGATAGGTTCCGGAGCAGCAACACCACTTCTGATCTTCGCGGTAAACCTTTGTGCCTCCGCCCACGCGATAGTCGGAGTAATAAAATGTGTGGCCGTCGGGCTGCATGGGCAAGCCGCCGCCGATGCCGTTGTAGAACATCTTCTCCACCCAATCGCCGTACTTGGCCTGCCCGGTGAAGGACATCAGGTAGCGCGACAACTTGAAGATGGCCCAGGAGCCGCATCCGGTTTCGAAGGTGTCGTCGTTGGTCTCCAGAGATTTGCCCAGGCTGCCGTCCGGGGGCATGAGTTGCTCGCCAGGACCGAAGCCGCCGGTCGCGTACACCTGGGTGCGCTGGAAGAAATCGTGAGCATTGACGATGGTATTGAGATACTTGGGATCGGATGTCACCTCGTAGGACATGGCCGCGCTGCTCAGCGTGTTGCAATGGCTGTAAGCGTGGCGGTAATCGGGGCGGGGATTGGGCGTGTTGTAGAGATCCCAATAGTTGTCGTAGTGCCAAAGATCGCCGAAGTCGAGATAGCGTTCATCGCCGGTGAGTTGATAGGCGCGATATAGATTTTCCGAAAGCGTGTACCACTCGGTGCCGTCACCACTGAATTCGCGTTCGCCGGGCCGGGGCACGCGGCGAGTGCGATCGAGATTCTTGCTGGCCCACGCGGTGATTTTTTCCAGGTAATTGATGGCATTCTTGTTGCCGCCGTAGGCGTACATGTCCACCAGTCCGCAAACGGTCTTTTCGTAGATGTAGTGCGGAAACTGGGGCGCGCGCGAGTAGTAGAAATAGCCGTCAGGGCCCATGGCTTTGGCCCACTCGTCGATCAGGAACGAAGCTTTGTCGAGAAGCGCAGAGTCGCCGGTGGCTTTCGACATGCGGGCCATGCCGCTGACGAACTGGCCGAAGGCATTGAAGATGTCAGCGTCGTGAACGGATTTGTGGCTGGGGTCATCCCATACGCCGCCATACCAGCCGATGAGGGGCACACCGGGCGCGGGCCGGCCGGCACGCTGGCGAAAGCCGAGCAGAAGATTGTCATTCGGGATGTTGAAGAAAAGATCGCGCGAGGCCTGAAACTGGCTCTTGAAGCGGCTGTCGAGCAGCTTGACCCCGGAGTAGTCGAAGAGTTCGAGCTTGTGGGCGGCGTCAGCATTCGCAGCGAAGGCTGCGGAAGAATTCAGAAATCCGGCGGCACAGGCCACGCCGGCAGTCAATTTCACGAAGTCACGGCGATTCAGTTGTCCGGGCATGGAGAATCTCCTAGGTTGGCTCGCACATGATACCGCGTGCCGCATTGCGATGCATCACACGCTCATCTTCACGGTTTGCGTTCCGCCGTAATTGCATAAATCAACAAGGCGGTGTCTCCGGCGGCGTAGCCGGAGCCGGTTTGATTGGGAAGGCTGATGAGCGGCCGCTCTGCGGGCAGCGGCTTCAGGCTTACGACGATGCGGTCGATCGCCTTCGGCTTTACCGGCAGTGTGTAGAGAAATGTCCAGTACTGCTCGTAGCTGATTTCCTTGACGTAATCGAGAACCGGGGTGCTGAGCTGGGCCACGGGATTCAGCCGTGTGGAAGAGACGATGAGATTGCTGCGGGTGACTTCCAATCCCCAACGCAGAGGGATCTCCTGGCGTTCGCCGTCCTGATAAACGATGGTGTAGGTGCCCATGGCCTCGCCGGCTTCGCCGCGAGTGGGATAGCCGTCGGGCACGGTGACATTGCCGAGGAAGTGCACGCGATCAGCCTGCGCGTGGACGGGGATCTCGATGGTTTTGCCAGTGAGGACTACGAGTGGCCGGGTATGCTCGTCAATCTGCGGAGTGGTGAACGGTACTGCGCCAATAAGAATTTGGGGCGCATCCCAGGTCCAGAAGCGGCCCCCGGACTTCTCGAAATAATCGTGGAAATTTTCTTTCCAGAAGGCAGCTTCTTGAGATTGCAATTGATCCCAATCCGCGGTTTGCCGCTCGGCCAGCGATTGCAGCGGGATTTCCGAGTAACGGCTGTTGGCTTCGGCCGTCAAATGCGGGTCGGGCAACAGAACCGGGGTGCGCGGCGGCGGCGCGGGCACGCCCAAGTCGTAACGAAAGAGTTCAGCGAGGCGGGAGAAGACATCGGCCCGAACCTGGCGGTCGGCGGTGACGACGCCTTCGACCAGCGTCGGTGGCTCCATGGAAATATCCTCGCGGCCATACTGGGTCATATCCGCCCACTCCCAGAACCAGGTTCCGGCCAGACGGCCCTGCTGGATAAGCGAGCCGAGGGCGCGCACCTCGTCGTCGAGTAGACGCGGCAACTTGCCGACCGGCCCTCCCCATTCGGAGAAGATGATCGGTTTGGAGTCGCCAAAGGTTTTCACGACCTTCGCAAAAGTATTTACGTCGTAGGTGTAGGGGTGGGCGGTATAGAAATCGAAGCCGGCTTCATCGAAGAGCCGCTTCATGCTTTCCAGCTTGTGATCGGGAGCTTCGGGACCGGGCATGGAGAAAAACACATCGGGCTTGAGCGCCTTCACTCTTTGCAGCGCATTCTTCATCACCTCGACGGTGGGCGTGCTTTCGTTCGCCAGCAGGATGGCGAAGAGCGCGGGATTGTTCCAGTCACGCCGCACGGTGCGTTCGAGGTTGTCGATGCCGGTTTCGAGAGTGGAGGCGGGAGCCTTGCTGAAATCAATCCAGGTGATGCCCGACTCTTCGCTGACAAAAATTCCGTCGTGGGCCGCGGCCTCCAGATCGCGGGGATCGTGCGGATAGTGCACGAGGCGGACGGAATTCGCCCCCATGGATTTGATCATGTGAAAATCGCGTTCAATTTGCGGGCCGGTGAGGGTGTATCCCTGATCGGTGTACAGTTCGTGACGGGCAACCCCTTTGAAGACGAAGGGATGGCCGTTCAGGAGGAACTGGTTGCCATGGATGACGAGGCTGCGAAAACCGGTTTCGGTGGAAAAGGTATCGCGGCCATGGCTCGATTCCATGGAAAGTTTGAGGTTGTAGAGTTCGGGAGTTGAGGGTGACCACAGATGGACGTTGTCGAGCTTCCAGCGCAGGGTGACGACGTTCTGGCCGGCTTTGACGCTGGCGCTCTGTTCGACATGCGACACGCTGGAGTCCTGCTGGAGAAGATCGGCCGCGAGCTGAACTTGCTGTGGCGCGGTGCCAGGAATAAAGACGTCGAGCTTGCAATCGGCGGATTTGAAATCTGGCGAAAGCGTGTAGCTCAGGTGGGCATTGTCGATGTACGGATCGGTGCGAATTTCAGCATAGGCGTCGTAGATGATTCCGCCGGAACTCTCCCATGCGGCGGTGGGACCAAGTCCCATGGGGACCTGCCAGTCGGTGATCTCCATTTCAATTTGGTTGGGGCCGGCTTTGACAAAATCGGTGACGTCGAAATCGTGACGGCTGTAAGGGCCGAGAGTTCCAGCCTGGTGGCCGTTGACCCGCAGGATTCCATTGCCAGCGATGCCTTCAAAACGCAGGATGACGCGCTGGCTTGCGGTGATTGCCGGGAAATTTACGGTCCGGACTAAACGCGCTGTGCCCACGGGACGATAGGACGAGGGCACGGGAACTGAATCGTAGAGGCGGCCTGCGATCCAGCGCTGCCAGTAACCGGCAAGAGGAATTCTCTCTTGGGCGTTGGCTGCGACGGAAGCCGCGGTGAGTAAAACGAAAATGCAAAGGCGTCTCATGCTTTCACCTTGGGAAGAGTTCTCTTGGAGGGATAGGTTGGCGCCGGCGCGGGCGGGCGGGCGGCGGCTGTGTAACGCTGCAATACCATTCTGCCAAGATCGGAGTCCGGCGCCAAACCGCAAATTTGCTGCAAAGCTGCGCTCACGCCCTGCCGGGTAATTATTTCCTGCAGACGCACGGCAGCGGGATCTTTGGAGCAGTGGTAGCGAAGAGCGGCGGCAATGGCGGTGGCAAGAGCTTCCGGACGAACTCCCGTTTCCAGAGCCAAAGTCGCCGGGCCGACGAGGCGGTCATGCGGCCCAAGCTTGCGAATGGGATCGCGGGCATTGCGTTCGATGGGATCGACGATTTCTTTTTTCTGATACTTGGCCAGAGCGGCTTCGGCAAATTTGCGCTGATCCTGGGGATCAAAACCGAAGCGGCGGATGAGAGCCTCGCTGGCCTCGGCTCCGGCTTTCGCCGCGAGTTGCGCGATTTCCGGGTGGCTAGCGGCGTCACTCAGAACGGTAAATCCGCGCAGATGCCCGACGTAGCAAACGACCGCATTAATGGCGTTATAAGTAAACAGCTTTTGGGTGAGGCGCCCCTGGAAGTTGGGCTGCAGGTCGAGGCCGGGGATTTTCGGAAGTGGGCCGAGTAGAGCATCGGCGTCCACGGGCAGGTGCCATGCATTTTGCACTTTCAGGCTGAGCGGATCCTGCTGGCGCATCTGGTCGGTGGGCTCGATGCAGGAGCGCAGGACCAGGGCTTCGGCGATGCCGGCATGGGCGCGGAACCAGCCGCGATCGGCCTCAGAAAGATGTTCTTCAATCAGAGTGCGCAACCATTTCGCGGGCTGGTGATAGTTTTCGCAAAGGATGATGTTGAGATTTTTGTCAGGACTGGCGTCGCGAAGATGCTGGATGCTCGCGGCAAGCGTGGGAGCGATCTGCGGCAGATTACCTCCTCCGATTGAAACAAAAACGATGGCGGCGTCAGCGACCGCGCTGGCGATGGCGGGGATATCGTCGGAGTCGAGGACCTTAAAGCCGCGAATAATCGCGCTCTTGTCGGGTGCGTCCAGCACTTCAATCGAATAGCTGCCGCGTTCACGAAGCTGCGAAGCCAGCGCCCTGGATTTCTCGATAAATATCAAGTCGTAACCCGCCAGGGTGAACAGGTGGGCGATGAATCCGCGGGCGATTTTGCCTGCGCCGAAGATTACGGCTGTTGGTTTCGATGAGGAGTTTTCTAAAGCGGCGCCAGCGTCGTGGAGTTTATGAAATATATCTTTCATGGTCGGATAGAGCTCCCGATAGATATTGAAGAGACCCACATAGCGGGCGGCGAGTTGGGGGTTGGGCCTGAGAATCTGCGCGGCTCCTGCCATCTGCTCGATCGCGGAGGCGTAATCGGGATAGAGGCCGGAACCGATGGCAGCGAGCATGGCCGCGCCACGAGCGGCCACCAGATTGGCTTCGTTCACCGTAACTGGCCGGTTGAGAACACTGGCCTTTATTTGATTCCACAGCCCGACCCGCGCAGCGCCGCCGGATAGATGGAACGCGGCTCCCGGCCGGCCGGCGGTGGTTTCCACAAGATCAAGAACCTGCTTGATGCTGAAGGCAACGCCTTCGAGAGCGGCGCGAGCCAGATGGCCGGCGCCATGAGAGGTTCGTAATCCAACGAAGGCTCCCGAGGCGCGCGCATCCCAAACCGGAGCGCGTTCTCCCAGCAGATAGGGCAGAAACAGCAAGGGCTCAGAGCCGGCAGAAACGCTCTCGGCGGCGGCGTTTAAATCCTCCCACGTCAGGCCGCTGGCGCGGTGAAACCAATCCCAGGAGCCGCCGCCGTAGGAGGTAACTCCGTAAAGCAGATAAAGACCCGGAATATAGGGGGCGCAGGTAAGTTGCGGGCAACTGCGATTGGGCGCGGAGATTACGGTTCCGATGTGGTCACTGGTGCCGCTGATATTGAAACTGTCGCCATCGCGCAATCCCGTGCCCAGGGCGGAAGCGTTGAAGTCGTTAATTCCGGTCATCACCGGGGTACCGGGATCAAGCCCGGTTTGCTGCGCAGCCAGATTGGTAATTCTGCCGACGGGGTCGTGGGGCGCGGTCAATCGGGGCAACAGGTCGGTGCGCAAATTCAGCGATTCGAGTACGGTTGTCGCCACGCGGCCGGTAGCCAGGTTCACCAGCCCTCGGCTGCTGGAGATATCACTGGCGAATTCACCAGTTAGCCGGAGGCTAATATAGTCCTTGGGCTGAAGCAGAGCCCGCGCCTGCGCCAGCGTTTGCTTTTCGAACTTGTTCAGCCAAAGCAGGCGCGGCAATGGCCAAGTCGGAGATGGAGGGAGATCAATGCCCAACTCTTCGGTGAGTTGCTCGCGAGAGATCTGTTGATAGAGATCGGCGACGCACTCATGGGCGCGGGTATCCCAATAGACCCACGCGGGGCGCAACACGGATCCATCACCCCGCACAAAAGTTGGAGCGCAAATCTGGCTGGTCATTCCGACGGCGGCGACGCTGATGCCGGCGTGGGCACGAAGCACCTCGCGCAAGCTTTGCCGCACCGCATCCCACCAGGATTCCGGAGATTGCTCGAACCATCCCGGACGGGGCATGGTCGTGGGATAACCTCGCGTGGCCATTCCCAGCAAGCCACCGGTGGCAGAAAATAAGCCAACCTTCGCGGCCGAGGTTCCGATATCGATGCCGAGCAAACAGAGCTTCGCGGACATAATAATCGCTGTGGTATTGTACGCGAGGGCAGGCGTCCGAGGACTGCGGATTCCCTTGTAAAATCACTTCTATGGCATGGTTTCGCACCGGACTGGCGGGCATTGCGATTCTTTTGATCGGTGCCGCTGTTACCCCGGCGGCTGTCGCTCCAACTTCGATTTTTCGCGAAGTTCCTTCGAGCGGGAGCGGGATCAACTGGAAGCACAGCAGCGGGTTGTCTCCGCAGCGCTATCTCCCCGAGACCACGGGAGCGGGCGTCGCTATCTTCGACTACAACAATGATGGCTGGATGGACATTCTGCTGGTGGATTCCGGGAGCAGCAGCTTTTATAAACCGGAGACTCCGCTGCACCCCGTACTGTATCGCAACAACGGCAACGGCACTTATACCGATGTCTCAAAGGAAGCCGGGATTACAGCAGATATTTACGGCCAGGGAGTGGCGATCGGCGATTACGACGGCGATGGTTACAAAGACATTTTTATTTCCGGCTTTGGCAAATGCGTGCTCTATCACAACAATGGCAACGGCACCTTTACCGATGTAACGGCGCAGAGTGGCATTGCCGCGCCGCAATGGGGAAGCAGCGCGGTCTGGTTCGACTACGACAACGACGGAAAACTCGATTTGTTTGTCGGCGAATTTGCCGATTATTCCCAGCTCAAGGTATGTTCGGCGGCTGAATCCTACGGCGGCGCGAAAGAAGGCGCAACCCAACAGGCGGCGTATTACTGCAATCCCAAGATATTTAAACCAATGGCGAGTCAGCTTTACCACAACCTGGGAGGCGGCAAATTTGCCGATGTGAGCGACAGCACGGGGATCAGCTCACAACCGGGTAAAGCGTGGGGGGTGGTGGCCACCGACATCAATGGCGATGGATTCATGGATCTGTTCGTCTCCAATGACACCATGCCGAATTATCTGTGGGTGAATCGTGGCGGCAAGAAATTTGAGGAGATGGGCGTGGAGGCGGGGGTCGCCTACAGCAATGAAGGCTCTCCGCGGTCTGGCATGGGGGTGGACGCGGGCGATTTCGATCAGGATGGCCGCCAGGATCTGGTAGTCGCCAACATTGATACGCAAACCACGTCTCTGTATCGCAACATCGGGCAGGAGATGTTTGACGATCTCAATCTCAAGTTGGGCGTGAGCCAGGCCACGCGGATGATGAGCGGATGGGGATTGCGCTTTTTCGACTATGACGATGACGGCTGGCCGGACTTGATTTTGTCGAATGGACATCCCGATGATTCGGTGGAGGCGCGCAACGCGGGCATCACCTATCGCCAGCCAATACTGCTCATGCACAATCTCGGCGGCACGAAAATGGAAAATGTCACCAAGATGGCGGGCGAGGCGTTCAGCAAGAAATACTCCGCGCGTGGACTAGCCGTCGGCGACTTGAATAACGACGGTTATCCGGACATTGTCTTTACCGAGAACAACGGGCCGGTGCATGTGCTGATGAATACGGCGCAGAGCGGCAATAACTGGCTGGGGCTGACGCTGAGGACGAAGACGACAAATCCGGAGGCCTCGGGAGCGATCATCCGATGGAGCGTTGGCGACAAAGTTTTTTCGCGATTGAAGACGGCGGGCGGCAGTTATCTTTCCAGCCAGGAGCCGCGAGAGATTCTGGGCGCCGGAAAGGGCCAGATTGATTGGGTTGAAATCAAATGGCCCCATCCCAGCCAGCGCGTAGACCGCATTACCAAGCCGGCCATGAACCGCTACATGGTCGTAACCGAAGGCCAGAGCGGTTCGAAGTAAATTCTCCGCCAAGATCAGGAAAACGCATTCGACCTGGTTGAACCAGACCAGATCGCGCTAGACCAGGCTGTATTCCACGGGAATTGTCTTCGATGCACGCACCACCCCATTCTGCTCTAAACGCTGCATGTGACCGAAAAGCGCGTATTGCAGCATGTCGTCCATGGCTTTGGGCCAGGGGCCGAGCTTGGGACTGAGATCGTGCTCCAACTGCTTGAGAGTCACGCTGCGATGAGTCTTTAAATATTCCTTGATCAACTCATCCGCGCGTTCGACGAATTGCCGAGTCTTGGCGAGAAAAGCTTTCACCTCCGGACCATGCGCGGCAGGCCAGTGTCCGGTAAACAGGTGCTCGATGGGTTGGTTCTCCAGAAAATGGACAGTGGCGAGATACGCGTCTACGGTGAAGTAAGTTGGCCCGAACGCCATTTTGCCGTCGATGGTCGGATAGCCATCCACTTGCACCGCGTCGCTGGTGAAGGCAGCCTTGTTTTTTTCGTCGTAGATGGCCAGATGTCCCTCGGAATGGCCGGGCACATGCCAGACTTTTAGCTTCCAGTCTTTCGACACTTCGAGGGTCTGGCCACCACTGAGAAGCACATCAATCTTGCAGGGATCAGGCGAGTAGATCATGCCCTCGCGGCCTGAGCCCAGGCCGTGATCGTGGGCAAGAAAGTTGTAACGACGTTCGTAGAGATTGTCGGGATCTTCGATGAGTTCGCGATCGCCGGCGTGGCAAGCCAACGCAGTCGAGGAAGAGATCTTTTTGACCGAGGACAGGCCGCCATGGTGATCGCCATCGGCGTGCATGGCGATGACCATGGAGAGCTTATTGGCCGGCACACCGATTTTCTCCAGGTAGGGGAATATGGAGGCTTCCGGGGTGCTGACAATTCCGGAGTCGAGCAAAACCACTTTTTCGCCGACAAACAAATACTGCTGAATATAGCGTCCGCCAAATTCGGACTTAATCTCATAGACATTGGGAAAGATTTGCATGCATGAATAATAGCCGCTCAGTCGGGGGTGCTTCAAACCGCCCGGCGGCAGGCTCTCGCGCTAAAATGAGTGGCGATGTTCAGATCGAACATGTTCCGCGTGGCGATTGGGGTGTTTCTGCTGCAGACGTGCAGCTTCGCTGCGGATGCGAAGCACGATGCCATCGCCAAATCGGCCGAGCTCTTTAAAGCGGGCGATGCCAAACAGGCGGAAGCGGTGCTGCGCGCGGCCTCTGCGGCCGACCCAAATTCCGCCGATCTGCACGGCGCCCTGGGCGAGTTGCTGCTCAAGACCCACAATTACGAAGATTCAGTTGAGCAGCTCGGGCTGGCGACGCAAGAAGAGCCGGATTCCGTCGCCTTTAATCTATTGTTGTCGGAGGCGTTGATCGGGTGGAAGCACTACGGGGTCGCCCTGGATTTTCTGAACGCGGTGCGGCCCAAATTCGGCCAGGAGCCGCAGTTTCATTACGATCTTGGCCTCACGTATTACGACATGAACAAAATGAACGATGCGCGAGCGGAGTTTGAGCAGGCATTGCGTGCGGCCCCGCAATTCGAAAGGGCTCAGTTCATGCTGGCAATTTCGCTCGGCACAACCGGCGACACAACCAAAGCAACCGATCTGCTGCATGCGTTGTTAAAAGCCCATCCCGGCAATGTTGTGTACTTGTCGACTTTGGCGCAAATTCTTGGACCTCTGGGCGGCGCGGAGAGCGCCGAGGCGCTGCGGGACGCGCATCGCGCACTGGCGCTGGAACCGCATGATGCACACATCCAATTCGTGGCCGCAACTGTGTTGAGCGAAACCGGGGATTTCGCCGGAGCTCGTCCTCTGTTGGAGCATCTCGAAAAAGTCGACCCCAAAGTTTTAGCGGTGCACGTACAACTGGCGCGGGTGTATGCTCGCCTCGGTCAGCGGGAGCTAGCGAAAAAAGAAACTGAATTGGCCAGCCTGTTGCAGAAACAGGGCGCGCCGGAAAATCAACCGCCCGCCAATCAGCCTGACGGTGCCCCCGAGCAGCGTTAGGGGACGAGCAAACGCGTTGCGGGAAAAGAGAATCACGATTTTTATGGTTCCGGCCTGGGAGAAGAATTATGAAAAACTTTAGCCTGGTTGCGCTGGTTTTGCTTGCTTTGATTTCGGTTTCAGCTTATGCGCAAAGCAGCCGATGGTCGGAGGACAAGGCCAATGCGTGGTATGCGCAGCAGCCGTGGCTGGTGGGCAGCAACTTTATTCCGGCGGATGCGATCAATCAACTGGAGATGTGGCAGGCGGATACGTTCGATCCGCAGGAGATTGACAAGGAGTTGGGATGGGCTGAAAGCCTCGGCATGAACACTATGCGGGTGTTTCTGCACGATTTGCTCTGGCAGCAGGATGCGCCGGGCTTTACCAAAAGAATCGACACATTTCTAACGATTGCGTCCAGGCATCACATCCGCCCCATCTTCGTAATCTTTGACTCCTGCTGGGATCCGGCGCCGAAACTCGGGCCGCAGCATCCGCCGATTCCGGGAGTGCACAATTCCGGTTGGGTGCAGAGTCCGGGCGCGGCGGCGTTGCAGGATCCGGCACAGTACCCGCGCCTGAAGGCTTACGTGGAGGGGATCGTTGGAGCGTTCGCTAACGATCCGCGAGTTCTCGCCTGGGATTTGTGGAATGAGCCGAATGATCCCAGCGACATACCTTACAGCTCGCAAGATGCGAAAAATAAACGGGCGATTGAGGAAGCTTTGCTGCCGCAGGTTTTCGCCTGGGCGCGCTCGGCGAATCCCAGCCAGCCGCTGACCAGCGGATTGTGGGAGGGCGGCGACTGGTCTGCGCCGCAAACGTTGCCCACTCTGGAACGCATACAACTGGAACAATCAGACGTAATTTCGTTTCATAATTACTCCTGGCCGGAAAGTTTCGAACAACACGTGGAATGGCTGGAGCATTACCATCGGCCGATTATTTGTACGGAATTCATGGCGCGATCCGCGGGAAGCACCTTCGACACCGTTCTGCCGATCGCGAAGAAGCATCGAGTGGCTGCGATCAATTGGGGATTGGTAGCCGGGAAAACGCAAACCTACCTCCCTTG
Organism: uncultured Acidobacteriaceae bacterium; assembly: GCA_963834075.1. Taxonomy (GTDB): domain Bacteria; phylum Acidobacteriota; class Terriglobia; order Terriglobales; family Acidobacteriaceae; genus PALSA-270. The sequence goes on from CAWIAH010000010.1 coordinate 266,324, forward strand.
GGATTCATGGGAGCGACCTTACGTGAAAGAACAACCGACGGTCTGGTTCCACGAGGTCTTTCACCGTGACGGAACGCCTTACCGCGAGCAGGAAGCGAAGATTTTTCGCGAGCTGACCGGAACATCCGCCCCGGGCGGGAAATGAGCGGCTCCAGGGACGCGTCTATACAGGATCCGCGAGGGATTGCAGCATGGTAAGAAAGACCATCGTGCCGGGATCGTCGAGGCCGATGGAGCGATCGCCGAAGATGCGGGCGCGGCCGATCTGTGCCCGCTTGCCGCGCATGGCGTCTATGGTTTCCTGAGTGGCTTTCAGCGCGGCCTGCAAAATTGCGGCGGGATCGCTTAGACCGTCGGTCGCGCGCGCCGAAGCGTCGAGCACATCGAGAACCGTCTTATCGCCGAGAGCGGCTTTTCCGCGCGACACCATGCTATTGAAGGCGCCGCGAAGCAACGCAGAAACTTCGGGCCACGGAACGACGGTGCGCCCCTTGGTGGCCTTGGCCGAACTCATCAATGCAAAAGCCAGAAGCGTGCCAAAACTTGAGCCCGACTCTTTCGTAAAGGCCTGAGCGCAGCTCATGAACGCCTGGCCGATGTCCGCGGAAAAGTTGGGAAGAACTTCGAGCACATGCGAACAGCCGCGGCTCATGGTGACGCCGAGGTCGCCATCGCCGAGTTTACCGTCAAGAGCGTTGAGATCGCCGGCGGAGGTGTTCATGCGAGCGGCGATGCGGCGCAGAGCGCTGGCCAAGTCGGCAGTGGTGAATCCGGCAGATTGATTCATTTTCAGGCTAAACCTTCCAAAAGGCGCACGCAGCAGGCGCATTGAGCAGACGCTCGAGCTCTTCATCCAGCCGGCAGACGGTGAGTGAAGCGCCGGTCATCTCCATCGAGGTGGCGTAGCGGCCGACAAGAGGATGGGTAATTTGAACTTTCATGTCATCCAGGCGAGCCGCAACCCGGCGATAAAGAATGTATAACTCCTCCGGCGGTGTCGCGCCGAGGCTGTTGACCAGGATGGAAACGCGCTGTTTCGGCTCCAGCGGAACGTCGGCCAGAATGCGATCGAGCATTTCATCGGCAATTTTGTCCGCGGGCTGAAGTGGACCGCGTTGCACTCCGGGTTCGCCGTGGATTCCCATGCCCATTTCCATTTCGTTCTCGCCGACGGAAAAAGTCGGCTTGCCGGCTTGCGGCACGGTGCAAGGAGAGAGCGCCACGCCGATGGTGCGGCAGGCATCGGCCGCCTTGCGCGCAATGCGAGTGACGGTCTCGAGATCGGTTGACTGCTCGGCAGCTGCGCCAGCCATCTTGTAGGCGTAAACAATTCCCGCGACGCCACGCCGTTTGGCCTCCTGACCCTTGGGGGCGCTGGCCACGTCGTCGGTACCCAGCACCGAAGTCGATTTGACGTCTTCCATTTCCAGCATTTCGCCGGCCATATCGAAATTCATCACATCTCCGCCGTAGTTGCCGTAGAGGCGCAGCACACCGGCGCCGAAATTGGCCTCGCGCATGGCCTCGGCCATTTGATCGGCGGAGGGAGAAGAAAAAACGTTCCCGATGGCACAGGCATCGAGCAATCCCGGGCCAACGTAGCCGGTGAAAACCGGCAAGTGTCCCGAGCCGCCGCCGGAAACCACCCCGACTTTTCCGGGACGAGATTTGCCGGCCCGCTTGATCACGCGGCCGCCGCTGCCGGCGCGAACGTAATATTCGGGATGCGCCCGGCAGAGTCCATCGAGCATTTCATCCACGTAGTCGGCTGGATTATTCAGGATCTTCTTCATATCGGCCTCACTTGCATCCGTTCTGAATTACACCGCTGTTACGGCTACCTAAAATAACAGAAAGCCCGTCTCACGGTCTCCACGGGGCGAGCAGAATTTTTCCTCGTCCAATTGAGCGACCCGCAAGGGTTTCCGATAAAATTATCTGGAATGAAAGCGATCGTAGTTACCCAGCCACCCCACTTCGAACTCACCAACCTTCCAACCCCAGAATGCGGACCAGACCAGGTTGTTATTCGTACCAACTCCTGCGGAATTTGCGGGACGGATCTTGAAATTCTGCGAGGCACGATGCCCGCCGGCTTCACTCGTTATCCTCTGGTTCCCGGGCATGAATGGACGGGCGTGGTGTTGGAAGCGGGAAAGAACGTCAAGAATCTGAAAGCAGGAGACCGGGTCTCAGTCGAAGGTTATCTCGATTGTGGAGTATGCGCGCATTGCGTGGCCGGAGAAAAGAATCTCTGCGAAACCCACGAGCAGTTAGGTTTGACGCACAACGGAGGATTCGCCGAATACGTCGCCGCCCCGGCCCGCTCTTGCCATCGCGTAGCCGACCACGTGACTCTGGAAGAAGCGGTCATGGTGGAACCTGCCGCAACGGTGGTACGGAGCATCGAGCGCGCGCGCCTGAAGAAAGGGATGAAAGCTGCGATCATTGGCTGCGGTCCCATCGGACAGGTCGCGGCGGGAGTTCTTGGTTTGTATTCGCCGAAGATGATTCTTGGCATTGACGTCTCCGGGTCGCAGCGGGCTATGGCGGAACGCGCCGGCATGACGCAATTCAGCACAAACCTCGAGCCTGAAGAGCTGCGGCAGATGAGCGGCGGCGAGGGGTGGGACGTGGTGGTGAACTGTGCGGGAGGATCGAAGGCGGTGGACCTGGCATTCTTCATGGTCCGGCGTGGAGGCACGGTTATTTTGATTGGCGGTGCGCCCGATGAGCAGCGGCTGTCGTTTCCGGCCAACCGCTTTGTCATGGGCGATCTGCAAGTGGTGGGCGTTTGCGGCTACACCTCGGAGTCATGGGCACGGACGCTGCAACTTTTGGAGAAGGGTGATTTGAGATTCAATAACCTGATCACGCATCGCGTACCGCTGGCGGAATTTGGCCGGGCGGTGCAACTGATCGGCTCAAAAACAGAGCCGATGGGAAAAGTGATGATTACGTATTAGGATTGCGCATCTAAGATGAAGGAACGTGCTACCTTTATACTTTCCAATTGCGCCCATCGCAATGTGGACATCGCGCTAGCGAGACGGATCCAGAGAAATGCGGAGGACCGTAAGGCATGGCTGATATAAACCGGCGGCAACTTCTGGGCGGACTGGGAGCCGCGGTGGTTGCGAGCACTGTGCCGTCCGCCAAAGCCGCGGACGAATCCAACAAAGAACCAATCAAGAATCCCGCAAGAATGTCGCTCGATCTGAGCGACTTCGAACCTAAGAGCATGTTGCATGTTCCAGTCACGGATGTGCAGCGCTCGAAATTTCCCATGATCGACATTCACACCCACATCACCTGGCAGAAGGGCGACGATCACGGCGTCTCGGTCGGCGAAGAGATGAAGTACAACGCTCCGCCCGAGGAATTGCTGGAAGTAATGGACCGCAAAAATCTGCGGATCATGGTGGATCTCACAGGGGGCTGGGGTAAGGGGCTGGAGGATGTGATCGCAAAGTATCAAACGGCGCATCCGGGCCGCTTTTGCGTTTTGACCACTCCCTATTGGGAAAGATCGAATCAGCCGGATTATCCGAAAGTTCAGGGCGACATGATCCATAACGCGCGTGCCGCCGGCGCCTACGGATTGAAAATCGAAAAGATTCTCGGGCTTTATCTGCGGGAAAATATCGGCACCGGGCCGCTAGTCAAAGTCGACGATCCGCGTTTCGACACCATGTGGGAAGCCTGTGGCGGGTTGAATATGCCGGTGGCAATTCACACTTCCGATCCCGAAGCTTTCTTCCTGCCGATTGACCGCTTCAATGAACGCTTTGAAGAACTCAACAATCATCCTGACTGGTCATTCCACGGAAAGGATTTCCCCAGCAACGCCGAATTGCTGGAGGCGCGCAACCGCATGTATGAGCGGCATCCTAAGACCAATTACATTTCGCTGCACGTCGGCAACGATGCGGAAAATTTAGGTTACGTGTCAGAGTGCCTGGACCGCTTTCCCAACATGTACGTCGATCTGGCGGCGCGCATTGGAGAAATCGGGCGCCAGCCGCGCAATTCGCGCAAGTTCTTCGAAAAATATCAGGATCGTATTGTGTTCGGCACGGACGCGGTCCCCCACGATACCACCACGCCGCAGCAGGCGTTTGGAGACAAGCTTTACGAAATCTACGCCCGCGCGCTCGAAACCGAGGACGAGTATTTCGACTATGCGCCCGCTCCCAAGCCGCCGCAGGGCCGCTGGTGCATTTACGGATTGGGTCTGCCGGACAGCATTTTGCGCAAGGTTTACTATGAAAACGCCGCGCGACTGTTGGGCATCACCATTAACGCTTAGCGATTCGCACCATTTTTAAACATGCCGAAAAGCCGTTGCCGGCTGCATTCCATTCTTGATTCGGAGAAGACAATAATGTCTGAAGACACCTTAGTCCGCAGAAATTTTCTTGGCCGTTTAGCGATGCTGGGAGGGGCTGCCGTTGGTGGCGCGGCCGTAGCAGCTCGCGGACAAAATATGCCGGCCATGGAAGGCGGCCAGTTCCATTTGCCGGAATACGCCTGCGCACAAGATTATGTCTCGCTGAAGCAATCCAGCTACGATCGCACTGGCGGCAACGACGATGCGTGGCCGGTGGCGGCGGGCGCCACGAAAGAGGTTTTCAACGCCACGGGTCCGGGCGTGATTACACACATCTGGTTCACCATCGCCGCCGATAGTTCGCATCACCTGAAAGAGATTGTTTTGCGGATTTACTGGGATGGGCAGGACAAGCCCAGCGTGGAAACTCCCGTTGGCGATTTTTTTGGATTGAATCTCGGCCAGTACAGCCTTTACCAGTCGGCGTTCTTGAACTGTTCGTCGGTGCAGGCGCTCAATTGTTATTTTGCTATGCCGTTTCGAAAATCCGCGCGAATCACGGTGACCAACGAAGGCAAAAAGCCGGTTGGGGCTTTCTACTCGAATATTGACTACCAACTCGTGCCATCATTGCCGGAGCGCAGCGCCTACTTCCACGCACAGTATCGCCAGGCGACGCCCAATACAGCGATCAAATACCCAAGCGAAGACAAAGAATTGAATCTCGATGGAAAAGACAATTATGTTTTCTTCGAGAGCCGGGGCCGCGGTCACATGATGGGCGTGACGATGGGGGTATTGCAGAACACAGATCGCTGGATGGGCGAAGGCGACGACATGATTTTTGTCGATGACGAGACCAAACCTGTCATTAACGGAACCGGCACGGAGGATTACTTCAACGGAGCCTGGGATTTCGGTGGGAACCCCGGCGCTGTGGCCTTCGCCAATCTTTACAACGGATGCCATTTGATCAGCTCGCCTGAGCTTGCGGGTGGCCGCTATTGCCTGTATCGCTGGCACGCCGATAATCCGGTGACTTTCAAGAAATATATAAAGCACACAATCGAACACGGCCACGCCAACAACCGCGCGGATAATTTTTATTCGGTTGGCTATTGGTACCAGACCGAGCCTTACACCGATTTTCCAGCGTTGCCGCCGGTCGAAGACCGGATTGTGAAGCTGAAGCTGGGCTGAGAGCGGCTTGAGAAGTGAATCAACTCGCCGTTGACGGGGGATCTCGATGGATTTTGGCAAGTTACCGCGACGAAGGTTTCTCGGTCAAATTGGCGCTCTGGGCGGTGCGACGGTAGCGGCGCACGCGAAGACTCAGCCGTCGCGTCATTCAGAACCCAGCGAATTTCATCTGCCCGAATACGCCTTGGCACAGGACTACGTTTCGCTGAAGCAGTCAAGCTACGATCGCACCGGTGGCAACAGGGATGCGTGGCCGGTGGAGGCGGGCGAGACCAAAGAAATTTTCAATTCAAACGGGCCAGGTGTCATCACCCACATCTGGTTTACCATCGCGGCCCGAAGCTCTTCCCACCTTAAAGAAATTGTCCTGCGCATCTATTGGGACGGCCAGGAGAAGCCCAGCGTCGAAACTCCCGTGGGAGATTTCTTTGGGCTGAATCTGGGCGAATACAATCTCTATCAGTCCGCCTTTTTAAATTGCTCGTCGGTCAAAGCGCTGAATTGCTATTTCGCCATGCCGTTTCGCAAGTCGGCACGCATGACGGTCACGAACGAAGGCAAGCAAAGAGTCGGCGCCTTTTACTCAAACATTGACTACCAACTGGTTCCGTCGTTACCGGCTCGCAGCATGTATTTTCATGCGCAGTATCGTCAGGCCACGCCAAACCGCGCAATCAAATTTGATTCGTATAAACAAGAGCTGAACCTTGACGGCAAGAATAATTATGTTTTTTGCGAAGTGCATGGCGCCGGACATCTGATGGGGGTAACGCTCGGAGTCCTGCAAAACCATGACAACTGGATGGGTGAAGGCGACGATATGATCTTTGTGGACGACGAGTCAAAGCCCGTCATCAACGGCACCGGACTGGAAGACTACTTCAACGGCGCATGGGGTTTTACCGCGGGAGCGTTCGCGAACCTTTACAACGGAGCGCACCTTATTAATCTCAAGGACGTGAACAACGCCGGCTTCGTTGCCGGAGGGCGATACTGCTTGTATCGCTGGCATGCCGACAATCCGGTTACCTTCCGCAAGTATTTGAAGTACACCATCGAACACGGCCACGCTGACGACCGGGCAGATAATTTTTATTCGGTCGCGTACTGGTACCAGCCTGAACCGTACACGGATTTTCCACCACTGCCCGCGGTGGAAGATCGCGTTGTGATGTTGAAGCTCTAGCGGCCGCGGGAAAATGATTCGACTTCGACAGCACTTCATAACGTCTGCAATTGGCTGGACAACCGCGCTCACCCTTCTTCTTCTTCTTGGCAGCATTGCCGTCGCCGAGAATACCGATGTCATTAAGAGTGAATATGCCCAGCGCGACGTAGCGCTCGAAAACAATCCGTCTTCTCCATTTTGGCAAAATGCGCCGCCAGTCTTCGCCGAGCATGATTCTTTCGGGAAACCGGCGCCCGCTTATCGTACGGAAATCCGCTCGCGCTGGACCAACAACAATCTCTATCTCTTATTCATCTGCCCCTATCAAGAGCTTTACCTGAAGCCCGTGCCGGATCCGGTGCACGAGACCAATCAATTGTGGAATTGGGACGTCGCTGAAGCTTTCATCGGCTCGGAGTTTCGAAACATCAAGCATTACAAGGAATTTGAGATGTCGCCACAGGGCGAGTGGATCGATCTGGATATCCATCTGGAACAGCCGCACCATGAGAATGGCTGGGTTTGGAATTCAGGCTTTGAGGTTTCGGCGCGAATCGATGAAGCTGCGCATGTTTGGTATGGGGCGATGCGGATTCCAATGAAAGCGATTGATAGCCGGCCTGCGGCGCCGGGCAACACTTTCCGTGTGAATTTCTTCCGCAGCCAGGGTCCGCCTCCGCACCGCCAGGAAGTAGCCTGGCAGCCGCCGATGACCAATACCTTTCACACTCCCGAGCGCTTTGGATTGCTCAAGCTGACGAAGTAAATTTGAATCAGGCCGAGTTTGACGCTGGAGCCGAGAGACCAGTCGCAGAAGCGAGGATTTGTTCCTGGGTAGTCCTCGCCGCCGGATAAATGGCGGCTTGGCGGCCCTCGTGCAAGACCAGAATGCGGTCGCAGCAGCGGAACAATTCGGGCAGCTCGGAGCTGGTGAAAACGATTCCCTTGCCTGCGGCGGCGAGTTCGTCAATGATGCGGTAGATTTGCTCTTTCGCGCCCACGTCAATTCCGCGAGTCGGCTCGTCGAGATATAAAACCGCCGGCTTCGCCATCAGCCAGCGCGCCAGAATTACCTTCTGCTGATTGCCGCCGCTGAGCGCGGTAATTTTCAGCTCGGGCGAGGCCGCAATCGCCAGATCCCTCCGGTAACGGTTCACCTGCTCGAGCTCGGCTGTCTTGCGAAGGAATCCGCTGTTGCGAAACGAATTCAGCATGACGATGGTGGCGTTTTCCCGAACGCTCATGTGCGGAAAAAGACCCTCCCAGCGCCGGTCTTCCGGTACCAGGCAAAATCCCTCGGAAATCGCCGCTTGCGGGTTAGCGGGACGATAGGCTTCGCCACGCAGTTCAATGGTTCCGGAGAGAAGCTTCCTCAGGCCGAACAGGGTTGCGCCCAATTCGCTGCGGCCCGCGCCAACCAGTCCTGCGACGCCCAACACTTCTCCTGCGCGCAGTTCGAAATTCACCGCCGAAAGAAATTTCGTCCTGACATCGCGCACGTTCAGGAGAACTTCCCCGGCACGAGAGCGTTCGACCCGCTCCCGGCGTTCCAGCTTGCGGCCAACCATCATGGTGATGAGTTCGTCTATGCTGAGATCGCGGGCCGGTTTGGTTCCGATCAACGAGCCATCGCGCAACACAGTTACACGGTCGGCGATGCGCTGCACCTCCGCCATTTTGTGCGACACATAAACAATTGCCACACCCTTCTGTTTAACGTCGGCAATCAGCTCGAAAAGCGCTTCGACGCTATCTTCCGCTAATGAACTGGTGGGCTCATCCATCAGAATGAGGCGAGCGTTCATGCTCAAGGCGCGCGCAATGGCGACCAGTTGCGCCTGGCCGATGGAGAGCCGCCCCAACGGGGTTGCTGGATCGACGGAAAGTTTCACGCGCCGCAGAAATCCTGTACACCACGCATGTAACGAGGAAGCGCGAACCAGAAATCTCTCCCGCACCGCGGGATTCGCCAGCGCCATGTTCTCGGCAACGGAGAGATGCGGGAAAAGATCGAGTTCCTGAAAAACAATGCCGATGCCAAGCTGGCGTGCACGCTGCGGATGGTCAATGGTGACCCGTTCGCCGCTTACACGGATCTCGCCCGAGTCGGGCAGGGTAACGCCGGCAATGATTCGCGAGAGCGTGCTTTTGCCCGCGCCGTTCTCGCCCATGAGCGCGTGCACTTCGCCAGGTTCGACTGAAAAGTCGACACCGCACAGAGCCTGCGTGCCGCCAAATCTCTTGCTGATTCCCCGGGCTTCGACGAGAGCGCTCATGAAGAAAACGACTAGAACGTCAGTTTCTTGTACATTTCCGCGGCGTTTTCGGCGGTGATCTTCTGCGGCGCCAAAATATATTGCTTGTCGGGGTGAAATCCTGGCTCACGCAGCATGCGGTTACCGATTTCCATGGCTTTATCCACGCAAAGCGGATAATAAAACGTGGCGGTGAGAACGCCTTCCATCACTTTTTTAATTCCGCCGGCCGGGCCGCCCAGGCCATCCACGCCAATGAAGATCATTTCTTTCTCCCTGCCCAATTCGTGCGCCGCGAGGTAGGCGCCGACAGCCATGGGATCGTTGTGGCCATACACGACATCAATCTTCGGCTCCGCGCGCAGAATCTCGATCATGCGTTCGCGGCCGTTGCTCTGCAGCCAGTCGGCGACTGCTTCGTGGACAAAGTGAATATCCGGGTAGTCCTTCACACCTCGTGAGCGCCGTTGTAGCGATCCATCTCGGCCTCGACCCCGAGCAGCCCGCGCAGTTCGACGATTTTGCCCTCGGGCTTGCCATATTTCTTAGTCAGCGCGTCGACGATGAACTGGCCGGCCTCGCGGCCAATTTGCATATTGTCCGCACCCACAAAGGTAGTGTAGTTGGGCTGGGTAATATCGCGCTCCAGGCAGATGACAGGAATTCCCGCAGCCATGGCGCTGCCCATCACTTCGGTGAGCGGGGCACGTTCGTTGGGAGCCACGATCAGCAAATCGGGTTTCTGGCGGATAAAGGTTTCGATCTGCGCGATTTGCTTGCTGTTGTCCTGCTGAGCGTCGGAGATGACCAGTTGAACATCGGACCTCTCGGCGAATAATTTGGTCATGAGTTCATTTTGCGCGGCGCGATAGGGTTCCGCGTTATTGCATTGGCTGAAGGCCACGAAATATTTCTTCGGCGCACTGTGGCTGCAGCTGGTTACGAACCAAAGAAGTCCGGCGACGAACACCATTCCTGCAAATTTACGTCTCACGCGTGTTCCCTCCCTCGCTGCTGAACCCAGACCGCGGCCACGATAATGATCGCTTTGAGCATCATCTCGACATTCGTGTCTACATTGTTAAGGCGAAGAATATTGGTTAGAACGCCCATAATCAGCGTTCCCACCACGGTGCCGCCAATCGATCCCTGCCCGCCGGCAAGGCTGGTGCCGCCGATGACAACGGCGGCAATTGCCTCCAATTCATAGGCTACACCGGAGTTCGGGTTGCCTTGATGGTTCTGGGCCGCATGCAGCACGCCGGAATACCCGGCAAGAACCCCAATCATCGTATAGACCAGAATCGTGATTTTCTTGACCGGCAGGCCCGCATACAAAGCTGCTTTTTCGTTGTCTCCCACGGCACGCACGTGGCGCCCAAAAACGGTCTTCGACAACAAGATCCAAAGCACCAACGAGAGCACAACGTAAGATCCAATCACAATCACTTTATTCGACAGATGCGTGGCGAAGATGGAAGCCATGTCGGAACCAAAGCCGATGTCGATGTTGTTGTTATCGGTCAGCCAACGCGCGAAACCGCGTACCCCGATCATGGCAGCCAGGGTCACAATGAATGGCTGAATCCTCCACTTGGCAATGACAATTCCGTTTATCAGCCCGACCAGCGCCGAGGCGGCAATCGCAGTCAGCACGGCAAGCAGAATTGCCCACACTGGCGCAGCCGCAAATGTGATGCGGGTCAAGATCAGCGCGACGATTGAAGACGACAGCGCCAGCAGCGTACCGACGCTCAAGTCAATGCCGGCGGTGAGGATCACGAACGTCATCCCCAGCGAAATAATGCCGATCTCAGAAACCTGCCGAAGAATGTCGGTAATGTTGCCGGGTTCGAGAAAGATGAGGCCGCCGCGCGGGGCGTGCGGGCTGGCAATCAGCGCGATAATGACAATAATGACCAGGCCGATGAAGCTTTGAAAGCGCGACCAGTAATGGCCAACGGATGTTTTTGTCGCAGGCGGCGCTGGAGGCGCGGAGGTTTCGCTCATGCGGCGGCTCCGGATTCAATCAAAAATTGTCTCAAATTATTTTTCGTGCGCCAGAATCCGTACGCGGAATCCGAGCTCCCTGGAAAGATGAACCATCTCCTCGAAGATATCGCCGTAAGCCACTGCCACGTGATTGGAAAGGTAGTGCGCCATCAGAGTATCGCGCGAAATGCCCAGATCGGCGGCCATAAACGGCCACTCGCGCGTCGTGCCGTTCCACCAGGCATCGCGCGTGGCCTCGGGGAGCTTCACCACTTCGCCGCGGCCGATGTCCATCCACAGCACGCCTCCACGAATGTAACTTCTCGCCCAAGTCACTTTGCCCGGCAGGCTTTCTCCAGTCAGGGTTCCGCCTGGCGTGGGGAAATAGGCCGCGGGCTGGCGATAGGAATGGACATTCTTCAGACTGTTGGCATCGTGGTTGAAGGCATACGCGCCACTGGAGCCTGAATTGAGCAGCACCCAGATAAAGCGCCCCTCCCACTCAGCGCCCCAGCGCACATCGTGGAAGAAGACGCCTTGCTGGAAGCTTTTCGCTTTCAGCAGCCGTTTCATCAACTCCATCGGAATCACGTTGCCCTGATCGGCTTCTGTGGAGCAAACAATGGTGTCGCCATCGGATTCTGGACGGCAGGTCGAGTTAAATAATCCTTCCGAGAAATCGGATGGCGGCCGCAACGGAATCAGGCCAAGCTGGTATTGCCAGCCAATGCAGTCGGCGTGATACTCCCGCGCCAAATCGAGAACGGCCAAATAGTCGCGGAGTTGCTCGCGCGTGGCGTTTTCGTCGAAATCATCCGCGCCATTTTCCTTCCAATGGAACTGCACGCCCTTGTCCTTAACGAACTTCAACGCGTCATCAATGCGCGAGCTCTTGATGGAACCGCCGCGATCGATGATCCAGGCCTGGTCAATTTTGTGTTCGGTGAAACCGTATTGATTAAGCAGTCGTGGGCCGAAGTAGCCGTTAATCATGCCCATGGAGGTATCGCCCAGCATGAGGATTAAAATTCGCCGCTTGCGAATCTGATCGGCCACACCTTTCGCAATGGCAGCCGCCTTCCTGGAAACCTTCGCTTCGAAAGAAATCTCGCTCTTGGAATACGAAATCTTTCCGGCGTCACACCACTTTGCCAACCGGTCCATGAACGGTTTGTCGGATGTCCAATCCTTGGAATCGGTCCAGATCCGCGAGAACGGCCTGCCCAGGCTCTCCAGCGATGCACCCGTGTTGAGCAATCCCACTAAACCCGGCCATTGCCCGGAAAAATTGCTGGCCAGCAGAAGCGGAGAATCTTTGCCTACCACGCCATCGGTGGTGTGCGGTGCATAAAACCAATGCACGCAGACCGCGATGATAGGATCATCCACCGGCCCAAGCTTTTCGATGGCCTCATGCGGCTTCGAAATGTAGCCTTCAATCAAATGCGGCTCGTGCCCGAGCTTGCGCAGCGAGGCTTGCAATTGCTGCGTAGCAGCCTGGATACTCGGCAATGCACGCTCATTGGGCAGCGCCCGGCCATCTCCCGGCCAATACAGCACAATCTTCTTGCGTTTTGCCATGCGTAGTAGATTAACTCAAACTTCCGGATGCGGCCAGACTGCGTAATAGCTTGGTTCGGGCCGCGATTTGCGGCTTTCAACTTGACAATCCAGGAGCGATACCGCCAAATGATCAGTCGGGAAAGGAGCCGTGGAATTGAGCCGGTTATCGGAATTGCTGCAGCTTTCACCACAGGAAAGAGTCAAGCAGGGGCTGTTGAATACCCCAAGGGAAATCGCGCAACAGCCGGAAACCTGGGGCAAAACCTTCACCCGCCTGCGCAAAAATCAATCTGAAATCCTTGAATTTCTGCGAGCCGCCGGCATCGGCGGCGATGCCGCCAAAGTTCCCACCGTCATTTTGGCGGGGGCTGGCACCTCCGATTACACTGGCCGCGCGCTGGTCCCGCTTTTGCGCAGACTCTGGAAGTGCGACGTCAGCGCCGTGCCCAGCACCGATTTGATGACAGATTTCCCCGACTATGTCGTCCCTGGGCGAAAGTATTTTTGGATTTCGTTTTCGCGTTCCGGCCAGAGCCCCGAGGGCGTCACCGTTCTCAAAAAAGCGCTAGCGGACGCTCCCAATATCCATCACTTGATCGTGACCTGCAACGCCGATGGAGACATGTTCCGCGCCGTCAAAGGAAATCCGCGCGCGCTGGCCGTTTTGCTGGACGAAGCCGTCAATGACCGCGGACTGGCCATGACCAGTTCGTTCACGAACATGGTCGTTGCCGGGCAGTGCCTGGCACATGCGGCCGACCTCGGCGAATATGAAGCAGTTCTATCGCGCATGGTTGAAGCCGGCGAATCATTTCTGGACGTGGCCGCCGACAACGCCGCGCAACTGGCTGCAGGCAACTACAGCAGCGCTTGTTTCGTAGGCTCGGGGGCATTGAAAGCCGCGGCAACAGAGTCCGGATTGAAGCTGTTAGAACTTACCGCCGGAAAAATCCGCACCGTCACGGAATCGGCTCTGGGCCTTCGGCACGGACCCATGGCGGTCCTCGATAAAGAGACGCTTTTCGTTAGCTTTCTATCGAATGACGATTGCAAAAGACAATACGAAACGGATCTGCTGAAAGAAATTGGAGCCAAGGGACTGGTCACCACCCGGGTGGCAGTTGGCGGAACAGACGAGCGGGCGAACCAGTATGCGGAACTGGTGATTGGGCCAAAGGCGTTGCGCGCCATCCCCGACTATTATCGTCCTCCCGTAGACATCATGTTTGGTCAATTGCTTGGCCTGTTCTTTTCCTTGCGCTGCGGACTCAAACCCGACACGCCGAGTCCGACCGGCGCCATCAACCGGGTAGTGCAGGGGGTTCAGATTTATGATGTTTGCTCGCCATCACTTACACTGTAGTGCGTTGATTCCAATCACCAAGCAACTTGCATGATCCTTCCCACCCCTGAACAGCAGCGCACGGAGGCCAATGGCAAGCACTGACAGTGCGAGCGTAAAATCCGCGCCGCATCTGCGCCGCACCCTTACTCTCTGGGATCTGATTCTGTATGGCGTAGTCGTCATTCAGCCCACCGCTCCCATGTCTGTATTCGGTGCGTTGAGCGATCGCGGCCATGGCCACGTGGTTACGACCATTCTGATTGCCATGGTGGCCATGCTGTTCACCGCCTTCAGCTATGGCCGAATGGCGCGTGCCTACCCCAGCGCAGGTTCGGCGTTCACTTACGTCGGACAGGAAATCAATCCGGCTCTCGGCTACGTCACGGGCTGGAGCATGGTGATGGACTACCTGCTCAACCCCATGATCTGCACCATCTGGTGTAGCCAACAGGCGCACGAATTTGCCCCCGCCATCCCCTATATGGGATGGGTACTTTTCTTCGTAATCGTATTCACCGGGTTGAATATTCAAGGCATCAAGACTTCGGCTCGTGTGAACGCCGGGCTTGCCAGCGCCATGGGAGTGGTTATCGTCATCTTTTTTGTGACCGCGGCGCGGTATATCTTTGGCCATCCTCACGCCGAGCCAGGATTTTTTACCCATCCTTTTTACAATCCGCAGATGTGGGATTCGCACGCCGTGCTCGGCGGCACTTCGATCGCGGTTCTCACCTACATTGGCTTTGACGGTATCTCAACCCTTTCTGAAGAGGCCGAGAATCCTCGGCGCAATATTCTGCTGGCGACCGTGCTGACCTGCCTGGTGATTGGAATTCTCTCGGCGATGGAAGTCTATGCAGCGCAGCTTTTGTGGCCTGCCTCAGAGCCCTTTCCGAACCAGGATACCGCCTTCACATTTATCGCCGGCCGGGCGTGGCTGCCGCTATTGGGCATTGTAGGAGTCACACTGCTGGTGGCCAACTTTGGGTCCGCACTGGGCGCGCAGATTGGCGCTGCGCGCTTGCTGTTCGGCATGGGACGGAGCGAGGCGCTGCCGAAATCATTCTTCGGCGCGGTTGAACCCAAACGCAGGATTCCTCGCAACAATGTTCTTTTCGTTGGAGCCCTGGCACTGGCGGGTTCTTACATTCTTCCGAAAATCGCAGGCGAAGCGACTGGCTTTGAACTGGGCGTGAACCTGCTCAACTTCGGAGCGCTCATCGCATTCATGGGTGTCAATCTAGCGGCCTTCGTACGCTATGATCTGCGGGAATCGGGCGGTGTGCTGGCAAAGTACGTTGCTCCTTTGCTCGCCGGACTCGCAATTGTGGTTTTTCTGTTGGCCGGTCATCTGGGTTCGTCCGCTTATTTCTTAGGCGGCGCGGCGCTGCTCCTGCTGATGGCGATTGCGCCTCCGCTTGCGGGCTTCGTCATTTGCTTTTTTCTCTGGTACAGCCTGAGCACAAAAGCTATGGTTTTCGGCGCGCTTTGGATGGCCATTGGAATCGCCGTCGGGGCCTGGAAGACTCGTGGCTTCCGCGGAAACTTGATTGACTTCGAACTGCCTGCCGAAGAAACCTAGTCCGCCAAAGCTTGGAGATAGTGCGAATGCCTCGTTTCGACATTACGTCTGCCGGAGAGTTGAACCTCGACCTCATTCTCTACGGTCTTCCTGAACAACTCCCGCCGGAACGCGAATTGCTGGCCACTGACATGATGCTCACGCTGGGCGCCTCATCCGGCATCTTCGTTCACAATCTCGCCGTGCTGGGCAGCCGGGTGGGCTTTCAATCGCGCATCGGTGACGATCAACTCGGGGCCATGGCATTGCAGCGACTTGTCGAAGGCGGCGTGGATGTCTCCTGCCTGCGCCAGGTTCGAGGCTCGACGCAAACCGGCCTCAGTGTGATTCTGCATCACTCCGGCTGGCGTAACATTCTTACTTACTCCGGAACCATCGCGGAACTCAACTGGGACGATCTCGATCTCAACTATCTGGCGGACTCGCGCCATTTTCATCTATCTTCGTTCTATCTGCAGAGTGGCTTGCGCCCGCGCGTTCCCGAACTATTCAAGAAGATGAAAGCGGCAGGGCTCACCACCTCGATGGATACCAATGATGACCCGGAAGGCAAATGGGAAGCCGATCTGTTTGACGTTTTGCCCTACGTGGACGTGTTACTACCCAATGAACGTGAGGTGCAAAAGATCGCCGGCACGGAAGAGTTAGAGTCTGCGGTTCAGAAACTCGCCGCCTGCGTGCCATTACTCGTGGTAAAGCTCGGGAAGCAGGGCGCCATGGCGATTCGAGGCGGGGAGCGGATCGTGAAATCAGGCATAACAGTGAATGCCATCGATGCCGTGGGCGCGGGCGACAGCTTCGACGCCGGATTTCTTCATCAATACATCCGCGGCGCCGATCTAAATACTTGTCTGACGAGCGGCAATCTGGCCGGCGCACTCTCCACCACAAGACCGGGGGGAACGGAAGCCTACCGCGATCGCGCCTACCGTGAAAAATTCTTCCGCGAAAACGCCTCACTGTAACTATCCCATTTGCTCTTTCACTGGAGGCGGCCGCCGGGCGCGCCGGGGAACGGCCGCCCTATCACGAAATCCATACTTGCATCGTTATAATCAGGGATGATACCTTGCACTATCTCAAGACGGGATAGTGGATCGGGATTTTATGGATGATGGGATTAGCGGGAAGGTAGCGGTCGTCACGGGGGGAAGTTCCGGCATTGGAAGGGCCGCGGCGTTGGCCTTTGCCGCCCGCGGAGCGAGGGTGGCGATAGGAGCCCGCCGCGCCGCCGAATGCCAGGAAACCGTGCGACTCATCACCGAAAAGGGCGGCGAAGCGCTCTTCGTTCCCATGGATGTCAGCAAAACCCGCGACATCGAAAAGCTCGTCGAGACCGCCGCGGATCGTTGGCAGCGCATTGATTTCGCATTCAATAACGCTGGAATCCAGGGAACTCCATTTGTCTCCACCGTCGAGTACTCGGAAGAAGTCTGGGATGAGGTTATCGACGTCAATCTCAAAGGCGTCTTCATGTGCATGAAATACGAGATTCCGCATATGCTGAGACAGGGCTCGGGCGCGATCGTGAACATGTCGTCGGTTGCGGGACTGACCGGCGGACGTGTCGGCGCCGCCTACTACGCCAGTAAACACGGGGTAATTGGCATCACCAAAGCGGCGGCGATGGAATACGCAACCGCCGGAATCCGCGTCAATGCCGTGTGTCCAGGGGTGATTCGAACCCCCATGGCCGAGCGCTCTTTTGCCGGCAGAGAGGAAGTCATGCTTCCCCTCTACCCGATAGGGCGATTTGGCACGCCGGAGGAAGTCGCCGAATCCGTGGTGTGGCTCTGTTCGAACGCCTCATCTTTCATCACCGGCCACACCTTGCCTCTCGATGGCGGCTTCATGGCGCGCTGAGGGTATTTCGATCCCGGGTATCGAATTTAGGCTGTTCGGCTATTCGAACTTAGGCTATTCCATCTTTACTAACAGCGGCTCTGTTACTGCATCAGTTCCGCGATCTTCACCTGATAGCGATCCAGCAACCCTCCCGTGGCGTGATCTACGGATGCAACCGCAAGCTGATAACCGATCTCCGCATTCAGCAAGCTGGCTTCGGCCAACGCGAGCTGGTTCTGGGCGTCAAGCACAAAGAAAATCGTGACGCTGCCAAGCTCATACTTGCGTTGCTCGGCTGCCAAATCCTTTTTCGCGAGGTCGAGAGCAACGTTAGCCGCCGCCACTGAAAGCTTCGCTTCCTCGAGTTGGTGAACCGCGTTGGTGACCTGCAAAGTGATCGTCTCCTGTTCTTGACGCCGCGTGTACAGATCCTGCTGCCGCGAAACCAGCGCACTTCCCAATTGCGCCTGACCGGCGCGGTTTTTGATGGGAAAATTCAGCGCCAGCGTAGCGCTGTAGGTCGGATATCCAAATCCGAATAGCTGACTCAATGAAGCACCAAAACCACCGGGGACGATCACCGTGCCGGTCGTAGGGTCAATCTGGTTTCCGCCGAGCCCATTACTGGTGTACAAGCCGGTAAGATTCAAATCCGGTTGAAGTTGGTTGTGAGCGAAGCGGATGCCGGTACGATCGTTAGCCAGGGCAAGGTCTGTAGCGGATATCTCGGGTCGCCGTGCCAGCGCCTGTTGCAAAGCGGTGCCGGCATCCAGGGTCAACATCTCGCCGGCTGGTGCGGGCTGTTCGGTTAGAACCAAATCCAAAGCGCGATAATAGGGATCGAGATCTGCCCCGATGGTCATCCGCAGAGTGTCTTCCTGCTGTTTCAATGCATATTCGGCTTGAATGACATCCACCCGCCGCGCCGCCACAGTGGCCTCGGAGCGGTAAATATCGAGCGGCGAAAGCGCGCCTAACTCCAGTGCCCGCTTGTCATGCTTGTAACTGGCGTCGGCCTCTTCGACCGCTTTGCGTTGTACGTCAAGGGTACCCGCGGCTTCGACCACGTTCCAATACTGCCCGACGGCCTGCAGAATCGCGTCGTTTACCTGGGCTTCAAAGTACGCCTTCGATTGCCGCAGATTGCGGCGCGCAATCACAATCGGCGCCCGGTTGGGAAACAGGCCGCGATTGCGGAGCAACGGCTGAGTGAACTGAAAAGTTAAACCGGAAATAATGCTGGGATTAAAAAAGTAGAAATTATCGTTGGTGGATAATTTAGTGGCATTGAATCCAGCCTGGATGTTGGTTCCGGTCTGAAAAGTTTGCTGGTACAGGAATTGCGTAGTTTGAGTCAGACTGCTAAGCGTGGAGGCCCCCTGCAGTTCGAGGGCGGCGTTCACAACCGAACGTTGCGCGTTAAAGCTGCCAGTCGCCAGCGGATCAAATGGCGCGAATTTGCTCAGCAAAGAATACTTGGCATTTTCGATTTGCAGTTCGTTGAAACGGATCTGGGTGTTATTCGCCAGAGCTAGAATGATCGCGTCATACAGACCGAGCGTCAGCTTGCCGCTTACCACGTAATCGCTTAAATGCTGCGCTGCCGGGAGAATTCCTGAGACTGCGGTCGGGTTGGTCAGACCGTGAAAGCTCTCCTTCAACCGCATCTCTTTGGGAGGGATGGCTTGCGGTTGCGGAGCATTAATTTGCGCCCCGGCGGCTGGTGTTGTGCTTGTCTGCGAATCAGCCGCGGCAGTTTGGGCCTTCACGAAAACCGACACCCCCACCAGCAACACAACGGTAGCAGCGGAATAACAGAATCTCATTCCTCACTCTCCAGGATGTTTCGAATCACTACTCGTAGCGGATTGCTTCCACAGGATCGAGTCTTGCCGCCTTCATGGCGGGATAGGTGCCAAAGATCAATCCCACGCTGATTGAGACCAGAAACGCGAGCGCGATGGAGGTAAAGGTCACCACCGTGGACCAGCCAGCCAGCCACGCGATCAGGCGCGACATGCCAAAACCGAGCACAATTCCAAAAGTGCCCCCGACGAACGAAATCATGACCGCCTCAATCACGAATTGGCGGATGATGTCCGATTGCCGCGCCCCGACGGCCCTCCGCACGCCGATCTCGCGCGTGCGCTCCAGAATGCTGGCCAGCATAATGTTCATGATTCCAATTCCACCCACCAGCAGAGATATCGACGCGATGGCGACCATCACCGTGCTAAAAAGCCTTTCCGTCTTCCGCTGTTGGGCAAGAAGTTCAGAGGGCACAATCACACTGAAATCGTTGGCTCCATTGTGCGAGGCATCTAGAATGGCGCGCACGATGCGGGCTACATTCACGATGTCGGCATTTTGCCGCAAGTTGAGATAAATGCCGTCAATCTCATCCCGCCGGTCGCTGTAAGTATTCTCCAGGCGCAGGATTGCGGAATTGAGCGGAACGTAAATCACGTTATTTAAGTCCTGCGAGGGAATTCCCGCCACCTCGGTCTGCGAGCTTAATTGCGGGCCGGCGACTCCGATCACATGAAACCATTGCTCGTCCACCTTCACGTACTGTCCGATCGGATCCGCAACCCCAAACAATCCGGAGCGCGCACCTGCTCCCAGCACGCATACCGGGCTAGCGCGGTTTTCTTCGCCGCCCTCGAAAAATCGTCCTTCCACCACGCGCAGTCCCGCAATTTTTAGGTAGCTGGAATTCACTCCATAAACGACCGGGATATCCTGCTGCGGTTTGGGAATCACCTTGGTTGGAGTAAAAAGTTTGCGCGGCGTCGACTCGGAAATCTGCGGCAGGGTGTCCCCGATGACGCGGTAGTCCTTAAAGGTCAACCCGGGAGAGGTACGCCGCAATTTTTCATGCGCTTGCCATTCCAGAGTCTCCTTTGCTTCAACGATCAAGTTGTTCACGCCAAGTTGTTCAATAAGTGCCATTGCAGACTGCCGCGCCCCAGCTCCGATGGAGAGCATGGAAACCACCGCGGCTACGCCAAAAATCATTCCCAGCATGGTCAGCAGGGAACGCAGCCGGTGAACCATCAGGTTATTGAAGCCGACTCGAAGATCGGGGAACCAGCGGCGCAGACTGGAGAGGCGCGTTTCTCTGGCGGCAGCTTCGAGCGTCAGGGGCGTCATTTAGGGCGTTCCCCCTCCACCGATGGCATCAGGCCCGGTGCCGCGTGAGCCCTTGTTCGCCTTCGCCTCGGGATTGACAAGCGCCACCTCGGTTCCTTCCTTCAAACCTTCGATTGCGACACGGCCTTCAGTTTGAGAAACGATCTTTACTTCGCGCGGTTCGAAGCCGCTGCCGCTTCTCACATAGGCAACGGGCTTGTCATCTTTCTTGAAAATCGCCGAGCTTGGCAGGTATAGCGTGTTCTTGCGGGTACCGCCCAGGAAAATGACCTGCGCGCTCGAACCCGGCCGCAAATGAGAATCGCTATCGGTAATTTCAAGCGTAATATCGAAGCTTTTATTTGATTCCCAGAACATCGAAGACGCGGCTCCCCCCGCCGTCTTGATTTTTCCGTGAAACGTAACTCCGGGCAAAGAGTCCAGATGAATTTCTGCAGTTTGCCCCACCTGTAAACTGCCGCGCTCGATCTCGCCGACCTTCGCCGTCAATTCCATGCCTGCCGGGTCAAGGACGCGGGCAATCACGCTTCCTGGCTGGGCCTGGTCGCCCTCACGGAATTCGGGCATCGAACTCTCGTCGAACATGAGTCCGGAGGTGTTCTTCTCCACCACGACCAGGCCGTCGATGGTGGAGCGAACGCGCATGTTCTCTATATTCTCCTGGGCCTGCTTCATGGCCAGTTCCGCTTTGCTGTGCTTTTCCTTGGCGGCTGCGATTCCCGCTTCGTTCAACGAGGCGTGCGACTTGATGTCGATTTCCAACTGTTGCAGTGCGCGTTTGGCTTCGCTCAATGCCAGGTCGTTCTTCTGGGCATCGATGGAACTCAACAGCTCGTTCTTACTCACGTCCAACTCGGCGCTGCGCACGTCGAATTTCGCTTTCAGCAAAGCGGATTTGTCCTGGGCTGTCTGTACCGCGGCATCGGCGTCGGCCTTGGCGATTTCCTGCTCCGCCTGGAGTAGATCGGAGCGGTTCTGCTCAAGCTTGTATTGCTGCTCGCTGGGATCGAATTCGAAAACCACATCTCCGGTTTTGACCGGGCTGCCAGTGGGAAGCAAATGCGTAATTTGCAGCGCTCCTCCACCAATGGGCGGGGCAATCAACATAGCGGAATGCTTGGCGCTCAATGCGCCATTGGCGAAGATACGCGTTGTCAGGTCGCCGCGCTTAACTAGGACTACTGGAATACCGGAGCTCACCGGCGTGAGATCGGTATGCAGGGCGGCGGAGATTGCGCCCGCCAACACCAACGCACCAGCGACAATTCCGATCCGCCAAACCCGCTGCCGTTTCATGGAGACGCCTACTCCTTCAAAGTCGGATCCTGTAAGGCAACCTTCTCGCCAAACTGTAAGCCTTTGGCAATCAGAAGACGATCTCCGCTGCGCCGCCCGATATCAATTTTGCGCTCTTCGAACTTTGTGCCGTTCAGCACGTAGGCTACGGTTCGCCCCGACTTCTGGAAAGAAGCTTGCGCTGGAATCATGATGGCATTAGCCACTCGATCCACGGTTACCCGCACGTTGCTGGTCATTCCCGGACGCATACGCGCATCGCTTTGATCCAGCGCGATCTCCACGACGAAATTTCTGGAAATAGGCCAGCCTCCGGTAAAGTCCTGTGTCGCAATCGCGCTGATCTCTTTGATCTGACCGGTAAAGTCCCGGTCGGCCAGGGCATCAAAATGAGCCGTCACCTTCTGCCCCACTTGCAACCGCCCGCGATCGCTCTCATCCACCCGCATGGAAACCCGCAGTGTTGAGGTGTCGGGCAGTTCCGCGATGGGCGCTCCGGGCCAAGCTTGTTCGCCGGCCTTCAGCACGGAGACTCCCCGGCCGGGATGCCAGACCTGCAGCAGAGCGACAATTCCGCTCGCCGGGGCGCGCAGCGTCAGGGCGCGCAGGCTGTGTTCCGATTGCTGAACATTGTAGAAATTCTGCTGGCGCTTCTGTTCGGCGTCCGCAATCTTCGCGGCATTGTCGTCATGGTCCGATTTGAGCTGGGCTTCGCTCTGGCGAAGCTTTTGCTCGGCATCGGCCACAAGAAGTTTCTTTTCCGATCCGTCTATATCCGAAAGAATCTCGCTCTCACTCGCATCGAGCTTGGCCTTCTCTACATCAAAACGCGCCGTCATCACCGCCGTCTGATCCGCTTCCTGGGTCAGCTTGGCCTGCGCCTTGGCTTGCGCGATTTCTGCATCCGAAGATCTCAAAGCGGACTTATATTGCGCCAGGTCCTGTTCGGTCTTGGTGGCATCGAACTGCACTACCACGTCGCCTTGCTTCACCGGTGCCCCATCTGGAGCGATCTTCACAATCTGCAAATCGCCTGCGCCCGAGGGGGCGGAGATTGCCACTGAATTCAGCGCCTTTACTTCACCATGAAAAGGCAAGGCATCGGAAAATTCCCCACGCTCGACCACTGCCGTCGGAATCGATACCGATCCCCGGGATAAAGCCCAGGCGCCAACCACGATGGCGGTAACACCAACCACCAAGATCGCAGTCAGCTTCATTTTCTTACCCCGAGTAGCATGGCGAAAAATGATTGGCATCTTAATCACTCGGACTCGGCCGGTTCAGCCGCTGGATTTCTTTCCAAAATGTCCCCCGCCGAGAGGCCCGACTGAATCACTACTTGCGTGTCGTTCTGAATTCCAGTCGAGACTTCCTGCTTATGAAACCCCAGACTGCTCTTGACCCAAACGTATTTTTCGCTGCCGTCCGCGATCACGCTCTCGCGCGGGACCAGCAGCACATTGTCACGGTTTTCGAGCTGAACATCGACTGCGGCCGAAAGATCGGGCATTAGCTTGGCACTACTGCCTTGCACCGAAAACAGGACGGTGAAAGAGCGCAGCTTGTCGGAAAAGTCGCCCGGGGTTCCCAAAGGGGCGATTTGCTCCAGCTTCGACGCATAGGCAATCTCCGGATAGGCGTCCAACCGGGTCTGTGCGGGCTGTCCCACCTTTAACTCGCCAATGTCCTGCTGATTGGCCTGCACCCGAACCTGCATGGCCGAAGGATCCACGACATTCAAAAGCGATATGCCGGGGTGTACTTGATCCCCTTCTTTCACCTCTCCGATCGTTCCCTGCTTCCAAATGGTCTGCAGCACGACCACCCCGTCGATCGGCGATCGGATCTGCATCTTTTCCGCATTGCCTTGGGCGTGCAGCATGTCTTCGTGGGCAGCGTCTCTCTGGATTTCGAGAATGCGGATCGCGGCCTTGGCCGACTGCCTTTTCAGTTGAAAGGTTTGCCGGAGTTGTACCAAGTTGGCTTTCGCCTCATCCAGTTTCTCCTGGTTCTTTTCCGCATCGATGCGTGAAAGAATCTCGTTTCTGCGCATCTCGAGTTGGTCTTTCTGCAATTCATCCTCGGCCTGTATCAGGTCCGTCTCATCTTTGGCGCGCGCCGCATCTTCCGTCGCCTGGCTCTCCGCGGCCTGACTGGCAAATTTCTGATAATCGGCTTGTTTATCGAGAGCGCTCTTGATTTCCGTTTGGCGGTCGAACTCCACCACCACGTCACCACGCTTGACTACGGATCCCCCCGCCACCAACCTGGTGATAACCAGGGTCGTCAGAGTTGAACTGGCCAAAATGGGGGCGGCGATCGTGCTTGATCGGATCGCCTCGGTCGTGCCTTTCAACCGCAAGATGCGCACAAATCGGGTGCGCTCCACGGTAGCAGTCGCCTGCCCGTTGGTGGTTGGTTTATGACTACGAGTCAACAAAGTGCCTAGAATGGCGCATAGCAGAAGGAGCCCCGCGACCACCCAAATGCCCACATTTCTAGCGGGCGGCGGCTCGTCTTGTCGCTGATTAGCTTCGAGCGGAGGGTCTACAACCGGCGGCGGTTCGGGCAGTTCGATCGTCGATCTTTCAGCACACATGGGGTGCGGCCTCGCTCGAGTTCAAGCCTTGCGCAAACGGTTGCCAACTATCAGGGACCCGCGAGCATCGAAACACTACCCGGCTTTAGGTATTAGACCCCGACCGACATGCGAAAAGATGCCTCATTTTTATTTCATCACGGGATATTTCGCGATTTGACGGCTTTTGGGGAAGGAAAACCGGCCGCAAATGCCAAATTGACGCCGCTATTCAGCTCGCCACTATTTTACAACCCGCGGCGAACCCACTCAAGAAGATTGTATTGATCTGGTTCGATCTTTGATTCAATTTAGGACCGTGGTTTCAGCAAAACGTCTTTCAATCGTTATCCAATCACATCTAAAAATCTGAGCCATTCTAAGCCGGCTTGATCCGGTAACTCTCGCCAGAATGCGTCTCAAAAACAACGTGATTTGCCTCGGATGTAAAGGTTACCGGCTGCGAATCGAGGGTTCGCAGAATTTTTATGCTTCGTGACGGCCATGGATTCGCAACCCGTGCTGTCTTCCCTTTTTCGCTCTTCAGGGAGACGTCGCCAACGATCTTGCCATCGAAACTGGCACTCACTAGAAATGCCCCGGCAGCCCGCAGATTCTCGAATCGTGCCGGACCAAGGTTGAGGGTATTGGGGAAAAGATAGATGGTACCGCTGTAGCTTTGCATCAGGCACTCGTTGATCGGGGCGGGGAGGGCGAAATTCTCCGTCCAGAAACCCATCTGCATCATGTAATCGAAATCGGTGGAATCGTCATAGCGGCCCACCACCTGGCGAATGCGGTCATTGGCGACTCCATTGGGAAGGCTGCAATAGCGCACCTCGCGCTTAAACCAGGCCAAATCCAGCATGCCCAAGCGAGCCCGAATCAACGGCTGAAACACCAGATCATTTCCACCCTCGAGGCGGACCGTATTGGCGGTGCGGCGTGCTAGTTCCCAATGCTCGTCCCCTTTGCCTATGCCGACCTGTTCCCCAGGAAAAACCGGCGCGAGCGTTACCGGCACGTTGTAAACATGCTCGGCCGGCGCGTCTACAACATCCAGCCAGACTTCGCCATACGGACCCTTAACGGTAGGATAGGGTGCGAGATTGTTTCGAATCTCCTTCCAGCGCTCACGATCCGCCGTATCTGTGTCGAGAATCGTCGAACCCTCCACCACCGCATCGAGCAAGAATTGCGTCAGTGCCAGATCCATGATGCAGTCTTTATTCAGACGAAAATCCACCGTACATCCCCAGTTCTCCGGCGAGACGGTGGGAATGACGTGAAATTTCCCATCCTCACCCTTGTTTACGTATGCGGCCAGAAATTGCGCCGCCGCCCGCAGGGTCGGATACACCCGCCGCAAGTAGTCCACATCCTGGGTGTACAAGTACTGCCACCACAGACTCTGTACCGTCCACGGAGTATTGCTGATGAGAAACACCCATGGAGGAGATTGAATAAAGATGCTTTGGCTGGGCACGGGAACGGCGGTCAAGGGAAAACTCGCGCCCGGCAACTGACATTTGTCGCGAGCGAACTTCTCTGCCATGGGAAGCAGATTCTGACAGAATTCGACGTAAGGCAAATGTTGTTCCACATGGTTACTAGAGAACAAGCCCCAAAAGACCTGCTCGCAGTTGTAGTCCATGTGGTAGTCGCCGTGCCAGGCGGTGCCGATGTCACCTGACGACCAGTTACCAAACATTCCCGGGGCGACTTTCCCTGGCCGTAGGCAGCACGCCAAAAAATACTGATTGTGATACCAGATGGCTTCCAGTTCTTTGTCGTCGAACTGCACCGCCGAATGCAACCAGAAGTCGCGCCAATGCCCAGCGGACTCGTCACGAATTGCCTCGACCGGCATGGCCGCGAGCCGCCCGATCTCTTTCTCGGCATACGATCTTGTATCCAAATCCTGCGCGCTATAAGCGTGATCCTGAGGAATGAGAATCCAGGGACTCTTCTCCCCCGTAGCCGCTGCCTCACGTTCGAGCCGCTCCAGCAGAATGTCCCGCGGCGTCGCCAGTTTGATGTCGAAACGCAACCGCTGATCGCCCTTCGCGGTGAGGGAAACGGACGTCTTTCTTTCCCCGGACCCAGCTGACCAACTTCCGGCGATGCGGGCGTGTAATGCAAAATTGCGGTCTTTGTCGGACTTTCCTGGCTCCGGCACCATTTCTGTCGGACCAATCGCCGGAAAATATTGAAAAGATGAAAACTCCGCGAACAACGACGCTGACGACCTCGCCGCAAGCTCGGGGGGAGGCAATGTACTGAGCTTTGGCTTAGAGTCACCTGGCGCTGCGGCATGGGCTTCGTCGATCTGTGGGTAGTAGCTTACCGATAGAAGCGAGACCGGCGTGTCGGTCGAGGTTGAAATCAGGCCGCTCGCCCAATCCACAATGCAGGAAAGCTTTGCTGAATGAGACTCCCCGCTGACGTTGACACATTTGAGATCGAGACTGAACAATCCGTTCGCTGGATCCAGAGTATGCCTGCCAGGTTGCACCCAACGTGGATCCCAATGAATCCAAACCGCGCCACAGGGCCACGGACGAGGCCAGGTCCGCCCATACGCCGTCTCCACGCTTCGCGTATACGCCGCGAAAAAATCTATACTGCTCTCCAGAAACAGCATGTCCGGCTTGCCCTGCCGTTTAGCTTCGTCTCCGGCGCGCTGCCAGAGCTTTAGCAGCTCGGGAAAGGTAAGCACTTTCTCGTCATCTCCCGCGCTAAAGCGGATATCCCAGCAGTCGTTCTTTCCGATATGCAAGCCGAGCGCATCGGGGCGCACCACAACGCATACCCCTACGTCGCCGTTGCCCAGTAGCATGCCCTCGAAAAAGCCAGGGGTGGGTAAATCCTTCGCAAATGTATGACTGCTTGCGATTCGGAAGGCGTCGAGTTGCGGAACGTGGGATGAGGAGGGGTTACCGGCTCCATGTTGAGAAGTCTCCTGCGCCGCCACATTTAAAGGCTGGGCCCCGGCCAAGGTTGCCACCGCGGAAGTCTGCAAAAATTGTCGGCGCGTAGTTTTCAAAGGATCAGTCAAGAATTAAGCAGTTGGAGTTCGAGTTCGCAATCAAGCGTTCGCAATCAAGAGTTAATGAGGGCACGATCATAACATTCCTGGGAATTGATACTTTTTTTGAATGAAGACGCCGCGGCATTCCGCATTGTGGCATTGCGTTCTGCGCTGTATTGACAATTTGCGGCATCGCCTCGATACTACCCATCATCTCACCCTCATTCCGTGTCTGGTTCCCCAAAAATTCGCCAGCAGTCGATCGGCGAGTGGTCCGCGACAGAGCTTTCGAATGGCCTCATTCGACTCTCCGTGGTCCCGGAAATTGGCGGACGAATCATGACATTTGCGCTGGGAGAAGAGAATGTCTTGTACTCCAATCCCCGCCATCTGGGCGTAAAGCCCCCTGCCGCTGTCAACGGAACCGATATCGGGCTATGGCGGAATTATGGCGGCAGCAAAGTCTGGCCGGCGCCGCAAGGCTGGTCGAGCGAAGATGAATGGCCCGGTCCGCCCGATCCCGTCCTTGATTCAGGGCCATATGAAGCCAAGAGTTCGCAACTCAATGACAATGCCGTCATCCGCCTGAAAAGCCAGCCAGATGATTATTCTGGCGTAACGTTGGAACGCGATATCGAAGTCAGGCATGGAACGTCAAGCGTGCATTTGCGCCATCGCATGCTCAACACCTCGATGCGTCCTGTCCGCTGGGCGATCTGGCAGGTCACGCAAGTCGACGCGGCTCACGGGTTGGAGATTTTTATTCCAGCCGCGGGCTTTCGTCAAACCCTGGGAAACGAGCTCTATCGGGACATTGACTTTGACGCCTCCAGCGAACTGGTTCGATTGCGTTACGCGAATCAGGTCGCCAAATTTGCAGTCGAGGCCAACCAGGGATGGTTCGCTTCCCTGGATCGCGCTCGAGGTTTGGTTTTCGCCGAGACCTTCCCGGTAGTTCGCGGCGCCGACTATCCGGACCGCGCACCGGTCGCGTTCTGGATCAGCGGCGAAGGTACCTTTACTATTCATGACGATTGCGTGGACATGCGCGGCGGGGTGAACGGTTGCGATCCGCACGTCGAAGCGGAAGTCATGGGACCGCTCACCAACCTCGCCCCTGGAGAGACCTGCGAACTGCATACTGTTTGGCAGCTTGCGGCAATTGACGCCGAGAGAATTGTTGCGGTAAATCATTGTGGCGTGGTGGGACGAACACTGGCGATCAGCTGTGATCGCGTCACCGGGTCTTTTGGAGTTTTCTGTGTGGCGAATGCTTCCCTAATCGCCTATGATCGCGCCGCGCAAGTTGTGGCGAGCTTCGATCTTGGCAAAGTGAACCCGCTAAAGCCCGTAATCTTGGATGAAACCATCTCTCTCCCACAGGGAGCAGTTCGTTGTAGCCTGATGCTCTTCGACGAGCAAAAAAAACGTTTGGGGACGCTTGATCATGTCCGAATTCGCTAGTGATTGTCTTGCTGGAAAAAGCATTCTCATCACGGGTGCGCTTGGTGCCATCGGCCGCACCATTGTTGGAGCACTCCTCGCGCACCGGGCAACCGTCATCGCTAACGATGTGATAGAAGAGCACGATGCCGCCGCGACCGCTAAAGAGCATGGATGGACCAGCGAGCGCTATTTTTATGCCCGTGCTGACATTACCAAGTCAGCCGAAGTTCAGGCATTACTGAAAGCGGTGCAGACGCAAGCTGGCAAGCTTGATGTCGCACTCTGTCATGCGGGGATGGTGATACCCGCTCCTATTCTTAATTATTCGGAACAAGATTGGGACCAAACCGTAAACCTCAATCTTCGCGGAAGCTTTCTGGTCGCGCAAGCGGCCGCTAAAATGATGGTTGAGCAGAAAACCGCGGGGAAGATCGTCTTCACCACCTCCTGGGTGCAGGATGTTCCGTGGCCGGAGATCACTCCTTACACCGTCACCAAGAGCGGAATGCGGACTCTCATGCGGGGTATGGCACGAGAACTCGCGTCCATGGGCATTCGCGTTAACGCGGTTGCGCCGGGCATCGTGGGCGTGGGCATGGCGAAAAAACAGTGGGATACCGATCCCAGCTATCGCGGTCGCGCCGAGAAAGCGATCCCGCTCGGCCAGTTGCAAACTCCGGAGTCGGTCGCCGATGCCATCATTTTCCTGTGCTCCAGCGCCTCGGATTACATGACTGGTGCTACCCTCTTAGTGGACGGCGGCTGCAGCCTCTATCCCATGGACTAGAACAGCGTTCGTACAACCTCTCAGGAAATCTTTAGATTGAAATCATATGCGAATCACTAAAGTTGAAACTCTCGCGCACCACAATGTAACCCAAGTCCATGCCGGAGGGATTGGCTGGTTGTGGGTGCGAATCCACACAGACACGGGCATCTACGGAACGGGTGAAACGTTCCCCAGTCCAGACAGTGAAAAGGCGGTCATCCTCCGGGACTATGCCCCGGTCGTGTTGGGCCGTGACCCGCGCGATATTGAACGGATCTGGCTCGATCTTCTCACTCACATTCAGTACCGTGGCTGGGCGGGCGCCGAAATGCGGGCCTTAAGCGCGGTCGATGTTGCATTATGGGATCTTCTGGGCAAATCCGTGGGCCTTCCAACTTATATGTTGCTCGGCGGACAATGTTGGGATTCCATCCCGATCTACAACACCTGCTACGACGATGGCTTCGACTTCAACAAACAGCCGGTCGAATTGGCCAAAGAGCTAATGAAGTCTGGCATCACCGCGATGAAAATTTGGCCGTTTGACGGGGTCGCCATCAAGAACCGCGGACAGTCGCTCACATCCGAAGATATGGCGGAGGGGGTTAGTCCCATCCGAAAGATTCGCGAAGCGGTCGGCGACAGCATGCGGATCATGGTGGAGTTTCACGGGTTCTGGAATCTGCCGTGTGCAGTCGAAATCGCCCGCGCCCTGGAGCCCTACAACGTAACCTGGCTCGAGGAAATGTTGCCCCAGGACAATATGGCAGCTTACGAATCGCTGGCTCGGCAGGTAAAACAACCATTGTGTATCAGCGAACGCCTCATGACGCGCTGGGGATACAGCGAACTCCTGGAGCGGCGCGCGGCTTCGATCATCATGCCCGATTTGGCGTGGTGCGGTGGTTTGACCGAAGCGAGAAAAATCGCCAACGCCGCACACACGCAATATCTACCCGTCGCCTACCACAACTGCGGGGGACCGATTACGCATTTTGCCTCCTGGCATCTGGCCATGGCGACTCCGAACCTGAAAATCCTGGAGACGGTACGCCGCCACTATAACGACCGCTATGTGCCAATGGCGACAACCACCGGCATTCCGGAAAAGGGCAGGCTCGGAATCCCTCCCGGCCCCGGGCTGGGCGTCGATATTAAGGAAGATTTTCTGCGCAGCGGACGGGTGCAGATCGAAAGCGTGGACGAAAAGACTGTGGACAAATCCCTGACCGCCTGGGACCGCGGAGAGGCAGCCAGTCCGAAGGACGGGAGGTGAGCTACAGCGGACTTACGAGCACACGCGAGCTCCTGAGAAGATTCACGTCAGAAGGCAATGGAGAGCAATGAAACTTTATCGCACGGTCAACGGTTTGGTGGTGGAACACAACGATCATTACTATGTATCGGCAGATGGATCGATCGACAGCCTGCTCGTCCGGGATGATCTGGAACAGCATTTGCTCAAAGCGATCACCGAGTGGTCTGAGGTCAAAGACAGCGCGGTGACGGAGCTACGCGCTCCAATTGGCAGCCAGGAAGTATGGGGGGCAGGAGTTACCTATTTTCGCAGCCGCACTGCCAGGATGGCGGAATCCCCTGAGGGCGGCGGCTTTTATGATCGCGTTTATGATGCCGACCGGCCTGAAATTTTCTTCAAGACCACGCCGCACCGTGTAGTGGGTTCAAACCAGAGAGTCGCGGTTCGCGGTGACTCCAAATGGTCTGTACCCGAACCGGAACTGGCATTGGTCATCACGCCCAACGCAAAGATTGTCGGCTATACCGTGGCGAATGACATGAGTTCGCGCGACATTGAGGGCGAAAACCCTCTCTATTTGCCGCAGGCAAAAACCTACGACGGAAGCTGTGCACTGGGACCGGCAATTTTGATTTCGTCCACTGAGCCTGCTCCCGATTCTGAAATCAGCATGGACATTTTTCGGGCGGGAAAGACCGCCTACTCCGGCAAGACCTCGATTTCCGCCAGAAAGCGCACGTCCCAGTCTCTGGTCTCTTATCTATATCGGCATTGCAGCTTTCCCAACGGCTGCTTTCTGATGACCGGCACGGGAATCGTTCCTGACGACACCTTTGCCTTGCAGGCGGGCGACGAGATCCGCATCACGATTGAGGGAATCGGAACATTGCTCAACTACGTTGGCTGACAGCGGATTCGGGTTGGGCAAAGCGGCTAGCGTGCCGCTTCAAGAGGCTCGCGGATCTCGCGTAGAGATCCATGCCCGGGCAGGCGCGAGTCGTGACCCAGTTCGGCGGAGAGACGATTTGCCGCCTTCATGAGTTGATCTTTAAACGCGACCAGATTTTCGCCGCGCAGGCGTTGAATCGGTAACGAAATACTCATGGCCGCGACCGCTTGCCGGGTATGGTTCTTCACCACGGTGCCCATGCAAACCACGCCAACCTCATTTTCTTCAAAGTCATAGGCCACGCCATCCTGACGAACTTTCTGCAGGTGCTCCCTCAGACGCTGCTTATCGGTAATGGTATGCGCGGTAATGGCTTCCAAGGTCTCGACGTTGCCATAAAGTTCGTCGAACTGTTCATCGGGCAATGTCGCCAACAATGCTTTGCCGAGCGAGGTGGCGTGTGCCGGCACGCGATTGCCGATGGCCTCACTCATACGAAGCCTCGCCATGGACTCAAATTGGGCGACATACAGCACCTCAGTGCCCTCAAGCACCGCCAGATTAGAGGTCTCGTGACAGCTGTTGACCAGTTCCCGAAGAATAGGCATGCCATGGCGCACCAATAAATTCTGTTTGACCAGCAGATCGCTCCACCGCAGGATGCGCGCCCCTAGGGCATAATTCGAAGTGTTCGCGTCGAACCACACCAGATCAAATTCGCGCAACGTGGCGAGCAGGCGGTGCACCGTGCTCTTGCCCATCTTCAGTTCTTTGCTGAGAACCGCGATGCTGGTGCCGTTTTGATGTTTGCCGACAGTATCGAGTAGGCGCAGGGCTTTGGCTAAGGATTTAACCGGATATTTCGCCGGAATATTCCCGCCGATCACTCCGCGTGTTCCATTGGAAGCTGGCTTCATGTGGCTGCTATCGGGGATATTGCATAGCCCAGGCCCCAAAAGTGAAGATCATCATAACACGCGGGATCGGGCGCCGAATCCTTTGCATCGCTAATCCAGAAAACATCCAAACTGATTGTGTAGTTTTCAGGCCGAGATCTTCATTGCGTCCAAAACCTTGCGCGTGGCAGAGAGTTCGGAGCGCACCGCGCCGGCCAGAAATGCGATGTCGCTGCCAATGGTCAAGAGATTTGCGCCTCGCTCCACATAGCGTTTGCACTCCTGGGGAGACCAGACGGGGAGACCGATGGGCATGGAAATTTCCCGCGCCATATCAATCACCCGGTCCACCACCTCCTGCACCGCGTCACTGGGCTTACTACCATTCATGAAGTTCGCCAAATCGCCATTTCCGACGAAGATGCCATCAATTCCCGGCGTATTCAAAATCTCCTGCGCATGAGTTACGGCTTCCGGGGTTTCAATCTGCACAAATAAGGCAACTTCGTCGTTGGCGTCGCGGCGGTATTGGTCCATGTTCTGTAGATATCCGCTGGCGCGAATTGGACCGAACCCGCGTCGCCCCAGCGGCGGATAATGAGCAAATTCGACCGCCCGCTTGGCATCTGCCGCACAGTTGATCATGGGGGTCATCACACCCTGAACTCCCAAATCAAGCGCGGTCTGGATATAATCAACGGTATTGGCTGGCACGCGCACTACCGGAACAGTTTCGGTTCCTTTGCAGGCCATCACCATGGTACGAAGACTTTCCCTGCTCAGGGGGAAGTGCTCCATGTCAATGAGCAGCCAGTCGAGACCAAGATTCGCCATCATCTCGACCGAATACGGATCAGCGAAGCCTACCCAGCTCCCAAGAGCTGGCTTGCCTTGCGACAGAAGTTGCTTGAGTTTATTTTTCATGTTTGTAAAACGCGGATGCGGATCCCTAACGCTTCGATTGCCCCAAACCGCTGCTAAAGTTCCTGGAACCGGAATGCGGTCATTCTGCCATGAGCTAAGCAAAGTTGTCCATGATTAAAGAATATTATTCCGTATTGCAGAACGCTATAATACTAGGGAGTTATTTTATTTGGCTCCTCCAGCCTACCATCCAATCATCTTCTAATTGATTTTAAAAGCGTTAGACCAATCGCCGGGCATCGCGTCTCACAATGCAGAACGCCGTATCCAATTTGTATTGACACTTATCTACGACCCGTGATATTTCTCTCGACCCATCGGGATGTTTAGGCCCAGCGGCGGTCGAGATGAGCTGACCTTACCCGTGACTTCGAAGGAGAAGAACTCTTATGAGACGTTTTCTTGTGGCCGGAGCGGTTTGTCTGCTTCTTGTTTGTCTGTCCGTTTCCTTGGCCTTTGCGCAGGGCGGCCGTGGCACCATCAACGGAGTGGTTAGCGATCCCAGCGGTGCTTTGGTAGCGGGTGCTCAGGTCGCCGTCAAGAATGTGCAGACCGGTCAAGTGGTCACGATCAACACAACCTCCGACGGAAACTATTCTGCCCCGTTTTTGCAAACTGGAACTTATCAAGTCACGGTAGTCCACGAGGGCTTTGAAAGCCAGACACAGACGAAGGTGAATCTGACTACCGATCAGGTGCTCAGCGTAAACTTCACTTTGAAGATTGGCTCGCAGACCACCAAAGTTGAGGTTGAAGCTACCGCCACCCAGATCGACACGAGCACAGGTGCAATCAGCGAAACGATCGGCCAGAAGAGCGTTCAGGAATTGCCGCTGAATGGCCGCAATCCGGCTGCCCTGGTTGCAACCGTCCCCGGCGCGGTGGATACATACACCTCAAACATCCCCATTCCCACTCCCGGCCCCGGCAGCGGCTCTCCCGAGGAAACGGGAGCTTCCGTTAACGGCAGCCGTATCGGCGGAGTGATTTACCAACTGGATGGCATTGTTCACATGAACAACTACTTCCAGACAGCGGATCCCTTTCCGAATCCCGACGCCACCCAGGAATTCACCGTCATCACCAATAACTTTGACGCCCAGTACGGCTACACCGCGGGCGCGGTCGTCAGCATCGCAACCCGTTCCGGCACCAATCAATGGCATGGCAATGCGTTCGACTTTCTGCGCAATAACGCGCTAAATTCCAAGGAATATTTCACCCAGACTGCCAACACCTTGAAGCGGAATCAGTTTGGCGGCTCGATCGGCGGCCCGATCATCAAAGACAAACTGTTCGTATTCGGGAACCTTCAGCTCACCCGGCAGCGGTCCGGCGCCAGTACTAGCGGCACTTTGGTCCCCACCCAGGCAATGCTTGCTGGGAACTTCTCCTCCATCTGCCAAACCGGTTTCACCGGGGGGGTTTGTAATGACCGCGTGAATGGGCAAATTGCCGATCAACTCTATCAGACTTGGCAAGCGACGCAGGCGGACAACGGCACCGGAAACTATCCTGGCAACATTATCGATCCCTCGACCTTCTCGCCATTCGCTTTGGCGCTGGAACAGGGCCTTCCTCAACCGGTCTCTGGTACGGTTAACGTGCTGGACGTTCCGAACAATCCGGATATTACTGAATACACAATACGCACCGACTACAACATCAATCCCACCCAGGCATTGAGCGTGCGCTTCTTTTACAATGACTACAATCGTCCGGCCTTCAGCGGCGCGGGCAATTACCTGGCAGGCGGCGGAAACTCCCGCTCCGAACTAGCCAAAGTTCTCAACGCCGAGGTCAGCCATGTCTGGACCCTCCGCCCCAATTTGGTGAACGATCTGCGAATTGGGTTTGGACAAAATAACAGCGCCGCCTTGACGGGAATCCGGGCGGTGGGCGGCGGGCCGCTGACCTTCCAAAGTCTTGGGTCGGATCTCAATGAAATAAGCAACTTTATCGGCGATATTGGTGTAGGCAACGGATATTTCGGTGTATCCGGCATTCCAGTCGTTCAAGGGCGGCATAACTGGGACCTCGTGGATACGGTTTCGCTTACCACCGGGCGGCACACCATCAACGCGGGCTTCCAGTTCTTTTCCCAATATGGATTAGAGCAAGCAACCTGGGAGGGCGATCCGCTGGTGGATTTTGGCGGGAACGTAACGGGTTTCGGACCTGCCGATTTCCTTCTCGGTCTTCCCTCGTCGGTGCAGGCCTCCGGCGGAGAATATAACCGCTACACCGCCAACAACTATGCGGCCTTCGGCCAGGACAGCATTAAGCTAAAGCCGAATTTCAACATCAACCTTGGCCTGCGTTGGGAGCCGCAGATCGCTCCGGTTTCCGTCGGAACCCACACCGCAGACTTTGTCCCCGGCCAGCAGAGCACGCGCTTCCCACTCGCGCCTACAGGGCTGGTCTATCCTGGCGACGCGGGCATACCGGATGGCGGCTGGAACAGCCGCTATGACGTGTTCCTGCCCAGAATCAGTCTGGCTTGGTCGCCAAAAATGGTGCCCAATACCACGATTCGCAGCGCCTTCGCTTTGATGGATATTCCTTACGACTACTCGTTCTATAACCATCAGAGCGCCAACGCGCCCTTCAGCCCGGCTTACAACCTTACCTACAACAGCCCGAGCATTACCGCTTCGCCGTCATGCCCGTCGGGCGTACTTAACATTGCGAACCCCTTTGGTTGCTATGCGCCGACCGGCTTCGTGGATCCGTTCCCGCCGTTCGCCGGACCCAACGACAATCCTCCGGCTACTACAACTTTCCCTGCGCCGACGGCCTTGCAGGCGGTTTTCAATCCCCACACCTTCAAGCCTGCCAAGCAGGAATCCTGGAACCTGAGCATTCAACACTCGTTCGGCAATGACTGGCTTTTGAGCGTGGCCTACATCGGAAGCCATGACTATGACTTGTACGTTCCGCTGGAACTGAGCCCGGGCATTTTCAATTGTGCACCTGTAGGCCCGAATTGCACGCAAACGCAATTCAATGCCAACAACACGCCCCTTTTGGCTCCCAACTTCCAAACCATCCTGGCTTATGACTCGATCGGAGTTGCTTCCTACAACGCCGTTCAGTTCTCCGTGGAAAAGCGATTCAGCCATGGGCTGCAGTTCTCATCCAACTTCACCTATTCAAAGAATCTGGATATGAGCTCCCTGGCGTCTATCTCCAATGCGGGTTCAATCTATAATCCGTACAACCCACGCGCCGCCTACGGGACTTCGGACCTGAACATACCCAAAATCCTGAACACGACGATTGTCTATCAAATGCCCAAGTTCTCAAGCCTGGGTGCTGTGGCAAGCAAAGTCGCCGGAGGCTGGGAGGTTTCGGGGATCTGGACGGCGCACTCCGGTTCCGGCATAACCATCTATGGC
This sequence comes from uncultured Acidobacteriaceae bacterium, assembly GCA_963834075.1. Lineage (GTDB taxonomy): Bacteria > Acidobacteriota > Terriglobia > Terriglobales > Acidobacteriaceae > PALSA-270. The sequence continues at coordinate 303,245 of CAWIAH010000010.1, forward strand.
GGTCAGAGCGGAGCGCCTGGCAGTTGCGGTGATCAAAATGCCTCTTGCGCCAGCAATGGCGGCAGCCGCGACGGCGACCATGCGGACCTGGTGGCTGGACAGTCCTTCCAGGTCCACCAGGGATCGAAGTCGCAGTGGCTGAATAACTACTTCAACATCGGCGCCTTCGCCTACAACGCGCCGGGCACGTTCGGAGACAGCGGACGGAACATCATAGAAGGTCCAGGATGGAACAACTGGGATATAAACTTGGCCAAGAACTTCCCCTTCCGCGAACGCTACAACGTCGAGTTTCGCTGGGAGATGTTCAACGCCTTCAACCGCACCGAGTTCCAGAACCCGGGTAACGATTACGACCCAACCCAAAACAACAACTTCGGGAAAATCACCAGTACGGTTTGCAACGGCCAGGATGAATGCGTCGGCGGACCTCGGCTGATGCAGGCTGCCCTGAAGTTCACGTTTTAACCACTCAGTCTTGCTGCGCGGCGGGCCAAGCAATTGGCCCGCTTTTTTCTGTCTTCGCGACCTTTGAAGAGATTTGCGGGTTTAAAATATTCACTATCCATGCGGCGTCTTACCTTCGTTTTAGTTCTAATTTTTAGCGCAAGTTCCCTTCACTCCGCCGACATCTTCCGTGCCGTTTCCCCGAGCGAAAGCAAAATCACCTGGGTCCACGAGAATGGACAATCCACGCACCGCTACCTTCCGGAAACCGGCGGCGCAGGCGTTGCCATTTTCGATTACGACAACGATGGCTGGATGGACCTGCTCTTCATCAATTCTGGAGATTCTGCGTTTTACCATCCCTCGACTCCTTTGAAGCATGGGCTTTACCGCAACAATCACGATGGAACCTTTACCGACGTCACAGTCAAGGCTGGCCTCACGGCGGACCTCTACGGCACCGGCGTTGCGATTGGAGATTATGACGGTGATGGATACGAAGATATTTTCATCTCCGGCTACGGAAAGTGTGTGCTCTACCACAACAACGGCAACGGCACCTTTACCGACGTCACGGCGCAGAGCGGAATCGCTGCTCCGCATTGGGGAACCAGCGCGTTGTGGTTCGATTACGACAATGACGGGAAGCTCGATTTGTTTGTAGGGGAATTTGCCGACTACTCCGATCTGCGCAGCTGCACGCTGGCTTCCTCCTACGGAGGGTCGGCCGACGAAATGCCGAAGGAGCAGGCTTACTACTGCAATCCCAAGCAATTTCAACCGGCGCCCAGCCACCTTTATCACAACCTGGGAAATGGCCGCTTTGAAGATGTGAGCGCGAGCACCGGGATTGCATCCAGTCCAGGAAAGATTTGGGGCGTCGTAGCCACGGACATAAATCAGGATGGCTACATGGATCTCTTTGCCGCAAATGACACCATGGCGAATTTTCTTTGGGTGAACCGCGGTGGTAAGAAATTCGAAGAGATTGGGTTGGAAGCTGGGGTAGGATACAGCGCGGACGGCATGGCGCGCTCCGGCATGGGGGTGGACGCGGGCGATTTCGACAACGACGGGTTGCCCGATTTGGTCGTAACCAATCTTGACGGGCAAAACACTTCTCTCTACAAGAATATGGGAGGGGAAGTTTTTCGCGATCTGAACATCCAGACCGGATTGGCCACCGTCACCCGCATGTTCAGCGGCTGGGGCACAAAATTTCTCGATTTTGACGACGACGGTTGGCTCGATCTCTTTGAAGTGGATAGCCATCCCGATGACCTGATTGATTTGCGTCACCGCGGCGTGACCTATAAAGAGCCGCTCGCGCTTCTGCGAAATCTTGCCGGGACCCAGTTGCAGAATGTCGCCGCGCAAGCCGGCCCGGTATTCTCTCGCGATTATGCGGCGAGGGGTCTCGCCGTCGGTGATCTTAATAATGATGGATATCCCGATATTGTTTTCACCGTGGTCAACGGACCGCCTTGCATTCTCATGAACAATGCGATTTCGGGCAACAACTGGGTGGGATTGCAACTGAAAGCCAAAAAATCGAACCCAGCCGGAACCGGCGCAGTCATTCGCTGGAGTGTCGACGGTAAAACATACTCGCGCGTCAAAAATGCCGGCGGCGGATTCCTTTCGAGTTCGGATCCTCGGGAGATTCTTGGAGCGGGCAAAGGACAGATTGATTGGATTGAGATTCAATGGCCATCTCCTAGCCACTCAGTGGACCGGATTGTAAAGCCCGCAATGAATCGTTACGTGCAAGTGGCGGAAGGTGAGCAGCCAAAGGCGGCATCTATCAAGACTTCTGGGTTGCGTCCCGGCAGCGCCGCCAGGCTATTGCAAGTCGAATTCCAGCAAACCGATAACGGAGCCGATTTGTGGCCACAAGCCAAGGGTGCCATGGAACGCGGCGATTTTGCCCAGGCTCGCGAAATCCTCATGCGTGCCGTAAAGGTTGATCCGAAAGATGCAGCTTTATGGTTCCACCTGGGGGTGAGTTGTAGCGAACTGAATGACGACGCTCAGGCAATTGCGGCTCTTGAACGAGCGCGCGCGTTGGCGCCCCGCCGGCCCGATGTCTATTTCGATCTGGGCCTTCTCTATTGGCGAACAGGCGATCTGGGGAAAGCCAAGGACGCTTACCGGGCAGGCCTCGGGCTGGATCCTACAGACTCCGGTGCTCTGCAGAACTACAGCCTGTTATTGATGAAGACGGGACAATACCCAGCAGCAATTGTCTCACTACTTCAATTAAAGAAAGACCCCAAGCTGGCGCTGCCGGCGCGAGTAGGCTTGATCGAATGCTACTTGAAAACCGCGCAGCCGGAGAAGGCGAATGCCGAGTCCGACGAACTTGTGCAGTCTGGAATTGCCAGCCCCGCCGACCAGACAAAATTAGCGGCCGATCTGATTCAGGATAATGCCCCGCAAATTGCCGAGAGAATCTTGAAAAACAGTCTGGCGCTCGATCCTAATCAGGCGATCGCCCAGCATTTGCTGGGCTCTCTCTATCTGACCCAAAGGAAGTTTGATCAGGCTTATGCTCCCCTGGAGCAGGCCGTGCAACTTGATCCCGACTCATCGCAGTATGCCATCAGCTTCGCACTGGTATTGTTCGAGCGCAAACAGCAACAGGCAATGCTCCTATTCCTGAAATCGAATGAACCGAAATTCGAAAAGGAGCCCGAGTTTCAATATTTGCTCGGATTGGCGTACTTCGGTGTCACCCAATACGGCGATGCCGTCAAGGTTTTGGAAGGCGCTGTTCAGAATGATCCCGAACGACGGGATCGAATTTACTTTCTGCTCGGCAACTCGTATTTCAACCTTGGGATATACGACAAGGCGGAAGCAGACTACCGCAAGGCGATCGAAATCAACCCAAAGAACCCGCAGTATTACGAGTGGATGGCGATTCTGTTGCGGCGCGAAGGACCGGAGAAGCTGGATGAGGCAATCACGCAGCTGAAGTTTGCGCATCAGTACAACCCCCACGATCCCGGGGTCGGCCTGCAACTCGGGCTTTGCTATGAATCGAAGAATGACCTGGCCAATGCGGAACCGCTGCTGGAACAGGTGGTGCAAACGCAACCTGATCTTTCCCAGGCTCATGTCGCTCTAGCTCGCATCTATTTTCGCTTGGGAGAAAAAGCCAAGGCAGCCCAGGAGACGGCGACTGTTAAGGCGCTTCAGGAAGAGGCCGACCGGGACAAGATTAAGCAGCAAGCCAACCCTGTTCCACAGAGTCCGCTCGACCAGTAACCCTGATCGCGCCGTAGGCTAACATAGCGGCCGTTCCGCTCCATCCTTACAGCGTCACTCGCATATCGCTCGAAGTGCCTCCGGCGGCGGGAACGTAGCACTTGAGGGTGTAGTCCATGACCATGCGATCCGCATTGAAACGCCAGCCCAGCGTGCGGATGGTACGCTTCATGCGCTTGATCCAGCCCCTCGGCAAGCCGTCACGATCACGATCGTAGTAGAGGGGAATAACTTCATCGCGCAGCACCCGATAGAGTTCTTCGCCGTCCCGATTATCGTGCACGCTCATATCCGAGTGGGTACGGCCGGTGCCGATGGCAAAGCCGTTCAGCCCATCGTAGGCTTCCGCCCACCAGCCATCCAGAACCGAGAGGTTGAGACCGCCATTCAGCACGACCTTCTGGCCGCTGGTGCCGGAGGCTTCCAAGGGACGCCGCGGATTGTTCAGCCACACGTCCACGCCTTGCACGAAATGCCGGCCGACGTTGATGTCGTAGTCTTCGACAAAGACAAACTTATCGGAGAGCTGGGCGTCGCGCGTCAATTGAGCGATGCGTTGCAACACCCGCTTTCCGGGTTCGTCGCGCGGATGGGCTTTACCAGCAAAGATGAACTGCACCGGATGCTTGGCATCATTGACCATGGAGACCAGCCGCTCGATATCGGCCAGAATCAAATCCGCCCGCTTATAGGTGGCAAAGCGGCGGGCAAAACCGATGGTCAGCGCGTCCGGCGAAAGCACGCGGCTTAGCCGTTGCAGCACTCCCGCGGGTTCACCGCGGCGATCGGCCTGCTCGATGGCACGCTGCCGGACAAAATCCAATAACCGCGACTTCAAACTGAGGTGCGTCTCCCACAGTTCGCCGTCATCTACATCCTCGATTCCTTCCCATATGCGAGCTTCGGCGCTGTGCTCGTGCCAACCCGTGCCCAGATGGCGGTCGTAGAGCCGGAACATCTGCGGCGCCAGCCAGGAGGGCACATGCACACCGTTTGTAATGTGCCCGATAGGAACGGCATCTTCGGTCTTACCGGGATATAAAACCGTCCACATGGAACGCGAAACTTCGCCATGCAATGCCGAGACCGCATTGGCGCGGCGCGACATCCGCAACCCCAGCACGGTCATGCAGAAATCTTCGTTGGAGTTGGCGTAATTTTCCCGGCCCAAGGCCATCAGACCTTCATGCGAAATACCCAACACATCGCGCAGAGGGCCGAGATGCTCTTCCATCAGACCGGCGTTAAAGCGGTCATGGCCGGCCGGCACCGGAGTGTGGGTGGTAAAGACCACTTCGCGCGAAACCCGCGAGGCCGCCTGATCGAAACTTAGACCTTCTTCGCGCATGCGGCTGCGTACCGCCTCCAGCACGGCGAATCCGCTGTGTCCCTCGTTCAGATGAAGAACTCCCGGAGTCACGCCCATGGCCTTCAAGGCGCGAAACCCGCCCACCCCCAGCAGCAATTCCTGGCGGATGCGAATCCTCCCATCGCCGCCATACAAGCGAGAAGTGAGTTCGCGGTCTTCGGGTGCATTGCCTTCGACGTTCGAGTCCAGCAAGAACAAATTGCAGCGCCCTACTTTCATGCGCCACACCTTGGCACGGATGGGCCCGCTGCGAGTCTCGATTTCAATCATCACCGGCTCGCCGTTTTGCCCGATCGCCGTCTCCATAGGCAGATGAGTGACGTCGGTCTCCAGGTATTCTTCCTCTTGCCAGCCGTCATGGTTCAGACGCTGGCGGAAATATCCCTGTCCGTAATACAGCCCGATTCCGATCAGAGGAATTCCCAGGTCGGAGGCGCTCTTGATATGGTCGCCGGCCAGCACTCCCAGGCCGCCGGAATACTCCGGGACCGACACATGAATGCCGAACTCGGCGGAAAAGTATGCTACCGGACGAGTACGCAAGATCCCGGCATGCAACGCACCCCAGGTGCGATCGGCCGCCAAATACTCACGCTGACGCCGGTAGGCGTAGTTGATCCGCGGGTGAAGAACCAATTGCTGAGCCCTACGTTCAATGGCCGCCAGCGGTATTTCACTCAACAGCGCGACTGGATTGTGATCGAGAGCCCGCCAGCGGGCTGGATCCAGTTCGCGAAACAGGCTGCTGGTATCGTGATCCCAGCTCCACCACAGATTCCGCGCCAGTAGCCACAGGCGTTCATGCACCGGCGCAATGAAGCGGTCCAGAGTGCGGGCTTCGCTCACCACCGGAGCCACCTGAGCCGCAATCTCGCCCAGAATGCGTATCTCGTCTTCCTTGAATATGCGCGTGTCCCGAGTCTGCACCACCAGAACCCCTTGCAGCACTCCGCGGTCAATCAGCGGAACGCCCAGGAAGGATTGGAATGCATCTTCGCCCGCTTCTTTAAAATACTTGAATCGGGGATGGTTCTTTACCTGCTCCACGGCGACCGGTCGCACCTGCTCCGCCACCAACCCGGCAAGCCCTTCATGCAGCGACATGCGCAGCGTGCCGATGCATTGCGCGCGCAGCCCCAGTGTGGCCGCCATCACCAGATTCGCCCGGTCCGGTTCCAGCAGGTAGGCCGAACAAACGTCTGTATTGAAACGCCGGGCGATTAAGGCAACCACATTCATGAGCGTTTCGGCAGGCTTGCCGCCCTCACGGGTGAGATTTCCAATTTCTTCCAATGTCAGAACGTAACTGTTGTCATTGCCGACGGACGTAGCCTGGCTCAATTTGGGTCCCCGTTGTTCCGTTGATTTTGGTGACTCTGCCTGCCTATTATCGGTTGTCCCTCATTCTACTGTCCCGCTGGGCGCAGGAATAGGTTACATCCGTGCAAAAAACCGATGCGCGGAATCGCAAATCGTCGAAATGGAAAATTTTCCATCCCAGCACGGGACGATCTCACCTAACCCAAACCAAAGGCTCCGTTTGCTGAAGCTCATTGCCCACTTCAACCCGCCTCCGTCAATATCGGCGTGTTGATATCGGCGCGTTATCTTTTAAATCGCACAAAATCATCGAATCCCCCGGCCTGCTTGCCGCCCCGCAAGCCGGGTTGTAGCATCAAATTTGGCAGCACGGAGGTCTTATGGCGACCGAAGCCGTTTCAGGTTCCCAGTTCTTCGCCGGCACCACCCCAACCCGCGTCTTCAGAAACTTTATCGATGGCGAATGGGTCGAATCCGCAACCGGCGAAACGTTTGAAAATGTCAATCCCGCCGACCACCGTGATCTGGTCGGAATCTTCCAAAAGTCCGACAAGCGTGATGTAAACGCCGCCGTCGACGCCGCCCAACGAGCCTTCACGAAATGGCGATTGGTTCCCGCCCCACGCCGTGCCGAGATCATTTATCGCGCCGCAGAAATGCTTATGGAGCGCAAGGAAGAGTACGCCCACGATATGACTCGCGAAATGGGCAAGATTCTTCGCGAAACCCGTGGCGACGTGCAAGAGGCGGTTGACACCGCCTATTACATGGCCGGGGAGGGCCGGCGCATGTTTGGCCCGACCACTCCATCGGAATTGCCTAACAAATTCGCCATGGCCGTGCGCCAGCCGGTTGGGGTGTGCGGCATGATCGCACCCTGGAACTTTCCCATGGCCATTCCCTCCTGGAAGTTGCTGCCTGCTCTGGTATGCGGAAACACCTGCGTCATTAAACCGGCCCAGGACACGCCGCTTTCCACCTTCAACCTGGTGCGCGTGTTAAGCGAAGCCGGCATACCCAGGGGTGTCATCAACATCGTCACCGGTTTTGGTCCCGCCGCCGGCGCGCCGCTGCTGGAGCATCCCCTTGTGCGAGCCATCTCCTTCACCGGCTCTTCCGCGGTTGGACGAATCGTCGGCACCACCGCGGCGCAAAGCTTCAAGCATTGTTCGCTCGAGCTGGGCGGCAAGAATCCCATGATTGTGCTCGATGACGCCAACCTCGACCTTGCCATCGAGGGAGGCCTCTGGGGCGGCTTTGGCACCACCGGTCAGCGCTGCACCGCCACCAGCCGCATCATCGTGCAAAAGGATGTTTACTACGAGTTTGTGAACGGTTACGTGGATCGCGCTCGCAAGTTGAAAGTTGGCAATGGCCTGGATGAAACCAGCGAAATGGGCCCCGCCATCAATCAGCGCCAACTGGAATCCGATCTCAGCTACGTCGAGGCCGGCCGGAGCGAAAGCGCCAAGCTGAAGTGCGGCGGCAATCGCCTCGATCGGGGCGATTATCAATATGGCTGGTTCATGGAGCCGACGGTATTCGCCGATGTGGATCCGTCGATGCGGATTGCGCAAGAGGAGATCTTCGGCCCCGTGGTTTCGATCCTGCCCTGCGAAGATATCGAAGACGCCATCGCAATTGCCAACGGTATCGAATACGGCCTGTCGTCGTCTTTATACACGCGGGACGTAAACCGGGCCTTCGCCGCCATGCGCGATCTGGATGCCGGAATCACTTACATCAACGCTCCCACCATCGGCGCCGAGGTTCACCTACCCTTTGGCGGAGTCAAAGCCACGGGGAACGGCCATCGCGAAGGTGGCATCGGTGCGATTGATTTCTACAGCCAGTGGAAATCCATCTACGTGGACTATTCCGACAAACTGCAAAAAGCGCAGATTGACCGGGAATAAATCGTCGCGGCTTATAGCCGGGACCATGGCGACCAGCTCCAGCGGAGAAGGGCATATTGTCTGTGGCCGTTGCCGCAATTGCATTGCCGGCTGTCGAGGCACCCTGCGCCCACAAATCCTAACGAACAGTTGATCTATCGGGGGAGGGAGAGGCTTTGCCCTTTTATGAAAAGAGCAATAGTTCTGCGGATCAGGTAAGTGTACTTTGGTAGAAATTATGAAAAGCACAATCAGTTCTGTACGTGGCGATGGTTTCGAACGCATCGTGATGTCCAATGAAGTAATGCGGGTCGTCATCGTCCCGGATCTCGGCGGCAAGATCATTTCACTGGCCAATGTCAGAACCGGACGCGAATTCCTGTTACAGCACCCTGATCGTCCGTTCCGGCGCGCGAATTATGGAGACTCATTCGGGGATTACGACATCAGCGGTTTTGACGAATGCCTACCTACCATCGCACTCTGCTCATATCCTGAGGCCCCATTCGCTGGTACATCCCTCCCCGATCATGGAGAAATCTGGTCTCTGCCCTGGGAGAGTGAGATCCGCGGTGAACATTTAATCACCGAGGTATCGGGAGTTCGCCTGCCCTACCGTCTCCGCCGCAATGCTCACCTATCCGACTCAGCGCTTGAACTCCAATACGAGATCACTAATACGAGCGCGCGAAAATTCAAGTACTTATGGTCGGCTCATCCATCGTTTACAGTGCAGCGCGGAACCGAGATCGTCGTCCCAGCTGGCGTTTCAGAGGTTCTTGTGGATTATTCTGCGAATCATCATCTCACCAAAGGCAAGTTGAATCACTGGCCGCAAGCCAGAACTATCAGCGGTCACACCAGCATGCTTAATATGATCTCAGGTCCTGAGGCGAAGACTGCCGACAAACTCTTTACCGACCGGCTTTCCGAGGGCTTTTGCGGGTTGCGCTTTCCGCATGGCAACGAAGCTATCTATCTCCGCTTTGATCCCCAGCTTGTTCCATTCCTCGGCATTTGGATTTGCCAAGGCGGCTTTCCGGCCGAGGGTCCTGCTGAATACACAGTTGCGCTCGAACCGTGCAGCGGTCGGCCTGATTCTCTAGTCGCCGCTATTGACCGTGGAGAGTGCCCGGAGTTAGAGGCGCAGGCGAGTCATCGCTGGTGGTTACGCTTAGAGATCCAGTAAACAACCTCTTGCCGGAGGCAAGAGATCTCATCTCCGCCTCTTTGTCGCTGGAAACTCATAAAGCCGTAGATTGCAGGTTCAAGGGCCTACTGCCGCACCAAACTTCGAGCACTCGGGAACCGGATCGAGGCGCGGTTTGGCGCGATCGGCGGCTGCAAAGCGACCCAAGACTTTGCTGCTTCGTTTGCCACGGCAAACCCAGCTTTCCATAGCGTACTAATCTTCATCCAGGTATTCGCCGGGCACGTCGTCTTCGGGCAGTTCGCGGGTGTGGACTTCGCGCTCATCATTCTCGTCGGCGTCTTCAACGCCGTCGACCACTCCCGCCTCGAACGCGTTCCCTTCTTCGAGCAATTCGTCCACGCTCTCGGAGTCCGCACTTTCGCGGTTGGACAAGCCTTGAAGATCTCCCGACTCTTCGCCAGAAAGGACATCGGCCTCCTCGCCCGGCGTTCCCACCGCGGCGGGCCGCGCCTGGGCTTTTCTCGAAATCCGCCTGCTTTCAACTTTTCCTTTCGCCTTGGCAGGAGTCCGTTTCCGAAGTTCCTTTTTCTTGGCGGCAACTTTCTTGGGGCGGACGGCGGTCTTCTTGCCCGGTTTTTTGGAAGTCGCCGCTTTTCGCGTCCGTTTCTTCGTCGAACTCGGCTTTGGCTTCGCCAGGGCGGTCTTTTTCGACTGAAGAGCTTTCTTCTTGGGTTTCTTTTTCGTAGCCATGGGCGCAGTCTAGCACCGGCTCAGGCGCACCGCCAAGTCGGGATTCGCCTTCCCGAAGGCGCAGCAGCAAAACCTAAGTCGCAGGTTTGAGCGACTGCCACCGCCGCCAAATCTTAGCGGCTGTACTGATTTTTCTTTTTCTCCGCATAGCGTTCCATCCCCAACTCGATCAGTCTTTCAATCAGCTCGGGATATTTCAATCCCGTGGCCGCCCACAGCTTGGGATACATGCTGATCGAAGTAAATCCTGGCATAGTATTGATCTCGTTTAAGTACATCTTCCGCGTCTTGGGATCCAGCAGAAAATCCACTCGCGCCAATCCCGCGCAATCCACCGCCTTGAAGGCGCTGATCGCCAGTTGTTGCACCGCCTTGGTCTCCGCCTTGCTCAACTTCGCCGGGATAACCAATTTCGATCCCTCGTCCAGATACTTGGCGTTGTAATCGTAAAACTCGGTACTGGGCACGATCTCTCCCGGTACCGACGCTTCCGCGCGGTCGTTGCCAAGCACCGAGCATTCGATCTCTCGCGCTTTCCCCTTCTTGCCGCCGACGCCCTGCTCAATCACGATCTTGCGGTCGAATTTTGCCGCCGCTTCCATCGCTGGCCCCAGCTCCTTGCCATCATGCGCCTTGGAAATTCCCACCGACGATCCCAAATTCGCCGGCTTCACAAACACCGGATAGCTCAATTTGCTCTCCACCAGCTTCCGCAACTTCTTAGGATGGCCTTCCCATTCCGAGCGCAGAACCGTCACATGCTTCACAATGGGCAATCCGGCGGCCCGGAATAGCGATTTCATCACGTCTTTATCCATTCCCGCAGCGGACCCCAAAACTCCCGCACCCACATACGGAATATCCGCCAATTCCAGCAATCCCTGAATCGTTCCATCCTCTCCAAATGTGCCGTGCAGCACGGGAAAGATCACGTCCACATTGATCGCCCGATCCGACGCACGTCGCGCCAGGTTCGACGATCCGGCCTCCGTCTGAAAAGGCGTCAGCCCTCCGTGTTGCGGCTCCGGCGGCACCACCACGCCCTCGCCTCGAGCCAGCACCGCCGCGCCGGCCGTTGCCTCCGGATCGCCAGCCCGCAATACCTGTGCAGATCTATCTTCGCCCGCTTTGCCCTGCAAGAGTCTCGCCGCGTCGCCCGCGGTCACCCATTTCCCTTCTTTCGTAATCCCGATCGGCACCACCTCATACTTGCTCTTATCGATTGCCTCAAACACCGACGCTGCCGAAAGAAGTGAAACCTCATGCTCTCCACTTCGACCGCCAAACAGAATGCCCACTCGCACTTTTTTCATGATTCCCAGTCTGGACGGCGCCGCCCCATCGCGTCAATCACCCACATGGTTCCCGCTTGCTCCTGAATGAATCCATTACACGTTGCCGGGAATCGAGTCCAAATTGAATGCCGAATTCGGGTATTCGTGCCACCACTCCATCGCAACTCCCACGAGAACGGCAAGGGTAAACCAAGACAATGCGTGTTCCCAAGCGAAGCGAATATCGAGTGATCTGATCTCCGCTTCTAATACAGAGATGGCTGTCTCAAGGGCAGAGATGGAACTTTCCAAAGCGGTGGCATCGGCCGGTATCAATGATGCGCTTTGGCTAGGTGGATAAAAATCACGATCGTTGCAGTCCTTGTCCTTGCCGGGTATGGAATGTGGATAGTAATCGTAGCATTCTCACTCTGGCCGAGCACACCCGGCAGGGTTATCATGCAACCAACGAAATTAGGACTTCCAGGAGGCTGCATGCGCAACTTCGTCCTCGGTGTCGTGATCACGCTGCTGATTCTCATTCTGGGCGGACTGGCCTTCTGCCTGTTGGGCTACATGCCCTCGAATGCCGACGCTACCCCTCCGCCGCTCGAGATGCGCGTTGCCATGAACTCTCTTGATGCTTCCATGGATCGCCATGCCCCGCGTCTGACCAACCCGCTGCCTGCTACCGACGGCGATCTGATCGATGGCATGAAGGTGTACACCATGAATTGTTCTACCTGTCACGGCACTCTCGACAATAAGCGCAGCCCGCTCGAGCATTCCTTTTATCCCCCGCCGCCGCAACTGGTCCTCGAGCCCTCCGACGATCCCGAGTGGCACCTCTTTTACGCTATCTCCACTGGCGTTCGCTATTCCGGCATGCCCGCGTGGAATAGAGCGCTCAGCGAAGAGGATCGCTGGAAGGTGACCGCATTTTTATCCCACATCGAAAAACTTCCACCCGCCGTTCAGGACTACATGAAAAAGGCCTTCGGCCCCCCGCAACCCGCCTCCACTGACATGAAGGATATGCCGGGAATGGATAAAGCGATGAACGGAACCAACAAAGACAAAATGGGCAAAGATAAAAGTAAGGATAGTAAAGATAAAAAATAGAAGATAAAAAGCCGACAAGAAGCAAGGTATGGGAAGAAGATCCTGTCATTCCGAAGCGTGATATTGTGGCGCGAGCAACCACTGTTGGTTTCTGGCAAACCCACACTCTGCGTCGCTAATCCCGGCTTCGGAACGTTCCGCGTCGCCAATCGAACCGCAACGAAAGTAACTGCCGGGTTCGCCTGGCTGCCCCGGCAAACGATATAATTTGTGGTTGCGTTCGCCCTGGTTGCGATCACAGGGAGCACGCGGAAGGAAACCATGCCGACTGATGTCATCATGCCCCAGATGGGCGAGTCTGTCTTCGAGGGCACCATCACGAAATGGCTCAAGAAGCCGGGGGATAAGGTTCAGCGTGACGAGCCTCTTTTCGAAATCTCCACCGACAAGGTAGACGCTGAAATTCCGTCTCCCGCATCCGGCGTGCTGAATGAGATCAAGGCCGCTGAGGGCACCACGGTGCAGGTGAATACCATCGTCGGCACCATTTCCGCCGACGGTGAAGCCGTCGCGCCAAAATCGAGCGCGCCCAAGAGCGCTGCCGCTCCGCCGCCCGGCAAGCCGGCACCTCCGGCCAAGCCGGAAGCGCCAGCCCCGCGTCCCGAGCCCGCTGCCGCCTCAGCACCCGCAGTTCAACAGCAAGAGGAAGATGATGCCCTGCGCTCGTCCCCGCTGGTCCGCAAGATCGCCCGCGAACACAACGTGAATCTCGCGCAAATTACAGGTACCGGTCTCGGTGGCCGCATCACCAAACAAGACATTATGGCTTTCGTTGAGGGCGAAGCCGCGCCGGCTTCGCCAGCTGCCCCAAATCCGAATGCCCCAGGCTTGTTGAGTCCGCCTTTGGTGAGACAGGGCGGGGACGCTGCGCAACCCTCACCCACACCTCGTCCAGCCCCTGCCGCGGTTCCCGGCGATCTGGTCCCCATGACCCAGATGCGTAAGATCATCGCCCAGCGCATGGTCGAGTCGCGCCGCACCAGCGCTCACGTCCACTGCATGTTCCAAGTAGATCTCACGCGCATCGTTCAGCTGCGCAACAAGGCCAAAAATTCCTTCGAGCAACGTCATGGCGCCCGCCTCACGTTCATGCCATTTTTCGTGCGCGCCGCCATTATTGGCTTGCAGAAGTTTCCCATCGTCAATGCCTCGGTGGAGGGCGATAGCATCCGCTATCACCGCAACATCAACGTTGGCATTGCGGTCGCTCTCGATTGGGGATTGATCGTTCCCGTGCTCAAGAATGCCGGCGACTTAAACTTCCTGGGCCTGCAGCGCGGCATCGCGGATCTTGGGGAACGTGCTCGCACCAAGAAACTCAAGCCCGACGACGTGGATGGTTCCACTTTCACCGTCACCAATCCAGGCCAGTTCGGCGCTGTCTTCGGGCTGCCTATCATTAATCAACCAAATTCGGCCATTATGGGCGTCGGCGGAATTACCAAGATGCCGCTCGTGGTCACCGACGCCGAGGGCAACGACTCCGTCGCCATCCGTTCGGTGGTGAATCTCACCCTCGGCTACGATCACCGTATTATTGACGGCGCCGTCGCCGATCAATTCGTGGCCTTCGTGAAGAAGACTTTGGAAAGCTGGGGAGAGGAAATCGGTTAGTTCAAGTAATTCGCTTTTCCGGCGAGCACTCTCCTTGAGAAAAGGCGATTAGGACGCACGCGCCTCGGTGCGACGATCAATCGGCTGCACTTTGGCGGTAAAATGCTGCGCAGCAGGCCGCCCTAAGGTTCCGCCCAGTAAGCGCGACAAGCCTAGCAGCGCCGTGCTTCCACAAACCGGGCATCTGCCTTTGAGCGTCTCGCTCACAATCTGTTCGCAGTTCGCGCAGAGCAAAGCATCTTCCAGCTTCACCACATTCAGCTCTCTAAACTCCGCGGTTCCATTCCATTCATTGGTTGGTTTGGCGCGCTTGAGGTTCGACATAGCCGCTATCTTGGAGCCTCACCCGCAATTTCGCAATCAGGTATTGCCCGTATTACCCTGTTGCTGGTCAGATCAATGTTTCCCTTTCTCTGGAATCGTTTGCAGCGAGTTACCCTCGGTTACCCAAGTTTTCTGACCGTGGAAAACGGGCCAACACAGCGGTACTCACGTGCCAGTGCTATCGTAATGTTCCGATACAGGGATCCCCCGATGCGCGATTTTTCGCCATATGACAACATCTCCTCAGTAATAGAAGGTCTCTATGAGCGGTGCAGTGTTGATTGCCGATGACAACCAAAGCATCCGGCGAGTTCTGCGCTCCGTGCTCGAGAAAGACGCGGAGTGTACCGTCTGCGGCGAAGCTGAAAATGGACTTGTGGCGTTGCAAAAGATTAAAGAGTTGCAGCCCGACCTGGTCGTTCTCGATTTTTCTATGCCGGTGCTCAACGGAATCGAAGTCCTCCGCGCCGTCAAGCGCGCGCGTCCCGCCATGCCGGTAATTCTTTTCACTATGTTCAAGGATAAATATCTCGAAGCCGAAGCCTTCGCCGCCGGAGCCAGCGTCATCATTTCCAAAACCGACGGCATTGGAACCCTGGTGGACCAGGCTCGGGTTCTGCTCAAGTACTCCAGACTGTATTGATCGTTGGATCAGGCTCGTGTCGAAGCAGGTTTGCGTGGTGGCCGGCGATTCGGCCGCCAAAGTCACCCTATCCCACGACGACGATCCTGGCGCATTCCTGAGGCACTCTACGAGAGCGTCAGGACGGGATTCTGGTACTCTGTTGCCCTCCGCATGAAGCCCGGAAGCCTCAAGCTGCCATTTCTGCTCTGCACCGCCGCCATTCTAGCCGGATGCGCCTCTTCCGGGCCGCCGCTGCCCCCGTCGCTCGAAGTTGCCGCCCCGGTCACCGATCTTCGGGCCTTGCGAAAGGGCGACAGGATTTATCTCGCATGGACCGTGCCCAGCAGAACTACCGACCACCAAGCCATCCGTTATCCCGGCCCTACGCTAATCTGTCGCAGCGTTGAAGCGGCTATGACAGCCTGCGGCACACCGGTCGGCCGAATTCCGCCTCCCGCGCTGGCGCCGAAGACAAAATCGAAAAACCAATCAAAAAAGACGCCCGCCGCAAAAACAACCGCCATCTATACCGACAGCCTGCCGTTTGTCGCCGGGGTGCAGCCCGAAAGCCAAATCACCTACGCGGTGAAAGCTCTCAACGACAGAGATCGCAGCGCCGGCCTCTCCAATCAGTTCCGGGTGCCAGCAATGCCCGCGGTCCCGCCGCCAGATGCATTTCAGGCGAATCTCAGCGCCCAGGGCGTGGAATTTTCCTGGACCTGTTTTTCTCCGCCGCAGCTTCCTTATGTCGAATATCGCTTGCGCATCTTTCGCCGTCTTGCCGGCGCGCCATCCGGCAGCCAATCCGACGAAAAAATTGCCGAACCCACAATCACCCCGGCCGGCTCGGACGCCTGCCGAATTCCTGCCGTGCTCGATACTTCCTTTGAATGGGAGAAAACCTACTGCTACCGTGCCGCCGTCGTCACACTCATCTCCCCACCCGGCCAACCGGCTCTCGAAATCGAGGGCGACGACACTCCAGGCGTCACGGTTTTCGCCCATGACGTTTTTCCGCCCGCCGTTCCCTCCGGTCTCGAGGCGGTCTTCTCCGGCCCGGGTCAGGCGCCGTTCGTGGATTTGATCTGGTTCCCCGATGGCGATGCCGATCTCGCCGGATACAACGTTTACCGCCGCGAAGAAAGCGGTCAACCCGAAAAACTCAACTCCACGCCCGTCAAGCCGCCTGCTTTCCGGGACGACCACTTGCTTTCCGGCAAAAAATATTTCTATTCGGTCTCCGCCGTAGACGTGCGCGGCAACGAAAGCGCCAAATCCGCCGAAACCAGCGAATCCGTGCCATGAGAATTTTCTTCGCGCAATCTCACCGCTGGTTATATTCTGTGGACGGAAGGCTGTCTCTCGCGACGGCCTTGCTCCGCCCCTGATGAATCCTTATCACATCTACATTTTGATTCTGGGGATTGCCGCAGCCGCCCTGGTCACCTACGTCCTGTTCTATCGCGAGCCCAAAGCCCCGAAAGATGAGGAGAAAGAACGCCGTGCCTGGCTGGAACAAACCGGCCGCATCACCGACGGCACGGTGATTGATGTTCAGGAAATCCCCGGTGCGCTGCACAAGTCGGCGGTGGTGCTGATTTACCAGTATGACGTCGCCGGCGTCTCCTACGAGTGCTCGCAGGAGGTGACCTACCTGCGTCACCTCATCAACCTGCACTCCTGCCGTCTCGGCCTGCCCACTTCTGTCCGCTATGACACGCACAATCCCGGCAACTCGCTCGTCGTCTCGGAGAAGTGGATGGGCCTGAGGCAGTAAGAAGCTCCCAGCCATCAGCCAACCCCTTCAGCTAACAGCCTTCGACAAAATCCACCATTGGGTAGACCGCGGATTCATAGCGTTGAGGTCTACCAATCTGGAGGACGCTGTTGGGCGATCCATGCAAGTGTGAAATGTGGCATCAACCGTCATCGCCACTGTGCTGTTCAGCGTAGTCCTTCGGAAAAATCGACGGGCAGCGTTGCCTATTAAATCGATCCGCCGCGACGGAATCCTGCTCCTCACGTAGTGGCTTGCGCTGCTCGGAGTGTGCGCCTACGGCTCCACGCTCGGGAGTCGATTAGCGACGTCCGTGGCCGCCACCTCCGTGAGAGCCGCCTCCGCCATGGAATCCTCCTCCAGCGCGGAAACCTCCGCCGCCGTGGGATCTACCTCCACCACGGAAGCTACCTCCACCATGAAAGCCGCCGCGACCATATCCCCCTGCCGCCGGACCACGTCCGGCAAAACCACCGGCGAATCCTCGTCCGCCGTAGGGGCGCCCGACAAATCCGCGCCCGTAACCGCGACCGTAAGCGCGTCCATAGAATCCATGTCCGTAGCCGCGGCCGTAATATCCATGTCCCCATCCCCGACCGTACCAGGGACCGGCGCCAATGAAGAACCCGTCGATAAACCAGTTCGGCCCGTAGTATCCGTAGGGTGCACAGGCGTATGGATAATAAGAGTAGTAGCCATACGGACAAACTGGTGGCCCAGCCACGTATCCGGGATCATAGTATCCATTGTCGGGCGGGTATCCATTGTCGGGGGCATAGCCGTTGCCACCCTGGTAGCCGTTATCGGGCTGACCATAGTCATTGTTGGGATACGGGTTGTCGGAGCCGTTTCCTGGTGCGGCCTGCGCCTGGGCATACGCGAAGGGGAGAAGCATCAATACACCAACCAGCGCCAAATGCTTTAGGTACCTCACGATGAACCTCCTTCATCATCCGGCCACAGCCCCGGATCTCGAGGTTCTTCAGCTTTCCACTCTGAAGGGCCTACTTATTTGAACCCAAGACAGCGGAGAAAGTTTTGCGAATCAGAGTGCTTGATTTCAGCCGTCCTGGACTGGGCGATGCAACTTCCGACTACAGCGGGGAGCATTGGCTATGGCAACAAGACTGGATTCGACGTCGTTTTCCCAAAAGCAACGTTCTGGGCGCAATCGCCTGGTGGCTGTTGAAAAACTCCATTTCTCACAAAGCAGCCAAAATTTGGAGGATAGAAAATGTCTACGAGAACCCAGAAATTCGTTTGTTAGGCATCCTAGCGCAAAGTCTTTGCGACCATTTTTTCGAGAGTGAGTTTTTCGACAGCCACGCCTGATAACGCCGATCGACTCCTGTTCCGATGCTGAACGATTGAATGCTCGGATTTCACCTTCCAGAATCCTCTTGAACTTGGTCTATAATCGTGCGCCATAAAGGAGGGCCCCATGTCTAAACGCATCTACCCTTCACTCGCGTTTGTATGCCTGCTTCTCGGCGGCACACTCTTTGCCGCCGACAGTCCTTTTTGTGGCAAGTGGAAACTCAACATGGAGAAAAGCAAATTTGCCGGCGAGCAAATGAAATTCGCTAATCTTGATGGTAACAAATATCGACTCACCTTCGGCAACATAAGCGACACGATTACCGCTGATGGCACCGACCAAGCGGTTCATTTCGGCAGAACCGTATCAATCACGCCCCAGGGAACTAAGATCTGGAAGATGGTAGAGAAGAAAGATGGCAAGGTCACCAGCTCCATGACACACACTCTTTCCGCCGACGGCATGACTCAGACCATCAAGGGAACCGACATCAAACCCGACGGTTCCACCTCTGATTTTGATGTTTCCCTCAAACGGGTGGGTACAAGCTCCGGATGGGGAGGCACATGGGAGAGCACCGACGTAAAAATCACTTCCCCCGATGAGTGGGAGATTGCCGCGTACGAAGGAGACGGCCTGACCTTTGACACTCCCGCCTATCAAGACACGCTCAGCATGAAATTTGACGGCAAAAATTATGCAGAGAAGGGCCCGAACGTCGCGGCCGGCTCGACCTCATCCGGCAAACGCCTCAACTCGCATACCCTCGACATTACCGACAAGGTAAAGGGCGAAGTCATGGACTATACCAAATACATGATTTCCGCCGACGGCAAGACTATGACGCTCACCGTTCACGAGGTTGGCCAACCGCATGTTCTGACGATCGTTTACGACAAAATCTAGGCCT
This sequence comes from uncultured Acidobacteriaceae bacterium, assembly GCA_963834075.1. Taxonomy (GTDB): domain Bacteria; phylum Acidobacteriota; class Terriglobia; order Terriglobales; family Acidobacteriaceae; genus PALSA-270. Next base: position 322,413 of record CAWIAH010000010.1, read on the forward strand.
ATTTAGCACTAGCTAGGAGAATGTACCCCGTCCTACTCGCGCTCTTCGCGACGGGGCGGGGCTTTGGTCGGCGACCACGGATGCTTGGCAAGTGATCGACGCGGGCATCACCCGGCTAGTGAGCCTGCGCAGTCAATGCCTTCCAGGCCGCCAGAGAGTCCATGTAGTCTCTCCAGTGCGCGATCTTTCGGTTCTCGATTTTGATGATTGAGCAGAACCGATTGTTGTATTTCACTCTCGTCGCGAGGACGGTCCCATGAACCTCGTATTCGAGGACGACGACATTGCCGCCGTCTGCTTTATGAACAATCAACTTGGTGGCAGATTGAAGCGCGATGTTGTCGACATAGTCTTTGAACGCGGCCATTAGAGCGGTTCGCCCTCGAATGACGCGAGGCCAGCCGAGGTCATAGAGAACCTCGTAAATGGTGTTGGCGGTGACGATGTCGAAGAAGTGCTCGCCATCGACCAGGTCGCCAAGCGCCCGTCGAATCAAATTGAAATAAGGGTCGGCGGGCTTGTATGCGGCGTACTTCGACTTGGGCAATTCCAGACTCCTCGACTCTTGTCACTTGCGGGTTTAAACGGATGGCGACTTGGAAAGCAGCTTCAACCCTACGAACCAGACTCCAGCCACAGCAAGGAGGATCAGACGCCCGACGCTTGTAGCCGAGCAATAGAGGTCTGCGAGTAAAGAGGCGGCAGCGGTGATAAACCCCAAGATTCGTGGGCGAAGCGTTTCGCTTTCGCCTTTCGGCGTCCGTCAATGGATTCCAACCCTGTCATCTTCCCTTCGATCCGCAATCCGTTCATTGTAGTTGACGCTAAGTCGTCAAAACGCTCATCCTATGAGAGAGGATGTCAAGCAAAAACACTTCTCCACTCCTCTCCGTGAGACCTCGATCGGTGCTTGCATCCAGGCCCCGCTTCTTCGTGGAGAGGATTTTGATTTTAACGCCTGGCGCGCAACACAGTACGACAGAGGTGGATCGCAGTTGCGGGTCTGCCTTGGTGGTTTCATGCCGCGGTCCCGACACCATTCGTGGCGAAGCTGCGCAAGCCAACCGTTGGCTTAAGTGCCAACCATCATCCTATGTGAGGCTCGAGGCCTATGGCTTTTTTGGGTTGTCCGAGGGGGCATAGGATTGACCCGGAGACTGGGTGCTGATTCCAGCACCCGAACGCCTAATGAGCGCTTGGATACTCTCCCTCGAACCCGAGCATCGCCAGAACCGATGGTTCATCACCGAGGCGTGAAACCTGGGAGACCTCCTGAGTTCTGTGCAACGCTCAAGCTGCTTGTGGCTTCAGTTGTTCGGCGTCGAAACGTTCCTCCTTCTTCCAGAGTGTCAAAGCAATAGCCGCGATCTTTCGGGCTAAGGTCAGACGCGCCATCTCGGGCTTCATTCCTTTCTCCAGCAACGCCACATAGAAGTCGCGTAACGGACCTGCGCCACAGCTGGCTCGGGTCGCGGCTCCCTTGAAGATCTCTTTCATCTCATGGTTGTGATTCTGATTGAGACCACGAATCTGTTGCGGCTTTTTCGTACGTTGCAGTTGCCCCTGCACGTAGCGATATTGCGCACTGTCGCGGGTCTCAATCCCCAGCCCACTATAGGTCCAGAGTTGCCGCTTGCTACGGAAGCGGTGTGGGGTCTGCATCAGCGCAATCAAACGGGCGGCTCGAATCGGACCGATGCAGGGAATCTGGCGCAGCAGTTTCGTCGCTTTGTGTTTCCGGCTCTCCGCCAATAACTCCGGCCGCAGGGTTCGCCGCAACGTCTGCAATCCATCCAACTGCTGATAGAGCAACTCGGCTCGCCGGCGCACGCCGGCATGCTCGATCTTCTGTAGCCACTCGTCCCGATACCGCGGAGCATACACTTGAGTACCCGTACAAGGGATGCTCCAGCCGCGATACAGAGCTTTGATCCGATTCATCACCCGGTTCAGATCCTGACTGATGGTCCGATAACTGCGCCCCAGCTCGCGCAGCGTCCGCAGGCCATGTTCTCCGTGATAAACCGGGCGCAGCATCCCCGTGCGTAACAAGTCGGCCAGCTTACGCGCATCGATCTTGTCGCTCTTGTTGCCTTCCTTTAATAAGGCATTGCGCCGCGGATCGCAGACCAGCATCTGCGCCACCTGGGGTTGCAGTAGATCGTAAAGCCAAGCCGCCCAGGTCCCTTCTTCCCAGGTCACATGCAACTCGCCTCGCAGACCGTGGATGAACTGCAAGATGCTGCGGGCTTGGGTTTCGACGATCGATTCCATCACCAGCTTGCCACTGCCGTTGAGCACCGCGATCGCGGTCGCTTCCTTGTGCACGTCCATGCCGATATACTTGATGTCGCGACTCATGTAGTTGCCTCCTTGAGGGAAAGAACATCGCGCTCAACCGAGTCTTCCCCCTCAAGGTAAAGTGCCACTCTTGAGCTGATTTGCCTACCCTGTTCCTTCCACCTGCGATCGCATTGCGCACGCAGGCCGCTCTCTCATAATGCATTGACCGGTCAATGAGCAAGATTATCCAACCTCGCCGATTATCCCGCGGGTCAGTGCTCCGCCGATTACGGCGGATTTGGCTCGATTCCACGAACGATTCTTCGAATTCGCAGTAAACCGTGTGCGCAGTTCGCCCAGAGTAGGATGCCCGTCCCGATGCTGCTCCACGCTACGATCGCGTTGCCGCGGAGCACAATCGTGCAGACTCCGCACCAGAGCGCTATCGCGGTCCCCCAGTAGTAATAACGGGCTTGCCGAAAAATCCTGCCGAGGGGTAAAAAATGGAGGCCGACCACCGTAGCGACCAGGGCAGGAGCCAGATCTGGACGGTGAAGGGCGTAGGCGATGCTACTGACGATTGCGATTGCCGTAGATTCCGCAATAACGATGACAAGGAATTGTTTGTTTATCCCATGTAGCGGCGAATTGGCTGACGCAGGGTGGTCTCGACGTAGAGATTTGCCCTTGCGGATAAAGTAGATGGAATAGCCTAGCAGGAAGATTCCGAATCCGTCGAACAGAACAATCACAATGGGCGTGAACGCATGGGCCGCTCCCAGGCCCATCCCGAGCCAACCCATACCAAACATCCCCGAAACCAACGCTCCGAAACCGGAGCGAAGAACGAGCTGCGCTCGATAGGATGAATCTCCATCCATCATCGGAATGCTATCCTCGGCGACCTCGCCACATTCGAGGACGCTCTACTCACGCAAGGAACTATACCTGCGTTTTCGGTTCCCGGGCGAACCCAGGGGCGGTTGACAAATCGCCGTAGCACTCATCGACCACTTCTGATTACGCCCGATCCCGGAAGTCAATCCTTGGGTTCATCTCATGGTTGTGGGAGGTGATGAGCAGGGAAAATGCACGCAGTTGACGAGCTTCAACCGGCCTCTATCGTCCGATCGCGCCGACCGGGGTGCCGCTGGTCGAGCACGTGGATGCCATATTCGCTGGTGAAGAACGAATGACCCCGGATTGGTCGGCACAAAATGCACGACGCCCGTAACTGTCTCCGATGGGCGCGGCGGTCAGGCGAAAACTGGTCGCCGGCGGGTTGGCGCAGCCTGATAGCGTGAACGTGTATCCCTGATGCCTGCCCCCCGCCAACCCGCTACTGAGGAGCATAGCTTGGTGTTCGTTGGGCTCAGGAGCGCCAAAGCCATCGAGATCAGAAAGAGTGCAGGTGTACCCGACGGCGGAGTAGGTGGACGCGTAAACAGTCTCGGCGGCAAGAATTTTCCGCACATCCGCCAAAGCGTTCGCGTCACTTCCCATGGTCGCGCTTCCCATGGTCATGATGGAATTCTGCCCCGGAACCAGCCCAGCGCCCTGAACGTGAATCTGCGGCGAGGCGACTGCGGCGCGCCCCTTCATGCCGTCAGCGATGCTTTTCAAAAGATCGGGATCGGCCAGCGGCAATTTGATAGTGATGGAGATCTCATTCAAAGCCCAGAGCCCGGATTCGATTTTCATGGAAAAGACGAGGTGAGGCATGAACGGAGTTCTTTGCACCTCATTGTTCTTGTAGGTGTGGATGGATAGTTCGATGTCATCCCGATCGCCCTGCAAGGAGTCATTCTCGACGACAATTTCGACCTTCTGGCCGGTCTTGAGGTCGTCAGCGGAGAACATTACCCGACCAGTCTCGAATGTCTGAAAGCTTTTTCCCTGGGTGGGAAGCTGCGTGGCCAACATGGAGTACTGCTGCACAGTGGCCAGGGCTCCTGATTTTTCGAGGGTGGCGCGAGTGATCGCCGGTAAATGCTTGAGAAAGGTTCCGGGCTGCTTGCTGAAGAACATCTCCATCAAGGCCTGGCGGGGAGTTTGCGGCGATGTCTGGGTCGCGCTCTGCGCCCAGAAACTTGTACTGCACAAGATGAGAAAACATGTGACGACGGGTCGCATGGAGAGACTCCTTGCCAGGGTTCACTCATCCTGACAGTTCAGGCTGGCAGCCTCCAGTTACCGAGGTAAGGTGTCATCGCTCCGCGCCGCGAGCCTATTCCTCATGTCACGATGAGCAGCATCGCTGCGCTCGGCCGATGCGCGGCTGCATACCTGGCCACATGCGGCTAAAACTCCACCGCAATGAGACTGGGGTAGAATGGTGGCGTTTCGTGCACGTAAGTATTAGCATTTCACGCTTGCGATTCGTAATCTCCCGTCCCCATCAGGAGGATTGCGCGATGCCGCATAAGCCTCGTGCCGCTCAAGATCGATCCTCAGGGTCAAGAAGACAGACGGCCTGGGCATGGAATCGATAGCAAAGGCGCGGTATGCCGTAGATCTCCTTGGGTCCTCGGATCAATTCCGTCGCTGGGAGGCACGGATCGCGCTCATCTGGAGTTGTGTCGTCGCATGGTGTCATCTGGGGTCGAGGGTAAGACGCAATCATAAAGCGCCGCCGTCGGGAGTCCTGAGGTACGCGGCCGCTTTATGGTTTACGCTCTTGCCCGGCCTGATCATGCCCGATTGACGCTCATTGCTTATCGGAAGGACGAACTGTGACGCGCTACCTACTCCCAGCCTTGGCCGGCATCACCTGCGCTGCCCCACTCCTCCTTGCCGGTCGCGAGTGGCGGATGGCCCGAAAAATATATGGCGCTCGGTTATGGCGCGCGATTCGACAAATGACAACTTGTTGGTTCCTGACTTGGCGTTACTGGTTTTTTTATGCCGCTACGATTTTGCTTTGCAGCGCTCTCGGGCCCGTCTTCAGGTCAGATTGCAAGCTCGATGTCAACGGTTTCGTGACGATATTGTTGCTGGCTACGGTGGCCGTGATCACGATCTCCTGGAACGTCATTCCCCCTGGGGTACTATTTCTCGCTTCATCGGGTCCACTTTCCGAACCGGCGCGTCGCCTCGTCTGGTCATCCACCAAATCTCTGGGATTTCGCGCGGTGTATTTACTGCAAGGGCGCATGAAAAGCGCCATACACAAAAATCTTGCGTGGATATCCCGATCCGGCGCTGAAGATGTGTATTTCGAAATGGACAATCTGAGAACCTCCGACGATCTAGTCTGGAAAAACGTTCTTCATAATCTCATCGCCATGGTTCCGGTCGTCGTGTTGGACATCCGCTCGGGTTCGGAGGGAGTTTCTTATGAGCTCAAACACATCCTCGAGCGGGGATTCGATGGAAAAACGATTTTTATCATCGACGAAGACGATACCGGGAATGTAGCGGAACAATTAATAACGGACAGACTTGGACCACATCCGGATATCACAATCGTATTTCCAACCGAAGAAGAACTAGGCCGCCGCGTACGCGAAAGTCTCTGGAGGCAAGCGAACCCGCCGCGCGCCTTCGGTAAGCCCCGCGATGCACGGGGTTCCGCGTCCCCGATCCGTAGGCGATTTACAAAATGGCTATGCATTCGATTCGCGATTACGGCCTGCGGAGCACTAATCGCGGGAATCCTGGCCTATTCGGTATTGACCGCCCGGGTTGTGGTTGGTCGAAGAGTTCCAGACAGCAGCAGTGTTAGCGCACCGGCCAACACCCACGGCCAAAATATTATCGTGATCGAAGAAGGCTATGATCCTCAGCTGGCGAGGCGAGAATACGGAGTTGCGGGCGGCGCAATGCTGGGGTGGGCATGTGCGATGGGCATTTCCTGCCTACGAATTATCTGGATTACCCCTGGCTATCAAGATCCATTGTGAGCGGCTTGTTTCCCGGAATATCAAAGTGCCGGCACTTGCGCATAAACCGCCGCTTTGCAGGCCGGGTCATTTCCCGGTTCAGAAGTTTTCTCCAGAGGGTAACTATGCCGGGCTTTTCCCCAAGGTAACTGTACAGTCGTTACTTTCGCGTGTATTCCAGAAATGTGGTGCATGTTCGTACCCTAAGGAGAAACTCATGTCAGCAATCATTTGTGGTTTGTACTTCGTTCTACCCGCAATCATCTGCGTGGCGGTCACTGTGCGCAGCATGATCGTCGGTGATGTCGTCTAGAGCCGCACGCCCCTCGCTTCGAGCGCATTCTGGCGTTACGTCGCCATTCACCCGGCCATCTCAATCATCGATGCGGGCTGGCGGCTGAGGGCCAAAAGCTGAGGACTGGTAGCCCTGGGTCCGATCTGACGCCCGGTCTTAGCTTCCCGCCGAGAAGCCGCTCGAAGAGTGGGCAATGGTGAGTCGAAGATATTTGTGCGGATTGACCGGAATATCGTTGATGCGCACTTCGTAGTGGAGATGCGGTCCGGTCGAACGTCCGGTTAGCCCAACATAACCGATGGTATCGCCACGATGCACGGTCTGCCCCGTTACCACGGCAAAACCAGACAGATGTCCGTAACGGGTGGTGATCGCATGGCCGTGATCGAGCAGGATCATGCGACCATACCCGCCTAGAAAGTCCGCAAATACCACGGTGCCGTCAGCGGGAGCGATCACAGCCTGCCCGTAAGCCGAAGCAATATCGACTCCGCTGTGGAAGGCGCCTTCTCCATTAAATGGATCAATGCGCTCGCCGAAGGACCCCGTAATCTGTCCCTCGACCGGCCAAAGGTCTGGAGCGGAATAAGCTTTCACCCAGTCAGCAGTGGTCACGTTGCGGGTGAGGCCCAGTGAAATTCCATTCGAAGCCGCCCCGCTCAGCGCGGTATTGCGCAGCGCATAGAGCTGATTCAAGGAAGAATGCACCTGTGCGTCGCGGGTTTCTTCCGAAGCGTCCGCACTCAGGATCGGGTCCGACTTCAAACCATATAACGATGAAACCTCGCCGGCCAGCGAGCCCAGCGACGCTACCTGAATATCTTTTTCCTTCGTCACCTGCTCCAGCTGTGAATATTGCGTCTTCAGTTGGTCTTTCTCGCGGCGCAACTGATTGAAGCGCGAGACCTTGACCAGCATCCGCGTGTAGGAACTGGCAATTCCGGTCATGCTCAGCAAGGCCAGCGCGGCGCCCACCACCAGCACATACAGATAGTGCAATGGAATCGGGATCTTGCGGAGCTGTCCGTCATCTCCGCGTGCCACGAACAGAATGTAAAAACGCTTGCTCAAAATATCCTTCCGTTAGTAATCAACGAGGGAACCACTTCGGAACGGCTCGCGGTTACGAGAGTCCCAAACTTCCCTGCGCTGAGTGCGTGACACGTTCCTACGTTGAGGACGACGCGATTCGTGTCCGTGCCTACCAGGACCGGGCCAAAACTCCGAAGCCTAAACAGCTGCAATCCCTACCGGATACAGCACTTAGTTCGGCCAAAGGCGAATGAAAATTAGCTAGGCCACGGTAACAAAGTAGGTTCCTCCGTGTCAATGGCGATACCGGGGGTCTATGGGATTACGGAGGGAGTGCCCGATCGGGTGGAACTTGTGGGTGTGTTACCTGTCCCAAAGTGACAAACTTTATTCGACCGGACACACTTTTTGGGTGCCGACTTGCTCAGCAGGGTTGCCGAAAAATGCTCACTCTGCAGTTTTCCACTGAATATGGATGAATTCTTGCTACACATCTCACCCTAAGGGATTTTGGGCGGCATGCTTCTGACCGGAAATAACGCGGGGGATGCCCTGCAGATCCGGCGTGATTTCAACCTGCTCCCAATCTTTCATCAATTCACGGACGGCTCCAGCAATGGTGCCGCTGATTTCCATCACCAGCCAGCCACCCGCCTTTAGCGTCGCAAACCCCTGCGGAATCAGACGCGCAATTACTTCCAAACCCGTCGGTCCGGCAAACACCGCGCCGCGGGGCTCGAACTTCCGCACCTCGAGTTGGACCTGATCTTCTTCCGATTCGCCAACATAGGGCGGGTTGGAGACGATGAGGTCGAAAGCATTCGGGGCGATATTCGTGGCGAAATCGAGGTTCATGCCGGGGTCGAGCTTGGGAGCGGTTTCGAGTTTCCCAAGAAGATCGGCGTGGTGGAATTGCACGCGGCCGGCAAGTTGATGGCGGGCGGCATTGGCTCGCGCAACCTCCAGCGCAGCTGCCGAAATGTCGGCGGCGTGAATTTCAACCGAGCGCAGTTCCCTCGCTAGGGCTAGAGCAATGCAGCCGGAGCCAGTGCCGACGTCGGCAATGCGAAGCGAAGTGGCGGGCGAGGGCAACCGCCCCACACGCACGATTTCGAGCACCTTTTCGATCACATGCTCGGTCTCCGGGCGCGGAATGAGCACGGCCTGCGAAACGATGAAATCCATCCCCCAGAATTCCTGATGGCCGGTGATGTACTGCGCAGGCACGCCGCGGGCGCGCTCGCCGAGAGCTTGATCGTAGAGGGCTTGCTCATCCGCGCTAAGCTCGCGCTCCGAGTGCGCATGGAGATAAGCCCGGTCGCAACCCAGAACGAACATTATCAGTAGCTCGGCATTCAAGCGCGGCGAGGGAACGCTCCCCGCGGTGAGGCGGGCCACAGCGGCACGGAGGGCTTCGCGCAGGGTCACCGCAGTATTTGAACATAGATGATCTAATCCCACTTCTCGCAAAAGCGGCGCACTCCGTCTTGCAAAATTCATTTGTTGACTTCTGGCCTCAAAGCCATCATATATGTAGATGTCATAGGGGTTGGGGTTCTAGGTCTGACGATGACGGATGAAAAATCCGAGTTCCTGAAGGGGACTCTCGACATGCTGATTCTGAAAGTGGTGGCGCTGGGGCCGATTCACGGCTATGCCATCGCGCAGCGGGTGCAGCAGATTTCGCGGGACTTCTTTCAGCTGCAGCAGGGGTCGCTGTATCCGGCGCTGCACCGCTTGGAGGATCGCGGCTGGCTGGCGGCCGAATGGAAACAGACCGAAACCGGGCGCGAGGCCAAGTTCTACAGCCTGACGAAAAAAGGCCGCAAGCAGCTGGAGGCCGAGGTCAGCAGCTGGGAGCGCATGGCGGAGGCAGTTGCGCTGATTCTGCGGACGGCGGAGTGAGGTTGAGGGTTCGGGCAAAGGCTTTCACCACAGAGGACACAGAGGGGCACAAAGGAAACGAACAATTCGGGGAAATCTTAAAGATTTTCCTCTGTGTGACTCTGTGCCCTCTGTGGTGAAAAGCTTTTGATTTATTTATGAAGATGCCGCGCTGGATTCATCGACTGCTGCACAATGACGCCTTGGACAAGCGGCTCGATGCCGAGTTGCAGTTTCATCTGGAGGAGCAAGTTGCGGAGAATGTCGCCGCTGGAATGACTCCGGAAGAGGCGCGGCGGCGGGCGCAGATTGCGCTGGGCGGAATCGAGCAGGTGAAGCAGAAGACGCGCGATGTGCACTGGGAGAACTGGATCGAGAATATCTGGCGGGATTTGCGCTTCGCCATCCGGAGTTTAAATAAAGACCGCCGCTTTGCTCTCGCGGCGATTTTTGCTTTGGCACTGGGGATTGGCGCCAGCACCGTGGTATTCAGTGCTTTCTACAATCTGCTGTTCAACGGCTTCGATACCAGAGACGTGAGTCGTTTAGTAGTTCCGATGCGCGAGGGCGTTCAGAGCGGCCAAATCCCTCAACCCTTAGGCGGTCCTTTGTCGGACATCGAGGCGATTCGCGAGCAAAATCACGTCTTTGAAGACGTGGTGGGCTATCATTTCGGGCTTTCGACTCTGCTCATCAAAGACGGGCTAAAGAGCCATCAGTTGTACGATACCCCTGTTACTGGGAATGCCTTCACCTTTTATGGAGTTCCTGCCCTGCTTGGACGCGGCATCCTGCCCGAGGATGGAAAGCCGGGAGCGGAGCCGGTTTTTGTCATCAGTTACGACGCATGGAGGAACGAGTTCAATTCCGATCCGCAGGTCGTGGGTAAGACATTTAATGTGACTGACGACGAAATGGGAACTGCCGAGCCCCGGACACTTGTCGGCGTGATGCCGCCGCGCTTTCACGCCTATGGCGCTCTGGCGGCAAGCTGGACTCCATTTATTAGTAAACATGACAAATCCCGCCCCACGCCACTCGGCGAGATGCTTGCGCGCCTGAAACGCGGCGTCACCCTCCCGGCAGCGTCGGCCGATTTGAAGGTAATTGTGCAACGCCTCGTAAAGGCGCACCCGAACGATGACGATCGTTGGTCTGAAACGCACTTCAACGGGCGACTAGAAACAGCCACCGACGTGCTGATGGGGCCTTTCGGCATCGGCAGTTTTGAAGGCCTTCTAGGAAATCCCTCAGGGTTCGATCTCAAGCATATGTTGTATAGCCTGCTTGCTGGCGGGCTGATGCTGCTTCTGATGGCGTGCAGCAATGTCGCCAACTTGCTGCTGGCCCGAGCGACAGTGCGCGAAAAAGAGATTGCGGTTCGCGCCGCGCTGGGCGCTAGCCGCGCTAGGCTGGTTCAGCAGCTTTTGCTGGAAAGCCTGGTGCTGGCAACGACTGCTTGCGTTATCGGGTGTGTCTTCGCCTATTTCGGGTCGAAAGGCGCGACCGCCATGATTCCGGGCAAGGTACTTCCCATTGGCTTCGGGGGCGAGGCTACGATCGGCCTGGATCGTACCGTTCTGCTTTTTGTGCTCGGCATCACCGCGTTGACGACTCTCGTCTGTGGCTTGGCGCCGGCATTCCACGCCGTACGCCGCAACTTTCAGCCACAACTCTCCGGCAGCGGCAAAGGCATAGCCGGCGACTTCCGTCATGGGAAACTGCGTGATTCGCTCGTCATCGGCCAGGCTATGGTCTCGGTTGTTCTCTTAGTTGGCGCGAGCCTCCTCATCCATAGTTTCTTCAAGCTCACTCACGTTGACTTAGGCTTTAATCCTAAAAACGTCGCCATCGTGTCGTACGGGCTTCCAGGCAATCGACATCTCACGGAAGAACAGAATGCGCTTCTCCACCAGAAGGTTTTGGAACGACTGGAATCTCTACCGGGGGTAGCGAGCGTAGCGAGCTATGCCGTTCTGCCGGGTTATGTGGGCGGGGGTGGGGAGCAAGTCACTGTGCCCGGTACCGGCCATGTGGAAGATGCGGGCGTAATGAGTGGCGATGAGAACCTTTTGCAGACCCTGGAGTTCCGTTTGATTCGTGGCCGGTGGCTCTCGAAAGCGGAGGTTGATTCCGCGCAGTATGTCGCCATTATCAATCAGCGAATGGCCCATGATTTCTTTGGCGACGCCGACCCAGTTGGCCAGCAACTGAAAGTAAAGGCGTACAAACTAAATTCGCAGCCACCTCGCGATACCTATTTTCAAATCATCGGCGTGATCGCCGACGTCAAGAACTTCGGCCTTACGCAGCCAGCCTCGCCGGAGGCAATCATCCCAAACACAATCCTGAGACAAGCTAATCTATTTCTGAAAACCAAAACTGATCCGGCGGCATTGATGCACTCAATTCAGGAGCAGATGCGGATGGTGGATCGGGACATCATCGTTGGGCCGTTCTTCATGCCATACACCGAATTGTTGGACAAATTTACGTATTCACCGCCGAAGCTCATAGTCGCGACCGTGACTCCGCTAGCAGCAATCGGCCTGCTTTTGGTCATCATCGGCGTGTTCAGCGTGATGGCCTACACGGTCTCTTTGCAGACGCATGATTTCGGGATTCGGCTGGCATTGGGGGCGCAGCAGGGGGATATTCTGAAGATGGTGCTGCGGAAAGGGCTGATGCTGATTGCGGTGGGGATTGGGATTGGGGTTGGGGCTAGTCTGGGGCTGACGCGGTTCATCGCCAGCCAGCTTTGGGGGGTTTCGCCGACCGATCCGTGGACGTTTGCGGCGGTGGTGGTTGGGATTCTCGTGGTGGGGCTCGCGGCATGTTTTTTGCCGGCGCGGCGGGCCACGCAGGTGGATCCGGTGGTGACGTTGAGGTATGAGTGATCCCATTTCTCGCAAAGACGGCGAGAAGAGGGGCGCCCCAATTAGCCGCAGCTCGCAGAAAAGCAGATCCCTCCCTCCGGTCGGAATCACAAGGGGTGAAAGTCGGAATGACAAGTCTATAGTGCGCACAAGGCATGAATTTCTTCCTGCAATCGCTGATCGCCTTTCTGCCGGAGCGCTACCGTCGCAGCTTGCTGCATGGCCACGAAGTCCCTGCGCGGGCGGCCATTGCCAGCGGCGTGGTGGAAGCGATGATCGCCATGGACCTGCTGGTCCATTTTTATTTTCATTTCGCGCGGCATTGGCTGGGCGGTGCGCCGGACGCGGTGATGTACGGCGCATACTCCTCGGACGGCGAGCCCGGAATGATGGGAGTCGGAGCGTTCCTCTTGTTTGCCTTCGTGCTGCACCCGCTGACCATCGTGCTGATTTATTTTGCGGCGGAGGGCGCGTCGCGCGGCCTGGCGGCCTTGTTCATGGGCGAGATTCGCGGTAGCCTGCCGATCTGGCTGATCTCCGCAGCGCAGGCCAAACTGGGTGCGTGGCACGAAGCATCGAAGCTAGGAGCGCGCATCGCCGATCAGGTGGAAAACATTTCGACCGGGACCAGCGAGTTGCGGATCTCCAGTTGCCGGGCAAAGGTTGATTGGGACGATCGCGTAACCATCTTCTACCAGCAGGGATTCTATGAAGTGGCCGGCCAGGAAACAGGTTCGAGTCCTCGGCCCTTTGTCTATCTTTTGCGGCCGAAGCCCGAATTCAAAGTCATTCGCGCGCTGCGGCATTACTCCCCAGACGAAGTTCTGAAGGCGAAAAGCTGACTGCCGAATAGCTCGGCGCTACGCCGCAAAAAGGAACGTTCGTTCAGATCGGAGGCAAGATTTCCGCATCCGTCAACCACCCAAGCCGAGCTTCCACATCTTCTCCACAGCAATTCGCTTCCGGTATATTCCATTCAGCGGCTTTCTCCCGCACAATTCCATCATCCATGGCCGACCCCGGAGATTTCGCCTACACCGTCAAGCAGCAGGCCGATATCGTCCGCATCGTCGGCGATTACGTCAAGCTGCGCAAGTCCGGCGCGCAGAACTACTCCGGCCTGTGTCCCTTCCACGGCGAAAAGACACCGTCGCTCAGCGTTCACAGCACACGTCAGTATTTTTATTGTTTCGGATGCGGGGCAAAGGGCGATGTTTTCAGCTTCGTCCAGAAAATCGAGAACATCACCTTCCCCGAAGCCGTCCGCGCAGTGGCGCAAAAGCTTGGCATCGCGCTGCCCAAGGCGACTTTCTCCAGCCCGGCCGAGGCCCAGGAAGCCAAAATCCGCACCGTGTTGCTGGATATTCACGAGCGCGCGGTGGCTTTTTTTCAGGAGTGCCTGCGCCGCCCCGAGGAAGCTCATGCCCGCGAGTATCTTGCCGGGCGCGGCTTGAATAAAGAGATGATCGCCGCGTTTCGCATCGGCTACGCGCCGGACTCGGGATTCCTTCTGCGCGACCGGCTGAAAAATGAATTTCCGGAAGAGGTGTTACGGGAAAGCGGATTGTTCTCGTGGAAGGAAAGCTCCCCAGCGGGTGCCCCGTCCTTGTCCGTCCGTTCTTTGGAGGGACAGGGCGCGGGCTCGAGGCCTCCCGCGATGTATGCGAAATTCCGCAACCGGGTGATGTTTCCCATAGCCAACGAGAACGGCCGCGCCATTGCGTTCACCGCACGCACGCTGGCCATCGACGAAAAATCCGGGCCAAAATATCTGAACTCGCCGGAGACCGCGATCTACTCCAAGTCGCGCGTGCTCTTCAATCTCGATCTGGCGAAGGAAGCGATTCGCAAGCTCGACTATGCGATTTTGGTGGAAGGCCAGATGGACTGCATCGCCGTCTATGCGGCCGGATTTCACAATGTGATTGCCAGCTCCGGCACCGCCTTCACCGAGTTGCAAGCCAAGCTGCTGGGCCGTTTCAGCAAGAATGTCGTGGTGAATTTCGACCCCGATACAGCCGGCGCCCGCGCCACCGAGCGCACCCTGGGAGTGCTGGTGGAAGAAGAATTTCAGGTAAAAGTGCTCACCCTCGAAAGCGGCTTTGATCCCGATCTCTTTATCCGGCGCCAGGGCAAGGACGCCTACGCTGCGGCTCTGCGCGGATCGCAGCGCTACTTCGACTATCTGATCGAACGCGCCCGGGCCCAGTTCCCCGCCCGCAGCGGCGAAAGCAAAGTTAAAGCCGTCAACTACCTGCTGCCGCACATTCAGCGGGTTCCCAGTCGCATTGTGCGCGATGAACTTGCGCAGGAGATCGCGCAGAAGCTCAACATCGATTCTGCGGTTCTGCGCCAGGAACTCAAGCACGCCGTTTCCACGCGCTCGACGGCAGGGGTGAAATCTCCGGCAACGTCGCAAATCACCGACGCGGAGCGCATCCTGCTGCGGGCTCTGGCTTCGGCCGGGCAAATGCAGTTCGGCCAGGAGCACTTTTCCGCGCGCGAAGGGGTGGATGAGGAATTCGATCCGGCGCGGCAGGCGCACTTCGCTTTGACTAGCGAGCCAATTCACCGCGGGTTGGCTACGGAATCATTGTTCGAGATGATACTTAATGCCCCGCCAGAAACTGCCGATGTTCTGGACTTGCCATGGCCGGAGGCAGAGCGCGGTCTGCTGGCTACTATTTTGTTTAAAGACGAGGAGGAACTGACGGCGGAGCGACTGGAAGGCGCAGTGCGGGCTCTGAAACGGATCCAGATCAAGCGGCGATTGGAGGAAATTCAGCACGAACTGCGTCGCCGCCCCGACACTGCGGGCCAGCAAGTCCTTTTGCAGGAGAAGATGCGGCTCAAGCGCGCCCTGATGGACCCCAGCCTCGCCGACAGGAGCCCGGCCGCTTGACCATCTCTCTATGAAACTAAATGGCCGCGGAATACATCTAAATCATTAAGCAGGTGGGAGATAACTGCGGGATAGCCATCCCGAAATAGGACAAAGGTGTACTTTCGTGCTACACTTTGAGGGTTTGTGTCGGCGCACAACTCCGCCAAATACCAGATCCCACCGATTCCATAGTGTCTTTCCGCGTCCTTCAGTGGACGAAGAGGATAATTTTTCTTGGCTCTAGACGACAAGTACGACGATATCAAAAAGCTGATTGATACAGGCAAGGAGAAAGGCTATCTCACCTACGATCAGGTGAACGACCTCATCCCGCAGGATGTACAGTCTCCCGACGACCTGGACGATCTGCTCACCACCATGAGTACGCAGGGCATTGATGTGCTCGAGGGGCCCAAGCTCCCCTCCTCTGCGCTCGATAAAAAATTCGACGAGGAAGAAATCGGCGAGGACGTGGAGCTCGACCTCACGCCCGGCGCCATGGAAAAAACCAACGACCCGGTCCGCATGTATTTGCGGGAAATGGGAACCGTCCCGCTGCTTACGCGCGAAGGCGAAGTGGAAATCGCCAAGCGCATTGAGCGCGGCCAGTTGCGCGTTCTCAAGGCGCTCTCTCGGTCGCCAATTGTCATCAACGAACTGTTGGCGATGGGCGAGGATCTCAAGAAGGGCGTCCGCTCTATCAAGGAAGTGGTCACCTTTGACGAAGAAGAGATCACCGACGAGATTCTGCAGAACCGCCTGAAAGAGTTCACCGGCAAGATCGACGAACTGGCCAAGGCCTACAAGAAGTCGGCTCTGGTGGCAGAGAAGTTCGCCGAAGTCTCGCAGAAAAAGAAGCCCAAGGAATACCGTCACTACCGCATCGGGCTGGCCCGCGCCGTAGTGAAGGTCTCGCTGGCGGTGCGCAATCTCGGCTTTACCAATGCCGAGCGCAAGCGCCTGATTGACCGCGTCAACAAGACCGTGGACGGCATGCGCTCGCTCGACCGCCAGGTGCAGAACCTGGAGAAAAAAGCCGAAGCCACGCGCAGCGAAGAACAGCGCAAGGAGCACAAGCGGCAGGCCCGCAGCATTCACGCCGAACTGGAGAAACTCGAGCAGGAAGCTGGAGTTCTGTTTCTGGAACTCAAGCGCACTCAGCGCGAGATTATCTCCGGCGACATGGACGCGGAGCAGGCGAAGCGTGAGCTAATCGAAGCCAACCTGCGCCTGGTGGTTTCCATCGCCAAAAAGTACACCAACCGCGGATTGCAGTTCCTCGACCTGATTCAGGAAGGCAACATTGGCCTGATGAAAGCGGTGGACAAGTTCGAATACCGCCGCGGCTACAAATTCTCGACCTATGCCACCTGGTGGATTCGGCAGGCCATTACCCGCGCCATCGCGGACCAGGCCCGAACCATTCGTATTCCGGTGCACATGATCGAGACCATCAACAAGCTGATCCGCACCTCGCGCCAGTTGGTGCAGGAATTGGGACGCGAACCTACCTCCGAAGAAATCGCCAAGCGTATGGATATTCCGGTGGCCAAGGTTCGCAAGGTGTTGAAGATCGCGCAGGAACCGATCTCTCTCGAAACGCCCATTGGCGAAGAAGAAGATTCGCACCTTGGCGACTTCATCGAAGACCGCGCCGTGGTTTCGCCGGCCGAAGCGGTGATCAACGTAAACCTGAAAGACCAAACCGGCCAGGTTCTGCGCACGCTGACCCCGCGCGAAGAGAAAGTCATCAAGATGCGCTTTGGCCTGGAAGACGGCTCCGAGCACACCCTCGAAGAGGTTGGCCAGTCGTTCGCCGTCACCCGCGAACGTATTAGGCAAATCGAAGCGAAAGCGCTGCGCAAACTCCGGCATCCGTCGCGCTCGCGCAAGCTACGGGCTTTCATGGACGGAGTGAGAGACTAAAAATCTTTGGCCGCGGATTTTCACGGATTCACAAGGATTTATTTTCCAATGTCATCCTGAGCGGAGCAGAGCGATTCGCAAACACGGATTGCTCTGTGAAGTCGAAGGATCTCTATCGCCTCACGGTTCTATCGGGATTCCCCAAACGGAACTCTGGCACCTTCCTGTTCACTCGTCACATTCGTTCACGGCTCTGATTCGTACAATCATCTGCGCAGGCCAGCGCTTAGAGGGTGCAGCCAGTGGGTACTGGCCGCCGCCTGCGAAGCGGTCGAGTGGCCTAATCAGCCACTAGGGTTCGATTCCCTCGCCCTCTGTTGTCACTCGACCCAAAGTGCTTGACATTGCCGTTGCCGGAGTTATCCTAAAAGTGCTTCGCGGGCGGCATCCAGTGCTCAGTTTAAAGCCTCGGCTGATTACCGGGGCTTTCGTGTTTCTGCGGAGAAACTAGCGGACGGCATCTAGTATCTCAAAGCCCCGAGCGTTGCTCGGGGCTTTGGCTTTTGTCCTTGTCTTAGACTTGGGGAACGTTCCGTCTGTCCCCGAATTTCCTCCCGAATTGTTCAGGGAAGCTATCAGTGACGGAATAGAACGGTGTTAAATGTGGGCTACTCCCACTTGACGCCTATTCCCACCCGTGTTAGTCTTCGTTTCATGCCCGCAGTTATCAAGAACGAGAATTTCGAGCTAGTCACGGAATACGCGAAGCCTGACGCGAAGAAGCGTTTGACGCTCGGAGCGGCCGCTGGCGTCGCTACGGCGTACAACATCTATCAAAATGCCGCCGGTCAGTTCGTCCTCGATCCTGTAAAGGCCGTCCCTACCTCGGAGGTATGGCTCCACGAGAATCAGGAAGCCCTCGCCGCCGTGAAGCGCGGGTTGAGAGAATCGGCAGAGGGAAAGACTGTTTACCGCGGATCCTTCGCCAAGCACGCCAAGGAATAGGTGTGCAGCGCCGGATCAAGTTCACTCCAACAGCGGACGAGCAGTTCGCAGCTCTCAAGAACACGCCGTCGAAGGATGCGATCTTTAAGCAGGTTCAGAAGGCCCTGGGGTACCTGGAAATAGACCCGCGCCACCCAAGCCTTCAGACGCATGAGTTTACCTCGCTATCCGGGGTGAATGGTGAGAAGGTGTTCGAGGCGTACGCTCAAAACAATACCCCTGGTGCTTACCGCGTCTTTTGGCATTATGGTCGCGACGAAGTCAAGGACAAGAAACGAATCTCTGTTATTACTGTAATCGCTATCACATCTCATCCGTAGTACTACCGTTTGCGCTTGTCCTTGGTCCTTCCCCACAGGGCGCAAGCCTTTCACCGGGTTCGACAACCCACGCGTTAAGTTCTTAGCTCCTCGACCCCACAGTGGCCGAGTTGCGGCGCGACCAAAGTCCTTTGTCCTCGTCCACGGGAGGAGGATTTTGCAGTTTGGCGCGCCCAAGATCTCGCGTCACATGAGGAGGATGAATTCTGCCCGCATTCTTGAGCCAAGAATTGTAAGTAGCAGCCATCTGAGCACCGGTCACTTCGCTAACATTCGTCTTCGGCTTGGGGAACGTTCCGTCTGTCCCCGAATTTCCCCCTGTCCCCGAATTTCCCCCGTCTGTCCCCGAATTTGCCCGAATTTTCCGTCCCCGAATTTTTCTGTCCCGAATTTTTCCAAGCGCCAGGAGACCTCCGTCTCCTCTTGACTTTTACTTATCATGGATGTCCCCGAATATCCGTGTCCCCGATTATCCGGAAGTTTCACAAGTTGACGCGGAGCCGTGGCCAAAAAGGTGGAGTTGGATTTGAGACGGCTGCGGAGTACACTTTTGCCCGACTTAGACAAATTTTGTAGGAATTCGGACGAAATCATTGAAAGCGCAGTCCCATGTTTAGCCATCGGCCGGGTCCCTGCCTCGCCGCTGCCATTCTAGCCATCCTGATATGGGGTTCGCCCGCGTTCTGCGACTCGATTCACGACGCGGCCAGGGATGGCGACCTGGCGAAAGTCAGGGCGCTCGTTCAGGCCAATCCTGATCTGGTTTTCAGCGAAAGCCCGAACGGCGGAGCCCTGGGGGTTTACGAGACACCTTTGCACGCGGCGGCGGGAAACGGCCACAAGGACGTGGCGGAATTTCTACTCGCCAACAAAGCCGATGTCAATGCCAAGGACGGAAAAGGCGAGACACCTTTGCACGCAGCAGCGGAAAAAGGCCATAAGGACGTGGCGGAATTGTTGATAGCCAACAAGGCCGATGTCAATGCCAAGAGTAAGTACGGTCGGACCCCGCTGCACGCGGCGGCGGAAAGCGGCCATAAGGACGTGGCGGAATTACTGCTGGCCAATAAAGCCGACGTCAATGCAAATGGCCAGTCGGGTACCCCTCTGGAGGCGGCGGCGTCTGGGGGCCACAGGGACGTGGCGGAATTGCTGCTAGCCAACAAAGCCGATGTGAATGCCAAGAGCGAATACGGCTCGACCCCGTTGCTCGCGGCGGCGGCAAGAGGCCATAAGGACGTCGCGGAATTGCTGCTGGCCAACAAAGCCGATGTCAATGCAAATGGCCCATCCGGCACCCCTTTGGGGTCGGCGGCGGCCGGGGGCTACAAGGAGGTGGCAGAATTGCTGTTGGCTAACGGTGCCCATGTCAATGCAAAGGCGGGCGCCTACGGCTCGACCCCCTTGGACTTCGCGACCGTGGAGGGCCATAAGGACGTGGCGGAATTGCTCTTGGCTAACGGTGCCGATGTCAATGCCAAGGACACTCGCGGCGATACACCCTTGCACACGGCGGCATCACGGGGCTACAGGGATGTGGCGGAATTGCTGTTAGCCAACAAAGCCGATGTCAACGCCGAAAATGACGACCTCGACACGCCTTTGAACGTGGCCGTGAGTCACGACCACGAGGACGTGGCGGAATTGCTGCGCCAACACGGCGGCGTCGACCATGCCGTCTCGGCCATAACCCCTTCGGTACTTTTCGGCTACTGGCGCATCAAAGCCGATGCATCAACCGCTCACTTTGCCAGCGTCGATCCCTGGGATGGCGAAATCCTGGAGTTTCGCAAGGATGGCGTGCTCGACATTCAGATTGAGGCCGTCACTTTGTCTAGAGGGATTTATTACGTGACCGCTGCTGGCCGGATTGAAATCCGTCTATATTCTTGGTCAGCGCCCGTAATTTTTGACTACTCCATCGGCAAGGGTCTTCTCACCCTTAACTCCCCGAAGGGAGTTCAGGTATATAAATACGTCTCCGCCCAATAGCGTCGAAAAGGCAAAGGAAATGGCCAGGATGAGGCACGCGGCCGGCGCATCAGCCTGACGCGCAGCACTAAGCCTCCAGGATGTAGTAGCCGGTGACGTTGAACGCCTTTAACAACGTCTCCGCGTATGGGCAACCCACCAGCGCTCCGCGGCGCTTGTAGTCCTGCTCGCTGCGGGAAACCGAATGGGCGGCGGCAGAGGAACCGCCAACCGTGCCAGGATCCTTAATGCTTATCGTGATCACCATGCGAAGCAGTTTGCCGGACGCTCTCCGCAGGAGATCATTTTGGAAGGGGGGCCATCGGCCGCTAAGGTCCAAAATGACTCCGTTCCTGGCTTTCCACACAATATAGAAAAAGCGTAATCCTGCTCCCAGGGCTGGGAAAATTCGCAAATTCGCGGACATCCATAATAAGTAAAAGTCAAGAGGAGACGGAGGTCTCCTGGCGCTTGGAAGAGTGGGCTCTCGAAGCGGGAGTGGAGCGCTTAAGTTAGCGAACGGCGTGCGATCCTTTGTAACGGCCAAAGCGGCAGCTTGGCCAGACATCCATTTGCGGGAACCGTGCGTGAGCCCGATCCACGAAGTATGAGTTAGAGTTTTCCGGCCGGCCTCGATACAGACGGTAAGGAGCATCGGGAGTCGGGAGATGTGGGGACAGACGGGACGTACCCCGGTTTCTTCACGCCAGCGAACTCCTGCGCTACCCAAAATCAATATGTTCGCCTCATTTTCTGATTCGAGGCCATCCACGATCGCCACTCCTGAGCTCATAGGGGCAGATTTGTTCTTCGAGCGGGATCCCACGTTTGCCAAAAGCGGGCAAACATGGGGCACCCCAGAGTTAAAAGTGGGTGCTCCTCTTGGAGAGTTATGCTTCTCTGTGCAGATGTCGGGGGGTTGGCCCTCACATTCGAATTTTGACTCCTGGCAGCACCCCGAAAAAGGCTGCCCCACTCGCCGCGGTTTTCGGCGAGTGGGCACCACGCATCTCGCTCCCTTGGTCACTAGTCACAGACTCCAATCACCGTTCTGTGATAGACGTGGCCGATGCCGATCAACCTGCATCGCTACTACGGCGCGGGATGTCTTCACTTCATCACGACCAGTTGCTATCAGCGAAGAGCGCTGCTGAGCACCCCGCAGAATCGTGATCTTTTCCTAGAAGTCATGGAGCGGGTGCGGCGGCGGCACGGTTTCGCGGTGATTGGATACGTTGTGATGCCCGAGCACGTTCATCTTTTGCTCAGCGAGCCGGAGCGCGGCGATCTCTCCGTGGCGATGAAGGTTCTGAAACAGTCGTTCGCGCGGCAGTTGCTCAATCGGTGTCGAGCCGGGGTCGATCCACGGCGGTCCTCCTTGTGGAAGATTCCGCTTACCGAGGGACGCATTTGGCAGCATCGCTTCTACGATTTCGTCGTGTTCACGGAGAAGAAGCGGGTGGAGAAGCTGCGTTACATGCATCGCAATCCCGTTGTCCGCGGTCTGGTGCTCGACGCCGGAACAGTGGAACTGGAGCAGTTACCGTCATTACGCTTTGGGAGAGCGGGGACCGGTGCTGGTCAACGAAGCACAGAAGGCGGAGATGCGGGTGCGCGGGATTGCATAGTGTGAGATGACCGGCCCCAGGCCGTATGGGTTCGTGGTACCCACTCGCCGAAAACCGCGGCGAGTGAGGCAGCCATTTTCGGGGTGCTGCCAGGAATCAAAATTCGAATATGTGAGCCAGCCCCCAGATACGTTCGCCCGCTTCCGAAGTCGAGACACATTTACGCTCGCCCTCACGGTATGTTTCCCGGGCGAACGGATTAGACTTATGGCGTGAAGAAGCGGCCATGACAGCGGATGAGTATGTGGCTTCGGTGATTTTGAAATACGCCGTGAGCACAGCGGGTGGATCTCCCGCGGCCAGGGCCGCTGACCTGGTGGTTCCGGCTTTGCGGAGTTGGGCGGGGCAGTCTCTGCTGGGAATACAGTTTTCGGGCTCTTACGCCAAAGGCACGGCGATTTCTCTCGGTACGGACGTCGATCTATTTATTTCCCTGAATTGGGATATGGCGGTGAAGGATATTTACTGGAATCTGTATCGCTACTGCGCGGAGCGGGGGTTGGAGCCGCAGCCACAGAATGTTTCGATTTGCGTGCGGAGCAATGGGCTGGGGGTTGATCTGGTACCGGGACGGAAGCAGCATGGCAATACTGACGACCATAGTCTTTACAAACGAAAGAAAGATTCGTGGACGCAGACAAATGTGGCGCAACATATACGGGTTATTTCCGGCTCGGGAAAAACGGATGAGATTCGCGCGCTGAAGATATGGCGGGAACGCAATCGGCTGGATTTCCCGTCGTTTTATTTGGAACTTACGACGCTGGAAGCGCTGAAATACGGCCGGGGCAACAGCCTTGCCGAGCGGGTGCGGATGGTACTGCAATATTTAGGTGAGGAATTTCCAAGCTGCCGCGTGGTCGACCCGGCGAATACGAACAATGTGATTTCGGATGACCTTGGACCCGAAGAGAAGCGGGGAATCTCTTTAGCTGCGCAAAGGAGTCTGGCAATGCAAAACTGGGAGCAGATCTTGTGGTGAAGGGCACGAGTTCGCGGAAGCCTGCGACCAGCATCAGCCTGAGCGGGCTGTTTCTGTCGTTGCAGAAGCAGATGATTGCGAAGATGCACACCAGCCGGACATTTGTGCATCACAGCCCGACGAAAGGCGCAGCGGCGGAACAGGCGTGGCTGGCGATGTTGAAGGCGTATCTTCCGGAGCGCTACAAGGCAGATTCCGCGTTTGTGGTGGACTCGGAGGGGGAGTTGAGCGAACAGATCGATATTGTGATTTACGACCGGCAGTATTCACCGCTTATTCTGCACCAGGAAGGTGTTTTGTATGTTCCGGCGGAGAGCGTGTACGCGGTGTTTGATGTGAAGCATGAGTTAAGGCGTCCGGCGATTGTGGAGGCGGGGAAGAAAGCGGAGTCGGTTCGCAGGCTGAAACGCACCAGCGTTCCGATCAAGTATGCGGCGGGAACTTATGGGGCGAAGCGTCCGGTTGAGATCACGGCTGGGATTCTGTCGCTGGAGAGTTGGTGGAGCGGGGGGCGGCTGGTGGAGTCGGTGGACAAGGTGCTGGGCGAGTTGCCGAATGGAAAGTTCATAGATTTGGGATGCGCGATTCGGGGCGGAGCGTTTGAGGCTAGCCGGCGCGGGAAGAAGCTTAGGGTTGAGAAGTCCCCGGCGGAAGCGGCGCTGATTTTTTTCTTTTTGCGGCTTCTGCATCGGCTGCAGAAAGTTGGGACAGTGCCGGCGATCGATATTTTGAAATACGCCAAGGGGTTGAAAGGGCCGGCTTGATGCGGGGTGCACGGACGGGGGCGCGCGGGCCGCATTGCAGGGGGAATTCTCACCTGCATTCTTTCCACTTTTCCATTTCTTTCCACAAGCAATCATCGCCATCCACAGCTTCTGCACACCGCAGCGTCGATTCCCGGTTGCAGCTTTTTAGGCGCTCAAGCAAAGTACTCAGCAATGCAGGCGTGAGATGTTTTGAAGATTTTGCCGGAGATTGTGGCAGAGCCGGCAGCGGGTCAACAACTCCCGCTCATATTGGCGGGATGAAGCCGCCGGCGGTTGCGATCAGCGTGCCACTGTAGAGTGGCGCGAGAGGCAAAGCGAGACATCCACGAGCAAATGCGGCTCCGGTGGCTGGCCGGGGCCGCAGTTATTTTGCGCGATCAGACCGCTGATCGGAATGGTTAAACACATCCAGCGCCACGGATTTGCGCGCCCGCGAGTTCCACAGAATTCACAAACTGCGATTCGCAGCTCTTTCGCTATTATTTCGCTATACTGAAAACGAAAAACTCAAGGGCCCCGTGGCGACCACCGACTACAACCTGACGCATAGCCTGCCCTCCAACATTGCGGCGGAGCGCTCCATTCTGGGCGCAATTCTGCTCGATAACTTCGCCTACAACCAGGCGGCCGAGAGCCTGAAGCCGGACAACTTTTCGCTCGACTCGCACCGCCGCATTTATGCGCGCATGGTGGGGCTGGCTGAAGCAGCGAAGGCGATTGACCTGATCACGCTGTGCGAGGAACTCGACCGCCACAAGGAACTGGAGGCGATTGGCGATGTGGCCTATGTCTCCAGTCTGCTCGATGGCGTACCCGACCGGCCGAGCATTGAACATTACATCCAGATTGTGCGCGACAAGGCGCTGCTGCGCGGGTTGATGCACGCGGCCAATGCGGCAATGGCGCGGGCGGCGGAGCAGAGCGATCCCGCGGAAGACATTCTCAACGAAGCCGAAGCCGCACTGTTTCAGCTGTCGGAGAATCGCGTCGGCCGCGGCTTCATGGACGTGAAAGAAATCGTCAAGGAGTCGTTCGGGTCGGTAGATGCACTGTTGCAGCGCGGCCAGCGCATTACCGGAATCGAAACTCACTATGCGGATCTCGACGAGAAGACCAGCGGCCTGCAGCGCGCCGATCTGATCATCATCGCGGGGCGGCCGTCGATGGGCAAAACGGCATTTGCCATGAACATCGCGGAAAATGTCGCCATTGAAGACCAGAAGATCGTGGGCGTGTTTTCGCTCGAAATGTCGAAAGAGGCGCTGCTGCAACGCATGCTGTGCTCGGTGGCACGGGTGGATTCGCACCGCTTCCGCACCGGGTCGCTATGGCAGGACGATACGCGGAAGATTTCGCAGGCGCTTGAGAGGCTGACCCAGGCGCCGATTTTTATCGACGACACCCCGGGCATCGGGCTGAGCGAGATGCGCGCCAAAGCGCGCCGCCTGAAGCAAAAACAAAATGGCCTGGACTTAATCATTGTGGACTATCTGCAGCTGATGTCCGGGGGCAGCAAGCGCTATGAGAACCGCACCCAGGAAGTGTCGGCGATTTCGCGCGGCCTCAAGGCCATTGCCAAAGAACTGCAGGTGCCGGTAATCGCGCTGTCCCAGTTGAGCCGCGCGCCGGAGAGCCGCGGGTCGAGCGACCATCGTCCGCAACTGGCGGACCTGCGCGAGTCGGGGTCGATCGAGCAGGATGCCGATGTGGTGGCATTCGTGTTCCGCGAAGAGGTTTACAAGCCGGACGATGCGGAGCTGGAAGGGCTGGCGGAATTGATCATCCGCAAACAGCGGAACGGCCCAACCGGCACGGTCAAGCTTGCCTTCTTGAAGAGCTCGACGCGCTTCGAGTCGAGAATGTCGGACGGGCCGGGGCCAGAGGAATGAGGCGACCTATCCGGCGGTAAATCCGTCAAATGGTTGGCCTGTTGGGCATGCGGCGATTCGTGAATCGAGCTGTGGAAAAGCTTGTGGAACGCGCGCAGCCTCATTTTCAGCGGGGTCCAGGTGATTAACGGGCCGGTTTGCCGCCGCTGGTTAATTCCGGCGTAAGTGCTATGCGATACAGGTAGTTAGCCAATTCAGCCAAAATCGCACCAAATCCGCTGCAAAAATCCGGCAATTCCCGCGACTCCGAAGATTTGCACATTTCAGCGGCGGTGTCTGTTCGCGGCAGAGGCTGGGAATGTACCCTCGGCATGGGTGAATCGTGTGAAGGCCCAATACCGCTCGCAGGCGCTTCAGGCCGTCTTCTTTTGCACCACGCAGAACTCGATCACCTTGCCGCGTAGTTGCGGCGGAGTCCATTTCATGGGCTTACGAAAATTGTTCGGTATATAAAACTCAATCACCTTGGCCACCAGAGTCCCTGCCCTTCAACTTTCCGCTTCCCCTACATGATTAAACCCGAATCCGGGCGCTTTGTTGTTCGGCCACGCCGCTTCGCGGCCTCATCGCGAATGCAAAGACCCGCTTGCGACTGCGCCACAGGCATGAGATTAGACTGCACGGGAAGAACTGAGAATGGCCCTTGTGTGGTATGGCTTACCACCAAGAGGGTAGAGAGAGAAGTCTCAGCGAGCGAACCGTAGTTTATTGCCAAGCGGCAATGGCTTCCGAAAGGCTTAGGGCTGAACAGCACCTGATCCGGAGCCCGAAGTCGCATGTTCGTGATCCCCGCCATTCTGCGCCGCCGCATCTGGTGCGGGAAGTGGAGTGAGGTGTTTCGCCAGCGCATCGTGGGCGGTTGGCGAGGTAATGACCAGCATACGGTCTCCGTCCTTAAGAACAGTGTCCGGATGCGGCAACAGCACATGTTCCCGCCGCATGATGGCAACGATCTCGAAATCGTACCCGCCCAACTCCTTGTAAACCGCCTGAATTGGTTTGCCCACGAAATCGCTCCCAGCTCGCAGCGCGCCCATTTCCATTTGGCGGCCGCCGGGAAGCTCGAACCTGACTTTCGACCGCAGCAGTTTCAGCAAATCCAACTGGCTGAATTTGCCGCCGAAGGCAATGTCTCTTCTTCCCAGAAGCATGAGCGCCACTCGCACTTGGTCCTCGTAGTGGGCCGGCGAATCCTCCCGGCGGGGCACCTGGGCTTCATACAAGCTTTGATATCTGAGGTAGGACGATATTCGAACCTGCAACAGATAACTGATCATCACCGCCAAACCCGCCGGCACCAATAGCTGGTAGCCTCCAGCCATTTCGGTCACCATCAGCATGGTTGCGATGGGAACGCGGGCCGCCGCACCGAAAACGGCCGCCATTCCCACGATCACCAGAATGGCAGGCGGCTGGTGGAATCCGATGGCAAACACCCCGCCCAGCATCGCACCCACGTACAACGAAGGCGCGAACACGCCACCCGAGCCGCCGGATGAGACCGTCAACGCAAAAGCAATCAGTTTCGCCACCGCCAGGATAAGCAGCAGCCGTAGCGCCAGGCGGCCGTCAATCGCTTCCTGAATCCAACCATACCCACCGCCCAACACCTGCGGTAATTTCAGCGCGAGCAATCCCACTCCCAACCCGCCGATTGCTGGTTTCATCCACGGGGCAAGCGGTAGACTGCGGAAGCCATCGCGCATCCGGTAGAACACCTCTGGCACGCAAGCACCCACCACCCCGGCCGCCAAGCCAAGCGCAATGTATGCGGCGTAGTCGTGGAGTTGCGGAGCCCCCGCAGCGGGGACGCGAAACAAAGGTCGCCAGCCCACGAACAAGCCATTGACCGCGTAGGCCACGGCGGACGCCAGCATGGTGTAGAGAAGCGCGTTAACTTCGAACTCCATGCTTCCATACAGCACTTCTACGGCAAAGACCCCGGTTCCCATGGGAGTCCGGAAGATGGCCGAAAGTCCGGCGGCCATGCCGGCAAGCATCAGCAGGCGCCGCTGTTCATCCGATTTGTGTGTGAGAGTTGAATACAGAGACCCAATTCCAGCGCTGATCAAGGCAATCGGCCCTTCGCGCCCGGCAGAGCCGCCCGATCCAATGGTGATGGCCGAGGCTGCCATTTTTACCGGTGCTACGCGCGGCCGAAGATGGCCGCCGGCACGATGAAAGGCCGCTACCGCGGCGTCGGTGCCGTGCCCCTCTGCCTCGGGAGCGAGCCTATAAACCAGAATTCCCGAGATCAGGCCGCCCAAGGTCGTTGCCAGCGGGATCAACCACAGTCCGTGCGGCCCGATGACTTGCCGCAACACCCCCCCGTCCTCCGGTAGGCCGGGCGGGTGGTACCCAGCGATGAAGCCTAAGAAACAACGCTCCGAGAGCCGAAGCAGCCAGGTGAACGCCTGGGCGCATAAGCGCACCCAGCACGCCCAGCAACAGAGCTTCCGCCAGGAGTCGGGGTTCGTCCTCCTTTACCAACTCCACTCCTTGCCGGTGCCCACTTTAGGCAGCCAGTGCGACCCTTCTTACGGTGAATGACAACATCAGCCGCGTGACGCCACTGATAATCATGCTGACTCCGACCAAAACGCCGATCGCCCATAGAGAATCCGATGGCCAGCGCGCATAGATCAACCCGCTCAGGAAAAGGGTGACAATTCCATCGAATAACACCCAGCCCGCTCCTGGCGTCGCCCGCATCCTGAAGAAGAGTGCAATCTCAAGAACGCCTTCGATCAAAAACAGCGATGCCACCACCAGCGTGAGGGTGAGGACACCCAGCACCGGATGCCATACCAGATAAATTCCAAATGCCAGATAAGCCAGCCCCACCAGCAACTTCCAGATCAGGCTGCCCGCCCGATGGGCATGAAATGCCACCATCAGGTGGACGATGCCGGCAAAGATGATCAGCCAAGCGATAAATACGTTGACCGCGATCGCGGCCAGAAAGGGCAGGCCGATCGCCAGCATTCCAAAAACGATCAGCAGCCCCCCCCAAAGAATTGACCAGCCTGAAGCATGCCGCAACATCTCTGGCGATGATGGTGTCATTAAGCCTCCTTGAGGAACCCTGCTTCGCTGGTCCAGATGCCGGTTCGAGCCGGAGCGTTGGTCAGGATGTATTCAGATTCGTCAGCCGGACGCCGTCGAGAGGGAGAACACTCGTGCCTGGTTGGCTATGGCTTGGACACGGGGATGTCCATGACGATTTCCTGCCCAGGCTCGACCCGCAAATGCGGAAGCGGGCAACTGGCCCCAGTTGAATGCCCGGCTGAAACTTCCACCATGACGATTACGTCCTTGCCCGGCGGCACCAACATCCGGTACTCGCCATCCCTGGCACGTGACGTGACCGCGTGTCCACCTGCGCCATCTTCGCGCTCGAAGGCTACGCGTGCCTTGAGCGGAGCTCCCGTAGCGGAGTCCAAAACGCGCCCGGTGATCACCCCGGCTCTTTCGCCTAATGTCACTGTCACGTTGGCAGAGGAGCTGCGCTCGGTGAGATTGATCTCCGGGGCGTCAGCCTGCGGATCGGCGTAAAAGCCATCAAGCGGGTTCGGATAGGCGTCGCTATCCTTTCGCGCAAAAAGCTTGTAGGTCCCCCACGCCAAGCCGGCTCCAAAGTCGAAGGTTCCATCCGTCGCCGTCCGCACCGACGGCGGCGCCATACCATCCATCGTGAGATCCTGCGGAACTGCATAAACAGTCGCGCCGGATTCGGGATTGCCGTTCTGCTCGGTCACTCTTCCCGTAATGTTTCCGGTCGTCGAATCCGAAGTCTGAGAGTAAGCAGATAAGCTGGCCGCAACCAGGGCCAAAACCAGAAGAGGCTTCATGGGACCTCCGGAGGACATCTCGATCATCCGATTCTTTCCCCAAGAGTATACCCTGCGCTTTCGGTCGCAAACACGCCCCCAGTTACAAAGCCATGGGCGCACGGCTCTTCAAGCCGCGACCGGCGATGAATCCCGAATCGTTCATCTCGATCAGCGCAAGCACTCTATGTTCCAGCGGGAACATTTTGTAAGTCCTGTGTGACGGCCGATGCCACCACCCCGGCCTGTTCTAGACGTGGGGCGTTTCGGCCAGGTCGCCGACCGGCGGCCTGGAGGGTGGGCGCTGCTCGACGAGGGCGATGCCGTTGAGAATAGTCTGCACCACCGCATCCTCGCCGATTGCGGAGTTGATCATCAGGTGAAAGCGGTGGCGCTCCGGCCATTCGATTCCGAAGTATTGCTTGATGAAGGCGGCGCGGTCGCGATCAACGGTCTCGGCAAGCTCAACAGCCTTGGCCTCGGGCTTTCCAGAGGCAAGCAGGCGCCGCACCTTATCGTCAAACGGAGCGTAAATGAAGACGTGAAAGGCGTCGCGGCGATTTTGCAGGTAGTAGGCGGAGCCGCGGCCGACGATGACACAGTTGCCGCCTTCGGCGGCGCGCTTGACTACCTGCTCGGCGACTTCCCGGATGCAGTCGGTGTCCGCCATCTTCATTTGTGGAGCCTGCAGGCTGCCTTCGTGGCTGCCGCGCAGGAAGGCGCGGAAGAGACGATAAAGCAATGGATCTTTTTTCTCCTCGTGCTCCTCGACCACGTGGCAATCGCATTCCATGAGGCGGGCGATCTCGGTGGTCAGTTGCTGATCCCACAATCTCCAGTCAAGCCGCGCCGCCAGCCGTTTGGCAATCTCCGCTCCGCCGCTGCCATATTCGCGTTCGATAGTGACGACTCGGATCATAGATGCTTCTCCCGGGGCCGAATTGGTAACGCGAGCGACTTTATAGCAGGCTGGCTAGGCCGCGCAAGTAGCGGCTATTCGGCCAATACACGCTGTCCACCGGGCCGGTTCTTCTTCAACGCAAAGGAAAGTACGAACATGATGCCCGCTATAACCGCCAGCACCATATAAGTGTCGATATAAGCCAGAGTGGTTGCCTGACCAATAATGGCGCGATAGACGATGGCGTAGGCCTGGCGCGCGGCGAACTGGGTGTTGGCGCCCGTGGCGGCCAGGTACGAAGACAGCCCGGCAATCGCATTGGCAAAAGCCGAATGCCCGGGTGCGAAATTTTCCACCAGGCGCACCTGATGGAACTGCGATCGCCGCGCGATGAGCGTGGTGACCATGGAGGTTCCAACACTGCTGCCGATATTGCGCATGAAATTAACCAGGCCAGCGACGTTGCTGCTCTTCTCCACCGGCATGCCAATGTAAGAAGAGAGATTGATGGGAACGAATAGAAAGCCCAAACCAAAGACCTGTACCAGGCGCAGCACGCTGGCGCTTTCAAAGCTGATGCCGAGATCGAGTTCGCGGGTGGAGTAGTACATGCCCAAAGACAAAGTGAACCATCCAAAGGCAACCAGATAACGCGCCTGCACTTTGGAAGAGAGCACGCCCACGATGGGCATGAGAAGCAGCAGAAGAAGACCGCCTCCGGAGAGCACCAGGCCGGCCGACTCCGCCGTATAGCCGATGAGCGACTGCAGGAACAAGGGCATCATCACCAGGCTGGAGAACAGCATCACGCCCAGGATAAACATCATGCCGTTGGCTTCGAGGAAGTTCAGATTCTTGAACAGGCGCACTTCGATGATGGGTGTCTTCTGGAACCATTCCCAGATGACGAGCGAAACGAAGCCAACCACTGCGAGCACGGCCAGGGTGAGGATGAATTGCGAGCCAAACCAGTCATCTTCCTGGCCCTTGTCGAGCATGATCTGGAGCGCGCCGACGCCAAGAATCAGCAGTGATACGCCGATGTAATCGATGCGCGCGAATGCGCCCCGGATGCGCCGCGCCCACGGCGGATCTTCGATCAGACGAAAGACCAGAAGCAGAGCCAGAATTCCGATCGGCAGGTTGATGAAGAAAATCCAGCGCCAGGAGTAGTTGTCAGTCAGCCAGCCACCGAGGGTCGGCCCAATGGTGGGCGCGACAATGACGGTAACTCCGTAAACGGCGAATGCCAGGCCGCGTTTCTCCGGAGGAAAAGTATCAGCGAGGATGGCTTGCGCCATGGGTTGAAGGGCGCCGCCGCCGGCACCTTGCAGAATGCGAAATACGATGATCGCTCCCAGGCTGGGCGCGATGCCACAGAGCAGCGAACTCACGGTGAAAATGCTCAGGCAGATCATGAAGAAACGCTTACGGCCGAGAGCGCTGGCCAGCCACCCGCTAATGGGCAAGACAACGGCATTGGAGACCAGATACGAGGTGAGCACCCAGGTGCTCTGGTCGTTGCTGGCGCCAAGGTTGCCGGCGATATGGGGCAAAGCCACGTTGGCGATACTGGTGTCGAGCACCTCCATAAAGGCGGCCAGTGCGACCACCACTGCAATCAGCCAGGGGTTGAAACTTGGACGCCAAGCTTCCGGGATGGCAGAATCAGGCGGAGCCTGGTGGGCGGACTTCAACGCCATCGCGGCTTCGACGGTGGTGGAGCTATCTGCCATGGATTGAGATATGGATGCGGACGACTGCGATTTCGAACCAGGTTGTTTTGCAGGGAGCTGGGAGTGGTTCGGCGAGGCTACCGCTTAAGACGGGATCACAAGACGATCCAAGGATTCATTGTCGGATCGCTCGGCCGCGCGATCCGATCGACAAACCAGCCGACGGGGATTGTCTTCAGCGCTGCACTTGGCAAAAGCATGGTCATTGTACCGTGGTCACGTCGTGAACCTAGAGACCAGCCGAGGCGGCCCGATATAATCGGGTGCAGTGGCTGCGACTGTCGAAATCGTCAAGCGAGTGGCGACGCGTCCCACCTGGGCAGAGGTGTCGTTAGCTGATTTGCGGCACAACTTTGGAGTTGTGCGGCGCCATATTGGCCCCGGCGTCGATGTCTGCGCGGTGGTGAAAGCCGACGCCTACGGCCATGGAGCGCTCGAATGCGCGCGCGCCCTCGAAGACGAAGGTGCGCGATGGCTGGGCGTGACCTCGCTCGATGAGGCCATTCCCCTGCGCGAGGCTGGCATCGGCGCCCGCATCCTGCTGATGACGGGTTTCTGGCGCGGCGAGGAAGCGGAAATCATCCGCCAGAGACTTACGCCGACGGTGTGGGAACCGGGCCAAATCGCCTCCCTCGAACGCGCGGCAGCCCGGTTGGGCGCGGCCGGATTTCCCATTCATTTGAAAGTGGATACGGGGATGGGGCGCTTGGGCTTTCCGCCGGAAGACTTACCGCAAATCTGCGCCGCATTACAGGCAGCCCCGCATCTGCTGGCGGAGGGCCTTTCGACGCACTTGGCATCGTCTGAGGTTCTGGATGCGCCCTCGGTCGGCGAGCAGTTGCGGCGTTTCGAGGAGACGCGAGCCGCCCTGCTCGCCGCAGGATTTTGCCCTGCACTGGTTCATGTAGCAAACACTTCGGCAATGATTTCGCGGCCCGCGGTTCTCTTCAATATGGTGCGGCCGGGCATTGCGTTGTATGGTTACTATTTGCCTTTTCAGCGCGCCGGAAGAGAAGTTGGCGGCAGTTCCTTGCGGTTGGACATCAAGCCAGTGCTGACTTGGAAGACGCGAATCCTTTCTCTACGAGAGGTCCGGGCCAACCAGCCCCTGGGTTATGGCGGAACGTACGTGACGCAGGCTCCCGCCCGCATTGCGGTGCTCCCAGTCGGCTACGCGGACGGTTTGAACCGGGCTCTATCTTCGGGAGGCCGCGTAATCGTTGGCGACTCCTATGCGCCCATTGTGGGGCGAATCTCGATGGATCTGACCCTGGCCGATGTGACGGGCCTGCCGGGCATCGCGGTGGGCGATGAAGTAATTCTGCTGGGGGCCAAAGACGGCCTGAACATGGATGCGCAAGAGCACGCGAGCCTGGCCAACACGGTCGCGTATGAGATTCTGTGCGGAATTTCCAAACGTGTGCCGCGAAGATATATCAGTTAGCAGCCTTCGCAGCGTTCCTTCTCCCACCGTCCGGCCACAATTTGCCCATCCCGAATCCCCGTGACGGCCTTTCGCGGTTATCCGCCTGACCACGTAGACCCGCTTTGCTATTCTGAAAGGCATGCCTTCGCGTTACGCACAGTGGATGTACGACTGGGAGACTCGCCTCACCTCGGTGGACAACAACCGGGTGGTGCGTCCTTTGGAGTGGGGGGTCGAATGGGCGCAGGACTGGCCGTGCCGCAATGGTTTTGCACCGGGGCATGTCCCTGAAAATGCAAAGGAAGACGGCGAGAAATTTCTTCGTGAATATAACCAACGGATTGTCGCAGCCAGCGACGAGTTTTACTCTTATGCCGTTCCGCAGGATTTCCGGCTGGAACGCCGCGAGGTCCAGGTCTTCAGCACGCGAGCGGTTCCGGACCCAAAGCTCGAACAACAGGTTCGCGGAACCCATGCGGAGTTTCTTCGTTTTACCTCGCCAGTGCGTTCTCCGTTCGCCGAAAACAATTCCGTAAACGCGCGCTGGTTTCCGGCGCCTGGGCGGCGCGCGGTAGTTCTGCTGCCTCATTGGAATGCCGATGCCCTGGCCTATGCGTCGCTGTGCAAGGCTTTGAACTGGCTGGGCATCGCGGTACTACGGCTAACCCTTCCCTACCACGACATTCGCCGCCCGCCCGAGATTCATCGGGCAGACTATGCGGTCTCCGCCAACATTGGGCGCACGCTCGACGCCTGCCGGCAGGGCGTGATCGATGCCCGCTGCTGCTTCGACTGGCTGCAGCAGCAGGGTTACAGCGAGTTTGGCATCATGGGGACGAGCCTGGGCTCCTGCTATTCGTTTCTGGCCGCCGCTCACGATTCACGAGTTAAGGTGGCGGCTTTTAATCACGCATCCACGTGGGTGGCCGATGTGGTCTGGCAGGGGCAATCGACCCGGCATATTCGCGAGGGGCTGGAGACGAAGCTTGACCTTAACCGCTTGCGCCAGCTCTGGGCGGGGGTGAGTCCGATGTCCTATTTTGGCAAATTCGCTCGCTGGCCGCGGAAGTCGTTGATTATTTATGCCAAGTACGATCTCACGTTCCTGCCGGAGCTTTCGCGGGATACCGTGAAGGAGTTCGAGAGCCATGGGTTGGATCATAAAGTGGTCGTGTTGCCATGCGGCCATTACACCACTGGCGAAACGCCCTTTAAATATATGGATGGATATCAACTGATGAAATTTTTTCGGACGGCGTTTGATGGCGGTTAGCCATTAGTGATCCTGATCGGTTTGCCGGAGCAATCGTGCGTGGCTAAATGCTCAGTGCGAATTACCAACTGCTTGTTTACAATGTCGTCATGCGGATCGCGCTCGGCGCCGACCACGGCGGGTTCGAATTAAAAGAGAAGATTCGACAGCATATGGTGGACCGCGGCATCGCCGTGGACGATCTCGGCACGAATTCCAATGAACCTGTGGATTATCCCGATTACGCGCTGGCGGTCGGTGAGAAAGTCGTGGCGCAGGCGGACGACCGGGGAATTCTGGTATGCGGATCAGGCATCGGAATGTCGATTGCCGCCAATAAAATTCCTGGAATTCGCGCCGTCAACGGACACAATGAAATGGACGCTCAGCTCAGCCGGGAACACAATAACGCCAATATTCTGACGCTGGGAGGCCGCACTTTGGACCATGGCACAGCCATCAAAATCGTGGACCGCTGGCTGAATACGGGGTTTCCCGGCGAAGGCCGACACCAGCGGCGTCTCGCGAAAATCAGCGAAATCGAAAACGCGGAGAATCACAGCAATACGCGCAAGTAAACCCGGAGAATCGAGAACTGCAATGAAAACGACCCCGATGTCCCGATCGCTGTTTGAAGCGGATGCTGACGTGGCGCTGGCCATTGATAATGAAACCCGCCGCCAGCACGAAGGCCTGGAACTGATAGCCTCGGAGAACTTCGTCAGCGAGGCCGTGCTCGAAGCCATGGGCTCGGTTTTCACCAACAAGTACGCGGAGGGCTATCCCGGCAAACGGTATTACGGCGGCTGCGAATACGCGGACGTCGTCGAGAACCTGGCGCGCGATCGGGCTAAGCAGCTTTTTGGCGCGGAGTATGCCAACGTTCAGCCGCATGCCGGATCGCAAGCCAATATGGCTGCCTACGGAGCGATTTTGCAGCCGGGCGATACCATCCTTGGCCTGAATCTCGCCCACGGGGGTCATCTGACGCACGGGCATCATCTCAATTTTTCGGGCAAGACTTATCGCGTTGTGCCTTACGGCGTAACCAAGGAAACTGAGACCATCGACTACGACGATTTGGAGAAGCTTGCCGAGAAAGAACGGCCGAAGCTGATTATCGGCGGGGGGAGCGCGTACCCGCGCACCATTGATTTCGCGCGCATGCGCCAGATTGCCGACAAAGTCGGGGCTCTCTACCTGGTGGATATGGCACATTTCGCGGGACTGGTGGCCGGCGGGGTGCATCCTTCCCCGGTGCCGCATGCGCATATCGTCACATCGACCACCCACAAGACATTACGCGGACCACGGGCCGGCATGATCCTATGCAAAGCGGAATTTGGCGCGCCCATCGACAAGGTCGTCTTTCCGGGAATCCAGGGTGGCCCATTGGTGCACATTATCGCGGCCAAAGCAGTGTGTTTTCTGGAAGCCATGCAGCCTGGGTTCAAAGATTACGCCCGGCAGGTGGTGGCAAATGCCAAGGTACTCGCTGAGGCCCTCGCGGCGGAAGGTTTTCGCGTTATCTCGGGCGGTACCGACACCCACGTGATGCTGATTGATGTTTTCTCGAAGGGCATGCTGGGGAGCGAGGCCGAGAAAGCGCTTGGCGAAGCAGGAATGACCGTCAACAAGAACGCCATCCCATTCGACACCAACCCGCCGATGAAGCCGAGCGGAGTGCGGATCGGAACTCCGGCCCTGACAACCCGAGGCATGAAGGAGAGCGAAATGCGCCAGGTCGGAGGCTGGGTCTCAGAGGCCTTGCACAACCGCAGCGATGCCGGGATATTGCAAAAGATTCGCCGGCAAGTGCTCGGCCTGGCCGAAGCGTTTCCGCTTTATCCTGAACGGCGAATCAGAGCGCAGGCGGAAGTCAGGGCGTAGCCGCATTCCGCTGTATTTCGAAATGGCAGATGGCAAGATTTCTGCGTCCTACCGATTTCCTGTGATTAAATCACCTCGTGAAGATTGCGATCGATATCCGGCGCATCACCCAGTTCGGTATCGGTACCTATACCCGCAATGTGGTGCGCGCGTTGAGCCGCCTGGATCATGAAAATCATTATCAGCTCATCGGCTCTCCGCAGCGGGTGGAGGAGATCGGACCACTCCCGCCGAATTTTCAGAATGTTCCCCTGGCTGAGTCCGACCGCAGCCCGCGCGGTTACTTTCGCTATCTCAAATTGCTTAAGCATTTGAATTGCGATCTGCTGCACATTCCTCACCTGTTTCCCATGCCCCGCC
The DNA here is from genome assembly GCA_963834075.1 of uncultured Acidobacteriaceae bacterium. Classification (GTDB taxonomy): domain Bacteria; phylum Acidobacteriota; class Terriglobia; order Terriglobales; family Acidobacteriaceae; genus PALSA-270. The sequence goes on from CAWIAH010000010.1 coordinate 359,371, forward strand.
GGCTTCCGTGCCCTTATGTGCTGACAGTGCACGATGTGCTCGAGCATATGTCGCGGACCAACGGCCGCTCCGAGGTGCGGCGTTTGCTGGACTTTCAGCTGACGCGGCGGGCGCTCAGAGGGGCTGTGTGTGTTTTCGCGGTCTCGAAATTTACCAAGACGGAAATCGAAAATCTTTTCGGCATCGCGCCAGAGCACATCCGGGTGGTTTATAACGCCATTGATGAGCGCTTTCTGAGCGGTCACGCCACGGAGGCGGACCGCCAATTCCTGGCCGAGCGCTACCAGGTGAACTATCCTTTCCTGCTTTATGCCGGACGAATCAGTCCTCACAAAAACATCGTACGGATCATTGAAGCCTTCTCCGCATTGAAAGCGGAACTCGAGAAGGAAGCGAAATATCCTGGACTGAAGTTGATTATTATCGGCGACGAACTTTCCAAGCATCCCGATCTGCGGCGCACAGTGGTGCGTGGTGGCGTACAGAATGACGTTCGCTTTCTGGGTTTTATTCCTATTGATGTGCTGCGCGTGTTTTACGATGCCGCCAAGATCTTCGTCTTCCCTTCCCTGTACGAAGGCTTCGGCCTTCCGCCACTGGAGGCGATGGCCCATGGAACTCCGGTGCTGGCGTCAAACACTTCATCGCTTCCAGAAGTTGTCGGCAACGCCGCCGTTCTGGTAAACCCGGAAAATGTCTTCGAGATTATGCACGCCTTGCACCGCGTTCTGATGGACCAAGGGTTGCGGGAAAGGATGAAACGCCGCTGTTACGAGCAGGCGAAGAAATTTTCCTGGGATGCTTCGGCGCGACAGATTCTGGAGGTCTATCGCAGCGTGGGCGAAAGGGGAGGACCTAAATCGGCCCATTTGCAGGAGCTCCGACCGAATGAAAACGCCCGCCCCGCCCACTGATGACTCAACTTACGCCAATTTTTCGCCCCACCTCGGCGCCTTGACAGACCTTTGCCAGCATTTTAGCCTAGTAGGGTACATGCAAGCCTCCCACCAGAACCGCTGTCAATGTTGTCCCTGTTGTTGTATGCGTGTATCTGGCGTGGGGAGGCTGCTGAACTAACGAATACATAGTCAGACAGCAATCATACTCACCGCCAGACTCAGAGTCTGGCGGTTTTTTATGGTCGAATTCGCGATGGCAAGCTCGACAAGCAATACGGCGGAATTGGATCAGCGGGAGAACCCCGCCCCGAGCCTGTTTCCCATGTTCGTGAAATTGCAGGGGCGCGATTGCCTGGTGGTGGGAGCGGGGCACATCGCCGAGTCAAAGATTCCCGGGTTGCTGGAGTCTGGAGCTAAGGTGCGTGTAATTGCGCCGGAGGCGAATGCTGCGATTGCTGCGTGGGCGAGTTCCGGGCGCGTCATCTGGGAGCAACGCAGTTTTCGCGCGCCCGATCTGGATGGGATGTTTTTGGTGATTGCGGCTACGTCGCTTGGCGATCTGAATGCGGCGGTATTTCGCGAAGCGCGGCAGCGCAATATTCTCTGCAATGCCGTGGACGATCCCGATAATTGCGATTTTTATTATGGCGCGGTGGTTCGTCGCGGCGCGCTGCAATTGGCGATTTCGACCGCCGGACTGAGTCCTGCGCTGGCGCAACGCATCCGCCACGAATTGGAAGAACGATTCGGCCCGGAATATGCCGCATGGCTTGATCAGCTGGGTGCGGCGCGGCAGGAGCTTTTTGCTCAGGACATCGATCCCGAACTTCGCCGGCAACTTCTCCATCGGCTGGCCAGCCGTGAAGCGTTTGCGTCCGCCGTCAAAGGAGGGACGCAATGAGGGGCAGAGTTTTTCTGGTGGGTGCGGGCCCGGGCGACCCGGAGTTGCTCACGTTGAAAGCATTCCGTGCTCTAAAGAACGCAGACGTGGTTCTGCACGATGAACTGATTGGACCGGCGATTCTCTCCCTGATTCCAAAGACGGCCGAATTGCGCAGCGTAGGCAAGCGGTGCGGCAAGAAAAGCATTCGGCAGGAAGAAATCAATGCGCTGCTGGTTCAGTTTGCATTGCTCGGTCTCAAGGTAGTGCGTCTAAAAGGCGGCGACCCTTTGTTGTTCGGCCGGGCTGGCGAAGAAATAGAGGCTTTGCGCGCTGCCGGTGTTGCAGTGGAGATTATCCCCGGCATTACCGCCGCCTTCGCCGCCGCCGCTTGGGCGCAGATTCCGCTGACTCACCGCGAGAAGTCTTCGGCGCTGGTTATTCTGACTGGACACCACTCGGCTTCCGATCCCAGCGATTGGCCTGCGTCCCTATCCCCCAAGGCCACCGTGGTGGTTTATATGCCCGGCTATGAATATGAGCTTACGGCGCAGCGGCTCACGGGAGCAGGGCTGGAGGGATCCATGCCATGCGCAATCATTTCGCGGGTCGCGTCTTCCGAAGAAAAGCTGTTCCGCACAACCCTGCAAGCCCTCCCCCAGGCCCCGCACCTGGCAGCGCCTACTCTGCTGATTGTCGGCGAAGTCGCAGGCTTGGCCAGCCATGACTCGCTGCGCGAGTACAGTAACCGGTTGCCGTTACAAGATGACTTTGCTTTTGCACAGCCGCACATCTCCGCCCCCGCGGATTCCCAGGAGCAATCCGATTGAAAGAAACGCTGGAACATGTTCAGACTCTTTCCGAGAAATGGAAGCCCGAAGAGACCTTGCGCTGGGCCTTCTCGACCTTTAAGAACGATATCGCCATGGCCTCGGCCTTCGGGGTTGAAGGACTGGTGTTGATTGACATCGCCACGCGGGTCAATCCGGCCATGAATATTTTTATCGGCGACACGGAATTCCTTTTTCCCGAAACTTACGATCTGATCGACCGGGTCGAGCGCCACTATGGCGTGAAGGTGGAACGAATTTATCCGGGGCTCACTCCAGAAGATCAAGAGCGGCAACATGGGCCAGCACTTTGGACCCAGGATCCCGATAAATGCTGCAGCATTCGCAAGGTCGAACCGCTGCGGCGAAAGCTTTCCGAACTACGCGCCTGGATTACGTCCATCCGCCGCGACCAAACGTCATTCCGCGCGAGCGCGCACAAAGTCGAATGGGATGAGAAGTTTCAGCTGGTTAAAATTAATCCGCTTGCCGACTGGACATCCAAGATGGTGTGGAGCTACATCGTGCGGCACAAGGTTCCCTACAATGTATTGCACGACCGGAATTATCCCAGCATCGGCTGCACGCACTGCACCCGCGCCGTCCTGCCGGGCGAAGATCCGCGCGCGGGCCGCTGGTCCGGGTTCAAGAAGACGGAATGCGGTTTGCATGCGGGGCCTTCGCAAACTCCGCCCCCTCTCATTCGACTGGAAGTTCCGCCCAATCTGGAAAAGAACTGAGTGCGGATGGGATGTTGACCTTGCGCCCGCTCCTAAGCCGAGCGCTTTTTCGCACGAGTTTCGAAAGGGCGAGGCTCATTGCCCCTTGTTGTGCAAGAATTCGCGAACCACATCCTTCACATCACGATGCTGGCCGTCCACGGCGTAATTAAGTGAGCGCATTTCTTCATCTGAAATTTTCCCCGCGAGCGCATCCAGCGCCGACAGCACGTCTGGATGAAGCGCAAGCATCTGCTGGCGAAGGATGGGGACCGCTTCATACGGCGGAAAGTAATGACGGTCGTCTTGCAACACAGTTAAACCCAGCGCGGGAATGAGTCCGTCGGTGGCGTTGCCGGCAATTAAATCAACCTGCTTATCTTTGAGGGAACGAGTGAGCAGACCGAGATCCATAATGCGCGGGGCTGAAACGAAATGCAGCCCGTAAACCGCTGCCAGGCCTTTGTACCCGTCGGGCCGTTCCATGAACTCATAGCCGAACCCGGCACGCCATTGCGGAGCGTAGGCGGCAGCTTGCGAAATCGTTTGAAGATGCAGACGCCGCGCGTCCTCGCCACGTATTTCGATGGCAAAGGTATCGTCGAAACCAAATGGCTCACCAACCTCTAAATGGAAGCGGCTCGCGTATTCCGATTTGACCCGGTTGTAAACATCTTCGCGGGTGCCCTGCGGCTTTTGTTTGAGTACGGCGGTGAGCGAGGTGCCGGTGTATTCCGGATAAACATCGATGCGACCGCCGAGTATAGCCTGCTGGCAGATGTAGGTTCCCGCCAGATAAAAGCGGCGCTCTACCGGTAAATGAGTTTTATTTTCTATCTGCTGCGCGATAATTTCACCAAGAATCAGTTGCTCGGTAAAGTTCTTGGAGCCAACGACAATCCGGTCTTTGCGCGGTGGGCCACAAGCCGTGAAGAGCAGCAGAGCGGCGAGGAAAATCGGCAATCTTCGCATTCGATTAGAAAGGACCGCGTTCCCACGCGCGAAGTTCCCGGCGATGACGGGCGAACCGTTACCTGCGCTCCGCCAGATACGAATCTTTGTAGCCGAGATAATTGTTAGCGTAGCGCATGATGGACTCCATATCCTTTTCGTCCAGTTTGCGGCGAAATTTCCCCGGTGATCCCATCCACAACGACCCGGCTTCGACCACGGTTTTTTCAGGAATCAATGTCCCCGCGGCAATAATCGAGCCTTCGCCGATTTTTGCCCCATTCAAAATGATCGAACCCATGCCGATGAGGCAGCGGTCTTCCACCACACAACCGTGCAGGGTAACGGAGTGACCCACGGTGACATATTCACCCACAGTCACACCATATTGCAGCTTCATCCCGTGGAGCACGCTGCAATCCTGAATGTTGGAGTACGCACCGATGCGAATAGAATGCACGTCTCCGCGCACTACCGCATTCATCCAAACGCTGGAGTGCTCACCGAGAACGACATCGCCGATGATCTGGGCCGATTCATCCGCATAGCAAGACGCCGGGATGACCGGAGTGATGCCCTGATACGAACGAATCATCTCCAGTAGCGAACCAGCACGGCGAGGGCAATCAGCGCGAAGAAAACGACCCAAAGCACAGCCTTGGGCCTTGGTTTGGCAGACTGTTTGTTCACGTCAGCAGAATACTACAGGAAGAGAACTTATTGGCGTGCCTGAGCCGATGCCAGTTGTGGTTCGTTGATGCCCAGATGGGCGCGCACAATATTGAGCATCCGCCGCAGAGGTTCGGCCGCGCCCCATAGCAACTGGTCGCCCACGGTGAACGCCCCCAGATACTCAGGCCCCAGTTTCAGCTTATGCAGCCGCCCTATCGGCACATCCAGAGTTCCAGAAACCGCCGTTGGGGTTAAATAACGCAGCGTGGACGCCTTATCATTCGGCACCAGACGCACCCAGGCGTTGCTGCCAGCAATGACGCGTTCGATCTCAGCCAAAGGCACATCTTTATTCAGCTTGATGCAAAGCGCCTGACTGTGGCAGCGCATGGTACCCACCCGAACACAGATGCCATCTACCGGAATGGGGGGATTCAGGCCAAGAATCTTATTAGTCTCCGCCATACCCTTCCATTCTTCTTTGGTCTGGCCCTCCGGCATATCTTTGTCAATCCAGGGAATTAAACTGCCAGCCAGCGGCGCTCCGAATTCCAGCGAGGGCAGATCGGCCGAACGTTGAGCCTGCATCACCAAACGCTCCACATCGAGCGCATTTTGCGAGAGCGTGGCCCGTGCCGGATCGACCAGATAACCCATCTGCTCCACCAGTTCCAGCATCTTGGCTGCGCCCGCGCCCGAGGCCGCCTGATAGGTCATGCTGGTTATCCATTCAACCAATCCCGCCTTCACCAAGCCCGCCAGAGCCATCAGCATCAGGCTGACGGTGCAGTTGCCACCGGCGAAGGCGCGGAGGCCCTTGCGAAGACCATCTTGAATTACCTCGCCGTTGACCGGGTCGAGAATAATAACCGCACCCTTATCCATGCGCAAAGTAGAAGCGGCGTCGATCCAATATCCTGACCATCCGCTCCGGCGCAGCGGTCCATATATTCCTGCGGTATAGTCGCCTCCCTGGCAGGTGACAATCACATCGCAACGGCTAAGCGCTTTGATGTCTTTGGCATTGTGCAAGACCCCACGCGGGCCAGCCTCTTTGGGGGGTTCCCCGCCGGCATTGGAGGTCGAGAAGAAAACTGGCTCAATTCCGGAGAAATCACTCTCTTCCCGCATGCGTTGCATGAGGACGCTGCCCACCATCCCTCTCCAGCCCACGAATCCGGTGCGTAGCATATTGTCATTAGTTTACTAGAAGTTAGCGCACTGCGAGGAGAGACTGAAAGGATTCCGTTTTCCGGAAAAAACGGGGGGAACGGGCCGTCTAAGCCGTTTGACTGCGTATTTTTCAGTTTTCGGTCACGCCGGGAAGGACAGGGGGCTTGGGTGGTCTAGGTGGTTTTGATTCAATGGGCAGCCGAGGTTGGGCTTCGGCGTTCGGCTCCGTCGCTCCTTTCCGGATTTCAATTGTGCCATGCTCATTGTTCAAGGTCAGCAGCGGCCCTCCGCCGTTGACCGAACCGGTCGCCACGCTCTGATCGTCCGAATTGGTGATCTTCAGTTCGCCGAAATCTGACTCTACTTCCCCGTTCGATACATGCGCGTCCACCTGAAAGCCAGCCTTATCAGGCACATAGATCTGAATATCTCCCTGCCGATTCTCGACCTGCATGCTGCCCAGTTTGCTCATGTGGATTTCGACCGCGCCATTCGCGTCGGTCAAGTGAACATCCCCCGAAACCGCGCCCAAGCGAATGTCTTTTGCATGGGTTTCCATGCGCAAGGGACCGGTCACGTTATCCACTTGAAGATCGCCGGAATCGAGGTCAAGGTTGCCGTCGAGTTTGGAAAACTGCATGTCGGTACGCGAGGTCTTAAAACTCACGGCTTTGGCAATTTTCGAAAGCTTCAGGTTTTCGGTGAAATCGCCGTTCAGATGCACTTCCCCTTTCACATCCTCGATCGAAACGTCATCTGCATGGCCGTCAATCGAGACATCCGACGAGATCTGCGAAACTCGCGCCGAGCTTTGTTCCACATGCAGGGTTGCTTTGCCGTGGATATCACTAACGGCCACGTCGCCGTGCTGATTGGATATTTCGACATCTCCATCGCGCCCGAGTACGCTTACATCGCCATGGCGGGTGGAGATCACCACTGCGGCTTTTCGCGGCAGAGAAATATCCAGATCGCTCTCGACCCAGTGGTCCCCTCCGCCGTGGGTGTTGGCATTCAGAGTCAGCAGGCCACCGCTGGCCGCCATCTGGGGCTTCGAACCAGAGTTCCATTCGTCGGCATCCTGCTGGTTTTCGGCGCTGATACGTTTATGCACGGCCACATGAATCTGGCTGTCGGTTGAAATCGTGACGTTCACGGCTCCGCGGTCATTTACAACGTTCAGACTGTCCCCGACGGGAAAGCTCTGCGCAATCTGGTCGTCATAATCGTAGGTGTGGCCGAAGAAGGGGAAATCGCCGTCGTGGTCGCCAATCTGATCGCGTAGCTCTTCCCAGTTGAAGCGAGCGGCCTGGGTAGCCATCAGACCGAAGACAACTAAAAGGATCAGAAGAAAAACTCCTCCAGCGCCGATGCCCCTGGCTGGGCGACCAGTGCGTTGGGCCTGCTGATGTTCCAGGAGCTTGATCACACCCCACAAGATGATCAGCAACGGCCAGTAACGGGCAAACCACACCCCCAGCATGTACCAATGCAATACGCCCATCGTCCCAAGCAGAAATACGAGGCCGACGATAATGAGAACCACTGGACCAGCAAGGGAGCGGTTCGGGCGGGGTGGGCGCACCGGAACTTGCGGCGGTGGCGGCGGTTGCACGGTGCTAGCCATTTTTCACCTCACTGGAGGGCGGCGCGGGGGGCTGAGTCCCTTCTGATAACGAATTCGCTGGCAGAGCAACGTTTGGCTCGACGGGAAACTGCTGCGCCGCTCTGTGATCGAATAACTTTGCTAGACCGACTGCGAGCAGCAATACGGGCCATGTCCGTTCAAAACCCAATCCGTGGAAGTTCTGAATCAAGAAGAGTACGCCGATTGTCAGTAGCACGGCTGGTCCGGTAAACGATCCCTTTCGGGTCCCATCCGCGTATCCCGGCGTTCCCAACCGTCGAATCAATAACCAGACCCCGAGCGCTACCAGGATTGCCGGCCAGGTGCGGTCAAAACTCAGATTAAAAATTCCGGAAGTTTGCAGGAAAAAGAGTAATCCCAAGCCGATCAAAATGATCGCCGCTTTGGGGGTACGCGAGGTATCGAACTTTTCTCCTGCCCCGAAAGCCTGCCCGAGCCCCAATGGGTCTGGTGCCGGCAAACCCAACTGGATCGCCCGGGCAGTTCGGACCGCATCGATAATTTGATAAAGAACAAAGAAGGCAATGCCCAGGCCAAAAAACGTATCGAGCGGCTCGCCGGCGTGATTCGCTCCCACCACCAGCAGGCAGAAGATGACTAAGTGAGCCAAACCTTTCGCATATTGCCCGTTGTAAACCGCGCCTACTCCAAAAGGGATCGCGCCGAGGAGACCGGCTAGAACGGGATTAGGCCCCGAACCCCCTGACTGCGGAATCGGAGCGCCCGCCGGCCCTGGCACCGTGGCCGTACCTTCCACGCGCTCAGCCAGGCAATTCTCGCAATAGACCACGCCGCGAACATCGCGCGCGCAGTTCGCGCACAGCGGTTTCCCGCAGGTTCGGCAATATGCGGTCGCAGGAACGTTGGGATGGTTTGCACAGTTCATAGGGCCCTCCTGGGTTGCCTCGCACCAGCAGACACCGGCTCGGGCAACAGGGCCAGGGTTGGAACTGCGTCCCCCTGGCTGTAGTTGCGATCTTGCTTTGGGTCGGGCCTTCCGCTGGTGTCGTTCTTGTGCTCTTTATTCTTTTCCTCTTCTCGCGCCGGTTCCTCTGGTGAAATCACCCGTTTGAATTCCTGCGCTCGCGACTCCAATTCATAAACAAAACGGATGTTCTCGTAGTATTTGACCACTCGTCCTGACGTTTCGTAATAGTTGCGCTTGATGGTGCTGGGCCGCAAATCGGCGGTGTGCAGATCGCTCAGCCTAATGCCCGCGAGACTCAAGCAAATCGAAACCGCGAAAAATGCCATTCCGAATGACATGACAAAGCGGGGCTGCCGCAGTACAGCGACCACCGGAGAAATAAATGTCTCAGCAATCTGCTCCCACCAGGCGGTTTGCGTGGCGATCACTGCACCGGAGCGCTTGGTCGATATTCCGATGGTCGCCATCAGGATATTGCTGACCAAATTGGCCGGGGGATCGACTTCCGCCAGCGTCTTCAACCAGCCTCGGCCTGCTTCAGCGTCGGATAGCAATGGCCCACAGACCACGCACTCTGCTCCATGCGCCCGGAATGCCTGCATCTTTACGGCCGGAAAAGCCCCGTCCAGAGCCTCACTTAACAGGCGCTCAAATTCGGGGCATGCCATTCCGGATTGGGTTTCTCCCGCCATCACATCACCTGCCTATAGATACGTTGTAACTGGCGGGCTAGTTCCGCTCGCCCGCGGTTAATTCTCGACTTGACCGTTCCCTCCGGAACTTTAAGTACCACAGCAATTTCCCGGTAGTCCATGTCCTGAAGGTCGCGCAGGATTACGGCTTCCCGCAGCTCCGGTGACAGCTTTTGCAGCGCGAGATGCACGCTTTCTCGCGTTTCACGCTGCTCGACCCCAGCATCAGGCGCCGCGCCTCGATCGGCAATCTGCTCGCTCAGGGGCATGGCATCTTCGTGTTCGGAAGGAGCCACATCGAGCGAATCGGTCATCCGGTCCTGCCTACTCCGGCGGAAGTGATCCACCAGCAGGTTGCGGGTCATGCTGGTCAGCCAGGTTATGAATGCTCCGCGCGCCGGGTCATAGGATTTTAAGGTCCGATACATCCGGATAAAGACCTCTTGGGTGAGGTCGTGGGCATCCTCCGCTGAGCCGGCAAAGCGGTAGCAAAGGTTGTATATCCGGCGATGATATTGCTGCACAATCTGCTCCCAGGCAACGGCGTCGCCGGCTAGGCAACGGCGGACCAGCATGGCAGCGGCGCGAGCATCTTCCAAACCGCACTCCCGGAACTCCTGGTTCTTTGCCTCAGCCCGTCAAGCCTGGTTCCCGGTTCTCGAGGCGAATATCGCCATCAATCGGGACACACCTCGAGCCTGGCACCACTCCGATAATACGTCGCGGCTGAAGCAAAAGTTCAGAGCTTCCCATGGAGCACAGCATTGTAGCAGCGGATTCAGCGGAAAGAGGGCGCGAATGCGACGTTCAAGATAATAAGTCAGCTCATTCCGATGCGACTACAAAACGACGCACTATTCGGAGGTAAAGTAGTCGACCGTCACCGGGTTCTCGAACAGTGAATAATCGCGCGTGACCACGGTGATGCCGGTTTCGGTAACGAAGTAGCGCTGGCGATCGGCTTCCCCGTCGTAGCCGATAGTGGTTCCCTCGGGAATGTGTACGTCGCGATCAATGATGGCCCGGCGGATACGGCAATGGCGGCCAATATTGACGTGCGAAAACAAAATGCTGGCGTCGATCTCGCTATAAGAGTTCACCCGCACGTCCGGAGAAAGCACGCTGTTCTTTACCAGGCTGCCGGAGACGATGCAGCCCGACGATACGATGGAATCGAGCGCGCTTCCCATCCGTCCCGCTTCCGCGAAGACGAATTTTGCCGGCGGATATTGGCGTTGGTAGGTCCGTATCGGCCAGTCTTCGTCGTACAAATTGAAAACCGGGGACACCGAAACGATATCCATATTAGCTTCGTAAAAAGCTTCAAGCGTTCCCACGTCACGCCAATAGAGGGCTTCCTTTTTGTTCTCGTCGACGAAATCGAAGGAATACACCCGGTACTCATCCGCCATCTTGGGCAGAATATCCTTGCCGAAATCGTGGCTGGAGTTGGGATCCTCCGCGTCTTTCAGGAGCACCGGAATCAGGACGTCGGTATTGAAAAGATAGATACCCATCGATGCGGAAACCCGAGCGGGGTTGTAGGGCGAACGCAGCTCCGTCTGTCGCGGCTTTTCAAGAAATCCGATCACCCGGTGATCGCGGTCCACGTCCACGACTCCGAAACGGGAAACCTCGTTGGGATCGATCTGAATCGTCGCCAGCGTCACATCGGCGCCGGACTCGTTGTGCTGCCGCAGCATCCTTCCATAGTTCATCTTATAAATATGGTCGCCGGAGAGAATCAGCACGTGTTTGGGCTGTTCCGAACCGATGGAATAGATGTTCTGGTACACCGCGTCGGCGGTTCCCTGGTACCACTGCTCACTCACCCGCTTCATCGGGGGCAGCACTTCGATGAATTCGCCCATTTCGCGAGCCAGAAATGTCCAGCCCTCACGGATATGGCGATTCAGCGAGAGCGCCTTGTACTGGGTGAGGATGTACACCCTCCGGAGGTCAGAGTTGATGCAGTTGGAAAGGGTGACATCAATGATGCGGTAAATGCCGCCGAAGGTCACGGCCGGTTTGGCGCGATCGCGCGTAAGCGGGTACAAGCGTTCACCCGCTCCTCCCGCAAGCAAAACTCCCAGCGTGTCTTTCATCTGGCTTTGGCTTGGATGACAATTAGCGGTCCGGGGGATGCGCCCGGATCGTCGGAAAACCTTGGAGCTTTTTTAAGACGGTAAATACTAGCATAGGGATCGGGTCCCCTTGTGGCCTTCGGATCACTCGGATTTCGGCGGAGGGCCCAGGGCAACCACCGCTCGGCAGCCAAGCTTTCATGCTCAAGCTGGAAAAGGGCATAATATTGGACATGAATCGCTGGAAGGGTGGCCCTGGCGACGAAGTCTCTAAGCGATTAGGCAGGCGCCTGTTCTTGTACAAAGCGCTGCTGTCAGGTGGCCTGGCGTCAATTTACCCCGCCCGGACAAATTTACTTGGAATATCCAGGAACTTTCGCATCCATGGGGATGCGGACGTTGCCGGCAACCCGCAGATCACCCCGACCGGCGAGTTTTACAAGCGGAATCACTTTCCAACACCAACCATCAACGAAGATGCATGGAATCTCGAAATCGCCGGCCTGGTCGCGAAGCCGCTGAAGTTGTCTTATACGGATCTGCTCTTGGCTTCATCCGTCTCCCGTCCTACGACGATTGAATGTGCCGGAAATCCTTCGGGGGGCCCCGGAGTGAGCACCGCAATGTGGACCGGGCTGCCGTTGGCGGAACTGCTGAAGCAGGCGGGCACTGCGACCGGAGCAAAGACAGTGATTTTTCATGGAGCCGATTCCGGAACGGTGGTTGAGTCACAGGCACCCATGCATTTTGCCCGCGCCATTCCTTTGGAAAAAGCGATGGATTCCCTCACCTTGCTGGCATACGAGATGAATGGCCAGCCCCTGCCGGCCGACCACGGCTTTCCGCTGCGTGCCCTCGTAGCCGGGTGGTATGGAATGGATTCGGTTAAATGGTTAACTCGAATCGAAATCTCCGATAAACCATTCGATGGATATTTTCAGCAGGAAGAATACGTGTCCGTGAGGAGCAGCGGTGAACGCCAGGCTATTACCGCCATGCGGGTGAATTCGAAGATTCTCAGTCCTGCCCAGGGCGAGAAGATTCACGGGAAGACTTACCAGGTGCGGGGGGTTGCATGGGCCGGCGAACAGGAGATCAGCAAGGTCGAAGTGAAAACCAGCGCTGACGGCGCCTGGTATCCGGCGGTTTTGGCGCCACCTACGGCGCTGGCATGGCGAACGTGGAGCTACGACTGGCGAATTGCGAAACCAGGAGCATACACATTGCAGGTTCGGGCCACAGATAATGAGGGAAATGCTCAACCGGAAATTCGTGATCCAGATCGCAGAGATATCTACGAACTCAATTTTTCTCAGCAGGTGAAGGTCAACGTCTTGGCTTAAAGGGTGAATAGCGGTAAGGGCTTATTGTTCTGTTCATTGTCAGCACCCATTTTTGTTATCTCTAGGCGGCAGCGATGAAGGTTTCTCAAGCTTCACAATTCTGTGATCGATGGTTCCCGCGGATTAGTCTGCTGGTGCTTTGCCTCCTCATCTCAGGCAAGTCAGCCGGAGCGCAAAATGCGCATTTGGCCGACCTTTCGCAACAAGGTCAGACGGCGCTCCGGGACCAACAATTTGATCGTGCACAGAAGTTGTATGAAGAGATTGTTCAGCTCGATCCCGGGTCGGCGCAGGCCCATTCGAACCTCGGCCTTGCCCTGTATATGAACACCAGTTATTCCCGCGCCATACGGGAACTACAGAAGGCGATCGAGTTGGACTCTCGTCTTGACCGGCCGCGGGTATTACTGGCGTTAAGCTATTTTGATACGGGCGACCTCGATCACGCGATTCCGTTACTCGAAAAAGTGTACCCCACAGGTAAGGATGATCCGGTGATTGTGGCTCATTTGGGGCTCGCCTATATGCGTCAGGAAAAAGACGACAAAGCGCTTGCCCTTCTCACCCGGTGGGCCGAACTCGAGCCCAATAGCCCGGACGCCCTGTACTTCAAAGGGAAAGCGGCATTGTACGTGGCGTCAAATTCGTTCGCGCAATTGAGCAAGTTGGCGCCAGACTCATACCGCATGTTTCAGCTTCGTGCGGAGATGCTTCACCAGCAAGGCAATGCAAGCGGAGCGATTGCGGAATATAAAAAGGCGATCGCGCAAAAGCCCGATGCAGCGGGACTGCACTATGAATTGGGAATTTTGTATCGCGAGGGCGAAAGACCGGAGGATGCGCTGGCGGAGTTCAACCAGGAGCTGAAGATTTCGCCGAATGACGGCATGACGGATTATCTGATCGGCGATATTTACCTGAGACAGAATAAGTTGGAGGTTTCTCAAAAATATCTGTCGCTAGCCGTGAGTTTGCAGCCCGGGAACGCCGCGGCGCAACTCGATCTGGCCAAAACCTACCAGGCACAAGGCAAAGCCGATGCTGCCCTCAAAATTCTACAGAGCTTCGTGGCAACCTATCCCGATGATCAGAACGCTCACTATCTGCTATTCGGATTGTATAAACAGCAAGGTCAGATGGATGCTGCCCGCAAGGAATTGCAATTATTCGAAGCGCTCAAACGGAAAGCTGCGGATCAGGAGCAAAAAAGAATGCGCCTCGATTCTCTGGATTAACGAGATTCGTCGCGTTGGAAGCGCTTGTGGAACACTCCTGAGTTGACAAAATTCAGCGGCAGTTTATATTCTTTCTAAGCGCTTATTTTGTTGGAATCAAGCCTGAACTCCAGGCCTGGAAGCCATCACAAAAAGGGGGGTCCCGAGCGATGTCCGCGAACCAAGTTGTAGCTGCCACACTGGTCGAGCCGGGCCGGTATGAACTCCGCGAATACCCCATGCCCGAACCGACGCCCGGGTGTGTTTTGGTGAAAATGGAGCTTTCAGGCATATGTGGGACCGACAAGCATACGTACCAGGGATACACCACGCAATATGCGGGCGACGGGGGCGGTAAACAGATTCGTTTCCCAATCATTCAGGGTCATGAAAATGTCGGAACCGTGGCGGCGATCGGCGGCGATGGCAAGTATTCCGATTTCGAGGGCATTCCTCTTAAAGTGGGCGACCGGGTCGTCGTGGGAGCGAATGTTTCCTGTGGCGAGTGCTACTATTGCCGCCACGATTTTCCCTACTACTTTTGCCAGAATATGACGGACTACGGCAACAATTTGTGTGCCGCGGACTCTCCGTATCTATTTGGCGGATGGTCCGAGTACATCTACATCGTTCCGGGCAGTTTTCTGTTGAGAGTGCCGGATGATCTACCGGCCGAGGTAGCGGTTCTGACCGAAATTATGGCGGTCACGGTCGGTCTGGATCGCGCCAAACAAATGTCGGCTTTCCCGAGCGATGCATTTTTGTTTGACGATACCGTGGTGGTTCTCGGGGTCGGGGCGCTGGGTATGTGTTTTCTGATGAAGGCGCGCATGCTGGGAGCCGGAACCATTATCGCCGTGGATCTGTCGGACTACCGTCTGCAATTTGCCAAGCGCCTGGGGGCAGACGAGGTTTTAAATGTAGGCAACACCACGCTTAAGCAACGACTTGAATTCGTCCGTGAACTGACCCATGGCCGGGGCGCGGACATGGTCATTGAAACCGCTGGCGTACCGCGGGCTGTGCCTGAAGGGTTGGAGATGTTGCGCCTGGGGGGGTTATTGGTCGAGGCGGGCAACTTTTCCGATCTAGGAGAAGTTGGAATCAGCCCGCACCGCCATCTCTGCGCCAAGAGCGCTCGAATCCTCGGGGTCGGCGGCGAAGAACCTGCCGCCTATGGACCGAGCATGCGGCAGATGGCACGCTACATGCATCAGTATCCGCTACGGGAATTTGTTTCGCATCGCTTTCCGCTGCGTGACGTCGAGGCGGCGATGCAGAAGTCAATCGCGCCAGATTCCATGAAGGTCGCGATCGCTCCATGGTCGTGAGGTTGGGGTCGGCGAGCGCTCGTCTGGTTCGACTCAGGTTGGCATTGAATACGGAAATTTAAATCGGAGAAGGTCGCAATGGCGCAGAAGCGAATCGGATACGCGGTGGTGGGGTTAGGAGGCATCTCGCAAGTTGCGGTTCTGCCAGCCTTCTCTAACAGCAAGAAGGCGAAATTGGCGGCGCTGGTTAGTGGCGACAAGCAGAAGGCGCAGAAACTTGCGGACCAATTCCACGCGGGCACAGCCTACAATTACGGCGAATTCGGGGAATGCCTGAAAAATCCGGAAGTGCAGGCAGTTTATATCGCTACGCCGCCCGGCGAACACGAAAAGTATGCGGTTATGGCGGCCAAAGCGGGTAAGCACGTCCTATGCGAAAAGCCGTTGGCAGCCAGCGTCAGCCAGGCCCGCAATATGGTGGCCGCGTGCAAGCGCGGGCGAGTGCAATTCATGACCGCCTATCGCAAGTACTTTGAGCCGAGCACGGTAGCGATCAAGAAAATGATCACGGATGGGGATTTGGGGCGGATTGACATCGTCCACACCTTGTTCTCTGAGCGCCGTCCGTTTGGCGACAACTCGCCAGCGTGGCTTTTCTCCAAGGAATTGTGCGGGGGTGGGCCGTTAACCGATCTTGGAGTCTATTGTTTGAATACCACGCGCTGGCTGATTGGCGAAGACCCGCTTTCCGTCGCCGACGCTGCAAGCTGGGCGCGCGACCGGAGACGATATAAAGAAGTGGAAGAAGGAATCTCCTTTCGGCTGGGCTTTAGAAGTGGAATCGTACTCCAAGGAACCGCTGCCTACAGTGCCGTATTCTCGTCTTTTATCCACATTCACGGAGAAAAGGGCTGGGTCGCCTTAGAACCTGCATTCGCTTTTGAAGAAGAGCGCCGCATCAGCGGGAAAATCGAAGGAAAGTGGTTCGAGAAGACGTTTCCCGCCATGGATGAGTTCGTTCTGGAGATCGATTATTTTGCGGATTGCATTGCTGCCGGCCGAAAGCCGGAGCCTGATGGCGAACAAGGCATGCGCGACATCGTGATCATCGACGCTATCTACCAGGCGGCAAAAAAGGGCGATGCAGTAAAAATTAAATATTAATCGGGCGATCAAGGATTCTTTATGGCAAAGCTGGGTATGGGCGTTCTCGGAGTTGGCACCATGGGCAAGCAACATGCCTACAATATTCGACATTTGGTTCCTGAAGCGCGATTGATTGCAGTCGCGGATGCAGACCTGGGGCGCGCAAAACAGGTTGCATCCGAACTTGAGATCGAGCATGCATACAACAGCATCGAGGATCTAGCCGTCCACCCGGATATTCAAGCGATTGTCATTGTGACACCGGCAAAATTTCACGGCGCGGCCATACGAGTCTGCGCCCTGGCGGGCAAGGACATTTTCTGCGAAAAGCCCTTCACCCTCACTGTACAGGAAGCCGATGAGATGCTCGACCTCACCAACAAAGCAGGGGTGCGAGTTCAGGTCGGCCACGTCCGCCGCTATGATCCGCCGAATGTGAGAGCCAAGCAACGAATTGAAGCAGGCGAGATTGGCGATCCGGTCATTTTCAAGTCATTGGCGCGCGATCCGGCGCCCCCGCCTGTCAGCTATATGGCCAGCGGCGTGAACGGCATGTTCTTTCAGGATTCCACGGTGCATGAGTTCGATCTTGGCCGCTGGCTCATGAATGACGAAATTTCAGAGATTCACGCCTATGGCGCCATTCTGGTCTTTCCCGAGGCCGCGCAGTTCAATGACATCGACACTGCGGTGCTCAATATGCGGTTTTCTCGAGGCACGCTCGGTGCGGTCGAGAACTACATGCAATCCGGCTATGGATACGACATCCGCACGGAAATCGTTGGTTCCAAGGGAACCATCATTATGGGATACCTACAGCAGACTGCGGAATTAGTCCTGACCAGCAACGGAGCCAGGACCGACATCGTTGATCATTTCCTGGCCCGCTTTTCGAATGGATATCTCGACGAAATGCGTGACTTTGTCAAAACCATAATCGCCGGCCACGCACCCAAGGTTGATGCCTTTGACGGACGCCAGGCAGTAGCAGTGGCAGGCGCTGCGGAGCGCTCCTACCGTGAAGGCCGGGCGGTGGCGGTTGAGAATCGCACACGCCCCACACCAGCCAAGTCCTAGCCTTATTGGGCAGTTTTCGCTGGACTCGCCCCTGGCGGCTTCGATAGCACAAACTGTTGAATTGCACTGCGACTGTGCTTCAGTTCCTCCTCATGCGTGCGCGATAAATCCTGATAGCGGGCCAGTTCCTGGCTTGCCAAATCCATTTTATTCATCTCGCGATAGGCCTGACCCAGCTTGTAGTGCGCAACGTCAGATTTGGGATCCTGACTGATCGTCTCCTGATATTCTTCGACGGCCTTTTGGTCGAGCTTCCGCGCGGCGTATAGAGTTCCTAATTCGAGATGTGCCTCGGGGAAATCTGGTTTCAGACGCAGCGACTTTTCCAGCAGGGCCTGTGGTTTGTCTAACGATCCCTGCGATCCCCTGGCGAGTTCGGACCTGAAAAGCGCAGCACCGTAAGCAAACGATAATTCGGCGCTTTGTGGAAAGGCGGCGGAGAGGCGATTTAATCGTGGCAGCATCGCGGCCCAGTCTTTCGGGCCCAGGAAGCTAAGCATTGTCTTCCACGCCTGAAAAACCGTTGGTGACTTTGGATCGATCTCCAAGGCTCTCATAAACGCCTCCGCGGCTTCTTTATACTCACGCACCGCATAATGACTGAATGCTAACCCTAAGAATTGCCGGGAGGATTGAGGGAATTTTTGTGTCCCCACCCGGAACACATCTGCTGCGGGACCGAAGGTGAAATGCGAAAGATATTCCATGCCCAGATCAAAGTAATATTCCTCGCTGGAAGGATCCATCTCAACCGCGTGCTGAAAATTCTGGACGGCATCAAGATATTGCCCTGACTCTTCATCAAGACCGCCAAGCAAATTGCAGAGCGCGGCCGAGGGATGCACCTCAATAGTTCGCTTCACCAGATCAATGGCCATTGTGGATTCATCCAGATTCTTATAAGAAACAGCGAGATTTGTTGCCGCCGTCTCATTTGCCGGGTCCTGCTGCAAAACAGCCTGGTATGCAGCAACGGCCTGCTTGTAGTTGCCGCTGGAAAAAAAAAGAGCGCCTAGAGCCAGGTTCTGTTTCATAGACAATTTGGGGGGGGGCGCCGGCAGGTTTGCACCAGCAGGCGCTCTGGCCAATACACTCGCGCGAGCGAGCGCAAAGTAAACTTCATACGATTCGGGGGTTAACTCGTAGGCGCGCCGATAGAACTTCTGAGCTTCCGTGAACTCGGATAACTCTTCCGCGACAACTCCAGCCAAGGAATAGTATTTGGCGTCAAGTTCGAGATCTGCCGGGGGATTGACTTTGGCGATCACTCTCTTCGCAGCCGCAGGTAGTTTTGCTTCACGCAACGCGAGCGCCAACTGGTATCCCGCCTGAAAATCTGTGGGATGGATATCCCAGGCTTGCTGAAGAGATTTTGCGGCCGCACCGTATTGATGGAGTGAGGCCAGTGACGTCCCCAGCCCCATCAACGCAGTAAAGTTTTTAGGATCTCGCCGTACGCCCTCGCGGAAGCTATCGGCTGCTTGCTGATTGCGGCCCAGCTTAGAGAGCAAGACGCCCAGATTGACGTAGCCGAGCGACGATTGGGGCGATAGTCGAATTACTGTGCGAAAGCTCTCCTCGGCCTCGCCGTTGCGTTCAAGGTTGCTGGCCGCCAGACCCTTCAGGTTGTAGATCGCCGGATCGCGAGAGCCAGCCTCCAATACAGCATTAAGCATCGCGAGCGCGCCGGCACTGTCGCCATTCTGAAGAAGCTGGAGGGCCTGAGAAAATGTGGCTTGCGTGTTAGCCTGGGCTACTGAAAAAACCGATGAAAAAATTACTATCGCTACAACGATAAGCGCCCAGCACGAACACAGTTGAATAGCATCTCGAAAAAGCCTAGTCAAAACTTGTCCTCTGCCACAATACCCTTACCTTCCTTCACCACGATCAGCCGATTCGCGGAAACCTGTTCCAGCGTCTCTTCGTCGCCGCCAAGCCAGCGAATATGCACTCGCGCCTCTTTTGCCGCCCCCAAGCCGAAATGCAGCCGCAAATCATTCTGCGAACAGAAACTGCCACCGCTCCGCACCTCCTGAACCTGGCGGCAATTCGCCGCTTCCACGATGACCCGGGAACCAATCGCGGCACGGTTAGTTTGGGTACCCTCGAGTTTAATGAGCAACCACGAATTCGATGTAGGTGACTGATTACGCAGCAGTGCGGGATAGTCGTTCAGATTATTGACGGCAATATTCATGCGACCGGTATTGAAAATATCGCCGAAGGCCGTGCCGCGGCTGCAGCGTGACTCGGAAAATGCCGGCCCCGCGCTGGCGGAGATATTTTCAAAACGCGTCCCATCCATATTTCGCATCAGGATGAGTTTGCTGTCGGTCTTCGGAAGCTGGTGATGCATGCCGCTCCCTGGCGGATAAATCGAGCCACTCGCAATGAGGATATCCGGCCGGCCATCATCGTCGAAGTCGAAGAACCCAGTGCCCCACTTCACGGATGTCGTCTCGCCTCCGAGTCCTGACGGCACCGTTACGTCCGCAAAGAAACCCTTCCCCTCATTGTGAAAAAGATTGGGTGGCTCGTCAGAAAAATTTGTTTTGACGATGTCGAGCCAACCATCGCCGTCGTAGTCGGCCGAATCCGCGCCCATGCCGCCCTGGGTGCGGCCGTTGGCGTCGAAAGCCGCACCCGCCAACATCCCGCTCTCGCGGAACGTGCCGTCGCGATTGTTCATAAACAGCAGGCTGGGGGTCGAGTCGTCGGCAACGTAAATATCGGGCCAGCCGTCGTTGTCATAGTCGGCGACGCAGGGGCTAAAACTATAGGTGGGAGCGGCCTTATTGATTCCGGCACGCTCGGAAACGTCGGTGAAAGTCCCGTTGCCGTTGTTGCGATAGAGAAAATTCTTCGTTCCCTTCAGCCCGGCAACTCCGTAAAGAACGGGGGACTGTTGCCCTACCAGCTCCGGATCACTTTCATAAAGCTTTAATCCATATTCGTGGTCAACATAGTTACTGACGAACAAGTCGAGGCGCCCGTCGCGATCGTAGTCCAGAAATGCGGCCCCGGTGTTCCAGCGATCTTCGGTCTGCAACAGCCCGGTCTCGCGCGTCACGTCGGTAAATGTACCATTGCCATTATTGTGGTAGAGAACGTTGGTTCCAAAATATGTGACAAATAGATCGAGATTGCCGTCATTGTCGTAATCGCCGACGCAGACGCCCTGTCCCCAGCCGTGACGGACCAGACCGGCTTTCCCAGTCACATCGGTAAAAGTGCCGTCGCGATTGTTCCGGTAGAGATGATTGGTCGGCTCTTCGCCTTTAGGAAATTCCTGCATGCCCCAGCCATTGACGACGAAGATATCCAGCCAGCCGTCATTGTCATAATCGAACAGCGCGATCCCGCCGCCCGTTGTTGAGAGGAGAAAATCCTTGGTGGGATGACCGAGCAGAACTGTCTTTGCGGTAAGTCCGGCCGGTCGGCCAACATCAACATAGTGCGGGAAATAACTAGAATTTGCATCGAGCGAATATGCCCTGCGCAGGGGGTCGAGGGCGCAGCCGACCGCAATCGCGGCTAAATTCTGGAGCCACTGTCTTCGGTCCATGCGCACGATTTTAACTGTTTAGGATGAGCCTCTAAAAATGAAAAGAAAAATCGCGGAGGGACACACGGTCTCAATTCGTTCCGAACCGGGCACCTCCGCGATAATCGAATCTCAGAACTCCAATTTTAGACTGAACTGAATCTCCCGCTGGTTGTCGGGAACAGTCTGGGTAATGGCGGCGCCTCCCGGCGAAGCAGAGCATGCCGAACCGCCCTCGCCCGGGGCACAACTAATATTCACGAATCCGGCGCCGCTGCTGCCACCGCCCGATCCGACATTTGGAAGATTAAAGTTCGGATGGTTGAAGATGTTGAAGAACTCCGACCTGAACGTAAGCCCGACCCTCTCTGTCAGCGCGAACGTCTTGTAAACGGAGAAGTCGAAGTTCACCAAGTCTGGTCCGCGCAAGACCGCGCGTCCCGAATCTCCGAATAAGTGTGCATTCATCTGGCCGGGGGCGAGCGCCGGAGCCTGGAAAGCAGCCTGGTTAAACCAGCAATCTACAGTCTGGTGCCCCGGATCGCTACAGCCCAGGGCCGCCTGTTCGGAAATGTCATAGCTAAAGTCCTGCGGATTGTGAATCATATCCAGCCGCGCGCTCGCGGCGCCAGTGTTCGTAAGATCTCCATTGCCGCTTAACGCGTCGAAGGCTTCTCCGCTATGTGCCGTCGTAACGCCGGCAACCTGCCAGTCTCCTAGAACTGCCCGGGTGACCCCGTTGGCTGAACCGCCGAAGTGTTTCCCTTTGCCGTAGGGCAACTCGTACACGTAACTGACAGTTAAGCGATGGCGGAAGTCGGGCGTGACCGGACCTTTTTCCGCGGCGATGTCATGTTCGTTCTGCACGTCGCATTGCTGCACATTGCCGTCTGCCGTTCCCACCGATTTGGCATAGGTGTAGGCCGCCAGAACGTTAAATCCGCCGGAGAATTTGCGCTGCGCCGAAAACTGGGCGGAGTTGTAGAACATGCTGAGCCGCGCGTCGTCCAGCGGAAGAATCGTCGTCAGCCCTGGATCTATCCCGAAATAAGGCCGCCCATAGTTTCCTGTACAACCCGCTGGAGTGGCACAGGAAGGATCCAGGCTTGGATCAGAGCTAAAGTTGGTATCCAGTGGCTGCAATGGTTGATTCAGGTTTCCGGATTCGTGGTCGAACAAATTTGTACTTCGGGTTCCCACATATGCCGCCTGCACCAGCCAATTCTTACCAAATTGTTGTTGCACCGTCGCGTTCCATTCATAAATGCGCGGAATCTCTCGATCCGCGTGGACGGTCGTCCGTACCGTTCCGATTGGATCAGCTGGATCGACGGTCGGGAAAGTCGCGGGGAAACCGTCGGAGGCAAATGTGCCGGGAGCCGCGCTGTTGTAATTGTGAGAGAGCACCACGAGGTTCGGGGGATTCAGGCCGAGGTCATCAAAAATGTTCCCCTCAGGAGCATAAAAGATACCTCCGCCGAGGCGGACAACGGTGGTCGGCCGCGCCGTCCAAGCGACTCCCAACCGCGGCGCGAAATCATGCAAATCGTAGCCCACCCCTCCATGTGGCGAAGTATTGACCACTGCCGTCGCCAGATCAAAGTTGCCGACTCTTCCGCCCGCCGGCGAGCTCACTTCATATCGCAGGCCAGCGTTCACAGTCAGATTTGGAGTAACCCGAATGTTGTCCTGAAAGAACTCGGAAATGTCCCAATACCGTGTTGGATCCAGTCCGTTGAGGTGATCTTGCAATGAAAAGCTAGGTATTCCAAGTAGGGTGTCCGCCACCGAATTGCCGGAATATTGACCGTTGAAGTTGTACCAGCCGGAGGGTGCGGTTTGCTGAAAGAAGTTTCTTTGCTGGCGCCGGAAATCCACTCCCATTTTGATCGTATGCTTGCCGTGCGTCCAGCTCAGGGTATCGGCCAATTGAAATACGTTCTCGACGATGGTTTCGGGGGTCCATAGCGAGTCTCCAAGCTGCTGATAGCCGGAGATTTCGATTTTCGTCAAGCCGGAAGAGTTTCCTCCTCGATCCGCATTCGGGATTCCCAGAGCATTGCCGGCGTTCGACCCAAAATCGATGGGCAAAGTGTTATCGCGGAAGCGGACGAATGAGGCGCGCGCATCGTTGAGCAAAGAGGGAGAGAAAATGTGGGTCCAGTCACCGGCCGCGCTTTGCACGCGGTCGTCCAAATTGCTGGAGAACCCGGAGCCCGCTCCGGCCGTCAGGCCGGGAAGAGACGAGGGTTGAGTCGAATCGGGTGTGGCAAAGGCGTAATGGGCAAAGAAACGATCCCTTTGAGAAATATCGTAGTCAAACCGGCCTTCGAAAGATGTCTCGTCGAACTTCTCTTTCCCGCTATAGCTGTAGTTATTCGTAAGTCCCGCGTTCGGAATATTCGGTAGAGGAAATAGATTAACGATGTTTTGCCCAACCGGGTTGATGTCGGCACCCGGAATGGAGGTCGCCCCCACCGGAATTGGCACCGCCAGACCCGAGACCTGATTCAACGCGGACCCAGTCTCGGAGAAATCACCGGCGTGCATCAGCGCGGTTGGGACGGTACTGATGAATGGAATCCCTTCGCGGAAACTGGTTCGCTGCACCGAACCAAAGATGAACATTTTGTCTTTTACGATTGGGCCGCCAAGTTGACCTCCGAATTGGTTCCGCTGAAACGGCGTACGCTGGCTTTCAAAATAGTTACGTGCATCTACCTCGTCGTTGCGGATAAATTCCCAGGCAGACCCATGGAATTGATTGGTTCCCGAGCGAAGCACAAGATTCACCATAGCTCCGCCACGACCAAATTCGGCGTCCATGGAATTTTCTTCCACGCGAAATTCCTCAATCGCATCGGGCGGCGGTTGAATCACGACTGTACCGTTTCCAAACTCATTATTATCCATGCCATCGAGCAGAAAGTTATTGTCGAAGACGCGAAGACCGTTCACGGAGAGCGACATTCCAGGGCGATTGTTATCGGTCGATCCGGCGCCCGCGCTGGTTCCGGTCGAACCCTCATTCGCGCCCGGGCCGAGGTAGGCCAGCTTGAAGAAATTCCTGCCATTTAACGGCAGATCGACAATCCGCTGCTCGGTCTCAACTGTTCCCAATGCGGAAGTCTGGCTTTCCAGCAACGGCGGTGCTCCGGTCACTTCCACCGTCTGCGCGACCACACCGACCTTCAGGCTGAAATCCACCCGAACGATTTGTCCGATCTGGACATCGACATTGGACTGTAGTTCGCGTTGAAATCCCGGCTTCTCACAACTGATGGAATAGCGTCCGATGTTCAGATTGGTAACTGCATAGCTGCCATCGTTATCGGTTTTTACGGTGGTCGCCGTCGCCGTATCAGTTTTGGTCACGGTCACGGTGACGTCGGGCACTCTCGAACCCGATGGGTCGGTGACCACCCCTACAATTCTGCCAGTCGTCACTTGCGCCAGAAGCGCGCGCGGAGCTGAGAAGAACATAGCTACCGCGAACATCAGAAGACCCGCTTTGAACCACGCATGTTTGGTCATGACCGCCACTCCTCTTGACGCAAAAGCGATTTCGAGGCAACCAGTAAGCAAAAATAATCAACGGTGAAATAAGCGCTTATTCTATGGACGGCTGTAGGGTGATTGTCAAGCCATTTCGCAGGCAAAAATTGGATATTGGTTATATGAAATGCAACTAAGGGGTTAGCACATCTCGCGAAATGTTTGACGGGGCCGGATGGGCGACGGCTTTGGGTTTTGGCCGTTAGTTGCCCGGTTCGCTGGTAACTTGTTGAATCGGCACGGTACGATTTTCCGCAGCCGAACGATAAATTGCCTCGATCGTAGCCATGTCGCGCAATCCTTCGACGCCGCTCGGCTCGGCTTTCTCTCCGCTTTGAATGCGTGCAGAAAAGGAATCGAGTTCCAAAACGAACTCATCGATCACTGGAAATATCTGTTCGAACCACTTCCCCTGAATCTTGCCAAAGAAGCGGCGCTCCTCTTCGAACGCGAAGGCGGGATTGAGTGCGGCCCAGCCTTTTTCTCCATGCACTTGAATGAATGATGCCGCGGCGGCGCTAAAACTCGACGCTCCCTGACAAACCAGTCCATCGGGGTGCTCCAGACGAAATGAGATACTGTCCTCTACATCATGAAAGCGTTCGGGATCATCGGTCCAGGAAACAGCCGCAGCGGCAACGGGATTAGTCCCGGCTACCAGGCGCATGGTATTAACACAGTAGATACCTATGTCCATGAGCGAGCCTCCACCTGCAAGCTTGCGATTCAGTTGCCAGGCCCGCGCCTTATTGGCATCGACAATTTCCGTGTACACCGAATGAATATGGCGGAGACGCCCAAGTTCGCCGCTCCCAGCCAGTTTTTTTAAGGCGAGGCTGCTCGGTTCGAAATACTTGCGATAGGCAATCATCAGTTGGACATGATTTTTTTCGCAGGCAGCAATCATCTGCTGGCATTCTGCAACGCTGTTAGCCATTGGCTTCTCGCAAAGAACATGCTTCCCGGCCGCGGCCGCCCGAATGGTTTGCTCAGCGTGCAATCCATTGACCGAAGTTACAAATAGGGCGTCAACCTCCGGGGATGCGAGGCATTGGTCGAAGTCGGCGTAGCCGTAACCGCGCTGCGCTCCAAACTGCTTTCCCAATTGCTCAGCTCTGCCCTTGTCATGGCTCACCAGTGCTACCAGCCTGGATTTCGTGCTGTTTTGAAAGGCAGGCAAAACGCTGACTTCCGCGATGCTTCCGAGCCCAATGACCGCATATCCGATTGGTTTTAAAGTGGACAAAAAGCCTCCGCTTCGCTATGGATGAATTGACGTCAGCCCGAAGAAGCGCGGGTGCGAAGGTCCGAACTATAACATTTGGAGCAAGCTTGTCGCAGTCCCGGCCTTGGGACAAGACGAGACCGGCACAAACCAAATCCCAATTTTGCCTATTCTTCGTTGTTCCCGGGTTCCTCCTGCCTAGGTGGCAATTCGGGTCGCAACTCGTCCAACTTTGCTGCATGCAATTTTCTATTAAGGTCCGAAATTGTTTTCGCTTTTAATGCATCCCACTGTTGGAGCAAGAGATTGAGGTCAGTTTCCAGCGAAGTGGTCGCCTCGATTTGTGCGGCCGTCGGCGCCGCATCGGCACTTCCAACCTGGCCATAGAGGTCACCGGCTTCGGCATTCGCGGCGGAGAGCTTGGTTTTCGGAGATTCCGGGGCCGCCGAGCCGGATGCACCTGATTTCGCCTTATCTTCTTGGAGCGTCGCGATCGATTGATCCAGCTCAGAGAGGCTCGCCGATAATTTGCCAGTCGCCCGGTCCTCGATTTTTTTTATTTGCTCCCGCACTGAACGAGCCTGGTTCACCGCCCGCGAACTATGCGTCATGAGAGAAGCCAGCCGAGTCTCTAGTTCAAACTGTTGCCCGCAGTTCCGCGTCCGTGGCCGTCACCCGCGGGTCCATCTTCACGGTCAGCGGCACGTTGTGACTTTCGCCATCTACTGTCAGTCTTACCGCGTATTGGCCGGGAACCGCCAGCGGACCAAGTGGTTCGAGCGGCGTATCATGAGGAACTGCCGAAATCGGATAGCCTTTCTCGGTCGTATCCGGCGCTGAATAATGGAGATCCCAGACCCAGCGATGCATTCCGGCCTGCGTGGCGAGAGCTTTGAACGGACGCAACCAATACAGAGGAATGATTTGTTTCTCCAATTGTTCCTCGGTACGTTCCGGTTGGTCGGTGCTGGCATATTGGCGAACCACGTTGCCCTGGCCATCGAGAATCGCAATCTCGACTTTAGACGCAGGCCTCGCAAGGAAATAGTCAATCACCGCTCCCTCCGGCGGATTCTCGCCCGCAGGTTCGTCCGGGGGCAGAGGCGTATCCGTGTTTGTATCCCGGCGAACTCTGTAGGCGGTAGAAGGCAAGAATAGCGATGACTCCGAGCCGGCGATGCGCGCATCCATCTGCCGCAGCGGCGTGATGTCGTCGAGAATCCAGAACGATCGTCCGTGAGTGGCGACGATTAAGTCGTCATCCTTGATCCATAGATCCCGCATCGAGGCATGGGGCAAGTTCAGTTGCAGCGATTGCCAGTGATCGCCGTCATCGAACGAAACCCAAACCGCATTTTCGGTACCGGCAAAAAGAAGACCCTGCCGTACCGGGTCTGCGCGCACGGTATCAACCGGCGACGCGTCGGGCAAACCGGCGGTGATTAACTGCCATGTTTTGCCGCTATCGTGGGTGCGATAGATGTACGGATGCAGATCGTCAATCCGAAAACCGCTTGCCGAAACGTAGGCCGAATCGTCATCGAAGGATGATGCGCTGATCTGCGTAATCTTGCGCCAGGCAACCAACCCGAGCGGCGTAATATTTTCCCAATTCTTCCCTCCATCGGGGGTGCGCCAGACTTGTCCGTCATCGGTCCCGGCCCAGAGCGTTTCTATATTCTTGAAAGATGGCGCCAGCGAGTAGATGGCGCCCCTTCGCTTGTCGGCTTTCGCGTCATGGTCTTTTATGTCGCCCAGGCTGGCTGGGACTTCAGGGTGCTCCCGAGAAAGATCGGGGCTAATGACCTGCCAGGTCTTGCCGTTATCGGTCGTCTTGAATAACACATTGGCCGCGTAGTAAAGGGTATGAGGGTCCACCGGGGAGAACATAATGGGCTCGGTGCGATCGGCGCGGTAGCCGTCGCGGACTGGGATTGGCGTGATGCTTTCGACCTGTCCCGTGCTCCAGTGGTAACGCGAAACGTCGCTGCGACCCGCGCCATAAATGATGTCCGGATCGAGCGGATCGGGAGCCACATAACCGTACTCAATCGCGCCCACCGGATGCCATTCGCGAAAAGTTATTTCGCCATCATTGCCACGGTTGGAAATGCATACAGATCCACTCTCCTGCTGTGCCCCGCAAACCTTATAGGGGAATGTGTTCGTTGTGCTCGCATGATAAAGCTGCGCGGTGGGCTGGTTGTACCATGAACTCCAGCTTTCACCGCCGTTCACCGTAACCAGCGCACCTTGATCGGAAACCAGCAGGTTAATATCCGGATTCTGCGGATTAATCCACAGATTCTGATAGTCGTCTCCTCCCGGGGCGCCACGGATGCTGGTCCATGTTTTGCCGCCGTCCGTAGACCGCACCGTCACAATGCTGGCGCTGTAAACCGTCTCCGGATTTTTCGGGTCAGCTCGCGGGATAGGCAAATCGCCACCCCCAATCTTCATCGCTGGACGCGGATCCGTGGTCACGCGTGACCAGCTTTCTCCCGCATCATCGGAACGGTAGAATCCCAACCCTTCGCCCGATCCATAGCTGCTCGGCTCGGTCGTGGAAAGAGTGGCATAGAGCCGGCTGGGTTGACTCGCCGCAACCGTAACATTGATTTGCACCAGGTCCTGGGGCAATCCCTTGGTCAGCTTTTTCCAGGTGGTGCCGCCGTCGGTTGATTTAAACAGTCCGCCGCCGCTTCCTTCGTAGCTATTGTCGTCCTCCCCGGGACCGAGGCGGGCTTGCCATAGGGATGCGTAAACCACATCGGAATTGGCAGGGTCCAATTCAACGTCAGAACCACCGGTCGCGTCACCTGCGGAGAGGACCTTTTGCCAAGTCGCCCCTCCGTCGGTTGAGCGAAAAATTCCCCGCTCTTTGCTTGGCCCATAAGGATGTCCGAAAACTGCCGCAAACAAACGATCCGGATCATGCGGGTCTACAACTAAGGCTGGGATTTGCTGGCCTTCTCTCAATCCAAGATGAGTCCAGGTTTTGCCCGAGTCAGTGGATCTGTAAATTCCATCGCCGATCGAAAGATCGGGGCGCAGCAGTCCTTCTCCGCTCGCCACGTAGACGATTCGAGGATCGGACGGCGCCACTGCGATCGCTCCAACCGACTGGGTCGGTTCTTGGTCAAAAATAGCCGTCCAGGTTCGCCCGTAGTCGGTGGATTTCCACACACCGCCGTCCACCGCGCCCACGTAAAAGACATTCGGTTGCTGCGGCACGCCGGCTACAGCCCGCGTTCTGCCGCCGCGAAAAGGTCCGATCATCCGCCACCGCATCTCCTGATACATGCTCTGCGGATACGATTGCGCCAGCACGACTGGCCCGTTGAAAAAACTGGTCAAGAGAAAGAAGGCGGCGAGAACTGCCAGCTGAAGTCTGATCACCAGGGTCTCCGATAGAACCTCACGCTCACTTCAGCGTGCGGAATTCTAGTTCGGCCACAGCATAACCCATCTGGTAAAAAATTAAGTTCTAAGATTGCGTGCTCGGGGCTCCCAATTTCCTAGAAGTGGAAGTTAGTTTCCAGGAAGATGAGCTGGCCGTCGGGGTCTTTCGGGTAGATTTTTTCGATTACGCTCTTGCCCCAGGCATGTCCGTAGTACAGGCTCGCGCTGAATGATTTCGTCACCTGATAATCGCCGCTAACATCCCACACATTCGCCAGGCTCCGGCTGCCATTGCTGGGACGGCCGGTAAAACCAAACGTCTGCGGCTGAAACGCGCCTCCACCGGCGTACCAAAGATCCGAAGCACTGGCCAACCGCAGCGCGTGCGCCTCGCTGCGTATCCCGAGCTTCGAGGACGGCTGCAGATTCAATGTGCCGTAGTAATCCTCGTTATTCATCATATTGTAGAAAGGGAAACGCGCGTATTGCCGGGGAGTTGTCAAAACCTGGAAAAAAGTGCCATGCGTCGAATCATTGGAATTGCCATCGCCGCTTCCGAAGGAATAACCGGCGCTCAGCCAAGGCTTCAGAAAAGTCACCGGGGCTTTCCATCCCGCTTCGCCCACGAACGCTGACGCACGCTGTGTTTGGTTTCCCCAGGCCCCAGTTTGCGCAACACCCCATGCCAGAAAATCGAATTTGCCCGCATTCGTGGTGTTAACCACGTGAACGTAGTCGGCGCCCCAGGTAGCGATTTCGATCTTGCCAAAATCCGCCGCCCGTACCGCCGCCGGACGGTTATCGGTCTTCAATACGAGGGTGCGATGATCAATGTAACCCAGCCCGAACACGCGCAATTCTCCGGAACTTCTTCCACCACCGACTGATCGGGTATAGGCGCCATAGTAGGTATCTACGTCCAACTCGTCCATGCCCTTCACTTGAAAGACTCCCTGCGTTGGGCGTGCGCCAAGAAAAGTAAAGCTGTTCTTCCCCGAATCGGCGGAAAATTGGACTCCATCGAATGAACGCTGCACTGCGGTGAAGCCGAAGTTCGAAATTAATCGGCTGGATATGCGCGTCTGGATGACCTTAGCCAGCAGCGGATCGGCGGGTTTGACTTCCACTCCATCAAAATATTCGAAACGGCCCAACTTTACTCCAGCCGGTCCGAGATGCTTGAAATTCACGAACGCCTGCTTCACAAACCCGTTGGCCACATTTGTATGGTTGTTGTTCGCAACGTAGTAGTTTGCACCGAGCCCGAGCTGGCCCTGAGGAGCCGGTACCACCGCGTTATTTGGCAACCCGAGAATAGAAGGCTGCTCTCCCTCCAGAAACCAATCGAAGCGCTCTCCGGTTTGACCGATTCCAACGCGCAGCAGGGAATCCCATAGGCCATATTGGCTGTTTCCAGAATTGCCCTGGAACCAATACCAGCCTTCCGCGCGCGTGCGCCAATTTACCGAGATCTCCAAGGGCCCAATCTTGTGCTTCGCGGGCGAAGCCGCAGCAGACTTGTTCGATGGCACAGTCTGACCGGCGGGCAATGGAGACGGCTGTGCAGCACTGGCAATTTGCTCAGTGGTTGCCGGGGATTTTGCATCGGCGGCAACTGTTTGTGCACTCGCAAAATTGCCGACGAGGAGTAGCGTTAGAAGAATTATGCACAGCGCGGTTTGCCGAATGACAAAATTAGGGTCGCGAACCTCGACTTCGTTCGTACGAGTATCTTCCATAAGATTGGTTAGCGATTGTGAGAGGACAGGCGAGCAGGGTCAATAATCGGTTTATACTACGCGACCAAAATACATCATTGGCGAATTGAGAGAGAAGCTCGTCTCCCGCTAAAGCGGGCTGCGGTCACGGCATCCGCCAACTACGTGTCAACTTCGTACTCGACTCCATAAAGATAAATTGTGCGGTTGCGGATTGTGCCGCGCCGCCTCCCGGGCTGCCCTAGGATCGGATTGCTGAACTCCACACTGATGCGAGCGCCAAGAGGAAAATCGCCCACGGCAAAAAAGCACATACCGCCATCGCTGAGGGTGCTACAAGTGCCCTCAATGACTGCGGCGCCACTTACATCCTCACTATGGACCTTAATCCGCAGATTAGATCGGTAGCGCATCCATCGTCGTTCGCTCCTGCTCGACATGGCGCAAGTCTGCTACGGCATAGTCCAATCGTCTTGTTACGAAAGGTCCACGACCGCATTTCGGAGAAACTCTGAAATTCTTGTCCGAAAAAAACCGGCTGGCTGTTTCGTAGAATGATCAACGAGGCCGCGAAGGAGAGTGGGGTCCATCGGGTGTTTACCCTTAAAAATCGCGCTTTCTTGGAAAGCTAGCGGGACGCGAAGTAAAGAAGCAATGCGAAAATCGCTACCGGAATCAACCCAATGGATAAATAAGCGAGCGTTTTTCGCTTGAGAATTAAGGTTTCCTTCCAGCTTTTCTGCGCGGAGCGGTCCACTACCCTCACCTGGGCTAGATGAAGAAGATCGAGAGCAAACTCGTGAGCATTGGCATAGCGTCTCTTGTGCTCCGGTTCCAGCGCCCGGTAGATCACTTCTTGCAGCTGAAGAGAGATTGCCGGCTCAAGCTCGTGCGGAGGGACTAAATCCTTCAGGCTACGGTCAAACGAATTTGTTTCTGGAAAGGGCATTTTCCCGGTCACCATCTCATAGATGACGACTCCAAGTGCATAAATATCGCTGCGGGCGTCGCCCCGTCTTCCGTTTAGTTCCTCGGGGGATACGTAGCGAGACATGCCTACCACTTGAGTCAGATTGGCAAATGTAATCCGTCGCGCCCCCGCCTTCGCGGCCGACCCGAATTCAATCAACTTGATGTGATCTTCCGCATCAATCAGGATGTTTTCTGGTTTTAGATCACGATGCACGATTCCATGCCCGTGAATGTAAGCAAGTGCATCGCATACACCATAGGCAATCCGTACAGCCCGATCCGGGGGAAGTTTCTTCTCCTTGACCAACAGTTGGCGTAGCGATCGCCCTTCAAACCATTCGGTTACGAGGTAGAGCTGACTACGATGATCATCGGCAATCACCGTCAGCATGCCGGGATGAATGAGAGTTTTGCCTATCTCTTCCTCCCGGCGGAAGCGGTCAGCGAAGACTGGATCGCTCTCCATTTCAGGATCAGGAATTTTGATCGCCACCGGACGGTTAGTGCGCATATCGGTACCACGAAAAATCGATGCCACGCCGCCGCGCGCGACCAAGTCACCCACTTTGTAATGGTCGATCTGGTCCCCGGGATTTACGGGAGCCTTCATCATCGCCTGCCCGCTTCCGGCAACGATCTTGGAGTGAGGGCAGCAGCATCGGCCATTTCACTCGGCTCGGAGATGAGCTTGGTCATCCCTCTCGCCTTTGAGTTCGGCTCATCCGGCGACGCCTCATTTTCCAGGACCGCTTGGCCATATCCCGAGTCGCGTAATGCGTCTGCGATATCTTGCGGAGACTTCAGACTATAAGCGCCTCTTAGCGCGAGTGGTGTGAGTAAAGTCGTAAGAAGGACCATCGCTACCATGACAGCCACTTCGGGCTTTCCAAAAATGCCCGTGCTGGCACCCATAGCTGTAACGATCAGCCCGACCTCTCCACGTGAAATCATTCCGCAGCCGATTCGCAGGCTTCGCACCCAATCCATGCCCGAAGCAAGGGCTGCCAGCCCACAGCCGAATAACTTGCCCATAACCGCGACGAGCAGAATGACCCACATCATCGTCCAGTGCCCCGCAAGAGCCCGATAGTCGCTGGTGAGGCCAATGGAGACAAAAAATATGGGAATCAGCAATCCATGCCCGATCGCATAGAAGCTGCGCTCGACATCTGCCTTGAATGCCGACCCCGCAAACACGTAGCCCAGCAAATATGCGCCGGTTATGGCGGCAACGCTCCCTACCCATTCAGCGGAGATGGCATAGACCAGCACCAGAGCCAATACACAGCTCGGAACCGCCTCCGTGGCCGAGAGCTTGCGAAGTTGCCGCATCAACGGATCCAGCCAACGGCGCGCCGCACCATAGCCCACGATAAAGTACACCGTCACGCAAGCGCTGATGGCGCTCATTTGAATCACCAGCGGATGCGCCGCCGCAAAGGCAGACCGCTGTTGCAGCCAACTACTCGCCATGGGGGCAATGCCAAAGGCTTCGCCATGATTTGAAGTAACCGAAGCCGCCAGGAACGCCAGAACGAACAATCCCATGACGTCATCGATCACTGCTGCGCCCAGGATGACGGTCGCTTCAGGAGACGCCATTTGCCCAGCATCCATCAGAGTCCGGGCAGAAATCGAAACGCTAGTCGCCGTCAATGCTCCGCCCAGGAAGCAAGCGGTCTGCCAGGAAAGCCCGAACAGGTGGCCAACCCCAGCCCCTAGAAGAAATGGCCAGATCACGCCAGACAGCGCCACGATGAACGCAACTACACTGGCTTCGCGCATTCGGTCGATATCGGTTTCAATGCCTGCGATAAACATCAACACCATTGCGCCAAGTTGCGCCAGCAGCATAAGGGCGCCAGTGGCTTCGCCGCCGTGGAAAAGGTGCAGATGCAGGAGGTTGACCGCGCCGGGACCGAGTACAACCCCAACCATGAGTTCGCCAAGAATGGGAGGGATACCCCAGCGGGTGAACAAAGAGGCGACGATTTTGCTGGCTGGAAGCAAGATAGCTACCAGTAAGGCGAGCTGAAGAGCTGGATGCATGCTTTAAGTGAGGTCGACCAAGGCGGCGGTGGGCTCACTCCGGTTGCGTCTCCAAAGACGGCGCGTGGAGCGCGCAATCCAGGACAGAGGCATCTTATAACCGCCACGTTCAATGCCCGCGCGCTTCATTTCGCGAAGGTTAGCCGCTTGCCGGCGCGCCAACTCCGACTGGGCCATGCTCTGGGAGAGGAGAGCGGCCAAACGCGTGTGTTCCTCAGCTTTGTCGACGACTCGAAGGCGCATCCAAAGCTCACCCATCTTCAACTGGGCAATAAAGCTGTTTGGCGCCAGCCGCACCGACTCGCGTAGCTCTTCAATCGCGGCCTGGGGGTCGAGATTGACGCACAGAGCCATCCCCAAAAGCACCCGTACCTCGGAAACTTCGGGATAGCGTTGCACGCAGTCACGCAACTGTGCGACTAACGCGGCACTGTCTTCCTTTTCCAGCAGGTATGGATCGGCAAACATGCGCAGAAGAAGCGTCTGGGTTCTGAGAGGGAATGGAAGCCAGCGCCAAGGAAGAGACGCGGGCAGCAAGCGCGGGATCTGTTGCGGTCGGGCACGATATCGTTATTTGAGTTGTCATTGGATAAGCGACCTATCAGTTCTCGGAGTAACAAATGTCAGCCTTAAACAATCGGCAAGGCGCCGAGTGATCGGCGCCTTGCCGTTAAGTTTCCAACACTGAAATCATGCCACCGCAAATTCTTGCGGAGCATGAGTAAATTTGGCGGCTTCTTCCCGGAAGACAAACTCGGGATACCCAAGCTGTCCCATTTCCGGAATATCAAGTCCAGCGATTTCAGTTTCCACAGAAACCCGCTGCCCGATGAAGAATTCGAGCACCAAATTCAAGAGGAAGCTGAAGGTGAAAACAAAGCCGATGAGAGTGGAAATCCCCACCAGCTGCGCCGCCAACTGGCTCGCATCTCCGTAAAATAGTCCGGTGACCGAACCGGTAACGCCGTTCCAGGCGCCGCCATAATTGCTGGTGCCATCAGCAAACAGACCAACCGAAAGCACGCCCCACAGTCCGTTTGTGCCGTGAACCGAAATGGCGCCAACCGGATCGTCAACCTTCATCACATTTTCGATAAAGGCAACACTCAGGCAAACCAGCACGCCGGCCACCAGGCCGATGATGCGGCGCTGACCGTGCTAACAAAGCCGCTGGGAGCCGTGATTGCCACCAGGCCGGCCAGCAAGCCATTGCCGCTCATCGACGCATCCGGCTTGCCCTTAAGGGCCCACATGTATAGGAGTGGCGCCAAAGGTTCCGGTGCAACCCGCCAGCATAGTGTTCACCGCGATGGTGCCGATACGCAGATTGCCTGCCGCCGAAGCGCCCAGTGTGCTGCCCGGATTGAATCCGAACCAGCCAAACGCCAGGATGAAGCAGCCGATCAGCACCGCCGAAATGTCGTGCCCGATAATCGCGTTGCTCGAACCGTCGCGATTGAATTTGCCGATGCGGGGACCGATGATCAGCGCCACGGCCAGTGCTGTGATGCCTCCCACTGCGTGGACAACGCCCGATCCGGCAAAATCGCAATAGCCCTTTGCCCATACCGAGGTTGGCTCCCAGCTGCGACAGCCATCCACCGCCCCATGCCCAGTTGCCATAGATTGGATAGGTGAACGCGCCCATGAGCACCGAAGAGACTGCGAACGTAATGAACTTCCAGCGTTCCGCGCAGGCCCCGGTGACGATGGTCAGCGCGGTGTCCATGAACACCATTTCGAACAGGAAGATCACCATCACGCCCACGTCATAAGTATGGCCGGACAGGAACATGCCTGCGCCTCCGAAAATGCCCCACGCCTTGCCGAAAAACGACATCGGAGTGTTCAGGAGCGAGAGGTTGGAGCCCACCGAGTTGCCGTTGCCGGCTGCTCCGCCCATTTGTATGGCGAAACCGATCAGCCAATACGCCAGCAGACCGCAGCCGTACACGAAGAAATTCATCATGTAGGTGTGGTTGGCGTTCTTGACGCGGCAGAGGCCCGCCTCGACCATGGCGAATCCGGCTTGCATGAACATGACCAGGAAGCCAGTGACCAGCGTCCAGACGAAGTTAATGGCAATTTTGTTCTGTCCGACTTGATTGGCAGCATCGGGTAGGGTTACGCCCGCTTTTGGGTCGGCGGCCGGCACATCGTTGATAGTTCCGGTGATAGTGCCGCCGGGGTCGCCCTTTTGCAGATCGGCTGTACGTGGGCGCCTTGGCCGCAGCATCTTTCAGTTGGGCATCCGCGGCAGGTGGAGGAGCAGCCGCAGCAGGAGCTGCGGCCGGCGCTGCAGCCTGAGCATGAGCCATTGAGCCCATCGTCAGGCCGAGCGCGAGTAAGCAAAGACATAAAACACCGACGTCGGATCGCTTTCATCTTGTCTGCTCCATAGTCATTTTTGGATTCCTCGGTGAACCACCACTTTTTAGGCTTTCCAGATCGCGTTCTTGTTAAAGGCCGCGGGCAGAATGTAGATGATCCCGAACAGGCTGACTGCGATGCCCACCAGAGCAAAGCCAATGCGCCCGCCTACACTGTCCACGAGGTGCATGCCAAACAATGTCACCAGCCATCCGAAAACGGCGACAAAAGCACCAACAAGCTTCGTTCCCGTCGGCCCTGGCCTCTGCGCCACTTTGCCTTCGAGCGGCTTCAGCTTCAGAAACCCGAACATGCTGGCCAACAGGATGACGACGCCCACCAACAGGAGCACTTTTCCCATACCGCTGGAAAAAGATGCGACTCCGGCGCACGCCACCAACAGCCCAATCAGAAACACCAGGAAACTCTTGCCCTGCCCTGTGTTCGCTGCCATAAATACTTCCTCCTCGACCCAAAGGGTCCTTTCTAAATTGGAAATCCACGAATCACCGACCAGCCGACGCGACCTACCGGACCCTAGCCACCCCCTTTGCCTCGACTCTGACCGGCAGTGCCACAAAGACTGCCAACATCACCAGCGCCATGGCTTCCAATGCCAGCGGAAGTTGCTGTTGCATCCGCAAGACCAGCATGAAGGCCACCATGGAAAACCACTGCCATCGTGAACGCTTGAATCTCTCCAGCCGGTCTGAAAGCCGGAAAAGGTCGGTCACCCTTGGCTTCTGATCACTGGCGACCGGGCCACGAGCCCGAAAGCACGCCACCGCAAAAAATCCCGCCAGCACGATTTCGAGCAAAATCATCTTCATCACCTTTTCCGTCTCCAGTGGACTTTGCGGCCACGCAGAAACCAACCTCCCGACTTCTACTGGGATTCAGCAATGAAGCAGTCAGCGCATCCGCTGGTGCCGCATTTCCAGTTAAGTTATCGCTTGGTTGGCACGGCATCGTGCCTTGGGGATCGCCTCTTCTCGACGTTGAAAAGAGGGAGACAATACATCCAAAACTTTAGTGCAAGGGATTCTGAGGGCACTCGGCTGGCAAGTCAAATTCAAACTTTTTATGGGGAAGATTATTTCGTAAATCCTGGCGCGCACACCAAGCCCTGTGGCCGCTTTCGCGGAAACCCACGTTGTAGAAAGCGATTTTCTGATTTGAATTAGATCGACGACTGCTTGATGGCGCGGCTGAGAATAATGGCTTCAGCGATTTCTTTCATGGGCCTGCGTCGTTGCTGGCTTTGGCGCTGCAAAATCAAATAGGCATCTTCCTCATGAATCTTCATTTCATCCTGCAAAATTCCCTTGGCGCGCTCTAGCACTTTACGCGCCTCAAGGCGGCTGGAAAGCGCCTGGTTTTCGTTTTCCAGGCGCGCCCGCTCCACTTCCGCCCCAGCCAGAAATCCCAGCGTGGAGATCAAGTTTTTCTCCCGCTCGCTATAACGATGGGGATCCCGGTTCTGAAGATTAATCACGCCGACCACTCGCTTCCGGTTGAGAATGGGCACCGAGAGAAATGCCTCGAAACGGTCTTCGGGCAACTCGTTGAACATCTGGAAACGGCGATCCTCGAAAGCCCGTTGGGCAATCGCTACAGGTTGCCGTTGTTCCGCAACCCATCCTGTGATTCCAGCCCCCAGCTTGAGTTTCAAGCGATTTAGGACTTCGGGGTGAGGGTTTTTCGAAGCCCGCAAGACAAGTTGCTCCCCCTCAACCGTATAGATGAAACACGAATCCGTCTTCACAACCGAAACTGCGCCTTCGACGACCTCCGCGAGGACCTCTTCTAAGGGGGAATCCATGGCCAAACGGCGCGCCGTCTCGTGCAGCAAAGCGATGTCCGGCTCCAGAGCGAGCGGGTAGCTTGACGGGTTCGTGGCTATTGCTGCCGGAGGATCGTTCGTCCGCTCCTGGGCGCTTGCCTTCATGCTGCAACGCTAAACAGCAATCGCTCCCAGCACAATCATCCTTTGGTATGTTTTGCGATAGAAAAAAGTTATGGCAGGAAGGCGATAATGCTTATCTGCGGGTGTTGGGCCTCAGTTTTTCCGCGGTTCTGACCAGGTCGGCGAGAGACGGAGCCTGCATTTTTTGCATCACCCGGCCGCGATGAATTTTAACGGTTACCTCACTTAAACCTAATCGTGCCGCAATTTCCTTATTGATCATTCCGTCCACAACCATGTCCATCACTTCGCGTTCACGAGGAGAAAGCTCATCCAGCCGGGATTGAATGACCGCCAGCGCGTCCGACTCTTGGCGTAGTTGGCGATCGTGTTGGATTGCCTGGTCAATAGCTTCGAGAAGATCGTTTTTCTCGAACGGTTTGGTCAGGAATTCTATCGCCCCAGCTTTCATCGCCCGCTTGGTCATGGGAATATCGCCATGCGCGGTGATGAAAATGATTGGAATCTTTATTCCAGATTTTTCGAGATCCTCTTGAAATTCCAGCCCACTTTTCCCGGGGAGACGAACATCCAGCACAAGACACGCCGCAGAAGTCGGCCGAGGCGCCCGCATAAATTCTTCGGTTGACCCAAACACCACCGCGGAAAATCCCACCGAATCAAGCAGATTCCCAATAGCATCTCGCACGGATGCGTCGTCATCCACCACGTAAACGATCGGTTGCTCTTCAGTCATCCAAGTCTCGTGGATTAAGCGGCAAAGTGAATTGAAAGATCGCGCCGCCTTCCGGACGCTTCGCCGCCCATAAACGTCCCTGGTGCGATTCAATAATAGACCGGCTAATGGATAATCCCATGCCAACCCCGTGCGGCTTGGTCGTAAAAAAAGACTGGAATATTTCTTCCGGATTATGCGCCTCTAGTCCTACCCCGGAATCCAATACCTGAATAAGAATTTCGTCCGGGTTTTGCTTGTGAGAACGGATCAGCAACTCCCGTCGTTGGTCAGTAAATTCCGCCATGGCATCCATACCGTTAATCACAAGGTTGAGCAATACTTGCTGTAATTGAATGCGATCAGCCAGCACGTTCGGCAAATGATCGGTCAATTCGAGCCCCACCGTCACATGACGTCTAAGAATCTCATCCCGCAAAAAAGATATCAATTCCCGAATCACATCATTCGCGTCAACCCATTCCTTGTGCGGCGCTTCCTTCTTGAAGAGCGCCCGAATCCGCGTCACCACCGCGCCGGCGCGGGTTCCATCGTGAATAATCCGGTCCGTGGTCTGACGGGCCTTCTCAAAATTGGGGGGATTCGCCGCAAGCCACTCGCGGCAGGCGTAACCATGGGTCACAACCGCAGTGAGCGGTTGGCTGATCTCATGCGCGACCGCTGCCGTCAATTCACCCATGCTCATCACTCGCGATAAGCGGGCCAGATCAGCCTGCGTCTGCATAAGCGCGGCGGTTCTTTCGGAGACGCGAATTTCGAGTTGGTTGCGCGCTTCTTTCAAAGCCTCCTCACTCTTTTTTTGGGCGGAACTCACCCAGCTTGCCACCAAGGCACAGGCTACGAAAGCGATGAAGTAACTTTCCGCGGTGGAATTGATGGCAAAAGAATGAAGCGGCGGAACGAAGAAGTATTCCACCAGCACCGTCGACAGGAACACGGAGAATAAGCCCGCGCTGGTTCCCCCGAACCATGCGCTTGCCATCACTGCTCCAAAGAAAAGAAATATAAATGGATAGACGAAATAATGCTGCAGGAGCAAGGTCGGTACAAAGCCCACAAATACGAAAAATATGGCTATACCCAAACGCCGAACGACAGAAATCATGGCCGCGGCACGAGATCTGCCGCGATGAGAGAGGGGTCGGTCAATTTGCGGATATTTTGCGGTGCTAGCGCCAGCCGTAGAAGTCTTACCTCACTTCCTGACACTAATTTAGTCGCACGGCGCGTGTCCAATCGCAAATTCATTGGTATCCAACGCGATTGATGAGGAACGAGCGCGGACCGCGGTATGTACGAACGGTCAGGTAACGACGGGTAAGTTACCTGCCCTCCTGCCGGCTTTAAGGGGTCGCTCGTAACTTGTGAGTCTGGTGCCGCGCCATTAGCCTCGGAGTATGTCGCCACGGTCTCTGCTGTTCTCCTCTGACCAGGAGACATCTCATCAACTGACTCGCACGCTCCAGGAGTTGAGCCTCGACGTAGAGGCTAGCCACGAGATTTTTGCTGCACTTCGCCTTCTGACCAGTAAAGCTTTCAGCGTGCTGGCTGTGGACTGGGATGACGGACTCGAAGCCAGTTTCCTGCTTAAAACGGCGCGAGAATCAAAGGCAAATCACAACCTTTTTGCTATCGTGGTGGGCAAGGCCGCTGCACGAGCCGCTCTGGAACATGCGGGAGCGGATCTGGTCCTTAGCAAGCCTTTGCGCCCCGATCGGATTCGCCACGCTTTACTCACCTGCGAAGCCTTCACCAGTCGCCAGATAACTGCGCCTCATATCTCGGGTCCACCGGCACCACCAACGCACCCATCGCCGCCCTTGGCTCCGTGGCCGCAGACTCAGCCATTGCCGGCAAAAGCAGCGCCGCAAGCCAAACCGGTGCCAGGATGGCCCACTGCTTCCCTGCCTTCCTCGACGCCAGATTTGGTAGCGCAACCGGCCCCGATTCATCTTAGCTTCGCCACATTTGGAGATGGTTTGACGGGAGATTCCGGCTCCAGGAAGACGCTCCGGCCCAAGCGCGTAGCGAGCTTTCCGCCAGTTATGCGGCGGAGTCTGCTGCTTCGCAGTGCCGCTATTGGCGCCATCTTCTTCGTTGTCGGTTATGTCTTCAGCCGCCCGCTCAGTACGATGACGGCTGCTTTTGCCAGCACACCCCGTGAAAGTCTACAGAACCCCCAAAGCGTGAATCAGCCCTCGTCCGACGTTATTCAGGCTGAGGCTATGCAACCTCAGGACATAACACTCAATACAACAGCGGAAAGTAAGTCAGGGGCCATTCGAATTACCCCGGTGCGCAATTCGAAGCGCGCACTCGCAGACTTCACGAGCCATACCCCGGCACCCATCCCTCAATCCGCCGCGTTGCAGGAGCCGTCCGACACCCCCGGCTCGATGGCCACTGAAACTCCATCGTCGCGCAGCGCCAATATTCCGGAAAGCCTGGGATCCCCTTTCCCCGGGCTGAACGCAGCTCGCGAAGTGGCTTCCGAGGTAAAGCCAGCGCTGATGGATGCGTTGCGGCCGGTAAGCATTCCGGGTGCGCTGTCAGAGAAGATGCTGCTGGACAAAATTGTCCCCAATTATCCGGAACAAGCCCTGCGCTCGGGCTTGCGGGGTCCCGTGGTATTGCAGGCATGGATCGGAAAAGACGGACGAATCTTAGAGCTAAAACTCGTCCGGGGACCATTGTTACTCGGTGAAGCAGCTTTTGATGCGGTAAGGAATTGGCGTTACAAACCCTATCTCCTGAACGGCGAAGCGGTTGAGGCCCAAACCCAAGTCACCGTGGACTTTAAGCTCCCTTGATGGCCCTGCTGCGCGGTTCGGTCTAGCTTCTCATCATCTGCGACGCTTCATCCCAATAGACTGGAGCACCCCGAAAATATGAAGCATTGGCCATGTGGCACGCCAACGCCGCGTGATGGCCAAAAACGGCATCCTCGATAACCGGCTGGCGCGACTTGACTGCCTGAAAGAAATTCCAGAGATGGGGTTTTACATCGTCCATGGACCAGCCCACGTAGGATATGCCTTCCTGGGTCGGTTCCTCGCCGGGCACGGGGTCATTCTCCTCATGCCATTTCTTGAAATATTCGTCCCGCATGCTCTTGGGAAAGCTTTCCGCATAGAAACTCGGCTCTTTGTCTTTGCCGGTTTGCGGTGTGAAGGTAATCGAGGTCGGCACGACTTCAAGTATCCCTTTTGAACCCATAAAGCGATAAGTGAGCGGGGCTTCGGTGCCCAGGTTTAGACGGATGTAAACCGGGATATGCCCGTACTGCAAAAGCACAGTGTGGACATCAGGCATATTGCGGCCATCCTTCCAACGCAGAATTCCTCCCATGGACATGACTCGTCTCGGTGCCTCGTTAATGGCCAGCATGCGCTGCATGCCGCTGATAAGATGGACCATAATATCGCCGGCCACCCCCGTGCCGTATTCCTTCCAGCAGCGCCAGCGAGCAAAAATATTCGCGTCGAAAGCGCGTTTGGGAACAGTGCCCTGCCAGGTATCCCAATCTAAAGTGTGGGGCGAGAGATCTGGCGGTGGCGGATATTCCCAGGCTCCGCTGGGGTCGTTGCGGCCAAACAAGCCTTCCACCATCATCAGATCGCCTAAAATTCCTTGAGCGATTAGTTCATTGGCTTTGGCGCAAATCACAGAACTAACACGTTGCGAGCCAATTTGCACAATTCGTCCGCTTTGCCGCGCCGCCGCTACCATTTCAACCCCGTCGTCTGGTGTGTGGGACATCGGCTTCTCGCAATAGATATCTTTTCCGGCGTTCACCGCGTCCACCACCATCTGCTTGTGCCAATGATCAGGAACGGCAGCCACGATGCAATCAATCTCTTTGTTTTCCAGTAGATCGAAGTACCGGCGGGTGATCGGAAGGCGAGAGGATTTTACGATCTCCCGGGCATGCAAATGCCTGCCATCATAGAGATCGCACGCCGCGGCGCACTCGACTCCGGGCAGTTCGATGGATTTGGTCAAAAGGCCGGTTCCCTGCATACCGATACCGATCATGCCGAACCGCACACGGTCGCTGGGTGCAGCGGAACGCGGCAGGGCTGCGGTGGGCTCGGG
Organism: uncultured Acidobacteriaceae bacterium; assembly: GCA_963834075.1. GTDB lineage: Bacteria > Acidobacteriota > Terriglobia > Terriglobales > Acidobacteriaceae > PALSA-270. The sequence goes on from CAWIAH010000010.1 coordinate 402,494, forward strand.
GTCCAGAAGAATAGTTTTCGCGGCCAAAGACGCGCCGGCGGCCGAGGCGCTCAGCTCCAGAAATTTCCGCCGGGAAAACTGACTTGGTGACATGAGATCTCCTGGACTAACCTCTATTTCTTCATCATCTTAACCGCGACTTGCTTGAAATATACAATGTCTTTATCGCTGTGATTTTGCAACCCAATGTAACCCTCGTTGGGACGCAATCCGCGCTCCGGTTCGAAGCTAAAGTGGCGGGGAGGGACGGGATCGCCCTCTTTGTAGTCCGTGACTTTGACTCCGTTCAGCGCAACGATGGTTCGCGGGCCGTCAAGGGTGATTTCCATCGTGTTCCATTGCGGCCCAGGTTTTCCTGGCTTTGCCAGCGGCCAGGTCAGCGAATACAGCATGCCGGTAATGTGAGTATCGTCCTCGCCATTGGGATCGTCGTCAATTTGCACCTCATAGCCGTAGTTCACGGGCATCCATGCTTCGCGTGGTTCGAGCGGGATGCGAATGAAAACACCCGAGTTATCGTCGTGATCGCGCATCTGATAGTCCACGCGGATCAGGCAATTCCCCAGTTTGCCGCCGGTCCAATATAAAAGCCCCATGCCGCCGTGAGTGCGGATCAATCCATTCTCCACCGTCATTTCGCCAGGACCGACGTGCTTCCACCCGGTGAGATCTCTCCCGTTAAAAAGCTGCTTCCATCCTCCGGTTTGCGCTGCGCCGGAACCTGTCAGAACCAGTACGAGCCAAAGAGTGGTCCATTTCATGATCTTCACCTTTTCGCTGGAGAAATATACTCTAAGCCGAGGGGAGAAAAATGGGATTTCAGGGTTGCCGCACAGGATGAAAGCCAATGCGCTTCTATAGTTACCGAAGATCGACCCCGGTAGCGCAGCAAATCACAAAAGGGCGCATCTAAAGGCATATAATGCTAGCAACTTCCTCCAGGAAGTGAGTCCCTCTCGAAGAAGATAAATCTGATGTCCATGAAAATGAAGGCTGTAATTTTGACGTGCTCTGCGGCGCTCTTGCTGTTTACGGTGGCGGGACGAATGAAAGTAAACGCCTCCAGCAATAATGACGGCGCCTACCGCCAAATTCAAGTGTACAGCGAAGTGCTTTCGCGGGTACGCAGTGAATATGTGGACGAACCCAATACCACATCAGTAACCGACGGCGCTCTGCACGGGCTGCTGGATTCACTCGATCCCGATTCCAGTTACCTCACACCGGAGCAATACAAAGAATACAAGTCTCAAAAAACAGACGCGAAGGGTTCGATTGGCGCGGCAGTTTCCAAGCGTTTCGGCTACGCCACGGTCGTTTCCGTGATCCCCGGCAGTCCGGCCGATAAGGCGGGCTTGCAGGCTTCGGACATTCTGGAAGCGATCGAAAACAAGACGACGCACGACATTTCTTTAGCTGAAATCCACAACATGCTGGAGGGGCAGCCGGGTTCCACGATAACGGTTTCCGTTGTGCGTGCCCGTCGCGCAGAGCCTCAAAAGCTGGTGATCACGCGTGATGTTGTGAATATTCCGGCGGTCAGCGAAAAGCTGATGGAGAATGGGATTGGCGACATCCGCGTAGATGCCTTCACCAAGGGAAAATCGCAAGAGGTTGCAGCTAGAATCAAGGAATTGGAAAAAGCCGGCGCCAAAAAGCTGATTCTCGACCTGCGCAACTGCGCCGAGGGCGAAGAGTCGGAAGGTATCGCGACCGCCAATCTTTTTCTCAATCATGGCACGATTGCTTATCTGCAAGGGCAGAAGTTTCCTCGTGAGAATTTCAACGCCGATCCCTCTAAAGCCATCACCAGTTTGCCGGTGGCAGTGTTAACTAATAAGGGCACGGCGGGAGCGGCGGAAATCGTGGCTGCTGCCATTCTGGAAAATGCTCGCGGCGACGTGGTAGGAGACAAGACCTTCGGCGAGGGCACTGTGCAGAAGACGATTGATCTAGCAGACGGAGGAGCGGTCATATTGTCGGTCGCCAAATATTATTCGCCGAGCGGCAAGGCCATTCAGGATGCGGCGGTAACGCCGAATGTTATGGTTGCGTCCAGCGATGACGACTCGGCCCTTCCCGATGATGACGAGGATGAAGCCGCACCGGAACAACAACAGAAACCGCAGGCTACGCCGCAGCAGGATCTGCCGATGCAGAAAGCTATTCAGCTGCTGACGACCAAAGCCACATAGCTGGAAGTACCTAACGTCTAAAATCGCGCGCCTTCGGGCGCGCGATTGTTTTGTTATCGATGGCTGTAAATCAATGACGGTTACCAGAGGCATAAAGAATGCATGTTTGGCATGGCCGGGATCTTTTTGGGTTTCGCACGCCTGCTATCCTGAAGTTGGTTCCTGATGCAGTCCATCCTGGAATATGCCGACCCTCCCTCGCCGGAGTTGGAGGGTAATCGCGGGAAGGTAGCGGCACGGCTTCTGTTTGCATTGTTGGTCGTGCTCTCGGCGCTCATCGGCGGCGCTGCCGGAATGCTCCTGGTTTACTCAACCAACCTGCCTCAGGTGGAAGACCTGGAGCGTTACCGGCCCAGTTCGGTAACGCAACTCTACGACGATCAGGGGCGCATTATCGGGTCGTTCGCGCTGCAACGCCGCGTGGTGGCGAGCTACGATGATTTTCCTCCAGTGCTGCGCGATGCGTTAATTTCCATCGAAGACAAAGACTTCTACCGGCACTGGGGCATTAACGTTGGGAGGATTCTAGGAGCAGCCTATCGGGATATCGTTTCGGGGGGAAGGGTCCAAGGCGCGTCTACCCTGACCATGCAGCTGGCGCGTAATTTATTTTTGTCTCCGGACCGTTCCTTCCACCGCAAGATTCAAGAGGCGCTATTAGCAATTCAGATTGAACGCCGTTTCACCAAACCGCAGATATTCACGCTGTATGCAAATCAGATCTATCTCGGGCATGGTGCTTATGGATTCGAAGCTGCTTCGGAATACTACTTCAGCAAACCGGCCAAGCAATTGACATTAGACGAAGCCACATTGCTTGCGGCGTTGGCAAAATCAGGCATCTACTACTCTCCCATCAATCATCCTGATCGCGCGCTGAAAAGGCGCAATCTGGTGATCAACTCCATGCTCGAGGATGGCAAGATCACGGCACAGGTCGCCAATGAGGCCCGCGATGAGCCCCTCCGGCTCAATTTGGAGCATGATCAGAATTCCCTGTCGCCTTATTTTGTAGAGGAAATTCGCCGCTATTTGGAAGCGAAATATGGAACTGAACAGGTCCACTCGGGAGGCTTGAGCGTTTACACCTCGCTCGATTTGGATCTGCAGCGGGCCGCCGACCAGGCGGTTGAGGACGGTCTTGCCGCCTACGAGCGCAGCCGCGGCTGGAAAGGCAACTTGCCGAATGTGCTCGCGAATGGTGTGACGCTGGAGAATTATCACGATCCCGATTGGGATGATGACCCACAAGCGAATGGTTATATGCACGCCTTGGTTGTGGCGGTTTCGCCAGCTTCCGCCACTCTGAAAATTGGCGCTTACGTCGCTTCGCTTACGCCCGCCGACGCCGCGTGGACCCGCCACCAGCTTCAGGAAATGTTTTGGCCGGGGAACCGGGTGTATGTAAAGATTCTTTCGCTTGATGCGGGGCACCAGGCCCAAGTCAGCCTGGAGCAAGACTCCGGCGCGCAGGGCGCGTTGGTTGCGATCGATAATGCCAGCGGGGCTATTCGAGCGATGGTCGGCGGCCGCGACTTCAACGACTCAAAGTTCAACCGCGCGACGCAGGCCTTACGCCAGGTTGGATCATCGTTCAAACCTTTCGTGTATACCGCTGCAATTGACCGCGGCGCTTCTCCCGATGACACGATTCTTGACGCACCCGTGACGTTTCAAACTCCCTCGGGGCCTTACACGCCACACAATTACGACGAAAGTTTCGAAGGCGTGATCACGCTCCGCCGTGCGTTGGCGCAGTCGCGCAATATACCGGCTCTAAAATTGGCAGACAGCCTCGGCATTACGACTGTTATTGACTTCGCCCGCCGTTTTGGAATCACTTCGACCATTCCGCCTTTTTTGCCAGTCGCGCTGGGCGCTGTTGAAATCACGCCGCTGGAGCAGACCTCTGCCTATAGCGTTTTTCCCGACGACGGGGTGCGGGTTGTTCCACGCTACATCACCAAAGTGGCTGACTATGACGGGCGCGTGCTTGAAGAAGATTTCCCGGAAGTCAAGGATGTGATCTCGGCCCGCACGGCGCGAATCATGACTTCGCTGCTTGAGGATGTGGTGCAGCACGGAACTGGAATTGCTGCGGCAAGTCTGAAGATTCCGCTGGCTGGAAAAACCGGAACCACGAATGACTTTACCGATGCCTGGTTCGTAGGCTTTTCTCCTTCGACGACCTGCGGAGTGTGGGTTGGCTATGATGAGAAAAAATCGCTGGGCGATAAAGAGACTGGGGCTCGCGCCGCCTTGCCGATCTGGATGAATTTTATGAAAATTGCGATGGCGGGCAAAGATCCTGGCCAGTTTCAGGTACCCCCGGCGATTGCGCCGACCACGATTCCCGTGAAGTTGGACACGCCTAACGACAAACCGGCAGGCGACGAGGCCCATTAACAAGTTGGGGAACCTGTGATCCTTAGCTAAATGAAGAAATTCTTCCGCTTCGCGCTCTTGACGCTAGTGTTGATCGTAGTGGCTCTGGTTTCCGCCCTCACGACAATGCGCTATGCGATCCACGGCCGTGAAATTGAGGTACCGAACCTGGTGAATAAAACCCCCGCCGAAGCCCGCCGCATCGCCGAGGAAGAAGGGTTCGGTTTGTCGGTCGAGCAGGAGTATTACAGCGCCACCGTCACCGCGGGAAAAATTCTGTCGCAGGCTCCGCCCGCTGGGACTTTGGTACGCCGGGGGTGGGAGATCCGGGTCGCGCAGAGCCTGGGAGCGCAGCGGGTACAGGTCCCCAACGTTGAGGGCGAGAGCGAGCGGGCGGCCGAAATGAATATTGCGCGCCACGGTTTGAACGTTAGCTCCGTAGCCGAGGTAGCGTGGCCGAGCGACGCCGTGGATCAGGTGATCGCGCAAAGTCCATCACCCACCGCCAGCAGTATTTCCGACCCTAAGATTGGCCTTCTGGTGGCAAGTCAGCCCGCTGCGCAGGCATTTTTGATGCCCAGTCTGATTGGTCAGCCGCTCGGGAAAGCAACGAATCTTCTTCAGAATGCTGGGCTGCGGCTGGGAACGGTATCACCGGCTCAAAGTGCAGGAGGCGCTTCGACGGGCCCAAGCGCTGCGTCGCCGACGAGTTTAATCGCATCCCAAAATCCGGCGCCCGGCGACAAGGTGATCTCAGGCGCCACTATCAACTTCCAAGTTCAATAAGCGCGCTGCAAAATCGCGGCAAAAAAGCCGTCGCAGGGATGAATTCCGGGAATGGTCCGCAGATAGGGGCCGCGGGTGAGCGAGTCCATATCGTCCCATGCCAGCTGACTGGCTAGCCGGAGTTCTTCCAACTCCAACCGACAGTCGCAAACCCTAAATGAAGTTGTGCCGCTGAGCGCAGCTTCCACCACTTCAGCATTCTCTTCGGGTTCCAAAGAACAGGTTGAATAAACCAGCCTGCCCCCGGGTGCGACGTACATCATTGCTGAGCGGAGAATCGCCAGCTGCCGAGTGGGGAGATTCGGGAGATCTTCCGGTTTGAGCCGCCATTTAATTTCAGGATTGCGGGCGAGTGTTCCCGTGCCAGAGCAGGGAACATCGGCGAGCACGCGATCAAACAGTTGATTTAGTGGTAATTGGCGGATATCTGCGGCAATGACACGCACATTTTGTTCCGGGACCAATTTGCGCAGTAGTCGAGCGCGGTGAGGATGGATCTCCGTTGCCAACACCGTTGCATTTGGATTTCGCTGCGCGAGTATGCGGGTCTTGCCCCCGGGCGCAGCGCAGCAATCAAGAATCTTGTCGCCATTCCCCACCAGCAGCGCGACCAATTGAGATGCTCCATCCTGAATGGAAACCGTGCCTTGCCGAAAGGGAACCGTATTGGACAGATTTCCCGAGATTACCCGCCGCGCCGAAGTTAAGAGCGGCCCCGCGGCCAGTTCGATTCCTTGTTGTTTCAGATCGTCTTCGGCACCACGAGATGTCAAACGGACATCCGTTGGGGGAATCTCCTGATTGTGAGCACAAATTTGACGCGCGGCATCGTGGCCAAAGTGATGTTGCCATCTTGCGACCATCCATGCTGGATGCGCGGATCGCTCCGCCAGGTCGATCGGATTTTCGCTTTCTAAGATTGTGCGGGCGTGGTTTTTTTGAGGCGGTTCCGCAGCCAGTTTGCGCAGGACGGCATTCACGAACGAGACTGCCGAGCGCTTACGGGCCCTCTTTATCAACTCAACGCTTTCGTTTACTGCGGCCCTCGAGGGTATGCGATTTAGGAAATTCAGCTGATAGGCGGCGAGCCGCAGTGAGGTGAGCACTTCGGGATCGAGCTTTTCCAGTGGCTGCGCAGAATGGGCCACGATTTTCTGATCGAGCTGCGAACGCCAGCGCAGAACGCCCATCACTAATTCCATGGCCAGCGCGTGATCGGATGGTGAGAGGGGGGCGTATTGCGAGGAGTGCAGCAGTTCGGACGCGTATGCATCCTCGCGCTGCACGCGAAGAAGGATTTCAAAGGCAGCGGCGCGGGAGGGCGAAACAGGCATAGTCCAAAAGGGGGTTACAGACCCAATTTTTCTCCGCTCTTTGGGCGATACCCGTGAATAAAGTTCTTAGCGGAGATGCGCTTTTTTCCTTCCGGCTGAACCTCGATCAGCCCAAGTGCGGTACTGCCGCCGCATCCTACTAACAAGCGATCGCCGTCGACGAGGAGTTGTCCCTCCGGCGTAGCTTCCGGCAGAGCTTTTGCGGACCACACATTGAGATTGCGTCCGCGAAAAGTGGTAAATGCGCCGGGCCAGGGTTGAAATCCGCGCAAGCGATTGCAAATCTCTACGGCGGAACGATGGAAGTCGATCCGGCCGTATTCTTTCTTGAGGATCGGCGCGAGCGTAGCTTGCGAATGGTCTTGCGGCCTGGGATGAATCGATCGCAACTGCAGGCCGCGCAGCGTCTCGATCATCAAATCAGCACCGATCGCGGCGAGCCGGGGAGCCAGAGTTTCCGCCGTATCTTCAGGGTTGATCGGCGCTTCTGTTTGCAGAAGAATGTCGCCGGTGTCGAGGCCGGCGTCGATGCGCATGGTAGTCACGCCAGTTACTGTTTCGCCGCGGGCGAGTGCCCATTGAATGGGAGCGGCGCCGCGATATTTTGGCAACAACGAGGCATGAAGATTGATGTTGCCCAGCGGGGGAAGATTAAGCATCCACGGCGGAATGATGCGGCCGTAGCCGACCACAATGATGGCGTCGGGCTTCAGCGCCGTCAACTGAGAGCGGAACTCGTCATTTTGCTTGATTTTTTCCGGCTGGGCGACGGGATCCCCACAGTCCAGCGCGCATTGCTTCACCGGAGATGATGTGAGTTCCATGCCACGGCCTCGCGGCCGGTCCGGCTGGGTGACAACCAGGCTCACTTGAAAACCGGCTTGGATTAGCTTTTCCAGCGTGGGCACAGCGAAGCGCGGGGTTCCGCAGAATACGAGATTGAGCGGTGAAAACAAGGGGAAGCTTGAGCGCTGCGCAATTCGTGACGGGGCCTTCAAATTACGCTGGTTATCCAATGCAAATTATCAAAACTATTTCTACCACTCCCCGGCTTTCGCCAGCTTGCGGATCTTGCGCTTGATCAAGTCACGCTTCAACGCGCTGATGTGGCTGATGTAAAGCCGGCCGTTCAAATGATCGGTCTCGTGCAGAAATGCCCGCGCCAACAACTCATCCCCGGTTTTCTCGTACCACTCACCGTGCAGGTTTTGCGCGCGCACGGTTACAGTCTTCGCGCGGGTTACTTCCTCGCGAAACTCCGGGATGCTCAAGCAGCCTTCGCTGCCGCGCTGCCGGCCGTGTTTGTGAATGATCTCGGGGTTGGCGAGTACGAGCTTGGCATCCGGATCTTCCTTAAAGCTTACGTCAATCACGGCCAGGCGCTGCGAAATCCCGATCTGCGGTGCAGCCAGGCCTACGCCACGTGCGGCATACATGGACTCGAACATATCCTCGACCAGCTTCTTCAACTCATCATCGAAAGCGGTAACCAGGTCTGCCGGCTTCTCGAGAACAGGATTTCCGAACTTTACGATGGGATAGATCATTCAGTAATTCTTCAATTGTTGGCAGTAGCCCTGGTAATTACGGAGTGTTTCCGCCATGGAGTCGCCGCCAAACTTGTCCAGCGCACAACGCGCCAGGGTCAACGCGACCATGGCCTCTGCCGCCACTCCCGCGGCAGGCACTACGCAAACATCGGAACGTTCGTAAGCGGCTTTGACCGGCTCTCGCGAAGCGAAATCCACAGATTGCAGTGGCCGCCGCAAAGTGGATATCGGCTTTAGATAACCGCGGACGCGAATATCTTCGCCATTGGAAACGCCACCTTCAATACCACCGGCATTGTTGCGACTGCGACTGAATGCGGTCAAACCCGATTTTCCGTCGTATCCAATTTCATCATGTACCGCCGAACCGAGGGCCGAGGCAGCCGGAATCCCGGCTCCGATCTCAACCGCCTTCACCGCCTGCAGCGACATCACCGCTCCGGCCAGCATGCCATCGAGCCGCTCGTCCCACTGGACGTAGGTCCCAAGACCGGGAGGAACACCATGAGCGACCACTTCGAAGATTCCCCCAACAGAGTCACCGGTCCGCAGGACTTTGTCCACTTCCGCCTTCATTTCCTGCTCTACCTCAACGTCGGCGCAATTGAGCAGGACTTCACAGCGCTTGCAGCTTGCCTCGATCTCCGCCCAAGGAACTTCCCGATTCAAAGATACGGCGCCTACGCCCACGACGTGGCTGAGAATTTCCGTTCCCAACACCCGAAGAAATAATTTTGCCAGCGCCCCAATCGCGACTCGCGCCGCCGACTCGCGTGCCGAAGCTCGCTCCAGAACATATCGGGCCTCGGAGAAGTTGTACTTCAGGGCGCCAGCTAAATCGGCATGCCCGGGACGCGGAGAAGCGACCCGTTTATGTTTAGCCGGATCGCCGTCTTCAATCGGCAACGATTCCTGCCAGTTCTTCCAGTCCTTGTTTTCCAGCAGGACCGCAATCGGCGAGCCGATGGTCGCGCCATGGCGCACCCCCGACAAGAAATGGGCCTTATCAGTTTCAATCTTCATGCGCCCGCCGCGCCCATAACCCTGCTGCCGCCGCCAGAGTTCGCGGTCAACAAACTCCAAGTCAATGCTTAAGCCGGCCGGCAGGCCGGAGAGAAAAGCAACCAAGCCTTCTCCATGCGATTCCCCAGAGGTAAAGTAGCGCAACATGAAATCTGGATTGTATCTGATACTGCCGCCAACCTCCGAACCGGCTGTTTAAAATTGCGATTTTCGCCGGGTGACAGTGGAGCTTTCCGGCTCAAATTGATAGAATGGCGCCACTGTAGCAATAGCAGCGTCAATCGGGTTTTGCGCCAAGACACAGCTCGGACCGCCACTTCCTAAGAGTTTTCGATCCTTTAAAGCGACTTTTGGTTTTGAGCACGCGAGCAAAAACTCGTCTTCCCACCCACACCTCCGAACAGGAGAATATGCAGCCCTCCGAGCTGTCCCGCCAACTCCTGCAAACCCAGGAAGCGGAGCGGAAGCGGATTAGCCGCGAGCTGCACGACGGAACTGGACAGGGCCTTATGGTTCTGCGGCTCTACCTTGCCATGCTGGCCAGCGAGGAGCAGAGTTCCGAAGCACAAGCCAAAATTCGTGAAGCGCTCAAATTGCTGGATGCCACCGTCGAAGACCTGCGGCGGATCATCCGATGCCTGTCGCCGCGCGCCTTGGACGAACTCGGGTTGTTGCCGGCGCTACGCAAGGAAGTGCAGGAGGTAGCCAAGATCAGCGGAATGCGCGCTCGGGTAGAGCTCCCAATCGACCTCAGACGGCTCGATCGTGAATTGGAATTAGCCCTCTACCGCACGCTGCAAGAGGCTTTGCACAACGTCGTAAAGCACGCCGGGGCGCAAGCTTTTGCGGTCCGGCTGACGCATCGCGAAGGAATGCTTTGCCTGTCGGTGGAAGACGATGGCCTGGGCATTCGCGCCAGCCGAAGGTGCGCCGATCATCCCTATGGACTTGTCGGAATGAGAGAGAGGCTTGCAGCTTTAGGAGGGACAGTTCAAATTCGCGCGCGTCGCAGCGGAGGAACTTGCGTCAAGGTGACTCTGCCCGTGCCCGTTGCGGATGCGGCTCCCAAGCAGGCAATTGGAGAACGGCGCTTGGCAAATGTAATTGAGTATGTTCCCCGTTCTGAACAGAATTGGACCTCAGATCAGCCCATGGCCATGTCGGCCAAATCTCGGAAAAAGCCCGCCATCTTCGAATGACCATCCGCTGTCTAGTCATCGACGATCACACCCTCTTCCGCGCTGGAATCCGGCGACTACTGGAAGGGGAAGAAGATTTTGCTGTCATTGGCGAGGCGGGAAATGCCTCCGAAGCATTGCAGAAGGCCTGCGAACTAAGGCCGGATGTGATTTTGATGGACATAGGCATGCCTGGTATGTCCAGCTTCGAAGCAGCACGCCTTATACGTGAACAATGTCCCGGCCTGCGCCTTATCTTTCTAACCATGCACGACGATCCGGAATACCTGGCACAGTGCCTCAGGGTGAATGCCGATGCCTACTTACTCAAAGATGTACCGCCTCATAAGCTTTTGCGCGTGGTACGGGAAGTTTATGCCGGATGCAAATATCTCAGCCCTGAATTGGTTCTGAAGGTGGCGAATGGCGCTCACAGGCGCAGGATGCCCGGGCTAGGACGGAGTCTCGCTCTGACTCCGCGGGAGCGCCAGATTGTTAAACTGATTGCCGAAGGACTTTCGGTCCGGCAGGCGGCCGGGCGCCTTGGCCTGAGTGCGAAAACGGTAGAGGCGCATAAGTTTAACCTTATGCGCAAACTCGACTTGCACAACCGGGCCCAATTGGTTACTTATGCTATCCAAAAGAAAATCGTGAAGATGCCGGTGGAAGCGTGAGAATGACGGCCGGCGATCTTGCAAGCTTTGTCCACTTCGAACCCCAATTGCTGCCGCTTCGCAAAATCAGGTTGTTCTAAAGGCCCAGTGGTGATAGAAACGCGAGTAGCAAATTTGAACTCCGCGCCCGTGGCGGGATGGATCAAGGATTTCAATGGCACCTCGAACTAAAGGCACGATCAAGAGCGCGAAGGTTCCGGACGTTGTCATTCCCGAGCGGCTCTATTTTCGCATTGGAGAGGTCGCTGAACTTTGTCACCTTCCGGCTTACGTGTTGCGTTTTTGGGAAACGGAATTTCCCCAGCTAAAGCCGATCAAAAGCAGCACCGGCCAGCGCATGTATCGCCGGAAAGACGTCGAAAATGTGCTGCGTATCAAGAAACTGCTCTACGAGCAGGGCTTTACCATATCGGGCGCCCGTCAGCACCTGCGCGCCGAGAGTAAGAATGACAAAAAGCAGCCGCCACTGCCATTCCCTATTGCCGCAAGCGCGAACCTTACCCCTATACGTCAAGGCTTGCGCGAAATCCTGACCCTACTTTCGGCACGCGCCTAGGGGCCCTTCGCTAAAAATCCCCAGCTTTCAGGGTAAATCTCACATCTCTCCCAAATGTTCTCCATTTGGCTACGGTCTTTGCTGTATTGCTCGTTCCTCAACCCACCGGAATACTCAAACTGCATTGTGGAAGGAGAAAGACATGCGGTCATTAAGACTGACTTGGGCGTTCGCGTCGGCGGTGGCATGTTTGCTTGGGCAGGCTGCGGTGTTTGGACAGGGCGCTAACGGTGCAGAACTCAATCAAAAAGATTTCGCACGCGTGACCAAGGAAGTGCGCCACGAACTGGTGTTGCTTCCCTATTACGGAGTGTTCGATAACCTTGCATACAAGGTCTCTCCCGACGGCACGGTCACCTTACTCGGCCAGGTGTCACAACCAGTTTTGAAGTCAGACGCCGAGAATGTAGTGAAGAGAATCGAAGGGGTTGAGCACGTTGACAACCAAATTGAGGTGCTCCCCACCTCGATGATGGACGACGGAATCCGGAGGGCCGAGTACCGGGCAATTTATGGCAACGAAGTCTTGAATCAGTACGCTATGCGAGCCGTTCCTCCCATTCATATCATCGTCAAGAATGGAAACGTTACGCTCGACGGTGTGGTGTCTCGAGCAATGGACAAACAAATTGCCGGGGTGCAGGCAAAGAGTGTGCCAAATGTATTTTCGGTCACCAATAATCTCCAGGTGGAAGACAGCGGGAAATAGTTCGCTCGAGGTTAGAAAACGCGGACCAAAATTGGTCCGCGTTTTTACGTTCTAAGGTCGAAATTGGTCGGGACGGGCAGATTTGAACTGCCGACCCCTCGCACCCCAAGCGAGTGCTCTACCAGGCTGAGCCACGTCCCGACGATAGAAATCCGCAGCGCCACAAAAAACGCGCCCGGACAAGGTTAGCCCATTGATTCTACAATAGCCACCATTTATGCGCTCACTTTTTGCGTCGTTTGCGCGCCGGCGGCGCTTCCGCAAGAATTGCAAATTGAATTTTCTTCTCCACCGGATCGATCCGATCTACAATCACGCGCAATTGTTGCCCCATACGATAGGTCTTGCGGGTGCGCTGGCCGATAATCTCGCGCGTGTTTTCGTGATAGATGTAGCGATCGTCGGTGAGAGAATCGAGTGGCACCAGACCTTCGACAAAAAGATCTGTTAACTCCACGAAAAATCCGTATTTCGTCACACTGGTAATCAGGCTGTCAAAATCTTCTCCCACGCGATCCTGCATGAATTTTACTTTCTTCCATTCCATCAGCTCGCGCTCGGCGTCGTCGGCACGACGTTCGTTAAGGCTGGACTCCTCGGCAATCTCGTGTAACTCCTGCAATGGAATGGGCCCGCCGTGCGGCGTCGTAGGGACGCCCTGACGGCGTTTCGACCACGGAGAGACCTTCTCATGACTGGACGTCTGCCCCGCACTGGCTGCATTCTCTCCCCCGCCGGCGCCTTCGGATAACACCGCCTTCAATATGCGATGCACGATCAAGTCCGGATATCTGCGGATGGGCGAAGTGAAATGGGTGTAGCTGGTAGCGGCCAGCGCAAAGTGGCCGAGGTTCTCTTCTGAATAACGGGCCTGTTTGAGGGAGCGCAACATCAAGTACGAGAGAATGCGTTCCTCCGGCTTTCCGGCAATTTTCTCCGCCAGTTTCTGATACATGCGGGGCGTGATGTGAACTTCCCTGGGGATTTCAATCTCTTTCGCGCGCTTGCCCCTACCGTAACTGGCCCGGCGGTCGGTCTTGAATTGCACCCGTTGAATCGGAAGGGGTCCCACCCCCAGCGAATACCCAAAGGTCGCTGCCATTACCTCGAAGTCGTAGACTCGTTTCGCGTCGGGCTTTTCGTGAACACGGTACAGTGAGGCGATTCCTCGCTCCTCCAAATGCTGCGCCACGCACTCATTGGCGGCCAGCATGAACTCTTCGATTAAGCGATGCGCGATGTTGCGCTGTGACCGCGTAATGCTCTTCATTATCCCCACTTCGTCGAATTCGATCACTGGTTCCGGGAGATCGAAGTCAATCGAGCCACGACGTTCCCGTTTACGGTTCAAAATGAGGGCGAGATCGCGCATCCGCTCGAAACTCCCGACCAGTGGGCGATAACGCTGCAGCATCGCTTCATCGCCTTCGAGCACCGCATTCACCGCGGTGTAGGTCATGCGTTCGGCGGAGCGGATCACGCCTTCACTCAGTTCGTGCCGCAGAATTTCGCCGCTATGATCCACCTCCATCACGCACGACATGACGAGGCGATCCACCAGCGGACGCAAGCTGCAAATATCGGTGGACAATTCGAGGGGGAGCATAGGCACGGCGCGATCGGGAAAATAGACGCTGGTTCCGCGCAGCCGCGCCTCCAGATCGAGTGCAGAATCCGGGGTAACGTAGTGCGCCACGTCCGCAATGTGGACTTGTAATTCGTAGTTTCCATTTTCCAGATGGCGCACCAGCACGGCGTCGTCGAAATCGCGTGCCGTCTCTCCGTCTATGGTGACAATGAGGAGGTTGCGAAAATCTCGCCTCCCGGTAAGAACATCGTGCGGGATAAAAGCAGGCGCGTTCTGCGCCTCTTGTAAGACTGGTGGAGGAAATCGATGCGGCAAGTGGAACTTGCGAATAATGATCTCAACATCGACCCCAAAATCGTCGGGATAGCCGAGAATTTCCACAACGCGGCCGCGTGGATTCTGCGTAGCCGTGGGCCAGTCAGTGATCTCGACATCCACGACAACCCCTTCCAGATCATTAGATTGCGGGTGACGAGCGACCTCGGCGCCGAGCACACGATCGGGATTTTCCGTTTGATTCATGGGCCTTTGTGTTTCCGGAGTTCCATGTGCAACGGAATCGCCCATTGCTCTGGCCCTCGGGATATCCATGCCGGGCGGGATGACGATTTCTTGAGTAACCTTGTGATCGCTCGGAGTCACGTAATTATGGCGGCTGCCATAATGAAAGATTCCCACCACGGTGGAATGCGCACGCGTCACGGTTCGTAAGATTCGCCCTTCGGCACGCCCATCGGGCTTGATTAAGCCAACCTCCACCAGCACGCGATCGCCATGCATGGCGGTGCCAATGGCGGGTGGCGGGATAAAAATATCCCCGGCCAAGTGGGATTTCAGCCGCTCACTCAGCGAAGCGGCGTCGGGGATGACAAAACCGTAACCATCGCGGTGCATGCTGAGACGCCCAACGACAGCGTTTTTATTGGACGCGGCTTGGGGAATGGCGTAGCGGTCTGAATCCATTCGGACAAGTTGGCCATCCGAAACCAGACGCTCCAGCCGCTCCGATAGTTCCCGGCGAGCCGCCCCATGCAAACCCATTTCGCGGAGCAGTTGCTTAAAGGTGGCATTGCGTTTGGGCTGTTGCTCGATTTTTTTCAGAATGGCGGCGTCGGCGATCATAACAAATAGAATGATTACAGCAATCTGGGCGGGGCAAGGTTTGATCTTAGAGCCCTCTAGCCACCATCTATATCGTGATGTGCTGTTTCCACGAGACTTGCCGATTTAGAATGAAATCGATCCCGCGACCAGAGTTCCTAACTATGAAACTATTGCGTCCCATTGCTCTCGGAGTAATTCTCGCCAGCGCGTTCTTTTACTTTACTACCTATCGCTCCGGCTCGGCGAAGCCTGCCGCGGATCGGATCGGTCATCCCACCGAGGTAGCTGTAACCGAAGCGGCCGCCAGTGAGCCGCAGCTCGACGCCGAAGAGCAAAATAACATCCGCGTCTATCGCAACAACATTCAATCGGTGGTCAACGTAACCTCGCGCGCCGTAGCTTTTGATTTCTTTTACGGCTTGGTGCCGCAAGAGGGGCAGGGGTCGGGTTTCATCATTGATAAACAAGGCCACATTCTCACCAATTACCACGTCATTGCCGATGCGCGTCAGCTGGAAGTTACGTTGCACAACCGCAAAAAGTACCCGGCCAGCGTTGTCGGCACGGACCGTTCCCACGATCTGGCGATCATCCAAATCAAGGATCCCGACGTAGTTCCGGTAATCCTGGGCGACTCGCGCAATTTGCAGGTGGGGCAAAAGGTCTATGCCATTGGCAATCCCTTCGGGCTTTCGGGAACACTGACTCGGGGCATTGTGAGTTCGATCCGCCAGGTGCAGGAGCCGGACGGAGTGAATATTGACGAAGCCATTCAAACCGATGCCGCCATTAACCCGGGAAACTCCGGGGGCCCGCTGCTCAACTGGCACGGTGACGTCATCGGCATCAATACCATGATTGCTTCAAACGTTGGGCAGAGCGCGGGTATCGGCTTTGCCATTCCCATTAACACTGCGAAGGCAGTGTTGAACGATTTGCTGACGCTGGGGCGAGTGCGGCGTCCGGCTTTGGGAGTGGGAACCATTCCGATCAGCCCCGAACTGGCTGATCAGATGGGGTTAGCGGCAGATTATGGTTTATTGATCATGGATGTTCAGCCGGGAAGCGCGGCGGATCGAGCGGGACTTAAAGGCGGCACTCAGCAAGCCATGCTGGGAAATTATCCCATCAAGCTTGGCGGTGATCTAATCGTCGCGGTCGACGACCAACCGGTGCAGGATCAGCAGGATCTGGCGCAGATCATGAATAATCACCGGGCCGGCGACGCGGTGCGCGTAACCATCTACCGAGGTAAGCAGAAGATGGAGCTGACTGTGACTCTGGGCGAGGCCAAGCAGCAGGTCTAATTTTGCTCAGCCGCGGGTTACAAGCTACGCCGCCGTTACGCTTGCTGATTCAATTTCGCTTATGTCTTCTTCCGTCAGCCGCGACTCGCCCGCCCGCATCACGCCATCGGCTTGTTTTGCGCTGCGTACACCGACAATCGCCCCGGTGACCGCGGGGTTGCGCAGCGTCCAGGCAATCGCAACTTCACCGGTGGTTCTGCCGCGCCTCTGACCGATCGCGCTAAGTTTTCCCGCGATTGCCAGGTTCGCGGAAAGCCTGGGCTCGGTGAAATTCGGATGCGTCTTCGGGAAGTCATCCTGCGGCAGCGCATTGATTCGTTCCCGGTTCATGGCTCCCGTCAGCAAGCCTGAAGCCATCGGCGAATACACGATCACTCCAATCCCCTCGCTGCGGCAGAATGGCAGTAACTCAGCCTCCGCTTCGCGATGAATCAGCGAGTAGCGCGGCTGCAGTGACGTAATTGGCGCAATGGCGTGAGCCCGCTTCAACTGCGCGACATTAAAGTTCGAAACTCCGGTCCATCGCACTTTGCCCTGCCGCTTTAAATCGGCCAGAGTGGCCCACGCTTCCTCGAGCTGCGGAGAATCCGGAGTGGGCGGCCAATGCATCTGGTAAAGATCGATCGTTTCAATTTCGAGCCGCCGCAGGCTATCTTCCACCTCGCGGCGAATCGATGCCGGCGAGACATCGGTATGGATATTTCCCTGGCTGTCCCAGCGGCGGCCGCATTTCGTAAACACGAATGGTTTGGCGCCGCTCCACGTCTTCAGCGCGCGCGCCACGGTGTCCTCGGAATGGCCCATCCCATACACGGCTGCCGTGTCGATCCAGTTCACGCCGAATTCCAAAGCGCGTTGAATGGCGGCGATGGAATCCGCGTCGTCCTGCGCTCCCCAGCCGAATTGCCAGCCCGATCCGCCGATGGCCCACGCTCCAATTCCCACCGGAGTAATCTGTAAGTCCGAGTTACCAAGCTGCCTGCTTTGCATCTGCCGCCCTCCATCGAATGTCGATTCTCGCACCCGCGCTCCCCATTCACCAACCCTCCGGTTGTTTGACTCCGCCTGCCCGCTAGGCTAGCCTCAAATGGCTGCTCGATTTCCATGACGCTGGAAAGGCGGTAGGCGACTCATGCAGAGGGCAATGTCCACGTTTGTCTTTGTGAAGGAGCGCTTGCATCCTGGCCTGCTCGACTCATTGGTGCGTGGCGGAGCACAGGCGATTGAAATCTTTGCCGCCCGGCAGCATCTGGATTACGCCAACCGCAAACAGCATGTCCGCGAAATTGCCGATTGGTTTCGCAATACCGACATTCCGCTCAACTCGGTGCACGCTCCCTTATATGCCGACTACGAGTGGGGGCGCGATGGCACTCCCCCCGTGAACGTGGCCTCGACCGACCGCGCCCAACGGATCGAGGCAATGGACGAAATCAAGCGTGCTCTGGAAATCGCGGAGCAAATTCCATTCCGCTTTCTTATTCAGCACGTCGGGGTCAGCAATGAATCCTTCGACGATCGCAAGTTTGAAGCGGCCATGACTTCGATCGAGCATCTGCGGGCATTCGCGAAACCGCTGGGCGTGCGCGTCATGTTGGAAAACATTACGAACGATCTCAGTGCTCCAGAAAAGTTAGTGGAGTTCATTCAGACGACTCATTTTGAGGATGTAGGGGTATGCTTCGACGTCGGTCATGCTCACATCATGGGTGACATCGCGCCGGCGTTCGAAACTCTTAAGCAGCACATCCATTCCGCTCACATTCACGATAACTTGAAAGACAAGGATTCTCATCTCTGGCCCGGAAGCGGTTCCATTGACTGGAAACAAACCATGGACTTGCTCCGCTCCGCTCCTCACACTCCGCCGCTACTTTTGGAGATCGAAGGGGACGAAAAGCTGAATCCCGTGGATAAAATGGCGGAGGCGTTTGACAAGCTCGACCAGAGCTAATGCCGCGCGGAGATCGGCGCCGCAAATTGATAGTTCGAATATTTGAATCATGTCCTTTCCTATCACTTCCATCGCAGAAATCGGCAAGCATGATGGCCAATCCGTCACTCTCCGCGGCTGGCTCTACAATCTCCGGGAGAGCGGGAAACTCCTGTTCCCGATCTTTCGTGACGGCACCGGCCAGATACAGGGCGTTGTGCCCAAGAGCGCGGTTCCGCCGGAAGTCTTCGACGCGGTGAAAGGCCTGACCCAGGAATCAAGTGTCATCGTCGAGGGAAAAATCCGCGCCGACAAACGCGCCGCCGGCGGCTACGAGTTGGACGTCAGCAACGTGCAGGTTCTGCAGCGGGTCTCCGAAACCGATCCCTATCCCATCACGCCTAAAGAGCACGGCGTAGACTTCCTTATGGAGCATCGCCATCTTTGGGTGCGCTCGCCGCGGCAGGCCTCGATTCTGCGCGTCCGCGCCGAGATCATTAAAGCGGTGCGTGATTTTTTTGATGAGAATGGCTTCACTCTCACCGATCCGCCTATTCTGACTCCTGCCGCCTGTGAGGGCACCAGCACGCTCTTCCCGGTGGACTATTTCGACGAGCAAGCCTATCTCACGCAGTCCGGCCAACTTTATATTGAGGCCACGGCAATGGCGTTAGGCAAGGTTTATTCTTTCGGCCCGACGTTTCGCGCAGAAAAATCGAAGACGCGCCGCCATTTGACGGAATTCTGGATGGTTGAGCCGGAGATGGCTTACGCGACACTCGATGACATCATGGATCTGGCGGAAGGTCTTATCTCGTTCGTGGTGAAACGCTGTCTGGAGAAACGGCGGAGCGATTTACTGACCGCTGGGCGAGAGGTAGCGAAGCTTGAAAAGGTCGCGGCTCCGTTTCCTCGGATTACCTACGATGAAGCCGTTCAGATGCTGCAGGAAGGCCACGCCAAAGGCGCGCTGGAAACCAGGTTTGAATGGGGTGGGGACTTTGGTTCCCCCGACGAGACTTATCTTTCGGCACAATTCGAAAAGCCGGTAATGGTGCATCGCTATCCCGCCAAAGTCAAGGCGTTCTACATGGAGCCAGATCCGGAACGGCCAGAACTGGCTCTGTGCGTCGACGTGCTCGCTCCCGAGGGTTATGGCGAAATCGTCGGCGGATCGCAGCGCATGGCGTCCCATGAGCTTTTGTTGCAGCGCATTCATGAGCACGGCTTACCGGAAGAAGCGTTTAAGTGGTATTTGGATCTGCGTAAGTTCGGCAGCGTGCCTCATGGCGGCTTTGGCATGGGGATCGAACGCGCCGTAGCCTGGATTTGCGGCCTCGAACATGTCCGGGAAACCATCCCTTTTCCGCGGATGTTGCACCGGCTCTACCCCTGAGCGATTCAACGGCATTCTCGGTCCTCGTGATACCCTTAGATGGTTCCGTTTCGTATACGTCCGCATCTAGTCTTTTATGAGTTTTGCCCGCACAATATGGCGCTTTTTCGTGGCGATTCAGTTGTTGCCCGCTTTGGAAGAAGGCGGCGAGGAGACGCTGGTCGGCGGACAGGCAGTGATGGAGGGCGTGATGATGCGTTCACCGCACGCATGGGCTATCGCCTGCCGTAAACCGTCGGGCGAAATCATCACTCACGGTGAATCGCTGGAACGGCTGTCGGATGAGCACTCCTGGATGGCTTGGCCGATCATTCGCGGCGTCATCACACTGGGCCACGCCATGACGTTAGGGTTTCGCGCCTTGAAATTCTCCGGCAATGTCGCGTTGGAGGAATTGCGGGTGGGCGAGCCTCATGATTCGGGCAAAAATAAAATTGAGATCAGCGGCTGGCTGGCGGCGGTAAATATCATTTTCTCGGTTGGATTTTTTATCTTCATGTACAAGTTTCTGCCTTTGCTGGCGGCCACCGAGCTTAAGCGAGCAGATCCCGTCTTCGGGCAGCAGATCATCTTCAATGTGGTGGATGGTCTGATCCGCATCGCTTTATTTCTGCTCTTCATCTGGGGCGTTTCGCGGATGCGAGACATTCATCGGGTCTTTCAGTACCATGGCGCCGAGCACAAAACTGTCTATGCATTTGAAAGTGGCGATCCGCTGGAGGTTTCAGCCGTACAGAAGTACACCACATACCATCCACGGTGTGGCACTAGTTTTCTGATGACGGTGATGCTGATCTCGATTGTGGTTTACACGCTAATTCCGGTGACCACGTTCTGGGCTCGTTTCGCGGTGCGTATCGCATTGCTTCCCGTGATCACAGGCTTGTCCTACGAAATGATTCGCTTCGCCGCCAAACATCGGGGCTCGCTTTTTGGGCTATTGACCGCGCCCGGTCTTTGGCTGCAGCGCATCACCACACAGCCTCCCTCCAATGATCAGGCGGAATGCGCCATCGTCGCTCTCGATGCCGCAATGAGCCTGGAAAAGCAGCACGGCGGCGAGTTGGTGATTGCCTAGTGGTGCCCCCGCGAAAAGCTAGAACTGCCCCTATTTCAAATCAACTCAATCCGCTGGAGAGACTTAGCTTGCTACATCTCAGATTCACTTAAGAACTGGGAAGCAAGTTACAGCCAGCAAGATGTGTCGAGCTGCATCCAAGCTGAGCGCTGGAGAATCGAAATGTTTGAACGCCTCGACCAAATTGAAGCCCGTTACGACGAATTGACCCAAGCCCTGGCCTCGCCGGAAATCACCGCTGATTCGTCGAAGTACCAGAAAAGTGCCAAGGCACACAGCGAAATCGCTCCCATTGTCGATAAGTATCGCGAGTATAAAGAGCTGACCAAAGGGATCGCTGAAAGCAAATCTGTCCTGGCGGACGAAAAAGACCCTGAAATGCGAGCCTACGCGCAGGAAGAACTGGCAAGATTGGAACCTCGCCTGACTCCGCTGGAGGACGAGCTCAAAGTTCTGCTTCTACCCAAGGATCCCAACGACGAAAAGGATGTAATTCTGGAAATCCGGGCCGGCACCGGCGGAGACGAGGCCACGCTCTTCGCCGCTGAAATGTTCCGCATGTATTCGAGGTATGCGGAGACACAAGGATGGAAAGTCGAAGTGCTTTCGACATCGGAGTCTTCCGTGGGAGGGCTAAAAGAAGTCATTGCCATTATTGAAGGACAGAGAGTTTTTTCTCGATTGAAATACGAGAGCGGAGTGCACCGGGTACAGCGTGTTCCGGCGACCGAGCAGCAAGGTCGCGTGCACACCTCCGCAGTTACCGTGGCGGTTCTGCCCGAAGCCGAGGATGTGGATGTCAAGATTGAAGCGAAGGATTTGCGGATCGATACCTTCTGCTCATCCGGTCCGGGAGGGCAATCCGTAAACACTACTTATTCCGCGGTCCGCATCACCCATATCCCGACCAATACAGTGGTGAGTTGCCAGGATGAAAAGTCGCAAATCAAGAACCGCGAAAAGGGCATGCGAGTCTTGCGTGCCCGCCTTTACGAGATGGAGATGCAAAAACAGCAGGAAGCGCTGGCCAAAGAGAGGAAAGCCATGGTGGGCAGCGGCGATCGCAGTGAAAAGATCCGCACCTACAACTTTCCTCAGAACCGGGTGAGCGACCACCGCATTGGTCTGACCATCCACCAGTTGCAAGAAGTTATGGATGGCAAGCTGCAGCCCATCGTCGAAGCCCTCGTCACCCACTACCAGGCTGAGAAATTGAAAGCTGAAAGTGGAGCGGCCATCTAGGCGCAAGATTCTTCCGGTACAACGTTTTATGGCGCCACGGCAACTTAAAGTCGTGGACGAAAACAGCCTGGTGGAGGAAGAAATGAGTTCTCGAGGAAGAGTCGGTTCTATTTTGGCCTTGGCCGGCTTCGGCGTGGCTACCGCTGTCGCAGCTCACCGGGGAGCGCGCTACAACCCGAGCAGTGGACGATCGAAGCAATGGTATGCGCGCCTCGACAAGCCCTCCTTCACTCCCCCCAAGGCTGTGTTTCCCATTGTTTGGACGGGTTTATACCTGCTCATGGCATGGTCCGGCTGGAGAATCTGGAAGGCACAGGATTCCCCCGAACGCTCCCGCGCCTTGCGGCTCTGGGCGGTGCAGCTAGCCACGAACGCCAAATGGTCAAAGCTGTTTTTCGAAGATCACCGGGTCGATTTGGCGCTCCTCGACAGCCTGACCCTGGAATTGGAAATTGCCCGCTATATTGCAACCGCCAACAAGGTGGACCGGGCGGCAGCAAGGGCCTTCATTCCTTATTTCGCCTGGGTCGGATTTGCGACCGTTCTCAACGCGGAGATTGCGCGGCGAAATCCCGAGCAAGGCGGAAGGTTGTTGGCTGCAATTGAAGATATCTTCCCGGGCGCGTTGCGCTCATCCGCGTAGACACCATCGCGCCCGGTAAATATTTAGCGCCTTGCGGCTGGCACTTTCGATGCTTCCACAGGAACGCTCGGCATCGTCGTGACTCTTGCTCCCGCGGGAGCTCCCGCCGCCGCGGCCTGAGGGGCAGGCTGAGCGGTTGTTGGAATTAGTCCTAACGCCTTCCGAACTTCAGATTCGAGCTTGGTGAACGTGTCCTTATTCTCTTTGAGGAAGGCTCGCGCATTTTCCCGGCCCTGGCCGATGCGCTCCCCCTTATAACTGAACCACGAGCCGGACTTCTCCAGAATATTGCTGTTTACAGCGAGGTCCAGTAGGTCGCCTTCGCGCGAAATGCCCTCGCCATACATAATGTCAAATTCGGCTTCGCGAAATGGAGCGGCAACTTTGTTTTTTACGACCTTTATCTTGGTCCGCGAACCCGTAACCACATCGCCATCCTTGATCGCGGCAATACGGCGGATATCAATCCGCACAGAGGAATAAAACTTCAGCGCGCGTCCGCCCGTGGTCGTTTCCGGATTACCGAACATCACGCCGATTTTCTCGCGAATCTGATTGATAAAGATCAAGCAGGTGCGCGACTTGGAAACCGTCCCCGTCAGTTTGCGCAAAGCCTGCGACATAAGCCGCGCCTGCAAACCCATGTGGCTGTCGCCCATTTCCCCATCGAGTTCGGCCTTAGGAACCAATGCGGCTACGGAATCCACCACCAGGACATCAATTGCGCCGGAGCGAACCAGAGCCTCGGTGATTTCCAGCGCCTGCTCGCCATAGTCCGGCTGTGACACCAGAAGGTTGTCCACGTCCACGCCCAATCTCTTCGCGTAGCCCGGATCGAGCGCGTGTTCAGCATCCACAAAAGCCGCCATCCCGCCGGCCTTCTGAGCTTCGGCGATGACCTGCAAGGTAATGGTGGTTTTGCCGGAGGACTCCGGTCCAAACACTTCGACCACGCGTCCCCTAGGAAATCCGCCCACGCCCAGCGCAGCGTCAAAGGAGATCGCGCCAGTGGAGATTACCGAGATTGGAACAATGGCCTCCTTCGATCCCAAGCGCATGATGGAACCCTTACCAAACTGCTTTTCTATCTGTGCAAATGCCAGGTCTATCGCTTTTGTCCGTTCATCGGCCATAAAAGGCTGCTCCTCGCGAAATTGAGTATGAGAACTTCCGTAGCCTACACGCCGGACCGGAGGGGTGTAAGGTCGTCCGTCACAAAACTTGTGGAAAGACTAACATATAAGCGAACAAAAGGCGAATTAATCAGATTAACGGGGAAGGTACCGTGAGCTTATCCCTCCCTTTTGGGTAAGAATTCGCCGCAATTTTCTTGTTTTTTGGGTCACTGATCCGTAGTAGAATCTCTGCGGTTTTGCCTGCTATAGCAGGTCACCGTGACGCCTCTTGCGCCACGATGTTTCCGCTCCTAAGGAGGATGACATGGAACATCGGGCCCCTGGGAACTCCTCTGTTTCGATCGTAACATCACAAAAAGCTAAACCACACAGCAGCCGTGGTGTCTGGGTTCTCATCGCGTATGCGTTTTCCGGGATGAGTACGCTCGCCGTTATGGCTTACTACTTCTCTGACTACGTCACTCACTAACTGCCAGCAGTGAGTTGGTTGCGCGGAGAAGGCTAGTGATTCTGTGTGCTGAAGCGGAAGTGTGTCTCCAGCTTTTCGCTTATCCGTTATCCATCGCGCGCCCCAGTTTCGCCCGCGTTTAACATGCTACAATGTGCAGCGCTGACGCTTCTTGCTGATCGCCCAGCGGCTTCCCCACATCTCAAAGAAACGGACTGATTCGTGTCCAACGATCCCTCTAAGACTGCCACTATCACCTATGCCGACGCAGGGGTCGATGTCGAGCGGGGTAACCGCACCAAGAAACGGATCAAATACCTTGCGCACAAGACCTTTACCCGAGGAGTCCTGAGCGAGATTGGCGGCTTCGGGGCGCTGTTTTCTATCGATAAAGAGAAATATTCCGATCCCGTTTTGGTTTCGAGCGTGGATGGCGTCGGAACCAAGCTGAAAGTCGCCTTTGCCATGAATGTTCACACGACGGTCGGGGCCGATCTGGTGAATCATTGCGTGAACGATATTGCTGTGCAAGGCGCGACGCCTCTATTTTTTATGGACTATCTGGCCGCCGGCAAACTCCAGCCCGAGATCGCCGAGCAGGTCGTGGAAGGCTTGTCAGCGGCGTGTAAGCACAACGGCTGCGCCCTTATCGGTGGAGAAACCGCAGAAATGCCCGGCTTCTATCCGGACGGCGAATACGATTTGGCCGGATTCATTGTCGGGGTAGTCGAGCGCGAACGCGTGATCACCGGCAAGGCCGTCGAGCCTGGCGATGTGATTCTGGGACTTCCATCAACAGGCCTGCACACCAACGGCTATTCGCTTGCCCGCAAGCTTCTTTTTGATGTCGCTCATTACACCGCGGATAGCTACGTCAACGAACTAAAGGGCAAGGTCGGGAACGAATTACTGCGCACCCACAAGAGCTATTGGCCGGTGATCAAGAAACTGGTCGCGGCAGATTGTGTCTCCGGCATGGCGCACATTACCGGTGGAGGAATCACCGAGAATCTTCCGCGCGTGCTACCCCGGACTGTCTCCGCCGTCATCGAAACAGGGTCGTGGCCGGTGTTGCCCATTTTTGAGCATTTGCAGAAACTCGGCAACGTTCCCCCAGAGGAAATGTTTCGCACCTTCAACATGGGACTGGGTATGCTGCTCGTGATTCCCTCGAAGAAGTTCAAAAAAGCGCAGACCGCGCTGGAACGAGCTGGAGAAAAAGCTTACACCGTGGGCAGAATCGTGAAGGGGGAGCGAAAGGTAATGTACGCGTAAATCCCCTCAAACGATTGATCAGCTATTTCTTTGACAAACCGCGGAGTCGGGCCCGGCGCACGCACGGATTCTACTTGCGATTTTATTCGAGTTGCAAATTCCTTATCTCAAAATCGACGAATGCTTGCGCAAGCGGACGACTTGATCCAGTACGCGCTGAGCCACTTCCCACTTCGTTGTGTCTGGAACGTCTACAACTTCATGTCCGGTAATAATGGTGACAGCGTTGCGGTCGGAGTCGAAGCCGATTCCTTCACGCGAAACATCGTTTACCACAATAGCGTCGAGAGCCTTAGCGAGCAATTTCTTGCGGGCATTCTCCAGCGCATTCTCAGTTTCGGCGGCGAAGCCCACGATGATTTGGGATTTTTTCTTGCGGACAATTTCAGCCAGGATATCGCTGGTCGGTTCCAGTTCGAGCGTGGTTGGTCCGGAACGTTTGATTTTCCGTGAAGCGGGCGTTTTGACGCGATAGTCGGAGACTGCCGCCGCCTTAATTACGACCGAAGCCCGAGGCAGCATGCTGAGAGCAGCCTGGCGCATCTCTTCCGCGGATTCAACACAGACAACTTCGGCACCCGGCGGCGGTTTCAGCGCCGTAGGGCCGCTGACCAACAGCACATGGGCGCCGCGGCGCAGAGCGGCTTCTGCCAGAGCATAGCCCATGCGCCCGCTGGAGCGATTGCTCAAATAGCGCACCGGATCGATTTTCTCTCGTGTGGCTCCAGCAGTAATAAGAATCGCTTCCCCAGCTAAATCCTGCGCCGCCCCAAGCGCCTCCAGGGTTGCCGCAACGATAAACTCGTTTTCCGCGAGACGTCCCGCCCCGGTCATGCCGCACGCAAGGTATCCTTCGCCAGGCTCGACAATTTTCACTCCGCGCTTTTTCAGAATCTCGAGATTGGTTTGTGTCGCTGGATGATTCCACATGTTCACGTTCATAGCCGGGGCAACGATCACCGGCGCCGTAGTGGCGAGATAAAGGGTTGTAACAAAATCATTGGCATGCCGTGGGCAAATTTGGCGAGAATGTCCGCGGTAGCGGGAGCCACCAAGAAGCGCGTCAATCGACTGAGCTACGGCAATATGCTCAACCGCCGAGTCCAGGTTGGACTCGGCATTTTCGGAGGAGAACAATCCAGTGATGACTTTTTCACCCGACAGCGCGGCGAAGGTCAACGGTCGCACGAATTCTTGCGCTGCTTCGGTCATCACGACCTGGACCCGTACACCGCGGTCTTGCAGCAGACGAATGATCTCCGCCGCTTTGTATGCTGCAATACCGCCGCCGACCCCCAGCGCCACCTTCATGAAGACACCGCTATCGGAACGATTGTGCCACTGAAATTAAAAACAAAGCTGGCAGAAATATCCTCGCGCGTCGCTCGAACGTTCGGAGCGAAGCAACCTGATCCGCAGTCAGTTTTCCTGGCCCACCGCCTTGTCGAGGATTTCACTGGCGGCCTCGGTGGGTGATTGAGTATCGGGAATCAGCCACTTGACCTTGCCGGCTTTAATCTCATCCTGCGCGATACGGCAGGGCTTGCGGGAATGGGTATCAATCACAGGCGGGGCGCCACCTTGCAACTGCCGGGCACGCCGCGCCGCAACCAGGATGTA
Source organism: uncultured Acidobacteriaceae bacterium (assembly GCA_963834075.1). GTDB lineage: Bacteria > Acidobacteriota > Terriglobia > Terriglobales > Acidobacteriaceae > PALSA-270. The sequence goes on from CAWIAH010000010.1 coordinate 429,654, forward strand.
GCGATAGTTGCTGTCGAAACCGTCCATCAACTTCATAAGCTTCTCCCGTTCGCTAAGCACCGCCGATAGCGCTATCACCTTTGCGAAACGAATCCAGGATCGGGCGCAGGCGTTCGCGGACGTTCCGCAGACAACAACGTTCGGCTAAGGACATGCTATCAGTCTCGGCCGCGGCTGGCTGAACTCCGGAGCGGCGCACTCTTTGGGCGAGCAAGATAGCCCGCAGCGCCATGACGGAATCCTCCAAGCGGTCGTTCACCAAAATATAGTCGTATTTGTCATAATTCTCAATCTCACGGGAGGCCGTGACCAACCGTCGGTGGATGTCGTCTTCCTTGTCCTGGCTGCGGCTGCGGAGGCGTTTTTCCAAAGTCAGCCGGTCGGGGGGCAGAATAAAGATACTGATGGCTTGCGGGATTTGCTGCTTGATCTGCTCGGCGCCCTGTACGTCAATATCCAGCAGCAGATCTTTGCCGTTATCCTCAGCCTGTTGAAGAAAACGGCGCGCCGTTCCGTAATAATTGTTGCCGTAGACCTCCGCGTATTCAAGAAACTCGCCGTTGCGAATCATCTCTTGGAATTGTGAACGCGAAACATAGAAGTATTCGCGGCCGTTTTGCTCACTGCCACGCGGCTCGCGCGTGGTGTAAGAAATGGAGAAATCAAGGCCGGTAACGACCTGGCGCACTTCGTTTACCAGGGTGGATTTGCCCGATCCTGACGGAGCGGAGATGATGAAGACGGTCGTCATTCGAGATTCTGCACCTGTTCGCGCGCCTTTTCAATCTCTGCTTTGATAGCCAATCCCATTTCCGTAATTTTCAGCGCTTCGCCTGCCAAGCCGGAGGTTTTCGAAAGCAACGTATTCGCTTCGCGGTTCATTTCCTGCAAAAGGAAATCCAGTTTCTTCCCCACCTCGCCATCTTCATCCAGCAAGGATAGAAAATGAGTGACGTGTGTTTGCAAGCGGACCAGTTCCTCTTGAATATCACTGCGATCCACCAGTAGAGCGGCTTCCTGCAGTATGCGATCAGAATCCGGATGCGTCGCGAAAAGCTCCTGCAGACGAGTGCGCAAGCGATCCGAATAGCTTCGCAACATTGCATGGCGGTATTTCTCGATGCCGTCGCCAGCCTCGCGCACATGTGCCATTCGCTGACGCAGATCGCGGTCGATACTGCGGCCCTCTTCTTCCCGCATTTGATTGAGTTGCGCGATCGCTTGACCAATGACCGCGAGCACAGCAGTTTCCAGCTCGCCATCTACCGAGGGAGCGCCTGCATCGAGTGCTCCCGGAATACGAAGAACGACGTTAAGATCAGGCTCTGCGGCGAGGCTAAACTCGGCCGCAGCAAGACGAAAGGCCGCCACATAACCGCCGACAATTTCACGATTCAAGGCGAAGCCGTTGGTGGCCGACCGCTCCAGGCTAAGAGTCAATTCCACGTGGCCGCGCGCCAAAGCTTCCTTTAGCAGGCGGCGCAATTTCATTTCCAGAGAATCGGTATCGGAAGGAAGCCGGAAGTGGAGATCCAGAAATCGATGGTTGACTGATTTGAGAGAAAGATTGAAACCGAGGCGCGGCTGCGTGCTTTCCGGCTGAGAGCCTTTGATCTGGCCTTTGACCTGAGCAAATCCGGTCATCGAGCGAATAGACATATTTACTCTCCCGCCTCCGCTTTGGCCGGCTCAAAATCGGCAAATTGTAGATCATAAAGCCGGCGATATGTCCCTAGGTTTCTCATCAGCTGTTCGTGGGTTCCTATGTCGGCGATGGCGCCATTCTCTACAACTGCAATCCGAGTGGCGCGCCGCACCGTCGAGAGCCGGTGGGCAATTACCAGAACCGTCCTGTTGGTCATGAGGTTTTGCAGCGCTGCTTGCACCAGGGCTTCCGATTCGCTATCCAGTGCAGAAGTAGCCTCGTCCAGAACAAGGATGGGGGCGTTCTTCAGCAAAGCCCGCGCAATTGCAATCCGCTGGCGTTCTCCACCTGAGAGCAGTAGGCCGCGCTCCCCGATCAGGGTGTCGTAGCCGGCAGGCATGGCCATGATGAAATCATGTGCGAGCGCCGCGCGTGCAGCGGCTTCCACGGTCTTGTGGGAAACTCCAGGGCGGCCATAGCCGATGTTGTTGCGAACCGTATCGTTAAAGAGGACAGTGTCCTGCGTGACGATGCCGATTTGCGAGCGTAAAGAGGAAAGGGTGACGTCGCGTACGTCACGCCCGTCCACGGAGAGACAGCCCGATGTTACGTCGAAAAATCGCGGCAGCAGATGGACCAAAGTGCTCTTCCCGGCCCCGCTAGAACCCACCAGCGCGAGAACCTCGCCGGCACGGACCTCCAGATTAATGTCGGTAAGCACCTCTCGCGCGTCTGTGCCCAAAACGCCGTATGAGAAGCAGACGTTCTCGAAACGGATACTCTTCGAAAAAGGCGGAAGGGATTTCGCCCAGGGTTTCTCTCGAACTTCGTCCTCGGTGTCCATGAACGTGAAGATCTCGGACGACGCGCCGCGAGCCTGCTGAAAGTTGTTGTAAAACAGCGCAAACTTACGCACCGGATTATAAAGACTAAACACCGCAGCAACGAAGGCTACAAAAATACCGGGTGTAAATTGGCCATGCGCAATCTGGTTCCGGCCCAAGAGCAACAGCAACGCAATGCTGATGGCGCCAAACACATCCATGAGAGGCGAACTCATGCTGGCGGCTGCAACCGAGCGAAGGTTCGCGCGCAAGAGACGCTGGGCGGCAGCGTGAAAGCGGGCCATCTCCCAGGATTCCATGCTGAAGGCTTTCACGATTCTGTTGCCGGCGATCGTTTCCTGTAAAACGTTCTGAATGTCGGCCAGCTTGTCTTGTCCGCCCCTGGTGGTTTGGCGCACCCGGCGGCCGATGCGCACCGCCGAATAGATGATTACGGGAATGAAAAGCAGCAGAATCCAGGCCAGACGCCGGCCGAGAACAATCACCAGTCCGGCCGTAAACAAGAAAGTAAAGAGTTGCTGCAAAAACTCCGCCAGAACGCTCGACATTGCGAACTGAACGCGTTCAACGTCATTGATTATTGTTGAGATGAGCGTGCCAGTCGTGTGTTTTTGAAAGAAAGCGGCCGAGCGCTTCAAAAGCGAGTTGTACAGATCGTTACGAAGATTTGTAATCATGCCGAAGCCGGCATGATTCACCAGGTAGGTTCCCGAATAATCGAAGAGGCCTCGAAGAATCGAAGCGGCGACCAGAGCGTAGGCGACAACAGTCCAGGCACTGCTGTGAAAATGAATTGGCACGAACTGCTGCAGATAGACGACCCGATGGGTGCCGGGGATCGAGAAGAGCTGAATATGATCCGCTCCGGATGCGGGCTGGAGCACCCGGTCAAGGATGGGCTTGATCAGAACTAACCGAAAAGCTTCCAGAAATCCCACTCCAGCCAGCAGCAAAATGCCGACCAGCAATTGCGCAGAATACGGCAGTACGTAGCCAATAATGCGCGTCAGTTGGCGCATAAGGCGGTCTCAAGGCGCAGGTAGCGCGGAATGGCGGAGGCCAATGCTTGCATTCGTGGCAAGGCCTCATTCTACTGAAAAATCGCGGCAAGAACAGTGCGGGTCTCGTTTCCCGCACCCCTCACTTTGGACTGTCCCGGTGAGCTACCTTCACGCGGTAACCGGCTTTGTGCAGACGTTTTCCCAGATCCTCGGCAATCATGACAGAACGATGTTGTCCGCCGGTGCAGCCAATCGCAATCGTAAGATAGCTTTTGCCCTCGTGAACATAGTGCGGCAGAAGATAAATTAAGAGATCGGAAATACGCTCGAGAAATTCCTTCGTTTGGGGAAATGACCGGATGTACTTGGCCACCTTCGGATGCCGTCCGGTTAGCGGCCGGAACTCCGGCACAAAATGCGGATTCGGCAGGAAGCGAACATCAAAAACCAAGTCAGCATCCTCGGGCACGCCATGGCGAAAGCCAAAGCTCGTACACGATACCAAAATGCTTTTCTCCGACTCTTGCTTCTGAAAACGTTCGGTGACGTACGAACGCAGTTCATGAACGTTGAACTTCGAGGTGTCAATCACCAGGTCCGCAACCGCACGAATCGCACGCAGTCGACGTCTTTCCGTCGCAAGCGATGATTTGACCGTCACTCCCGTACCGAGTGGATGCGGCCGCCGAGTTTCGCTATAGCGGCGCAAGAGAACAGCGTCGGCGGCCTCAAGAAAAACCACGCGTGTAGGCAGGATATGGCGCACGGATCTGACGATAGTAGGCAATTCTTCCAGCTGCGCCCCTTCGCGAACGTCCACGACTAACGCCGTACGCTGGATCTCAGAAGATTGCCCGACTAACTCCGCGAAGCGCGGGATCAGTCCCACAGGAAGGTTATCTACGCAGTAATAGCCCAAATCCTCGAAGGCTTTTAGAACCGAGGCCTTCCCCGACCCACTCATGCCAGTGATGATCACCAGTTCGCCCACGGCCCGTGGCTCATGGGAAAGCGGTTTATGAGCAGCTTTCCTGGCCGTAGTGCTGATTCTAGTGGCGCCCATTGTTCAATGATGTTAGCAGGTAATGTTGCTGGAGCGCGATCGTGAGAGTCGCCGGCGATAGCATGGACAAGTTCCTGCTTCGACACCCGCCGTAACGGAAAAAAACGCCGTTTCCACACCGCAACTACATCAGCCACACCGCGTCCACATCAACAATTACTTGGGTTCGCGGGATCTTGTCTTGCGACGCATAATCGAGCATCGCTCTAAGGACCACGTTCAATTTTTCCCGGCTATCAGACTTCAGCACGAAATGGTAGCGGTAATCCCGCTTCAGACGGAGAATCGGCGCGGCCGCCGGCCCCAAGACGCGAACGCCTTCGTGTCGCGTCTGTTCAAACCATTTGCCTAACTCACCTGACCATCGCAGGGCTTCATCCAATTTATTGCTGCGCACGAGAACGTTGGCGAGGGCGGCATAGGGCGGGTAGTGCATCCATTTGCGGAACTGCAGTTCTTTTTCATAGAAACCAGTGAAATCATGCCGAGCTGCAGACTGTACTGCATAATGATCAGGAAAATAAGTTTGCAACACGACCTTACCCGGCATTTGGCCGCGCCCCGCGCGTCCTGCAACCTGGGTTAGTAGTTGAAAGGTCCGCTCGGCGGCGCGGAAGTCCGGCATGGCCAGCGCCATGTCGGCTCCTACCACACCCACCAGCGTGACACCGTGGACGTCATGCCCCTTCGCGATCATCTGGGTGCCGACCAGCAAATCAAGCTCTCCTTCGTTCAATGCATGCAATGCGCGTTCGAAGTCCCGATGGCTGCGGACCGTGTCGCGGTCCAGCCTCGCAATGCGAGCTTGTGGGAACATGCCGTGCAAAATCTCTTCCAGCTTTTCTGAGCCCGTGCCGAGAAAATACACGTATTCGCTGCCGCAATGCACGCAAGCCTTCGGCACCGGAGCCGTGTATCCGCAATAATGGCATTCCATGCGTCGTGAACGTTTGTGATGAGTCAAAGCGATGGCACAATTCATGCATTCCAGGGTTTTGCCACAGGTACGGCATAGAACCACTGGCGAATAACCACGCCGGTTGAGCAGCACCATGATCTGTTCCTTTCGTTCAAGGCGCTCTTTGATCTCCTCCGTCAGCTTTCTCGAGATGACCTGCTCGCGTCCAGTCTCCTGGAACTCCTGGCGCATGTCGATGATCTCGACTTCGGGCAACGGGCGCTGCTCTACGCGGTCCGGCATTTCGAGCAATACATACTTGTTCTTTTTTGCATTGAAATATGATTCGAGCGAGGGGGTCGCCGAACCCAGCACCACTGTGGCATTTGCCATCTTGGCGCGCATTACGGCGGCATCGCGGGCGTGATAGCGCGGAGTTTCTTCCTGCTTGTAAGAGGAGTCCTGCTCTTCATCCACGATTATCAATGCGAGATCCGCAACCGGCGCGAAAACGGCTGAGCGTGTACCCACTACCATCCGCGCCTCGCCTCGTTTAATACGATGCCATTGCTCGGCTCGCTCCGTGTCGGATAGAGCCGAATGGAGAATGGCGACCTCATCGCCGAACGCATTATGCAGATCAGCGGCCACGGCGGGTGTGAGGCCGATTTCGGGCACTAGCAAAATAGCCGAACCGCCCGCCTCCAGTACCGAACGCATTGCCGCGAGATACACGGCAGTTTTGCCGGAGCCGGTTACGCCATGCAGCAGCATGCCGGAGAAGCTGCGGTGGGACAAGCTGGCTCGGATTCGGCGTAAAGCCTCTTGCTGCGCCGAATTGAATTGAAATTCGAATGGCGAAGGCCTCGCCTTAAGTCCGGACCTGGTTGGTTCCACGGGCTCTTCGATAATCTCAACGACGCCGCGCTTCACCAGCGTGTTTAGAGTAGTAGATGGAACGTCAAGCGCACGCAGCATTTCGGTTGCGACTTTTCCCCCTGCAGCTGCAAGGGTTCCAATCAGGGTTAGCTGATTGGCGTTGAATTTCCCGTCGGCGCTCTGCAGAACTGCGGCTTTCGTGAACCGCTTTGCGTCCCTGGCAGATGAGACGTCCTCGCGGATAATCCATTTTTTCCGGACCATGGCTGCAAGCACAGCTTTCGGGGATTGTGTCGCGGCGCGTAGAGCCGGCTCCCGAACTGCATCTCCTTCGGACAGGTAGTCGAGCACGCGAACTTCCGCCAACTGATCCTCCGGCGCTTTGCGGGCGTGACCCAGAGATCCAGCGGTCCCGGCTTTGTGGAGCGCGAGGTATCCATCTTCAGTAATACGGTAGACGACCGCGCGTTTGAACTCCGCGCCGAGCGGCAGCATGGCCCGAAAAACCTCGCCAAGCGGCGCAAGATAGTAATCGCCGATCCATGTGCCCAAGCGCAGGAGCTGCGCATCGAGCGCCGGTGCAGAGTCGAGAACACTCAGCAAATTCTTGAGTTGTATCGCTTTGCTTCCCGGCCGAGGGTGCCGGTCGTGGAGAACCGTTACAAGTCCCGAGAGGCGCTGTTGGCGAAAGGGGACAAGGACCCGCCCTCCGACGACGGGCCGCCAGCCATCCGGAATTCGGTAGGTGAACACCGAATTAATGGGAACGGGGAGTGCTACATCACAAAAATGATTGATCAGAGCGCCAGCTTCGACCGCCACTCTGGCATCCTAGCATTCGGCCAGTCTGCTCCAGAGCGGTTCGCCTGGTCCAGAGCATTCATGATCTACAGAGCGGTTTGGATGGCGTGTTAGTGTACCGTTAAGATGCACTTTTTTCTTTGCCATCGTACGTACCGAAAGATAAGGATGGGGAGGATTCGTGAAAAAAAAGATGAAGACAAACTCCGGCGAGATGGCGCGGAGAAGAGTAGGGCTACGCGGAAAAAACAGCGGTTTGCGAACTGCCGCCAAGAAATGGTCGGCCCCTGATGAAAAAATGTACAAGCCCGTCAAGAAGCCGGTTACGTTGCGCTTAGACGCCGACATTCTATCCTGGTTTAAGGTTCAGGGGCGAGGCTATCAGACGCGGATCAACCGGGCCCTGCGTAATGTAATGATGAAGGAGAGAACATGACGGCGTAATTATCCCTTGCCTCCCCATCGCTTTGCGCCTGCTGACCGGTCCTCCCCAAGCCTATCTGCGGGGTAGAATGCTTTATGAACGTCCGCCCGGAAGAACTCCCCTATCGTGAGTGGTACCGTATTCTCATCGGTTCAGTTGGGCCACGACCGATTGCCTGGGTTTCCACACTCAGCACAGCCGGACAGCCGAATCTGGCGCCATTTTCGTTTTTCAACGCTTTCTCCGGCAAGCCGCCCATGCTCGGTTTTGCCACTGGTCTGCGGCAATCGGGCGATGGAAGTTCGCCGAAAGATACCCTGCGTAACGTTCGCGACACGGGCGAGTTTGTCGTGAATGTCGTTACATTCAATCAGGCTGAGGCGATGAACCTTACCAGCGGAGAATACGCTCCATCGATCAACGAATTTGATTTGGCAGGGCTGGAAATGACGCCCTCACAGTTGGTAAAGCCGCCCCAGGTTGCTGCTTCGCCGGTCAATTTCGAATGTAAGCTCGACCAGATCGTGAACTTTGGGCGGACCGCACCCGCGGGAAGCCTGATCATCGGAGAAATCGTTTGTGTACATCTCAGCGAAGCGGTTCTCAAGGATGGCAGGCTTGATCCACAAGCGCTCGATCTCGTGGGAAGGATGGGCGGCAATCAATATTCCCGGACCACCGAGCGATTTGAGATGGTGCGTCCGAAGTAGCGTCCTGTTCATGAACCATACTGAAGCTGCGCACCTCCCAAGTTCAGCCTCGTGGGCCTTTTTCTTTTTTAATGCGCCCTTCAAGCAACTTTTTCGCTTTCTCTAGTTCTGCCCGCCGGGTTGCGCTCAATCCCCGGCCCCCACGGTTTATGAAATAGATCAACATCTTCATACCCGAGCCCGACCCCTTGGGCGACACCTTTCGCGACGCTAAACTCCGCGCAATCACCGCCGCACTCTTGGTAAACAAACCAGTCGGAGGATGAGTCGAATCGGTTTTCACCTGCGCGATCCAGCGTTTCGGCTTTTTTGCCGATTTGATCCGGGACGTTTTCCTCGCCGGCATCGGATTCCTTTAATCTAACCTTCCATTCAACTCTTGCGCAGCTTTGCCATTAAGCCACTTTTCTAGGCGCTCTTTTCTCCTCAGCGCTGATGGCAATGCGTTCATGCTTAATGTCGAGCCGCAGGCGCGCGAATATGCTGATGTATTGATTGGCGATCCAAACCAGCGCGAATAACGCGAGAAAATATCCGCGCCAGCCTTGGTAGAGAAAATGGAATCGAGTGATCAGCAGAAAAGCAATGACGACGTAATGGCTGAAGCAGTACTCGCACGTAAACAAATAGAAAAATTTTCTCCGAACCAGGCCCGAGCTCCGTTCACACTGTTCTTTACAGTATTCCCGCGGCTCCCTAAAAATCTCTTCGTGGGTAACTGTCCACGCCACACAAGCCACGGGAATCGCCAACACAAAGAGCCACGCGACTTGGAGGGAAAACGACATAGGGGCCTGCGTTCTGATGCACGGCAAAGCGAGAGGTTGGCCTCAAGCGAGTCTGGACAAGAGCTTCCCCACGCGATAGGCTGCGCTTAACGAGGTAAATGCTATGCGTTTATGGATGGTTTTACTGGTTGCAGTCGTTGCCGGACTTATCGGCTGGCGGTTGGCTTTCGCGGGAACCCCTCCGGAAGTCGGGTCGCAAGCGCCCGATTTTACGCTGCCTTCTCAGGAAGGCACTCCGGTGAGCTTAAAGGATTTTCGCGGTAAGTGGACCGTGCTTTACTTTTATCCCAAGGATATGACCAAGGGATGCACGATTGAGGCTCGCAACTTTCAGCGTGATCAGGATCAATTCGCAAAGCGAAATGCAGTGGTGCTGGGCGTCAGCGTGGACACGGTTGACTCGCACAAACAATTCTGCACCAAGGAGGGGTTGAATTTTAAGCTGCTCGCCGACCCGGATCACAAAGTGGTCAGCGAATACGGTTCCCTCATGAATTTCGGGGTTTCGCAGATCGCGGCACGGCATACCTTCATTATTGATCCGCTGGGTAAGATCGTGCGCACCTATATGACCGTTGATCCCAATGGGCACAGCCAGGAAGTGATTGCTGCCTTAGACGAGTTACAGAAGAACGCGGCGCGCTAAGGGACCGCGCGCATAGAGATTCGTGGGCGCGCCCACAGCCCAAGGCAATCTGCAGAATTTGACCGTGGAACGGCCTCTTGGAAATTAATCTCAGGCTCGCTTGGGACGAATCAGATCAGCAATCAAAACTACAATTGCGACCAAAACCAATATATGAATCAAACTGCCCGCAAGGTGCAGAACAAAGCCTAGAACCCACAGCACGAGCAAGATAGCGACGATTGCACGTAACATACGGCTCCTTCCGGTATCTCTTGTGGCCAACTCAGCCGTTAAGAGACTTCGATGTTAGCGGGGCCAAAAAAGACTGCCCAGGATGAACAGGACCTGCGCACCCGCGAGTGCCATCCAAAAGCGGGCGCGGAGACGGGAGCTCCGCAAGTCTCGCCGCAAGTCGCCGTGCATATCATGCAGAAACTCGAGCAGCACGGCGGGAGGTTGAGGCGGGGGCATCGGCGGAGCAGTGGGTCGGCCGGACGGCGAGCCGGAATATGTCGTCTTTAAGGGATCTGTCAGGTATGCCTTTGGTCCGTCAATCACAGAAGACCAGCGCGGCAAAAGAATGGTTGAATCTGCCAACACCGCCGGATCGGGCTTGGAACTAAGTTGCAGCGGAGTCTGGCGTTCCGGGGCAACCACATCCGCTAAATTTCGGAGGAAGGTGCTGAACCAAAGATGACTGAGCTGGTCGCCGAGTAACTCGCCGACATCCACCGGCTGGGAATCAAGCTCCAGCGGGGGTAACACCTCCGGCGAAATTACATCGCCCAAATTGGCGAAGACCGTGCGATACCAGGGCGTGCGCAGACGGTCACCCAGCCCCATCCCGACGTTCACCGGCCGCGAGAGCAGTTGTAACGGCGGAAGCTTCTCAGGAGAAAGGGTGTCGGCCGCACCCGAAAGCAAAGACTTCCAAAGCGGGGGATCCCACCCTTCGGGCGGAAGAAAGTTGGGCTCCGGGCCAAACCCGAGAATTCCTGGAGCGTCCTCAGGAGACTTTTCGCTCAAATTTCCGGCTGGCCAGATAGACACACTGATAGTGTCGCAACGGTGCCCAGCTGCGTCAATTGATTTGACATACTTTTACATGCTCCAAATAGAAGAAACTCTCGTCGATGCGCAGTTCTTGGGCCGAATCCGATGAATGATTACGCCAGACGCCGCCTTGGGCCCGCTTCGCCCGGACGGCTTTGCCAGGCAGCCCAACCGTACCGGGTTCAAAACAATCGGGCACCCCCATTTTTTCCTTGCCAATCGAGGTTTGACGTAATATCCAATACCTCCGCCGGAATTCGATCCGCGGCATGAAGGCAATCTGCTATGCCGGAACAACAAATTGTGGCTCACGGTCAAGCCGATCTGACATTTTCGGAGATTGATTACCCTGCCATGTATTTGGCGGCTGATAGCGCGTCGCGGCTGGCGCAAAAACGCCATCTGTGGTTCACCGCCATCATCTTGGGAACGTTGGTTTTGAGCGCGGCACTGGCGGCCACAGAAGCCGCCATACCTTCGATTGCGCGAATTCTGGCTTTAGCGAGCGCGGCCGGCGCAGCGATCAGTTTCATGCTCACCTCCATCCGCAAGGCCATGAAACCGGAAAAGCTTTGGTATAGCGGGCGGGCTGTGGCCGAGGCCGCCAAGAGCATGGCGTGGCGCTACATGACGGGCGCCGATCCCTATCCCGTTTCGCTGCCGCCAGTGCAAGCCGACGCAAAATTTATCGCGGACTTACGAGGGCTGGCGAAAGATCAGGCGCAGGATGCGCTGGGTTTTGGCGCGGAGTTTAGCGACCGACCGCAAATCACCCCGCGCATGCGTGAAATCCGAAATGGATCGTTGCAACAACGGCGTGAAGTGTATGTTACTGCGCGTATCCGCGACCAGCGCAGGTGGTATGGGACCAAAGCTCGCAAGAGCCAATCTATCGCCAATGTGTATTTCGTCATTATCCAGGTGAGCCAGGCGTTGACTCTCGCCGCTACTGTCTTATTGCTCTCGCCGATCGGGTCCAAGTGGAACTTGGGCGGCATGTTCTCCGCTTTGGCCAGCGCCATGATCGCCTGGCTGCAGGTGCGGCAACATGAGGAACTGGCACAAACCTATTCCGTGGTTGCACTTGAGTTAGGATTCGTTGAAGAGCAGGCAGAGAGTGCGTCCGGTGAGAAAGATTTGTCTGATTTGGTATTGAACGCTGAGAACACACTTGGGCAGGAGCATAGCCTGTGGATTGCGCGCAAGTCTCAGGGATAGAATTAGGTCAGTTTACGGAGGCGAATGTCATGAAACGTTTCGCAATGCTTGCGGCTCTGATTTCGGCTTTTGCAGTGGTCCTGGCCTGCGCGGCCCCGGCCAGTGCGCAGCAGGATAAGAGTCAGCGGCCAAGCCCAGCAGCTTCCGCCGAGTGCAAGCTGCCCGATGGGAAAACAATCAAAACGGATTACTCCAGTCCTCGCTTGAGGGGGCGCAAGATGGTCGGTGGGAACAACCCTTACGGTAAGGTGTGGCGGCTGGGAGCGAATGAGGCAACCACCTTCGTCACAGATGCGAATCTGACGGTCGGTGGGAAAGATGTTCCCGCCGGCAGTTACACACTGTTCGCCATTCCTAATCCCGAAAAATGGACGCTAGTCATCAGTAAGAAGACCGGAGAATGGGGTATTCCCTATCCCGGCGAAGACAGCGATTTTGCCCGCGTTGCGATGACGACCTCACAACTGCCCTCCAAATTGGAGAATTTCACAATCTCATACGCGTCGTCTAATGAAGGTTGTACGATGAATGTGGACTGGGACACGACCCGGGCATCTGTGGAAATAACCGAAAAGAAATAAGCGGCTGGGTTGGAGATTGCGGGAATCTCCAGTTCTGAAACACGGCGTTTAGTGCGTCGCTGGCGAAGGGAGACCCTGATTCTCTTTGCGTAGGATTACTATATCCACGCGACGGTTTTGGGCTCGACCACCAGGAGCAGCGTTGTCGGCAATCGGATGATATTGCGCGTAGCCTGCCGCCGCCAGCCGATCCGGCGAGAACCCGTATTGCACGATTAGAAGCCTCACCAGTTCAGTGGCGCGCGCGGTCGAAAGCTCCCAATTCGAAGCGAAAAGCCCGTTGTGAATGGGCACATCGTCAGTATGACCTTCGATGCGTATGTGATAAGAGCGGGGCGCCAATTGCCTGGCAATCCGGCCGAAGGCCGACTCAGAGCCGGCCTTCACGGCGGCAGAGCCGCTGTCAAAAAATCCGATCTCCTTCAGACTAATTACTAGCCCATCGGTAGTGTTGCGAAAGACCACTTCGTGGCGGGCAATTTGCGGCGCCAATTCTGTTTGCAATTCACGCCGTAGATTCTCCAAATCTTGATTATCGTCTGTGGAGGTGGCGCCCTTTGCCACAACCGCCGGCGACGCAATCCCAGGTTTTGGTATATCGACAAAGGGCATGGGTTCGCTGGCATTGTTGGGAATCGGAACGCCAGGCCCTGGAAACGCTCCTAGTTGCTGGAACGCTTCTTGAATCGCCATGGCGAGCTTGCCGACTTTTCGTTTATCTACTTGCGCGGTTGAGTAGTTGATGTAAACGTCCACTACGTTGGTACAGGTATCGAAGGAAAGATTCCAGACGTGCTCGATGATCATGGCCCGCGTGATTCGCCGCCCCGCATTCCTCATCAGGTATTCGAGTAACGAGAATTCCTTCGAAGTAAGCTCGATGCGCCGGCCGGCACGTTCGACCCGCCGCTCCACGCGGTCCAGCTTCAGATCCTCGACTTGAATGACCGATTCCGCTGGCAGATGACTGCGCCGCAACAGGGCACGAATCCGCGCGGAAAGCTCGGTGAACGAAAATGGCTTCATCAGATAATCATCCGCTCCCAGATCAAGACATTGCACCCGGTCCTCGATACGGCTGCGCCCGGTCAAAACGAGGATGGGCATGCTGGGTTTGCGGTTGCGCAGATGACGCAAAATGGAAACCCCATCCAGCCGGGGCAGGTTCAGATCAAGCACCAGCAAATCGTAGTCAAACTCGCTGGCCTGCGCCCGAATGCGCTCTCCATCGGCGGAAATGTCCACGGCGTAGTGTTCGGCTTCGAGGCCTTTTTTTACAAAGCTGGCAAGTGCAGGATCGTCTTCGGCAATAAGCATACGCATAAGGTGGCTCTAATCTGACCCTCCGATTGTTGAGCAGACGGCGGGATTCGGCAAGGCAGGAAGCGATACACGAAAGGACTAGCATCCCGAATTGGAATATCGACCAACAATGGTATCCAGACTCTTCTGGCACACGATCTGTGATCGAAATTACGCGCCCGCCGTACCCTTTCTGCTATCCATTACGCCTGCGCCCTAAGGGATAATTACGAATGCCTCCTCTGGCCGAGGAAGGAATTGCCGCGGGTGGATTTCTGGAATAAGGCTACGTTGAAGTCGCTGCTGTTGCCGGGAGGGGCGATGTTTGCCGCGGCAGTTGTCTGGTTGCAAAGCGGCGCTTTGCCGGTTTCATGGTCCATTATCACCACCTGTTACTGGGTGGTTTTCGTGGCGGGACTTTTTCTGGCCTGGCGTTTTCATTCCAGCCGGGCCGCAACTTCGATCGTGATCTTGCTATTGGCCCACCGCGCACTTGAGTTTTTCTCGCATATTCCGAACGGATCGCTGGCGTCGGCACAGATTGCGCGGTCGGCGCTCGCCAGTCTGGTCCCGCTGAATTTTGCGCTGCTGGCGTGGAGCCGTGAAAAAGGTTTCGCCATCCCCTCAATTGCGCCTTGGCTCCCGGCTCTCTTTGCTGAGTCGATTTTCGTCGCGGTCCTCTGCCGTCCCGGGGCCACCGGCGCGCCATGGATTCTCAGTTACCGACTTCTGCCCGCGACGTGGTTTCATTGGACCAACATTCCACAGGCTGGCTGGATGGCGCTTGCGATCGCTTCGTCCATCTTGCTAGTCCGTATTCTTAAGTATGGCAAGTCAATTGACGCCGGGTTGTTGTGGTCAATGACTGCCGCATTCATGGGTTTTCAGAGGGTAGGAAATGGCAAGATAGTTAGCGCATATTTTGCCACAGGAGGATTGATTCTAGCCGGATCGTTAATCGAAAATTCCTACGTGCTTGCCTATTGCGACGAGCTGACTTCTCTTCCTGCCCGGCGTGCTTTCAATGATGCGGTCCTGCGCCTCCAAAATCGCTATAGCATTGCGGTCGTGGACATTGATCACTTCAAACATTTCAACGACACCTATGGCCATGAAACCGGAGATCAGGTTCTGCGAATGGTTGCGGCAAGATTGGCGCGAGTAAGCGGCGGTGGACAGGCCTTTCGGGTGGGAGGCGAGGAATTCACCATTCTATTTGCCGGAGAATCTCTGACGGATGCTCAGCCTCACCTGGAAATATTGCGAATGGAAATCGAAGTTTCCACCTTCCGAGTGCGCGGAGCTAAGGATCGCCGCACAGTTCCTCACGGTCCCGACCGGAGGAAAGCCACCCGATCCAAGAAGAGCTTCAGCAAGCGTAAACCAAACTTGGCCCCAGGGGAGCTGTCCGTCACGGTTAGCATTGGAGTCGCCGAGTCGACTGGCCACACGCGACGCGTTGCGCAGGTGATTCAGGCGGCCGATAAAGCCCTCTATCGTGCCAAGCGGGCCGGCCGCAATCGAGTGGAGGTCGCAACTACCGATTCCATCCGTAAGCGCAGCATCGCTTGAACAAGCCCCATGCCCTCGCCGCGATCCTTATCACAATCAGAGGTGAGTTTCTTCGTCATCGCTTGCAGTTCAATTGGGTTAAAGGATTTAGTTGGTGCGCCATGTTCTCCAGCTTCATGATGGGAACATTCGCGACCGTTCGTGATGGGCAAATGGTGATGACATTGCTATTGGAAGCTTGACCGTTCGCTCCACTCCGACGAAAGGCCGGGTCAATCATAGAATGAACGCTCAGCCGGAACACACATCGAAGACGGCACTGGACACTTTCTTTCTGCCTGCTTCCGTGGCGGTCATTGGAGCAACGCCGCGTCCCGGCGCGGTCGGACAAACCATTCTTGAAAACCTCCGGCATCCGGCATTTAAAGGAAAACTCTACGCGGTCAACTCGCGTCATTCCGAGATCTGTGGCCTCAAGGCCTATCCGTCGATCGGCGAGGTTCCTCAGAAAGTAGACCTGGCGGTTGTCGCCACCCCAGCAACCACGGTTCCGCGCATCATTGGCGAATGTGTGGATGCCGGGGTGAAATCTGTGGTGGTTATCTCGGCAGGATTTCGCGAGCGCGGGACCGCCGGCGCTGAACTGGAACAACAGATCCGCGAGCAGCTTCGGCGAGGCGATACTCGACTGATTGGTCCAAATTGTCTGGGCATTATGAATCCCGCGATTGGACTTAATGCAACGTTTGCTAAGGAACTTCCGAGATTCGGCAATGTCGCCTTCCTCAGTCAAAGCGGAGCTTTGCTTACGGCGATTCTCGACTGGGCACAGGTCGAGCAAGTCGGATTCAGTGGAATCGTTTCCACCGGCTCCATGCTGGATGTGGGCTGGGGAGACCTGATTGATTACTTCGGCGATGATCCCCACACCAAGAGCATTCTTCTTTATATGGAATCGGTCGGCAATGCACGGTCGTTTCTCTCCGCCGCGCGTGAAGTGGCCCTGCGAAAACCGGTGATTGTGATCAAGGCAGGTCGCTCGGAAGCGGCCTCTCAAGCCGCGGCCTCGCACACCGGCGCGCTCACGGGGAGTGACGAGGTTCTCGATGCTGCGTTCCGCCGCTCGGGAGTTTTGCGGGTGCAATCCATTGCGGACCTGTTTTACATGGCGGAGGCGCTTAGCAAACAGCCCCGGCCGAAAGGTCGACGGCTTATGATTCTTACCAATGCCGGGGGACCTGCCGTTCTCGCGACAGACGCACTCATCGCGAACGGCGGGGAGTTGGCGGTTCTTTCCCAGAAGACTTTGCAAGCGCTGGACACTTTTTTGCCCGCGCACTGGAGTCACAATAATCCAATAGACATTCTGGGCGATGCGGAGGCGGCTCGTTACGCAAAAGCCCTGGAAATTATCTCCGGCGATTCTGAAAGTGATGGCCTTCTGGTCATCCTCGCGCCGCAAGCCATGACAGATCCGGCCGCCATCGCGAAAAGTCTGGAACCCTATGCCCAATCGTCCGGCAAACCTGTTCTCAGCAGTTGGATGGGCGGCGCCAGTACGGCAGAAGGAGAGAAGGTTTTAAATACGGCCGGAATACCCACATTTTTGTACCCGGACACGGCGGCTCGAGCCTTCACGTATATGTGGCGCTACAGCGACAATTTGCGCGCTCTGTATGAGACCCCGACGCTTCCGGCAGAGCATGAGCTCAACCCTGTTGGCCGGCGCAAGGCAGAAAGCATTATTGAGGCCGCGCGCCTGCAGGGACGAGTCCTGCTCAACGAATTCGAATCGAAACAGATATTGTCACATTACGGCATTCCCGTCGTTGAAACCCAAATCGCGGCTACGGAAGACGAGGCGGTGCTGATTGCGAATCAGTTTGGCTACCCTATTGTCCTGAAGATCTTTTCCGAAACAATCACCCACAAGACTGATGTGGATGGGGTGAAGCTGAACCTGGCGGATGCGGCAGCGGTACGTTCGGCATTTCAGGCCATCAAATCGTCAGTGGAAAGAATTGCGGGCTCCAATCATTTTTCTGGTGTCACCGTGCAACCGATGGTCCGGCTAGAGGGCTACGAACTAATCATTGGCAGCAGTATCGATCCTCAGTTTGGCCCAGTTCTCCTGTTCGGTTCCGGTGGCCCTCTCGTCGAGGTATATCGCGATCACGCCCTCGCCTTACCGCCTTTGAATACAACTCTCGCACAGCGTTTGATGGAGCAAACGCGGATTTTTGCCGCCTTCAAAGGAGTGCGTGGCCGCCAGCCCATTGATCTGATGGCCTTGGCCGGCGTATTGGTCCGCTTCAGTCAGCTCGTAGTCGAGCAACCTTGGATCTCCGAAATTGACATCAATCCGTTACTAGCATCGCCGGAACGGTTGCTGGCGCTGGACGCACGAGTAGTGTTGCACTCTCCCAATACCGATCCCGAGTGCCTGCCGACGCCCGCGATCCGTCCTTACCCTTCGGCTTATGTCTCTTCCTGGGTCATGAAGAACGGTACCGAGATCACGCTTAGGCCGATCCGGCCCGAGGATGAACCAGCCATGGCGAGGTTTCACGAGACGCTTTCAGATCGCAGCGTTTATTTACGGTACTTCTATCCCTTCAACCTGCGGGCACGAGTGGCCCACGATCGTCTGGTACGTATTTGCTTCATGGAGTACGATCGCGAGATTGCAATCGTAGCCGACTTTCGCGATCCGAAGACATGTCAACACAATATATTCGGGGTTGGACGCCTCATAAAATCCCATGCCAGGGACGAAGGAGAGGTTGCGGTTCTAATCTCGGATGACTGGCAGAATCAGGGCCTCGGTTTCGAATTATTCCGCCGCTTGATACAGATTGCCCGCGCTGAGAAGTTGACTCGAATCTTCGTGGAAATCCTGCCCGACAACTTTCCTATGAAAAAGATCGCCGCGAAGCTAGGCTTCCGACCTCAGCTAACGAAAGATCCCAGTTCGCTCCATTCCGTCCTCGATCTATAGGGATCGAACCACTCAGCGGCCATCGCTTTTCGTTTTGGGTAATATATTGAACGAGTCGCTGTTTCGCGAAATTCCCCGACACCGCTCATGAATTCCAGAGCAAGATTCAAACCCGCGGCGCTGGCTATTATTTTGTTGATGTTGCTGCGTGCAATCTCTGAGGCAAATGAATTGAAGCCAGACACCCTCTCTGCATGGGAAGAATATGTTGCGGATGCAAGGGCTCAAATGCAGCAGCGCGCCAAAGGGCAAGCGCCCTTTCTTTGGGTGAGTGAAACGCCAGACCGCATGCAACGTGTACAACGGGGAGAAATTTTGATTGCCCGCACAGACAGGAACGGTCCCAGCAAGGTTCCGCACGGAATGATCCATGATTGGACCAGCGCCATATTTGTCCCCAGGGCTAAACTTGCCGCGGTCATGCAGGTGCTCGACGACTATGATCACTACCAGGATTTCTACAAACCACAGGTCGCGCAATCGAAATTGCTCGACCGATCCCAGGATCGCGAACAAATTCAGTTGCTCATGACGCAGGGCGCCTATGGAATAACCGCCGCTGTCGAGATAGACGATGATGTGGAGATCATTCGGCCGGGTCCAACGCGCGCTTATACTTTCAGTCAGTCCATGCACGTGCGCGAAATTGCCAACTACGGCCGCTCCAACCAAGAGCAATTGCCTGAGGATCGTGGGCCCGGGTATGTATGGCGTATTTTTACGGTGACTCGTTTGGAAGAGCGTGATGGTGGTGTCTATGTGGAGCAGCAAACAGTTGAAATGAGCCGCGGTATTCCGATCGAATTTCGTTTCATGATCAAGCCGCTCACCGAGCACTTGGCGCGAAGCATCATGCTGACAACAATGAACGACACTCAGAAAGCAATACTGGGAAAAATGGACGCAGATTCGACACGTCAATCTCATACGGCCCCCGAACAAGGAGTTCGCGAACAAGTCAATCAAGGGATTCGTGGCCCGACTGTCTTCAACAGGGTCATCGATTTTGATCGGACGCTGCGAGTTCGTGGGCGGTCGCATCATCTTTTGGCAAGCTATCAATCGAAGGATCCTATTCATTCTTCTGCTGCCAGGTACGAAACGATGGCCGAAGCGGTCAACCGGCCCCTCTTCGATAGCAGAGCTGCCGGCGCTCGAACCCTTGCGCACAAATAAATCTGGAGCGTTGGAGAGCCTCGTATTGAGTAATATCGTCAGTCTCGGAGAAGTGCTATGGGATGTGACGCCGCAGCAGGAGTTTCTGGGAGGCGCAGCCCTCAATTTTGCGATTCATCTCAGGCGATTGGGACATCGCGTCTCCCTCGTCAGCGCGGTAGGCAAAGACAGGCGGGGCGAAAGCATCCTTCGGCGCCTTGGGGATGCAGGCCTGTCAACGGCTTTCATCCATCAAGATGCCGGTCACCCCACCGGATGGGTTGACCTCTGCTTCGATTCTCACGGCGAACCTGAATACGAGATTCATCGCCCCGCTGCCTACGATTTTCCCGCCTTGTCGCCGGAACAGTTTAGGAAGTTGCTCTCTGGCCCGGTCGATTGGATTTATTTCGGCACCCTTCAACAAATGAGTCCTATCGCACGGCAGTTGACCGAACGGCTAATGAAAGAAGCGCCCGCTGCAAGAAGGCTTTATGACCCCAATTTGCGACCCCGATCATACAGCGCCGGGGTTGTCCGTCAACTCATGGAACTCGCCACCGTGGTCAAAATGACCGAGCAGGAGGCCCAAACAATTTCCTCAATGCTCGGGACGCCCCAATTACCATTGCAAGAGTTTTGCAAAACGTACCGAAGCCTCTTCGGGTGGGAGGCTATTTGCATTACGCGCGGCCCCCTCGGCTGCATCATGCTCGTCGGCGATGACTATGTGGAGGCAGACGGATACAACGTTGTCGTGGCCGATCCCGTTGGCGCAGGAGATGCCTTTGCTGCCGCTTTTCTTCATGGATTGGCGAGCGCATGGTCGCCGGCGAGAATTGCTGATTTTGCGAATCGAGTGGCTGCTTTAGTTGTGAGTCGGCCTGGCGCGGTGCCGCCGTGGACATCGGAGGAAGTAAATGAGCTTGTTTTCTTAGACCGTCATTTGACCTGAGTTCATATGCATAGCCAATCCGATGCGGATTCGGCACTCGTTTTGAATTGGCCGCAAAATCACCTGGGCGCTCGCGACAACGGCCCCCAAACTTTGCCGATGGCCTCGTTGATCTGCCGGTCTGGCGATGAGGAATCTCCCATTAGAAGATAAATTTCGCGCCAAGCTGGACTATTCGAGGTGAGTTCGCCTCAAGTACCCGACCAAACGTTGGACTGTTAATATTTCCGTCCACGGATTGAGGCCCGAAAAATTGAGTGTGATTGAACGCGTTAAAAGCTTCCAGCCGAAACTGCAGAGATTTTGATTCAGCGAGGTAAACATTTTTAAGAAGCGCCATATCATAATTGTCGAGTCCCGGCCCGTAAAAGAAACGGCGCTTCGCTGTTCCGGGCATGCCCAGCGCATTCTCGCCAAAGAGGGCGGTGTTGAAATAGGGCTGGCCGTTACGGGGATTATGATTTAAATCCAGGCGACCGGGAGTGTAATTCGGTTCATCGACGCCAAAATTGTTGACGCCATTCGGCTCCGAACCAAGCAGTGAGTTGTCGCCGTAGTTGATGAGAGTTACGGGTAGACCGCTGCAGAAATGAGTGATACCAGAGATCTCCCATCCGCGGGTGAAGGCATTCGAGGCGCGGAAAAGTGAATCCAACGGAAGGCGATAGTTGTAGCTCGCGACGAAGTTATGTTTGACGTCAAACGCTGCAAGGGCTTTGCTGAGCAGTGGGTTCAACGGATTTACCTCTTCTCCGACGTTTGAGGAATCGTCTTCGGATTTGCTGAACGTGTACCCGGCAAGCACATCCAGACGCTTGCTGCCGTGGCGCAAGATGATCTGCAGCGCATCATAATTCGAGTTACCAATAGTCGCTTGATTGGCGTTGCTTCCGAAGCTTGATCCCAACGGTGCTCGCGTGCCCACATACGCGTGCCCCATCGAAGTCACATAGGTGCTGTCTTCCCCGAAGGGGCCGCATGGAACTTGTCCCGAGGCGAGATTGGCCGGATCGCTCAAGAATAGGCAAAGTGATGGGTCCCCGGGATTTGCTTCTTCGAGCACGAGAAGCCGGTGGGACTGTGTTCCAACGTAATTCACGCTCAGCACTGTGTCAGATCCAAGGGCGCGATCCAACGAAAGCATGTATTGCTCGGTGTAGGGGATGCGGTTGGTGGTCGGATAGTTTGGCAAACCGGTAATAGGCTCGAACTGTGCCCAGTTGACGTTTGGATCTGGGTGACTCGCGCTTGAGTTCAATGGGGCGAGGGCGACCGGAAAATATTGGCCAAGATCCTGGCCATCAGCTGCTGTCACAAATGGTGTAGCAAAGAGTGGCGGAGACGGGCTGGTATAGGTCGTACCGTAGGGAGCATTCGCGCTCATCACCCCAATCGTCAATGCTTCGATGGCGGTATAGAACATTCCGTAACTGGCACGAATGCTGCTCTTGCCGGGGCCGCCTATGATCTTGGCCACAAAGCTGTCCCCGGCGGCGCTGGGTGAATAAGCTATGCCAACACGGGGCACAAAATCGAGATTCCCGGGCGGCGCCAACGTTCGCGATACCCCCGGATCGGTGGGATAAAGAATGCCCGGGGGTGCTCGTGGAAAAACCAGCGATTGTTTCCCGGGCGCGAAGGTTGCAATCTGGTTGTACTTCTCGTACCAGGGCTCAATGCGGTCCCAACGTAGTCCGTAATTGAAGGTGAGGCTCGGTCGCACGCGCCAGCTGTCTTGCGCGTAAAGGCCGATATATTTGTTGCGGCCGTAAAAAGGCTGTAGTTGGCTTTGGTTGTATTGGCTCGGAACGCCAAGCAGGAAATCGGCGAAATCGGATCCCGTCTCCGTCCCAAAGAAAAGAAAGCTGCCATTGAATTGAGCTATGGCGTCGACATTGATTTGATCGTAGTGGAATTCACCCCCTAATTTGATGGCATGCGTTCCCACCACCTTGGAAAAGTTATCGAGCCATTGGAAAGTGTCGCCGATTTGGTTCAGTTCATTGGTATTGGTGCCGATCGTTAGGCTATTAAATACAACACTCTCTACACCTTCGGTTTTCGGCGACAAGGCAACGATTCCCGGCGCCCCCTGTCCGACGTCGAAGCCTTGCGAGGCAAGACTCACTCCCAATCCTCCTGCGGGTTTGCCCAAATCGTTTGCGTCCCGCAAATAACTGAAATGGAATTCATTCACCGCAGTCGGGCCTAGCATTTTGGTATCGCCCAGATCAATCAATTGCGCGCGACCTGTATAGAGCGCGTTGAATCCAGGGACATTGGCGCCGCCTTGCGCGACCGGGTAGGGATTGTTCTGCGACCAGTTGTCTATGAAATAGTAAGCGGAGAGAAGGCCTACTCGCGTGTTGGCATCCAACCGATAGGCACCTTTATCATCCTGTAACGTCTCGTTGAAGGCTGACGTAGAAAAGGTGCCGTTCGCGTTATTTGGAAGTGGAATATATTGCACCAAGTGGGTTGCCGGTGCGGACCATGCGCTTTGAGGAATGACAGCGTTGGGAAACACGCATGTCGCAAGGGTGCAGCCAGAAGTGTAATAAGGTTCGCCCGCCGATATCGAATAGCCCAGCCTTTGCGACAACAGCCCGGCCCAATATGCCCCGGTCACTGTAGTGGGAACCGTGTTGCCCTGAGCGTCTTGAGTTACAAAAGAACTCGCTAGATCTGACAGGTTCCCGCTACGATCCTGGCTGGAAGGAACTGGGATTTGGCCCGAATCCACACCTTTCGTCGAACGAGTCTCTTGGTAGTCTCCGAAGAAGAATATCTTGTTTTTTCGGATGGGCCCACCGAGGGTCCCGCCGAACTGATTTTGGTCAAACATCCCACGTGCAGAAGAGAAATAATTCCGCGCGTCGAGGTCAGTGTTGCGGAGGAATTCGAATCCATCGCCGTGAAACGCGTTAGCGCCAGATTTGGTGACAACATTAATCTGACCACCACTGAATTCTCCATATTCAGCGTCGAAGCTATTGGTAAGAATGCGAAACTCGGCAATGGAATCCAAATTCGGGACGATTGCTGCGCCCATGTTGACGTCTTCTTCGACGTCACTTCCATTGACCATAAAGCTGTTAGCAAACTCCCGCTGCCCGTTAATTGAAATTGTTCCAGGATTTAGATCTCCAGAGGGCGAAAGTGCACTCGCTCCCACGTCCTGAACAGTCTCGGATGTGATGGAAGTGACTGGTGCAACGCCGGGTTGCAACGCAAGCAGGTCCGTATAACTCCTTCCGTTGAGCGGAACGGCTGCCATTTGCCTGCCCGTGACGACTTCGCCCATCTGAGTGCTTGTAGTCTCGACGCGAACCGAATTCTCCGTGACTGTGACAGCGTCAGATCGTGCCCCGACTATCAGAACCGCATCCACGGTTAACGCGCTATTCACGTCGACCATAATCCCCGTTCGACGATAGGGTCGAAAACCTGCTTGCGCAATTTCGAGATCATAGTGGCCGACCATCAAACTGCTGAAAGAATAGAAACCTCGATGATCGGTTGTGACTTTTTGCTTAATGTTCAAGTCCGTATTGGTTACCGTCACGGTCGCCCCCGAAATGACCGCGCCGCTGGAATCTCGCAGCGTCCCAGAGACGCCCCCTCCGGTCCCAGCCCAAGAATTCACGGTCAAGAACATTATCAGGATGAAAAAAGGCAGCGGGCTATGATGCTTGAATATTTTAAGGGCCTGGAAGATCAAATCAAGAACGCGACTCCGCTTACTGCACATTTTGCTTTTTCCCCGAATGAACCTTTAGCTGCTGCTGATCTTGTTTAACTATTTCCAGCCCCGACCCTCGATTTGTCGATTTTCAGTTCCCTCGGCCGTTCATCAGAGCGCTTGCCGTCGGGGGCATGGGATTAGCGAAAGGGCCACCGCTCCAAATGCGACTTAGTCGCATTAATGGACCGGTGAAATCAGTGCGAGGGTTTGCCTTTTGCACATCGTTTACAAAGTCCGCCTACTTCCAGCCGCACCACCCTGATCTGAAAGCCGCTCTCCTGCGCAATCTCTGCCTTTAGCTTCTCAAAGGATGGACTCGCGTATTCCATGATCGCTCCGCATTGAAAACAGGCCATATGGCAATGATCTCGATTTGTCTTCGCCTCGTAATAATGCTTCTCGCCCTCGATGTGCATGAGGTCCAATTCGTCGATCAACCCGCTTGTTTTGAGAAGGTTGAGAGTGCGATAAACGGTTGCGCGATCGATCCCGGGGTCCTGCATGCGAGCGATTTCGAGCAATTTCGCAGCGTCCAGATGTCTGGGAGAATCCTGAATAATGCCCACCAGCAAGCGCCTTTGCTCGGTGATTCGCACTCCCCGCGAGGAGAGCTCCTTCATTAGCGAGGGCCTGGTTATTGTTTTGCTGTTCGCCGACCTTCCCAATTGCGACTCCGTCGCAACAATGCCAGCCCTCATTCCGAGTACCCCTCTGCCTTCACCGCCTTGTTGCGACTCAGTCGCGAACGCGGAGTATCGCAGAACTCACAAGTTCATTGGAATTTATTCCCATCTCGTTGTCAAGAATGAACCTTGAGCCTGGGGGAGGGGACGGTGGAAGGCATAAAGAAGGTGCCGAATGGCGAATCAAGTGCGTCGAGCAGAATGGCTTCGTAGTTTAATTCACCTCGATAAGGGCACCTCCGCGTTCGAGAATGCTCACCTTTCCAAAAAGTCCACTTCCTTGCCGCCGCAAGCTGCCGCTCGAAAATCTATAGGTCTTAATTAGCGGAGAGAACGATATGACCCAGAACATCATTCTAACCGCTTATACATTCGGCCCGCGAGAATCACATCGGATCGCCTGTTTCCACAGACACGCAAATCATCCTCCAGGCCGTCGCGGTCTTACATGGACTGTCGTTTTGCTGCACTTCGGTCATGCGGCATCAGGCGCGCAACCCCTTGGCGCCTCCTCCCTCAGCGCGACTCGCAAAATGTCATAACTATCATTTCACTCACCTATCTTGGTGCCGGTTTCTGTTATCATGCCGTGTTCAAAGCGCTAAGAATAACACGAGGATTCTTGCATGAAGAGGAAGCTGGGGATTGGAGTGGTCGGCGTGGGTGAAATGGGAAAGCGCCACGTCGAAAACTTTCGCCGTCTGGTGCCTGAAGCCCAACTGATCGCAATCGCCGATATCTCCGCCCAACGTGCCGCCCAGGTCGCGCAAGAATTTGAAATTGACCACGCCTATTCCAGCCTGGACGAAATGCTGCAGCGAAAAGACATTGATGCAGTGGTGATCGCCACGCCGGATAAGTTTCATGCCGAATCAATTCGCGCTGCCGCCGCAGCTGGAAAAGATATTCTTTGCGAAAAGCCGATTGCCACCAATCTGGAAGATGCTCGCGCCGCCTTGGAGGCAGTTTCGAAAGCTGGGGGGCGGTTGCAGATTGGTTTCATGCGGCACTACGATCCCGGCTATGCCGCCGCCATGGAGCGTATAGAAGCCGGCGAAATCGGAACTCCTGTCATCTTTAAATCCATAGGCCGCGACCGGGACGAGCCGCCCATGGCGGCTTATGAGTCTGGAGTGAATGGGATGCTCTTTTATAGCAACACCATTCACGACTTCGATCTCGCCCGCTGGATGATGCGAGATGAAGTCTCTGAAGTGCATGCTTACGCAACCACTACGATTCGTCCCGATGTCGCAAAGTATCGAGATATTGTGGCCGGGGTGGTCAACCTGAAATTCGAGCATGGCGCCATTGGGAATTTGGAGTCCTATGTTCAGGCGGTGTACGCCTACGACGTACGCACGGAAATTGTCGGCTCTAAAGGATCGATCTTCGTGGGCAGCCTAAAAGGGGCGCCGGTCACATTTCTGGCCGCCAACGGGAGCAGCGAGATTCTCGCCGACCATTTCCTTTCGCGCTTCGCCGATGCCTACGTGCTGGAGGCTCGAGACTTCACAAATATGATATTAAGCGGCCACGCTCCCCGCATTACCGGGGAGGATGGGCTGCGAGCACTTGAAATTGCGGTCGCGGCCGAGAACTCTCACATCCACCGTCGTCCCGTCAAAGTTTCGCCAGAGAAATCGTGATAAGACCCACCCGACTATGAGTCACAGTTACGTCCGGCTCCAAGCGGCCACGGCTATTTTCTTGATCACATCATTCAAATACTCCATGCTCGCAGCCACGCGTGCCTTGGGCGAGATGATTGAGCAAGACGTAATGTTTGGAGTTCCCGATCCGACCCTCCGGAATAGTCATTCTTAAGCAGAGTACAGAAAAACTACTCCCATCAAACGCGCGCCTGCCGCCCGACGTTGTAACTCCGGACCATATTCGACCATGGAGTTTTGCAACCTAAAGTTCCTTGTGCTCGGTTTCCGAAATCTCGGCATCTGCCAGTGACTTACATCTCGAAACACTGAAATCCTTCACATCGTTCAACACAAATACTGGGGTACGCGACGCCTGATCAGGCTTGATATCGAAGAAATCTACTTGATCGACATCGTCAAGCACGAAGCATGGCCGCTCTTCGCTGCTTTCGGCGATGACTTTGAAACCCCGAATCTCAATCCCCTCCGCATGCCGAAGCAGGAGTCCATGGGCGGGGGTTGTACCGAACATAGTGGGTTCTGGATATTCTTTTTCCTTTTCTCCTAACCGGATAGTCGCCTCTTGCTTCGTTCCCCCCCCCGGATGGTGCACCAGGACATTGCTGATCTTTACATCCTCAATCTTGTAATTTGGAATTCCGCTAATTATCGAGCAAACCTTCGATGAGGCATTCGACGATACAATATTGGAAATATTCACTCGGCGGATGGCGCCAACCGGCATGCCCGCAGGTCCTCGCATTCGGGAGCCCAGGCGCACAAAAATTGGCGCCACCGTATCCCGCATGGTGATGTTCGAAATCGAAACATCCTCAATAATTGCTCCATCCACGCTCAAAATCGCCAGCCCGAAGCATCCATCGAACACGCAATTCGAAATCGTGATGTTTTTATAGCCGCCATTCGACTCGGTGCCAAATTTAATACGTCCATTGCGATCCACATCGGAATCTGCGGGAAATCGCTTGAATGTCGCGTCCAGCAGCGTCCCCTCTTCGAAACTTCCGCTCACCATGCAGTCGCTGATTGTAACCATCTCTGTCGCCCGCGAATAACCCAAGGCAAACGAACTCTTCAGGCAAATCGCGTCATCCCACGGCGAATTGACGCTGCAATTGGAAATACGAACATTGCGGCAGCAATCAACATCCATACCGTCACGGTTGGTGTCGATCTTCAAATTGTCGATGGCCAGGTTGTCGACGCCGGTCGCGAGAATTCCAAAATGTCCACCGTGGAGAATCGAGAAGTCGCGCAGCAACACGTCGCGGCAATTTTTTAGAGCGATGGCCTTGTTGCCTACTCCGGGAACCTCCGCCACCGGACCTTTTCCCCCGCCCCGACTTAGCCCCTTGCCCCAAATCAACCCAGGGCCGCAGATCGAAACATTTTCCAGCCCTTCACCCCAAATAAGGCTGTTGTGCCAATGATTATGTCCAAAATCCTGGTAATCCTCCCACGGTTTATTGGACTCGGCGAGATCATATCCTTCTTGCCCGGCTTTTGGCGGATCGGCGGCAAGAATGATGGCGCCGCTGGCAAGGACGAGGCTCACCCGACTTTTTAGCCGGATCGAATAGCACAAATAGGTCCCCGCCGCGAAGTACACCGTGCCCCCGTTTGCGGCCGCAGCCGCTTCAATGGCCTGGTTTATTGCGGGTGTATCGAGACTCGTGCCATTCCCCATGGCGCCGAAGTCTCTCACATTAAAGACGCCTTGCGCCGAAAGGCTCTTCGACTGCTTTTCGGCGGCCGCGGTCGGGGGCCCACTTGCAACAAAACCCACAGCCATTGCACCCGTCGCATTCATGAATCTACGCCGCGTCGCTTTCTCTTCCATCAACAATCTCCTGTGAGTGTTTTTCTTAAGCGAGCAACCAAGAATACCTGTGTCGCAAGACAATATACCGGAGCACAGCAATTTTTTGCGATACCCAAGAGATCGCGGGCAGAATCCAACATCGCGGCTACGTGCGAAGAGGTCAGAGGGGCGGGTTTCGTCCCGTCGAGGGACTGGAAATACAATTCAATCCAGAGCAAGATCTCGTTCCCGGTGACAGATTTTCAGGTCTCCGAAAATGATTTGTGGAATTTTCGGCGCCGTACCTGGACTCCTCGGACAGAACACTAGCTAATTCAGTTCTGCGGGACAGGTTCGAAAGTCGCTACCAGAAGGCTGAATGCCGAAAATTATTCCGGCTCCGTCATAATCACAAACCCCTGAAATCGTGCAGCCCGGGAAGCTATCCGATCAAATCCGTACTGCTTCCCGCTTCTTGCGGAGTCACGTAAACACCCTTCCGAACTTGTACCGGATGAACAAAACGATCTCGCAGATGGGGAATATGCTCCAGGAAAATTACCGGATGGCCCAACCCAACGTGATTGAACAAAACCAAATGCTGATGAATTTGCCCCATATCGCCCACGTGCGGCACCACCGGAACGTTAAATTTCCTGGCCATCAGGCTAACGGCAATAAACTCGCTGACTCCTGCAACACGGGTGCAATCCACCTGGATAAAACCAATGCATTTAGCCTCAAGGTAGCTTTTGAAAATCACACGATTTGGCACATGCTCGCCGATCGCGACCACTAGAGGGCTAATCTCCTTCGCAATAGACTGATGCCCGAGAACATCGTCGGGGTGAGTGGGTTCCTCCACCCAATAGGGCGCAATGGCGCGCAGTTGTTGGCCCATGCGGATCGCCTGCGGCACAGTCCATTGCTGGTTTGCGTCCACCATAATTTTTACTTGATCTCCAACTTCCTTGCGCAATGCGGTCACTCTGCAAATGTCCGCTGCCTCGTCAGCCGAGCCGAGCTTCAGCTTAATCGCGCGAAAGCCCTGATCCAATGCCCGCGACGCTTTCTCCCGCACCTGATCCTCGCTGTAGCGAATCCATCCCACCGAAGTGTCATAACCCGGATAGCCATCGCGGAGAACAGACTCACGAGTCACGCGGCTAGTCTGCTTGTCTTGCAATAAAGCCAGCGCCTCCTCCGGCGTCAAAACATCTTCCAAATAACTGAGATCAAGGAGTCGAACCACTTCATGCGGCTCCAGACTCAACAAGAGTTTCCAGAGAGGTACTCCACGTTTCTTCGCCCAAAGATCGAAGCATGCGTTCACAATTGAAGCGAGTGCGAGATGAATGATGCCCTTGTGAGGCCCGAGCCAACGCAATCGATGATGGTCCGCCAAGCTGCGCGAAAATCCGCCAAAATCCGCCATTAATTCTTCCACTTCCTTGCCTCTTAAAGTCTCAGCCAGCGCGGTGATCGCCGCACAAACCAACTCGTTGCCATCTCCCATCGTCAGCACCAATCCAGTGCCTACGGTACCGGCCTGAGTGTGTAATTCAGTGACCGCAAAAGAATATTGGGGATCACAGTGAACCGCATCTGCTCCCTCCCCCGGCTTCAATTTGTACCGGACGTCTCTAGTAGTGACATTTAGGATCACCATCGAATCTCCAGGAAATCAGGTTTGATCCTCACGACGGCCATCGCGGGCAACGCGGATTTAGTTATAACAGGGCATAAGCTCAACTCCGCCGTCGGATGTGACACAAAAGCAAATCGCTTAACCGGGAAAACCGTGCGCATTAGAGGTTACCGCAAACTAACTAAATCGGGCTTATGTCTAGTGTGGTGGGACTTTCCCGGGCGTGCACGCTGCCCTTCGACGAAGCGGGAAGATTATTATTGGAATCCCTCGGCTCCATCGACGAATCCAAAACCCTATGACCACACCAAACGCTGCTGCTGCCGGAAAACTTACTATCGGTAAAGACCTTACCGTGAATCGTCTCGGTTTCGGCGCGATGCGGATTACGGGAAAGGGTGTCTGGGGCGACCCCACGGACCCATCCGAGTGCAAGCGCTTGCTGCAGCACTTGCCGGACTTGAACGTGAACTTCATCGACACCGCGGATGCTTATGGGCCCGAGGTCAGCGAGAACCTTATTGCCGAGGCGCTCTATCCTTATCCGAAAGACCTGGTAATCGCCACCAAGGGTGGATTCACCCGCCAGGGTCCAAATAAGTGGGCTCAGGTTGGGCGCGCCGAATATCTCCGCCAATGTGTGGAAATGAGCTTGCGCCGTCTGAGAGTAGACCGCATTGATCTCTACCAGCTTCATCGCATCGATCCTAAGGTGCCGATCGAAGAATCGCTTGGTGAACTGAAGAAGATGCGGGAAGAAGGTAAGATTCGGCACATCGGGCTATCTGAGACTTCGGTGACGGAGATTAGGCAGGCTGAACAGATTGTGGATGTGGTCAGCGTTCAGAATAAGTACAACCTTAGCGATCGGGCTCACGAAGACGTAGTCGAGTATTGCGCAAAGAACAAGATCGCGTTCATTCCCTGGTTTCCGCTCGCCGCTGGAAAGCTGACTGAACCGGGCGGAGTTCTGGATACGCTGGCCGAATCGTACAACGCGACAACTTCGCAGGTTGCTATCGCTTGGTTGCTCTGGCGGTCGCCGGCAATGTTGCCGATCCCCGGAACATCTCGCGTACGGCATCTCGAAGAAAACGTCGCGGCGTCGGAACTGAGGTTGAGTCAGGAAGAATGGCGATCGCTGGAAGCGATCGCCGCCTGATCCGGGGCTAAAAGACGATGATGACGGTTAATCGCCGTCCGGCTTCAGGGCACAATGACGGCTGCGCCATTAATCGAATCGCTCTTTACTGCGGCGAGAGCTTCTCTCGCCCGGTCGAGAGGAAAAATTGTTGCTTGCGGCCGGAGCTTGATTTCCGCAGCCACTTTGAGAAAGTCGCTGGCATCGGCGCGAGTCATGTTCGCCACGCTGCGAATTTGACGCTCGCCCCACAACAAGCGGTCGTAGTCGAACTCGGGAACGCGGTCGAGGTGAATCGCATTGATGGCGACGATGCCGCCCTTGCGGAGACTCGATAAGGCACGAACCACCACGTCTCCGCTCGGGGCGAAAGTAACTGCACGATCCAGCTTCACCGGAGGCAGATCACTTTCCCCGCCCACCCACTTCGCTCCGAGCGATTCAGCCAGCGCGCGATGTGACGCTCCCCGAGTTGATACATAAACCTCGCAATGCCAGGCATGCAGGACTTCGATAACCAAGTGAGCCGACGCGCCAAAACCAAACAAGCCCACTTTCTCCCCCTCCTCCACCCCCGCCACGCGCAGACTACGGAAGCCGATGATGCCGGCGCACAACAAGGGCGCGGCATGAACCGCATCGAGCGCCGGAGGAAGCGGAAAAACAAAATCGGCTCTTGCGATTGCAAACTCTGCATAACCTCCATTCACACTGTAGCCCGTAAACGTTGGGGAATCGCACAGGTTTTCCTGACCATGTCTGCAATACCAGCAACTTCCGTCGGTTCCTCCGATCCACGACACCCCTACACGCGTTCCCAGCGGCAACTTCGGTGTTCCCTGCCCGATAATCTCCCCGACAATCTGATGCCCAGGAATCAAGCTGGTCCGCAAAAGAGGCAGTTCGCCTTCGAGGATATGGAGATCGGTACGGCAAACACCGCACGCTAGTACCCGCAGTAGTACCTGCCCAGATCCTGGCTGCGGAACCGGTACCTCTTCTATGGTTAGGCTCCTATTTCGGCCTCCATCCACCGAGCTGAGCACAGCCGCCTTCATAACGATTCGAAGCTCCGCCAACTATCGGACGGCCGAAGGACCAAAATGGATTCAGAAAGAAGTTCTCCAGGATTGCTTCACCGTACCGGCTGACATCCCGCACGGTTAGGCCCGAACCGTCAATACTGGGCAAGGCGATTCTCCAATCGCCTGCGATGCGGTTGGCCACGCCAAATGGTCTTCTTCTGACGTATCGAAAGACTTTCTCACGCCCATCACGATCAAATCCACGTTCCGCTCCCGGGCGAGACGAATGATGCCTTCGGCGGGAGCTTCAAATCCCACCACAAATTCGGGATTGCACCGGTCCTCCATCTCCGCCGGCAATAGGCAGCGCAATTCCTTACGACAAATCGCTTCCTCAGATTCGCGGAATTCAGGGCGAGTGAATGGCATGAACTGCAAAAACGAAATGCATCCAGCATTTCGTCCTGGAACAAAGGGGTGGCGTTGGGGTGGTGCTGCGGCCTCGCGGCAGGCCTCCTGCGAGTTAAGAGAAATTCCAGGTGATCTCTGCGCATGTCCGCTGGGCAAACGAAGCCAAATGCTCACTGCAACTTGCTACTGGGTCCACCGCAGTGTTAGGGTTCCCGGTGAATGGAAGCAGATTTCAACGCGGACCCGGCGGCGGCCGATACCAGGTTTCGCCAGTTATTTGAATTAGCACCTGATGCCTTGATGCTTGTAGATGAGGCCGGGCGTATCCTGCTGGCCAACTCTCAGATCGAAAAGCTGTTTGGCTATTCCGGAACAGAACTGATCGGTCAACCAGTCGAGATTCTCGTTCCTGAGCAAATCCGTTCGAGCCATGCACAGCACCGCTCGCACTTCCAGGCGACCTCTTCCTATCGACCAATGGGAACCGGCCTAGACCTCTACGGACGCCGCAAGGATGGAACCACGTTCTCCGTAGAAATCAGTTTAAGCCCATGGCAAGACGGTTCCGAGAGTCTGGTGATGGCTTCAATCCGCGACGTCACCGACCGCAAGCAGACTGCGGAAAAGTTGCTACAGGTCGAGGAACGGTTTCGCTTGCTCGTTCAGGAAGTAAAGGATTATGCGATCTTCATGCTCGACCCTGGCGGTCGCGTCATGACCTGGAATGAAGGAGCCCAACGGATCAAGGGCTACCGTGCCGATGAAATCCTCGCGCAGCCTTTTTCCCGATTCTTTACCTCGGAGGATATTGAGCGCCGTAAACCGGAAGAGGCTCTGAAAATTGCATCCACGGAAGGACGATGGGAGGACGGTGGGTGGCGAATCCGAAAGGACGGTTCGCGCTTCTGGGCAAGTGTCGTGCTTACGGCGCTGCATGATCGTGAGGGAAAGCTCGTCGGCTTCGCCAAGGTCACACGCGATGTCACGGAAGGAAAACGCGCTCAGGAGGCGTTCCTTCTGGAGATGACCAATGCGCTGGTTTCAAACCTGGATATACGGCAACTGCTGACCGCGATTGCGTCCTGCTTACGCCAGGTGAAGAGTTTCGACTACGCAACTCTGGCGCTCTTTGATGAACGGTCAAAAGCATTTCACGTGCAGATGCTGG
Organism: uncultured Acidobacteriaceae bacterium; assembly: GCA_963834075.1. Classification (GTDB taxonomy): domain Bacteria; phylum Acidobacteriota; class Terriglobia; order Terriglobales; family Acidobacteriaceae; genus PALSA-270. Next base: position 463,408 of record CAWIAH010000010.1, read on the forward strand.
AAACGGTTGTTGGCGGCGCAGGATTTGCTTCCACCGAAGAATCTTGGGCCGCGCTCGTCAATTCGCCAGTGAACTGCGCTTACGCCATGCAGAAAGCTCTGCGCCTGAGGGGTTCAGAAAATGAAGATTGGCCATACAAATTTCCGGTAAATTTCTCTCCTTTGTCGCTGAGGTCGGCGTGCTGGATTCCGGTCGTGGGACGCGACGGAGCTCTGGGAACACTGAACCTCTACAGCCGTAAACTTGAGAACTTCACCGACCATGATCTAACGCTGCTTACGCAAATTGCCGGCCAGGTTGCCGTCGCCCTGGAGAACGCGCTCGCATTTCGCCGGGTCTCCGAACTGAACGAACGGCTTGCGGAGGAAAAACTATATCTCGAAGACGAGCTGAAGACGGAATTCAACTTTGACGAAATCGTCGGCCAAAGCAAGGCTATCAAGCGGACGTTGCACCAGGTGGAGACCGTCGCCCCCACCGATTCAACCGTTTTGATACTCGGCGAAACCGGCACCGGCAAGGAGCTACTGGCTCGCATTATCCATGATCTGAGTCCGCGCCGAGGCCACACTTTTGTGCGGGTGAACTGCGCTTCCATCCCCGCCGGCTTGCTGGAGAGTGAGCTTTTCGGCCATGAAAAGGGCGCATTTACCGGCGCGATCGCACAACGCGTTGGCCGGCTGGAGTTGGCGCATCAAGGCACAATGTTTCTCGACGAAGTAGGAGACATACCGGCGGAATTGCAGCCCAAACTTTTGCGTGTGCTGCAGGAAAAAGAGTTCGAGCGGCTGGGCAGCAATCGCACTATTTCGTCGGACGTGCGGATCGTAGCCGCCACGAATCGCGACCTCGGAAAGATGGTGGCGGCTGGACAGTTTCGCAGCGATTTGTTTTATCGCCTGGAAGTGTTTCCCATTGTCGTGCCGCCATTGCGCGAACGGCGTGAGGATATTCCCTTGCTGGTGCAATACTTTTTGACCAAATTCGCCAAGAAAATGAAGAAGAACATCGACACCGTCCCTCCCGCTGGGATGGAGGCTTTGTGCCGCTATTCCTGGCCGGGAAACATCCGAGAACTCGAACATCTTATCGAGCGCGCGGTGATTCTCTCTCGCGGCCCCATTTTGAGCGTGCCGAGGTTCGAAAGCATTACAGCGCCAGAACCGGAGATCGTCCCGGCGGTGACGCTGGAAAACGTTGAGCGCGATCACATTATCAGAGTGCTGCGGCAAAGCCACGGAAAAGTCGGTGGACCCGGCGGCGCCGCCGAGCGCTTGGGGATGAACCGCACAACCTTGAACTCGCGCATGTTGAAATTGAAGATCTCACGCAAAGACTTCTGACCGCTTAGCGTGTTTGTAATCACTTCAATCGGTGACGACCGTCACTTTGCTTTGCTCCTTCATTTGAGAATCTGCAGCTGCGGTGCTCGACGAACCAGAACGCCTGCAAAGGTCGATCGGGTCGCGAAGACATCGGAATATTTTTGAATGGAGGAGGCATACCATGGTAGAAGCACTGCTAACCGTTCCACACGCCGATAAAGAACCGACGGCAATTCATCCCGTGAAGTTCGAAAAACTAGCCGAGCGGGTGAATACGCTGACTCAATCGGTTGCTAAACGAGCCTATGAGATTTTCGAGAGCAATGGTCGAATGTCTGGCCATGATCTGGACGATTGGTTCAAGGCCGAGAAGGAACTGCTCCACCCGGTTTATCTCCAAATTGCCGATTCTGGAGAGCAACTTGAGCTTAAGGCGGAAATGCCTGGTTTCACCGAGAAGGAAATCGAGATAACTGTCGAGCCGAAACGGGTCACAATCACTGCTAAACGAGAGAATAGTTGGAAAGAGAAAAACGGCAAGACGATGTATTGCGAATCCAACTCCGATGAGGTGCTCCGGGTCGTCAACTTGCCAGCCCTTGTTGAGGCCCAAAAGGTCCGCGTGAGCTTGAAAAACGGCATTCTCGATCTCTTGATGCCGAAGGCGGTACAGGCCAAAATGCTCGAGTTCAAACCCACTGCCGCATAGGATGCTCGAGTTATCGATGGGATGAGCGAGCTATCACCTTTGCCCCCATGCCATAACTTCCCGACGGAATGTCGTCAACTCGACGACATTCCGTCTCGTCAGCATTTCTCATTACGAGTTCCAAGAGCGGGACTTTCCCCTCCTGAAACAGCGATCAAGTCTCATGGAATGAATCGCATCGTTAGGAATCATATCTTTCCGCAATCTTTGGTTCAAGCCGTGCATTTCCTGAGTACATGCTCAGGATTACCGACTGTTCAACCCCGAATTCGCAGATATTCAAGCTCGAAGGCACGCTGCGCGGCCCATGGGTGGCTGAGCTACGACAAGTATGGACGGCCCAAGGAGGCCATCCATCGATAAGCTGCAAAATTGATCTGACCTATGTCACCTTCGTAGACGACGACGGCCGTGACCTTCTCATGGAAATGCGCAGGGCAGGTACGGTCCTTGAGGGGGCGTCGCCCTTTCTTCGGCAGCTACTTGATGGAAAAGACGGATTGCACAACCAAAGCGGGAGGAAAATATGAAAACGCATATGCCTCATGGGATAGACCTGGTAGACGAGTGCACAACCTGCCCATTACGGAAAGAGGGATTTTTTTGTCAGATGGGCCAGGATGCTCTTGCAGCTTTCGAAAAAGTGAAGTTCACAAGCTCGTATCCGGCAGGCGCGATGCTTTTCGTTGAAGGACAGGTTCCGCGCGGTGTTTACATGTTGTGCCAAGGGCGGGTAAAACTAACCATGACATCGCTGGAAGGCAAGACCGTGATCGTGCGAATCGTGCAGCCCGGCGAACTCCTCGGCTTGCATTCTGCCATTTCGGGAACTGCTCACGAATTGACGGCCGAGACGCTGCAACCTTGCCAGGTGGATTTTATCCAGCGCGACGACTTTTCCCGCTTATTTCGTGACCACGGCGAGGCCGTGGCAAATGCCATGCAGCAATTCAGCAACTATTACCGTGGCGCTTGCCAGCAGATTCGCTACCTCGGACTCACCGCGTCGGCAGCGGAAAAGTTGGCAGGTTTCCTGTTAGAGTCCGCCATCCGAGGACAAGAAACGCTGCAGGGTGTGCGCTTTAATTTGTATTTGACTCACGAAGAGATCGCCCAGGTGGTGGGCCTTACGCGGGAGAGTGTGACTCGCGGGCTGGCCGACTTCAAACATCGGAGCTTCATTACCGCCGCGGGCCCAAGCATCGTGATTCGGAACAGAAGGGCGCTTGAAGCCATGGCTTCTGCATAGATATGGCCGGCTGGGCTTATGGCCACTCAATTCTGAACTCGGCCGAATCGCGGTCCGCAGGCAGCTTTTTTAGCTGCGCATTTTTGACTAGGTGTCTATAAGATCGCAGCCAGAATTTTTTTCCTATTCGACACGCCTCTAATCTGCCATCATCCTGCTTCAGGTCGAGTGACAGCGGTCATGGAATATTGTTACCGGCTTGGATCACAACCGCACCATTCCATCGCCTCGAAGGGATAAGCACCGAAACCGGTTGAATCTGACGGTCGACACAGTAGAATCAGAGGCATTATGTTAAAGCGTTTTTGCTATTCGCTGATCCTGCTCTCCCTGTTTTGCTCTGCCGTAGGTTATCCGCAAGGCGCATCGCCTCAGCCGACTGAACATCGCAAAACCAGCACGCCCTACACCGGAGACCTTTCGATTTTCGAAACCCCCGGTAGAGATGAAGCCTTGCAGATCAACCGAGTTATGGACATCCTGGGAATTAGTCCAGGCAAAACGGTAGCTGACATTGGAGCGGGATCCGGCTGGTTTACCGCACGGGCGGCAAGGCGGGTCGGCGACACCGGAATGGTATACGCAGTCGACATCAACCCCGCGGCCATCCGATACATTAAGGCCCGAGCACGGAAAGAAGGCCTGCATAATGTCAAAACAATTCTAAGCAGACCCGACGATCCATTGCTACCTGCGAAGGTTGACGCGGTACTTCTGCTGAAGGCGTACCACGAAGTTGCGGAACCGGTCACGCTTCTGCGTAATCTTCGTTCGAGTCTATCGGCAGGCGCCAGACTGGGAGTGATCGACCGGAATGGAAATGGCGAAGATCATGGGATCGCCTCAGAGATTGTGGTCCGGGAAGCAGGCCAGGCGGGCTATGAACTGATAGAAAAGGACGATTTCGTCAAAGATGGAATGGATTATTTCCTGGTTTTTCGGGCAAAGTAGGAGTTCAATCGGCATCGCTGGCCCATCATTGCGATCTCTTGGCTTCTGCGCAATGAAGTTCGTCCCCCGGTTAACTCGCAAACCTGCCGCGCCTTCTCAAACGGTAATGAATTTGATTCGCAGGACCGCTTGGATGTTTTCATATAGGCCGGATGGCCAGAAAATTTCGATATTGGAATACTGGGTCGCGGCGCAAATGCCGCCTTGCCGATTCTGAATCAACAGATTTCGCCTTCATGGGATTCTCCTCCCTCAGCTCGAAAACAGTTAGGACCCAACGCTCGTATTTCGAAGCCCCGGTCTATTTAGAACCGGGAGACGGAATTCTGACCGAGAAATGCCGACCAACGGTTGCTCTCTCTTGAGATTTTACGAGCGGACTCAATTCCACATTTCGACGTGGACCAGGACAACTCTAGTGAAATCTCACTAACTTCTTTTGGAACAATGAGCTTTACCCTTATAATGCGTTATCGGTCGTTCTTCAACAATCCTTGGCAATGCGTTCCGATAACACTTTGATGGTTAGAACATCCCAACTCGGCAAGGCGAGAGCTAAAATACCCGCCAAACCCGGACGTGATCGCAACGTCGTCGATGTGGGGAAAAAGATGTTTGTCGTGCTGGAAGCAATTACGAGAAATCCGCGCAACCCGCCGACCCTGGAAGAGATTACCGGCTGTGTTGGATTTGCCAAGACCACAGTTTACCGCCTGCTCAACACGATGAAGGAAATCGGTTATGTCGACCAGATTCTTCCCAGCGGTGGTTACGTTTTATCGCAAAAATTTTTCGAATTAAGCCGACCCGCGCTGGCCCATCAATATCTCATGCCGCTCGCACGGCCGTGGCTGGAACAACTGCGCTTGCGCACCAGCGGAACGGTAAGCCTGGGAATTTTGGATCAGGGATCGTTATTATATCTGGCGGTGATTGAGAGCCAAGACCCCTACCGCTATGCGATGAAGCCGGGTGATTATTACTATGCTCATGCCACCGCCATGGGTAAATGCCTGCTCGCCTACCTTACGGAAGAGGAGGTAGATAGCGTCATTCGCGACCACGGACTGCCGCGGCTCACAAGCAACACCATCACCACGGGCACGGAGTTGTTCAGCCAGTTAGCCCGAATCAAGAAGGATGGCTTTGCCATCAACGTCGAAGAAAATGCGGACGGAGTAGTTTGCGTGGGCGCCCCGATCTGGGGACCGGAAGGTAAGCCCATGGCCGCGTTAAGCATTTCTGGTCCGATGGTGCGGATGCAAGGCGCCATCGATTCCATGAAAAATGAAGCCTTGCGGGTAGCCCACCAACTCTCCCTCATCCTTGGTTACCAGCCGGAAAGTCGCGCGCCCGACAGAATCCAGCCTGAGACGTCTTCGTCCGATCTAACCCCTTCCGCAGCCCGGCAACTCTTAAGCGAAGCTACAGGCGACTAGCCAGGGTTCCGCAGACATCCTTACCTTGTCACTCCTCGTATTCCTGCCTTGTCCGCATGTCCCGATCTCATGTTGCATTCCGTCAGGCGGACAGTAGTCCACCCAGGCATATCATTTCTAAAACCATCTAACTATATGCAACAATGATACTTATAAGTATCAATAGCGCTTGGCGGACTTAATTCCGCCGATTATCCTTGACAAGTGGAATCCGGCAATCTTAGTATCGCGGCGCGTTATTAGCCCCGACGACACGGAACTGTGCGGCGGTGCGGCGGCAGCACTTCATTTCCGAAGGAGAATTTCAAATGTGTCGAGAGTGCAATGGCCCCCGGGTGCTCTTTACTTTAATGTTCGGCGTCGTTCTGATCCTCGTCCCTGCGCTGCTCTGGGCGCAAGGCAGCGGGGGACGCGGGTCGATCAGCGGCACCCTGACTGATCCGTCTGGGGCGGTATTGCCCGGAGTTTCCGTGACCGCGCTCAATACTTCCACGGGTCTCAGCGTGAGCGCCACCACATCTTCGGCTGGCACTTACGTCATTCCACTTCTGCCGCCGGGGACCTACAACATCACCTTTCAGAAAGAGGGGTTCAAAACCGAGTCTCGTACCGGTCTCACTCTGGTGGCTGATGAAGCCGCATCCGAAAATGCCCTTCTCTCGGTCGGATCGGCGAGCGAAAAAGTGACCGTCAGCGCCACCGGCGCCACCCTGGAAACTGAAAGTGCCTCCCTCAATACCACGATTGACCAGACAGCCATCAAAGAGCTTCCATTGAACGGGCGCAATCCCGCCAGCCTGGTCCTGTTGACACCCGGCACGGTAGACGTGCTGCAAACCGGCGGCGGTCTGAACCAGACTTACACTTCTCATCCCGACCAAACCGGCGCCTCCGCCAACGGCGGGCGCCAGGGCAGCACCTATTATTTGCTCGACGGCTCCAACAACATGGACCCCTACCTTCTTTTAGCCGCTCCCTTTCCCAATGCCGATGCAACCCATGAATTCAGCGTCATCGGCAACAATTTCGACGCCCAATACGGCTTTTCCCCGGGCGCGGTCGTCAGCATCGTCACCAACTCTGGCACCAACCAATGGCACGGCAATCTTTTCGAGTTCCTGCGCAATAATGCTCTCAATGCCGGCGACTACTTTACTAAAGCCAGAGACGTGCTGAAGCGCAATCAGTTCGGTGGTTCAATCGGGGGGCCAATTATTAAGGACAAGCTGTTCGTCTTCGGTAACTATCAGGAGACCCTCGCCTCCACCGCCTCCAATAGCAGCACTACGACCACCCCGACCGCAGCCATGCGGACCGGTGATTTTTCATCACTCTGCCTGAGTGGATTTGCCGCCAACGGAATCTGCAACGACCGAAGCGGTTCCCAGGTGATCGACCAGGTTTGGCAGGACCCCGCCCACACCATTCCCTACCAGGGCAACATCGTCCCAGCTGGCGACCTGAATCAGGGTATGGTCAACTTCCTGAATACGTTTGTGCCCGCTGGCTCGGGCCCCAACGGTCTTCTTGATATCGCCGGATCAGTCCATCGCCCCGATGACTATCAGTACACGGTTCGCATGGATTTCAACCCCAGCGAGAAGCACCGTTTCAGTGGCCACGTCTTTCAGGATCGCTACCGTCAACCCGCGATTAGTGGAAACGGCAATCTCATCATTTCAGATCGTTCCTGGGATACGGATTATAGCAACTACGAAGGCAGTTATACCTGGACTGTCAATCCCAACATTGTGAATCAAGCGGCATTCAGCTTCGGCAGAGAATACTCGATCAGTCTTTCGGGGCAGGTTGATTCCTCCGGCAAGCCAATTTGTCTCTCTCAATTCTTTCCGAACATGGACGACCCTCCGGGAGGTGGATGCGCGATTGAGAGCTTCCCGTTCGTCAACGGGCAAACCCCGAGTTGGTATCACCGGTACACCTGGGACGCGACGGACTCGATCACTATCAGCAAAGGCAAACACCTGATCGTAGCTGGCGTCGACGTGCAGCGTATGAGCATGGCCGACCCCTCCGGCTGGCTTTCTGAGCCAATCGTCAATTTCGATGGAAACTATACGGGAACCTCTTTTTCAGACGTCTTGCTCGGCCAGCTTTCGAGCTACGAACAGGGGGCTGGATCCGACTCGACTTACACGGGATGGCAATTAGGCGCATATGCGCAGGACCGCATCCGGCTGACTCAAGGTTTGACATTGTCGGCGGGTTTGCGCTATGAACCGTTCTTCCCGCCCGTTCCTTATGGAGGCCGGTCCGAGTATTTCCGTCCCGGCCAGCAAAGCACTGTGTTCCCCGGCGCTCCCGAGGGCATGGTATTCACCGGAGACCAAGGCATTCCCGCCGGCGGCGTAAGTGAACACAATTACTTCGATCCGCGTATTGGTCTGGCTTGGGCGCCTAAATTTCTGCCCAACACTTCAATTCGTTCTGCTTTCGGACTCTTTACCCAGCCTATCGACTACTCTCACTTCACCCATGCGGGCGACAATTTTCCCTGGAGCCCCACATATAGCTTCTCGAGATATGATCCCTCTGTCGGAGAAATCAACTTGAACGACGTGTGGGCGAACTACGCCCCCACGGGTGGGGTGAGCCCTTTCCCTCCCTTCAATGCGCAGGGTCCCGGGCTGCCGGGATATACGCCACCCTCCAACATCGTATTTCCAACTCCGGACTTCTTTCTTGGCTACAGTTTGCAACCTAACTTCCAGTTGGGCCAAACCGCCAGTTGGAATCTTTCAATAGAGCATCAATTGAAGTCAAATTGGCTTTTCCGCGCAGCATATGTTGCCAGCGAAAGCTGGCACCAGGACCTCGTAGTCGAACAAAATCCTGGCATCAATGACGTTCGCCTCAACCCGACGTTTTCCAACATCTCTCAGGATGATTCGGTGGGGACCGCCAGTTATCAATCCGGCCAATTTACCGTCGAGAAAAAATTCGCCAACGGTTTGCAATTTGCTGCGAACTATACCCACGCCAAGGTAATTGATGAAGGCTCAGCCGGTTCGATCGCTTTCAATGGCAGCGTGCCTGACCCATTTAACATCGGATTCTTCCGCGGTATTTCCGATTTGAATGTCCCCAACGTTCTGACCGTAAACTGGGTCTATCAAACCCCGGCGCTCCATGGGATGAATCCCGCGGCGCGAAGCATTCTCGGCAGTTGGGAACTCAGCGGAATCTGGCGCGCCCAAAGCGGCCTGCCATTTTCCATCCAGGGTGGCGATGGCAACGATAATTCCGGATCCCTAGTCGGCGGCGATTTGGCGGACAGAGTTCCCGGAATCTCTCCTGACGTCCATCTGGGTGCTTCAAGCGTGGCTGGGGCTCTTAGCTACTTTAATGGCGCAGCGTTCCAGCCCAATGCCGTTGGCACATTCGGAAACTCGGGCCGGAACATTATCGAAGGACCGGGGGTCAATACGTTCGATCTCGGCATCCACAAGAACTTCCCCTTCCGCGAGCGCTACAATTTGCAATTCCGGTGGGAGATGTTCAACGCCTTCAACCGGCCCACCTTTGGGAATCCCGATAACTACCCAAATGACGGTATCGACTTTGGCCAGATCTTTGGCACCAATGGAAACTATCCCGCTCGCGTGATGCAGGCAGCTCTCAAATTCACTTTCTAGGACGATGCAAGACGCGGAAAGTTGAACCAAAGATCATGGGAACGAAACAATTGAAGTATAGAGTTCAGAGGGCGGTCATCGCGGCTGCCCTCATTCTTCTAGCGGCATGCCCGCTGGGAGCGCAAAAGCCACCGAAAAAGCAGCAGCCTCTCGATCTCATCCAATGGGCGGGTGGCAAATTCCTATACGGCACCTACTACTACCCGGACCACTGGCCCGAGGCCATGTGGGAAAAAGATGCCGAAATGATGCAGGCCGCAGGCATTAACCTCATCAAAACCGGCGAAGGCGCATGGGCCACCTTCGAACCGTCGGAAGGCCAATTCGATTTTGCCTGGATGGACCGCGCCATCAAAGTTTTCTCCGCCCATGGCATCAAATTTATTCTCGGCACTCCAAGCTATTCGCCGCCCGCCTGGCTGTATGCGAAATATCCCGACGTTGGTGCGATGAACATCAATGGCGTCCGTTACCGCTTCGGCCAACGCCAGGTACAAAATCTCTCCAGCCCGCATTACATTGCCGCCGTGAAGCAAATCGTGACCGCCATGGGTGAGCACTACGCCAACAATCCCAACGTCATCGCTTTTTCCATCGACAACGAAATCGGGGACCAAGTCTCCTACGACGGCCTAGCCCGTAGCGATTTCAATGAATGGCTCAAGAAAAAATACGGCACCATGCAGAATGTGAGCAAAGCCTGGGGCGGCGCATTCTGGGGCATGGAACTCTCCGCCTGGGATCAGGTTCCGATCCCCTGGGCCGACGAAACACCCAATCCCAGTATGGCCCTCGACTTCCATCGTTTTCATAACGACCAGACCAACTCATTCATGGCCATGCAGGCGGATATCCTGCGCCAGACGGCCCCATCCAAAGCCACAACCCACAACGGCATGGGGCTGTACGACAACATTGATTATTCCAAGACGTTTGCCCCGCTCACCTTTGCTGCGTGGGATCACTACCCTCCCTATTCATCGCAAACCTTCGCCGATTATTTTTCCGGCGACATCGGCAACGATGTAACTCGCGCAGAAAAGCAGCAGAACTTCATGGTCATGGAAGAAATGATGGGTATCGGCGCCTGGGACAAATATTTCTCCATGAACCCGGACCCGCCGCTATTTCGCACCTGGAGTTATCAGGCTATCGCTCACGGCGCTGACATTATTAATTACTACCGCTGGCGGCAGTGTTGGTTCGGGACTGAGCAGTTGACGATCGGCGTACTGAACTGGGATAGCTATGCGGGAGAACGTTACAAAGTAGTCTCGCAACTCGGCAACGAGCTACCCGCGATCACTAAACTTCTGCAAGGTTCAACTGTGGCCTCCGATGTGGCCATGTTGCTCTCACCCGACTCGCGCTGGTCTTTCCGTGTTCAACCGCACACCAACAAATTCAGCTATGACGCGCTGGCCATCGACTACTACAAGGCCCTTCGCCAATTACGCACTAACGTCGATATCGTCTTTCCGCAGCAGGATTTCTCGCGCTACAAGATGATTGTCGCTCCCGCGTTACTGGTCGTCGATCCCGCTCTGGGGACAAAGCTCAACGATTTCGTGAAGAATGGCGGAACTCTCGTCCTGACCTTTCTCTCGGGTTACAAAGACGAAAATAACTGGGACACGCAAACCACGCTGCCAGGTCTGCTCAAACCAGAAACCGGGGCGGCCATTCACGACTTCGATCCGCAAATTGACCAAAAACAAGAGATCGTCATGGCTGACGGCACGCGCTATCCCGCCGAAGTCTGGTACGACATTCTCACCCCGGACACCGCGGAAACCTTAGCTACCTACGCCAATCGATACTACGCCGGCAAAGCCGCAATCACTAAGAATCGCTACGGCAAAGGAATTACTTATTACGTAGGAACAAAAACCTCGAGCGAAGTGTTCTACCAAACCATCATGCGTGCCGCGCTTGCTGATGCCGGCATCAAGCCCGGAGAAGTTGTCCCTTACGGCGTGCAGGTGGCGACTCGGGAAAAACCTGGCAAGAAAATCTATTTCGTTCTGAATTACGAGGACAAGACCAAAACCGTACCGATGGGCGAGAGCTTGACGAATGCTTTCACCGGCCAGCCCGAGCCCGCCAATCTTGAGCTCGGCCCCTATGACGTAAAGGTGCTAACGAAACCGTAAAGGGGAACTGGAAACGCATCATCATTATGTCAACACTAAACACAAATTTCGAGGAACTCCTGGTTTCGCCCGGCTTCATGCGCAATCCCTACCCGCTACTTCACCAACTGCGCGAACAGGATCCGGTCCACTGGAGTGACGCGATTGGGGGCTGGCTTCTTACCCGCTATGACGACATCCTGGTGTCGTTCAAAAATACAGCTGCGTTTTCCAACGAAAATCGTCTCGGCAAGACCGTGCAGTATCTTCCGCCCGCGAAGCAGACAAATTACAAGGACGTGGTGGATCACTACGCCGTCAAGGGTCTCATCCATTCGGACCCTCCCGACCACACCCGCCTGCGCGGCCTGGTGAATCAGGAGTTCACTCCGAAAGTTGTCGAGCAAATGCGCCCGCGAATTCAAGAAGTGGTGAACTCGCTGCTCGACGCAGCCGAAGCCAAAGGCGAAATGGATGTCATCCCCGACCTCGCAACCGCGCTTCCGGTCGGAGTCATTGCGGAAATTCTGGGTGTTCCACCCTCCGATCGCCACCTTATGCGGCGATGGACTGACGATATTCTAAGTTTCCAGGGCGTCAACAAACCGAGTGAAGCCGACCTCTCCCGCGCCCAGCAAGGATTGCAGGAGATTCGTCCTTATATCCAGAACATGATTGAAGAGCGCCGCCGCCAACCGCGCCAGGATCTCATGAGCAAATTCGTCGCCCTCGAATCCGCCGGCGAACGCCTCTCCGAGGCCGAACTTATCAGCACGTGCGTGACCCTCATCATCGCCGGCCACGAGACAACGCTTTCGCTCATCTCGAGCACAATTTATTTAATCCTGGCTCATCCTGCGGAATTTCAGCTACTGCGAGAAGATCCATCGCATCTCGATTCTGCCATCGAAGAATCGTTGCGCTATGAGAGTCCCGTTTCCCGTCAGGCCCGCCTCATGAAGGACGACGTCGAACTCGGCGGCAAACTGCTTAAGAAGGGCGATATCGTCTTCCAGATGCTCAACAGCGCCAATCGCGACCCCGCGTATTTTAGCGATCCGGATCGCTTTGATATCCAGCGGAAGAAGAACCGCCACATTGCCTTCGGATTCGGCGCTCACTTCTGTGTGGGTGCGTTGTTAGCCCGCACCGAAACTTCAATCGCGGTCGGCACTGCGCTCAAGCGCTTTCCCAATCTCCGCCTCATTGATAGCCAGCCCGAATGGGATTTAGGCAAACGCACCTCACGCATGCTTCGTAAGCTTCCCGTTCGGTTTTAGAAAGCTGGCACGGGCACGCGGTCTTCGTTTCAATAATTAAGCGCAAACAGAATAGGCAATGGTGAGCAGCCACGGGCTTCGCAACGAATGTCGGCATCCATCGATCTCTGGGGTTGCCCCTCGTTTCAATGAAGTGACGCGATTTAATACCTTTTTCCCTGGCGTGGCCCGATCCGAAGGATGAAACTGGATCCCGACAGGCGGAATTAGGTCCAGGACCAATTTGTCCGTTGCAGAATTGCGCTCAACCTCGAGGAGCAACCGGCAGACGCTACTGCTGGCGATCTGAAGTTGAAATGGGCGCGACCAACTCTCTTAGGATATCCTGCTGTCAATCCAGGCACGCTGTGGCCTGAAAATAGCCGACGGAGCGAGAGATCATGCGATTCAGACCGATCGAATCAGTTATTGCCGGTGCGATGCTAGGCATTTTTCTTTGCACAGTGGCCGGCAGTAGTGCGCAATCATCCGCGCCGCAGAAGGCGCTCCTGGCCCTCTCTAAACGCAGCCACACGCTGGCGATTGTGGACCCGGTTACGCTGCGCGTGCTCGCGCGTGTTCCTGTGGGGCCGGATCCCCATGAGGTGATTGCCTCGTCGGATGGGAAAACAGCTTATGTGTCCATCTACGGTGGCGGTAGATATCACGTGCTTTCCGTCATCGATCTCGTGGCGCAGAAAGCGCTTCCCGACATCGATACCGGAGCGCTGAATGGCCCTCACGGTCTGGCGTTTGTCGGCGGGAAAGTGTGGTTCACTGCCGAAGGCGCGAAGGCTGTTGCCCGCTATGACCCGACAACCGCCAGCATCGACTGGATCATGGGAACCGGCCAGAACCGAACGCACATGATCTACGTCACTGCCAATGAGAAGCAAATCTACACCTCCAACGTTAGCTCGGGAACGGTCAGCATTCTGGAGAGAGTCGCACTGCCACCGATGGGACCTCCGCCAGGAATGCGTTCACCTTCGGGAGCAATGCCTCCCCCTCCCCCGGGCGCGTCTCAGCCACGCATGGACTGGAATCAGACCGTTGTTCCGGTCGGTAAAGGAGACGAAGGTTTCGATGTCTCGCCCGATGGGCGCGAGTTGTGGACAGCAAACGCAGATGACGGCACATTGTCGATTATTGACCTTGCCAGCAAGAGAGTGACATCCACTCTCGATGCGAAAACCTTTGGAGCGAACCGGTTGAAGTTCACTCCTGATGGCAAGCTGGTGCTGATTTCTAGTTTGGGAAGCGGCGATCTGGTCATCTACGATGCGGCAACGCACAAGGAGTTTAAGCGCGTACCTATCGGTCATGGGGCGGCTGGCATTTTAATGGATCCCGAGGGCGGCCGCGTATTCGTCGCATGCTCTCCCGATAACTATGTCACGATTCTCGACCTGAAAACCTTAGAGGTCACCGGCCACCTAGATGTAGGTGGAGATCCCGATGGTCTCGCATGGGCAGTCCGACCGTAGCTGCAAAGAAAGACGCCGAGGGGCACGGCCCTTCCTCCAATACGCTCTCTATAAACGTCGGGCGATATACTTTCGTAGTCATGGCTCCATCAACAAACGGTCTTGCAAGCTTCGCGCGCTCGAGCGATCAATCGCTTTTGGTCTACTTCGGCCAAAACATCACGATCGAAGCAAACGAGCGTGTAAGGAAATTGGTTCGACTGATCGAGCTGGAGCCTATTGCTGGAGTGCGAAACTTGAATCCGGCGTATTCCTCGGTTTTGATCACATTCGATGCAATGAAACTGCGCCACGAGGAACTGGAACAGGAACTTAGGGACTACCTCGATCGGCTTGAGAAAGTGAATCTGCCAGAGCCACGGCAGGTGGAAATCCCCGTTTGTTACGGCGGGGATTTCGGGCCGGACCTGGATGCAATTGCGAACTTACACAAGTTGACGCCTGAGCAGGTGATCAATCTGCATGTTGCGACGAACTACCGTGTCTATTTTCTCGGATTCGTGCCGGGCTTCGCTTATCTGGGAGAATTGCCCGAAGCACTGGTGACGCCGCGACTGACGATGCCGCGCAGAAAGGTTCCGGCGGGGAGCGTCGGAATCGCTGGAAATCAGACCGGCGTGTATCCGTTTGAAACACCCGGCGGATGGAGATTGTTGGGGCGCACCCCAGTGCTGATGTTCCGTCCCGGAATGGATGAATGGTGTGTTTTGTCAACGGGAGACCATGTGCGGTTTATTCCGATCTCGCGGGAACGATTCGCAGAGCTGGAGCGAGTGTGAGTGAGATTTTTGTCCAGGCGCCCGGGCTGCTCACCACGGTCCAGGACTTGGGTCGAGAAGGTTTCGGCCCCATTGCGGTTTCGGCGTCGGGTGCGGCGGATGCGCTTGCACTCCGGGTCGGAAATCGATTGGTTGGAAATGCTGAAGGGGCGGCTGGGCTGGAAATGACATTGCTCGGTGGCACGTTCCGGTTTTCCGAAGATGTTGTGGCTGCGCTGACGGGCTCGGATTTCGGAGCAACTTTGGACGAGGTGCCTATCACGGTCTGGACTTCGTTCGAAGCTCGCGCTGGGCAGGTACTTCGAGTGGGACCGACGCGCTCGGGCGCGCGTTGTTATCTGTGCGTACAGGGTGGAATTGAGGTAAAACTTTTTGTGGGAAGCGCATCAACGCACCTCTTGAGCGGCCTCGGTGGTCATGAGGGCAGAGCGCTGCGAAAGGGAGATGTGCTGAAGATCGGCCCTTCGAAAAGCGCTCCTAGGAAAACAACGGTGGCCGTAAAGGCATTGGAGCAGCTTGCTCCGCAACGGATATTGCATGTGACCCCAGGACCGCAAAGCGACTGGTTCTCCGGGACAGCGCAGAAAGCATTTTATGAGAGTACGTACCGCGTCGCGGAAGAATCCAATCGCATGGGCCTGCGGCTGGAGGGAGCGGCTCTACCGGAACG
This sequence comes from uncultured Acidobacteriaceae bacterium, assembly GCA_963834075.1. GTDB lineage: Bacteria > Acidobacteriota > Terriglobia > Terriglobales > Acidobacteriaceae > PALSA-270. Next base: position 479,064 of record CAWIAH010000010.1, read on the forward strand.
AAGCCGCGGTGAGATGATCAGCGAGGGCGTCTCGCTCGGCGCCGTTCAGATTGCAGCCGGGGGATTGCCGATCGTTTTGTTTGTGGAGCAACAGACCACGGGCGGCTATCCAAAGATCGCGAACGTGATTACGCCGGATCTGCACAGTTTGGGACAGCTTCGTCCGCGAGACCGGATTCGATTCGAACGGGTAAGTTGGGAAATGGCGCGATCGTTGTTCATGGACCAGGAAAAATTGCTGGCGTCGCAGGGGTTGATTGAGGATGAATCGCATCGATCTGAATTGTGATATGGGGGAATTCCCGGCGGCCATTGCCAACGGGACGCAGGCGTCCTTGATGCGCTCGATCACCTCGGTCAATGTGGCCTGCGGCGGACATGCTGGCGACAAGCGCACCATGGAACAAACGATCGAGGAGGCACTTCGTTGGAAGGTGAGTATTGGGGCGCATCCCGGTTACGCGGATCGCGCGAATTTCGGGCGGCTGGAATTGAACTTGCCTGCGCAAATAGTGTCGGATTCGGTATTGCAACAAGTAGAGGCGCTGGCGGAGGTTGCTGCCACATGCGGAGTACGCTTAACGCACGTTAAGCCGCACGGAGCTCTCTACAATCAGGCGGCAAGAAACCGCGCGCTCGCGGAAGCAATTGCAAAAGGGGTCGCTCGGTGGAGCAGGGATGTCGTACTCGTGGGTCTTGCGGCGTCGCCGATGCTGGACGTATTTCGCGAAGCTGGCTTCACGGTCGCGGGGGAAGCCTTCGCTGACCGGCGCTACGAACCGGATGGGACCCTACGGTCACGCAAATTTGAGGACGCGCTCATTTGCGACCCAGCGGAAGCGGCGCGCCAGGCACTAAGCATCGCGGAACGGGGGGCCGTGATTGCATTTGATAGAAGTGAAATTGCGGTAAATGCGCAGACGATATGCGTCCATGGAGACACCCGCGATGCGCCGCAGATTGCTGCCACAGTGGCGGGCGCGTTACGGCGAGGGGGTATCACTCTAAGCGCGCTGGATCGAAAAGCGCAGGATGCGTCTGCCCGCATGACAGATTTAGAGTAACGGGTTGCGATTTTTTGGGGCCGACTCGGTTTACATCCAAATTCGAGATTCGCGCATCTACTTGAGCGTTCTGAAGTACTCTTGGTTCTCGCACCTACATTCTGGTTCGGCCTTTTCCGTGGACACGTGACGTTCGAAGGTGATCGCCTCGAATGAATAGGGCCATCGAGGCTTGGAATCTCTCCTGAAACAGAGGGTGAGATGGCGATGGAGGGTTTCGACCTTGGGGCCAAGCTCCGGGAATTCGCCTGATGGAGTTTTCGTTGAGGACACCCCATCGGCCAGTACGCAAGAAGCGACCAGTTGGAACATCGAGACGCGATCCGGCAGGAACCGTGAGGACATTTTATTTCTGCTTCTCGTTAGCCTGGGATCCCTCGCCGTGCACGGCTATCATCCGTGGGCCGAAGACGCCGCGATTTACATTCCTGGTGTTGAAAAACTTCTAAATCCGAAATTATTTCCCTTCAATTCGCAATTCTTCGAGTCACACGCCCAGCTAACGTTTTTTCCCGAGCTTATTGCCGGATCCGTTCGCTTAAGTCATCTCCCGTTACCATGGGTGCTGTTTTTCTGGCATCTGCTTTCCGTTTTTCTCCTATTCTTTGCCTGCCTGGAACTGGCTGGCCGATGCTTTGCGCGGAAGACTTCCTGTTACGCGGGCGTAGCTTTAGTCGGGGCGCTCCTGACTTTACCAGTCGCGGGAACGGCGCTTTACATCATGGATCAATATTGCAACCCGCGAAATTTGACAGCTTTCATCGGCATTCTAGCCATCGCGAGACTTCTGGATCGAAAATATGTCACGGTGGCGTTGTTACTCCTTTGTGCCCTTGCGATTCATCCGCTGATGGCGACGTTTGCCATTTTCTTCTGTGCCCTGTTGTTCTGCATGGAGAAGTTCGAGCGCCATCAGGCAATGGCAATGTTCGCTGGCCTTTTGCCTTTAGGATTGTTGGATTCGCCACCAACCGCATATCACGCCGCCGCGGCAGCCCACTCCTATTTCTATCCGCTGCGGTGGCATTGGTATGAGTGGCTGGGCGTGATCGGTCCGGTTCTGATTTTCATATGGTTTTATCGAATTGGCCGGTCCAGGGGGATGCGGAATCTCGCGGTGATATCGCAAACGTTTGTTGTCTACGAGTTGATTTTCGTCATGGGCGCCTTCGTGGTTTCCGTTCCTGCTCGCACCGAAGGCTTGGTACGCTTGCAGCCAATGCGAAGCCTCTATCTTTTGTACATCGTGTTTATTTTATTTTCTGGAGGGCTGCTCGGAGAGTATGTGTTAAAGGGTCGATCGTGGAAATGGTTGGTGATCTTCTTACCGCTATGCGGAGGAATGTTTTACGCGCAAGAAGCGCTTTTTCCGGCCAGCCCGCACCTCGAATGGCCTGGATTAAGGGAGCGCAATCCGTGGGCGCAGGCTTTCGCATGGGCGCGGAGCAACACCCCATCGGATGCGATTTTTGCTTTGAACCCTCATTACATTCACATTCCAGGAGAAGATACGAATAGTTTCCGCGCGATTTCCGAGCGCAGCATGCTGGCCGACTGGGACAAGGACGGGGGGGCCGTCAGTATGTTTCCTGAGATCGCTGAAGAGTGGCTGACGCAAGTGCAAGCGCAGAGCGGATGGCAGAATTTCCAACCAGCGGACTTTCGTCGGCTCCGCACTCGCTACGGGGTAAAATGGGTTGTGTTGAAGCAACCGGCTGGTGCGGATCTTCCCTGCCCCTATCAAAACCAAACGGTGAAGGTTTGCAAGGTGGAATGACGGAGCCACAAGACCGCGAAACTACTCCGGCGCCACATTGGGTCATGGTTGGCTCGCAGTAGCATTTGCCGCCGACCGGGAGTGTCTGAATATGCCGGTTGGCTCGTATGTAATTTGTAGGGCTGTCGTCACATCCGTTCCTGCATTCGATTGAATCACGGGAAAGCGCCAGCGTTCGTATTGGACCCAGGCGGAGAGGGCGAGATTGGAACGCAGCCTGTAATCGGTGGAGATGCCAAAGTCGGTCAGCGCTCCGCCCGCTGGAACGAAGTTTGGGCTAACACTCTGGTGCCTGAAATTTAGTTGAATATTGCTCTTGGGGTTGAACCAATACGTGGTCCAGGCCTGAGCGCCTTGGCCCTCCCTCCCAATCCAACTACCGATCAGATTTCCTTCGTTCGTATAGCCGCTACGGTAGCGATCATTGTCATAAAAAAAACCATGCTCTGTTCGTATGCCACCGCCGGGCGGGTCGGTATAGACACCCTCCACGCGGAAGTCGAGCTTGGGGATTCCCGGAATTCGGGCCAGGTAGAGACCGGAAGTGAGTGCGGTCTTGTTCCACGCGAGCCAGGGGTTTGGTTCGTCGTCGGTAAAAGCATCTGCATAAAATGTCAGCCAGTCCCGCGCCCCTGGGATACGATATGCAAAGTCGAATCCGCCCCTGCGGTCCCCCGGATCCCCGGATGTTCCAGGAAGGGCGTTCCCCAGCGAGAACATGGCTTGCAGAAGCTTATGAAGCGTAGCCGGTACTCCCGGACCTGCGAAAAGAGTGGTGGCACTAATGCCCAATTCGAGGTTGCCGGTTGGTTTGAGGCTGACCTTCCCTCCGACAATGAATGGCTGGTCACTGAGCGACTCCGTCCACGAACCGGTAAAGCCAGAGTTTGAGCCGTATACCCACTGGTAGCCGCTCAGCCTTCCTATCATGTAATCCACCCGGATGGGGCCGATCACGCTGAGGAGGCTCGGCAGTTGCAGTGGCTTCACCCGGTTAATCCGCAGCATCAAGATAGGCTCGGCATTTGTGCTTAATAACATGCCCCCACCAGAGTCCGCTCCCCACCAAAGCGCCTGTTTGCCGAAAGTGAGCTGCCAATTATCGAGATTCATCCCCACATAGGCTTCTAAAAGGTCTACCCGATTAACCTGCGGGATGGCCGTGGTTGGCGGAACCGATAGAAGACTGTCCATGGCCGGGATCGCTTGCGCCGCTTGGCTGGAAAGCCCCGGACCCGAGGCGGCGTGCTGGTATTCGGCTCGCACATAGAACGTAAGAGGCCCTAACACCCCGTGGCTGGTGAATCCGGTCACATTGTTGAAGCCTTCGCCATACGGCCGACCGTAGTCATTAATGATGGTTTGACCAAAGTTGAAACCGTCATCCAGCGGAGCGCCAGAAATTTCTGTCATGCGAGTGTAGACAGAATCAACGTCGATACCGAGATTGGGTGCGCCATTCAAACGCACAGTTTCATCCTGAAACTCTGCCGTCAAAGCCGAATAAATTCTCTGCACGTCAGGGATATCCTCATCGCTATTCTCGATCGAATCTTTGGCTTCCTCAAGCAGAAGGCGTGCACACTCCATGCGCGTCCAGGGGCGCATTCCCAAGAAACCTGAACGAATGTAGCCTCGGGCAATCAAGCGCTCGATTGCGGGATAGACCCAGCTGTCCAGCGGCACATACGGAGACCCCATATTGGCGGGTTCGCGCGCGACTTCAGCAACTTCGTTTTTGCTAAAGGCGCCCCATTTGGTGAGATCGGCGTCGCTGTAATGCGAGTGATCTCGAAACACCTGCCGACCGGAAAGCCACCCAAGCGCACTACCCACTAGCACATCGGTTGTGAAATGCTGCTGCCCGGCAATACGCATCGCGCTTACTCCACCCGCCAAGCCGTACACCATAATCTGGGTAAGCACGCCTGGATACTCATGAGCAATGACGCTCGCAATTGCCCAACTGGCGCTGGCGTGCTCGGAAGGAAAAGAAGATCCTCCTTCGAAGAAATGGCCCCGGTCATCGCCGGTGAACGGCCGTTCCCGTCCGAAGGCGTATTTGAAAGCTTCTGTATCCAGGACCGCGTCAAGGGCAGCTTGTCCGCTAAGGAGCCCGGTTTCGCGCGCCTGATCATGGTGTACGAGATGACCCCATAAGAACATTCCCCCACCAACGCCCACCAACGCGCCAATTCCGGCATTGGAGGCGGTGACCGCGTGGGAGACGGTGGCCGGGTTGGTCGGAACATGCCTTTCGATAGCCGTGTCAGACGCTAATAATCCAGCTCCGACAAACGCGATTGGGACAGTCCATTCCCACTCCGGTTCAGTCATATGGAATGGAGTCGTCCAAAAACGCTTTTGGTTGGTGAAGAGATTGCGCGGAAGCGACTTCAAATCAACCGGGGGTAACTCAAGAGCGAAAGCGTCAGAGTTGGATCTCGGCGCCGCTCCCGCGGGCTTATTCGGCTCGCCAGGCGTCTGCGCGTTGGCGAGGGGGCCCAAACCCAGCACGGCCAATAAAGCCACTGTAGGCAAAGCCTTCGCCACGGAAAATCCAATTTTCGCGAACGCCATCAGGATTGCAACAAACTTCATCAAACGTTCTTGCGGGCGGAGCCTGGCTCCCCGGAATATGGTTTGTTCCCGGCAAAAATCAAAGAGAAAGTCGTTTTTCATATGTTCTGGGAGTATTCGCCCTTACGATTTTTGCCAGATCACACCCACGAGGGTTCCCATCCCAGGCTAGATCAGCATCAAACCCTGGGGGCTGTAGGACTTAGAGTGCGCTGGACAGGTCGTAAGATGCAACATTGGCTGCTGAGAGCCTGTTAAAATCGACTGCCACAGGTATATAGAGCATAAATCGCGCGAAGGCGATGATTCAGACAGAGCCACAAAGCGAACCGATTCTTAGCGAAGCGGATGATCGGTCAAGAATTCAACATGAAGTTTCGATACTCGACATCCTAGTCGTCCTTCTCGAGCGGAAGCGCTTTATATTGCGATTCGTGTTGGCGGCCGCTGTGCTGGCAGCGGTAGTTTCCGTGCTACTCCCCATCCGCTACGAAGCCAAAGTGCTTCTGCTTCCGCCGGCACAAAATTCATCCATCGGCTCATCATTAATGAATCAACTCGGCAACCTGGGAGCTTTAGGGTCTTTGGCGTCACTCGCGGGCGGCAATTTCGGATTGAAGAATCCCGGGGACATGTATGTTTCTTTGCTAACCAGCCGGACCGTCGAGGACGCAATGATCCAGCGCTATGGTCTGATGCAGGAATACCACGCGAAGCATATGTCAGACGCGCGGAAGGAATTCGAGTCTCGAACCTCAGTGACGGTGGGCACGAAGGACGGGCTGATTCGGCTCTCGGTCAGGGATCGTGACCCGAAACGAGCTGCCGACCTAGCCAATGGGTATGTGGAGGAATTCCGAAGACTCTCGGCCACACTCGCGATCACAGAGGCGGCAAGGCGCCGACTTTTCTTTGAACAGCAATTGCAAGATGCCAAGAACAAGCTGACCGACGCCGAGAATGCCATGACAAAAACTGAGCAATCCACGGGCGTTTTGCAGATTGACAGCCAGGCGCGGGCCCTGATCGAATCCTCGGCTGTATTGCGCGCTCAGGTCATGGCGAAGGAGGTACAGATCGAAGGTATGCGATCATTCGCTACCGACGATAACCCGACCCTTGTCCTTGCGAAGCAGGAGTTGGCCGCACTTCAAGCTCAGCTCGCCAGCATTGCTGGATCTCAGCATGATACCGGTTCTGACGTAAATCTCTCGAAGGGGCGGGTGACGGAATCGGGCATGGAATATTTACGCCGGTTTCGTGACCTTAAGTATCAGGAGACGGTTTTCGAATTATTAGCTAAGGAATTTGAAGTTGCCAAACTGGACGAAGCCCGCGAAGGGTCAATTATCCAGGTCGTGGATCCGGCAATTCCTCCCGATAGGAGGGCATCTCCACATCGGCTTCTGATCATTCTCGGAAGCACCGTTTTCGCTTTCTTCGTAGCTGTGTTCTGGGTGTGGCTGCAAAAGAAGTTGTTTGTTGCCTTTGAGTTACCGGAGAATCAGAGCCGCCTCCGCACAATAAAGAGGATTTGGGGCTCCGGCCGAGAGCCCATTTAATTATCGCCGGAGCGCGATTCCACTCTCGCACGGGTTTTGCATCTAATTACAGCTCAGAGAACCCAGGCTCCCCTAAGGGTCGGTAATCGATCTTTCTAAGGAGAAGCCAGTATTTGCGCTCTTTGTACGGACCGCCTAAGATGAGTCAGAAAATGCGAGTATTGTTTCTAAATCCACCTTTCCACCCGCGGTTTTCTCGGGAACAGCGGAGTCCGGCCGTTACCAAAAGCGGGACTCTTTATTATCCAAAGTGGTTGGCGCACGCTGCCGGGGTGGCAATCAAGAACGGTCATGATGTAGATTTTGTTGATGCTCCCGCAGCCGGCTACTCCGTTCAGTCAATCGTGGATCGCATTCGAGCCAAGAATATCCAGGCTGTGGTATGTGATACATCTACGCCAAGTATCCTCAATGACGTAGGCGTCATAGATTCTCTTGTAATGGCCGAACCGAAGCTCCACGTGCTGCTCGTAGGCCGCCATGTGTCATCACTACCCAAAGAAACGCTCGCTCTATCGGATTCTTTGGAGGCCGTGGCGATTCGCGAGTATGAATACACGGTGCGCGACTGGTTAGAAGCCAAGGCTTGTGGCGCCGATCTGATTGCGGTGGATGGATTGGTGTGGCGTCGTGTGAGCGGGGAGATTGTTACCAACAAAGCGCGCGACGCTATCAAGAATCTCGATGAGTTGCCCTTCGTCTCGGAGGTCTATAAAAGGTTCCTGCACACCCCCGACTATTTCTATGGCCACTCGTTGTGGCCTCTGGCTGTCTTCGACACCAGCCGGGGATGCCCGTATCACTGCTCGTTCTGCGTCTATCCACAGACCTTTAGTGGCCACATCATGCGCTACCGCTCGGTAGCAAATGTGGCGGATGAGTTCGACTTCGTGGCCCGCGAAATGCCCGAGATTAAGACGGTGATGCTGGAAGACGATACTTTCATTATTAGTAAACCTCGTACGCTTGAGTTGGCCAAGGAGTTAATTCGTCGAGGCAACAAAGTGCCGTTTGACGCCAACTGCCGCGCAGATATCGGTTCCGAAGGCGAGCTTCTTTCCACGCTGCACCAGGCGGGCGCTCGCTTGTTCTGTGTTGGATTCGAAAGCGGCGACGTGGATGTTATCAACGGCATGAAAAAGAACAACGATGACCGCCGCGACGCCAAATATCACGAGGAGGCACTCCGCTTTGTGCGCCATTGTCAGGATTCGGGCATTATGGTGCACGGCTGCTTCATGGTCGGGAACCTCAACGAAACTCCGGCCAGCATGGAAAAGACATTAGCCTTCGCGAAGAAACTGAAGCCAGACACCGCCCAGTTCTTCCCGATCATGGTGTATCCGGGTACGACAGCGTACGACGAGGCCAAGCGGCGCGACTACATCCAGATCGAGGACTGGGGAGCTTGGTTGACCAAAGATGGTCTTCACAATAGCGTCGTCACCCTGCCAAACATTACGCATGCACAGCTAGTGAGCTTCTGTGACCGGGCGCGCCGCAGTTTCTACCTGAGCCCCTCCTATATTCTTTATAAATTCAAGCAATCTTTGAAGGACCGGCGCGAACTTCAACGCAATCTCAAGGGGTTCATTACCTTATCGAAGTACCTGCTACGGGGAAGCCAGCATGATAGAGCCGAGAACCCCCGGCCGGCGCCCACCGGTAATGGAATCGCACCTGCCACCAGCGTTTCGGGCACTGACTAGCCCGACTTACGACGCCCGGTGATATTGCGTAGGCACGCCTTTCCTTTTCAGTGCCGGAGTTTCATCCGAAGCTGTGCAGCTCCTAAACCTTGCCGTGAGCTTGGGAGGCTCCATCGAAGAGAAGGCAGTCTCGATTATTATTCCGACCTTCAACGGCGCATCTCGCATTGCCGATTGTCTGGGAGCACTGCTCAGGCAGGCGGCTGATCGAAATAGCGAGATTCTAGTTGTCAACGATGGCTCAACCGACAACACAGCGGACATCGTAGGACGCTCTGCTGGCGTTCTTCTGCTTAACCAGAGCAATGCCGGACCAGCGGCTGCTCGGAACCGCGGTGCGGAGAATGCTCGCGGCAGAATCATCCTTTTTACCGACGACGATTGCGTTCCGGCGGCGGAGTGGCTGGATGCCATGCTCGATCCTTTTCAGGATCCAGAGGTTGTCGGAGTCAAGGGAGCGTACCGCACCCGTCAAAAAAGGTTGATCGCTCGCTTCGTTCAGATCGAGTACGAAGAACGATACCGCAGGATGTCGAAAATCCCCTTCATCGACTTTGTCGATACCTACTCCGCCGCGTTTCGCCGTGATCGCTTCCTCGAAATGAACGGTTACGATACATCCTTCCCAGTCGCCTGCGCGGAGGACATCGAGCTTTCGTATCGCATGTCAGCACAGGAATGGAAGATGAAGTTCGCCCCTAAAGCAATTGTCTATCACCGGCATCCAGATACGTTGGGGCAATACCTCAAAAAGAAATACAAATTCGCTTTCTGGCGTGTGCTCGCGGTGAGCAAGAACCCGCGTAAGGCAGTTAGAGATAGTCACACGCCGCAGCTCATGAAACTTCAGCTCTTATTGCTTCCCACAACGCTGATTGCCCTGGTTTTCGACTTAGCGAAACGGCCAATGATACCCGTATCGATACTGGTGCTGAGCGCCTTCGCGATTAGCACTCTGCCATTCACTTTGCGGGCGTTAAAGAAAGATTTGAGCGTTGGATTGCTGTCTCCAGCGCTGTTGGCAGGGAGGGCTTGTGCGCAGATGTCGGGTGTAGCCGCGGGCGTGATCTATGCCCGCCGCAAATCTGCCGGAGGCCGCCATCGAGACCGCGGCGCCCGAAGCGACGGTGAATCTGCCTAGCAGCATCCTGATTTGCTTTAGCGAAATATTATGTCCTTCGCGATACTCCTCCATCCTCCGGAGTAGCGCCAGTAATCGCCATTCCATGCTTCCCTGAAAATCTTAGGAATTCGAGCGACTCTCGTATGAGGCAACTGCACCCGGCATCGAAGGTGCGAGATTTTTCTCTCAATTTCTTTTTGAACATGGCCCGCATCGGGATAGGCGTTCTGATTCTCGAGTAGCCGGCTGCGAAGTTGCTGAAATCGTTTAATGTCGAGAAGGTAGAAATCTTTGCCCCTGCTTGCCGCCTGCGCCGTTTGTTCTTGAAGCGTCATAGGACCGGGGCCCAATTGTTGACGTTCATGCCGGCGATATTGCATGAGCGGTTCAGGAATTATCTCAAACCGGCCGCGGGCGGCCAGTAGAAAAGACAGCCACCGGTCGTGGACTTCATCCACCGGAATTGGGGCCGCAAGATGAAAATACTCTTTGCGGAACGCCATGGTTGCGCCAGTAACAACTGGATGTCTGATCAGGACTTTCAAAGCATGACCCTGCGCGAATTGGTTTTGCTTTGCGGAATCGAATGCGAATGTAGGCCAAAGGCGCCCCCCTAATGCTCGTGAAGCGTCGTCAATCAGGTCGGCATCGCTGAATACTGCAACAATTGTGCTTGACCGAAGAAAAGCATCCTCAATCCGCGAAAGCTTTTGCTTATACCAAACGTCGTCTTGGTCCGCCAAAGCGACGATCGTCCCCCGCGATAGCGAAATCGCTTGCTCGAAGTTCCTGGTCGACCCCAGATTCTTTTGATTGATCACGAGCTTGACCGGGAAGGTTGATCGTCCTGAAAATTGATTGACGATCTCAGCGCTTCCATCGGACGAGCCATCATCACAGACGACCAATTCGTCCGGAACCCGATCCTGTGCGGCGATGCTCTCAAGTTGTGCGCCGAGAAACCTTGCCCCATTAAAGGTGCACATCGCGACGGAAATGCTTAGATCGGACATGCGTGTCGAGAAACGCCGCAGGCGAAAAAGAGCTCGCCATATATTCTATATTCAATACAGGTGAGGGGTCCAAACGCGTTGAACTCGAATCCGTGCGTAAGCGGCATCATTCTGAATTGGAATGGCTGGCAGGACACGATTAAATGTGTGGATGCGCTAAAACAATCTATCTACCTGGCTCTTACAATCATCATCGTGGACAATGGTTCTAGCAATGACTCAGTTGCCAAGTTACGAGGGGCTTATCCCGACATTCTGTTACTTGAAAGCGGAGAAAACCGGGGTTTCGCAGGCGGCAATAATCTCGGAATTCGTTATGCGCTCGCGCACGGCGCGGATTATATCTGGCTGTTAAATAACGACACACAGCCGGACGCGGACGCACTCTCTGCGTTGATCGCGAAAGCCGTCAGCGATCAGAGGATCGGGGCGGTCGCCTCCGTCTCTTACTATGCTGACGCGCCCTCACGAGTAGAGGCGTGGGGCGGCGCGCGGGTGAACCTCTGGATCGGCTACGGGCACAACACGACGATCCCACGTCCAGACGATTGGTTTGACTCGCTGAATGGGACCAGCATGCTCGTCTCCCGTACTGCTCTAGAACATGTGGGATTGCTGGATGAAGGTTTTTTTCTCTACTGGGAGGATACGGAATTTTGCCTGCGGCTACGCAAGAACGGCTGGCGTATTGCTGCTGCCCCTGATTCGCGAGTCCTGCACAAAGTAAATGCCAGCACCGGCGGGAACAGAATCGTACTTGACCGTTATCAAACTGCTTCGGGCCTACGCCTGCTACGGCTTCACTCTCCGGCGCCAGGTTTAGCTTCGCTATTGTTCCTGACAGTGCGTTTCGCGCGCCGCCTACTTCGTTTGCAATTTGTCCGTTGCAAAAGTATATGGGATGGCATACAGGATTACCGGCGCATGCTTCCAATTTCTCCTAAAATAACCTGAACTGGAATGACTACTCCTTGGAACGCGCTTTATGCTATCGACATCTTAGCGATAGCTTGTTTTGCAGTCTCCTATTACCGCAAATGCTACCGACAGGGTTACCGCATCGATTTTTGGTATGCCGAACTGTTCCTTCTCTGCATATTCCCCAACATGATCATGCTGCCGTTCGCGAGGAACGAACTGAATGCAATCGTGCTGGGAAAGGACATGGATGCGGTGGTCGCTGTCCTGCCCACCGTTTTCCTGATTACCCTGCTTGGCTACTTCGCGATACTGGCTGGAGGAGGCCTGTGGCGCCTGCAGGTTGGTGTCGGCGCTCGCAAAGCGGCGTCAAAGGTGCTGAACATCGTTCCTCAAGCTTCCATGATGCTGATGTCATCCCGTACTATTCTGGTGTTTCAATCGGCTCTGTGCATGTTGCTGCAGGCGATGATCCTCGCTCTGTATTTCTCACAGAGCGGCTTTGCCTTTGACCTGCGCGGATACACATTTGCCAACCCTTCGTTGCGACCGGTTGCCCTGACGATTTCCAATTACTCGGTCATCATCGCATCCCATTGCCTGGCACGGTACATCGACAAAAAAGAGAGAATATTACTATTTTGTACTTTGTTCTTGACCTTCGGGCTGATGTTCTTCGGCGCCCGAGGCAACATTCTCGCTATTTACATGAGTGTGCTGCTTTGTTACCTGGTAAAGCTTCGCCGGCAGATCAGTCTATTTCGGATCTTCGCCATCGGTGCTGGCATCCTGGCTGTTGCCTTTTATCTCGGAAGCGCTCGGGCCGGCGAATACTCACTGGGCGGTTTCTTTGGATCATTGGTTTTCCTTTTGTTCTATGGAAATAATTTTTCCGATCTCCGCGATTTCGCCTGGGTTTACTCAGCATGGGATCATGTATTTTGGGCGGGGAAGACCTACCTTGCAGCCCTGCTGGCTTTTGTTCCTCGCTTCGCTTCGCAGTTCCGCGATACCTGGGGCCTGGGCGTCGTCACGGCCTCGACCGTCGGTTTTGATCCTCAAGTACATCCCGGATTGCGGCCCGGATACTTTGGAGAAGGTTTTTTTAATTTTGGTCTGTTCGGAGTAGTCGTGGTCGGTTTGATGCTTGGCATCGTTGTGCGCCGCGTCGATTTGGACGTCAAAAGCTCTTTCGCATCTTCTCGGCCCTCAATGATGAAGGCATTTGCTTCTACCATGCTGCTCGGGATTGCCGGTTCCTTCGCAGTTTCCGCGGGGTTTTCAGGCCTTTATATTCTGGCTGGCGTGTATTTCTTTTCTTGGTTTTGCCTTTCCGTGCAGCGAATGTTCCAGCCGCGGCAAGTTCTGATTAATAGTGCGAAATAACCTCCGCGCAGGCCAACACTACCGGGGCACGCTTGCGTTTACGCATCGAGGAGCAAAAGTTTGGTATTTACAAATTTTTACGGTGGAACCGCCATGGTTCGTATATTATTCGAAACCACATTTCGTTTAGCTTTCGACGCGCATTGAGCTTGAAATTTCCACCTCGGGAGGGTAGACCCTACGTTGAGACGATGGGCCCCATTGCAGTGCTGGTCGTTGTTAGCCATCTTTGCTCTTTGCGCTTCAACTATCGCCTGTTCAGGCGCCGCACAAGAGATCTCACGCACCGGTAATCCACTCGTGGCGCAGTACACAGTGGCGGTCGAATGTGCGGGACAGTTCATGGTTGAATTTGGGCCTGATACTTCTTACGGAAGGAGCACCGCATGGGTGTCCACTCCCGGCGGATACCGTGGAACCAGTCTCTACGTTGCAGGCATGAAAGCGTCCACGACGTACCACATGCGTTCGCAGATTCAATGCGCCGATGGTGCGAAACAGACGAGCGATGACAAGACATTCACGACCGGTCCGCTGCCATCGGTTGCGTTTCCTACTTTAACCATTACCCGTCCGAACCCATCTGCCAGCTCACCTGAAAATCCAGGAATCGAGTTGATCGATGTAATCTCACCCAACGACCCTCTCATGCAGGCGTTCTTTACGGACCGCGACGGCAATCCAATTTGGTATTACCTGACCCCGAACAGCAACCCGGAAACGATAAAGTTTCTTCCCAATGGACATCTGATCTTCAGCCTGGTGGACGGGCCGGATTCGCAGTTACGCGAAGTTGACCTGGGGGGAAACACGATCCGGCAGATGGATATCAGCGTGCTTCAGCAAAAAATGGAGGCCGGAGGCTACGATTTTGTGCCTGTAGGCCTGCACCACGACTTGCTCCCTTTGCCGAATGGTCATTTGATCGTATTGGTGAATTTTAACAAGAGCTTCAGCAACCTACCCGGATATCCCGGAACCACTGAGGCTTTGGGAGACGGTCTGATCGACTTAGACCAGAATTGGAATCCGGTCTGGGCATGGAACAGCTTCGATTATCTGTATATAGATCGGCATCTAGATGGATTGCCTGACTGGACCCACAGTAACGCGCTATTGTACACAGCAGACGGCAACTTGCTCCTTTCGATGCGGCATCAATCATGGATTCTCAAAATCGACTACAACAATGGAACGGGCTCCGGGAATATACTATGGCGCCTCGGCTACCAGGGGGACTTTGCCTTAACGCAGAATGGGGCCGTCGTCACTGACCCAAGCGTCTGGTTTTCATTCCAGCATTTTCCATCAATCATCAATCAGAACGGGCCGCAAACCACACTCGCCGTCTGGGACAATGGAGACTTTCGGCCGGACAACAGTGGCGGAAAGTGTGAGCAGCTCACGGCAACTGGCCCATATCCGGCTTGTTATTCCCGCGCCACCGTTTTTCAGGTCGACGAAACCAGCATGGTTGCCAGTCTGGTGTGGGCGGATCCGCTGCAATACTTTGGATTTTGGGGCGGAAGTATCAATCAATTGGGCAACGGGAACATAGAGTTTGACTTAAATGACCCGCTCGTTCCCCCTAGCCCAAATGTGGCCTCGCAAATTGAAGAAGTTACTCAGACCTCCTCACCTCAAGTCGTCTGGCAAATGCAAATCACTCCAGTCGCGCAGAACGCCTATCGCGCCTATCGCGTGCCCAGCCTCTATCCCGGAGTGGCCTGGCAATACTGAGGGAAAATCACAGCACTTTTTGGTGCTTATTGGGCAACTGCATGTGGGACCGTATAATCGAACTGAGTTGTGTTCAAGTCCTTGCCCATGAGCATCACTGCCAAAGAGAAGCCACTGTTCGGCAGCACCGGCGGCTCGCATCCGCTAGGTAGATTTACTGACCAGCGGGAAACATACGGGCCGCGTGTCGTGGAGCAACTTGTTCGTGGTTTGAGTGGCCCGCAACTCGTAGTCGATCTAGGAGCGGGTTCGGGAAGAGATCTGGAGATCGTCAAGCGACTCCATCCGCAGGCGAAATTGATCGCGATAGAAGGCGGAAGAGAATACGCCCAACGACTCTCCGGTAAGGCTGACCAGATTTACTTGGCCAACATTGAGCGCGACCCTCTGCCGCTTGCGGATTCTCAGGCTGACCTGATTATGGCCAACCAGGTTCTTGAGCACACCAAGGAGATCTTTTGGATCTTTCACGAGGTTTCGCGCTCTCTTAAGGTCGGTGGACACTTTCTCTTCGGGGTTCCCAACATTTGCTCGCTGCATAATCGTTTCTTATTGCTCCTCGGAAAACAGCCCACTCAGCACAAGGTATGCTCAGCTCATGTGAGGCCCTTTTCAAAAGGAGACACACTCGCATTCTTGAATGCTTGTTTTCCCGGCGGTTACGAGCTCGCAGCGTTCCGCGGAGCGCAATTTTATCCTTTCCCTAGAGGTGTATCGCGGTTGCTTGCGGCTGCTCTTCCGACTTTCGCATTCACCATTTTTTTCTTGATCCGAAAAATAGCGGAGTACCACGGGGAATTTGCCGACTATCCGCAGAGGGCTCAGCTCGAGACCAACTTCTGGACTGGCGATGTCCGCACAGATTCGCAATATTGGGGATCGCATGACGAACACACGACCGCCCGAGTTTCGGTCATCTCTCCAAGGTAAACCGCGGGCCTTAGTGTTTATTGTTGGGCGGGGCGGGAGCTGCTGCAAGCAGTTCGTGTACCCGAGCGGCCGTGCTGCTCCAGGAAAACACAGCGGCTCTCGATAGGCCCTTTTTCTTCAGCCTGCGGCGTAATGAAGTGTCGCTTACCATCTCCTTCATCGCCTCCGCGATCTGCCCTACCGAAGTGGGGTTCACAAGTATGGCAGCGTCGCCAGCGACTTCTGGCATGGCGGTCACATTTGAGGTCACTATCGGCGTGCCGCAAGCCATCGCTTCCAGGAGCGGAAGTCCAAATCCCTCGTAGAGAGAAGGAAATATCAACGCCTCAGCGCCGCGATAAAGCGAAGGCAATTCCGTCTCTCGAATCAACCCCACAAAGTGTACCTCGCTTGTCACATGGTGGCGTCCTATGCATTCTTTCAGTTGAACGGTTGGATCGCCGGTGAACACGAGATGCATGTGTTTGCCGAGGGCCGCCTTTGCGAAGGCCTCTACGATCCGAAACTCGTTCTTATGGGGCTTGCGATTGCTTACGCTCAATAGGTAAGAGAACGGCAACCCGTAGGAATCTCCCTCTGGACGGTAGGTAATGTCAACTCCGCAGCTAACGTTCGAAACCTTCTGGGGCGATACTCCAGACCATTCAACAATCTGTGTGCGCGTAAAATCCGAAACGGTCAGGATCCTCGCGGCGCGATGACATGCCCGTTTTAGAATCGTCGCATAATAAAGCCGAATCAGCGGACTGCTGTTTTCCGCGCAGTAGACATGGCTAAGATCGTGGATCGTAAATACGAAGGGGAAAGAGCAAAACAGTGGCGTATTGTAGCCAGGCGAAAAGAAAAGGTCATCGCGGCTCAGCGGAAGGAGAGCAAGAGACAGGCGCCAAGTATCAAACGGGGCCGCAGGATGCGTGACCAACGGTACGGGATGATAATCGAGCCCAGCAAGCACATGACGTGCAAACCGACCGATGCCGTGATGGCCGATCCACCGTTGATCGGCATAGATCACGGGGCGAGTACGGCCAGCGCCGCAGCCGTCAAGGCCAATTGGGAAGAAACCTGGGTCCAGTCGCGTAGTCCGCGAATGAACGCTCCCGTTGGCAGCTTGTACGGCACGACGATCTGATCACCGGGGTACAACCGAATCCGATAAAATTTTGTGCCCGTGAAAACGCCATTCACATTATTCGCGGCAACGACAATTCCATTGGCGCGCAGCACAAAGGCATGATGCAGGTCGGACTGTGGCTTTCCTTTCCCGGCGATTTCAAGATAGGCACTGACCGTGTTGCGGGATTCGAAGATGAATGACCCGGGGTTATACACATCTCCAACCACAGACACAGTGGACGGAGTGTGCGGAATTTCCAGCCGGTCTCCATCCTCCATCACTACGTCGGGAAAGTCGGTGAGGCCCTTGTCTCTGGGCTTTAAAGGGAGCGCGACTCGTCCGCTGGCGCGGGTATTACGCAGCTGCGCGATAATCGCTTCTTGAGACGCCAGCAATTGCTGCAAATCACCAGGGTTGCTGGAAGCCGCTATCGCCGTCGCTGATTGGCGGATCTGGACTTCCATGGTGTGAGCCAATTCGTCGAGGCTCTTCTGTTGATCCAAACGCGCGGATTCGCGGGTGAATTCTGTGCCGTAAAGATAAGCGTTGGGGGTCAAGCCCCCGGCACGCTGCAAGATCGAGCGCAGCTTCTCGTTACCTTCAAGTTTGTAGACTCCCGGCCGCATCACCTCGCCTTCGATAATCACATATTGAGAGCGGTCCGCCTCCGGAACGTTGATATCTCTCTGAGAGAAAATGGTGACGATATCACCTGGCTGCAATTCGAGGTTGCTGGCCTCATCCCGTTCGATGATTGCCTTGCGTGGGCTCATCCAAAGAAGCTTCGAGGTCAAATCGGTAGGGTTAACGCGCTGGATAATGGCGTAGTCCCAGTTAATTTCGGGAGCGTAGCTCCGCACATCTTCGGCCACATTCCTCGCCGCATTTTGAGTGGGCCTACTTCCTAATGACTGGGAAGTCCCCTGGGCCGTTGCTGGCTGAATACCCTGCGACGTGGCTTCATTACCAGAAAGGTTTTGCTGATCCTGCGGGTAGAGCGCAGTCGTAGCGCTCGAAGAATTTGTTGCCGCGGTGGAATTTTCTGCCGGAGGGTTGTTGTTAGAGGACTGAAGATCTGAGTTGGCGGTTTCGTTGGATGATCTGCCGCCAGTTATTCTTTCATTGGATTGTTTCTGATTAATATTCGTTTGGCTTCGCCGCGTTCTCTGGGCAACAATCGGATACTCCGTCGCCTGGTCGTTGACGATGGCCGCTCGGTTGCGCCAATACTCTCGCGTCAGCAATGCCTGTGCGTCTGGAATCAGATCGCGAACGCGCATGCCCTGCTTCCAGGGATAACGACCCGGGTTGGCGACATTGCCGCGCAAGGTTACGGTGTCTTCAAAACGAGGTACGATGGAAAACACCCGAACAACATCACCATCCTTAATAGGCTGAGCGCGGGATTGCTCGTCCAAGGGAAACTCTAAAGTTTTGCGCGCCTGGTGATTCACAAAGCGATCAATCGTAATTTTACTAGCGTCGGCCACGGTGCTCAGGTCACCGGCAATCTCGATCAAATCGCTTAACGTGGAACTTTCTTTCATTTCGTAAATTGCCGGCGTGTTCACAGAGCCGGCGATTGCCGCTAGAGGACCCACGTGGGGAAAGTAGATGACGTCGCCGGGCTGAAGGCGCACATCCTTTGACTTATCACCTCGAATGACCAGGTCATAAAAATCAAAATCGGTAATGATGGCACCGTCACGGCGCACCTGGATATGACGCAATGAGCCCTGCGGGCCAGGACCTCCAGAAGCGAAAATGGCATTAATCAGAGTGCTCAGCGAACTAATGGTGTACGTACCTGGATAACGAGCATCGCCCACCACGACCACCTGGATTGACCGAAGCCTCCCGATATTTACCGTAAGTTGGAAATTTTTGAATATCTTCGAAATCTCGCGCCTCAAGTGTTCTTCTAAATCCCCGTAGTGGGTACCAGCGACAGCCACTTGCCCAACCTGTGGAATGTAGATTTGGCCAGAACGGTCCACAATGACCCGCAAAGTTGCTTCGACCTGCCCCCAAATATCAATCTGCAATTCATCACCCGGCCCGATGATGTAGTCGTCCGGCACTGGCATCCAGTCGATTGGTGAAAATGTGCTGGGTGCCTGGAGAAATAACGACTGGCCGAACAAAGGCAGCGGTCTGCCGACTGTATCAGCCACCATCTGCTCGAATTCAGTTTCAGGACGTATAGGCGCTTGCGTGCGGGTGATCTGGGAGGGATTCGTCGGGGGCGCGCTCGGCGTGTACTGGTCTGGGCTGACCGTTCCTGGAGAGTTCAAGACCGGGGGGCGGACCGGGTTATCGGTACCTTGGGCGCCATTTGATCTCTGGGCCGGCGTACCGCCGCACTCTGGGCTTCCAGCGGTTAGAGGATCGGAACAATCCGGTGCCGAACTCTGAGATGGTGCGCTTTGATTGTCAATCAATTGCGGAAAACAGACTCGAAGCGAGGAAAGGAAAAATAATGCTAGAACCAGCGGTTTTTGCATGTGGATGGAAAATCCTGTATTTCTGAACGCAACAGCCAGCAGCCCAAATCATTCTATCAACTAGCCGATGCAAGCGGAACGGCCGGATCGGAGGCAACCGCGCGGGACGCAAAACGATGGGTGGATAGGCATTCCTTGGTCATCATTCTTCCTTGTTACACGCGAGAATCCGCAGGTTAGCGCAACCAGTTCTCTTGACCCAAAAGTCGAGTCTGAACGCATTCGCGAACATTCCTCTGCAGTCACGAAAGCATATTCCAACCCACAATTCTTCTTTGAGCACTATTAAGCATGCCAGAAATGGTCAGCAAAACTTGAACAGGTCTTGTAAAAGCATCAATCGACGAGGGATTTGCCGCGCGGATTGTGGCACTTCCATCAATTCTCTCCGTCGTGTCTGAGACGGGGCCTGTCATCTTCAGCCGCCTGGCGGGATGACTAAGGCAAGCATGGCCAACCTCTTAAAGGGTCGGCATGATTGTCAAACCGCTCACGAAGAGTCCTATTTTAGAAACAGATCTCTGGCGCGCGCATTCATTAATTCTCTGAATCTTGACCCCATTGCGGTCCCTGCTGCGCGATTCACCCGATCACACTTCATGACATTTAGACGTTTGACGGTTTAAACTAAACGACGGAGGGATGCGTGAGTGGTTGAAACGGGTGGTCTTGAAAACCACTGTGCGGGAAACCGTACCGGGGGTTCGAATCCCTCTCCCTCCGCCACCCATATGCTTGGCAGAAAATTACTTAGCTTCACTACTGCACTGTGGCCTGTGGTTTGCGAGTCTCTGCTGGAGCACAATCTGGAGCACAGTAGCGCTTCAAGGCGTCAGAAAACTCCCGCATTGCCGCAACGGCATCCGGTCGCGTTGTCTTTATATAATGCGCCTGCGTGGTCGCGACCGTGGTGTGCCGCAAGATGCTCTGAATAACGGAGTCATCAGTGCCAAGGCGGTTAAGATTGGACGCTAGGCCCCTTCGAAATCCATGCCAGCCAGACCAGACGATCCCAGCACGGCAGAGGACGTCTTTCATGCTCAACCTGTAAAGACCCTCCAGATCTGCTGGCATTCCACGACTATTGGCGAAAATAGGACCACTACGCGGATTACCACATGCTGCGCGATGAGCATCGAGCCTCTCAGCTAGCTGTGGGATGACGGGAACCGGCGCCTTGGATTTTTGTGTTTTCGGATCCCCGACGAAACCCCGCCAAACGGAGCGGGTCACGTAGATCATTCCAAACAAATTAGGGTCGAGCCCCGGTGTGTATGCCTCCCATACTAGACCTCGTAGCTCGCCTTGACGGAGACCGGTGTAGGCTGCAGTCGCGACAACCGTTGCTGCTGGCTCCGAAAGCACTTCCAACATTCTGCGGACTTCCTCCAGCGAATATGCACGCCCTTCAGCAGCTGCAGGCGCACTCGCGGGGATACCGGCGGCGGTCACGGGATTCGCTCGCCCGGAGTCGAGGTACTCTTGCTGCGCCGCATATCGAAAAAGTCCGCTCAGAAAATGTTTCACGTGTCGCAGAGTTGTCTTGGAAAGCGTATATTCCCTGCCCCGATACTTCCGGCATTCGCGCGCAATTTCTTCCAACCAAGTTTGGACGTGGTGGGTCTTGATTTCTCTCATCCATAAGGAATGGCAGCGTTCCTTGAGGCAGCCTTTCCAGATTTGCTTGTACCCCCGCACTGTGCTCGGACGTTTGTACTCTTCTAAAAAGGGGAAATAAACACGGTCGCAAAAATCCCCGATCGTAGTAACACTTAGGGGTGAAACTGAAGTTTGATTGAGCGATTCTAGGAATTTTTCCGCTATTCGCCTCACACTCGCCCGCGTTTTGTGCTCCACGTCTATTGGAGCAAGACGGTGAGCCCGATGTACAGTCTTCACCAGACCGCCTACACCTACGCGCTCACGCACTCTGAGGACCCACCAACCGCGGTGGCGCATAATGTAGCCGGCCTGCTTCCTTTTTCTCATGGCTGTTCCTTTCGTTTGTTCTTAGTTTTGCCAGCCGAGGACTTGCCCCCGAGTGCGGCGATTTTTCGCCGTTGTTCCGCGCTCAGTTTCTGGTTTCGTGCGAGCCCGGCTTGTCTTGCAAGTTCGCTGCGCTCTTCTGCAGTGAGTTTCTTTGCACGAGCCAGCCCCCCAAGTCTGCCGAGTGCCTGGGCGTGTGGATTAGGTTTCTTGGCTGTCATCACAGTAACACTATCCTAGCGCTACGTTGAGAATCAAGCGATTTTCTGTCGTCCGGCCTGGCGCCTCGTCCACCACTGGGTCAAGTCAGGGCTACCCCAGCTGAATCGGATGTACCTGCCCAGCCGAATATGCGGGATAGGGTCAGCGGAGCGACTGCGGCATTGTTCCCGCACCCAAGTGGCAGGAACGCGCCATCGCTCAGCCAATTCCTCTGCGGTTAAGACTTCGAAAAAAGGAGCGCTAAGAGTGCGCTTATCGTGCTCCAATTGTGCTCCGCGCATATCTACCCCTTTGTTGCCGTGGGCTTACGACGTACAGTGGTTCCATAAATCTCTCTTCGACTTCCTACGATTTGACGCGCCCGATTTTCTTGCCTGTCGTAGCAAGTAAATTCTTGAGTTCAGCCGTCATAATCATTCATCGGCCTCCTGTAGATTTTCGATCATTACCTCCTGCCTCAAGTCCTCTGCGAGTTCCAGTCCGCGGTTTACCTTAGCCAGAAATCTTGCAGCCGGGTTGCCATCTTTGTCGGATTCCACCATAACTGCAAGGCCGCGCCTTTTGGCCACCGACACGCAGCCGGCGAGGTAGCCAGTCAACTGCCGGGCGTCGGCTTGGTCGAGCCGGGTCCCATTAAACCTGCTTAAGAGCGTCTGCGAACCGGTAAATACGATTACGGCACGGTCACGAGGAAGCAGACGAAACGCCGAATTCAGGGCGAGAGGTTCCAATTGGTCCTCCGCCTCCGACGTCCATGTGACGCATTTTTCGGAATACGTCGGCATTTCCCACGCATAACTTCCCGGCGTGCCCGTTTTCCCTGGCATGGCAGCGATGTAGATCAGTTCAATCGGTTCCCCATCACTTTCACTTTTTTTCTTCATGAGTTTTCCTTTTCTCTAAACATCCTTGATGCAGCTAAACTTGAACTTTGCGCGCCCTGAGCCTGCGGCGCTCAACAAACCGCCCTCCTGCTACTGTTCGCGGCTTAGGATTAGCTCCCCTCCCACGAACGGTTCGATGAATCTAACTTCGGCACCCATATCCGGATTATTTGTGAACACGTTTCTGGGAGTTGGCAAAAACACGCCTGGTTGATCGGGATTGGCCGTCACGCGCTTCACATTTTTCTCCCGTGTGCCCTGCTCGTATTTCAAAAGGCCGGCTTCTTCCGCCCGCGGCAGATACTTGTAGACCAGCGATTCCTTCCACCCTAGGGCTTCTGCGATTTCCCTGGTGGTTACGGCACGCCCGAATTTCTTGTTTAGCTTGCGCACGCCATTAGACAGTTGCAGTTCCTGGGTCCGGACACCCTGAAGCGTAGCGGCGAAGATCGGCTCGAGAATCCGATAGGCCACGCAATAATCCGCGAATTCAACCTCCAGGGCCTGATCCGACCGCCAGCGACCGCTGCACAATGAGGTAGCCCGCAGCAGCGTGAGAAAGCGGGCCCAGTCCCGGCGCACCCGCACCCGGTCCACAGGCAGCTTGGTGGCGACATAATCCAGCCAGGCTGGTGGACTTGAGAAGTCTCCCTCTCGACAAATAAGTTTGCCGGTCGCCAGTTGCCACTGCGGAAGATCGCTCAGATCAGCGACTTGCAGCTTAGCCGCCCTCGCCCTGACGATGGCTAGATTCTGATCCGGGCTCTCGTCCGCCCAGATGCTTAGGAACCGGGTCTCGTCATCTTCGTAGACCTTCCGTTCCGTCGTGGTTGTCAACACTACCGGTGTTCCTTCGCGTACTACAATCTCGGTCCCGCGGTGGTTTGGAGTAAGTTGGGTGAACTCATGGCCGATGATCCCGTCGGATTGGGAAAGCCTCATCAGGTACTGGGCATCCTTTCCACCTCGGTACTCATGCAAGAAGAAGATCTTGCCGTTGAGTGAACCTTTACCATGCACCAGGGCTTTCGCACTGAGAGAGGACCGCTCTATTACACATTCGGGGGGAAAGAGTTCGACCACAGATTTTTCCAATGTGGTTTTGCCGCTTGATGTCGAACCTTTCGCCATGATTGAGGCCGGCGTGGGCAGGGACCGCGACAGTCCCCCCAAAAAGACAGCCCTTACATTGCGCTCTTCCCCGACTACTCCCATACTCCCTATCTTCTGTCCCGCTTTGAATAGGAGATGCGGGTCTTTCATCAACTCTTCCGCAGCTTTCTTCACACTCGCCGGCGCTTTTTTCACTTTGTCCTCTCTTCAAACAAACAGTCGAAACTGTAAAAACTGACCGAATGCTCTTAAGTACCGCTAATCCGCTACCAGGTCATTCCCGCTGGTCACACGCGCACGAGTGAGCTCCCTTTCAGCGACAGTCCGCTGGTCGGCAGTCGCTGCAACTGCACTCGTCGCAATCACCAGGTTGAGGTCTTTGACGGTTTTACGTTCATTGACTTCTTTTACCCCTCTCCGTCGGTAGGGGCGTTCGTAAGCAGGTTGCCGTTGTTTACCAATTTCAATCACGTCCCATCGTCCTCGAAAGACGATCTTCGCAGTGCCTGATCGAAATGGAAGTGCTCCAGAAGTGCTATTGGGGACTGGCGAAAAGTCGAAGTACTCCTTCAGGATTTTGTCGAGAGATCCCACGCGCAGTTTATACATCAGTATGCGCAGGAACCGCGTCAGTTGTTCAAATTCCTCTTCATGCAGCCGCCCCATTGTTCTTTGTTCGTCGATAACTTCGAGTAGTTCTCTGATGTTCCCAGCAACTTCGTTCGTTTCTTGGTTCGTCAATTTCATTTCCTTTTCTCCTAAGAGTGTGCGCGCGAGGCGAATCACGCTAGCGCAGCCGTCAAGTTACAGCCAAAAGCACGTAGTTGGCGCCGAGCTATATGCCCAAGCTGCTCTGCAAAAGTTTAGAAAACTCTAATGTCTTGATCTTTTGTCCGTGCGTTATGAGCGCCAAATCCAGCAGCGCGGTTTGGTTATCGAAATCTGAGATTAAGATCGTCATTTCTCCTTCAAACTTTAAGCGAAATCTTTCTTGATTGCCTTCCTCGGTTTGTTGATCGGATAAATAAATGCTTTGGCCGCCACCACGACCGGTCGGCCACGGAAAAATGCGTTTGTGGTCCTACTGCCGTGGCTCGTTGCAATCAGCGATGTTTTCCCATTCTTAGAGGGCGCCGTTTCTTGCAATTTCAATTCGATCAAAACGGTTTGTTTCTTCTCCTTGATCGTTGCTTTCACTTCCATCTGCTTCTCCGTTGATGCTTGGATTGAAAAACTAAAAACCATATGGCCGACGCTGACGACCCAATTGACAGTACAAAGACTCGCTCTCGGCGCCCGGGCGGGTTGCTTCAAACTTCTTTTTTGCTTCCCTCCCTTCAGAGAAACCGTAGAAACTGTGTAAACTGCTGGGCGGCCTCACCTGTCTTGGTGGAAGCCGGCTTCTGTACCGGGCTACTCCGAATCGCCAGGGATGAGCACACAGATTGCCCCGCCGCCCATGTTTGAGTTCCGTCTTGATCAACCCATGCGTCGTGGGCGCTGGCGAATCGCAGAATGCCGCGACGTGTACTAATGTTTCTCGGTGCTTATCCACAATTACCCCATGGCCTCCTTTACTTTGAGGGCTCGTCCGTTTAACTCTTGGCCACGGAGTTGCTCAATGACTTTCTCCGGTTCCCACTCCCCCATCTCGACAAGGGCAAAGGGGCCGTATTCCCCGTCTAACATTCTTATGGCGGTAACATGGCAACACATGACGCACAGATCGGCGAGCTGCGAGATAGTGGTGCCGTCACCAAAGTTGGAAACAAGAATCTTTGCCACTTCTTTTCTCCTTATGCTGGAATTCACCCATTGCTCGGGGCGCTGCTGCGTTTCCCACGACTGACGGAGGGCTGGGGAACAGTTACCCGCGCCTGGTCGAACCAGCGCTCGGCTCCTTAGCTTGTCTCTTTCACCTCGAGCTCGCTGACCATTGATTTCTTTTCCATGAAGTCCGTCGATAGCGGCAATAGCATCCTTGTCCCGCGGCATCTCGACGATCGCGTACCGCCGTTTTTTGCCCATAGCCACCCGCACCGCGGTGACCGTGCCGAAGGTTTCGAACCAACCGGCCACGTCCGCGATGTCGGGGCGATCGCTGAAATCGCAAACGAAAAGTTTCATTTATTTGTCCTCCAAATTTCTAATATATGTGACGGCTCCGCTAAACGCCGTCTTGGTTCCAATTCTCCCGGCTTCTTGGCCGGCTTTTTTGTTTTCTCTCTCCGATTCACCGCGGCGATTGCCCGCTTATTCCTCTTTGGTCCGCAGCAAGCGCTTCTCAAGCCTTTCGACATCAATTTCAGCCATCCCACGTGTTGCCGAGAATTCCAGGAAGCAGGCCGCACATATCCGCGGGAGGGAAAGGATCCCCGCACTTGAGGCTCACGTGTGTAGCTCAGTTCGTCTTGCAAGATGTAATAGGATGTGGTGGCCCCAACCTGCACTTTCCGCTTGCCACACTTGATACATTCAGTTAAATTCGACTTCTTCCCCATCGCCCCTCCTTACAAAACGCTTTGTTCTTCCCCGCAGCACTCGGAAGCTCACCCAATCGAACGCCGCCCCTCCACCCTACCTTCACCACTCACCGATGTAATTCCGTTTAACTGCTAAGCCTGTGGCTTTAGCAGTAAGGACTCCTGGCAGACTGCAGATCACCACACCAAGCGGTCTTGCATGCGCCGCAGTCTTTTTTCCATTGCGCAGGGCTGGAGCCAGCCATTCCGCCATAGCGGGCAAGCCTTTGCGGCCGCTACAAATTCTTTGGCCGTCAAATCGCGGGCGAACTTGTGCATCACTCGAGCCTGATAATTGTCTGGATCCTCCCAATCTTCTTCGTTCGGCAGTGCTGATTGATCAACCTCACGCAACAAAACCAACTTCCCGAGATTGGCTTGCCGAAGAAACACCACTTCGTGCGGCCGTTCGATCCCCAGCTTGCGTAGCGCGCCACGGCGCAAGATCAGCTCGAAGCGAGTGACCTTCCGAGTCTTGTCATAGACGCGCAATTGCCAATCCGAGTGCTGGCTGCCAACATATAGCGTGCGCCACTCACTTTCATCCTTGAGTACTCGGACACGGCGTGCTGGACCCGTCACACGACGTTTTAAAAAGTCAACTGATGTGCCGAGCAGATCAAAGGTCAACTCCATTCTTGAAACCATCACGCGAGCCCCCTCCCGGAACAGAGCCAGGACGACCAGCATCACTTCCGCATAAGAGGTGGGTATGCCATCTGAATAACAAATCAATCGGAATGGTGACGCGGTGTTACGCCAGCGCATCACCCCATAACGAAGTTGGAAACGATTGCCCGTGGTGGAACACAATCCATAGGTTGCCTGCGAGTAAACCGATTTGGCACTAGCAATCGAAAACGTACGAGTGAGCGAAACAGACCTTTTAGGTTGACTTCTGCGAATCCCCCAAATATTCATTTCAATCCGATCCACGAATGCAGCTTTTCCTGTTGTGTGAGGAAATACTCCAACATTGCCATTTCCAGCTTTCTTCACGGTTACTCCCCAAACACTTAATCCACATTGCACATATATTGTTATGAGGGAAAGAGCTGGGATTCTGCCCCTGATACTGGTAATGCCGTTCCCAACCCATCTCCCTAATGCCTCTTTCCCTTCAACTTTCCAGCATGTTCAGCTGGCGTTAACAAAGGAACACTCCGGCTATTGGAGACCCGGGCCGGTGGCCCGGCACCCTTAGCTCCACTATTCTTCAAGTACTCCCCCAAGAGTTGATCCGCGTGGGCCATACAGCGCGTTATCGCGAAGCACACCCAGTAATTTCGTCAGGCCCTCAAGTTCCTCAATAGTTAATCGGCCGACTTTCGTCTGCTCCCTGAGGATCATGTCAACCTTGCTGATTTCGTCATATACCTTGATGCGCTGTTTCTGACTAATTGGCATTTGTTCCTTCACCTACTTCCTTTCCGGGCTGTAAGTCTCATCACTTGTGTGAACTGCATGCGTTCCTCCGCTTGCTCATTTGTTTTCTCACAACTGCCAAATCCTGCGCAAGAATGACAAAATTGTCTATTTTTCGTGTGAAATCAGACAAACTTGTCCCTATTGAGTTCGCAGAAGATTACAGATGACAAGTCAACGCGGCGAAGAGTTGATGTGGGATTTCTACTTAGGAGAGCTGATCGGCCAACCAGGCGCTCGGATTCGTTCGCTTATTCGCTTTGCGCGTCTTGATCCTGCGCCGGATCATTTTAAGATACGCGGCGGTGACATTTGTACCCAGACACTTCTTCAAGAATTGCGAAAGAAACATATCCCTGCGTTTTATTCGTTATCGGCTTAATCGCTCCGAGTGACAAGTTACGAAACTCTTCATCCATCGATTCAATCGCGGATTGACGCAAACTCGAGAGCGGGAACCGTTGGAGGTCGCTGTAGGCCGCGATTGCTTTTTTGGAGAGTTGTTTCTGCGGTAAGGAGGAATTAACGCGATGAAACCGCAGCAACACGATGATCTTTTGCAGCTGTTCGATCTCGGAGGTACCTTCATCGTACGTGGTCGCCGAGCAAGGACGGATTCTCTGGAAGTCTCAGCTAAGGGCGGATGAGATTAAAGGCTATCTGGAGGATGAGGATGCTAATTTGGTATATTGCGGCGCGTGGGAAAAAACGCTCCATTACCGTTCCTGATCCGCCCTCTTCCTGATCCGCCGTCGCATCTTTTCGAGATTTGTTTGAGCGATGGGGCTCTCGCCGCAGCACATCGCGAGGAAGTTTAGAATGAAAGGATCAATGCTCCTGCGAGGAACTCTCCGCGGTGATCGGCTGAAAAAATCCTTTATCTTTTTGTCGATACGATCGAGTAACTTGGACCGAATCTTCGGCACGCTGACACGACGAAAGCTGCTGTCAAAGTCAATTCGAGGTCCACTAGCGAGAGCTCTCTTTTTCTTTTCACTCATGCGATAAGGCCGAATGCGATAATTGCAAAAATTTTCGGCATAAGCAGCCTTCTTCTGCAGCGCTTTGAGGCTAGTTTTCCTTGGCAGGAAGTTAAAGTAACCTGGAGGCAGCATGCCTAGCTCGCTTTGAACTGCTAGTTCTGCGTCGGCAAGATTCTTCAATGCGGCGTCCACCTTCTTCCTAGCTTTGGCGAATTGTTTAGAGTGCATCCTCAACTGATCGTCGGTCCATCGCTTTTTCCGTGTTACATCGGCTATTTTCTTGGTTGCGTACTTCGCACACCTCAGGAGGTGATTTCGAAGCTCGTTAACCTTACTTTCCCGTGTTTCGCCGCTGATTTGCACCAGCTTCATCAGTCCCCAGGTTGGGTTGTCCATCAAAACTACGAAAAATGTTTCAGGTGACAATTCAACCGGCGTAGGCACAGGAATATTGCGATTGGTCTCCATATTCGCCGAGCAGTGTACGCTGAGCTTAGTCCCTTTGACAATCCCCAAGTTGGGATCATCGGGATCTCGGCGGAGAGAGTCATCCGCGATAAAAGATCATTCCAAGTTTTAGTCCGTATCAGCCATCAACGAATGCCCCAAATCCCAGCGCAATTTTTGTTTTGGGTCCTGGGGCGCAACCCCCGGCAAAACTTTTATTGATTGCTCTTCAACCCTAGCGCATTAAGCGTGGCACAAGCTGGAGTTATTCTTGCGGTCAATTGACATCCAAAGAGTGCCAGAAGAGTGTTGTTTCGGGTGCTGGGGGCCATGGCTGGGTTGGAACGAGAGTTGCTACGGGAGAGAGAAGAGAAAAGGGGAATGCCACGGGCTAGAAGACCCGGCAAACATGGTGGACGACCGGCACGGCGTGTTGGCGGGAAGGGTATTTGCCCTGCCAGAAACTATAACGTAGCGAGCGTGGACTCTGATGCCGGGTTATTTTCTGATAACCGGAAACGAGGCGACCAAGGGATTCGCGTGCGCTGTCGGGGTGCGGGAAGAGCATGTCATAATGTGGCTGAATGGCGGTCGTTCTCCCAATTCCGGCGCAAGATACCGCTCGGCTGATCCAACGGATTCAGACGATCACGATCCTTTGGATGACGGTTGAAGCATCCGTATCGCTGTCTGCCGCGTGGATGGCGAACAGTCCTGCACTGCTTGCCTTTGGTGGCGACAGTAGCAGTGCTGACG
>CAWIAH010000011.1:0-1260723 GCA_963834075.1 uncultured Acidobacteriaceae bacterium
GCAGCATCGGCCCCACCCCAGAAATGCTAGGCCAAGGGCGCCGTGCCAATGAACTTCCGGAGCAGAAGCCACCGGCTGAGTGCCCTGTTGCCTTGGTCTCCCGCGATCGCATCACAGATGAGATCGTAGGCCAGGGTTAACCCCGCGGTAAGAGTCATCCTGACCCTGCCCCGCATCAGCAAGTACTTTAGAAACAATATGATTTACTCCCCTTCTCTAACAGGCTGTGTGACGATTTCGACCGCGCTCGGGCTGGTTGTCCGAACAACGCACGAAGGGCTTTGCCGAAGATGAATTTCTTCCACC
Source organism: uncultured Acidobacteriaceae bacterium (assembly GCA_963834075.1). GTDB lineage: Bacteria > Acidobacteriota > Terriglobia > Terriglobales > Acidobacteriaceae > PALSA-270. Next base: position 307 of record CAWIAH010000011.1, read on the forward strand.
GCGAATGCCACGGCGAAAGGAAAAAATAAGAAATCCGATGAGCGATTGCCATTGCTGTCATTGAGATATCCATAACGTAACCTCCGCTCGCTATTGCATATGTTGGGACTCCATCGATTGCAACCCAGGGGCCATGGTTTAAATGATTGACGATGGAGTCAACAAGTCGGTTTTCGGGCAGTGGTATTAAAAACATGATTTCCTGGACGGCATAAAACGGCGACACAGCGCAAATCAGAACTCGGCAGCGTACTGCCTGTCTTCCGCGTACACTTCTCGCCTGGGTGCGTACGGAAGAGTGAGGGTATTAGTTCGTTTGCACAATCCCGCGTATGAATTTTATCAACGGCATGGTTCCGAATTCGAGAAATGGCTGGGCCAGCACATCCCGCTGGTACGGCGCGATCTCGAACTTAAGCATCGCCTCATGAGGGAATCTCCCCTCGCCTTTTTTCGCGGAACCTTTTATGGCTGGATGCAGCTTTGGCCCGAAGATTCTCCGGTACTGGACAAGGCACCAAGGGTCCTTGCCATGGGCGATGTCGCTTTGAGAACTTTGGGACCTGGCGCGACGTTGAAAGCCAGTAAAAGTAAGGCGTGAACGACTTTGACGAGGCCGCGCTCTGCCTTACACGCTCGGACCTGGTGCCACTTTGGCCACCAGCGCATTCATCGCCACGGCTTGCAGGGACATTTGGGCATCAAATCAAAAGAAATCTGCGATGCGATCCTTTGAGGGATGCGGAAAATCGCTCGAAGAAGGCGGCTTGCCCTTCGTCCTGGCTCGAAGATCATGTCTGGCTGCGCAGATCGCCTTCTCCGAATCAAGGAACCCGGTGCGCTTCTGGCAGGGCATGGCCGCTCTGCCTCCGGCGCCGGAATGAAGTTCCCGCGAGTGCCAAGGATGCTCTAGAGCATCTGATGCCCGGTCGGGAGCTCAAATACCGGGTGTGCACCCGCACTGCTGGATTGGGCAGCCTCGGGCACATGCGGCTGGTGGCCATTGCAAATTATCATGGCGGCCAGATTGCCCGCGAAGCCAAGGCACTCGCACCTTCAGCCGTCTATTGGGCGAGCAGATCAAAAAGCCCAGGGGATATCAATTATCAGGCGATCATCACCCAGGCTGTACGCTGTCCCGATCCATTTGTGAAGTTGCGTGGGCATTGGGTTGTACGGCGCCTTGCGCCGTATTGTTCAAGGATTGAGCTAACCGTTCTGCCAAAACAGCGCGACGAGTGCCGCTTATTGATCGCCATGGGATGGGAAACCACAAACATCCATTTGGGTAGTAGCAAAGCGACGAAGGCAGTCCGCTCCCACTTCAAGAAACTTAAGGCGAACTGGCTTTTCACCGCCGCCAAAGACATGGCCGACGCCGTGGAAAGGGATTGGCGCGTATGGTGCAAAGGCGCGCGCCCCTGAACTATCCGTCCACCGTGAGAGCATGCAACGAGTGTTACAGGAGAATCCGCAATCGCTGCAGACCATCCTGGACGCTCTTTTGAGCGCTCTCCACAAAGAAGCGCAGCTTCCGCCTGCCCGGCCTGAATGGAGGAGCAGCATCGTTCGAACCGCTCTTCCGGAAGCCTAGATCGCTTGCAGCGGAGAGTTCAGGGGCGCGCGCCTTTGCACCATACGCGCCAATCCCTTTCCACGGCGTCGGCCATGTCTTTGGCGGCGGTGAAAAGCCAGTTCGCCTTAAGTTTCTTGAAGTGGGAGCGGACTGCCTTCGTCGCTTTGCTACTACCCAAATGGATGTTTGTGGTTTCCCATCCCATGGCGATCAATAAGCGGCACTCGTCGCGCTGTTTTGGCAGAACGGTTAGCTCAATCCTTGAACAATACGGCGCAAGGCGCCGTACAACCCAATGCCCACGCAACTTCACAAATGGATCGGGACAGCGTACAGCCTGGGTGATGATCGCCTGATAATTGATATCCCCTGGGCTTTTTGATCTGCTCGCCCAATAGACGGCTGAAGGTGCGAGTGCCTTGGCTTCGCGGGCAATCTGGCCGCCATGATAATTTGCAATGGCCACCAGCCGCATGTGCCCGAGGCTGCCCAATCCAGCAGTGCGGGTGCACACCCGGTATTTGAGCTCCCGACCGGGCATCAGATGCTCTAGAGCATCCTTGGCACTCGCGGGAACTTCATTCCGCGCCGGAGGCAGAGCGGCCATGCCCTGCCAAAAGCGCACCGGGTTCCTTGATTCGGAGAAGGCGATATCGCGCAGCCAGACATGATCTTCAGCCAATACGAAGGGCAAGCCGCCTTCTTCGAGCGATTTTCCGTATCCCTCAAGGATCGCATCGCAGATTTCTTTTGATTTGATGCCCAAATGTCCCTGAGCCGTGGCGATGAATGCGCTGGTGGCCAAGCGGACCAGGTCCAGTGTGTAAGGTAAGAGCGCGGCCTCGTCAAAGTCGTTTACGCCCCACACCAACCGGCCTTCAACGTCGCGCCAGGTCCCAAAGTTCTCAAAGTGCAGATCGCCCACTGCAAGGACCCTTGGCGCCTTGTCCAGTACCGGACAAATTTCGGGCCAAAGCTGCATCCAGCGATAAAAGGTTCCGCGAAAAAAGGCGAAGGGAGATTCCCTCATGAGGCGATGCTTAAGTTCGAGATCGCGCCGTACCAGCGGGATGTGCTGGCCCAGCCATTTCTCGAATTGACGAGTCGCCTTGATAAAATTCATACGCGGGATTGTGCAAACGAACTAATACCCTCAACCCTCCCGTATGCACCCAGGCGAAGAGTGTACGCGAAAGACAGGCAGTACGCTGCCGAGCTTCCTGATTTGCGCTGTGTCGCCGGTGACACGCCGTCCAGGAAAAGACACGTTTCTTGAACTACCGCCCGAGTCCAACTCGTTTATCATCAATCATTTAAACCATGGCCCCTGGGTTGCAATTCGATGGAGTGCCGAATATATCGGCACAAGCGAGCGGAGGTTACGTTATGCAACTCTTAATGACAGCAATGGCAATCGCCATCGGATTGATCTTTTCTTTCGCCGTGGCATTCGCGGTGGAGAAATTCATCTTCGGCAAAGCCCTTCGTGCGTTGTTCGGACAACCAGCCGAAGCGCGGTCGAAATCGTCACACAGCCGTTAGACAAGGGGAGAAAATCATATTGTTTCTAAAGTACTTGCTGATGCGGGGCAGAGTCAGGATGACTCTTACCGCGGGGGGAATCCTGGCCTACGATCTCTATCTCGTGATGCGATCGCGGGAGACCAGGCAACAGGGCACTCAGCCGGTGGCTTCTGCTCCGGAAGTTCATTGGCACGGCGCCCTTGGCCTAGCATTTCTGGGGTGGGGCCGATGCTGCTGGCGCTGGGCATCGTGGTGGTTCCCAGTGGTACGGCGGGGGTCCGCGTAAGCCAGACCAGCGGTACTCTGGCCGGAACCTTATATCCTGGTGTGCATTTTGTAACTCTTCTAGTGGAGAACGTCGCACTGTTTGATACGCGTGACCAGCTCTTCACTACCGGTGAGCCGGAAGAAGACCGGAGCGAAGAACCCGGGAAAACGGTGTCTAAAAAGAGAGAAAGGGTGGGCTCCTGGAAGTGCAGGCCGAAAAGGTGATTGACAGCCAGGCGGGAATGGAGCGGCGTAAGTCTTTGGCCAAAGCCGAGGCTGATCGCATTCGCGTGACCGCGGGGGCGGACGCGGTAGGTATGCAGAGCGAGGGTGCAATTTTGAAGCAGAATCCACTGCTGATTAATGCGATCGTGGCGGAACTGCTGTCGGATAACTCCAGATCATGATGGTGCCGGCGGACGGCAAATTCTTTTTCGCGAACGACGTATTGCGCAGCATGAGCGTCGGCAACCAAGCGAGCCACGCGGATGAGAGCGAAACGCCGCCGCGGAATTGAGTTTCTGCAGGGGCTGCGCACGGACGGAGAGCCTTATGACCAGAGGCGAGAAGGCGGCGGTTTATAATTCGCGCATCGCCGCCTTGGGGATGAAGAAACCTTCGCCATGCAAAATCCGCATTTTGAAGCTGCTGCTCGCTTTTGTTCTATCGTCCGTGTCAACGTCTCTGGCGGTTGATTGGTCCACGCCCGAAGCGCAACTTGCGGGCAAGATTGCCGCGGTTACGGGGCCGGGCGCGGCATCCGCGGAAATTACCAATCGCTCTTCCCTTTCGCGAGCCGAGGCTGACGAGATCAGTGGCGGCTTGCGTGCACATCTGGCTGGATTGGGCCTGCGCTTTGTGAGTTCCGACGCAGCCGCGGCCGTCATTAACATTTCGCTCTCCGAAAACCTGCAGGATTACGTCTGGGTCGCCGAAATCCGTCAAGGTGCAGGCACATCCTCGGTGTTGATGATTTCCTTTTCCCGCCCGGGCCACGCCTTCTCTACGCAGGAGCGCGCGACTGTGAGCATTCACAAAGCATTGCTCTGGCATCAACCTGAGCAAATTCTTGATGTGGCCATAATGGACGGGAGCCCAACCGAAATGGCCGTCCTCGATACCAGTCAGGTTGCGCTCTATCGCCTGGAGAGTGGCCGCTGGCAGATCGAGGCATCACTGCCGATTGCTCACGCGCGGGCCTGGCCGCGAGACCCCCGGGGACGGCTCGTCCTCCGCAAAGATCATCTCTTCGATGCCTACCTCCCCGGGGTGTTGTGCCGGAGCACAAGCCAAGCCCCTCTCGGACTCAATTGCAGCGAGAGTGACGATCCCTGGCCGCTCAACACAGATTCTCGCGGCGGCGAGCAAAACAACCTGAACGGTTTTTTTACGCCGTCAAGGAACTACTTTACCGGCGTACTGGCACCGGGGGTGGGCAGGCAAAGCACGGTTGCGCCTTTCTATTCTGCAGCCTGGTTGCCGCACGACAAATACTCTTTATGGGTATTTGCCGAGACAGATGGGCACGTTCATTTGCTGGACGGTATGTCCGACCAGATTCTGGCGAACCTCGATTGGGGCAGCGACCTCGCCAGCGTGCATGGCGCTTGTGGCGCAAATTGGAGCATTTTGGCAACTGGAAACGTTGATGGAACAGCCGACTCGCTCCGCGTTTTCGACTTGGCGGCCCGGGAGCCAGTGGCCTTGAGCCAGCCTGAACAGTTTGACGGCCCAATAACCGTGCTCTGGACCGAAGCCAACGGGCAGACCGCGATTGCCGTGTCGCGCAGCATGGGGACGGGAGACTATGAGGCATTCCGCCTTAGCTTTCTTTGCGATCAGTAGTCTATTGTGGACGGGGGTTGCCGGCGCCGCGACACGCCCAAGCTATGGCGGAACCCTGCGCGTGGCCATGCGGTCCACGGCCTTGTCTCTTGATCCCGCAGATCCAGGCCAGGCAGGGTCGCTCGAAAGCAGCAATTTCTCATCTCTTATCTTCGACACTTTGGTTACGCTCGATGACAGGGGAAAGCCGCAGCCTTCATTAGCAACTTCCTGGCAAGCGGATCCGGGAAACCAACGCTGGCAATTCGAACTTCGTCGCCGGGTAAGCTTTCAAGATGGAACACCGTTGACGGCGGATCAGGTTGCAGCTTCGTTGCGAGTGGCCAATCCAAGTTGGAGAATCGTTCCCGGAGAGGATGCGATCACGATCGAACTTGACGCGCCGGCCCCCGACCTTCCTTCCGAGGTAGCTCTGGCGCGCAACGGAATTGCCTGGCGTGACGGCGCAACGATCATGGGCACGGGACCATTTACCATCGATCACTGGGAACCCGGCAAAAAGCTCACGCTCGCCGCCAACGACAACTATTGGGGCGGGAGGCCATTTCTAAATTCCGTCGAAATCGCCATGGGCCAGGGTTTTCGCAAGCAGATGTTAGCCCTCGACCTGCAGCAAGCCGATTTGATTGAGATTGCTCCCGAGCAAGAGCGAACAGCTGCAAATGAGAATCGACGCGTCGAAAGCTCGGCTCCCGCCGAACTCATGGCGCTGGTCTTTTCTAACCATCGGCCATCGGCGGACGAGTCTCGACGGCGCGCGGCCCTTGCACAAAGTATCGACCGGGCTGTCTTGAGCAATGTCCTGCTGCAAGGAGGCGGCGCAGCCGCCGGTGGCTTGCTTCCCGATTGGCTAAGCGGTTACGGTTTTGTGTTCTCCGTGAATGCGGATAGTACGGCGGCGCGCCAAGTGCGAAACGAAACCGGTCAGTCCACTGTGTGGTCGTTGGCATACGATACGGACGATCCGGCGTCGCGGGTCGTGGCGGAACGAATTTTGTTGAACGCTCGTGATGCGGGAATGAAATTGCAACTTGGGGGCGGAGGCGATCCCGATGTGCGACTGGTTCGGGCTCCGCTGATTTCGCTGAATCCATATATTGCGCTGGTCACTTTGGCGGGTTTTCTGCGGCTGGCGCAGCCTAGCTTTGCCAGCGACGCTCCGGAGGGCGTCTACACGGCAGAGAGCGCCCTGCTGCGTTCTGAGGAAGTGATTCCTCTGCTCCATTTGCGGATGAGTCACGCCATGAACGCGAAGGTGAGAGGTTGGAGCGAGGCCCTGGACGGGCAGATACATTGGGGCACCCTCTGGCTGGCCGCTACACCATAGAGAACCCATGAGCTTTCGGCGCAAGCTGCTGCTGCTTTTCTTCCTGACCGTCTTCCTCTCGGTGGCGACGGTGACGGCTATCGTCTCGTCGGTTACGCGCCGCGCCTTCCAAAAATCGGACGAAGAGCGAACTGCCGCGCTGGTGGCGCAATTCCGGCGAGAGTTCAACCGCCGCGGGGACGAGGTGACACGCGAGGTGAGCGCAATCTCCTCCAGCGAAGCGGTGACCCGTATTGGGTTGGCGTTAAATCAAGGTTCCCCGGACTATAGCGCCTTTCTGAATGTGGCGAAAAACATTGCCACCGATCAGCAACTGGATTTTTTGGAGTTCCTGGACGGCGGTGGCACGATCCTTTCCTCCGCACAATGGCCCGCAAGATTCGGGTACAAGGAAAATGGCTTTGTGCCAGGCGCGCCCCAGGGCGCATTTCTTCGGCAGGAACAACTGCCCAATGGCCCAGCTTTGGGTCTGGTGGCAATTCGAGAGGTCAGCGTGGGTGACCGATCGTTGTATGTAATGGGCGGCCGCCGGCTCGACAAGACGTTCGTTCTGAGCCTTGATTTACCGGCCGGGTCACGCGCCATGTTGTTTGAGAGCCTGGATGGCGGTTTACCATCGCTGTCGAGCGATCCCACAAGATCCGGCTTGCTCGCACCGCTGCTGCACAGGGTCCAGCAGACCCATCAGGACGCAGGCGCGATCATTCAGTGGACCTCGGACGCGCGCGATAGCGAGTCGGTACGCGCGATCCCCCTGTTCGGGCAGGACAATCGATTGCTGGCGATTCTGCTGGTGGCAAACTCGCGCCGTTCTTATATCGACCTGCAGAGGCATTTTCTTTCCGCTGCGGTCATGGCGGCGGCTGCGGGAATTCTGTTGGCAGTCCTGTTGAGCGCATGGATATCGCGCCGGGTCACGCGACCGGTGGAGCAACTCGCGGATGCCGCTCGCGAAGTTGCCCATGGCAACTGGTATGCCCCTGTTCCGGTGAAATCGAGTGACGATCTAGGGCAACTGGCGGAAGCTTTCAATTACATGACCGGTGAACTTACGGAGCAGCGCCGGCGGCTCATCCAGAGCGAGCGGGTCGCGGCATGGAGAGAGTTGGCGCGACGCCTGGCCCACGAACTGAAAAACCCGTTGTTTCCCTTGCAACTCACAGTAGAAAATCTGATGCGGGCGCGGCAGAACAGCCCTGAACAATTTGAAGAAGTCTTCCACGAAAGCGCTTCGACCATGCTGGCGGAGATTGCCAATCTCAAGACGATTATCTCGCGATTCAGCGAGTTCTCTCGCATGCCGCAACCGCAATTCCAAAGCACCGATCTGAATCACATAGTTCGCAATGTGGCGCGTTTGTTTCAGGCTCAAATGGGTGTGGGAAACAAAATGGCGATTGAATGTACACTCGAACTGGGCGAGCCGCTCGACGCCGTGGTCGCGGACCCGGAACTTCTACATCGGGCTTTGTCGAATCTGGTGTCGAACGCCATAGACGCGATGCCACAAGGAGGAGTACTGACTCTGCGCACCACGCAAAACGACAATACCGCAACCATTGAAGTGGGCGATACGGGCGCCGGAATTGCTCCAGACGAGCGCGAGCGACTTTTCACCCCTTACTACACCAATAAGCCCCATGGCACCGGACTGGGATTGGCAATTGTACAATCGGTCGTCAGCGATCACGGCGGAACAATCAGCGTGCGCAGCGAACCGGGACGCGGAACAAGGTTTGTGATCGAACTGCCGCGCAAACCGAATCCCCTCGCTCCCGCAGTTCACGACAGCGTCTTTAGACTGGGATCCTGAGGAAACATGCCGCAAAAAGCCAATCTGTTGATCGTGGATGACGAGGCCAATACACTGGCTTCCCTCTCGCGAGCATTTCGTCTCGAGGGCCACACGGCTACCGTTTGCGATAGCGCGTCCAAAGCTCTGGAGGCAGCGAAGGCGCAGGATTTCGATCTGATCTTCTCCGATGTGGTCATGCCGGGGAAAGATGGGCTATCACTTCTTGAAGATCTAAAAACGCAAGGGGTGAACACGCCGGTAGTCATGATGTCGGGCCAAGCGCACATTGAAATGGCGGTACGAGCCACACGGCTGGGCGCTCTCGATTTTCTGGAAAAGCCGATCTCGACCGAGAAGCTCATGCTCACCGTGGAAAACGTTCTGAGACTACGCCGGCTTGAGTCGGAAAATCGGCAACTGCGGCAGCGCCTAGGCAAGCATGAGATCGTTTGGGTTGGCGATACCATGGGCAAGATCATGGCCCAGGTGGAACGAGTGGCGGCGAGCGAAACCAGAATTTGCATTCTGGGCGAAACCGGTACGGGTAAAGAGCTGATTGCGCGTGCCCTGCACGAGCGCAGTCCGCGAGCCTCCCGCCCGTTTGTTACGTTAAATTGCGCGGCGGTGCCGGCGGAATTAATTGAGTCGGAGCTTTTTGGCCACGAGAAAGGTTCGTTTACCGGCGCGGTTTCCCGTCATCTGGGAAAGTTTGAGCAGGCTGACCATGGGACGATTCTTCTCGACGAAATTGGCGATATGCCTTTGCCCATGCAAGCCAAGCTCTTGCGCGTGCTGGAAGAGGGCGAAGTAGAACGCATCGGCGGAGATAAGCCGATTTGCGTGGACGTGCGGGTGTTGGTAGCCACGCATCGCAATCTCGAGATCCTGGTGCGGGATGGCAAATTTCGTCAGGATTTATTTCATCGCATCTTCGTTTTCCCGTTGTTATTGCCTCCACTACGCGAACGGCGTGAAGATATCCCGAAGCTGGTGGAGAGCTTCGCCAGGCATCTCTTTTTGCAAAATAACTGGAAGCCGATTCCTCTTACTGCGGATGCAATGGAAGACTTGCAGGCGTACCCCTGGCCGGGCAATATTCGCGAACTGCGCAATGTGGTTGAGCGCCTGCTCCTTTTGGCTGCCGACGGCGAGGTTAACTCCGAAACGGTTCGCACCGCTCTGCCACTGATCGCGAACGCCCACACCCCGGCCGGATCAGGGCCGCTGACAGAGCGAGTGCAGGGCTTTGAACGGGAAGTGCTTTTGAGCGAACTGAAACGCAACCACTTTCACATCACCAATACAGCGAAATGCCTAGGTCTGGAGCGTAGCCATTTTTATAAAAAGGCCGAGCAATTGGGGATCAATCTTCCAGCGCTGAGGCACGAATCGCCCGACGCAACCAGCGCTTCCTAATTTGCAAACTTTAGTGCAGCGAAGTATGCACGCCGGCTTTGTCCAATATCCGCAAGGCTCGGCCGCGATCCATGTTCAAGATGGTGGGATCTTTGGCGATGCTTTGCAAAATTGGAGCGATCGCAGGTATCTCCGCTAACTCGCTGTCGTGCTGCATTTCTTCGAGGCGGGTGAGTTCGTCGTCCAGCGCCAGTTTCTGGTAGCGGCGATAGAACTCCAGCCTACGGCCAAATTCCAAAGTCTCCGATAAGTGCTGGCAGAATGCGGTGAACTCCTGCACGGCGGGATTCGCGGAGTAGTTGTAGGTTGCTTGCGTATTCCTCTTACTGTCCTGGTAAACCACAGTCTTCTTTCCGGTAAACGCGATGTTTGGCAGTTTTGTATCGACATCTCCGTCGAAGTAGTGGGCATGCTTTGCCAGGTCAAAGATGTGTTGGCGGCTGGCGGCCGAGATATCGAAATCGAGATGAAAGGGATCTTTATCCTCGGTCATTGAGCTGAGCTTGCCGTTCGAATCGTAAGTGGCATGACCATCGGCGTGAACGGTGAGGTCAAAGTGCTCTGGATCGGAGTTGGGAAAGTCGAAGGTAAAACTCAGGGTCGGACCGGCGGAGTCTTGCGCCCATACCGAGGAGCAAAGCAACATCACAAGCAAGATATGCAGAAGCGCTCGATACGACGCTGTCACCGTCCGACCGCCTGTTGCCGCAAGGTCGCAGCAGTATGCAAATGACAGATAGCAATCGCGAGGGCGTCGGCAGCATCCGCCGGTTGAGGAACTTCTTCCAGGTTGAGCAGCCGGGTAACCATCTGTTGCACCTGGTGCTTCTCTGCCCGCCCGTAACCGACAACAGCAGACTTGATGGATAGCGGCGCATACTCGGCGACTTCAAGGCCTGCGGCCGAAGCAGCCAGCATGGCCACTCCGCGCACTTGCCCCAACTTGAGCGCCGATTTCACATTGACTGCGTAGAACACATCTTCGATTGCGACTTCATCGGGACGCTGGTCCTGAATAATTGCCGCCAGAGTCTCATATACTCTAGATAAGCGCAGCGCCATGGATTCACGCGCGGAGAGCTTTACGGCCCCACACAGAATACAGAGAAGCTCGTCCTTGGGGCTAAGCTCAACCATGCCGTAGCCGGTGTACTCGGTTCCGCAGTCGATTCCTAAGACGCGCATTGGGAAAAGTGTATCGCAGAAATTGGGGCTCGTGGTTGACCAGGTTGGCAACAAAATGCCTCAGGATCAGCAGCACTTGGGGCGGCGCGCTTTACCAATTTCCTGCTCACGGCAGAAAGCGGCGTAGGATTTGCGGCCGGAGGGAGCGCGGTTCGACTGGAGAAAGCGCTCATAAGCCGATTCATCAAAAATCTCGCGAAGTGTCTCCCATATTGTCTGGAAAAATTGCCGCAGCAGGGTCATTTCTCCTCCATCGCGAAACGGGTCGGAACAAATGGAGTTTCGCTCACTCCAGGTTCGGTACGCCGGAATACTACTTTCCACCACAGAAGCGCGGATTCGATTAAGATCCCCGCAACCATGACGATTAATGCAGCGGTTACAGCTGCATCCAGGCGATCGTTGAAAATCAGCCTGACGGTCCCCGGGGCTTGCACCGCGGCGGAGGCAAGTTGCCGCGCATGAGACAAAAAGCCAATTCGCGGATTGGAATCGAAGATTTTCTGCCACGAGGCAGTAAATGTCACCGACACCAGCCACGCCAAGGGCAGTAGCGTCACCGCGGTATATTTGGCTTTTCCCATCTTTACAACGATGGTGGTGGCGACACACAAGGCGACTGTAGCCAACAACTGATTGGAAATGCCAAACAATGGCCACAGCGAATTAATTCCGCCCAGTGGGTCCTTCACGCCTTGCCACAGAAAATATCCCCAGGCGGCGACCATCAACGCGCTGGTTGCCAAGATCGATGGATACCAACTGGTTCGCCCCATGGGCTTCCAGATGTGTCCAATAGCATCCTGGATCATGAAGCGCCCCACGCGAGTTCCGGCGTCGAGCACCGTCAGAATAAACAATGCTTCAAACATGATGGCGAAGTGATACCAGATGGCCATCACTGCCCCACCCAGACTACTAGAAAAAATATGCGCCATGCCGACGGCGAAAGCCGGAGCTCCGCCAGTGCGGTTAAACAATGTCTGCTCGCCGACCGCTTGGGCGAGACCGCGCATCTGCGCGGCGGTGACGGGAAATCCCCACCCAGTGATCGTCGCTGCAGCCGTCTCGGGTCCTGCCCCAACGATTCCCGCGGGACTGTTGATGGCGAAATACGTCCCCGGCTGCAACACACAAGCCGCGATCGTGGCCATGATCGCGACCATGGACTCAGCCAGCATGGCGCCATAGCCGACCATGCGAGTTTCAACTTCGCGACGAATCAGCTTCGGCGTGGTGCCGCTCGAAATCAGAGAATGGAAGCCGCTGATGGCGCCGCAGGCGATGGTGATGAAAGCGAACGGAAAGATCTTGCCAGCGAAGATCGGTCCGGTGCCGTCAGTAAAACGAGTCAATGGCGGCATATTCAGACGAGGATGGAGTGCAATGATGCCCCCGGCCAGCATGGCAATCGTTCCCAGTTTGACGAAGGTGCTCAGGTAGTCACGGGGAGCAAGCAGTAGCCAGACCGGAACCGCCGAAGCCGCGAAGCCGTAAACGATGATGATGATTGCCAGAGTAGGAGCGCTCAGCGTAAACCAACTGCCTACTGCGGGATTTTGCGACACCCATTGCCCGCCCCAGATGGCTAGCATCACCAGAACAAATCCAAGAACCGAGGTCTCCAGGACCTTGCCGGGTCGTAGCCGGCGCAAATAAACGCCCATCAAGAGGGCGATCGGGATGGTCGCGGCAATCGTGAACGTGCCCCACGGACTTCTTTTTAGCGCGTTTACGACGACCAGAGCGCAGACGCCGAGCAAAATCACCATGATGCTGATGATGGCGAGATAGGCGACCAAACCGCCAACCGCGCCAATCTCCTCCTGGGCCATCTTGGTGAGTGATTTACCGTCGCGACGCACGGAGAACAGCAGAATAACGAAATCCTGCACGCATCCGCCCAAAACCGCGCCAACCAGCACCCATAGCGTTCCTGGCAGATATCCGAATTGTGCAGCCAGCACCGGCCCGACCAAAGGCCCCGGGCCCGCGATAGCTGCAAAATGGTGACCAAACACGACCCACTTGTTGGTGGGCACAAAATCGCGCCCATTGTTGAGCCGTTCCGCCGGTGTGGCTCGAAGCGCATCCAGTCCGAGCATCCTGGTCGCAATGAATTTGCTGTAGAACCGGTAACCGACAGCATAAGTACAACACGCCGCCACGACCAGCCACAAAGCGTTGATCTGCTCCCCGCGGTAAAAAGCAATAGTGGCAACAGCCCAGAGGCCAACCCCGATCACGGCTATCCAAATAAGACTGCGCAAGAGTTTTGTCATTAACCGTTGGTCCCGTTTCCTGTAATGCGCAGAGTCTAATTCGCTTTTGTTCACGAAGGCGAATATTGTGGCGAATTCTATTCCGTAACGCAACCGGGGACGGTGATAATCTTAATGTTCCGCAGAGGTGAAGTCGTCGTTCGTTGTTGTACCCGTTTGGCCCCACAGCAGATTTGGCCATTTCGAGTTTAGGCGGCTGGGAAAATAACTGTCGTTCACAGGAGCGAGTATGAAGATTGGCATCTTAACGGGCGGTGGCGATTGCCCGGGTCTGAATGCAGTCATCCGCGCGGTTGTGCGCAAGGGTACCTTTCACTACAAGGATCAGTTCATCGGATTCATCGAGGGCTGGCGCGGTGTTCTGGAAAATAAGACAACGGTTCTCGACCTTAACGCGGTGAGCGGCATTCTGCCGCGCGGTGGGACCATCCTTCGGACTTCGCGCACCAATCCCGCCAAAAAGCCAGATGGGATCGAGAAATGCGTGGCCGTGCTCAAACAAAATAACCTTGACGCGCTCATCGCCATCGGCGGCGATGACACGCTATCCGTTGCGCAAAAACTGCACGAGAAGGGCGGCAAGGTGATCGGTGTTCCGAAGACCATTGATAACGATTTGGCCGGCACCGACTTTACCTTTGGCTTCGATACCGCGGTAAATATCGTCACCGAAGCGCTCGACCGTCTTCATACCACCGCCGAAGCCCATAACCGAACGATGGTTGTGGAGGTCATGGGACGCAACGCCGGCTGGATCGCTCTGTACGGTGGCGTGGCTGGAGGGGCCGACGCGATTCTTATTCCTGAGCATCCCTTCGACATTGAAAAGGTCACTGCGGCTCTCCAGCAGCGGCACGCGCGCGGCAAGCTGTTCAACATCGTGGTGGTGGCAGAGGGAGCAAAATTTGCTCCCGGCTCTGATACCCAGGGCACGCTGGTCACGAATGCAGCCGGTAAAGACGAGTTCGGCCACGAGCGTTTGGGCGGTATTGCCAACGTTCTGGCGGCTGAAATCGAAAAGCGAACGGGCTTCGAGACCCGGGCCGTAGTGCTGGGACACGTTCAGCGCGGCGGCACTCCAACTGCCTTTGACCGCATGCTCGCCACCCGCTATGGCCTGGGCGCTATCGATGCCGTCCATAACGGCGCTTTTGGACAGATGGTTGCGCTTCGCGGAAACAAGATTGTGACGGTGCCGGTGAGTGAAGCCATCGCCAAAAACCGTACCGTGGATCAAGATGCCATGGATGTCGCCAATGGAATACTGGAAGAGTTACCCGGTAAGTGATTTGACGTTTTTAATTTCAAAGTGCAGCCTGGGAACTACGCCCAGGCTTTTTTGTGCACGCGGCACACGCATATGGTAGTTTCGACGCATTAATGTGCCTGCTCAATCTCAAATGAAGGCTTGGGTTTGGCTTTTCCTCAGCGTGGCCGTCGCCACGACGGGATGGCTTTACGCTCAACGCGTTTTGGCGCCCTGGGAATACCAAACGAATGTGGTACGGGGCACTTTAAAGGCCGCGCTGGGTGATTTGTATTCCCCATGGACCGGAACGCGAGGCCTCCTGCTGTTTGGACGCAACCCCTACAGCCGCGAAGTGACCGATGAGATTCAGATGGCGTTTTATGGGCGGCAAATTGTTCAGAATTACAGCTCTTCCGTAAAGCCGGTGGATGAACAGCGTTTTGCGTATCCGGTGTATGTCGCATTTCTGATCGCCCCCACGATCCATCTCTCGTTTCCGGAAGCCCAACGGTGGGTGAAAATCGCATTGGCGATTCTAATCGCTGCCAGCGTACCATTGTGGCTCGCTTTTCTGGGCTGGAAGCCGCCCGTTCCCCTGGTGGTCGCCATCATTCTCTTCACGCTGGCCAGCCCTCCGGTGATGCAGGCGCTGAGCTTGCGGCAGCTCGGCATCCTGGTCGAGTTCTTGCTGGCGTTGAGCGCCTGGTGCGTGGCCAAGGGGAACCTGGGCGCGGCTGGGGCGTTTCTGGCGATCGCTACGATCAAACCGCAAATGCTAATCCTGCCGCTGGCATGGTTTATGCTTTGGTCGATCAGCGAATGGCGATCTCGCTGGCGCTTGTTGCTTGGTTTTTTTTCCACGTTCGTAGCACTATTCGCAGGTGGGCAATGGTTACTCGCTGGATGGTTTCGCTTTTTTCTTTCCAATCTCGACGCGTATCGAAGATACACCTATCGCATTTCATTGCTACAGCTATCACTAGGCGAGGACCTGGGCGTAATTTGCTCTGCAATATTGTTGATGGCATTATTCTGGTTCGCCTGGCGCAATCGTAACCGGGCTGGAGATTCCCAGGCATTCGTCCTGGTGCTGGCGGCGACCATGGTTGTCGCGGTTCTGGCGCTTCCCTTACTCCCACAATTCAACCAGATGATGCTCCTGTTGCCTGTCCTTTTGCTGCTATCCCGGTGGCCAACGCTGTCGTTCGCCACTCGGTCCCTTATCGTTGTCTGCGTGGCTTGGCCAACGGTTACCGCGATTGCGTTGCTCCTTTTACCTCTTGACGTCCGCTCCGCGAGCAAGCTTCCTTTGCTACCCTGGGCCTCCGCGCCATTTTTCCCTTTTGTGATTGGCACATTGCTTGCACTATGGCGGCCCGTCCAGTCTCCCGATGGCAAGCCTTGCTAGGGAGAAAACCGACCCGCCACTACCCCAGTTCGATATCATTGCCGAGCATGTCGTTCCGAACAAATGGGTCGTTGGGAACAAATGGGCAATGGCTGACTGCCCGCCGCCTCCGCATTCACGGCCTTCTCCTCGCCATTTGCCTGTGGTCCGCGTATGCCTTTGACCTTTCATCCAGCGGCCTTCGCGATCGTTATGGTCTGATCAAAGGAACCGACTTCCTGCATTTTTACGTGATTGGCAATCTTGCCCTCCACGGCAATGGCAAGGATTTATATGACATGCGGGCGCAGTCGATTCTGGCTCAAAGAGTTCTGCCCGCCGCCTCTGAGATGCTCTACGTCCCGCTCTATGGGCCTCAAGTTTCGCTGTTATTCGCGCCATTGGCACGACTTTCCTACCCCTCGGCCCTGTCGATTTGGTTGCTGTTCAATGCTGCGATTTACGCCGCATGCGTCCTTGCCGTTTGGAGGACGTGTCCTCGATTGCGAGACTACCCAGGGACGGTCTTCATTCTTGCGATTGCCTTTCCCGGTTTTTTTCATCTCCTGCTTTGGGGACAGACGTCCGGTCTGGCTCTGGCATGTTTCACTCTCGCATTTTTAGCGTTGCGGGCCGAACGCCATGTTGTTGCAGGCCTCGCGATTGGCTGCCTCATCTTTAAACCTCAATTGGGATTGGCCGCCGCAGTGGTCTTTGTTCTGGCGAGGGAGGGGAAGATTGTGCTCGCGGCCTTTCTATCGGCGCTGGCACAGCTCACAATTGGCTGGGGCTACTACGGCAATCGAGTCATGCGCAATTATGCGCACGCATTGCTGCATGTGCGGGAGGTCCACGGCCTGCTTGAACCACGTCCGTATCAAATGCATTCCCTTTGGGCCTTCTGGTCTTTGCTGATCCCCTGGCCGGGGGTGGCATTCGTTCTCTACTGCCTGAGTGCGATAGCAGTTCTCGGATTAGCACTGCGCTGCTGGAAGAGTAAATCGCCGCTTGGGCTCCGTTATTCTGTATTGCTCATCGCGACCGTTCTGGTCTCGCCGCATCTGACGGTCTACGATCTTGCAATTCTGGCCCCGGCATTTCTGTTGCTTGTGGATTGGGCAGGCTCAAAGCATGGTGAGATGCTGGCCTCGCTGGTGCCCGCACTGCTTTACATTTGTTATCCGTTGTTTCTGCTTGGTCCTCTGGCGCAGTTCACCCACCTGCAACTTTCGGTGCCTGTGCTCGGGGCGTTGCTGTGGATCGGCAATGCCGCTACACTGAACACGCCATGACGAATCCGACGCAGCCCAATATCAAGCTGGTAAACTCTCCCGACTATCGCGAAAACTACGCCAACAGCGTGCAGGTGCGCGTCAGCGTTTGGGATTTTTTTCTGGTTTTCGGCACCCTGCAGCAGCAAAACGAGACCCAAATGGAAGTCCGCAACTTTCAGGGAGTCTACCTCAGCCCACAACAGGCGAAGGCTTTGCTTTCCATTCTGCAGCAGGATGTAAACAATTACGAAAGTGCGTTTGGCGAAATCAAGCTCGACCCGCGGATGATCGCTCCGGGGCCGGTCCATTAAGGCACCTCTGGTGCGCGCCCCTGATCGGCGGCGGAAGGCGTCCTCCTCCGCTTTGATTTTTGTCTCGCTCTTTGCCGGCCTGACGGCGGTGCACGCTGGGCTGTTACGACTGCCCTACTTCTGGGATGAAGCTGGATATTATGTCCCAGCCGCCCGCGATCTGCTTCTGACTGGATCGCTGATTCCACATTCCACGCCCTCGAACGCTCACCCGCCACTGGTGATGGCGTACCTCGCGCTTTGCTGGAAAATTGCCGGGTACGCCCCGATCGTGACTCGTCTCTCAATGCTGCTAGTGGCGGCATTCGCCCTGCTGGGGGTTTTCCGGTTAGCGCAGCGAGTGGCAAACACCGAAGTTGCGATTGCATCCACAATTTGTACCGCGCTGTATCCCGTTTTCTTCACCCAGAGTTTGTTTGCACAGGTAGACCTGGCAGCGGCCGCATTAACGTTTTGGGGCCTGCTCGCTTACGTCGAAAATCGCCGAGCCATGGCGGTGGTTTGGTTTTCGCTGGCGGTATTGGCGAAAGAGACGGCGATTCTGGCACCGGTAGCGTTAGTGCTCTGGGAATGCGTGGGCGTCTTTTGTCTCGCCCGCATCACCTTGGGACGGCCGCATGATGGCCAGCTAGACCTGGTTACCGCGCATGTCGAACGAACGCTGAAATCCGCGTTCCTTCTGATTCCAGCGATACCACTCGCACTGTGGTATGCCTATCACCACCTGCGTACCGGTTTCACCTTTGGTAATCCAGAGTTTTTTCGCTACAACGTGCAAGCAACCATGCACCCACTGCGTATTTTTCTGGCCCTGCTCATGCGGATCTGGCAAGTCGGCGGGTATATGAATCTTTATCCGCTCACTTTGACGGCTGTGGCAGCGATGCTTTTTCCAACACTGCAAAGTATAGGGATTCCCTCCGCTCATGACGGCAATCCCCGCCCGCGAATCTCGCTGGATACTCAATTTGCGTTTTACACAATTGTCGCAACATACGTCGCCGCGATGGCGGTAATCGGCGGTGCGGTCCTGGCGCGGTACATGCTTCCAGTCGTGCCATTGATCATCATCGTGTGCGTTTCCACTCTGTGGCGGCGGGTGCGCTTATGGCGCGCCGTGGTGGCGCTCGTGCTGGTGGCATTTATTGTGGGACTCTTCGTCAATCCCCCTTACGGATTTACCTTGGAAGATAACCTGGCTTTCCGGGACTTCATCCGTCTACATCAGAACGCGGAAACGTACCTGCAAGCCCATTACCCCAAGGCCACCGTGCTCACCGCGTGGCCCGCCAGCGGCGAGCTTTCTCAGCCTTCGCTGGGATATGTAGCTCGGCCGATGCACGTGCTGCAAATTGAAAACTTCGGGCTAGACGAATTGATGTCGGCGTCTGAACTGCCTTCTCGGTTTGATGTCGTACTAGTGTTTTCCACTAAATACGATCCCCCCAACTCGCTACTTGCGAATTGGAAAGCTTGGAATCGAATCAAGACCGAGTACTTCGGCTATCACCGCGATCTCCCGCCTGCCGCTGCCGCACAAATTCTCGGCGGACGGGTCGTCTATATGGAACGTCGCGATGGCCAGTGGATTGGAGTCATTGAGATCGTGCATGTGGAAGACGCGCGGGTTCAAAGCAACGGAAAATAAGAGCTGTTGATCCCAGAGTGCGCCGCGATTCCAGGGCCGGTTTACGCCCGCCCGTAAATCATCAGACCATGAGATGGCAGGAATGCGTCTTTATCACCAGCCACATCTCACGGCCAGTTCGCAACTGCAGCGCGTCCCGCGCCGCAAGCGTGAGATGCACCTCCATCTCCACGCCACAACCCACTCGCGCTACCACGATGACGTCTCGCTGCGCCAAAGAAACCACTCGTCCTGGGAGTACATTCCGTGCGCTCAATCCCTCAGGATGAATCGTCGCTAACAAAATATCTCCAGCACGAATCCCCACACGGACGTGCGAGCCGGCCTCCGCACGGATGAGAGGCGTTTCTAGTTCTACATCGCCGCCAGCAAGTCGGCAGATCATCGTGCCGCGATCTTCACTGGTTAGAACCACCTTGGCGTCGAAGATATTTTCAAAGCCTACCAATTGCGCCACCGATTCCTGCCGTGGAGCGGCCATTACCTCGTGCGGCGTTCCCTGCGCAATCAGGCGGCCACGTTCCAGCACGATGACCCGCTCCCCGAGCGCAAATACTTCGTCGCGGCTGTGGGTGACATAAAGAATAGGAATTCTGTGCTGCAGGTTCCAGGCTCGCAGATCGTCGACGATTCTCGATTTTGTTACAGCATCGAGGCCCGCCAACGGCTCGTCAAGAAGAAGCACCCGAGGCTCGGTCACCAGAGTACGAGCCAAGGCAACCCGTTGCCGTTCGCCGCCGGAGATATCGCGGGGCTTACGATGCCTTATACCAGCGATGCGAAAGGATTCCAATATCTCCACACAGCGGCGGCGGCGCTCCGCACCGGGCAGGCGGGTAAGCCCGTACTCAATATTTTCTCCCACGCTGAGATGCGGAAATAAAGCCAAGTCCTGAAATACGTAACCGATCCCGCGCTTCCTGACCACGATCCTAGTATTACCGTCAAAAAACACACACTTCCCCACGGCAATGCATCCAGAGTCCGGAACCGTGAGTCCCGCAATGCAATCGAGCAGGGTGGTCTTCCCTGCTCCCGAGGGACCAAAGAGAATTGTAATTCCTGAAGGGATTGTGGAGGATATTTCCAACTCAAAATCGATCCCGTGACGCTTGCAGATCTGCACAGCAAGCTTATCTGCGATCTGATGCGGATGCATCGCAGAAATATTTTCCACCGATGCGCTCATGATCTCTTCCATGGCCACACCGAACCGATGCTTCGATTCAATCGGTAAACCGATATCAGTACAACAAAGGAAATCAGTAGCAGGATTAAAGCCGTCTGGTTCGCAGCGGCATAGTTCAGCGCCTGCGTCTGATCGTAAATGTCGATCGAAACGGTCCGAGTCACGCCGGGGATATTACCGCCGACCATCAGCACTACGCCAAACTCTCCCATGGTATGTGCAAAGCTTAAGACCACTCCGGTTACCAGTCCCGGCACCGACAAAGGGGCGATTACGCGAAAAAAGGTTCTTAGCCGGGTTGCCCCCAGAACGGAAGATGCGGCAATCAGCCTACGATCGACGCCAGCAAATGAGGCTGCGAAGGGCTGCACCGCAAAAGGCAGACTGTAGATGATGGACCCAATCACTACTCCTTCGAAGGTGAATGCCAGAGTGTGACCGGTCATGTGCTGCCACCAACGTCCCAGTGGACTGTTCGACCCGAGCGCGACCAGAACATAGAATCCGAGGACGGTAGGAGGCAAAACGATGGGCAACGCTATTACCGCTTCCACCAGAAACTTCCAGCGCCAGCGCGAATAGGTGATCCAATAGGCAAGCGGTAGGGCGGCCACTCCCAGAATTGCCGCCACCAATACGGCCAGCCGGATTGTGAGCCAAAAAGCCTGCCAATCCATGAGCGCAAATCACCTCAGCTAATGATGTTATATCGCACCTAGCTTTTTCATTTCCCAATGTGGGTCATCCGCCCGTCTACTGTTCATTCGTCACAAACTCTGTGCAATCTCTCGGCGTACGGTAGATACAGGAGGATGGACCATGGAGAATCGGGAAGCGATTGCCATTATGCGCGCTCTGGCGAGTGGACTCGATCCGGAGAGCGGAGAGAAACTTGAGGCCGATTCGCTTTGCCGGCGGCCACAGATTGTTAAAGCGTTGAATCGCTCGCTCGGGGCTCTGCTCCACCTCGAGCAGCGCGAGCTACAACGGCCAGCGCATGCCGGCCGCTACTGGTCTCACGAAGAAGATGCTCAAGTTTGCGCCGAAGTTCACCGCGGAATTGATTTTCACGAGATTGCCAAGTCGCACAATCGGACGGTGCCATCGATTGTCGCGAGGCTGGTCAAATTGGGAGAAATCAGGCCGGGTACGTCACGCTCATCATCCGACCGGCACTCCGGCCAACTTTTCGATCTGGAGGTTGGATTGATCCCCAGGTAGGCGACTGCAAAGATTATTTTCTGCGGCGGCGGATTTTAAGGTCAAAACTTACCACGCCGTCCTGATCGCGAATGGCCACGATCGAAATGTTGCGAGGCAGGTCATATACCACTTGGATGATCTGTTGCGAAGCATATTCGACGCTCGTGCTGTAAGTCAGAGTCAGGTTGTTGGCCACCTGTTGTTCGATCGTCACCGCCGGTCCCCGGGCGAGTGTGGTCTCGGTATTCAAACCCTCAGGGTCTATCTTGATCCGGCTCACACCGAACAACCGCTGCGCTCGATTCGTAACCGTAGCATTCAACGCCTGGCTGATAATTGCGCTGGACGCCTCCTGGGTAAACGACGATTGGCCCGATTCTTGCAATTGCGCAGATTCCGTGGTGGTTCGGCCCAAGGCCAGCAAAGTGATGATGTCCGCTTCGGGCAAAGGAGGGTCGGAGCGGTAACTGAGCTTAAGCTTGTCAGGTTCGCCATTCAGGCTAAGAGTGATGTCGTAGTCCCGAACATGGGTGGTGGCCTGCAAATCCAGCTCCGGCGTGGTAATTACTGGGTTTTTGAAGGTGACATCGCCGCGTTCCAGTTCGTACTTCGCGCCGTTGAACGATACCGCACCTTCCAGCACTTCGGCGCGCCCTAGAATTACCGGCTTCGCCGCGCTCCCGCGCAGATGCAAGTCGGCGTCTCCCGAGAGTCTCACCACCGCGGTTTGCATCTGCAACTCGGGCGAGGTCACGATGTGAACATCCAGCCGGATGCGGTTAAGAGTGGGGTTGGTCACCGGCAACGGAGCGGAGCGGGAGAGATACGCACCGAAGTCGAACCCGGGCATAACCGATAACTTGGTGAGCGTAATATCCCCCGAAAACAAAGACGCCGTCGAGGTACCCGCAAAGTGCAGATCGGCGTTGGCAGTCGAGCTGATGCCGGGCGGGTAACGCAGCCGGACGTCCTTCTCCTGTAATCTCAAATCGAAAGCGAGCCGGCGGTTAATCCAAACCGCATTGCCCCCGAAGGTGACAAGGCCGCCTCCGGTATGCGCGGTCAGCGCTTCGATCTGCAGGCGATTCTGGTTAAAGCTGAGCGAACCGTTGATGCCGCTAAACGCGATCGGCAAATCCAGATACGCGATTGCCCCATTCGTGATCTGCACGTGCCCCTGCACCGAGGGCGTGGAAATAGTTCCCGCCACGTCCATATCCAGGGCGACAACGCCCTCCGAGGTAAATGCTGGATCGAAGCTCTCGAGTAACTTGAGATTGCCTTGACCGTGAGTGTGCAGCTCGATCCCGCGGTCACCCGACAGATGCGCAGTCCCGTGGATGGAGAGATCGGTGGATTCACCCAATAAATGAAAGGCATTGAGCTCGAGCGCCTGATCGGAAATAGCAAACTCAATCGGACCTTCATTGTGAAGGTTCATGTTCTCGACATCCAGCGCCAGCTCGCTGAGATTTCCATGCAAACTAACGTCCTGCATTTGCCGAAGAGACGCTTGTAGCGTCACCACCCCCGAAGCCGACGAAGGACCGGTTAATCGGCCCTGAAGATAAGGGTGCAAGAGCGCGCCCAACTGCAAATCAGCGAAGTGGATATCCAAATTGGAGTGCCAGCCCTCGCGCAGATCCACGGTGCCCTCGAGTGTCAGATCCCCGGGCTGGCCTTCCGAGTGACCGTTTAAATGGAGTTCATGGTCCAGCGTCTTCGCCTGCAGCATAAAATTTCCCTGCCGCTCACCGTTTGCGGTGAGGTCGAGCAGCCGCACATTGGCATTGATGACCGGTTCGGCGAGAGTACCTGACGCGTGGGCAGTAAAGTCTCCCTTTCCTCCCATTTGCCACCGTCCGGTCCTGCCATCGGTGACGCGGGCAACATCGAAGTTTGCACCTTTCATATCAGCATGAAAAACGCGGCTCGCGAAATCATAGTCGGAACTTCCACCGACTCTGGCACCGTTATAAAGCACCGTGAGATTGTTCAGCCGAATTTCCTGCCGGTTGATGCGCAAATCGGAGGTCAAGTTCTGAACAGTTTCCCCGCGAATCGTTACTCCTGTCATTTCCACATGGCCGGTTCCCTGAGGTTCGCCCCGCATGCCGGAGGCCTGCAGGTAAAGGTTTGCTTTGCCTTGAACTGGAAGCTGGTATCCCATGAATGGCACAACATCTGAGAGCTCTGCATCGTGCACGGCGATGCGCGAGGAAAATATGCTCTCATTGAAGAACTGCCACCGCACCAAACCGGCGGTCAAGTCAAAGTTTACCGTTGTATCGCCATGCTGCAAAATGCCGCGGCGCAATGACAGCACCCGCGAAGACAGCTGCACGCCGGCATTGAAACGGTCCCAATGCAGCTGTCGCCTAGGACTTCGCGGCCCTGCCGGGATCTCATAATCGAAATCCTCCGCTTGAAAATTGCCAGCAAAGATAACGTTTGGGATCGTACCGGTGGCCGTACCACTGAACGCAGCGCGTCCGTGCAAGATCGCGGGAATCTCTTCCGGCCTTCCAATCGCAGCGAAGAGCAGTTTCCATTCACCGAAATCTGAAGTCGACGCCGAAAGTTTCAATAATCCACGACGGCCGAGTGTCCCGGAGGCCTGCAATTGGCTAGCAGGGGTAGCGGCGGAGAAATCGGAGACTCCCAGCTCGCCAGTCTCTCCCTGATACGTCGCATGGGTGCGTGCATTGAGTGGCAATTCGCCGGGTCCCGACTCGACAGGCGCGGTCGCGTCCAGCGCCACGTTCGCTTCGGCTTTGCCGATGGATCCGCGCCATTTTAGATCGACGGTGCCGCTGGTTAGCGCTGAGAGATTCATCCGGCGGAGTGGGAGCGCCGGCGTTGATATTGCTTCGGCTACTCCACCCATGGATACGTCCCTTATTCGCAACTGCGCGTTACCTCTTTCCTCCTCGCTTCTGATCCTCGGTCCTTCAGCAATCGGCTTCGTTTCTGACCAATTCGTCACCTCAACACTTCCGGTAGCGACGCCCCCCAGCAGTCGCGCGTCGATTTTGGAAAATGTCACGCGTTGCGGAGTGATCGCAAATTGACCACTCGCGTTTACGCCACTCAGGTCAATTGCACGGTCTCGCCAGCCAAAATCTTTGAGTAGCATTTGGCCCGTGGTTGAGAAAGTTTCAAGAGACCACGTTCCCCGGCCTTGCAACTCCACAATGCCGCCACGGGGTTCGTCACTACGCGTGATCGCGGCGAATTCTTGCACGTCCAGCTTGGCTTCATAACTGCCCTGGATTTCCGGTTTACGAAAGCTTTTCAGCGACCCCCTGGCCTCAAGATGGGAGCGTCCAGAGTTAAGTTTTAACGATCCGAAGTCGATACTGTCCGGTCCGAGGCTAAAATGCGCCTCCGCCATCCACGCCATCGGGCGATAATCCTTCAATCTGGATTCGATTTTCCCGAGAAGAAATTTGCCGAAGTACCGGTTATGCAGCACTGAATAATCCATCTCCGACGAGACATCTTCGGCGGTGAAATCCAGGGGAATGGTGCGATCATTCCACAGCAGCTTTCCGGTGCGTACTTCCAGGCGCCCAATGGAAAGCCGGAAGAGTTGTTCCATGGGGGTCTTTTTCAGCAGGCTTTTTAAGCGCGGTGTTGGCCGGTTTGTGGTGCCGTCGGGATAAAAAACGATGTGGACGACGGGATGATCGAGGATTACGGAATGAAACCCAAATTCAAATCCGAGAGCGGAAATGATCTTAACTTCGCCGACTACGCGTTCGATATGCACATAGGGAACTTCTCCCCCCTTCTCGTTACCGTGGATGGTGAGATCCCGGACCTCAACTCGCAATCGGAATGGGATAGTATGAAAGCTTCCCAACTCCACCCGGCCGCCCGTGACACTTTCCAATTCGGCAACGAGACGGCGCCGAACCACCGCCTGAAAGGACTCGGTGGTCAGGTACCACCCAAATCCGGCCATCGACAGGAGGCTTGCCAGCAATATCGAGAGCAGGTATTTCCATACCCTGCGCCGACGCGGATTGGCGCCGGCAGCATTCACCGGAGTTGACTGCCGGAATCGGGTGGCTCAAGAATGGTTCGAATATCGCTTCCCGATCGCAGATTCTGCAACCACGCGACCAGAAGCTGACTCACTTTTTGCTCGGTGAGAAGCTCTTTGATTTTTCCGCTGACATCGGCGAGAGACACATTCTTGGCCCCCGCTTGCCGCAATTGCGGCAGCAGTTCCTGGTTGTAATAGCTTTCAATGCTCTTCCCGTCAATGTTGACGGTGGGGCGTAAATGGGCATCTACCAGGCGCATCAAATCCAGCTGCAGAGCCACTCGTTTTTTGAGTTCAGTCTCAGAAAGGCCGTAGTGAGCGAGTGTCGTCTGCCATCCGGCGTCGCTTAAAGCCTCGGAATATTGCTTGCGAACCTCCTGAACCCGCTTGCCGATCTCTTCTTCGGTGGCTTTTTGGAAGTCCGATGCTTGCATCTGCTCGCGCAACAATTCCTGATCTATTAAGCGGTCAAGCACTGCATTGCGCTCAGCGCCCGTCATTTCCCCTGGCTGCCTTCCGGCGATAAATGCCTCATACCGGATCGCGTCCTCCCAATCGCTTTGCAGGATGACGTGTCCGTTCACCGCGGCCACGATTCGGTCCAAAACTTCTGCTGCTCCGGCGCAGACACTAACCGCCAGAATGAGAGCCACAGCCCAACCGAGAATCAGTATTCGCTTAAGCATTAAAATGTCTGCCCAATGCTAAAAAACACGTTAAAGTGCGCCGCGTGTTCGGGAACAAACGGGCCTTCGGTTCCATCTGAGAGTATCGTGTGACTCGGATAGGCCGGCGGATTCAAGTTATATCCGAAATCGAAACGCACAGGACCGATGGGTGTCTTGTAGCGTACACCAAGCCCGATAGCGTGGGAAATATAGCTGTAGTCGCACTGGCTGGCGGTGCTGGCCTGCAGGCAAAGCTGAGGGTTCTTCTGTTTCCAGCGCAATAAATTGTCAACCATGACCGTTCCGTTGGTGAAAACATTGCCAGCATCGTGAAATACGGCAAAGCTCAGGTTGTCGTGGACAAACGGAAGCGAAACCGGGGGAAAACGCAGTTCCAGGTTGTTTAGGAAAAGCGCGCCTCCGCCGAGAGGAAATCCGGTGTTTGGGTCCCGAGGTCCAGCCTGATTTAACCCGAAACCGCGGTGAGAGTTTCCCCCGCCCGACAAAAAAAGTTCCGGCAACGGAATGCATTGTAAGTCCCCGGTTCCAGGACACTGCCCCGGAGGCAGGAGCGTGGTGTTACCGAAGGGCGTTTCCACTCCCACGCGAGTGGAGCGGGCGAACACAAATTTTTTCTCCTGAAGCCGGTTCTTGCCGAAAGCATAATAACTGGAGTGCTGCACCAGAACTCGGCTGAAGTCGCGTTGCGAACCGAAATAGCGATCGGCGACGCTCCCGTCCACGGTGAGATAGCTGCCTTTTGTGCTTTCCAGGGCGTTGTCACGATGATCGCGGATATAAGTAAATCCAGGTCCGCCGACTCGCGTCGGCTGCGAATATTGCGGAACCAGGCTGAGGTTCGGGGGAAGGTTTGTTGCTTGCACTCGACGGTAGGTAAAACGGTACTCGATGGTGCTCGATTTGCTCAGGGTTTGCTCAGCCTGGATCGCGCCCTCCAGTCGTTCCGAAGTGAAAGTAGTGACATCTACGGTATCGTCATAAAAGCCGGTAAGCGACAGCTTCCAGTGAGGACTATTCAGCCAGCGCGGTGCTTCGTAACTGATGAGTCCACGCTGTTGTAATCGCCCAACAGCAGCGCTCAAGGTCAGAGTGTGATCGGCGCCGCCAACGTTCAGGCGTGTAACCGAAAACGAGACCCGCGGGCTCACTCCGGTGGTGCCTTGTGGCTGGCTGGTGCCACCGGCTGGTTGTCCAGTTTGAAATTCCAACCCCACCCCGTAATTGAAGGTGTATCTTTTCGCTTCCTGCAACTGCACCAGGACGTTCTTTTCACGTTCCTTGCCGTCAGGGTTTTGCACGGCGGTATCTACCGAGCTGAAGATTCCCAGATCATATAACCGGCTTTGCGTATCCAGCATGTCGAGTTGGCTGAGCGGGTCGCCGGCCTTGACCCGCAATTCACGTTGCACGACGTAGGGACGGGTGTGATTCAACCCTGAAACCAACACTCGATTCACAATCGTCTGCTGCCCTTCGTGTACGGTGTAGGTAACATCCATCTCATTGGGTTTGCCACTGACCGGTAGCGCGGAAGCCTCGAATGTGGCGTCTGGAAACCCATTGTTGAAATACATGTTCAAAATAAGATCACGGTCATCGGCAATCCGCGATTCAGAAAAAGGTTCGTGCGGGCTTTCATTGAGGGGCTGTAGATCGGCAACCTCCATGGCGGCTGTGCCTACAATCTGGAATTGCCCAACCGTCACCTGTGCCCCCTCGGAGACGTGAAGGCGTATATCGAGTTGATCTTCCCGGCCCTGATAGTTGTCAATCACCTCGCTCGTAACCTTCACCTCTGGGAAGCCGTTGGAGCGGTAAAGGTTCTCAATCGCCGCCACATCGGAATTGAGCAGCCGTTGACTATAAGACCCATGGGACAAAACCCGCCCCGCGGACTGGACTGACATCAGAGCCCGTAGTTGAGAACGCTCGAAATAGCGGTTCCCGTCAATCTCGATTCTCGCCACGCGGTGCTGCGCGCCGGCGTCGATGTCATATATCACCACCGTTTCCTTGCCTGCGGCTTCAGTCTTTCGCGTCACCGTCACTTTTGCGTCAAAGTATCCTCGGCCTTGCAAATAGTTGACCAGGTTGCGGCGGCCTTCACTCAGCAAATCGTCATCCAGCGCGTTCTCTTCATACACCGGTATCGTGCTTTTGAGCACGCCACGGCTGACTTTGAATCCCTCGGTGACAATCTGCACCACTGGCCCGGGATCAACCTCCATCACGAAGTCAACCGCGTTGCGTTGCGACCGATAGCTGCGCGACGCAACCGTGACTTCCGCCAACCAGTGGTTTCCTTTTTGATATTTCCTGCGCAGTCGGTCCAGCGCACTATTCAGCCGCTGCGTGGATACCGAATCGCCGGCGTGCAGGTGGGCGATATCCTGCAACCGTGCATTGTCATAGCCTGGCTTCCCCGTAAATCGAACTTCTCCTACATGGGCCTGCGGCCCAGACTCAATGTGAAAGACGACTCCAATCTGCTGAGTCTCTGGGTGTTTCTCCACACTCGCATTGACCGAAGCCCGGTAATATCCATTGGCCTCGAGCAAATCCTTAGTTCCGGTGAGGGCGCGCTCTAACTTATCCGAAGTGAACAGCTCTCCCAACTGAAGCTTGGAAGTATTCTCCAACTGCGCTGCGGCGGGACGCTCCGGATTGCCCTCCACCCGGACCTCTCCGATGAAGTAATTGGGCGTGGTAACGAACTCTAATTCGACTTTATGGTTCGCGGTCACGTCGGCCTCTGCTCGAATATCGGCAAAACGACCGGTTGCGTGAAGATTCTGAATACTCTGCCGGATGTGATCGCGATCCAAAGGCTGTGCCACTTTCTGGGGAATGAGGTCGAGAAGCTCCTTCTCTGTCTTGTCATCCGCGATACCCGATATGCCGATATCTTCGACGATCAATCCTTGATCGGACGTAGTGCTGCCTAACTGGAGAGGTGGAGCAACGGCCGGCCCCGGCGCAGGCCTGCCTGTATTTTGCTGGCCCCAGCCATGCACCGGCGCAGCAAGGAGAACTACCATCAAGAGCCCGCTAGGAACCTTGAACCAATTCCGCCTCAAGCGTGAATATGCTCCCTCATCTGTGTCGGCACGACTTAGCTGTTCGATGAATCCCCAAATGGACGTGTTGCACCCGTGCCATTCGACATCCTTGGCCACAACGTTCTAACCCAGAGCTAAGGACCGTGATGCGCCCTATCGTCAAATCGAACCTATAATGGTGAAACCTATAATAATGGTTTATGGATGCCCAGACGGTGACCGCTCCGGAACTTGAGGAAAGATACTCCCGCCAGGTGCTGTTTTCTGGCATCGGCCAGGAGGGTCAGCGACGGCTGGCCAGTGCCCGAGTCGCGATAGTGGGATGTGGCGCCAGTGGTTCAGCCCTCGCGGCCCTGCTGGCACGCGCCGGCACCGGAACGATTCGCATCATCGACCGCGATTACGTCGAACCCAGCAACCTGCAGCGCCAGTCGTTATTTGATGAGGCGGACGCCGCCGAATCCCTCCCCAAGGCCATCGCGGCCGCCCGCAAATTGAGCTCTTTCAACTCGAGTATCGTGATCGAACCAAAGGTCGCTGACCTCACGCCTGACAACATTAAAGCATTACTTAATGATATGCCCCTGATTTTAGATGGGACCGATAACTTCGAAACCCGCTATCTGCTTAACGACTTTGCGATTGATCACTCGATCCCATGGATTTATACGGCTGCCGTGGGGAGCTATGCAGTCACACTGAATGTTTTGCCCCAGAAGACGGCTTGCCTCGCCTGCATATTTCCCGATTTGCCCGGAGGCACCCTCGAAACCTGCGAGACCGCCGGCATACTAAACTCAGCGGTCAATTTGGCAGCCTCGGTTGCTGCCACGGAAGCGTTGAAATTTCTGGTGGGTGCGGAAGCCCGGATGCGGCGCAGCTTGTTCTCATTCGATGTATGGCTCAACCAGCGCTCGGAAGTTGCTGCGGACCGGCCCAGCGCCGGCTGCCGGGTTTGCTCCCGACGCGAGTTCATTCATTTGGCGGGCGAAAGCCGCCCACACATCAGCTTGTGCGGCCGCAACTCAGTCCAGATTCACGAACGGAACCGGCCAGTGGATTTCGCGGAAATGGGTGGTCGCTTGAGACCTCATGGCACCGTCCGCCACAATGATTTCGTATTGAAGTTCTGGCGCGAACCCTACGAAATGACCCTGTTCGCCGATGGACGGGCCATCATCAAAGGCACAACCGACACCGCCATCGCGCGTAGCTTCTATGCACGCTACGTAGGCAGCTAGCCATATTACTTCACGAATTTGCCGGAACCACCCCGCGCCCAGGGATCGTAAGATAATGCGAACTGAATCCTGTCGGGGATTGGGGGGTGTGAGTAAAATAAAAACACCTCTAGCGGATTTGGTGTGGGATCCGACAAATCCACCTCGCCCAACACCTGAAAAGCTTGCGCGGCAACTTGCCCTGAATCAGCAGTAAGACCATGGGTCACTTCAAGGCCATACTGGTCTGCCTGATGTTCATAGTGGCGTGAAATTGCGCTTCCAATCGGATTGGCGACGAAGGAGAAGATTGAAAGCAACAACAATAGAGCTGGCAAAGACGCCCAATCCGGTAAGTCGCGAATGCCCCACCCCGCGCCCCATCTGGCCAATACCCATCCGATGCTGCGAAAACCCAGATAAAACAGCACCAGCAGCGACACCGCACCGATCGCCATCAGCTTCGGAATATGATGCAGCACATAGTGCCCCATCTCATGCCCCGCGACGAATACAATTTGCGAATTATCCATCTTGGCAATCGTCGTGTCCCAGACCACGATTCGTTTGGAGGCGCCGATGCCGGTGACATAAGCGTTCAATGTATTAGTCTTGTCGGCCGCTTCCATCCAAAACATTCTTTGCGGGGGAATATCCTGTCCGGCACGTTGTACCATGCGTTCGAGACTGGCAGTGAGTTGGGGGTCTTTCTGCTGCAACGGCTCGAACTTGTGAAACATGGGATCAATCACCAACGGTTGCACAAAGATCAGAAACAGCCCGATGGGTAGCAAGATCAGCCAAAAATAAAACCACCAGTGGCGTGCGCTTCTACGAATGACGACATACAAAAGCCAAATGAGAATCGTTCCAACGACGACCAAAATCAGCTGGCCTTTCAGCCAGTCCCCAACCCATGATCCCCAACTCTGCACTGACAGTCCGAACTTCCGCTCCGTCCAATTGTTGTAAATATCCGCCGGAAGAGTTAGAAAGGCCATGGTCAGGAGCAGCAGCGGAGAAAATGTCCAGCTTTGGAGAAATGGTCTGGGCGAAATCTTTTCGGCCCAGTCGCGATACTTCGGCGCCAGCTTCCAGCGCAGGATGAGCCATAGCACCGCGAGGCCGTAGGCGAAGCTGATAAGGTCGAAGCGAAACCGAATCCGGCTGCGATCGAGGGCCTTCTTGTACAGGTCGGGTGGAAGCGTGTACGCGGTAACCTGCTTCGTTGACGCGGGCTGGGCCGCAGGAAGAGATTGTTGAATTTTGGTCGCGGCGGAAATCGGGGCAATCACCGCCTTTTCTTGTGCGGTACACCAGAAGCTGCAGAGTGACAACACTAGAATGCCAGCTGCGGCCCACCGCTTCAGCATTTTCATATTTCTCCTAAGGCAACCGCTTCGGAGACCTAGCGCTGTACAACACTTTCCAGCGTGTCAAAGAATGCCGGAAATGAGATTACCGCCGCGTCTGCGCCTTGGATGCGGCTTTCGCCCTCGGCACGCAATGCGGCCACGGCAAAAGCCATGGCGATGCGATGGTCGCCGAAAGAATCGATTTCCGCGCCGTGTAGTTTCTGGCCACCGGGAATCTGGAGGCCATCCTCCCGTTCCTCCACTGCCGCTCCCATCGTGCGCAGATTAGCCGCAACTGCCGCAATGCGGTCCGACTCTTTGACTCGCAACTCGCGGGCATCGCGAATCTCGATTCCCTGCTCGGTATATGGTGCGATCGCGGCCAGCACCGGGATCTCATCAATGAGCGCAGCCGAATCCGCGCCGGTGAGCAACAATCCGCGTAACTCTCGTCCTTCGACCTGCACCGCGCCACGCAGCTCAAAATTTTGTTCTTCCACTTGTGTGACCGTAATCCCCACACCCAGCAAGAGCAAAATCTCCAGCAGCCTGGCGCGCGTTGGATTCATGAGCAGATCATGGATCACCAACTGGGATCCGGGAAACAAACCTGCCGCGCATAGAAAAAAAGCAGCGCTCGAAATGTCTCCCGGGATCGTGGCTTCGATGCTCCGCAGGCGTTGGCCGCCGAAAATCCTAATCTCGTTCTGGCGCTGCTGAATTTCTGCCCCAAAGGCGCGCAATGCCAGTTCGCCATGGTCCCGTGTGCGCAAAGGTTCCTCGACGCGAGTTTCGCCCTCGGCGAAAAGACCTGCTAGTAACAAAGACGTCTTTACCTGCGCACTCGCTACAGGCATCTTGTAATCAATAGCTTTCAGATGGTTGCCGCTGATTCGGAGCGGCGGATGTGCCCCTTCCTGCGCGCTGATCTGCGCTCCCATCCTCTGCAACGGAGTGATAATCCGCGCCATGGGCCGCCGCGAGAGCGATTGGTCACCAAAAAGCTCGCTCTCAAAATCCTGGCCTGCCAGAATGCCGCTCAACATGCGCATGGTCGAGCCCGAATTGCCGCAATCCAACGGAACCGTAGGCGCCTTGAGCTTTCCGCCCTGCCCGTGAATAACGATCGTTCCTTCATTGCGCTCCCACTCCACCCCGAGAGTCTGCAAACAACCGAGCGTGCTGGCACAATCCGCTCCCGTGGAAAAATTTTCCAGACGAGTTGTCCCTTCAGCGATTCCGCCCAACATGGCGTACCGGTGCGAAATAGATTTATCTCCGGGCAGGCGCAGCGCACCTTGCAGGCTGCGCGCAGGGCGAATTGTGACGGCAGTGTTGGAGTTCACAGTATTCTCAATATAACGGATGGGCAGGCATCGAAGATCCGGGTTTGTGCGGGGCACAAACTCGGGGATGAAAGGAAGCCGAGCTTACGCCAGTGCTCTCGCTTCGTCGGTAGCTTCCTTCAGGATCTCCGGTGGAACTTCTTTCGCGCTGACTTGAAACTCGAACATGGGAATCTCCGTGCCGCGGCCCCAGCGGATTACTTCCCAATGTGCTCGAATAAATTTCACCCTCGGATGGCTGGCAAGATCGAGCAACAGGGGGTGTTGCCCACGATAGAATTTCTGCGGAAAAGACGCCAGCGGTTTCGATTCCCAAACTGTTCCATCGCTCGAGCCATAAACGCTCACATCCAGAGCCTCCTGCTCGACGATATCGGCAATGGTAAGTGTCAGCAAAAAGACGCGATTCGACGCCACGCTTACATCGAGTGGTGCTGCATCGCCCTTGGTATTCGCCACCGTCTTCTCAGGTACAAGATAGGTATCAATCATGGCGATAAGATTGTAGCAAAGGCCGCAACTAACCGTGGCTCGCACGCTCAAAGGCCGTGCGCGGTGTCCAGAAACTTGCGCAAAAGAGGTCCCGCCTCTTCCGGCCGTTCCCACGGTGAATAATGGCCTGCCTTCGCGATCACTTTCATCTGGCTTCCGGCAATGTTTTGCCGCATGATCTCCGTTTCCGGCACGCCGGCAAACGTGTCTTCATCTCCGGTCAGGAGCAGGGTGGGAACATTAATCGTTCCGAGCGTCTGCGACGAATCGGGCCGCTCGGCCATGCCGCGTTGCACCATTGCCACGTCGTTCGGAGACATCTTGCGCATCATGCGCAACGCGCCCTCGACGAGGTCCGGTCGCGCCTCGCGCGTAGTCTTCCCGAGCAATTTTGGGATCATGCTCTGAAAAAATGGCTCGGTGCCGCGTTCGAGCACCTCGACTGCGGCCTGCAAACGGGCAGCCCGGGCTTCGATCGAATCCGGAGCCGCTTTCGTATTGCAAAGGACGAGTCCCGTGATCCGCTCACGAAACCGCCGCCACATCTCAAACACCACATATCCCCCGATTGACACGCCAACCACCGGAGCACGCCCTACCCGTGCATCATCCATCACACGCGCCACGTCGGCGGCGTGCCTCTCCATGGTAGCCGAGCCCTCGCCCACCCCAGAATCCCCGTGGCCGCGCAAATCCGGCGAAATTATGCGGTAGCGCGACGTAAGGGCTGAAGCAATAGGCGACCAAAAATCGTGATTAGCAGGAAAAGGATGCAACAGAACGATGGGAGGGCCATCGCCGAGCACCTCGTAAACAATTTCCGCATCGGAGCTTTGCAGACGAACCATGACGGGGGATGAACAGGAAAGCTTATCAGACGCCGAAGCATGCTCGCCAGACGAGACAACGCCCCATCAGGTAGGCGAGTGCATGGTTCATCGAATGAAATC
The DNA here is from genome assembly GCA_963834075.1 of uncultured Acidobacteriaceae bacterium. Lineage (GTDB taxonomy): Bacteria > Acidobacteriota > Terriglobia > Terriglobales > Acidobacteriaceae > PALSA-270. The sequence goes on from CAWIAH010000011.1 coordinate 34,947, forward strand.
TGATTCTATGGACTTGCCACGGGATGTCCCGCCGGCTCCGGCAGCATCAATGGCTCCTCCGGAATGACGATCCATGCAATCAGGTAAGGGATAATGCCCACACCGCCCATCACAGCCACCACCAGCCACACCAGCCGGACCAGAGTGACGTCGAGATCAAAGTACTCCGCGAAACCCGCGCATACTCCCGCGATTTTCCGGTCACTTCGAGGGCGCACTAACCGGTGACGCGCCACCACCGCGCCCACCCGCTTGCCACAATAGGCGCAAAGATTGGCATCATCCTGAATAACTTTGCCGCAGTAATTGCAATACATTGCCGCGCCTCCTGTCAAAAGGATACGCCATTTCCCGTTCTAAAGTTCCCTAGGAAGCACCCCGGTATGGCTCCTGCATAAGCTGGCGAGCCGTTGCAGCGAAAGGTGTACTGCTGTTGGCTGCAACTACGGCCTCATACTTCTTCAGAGCCAGCTCCCGTTTCGCCATCAGGTCATACATCTCGCCCGCGGCGAGATCCGCCTTCTGCAGGATCTCCGGATCTCCCTGGCCGACTTCATGCACAAGTTCGTAAGCTCCGACGGCGTCACTGTAATTCTTCTGACTGCGAAGGGTGTCTCCTAAACTGAGAGCCGCGAGTTCGTAATGAAGGCCGGAGTATCGTCCCTCCCGGCCAGCCTGCCACGCGCTTCGGTATACCGCTTCCGCCTGGTCAGCACGCCCTGCTCCTCGCAGCAGGTTACCCTCTTCCACCGCGAACAGAAGATTGTGAGGATACCTTGGGATCAACGACCTCATAATTACCAGAGCTTCGTCGTAACGATGCTCGCGTCGCAGAAAAAGACACAAGATCACCCGTGCATCCACACTGTTTTCGCCCTTGCTGTCGGCCACTTCCCTCAGGTATTGCAGGCCTTTCTCTTTCGTGCCACTGAGTCCTACCAGCGAAACGGCCGCCTTAACCGCCCACGGCAGGCTGCCCATCACATAGTTATGAGTGCCTACTACCAGCTTCGCGTCCACGAATTTGGGGTCCAGTTCCAATACCCGCTCATGGTCGCGCCGTGCTCCAACTGCATTGCGCAGCGCTGAAAACCATGCCCGCTCGATGAGTGCCGTGTACAGGGCAAAGGAAGCCCGCGTCACCCCACGCGCGTAAAGCGCGTTTATGTCGTTGCCATTGGCCTTGAGCTCCTGGTCCTCAAGGGCCTCGGCCTTTTGCACCAGATCTTGGAATTCCGCCTTGATTTTCGGATCAGATGCCCGATGGGCATCCCCGATAAAGCTGTCATCCGCATACTCGCCGGTGTTCATTGCACCCATCCGGTACAGTTCCCGGATCAAGAGGGCCGACATTAAATGATTGAGGGCAAATGGGTCATCCCGGTGGCGGCGCACGATCTGCTCAAACTCCTGCACCGCCTGGTCGTATTGCAAATTGTAAAAGTATTCGAATGCCACCGCGTTGAGTGAGTCGTCGGGCCGGTAAGCTGGACTCTTAGCTTCTTCTGCCACGCAGCGTGGCGGGTTCCACGTACCCAACAATAAAAAAGCGATAATGAAGGGCGAAACCCAGCGCGCCGACAATGACCTCAACGATAAAGCAGGTAAAAAAGATGAATTAGGCAAGTCTGGCCTGTTTTAAGAAAGGAATGAAATCTAGTCTATCTGATGCCGCCGAAGTCCAGGTTGAACCAAGGAAGTTACCAAGGGTCGAGACAAATGGCCCATCGCTGCACTGCGGGAGACAACGATAATCTTTGCCCGAACATCGCGTAATTCTTGCTTATCAGTGGAGTCTCAGAGAGATACCCCCGCACCAAAGTCACAAGCTCTCAATAAGTTAGTCTGCGGTTTGTTTTGGTCACTAGCTTGCGATATGCACGAACATAGGAACAATTGAGGTTGTTATGTCCGAGGCAATTCCCGATAGTCAAAACGATTTCTGGCGGCCGCCGCTAGCCGCCATGCAACCTGTACCAATCATTATTCCCGCCGTTTCAGCAGCCTTGGTGGAAGCTTGCGACCGTTGCGAATCCGAATTTATGGTGGGTGCCCGTTTTTGTTACGTATGCGGAGCTGTTCGTCGCACTCAGACACTTTCGTCGCCTAATTGGACCCGCTATCTGGAGTTCAACCATATTACCCGGACCCTAAACCTTCCTTTTGCTTCCCTGATCGCCTTTCTGGCGGGTCTAGCGTGTCTATTTGCCGCAGCGTTTGTGGGCATGGTCCACGCCATCCAAAGCGTCAGTGACTCTCAGGCGATTCAACTGTGGAGGATGCAATGGCTGTTGGCGGCTATAGCCTTCTTTGTTGCCGGTATCCTTTTGAAGCGGACGCCGCCCGACCCAAAGCTGCCCGTCCGTTAGCGGACTGAAACATCCTTTACTTCTCATCTAAACGATAAAGATGGTTCATGGGTCCAATCCCATTGCCCAACGGATAAGCCTTCGCGATAGCGGCTGTCACAAAATTCTTAGCCATTGACACGGCTTCGGTGAGACTTTTACCAACCGCCAGATTACAAGCAATCGCCGTCGCAAAGGCGCAGCCCGTCCCATGCGTGGAGCGCGACCTCTGATGGGGCGCACTGAATTCTTCCTGCACTATGCTCTCATTCTTCCGGATGCTTAGCAGATCGGTCGCTGGGTCGAGGTGTCCTCCCGTGATTACAACCGCCTTCGCCCCAGTGGTGTGGAGTCGCGCCGCCGCCGACCGCATTTCAGTAATATTAGTCACCGGCAGACCGGTCAGAACCGAAGCTTCGTCCAGGTTCGGGGTAATTACCGCCGCTCGGGGCATCAATTTTTCAACTAAGAGCTTAACTGCCGAGGCCTCAAGAAGCTCTGCCCCTGAGGAAGACTGCAGGACCGGATCCAGAACGACATTTGGACTTGGTCGCTTTGCCAAAAACTCGCCCACGACTCCAACTAATTCCCCTTTACCTAACATTCCAATATGGATAGCGGCAATTGGTACGTCATCGGCGATCTCTTCCAGCGTCTGTCGAACCACGTCGGGCGCGGTCGGCACCACGCGCCGAACTCCACGGGTTGATTGCACCGTAAGCGCGGTGATGCAGGCCACTCCGTAACAGCCGTGAGCCGCTATTGTCTTAAGGTCGGCCGTTACGCCCGCCCCCGAGGAGGGGTCGAACCCGGCGATGGTGAGAACTACGGGAGGCGCTGCAATCATAGTCGGCAATGTATTCGAAAGCCCCGAGATTTCCAATTCGCCAGCCTTAATTTGGACCCTGAAAGCGCTAAAGCATTGATTCTTCAATGCCGATGAATATTTGGCTGTAACCTACTGAAAACAAATCCAATGTCTAAATTACACCCACACGAACCATCGTGGTGTTTACCAATTTATAAATGTTCAACCTCCATATATACAGGAAGATATGGACTCTCAATCAATACATACAAGAGGTTACGTAGTATATCGGGTACTATGCAGTCATAGTTATCCACCGATCTTCGCATTGACAGGTTGGGGGCTGGACCGTAGCATCTCCAAAGCTTTTCAAAACCATGGACTCTCAGGGGGAACGACTTTTAGAGATGCGAGGTGACTGAATGCGAATCTGTACAGCTCACAGTCTGGCGATTTTGCTTTCGATTGTCAGCTTGGGGGCGGCTCAGGGGCCAATCAGCTCGGGGTCTAAGAACTCCCAATATGAAGTGAAAAACTCGATAGTTTTCGTGCCGCAGAACACCGTACATAAGCCGTACCAAGTTGGCACGGCATCCTGGTACGGCGGTGATTTCCAGGGTAAGGAAACCGCCAGCGGTGAACCGTACGACATGTACGAATTAACGGCGGCCCATCCAACCCTTCCTTTGGGCAGCCATGTTCGAGTGACGAATTTGCGGAATGGCCGCAACGTCATAGTCCGGATCAATGACCGAGGGCCGGTTGTGCCAGGAAGGATTATCGACCTTTCCTATGGCGCAGCTCGAGTGCTCGGGGTCAAGGCGCGGGGATTGCAGCGGGTTCGGCTGGATGTAGTAAAACCACAACGCCAGCCACAGACCATGGCCATGCTTCATCCCTTGGTCTATTAACGCAATCGCGTTATCCTCACAAGGATGCCAGATCCGCGTGAGCGCCTGATCGTCGCTTTGGATGTCTCGTCTGCGGCCGCCGCACAGAAAATCGTGGCGGCCGTCGGCGACTCCGCTTCCACCTACAAGATCGGGATGCAGCTCTACACTGCGGAAGGTCCGCCCGTGGTGCGAGATCTTGTCGCCAGCGGCCGCCGGGTGTTTCTCGACCTCAAATATCACGATATTCCGACCACAGTTGCGGCTGCGGTCCGCGAAGCTGCCAACCTCGGAGTCGGGATGCTGACAGTTCACGCCTCCGGGGGCACCAAGATGCTGCGCGCCGCGACCCAAGCAGGCCGCAGCGCAAACCCTTCGCTGCTGGTGCTAGCGGTGACCGTCCTCACCAGTATGGATGACAGCGATCTGGAGCAAACTGGCGTACCTTCCCCCGCCGTGGATCAGGTACTGCGCTTAGCGGCGCTGGCCATCGAAAGTGGATGTCGGGGCATTGTGAGTTCTGCCCTGGAGGCTTCCGAACTGCGCCGCAACCTTGGGAACGACTTCGAAATTATCACCCCCGGAGTGCGCCCTTCCGGCAGCGGTCACGGAGATCAGGCACGAGTGGTGACGCCGGCAGCAGCGATAGCGGCCGGCGCTTCGCGAATCGTGGTAGGGCGACCCATCACCGCCGCCACAGACCCAGCGGCGGAGGCTCGGGCGATACTCAGTCAAATCGCCATGGCCACCCCAACTGGTGCCGGACAACTTGTGTGACTTTTGGTTTTTGAGGGAGGCTCTGCTTTCGCGCCGGCGCGGCGAGAGCGTATGAAAAATCTGCTGTTTAAAAGCAAATCCCGCTCTGAGAGAAAACTATAGCTTCTCGTAAAACTCGCAGGCAGAGCATGAGATGAAAATGCCGCCGGGAATCCCGCGTTCCCGGTCTTTCACCCGCTTCACAATCCGCGTCGCCTTGCCGCACTTGGGGCAGTCGGTACTCTTCGTAGTATCCATGACCTTCTTGCGGTCAGCTGTCTTTGCAATCTTCGCCATCATTCTCTCCTGTTTGAAAGGCTATTTTACATGACGTTCAGGATTGCTGCCGTTCGCGGCCGGCAGAGAGAACGTCTCGATGAAACCACGACCTCGATTCGACGCCAACGACTCCCTTGTCATTTCCTCGAAGCTGAAAACCTGTAAACTTACAGCCTGATCGTCGCCGCCATGCTTTCTCCACTGGACTTCGCCCTCGGTTCTGCCGCATTGCTCGGCTTCCGCCACGGGCTGGACTACGACCACATCGCCGCGATTACCGATATCACCAGCGTGCAAAACCGCGTCAAGGACGCCATGCGCTACGGTCTGCTGTACGTCTCTGGCCACGCGCTTACCATCGCGGTTCTGGGGACGGCGGCGATCGGCTTCCGCGTCTCCTTACCCGCGGCCAGCGACCGCTGGGCGGAGCGCGCCGTGGGATTAACACTGCTGGTATTGGGCATTTATGTTTTAGGCAGCCTGGTTTGGCGCACCGAGCACGGCCACTCTCATCCTAAAACTCGCATTACGCTTCTGATCAACGGCATTTTGTGGGTGTATTGGCGGCTGACGCGAGTGTTCGGCAGTCATGACAGCAAACGACCCGAAGTTTTCAGCCAGGGATACGGTTCGGGTTCGACGTTTGTGATTGGCATCATTCATGGCGTGGGAGCCGAAACACCTACCCAGCTCCTTCTTTTTCTGATGGCAGCGAACCTAGGGGGCGCAGCCAAAGGTTTTCTTGGCCTACTCATGTTCATCATCGGCTTGGTGGGTATGAATACCCTCATGTGCGCCTCGGCAGCCGGAATTTTCATTGGTGGAATGAACCGTCCTTTCGTCTTTCGCACCGTTACCGCCCTGACCTCCATCTATAGCGTGGCGGTTGGAATTATCTTCCTGCTTGGCTCCGCCAATATGCTGCCTTCGCTTACCGGATCGTAATTCTCGCTTTTTGGGGACTCGGCGGCGGAAGGGTCAACTCAAGCTACCGAGTAATTTGTTCCCCTGAATCCGACCAGCTTTATAGCTCATCTAGCAATGATGCAACTCGAAAATTCTATGCCGTTTTTGGCCTTAGATCTCAGCTCAACCACAAAAACGCCAGATGTTGATTCACCTGCCGACCGTTCCATTCATGACTCCGCCCTTCTCGACGCCTACTCGCAGGCAGTCGTCAATGCAGCCGAAAAGCTAAGTCCGTCGGTGGTCAAAATTGAAGTCGCCCAGGCGGCCAAAACGCGCTCCGGCGAACCACGCGAGCGCCAGGGCGGCGGCTCCGGATTCGTCTTTACGCCCGATGGCCTGATCCTGACAAACAGCCATGTGTTGCACGATGCCACGCGTATCCACGTCTCGTTTTCCGATGGTCGCCACTTCCCTGCTCACCTCATCGGCGATGATCCGGGCACCGATCTTGCGGTGATTCGCATTGCCATTCCCGCGCACGAGACCACCGGATTGGCGGCGGCACCGCTCGGTGACTCGCAGCGCCTGCGCGTCGGGCAGTTGGCGATTGCCATAGGTAATCCCTACGGTTTTCAGCACAGCGTGACGGCCGGCGTGGTCAGCGCGCTTGGACGCTCGCTGCGTTCGTATTCCGGCCGCATGATTGACGATGTCATCCAGACCGACGCGTCGCTTAATCCGGGCAATTCGGGCGGACCTTTGGTTACCTCCGAAGGTGAGGTCATTGGCGTGAATACTGCCATGATTCCCATGGCGCAGGGTCTGTGCTTTGCCATTGGCATCAACACAGCAAAGTTCGTAGCCGGTCGGCTGCTGCAACATGGACGCATCCGCAGGAGCTACATTGGCGTGGAGGCGCAAACCACCCCGCTGCACCGCCGCCTGGTGCGCTTTTATGATCTGCCGCGCGAGAGTGGTGTCGTAGTCGTTGGAGTTACCGACGGGAGCCCAGCAAAGAAAGCTGGCTTACGCGAAGGCGACGTGATCGTTGCGCTCGATGGCAAGCCAGTCGCCGGCGTCGACGATCTGCATCGTCTCCTGACCGACGCGCGGGTGGGAGTCAGCAGCTCGCTGACGGTATTGAGGCGGACAGAAAAGCTGGAATTGAAAGTCATCCCCGAAGAGGCACAGGGCTAGTCAATTCCGAGACACGAACGAGTTACAATTTGAAATGGTCTCGTTCCGCAGACGAGCCAGCCCGAGATAACTTACCTATGTTGCGCGATAGAAATCTCATTCCCTTGTCCCGTCAGCACCAACACAGCCTCGCTCTATGCGTTCGGATCAACCGGGCAATTGAGGCAGACGAGATTGAGCTCGAAACCTGGCAAGTGGAAATCGTTCGGGAGTTTCAGGGAGAAATTCGTTTCCACTTCGCCGCCGAAGAGAGAGAAGTATTTCCGCGGGTTGCTCGCTTTCCTGAATTGCGGGAGTTGGTGCAGGAACTGTTGGCAGATCATGCGGCTCTGCGAAGGTTGGTTATCCTTGCGGAGCAGCGCGGAATGGATGCACTTGGCGTAGCTGTGTTCGCCGACAAACTTTCCTCCCACATTCGCAAAGAAGAACGCCAGCTATTTCAAGAAATGCAGGAGCGCATGAGTCCAGAAGAAATGCAGGTTATGGGTGAAGCTCTGGAACGGGCGTTGGCGGAGGCCGTTACCGCTTGCGCCCTACCGGCACAGGAGCCGGCTTGATCTTCTTGATTCCGCCGGATATTGCGAGCGCGACCGGCGTGCGCAGCCTGCCTGGGGTGGTACAGCGCGCATTGGTGGTACGTCATTGCAAGGGTGGTTACGCCTGTGGTAGCGTCAGTTTCGGACCGACAGAGTAGAGGTTACGCTTGCAGGCTACAATTCCTGCCGCCCTGGATCGCAAAGAGGCTGAGCTTTATCAGCGGCTCGATCCGGGACGGCTCCCAAAGCACATCGCCATCATCATGGACGGAAACGGCCGGTGGGCGCGCAGGCGCCATTTACCTCGCATGGCCGGGCACCGCGCCGGGGTGACCGCCGTGCGCTCGACGGTTGAAACCGCCGCCGCCATCGGCATTCCGGCGCTGACGCTTTACGCATTTTCCGAAGAGAACTGGAGAAAGCGGCCCAAAAGCGAAGTGGATTTTTTGATGGGACTGCTTTGCCGCTATTTGAAGGCAGAAGTTCCCACCCTGAATAAGAACAATATCAAGCTGGAATACATTGGACGGCAGCATGAACTCCCCTCCAGTGTGCAGGAAAAGATGGGATGGGCGCGCGACGCCACCCGGCAAAACACTGGCATGGTTCTCACCCTCGCGCTGAACTATAGCGCTCGTACCGAACTGGTGGATGCCTTCCAATCGCTGCTGGACGCTGCCGCGAAAAATGGCGGCGTCGAGCACTTGAAGATCAACGAGGATGCCGTTTCGCGTCACTTATACACGCGGCATTTGCCCGATCCCGATCTCGTAATCCGCACCAGCGGCGAGATGCGGCTGAGCAACTTCCTCTTATGGCAACTCGCGTACGCGGAAATTTATGTTACGCCATCGCTTTGGCCCGAGTTCCGCGGATCGCATCTTCTCGAAGGCATTGCCGAATACCAAAAACGTGAGCGGCGGTATGGTGGGCTGGCCGATGGCGGACCGCAACATCATGGTCCTGGAGGCGCGAAGGGTTAGGATTCAGCGACTCACCCTCATGTGGATGCGCCGTAGTTCATCGATTGCTGCCATTCCCAGAAAGAACTGTTCGAAAATCTCTTGAATCTATTTAAACGAATTCTGACCGCCGTCGTTCTTATCCCACTCGTTCTTTTGCTGGTATTGAGCGCTCCCGTGTGGGCCTTAGCCGTCGTCGCTGCGGTAGTGGCATTGCTTGCCATAAGAGAGTTCCTCAAACTGGCTGAAGCCTATGGGATTCAACCTTTCGCCGGGCCGACCTACATTTTGGTGGCAGCATTTTTCGCCTTTCTGGCTCTTCAGAATCGCAATCAGACGCCTTTATTTTCAACGGCAATTTTTGTTTATACCGCGGCATTCGCCGCGGCGAGTGCGACATTCATTTTTCTTATAATTGGCATGGCGCGCGCGGACCTGGGCGGCGCGTTCCCGGCCGCCATGGTCTCCGCCTTTGCCTTCGGATATATCGCGCTGCCGATGGCATTTCTGGTGCAGATTCGGCAGCAGTGGGCGGGCGCGTTTTTATTGCTCTACTTGCTGCTGGTGGTCTGGGCAGGCGATATCTTCGCCTATTTTGTCGGGCGTTCCATCGGCCGGCATCTAATGTCTCCCAGCATCAGTCCAAAAAAAACTTGGGAGGGCGCAACTGCCTCGCTGGTGGCAAGTCTGCTCGTGGGATGGCTGCTCTATAACTGCGCTTTGCCGATCAGTTCCGCGCTGCTGAATGCCCACTTGATCGAACGCAAAGATGGATTGTTTGCTTTAGAGAAACAATCTTTGTGGGTAGTCTTTCTACTCTCCGCAGCTCTAAATGTCGCAGCTCAGTTGGGCGATCTGGCCGAATCGCTGATCAAGCGGGGCGCGGGAGTAAAGGATTCCGGTGGGCTTTTACCCGGCCACGGCGGCATGCTCGATCGCATCGACGCGTTACTCTTCGCCGCTCCGGTGCTGTGGTACTATGCGGCTTGGCGCGTCTTGCAATAGGGTTCGCACCGGCCACCAAGACACGAAGTTGCCCGAAAGAGACCACAAGCGAACTCCTTCGTATCCTTTGCGATGAATGAACTGACTTCATGAGACGCATCGCCATCCTGGGCTCGACCGGTTCAATCGGGCAAAGCACCCTCAGCGTCGTCGCATCCTACCCACAACGGTTTGAGATCGTCTCTCTGGCTGTCGGCCGCAATATTGACGCGGCCTTCGAACAGGCCGCGCGATGGAAGCCGCGTATCATTTCGGTTGCGTCCGCACCAGATGCTGAAATTTTGCATACGCGCATGAAGAACGCGGGCTTGTCGCAGATCGAAGTGGTTCACGGCTCCGCCGGCACCGTGCGCGTGGCTACCCATCCTGACGCCGATTTCGTCGTGAGTGCCATCGTCGGCGTGGCCGGCCTTGAAGCCACCTACGAAGCGGTGCGAGCGGGCAAGATCATCGGACTCGCCAACAAAGAATGCATGGTCGCCGCGGGAGAATTGATCACCGCCGAAGCACGCCGCCAGGGCAAGCCGCTGTTGCCGATCGATAGCGAGCATAATGCGGTCCATCAATGCCTGCGCGGCGGGCGGATGCAGGAGGTCGAACGCATCTGGCTCACGGCGTCCGGCGGCCCGTTTTTAAAAACATCGAAAGCTGACTTTGCAACCGTTACCGTGAAGCAAGCGCTCAATCATCCCACTTGGAAGATGGGTCAACGCATCACTATCGATTCTGCTACGCTCATGAACAAAGGCTTCGAAGTGATTGAGGCTTGCCGTCTTTTTGACGTGTCTCCGCAGAAGGTCAGCGTAATCGTGCATCCCCAATCTACCATCCATTCCATGGTCGAGTTCGTGGATGGCAGCATACTCGCTCAATTTTCCGTCACCGACATGCGGCTACCGATCCTGTACGCGCTCACCTATCCGGAACGGATTGCCTCTGACATACGCTTCCAGGTCATGGACTTACGTCACCTCGAGTTTAGCCCTCCGGATATGGAGAAGTTCCCCTGTCTTCGGTTAGCCTATGAAGCAGCCGAGGCCGGAGGTGTGAAACCAGTTGCACTGAACGCCGCAGATGAGGTCGCAGTTTCGGCTTTCCTGGAAGGCCGGATTGGCTTCCATCAGATCCCTCAGTTAATCGAGGATGTGGTTTCTGCATCAAAGAATGGAAAGCTGGAATCTATAGATAAAGTCTTGGAAGCGGATTCAGAAGCCCGGGAATCGGCACGCGAAAAAGTCGAACAGTTGGCAGTCGCGACGGGCATGAAGCCGGTTCCAGCGTCTCCTAGAGGGTAGGTTCTTTCTTATGGCTGAGTTTTTTACGGCAATTATTTCCGTAGCGATCATCCTCGGTTTCATGATTCTGATTCACGAGTTCGGCCACTACGCCGTGGCTAAGCTGCTGGGCGTTCGAGTGGAGCAGTTTGCTATTGGTTTCGGCAAACGGCTCATCGGCTTTCACCGTGGCGAAACCGACTACCGCATCAACGCCATCCCTCTCGGCGGCTATGTGAAAATGAGCGGCGAGAATCCCATGGATGAGCGCTCCGGCGACCCTCGGGAGTTTCTCTCTCATCCCCGCTGGCATCGCTTTCTAATCGCTATTGCCGGGCCCTCGATGAATATTTTGCTCGCCGTCGGCCTGCTCACCGTGGTGTACATGGTGCACGATGAGTATCCGGCCCTGCTCGACGATCCTGCCGTCATCGGCTGGGTTACCCCCGATACTCCAGCGGCAAAAGCCGGAATCCAAATTGGAGACCGCATCGTCACTGTCGACGGTGTCGAGAATCCTACCTGGGAACAGATGATTCCCAAGGAAGCCCTAAGTCCAAATCAGCCACTCCATCTCACCATTGCCCGCGGTAATCAGATACTCCAAAAAACTGTTGTTCCCGAAGCCTACGGCCTGAGCCAGACTGGCTCTGCGGGATGGGTTCCCAAGCAGCAGGATCTGACCATTACTGCTATCGAACCCGGAATGCCTGCCGAAAAAGCCGGAATCAAAATCGGCGACAAAATGGTTGCATTGGACGGGCAGCCGTTTTTCAGTCTACCGGCGATGATCGAATCGCTGCAGAAAACCAAGGATCAGCCGGTGACGATTTCGGTTTTGCGGCAGGGCGAGCCTCTGACCTTTACCGTGCGCCCGGTTCTGGCAGATACGGAAGAGTCCGGCACCAAGACCTACCGGGTTGGCATTGGCAGTGATCCCATGAAGGTAACCACGCTTCCCTTCGGGGCGGCTCTCGAAAAGTCCGTGGAATCGAGCAAAGAAAATTCCGTCCTGATTCTCGAACTCGTCCGTAAGATGATTGAGCGCAAAATCTCCATGCGCTCCGTGGATGGGCCGATCGGCATCGCGGTCGCCACAGGCCGGGCTGCCAGCGAAAAAGGCTGGACGCCACTCTTGAAGCTCAGTTCCGCCATCAGCTTGAATCTTGGCATTATGAATCTGCTCCCCATCCCAATTCTCGATGGCGGCGTGATCCTGCTTCTGTTCCTGGAAACGCTGATGCAACGCGATATCAGCCTCGCCATCAAGGAGCGTATCTACCAGGCGGCCTTTGTGTTCCTGATCTTATTTGCCGTGATCGTCATCTACAACGACCTGCAGAAGGCGTTGCCAGGCATGATGCAGCGCTTGCCGTGACGTTGGGAAATTGCTCGAGAGGAATTCTAAGCGAAGAGACTTTTCTGCAACTCCTGCAGTTCCGCAGGTTGGGCACATTCTGGGTCATCGTTCTCGGGGCGATTGATTCGAGGGCTGACCGGAAACGCCCGCATCAGCCTCGCCTCATACGGCTTTATCAATTGGCTCACAACTTCGCTGTCTTTCATCCCCGGATCGAGCCATAGATCATAATCCTCCGAGTGCAGGATGACCGGCATACGGTCGTGAATCGGTGCGACCGTTGAATTAGCGGCCGTAGTCAAAATCGAACTACTCTCCATCGATTCGCCCTTTGCACCCCGCCAGCAATCCCATAAGCCGGCGAATGCAAAAAGTTTTCCACGGTCAACTTCAAAGCAGTAAGGCTGCTTGCCTGCGGACGTTTTCTGCCACTCATAGAAACCGTCGGCGGGAATGAGGCACCTGCGATACTTCATGGCATCGCGGAAAGCGGGCTTCTCGCTCGCCGACTCCCCCCTCGCATTGATCATTCTCGCCGCGCCCGACGCATCTTTCGCCCAGGATGGTATCAGCCCCCAGCGCATCAGAGACAGTTCCCTGACCGGTTCGGTTTTATTCTGACGAATAATCGGGATGGGCTGGGTGGGTGCAATATTGAAACGAGGCATCCACTCGACGTTTCCGGATGCCGCGAAGTGTTTCTCCAGCAGGCTGGCACTTCGCGAAAGTCGAAAGCGTCCGCACATACAAGGATTGTGACAGACAATCAAAATATGATGGAGCGGGAGATGGGGATCGAACCCATGGCATCCAGCTTGGGAAGCTGGCGTTCTACCGCTGAACTACTCCCGCCCACGGCAGACAAGCATTTCCGCTCGCCGCCTCAACTACAAAATAACACACTCGGCGGTGGGCCATGCAATCCAGCGGGAATGCTCCAAACGTTGGTAAGTCCTAGCCCGCGTGATGCCATTTCGCTGCCGTGGAGCGGTTTAGGTCCAGCGAAACCACCGCAATGCCAGCAAAAACGAAATTCCTCCCCACGCCAGCAGGATGAGTAATCTTCCGGTCTGCGACCCCAACGAAGCTCCCTGCAGAATGGTGGCCCGCAAAGCGTCATTCAATGCCGTGAGGGGCAGAGCTTTGATCAATGGCAGAATCTTCGAGGGAAAGCGCTCGTAGGAGAAAAACACACCGGAGAATATCCACATGGGCATCATTACCAGATTGATTAATCCGCTGACGCTTTCAATCTTCTGCGCGCGGCTCGCAGTGAGCAACCCCAGACCTCCGAAAGACAAAGCCCCAATCGTGCCAACCGCAACAATAGAGAGCAGCGAACCCAGCACGCGCATGTGAAAAACCAGCACGCCAAATCCTAAAAGCAAGACAACCTCGATCAACATTAGAACCAGCCGGCTGCTGGTCAGCGCAAGAAGAAAATCGCTGCGCCGCATCGGGGTCCCTACAAAACGCTTGAGCAGCTTGCGTTGCCGCATGTCCACCAACGCAAATCCAATACCCCACATAGCGGCATTCATCAGATTCATACCTAGCAATCCCGGAATCAGAAAATCGATGTAGCGCGATCCCGGATCGGTGGAAGCAATCGCGGTCGTAGCCATCGGATTCTTGCGCCCGGCAGCCGCCTGCAGGGCATCGTCCACCTGCGATCGCGAGAGCACGCTTTCCGGCCGAACTGGATCGTAGCGGTACTCCACGCCCGTTTGGCCTTTCGGAACAATCACTAGGTCATATTTGCCCAGGCGGAAACCTTGCAGAGCCTGATGCTCATCAAGCACGACCGCGCGAATCAATGCATGCTGCGGGGACTCTTGCAGCAAGGCCAGCGTAGCGCCCGCATCCGGGCTGGCGACGATCGCGACCGAGGTCGCATCCACCGGCTTGTTGCGGAAAGCGATTCCCAGCCCCAATGCCAGAAGGAGTGGAAACACGAACACCCAAAAGATAACCTCCGGCTCACGCCTGAGTTCCTTCATGCGCGCCGCCAGCAAATGCGTGTATCCCGACCAGCGGCGATTGTGGATGGCCGGCCCGCTCTGCAATTTTGCTGGCGGATTTTGCAAAGCCGTGTTCATCTTAATTTCCATGCCGCGCAGATTTTATGCTTCTCTCAAATGCCGCCCGGTAAGCCGGACGAAAACATCTTCCAGGCTGGCCTGACGCGTGGTCAGATGTAGCAGTTCAGATTTCTGCTGACGAACCGCATCGAGCAGCGCGGGAATCGTCTGGTGCGGCTCGCGGACATTCAGACAAATCAGGCCGTCTTCATGCCGAACCGACTCGACTCCCGGCAAACCCCTCCAGGTATCGAGCCCATCGCCATTCGAGATACTGGCTTCAAACTCCACCACATGATGACCGCCCAGCCGGTCAATCAAATCGGCTGGCGAGCCTTCGGCGATGATCTCTCCATGGTCCACGATCGCCAGGCGTCCGCAGAGCCGTTCCGCTTCGTCCATGTAATGCGTCGTAAGCAGCACCGTCCCACCTTTGTTTTGAAACTCCCGGATGATCTCCCAGAGTTGGCGCCGGCTTTGCGGATCGAGGCCGGTTGTCGGTTCATCGAGAAAAAGAATCTTCGGATTTCCCACCAGCGCGGTCGCCACCGCAAGCCGCTGCCGTTGCCCGCCGGAAAGTTTGCCGACCCATGCGTCAGCCTTCTCATTAAGCTGCAACTCTTCCATGATTTCATCCACCGGGCGGGGCTCGTGGTAAAAGCTGGAAAAGAGCGCGAGTGTCTCGCGCACCGTGAGCTTGTCCGAAAGGCGTGTCTCCTGAAGCGAGATGCCCAGTCGCTCACGAAGTTCGCGCGAATTCTGCTGCCATGTCTGCCCGAGAATAGTGACTTCCCCGGAGGTCGGCTCCAACAGTCCCTCCAGAATTTCGATGGTCGTGGTCTTCCCTGCCCCATTGGGACCAAGCAACCCGAAGCATTCCCCGGCCACGATCTCAAGATTCAACCCGCGGACCGCTTCCACCTTGCCGTCGTATATCTTGCGCAGATTGCGGCATTCGATTACTGCGGCCATGGCGGAATTCTAGCGCACTCCGTGGTGAATATTTGTCAAAGCAAGGCTTTCCGCTAATATGGAAACATCATTTTTACGCCCTTACCGAATGCCCACCTTGCGCCATGGCTTCACCTGACGGTGCTTCCTCCTAAAACGCCCGTGCGTCGTTTCCAAACTCAACTCTTAAGTTAATTCAGCCACTGGTGTTCACATCAGGCGAAAGGATGTTTCCCATGCTTCGCAAGACTTTGCTGGTGCTATGTTCGTCTTTCATCTTTCTCGGGTCCGTTTCAGCGCAAGAAACCCGCCATTTTACCTTTCACTACGGGTTTGTCGTTAAAAATCTGCCCGCCGGTGAACGAGTGCGAGTTTGGTTTCCCATGGCGCGCACCGACCAATTCCAGGACGTCAAAATCGTCTCTGCGACCGGAGATCTGGCGCTCAAGAAGACTCGCGAATCCAGATTTGGCAACGAGATGTACTACGCGGACACCCCGAAGAGCAAAACAGAAGAACTCCACTTTGAGGTGGTTTACGACGTCGTCCGTCAGGAGCGCCTAACGCTTGGTTCGAGCGCTCCGCATCTTGCCGAACTCACGCTCAGCAATCGTGATCGCAAGGAGTATTTAGCGCCTGACAAGTTGGTCCCCGTCACCGGCTTGCCCGCTGACTTGGCTCTCAAGGTCACTGCCGGGAAATCAACTCCGCTGGAGAAGGCCCGTGCCATCTATGACTACGTCTTCGACAATATGAAATATGACAAAACCGGAACTGGCTGGGGACGGGGCGACACGCTCTTCGCCTGTGACGCTAAGCGAGGCAACTGCACCGATTTCCATTCCCTCTTCATCTCCATGGCGCGCTCTCAGGGTATTCCGGCGCGCTTTGAGATCGGATTTCCTTTGCCGCCGGACAAGCGTGCCGCCGACATTGCTGGTTACCACTGCTGGGCCGAATTCTTCGAGCCAGAACACGGATGGGTGCCGGTGGACATCTCCGAGGGATGGAAGCATCCCGAAAAGAAGGACTATTTCTTCGGCGCGCACGACGACAACCGGATGCAGTTCAGCATGGGCCGCGATCTCCTGCTGAATCCCAAACAAGATGGCGCACCCCTGAATTATTTTGTCTATCCCTACGTGGAAGTGAGCGGCCACGCCTATCCCAATGTATCGGGCGCGTTCTCCTTTGCGGACCAAACCGGTGATGCGGTCACTGCAAAATGAAGGCCCGAATGGACCCCATCAATGAGATTTTGCCCTGCGCTGAGGCGCGTCATCATTGGGGGAGAATGTTACTTTCGCTAAACCTTCGCTGTCCGGATGTGCCGTTGAGCGAACCTTGTTTTCGAGTGAAAATGAAGGCATGAAGCGAATATTTTTTGTAGCTCTTATTTGTCTGTCAACCATTGCTATCGCCGGAGCTTCGACCTCGAAACCGCCGAAGCCGCCAAAAGCGCATAGTCGGCCCCCGGCTGGCGCGAAGAGGCCGTTGTTCCACTTCAAGCGCCATAGGTAGGGGAAGCGTGCGATTGAGCTGTTGCTCCGTTCCCTCGTGGCCCTTGCATGAACCAATAACTCCGCCTGAACATCTCGGTTTAAAATCCCGTTCATGAATGAAATCGAATATAAGATCATGGTCACCGACGCCCCCACTGCGTCCGAGGCTCAACTGAACGGCTTCGGCAAGGAAGGCTGGGAACTCGCGACCATCCTTCTCTTTGGCGGAAAGTGGTACTACTACTTCCAACGCATCAAGCAGCCAAATTGATCGCGGCTATCTGGCCGGAAACCGCTTATTGCTAGCTTGTGCCCTGATGGCTATAATTCCCCGTCCTTCGGAGGAAATTATGAAGACGATCTCGGCTCTTGCATGCCTGGGTTTTTTCGCACTCTCCGTCGCGATGGTTCAACCCGCCACCGCGAGTACCGTTGAGGATCAAATCAAGAATCGTGAGCAGGACTGGGCCCATTCAATCGTAAAGCAAGGCGCGGCGGTTGTGGATCAGTTCGAGGCGGATGACATTACCTCCACCGACCCCAGCGGTCGCGTAACTGACAGGACACAGGACGAAAAGGATTTGAGTTCGGGTGACTTGAAGTTCCAATCCGTCGAGCAAAGCGACATGAAGGTCCAGGTGTACGGCAACGTTGCGGTCTGCACCGGCGCCAGCACCGTGAAGGGTACCTACAAAGATCAGGATATCAGTGGCACGTATCGCTTTACCGACACCTGGGTTAAGCGGAACGGCAAATGGCAAGCCGTGGCATCGCAGTACACAAAGTTGCAGCAGTAGGGCTCATTCCTTTGCTGCTAGCGCAGTGGTGCTCGTGCAGAGGAGCCTTCGCGCCTGGCCAGCGAACCTATCCTTCTTTCAGTTTAGGAACCCTCGGTTCGAGTGAGGGCCCTGGGGTGAACGTGAATCGAGGCTTTTCCCATGATTCAAGCCGTGTATAAAGGTATTGAAATCGAAATGGAGCTTCATCAATTCGAGCATGGCTGGAAGTGCGATTACACCCTGATCAAGCACCCTGACCACACCGAAACCATTCACCATGGCGACCAGGAGTTCCAGACCATGGATCTCGCGGTTGAGACCGCTTTGCGCGACGCTCACCGTGCCATTGATGGTGCCATACCATCCTCAAAGTAAAACCTCCGCAGTCTGACCGACCGATTTCTCTCTGGCAACGTATTTCACAGCAGTGAAGCACCTCGCATCTTGATCCGCTCCTGATAGCATCAGCCATGGAACCCTCCCATCGTCGGCCTTGGAAGACCTTGCTTGCTTTCGCGATTATCTATTTCGTCTGGGGATCCACCTTCCTCGCCATTCGCGTCGGCGTTCATGAAGTTCCGCCACTTCTATTCGCCGCAATGCGGTTTCTGGCTGCCGGCATCGCACTCTACGGCTGGACGACCGTTCGCGGCGGGACCTCGCCCACCCCGCGTCAATGGGCGTCCATCTTCTTGCTTGCTCTGCTGATCTTCGTATTCGACTACGGATTGTTATTCTGGGCGGAGCAGCGTGTGCATTCCGGTATTGCGGCTGTCATGCTGGCCACGATTCCCTTATTTACCGCGCTCTCAGAAATCATTTTCCTTCGTACGCAAAAACTCACCGCTCGCCTTGCGCTGGCTCTGATGGTTGGAATTGGCGGAGTCGCAGTTCTGATGAGTCGCTCACTGTATTTCGGCAGCGCACCGATCAATAAAGGCGGTGCTATCGCTCTCATCGTCGCAGCCATCAGTTGGTCGGTGGCGGCGGCGCTTATGCGTTTGCTTCCCTTGCCGGCCTCCAAGGTCATGGCCTCAGGAGCCGAAATGCTGGCGGGCGGCATTCTGCTCACCCTCGCTGCCGCCGCGCTCGGAGAATTCCGCAATTTCCATCCGTCCGCCATCTCGCGCCAAGCTTGGCTTGCATTGGTCTATTTAATTATTGCCGGCTCTATCATCGCCTTTACTGCCTACGTCTGGCTGATCCATCACGAATCGCCGACGAAAGTCGGCACTTATGCCTACGTAAATCCGGTGGTTGCCGTTCTCGTGGGATATTTCTTCGGCGGGGAAGCGCTGGGCGGACGAACAATCCTGGGAACCTTGTTTGTTCTAACGAGCGTTCTGGTAATTACTACAACTCGCAAACAGCACCCATCGCCCTCCCTTGCAGAGGCCGTTAGAGATTAGTCGGGCCGTGATCGGGAGTCGGCAACTGTTTTGTGCTCAACTGGTCTCGGAGAATCCCTAGCGTCCTTCGCTCGCCGCCTGGCGCGTCGGCGCATGCGGCTCTTCCGGTGCGGCGTTGTGCCGCACATCCGCGCCGCGAACCCAGAAGATCACATCTTCCGCGATATTGGTCGCGTGGTCGGCTACACGTTCCAGATTGCGCGCCACCAGAAGCGCGTCCAGCGCCTGACGCGTGATGTCTGGCCGTTCGTTCATGGCTTTCACCAGGGTGATGAAAGCTTCGTCTTTCATCCGGTCCACTACGTTATCCATTTCGAGCACTGCTTGGGCAAGCTCGGCTTTGCCCTCAATGAACGATTCGAGGGAGCGCCGCACCATGGCGGAGACCGCGGCTGCCATGCGCGCAATATCCACCGGCAAATCGGCCTTCGGCAGTTCCACCATGTCCATCACGCGTTCCGCAATGTTGACCGCCTGATCGCCCACCCGCTCCAGATCCGAATTGATCTTGGTGACCGCCAGAATGAATCGCAAATCCACTGCCATCGGCTGCTGCATGGCCAGAAGATCGAACGCCTGCTCGTCAATCTCGCGCTCGGCGATATTGATCTGTGTTTCGCCCTCAAGCACCATGTGGCAACGAGCCAGATCCCGCTCGATATAAGCTTGGCAGGCGCGGTCCACCGCTTGCTCGGCCAATCCCCCCATGCGGAGCAACCGAGCCCGTAGATCGTCCAATCCTTGATGAAATCGGCTGCGCATTATCCAAACCTGCCTGTTATATAGTCTTCCGTCCGCTTATCGGACGGGGTAGTAAAGATCTTTTCCGTCTTGTCGAACTCGATCAGCTCACCCAGCAGAAAAAATCCCGTGAACTCCGCCACACGCGAAGCCTGTTGCATATTATGCGTTACGATCACAATGGTAAAGCGCTCCTTGAGCTGAAAAATTAGCTCTTCAATTTTACCGGTCGAAATCGGATCGAGCGCCGAGCACGGTTCGTCCATCAATAATACTTCCGGCTCGACCGCAATGGCGCGCGCGATGCACAACCTTTGCTGCTGCCCGCCCGAAAGACTCGCGCCTGATTTCTTGCGTAAATGGTCCTTCACCTCGTCCCACAACGCGGAGAGCTGCAGCGAGCGCTCCACAATTTCATCCAGACGCTTGCGGTCATGAAAGCCGTTTAACTTGAGACCGGCCGCCACATTGTCATAAATGGACATAGTGGGAAACGGGTTCGGCTTTTGAAATACCATTCCGATGCGCCGCCGAATGGAAACCGCCGAGGTTCCGTTATAAACATCCACTTCGCCGATGCGTACCCGTCCTTCGGCATGCGCATTCGGAACGGTTTCGTGCATGCGATTCAGGCACCGCACAAACGTAGACTTGCCGCAGCCCGAGGGCCCGATCACGGCGGTCGCGTGATTGGCCAACATGGTGATGTTGATGTCGCGCAGCGCCTGCGTCTTGCCAAACCAGGCATTGAGCTTTTCGACCTGGATGCCAACACCCATGTTCAGTTTGCTCCCTTGAGGGTTCCCCGGCTGGCAGCGATACGAACCGCGCTCACAGCTCCCACGATGAGGACAATCAAAATCAACGCCCCTGCCCACGCTTGCCTGTGCCAGTCATCGTACGGCGAGATGGCATAAGAAAACACTTGCAGCGAAAGCGCTGCAGTCGGCTGGCTTAGCTTCCAATTCCAGAACTGATTGCCCAGCGTCGTAAAAAGCAGCGGCGCCGTCTCGCCAGCCACGCGAGCAAAGGCCAGCATTACGCCGGTGATCACTCCAGAAGTCGCAGTGCGCAGCGTAATCGAAAGTGTCGTCCGCCAACGCGAGACTCCCAGCCCATACGCAGCCTCGCGCACCACGTTTGGCACCAGCAGAAGCATTTCCTCGGTCGTACGCGTAATCGTCGGCACCATCATGATGCCCAGTGCAACGCCTCCAGCCAGCGCCGAGAAGTGACCCTGGGTCAGCACCACAATCGCGTACGCCACAATTCCCACCACAATCGACGGAACCCCGTTAAGCACATCCGCAGTGAAGCGGATGACATCGCCAAAGCGATTTCGCCCGTACTCGGCCAGGTAAATCCCCGCGCCGATGCCGACCGGAACTCCCATGATGCTGGCAATTGCCAGAATCAGACAAGTCCCGCCGATGGCATTCGCCATTCCGCCGCCTGCCTCCCCAGGTCCCGCGGGAATTTTCGTCAAAAATGCCAAATTGATGGATCCAATGCCCTTCGCCACAAGATAGCCGAAGATTGCTACCAGCGGCGCCAGTACGACAAGCACTGCCAGGATCGCGGCAATGGTCACCGCAGCATTCTTGCCGCGCCGCCACAGGCTGATCGGTGGAAGCGTGGTGCCTTGAGTTGGGGCCTTAGGCATTGCCCCTCGCTGGAGTTCCACGAGTCACCGTCCAAACCAGAAATTGGGCAATGATGTTCACGATAATGGTCACGATGAAAAGACCAAGCCCCACTTCGATGAGCGCGCTCAAATAAAGGTCGCCGCTGGCCTCCGCGAACTCGTTAGCCAGCACGCTCGCCATGGTATTCCCTGGCGCAAACAAGGACTTGGCAATCTCCGCCCGATTGCCGATCACCATGGTCACCGCCATGGTTTCACCCAGCGCTCGTCCCAAGCCCAAAATCACACCGCCCATGATTCCCGCCCGCGCGTTGCGTAGTACACCTGTGCGAATCATCTCCCAGCGGGTGGCGCCCAGGGCGAGTACCGCTTCCCTTTGCTGCTGCGGCACCGCGGTCATCACCTCACGCGTAATCGCGGAGATGATGGGCACCACCATGATCGCCAGAATAATTCCGGCGGCCAGCATTCCATAGCCAAAAGGTATACCTTCGAAGAGCCCAGTCCAGCCGAAATAATGTGCCAGCCACGGCTCAATGTAAACTCGCAACAAAGGAACCAGCACGAAGATCGCCCAAAGTCCGTAAATCACGCTGGGAATTGCGGCCAGAAGTTCCGTCGTGAACGCCAGCGGCCCACGCAGCCAGGGGGGAGCCATTTCGGTGATGAACACCGCAACTCCGATGGCTAGCGGAACCGCGATTAGCAACGCCAGAATCGACGAAACGATCGTCCCGTAAACAAACGGCAGAGCGCCATATTGATCGTTTACCGGATCCCATTCGCTGCGAAAAAAAAACCTTAATCCAAAAGCGTGCCAGGTGGGAGCGGACTTAGTCGCTAACTCGTAAACGATGATCGCAACCAGAGCCAGCACGCACAGTCCGCAGGCCAGCATTGCCACGTGAAAAGCGCCATCGGCAAAACCATTATGCCGCGAATTCGCGAGCGGAGAAACCTGCTGTCTTTGCCCTGCAACCTCCGACTTTCCAATAGGTTGCGGACCCGGCAAGCGTGGCGCTCCTAGGGCTCGGTTGGCCATTGATCGCAAGTTAGCAGAAGCTTGTTACAGTAATGTTAAAATACCTTTTTGTCACGCCCTTTTCCGCGTTATCGGGCTATGGCCGGACGTCAAAAAGGGGGCTTGGCGTTTTCGTTCAAACTTCTCGGGTTCCTGTAAAAGCCGCAAACGTCACTATCAATTCCTATGGTCCCAGCTCACCGGAGTATCCGCTCGCTCATCGAAAGGATGGACCGTCAGCTCACAAAACTTGGATCCAAGTCTTCCCCCAATCGTGTGCATCGCTTTCGTACCGGAGCGCGGCGCATCGAAACCCTCCTGAGCGAACTGATAGCGGAGCGTGGCCGGAACGACAAGAAACTGCTTAAATTGCTCGCCCGCCTGCTCAAGAAAACTGGACGCGTGCGCGATCTCGACGTGCAAATCTCCTTGCTGCGCGCTTTGAAGATGCCGGAGGGGGCTCGCCACAAGGCGCAATTGCTTCAGGCGCTCTCCGAAGAGCGTACCCGTCGCGAGGATAAACTCGCCGCCTGCTTCGACGCTTCTACGCTTCGCGAATTGCGCAAACGTTTACAGCACGCCGCCGAAAAACTAAACCCTGAGGAAATGAACATCCCCACACATGTTCAGCGTACCCTGCAGGAATTGGAACGCCAGCCCGATCCGCTGACCGACGCAGTCCTGCACCAGTACCGCCTTCTGGGAAAGCGCGCGCGCTATCTCGCGGAGATCATCGGCCCCGCCGCCGCGTCTCAGATCAAGATTCTGAAGCGCATGCACGACGCTCTTGGAGAGTGGCATGACTGGCTGAAACTGACGCAAAGAGCGGAAAATCTGTTCAGCCGCGTACCCGGCTCTCCACTGGTCGCGGCCCTGCGCAATCTGACTCGCGCCAAGTTCCGCAATGCGGCCGCAACATTGGCGGAGACTCGCATCGCGCTCGCAGCCCTAAAGCCATTCGCTCCCGAAGCCGGCATTCACAAGCTCTCGGCATCTGAGCCGGCCATAAAAACCACCGCTGCCTAGAAATCCCGCTGTTCGTTAGCGATCCCGTTGCATCCTAGGGGAGACGACTTTCAGCTTGTACACTATTGAATCTGTCATGCCTACGTTTGCCGCGGTTGATATCGGCTCAAATTCAGTCCGCCTGAAGATCTCGCGCCTGACAGACCACCGCTTGGTAGAGATCCATCAGGATCGCGAAGTCACCCGTCTCGGCGACTGGGTATTCCGCTCCGGGCTGCTTTCTCCCGATGCCATGGCGCTCACGGTTAAGGTGCTTCGCCGCTTCCATCGCGCCATACAAAACGCCGGGGCTGATTTCGTGCGCGTCGTGGGCACCAGCGCGCTGCGCGATGCTCGCAACTCCCAGGCATTTTTGGAATGGATACGCTCGGCCACCGGATGGAATCTGGAAATCATCTCCGGCCTTGAGGAAGCGCGCCTCATCCACCTCGGCCTGGTATCAACCCTTCGCGTCACCGCCTCGCCCATGCTCATGGTGGACCTGGGTGGTGGCAGTTGTGAGTTGACGGTCAGCAATCGCGGCCATATCCGCGAAACCGTCAGTCTGCCGCTCGGCGCGGTGCGCCTGACTAACGAGTTCTTTCATCACGATCCCCCGCGCAAGGCCGAATTGCATCGACTGCGGGCTTTTGCCGCCCGCGAGATCAGCCGCGTGGCCCGCCGTGTCGCCCAGGCAAAGCCAAAGTTGGTCTTAGCCACCTCGGGCACAGCCGCTGCATTACACGACGTCTGCCGCGCCTTCAATAAAGCCAAAGGTGCACGCACCGTCCCTGCTTCCAGAGTGCTGGCCACTCGCGAGCAGGTCCAACGCGTAACCAAGATGCTCTCGCGCCTGCCGGAAGGGGAGCGGCAAAAACTCCCCGGAGTGGGTCCAAAGCGCGCTCAGATTATCGTGGCTGGCGCCGTCGTCTACACCGAACTTCTGGAGCGCTGCCAGTTGCCGGGCTTCCGCTATTCTCCCCTGGGGTTGCGGGACGGCTTGCTCGCCCAGATGGCCGCCGAATACGACCGCAGCACGCGCTCCGGCAAGCAACTTCAATCCGAGCGCTGGGATTCATTGGTTGCCGCCGTCGCTCACTACCATGTCGATATGCATCACGCGCGCCAGGTGCGTGAATCCGCTATGTACCTGTTCGGCGCTTTAAAGCCCTTGCACCGCCTGCCGCCCGAGTACTATGAGTGGCTCTCCGCCGCCGCCATGCTCTACGAAGTTGGCGATTACGTCAATCGCAACGGCCGCCATCGCCATACTCACTACATCATTTCGCACTCGGAAATTCTAGGTTACACGCCCGAACAACGCCGCATCATCGCGGCTATCGCCCGCTACCTGGGAAAGTCCCGCCCCACCGAAAATGACGCACCCATAAAAATTCTCTCTCCCGCTGACCGTGATTTTGTTCGAAAGGCTGCGCTCCTTCTGCGTCTGGCCCGCGCGCTCAATCTTGGGCGCAGCGGCGCGGTCGAGTCGGCCCAGGTACGTATGCGCCAAGGAGAGCTCAGCATCCGCCTCATCGCCAAGAAACGCAGTAATGTCGACCTTGAGTTGTGGGCCGTCGAAAAAGAAAGGACTTACTTCCGTGAGGTCTTCGGGCGGGAGTTATCCGCGGTTCCAGCATAAAGCGTTTTCACAATTTTCGGCGTCACGCACCACAGCAACACCGCAGAGTTGCGGCCCATTTCCAATTTCGCGACCGCGCCCTTTTTTAAATCGATTGCTGCCTCGCAACCTGCCTGGCTGATGCAGCGCCCGGCAAATTCGCTCAGGTTAGGATTGTGTCCTACCATCATAACGCTTTCATATTTGCCGTACTTGTCCAGCAATTTTCTGAAGTCGGCAAACGGGGCTGCCGGACGCAGCCCATCCTCAAACTGCAGTTTGCCTTCATAGCTCAGCTCATTCCCGACCAGAGACGCCGTTTGCGCCGCCCGCTTCAGAGGACTCGAAATCATCATGTCCACATGAACGTCCATCGCTGCCAATGCCCGGCCTACATACCCGCATTGCTCAATCCCCGCGGGGTCCAGTCCGCGCTTCTCGTCCTTCTTGAGATCGCGGACTGATTCCCCCGCACTAGCGTGACGCAAGAAATAAATGATCATCTGCCCCTATCGTTCCTTTCCCGCCGTAACTTTGCGGCCTCTCCGCGTCGCCGGAGCCGGAATGCCGTGCGCCGGCATCTTCCCTTCCGCCAGACCGATCAGAAAATCCTGAGCGTTGAACGCGTTCTCTCCACTTGGCGGTTTTCGCTTGCCCTGCAGTTGCCAGGGACGCAGATACGTCCCGTCCTTCTGCAACAACCGCGCCTTCAAATTATCGGCGAGGTATGCACCCAGAATCTCTTGTCGAATCCGCTCGCGTAGCATTCCTTCCTTCACTGGAAAAATCACCTCAACCCGTTCGTAGAGGTTGCGCGGCATCCAATCGGCGCTTCCCAGATAGACATCTTCCTCGCCGCCGTTCGCGAAGTAAAAAATCCGGCTATGCTCCAGGAATCGGCCCACAATGCTGCGCACTCGAATATGATCGCTCACCCCTCGCACTCCCGGCCGCAGGGCGCAGATTCCCCGCACCACCAAGTCAATTTCCACTCCCGCCTGGGACGCGGCATAGAGTGCCATGATTATGTTCTTGTCGAGCAGCGCATTCATCTTGGCCACGATGTGTGCCGGACGCCCGTGGCGCGCATGCTCCGCTTCCCGCGCGATCAATGCCAGGCAATGCTCCGCCAGATTCAGCGGCGCGACCATCAGCGGCTCGTAGCTTGGGTTCTCCGCATATGCCGTTAAAAAATTAAACACTTCATGAATCGCCGCGGTAATCTCCGGATCGGATGTCAGCAGGCTCAGGTCGGTGTACATGCGCGCCGTATTTGCATTGTAGTTTCCCGTGCCCAGGTGCGCGTAGCGACGAATCACTCCATCTGGATCCCGCCGCACCAGAAGCGACAGCTTGCAGTGCGTCTTCAGACCGACCAGCCCATGAAATACTTGCACCCCCGCGTCTTCCAGATCGCGCGCCCAGCGGATGTTTGAATCCTCATCGAAGCGCGCCTTGAGTTCAACCACCGCCGTAACTTCCTTTCGCTCGGCCGCCGAAATCAGCGCAGGCACGATCAGCGAATGCTCGCTCGTCCGGTATAGCGTCTGCTTCATGGAGAGCACCTGCGGGTCCGCCGCTGCCGCCTCGATGAACGACACCACCGCATCATAGGAATCGAACGGATGGTGCAGCAGGATGTCGTGCCGCCGCAGCTCTTCGAATAAGTCTTGCGATTTAGAAGTTAGACGCAACTCCCGCGGCGAGAAAACCTTGAATTTCAGCTCCGGATGTTGCGTCTGTTCGTAGATGTTGAACAGCCGGGAAAGATTCACTGGCCCGCGCACCGGAAATACTTGCCATGGATCCAGATCGAAATTTGTCCGCAGCCGCTCCGCTATTTCGGGGTCGGCATCGGCTTCGATCTCCAGCCGCACCGCATCCCCTTTGCGCCGGTTGTGCAACTCCATGCGGACCGACTCCAACAGATTACGCGACTCCTCTTCCGCGAGATAAAGATTGCTATTGCGGGTAACTCGGAAAGCGGCGGAGGAAACAATGTCATACCCGTGATACATGCGCGATGCATGGTGTGAAACCAGGTCCGCCAAAAAGATAAAATCGTCGCTTCCGTCAGAAGGCAAGCACACCAGCCGGGGCAAGGCTCGCGGCACCGTCACTACCCCTGTATAAGTCATCGACGACCGCCGGCGCCGGCGCAATAAAAATGCCACGCACAAAGCCTTGTTGATCACCCGCGGGAACGGATGCGCCGGATCCACCGTTACCGGCGTCAGCAACATATCTAATTCGCGCTCGCAATAGTCGTCCACGAACGCGCGCGCCTTGGAATCGAGCTCGTGCAGCCCGAGCACGCGAATGCCGTTTTGGCTGAGAAGCGGACGCAGATCCTCATTCCAGCAGGAATACTGGTCCTCCACGAAGTCGTGGGTCGCGCGCGACACCACCGCTTGCTCTTCCATAAGAGTCAAGCCATCGGGCCCGGCTTCCGTGTGCCCATCTTCGATTTTCTGTACCAACCCGGACACCCGCACTTCAAAAAATTCATCCAGGTTACTGGCGCTGATGGCGAGAAATTTCAGGCGTTCCAGGAGCGGATTGCTCTCATCCTGCGCCTCTTGCAGCACGCGGCGGTTGAACGCCAGCCAGGAGGATTCCCGGTTGATGTAGAAGGCCGGATTATCGAGAGAGGTGCGAGGCATACTCGCGATACACTTTCCAAGTCTGGGTCTGATTCAATGTCTGCTGGTTGCGGAATTCGGGAGTACGCGGATCAACACCAGAAGGCCGTCCTACCACGCCAACAACACTTCGTTCCACCGGCACGATCACGCAGTAGACAGTATAAAGCAATCCGCCGCGCCGCTTCTATCGGGCCAGGCGCCAGCTTTTGCTTCCGGCGCCCAGCCATTTCCCAGTGCTTTTTAGTGAACCTGCTTGATCGTCTCGCGAACCTTCGCTGCAACACTCTCCGGCAAAGGAGCGTAGTCGAGAGGGCTGGTCATATTCTCTCCGCTATCCAACATCCAGTTGAGAAAGTCCACCAGGATTTTTCCTTTGGCGGGATCTTTGGCCTGCATGGGAACTAGCATCCAGGTGAAGCTCGAAATCGGATAAGATTCCTTGCCCGGAGCATTGGTAATGGAGACGCGAAAATCGGCCGGCATATTCTTGACCGAAGCTGCCGCTGCTGTCGCCCCTTCCAAACTGGCTTTAATCCATTGTCCATCGGCATTCTTAACTATGCCGTAAGGGATTTTGTTTTGGGCTGCGTAAATCAACTCCACATATCCGAACGCGCCCTGCATCTGCCGAATCATCCCCGCGACGCCTTCGTTGCCCTTCGCGCCCAAGCCCACCGGCCACTTGACCGAGGCGCCTGCGCCAACCGAAGTCTTCCAGTCACCACTCACCTTGGAGAGATAGTCGGTAAAGATGAAATTCGTGCCACTGCCTTCCGAACGATGAACCACAATAATGTTCTGATTTGGCAGGCTCACTCCTGGATTGTCCGCCACGATGGCTTTGTCGTTCCAGCTGGTGATCTTGCCGAGGCATATATCTGCAATTGTCGTTCCGGAGAACCGCAAGTCTCCGCTTACTCCCGGCACGTTGTACGCTGGCACCACCGCCCCGAGAACCGTTGGAATATGCACAAGCTTGATCTTCGCTTGAGTCAGCATTTCGTTGGTCATGGGCATATCGCTGGCGCCGAAATCCACCGTCTGCGATAAAACCTGGCGGATTCCGCCCCCACTACCGATCGATTGATAATTGATTTCGATATCCGGGTGAAGCTTGTGATACTCGCTAAACCACTTGGAATAGATCGGATAAGGGAATGTTGCGCCCGCCCCATTCAGTGTGGTCTGCCCCACGGCTGGTAGTGCCAGAGCCAGACACAACAGCGCAAGTTTGCGTAGCACTCGTTATTCCTCCTGAAGATTTAAGTAGCTCGGTTCTACGTTCGCAGTGTTACAGGCAGGTTACAACGCCATGAATTCTTGGTGAATCACAATGCAACGCAACGACTTGCGAGAAGAGGAAAATGTGGCGCGGACACCCTTATCCGCGAAGGCCGGCGTTCTCTGCTACACCCCCGAAGCTTACTTCTGAGGTTGCCCGTCCAACCTCGACAACTCTCGCACGAACAGTTCGTTGCGTGGGAACTCGGCATGCAATGATGCCAAAAGATCCCGGGCGCGCGGCTTATCCTTATCTCGCACGTAAGCGATCGCCAGCATAATACGGGCAAGAGGCGCCAGATATCTACCCCGTTGCGCGGTCATCTGCAATTCGGCGATTCCCTCGTCTTTATCTCCGTTGATTCCGCCCAGGCGCAGGATCCAGCGAACTGGCAACGCCATGCTGCCAATGATGTACTTGCTCAGGCCAGTCGCCAGATGAGCGTCATAGCAATTCGGATCCACCACCAGAAGCTGTCCTGCCCACCGGCTCGCCTCTTTGGTGTAGTGCAGTGACACCAGATTGCTTTTCTCGATCATGGCCGCATAATCGCCCCTCAATCCGGACGCCAGCGTCATCGCAAACAAAGCGTTCTGGTCTGTCGGATTATTTGCCAGTCGCGAGTGAGCGCTCTTTTCAGCGTCATCCAGGGCAGCGTTAAAGCGCTCGCGGATCATCGGATCGGGAGAAAGTTTCTTGCGCGCCGCAAACGCCGTATCGTTTTCGTAAAATTGCGACTCCAGAACCCCCAGACGGTCGAATTCCGAAAACAGCAATCCCGCGGCATCCGACGCCGGTCCCATGGGATCATTGGGGTGCGCCTGCTCCCACTTGGAAAACAACTGATGCGCCTGCTCAAATTCGAGATCGTAAAGAAGCAAGTAGCCGGCATCCAGAGAAATCGCGGGCGCCAGCGTGGGAATTGCCGCGCTGCCAACCGGCATGCCCAGCATGATTGCCCCGCCAATACCCACGCAAAACTTGGCTAACTTCGAAATCATTTCCCCATGACCTTCCCTCGCTACTAGCGCTTCTCAACTATGATGCTCATAATCCTTACTCTTGCCGTGAGCTTGCAAAAGAATTGTCAAAAATCAAATCGTTCAATCAGGTGGCAATTCTCCGCGGCGAGCGCTTCCTGTTTTAGTCAGGAATAGGAGTCTCATGCAAGATGTCCTCAGTCTCACGCCCTTGACCATCTCTTGAATACCACCGCTACGGCCAGAACCATCAGAACCAATCCTGCAACCTAGTTCCAGCGAATTGATTGCGGCAGATAGAGTATCGAAAATCCGCTAAATACCGTGAGGGTAATGATTTCATGGATTACCTTGAGCTGAGCCACGCTGAACTCGTAGGACCCGATCCGGTTCGCCGGCACCCGAAAACAGCATTCAAAAAATGCAATTCCCCAGTTGATCGCAATCACCTTTTAAACAGCGGCTCGTTACGGTACTTGAGGGTGGCCACGCCCCGCAAATGTCATAAAGATATTGGAGATGCTCAGCAGGATGATCGTTGTGATAGCGATTATGTGGCCAGAAAATGCTGTCAGGTTTAAACCAGTTTGCGATAACAAGTTGGGAATAAGCGGCGAACTCCTCGTCACCCTCGACTGCACCGCGTTTGACGCCCCCCTCCCCCTTTGCTACCGTCAAGTGTTTCCCGCCGTTCGGGCCTCACGCTTTCCGGGAAACAGGAGAGCCCTATGGCCATCAAATTCCGCGGAGTGGATTTCCTCGAATTCGACTCCCTGCTCAGTGACGACGAGCGCCTGGTCCGCGATACCGCCCGCCAGTTCATCGAAGACAATCTCATCCCCATCATCGAAGACTGTAATCGCGCCGGCCGCTTTCCCCGCGAATTGGTCAAGCCCATGGCCGATCTCGGCTTCTTTGGCGCTTCGCTGAACGGCTATGGCTGCGCCGGCATGTCGAACGTCGAATACGGCCTCGTCACCCAGGAACTGGAACGCGGCGACTCCGGCGTTCGCAGCTTCGTCAGTGTGCAATCGGCGCTCGTCATGTACCCCATCTATACCTTCGGCAGCGACGAGCAAAAGCAAACCTGGCTTCCCGCGTTGCAAAAAGGCGAAAAGCTCGGCTGCTTCGGCCTCACCGAACCAGATTTCGGTTCCAACCCCGGCGGCATGCGTACCCGCGCCCGCAAAGAGGGCAATGAATATGTCCTGAACGGTGAAAAAATGTGGATCACCTCTGGTTCCATCGCCGACGTCGCCGTCATCTGGGCTAAAGTCGAGAACGAAAACAACAGAGTTCGCGGCTTTCTGGTTGAAACCGATCGCCCCGGTTTTCGCGCTGAAGACATCCACGGCAAATGGTCGCTCCGCGCTTCCGTGACTTCAAGCCTCTCCTTACAGGACGTTCGCATCCCGGAATCGAACCTGCTGCCCAAAAGTGATGGCCTCAAGTCTCCTTTGATGTGCCTCAATCAGGCTCGTTACGGAATCGCCTGGGGAGCCGTTGGCGCCGCCATGGCCTGCTACGACTGCGCCCTGCAATACTCCCTGTTTCGCAAACAGTTTCACGACAAACCCATCGCCTCCCATCAACTGGTACAGCAAAAGCTCGCCTGGATGATCTCCGAAATCACCAAAGCTCAGCTTCTCATCCTGCAAGTTGGCCGCCTGAAAGACAGCCTCAAAGCCCGCTCTCCGCACATCTCCATGGCGAAGCGCAACAATGTTTGGATGGCCCTCGAGTGTGCCCGCAGGTCACGCGACATCCTTGGCGCCAACGGCATCGCCGACGAGTATCCCATTTTCCGCCACATGGCGAATCTCGAATCGGTCAAGACTTACGAAGGCACCCACGACATTCATACCCTAATCATCGGCAGCAGCGTCACCGGAATTGACGCCTTCTGATTCCGCCGCCGATGCCCATCGCAACTTCTCTCAGCTGCTGCGGGAAGCGCGCGAGGGACAGAGTTATGTAGTCACCAGCCACGGCCGGCCCGTTGCCCGCTTCGCGCCCGTTCAGGAGGGCAACAACGCAGCCCTGAAGGCCCAGCAATCTCTTCTTGCGCGGCTCCGCTCAGAACGGGTGGCAAAGATCGGGCTCTGGAAGCGCGACGACCTATACGAGTAGCCATGCGACTTGCGCTCGACACAAATATTCTGGACTACGCAGAAGGCGTTAACGGCGCCGCAAATAAGAGGACGGCACTGGTGTCGCATCCACTTCTCGACTCGTGTCAATGATATATTGTCGTTTTTCTTGACTACCTAAGCCATGAACCGACGCCAATTTCTACAAAACACCGCCGCCACCTGCCTGGTCGTTACCCTCGGCCTGGACGCTGAAACCCAATCTCCCAAGCTTCTCGACTCCAGCCAATCCTTCAAATTCACCGGCAACCGCTACGCTTGGGACTGGTCCGCCGCTACCGATCGCTTTCGCATCCTCGATCAATTAGGCCGCGTCATCACCAGCGGCCCGCTGCAGCCGTCGGTGATCGTTCAATCCCGCGGGCAAACCACACGCCGCGCTGTTGCCGGCAAGCTGGCTCATCATGAAGTTCAAGGCAACCGCGCCACTTGGACCTACGCCAACGTTAACGGCTCCGGCACTATCGCCGTAGCCTGGCGATTTGAAGACGACGCTCTTTGGCTTGAGCCAGTCATTTACGAGTCCTCAGCCGACGAAGACATCGTCAGTCTCAATCTCTTCGCCGATGCTGGCGGAGCATCCGCCAATTCCGCTCTTCGCACCGTCCATCTCGTCCTGCCCGGCATCAGCGAGAGCAATGCCGTCAGTCCCATCGTATCCGCCGAAGTGGGGCTCAGCCTGCGCACCTCGCTTGGCCGCGCCGGCTCCGGCATCACGCAGCAGTGGGCGCTTCCCTGCCACTACTTCGCCGGTTTCCGCGCGACCGGCGCGGGCACACCCGAGGAAGCTGCCGCCCCAACCACCACCAACGCCTTTTGTTGCGGCCTCAGCGATCTTCCCAATTCCGATCTGTATCTCGAACAGCAGCATGGACGCGCCAGCCTCGTCTTCGACTACCGCGGCGACTTGTGGAATCACATGCGTGGCCCCTCCAAATTCACCCTCGGTGCGAATCTGTTCTGGGCCTTCGCCCCAAATTATTACGAAGCCATCCGCAGTTACTATCGCGGCCTGCTCGCTGGCGGCGTTATCCACAAGAAAGTGAACTCGCCGCGCAAAAATGCTACGCTCCTCACTCCGCAATGGTGCACCTGGGGTGAGCAGATCGTCACCAACAAAGATGGCAGCAAATTGGATCAAGCCGCCCTTGAAAAGTTTTATAGCGACTTGAAATCTTCCGGCCTGCGCGCCGGTCTTTTTTCCATTGACGATCAATGGGAGGGCAAATACGGTGGCCTCGAACACTCGGCCGAACGCCTTCCTCACTTCGAAGCGTTTCTTGCCAAACTGAGCGCCGAAGGTCTGAGCCTCGGTTTGTGGGCAGCCTTTCTGCGCTGTGAAGATCCCTCAAGTCTCGGCCTCACGCCGCTACAAATGCTGCGTCAGCTCGACGGCAAGCCCTACTTCATCAAGGACGGCTCTCAGGGCTGGTACCTTCTGGATTTCACCCGCCCCGAAGTTCAAAAAGTCATCCGCGACCGCGCTCGCCGCTTCGTGCGCCGCTACCAGCCCGACTTAGTGAAATTCGACTTCGGCTACGAGATTCCCGTTCTCGACACCGTCGCCCCCTACGATATGCAATGGGCCGGCGAACGCATGCTGGCCCAAGGACTCGATATCGTGGTCAGCGCCATGCGCCAAGAGAATCCCGATATCGTCGTCATGTACTACCACCTCTCGCCGCTCTTCGCTAATTATCTCGATCTGCACAGCCTCGACGACCTATGTATGAACAAAGGCGAATATGACCTGGAAGCCAACCGGCGCTTCTTCTTCTGCGGCCTCTGTGGCGAATTCGGCATGCCCACCTACGGCTCCACCGGTTACGACTGGGCCAGCGCGCCATCCATCTGGTTTGACTCGGTGGCGGTGGGTACAGTCGGCTGCATCGTCTCTTTCGATCCCAGTGACGACGCGGGCGCCAAACCCACTCCGCACATCCTCTCCAAATACAATGGGTTCACCCATCTGGTGCGGCCCACGAATCTATTTACCGTGCAGCCGCTCGATCCTGTCTTCAACACGGAGAACCGCGGCGCGCATGCCTCGTCCTGGGCCAGATTTGAAAATGATATTCCCGTGCTGGTTGCGCTCCGCACGCAACGCATTGATGGTGGAGCGGGTACAACCGAATTCGGTGGAATTGTGAAGACAACTGCCTCCATGGTCGTCGCCTCTCAGACCGGCGATGCGCTCGACCGGACTGCGAAGCTTGCCATCGTTCCCTATGGAGACGGCCAACTCACTCTGCGTCGCCAATCACCGGCGCCCGCATCCGCCACCGTCACGGAACATTATTTCGGAGGGAAATCGCAGGCCAGCACCGTCGCTACGCAGGATGCTGAACTCAGAATCCCGCTGCGCGAAATCGTGGACGGTACTCCCGTCGAATGGATCGAGGTCCAAATCTCATAAACCCGGCGTATTCATTCCGGGCAGCTTACCTCAGATCTTTCCTAAACTCCTCCGGCACCGGCGGAAATGGCGGAAACTCCTGCGAAACTCCCTTTAGCAAAGCAACCGTCTTCTCCGCGCGCCTCGTTCCATCGTGCACGCCGAAAACATGCGGCTTCCCGGGAATTCCCTCCCATAGCGAAACTCCCGCATACGCGCCGTCTTTGCGCAAAACGTAATACCGCATGTCCATGAAGTGAATCTTGTTCATGTCATTGTTGTACAGCCGCGTAAGCCGCCGCATCGCATCCAGACCGGCCTCGAGTGGCGTCATGCCATGCCGCATGTTCTCGATCACTGTGTGCGCGCCCGCAATCTTAATGTTTTCTTCCCCGCTGCCGGTCGCGCCCGCCGATCCCACATCCGGATCGGTAAAGCATCCCGCACCGATAATCGGCGAGTCGCCCACCCGTCCCGGCAGCTTAAACGCCAATCCGCTGGTAGTCGTGCAACCCGATACTTCGCATTTTTCATTCGCCACTGAGCAATGGATTGTTCCCGTCGGCGGAAACAAGACTTTTCGCACCGCAGCGAGCCGCTTCTCCGGATCAATCCCGAGCTCCGCCGCTCTTTCCTGCAGCCGCCGGAACCGCTCCTGCCACAACTCCGACTGCGGCTCTCCGGTCTGCGGTGCCTTCCAGTGCGGGTCGGCCATTCCCGGTCCCCACCAGTCGTCGTTCGAGTGATATTCCTTCCACAATAGCCATATTTTTCGGGCGTGGTCTGTCAGCAGATTCTCTCGCTGAAATCCCATATCCACCGCGAACCGTTCCGCGCCCTCGCCCACTAGCATCACGTGCCCCGTGTGCTCCATCACCGCTTTACTGACCAGCGAGACATTCTTGATATTGCGAACCGCTCCGACCGACCCCGCGCGTCGCGTCGGCCCGTGCATGCAGCAGGCGTCAAGCTCAACCACGCCTTCTTCGTTGGGGATCCCGCCTAGGCCCACGCTGGTGTCATTTGGGTCATCTTCCGGCCCCCGCACCACGCGCAAAGCCGCCTCCAGTGTGTCACCGCCGCCTTTAAGAAAAGCGTAAGCGTCATCGAGATACGGTATTCCGTTGTTTGCGCAAATGATAATAGGCAGCTTTCCCGGCTTCGAGTTCTCTGTGGGATTCACCGCTGCATCCGCTTTCTCCTGTCCCTGCATTCCCAGCGATAAAGAACTTACCGCAGCCGTCGCCAAAAAGTCGCGCCGCGAAACACCCATGGCACCTCCCCGAAACTCTGAAGACAAAAAAGCATATCAGTTTTAGACGCGAGCAGTTCTGGGCAGCGTGAATGCGAACCAATCTCGCCGCAAAATAAAATTAGGCCGTTCCCGCATTCTGAATCAAGCGCATTCGGAACGATTCGGATATAAAGTTTGACTTCCGCAAATGGCTTCGCGTGGTCACAATGGACGCTTCTACCTGCTCCGCGCTGCGCCCCGAAATCGCCGCAACCTCTTCCACCGAAAATCCTTCCAGCGCATGCAGCAGAAATGCCTCGCGGTCATGGCGCCGGACAGCGCCGAGCGCAAACTGCACCAACCGCACCATCTCGTCGGAAGATGCAATGTCCTCGGGTGTGGCCAGACGGCGGTCTGCAATCACCGTCTCCTCGGTAAAGCTCTCATCGGGCTGGTGAAATTGCATCTCCGCCTCATCGCTGGCCCGCACATTCACCGGCCGCGCCGATTCTTCCAGATGGACGGCATGTCCGTCATTACCATCCGGAGCCGTCAATTCGTTCAACGAACGAATCGCCAGATGATAGAGCCAAGGCTCTAGCGCCAGCCGCTCCGGCTTATCCCCGTCGCTCAGGGCGCGCGCAATCGCCTCATCTATCACTTCTTCCTTGTTCACCGCGTCCGGCTCCAGTTCTCCAGCGGCCTCCCGAAAATAGAGTTCGCGCTCCACAAACCGCTCCAGCCGGTTCAGGTTCACATTCACGTAGCCACGCACGTCATCGGCGCTGATCTTCGGCGTCGGCACCGCGGCTATCGTGTCTTCAAATGGAACCTGCCGCACCGTGCGCTCTTTCGTCGAACGGCGCCGCGACCAGTCGTGCGTGGTCCGCAATAAACCTTTGTGCTTGGTAACCTGCCGCAATAAATCGTCGAACGCCAGCTTCAACGCCGCTCGAACCGTCGCCGCCGAGCGCTGCGCCGCCAACTGGCCCGTGGGCAGCCGCAAGTTCAGCGAAACCACCATCCCCTCCCGCGGCGAATTTTCCTCCAGGCTCCCGTGCAAGTGAATCAGCTCCGGGCGAAATACCTGTAACCGCTTGCCTACCTTTTCTGTCAGATGATGGATTTCTTTTTCAATAGAAGGAGTCTTATGCAACCTGTAAGTCATATGTACATTCATTGTTTTACGCCTCGGAAAGGCGAGCCTCAGATAACGGGTAGCGGATCCCGTGAAGCTCCTCTTTCCTGCTTCAATCTTATTCCTTGGAAGGACCGCCGGAGCAAATTTCTGGCAAATGATTCACCGCTCAGTTCGCGCTGCGTATCTCCGTGTTCCCGATACTTGTAGTTTTCCTCTCTTTAAACATTCAGCCCATCGATTCACCGCTCCGCTGTTCGTTCGCGTCTTTTGTGGTTGATGAGTTTGTGCTTCCCTTGTTTCGCCATTCCCGATCTGCTTTAATCTCAACCCGATGACTTCTGCCAAGAACAATGCTGTCTTGAAATCCTCCTCATCTCGGCGATTGTCCGTGAGCTTCCTACTCTGTCTCCTTTTTCTCATCTTATCCGTGTGCGCCTCCGTGTGCGCCGCGCAAACGCCCCTCGCCCCGCAGAAAGTCATCATCGATACCGACATCGGCGACGACATCGATGACGCCTTCGCCCTGGCCCTCGCCTTGCATAGCCCCGAGCTACAAATCCTCGGCGTCACCACCACCTTCGGCGACACCGAACTTCGCGCCAAACTCGCCAGCCGCCTGCTAACCGAAGCCGGGCGCCCCGACATTCCCGTGTTCGCCGGCACCCCAACCCAAACCAAGAGCACTTTTACCCAGCGCCGCTATGCCGAGGGTGGCCATTTATCCAATCCTTCGAACGCCAGCGCGGTCGATTTCATCCTCGAACAAATCCGCCGCTATCCCAATGAAGTCACACTCATCGGCATCGGCCCGCTGGTCAACGTGGGCGCCGTCATCGCCAAAGATCCCGCCATCTTCCGTCAACTCAAGCGCGTGGTCATCATGGGAGGCTCGGTGTACCGCGGCTATGACAACTACATCGGCTACGGTCCGCCAGTTCCCCCCGACCCCGAATGGAACATCATCAATGACATTCCCTCGGCGCAAAAGCTCTTCGCTTCCCGCGTGCCCCTCTACGTTCTCCCGGTGGATTCCACCGAACTCAAACTGGACGAGGTCAAGCGTGCCTTCCTGTTTCGTCAGGACACGCCGCTCACCGACGCCTTGACTCTTCTTTACCAGCAGTGGGGCAATCAAACCCCAACCATGTTTGATCCCATGGCGGTTGCCTACACGATCAATCCCGCACTCTGCCCCATGACGCCCCTGCACATCCGCGTGGATGAAAAAGGATTCACTCGCCCCGAGCCCGGCGCGCCCAACGCGCAGGTCTGCCTGGAGTCCAACCCCGATCAGTTTTTTGGCTTTTTTCTGCCGCGTATCGCGGCTCGATAACTACACAGCGACCGTAACCGAAGTCTCCGTCCTCACCACCGGCCGGTAAAGCGTGTCGCGCTCTACCGCCTCGCGCCCGGCCTCCCGAATCAGCCGGACCAGTTCCTGCCGCCGCATCCCTTGCGGCGTGGTCGCGCCCGCGTCATGGTAGATCTTCTCTTCCACCACCGTCCCGTCAATGTCGTCCGCCCCAAAGCGCAGCGAAATCTGCGCTATCTTTGCCGTCATCATCTGCCAATACGATTTGATATGCGGAAAATTATCCAGCACCAGCCGGCTCACCGCGATCTGCTTGATGTCCAGCATCCCCGTCGTCTTCGGCAGATGCCGCAGCGCGGTATGATCGGGATGAAACGCCAGCGGAATAAACGTCTGAAACCCGCACGTCTCATCCTGCAGCGCGCGCAGCTTGAGCAAGTGGTCGACGCGGTCTGCGTCGTTCTCCACATGCCCGTACAGCATCGTCGCATTCGATTTCAGCCCCATCTGATGCGCCAGCTTCGCCGTATCCAGCCATTGATCGCCGTCGATCTTGTGATCGCAAATGATGTGCCGTATCCGGTCCGCAAAAATCTCCGCCCCGCCGCCCGGCAACGAATCCACCCCCGCCGCCTTCATCTGCTGCAGCGTCTCTTTGATCGAAAGCTTCGCCCGCTTCGCCAGGTACGCGACCTCCACCATGGTGAACGCCTTCAGATGCACTTGCGGAAAGCGTTGCTTCAACCCCGCGATCAAATCCAGAAAATACTGAAACGGCAAATCCGGATGCAACCCGCCCACAATATGAAACTCGGTCACCGCCTCGTCATAACCCGAGGCCGCCGTCTGAAACGCCTCTTCCAGCGCCATGGTGTACGCGCCGGGAGCATCTTTCTTTCGTCCAAAAGCGCACAGCCGGCACGCCGCTACGCATACATTCGTCGGATTGATGTGCCGGTTCACGTTAAAGTAGGCCTTATCCCCGTGCATGCGCTCCCGCACCGCGTTGGCCATCCATCCCACCGCCAGAATATCGCTTGTGCGATACAGGGTCAGAGCCTCCCGCTCACCCAGCCGCTCTCCCGCCATCACCTTCTGGTGAATTGGCTTCAGCTGCGGGTCGTCAGTTGTAAATGGGTGCAGGCTGGCCATACTCCGATGATATCGCATGGGAGCACAGTGCGGTAGCAGCCAGTGTGGCCCATGGGAACCGGGCGGGTACCCGCCACTGCGCGCCTTTTTCCGCTAGAGTGAGGTTTCCCCGCCCATCCTCCCGCTATACTTCCACCTCGGAGGACCCCCGTGCTCGAAGCCGCCAAGAGTCTGTTCTTAATTCTCAGCGCTCTGTTCCCCATCATCGATCCCCTCGGCGATGCCCCAATCTTTCTCTCGCTCACCCGCGAATACTCCCGCGACACCCGCAAAGCCCTCTCATTCCGCATCGCCATGAACAGCTTTTTTCTTCTGGTCGGCTCTTATTTCATCGGCACCCACATTCTCGCCTTCTTCGGTATCTCGCTTCCCGTCGTGCAGGTCGGCGGAGGCCTCATCGTTATCTCCACCGGCTGGACCCTGCTTAAACAACGCTACGACGACGATCCAGACGGTGCCAAAGATGCCGGGCAAGACGTCCGCAATCCCCTCCGCCACGCCTTCTATCCCTTAACCCTGCCGCTCACTGTCGGCCCCGGTTCCATCTCCATCGCCATCACTCTGGGCGCCAACGCTCCCTACCATCACGGCTTTCACGTGCTCTCGGTGCTCGCCGCCTTTGTCGGATCGGCCCTGCTCGCCGCCAGCATCTATCTCTGCTACGCCTTCGCCGACCGCCTCGCCCACGTCCTCGGCGCCACCGGTATGACCGTCATCGTGCAACTCACATCCTTCCTGCTGGTCTGCATCGGCGTGCAGATTTTCTGGAACGGCGCGAGCACTCTGCTGATCTCACTCCTCGCCCATTCCCACTGACGTAGGGACAGCCGCCCTCGGCTGTCCAGCCGAGCAAAGCTCGGCAGCCGACTACCCCATCCCTTCGCCGGACGCCACATCCTTTCGCGTCTTTTGCGAAAGGGTGGGCTCGTTCCCGTAGGGACGGGTCTCTGACCCGTCCAGGGCGAGCGCCAGCCCGCCAGCGGTTTTCCCCCGGGAGCGAGTGCCACCCCATCACCCCGCCTGCTTCCCTCGTCGTCTCAGCCACGCCACCACCAGCCGGATATCCTCATAACTGATCTCCGCCGCCACCGCCTCCTTGATCGGCCGCAGCCCCGCCGTCCCCAACCGCGCACACGCCGCTTCAATCTCTTTCTGCTTCTCCGCCGCCACCCAGCCCGTCTTGAATTCCATCTCTCCACTCTCCACCAACTCAGCCACCGAATTGACGATGGTAGAAATCTGCCGCCCGCGAATCCCCGCAATCTCGGCAAAACTCTGCCCCTCTTCGAGCAGCCTCTTGGTCGCAGCCGCCGGACTCGACACCGGCTTGGTCACCCCACTGGCCCGCGCCCCCTTGGCAAAGCCTTCCAGCGCGGCAAAAATCTGCGCACCATACATCTCCGCTTTGCGCTCTCCAAACCCGCTAATCCGCAATAGTTCCGCCATGGTTTTCGGTTGCTTCCGGCAAACTTCTTCGAGCGTGGTATCGTGCATCACCACAAATGCTGGAGAGCCCTGCGCCCGCGCCACCTTCCGCCTCCACTCCCGCAGGTAATCCCGCAGCGCTTCGTCAACCGCCGGCAGGGCAGCGCCTCCGGCCACCGCCACGGTCCGCGCCGCCTTCTTCGCGCCTTCCCTCTTCCCCGATTCCTTCGTCGCGCTCTCCGTCAACCCCGCCGGCGCGCCCCCGCATACATCGCAAATCCCGCAAGTCTCCCACTTCGGCTTTTCCCCAAAATGGTGGCAGATCTGCCGTTGCCGGCACTCCTTTGAATCGGCAAAATCGCGGATGTCGTGGTAGCGCTGCCAGGCCCGGTTTCTCTCCTGGGCATCGCTAATCTCTTTCATGAAATGCGCCAGCAGCGCCGCATCCTGCTTCTGCCACAACAAAATGCAGTCCGCCGGATTCCCATCCCGCCCCGCGCGTCCCGCCTCCTGGTAATACTGCTCAATCGACTTCGGCAGCGACATGTGTATCACCGCTCGCACCGCCGCCTTATTAATACCCAGTCCGAACGCAATCGTTCCCACCAGAATCCGCACTTCGTCCGACATCCATGCTTCCTGATTGCGCTTGCGCAGCGCCGGCTCCATTCTGCCATGGTAGGCGGTCGCGGCCACGCCGTTGTCCTCCAGAAAATCCACTGTCTGCTCCACCCGCGCAATCGTGGGCTCGTACACGATCACGTTGCCCTCGCGGTAGTTGCGCAGCAGCCTCAGCAACTGCCCGGTCATCTCTCGAGCCCCGCACTCCTTCACCGCATACCGCAGGTTAGGACGGTGAAAACTGGCAATATATTTATGCGGAGCCCGCAGCTGCAGCTGGTGCACAATGTCGTGCCGCACCCGCTGCGTGGCGCTGGCCGTAAATGCCGCGATATGGCAGTTCGGAAAATGCGCCCGCAGCCGGCTCAGCTGCCGGTAATCCGGGCGGAATTCATGTCCCCACTCCGAAATGCAATGGGCTTCATCAATGGCGAAGAAAGACAGCGGAATCCCGCGCAGCCACGCCAATCGTATCTTCGCGCCCCAGCCGCTCCGGAGAAAGGTAAAGCAGCCGGTATTCACCTTCCCGCGCCTTCACCATAATGCGCGCTTGCTCCCCCGCCGCCAGAGTGCTGTTCAGCACCGCCGCCGGAACTCCCATCTGCGCCAGCTGCGCCGCCTGGTCGTGCATAAGCGCGATCAGCGGAGAAACCACCACCGCAGTTTTCCCCAGCACCAGCGCCGGCAGCTGGTAGCACAACGACTTGCCCCCGCCCGTCGGCATAATCACGCAAGTATCGTGCCCCTCCACCAGGCTGCGCACCACCCGCTCCTGCAGCGGACGAAACGCCCTGTATCCCCAATATCGGTGCAGCGGCCCCAGCAGATCCGCATCCGGCATAGCACCCAGTATAGGGCGAGGCAAAGTCTCCAGGCCGTGATCAACCGCAAATCCCGGCGCCGCCGTGTGCTTCGCCAATCCGATTTTGGGTGGCGCCGCGAGATTGCAGCGTGATGAAGGAGAGTTTTGGCTGGTGTAGGCTTTGGGGTGGCGCAGCGCTTCAGCGCTGCGATAAACGATTATCCTCTTTCACTCGCCTCCTCCACCTTAAAAAACACCTCCAAGCAAAAGAAAATAAAGCATGAATTATCGGGATTATGCACTTGACGCAAGTGTACAATTCCCGCCATGCGGAGACATCCAGAAACGACGACTAATGAGCGGCTATTAACAGTAGCTGCCCTTGTGATGATGATATTTCTAGCTTACACAGACAAAAACCCGCTCAGTTTGGTTATCTCGGCAGCAATTATCTTGGGTGTGTCCGTTCCCCACTTGATAAATCTCTCGGGGGTCATCCACTCCCCCAAGCGACGCTGGCTAGTTGCCAGTGCGGCACTCTTGTTGGTAAGCGCTTGGGTGGTCACGGCATGGCCAGAAGCAAAACCTCCTACTTCTGACGTTAGGGTCGATAACGCGGTGATTCTGCCATTTCAGGTTGGCGGGGCTCCGCAACTCAACATCTCGTTACATAACGACGCCGCTTACACGCTACATTCTCATCAAGCCTACATAGTTGCTCTAGACGGAGGATTTGCCAGTAACGATGATCTGAAAAAGCGAGAACAGGAACTATGGGATAACTTGGAAAAAATCTTCGCCAAGGACAGCGAAGAATCGTCGAGCAGTAGCGCCTTTTACTTGGTTGACCTTCCTCCAAACGTGGGCACCGTTATGACTCTCGTTGGTAGTACTCATCGGCTCACCGCGACCGACGTGAGTAACTTAGCGATAAACAACGGAGAGACCAGTTTAATTTTTATGGCAATTTCAGCTTACTCCGACGATTCTTACAAACAAGAAAGCGGGTTAGATTTTTGCGTGATGGCTCAGAACGCGAATTCTATGGTGCGGTGCGGTATAGGACACAACGGCCCCAGAAAACCTAGAACAATTTTGTCTTTGTGGTCGAGAATTAAGCGGCTTTGGTAAGTGTTTTGTATTCCAGGTTGTCAGACGCAATGAGTTTGAGCATGGTATCTCGGAATAGGAAAGGGTTTTTACGGTTATTGAATCGCCAAGTCATTTCGTCCAAGTACGCGGGCAGGTGCTTCGCGGAAACCCTATGCCAAGTGCCCATAATGCCCCGCTTGAGCAAAGAAAACGCCGACTCCACGGTATTGGTATGAATATCACCCCGAACGTAAACACGGTCCTTGTGCTCGATTGTTTGGTGCTTATCGCGAGAGATTCCCGCCTTGTCGAGCGCGAAGGGGTAGGACGAGAACTCGTCCGTCAGGAGCACATCCACATCGGCGCCAACGTTCTCTTTGATGTACTTCGCCAATGTGCCGGATTTCGCATCTTCGGCGTGAAAGAATCGCAGATCGTCGCCGCGCTGACGGATACCGATAACGACTTCCTTCGCCCGTTTGCCAGCAAGAACGCCTTGGCCGATCTTTTTACCGCCTACGTAGGTTTCATCAACTTCGACTTTTCCGTCCAGTTTCTCAAGCGGCTGCGCCTCAATCATGGCGTGGCGGATGCTGTGGCAGAGATACCACGCTGTCCGGTAGTTGATCCTGAGCATCCGCTTGAGTTGGTTGGCGGACATTCCTTTGCGAGATTGGCAAAGCAGAAACGTAGCAAGGAACCACTTGGTGAGCGGCAGGTGCGTATCGTGAAAGATCGTCCCCGCCGTCACAGAGAACTGATATCCACATGATTCAGTATCGCAATTATGCTGGTCGCGTTTTAGGATGGAAGAGATTTTGTTTCCGCCGCATTTTGGGCAGACGATTCCATGGGGCCAGCGTAGGTGTTCAAGGTAGTTCCGGCACTTCTGGTCATCGCCGCAGCGATCAACGAGTTCGCAAAGGTCAATTGCTTCTGTCATAGATCACCATGCCCAAGAAGAAAAAACACGCGATGGAACTAACGGACGAAGAGGTTCTGAAACGAGTCTTTCATCCTGAGATTGCGAAGGCCGTCCGTAAGCACGTAAAGGGCCAATCGAAATCGGAGAAGAAAGCGGGCCAAAAGGAATAACCATGCTTCAGGTAGTACAGGGGAGTGAACCTTGTGTCAAGTGCATACTCTCATGAATTATCGGGGGCTCATTTGACCAGGTTAAACAAGTCGAATACGATTCCCGCGCTGGAAGCCCAATCCCCCCGAATGGTTTTTTTCGGAGATTAACGCGGAGGTAGTCGGATGCCTAAGGGCGAGCTACCTTGCCTTTTCCTCTTCCAAACCTGGGCGCAACAAGCCTCACCCATTATTTCTTCTTTCTCCCTCCGAACCGCACGTTCAGC
Source organism: uncultured Acidobacteriaceae bacterium (assembly GCA_963834075.1). Taxonomy (GTDB): domain Bacteria; phylum Acidobacteriota; class Terriglobia; order Terriglobales; family Acidobacteriaceae; genus PALSA-270. The sequence goes on from CAWIAH010000011.1 coordinate 79,618, forward strand.
TATCGGCTCTCGCCCCAGGCCAATCACCGCCGACCGACACCGAAATCCCCCAAAATCTCCCTTTTCCCCAATTCTTGTCAAGCCCATAAAACCATCAAATTCCCTCTAATCACCTGATTACAAGCAAAATATAAAGTTGCACAGCATGTCCCATTTACCCCCTCCAATTTGCTAGACTAGATGTATAGTCAAATTTCAAGAGGCGCGGCCCAAAGCTGCGCCTTTTTTGTTGCCCGAATGGATATCATGGCCAATCATCCCGTATCCTCAACCAGAAAAACCAAGAACCCAGGCTCGCGCAAGAACACCAAGCGCACCGGAGAGTTCTCCGAGGCCGCCTTCTTAACCAAAGCTACCGGCCTCGGCTTCCGCGTCGCCAAGCCCTGGGGCGATAGCGAACGTTACGATTTCGTCGTCGCCTGCTCCCGCGACGCCTCTCCCGACTTCTTCTGGCGCGTACAGGTCAAGTGCACCGAGATCACCCGGGCCCGCGCCTACGAGGTTCGCGCCGCCTACTCCGCCGGCAAAGGCCGCGCCACCTACACCTCCGATGACATCGATTTCCTCGTCGCCCACGTCGTGCCCCGCGACATCTGGTACGTGCTGCCGGTCGCCGCCTGCATGCCCTCGCCCATGCTCCGCTTTTACCCCGACGGCGCCCGCTGCTCTCGCTTCGAACAGTATCGCGAAGCCTGGCACCTGCTCCGCGAGCCGCCGGCACTCAGGCGCAACCCGCGTCCGAAGAAATAGCTGGCCATCTGGGTGCCCCGTCCTTGTCGCGGGGTTTGCGACAGGGCGGGGAGTTTTGCCAAGCCACCGCAAGCAAAAGCCGCCCCTTCGAGGGCGGCTCTTTTACTCAGAACTGCGAACCAGCAACTGAGAACTAAAAACTAATCTCCCGCTACCGGCTCCGCTTCCTGGGGCTTGGGCGCGGGCGCAATTCCGTGGAGGCCATTTTGTCCGTTGCCATTTGCCGGAGCCGTCAGCGCGTCCAGAGGAATGAACCCGCCTTCGGATTGCACTGTTTTCTCTTTCAGCACCACTTCGCGATACAGCGCCGCCATGCGGGCGTTGTAGGCGTCGTCGTTGACTTGCGGGCCGCGGGCCGCTGCTGCCTTGGCATCGCGTGCGCGCTTCTTCTCTTCGCCGATATTCTTGGCGATGCCCAGCTTATCCAGATCGCGCTGCTCTTCCAGCGTAACCAGCTCGTCTTTCAGCAGCAGCCCGTGGTTGACGTCGTCCATCTTCACGTTCTTGCCGCCGGCGAAGATCTCATGCCGCCCGTGCTCTTCGTACCACTTGGTAAGCGTGGCCGTCATGTGCATCTTCTCGATAATGTTCCGCCATCCCACGCCGGTGTTGTAAGCGCAAAACGAAATTTCGCCTTCCTGCGTGGCGTAAGGAATAATGCACTGCTCGGTGCGCCGGAAGTCGTAGTTGAACAGATCCTGGAACCACATGCCGGCGATGAACAGGAAATTCCAGCGATCCTGCCGCCGCTTCATCACATCTTCCACCGTGCGGTCCGGCCCCACTTTGCCGTAGTTCTTGCCCGTGGCATTGAAGTTCTTGTCGAACTTCTTGAGCAGATCCATCAACTTAAAGTGCGTCGGCGACTGGAAGGGATCGTAATTCTTCATCAGGCACAGCGCCATTCCCACAATCGTCAGGAACTTTCCGCGCGCCGCATCGTTGACCTTGGCAATATCCTTGGCCAACTGGTCGCCTTTGAGGAATGCCGTGACCGGCACAGCTTCCTTGGTTTCTTTGTCAATCATCACCGCCATCCCCGTCCCGCAATTCGGGTGGCAACCGCAAGAGAGTTGGCCCCAGTTGTTGTCGGCGTCGCTCGAGTGCATGAGGTCGGCCCAGTCGCTGAAGGTAGACATGAACGAAATCGGGAACCAGTCGCGGGCGGGCTCGCCGAGGCCGGTTTGATTTTTCACGTCGTGCGCCAGGTGCGACAGCGTGTAGCGCTGCGCCTGGCGGCGGTCGTCGGTAACGGCTTCGTCGCGGCCGGTGAAGCTGACCGGCTGGAAGCTGAGAAACCCGATTTTCTTCGGATTATCCAGCGCGAACTTGATGATGCGTCCCACCTGCTCGTTGTTGATGCCGTTCACGATGGTCACCACAGGAACGATTTCCACTCCGGCACGATGCAGATTGTCGATCGCCTTCAACTTCACATCGAACAAGTTGCCGACCTTACGGTGCGCATTGGCCGCGTTGCCAATGCCGTCAAATTGCAGGTACGCGTAACGCATGCCGGCTTCGACCGCCTGCTGGCAGAATTCGAAGCTCTTGGCAAATTCAATTCCATTGGTCGCGGCCTGCACGCTGTTGTAGCCCACTTTGCGGGCGTAGCGCACGGCGTCGAGGAAATAAGGCGACAACGTAGGCTCGCCGCCGGAGAACTGCACCGACATCTGGCGCCGCGGCTTGATGGTGATGGCGTTGTCGAGCATGGTCTTGATGTCGTCCCAGGTGAGCTCGTGGACGAACCCGACCTGGTTCGCGTCCATGAAGCAGGGATCGCACATCATGTTGCAGCGGTTGGTAAGGTCGATGGTCAGCACCGAGCCGCGGCCGTATTTCACCGTCGAGGTGCCGTGGTTGTGCAGCTTCTCGTCGTTGTGAGCCTTGATGTCGCGGCCGGGGAAAACATCTTCCAAGTGCTTGGAGAAGACAGTGTCAATGGACATCACATCTTCAAAGTGGCCGTGGATGGGGCAGTCTTTCACCATCAGAATCTTGCCGTCGCGCTCCACGATGGTGGCCTTGATCTCGCCGACTTTTTCGTTGAGCAGCACTTCGACCGGCAGTTTGCCATCGAGAATCTGCTGGCGGATTTCCGGCACGCACTTCGGGCAAAGCGAGTCAGTCGCGCGCGGCCAGCCGAGCGGCGGCTTCGACTTCTCGTACGACTTAAGAAGAGGCTTGTCGGACCACTTAGGGATCGGGGACGGGTTCTGCTTGATGCGATTGAGACCATCAAAAACCACCCACGCGCCGCGGGCGGCCACCGTCACTGCTTTCTCTACGTATTTGACCGGCTTGTGCATATCCTAATTGCCTTTCCACAGACGGAAGTCGCGTTACGTTTAGATTGTTGCCAACCGCTTTGGGTTTAACAACTTGAACCTGGAATCTTCTGCCTGAGCCGGGATACACGAAGGGGCCGCAGCAGACATTGCCTCACACCTATCCTAGTGTGATTGTGGAGGTTAGCACACCGAGAAGCAATGAACGGGGTAAAAACGAGGTTTAGCGGGGATTTGGGGGATTAGGCGGATGGTAAGTGATTGAAAAAGAAAGGGGTAGCGGCGAGGTGGGTATCCGAATGAATAGTATCGAGGTCGGGGAAGCACATGCGATGTTCATCCGTCACTTTCAACGGCCAGCGTCTGAGACATAATCGGCGGCGGGAAGTCGTCGTGAGTCGAACAGGTGGGTGCGAGTCTCAGGTTCTGATGGTCGGGCGTGACATGCAACCTGGCCCCGCAGCTCAGCCTGGATAGAGCGCCAGGTTGGCACCTTAGAGGTCGTGAGTTCGAGTCTCACCGGCGGGGCCACTCCCAAACGTCATTTAGTGAAGGATGGAATGGTGCTTGACACTTAAGTACGGGAGCGGGAAGCTTGAAGTGTAAGGTGCGAACCTAGGCGTTCTGCCAAGGTTAAGTTTCGAGGGCGGCGGCGAAGCCGCCCTTTGTATTTGGTTGGCCCCCATCTCAGGCGCTATCTACCAAAGACAAAACGGCCCAATTCGTCGCCCAACTGCTTCACCTGCTCGGGGTCGCTGGCGGCGCGAAAGCGATCGGCAAGATGGAAAAATTCCTTTTCCTTTTGCCAACTTGAACTGATTGGGCGCTCTGGCATCCCGTACAGACGGGATGTTCGCATAGAAGAATCATGGCCGCAGTTACGGTCGAATCGATGGTTGGTGGAACGTAAGTCCACCGGGAAATGATTCAGCGTGAGATTTCCAGAGGCTTGGTCCTCAACCTCTCTGGCAAAACAAGCGGTGCTCCGGCACCGCCCAGGATACTTTTGTCCTTGACAGGCCTTCGCTCTTATCGAGGGGCACCCGTGAGCCCTCAAGACGCTGCCCCTACTAACACCGCCCGCGAGGCCCACTTCCCTTCTATTGTCAACGCCCGGCGCAGACGATAGCATCACGTTTCGTCGTGCATTTTCGTCGCACATGCTTGGCCGCAATATATGGAGGATGCCTTGCTTGACCGTCGCCGTTTTTTTGGCTCCGCTGCCAGAGCCGCTGCCATCGCGCCACTGTTCGGCCACAAGCTTTTCGGGGATGCTTCCCGTCCCACTTTGGAGCCCGCGGCGCAGCCTGCATTCAACGTAGCGAACTACGGCGCAACCGGACGCAAACAGGATGACGCGCGCCCCGCGCTGCAGCAGGCGATTGACGCGTGCGGAAGAGCCGGCGGTGGAACGGTCTATGTTCCGCCGGGCGAGTACACCTCCGGCCAGCTGCAGCTGCGATCGGGAGTACGCCTGTATCTGGAGGCGGGCGCAACCCTGTTTGCTGCGCTCGACGGGCGGCAATTCGATCCGAAGAAAACGGCCTTGCTGTTGGGCGAGGATTTGCACGACATTGCGCTCGAAGGCCGCGGCACCCTTGATGGCCAGGCCAGCTACGAATGGCGGCCCAATGGTGACTTCAGCGATGCCAATATCCGCCGCAACCAGCGCCGGATGGAAGCCACGGGCAAGCCGCTGCTGCGGCCGTTTCCGACGGGATTTCCCAAGCAGACCATTTACCCGCACCTGGTTCTGCTGCTGCGCTGCCAGGATGTACGCATTACCGGGCTTAAATTTCTGCGCTCGCGGAGTTGGACCATCAACATGTACGCCTGCAAACGCATCGTCATCGACGGTGTGTACATCTATTCGAGCGGCAAAGAAGGCGTGTGGGCGGATGGCATCGATCCCGACGGATGCCAGGACCTGCGCATCGCCAACTCGACCATCGAGACCGGCGATGATGCCATCGTGTTCTGGTCTTCCACGGGTTTGGGGTCCGGCGCTGCCGACCGAAAATGTTACGGTGACCAACTGCCGGCTGTCTTCGGCCTCGGCGGCGCTGAAATTTTGTGATGGCAACTCCAACGCCATCCGGCGGGTCACGATTGATAACGTGGTGATTACCGAGGCGAATCGCGGGCTGGCATTTATGATCTTCGAAGGCGGGGTGGTCGAAGACGTGACGATTTCGAACCTTTCGATCACTACGCGGCGCTTCGATTGGTTCTGGTGGGGGGAAGGTGAGCCGTTTCACTTCAACATCCTGAAGCGCAGCGAGCTCGAAGGAAAGAAAGTTGAACACGACTCCGCCGCGGGCAAAATCCGGAATGTATCGATTTCGAATGTGATTGCGCACGGCGTGGGCACATCGGAAATCAATGGGCATGCCGACAGCTGGCTGGAAAATGTTCGCCTCGACAATATGCGCCTGTTTGTTTCGCGCGATCCGCAGGGACAATATGAAGCCACGCGTACGGCCATGGCGCTGCGCTATGCGCGCAACTTTTCGATGCGGGATGTCGAAATTAGCTGGGAGCAGCCGTACTCCAGTACCTGGCAAACGGGGCTGACAGTGGAGGATGTAGAAGGACTGGGCTGCGATAACCTGGATGTCGAGACACCGCCCGGATCGACGGCGCCGGTCATTGAGTTGAAGAATGCGGAGAAGGTCACGCTGCGTGCTTCGCAGGCGGAGACGATTCACCTGGCAGGAAGCCGCACGCGCGAGGTCCGGTTGGTGGGGACCGAGACAAAGGTCTCCAGCGATCCCGACGTCAGCCAGGGGGCAATCACGCAGCAATAGGAGAAAGCTTTCCTGCGGCGGGCGGTCTCGGACACGTTTGTGCCGATGGAACCGGGCCTGGGATCCTTCGTGGGAATTGCCCGCGGAGCGGGCAATTCGGCGGCCTCCGGATGACAAGCCGGTTGGGATTGGTGGCGCTTGGGCGGGCGCGGCTGAATCTGTACTGGGATGAATCCCACTTCTCGCAACCACGGCGAGACGAGGGGCACCCTGGCGGGGCGCGCGACAGCACGGTTGCTACTTCTTTTTTCCTGGCAGTCCGGCGGGATTCTCGTGGGTGCGCTCGCGGAATCCGCCTTTGAGCCCGGTGGCCAGGGTGACACTCGACTCGCCAAACTTATCGCGCAGCTTGTCGGCGGCGGAGAGGGCTTTTTCCCAGCGATGGCGGCGATCATCTTCCAGCAGATTGCGCTGCTCCGCGACTTCATCGAACGACGAAGCCTGCACGCCCAGCAAGCGTACCTGTACTCCGCTGCGCCAGTTTTTCCGAAACAAGGTTCGCGCCTGTTCGAAGATTTCGGTATCCAGTTGGGTCGGCGAAGGCAGGGAATGTGCCCGCGTGATGGTGGCGAAATCCTTGTAGCGCAGTTTGAGCTGGATGGTTCGCGCATGCAGGCCGCCCTCGCGCAAACGCCGCCCCACCATCTCTGAAAGCCGCATCAGCGTGGATTCGATGCGCTCGGCGTCCGCCGTGTCGTCGGTGTAGGTGTGTTCATGGCTGATGGATTTCGGCCCGGTCTCGGCGCCGACTTCACTATCGAACCATCCCCCGGCGTCCTCGCCGCGGGCCTTGCCCGCCAGAGCCAATCCCCACTTGCCGAAATGTTCGTGCAGGAATGCATCATCGAAGCGTGCCAGATCTCCCACTTTATGAATGCCTAACGCGTGCAGATTCTGCTCCGTCACCTTGCCGACCCCGGGGATATCGCGGACATCGAGCGGGGCCAGCATTTTCGCCTCTTCTCCGGGGATGGCCCACAGCACGCCATTGGGTTTGGCCTTGGCCGAAGACACCTTGGCGACCAGGCGGGAGACGCCAATGCCGATCGAGCAATTAAGCCGGGTCTGCGCTTTCATCCTGGCGTGAAGCGCGTGCGCCGCCCGCAATGGAGGCCCATGCAGGCGCTCCGTGCCGGTCATATCGAGATAGGCTTCGTCAATCGAGGCCATCTCCACCTGCGGCGAAAACGATCCCAAGACTTCGTAGACTTTGGCCGAGCACTGCCGGTACCGTTCGGGATGGCCTTCGACGAAGATGGCCTGCGGACACATTTTGGCAGCGGTGCGCAAGGGCATGGCCGAGTGCACTCCGAACCTGCGTGCCTCATATGAAGCCGCCGAGACTACCCCGCGCTCATCGCGCTGGCCACCCACCACCACCGCTTTGCCCTTTAACGAAGGATCGAAAAGCTCTTCCACCGAGACGAAGAAGGCGTCCATATCGACGTGGAAGATGGTTTTGTGTAAGGAGGTCATGGGCTACTGCGAAAAGCTTAAGCCAGCCATGACGGATAAACAATCGTCGTCGGGCCAATCACTCACACTACGGGGAGCTCGTGCGCGAGCCGGAAGGTGCCGAGCTGCGCTCGGCTGGACAGCCGAGGGCGGTTGTCCATACCTGGGCGGTGCCGGGAGTTGGCGTTCGCTGGCGCGGGCGCCCGCGCCCCATAACCCCATGGCGGAAAACGTCCTCGTGTCCCGGAACGTTTTGTATAGATCACTGGCTGGCGGTGGTGAAGGGCGCGGCTTGCAACTGACGTACGCGCTCATAAACCTTGACGTACTCGCGCGCCGAGGCATTCCAGGAGAAATCTTTCATCATTCCGTTGCGCATGAGTGCCTGCCAGGCAGTCCGGTCCTGAAAAGCGCGCAACGCATCTTTGATGCTAGTCAACAGCGCTTCACTGTTGTATTCAGTAAACTTGAAGCCAGTTCCCTTCCCGGTGCGTGAGTTCCACTGCTCGATGGTGTCGTCCAGGCCGCCGGTGGCGCGCACCACGGGCACGGTGCCGTATTTCAGGCTGTACATCTGGTTGAGACCGCAAGGCTCGTAGCGTGAAGGCATGAGAAACATATCACTGCCGGCTTCAATCTTGTGCGCGATCACGTTGTCGTAGGCGATGCGCAAGGCAATCTTGTGGGGGTACTGGCGGGAGAGCCGCAGAAACATTTCTTCGTACACCTTGTCGCCACTGCCCAGAATAGTAAGGATCACCTCTTCGCGCGCCATGCGATCGGCAACCTGTGCGATCAGATCGAACCCTTTTTGCGCTGCGAAGCGCGAGACGATTCCAATCACCGGCATCTTGGGATCGGCGTTGGCCATGCCGAAGACGCTGAGCAAATCCTGTTTGCATTTGGCCTTCGCACTGAGATCGGATGGCGAATAGTTCGAGGCGATGAACTTATCGGTCTGCGGGCTCCATTCCTTGTAGTCCACGCCATTCAGAATGCCGGCGAGGGTGCTGGAGCGGTCATGCAATACGCCTTCCAGGCCGAAACCGAACTCGGTGGTTTGGATCTCCTGCGCGTAACGCTTGCTCACGGTGGTCACGAAATCGGAATAAACCAGCGCGCCCTTGAGGAAATTGACCTGGCCAAAAAATTCCATTTTCGCAATGGTGAAAAGATCCCAGGGTAGGGTGAGCAGGGGCAAGGTGTCGGGCGGAAAGCGGCCCTGATATCCCATGTTATGAATGGTGAAAACGCTGGACACCTCATGAAACGCCGGGTCCTGGGCGTATTGCGTGCGCAAGAGTATGGGGATGAGGGACGACTGCCAGTCATGGCAGTGAAAGATCTGCGGCACGCCCAATATCTTGGAGGCCTCGAGCACAGCGCGGGAGAATAAGGCGAAGCGCTCGGCATTGTCCGGGTAATCGCCGGCGGAGCTGCCGTACAGGCCATCGCGGTCGAAGAATGGCGAGTATTCGACGAAGTAATACTTCACCCCGGAGTGGGAGTGGTTGGCGCTGGCAAGCACGGAACAAAAGCGGTACTGATCGTCGAAGGGGATGGTGATGCTGCGAACTACCTTCTGGGCGTCCGGAACTTTGGTGTGGCGATAGCAGGGCAGATAAACGCTGACTTGGTGACCGAGAGCGGCGAGCGCGGCGGGCAGGGCGCCTACCACGTCGGCCAGGCCTCCGGTCTTAGAAAAAGGCACGCATTCCGAGGCGACGAAGGCAATCTGCATGACCCGACCTCCTCACGTTCAGCCCGTTCCACCCGCGCAAGCTATGATAGAAGCGTGCCTGGACGGAGCGATTCCGCACACCGCTTTCGCCATAGAATGACGGTTGGTGAAGCCCAAGTTTAAATGTGAGAGAGAGGGAGGGTCAACGTGCCCAAGGTTTCCGCAGCGCGTCCTGGTTTGAATAGCAAGCCCAAGCTGGGGCAGCACTTTTTGCTGGACGAATCCGCCAGCCAGCGCATTGTGGACGCCATGGGAGATCTCTCGCAGCGCACGGTGCTCGAGATCGGCCCGGGCCGTGGGGCACTGACTTCCCTGCTGGCGCGGCGGGCGCGGCGAGTGATTGCGGTTGAACTGGATCGAGTGCTGGCGGCGCAGTTGCGCATGAATTTGAGTTCGACGGAGCATGTCGAGATCATCGAAGGCGATATTCTGGCGGTGGATTTTCAAACGCTGTTTGGGCCCAAGCCGGGCAGCACGCGGCCGGGGATGGATCAAACGCCGCAGGCGGTGCGAGTGGTGGGAAACATTCCTTATTTTCTCACTTCGGATATTCTGCTGCGGTTGTTCGAAAACAACCGCTACTTTGACACACTGGTATTGATGGTGCAGCGCGAGGTAGCCGACCGCCTGGCGGCCGCGCCTGGTGGAAGCGAATACGGCTTGCTCTCGGCCACAGCGCAACTTTATGGGCGGGTGGAAAAACTCTTCACGCTTCCACCCGAAGCATTTTCGCCGCCACCGAAAGTGCATTCGATCGTGGTACGCATTGACCTAGCGTCGAAAGTGCAGGAGTTGGGAGTTCCGGAAAAAGACTTCATCAGCTTTCTGAGATTGTCATTCGGGCAAAAGCGCAAGACACTCTGGAATAACTTGAAAGACCGGTTCGCTGCCGATGTTTTACGCCAGGCTATGACGAAAGTAGGAGTGAAAGCGACGGCGCGAGCGGAGACGCTGCCGCTGGCCAAGAGTGCGGCGTTGTTTCGGGCCCTGATGAATGGTGGAGGAAAATAGGGGCGTGGGAAGGCCGGCCGGGCGCTTGATAGAGATTTTAAGTTGCTTGCTCTTTATGTGGGGAGGGCTCTGCATCTTCAGGTCGTGGTATCCGATCTACGCTCGCGGTGGGGAGTTTTCCTCGGAGCAAGGATGCCTTCAAAATGTTGGCGTTTCGCGGGCGAGGGCGCCCGCGCTACAAGAAAACCAGATCATTCGCGCTTGAATAATCCCAATGGCATGGCGGAGGTGTTGTGGCTTCAAAAGTACGTCCTGCCGCAGTCGCTGGACGCTTTTATGCCGGCGATCCGAAAGTTTTGCTCAGCGAGGTTGAGTCTTTGCTTTCACCGCGGCAAACTGCCAGCGCCGCGCTGGGATGCGTGGTTCCGCACGCCGGCTACATGTATTCCGGATCGGTTGCGGGCGCAGTTTTTGCGCGGATTGCATTGCCGCGACAGATGATTATTCTCTGCCCAAACCACACCGGGCGCGGCACTCCTTTATCTATTATGAGCGCGGGACATTGGGAGACTCCCCTGGGCTCAGTGCCGGTTGATAGCGAGTTGGCAGAACAATTGAAACAGCGATTTTCACTGTTGAGCGAAGACGCGGAAGCGCATCGCGCGGAACACGCGATTGAAGTGGAACTGCCATTTTTACAGGCGTTACGTTCTGAATTCACCTTTGTGCCAATCGCGGTCGGCACCGGCCAGATCAATGTATTGGGTGGCTTGGGAAACGCGATTGCCGAGGCCATCGGCGCGCTGGGTGAACCAATTTTGATAGTCGCTTCCAGCGACATGAATCACTACGAAAGTGACAGGGTTACGCGAGTGAAGGATCGTAAGGCCATCGAACGCATTCTGGCGATTGACGCCACAGGCTTGTCCGAAGTGGTTAAAAAAGAACAAATCAGCATGTGCGGCTATGGACCAACGGTCGCAATGCTGACGGCGGTCAAACGGCTGGGCGCGACGTCGGCTGAACTGGTGCAGTACGCGACGTCAGGCGATGTATCGGGGGATCGCGAAAGAGTGGTTGGCTACGCGGGCGTCATCATAAAATAATCGGTAAAGGTGGTCGAGCAAATCCCCCATTGTTCCCCGCCGAACTGCCCGTCCGGCGTGGTTTGGCGCGAAAATGCCTTCCGCAATTCCTTGCGCATCAAGGGCTTGCGAATCAATGAACTAGTGTGTAAATCCTGGCAAAGTTCTTGAGGCATGCTAGAGGCACATCGTTGTGGCCGCATTCGGGGTTGGTGTCTGAATCGGCCTTCCCAGGAGCAGGTTGTGCCTTTCCATAAGCTTCTCCAGCGCGGAGCAATTCGCATGGCGGCGGCAGCTTTTCTCATTGTGGTTTCGACGCTCTGCGGATATGACGATGCGCACGCCGAACTGCATTGGGCCAAGACGAAAAAAGAGCCAATCAAAGTTCGCCTGGTGGCCCTGGCGTGGAATCATCAGCGATCGTCGTTTTTTGCCAGCGAAGAAATTTTTGTGGCGGAAAAGCAACTTGAACGGGATGAAGGGCGGCTGGTGAAATTAGTTTACGGCTTTCTCCCGTACCAGCCCCGGCTTTCGGAGGAAGGGCTCGACTATGCCACGGTTTATGAGGTCCGGGCCACGCGGGATGAGAGTTGCGACGAAAGCCTCTCGCAAATTACCGCCGGCGAGAATGGCGACTGGCGGCAGCCGGCCACCGATCTGAAGTATTCGACCGATGCGCCGGAGCTGAATATACAGCGGCAAAAATCGGCGCTGCCTTGTTACCGTACCACTCCCGAGGATTACAACAAGGCGGTGCAGAGACCGGTGAAAGAACCGAATGACTGGATGCCGGTGTTGAGTGTGCGCTGAAATTTGCCGTCCTATATTGGAACCGGCCTCGTAAACACATTGCTTGTCTCCCGTCGTTTTGCGATACTTTCAGCCCATGAAGGGAAATCCGAAAGTTATCTCTGAGTTGAACAAGGCCCTCCGCGAAGAGCTGACCGCCATTAACCAATACTTTCTTCACGCCGAGATGTGCGAGAACTGGGGGTACGAGCGGCTCTCGGGATATATCAAGAAACAGTCCATCGGAGAGATGAAACATGCGGAGGTGCTGATCGAACGCATTCTCTTTTTAGACGGGACGCCGTCGATGCAGCCCTTGGAGTTAACTGTGGGCGGGAGCGTCAAGGCAATGATTGAAAGCGATCTGGCATTGGAAGTCTCCGCGGTGAAGCAATACAACCGCTCGGTATTGATTGCGACCGAAGAGGGCGATAACGGATCGCGCGATTTGCTGGTGCAACTGCTGAAAGACGAAGAGGGCCATGTGGATTGGCTGGAGGCGCAGGCCCATCAGATCAAAGAGCTTGGCTACGAGCGCTATCTGGCGCAGCAGATGGGCGATAACCCGCAAGAGTAGGCAAATGCTATCGCGATATCGTTCGCCGGAGATTCATCTCTCCGGGCGTCCGACTGCGAAATAAAAGCAACTTTTGCGCAATATCCGGGTTCATATCAATTGAGTCGACAGTTGGCTACGGCTGTGGCTTAGTTTGCTTAGAGAACTCCAGAGAGAAGAGCGACGAGCTTACGATGACAACGAGATTGGAAAATCGACGGAAATTTGAAAATGGAAAGTGGTTGGCTGCAATCTCAATATTATTTTGCGGTATGACTATGCTCGCGCAGGGCCCACCACCGCAACCTGCACAAGGGCCTCCTGCAGGACAGAGCGCCGGCGTTCCGGTGGGCGGCAAATGGATGGAGTACGACGCCGAAGATGCGATGACGGCGGCCAAAAAGGTGCGGTTCGATCTATTGGCCAATAACGCCATGGACCGCGACAGCAGCGCGAAGATTACGCTGTATTGCACGGATGGGAGGCTGGATCTGGCCGACTTCCGCCCCAACATTAAAATGGCGGGACCGAACCGTCCGGGCTTCTGGGGACAGCCGCAAATGGAAGTGACGGTTCGGGTGGACAACAACCACAGCGAACATGGCTGGAATTGGGTGAACGGGCATTTTCTTTCCATGGACAAGGGCACGACTCGCGAGATGATAGGCGCACACTTATTCCGGGTCGAATTCCTGACCCGGCAAGGCCCGGAGATTGCGGAGTTTTCGCCGGGAGGCCTGATGCTCGACCGGGTTTCGAAGGCGTGTGGCCTGACGCCCAAGAGGCCATAGAGCAGGCGTCCGCCGACCCATTAATCCGATTACCAGGCCCGCCTCCAGCGGGCCATTTTCGTTTTGGGCCGGTCGAGCACTATCGCTCCGGCCGTTACCAACGAATATTGCGTCCATGGGGCGCAGCGGCTATTATGCCCCCACTCTGTCTTCCCGTTCGCGTCGTGGTACTGCCGGTCGGCAAAGCCGAGGAGAAATCTCATGGATGTAAGCCAGGCCTTCATGTTTCTGTTGTATGCGGTGGTGGTGATTTTTCTGCTCGGTACGCTGCTCAGCGGATTCTTTCAGGTGAATACCGCGGAAGCCGCAGTGATTCAGCGGATGGGGCGTTTCATGCGCATAGCCAACGCAGGCATTAACTTCAAGCTGCCATGGCTGGACCAGATTGCGGGACGGCTGGATTTGCGGGTGCAGCAGCTGGCGCTGGATGTCGAAACCAAGACGAAAGACAATGTGTTCGTGAAGATTCCGGTATCGGTGCAGTACCACGTGATCCCGGACAAGGTGTACGAGGCTTTCTACAAGCTGGCCAATCCCACGCAGCAGATCTCGTCATACGTTTTTAACGTAATTTTGGGCCACGTGCCGAAGATGAATCTGGACGATACGTTTTTGCAGCAGTCCGACATTGCGGTGGCCATTAAAGTGGGGCTGGACGATGTGATGAAGACTTACGGGTATGCGATTGATCAGGCGCTGGTCACCGACATTAAGCCAGACGAAAAAGTTAAGGCCGCCATGAACGAGATTAACGCGGCGCAACGCGAGCAGGTGGCTGCCAGCGCACGCGGCGAGGCGGAGAAGATTCTGAAGGTCAAGCAGGCGGAAGCCGAGGCCGAGAGCAAGGCGTTGCAGGGCCAGGGCATTGCCAACCAGCGGAAGGCGATCATTGAGGGGCTGAAGCTTTCGGTCGAGTCATTTGCGGCGGCGGTCGAGGGAACGACGGCCAAAGACGTGATGATGCTGGTGCTGGTGACACAGTATCTCGACACCATGAAAGACATCGGAGCGCAGGATAAGACGAATACGCTATTTGTGTCGCATTCGCCGGCGGCGGTGGGCGACCTGTTTAAGCAGATGCAGGACGCGATTATGATCGGACAGAAGGCAGCCAGCGTCAGTCAGTGAGTCCAAGGCATTCCCGCGGCGTGGGGCTGTTTACAAATTTTTACGTGGCGTCTCACAACCATCCCATAAAACTCGTGCTCTCATTGCAATAGGGGCGGTACGCTTATTGCAGGACGAGTTTCCTGTCTGAGGAATTCATGACAAATTTGTTGTTTGCCGGTGCAGAGCGCCGCGCGTTTCCGGCTCGGATGCGCACCTTGGTGACGATGGCCGCGGGCTCTCTGGCTTTGCTTTCAAGCGTCATGGCGCGCGCGCAGCAAGCCGGTGCGCAACAAAATGGAGCGCAACCGACGACCACGATGTCAGTGCAAGTGAACGTGGTGAATGTACTGGCCACGGTGCGCGACAAGCACGGGAAGATCATCAACGATCTGGGGAAGCAGGATTTCACGCTGACCGAGGATGGACATCCGCAGACGATTCACTATTTCACGCGGGACACGGATTTGCCTCTAAGCCTCGGCCTGCTGGTGGATACCAGCATGAGCCAGCGGCGTGTGCTCGATCAGGAACGGAGCGCGAGCCACAGCTTTCTGGATCAGATGGTGCGCGAAGACAAGGATCAGGCGTTCATTATTCACTTCGACCGCGAGGTTGAGTTGCTACAGGATTTTACCGCGTCCCATCAGAAGCTGGAGGCGGCGTTAGATCAATTGCAGACGCCGCAGTACACCCAGGCAAGCACGGGAGGCTCGCAGAATCCGGATCCAAGTTCTGGAGGAGGACGGCGCGGCGGAATGAGCGGAGGCGGCACACACCTTTATGACGCGATCTACCTTGCCACCGATGACGCCGACGGATTGATGAGCAAACAGAAGAATCGCAAGGCGCTGGTGATTTTGTCGGATGGCGTTGACCACGGAAGCAGGGAGACACTGGAAGGCGCGATTTCGAGCGCGCAGCGCGCGGATACGATTGTATATTCGATTCTGTTTAAAGACGACGAAGGCTATGGCAACCGCGGAGGGTTTGGAGGGCCACGAATCGGCCTGGGCGGCGGTGGTGGGCCGTGGGGTGGGGGTGGCGGCGGTGGGATGGGACGGCGGGGAGGGGGGCACTATCCCTCGGAAGAGCGGCCAGACGGCAAGAAAATTCTGGAACAGATCTCCAGACAAACCGGTGGACGGCTTTTTGAAGTTTCCAAGAAGGAGCCGATTGACGACATCTATTCGCAAATTGAAGAAGAGCTGCGCAATCAGTACAGCCTGGGCTACACTCCCGAGCGGGCGGGCGGCGCGGCCGAGGGCTATCACAAGATTCAGCTCACCACCAACCGCAAAGACGCAATCGTACAGACCCGGGAAGGATATTATTCGGAGCACTGAGCGCCTGTTTTCATGCGCGCCCATGCGAGCGCGAGCCGAGTTGACCGGACACATCCGCGCGCTGCGAAAATCCTCTTCGACGGCCGGAGTATGCCTGAGTTAGAATTCCCTTCACTGTGAGGGTCGGGTTGGCGCTCCGGTAAGCCCAGAGCCGATGTTCCATGCTCTCGGCCGGAAGAGAAAATCATGAAAAAGCTTCTGGGTGTGTTCGTGCTTTTATTGGCTGCGGCTTATGTGGGCGGCTATTGGCCACAGCATCAGCAATTGCGCGCGGCGCAACAGAGCGCGGCGGAGGCACAGCTGCAATTGGCGAATGTGCAGGCGGTGGCGCGAATCTGCAAGCTAGAGAATGAACTGTTGGCGCTGCTGAACCAGACTGACAGTCAGAATTATGGGAACGCGCGAACTCTCTCCAACACATTCTTCGACGACATGCGGTGGGAGGCTGATCGCGACCAGAACGCGTCTTACAAGGCGGATCTGGAAAATATTCTGGGGCAGCGGGACGCGGTGACCGCCGGACTTGCCAAGGCGGACCCTGCGACGGCGACGACTCTGCGCCAGGCGTTGAGCCAGATAGAGCAGTTGGCGGGAAAATTGACTAGCCAGGCGAAGCTATAGAATTGACCATTTTGTTGGACTATGATCCAATGAAATGGTCATGAGAGAAATTGCCATTTCGGAATTCAAGGCGAAGTGCCTTGCGCTACTCGACCAGGTTCAGAAAACTAAGACTCCAATCGTCGTCACTCGATTCGGTAAGCCAGTTGCACAAGTAACTCCCATCACAACGGCGGCCACTGCGGATTGGATGGGATCGATGAAGGGCACGATTGAGATCCTAGGCGACATTATTTCTCCGGCAAACGACGAGGACGAGTGGGAGGCCTTGCGCGATTGAGGCTGCTTCTAGACACCCATATCTGGATTTGGAGCCTGGAAGATCCCGCCCGGCTAGGCAAAATCGTTCGGCAAGAGTTAAGCGATCCCGATAATGAACTTTGGCTTTCTCCGATCAGTACGTGGGAAGTGCTGACGCTTGCCAGAAAACGTAGAGTTCGCCTGCATAAGGCTCTTGACGAATGGGTGAGTGAGGCGACGGACCCCTTTAGAGAAGCCCCTCTGACTCACGAAATCGTGGCTCTCGCTATGAAACTGCCACTTGTCCAACAGGATCCAGCGGATAGGTTTCTCGCCGCAACCGCGCGAGTACTCAAACTCACCTTAGTTACTGCAGACAAGCGATTACTCGGCCTCGGCGACATTGCCACGCTCGGTAATCGCTAAGGCTCCGACACTAGAGCGGTGGCTCAATCGGCAAGGCGAGTGGCGGTTCGAGGAGAAAATCCAGTTTGGCGATTTCTGCGACTGCCTGGCGAACGGCTTGCTCGGTGGTCGGTTCGACGGTGATGACGAAGGGCAAATCGTGCTTCGTTTCGCAGGGCACCTGCAACACCGCATCGAGGCTGATGTGTTTGCTGGCCAGAATTCCGGCCAGAGCTGCCAGGATGCCTTCGCGGTCGTTCACGCGAAACCTCAAGTAGTACGCACGCTTCTGCCGGGTCACGGAAATCGGCTTGTATTGACCGAGACGCTTATGGGCGAAAGGCGAAACGCGCTCCGGGCTGCCATTGCGGATTTCTCGAGCCACCCGCATGAGATCGCTGACTATGGCGACACCAGTGGGATTGGGCCCAGCGCCGCGGCCGTAGTAGAAAGTATCCTCGCCATAGAATCCCTTAACCCAGATGGCATTGTAGGAGCCTTGCACACTCGCCAAGATGGTGGAAGTCGAAATCAGCGCTGGACGCACGGACAGGATCAAGCCGTCTTCGGTTTGGCGCGCGGCGCACAACAGGCGGATGGTATGGCCGAGCCGATGGGCGTATTGAAAGTCCACGGGCGAGAGGCGTCGAATGCCCTCGGCGAAGATGTCGGTGGGAGTAATTTTCTCGCCGAAAGCCAGCGCCGAAAGGATCGCTAATTTCGAGCGCGCATCGAAACCCTCAACATCATTGGTGGGATCGGCCTCCGCGTAGCCGAGCTTTTGCGCCTCGGCCAGGACAATATCCAGCGGCGTGCCATGCTTTTCCATCTCGGTAAGAATGTAATTGCTGGTGCCGTTGAGGATGCCGTAAAGGGCGACGATGCGGTCGCCAGAGATGCCCTCGCGCAGCACGGCGTGGATCGGAATTCCGCCGGCAACGCTGGCCTCCATGGCAAGGTTGGTGCCGGCAGAGATCGCGCGCTCCAGAATCTCGGCGCCACAGGAGGCCATGAGTTCTTTGTTGGCCGTGACCACGGATTTTTTATTGGCGATGGCGGCGTGAATAATCTCGGCCGCAACGGTGGTGCCGCCTATTAATTCGAGCACGATGTCAACGTCGGGCCGGCCTACGAGTTCGCGCCAGTCTTTGGTTTTGAAAATCCTGCCTAGCGATTCCGGCACGGGTTTTTGATCGACGCGACGGTCGCAAATAGCCGTGACGCGGAGGCGAAAACCGAGTTTGAGAGAGATCGATTCGGTATTCTCGGCAAGAATGCTCAGCGTTCCACGACCGACATTGCCCAAGCCTACAATTCCGATGTTCACCTGCTCCATGGTCTGGCCATGATAGCATCCAGCGCGCGCACGCAAGGCCGGGCGAGCATCGCGGAAACTCCGAAGTCACGTTGCGAGGTGTATGATTAGGCGGTTTCGCGGAGCATCGTGTTTTTTCTGCGCCACATCATACAAACTGGATGCAGATGCAAACCGGTCCGCCAAAGTGGTTCACCTTTGAAACGGAGGCTGTTCGCTTATGTCTGTGACTCGGCGGTCGCTGCTTAAATCTGGACTGGCGGGCGTGGCTGCGCTCAACGCCAATTTTTCGCTGGCGGATGAAGCGCCTGTACCCAAGCGGAAGGGACGGATTCATCAATCGGTCTGCCGCTGGTGTTATCCGGATATATCGGTGGACAAGCTTTGCGAGTACGGGGCGCACATCGGGTTAAGCGGTGTGGATTTGCTCAAGCCCGAAGAGTACGAAATCCCCCGGCGGTATGGCCTGGTATGCACCATGGCCCTGATTCCGGGAGTGGAGATTCCGGAGGGATACAACCGCCTGGAAAATCACGCGATGCTCGAGGCGGGATTGCGAAAGTATCTTCCCATTGCGGCGAAGGCCGGCATCAAGCGGACCATCACAGTTTCCGGCAACCGCAAGGGAATGGATGATGAGACGGGCTTGAAAAATACCATCATCGGGCTGAACCGGGTGAAGCAAATTGGCGAGGACAACGGCATCATCATCTGCATGGAGTTACTGAACAGCAAGCGCAATCATCCGGACTATATGTGCGATCACACAAAGTGGGGAGTGCGCGCCGTGTCGGAGGTGAATTCGCCATGGGTGAGGCTGGTTTATGACATCTATCACATGCAGATTATGGAAGGCGATTTGATTGCGACCATTCAGGAGAATATCCAGTGGATATCGCACTTTCACACCGGAGGAGTTCCCGGCCGGCATGAATTGAATGACACGCAAGAAGTGCAATGGGATGTGGTCATGCGGGGAATCGCGGGAACTGGGTTCGATGGATACGTCGCCCATGAATTCCTGCCCACACAGGACCCCTACCTGTCTCTGCGACAAGCTGTCGATTTATGCGATGTCTGATGTCTAATGGGGATTTGAAAGCAATGAAAAAGGGGCAGGCGATTGTGGTGGTGGTGGATCTGCCTGCCCCGGCTTCGCGTCGGTTAAAAACAGTTTGAAACCATGCGGGGCAGCTGGCAATACACCGAATACTGTATGGCCTTATCAGTAACGCTGTATTGGCCGGCACGTCAATAGGCGGTTTGCTAATCAGTTTTGACGCGCCGCCAATCGGCAGGTTACCCTTCCCGGAAATCCGAGCAAGTCCCTACACGAAAAACCTTATGTCGCAAGATTGGGGCATGGCATAAACTAGAGCAACCACCCGTTGCATGGTTACCCGAGCCGGCTTGACCTGAGAAGGATCCACGTCAGACTGAGCTCATAATCGTTATCTTAATGAGGTCCCGGTGCGCTTTCTTAGCGTTCGTCTGATCGTATCGCTAATTTTGGGAATCACCCTGGCCACTCTTGGCTTCTCGTGGAAAGAGGTGAGCACGCAGAAGCAGCGTCTGCGCAGCGATCTCGAACGTCATGCCGAAGAGGTTGGAGACAGCCTGGCGAGCAATCTTGAACCCTACGTCGAGAGCGGATCCAACCGGCAACTGGAACGGGCGGTGCAGCGATTCGAAAGTCATCAGCATTTGAACGGCATCGCGGTCTACGACAAGAAAGGAACGCCGATTGCGATTACTGCCGGGTTGGTCGAACGGGTTCCGGTTGAGCCTCCGGTAGCCAGCCGCGCCATGGCGAGCGATCAGGGGGCTGGGGAATTCGTTCATGTGGACGATTCCCTGCTCCATATCTATGCCGCTCCGCTGCACGCAAAAGACTCGGTGGCCGATGTGCTGATCATTGTGCATGATGCCAGCTACATTCGCGCCCAGAGCGCGCATGTGTGGCGGGAGACATTTGTCCGCGTGCTGGTGCAGGTATTTCTGATTGCCCTGATCACGCTTCTGATCGTCCGCTGGAGTATTGTCGGGCCGATTGCCCAAGCGGCACAATGGATGCGGGCGCTGCGTACCGGCAAGGGTTCATTGCCGCCCAATGTCGCGGGCCTGGATTTGCTGCGCCCTTTGGCGCGCGAAATGGAGACGATGGCGAAGAGCTTGCGGACGGCACGCTCGGCCGCGGCGAAAGAAGCACAATTGCGCGATGCCGCAGATTCCATATGGACGGCCGACCGATTATCCGCGCACGTGCGCAGCCATCTCGGCGAGCAGCGGCTGTTTGTGGTCTCGAACCGCGAGCCCTATGCGCACACCCGAAAAGGGAGGTCGCTCGAAGTAGTAGTGCCTCCCAGCGGGCTGGTGACCGCGCTCGAGCCGATTTTGTGCGCCTGCGACGGCACCTGGATTGCGCATGGCAATGGCGACGCCGACCGCGAGGTTGTGGACAGGCACGACCGGCTGCGCGTGCCGCCGGATGACCCGCGTTACACGCTTCGCCGGGTCTGGCTCACGAAAGAGCAGGAGGAAGGATACTATTTCGGTTTTGCCAACGAGGGTCTCTGGCCTTTGTGCCACATCGCGCATGCCCGGCCGATTTTCCGGGCCCGGGATTGGGAGCTTTATCGCCAAGTCAACCAGCAGTTTGCCGACATTGTGGTGGAGGAGATGGGCGATACCGAGCGTCCGCTCTTGTTGGCGCAGGACTATCACTTTGCTCTGTTGCCCCGTTTGGTGAAACAGAAGCGTCCCGACGCCAGGGTGGCGATTTTCTGGCACATTCCCTGGCCGAATGCGGAGATGTTCAGCATCTGCCCCTATCAGCGGGAGCTGATGGATGGCCTGCTGGGGGCGGATTTGGTGGGATTTCACATCCAGCAGCATTGCAACAATTTTCTGGAGAGTGTCGACCGCACACTGGAGTCGCGGGTGGATTGGGAGCGCTTTACCGCGACCCGGGAAGAACATAGGACCGTGGTAAAACCATTTCCGATCAGCGTGCCGTGGGTTGACGCTTTCAGCGAAGACGCCGCTGACGACTCCGCTTACGATGACCGCTCGGCATTGCTGCGGGAATTGGGAGTAAACGCTTCCCTGCTGGGGGTCGGCGTGGACCGGGTGGACTATACCAAAGGAATTCTGGAGCGGTTTCTCGCGGTGGAGCGGCTGCTCGAACGCTACCCTGCATATCAGAGGAAAGTTCACTTTTATCCAAATTGGAGCGCCGAGCCGAACCCATATCAAACGCTATCACGACTTGCTTGGTGAGGTGGAAGTTGAGGCGGAACGGATCAACTGGCGATTTCAAGAGGGAGCGTGGAGGCCCATCGTGCTGTTGAAATGGCAGCATAGCCATCGCGAGATTCAGCGCTACTATCGCGTGGCCGATATCTGCATGGTGACTTCATTGCATGACGGCATGAACCTGGTAGCCAAGGAATTTCTGGCGGCGCGAAGCGATGAGCAAGGAGTGCTGATTCTGAGCCAGTTCACGGGGGCGGCACGGGAGCTGCGCGATGCTCTTATTGTGAACCCTTACGATACCGAACAAACCGCGGAGTCGTTGCGCTTTGCCCTGGAGATGCCAGCCGGGGAGCGGCAGGCGCGCATGCAGCGCATGCGAAAGAACATTAAAGAGAACAATGTCTACGGCTGGGCGGCCAATTTGATTTCTGAACTCTCAGCTCTGCGCCTGGCAACGGATCAAAGCCATCGGCCGGCGGAGCATTGGAATCCTGTCGCCTGAGCCGGATTGCTTCAGGCAAGGGATTCTTCGCCGACGGCGCGATATCCGTTTATTACATCGTCGCGAGTAATGACTCCCTCCAACTTGCCGAAGTTCGCCCGACTCACCACCGGAACAATGGCCCATTGATTGACGTAGCGCATCGCGGTATCCAGAGGGTGATCGGGATGAAGGTGAGGCAGTTTTCGGATTGGCAGAACCGAGCGCAAGCTGAGCGCGCCCTTCCCTTCCGCGACCATGGTCTGGATTTCGTGCTTGGTGATGGTGTTCCAACCGGTCGGAGTCAGCCGAACCAGCAAATTATCGCTGGGTGAACTCTCAATTTCGCGCAGTACGCGGTCGAGCGACTGCTCGTCGTTCAACACCGGAATGGTGATGGGCTGCATGGCATCTTCTACGCGCACCACGCTTTCTTCCCGTTGTTCCTCCATGGAGGGCAGCTCCAGACCCTCCTGGCGGGTGAGCAAATCGAAAATCGGCACCGGCTGAAGAGCGCGCGAGATCACATACGCAAAGGTGTTGGCCACAATGACGGGCAGAATAATGGAATAATTTCCGCTGACCTCGAGCGCCATAAAGACGGAAGTCATAGGCGCGCGAAGAAAGCCAGCGAAGAGAACTCCCATGCCGACCAGGGCATAGGTGCCGGCCGATCCGCTCAGGTGCGGAAATAAGATTTGTTCCACACCGCCGACCGCGGCTCCCAGCATCGCACCAATGAACAGAGTTGGAGCGAACATGCCTCCAGGCGTGCCGGAAGCGAAAGAGAGTGTGGTCGCTACAATCTTAAGGCCGGCGAGAATGCCCAGTACCTGCCAGGTGAATTGGCCATGAATTGCCTGGTCAATGAATTCGTAACCGGCGCCCATGACCTGCGGAAAGCCCATCACGCCAATCAGTCCGATTAAGAGTCCAGCGGCAGCGGGCTGGAAATATTGCGTCCATTGGGGCAGAGCCTTGAGGCGCGGCCGCAGGTTCCCGATGCTGCTGGAAAATGCGCCAGATGCCAGACCGCCGGCGATTCCCAGGACTGCGTAGGCAATCAATTCGCCTGGACGGACGAGCGAAACGGGCGGGATACGGAATAACGGCTCGGAGCCCAGGAACCAGCGCATCACCACCACGCTCGAAACGGCGGAGAGCACAACCGAACCCAGGATACCCGCGCTCCAGCGCCCGATGACTTCTTCAATCACAAAGAGCACGGCAGAGATGGGCGCATTGAAAGCCGCCGCCAATCCCGCGGCGGCACCCACGGGAGCAATCAGCCGCATACGCTCTCGCGGCAGGTGCAGGCGCCGGCCAAGAATGGACGCGAGGCCGGCGCCGATTTGCAACGACGGGTCTTCCGGTCCGAGCGAGTGCCCGGAGCCGATTGCCAGTGCCGAGGTGATGAATTTTCCAATCGCGGTACGAAATGGTATGTAACCGTTGTAGATGTAAAGCGCGGCCTTGGTCTGGTTGACCCCGCTGCCTCGGGCCAGCGGGAAAAAGTGAATGACTAAGATTGCAATCACTAACCCCGCCAGGCTGGGAGCCAACAGCAAGCGGGTGTGGGAAGCGGTCAGCTCCGAACCAAGCAGGTGCACGCGACACCAATCAATGGTGATGCGGAAGCAAACCACGGAAAGTCCGGAAAAGATGCCGATGAAGACCGATAGCACCAGGAAGAAGCGCTCTTCCCGGAAGACCGATTGGAAGATCGAAGAGGAAAGCGACTTCGACAGTTTGGGTACAGCGTCTTTCCCGAGGTCTGCGGAAGGCGATTCTTCCGGCAATGCATTAAGCGACGAATTCACTTAGCTTCCTTCATGCAGTTTTGAGATGAGAAGCAATGCCAGATCCGGTCCGGAAGGAGTTCCGCATTGCGAATTGGTTTCGCGTTCGATAGTAAACACCAGATCCATGGCCGATTCCAGCAAATCGGAATCGCGCTGGAGATTGGCCTCGGTAATTTTTGGTTTCATGGCCGACCATTGTTCGGACAACGACGGTTCCGATAAAGATGGTTCGGCCGGTGACGGTCCGGGGGCTGATGGTTCGGGCGTTGAGGGTCCGCCATTTGCCGGTTTCGCGGCCGGAGGATTTGCAGCCTGAGCACTGGTGGGCAGGGCGCAAGTCTTCAGGCGGTCTCCGGCGAGATTGAAGGCGTCGACCACGATGCGAGCGCGTTGCGCGGCGCGAATTTCCCGGCGAAATGGATCCATGCGCAAAACCAGATTCGCCGTCTCCAGCAGTTGCGCACTTCCGCCGTCCGCGCCGGCGGCGACGGCCTCCTGCAGATAATGTTGAGCCAGAGAATAGTTGCCCATTTGAAAAGCGGCATGGCCAATGCCGGCAAGGGCGGCGGAGCTTTGCCGGTCAATTTTCAGGGCTTGACGATATTCGGTAATGGCGTGAGCGTAATCCTGGGTTCGAATGAAAAGATCACCCACGCGGACGTGCAATGCGACGTTGGGAGGAAGATCGCCAGACATGGCAATCAACTCCGCCTCTGCCAGGGTCAAAGCATTGTCGTGCAGCAAGTATTCGACTAATTCGAAGCGCACGGCGCGCCTTTGCGCATCGGAATCGCTGCCCCAAACCGCGTAAATGGCACTGTGATAGTAGCGAAGCGCCTGCTCCTGTTCGCCCTTTGCCGCTGAAATGCGCGCCAGTTCAAGGTTCACCGTGCCGTTTTCGGGCTGGCGTTGCCAGAGGTCAAGGAGATAGACATAGGCCTGATCTTTTCGGGCGCCACCCTGGGCGGCGAGAGCCTCTGCTAATCCCAGCTCATAGGAATAGTTGTCGCGGGAGAAGAGCAACGCGGTATGAAAATCCGTGACCGCGCGCTGCCACTGACCGGCCGTTAAGTCGGTATTCCCGCGGTTGTACCAACGGGTGCCGCGGAATTGCTGATCCTTGTGATAAAGGTTCGTCAACGCTCCCACCACCACAAAGCCGCCGAATGCCAGAAGCGTGAGTATGGCGAGAATGATCGGTTCTCTAGCCGCGTACCATCTGAGACCGCGATCCTGGCTAACTGGTTCCATAATTAACTAAACGTATCTCCCGCATACCTTTTTGCCTTTCGCACATTCCAGAACTATAGTTCGCGCAGATAGACGGACCAAAGAACCTCTGAACCTAAACATCGGAGAATCGGCCCCATTCTCGATCCGGGGCCCCTGGCTCATAGGATTCTGTTGCGAGCGCGAGGCGCGCCTCAGCGCCGCACGGCTACGCGAATCAACAACGAAGGATAGGTGCAGAATGCGGACTAAGCCGGAGGTTTGTAGCGGCCGGAAAGGTTGAAGCGGCGAAGCCAAACGGAGAGAAGTCCTCAAGCGCGGTTTGG
Organism: uncultured Acidobacteriaceae bacterium; assembly: GCA_963834075.1. Classification (GTDB taxonomy): domain Bacteria; phylum Acidobacteriota; class Terriglobia; order Terriglobales; family Acidobacteriaceae; genus PALSA-270. The sequence goes on from CAWIAH010000011.1 coordinate 104,962, forward strand.
AAAGCCAGTTCGCAGCGGGCAATCTCGCGCTGAACCCGGGTCGCATTCTGCCTGGAGCGAAAGGCCGTCGCTGGACCGTTCACACTGCAAAACGAACCCGCACGCGCCGGAATGAAAAACATAGTGAGAACGGAGAGTAGAAGCAGGACGGTAATCACGAACGAGCGCGATCTCACATTTATAGTGTGACGATGATGCGCAGTCTGGTCAAGTACCCGGCATTTTGGCGGGAGTTCGAAGAAGGTGAAGTTGCCGGTCTCCGCACCCGTGACTTTCGGCGGAGACCGGCAAAACTTCAGTTATTGGCCTGAGGTGGGATGGAGTACACGGAAGCTGTTTCCTCCATTCGAAAAGACCAGCAGCAAAGCATCCTGGCCCTGTGGAATGCTCTTCAACGCTTCTCGAACATCCGCAGCGCTATCTACTTTGTGACGGTTCACTTCGAGGATGATGTCCCCTTGTTGCAAACCGGCATTGTCGGCCGAGCTGCCCGGCTGGACATCAGTGATGACCGCGCCGTGAACGGTGGATGGAGTCTGCATCTGCTGCCGAAGATCCGGGCTCAGGTCCTGCAATCCCAGACCCCAGCGAGGTTTGCCTTGTTCGGCCGAGTTATTTTCGCCACCGGCGGTGGAGTGGTTCATGTTCTCCAGCATTACGGGAACATTGACTTCCTTGCCATCGCGCAGGACGCTCAGGTTGACAGTCGCGCCCGGCTGTTTCTCGCCCACCACGACTTGCAACTGACCCGCGTCGGTAACTTTGTTGCCATCCTCGGCGGTGATCACGTCTCCAATGCGCAGACCGGCTTTTCCGCCCGGAGAATTGGGTTCCACTTGCGTGACCACAGCGCCGGCGCTATTGGTGAGGTTAAAGAATTTTGAGTTGTCTGGAGTGACATCGGTGATGCCGATACCGATGTAGCCATGGTTGACTTTGCCGTAACGAATAAGGCTATCGGCGGTTGATTTTGCAATCTGTGCCGGAATAGCAAATCCCATTCCGGAGAAGGTGCCGGAAGGGGAGATCAGGAAGGTATTGATCCCCACGACCTCGCCACGCACATCCACCAGTGGGCCACCGGAGTTGCCGGGGTTGATGGCAGCGTCGGTTTGAATGAATTCGCCGGGCTTGCGGCGGTCATTGTCCGGATTGGGGCGGTTCAAAGCGCTGACGATACCGCGCGTGACCGTGAAATTCAGGTTGTAGGGATTGCCAAAGGCAAGCACCGTCTCTCCGGGGCGTAACAGGCTCGAATCCCCCCAGGGAATACTGGGCATATTCTTGCCATCCACTTTGAGCACGGCGATGTCGGTCAGAGGATCGGTCCCGATCAGTTTGGCGCTCATGATGTGACGGTCGCTGGTGGAGACGCGAATGTCTACTGCGCCATCCACTACGTGGTTGTTGGTGACGATGTAGCCATCCGGCGAGATGACGACTCCGCTGCCGGTGCCATGTTCGATCTGGCTCTGCGGACGCATGTTCTGCATGCCATTTGGTCCGTTAGGTCCGAAAAATTGACCAAAGAACTGCTGCATCCCTTCGGGAAGTTGGCTCTGTTGATCGTCGACTTTGGTGCGGGAAGTGACTGTTACATTCACCACCGCCGGGGTCACATGAGCCGCCAGGGTTTCCATGGCATTGTTCAAGGCAATCAGCGGGCTGACGCTGTTGATGTCGAGTGGAGCCGCCGGTGGCGCCGCCATGGCCGCGCTGGCCGAGGAAGCGGTCGAAAATTTGTAGGCTGCGAGTGAGCCGCCTAGAACCAGTGCCAGAGCAGGCACCGTGAGGAGGCGCACCCATCTTGAAATATGGGATTGTTTGTTTTTTGCTACTTCACTTTGCAGATTCACGTTTGTTTCTCCTTAAATGGTTATTGCAACTAATTCGTTAGTTCAGCCAGCTACACAGCCGCGAGTTCTCTAATTCCATGGTTAAATAACTTTCTGAGAAATGATCTGTGCAGCAGGATTTTTCATGGTGCGCAGCACAGTGACTTGCCACATCTGTATCTGCCAGAACACCGGCACGGCAGTACGGTTCGGACTGTTTTCGATGAATACGATCAGAAACCCGCATGGCTCGGTGCCCCGAGACCAAGATGCCCTTATAGCTCTAGCGTTTGACATCTGTTCTCTGCCAGCGCATGTTTCGATGCGGAACCCAGTCGAAACGACTAACGAACCCACGCTATTGAGCTTGCGGGTCTTTAGTACCGCCTCTTTCGCCGGGAACTTCGTCCGCGACATTTTCAGCGGGGATTCGGCGGACTGGTTTCGAATGGGGTAAATGAAAGATGCCTTCACCACGGCAGGCAATGCGAGTTGTGCACTTTGATTGGCGGCAACCGCGGGCGCATCGTCAGTAAAGGCGATCAGCCTCGGCATGCGATCTAACGACGCCACACTTACCGCGAGCACCCCAACCAAAGAAGGAGCAATCAGCTTCCAACTGCTTGCGGAACTCGGCTTGCCGCAAGTAAGAATCCTAGTGATCCGCTTGGAAGTCTGGCCCAAGCGACTGACTGCGGCCTGTGCCAGCAGCAGGCTACGCCGCAGGAAGCCTTTCTCCGCCAGGTGGACCAGGCACTCCGCGTAGGCGCGTGGATTCTCGGTGTGGGCGAGCACAGCTTCATCGCAGGCCATCTCGCGCTCTAAAGAAAGCTGCCATTCCATCCGCCAGACGGCGGGATGAAAAAAGAAAAACGCCTTCAGGACCTTTTGTAGCAGATTGCTCCAATCGTCCCAGCGGCGGAGATGCGCCAGCTCATGCAGCAAAATCTGTTGCAATTCCGCGGTGGTCAATTCATCTTTCACCCAGTTGGGTAGAACGATGGCTGGCTTGACCAAACCAATCGCAGTCGGCGATTGAATCTCGTCTGAGAGCAGAATGGCAACGCTGCGGCCAGACTGGAACTTTCCGACGGTCTTCTGCAACTCTGGCGCCAGCGTGCTCACCGCAAGCGGCAGCGAACGACGGCGCAATGAGCACATCTGCAAAAAACCGGCGGCAATGCGCATGAAAGCGAAGCCGGCAACGATCAGCCAAGCGACAAATGCATACCGCGCCCAGGACGCAGGTAAAGAGATTGTGGCCGCGCCAGCCACTTCTGTATGGAGCGTTATCTTTTCTGCGATCGCGATGAAAGGCAGCGCTGCCATGGCGATAAGTCCGCCGAACCAAACCACAAATCGCGCCGCCGACCTGCCCTCACGCACCAGATGGGCAAATATTTCCGTCAGCAGTAAGACTACGATGCCGCCAGCTAGAAAATTTCCAATCTGCCCACATACCAACTGCGCGATCACGCCAAACTCCCCTGGAGGATTCATTGTTTCTCCTCCAATAGTTGGCGTAGATGTTTCAGATCTTCCGCGGCAATGCTCTCGTCTTCCAGAATGTTCAGCACCAGCAGTTCATGAGAATTTTTGAAGAAGCGGCTCACCAAATGCCGGATTTCGAAGCGTGTCGCGTCCTCACGCTGAACTGCCGGGGCATAAATGTGGGCACGACCGCCCTTGGCGTGCTTCACATAACCCTTTTTTTCCAGAATGCGGATGGTGGTTAGAACGGAGTTATAGGCGAGAACCGGTTTCTCCGGCAGAGCTTCTAATACTTGATGAACGGTGGCAGCACCTTTCAGCCAAAGCACATTCATCAACCGTAGTTCGGCTTCGGTAAGAGTTGCTGAACGATTACGCGGCAAACTTGACACCCCTTAGAAATTTCCCGCCCGGGCAGGATATCGAACTAATTACTTAGTTGCGCCGAGCAAGGCACAAGGTTGCCCGCCCTTAGGGAATGACGCTCGAACCTGCATGTGATTGTTTTACTTTAGGTTAGAGCTACTTCTCGTCGATCTCCGCCCAGGCTCCGATGTGCCCGTAGTAAACCCGCAAGTTGCATTGTTTGGCTGCCGCGTGGGCAAAACCGAGATCCGCTTGCTTGACGGGATCGGAAAGCTGGCCAATTTGCATGGATTCCTGCACCAAATCCTGGGCTGGGTCGTAGGCGCTGTTCGCTTTCACGTTTTTGTTCACCACGAAGGTCCAATCCTTCTTCTGCGGAATCAGCCACACGCTGTAGGCGCCGGGAGCAATCTCGACCTTGTTGATCGAAAGTGCGGTTTGGGTAAAGAGGATCATCTGCGAATTGGCGGGACGCCAGGGCTTGCCGTTCCGTGGCTCTTCCGCCTTAGCCGGCGAATTGTTGTACTCAACGCTGACCTGCTGGCCATCGTCGAAGGTGCAAACCGTGGTGGCGGAATTCGCGGCTGTAGCAGCCTGCCCAGAGGCCAGAGTTCCGAACGGCGAACATATCAGAATAAAAATCGCGAGAACACGCATCTTGATTCCTCTCGACCAAGCCAACATTTGCCGCCACACATGATAATCCTGCCCGACTATGATGCATAGAAATCTTTCAGCGTCCCGATATCCGGGAGGAATACCGGTTCGCGCTTTTTCTCATGCTGGTAAAATTGGGCCATGGCTAAGAGTGTGAGCCTCGCCTATGGCCGCGAGGGTCTGATTGTTGACCTTCCTGACGATGCCGCCGTGACCCTGATTCAGAAAAAAGAATTGCCGGTCCTCCCCGATCCATCGGCTTCCGTTCGTGCCGCGCTGGATCGGCCTATCGCATCTGCGTCTCTAAAAGATCTGGCGCGCGGGCGCAAGAGCGCTTGCATTCTGATTTGCGATATCACTCGACCGGTGCTCAATCATCTTTTCCTTCGGCCCATGATTGAGGACCTGATGGGCGTGGGGATGCCGGCCAGCCAAATTACGGTTTTGATCGCGACCGGCTTGCATCGTCCGTGCGAGGGCGCGGAGCTTGAGGAATTAGTAGGCGATCCCTGGGTTTTATCCACGGTTCGCGTCGTAAATCACATGGCGCGCGCGGATTCAGACCACGTGGATCTGGGACGCACGGCTACGCGCGGCACTCCGGTGAAGCTCGACCGGCGTTTCGTCGAAGCCGATCTTCGCATCGCCACCGGGTTGGTAGAGCCGCATTTCATGGCGGGATACTCAGGCGGCAGAAAAGTAGTGGCTCCGGGCGTCGCCCACGCCGACACCATTCGCACCTTCCACAATGCGCGCTTTATGGAAGATCCTTTTGCCACCCAGTGCAATCTGGATCGCAACCCATTGCACGAGGAACAGTTGGAGATTATCCGGATGCTCGGCGAGATCTATGCCCTGAACACGGTAAACGACGAGCATCGCCGGCTCTCCTACGTTTCTTTCGGTGGAGTCGTCGAAAGCCACCTGGCAGCGGTCGAGTTTGCGCGGAAGAGCTGTGAAGTGCGTGTCCCTCGCCGCTTTCGGACGGTAGTGACTTCCTCGGCCGGCTATCCTCTCGACAAGACCTACTACCAGACCATTAAAGGGATGGTAACGCCGCTCGATATCCTTGAGCCGGGAGGCACGCTGGTGGTGGCTTCGGCATGTTCAGAAGGTCTCGGTTCCAAAGAATTCAGAGATGCTCAGGCGAGACTGGTGGCACTGGGTGCTGACGGGTTTCTGCAAACCATCATCGCCAAACCCCTTGCGGATGTGGATGAGTGGACGACTGAGATGCAGTTGAAGCCGCTGAAGCGCGGCCGGATTGCGCTTTACACCGACGGCCTGAGCCACGATGAACGTTCCATCACCGGCGTGGACAACGTCGCTTCCGTGGAAGACGCCGTGCGTGACAGCATGGCGCGTAGCGCGGACCCCGCCATCGCGGTGATTCCCGAGGGCCCGTATGTAATTCCATTTTATGTCGGCGAGCATGAATAGATCGCGGAGTAACGACGGGTCTCGATAATTTCGCGCCGCGATCAAGGCTCTCCCGATCTTACCTACAGAGTTTTCTCTATCCAATTCCCTGCGAGCATTCCAAAAGGTTCTCACCCATTCACGTCCCCTGACATAAATCCGGCAAACCAGTCCCGCTGTAATGGCCTTTCGCGTGCATACCACATCTTAGGTGCGGAGATTTGGCGTGAATGGTGCAGCGGCGGAGACGGCGACCAAGATATTCAGTCGCAAGCGGTCCCTCCCGCTGGTTCTGTTCTTGCTGCTGCTGTTCTTGCTTCCACTGTCCAATGCTGCCGGTCAAAGCGCGAATGCGGCACATGCCACGGCGCCACTCGATTTTATAGTTCACTCCATGGAGACAGCTCAGGCCGCTGTACAGCTCCCCAGCCGTGTCCGGCGCGAATATAGCCTGGGCCCAGCCGATGGAAATGCCGATTCCGACGCGGTGGCTGATGTCCACTTGGTTTCTCCCGGAACCTACTCTATCCAACGAAAGGCCGGTAGCCCTCGCGTGGAACAAGTAGTCAAGAGGGTGGTGCAACAGGAACTCGAGACTTCCGCATCGGCCGAAAAGGCCAAATCCACGGCCATTACCAGCGACAACTACCAGTTCAGTTATCTGGGCAAAATGGTGATGGATGCGGAGCCTTACTACCTGCTGCAGTTGACTCCGAAGCGGAAGGAACCAGAACTCATCGACGGCCGCGCCTGGGTTGATCAGCATTCGTTCCTGATTCGCAGGCTCGAAGGTGAACTGGCAAAGTCGCCTTCGTGGTGGGTGAAAAGCGTGCACGTGGATCTTCGCTTCTCCAGGTTCGAGTCGACGTGGTTGCAGACCAGTATGGAAGCCATTGCTGATGTGCGTTGTTTAGGTGCGCAGAAATTCGCATCGCGTCTATTGGACTACGATCCTCCGGTCTTGCCCCCGTCGTTCAGACAAGTTGCGCTTTCGTCTGGTTCGGCGAATCGACATAGAGCTCTCGGTTTCCGCTAATCTTCTGCCGACCGATTGGACTTGGCGCCCAAGCAACTCCCCTATTGTCATACGCAACATAAGTTGAGTCGTAATGGTGCGAATTCGGAGTACAGACCTGCATACAATGGATCGAACACCTTGGAGCCCGCCTGAATGGGGATCGGCCTCGTTAAAGACAAGTTACTAAGCATTCTTCCCAGAAAGCAGTTAGCCCTCTTTTTAACCATTCTGCTGGCGTTCGGTTGGCCAACCGAGGTTGCAGCTTACGCCGTGTTGGCGCACGAGGCCATTATCGACAGCGCCTGGGATACCGATATCCGCCCGCTGCTCTTAAAACGCTTCCCCGACGCAACCAAGGAACAATTAAAAGACGCTCATGCCTATGCCTATGGGGGCTCGATCATTCAGGACATGGGTTACTACCCGCATGGAAGTTTCTTTTTTAGCGACCTGACTCACTATGTTCGCAGCGGTGACTTTGTTGTTGCGCTGCTCCGCGACTCCCGGGATCTGGATGGCTACGCATTTGCGCTGGGGGCGCTCGCTCATTATGCCGCGGATAACGACGGCCACCCACTCGGCACCAACCGCGCGGTTCCGATGCTTTATCCGAAACTGCAGAAAAAATACGGCGATTCCGTGACCTACGAACAAGATCGCCTGGCGCATGTGAAAACCGAATTCGGCTTCGACGTGCTGGAAGTTGCGCATGGACGGTATGCCCCCGACAGCTACCACGATTTCATCGGATTCGCGGTTGCCGCACCTTTGCTCGAACAAGCCTTTCAGGAAACCTATGGATTGGACTTAAGGACGGTGCTCTCCAACGAAGACAAGGTCCTCGGTTCTTACCGTCACGATGTAAGCCAGCTTTTGCCCAAAGCCACGCGTGTCGCCTGGAGCTTGAAAAAAGACGAAATTCTTCAGGATCAACCCAGCATCACGCGAAAGAAATTTCTCTACAATCTCTCGCGTGCCAGTTACCAGAAGAACTGGGGCAAAGATTATCAGCCGCCTACCTTTGGGGAACGAGTCCTAGCCATTCTGGTGCGGATCATCCCGAAGGTCGGCCCTTTGCGTGTCCTGGAACTCAAAACCCCGACGCCTGCGACCGAGCAGCTTTTTGAAGCAAGTTTTAACGCTTCATTGACCCATTACCGGCAGCTGCTTGCTCAAGTGAACACCGGCAACTTGGATGTGCCAAATGACAATTTCGACACCGGCACCATCACTGGACCAGGACAATATCGCCTCGACGACCTGGCCCAGGCCAAGTTACTGGACGATCTGGCAAAGAAGAACTTCTCCGGTGCCTCTCCGGCAATTCGTTCAGAGCTGCTGGAGTTTTTTGGGCACCCCAACGCTCCCTACGACATGAAGCGGAAGCGCAAGCAATGGACAAAGTTGCAAGGCGAACTAACGCAATTGCGGAATGCAACCCCGGCAGCGGCTTTGGGAAATCCGGAAAATCGCGGAGTTCCCGAATTGGGACGCGTAGTGGAATCCTCAGGCCGTTAGATTCGACAAATCTGTTTCAACCTCCTCATACTTTGATATATTGTTTTCCTTCCCTCCGTAAGCGACTTACACCCTGAATGGCGTAGGTTGCGAGCGCGGCCCTGCACTCTAAAAAAGATGCCTTCGTCGTAAGCGAAAGCAACTCTTGACTAGGGAGGCCCGCTGCGGTGATCCACGATCCGCTCACGACTATCCTTCTACTTCTAGCCGCTGTCGCCGTGCTCGTGATCGGCGATTTCGCAATCCTCCGAAAACGGCGCGCTCGAATGGCTCATCGACCGTCCGGAACTCGATCCACGAAGGCCCTAAATTGCCAAAGCGGTTTGAGCACGGGAGAGCACCTACTCGACGCTCCCGTTCAGCCGAGCAAGACACTTTTGATCCGACCGATGCCCGCTTCAACACGCGCAGAATTGTCAATGCGGTGGTCGGAGCTACAACACGAGTTTTTGGACGATCCCAAGGCTACGGTGTCGCGAGCCGATCAACTGGCAACGAAGGTGATGAAACTCCAGGGCTATTCGACCGACGATTCGGACCGAACCGCCAATTTTTCCGCCCCGCAGATGGCGGTGATCGAGAACTACCTTAACGCTCACAATATTGCCGTGAGCCACCTGCCTGGCGCGGGCACTACGGGAGATATGCAAGATGCCATGGTAGGTTACCGCGTTGTGTTCAATGCATTTTTGGGAGAATTCACCGCCAGAACGACAGCGATTTTTCGGGCGAGCGAATTATCGAAAAAGACCGGTCACAAACGGGCAAGTTAAGTAAGAAAAGAAGGAGGAAATGTCTGGGCTGTGCTCAGGACCTGCTCTCGCGCAAGCAGATGCCTGGCCGAGCTTAATAGAGGTGGAAAGTTACCTCCACGCTAATCTGGACGTTCACCGCTTTGCCATCTTTCATCGCCGGCTGGAAGCGCCACTGGTTGACTGCCTCAATGGCTTTTTGGTCGAGACCGAACCCAAGCCCTCGAACCACACGAATATCCCGCGGATGACCTTCGGCATCCACGATGAGCCCCAAGATGCAGGTTCCCTGTACCTTCGCCTGTGTGGCCTCTTCGGTATAAACCGGATCCGGGGTAGAAATCGCCTGTGGCGCCGAGATGCCGCCTCCCACGTGAAAAACTCCCCCACCAATACCGCCGCCTGTTCCGGCACCGACGCCGGGTCCGTGGCCCTCGCCGACTCCCCCACCAGAGCCTGAACCAATCCCACCTCCCGAACCTATTCCATTTGAAGGCGGAGCGATCGGCATAACCGGTCCGGCCGCGGTTCCAAGGTTCGGCATGCGATTTTCAGCAAGGTGTACCTGAGGAGGAACAACCACAGTTGGTTCAACGGCAAGACGAGGATTCTCGTTGCGCACAACCATCGCTGGAGGCGTGATCTGCTGCATTGCTGGCTTAGGTAAATGTCCTTTGGGCGCGGGGAGAACGTCGTGATCTCCTCCCCCTCCACCGCCGCTGACCACCTTTGGCGATGTCGGCAACGCGTACGAATCGGGTGACGGGGCGATGAGCGCGACGATCTGGCGCGGAGCAACTTTCTGAACGACTTGCCGCCCGAAAATTGCGCTAGCGATCAGCAAGGCAATGAAAACCACATGCAATGCGGCAGATACGGCAACGCCGTTGCTTCGGTAATTATTGAACTGACCCCAAATCTCGTGAGAGGGTCGGGCCACATAAGGCAGCGGGCGCGGCGGAACCGTGCGCAGTTTGCACTTACCAGGTTCGGAGCGGATGCTGGACGAAGAAGGCGATTCCAGCTCTAACGTCGAATACTCATGCAACGAGGACTGCTGACGCCCCAAAAGAAATGCTCCTTAAGAACCCGGCACACTATAGAGATGCGCGGGCGCCGGGTGCGGGTTTGCGCATGGCTGGCGGGTTTGACGGATGCGACAGAAGACGACCCAAATTAAAGACAGCTGCGGGCTTTCTCTGTCCGACTGGGAGAGCGAGTTATTTCAGATTTCCTTAGAATCGTGTTGCATGTCGGGTGCTCCGTCGCGCTCTACAGGAAAGGCCGTCTTGGTTTGAGGCCGATACGGTATGGCTCGGATAGTAGTGCGCACTTAAAGTGGATGAAAGTCCGAGATATCGTCGTGCCCCAAGTAGGCACATTAGAAGGGTGATATGAAAGTACCGAAACCTCTGCTGATTCTGACCACAACGGTTCTGCTTCTCGTTAGCCTGGGCTGGGCCGCTGACGACAATAACGATTCGAGCATTGACAAGCGCATTGACAAATCCGCCGAAGTTCTATCCGCTGTTATGGCGACTCCTGACAACGCAATTCCAGACAAGATTTTGGACCACGCCAAGTGCATCGCGGTCGTACCTTCCTTGGTTAAAATCGCGATCGGGTTCGGCGGTCAACATGGGCACGGTGTGGCAGCCTGCCGCACGGCAAACGGATGGAGCGCTCCACTCCCAATCGATATCACTGGTGGAAGCTGGGGACTTCAACTGGGAGGCGAGGCTACGGACCTGGTCATGGTGTTCCTGGGCGATCGCGGAATGGAGCATTTGATCTCCGACCATTTCAAGCTCGGGGGAGATGCTTCCGCCGCCGCGGGTCCGGTTGGACGCAACGCTGCTGCTGACACCGATCTTGAGATGAAAGACAAAATTCTGACTTACTCTCGTTCCCGGGGCATTTTCGCAGGCGTGGATCTCTCCGGAACCGTCGTAAAGCAGGACAAAGATGAAACCAGGCTTTTATTTGGAAAAATGGAGAGACCGGACGCAATATTGACAGGCAAAGTCCCAATGCCGGCGGCTAGCGATCCGCTTCTTACCGAGCTGAGAAAAATCTCGGATGAGGCGCATGGCAGGGAAACAGCGGCAAATTCTCAACCAATTCAGAGATAATTTTGTAGGCGCGTTTCAAAACCGACAACTTACCCACGCGTAGACTGTTCCCAGACCCAAACCGGAGGCAGGAAGCGCGCACCACCTGTGGACGCTAGATACCGTTGCATGCAGAAGGGCGCCAAATCTCTTGCGAGTTATTGATCAGATTTGGCGTCCCACTTATACAAACTTTAAACCGCCTGGGACGGCTTCGTTCAGTCGTAAAACGGCAGCTATGTTACACAGCTTAGACGCCGGGGCCGTCCGAAATCGCTATGCTGCCCCAGGATCAACTGAGCCTTAGCTGAATACCTGCTCGGGCAACCGAGGCGCTCTGCGTCGATTCCAGCCCTGGCGAATATGGAACGGAATTAGCTCGTCCAACTTCTACGCGTCACCTTTTGCCAACTAGACGGATGTCGGGGTTGCGTTTCCCTCTTGTTCCCGGTCTATGGTGATACGGGCTTCATGCATGGCGGCAGACACTGCCGATTCCATTGTTGGAAACTCGTCTTCCCTACGATGAAGGGTCTTGGTTCGGTCAGGGTGAGTGATCAGTGTGAAGTCGGCCTTCCACCCGTGCTCAAACTGGTGCGGTTCGACTTCGATCTCGATTCCTTTGTGGATGCTTTCGATCATTTCATCCTCCTTCAGCTCCACAATACACCCCGCCGAACCGGAGCTGTTGTGCTCTATTGCTCAACCAGAACTTGGCGCTGGAGCCACGCCTCCCGCTTTTCTTCCCGAGCAAGCCTTGCCTTCCCCTTTTCCCCTTCCAGCCTCAAGCGGGCACGCCTGAGTGTTTTTCCAGCAAGATCAATACTTCTTCCTGCGTAGAACAAACGGATCAAAGTTTCAGCAGGTGAACGGGGCTGACCTTCTCTCGGTTCGCGTCCTCGTCGTCGATGACCATGAGATTGCCCGCCGATTAATTTGTTCTATTCTTTCGCAAGAGCCAACCTTGGACGTGATCTGTCGTGGCCCTTTTCGAGCCGGGGTCCAGCTCGCTGAGACCGACGCATCTTTGCCAAACCACGGGATCAGCCCCCAGCGAACCAGGGAAATTTACGGATGGGTTCCTTGGGATGCTGACGGATGATCGGAATCGACTGCGTGGGGGCGATGTGGTAGTGCGGGCCCCAATCCTCTCCATCCGAGACAGCGGCGAATTTCTCCTCGATGAGGTATTTGTGTCGTGAGGGTCGGAATCGTCCACACATGGTTCTAAATCAACGAAAGGAGATGGCTCGATATGCTCGGGAAATCTCCATGGCGTTACAACTTCGATTTGCGCACGCGCCTATCGCTAGGTCTTTTTCCAATCGGAGAGCGCCCTGAGTTCGTCGATGATTTCTTGCAATCGTCCGTAACGTCTTTCGCGGTCAGAGGCTGCCGGGCTATGTCTTGTCGGGCGGATATTTTCGATGTTCTCTTGGTGGATGTTAGCGATTTCCTGCCTGAGCTTTCCAATGCGTTCTTTTACTGGAGACTGCATACTTGGAGAATATCAGGTATTCAGGGAGGAAAAGCTACGCCGTGCCCGGTGCGACGATTTCGTCACGTGCATGAACCCTGCGAACGTGGAGTTCAAACATACTCCGCAGAAGTTGCTTATGTTCGAGGGTATTGCTCGTCAGCTTGAACCGAACGGCTGGACAGACCGAGCATCTACCGATCAAGAAGTCGTCTGTGGGATCGGATTCAAGCAGAAGCTCAGCCGTTTCCACTTGAGTATTTTGACACACGCTGCGCGGGAAACGCACTTATTTTGGGACGGATTTCGAGGCCTCGATCTTACATATGTGCTTGTCAAAATGCTCTTGAAGGTAAGACTGAGCCGCTGAATCCCTGGTGAGTTGGCTTAACGGAACTTTGAACGTTCGGCCGCACCCTCCGCACACACCGATGACCGGAGTTCGACCCAGCCACTTGCCGATTCTTAAATTTCGTTTCGCCATAATCGAATGATCGGGGTGATTTCAACGAATGCAAATACCAAAACATCCGCAAGACGGAGAGAGGGTTTCTGCATTGATCCTACCCTTGTTTTCGCAGGTCGGTACGCCAGCGCACCTTGGGTAAAAGGGTTTGATGTCGAACAGTTACAAATTCTGTTGGATGGTAAGCTTAATCGTTACTTTTCCCATTCCTCCGTGCACCTTGACGGTTCCCTGCGAAAACTGACGAACATCGCTCAGGGAGCCGAACGGGCTTTCAGGGGCCCCGCCTCCCAAAAAGGAAACGAATGACAGCCGAATATCCTTGGACAGAGTCATACAGGGCCGCCGTCGTCGAAACTGACCGTGCGCTGCTCAAAGGCCTGCACCAGCCCCTGGTCACCCAGGCTTTGTTCTACTCGTTCGAGTATGGCAGCGGAATAGGTTTAGATGTCGTTCTCATCCTGATGGCTCTTCAGCCGGTCATCGTCGCTGGGCATTTTTCCTCCGGGTCAAACGATACAAGGCAGATCAACTGGCAAACAATTCTGTTTTTTGGCTTTGCGTTGGTCCTCCTTGTCATCATGCTGGTTGCGACGTTCATGATGTTCATCGTACCTACATTTCTGGTGCAAGCCGTTGCCATCGCAGCAGTATTCACAATGAGCCTGGCGGGATGGGCCGGATACAAGCTGCTTCTTGAGCGCGGGCGAATCGATCTCTTGTCACGACCGCGTCCCCAATAAAATATTTTCGATACCTTTTCCCTGCTACATGTTCCTTACATACATAGAGGGCAAAATTTCGCCCGAATCTATGGAACCACCTCGCTAAAGAGGCGGGTGGTCGAGTGCGGCCATTGCTCTGTTCCCGTGGATTCCCCAAACGTACCTAAAAGCACTTCTAGGCGCTTTAGGCACTTTAAGCAGTTGTTGAGAAGTTCTTTCGAAGTCAAAAAGAAAAAAGATTCTTTGAATGGAAGCAACAAATGCGTCTTGTACGGTTTCTATACGAATAATGTTCTCGTCCGCCCATGACGCGAAGACTAACGCGAGCCGAGTAGTGAATGGGCTTGAAATCTGTCGAATGAAGTCGGACGCCACAGCCGACCTTCAGACGACGCGGTGATTTCAGCCCGGTCTCGACTCTCGCTGTAGGAGCTTTTATGAGCGAGATGCACGAAGCAACGCCAGTCAGCCAGCCGTTCCCTCACTTCGAGAGGTTAGTCGATTCGCGCGAGGCGGCAGCCTTGCTGCAGATCCACCCGAAAACACTTCAACGACTCGCCCGTAAGGGGGAGATACGCGCCATGCGGATCGGAAAATTGTGGCGCTTTCGCACATCGGATCTCGACGCGTGGGGTGCATTTGAGGTTAAAGTTAGCCAGCTATCCGTACCGTCCCTAACCACGGAGGATCGTGATGAGACGGACGAGATTTCAGCAAGGCAGCCTTCAGATTGTGAAGCGTGCCCGCGGCCGGAATGCATGGGAGTATCGGTGGTACGAACTCCAGGCAGACGGCTCCCGCAAGCGACGCTGTCTGATCGTTGGTTCGGTCGAACAATATCCGAACGAGGCGTCGGCGCAGAAGGCCGTAGCCGCCCTTCGGGCAGACATCAACGCTGAGAGTCCGCGCACTAGTTCGACTGCGATCAGTGTTCAAACTCTTATCGAACACTACCGGGAAAAGGAACTGGGCGCGAATTGCAGCAAAACACGGAAGACGCAGGTCACCTATGAGGGCTATTTCAACAAATGGATTCTGCCTCGTTGGGGAAGCTATCGCGTCACCGAGGTAAAGGCAGTCGCTGTCGAGCAGTGGCTTCGGTCGCTCAAGTATGCGAATGGAAGCAAAGCCAAAGCTCGAAACATCATGAGTGCCGTGTTCAATCACGCTGTCAGGTGGGAATGGCTCGGTGTGAATCCCATACGCATGGTGCGTCAAAGCGCCAAGCGGACCAGGATGCCCATTGTGCTTTCCATCGACCAGATTGCGGCACTGCTTCGCATCCTGAAGGAACCCACGCACACGATGGTATTTCTCGCCGTGTTCACGGGCCTTCGGGTTGGAGAGTTGCTGGGCCTCAAGTGGAAGGACATCGATTTTCAGAAGATGGAAGTCCATGTCATCCGCTCGATCGTCATGCAACACGTGGGCGACTGTAAGACCGAGGCCTCTCGCAAACCGGTTCCACTCGACTCGCGACTGTCGAAGGTCCTGTGGAACTGGCGACTGCAGAGTCCGTATCCAATCGACGAGGACTGGGTATTCGCCAGTCCACACAGCAAAGGCAAACTGCCGTACTGGCCGGGATCGCTCTACAAGGCGCACTTGGAACCGGCGGCCAAGGAAATCGGAATCGTGGGCCATTTCGGTTGGCACACGTTCCGGCATACGTACGCGACGCTCCTCAAGGGGAACGGCGAAGACGTGAAGGTTGTGCAAGAGCTAATGCGGCACGCAAACATCTCGGTCACGCTGAACGTCTATGCGCAAGCAATCACGCAAACCAAGCGAGACGCGCAAAGCCGAGTTGTGAGTTTGCTGCTCGACAAAAACGAAGAAAAACCAAGCACTGAGGCTTATCGGACTGTAACGGACCTACAAAATTCTGGAGGGGATTTGCAAGTGATTGATAAGGTTGGCGTCCCCGACGGGATTTGAACCCGTGTTACCGCCGTGAAAGGGCGATGTCCTAGGCCAGGCTAGACGACGGGGACGGTAGTTGCTTCGATTCGCGCTCCATGACCTCCGAAGCAGCCGACCGCTCACTGCGCGCGGAAATGCCTCGCAGCGATCACTGATTATACCTTAGCCCGCGGAAATGCTCGCGCCGCTTGCCTAAGGCAAGCGGGGAGAATTTTGCCGACCTGAACCCGCACCGCTCGCGCTCGCGCGATTTACAATTGCAAGAGCTGACGGCGAGATAGCCGTCGAGTCATGCTCATGTCTGATTCACTTTATCTCAGCTTATGGTTTCCCAGTTTCGATGTGGCCGACATGCTGCCGCACGCTTTAGGCGTGATGCGCTACTTCCCTTTTTCGAAGCAGCAGCCGGGGATCACCTATCTGGCCGTGCATCCAGTCTCCTGGAAAGAACCTACGGTCCTCGAACAACGTTTTCGTCCCGGAGTTAGTCCGGAAGAGGCAATTCTTCTCGCCTCAGATCTGCTACATGAGGATTATGCATATACCTTCGAGGCGTTCTGGGACCTCTGGAAACTGAATGCCGACGGGCCGTGGACGTTGCAACCTTCGCAGGTGAAATTTCTGGTGCATGGGTTGCAGTTTGACGATGAGTTTTTTCAGGAGGCTGGTCACGTCGAGGTGGATTTCGGCCCGGATACAGCTTTTCTGCATGAGGGGGTCGCGCTCAGTCCGCAGGTGGAGGAGCATGTCCGAGCCAATGTGCAAAAGCTGGTGGAGTTTGTAAATCAAGTGGAAAAAAATTCGGCCGCCACCGCCCGCCTATTGTGGTCGGAATCGGGCGAGAATTTTGCACAGAAGCTGATTGCTCGATTGCAAAAAGTTCAATAGGCCGCCCGCAGCACAGACAGAGCCCAGAGGAAATAGCCTCCCCAGTGCCCCCACAACCGAACCTACTTGGTTCTTCCGCCTTCGACTTTCAGCTTGTCGGCAGCGGCGGCTTGCGCTGCCGCCAAACGCGCCGTCAGCACGCGGAATGGCGAGCAAGAGACATAATTCAGCCCAATCTGGTGGCAGAACTCCACCGATGACGGCTCCCCACCGTGCTCACCGCAGATTCCAACTTTCAGATCAGGACGCGTCTTGCGTCCGCGCTCCGTAGCCATGCGCACCAACTGGCCGACGCCTTCGCGATCGAGAACGGCGAACGGATCCTGTTTCAAAATACCCTCCGCCAGATAGGTAGGCAGGATCTTGTTCACATCGTCGCGGGAGAAACCGAACGTGGTTTGGGTGAGGTCGTTGGTGCCAAATGAGAAAAACTGCGCCTCCTGCGCAATCTCATTTGCAACCAGCGCGGCGCGCGGCAACTCGATCATGGTGCCGACCAGGTAGTCGACCGTTGCGCCTTTTTCTTGGAACACCTCCCGCGCGACACGGTGCACGATGGCCGCCTGATTAGCCATCTCTTTCGCAGTCGCTGTCAGGGGGATCATGACCTCGGGATAGACTTTCACGCCGGCTTTGGAAACCGCGACGGCGGCTTCAAAAATGGCTCGCGCCTGCATTTCGGTGATTTCAGGGTAGGTGATTCCGAGGCGGCAACCGCGATGGCCAAGCATGGGATTGAATTCATGCAACTCTTCCACCCGGCGTAAGATGGTTCGCAATCCTTTCAGCTTGGGCGACTTGGGCTTGGTGGCTTCCAGAACCGCGATCTCAACCATCAAGTCTTCGCGGCGCGGCAGGAATTCGTGGAGCGGCGGGTCGAGAGTGCGGATGGTTACCGGGAAACCGTCCATGGCGCGGAAGACACCGTCGAAATCCTTCCGCTGCATGGGCAATAACTTTTTGAGCGCGGCGCGGCGCTCCTTTTCTTCACGAGCCATGATCATGGCCCGCATATGGGGTAGACGGTCTTCCGCGAAAAACATGTGTTCGGTACGGCACAGCCCGATGCCCTCAGCCCCGAAGGCGCGCGCTTGGATCGCATCGCGGGGAATATCCGCGTTGGCGCGGACTTTGAGCCGGCGGAAAGGTTCCGCCCATCCCATAATTTTGGTAAGTTCAGGGTCGTCGGGTTTGGCGTCAACCGTGTTTAGTTTGCCTTTGATCACGCGGCCCGTGGTGCCGTCGAGTGAAATCCAATCGCCGGCCTTGAAGACCTGGCCCTTCACCCGCATCTCGCCGGCCTTTTCCACCACCTCGATATCCCCGGCTCCGGCAACGCAACACTTGCCCATGCCACGCGTGACCACGGCAGCGTGACTGGTCATGCCACCCCGAGAGGTCAGTATGCCTGCAGCCACTTCCATTCCATGAATGTCTTCCGGGGTGGTTTCGGCGCGCACTAGAATCACGGGAACTCTTTTGTCGTGCCCCGCTTTCTCCACGGCTTCATCCGCGGTAAACACAATCTGGCCAACCGCGGCGCCCGGCGATGCCGGCAACCCTGTGGCCAGCACTTCGACCTTGCCGCTCTTTTCATCGAGCCGCGGCACCAGAAAGTCATAAAGTTGATTCGGTTCGACGCGGAAGATTGCTTCTTCTTTCGTGATGAGACCTTCGTCCACCATCTGGATGGCAACTCGCACCGCGGCGCGCCCGGTGCGCTTGCCGTTGCGCGTCTGCAACATGTACAGCTTGCCTTCCTGGATGGTGAATTCGAAATCCTGCATGTCACGGTAATGTTGTTCCAGCCGTGTGGTGATCTCACGCAACTGGTTGTAAACGTCGGGCATAACCTTCTGCAGTTCAAGAATTGGGACCGGCGTGCGGATACCGGCCACCACGTCCTCTCCCTGAGCGTTCATCAGAAACTCGCCGTAGAATTCTTTTACGCCGGTCGCGGGATTGCGCGTGAAGCCGACGCCGGTGCCGCTGGTGTCGCCCAGGTTGCCGAACACCATGGCCTGCACATTCACAGCGGTGCCAAGCATGTCATCGATATTGTTGATGCGGCGATAGTGCTTGGCCCGATCATTCTGCCAGGAGCGGAACACCGCATCCCGCGCCATCACTAGTTGCTCATGCGCATCCTGGGGAAAATCGCGTTTGGTGTATTTCTTAACCACCTTCTTGTATTCGGCGATGACTTCCTTGAGAGCCTTGGCATCGAGGTCGGTGTCGAGCCTGGCTTTCTTTTGTTTCTTTTTGTGATCGAAGACATCGTCAAATGCGAACTTCGGGATCTCCAGAACCACGGCGCCGAACATCTGAATCAGCCTCCGATAGGAGTCATAGGCAAAGCGGGGATTGTTGCTGCGCTTGGCCAGAGCCTCCACGCTTTGATCATTGAGGCCAAGGTTCAAAATCGTGTCCATCATGCCGGGCATGGAAAACTTTGCGCCTGAGCGGACGCTCACCAGCAGCGGGTTTTCGCCTTTGCCTAGCTGCTGGCCTTGCAGCGCCTCCAATTCTTTGAGTGCGGATTCCATCTGCTGATCCACGGCCTGCGACACGCCACCATGGCGCATGTACTCGCGGCAGGCTTCGGTCTGAATCGTGAATCCGGGAGGAACCGGTAATCCGGCATTGGTCATTTCAGCCAATCCCGCGCCCTTGCCGCCCAGTTCATCCTTCATTTTGCCGTTGCCGCCGGCCTTGCCGCCGCCAAACGAATACACGTACTTTGTGCCCGACTTGCTCTGCGCAACTTCTGTTTCAGGGAGAGTGGTGGTTGCCATTACGCTTCCTTTTCTAGTTTTGGAGATTCTTTTGTGGGATTTTCAGTCACGATCTCGGAAAAATCGGCAATCGTAGTGAATTCCTTGACCAAGGTCTGCAGAAGTGCGAGCCGGTTGGCGCGCAGACGTTCGTCTTCCACCATTACCATCACTTTGTCAAAAAACCTGTCGACATGCACTTGGGCGGAGGAAAGCAACTGAAGCGCCGCGTCGTATTCCCTCTTTTGCCGGTGTGCCTCAATGCGTGGCGTATTCTGCTCCACATACGCAGCCAGAGCTTTCTCTTCTTCGGCTGCATCCGGCAAATATTCGAACTTTTCGTCCACGCGCAGATTCTTCTCCGCCGCCTGCTTCAGGATATTCCGCATGCGCTTGGCGGCGGCAGCAACAGCGCGGAATTCGGGAACGTGCAGCACCCCCGTAATCGCCCGTGCCCGCGCCACGGCGTCCACGATGTCATCGGCATTCGGGGCCAGAACCGCATTCACCACGTCATACTGGAAACCCAACGCATCCCGCAGATAAAATTCCAGGCGCTCGCGGAAAAACGCCCGCGTCGCCTCGGGAAAATCCGCCTCGCGGGAAAACTTCTTCTCCGCGCCTGAGCCACGGTAGGCTTCGCGAGCATCGGTCATCAGTTGCTGCAGGCTGATGGGGAGCTTGTGTTCCGCAATCGTTCTGACGATTCCGTTAGCCTGGCGACGCAGCGCAAATGGATCCTTCGATCCAGTCGGCTGCAATCCCAAAGCAAACATACCGGCGATGCTGTCGGCTTTGTCACCCACGGAAAGCACTGCGCCTTCAACCGTGCGCGGAACGGGATCATCCATCGATTCGGGCTTGTAATGATCGTACACCGCGTCGGCAATCGCGCGCCGCGTGCCTTCCGCCATACCGCGGTCGAGCGTCTGCACTCGTGCGTATAGGCCGCCGACAATGCCTTGTAATTCGGTGAACTCTTTCACCAAATCAGTCGTTAGATCGGTCTTGGCGAGCAAGGCCGCCTTGTGCACCACGCCCGGCCGAATCGCAACTCCCCCCCGGCGGACCAACTCCGAAACCCAACTGCACAACCGCTGCATTCGCCGGGTTTTTTCGTAATAGCTTCCCAGATCTTTCTGAAACGTTACCTGCTTCAGCCAGGTCGCGCGCTCGCGCAGCGGATGCTTTTGATCAGTCTGCCAGAAAAAACGGGCATCATTAAACCGGGCACGCAATACCCGCTCGTGCCCATGTTGGATAATGCCCTGCGGGTCGCCATCCGTATTCAGTACCGCTAGAAAATGCGGCGCCAATTTGCCGCCGGCATCCTCGACGGCAAAATACTTTTGATGGTCGCGCATCACTGTAACCAGTACTTCTTCGGGCAGTTCGAGAAACTCCGGATCGAAATTTCCCAGAATGACCGACGGCCACTCGGTGAGATTGACTACGGTATCAAGCAGCGGCTTATCTTCCCGCCAGCGCGCGCCGGCAATGTTGCGGGTAGCCGCATCCAAAGCCTTGCGGATCATGCTCTCTCGGTCCTTCCAATACCCAACCACCTTGCCAGTCATTAGAGCGTCTTTGTAGCGAGTCGCTCGGTCAATCGTCACGGATCCCGCCAAACTGCGATGGCCGCTCGTTATGTTCTGAGCGCGAACGCCAAACGCCTTGACGGGAACGATCTCGTCGTCTAGGAGGGCGACAATCCAGCGTATCGGGCGTACGAAGCGATCATTCTTCGTCTTCCAATACATCGCCTTGCCCCAAGAAATACCGAATATTTCACCCGGAATCATTTCGGCAAGCAAATCGGAGGTTCCTCGACCAGCCTTCATGACATCCGCGGCGAGGTAGTCGCCCTTCGGGGTGGAAACTGTTTTCAATTCAGAAAAATCGCGGCCCGCCTTCTTCGCGAAGGCGTGTCCTGCGGGAGTTGGAGCTCCATCCTTGAAAGCCACCTTCAAGGATGGCCCAATCATTTTTTCCGTTGCGTCTGGCTGACACGCCAACAGGTCAGGAAAAAAAACAGCCAGTCGACGGGGCGTGGAGAATATCAGCCCGTAGCTGCTCGGATCGGCAGTAGGAGGTGCCACCCGAAGCTGATTGAGCAAGGTTCGGAGCCCCTCCCATAGGGCGACAGCGCCTTCCTCGATCATCCGCGCGGGGATCTCTTCGCAACCAATTTCAAGCAAAAAATCTGGCATTCTATCTCGCTGTTGGGCCGTGTCACTCCGGGCGGATCGGGATGGCTGGTAAACACTCACCATCCTGCCAAACGAAGAACCTCATTCCATGATCAGCCTGGGATTCTGCGGTAGAAAAGCTTTCGCATAGCTTTTTCTCACGCTCTGGGATGAAGCGGAAAACCTCACACCTGAATGATAACCAAGCTTGCCTGCTAGAGGGCCACCGGCTGCAGTTTTTTTTCTCGCTCCGCTGCAGGTTCGGGTTCCTCTTTCGCGTCACTCGCCTCGCCCTGCTGATCCACCCACGCCTTCGCAATCGCGACCGCGAGCGCCCGCACTCGGGCGATCACTCCCACCCGCTCGGTCACCGAGATCGCGCCGCGCGCGTCCAGAATATTGAACAAATGAGAACACTTTAAACAAAGATCGTAAGCGGCGAGTAAGGGAAAGCGTGCTCGATTCGCCCGTCCGGTCCTTATGGCTATTTCTTTTGACGAGCCGCTTTCACTTGTGGTCAATTCGGCATATTGCTCCAACAAGCGCTTACATTCGGATTCGCACAATTCAAAATGTTTCCACGCCTTATCCACGTCGGCCAACTCGAAGTTGTAAACGGAGAATTGCAGTTCATCCGCCAGCCGAACGTCGCCGTAGGTCACGACATGGCCGCTATTAGGATCGCGCGCCCAGACAATGTCGTAAATCGAATCCACATCCTGTAAGAAGGCTGCGATCCGCTCCAGCCCATAGGTCAGCTCAGCCGAGATCGGGTCCAAATCCACGCCGCCACATTGCTGAAAGTAGGTGAACTGCGTGATCTCCAGGCCATCCAGCATCACCTGCCAGCCGATGCCCCAAGCCCCGAGCGTGGGCGACTCCCAGTTGTCTTCTTCAAACTTGATGTCGTGTTGCCGCAGCTCGATGCCGATCGCGCCCAGCGACTCGAGATAAAGCTCCTGCACATTTTCCGGCGGCGGCTTCAAAATCACCTGCAACTGGGTGTGCTTGAAGAGCCGGTTCGGGTTCTCGCCATAGCGTCCATCGGCCGGCCGCCGCGACGGTTGCACATAGGCCACTCGGTAGGATTTCGGTCCCAGAACGCGCAAGAATGTCTCGGGCGCCATGGTTCCGGCTCCCACTTCCACGTCGTAAGGCTGTTGCAGGACGCATCCCCGCGCGGCCCAAAAGGCTTGCAGCCGCAGTATAAGCTCCTGAAACGTCAGCGGATTGGTTTTAGGTGAATTCACGAATTCTGGACCGGCGGAATCCAAAGGGTTGACCACCGATTGTAATGGAAGGACCGCCCGCCCGTCAGCTAGGCGGGTTTCATAACCAGTTACATATAGAGTTCAGCAGTAATCGGTAAGTGGTTACGTCGAGGGCTTCGTGCTTCAGAAGGTTCCCTTCTCCAGCATTGCCGCAGTCACCAGCTTCTTTTCGATGTGGCGCTGTAGTGACTGCAACAGAAACTTTCGCAGATCGGCGCCCCGCTCCTTCGGCCACGGCGCGTCGGCAAAGCTCTCCAGGGACGCCCGAAACATTTGCGCCGCCAACTTCCGCGACTCCGCCGACATCTCCGACGATGCCAGCCGCTTGTCATCCACACACATCAATCCGTCCGCCAGGACATGAAAGAACGCCCGGCTGCTACTCAATGACCTCCCACAAACCACGCACTCCGAGAAATCGGGCAGATACCCCATCAATCGAGTCATCCATAGATCGAAGTAGGTCACCGGCAGCCAGATATCCGGCCCGCGCAGCCCGGCCAGCACCGAAAGCGCCAATCGAAAGACCGCGTCATTGGCCTCCCGCTCGGGCAATAGCTCATCCAGCACTTCAGCCACATGACCCAGCGCAACTACTCGCGCATAGCCCACCTCACTCGCCAGCGGAGACTCCAGAACCTCACAGGAATCCAGCCGCGTCAATTCCTGGCGTTCCCGGTCTTCATAGAATGCTCGTACGTAAGTCAATGGCTCCAGCGCTCCGCCGAACCGCCGCTTGGATTTTTTGGCCGCCCGCGCCACCCCGCGCACCTTGCCCTCCAGCCGGGTGAAGAACGTTACCAGCAGATCCGCCTCCCGCAGCGGATAGGTGCGCAGCACGATCGCCTCTGATTCCTTAAGCGGCATGGAAGGATGATGCGATTGTAGCGGAGTAAACCGGAAACCTTACGCCTCTGCCGAATGATGCCCAACGCGGGAGCGTTAAGAAAGGCGGTTATAATCGTGCCTTCGCCTTTTGCTTTCATTTCATTCCGATCGAAGGAGTTCCTTGGCTCTCGACGACGAAATTCGAAATCTCCGGCTGGAAAAACTAAAGCAGATTGCCGCCCTCGACCAGAAACTCTATCCCAGCAAATTCGAGTTCACCCAGACCATTCCGCAAATTCTCGCCGACCACTCTCAGAAGAGTAGCGAAGAACTCGAAAGCTCGCGAACGACTGTTGCGGTCGCCGGCCGCATCATGGCCATCCGGGTTATGGGCAAAGCCGGATTCGCCCATGTGCAGCAGGGCGGCCAAAGACTACAGATTTACCTCAAGAAAGACGCCGTAGGCGACAAGGGCTTCGAGCTTTACCGCTTGCTCGATTTGGGTGACCACGTCGGCGTAAAAGGATATCTGTTCCGCACCCGCACCGGCGAACTGTCCATCCACGTGGACGAACTCACGTTTCTTGCGAAAGATTTGTTGCCCCTGCCCGAAAAATGGCATGGTTTGACCGATGTCGAATTGCGCTACCGCCAGCGCTACGTGGATATGGTGATGAACCCCGAAGTCCGCGAAGTCTTTCTCAAACGCAGCAAACTCGTGCAGTCCCTGCGGCGATTCCTCGATTCCCACGGCTTTGTCGAGGTGGAAACTCCCATGATGCAGTCGGTCGCCGGTGGCGCGGTTGCTCGCCCATTTGTTACCCATCACAACGCGCTGGATATTGATTTGTTTTTGCGCATCGCCCCGGAACTTTATCTCAAGCGCCTACTGGTCGGTGGTCTCGACCGCGTCTATGAGATCAACCGCAACTTCCGCAATGAGGGCATTTCCACCCGCCATAATCCCGAGTTCACCATGGTTGAGTTCTACCAGGCTTACACCGATTATCGTGGCGTCATGGATCTAACCCAGCAGTTGATCGAACAGGCGGCCAAGGATGTGACTGGCGGCACCAAGACCAAATGGGGAGAAGAGGAAATTGATTGGGCCAGCCCGAATTGGCGCCGCATGACTATGCGTGAAGCCATTATTCACTACTGGCCGGAAGCTGCCGGCGGGAAGCCGGAATTGGCCGACTTCGTGACCCACGACTCCGTTAGCAGCCTCGTCATGCGCTTCAACACCGGGCACGCCCACGCCGCCTACAATGCGAATGAGCCTGCCGGAAAGTCGATTGCCGACCTGTTCGAGGCAGCCGCGGAAGAGCATCTTACTCAACCCACCATCATCTACGAGTTCCCCACCGCGGTCTCGCCGCTCTCCAAGCAGAAAGCCGATGAGCCGGATTGGACCGAGCGCTGGGAGATTTATGCCGGACAGATGGAAATTGCCAATGGATTCAGTGAACTCAACGATCCTGACGAGCAGCGCCGTCGCTTCGAACAGCAACTCGAAGCTCGCGAGCACGGCGACGAAGAGGCTCACCTGATGGACGAGGACTACATCCGTGCACTGTCATATGGCATGCCTCCGGCCGGAGGCGTGGGGGTTGGCGTGGATCGGCTCGCGATGTTGTTTACCGACTCGCAGAGCATTCGCGATGTGATTTTATTTCCCTTGCTGCGGCCGGAAAAAAGCGCAACCCCAGAGGGCACACCGGAAAACTGAGGTTGGAGAATTCTGCGAGCTCGCGAGCGAGGGCCCCCGCGCCACCCGCTCGGGCGCATCCAACTATGCACTAGAAGTGGTGCAACGCCAGACCTAGACTCAACCCAGTTCAAGCCTAAAGCACGATAGCGCTACCGTA
Source organism: uncultured Acidobacteriaceae bacterium (assembly GCA_963834075.1). GTDB lineage: Bacteria > Acidobacteriota > Terriglobia > Terriglobales > Acidobacteriaceae > PALSA-270. Next base: position 130,538 of record CAWIAH010000011.1, read on the forward strand.
GCATCCCGAACGCCCCGGTGGATGTTGGGTCGGTAGCGCTGATTTTTCTCCCTGTAGTCCTATTTCGCTGGTGGGCGTTGCGCCCAAATCCATGCCGTTTGAACAATCTGTTCCAGCGAATACCTTGCCTTCCAGTTCAACAGTTTCGCCGCCCGCGCCGGATCCGCTACCAGTTCCGCGGGATCGCCCTCCCGTCGCGGGGCCATCTTGATTGGAACCTTTTTCCCGGTAACTTTTTCGATCGCGCCAACCACCTCGCGCACCGAATTCCCCTGCCCCGTGCCCAGATTGATCGCGGTCGAATTTCCCTTTTCCAAATATTCGGCGCCCAGCACGTGCGCCTCGGCTAGGTCGTTGACATGGATGTAATCGCGCACGCAGGTGCCATCCCGCGTCGGATAATCCTCTCCGAAAATGCTTAGCGCCGGCTTGCGTCCCTGGATGGCCTCAAATACGCACGGAATCAAATGCGTCTCCGGCTGGTGCATCTCGCCAATCTCGCCATCGTCATCCGCTCCCGCAGCATTAAAATATCGAAACGATACATACTTCAACCCATAGGCCCGGCCGTAAGCTTCCAGCGCGAACTCAAAGGCCAGTTTGGTGTCGCCATAAGGATTCACCGGTTGGCGCGGAGTTTCCTCCGTGATTGGCACCTTGGCGGGAATGCCATAGACGGCACAAGTCGAAGAGAAGATAAATTTGCGCACACCGTAGTCGACTACGGCATTCAGCAGGGTCAGCCCATCCTGCACATTGTTCTTGAAATATTTCCGTGGATTTTCCACCGACTCACCCACATAGGCGAAGGCGGCAAAGTGCATCACGGCATCGACCCGCCGCAGAGCATCTTTCAGCTTCACGCTGTCGGAAATGTCGCCACGAATCAGCTCAAATCCGTCGGCCAGAGAGGCGTGGCCGGTAGAAAGGTTATCATAGATAATGGCTTCATACCCCTTGCGCTTCAGCGCACGGGCGGCATGGCTTCCGATATAGCCTGCTCCTCCAATAACTAAAACCGACACGGATCGCTCCCCATGACCTCAATCCATCATACTTGAGCTTCTGGAGTCCCTAAATCGTCCCCTTTCGCGCGATCAGAAGGCAAGTTGAATTTCACTCATCAGAACATTTTCGTTGTGCAAGGGCGCCACATTGCCCGTTGCCATCTTGAATGTCGTGTGCTCATAGTCGGTGGTGAGCTTAACGTAGCGATTCAGATACCAGTTCAAACCAAATCCCTGCTCTTGCGCCCGCTGCGGTGCAGTCAGGGGGTTGGCAAAATGCGGGAACGCGTCACCGTCAATGCGCAGCTGGCTGGATCGGACCGCAAGTTCAAACGCTCCCAGGTGACGGAAGCCACGATTTGGCTCAAAGGAATGACGCGGCCGGATGCCGGTATAGCTGTTTTTCTCCCCGGTCAACATAACCGATGCTTCCGCGTGCCAGGATTGGTTGCCCATCCTTCCATCGACGCCCTTATTTAGTATTTCCTGGGAAGAGATCACATATTCACCCAGGAAACCGAAAGGTCCGCCGTAATAATAGGCTTGCGGTGACAAGCGATTGTGCTGGCCATTCGCCACGGCGGTCGAAGAGTACTTGAAGATCGTGGTCTGAGAAACGGATTTCAGGCCCGCGATGGCGCCGTGTTGCGCTCCCGCCGACCCACCCACACCGACACCCAGTCCTCGAAGCGCCCCCGCGTGCGTGGCGGCAAAGGGACGAAAAAATAGCCGGGCGGCGCCTTCACTGGAGTGGGCCCACTGACTGAAGATGCCGTTTGACCCGTCGCTCGATCCGTCGAACCAGCCGATCTCGTACGAGATCGAATCCGAGATCACCGAACCGGAAACTTGCGCCCCGATGTAGCGCAAGGGAACCAGGTCCGAGGCCAGAGAACGCTCCACGAAGCTCAGGTCACGATCGGCCCTCAGGACTTCGATCCCAATCGGTTCTTTGAATTTGCCCACCCGCAACTTGGCAAAGCGAACCGATTTCAATTCCAGGAAAGCTTCTTGGATCTGCACCGTGTTCTGCCCAAAATCCGGCATAAATCGGAAGTCCACCGCGTTGAAGAGCGTTCCTTCAAATAGCGGACGTATCTTGCGGAACAGGAATGTATCCAATTGCTCCCCCTGTGTACTGTCAGAGAACATTCGATCATCCGCCTGGATATAACCGTGAACGTGCAATTGAGTGGACCCATCCGCAGTCGAGAACCATAGCCCGTCGTGATGAACTGCTATCGCGGGAGTCGTAGCAACCGCCGTAGAAGTTGTCTGTACCGCAGGCGCAGGATCGGCGGTGGGGGCGGAGTCGGCAGGGGAAGAAACTGCGGTGGGGGCAGAGTCGGAAATATCCGGCGACGTCTGGGCATGCCCGAAAGCGCCGGCAAAGAGCAAAATCGCGAAAAGGATAAATAATCTGCGCATGTACGTTCTCCTGGGAATGAAACTTACGACCAGCTGATTTGCTTCAATCGACGCCGGTGCATTCGATCGATAAAGAAACGATGCTGACGTCATTTTCCGCCATACTAATCATGTCTATCTACTAACTCGTGTTTATAACCGTGCCTCGAAATCAAATATGTTTCCGAGGGTCAAGAAAAAGATTCGCTTAAGAAGCGGGCGCCAATCCCCATCTCTGCTGCAGCCGGCGCTCCACCGTCCGGAAGACCAAACCGTCCACCATGTAGCCGAGACCGATAATCAGGATCATGACTGCGATCACCTGGCTCATGTCGTTCAAATCGCGGCCCATCATCAGCAACTGGCCGAGTCCCAGACTCACAAAGATCATCTCGCCCGAAATCAGCGACCGCCAGGCAAAGGCCCATCCCTGCTTCAACCCGGAAACAATGAAGGGCAGGCTCGCCGGCAGCAGCACATACCAGAACAACTTGAAACCACGCGCCCCTAGATTGCGGCCAGCCATGCCATAGATTTTCGGCATCTGCTTGCGGCCGTCCTCCATGGCAATCGTGACCGAAAGCAACGATCCCATCACCACCACGAACAAAATCGCCTTCTCTGAGAGTCCGAACCAAAGCACCGCCAGCGGCAGCCAGCAGATGCTGGGCAGACTTTGCAAACTGACGAGTAGACCACCCATGGTCTCTTCGAGAAATTTGTTGCTGGCCACGCCCAGGCCCAGCACCATCCCCAGAATCACCGACAGGCTATAGCCGAGCAACATCCGCTTCATGCTGATGGCGATGGCGATCCAGAAACTGTGGTCTGCAAACCCTGCCCACAACGCCTCCCCTACACCCTGTGGAGTCGGAAAAACATAGGGTGGCCAGATTTTTAATTTGGCCAGTAACAGCCAGGTCCCAATCAGCACCGAATAAAATGCGGCATGTTTGGCCACGCGCTTCACCGCTCCACCCCTTCCAGGCCATATTCCACTTCCAGCGATTTATTGATCTCCTCGCGCAGGTCGTCAAGAATTCCGCGCGCGGTTTTTGCAACTGTCACGTCTTCCAGTTGCCGCGGCCTCGGCAGATCGATTGCGTAGTCTCGCTTAACCCGTCCCGGGCGAAACGTGAGTACAGCCACCCGGTCGCCGAGCCGCACCGCTTCGCGCACGTTGTGGGTCACAAAAATGATGGTTCTGCCGGTTTGCGCCCAAATGCGCTCCAGTTCGTCGTGCAGCAGATCGCGGGTCTGCGCATCCAGCGCGGCAAATGGCTCGTCCATCAGCAGCACGTCGGGTTCGCTTGCCAGCGCCCGCGCCAGAGCCACGCGCTGCCGCATCCCGCCAGAAAGCTGGTGGGTATAGCTGTCTTTAAACTGGGACAAATGAACCAACCGCAGGTAGTACTGCATCTTCTCTTCCCGCTCGGCTTTGGCGACGCCCTTCATCTTCATGCCAAATTCGACGTTCTGCCTCACCGTCAGCCAGGGAAACAGTCCCAACTCCTGAAAAATCAAAATGCGGTCGGTGCCGGGTCCGCTCACCGGTTTTTCATCAATCAGCACCTTCCCCGAAGTCGCCGAATGCAAGCCGGCAATCAAATGCAGCAGCGTGGATTTGCCGCATCCCGACGGTCCCACAATGCAGAGAAATTCTCCCGCGCTGACCTCAAGATTGATGTCGTCCAAAGCCAGCAACCGCTTTGTTGTGCTGCTTCCGTAGCTTAGCGAGATTCCCTTAAGCGACACTTTCGGTATCGTGCTTCCACGAATGCGGCGCTCCCCAAGACCCACGGGAACATCTGCGGATTTCCACCGGTCGCCTCGCCCAAAACTCCGGCGTTCCCCGGCAACTGCGATTTGCGATCGCTGCGTCCTCATTGGATGGTCTCCCGCTTCTTCTCCGTCAGTACTTGATTGAGAAGCCTCAGATCGTAGATCCCGGAAAGATCAGGCATCTGCCGGCCTAGGAATCCAAGGTCATAGGCATTACGAGCCGAGGTCAGCAGGGTTTGGCGCAGCGGATCATAAGTAACCGCCATGCGCCCAAATGCCTCGTCCAGCACCGCCGGCGGCAAAGCCTTGCCCGTCTCTTTCTGAATCTGCTGGTTCAAGAGTGTCTTGGACTCGGCAGCGTGTCCGTTGATCCAATCTGTCAACTCCACATGGGCGCGAATCCAGCTTTTCACCAGCTCTGGATGCTGATTTAGAAATTTCGTACTCACGATCAGATTGGTGATCACGAATTGGCCATGCGGCCAGAGGTCGCGTTCATCCAGGAAAATATGCCCATTCCCTTCCCGCTCCAATCGAGTCGCCCAGGGCTCCGGAGCCCAGGCTGCATCCAACTGCTTCTTCAGAAACAGCGTCAACTGATCCGGATTGGCCATCGGCAGAACCTGCACATCTCCGCCTTTATCCACCGTCTTCATGCCGTGTGCCTTGAGCCAGAATCGCAACGCCACGTCCTGCGTATTGCCCAACTGCGGTGACGCGATGCGTTTGCCATGAAAATCCTCCGGCTTCTGAATGCCGGAATCGTTTCGCACTACCAATGCGACGCCCCCGCTGGCTGACCCCGCAATCACCCGCAGCGCTTCTCCGTTGGAGCGCACGTAACCGCTGATCGTCGGATTGGGACCGATGTAAGTCATGTCAATCGCCCCGGCGAATAACGCCTCGATGGCCGAGGGTCCAGCATTAAAGCTTGTCCACTCGATTTTCACGCTGGGTCCGAGCGACTTCTCGAACCAACCGTTCGCCTTCCCGACCATCGCCTGAGGGTGGGTAAGGTTCGGAAAAGCGCCCACACGGATGACTGTCTGCGCAAAACTTGTCGTCGAGACCAGAGTCAACGCCCAGGCCGCTCCAGCCATCCATTGGAACGCCTTGTTCATCGCTTCTCCGGTCCAGTCCCCTGCATCACCATCGGCAAGACCTGTCCGGCCTGCGTCTTTCGCTTGGCCGCGCGCTTGTTGGATTTCGACGCCGATTCAGGGCCGCTCACAATATCCGCCAGAGTTGTATTTTCCAGAATCTTGGCCGCCGCATTGCGGACGTCAAGAAACATCTGGTAAAGCGCGCGATGGCCAGCGTCGCGGTCAATCAGTTCGCGCAGTTGCTCGGCGTCGCCGAAGGGCGCCAGCGGGCCGTCAATCAGACGAATCACATCGCTCATCAAAACTTCACTGGGCGGCCGGCGAAGCTGGTACCCGCCCTTTGCCCCGCGCACGCTCTCCACGATGCGGGCGTTTTTCAGTTCGAGAAGAATCAACTCGAGAAACTTTTCCGGCAATCCTTCCTCGTACGCGATATCCCGGATGCGGATGGCTCCGCGGTTATAAGCCCGAGCCAGCATCATCAAGGCTTGCAGTGCATACAGACCCTTCTGAGAGATCTTCATAGGCGTATTATTCCATAAACTACATTGATTTACTAGACATTTATTGCGAGGCAGAACTCTGCCGCAAACCGCCAGTTTACTTCGCACCTACTTTTGCTGATTTACTCGATGATGCGAATCAGCTGCAGGGTAATATTATCCGGGCCGCCACGTTCTTTCGCCTTATCCACCAGCGCCTGACAAGCTTCCGAAGCGCTCCCCGTGGCCGCAATTTGCTGCAACTCCTCATCCCGCACTACGCTCCATAGCCCGTCGGTGCACAACAATATGGCATCGTTGCCCCGCAGTAGGATCGGCTGCTCCGGCACCTCCGGCTCAATCTCGCCCCCCACCCCCAGCGCCTTCAGAAGAATATTACGGTGAGGATGAACCGAGGCTTCCGCTTCCCCGATCACTCCATGATTCAGCAAACACCCCACATACGAGTGATCCTGGGTCAGCCGAAAAATCTGCGCATCGCGTAAAAGGTAAAGCCGGCTGTCGCCAATGTGGGCGAAGTATAGCGATTTATCCACCAACACGGCCGCCGTGCAGGTGGTCCCCAGACCCCGTAGTTCCGGATGGATTTCCCCATGAAGCAATATCTGTTCTTGTGCCGCGCGCAAGCCAGCCGCAAGCGCCTCCCGCGGGCTTGATCCCGCCGCTCCTGCATACACTTTCTCAATCGTCTCCACTGCGATACGGCTGGCTTCTTGTCCGCCCTCGTGGCCGCCCATGCCATCGGCCACAATCGCCAACCGCCCCTGCCTCGCAAAGTCCGCCGGCCCGGACGCTTCCCAGTAGGAATAGCTATCCTCGTTATTGGCACGCAGGCAGCCGACATCGCTCAGGCCTGCCCGTTCAATTCCCGGCCGAGCCTGCATGCCACCTCGAATCATGGTAGGACCCGACGCTGGCTCACCCACTCGCCACCATCTTGATACCCAAGATTAATGCGGCCCTCGCGAACCCCGAAACCATTAAGATCGTTGTCCTCTATGCCGCGATCAACAAGCTTTCAGCGAACGGCCACTGACGATCCGTCCATTGGCTCTTGCACCGGAAACCCGCTTGCTCACCGCTTCGCACCACTTCAGCTAGGGAGTACTTGTGACTGCTCTCCGTCCAAATCGTCTCTCCTTCACGCAACTGCACCGAGAATCCCGCTCCCGGGATGGTCACGGTTTGATCGCGCTTTGAGAGCAAATGCATCTCCACGCTGCGCGCCTGCTGGTTGAAGCGCGCTAAATGTTCAAACTGCTCCAATTCAAAATTTGCCGCTAGCTCCCGGTTAATGCGCTTCAACAAATTCAGATTGAAAGCCGCGGTCACTCCCAGCGGATCGTCATAAGCATCCAGCAATTGTGATAGCGGCTTCTCCAGATCCGTTCCCAGCAGCAAAGAATCTCCCGGCTGCAGGATTCGCCGTACCTCGCGCAGAAAATTCACGCCTGCGTCCCGTTCAAAATTCCCGATCGTGCTGCCCAGGAATAATACCAAGAGCTGTTCCTCAGCTTCGCGGCGAGCGGCCACCTCCAACAGGCCGTCCAGATATTCGCGCTCAAAACCGACAATGCTGACAAAATCGATATCCCCCAGCTCGCGCTCGCACATGGCCAAAGCCGCGGCCGAGATCTCAATCGGGCAATAATAGACCTTCTCGCGGTTTCCCAGCGCTTCCAGAATCCAACGCGTCTTCTTGCCGCTGCCGCTGCCCAATTCCGCCACGGTAACGTGCTCCGGCAAATACTCCGCAATCTCCCCCGCATGGCGTTGTAAGACGCGCTCGTCCGCACGCGTCAAGCCGTACTCCGGCAGCAGGCTGATTACCTCGAAGAGCGCCGACCCCACGTCATCGTAGAGATACTTTGACGGCAGCTCCTTTTGCTCCGGCCGGTCGAGACCGGCACGCACTTCGGCGGCGAATTCATAGACCGGATCGGCGGTGATGGCTTGGCTCAGCATCTGAACACTCTCTCTCCCGGGGTTTTCCCTTAATTGCTCACGCAGCGAAACCCGGAATACACGTATTGATAATGTGGTTGGAACCAATTGCGAAAAGAACGGCGCAACATGCAGGCGGCCGTGCGGGCCGCACCGCCCTTAAGAACATAATGTTTGCCGTCAAAAAAATTCGCCGAATATCCCGGGTAGAACGGAAAAGCCTCAAATCCCGCGAACGGTTCGAACAAGGTGGATGTCCACTCCCAACCATTGCCCAGCATATCCGTCACGCCGAACCCGCTGTTGCCAGACGGAAAATGACCAACCGGCGAAGGGTTCCAGCTCTGGAAGTTGAAATTTCCGTGCTTCTTGGTGGGCTTTGCCGGACCCCAGGGATAAGGACGTTGATTTCCCTCCGGCGTGCCGTGAGCCGCCCGCTGCCATTGCGCCTCCGTAGGCAGCGGTTTCCCCACCCACTTCGCGTAAGCGCTGGCCTCTGCCTGACTGACGTAGACCGGCCACTCAAGCGGTAGGGGCACTTCATCGAACATCGTCAGATAATTCCAGCCATCTCCGTCGCGCACCCAGGCAGCAGGGTGTTGAATGTGATGCTCCTGCTTCCACTTCCAGTCGTCGTCCTTCCAAAGTGACCGGTTCTCATACCCGCCGGCTTCCATGAATTTCGAAAACTGTCGATTCGTGACCATGAACTGGTCAATGGCGAACCCCGGAACCTGAACTTGATGTGATTCGTATTCGTTGTCCCACCCAAAATCGCGGACGTCACCTCGCGCCAATCCCAATGTTGTCACCCCGGCGGGGATCTCGATCATGCGAGGCTCAGTCGCGGGCGTCACCAACTCCAGATGATATGGCCGCCGCAGTTTTTGGTCCATTGGAAGCTGGTGCAACAGATAGGTAATGGTCTCAGCATGCATCAAGCGGTGCTCAATCGCCACGTTGAGCAGCAGATCGGCGGCCTCGGCTTTTTCTGGCGTCAGATTCCCCACCGCTTCATCCAGTTCTTGCCGCACCCGGCGGCCGTAGCCGCGAATCTCCGCAATGGATGGCCAATCGGAGGGCCGGTCCGACGGGAGTCCGCCCCCCACCGGGTCGATCCCAAACGCAAATAAATGGTCGAATGACGGATGGAAGGCCTGCAATCCGAACAACCGCTCCCTCAGAAGATTCCAGTCAAATGCCTCGAGATGTCCCAGATAGAAAATTACCCGGTGTCTTTCCGCGATCGGACGCTCATAGAGATATTCTGGCCTAAGCAGATCAAAAAGCTCATCCGTACGCAGCCGCGCCTCGGCCAGCCGGAGCAGAAACTCTCGGTCGATCTCAGGATGTTTTGGCGCAGCCAACATAATGTTCCCTCCTGTTTTTTGGTGCCCATCTAAGATGCATGCGCCCATGGGGTGGATTCGCTGAACCCGCCGTTCGTACGCTTTTTTCTCCTTGCCCTGTTTTGAGGCAAGCCGAAACACGCCTGATCTTTGCTCAAGATGCTCCGCGCGGCAATTTGATTCGCAGGTATCATAGTTTCCCGCCCATAGTTTGCCAAAGACCCTAAGTTCAGATCGGTTATGATGCCTGAGCCCGATGCAACGTTGAACGCCATTCTTTTGATTTATAGTTTCCATTGTTCCGGCCATCCGGCAATCGCCAAATACCCATCCGGGAGGATCCTATGGCGTCCAGCTTTGACGCGATCATTATCGGTACAGGACAAGCTGGCCCGCCCCTGGCCATCCGCCTGGCCAAGGCAGGAAGAAGCGTCGCGATTATCGAGCGCGGCCTCTTCGGCGGCACCTGCGTCAATACCGGATGCATCCCCACCAAAGCCATGGTCGCCAGCGCCTATGCCGCCCTGACCGCGCGTCGCGGCCCGGAGTATGGCGTAATTTTGCCCGGCGAGGTGCGCGTCGACATGAAGAAAGTGAAGGATCGCAAAGACGCCATTCTGGCTCCCAGCCGTGCCGGCGTCGAAAATGGCCTCCGTAGCGCGAAAAATTGCACGGTTTTCACCGGCCAGGCCCGCTTCGAATCGGCCCACGAGGTGAGCGTCGGTTCCGAACGCCTGACTGCCGCCGCGAATCTTCATCAACGTCGGTGGGCGCGCCGTCATCCCCAAACTTCCCGGCATCGAGGAGTACCCTTCCTCACCAATTCCTCGATGATGCACGTTGATTTTCTTCCTCGCCATCTCGCTATCGTGGGTGGCAGCTACATCGGCCTCGAATTTGGACAGATGTTCCGCCGCTTCGGCAGCGAAGTCACCATCATCGAAATGGCGCCGCGTCTGAGTCCAGAGAAGACGAGGATGTTTCCGCTGGCGATTCAGGAAATCCTTCAAAACGAAGGCGTCCAATCTGCGCCTTAATGCCAAATGCATCGCTCTGTCGAGGCAGGGCGGCCAGATCGCGATAAAGCTCGGGTGCACCGAGGGTTCGCCGACCGTAAGCGCTGTCGCACCTCTTGTTGGCCGTCGGCCGGCGGTCAAACACCGATGACCTTGGCCTCGAAAAGGCAGGAGTGATCCAGGATGCCCGTGGCAACATCCCAGTGGACGAGGAATTGCGCACCAACGTCGATGGCATCTGGGCGTTGGGCGACTGCAACGGTCACGGCGGATTCACCCACACCTCTTATAACGACTTCGAAATCGTCGCTGCCAACCTGCTCGACAACGATCCTCGCAAACTCAGCGACCGCATCCCCGCCTATGCACTCTATATCGACCCTCCGCTTGGGCGTGCGGGTCTGACCGAAGCGGAAGTACGCCGCTCCGGCGAACCGGCCCTTATCGGTACCCGGCCCATGACGAAAGTCGCACGCGCTATCGAAAAAGGCGAAACCCAGGGCTTTATCAAGATCCTGGTGGATCGGCGACCAGGCAATTTTTGGGCGCTTCCATCCTCGGCACCGGTGGCGATGAGGTCATTCACTGCATCCTCGACCAGATGTACGCTCGGCAGCCATATACCGTCATGTCACGCGCCGTGCACATCCATCCCACCGTCTCGGAACTGCTCCCCACGGTTCTGCAAAGCATGACGCCCCTCGCCGAGAAATAGATCCGCTGGTTTTTAAGTTGACATCTTTCCACCATGCCGCTGTAGACTTTAATTCGGCAGATGGAAGTCCGGTTCGCGAATCTCTTTAACGTTCTAGGGCCTCACCTACCAATCCAATCATCTCAAATCAGGGAGACCGATCGAATGTCCATGTTGAATCGCCGGGAATTTATGGGAGGAGCTGCAATAACCGCGGGCGCTTTCGCTGCGGGTAGCGGGAAGAGTTATCTATTGGCAGCCGAACAGGAGCCGCCGGTCGTGCGCTCAGCCAACGATCACCTGCAGGTGGCTTTAATCGGAGCGGGCGGCCAGGGCCAGGGTGACGCCATGCACGCTTCGCACGTGCCTGGCGTAAAGGTGGTTGCCGTGTCCGACTGCTACGACGGACGCCTGGCGCGCGGCAAAGAGCGATTTGGCAACGACATTCAGACCACCCGCGATTACCACGAGATCCTTGCCCGCAAGGATATCGATGCCGTGATCATCGCTACCCCTGACTTCTGGCATAAGACCGCCGCCGTAGACGCCATGAACGCCGGCAAAGACGTCTACCTCGAAAAGCCCATGATCCATCTCTACAGCGACGGCCCCGAGATTATCGAAACCGCCCGCAAGACCCAGCGTATTTTGCAAGTCGGCAGCCAGCGCGTCAGCTCGCTTACCCACAAGAAAGGCCAGGAACTCTACCGGGCCGGGAAGATCGGCGAACTGGTGGCAGTCGAATCCTGGTGGGACCGCACTCCCTACGATCCAGGCGGCGCTTTTAACGTCACCATTCCCTCCGACGTTTCTGCTGAAACCGTGGACTGGGACCGCTGGCTCGGCACAACCCCCAAAATACCCTTCAACGCTAATTACTTCCTGCAATGGCGCAAGTGGAAGGAGTATGGCAGCGGTGTCGCCGGCGATCTTTTCGTTCACTTGTTTAGTGGCCTGCACTTCGTCACCGGCTCGCTGGGTCCTACACGCGCCTACGGAACCGGCGGGATCCGCTACTGGAAAGATGGGCGCGACGAACCCGACGTCCTCCTCGGCCTGTTCGACTACCCCGAAGGCTTCAATCTCCACCTGCGGGTGAACTTCGTCCAGGGCGCTCCGGAAAGCGAAGGTTTGGTGCTCGTCGGCTCCGAAGGTGTTTTGAAGATTGGCGGCGACAGTGTAAGTCTGGCCCGCGCCGATAAGCCTCCTTATCCACCTACCTATGGGCTTAGCAGTTTTTCTACTCCGGTGCAGGATCAGTACATGGCCGAATACCGCGAAAAGTATCCGGAAAGTGCTGAACCGATGGCGATTACTGTGGCGCAGGAAACCTACGTCGTGCCCGACGACTATAGCGATAGCTACGATCACATGAAGAATTTTTGTGACTCAGTTCGCAGCCGTAAACCGGTCGTCGAAGATCCCGTCTTCGGATTCCGCGCGGCCGGCGCTGCCCTGCTTACCAACGTCAGTTACCAGCGCCAGCAGGAAGTAAAGTGGGATCCGCAGAACATGAAAATCCTCTCCTAAGCACTCCGTGGATGCCCCGTCCTGGTCGCGCTTTTTGCGACAGGGCGGGGTTTTTTTTCATTTGCTGCTAAGCAACTCACTGAAACTTTTTTCCTCTTCAACACTCTCCTTTAACCGTGGACCGGCAAGCCGCTTTTGCAAGCCGGTTATCAGTCTGAAGAAAAATCAAAGGAGCACCATGAAGATCAAACTGCACTGGATCGCAATGCTGGTGCTGGCCTGTTCGGTCTCGATGTTCGCTCAGACCAACAGCTCCAGCGACTCCACAACCAAAGATTCCATGAGCAAATCGGGCGCCATGGGCAAGAAGATGACCATGACCGGATGTATCAGCGAGAAGGACGGCAAATACTTGCTGATGAACAAAAAGCATCCGGACGGTGTCGAACTCATGAGTTCGGACGATTTGAAACCCCATGTCGGTCACAAGGTCACCGTATCTGGAATGATGCAGGGAGGCGATGCCATGGCCCCCGGAAGCAGCATGGCCATGTCAGGCTTCAAAGTCAGCAGTATGAAGATGGTCTCTGAGCAATGCGCCATGCCCGGCATGATGATGAAGAAATAATGTGCCAGGGGTGCCCGTCCTCGTCTCGCGATTTTACGAGACAGGGCGGGGATTTTCGCGAATCCAATAAATACCGCGTAGGAACAGTCGCCCCCGGCTGTTTAACCAGAGCGAATGTACTGCATCCCGCCCCTCATTCGCCCGTCAAAAACTTGAACTGTTCCCCCGTTAGCGGCACTACGCTCAGTCTTCCCTGCCGTACCAGCGGCGAATCGGCAAACAGCTTGTGCGCTTTCACTTCGGCCAGCGTCACCGGCTTGGCATTTGGCTTCCCCACTTTGATCTTGACCTGGGGATTCTTTGGGTCAGCCGTGTCCACCGAAACCACGGTCGCCGTCCCCACTGCGCTCTTTTCATCGCCGGTGTGGTAGATCACCAACCTTTCGCCTGGTTTCATCGCACGTAGATTCTTCAGCGCCACCGGGTTGGTCACGCCATCCCAGACCGTAGTTTTTTCGCGTTGCAGGTCGGTGAAGCAATAAACCGAGGGTTCCGTCTTGAGCAGATAGTCCATGGATTCATCTCTCCAATCGTCATGCCGAACCGGCTTTGCCCCCGCGTAGGACCTTGCGACCGGCCCAGCTTACCCGTACAGTCGGATGGGCTCCGCGCCCTATTCCATAGCCCCGAAGGTGATCCAGCCGCAAGTTCTCTTCGCTACCCCGATCTATTGCTTCGGCTTGCTGCTATTGTCCGCGGGCGGCGCGTCTTTTTTCTCGTCATTCTGCTTATCCGTGTAAATCGAATACTGCCCTTGCGGCCGCAGCATTTTTACCGTGATGGTCATGTTCGGCTGGTTGATCTCATAGTCCTGTCCGAAGGTCTGCAAGCCGGTCGCAAGAACCTGAATGCGCAATGTGCCATAAGGGATCCCATCAAAGTAGCATTTGCCGTCGGCATCCGCCTTCAGTTCAAGGCCGCCTTTTTCCTGTTTTCCCTTCTTATTTACCGGGTGCAGGACCACGCTGGCATTGCGAACTGGCTTGCCGTTATAGTCCTTCAATACCAGAAAGTGAATAGCCGCCACGCTGTCGTCATCGTCATCCTGCGCCAGCGCCGCGCCGATAAATGCCAGTCCCAGTACCGCAATCACCACTACCGCGTGTTTCCTCATCACACCCCCGAATGACTTTCATATCACATTTTTGAATGCGCCAAAACGCTCTGAATCTTCCATCGTCACCCTCCCAAACTCCACCAACCCAATCTAAATGTGTGATTTACAAGATATTAACAGAGCCAACCTTGACAACCGCCTCCCCCCCCTTTAGAATTGGCACTCGCCAACATTGAGTGCTAACAAGCAATCGGGTTGGCGAAAAAGGCTGCAATCTACACTAAACCCCAACCGAATACGAGCGAAAGGAGTCTGCAACTATGGCTACAAAGTTTACTCCCCTGCATGACCGCATTCTAGTACGGCGCGTGGAAGAAGAGGGCACCACTCGCGGTGGCATTATCATCCCCGACTCAGCCAAAGACAAGCCACAGGAGGGAGAAGTCGTCTCCGCTGGCAAAGGCAAAATCAGTGAAGAGGGCAAGGTTCGTCCTCTGGACGTGAAGGAAGGCGACCGCATTCTCTTCGGCAAATATTCCGGCACTGAAATCAAGCTGGATGGCGAAGATTTCATCATCATGCGCGAAGAAGAAGTGCTGGGCGTCATCACTGGCGCAACCAAGAAAGAAACCGCCGGCTCGAGAAAATAGTGGCGAGTTACTGGTGGCTAGACACTAGCCACTGACCACTATTCACAGAAATTTTCGCAGGCCAGGCCCTGCAAACAGAAAATACATTCGATAGGAGAATTCAGTTATGGCAAAGCAAATTTTGCACGGAGAAGATTCGCGCCAAGCGATCCTCCGCGGCGTCAACCTTCTGGCCGATGCCGTGAAGGTCACCCTCGGCCCTAAGGGCCGCAACGTGGTCATCGAAAAGAAATTCGGTTCGCCGACCATCACCAAGGACGGAGTAACCGTAGCCAAGGAAATCGAACTCAAAGACGCGCAGGAAAACATGGGCGCGCAAATGGTGCGTGAAGTGGCGTCGAAAACATCGGACGTCGCCGGCGACGGCACCACCACCGCAACCGTTCTGGCCCAGGCAATCTATCGCGAAGGCGTAAAGACGGTCGCAGCGGGCGCCAACCCGATGGCGATGAAACGCGGCATCGAGAAGGCCGTCAATGTAGTCTGCGGCGAATTCGACAAGAAAACCGGAGAGCGCGGCAAAGGTGAACTCGACCGCTTCTCCAAACCTGTAACCGGCGAGATGATCGCCCAAGTCGGCACCATCTCCGCCAACAACGACGAAACCATTGGACACATTATTGCCGAAGCCATGAAGAAGGTCGGCAAGGATGGCGTCATCACGGTTGAAGAGTCGAAGACGCTGGAAACCCAGCTGGAAGTGGTTGAGGGCATGCAGTTCGACCGCGGCTATCTCTCTCCTTACTTCGTCACCGATCCGGAGCGCATGGAAGTGGCTCTGGAGAATGCCTACATCCTGATCAACGAAAAGAAAATCAGCTCGATGAAGGACCTGCTCCCGCTGCTCGAACAGATCGCGAAGAGCGGCAAGCCGCTGGTCATCATCGCGGAAGACGTGGAAGGCGAAGCGCTCGCCACCCTCGTGGTCAACAAGCTGCGCGGCACGCTGCAAGTTGCGGCCGTCAAGGCTCCGGGCTTCGGCGACCGCCGCAAAGCCATGTTGCAAGACATTGCCACCCTCACCGGCGGCAAGGCCATCACTGAAGATCTTGGCATCAAGCTCGAGAACGTGCAGGTCAGCGATCTCGGCCAGGCCAAGAAAATCACCATCGACAAGGACAACACCACCATTGTCGAAGGCAAAGGCAAGCACAGCGAGATCGAAGGCCGGGTAAAGGAAATCCGCGGCCAGATCGACAAGACCACCAGCGACTACGACCGCGAGAAGTTGCAAGAGCGGCTGGCTAAACTGGTCGGCGGCGTCGCAGTGATCAAGGTGGGCGCGGCAACCGAGACCGAGATGAAAGAGAAGAAAGCTCGCGTCGAAGATGCCATGCACGCCACCCGTGCGGCCGTGGAAGAGGGCATTGTGCCGGGCGGCGGAGTTGCCCTGGCGCGTTGCGTCGCGGCGCTCGACAAAGTGAAGGCCGAGGGCGATGAGCAGATTGGCATCAACATCGTTCGCCGCGCCATCCAGGAGCCGTTGCGCATGATCGCCGAGAATGCCGGCGAAGAGGGTGCAATTGTTCTGGGCAAGATCAACGACTCCAAAGACAACAACTACGGCTACAACGCCCTGACCGGCGAGTACGAAGATCTGGTCAAGGCGGGCGTGCTCGATCCGACCAAAGTTGTGCGGACCGCGCTTACCAACGCCGGCTCTATCGCGGCGCTGATGCTTACCACCGAAGCCCTGATTTCGGAGGTCCCGGAAGAGAAAAAGGGAGCTCCGATGGGCGGCGGACACGGCGGCGGCGGCATGGAAGGCATGTACTAAGACTGGCCGTCCAGGCAGACGCGCCTTCGGCGCAAAATCGAAGCCCCGCTCGCGAGAGCGGGGCTTTTTTGTTCCTCAAATAGTCAGGACGGGCGCTTTTTCAGAATTCCTTCGACGTCGCGACGACCATGCAAAATCGAGACAATCTGTAGAGGTTTGGTATTCGGGCGATAGACGATCAGATACGAATAAGCCGGGAAGAATCTCACATCATCGTCAGTTAGATCGCGACGCCAATGGCCAGCGCCAGCATTTTCTGCCAAAAAGACCATCTTCTCTCGAATGGCCGATTCCACGTGGTTCGCCATTTCAAGACTGGTTTGTCGTTTGAGGTAGTTCCAGATTTCAACCAAGTCCTGCGCCGCCTCGGGCGCAAGGGCATAGCGAGGCTTCATTCAGACTTTGCTTTCAATTCTTGCAGGTGGGCATCCAGCCGGTCTTCCGGGATGCCTTCGCCCCGATCAAGCTGGGCTATGCCGCGTTGAATCTTCGCATTGATCTCTGTCCGGTTTTCGTGAAGCCAGCGGTCTTGCTCTTCCTGGGTTTCAAGCAAACGCGCCAGGACTTCTTCCATGCTGCTGGAACCCGTCGCTTCCAGCTGTTTCCGAATGCGAGTTTGAAGGGCCGCGTCGCGGATTTCGATGTTCATTGAGATCATCGTAATTCAGGCAAATGAAATGTCAAGCAAAGGCCGGTGTGCTTGACCTGATCAATGCGTGGGTGAAGAGCGTCTCTCTCGAAAACCAGCCGCCCAAACGCCAGATCTCGCTGTTGTCGAAGGCTGGCTTTGGCCCATCTCAGATTGCCGATCTCATGGGCACAACGTCGAACACCGTGAACGTTCGACTGAGCGAGATGCGGAAGGAAGCAAGTAAGAACGCGAGCGCGGAGGGTCGGAATGTCGGAAGAACTAGACGCTCTCAACCGCATTGAAGACCTGCTGCGGTCTTTGCTGCGGAGTTCACTTTCGGAGCCAATGTCGCGGCTGTTGACGGACGAAAAACTACGCCTGCTCTATTGGAGCACGGGCACCGTGAAGCGCGAGGAGCTAGAAAGACAGACGGGCTTCTCCGCCGGAACGATCTCCGGTCTCTGGGCCCACTGGGAACAGGCCGGCATTTTGGTGAAGACTGGAAAATCATAAAGAAGGCCATTCGAGTAAATGACTATGAAAGACTCCACTTCAAAGGAACTCGAGGTCCTGCAGGACATTCTTATATACATGCTGCTGCATGACGCCCTACCGCAGCAAACCGTCAGGAAGATCGCCAAGGTAGATCTCAAACGCGTCACGAGGATCGGCAAGTTACTTAAGGCTAAGCGCCCCGAGAACGAGCGCTAGTGAGTTGATAGAAGTGCCTATTCAGCACACGACCGAATTCGCCGCGACCTCGCCCGAGGTAACCAGGGCAATCGTCCAAGACCTTCGAACGTCAGATCGCAGGTACAGAGTTTTCGAAGCGGTATACAGCGGAGGCAACAAACCCAAGGATGCTTCCACGCTCGCGGCAAAAACAAACTTGACCGAGATGGCGGTCCTGCAGCTCGCCACGCCGATGGCGCACAAGCAATACTTCGAACAAGTCAAGTACGAGGCACGCGTCGCGTTCAAAAAATATCAGCACATCAACGCCGTGAAGCAAACCATCCTGCGAACCGCGAGGAGCGCCAAGTCGCATAAGGAGCCAGCCGCCCAACCGCACATAGGATCGACCGTTTCCCGGCCGATCTCTAGGTCGCCCCAGCGGAGCGTCTGGAAGAGTACGAGGGGCAAAGGACGCCGGAACCCGAGTCACGATGTGTTCGTGTGTCACGCGTCGGAAGCCAAAGCCTTCGTGAATCCGCTCGTCGAAGCCCTCAAGCGAGCCAATGTCAAGGTCTGGTATGACAAGGATTTTCTTCAATGGGGAGACGGCTTGAGGAGCTTCATAGACCGGGGACTCGCCAATTCGCGATACGGAATAGTTATTTTTTCGAAGGCCTTCCTTAAGAGAAAGCACTGGACTGAGCATGAACTGAACGGCCTATTCGCCAAGGAGAGGGCAGGTCGGAAAGTAATTCTACCGATCTGGCACAGAATTACAGACCGTGAGCTGCTTAAGTACAGCCCTGCATTTGCAGACCGTATTGCCATGATTTCCAAGCGAGACTCCGTCAGCGACATCGTCAAGAACCTGAAGGCGCTACTAGATAAGTCCTAACCGCTCTCCATCGCTTCGAGAAGCGGTCGAATACAATCGAGCAGAAAGACATTGAGACTGTCAAGGAACGTCTCAAGCGCTTGCTCGAAGCCGAACGCGAGGGAAAGAAGAATGTCAAAAAGACGCTCCGTCGAAAGTGAATACAGAGTCAGCGGAAGTGTCTTGGATGAACTCGGGCTGGATCGCCAGGGAGCGCTGGAACTAAAGCTCAAAGCCGCCCTGCACCAGAGGATTCTGCAATTGATCAAACGCCGCCGATATAGCGCTCGGGATTTGGAGCGGATTCTCGATATCCGGCAGCCACGAGTCAGCGAATTGATGCGAGGCAAAATTTCCACGCTAAGCGTTGCCCGAATGCTGCTCTATGCCGACCTTCTTGGCGCCGAAGCCCAAGTTAAGCTCAGGGAAACGAAGCGGCATGCGGCGTAGTGATCTTAGGCTACGCCAGTTCGCTCTCGCTTTGACTGGTCCACTGCCCGTGCAAAACCCAAAAACCGGGTTCGGAATGGAAAGGGATGGATCGCAGTTGCGCCTCATCGGCGCGGTGGTTGTGTGTGGCGCTGAATTGGCATGGCTGAAGCCAATGCCCGATAGGGCTTCGCGGGCAGGGCGCCCGCGCCACACAAAAGCTCACCCCAGCGGAGCTTGATCCGGGCACCCGAGAATTAGCATGCGAGACGTGCTGGATACGCTCTGCCAGGGCAAGAGAACAGCAGATTCGTCGCCCCAAAGAACGGGTTCGGAATGACAAGGGATGGGGCGCGCGGTCGGCGGGCTCGGTGGTTGTGTGCGGCGCTGAATTGGCATGGCTGAAGCCAATGCCCTGATACGGGCTTCGCGGGCGAGGGCGCCCGCGCCACACAAAAGCTCACCCCAGCGGAGCTTGATCCGGGCACCCGAGAATTAGCATGCGAGACGTGCTGGACACGCTCTGCCAGGGCAAGAGAACAGCAGATTCGTCGCCCCAAAGAACGGGGTTCGGAATGACAAGGGATGGGGAGTTGCGCCTCATCGGCGCGGCGGTTGTGTGCGGCGCTGAATTGGCATGGCTGAAGCCATGCCCTGATACGGGCTTCGCGGGCGAGGGCGCCCGCGCCACACAAAGATCCCTGCCCAAGCGGAGCTTGATCCGGGGCCCCGGGAATTAGCATGCGAGACGTGCTGGACACGCTCTGCCAGGGCAAGAGAACAGCAGATTCGTCACCCCAAAAAACGGGGTTCGGAATGACAAGGGGTGGGGCGCAGTCGCGCTTCGTCGGCGCGGCGGTTGTGTGCCGTGCTGATTGGAAGGGCTGGAGCCATGCCTTACCCAAGATTGTGGCGGCCCCCGATACGCTTGCTCAATTGTGTTCAGGGCAGGCTTGGACGGGGCCTCGCTGCTATTATTCTCGTGACTTTTGATGAGCAAGTGGACGAGAACCCGCCGCGATCCCGGACGCAGTTATACCGACGAAGAAAAACGCGAACGCAAGCAGAGAATGTTGGCGCGGCTTTACGAGTTTGCGGAGGCGGGCATCGAAGCGGAACCAGAGTTTGTTAAGGCAGCGAAAGAGGCTGATCCGGAAGTATCGAAGGAGAAGTTGAGGGAGTTGATTACGCGGTTTCGCGCCGCGGTTTACGACCGGCAGCAAGGCGATCGGCAATCTCGTTGAATCTTTTCTCGGACTCTTGCAACTCTGCCCGGTCCATCTTCTCAGCGCCGGAGTCTATGACTTGGCCGAAGCTGTCGAGGAGTTCGTCCATGGCTGATTTCTTCTTAGTGTTTGGGACGGCCATTTTGGGTTCTTTGCGCTGCTGATTCCTTGCCATCACAGTTTACTCTATCGCGGCGGAATGGGTTGCTTACAGGTGACCGATGGACTACTCCCTTGAGAAGGCCGGAACTGGCTTTCTGTTGTCTGGGCGCGCACAAACCTTTTTGCGTCTTGCCGGCGCGGGGGTTGTGTGCGGCGCTGAATTGGCATGGCTGAAGCCAATGCCCTGATACGGGCTTCGCGGGCGAGGGCGCCCGCGCCACACAAAGATCCCTGCTCAAAGGAACGCCCGTGAACCTGGGCCACCCCGTCGGAAAATCAAAAGCCCAAGAGGTGGGGTTGGTGGAATCCCACACAACGAAAACCGCGTTGTGTGGGGCACCCAGCCAAGGCAGGTGAACAGCAGATTCCTCACCCCAACAAGCGGGGTTCGGAATGACAAGGGATGGGGCGGTTGCACTTCGTCGGCGCGGTGGTTGTGTGCGGCGCTGAATTGGCATGGCTGAAGCCATGCCCTGATACGGGCTTCGCGGGCGAGGGCGCCCGCGCCACACAAAAGATCCCTGCCCAAAGGAACGCCCGCGAACCTGGGCCACCCCGTCGGAAAATCAAAAGCCCAAGAGGTGGGGTTGGTGGAATCCCACACAACGAAAACCGCGTTGTGTGGGGCACCCGGGGCTAGCCTTTGAGTTTGAGCTTGGCTTTGTTGTCTTCGAGGAATTCGCGAAGTTTGTCGCCGGAGTCGAGCAGGCGATTCCACTGTTCGTAGTAGAGGGTGACGGGAAAGCGGCCTAAACCATATACGCTGACTCCGCCCTTTTCGCCGACACGGAATTCCAGACTGCCGGTGCGGCGGGTGCCCTGTTGCTTTTCCAGTTCGGCCAGCTTGGCTTTTAGTTCCTCGTAGGTCGGTTCAGACATGGTTTCCTCGAAAGAATTTCAGGGCTGAGAAAAAAGATTGTTACATGAGGAGAAGAGGATTTCAAATTGGCGGCGGCACAAACCGGAGGAATTCGGCCTCCCGGCATAGGGTTAGCCAACGGCTGTTACAAGGCCGCGACAGAACGCAAGACTCGGTCGACTGCCTTTAGCAGAATTCCGGCTTTATCGTTTTCCAGGGCGGATTTTTCCACGAACTCGGCGGCGCCATCGACTCTAAGTCTCTCCTCGTTGGTTTTAGAGAGACTGCTGAGGACGATGATGGGGATATGACAAGTCGCGGGGTCTTGCTTCAAGATGCGAAGGACTTCGAGTCCGGGAAGCTTGGGCAAGAGCATGTCGAGAACGATGAGATCAGGAAGACTTTCGCGGGTGATGCGCACGGTCTCTTCGCCATCGATGGCGGCGAGGACTTTGTAGCCGGCACGGGAGAGGGTCTGGGTGTTCACCAGGCGCAGGAATTTGCTGTCCTCCGCGAGAAGGACGGTGGTTTGTGGCGGAGGCCGGGGGGATTCGACGGTGACCATAACAATGAGATCGGCAGAAATCGCTGCGACATTAGTCTGGTCCAATGGTGAAGACTGGGTGAGGACCCCAAAATTGTCTGCGGAAAGCGACAGAAATTTGACAATCGTCTGACAACTGCCGGCTAAGCGCACGGCTAGGCTGGCTCTGCTTCGAGTTGCGGTCACGGCTCCCAGGTAGGTTTGCGATCATCCCCAGCTCGCCAGACCGTACTGCCGCTTCGACGCGCGACTCGAAAATCGCTGGTAGGAGAAACACAAATGAGACCCTTCAAAGTTTTCGGGCCGGCGTGTTTGCTGGCCACTGTGCTGGTGTTTGCGCCTGTTTTGGCGAGCGCCAGCGGTCCTTCATTCATTGGCCCGCTGACCGTGACCCCAGGTCCCTCCACGGTGCCGGCGAATGGCGACGTCAACCCTTATGGAGTGGCAGTAGTCCCCCGTAGCACGGGGAAACTGGTGAAAGGCCACGTTTTGGTGAGCAATTTCAACGCGGTCTCGAACCTGCAGGGGACGGGCACGACTGTCGTGGATGTAGCGCCGAGCGGTACGGTAACGGTCTTTGCGGAGATCAGTGCGGACAGCCTGCCGGGAGCCTGTCCGGGTGGAGTTGGCTTGACCACGGCGTTGGTGGTGTTGCGCAGCGGATGGGTGATTGTCGGCAGCCTGCCGACGACCGATGGCACATCGACGACTGCCAAAGCAGGGTGTCTACTGGTGCTAAACCAGTGGGGCAAGGTGGTGGAGACAATTTCAGGTTGGCGTTGTGGAGTGCAGATCAATGGGCCATGGGACATGACGGCACTGGATTTAGGGTCGGTGGCGGAACTATTTGTGACGAATGTACTGAACGGGACGGTAATTTCGGGAGCGGATCCGACTGTGCCGGGCAAAGTGGTGAACCAGGGAACGGTGGTGCGCATTGTGCTGTTCATTCCGGAACACGGCAATCCGCGCGAGGTGGTGCGGACGGTGGTGGGATCGGACTTCCCAGAGAGGACGGATCCGGCGGCGCTGGTGGTCGGGCCCACGGGAGTAGCACTGGATGATGAGGGAGCCCTTTACGTGGCCGATACGGAGGATAACCGGATTGCGAAGATTCGGAATGCGGTGACACGCTTTGACAGCGCGGGCATTGGCAAGACCATTTCCATCGGCGGGGCACTGAACCAGCCGTTGGGAATTACGGTGGCGCCGAATGAGGACATCCTGGAGGTGAACGCGGGTGACGGCAATATTGTCGAGATCACGCCATGGGGATCGCAGGTAGCGGTGAAGAATATTGACACCAGCGGAGCGGGAGCCGGCACGCTGTTCGGCTTGGCGATTACACCCAACCATAAAGGCTTGTACTTTGTGGACGATGGTGACAACACGCTTGATCTTTTGCACTAATAGCGGTGATGCTATGTGGACCCGCGTCGGCAACGGCGTGGGGTTTTTTATTTGCAAGGAAGAGCAACAACCACGGAGAAAAAAGGGCACAGAGGCCCCCTTGATCTTTCAGGATTGCATTGAATGACGAGCGGCGATCACAGAAAACGGAGAAACCCTAGGCCAGCGTCAATTCAATCTTCTTAGCGGCGGGATCGAGTCGAGTGATACGGAAGCCGCGAACTTGTCCGGGCTGAAGCGGCTCGGGCGTCGCGGCGCTGGAGCCTGCGCTTCCCTTCCAGCGCGCCGCTAACATCGAACTGAGCGAAGCCAAGTCTGCTCTTGCTTCGGTGGGTTTTTCTGCGTTGGCGTGGCCGGAGGGGATCGGGCAGGTCCCGTGAATGCCTTCGCCAACCTCGACGCGGGCGTGGCCGGCGGCGATCTCCATAACGCGGCCGGAGACGATGTTTCCGACTTGATGTTCGCCGATGTACTCCTCAATGCTGGTGGGCAGCATTTGCTTCATGCCCAGCTTAATTCGGCGTTTCTCGGGGTCGAGTTCGAGGACCAGGGCTTTGACCGGGCGGCCCAGCTTTAGCACGTCCTGGGGATGGTTGATGCGCTTGTCGGCGCTGATATCGCTGACATGAATCATGCCTTCGACGCCTTCGGCAAGTTGAACGAAGGCACCAAAGTTGGTGAGGCTGGTCACGGGACCTTCGATGATGGAGCCGACGGGAAACTTTTGGGCGATATCGACCCAAGGATCGCCCAGAGCCTGTTTGAGGCCGAGAGAGATGCGGCGCTCGGCGGGATTGACAGCGAGAACGACGGCATCGACGGCGTCGCCCGGTTTGACGATGTCCCGCGGCAGGCGCAGTTTCTTGGCCCAGGACATTTCCGAGATGTGGATTAAGCCTTCGATGCCAGGTTCCAGTTCGACGAAAGCGCCGAACTCCATGACACGGGTAACCGTGCCCCTAGCGCGCTCGCCCGGCTTGTATTTGGAGGCAATCGAATCCCAGGGATCGGGTTCGAGTTGCTTCATGCCGACGGAGATGCGGTGTTTCTGGGAATCAATTTTGAGAATCTTGACTTCGATTTCCTGGCCGGGTGCGAGCACATCGCCCGGTTTGCTGACGCGGGCGCGAGAGATGTCACTTACATGGAGCAGGGCGTCCACCGAGCCGATGTCAATGAAGGCGCCATAATCGGTGAGGCTGCGGACGGTGCCGCGAACGATGTCGCCTTCTTTCATCTCGGAGTAGCGACGGTCTTTGGCGATGCGCTCTTCTTCTTCGGAAATGACGCGGCGGTCTACTACGACGTCTTCGTCCGCGAGGTCGAGTTTGGTGATGCGGCAGCGGATTTCCTGATCGACCAGCTTGGCCATCTCGGCAGCGTCGCGGGTGCCGCTGCGGGAAGCGGGAAGAAAGGCACGGACTCCTACGTCAACGGTCAGGCCGCCTTTGACCAGGCCGGTGACGGTGCCGACGATGGTGACTTTATCGGCGAATGCCTTTTCGAGCGAAGGCCAGTCGGTGGGCCGTTCAATTTTGCCGCGGTTGAGTTCGTAGTAGCCCTCAGGGTCGCGGCCCTTGACGGAGACCAGCAGCTTGTCGCCTGACTTCACGGTCTCGCCGGCATTTTGGAATACGGAGAGCGGGAGAATCCCCTCGGATTTGAAGCCGATATCCACCAGAACGGAGTCGGCGGTTACGGCGACAACCGTGCCTTCGCGGCCCTGGTTGGAGGGGCCAGGCGGGCGGGGTTTTTCGCGCTCGAACTGCGAAAGAATGTCCTGGAAGGAGGATTCGGAGAACGACGGGTCGGATTCTGAGAGTGGAACTTCTCGGTTGCCGGGATTGGACATGTGCGATGACGCTGAGATTTCTTGATTAGGATAACACCGGGGTGGGGGAGGGAGGCGGGTTTAGAGGAAAACAAAATCGTAAACCGCAGAGTACATGGAGACGAATCGAAAACGCGGAGAATGCGAAACCAGGATCGCGGAAATGGGCTGGAAGGGCGCGGACCCGCATACGCGCGTGTTAAAATGAACATTCCATATGGCTGAAATTCATCGTAGGAAAGCGGTTACCGGGTCGATCGGGGGGGTGCGGATCGGGAGCGATGCGCCGGTGGTGGTGCAATCCATGACCAACACCGATACCGCGGATATTCCCTCCACGGTCAAGCAGGTCGCCGAATTGGCGCGGGCCGGGTCGGAACTGGTGCGGGTCACGGTCAACAACGAAGCGGCAGCGGCGGCGGTTGCACCGATTGTTGACCAACTGGCGAAGCAAAATATTCGTGTCCCCATCATTGGAGATTTTCATTACAACGGGCATTTGCTGCTGAAGAAGTATCCGGAGTGCGCGCGGGCGCTGGCGAAGTATCGGATCAATCCGGGGAACGTGGGGATTGGACGCAAGGACGACGCGAACTTCCGGACGATGATTGAAGTTGCGGTGGAAAATCAAAAGCCGGTGCGCATTGGGGTGAATTGGGGATCGCTCGACCAGGCGCTGCTGACGCGGATGATGGATGAAAATTCGCGGCTCGACGAACCGAAAGAGGCGCGGGAAGTGACCATGGAAGCGATGGTGGTGAGCGCGCTGAATTCCGCCGAGCTGGCGGAAAAATGCGGGCTGCGGCCGGAGCAGATTATTCTGAGCGCGAAGGTCAGCGGAGTGCAAGATTTGATTGATGTGTACCGTTCACTGGCGGCGCGCTGCAATTATCCGTTGCACCTGGGCTTGACCGAAGCGGGCATGGGCGCGAAAGGCGTTGTGGCATCGAGCGCGGCGTTGGGCGTGCTGTTGCAGGAAGGCATTGGCGATACGATTCGGGTTTCGCTGACGCCGGCGCCGGGCGGCGACCGCAGCGAAGAAGTGCGGGTGGCGCAGCAGATATTGCAGTCATTGGGGATCCGCAGCTTCACTCCGCAGGTGACCGCTTGCCCGGGATGCGGCCGCACCACCAGCACATTTTTTCAGGAGATGGCCGAGCAGATTCAGAGTTACCTTCGCGAACAGATGCCGGTATGGAAAGACACCCGCACGGGCGTGGAGGAGATGAAGGTCGCGGTGATGGGTTGCGTGGTCAATGGGCCAGGCGAATCGAAGCACGCCAGCCTGGGCATTTCACTTCCTGGAACATTTGAAGAACCGAAGGCACCGGTTTACGTGGATGGACGCCTGTTCACCACGCTGAAGGGCGACCACATAGTCGCGGAGTTCATCAAGATTCTGGATGACTATGTGGACTCGCACTACGCGGCGAGAGAAGAAGCGGTGGCGCTATAGGCGCGCGCGTCGTCAGTGGAGAATCGCGTGCAGTTTATCGAGCTTGCCATCGATTGGGCCAGTCTTCAAGTTGGTGATGTCCAAACCGAGAATTTTCGCAATCAGCGGATAAAGATCGATGTTTTCAAATGAAGGCACTGCTATGCCGGAGCGGATGTCCGGCCCTGCCGCCACGAAGAGCGCTTTCGTCTCCGGTACGCGACTGGGGTCGTATCCGTGGGCGCCGGCGGGAACGCCGGGCCTTTGGGAATCGGCGCTTACACGGACATAGTACGGGCCGGTGGCCACAATGATGGGATCACCCTCTCGGGAATTGCTATCGAAGTGCAGGTTCGCAGGAACCTGGGCTCGGCGGTAAACGAGAAACTTGTCGCTCTTGCCATTCAGCGTCTCGTAGGCCGCCTGGGCGTCGGCCTCGGATTTTGGATAGAGGCTCAAGCCCACAATTTTCTCGAAGAATGAGGTTTTCAATCCGTATCGATCAAGGTCAATCGGGCTGCCCTCAACCCTGGCCATGCCGTGGTCGGCGACGACGAGCAAGTCAACCGGCAGGTCGATCGCTTTAAGGCCCGAAACCAGCCTGCCGATTTCGCCGTCGAGTTCACGGACCGCGTCGGCCACCTGGGGACTGTCCGGGCCGTGTTCGTGGCCGGCGCTATCGGAATCGGAAAAATATAACGTAATGAAGTGGGGACGCTGCGCGGGGGGAAGCCGCAGCCACGCCAACACCTGATCGACTCGTTTTTGATTAGGAACTTTCTGATCATATTTCAGGTAATAAGTCGGGCGCGTACCCTGGACGTCGGCTTCGGAGCCAACCCAGAAGAAAGACGCGGAGCGCATGCCCTGCTGCTCGGCGAGCACCCAGAGGGGAGTGCCGCCGTACCAGGTGCCATCGGCAACCGATTGAGGATCACGAAAATCGTAAGTTGCTTTCCGCGCCGGATCGTAGAAGCTGTTGGCGACAATTCCGTGATGCTCGGGATAAAGCCCGGTGACAATTGTGTAGTGATTGGGGAAAGTTACGGAAGGATAGGAAGGAATCATCCCCTCAGGGGCGGTCGCGCCGCGAGCGGCAAGAGACACCAAGTTTTGCGCGTGATAGCGCCGCGCGTAGTCGTAACGGAAGCCATCCAAAGAAACCAAAATCACATAAGGTTTAGAGAGCTGCCGAGAGGCGTTCGGGCCGTGATCAACGGTGACGACCGGTGCGAAAGTCTGCGCCTGGCATAGAGCGCATAAAAGAACAGCCGCCAGGACCAGTCCCACTGCGCAGACAAGTGGCTTCAACGAAGGATGCATCGGCATCTACGATATCATTCCGATACCGGCACAATGAGGTTATAAAGCTCGCTCATTTCCAGTCTTCTCTCGGGAGTTGGACGCTTTGAATATAGAGTTTCTTTTGTTGGGCGCGCTGCTTGGCGGCGTGATGATTTGGCTGGGGCTGCGCTCGCGGTCGGCAGCGTTGCAGGCGAGGCTTTCGCTACTCATGGTTGATCTGGCGGAGGCGCGGGCTCAGATGACATCGCAGCAAGCGGCCAATGCCCAACTAATGGCACGGGCCGCGGGGCTCGAGTCAACTCTGGCGCACGTACGCGATGCGGCGAAGGAGAAGCTTGCCGCCGTGGACCGCGCGAGCGAGCAACTCCGGGATGCATTCAAGAGCCTGGCCGCGGAGGCGCTGAAGAGCAACAACCAGTCATTTCTGGATTTGGCGAAAGCGAATCTGGAGAAATTTCAGAGCCAGGCGAAGGGAGACCTGGAGGCGAGACAGAAAGCGGTCGAACATCTGGTGATGCCGATCCAGGAATCTCTGAATAAAGTGGACGAAAAGATTCAGCAGATCGAGAAGAATCGCAATACGGCGTATGACACTCTGACGGTGCAGGTGCAGTCGCTGATAGACACCGAGAGAGCGCTGCGGACGGAGACCGGCAATCTGGTAAAGGCGCTGCGGGCGCCATCGGTGCGCGGACGCTGGGGAGAAATTCAGCTGCGGCGGGTGGTGGAGATTGCGGGGATGCTTCCCTATTGCGATTTTTCGGAGCAGGAGACGCTGAATACGAATGAAGGACGGCTGCGTCCGGACTTAATTGTGAAGCTGCCGGGGGGAAAGAATGTGGTGGTGGATGCAAAGACTCCGCTGCAGGCGTATCTGGAAGCCGTCGATGCCGTTGACGACGACGTGCGACGGCTGCGTCTTGCCGAGCACGCGCGCCAGGTCAACGATCATATGACCAAGTTGAGTTCGAAGGGGTACTGGGAGCAGTTCGAGGCATCTCCGGAGTTCGTGGTGATGTTTCTGCCGGGAGAGACATTCTTTAGCGCGGCGCTGGAGCAAAATCCAGGATTGATTGAGGAAGGCGTGGGGCAGCGGGTGATTCCGGCCTCGCCCACGACTTTAATTGCTCTATTGAAAGCCGTTGCCTACGGTTGGAACCAGGAAAAGCTGGCGCGCAATGCGCACGAGATCAGTATGTTAGGCAAGGATCTGCATGACCGGTTGCGCAGCTTGTTTGGGCATCTCGAGGCCGCAGGCAAGGGTCTGGATCGGGCGGTGGAGTCCTATAACAAAGCAATCGGAACGCTGGAGACGCGGGTCATGGTCTCGGCGCGGCGATTTGCGGATCTAGGAGCACCGGTGGTCGATGAGATACCGGAGATCGGGCCGATTGAAACCAGCGCGCGAACACTGGCGCTCGACTGGGGAGACGATCCCGCGAACGAAGAGGAAGCCAAAGACAGAACAGGATCAAGGACGGAAGCAGCTTCTTTCGACTTTTCCGACCGGCCGCGGGATGCCAAAAGAAAAAGCGCCCCGTAATCCGGGCGCTCATGGTTGGCCGCTCAATTACTGTTTGCGCCCGTTGTGCTTGTCACGATAGACGCGGGCTGAGTTGCGGTTTTCCTGGCGATTCACTTTCGCTTTTTCACCGGGCGTCAGTTTGCCGCCATTAGCGGCGCGGTCATTGTGAATCTCGTGGTTGACCGCGGCTTCGTGGCCCTCCAGGTGAGACGTCTCCCCGGCGGTCAGTTGTCCACTGCGAACTCCCTGAGCGATGCGTTCCTGCTGGTTGCGCTGGCGCTGGCCGACTTCGCTTTTCGGGTCAGTGTTCTGAACCTTGGCGTTATGTTTGTCGTTGTAAATATTGTGCGAGACCTGGTTCTGCTGCTGGTTCAAAGTAGAGCGATCGGCGGAAGTGAGATGGCCATCGTCGAGCTTGCGCATGTCGTGCTCTTCGTGATTGATGTCGGACTCTTTGGTCTCAAGACGCTTGGTCTCGCCGGCGGTCAATTGACCGCTCTGCACGCCATTGGCGATGCGGTCCTGCTGATTTTCCTTGCGCTGGTTGATGGTCGGCGGTTGCGAGTTATCGGTGGTGGTTTGAGCGGACAGGGGCAGCGACAATGCTGCCACAGCCGCTCCGAAAAATACCATGCTGGTCATCTTCATAAGTTTGGCCTCGGTCGCTTCTGATTAGCTGAGCCGCGTTTGGTGTCCTCGGCTGCTCTCGATTACAAAACCCGCTGTGTAAAGAAATGTTGCGGAGAAAAAGCGCTATTTGTGCGGCTACGAAAGATTCCGCGCCGGCCGTCCAGTCGAGTCGTGGCTACTGCAAGGAGGGGAGATGAAACGAGGGTAAGATGTTTCGGACCCGAAGGTCCTCAGGATGACAACACTGTTTATGTTTCATGAGAGCCTAGAGGCCGACTTCGATGCGGGAGCGGGGATCGAGATAGTCGCGCAGTGCATCGCCGATGAAATTGAAAGACAACAC
The DNA here is from genome assembly GCA_963834075.1 of uncultured Acidobacteriaceae bacterium. GTDB lineage: Bacteria > Acidobacteriota > Terriglobia > Terriglobales > Acidobacteriaceae > PALSA-270. The sequence continues at coordinate 160,804 of CAWIAH010000011.1, forward strand.
GGCAAGCATCACAGCCAAAGCGGGAAAGAGCACTAAGTGCGGAGCGTCGAACAGGTGGGAACGGCCGTCGTTCAACATGGCTCCCCAACTCGCGGTAGGCGGCGGGACGCCGAGGCCGAGAAAACTCATGGTCGCCTCGGCGAGGATGGCGCCCGCCATGCCAATGGCCGCCTGCACAATGACGGGCTGAATGATGTTGGGCAGAATATGCCGGACGACGATGCGGAGATCGCTTGCGCCCAGCGCGCGCGCGGCCTCGACGAATTCACGCTCGCGGGCAGCGAGCACTTGGCCGCGGACCAGGCGCGCATAGCCGACCCAGCCACCGAGAGACAAGGCGAGGATCAGGTTGAAAATTCCAGGTCCGCGAAAAGCGACAAACGCGATGGCCAGCAAGATTCCGGGGAATGACATGAAGGCATTCATAAGGACAACGTTGACGAAGCGGTCGATGAGGCCGCCGTAGTATCCGGCAATCGAGCCGATGATGAGGCCGAGGCCGAGTGATGCAGCTACCACGCAACTGCCGACCAGCATGGAGATGCGCGCGCCGTAAATGAGCCGGGAAAGAATGTCGCGGCCAAGCTCGTCGGTACCGCACCAATGGGCAGCGGATGGTCGCGCGAGACGATGGGGCAGATCAATGTAGGCTGGGTCTTGCGGGGCAATCCAGGGAGCGAAGAGCGCGAAGATAAGGAAGACGATGACCAGCACAACACCGGTGGTCGCGAGCAGGTTGTGGCGGGCGGCGCGGGGCAGCGAGATGGAGAGAGTGGACAAGATCAGTGTTTAGTCGCTGACGAAAGAAGGTAACTGCCGGCGGCCAGAGAGCTGGCCAGCGGCAGGCTGTGTTTTGTTTCTCTGATATTGATCTTTCATTGTCTGATTCGCGGGTTGGCCACGGAATACAGCAAATCGGTCAAGAAGTTGACGGCTACATAGGTCAAACCAATCGCCAGAATGCAGCCTTGCACCAGATAGTAATCGCGGTTGCCAATGGCCTGGATGGTCAGACGTCCGATGCCGGGCCAGGAAAAGATTGTTTCGGTGACGATGGCTCCGGCGAGCAGGGCCCCGAATTGAAGGCCGAGAACGGTCAGCACGGGGATCATGGCATTGCGCAGCGCATGGCGGTAGACGACGGCGCGCTCGGAGAGTCCTTTGGCGCGGGCGGTGCGGATGTAGTCGTGTCCCAATTCTTCCAGCATGGAGGTGCGCACCATGCGGGTGAGGATAGCCGCGAGGGCTCCTCCCATGGTGATTGCCGGGAGAATGAGATATTCGAGGCCTCCGGCGCCGGAGACCGGCAGCCATCCAAATTTGATGGAGAAGATCAGAATCAGAATGGGGCCGCTGGCAAAGTTCGGGAATGACAGGCCGAAGAGGCTGGTGACGCTGAGCAGGCGATCATCCCAGCGATTGCGGCGCTGGGCGGAACGGACTCCGGCAGGCACGGAGAGCAGGATGGCGACCAGTAGCGCACCCAGGGTTAACTCCACGGTGTAGGGATAGCGTTTCAGCAGCAAGCTGGTCACGCTTTGATTGAAACGAAGTGAGTGGCCGAGATCACCGTGGAATACGCCCTCCCAATAGCGGACATATTGGCGACCCAGGGGAACGTCGAGACCGTAGGCGTGACGCGTAGCCTCGATATCGGCGGTGGGAGCGCCCTCTCCCAGCATTTGCAGGATCGGGTCGCCGGGGACGAGATGAATCATCAGGAAGACCAGCGAGACCACCAGCCAGATGACCGGGAGTGTGTAAAGCACGCGGCGGAAGAGTTGGCGGAGCATCACTTATCTGGCGTTAGTGGTAAGGCGGTTGGTCGTTGATCGTTGGTCGTTGATCGCTGGTCCTTGGTCGTTGTCCATCGTTCATTGGCCTTGCGCTCAATTGGTAGAGGGCGCCATTAGATCCTCGACCTCAACCCCAACGTGGCGCAAGTGATGAAGCATGTGCTCGACGTAGTCCTCCAAGACGAAACGCAGCGTCAGTGGTCCAGACCCGGCGACCGTGCAGGTGTGCGCCCAGGCGGCGTCAGGTACCGACCGCGCAGCAGCGAGCAATTGCTCGTTGAGGGCAGCCCAAAGCCGAATCAGGTCGAGCCATTCGCGTTGCTGGTAAGCATGCAAATTTACCCATGTTTCCTGGGGATAGCCTGGCAAAGCCAGCCCGTCTTCCAATTGCACGCGAACGATTCGCTGGTGATTATTAGCAGCTGAGTCCAGGAGATGACCCAACTCCTGTTTGGCGGACCATTTGTTAGGAACAGGTTTGCGAGCGGAATGCGAAATTTGACGCAGGCGCGGCGGAACACTCGCTAAAAGGCGATCCAGCATATCCAGCGCTTCCATTGGATCCTCCGAGGCTAAACTGAACAAACCGCTACTCACGGAGCCTTCTTGCGGGCGGGGGCGCGGCACGCCACAAACACCCACGCCAGACGAGCATCCTAGTTCCCGGCCTGTGCGGCGGCGGCCGGCTGTAACTTCTCGATACTGACTCTGGCGATGCGGTGACCCTCGATCTCCTCGACTACAAAACGGTGGTCCTCAAAATCGAAGTGGTCGCCGACTTTCGGAATGCGTTGCAGGCGGGCCAGAATGAATCCAGCCAAAGTCTCAAATCCCCCTTCACGGGGCAACGAGAGTTGATATTGCGATTCGAGGTCGCGAATGCCGACCGAACCCTCCAGATGAAGAATAATCTTGCCTTCAATCGCGGGATGTTGGGGAGGAGGCACGTCAAACTCATCTTCGATTTCGCCAACAAGCTGCTCAAGCACGTCTTCAACCGTGACGACCCCGGCGGTCGAGCCGAACTCATCCACGACAATTGCCAGGTGACGCTTGCGTTGGCGGAATTCTTCGAGCAATTCGGAAAGAACCTTGGTATCGGGCACAACTAAGACATCGTGCATGATCTGACTGACTTTCATGGCCGCGATGCGGGTGGAGACCGGTTGGCTGGGGGTTGCGGTAAGGCGCAGGCGAGTCCAGCGCATCAAATCTTTGGCATAAAGCACTCCGATGATGTGCTCCGGGCCGCGCTGCGGATCATAAATCGGAATGCGGGAGTGTTGCTCCTCGACCACGCGGCCTAAGGCATCGTCCAAGGAGAGGTCGCCGGGCAAAGAAAAGATATCGGGCCGGGGTACCATGACCTGGCGGACGTTGATATTGTCCAAGTCGAGGGCGCGATTGATCATTTCTTCCTGAAAAGCTGGAATCTGGCCGAGCTGGCGGCTGGCCGTGACGATCAGCTTCAACTCATCCGGAGAATGGACGGGACCCTGCTGCAATTTCTTCGAGCCGAAAGCGGCGAGCACGGAGCTGGCGGTGCGGCTCATGAGAAAGATGAGGGGCCCCGTGATGGTGAGAAAAACATCCATCGGCGCGGCGACCGCCAGGGCGACCTGCTCGGAGCGCTGCAAAGCCAGAGATTTGGGAACCAGCTCGCCCATGATGACGTGCAGGCTGGTGATGAGACTGAAGGCGATAACGATGGCGGCGCCGTGAGCGTAGATCATCACGTTTGGCATGTCGCCAAACCACTTTTGCATGATCTGGGCCAGCAGCGGTTCGCCGATCCAGCCGAGAGTGAGGCTGACGACGGTGACACCAAGCTGCACGCCATTGACGACTTCATCCAGATTGCGGTGGAGTTTTTGGACGATGCGGGCGCCGATGCGGCGGGCGTCAATGAGCTGCTGGATCCGGGTCTCGCGGATGCTGACGAGGGCAAACTCCGCGGCCGCAAAGAATGCGTTGGCTGCCACCAACAGCAGGATGAGAAAAATCCGCAGCAGCACAAAAGCGATCATTGAGGGCTAATTCTAACATTCCAAAGGAGTATAGTGAGGAGGAGTTGCGAGGCCAGAGGAATTTGCTGGGGCAATGGCAAACCTTTGAACCGCGAACGACGCGAAGTATTTGCGAAGGCCTGATATCAATTCCCTCGCTTTAGCGCCTAAATGATCAGGTGGGTAAATTGCGCGCTCTCGTTTTGTGCGGTTGGTGCGTCTAATGGTGTAGCGCTTCAATAAGATTCCAGGTTTCCAAGTTCAAAGCAGAAAGCTTGGCTTCGTACGATTCCAGGAACAAAGTCATTGGACTGTTCGTAATCATTCGTCAGAGGGTGGGGGAGCGTCTGTGACGCGCAGGAGGAAGCTGTGAACGGTAGCAGTAAAAAGGGTCGTCGCAGAGTGTGGATTTATGTGGTCATTGGACTGGCCGTAGTTTTGCTAATCGCGGTTGGGTTGGTGGCCGCGATGCGCACCAGCACCAAAATTGATCCCTCAAAGCTGGCGAAGGTAGAACGCGGCGACTTGGCCAAGAGCGTGGTTGCGACGGGCAAAGTTGAGCCGATCACCAAGGTGGAGGTGAAGTCGAAAGCCAGCGGCATCGTCACCAAACTCTACGTGGATGCCGGCGATCGGGTGAAAAAAGGGCAACTGCTGGCGCAACTGGACAAGCAAGAGATCGAGGCGCAAGTGGCGCAGTCGAAGGCGGCATTACAGGCTGCGGAAGCCAATCTGACGAGCTCGAAGGCGGACTGGCAGCGCTCCAAGGTAGACGCTGAAGGCCCCGACGTGCCTTTGCTGAAGCGGGCCTACGAACGGGCGCTCAACATGGCGAAAGAGGGAGTGGTTTCGCAGTCGGCGCTCGACGATGCGAATAAAGACTACGAACTGGCTTTGAACAAGCAGAACGTAGCCAAAGCACAAGTGACGGTTTTGCAGGCTAAGATTGCTCAATCGGAAGCTCAGGTGGCGGAGGATCAGGCAAACTTGAAGCAATTGGAGGAACAATTGGGCTACACCGACATTGTTTCTCCGATCGATGGCGTGGTGCTTTCGCGAGACGTCGAAATGGGCGACGCAGTAAGTTCGATCCTGGTATTGGGTTCCACGGCGACGCTGGTGATGACCCTGGGCGACACCAGCCAGGTGTACGTGAAAGGCAAAGTGGACGAGAGCGACATCGGAAAGGTATATCTGGGGCAAGCGGCGCGGATCAAAGTCGAATCGTTCAAAGACAAGACCTTTAACGGGGTAGTTACGAAGATCTCGCCCATGGGCGTCGAGAAAGATAATGTCACAACCTTCGAGGTGCGAGTTTCGATCAACAACCCGGGCGGCGAACTCAAGGCAGAGATGACCGCGAACGCGGAGATCATTCTGGAAGAGCACAAGGGTGTGCTGCAGATACCCGAAGGCGCGCTTATTTACGACAAAGACAAGAAAGCTTCGGTGGATGTGCCCGATTCAGGCGCCAAAGACGGAATGCGCAAAGTGGCCGTCAATATTGGCATATCCAATGGAGCGAAGACGGAAGTGCTCTCAGGCTTGAAAGAGGGTGAGCAGGTGGTACTGCAATAGGCGCCTGGCGAAGGCGAATGTCCTAGCCGAAGGAATGCAAATGCGATATCCGAAGAACGTAAGTTGGATTGTAGCTGCAACTGCCGTCCTGGTCGTGGGATGTGCACAGGTAAGTTTCGGGCTTGCGAGCGATTGCAGCTTCCGGCGAAATCTGCAAGTCAATGGAACCGTGAATCTGCAGGTTTATACCGGCGCCGGCAGCATTGAGGTCTGGCCGGGTAGCAACTCACAGGTGGAGGTGTGCGGACACGTGAAAGCGTCGAATTGGTTTGGCGGCGATGTGAGCGAGAAGATTGAGAAGATCGCCAAAAATCCACCTGTCTTGCAGAGCGGCAATGACGTTCAGATCGGCCGAATGGATAACCCGGAGTGGGCAAGAGATATTAGCATCAGCTACGAAATCGTCGTTCCCGAGGCAACCGTGCTGCACTCGCACACCGGATCGGGAAATCAGGAAATCCGGGGCATTCAGGGACCGGCGGAAGTGGAAGCGGGTTCGGGAAGCCTTAAAATCTCGGAGCTGGGCGGCGCAGTCAGGGCGGAAACTGGCTCGGGCAGCATTGCCCTGGACCGGGTGAAGGGCAATGTGCGGGCCCACGCGGGGAGTGGATCGATCCAGGGGCGTGGTGTTGCGGGCGGATTTGAAGCCTCGACTGGCAGCGGGCACATCGATCTGGAACAAACCGCGTCCGGGGCGGTACGGGTAAACACAGGCTCTGGCGGGATGGAGTTGCGCGGAATTCGCGGCTCGCTCGATGCGCAGGCCGGGAGCGGCGCGATCCAGGCCGAGGGCGATCCTACGGGAGCGTGGTCGGTGCATACCGGCTCGGGAGGAGTTCATCTGCAACTCGCCTCCAATGCGGCATTTGATCTGGATGCGCGAAGCCGATCTGGTTCGGTCGAACTCAATCGCCCGGACGCCATGCAGAGCAACGTGAGCCGCAAAGAGATTCAAGCGAAGATCCATGGCGGCGGTGTACCGGTGAATGTGGAGACCGGTTCGGGTAGCATCGAAATTCAGTAGTTAGTGTCAGACTGGCGCATTGGGCAAGGCTTGGCAGCGTCCCCGTCTTTGATAGGATCAAATTATTCACTCGTTTGGCTATTGGCGGGCTTGACGCGGGCCGGGACGCCGGGTTACTTTCGCCATTCCTGGGAAGATTCTGTTCGAGAAAAATGCTTTGGCGAACCGGCCTATCATTACACTGACCACCGATTTTGGCCTGCAGGATCACTTTGTGGGTACGGTGAAGGGAGTAATCCTCAATATCGCTCCTGACGCCGAGATCGTGGACATCAGTCACGCCGTCGAAAAGTTCGATGTGCTGGATGGAGCGTTGACGATCCGCCAGGCCTATTCCTATTTCCCTGCCGGCACAACCCATATGGTCGTGGTGGATCCCGGGGTTGGAACCAGCCGCCGAGCCATCGTCGCAACCACGGAACGGCAGCACTTTGTCGCTCCGGATAATGGCGTTCTGTCTCTCATTTTCGCTCGGGAGGAGCGGTTGCGAGTCCATCACGCGACTGGGGAACACTACTTTTTACATCCGATAAGCCAAACGTTCCACGCCCGGGACGTTTTCGCCCCCCTTGCGGCAAACCTGGCGAAGGGAGTCCTGCCGACACAATTTGGTGAGAGAATTACCGATTTTGTGCGGCTGGCGCTGCCGCATCCAAGGGTGCTGAACCAGACCACTCTACGGGGCGCGGTGCTCAAGGTGGATCATTTTGGCAACCTGATCACAAACATTACCGCCGGGGAGGCTCCCCTTTTATTCCAAGCCGAACCTCCGAAATTCAAAATGCTGGCCGAGGGGTGGGAAATTACGACTCTCAAAACGGCTTACGGACAGAGCGCGCCCGACGATGTTTTCGCCATTCTCGGGAGCGGTGGATACGTGGAGATCGCGATGAATCATGGGTCGGCCGCCCAATTCTTGCGGATAGGCAAGGGATCTCCGGTGGAATTGATTTTCGAAAAGGCAGCGTTTGCGGGAAAAAGCTAAGTAAGCTTCTTCTTCAGATCCTCAGCGATCAGCTTGCCGTGAAAACGGCCATTTTCAATAAATATTTCATTAGTCCGAGAACCAGAGACAATTACGCCCGCCACATAGATGCCAGGAACGTTGCTTTCAAGGGTTGCCGGATCGCACACCGGGCGGCATTGCTCGGCTGAAAGTTCGATGCCCATGGCCTGCAGGAAATCGTAGTCGGGATGGTAGCCGACGAGGGCGAAAACAAAGTCGTTTTTTATGTTGATTTCACCATTGGGAGTGAGCAGCGTAACTGATTCAGGGTCAATCTTTTGAACCTGACTACTAAAGTAGGCCTTGATTTCTTTATTCTTGATACGGTTTTCGATATCAGGAAGAATCCAGTATTTCACGTGGTTGTGCATCCTGGGCCCGCGATGAACCAGAGTCACGCGGGAACCGTGTCTCCACAGATCCAACGCTGAAATCGCGGCCGAGTTTTTGCCGCCGATGACCAGCACATCGGTATCGAAAAAAGGGTGGGGTTCGCGAAAATAATGGAAGACTTTGGGCAAGTCCTCTCCCGGAATGCCCAACTGATTGGCGAGGTCGTAATATCCCGTGGCTACGACAAGTTTGCGAGCGTGGTAGTCGAAAATACGGCCCAGCTTGTCGCTGGCGCTGATGTAAAACTCGCCGTCTTTCCCGGTTACTGCCTCGACGCGTTGATACTGCGCTACCGGCAACCGATAGTGCTCGGCGACCTTGCGGTAATACTCGAGCGCTTCTTCCCGAGTTGGTTTCTGATGAGCCGTGGTGAATGGCAGATCGCCAATTTCCAGCAACTCAGGGGTGGTGAAAAAAGTCATGTTTGCCGGATAGTTGAATAAGGAATTCACCACACATCCCTTATCGATTACCAATGCGTTTAGCCCGGCCCGCTGCGCCTCGATGCCACACGCCAACCCGGTCGGCCCGGCACCAATGACCAGCACGTCCACGTGCTTGCCGGCAGAGGAAGAGACTTCGGCGCGCGTCAGAACATCAGGAATCTGCTGGGCAGCTTCGCGAATCGCTTCGGTAGTCTCGGACATCGGTTTGGCCGGCAAGAAAGATCCTGAACAATTGGCGGTGTCAGCGCGTGTAATGGGCGCTGTTTCTGAGTCTTGAAGTCAACGATTCTAGCATGATGGCCGCGCCGAACCTTTCGGCGCAAATTTTCGTGTGATCGCGGAAAGCGGTGGTCTGCGCCATACACGATATAATTTTGGGTTAGTCATCGCGCAAGCTTTTCAGGAAAAACATTATGGAAACGCCAGCAAGTTCGGCGGCTCGCCCGCGCATCGAATCCGACAGCATGGGACAAATTGAAGTCCCGGCAAACGTCTATTGGGGCGCTCAGACGCAGCGTTCGTTGTTGCATTTCGCCATCGGCCGCGATGTCATGCCGCCGGAGTTGATCCGCGCCTTCGGCATCCTGAAAAAGGCCTGCGCTCTGGTGAATCATGAACTGGGCAAGCTTTCGGCCGAGAAAGCCAATCTTATTGTGCAAGCGGCGGATGAAGTCATCTCCGGAAAACTGCACGATCAATTTCCGCTTCGCATCTGGCAAACCGGGAGCGGAACCCAGACCAACATGAACGTGAATGAGGTGATCTCAAATCGCGCTATCGAAATTGCCGGTGGGATATTGGGATCGAAGAAGCCGATTCATGCCAATGATGACGTCAATATGTCGCAGTCATCGAACGACACTTTTCCTGCGGCGATGCATATTGCCGCGGCGGAGCGGGTGAAGAATACTTTGATTCCCGCGATTCAGAGCGTGCATGATGCGATCGCGGCGAAGGCGAAAGAGTTCAAAGACGTTGTCAAAATCGGGCGCACCCACTTGCAGGACGCGGTACCGCTTACTTTCGGCCAGGAGTTCGGCGGTTGGGCAAGCCTTCTGGAACGGGATATCGAGCGCCTTAAGGAGGTTCTGGGCGGTCTTTACGATCTCGCGATTGGAGGAACGGCGGTAGGCACGGGATTGAACGCGCATCCCGAATTCGCCGAACGAACGGCACGCAAGATCGCGGAATTGACCGGACTTCCCTTCCGCTCGCATGGCAATAAGTTTGCCGCGCTGTCGGCTCACGATGAACTGGTTTTTGCGCAAGGCGCACTGGAGACATTGGCGGCCTCGCTGATGAAAATTTCCAATGACATCCGCTGGCTGGCTTCGGGCCCGCGCTGCGGTCTGGGCGAGATCTCTATTCCGGAGAACGAGCCTGGCTCATCCATCATGCCGGGTAAAGTAAACCCCACGCAGTGCGAGGCAATGACCATGGTCTGCGTGCAAGTTCACGGCGCCACTGCGGCAGTTGGATTTGCGGGTTCGCAAGGCAATTTTGAGTTGAATGTGTTCAAGCCGGTGATCATCTACAACTTTCTGCACTCGGTCACGCTGCTGGCGGACGCTTGCCATGGCTATGTCGAATATATGATTAAGGGAATCGAGGTAGATCGCGCCAGGGTGGATTGGTACGTAAAGAATTCGCTGATGCTGGTAACGGCATTGGCCCCGAAAGTGGGGTATGACAATGCAGCCAAAATTGCCCACACGGCTCACGTTGAGCACAGCAGCTTGCGCGAAGCTGCGGTGAAACTAGGCCATCTGACAGGCGAGGAATTCGATCAACTGGTGAAGCCGGAGAAGATGACACGGCCGTAGAGGCCACGGATTAGGCGAGGGATAGCCAGAGTAGCAAAGCATCAAACTCGAGTCTTTCCAAAACTGAGGCCACTTAGACCCGCAATCTTGTTCGCGTCGAGACCTTTGCTTGCCACCAGGACGTGGAAATTTTCTCCCATGCCTGCGGGGGTGACCAAATGTTTGAGCTGCAAGACGACTTTGGCGCGCTCCTGCGGCAAACGGCAATCCTCAAAAGCGTCGGCGAATTGATTGTGCTCTCCGATTCCAAGAAGAAATTGCGATTGGGTTACCAGAGGATGCGCATGCATTCCTTCGCTCCCGGCGGCGGCCGCGAGCGCAGTAAAGTTTACGTGCGCGGTGACGTCCTGTTCGCCAGGCGCTTCGTATGGATTTGCGCTCATCGAATGCCGACGAAATGCACTGATGGTCCCGCGATGCCGTCCGGCAAGAAGTTCCGAGCGAGTGTAACCGTAGTCAATTACGACCATAATGCTCTGTCGCACAGAGGCCGCGACTTCCGCCATATATTTCTGCGCGGCCAACGGCACCTCGGTGCGTTCGCCTGACTGCGGATGAATTCCGTAACGATCAAGAAAATCGAGTTCTTCACCCGATGGGGTCGTCCACAGTTCAACGAATCGGCCTTCGCGCTCACCAATCACGAGCTTGCCTTGCGGGCTCAGAACTTCGACGGGAAGCGCATCGAAGAATTCGTTGGCGAAGATGATGATCGGTATGTCGGTAGATTTGGGTCCATTCTCACGCAGGGACACCCTCTCCGTCCGGAAGTGTTTTGCCAGGGTGGACTGCAGCCGCTGCCGGAGGACGTGCGAAGCCTCAACCAGCGAATAGTGGAGCGCGGAAAAGAACTCGGGGAACTTCTTCTCCGACCAATCGAGAACGTCCTGGGCGAATAGGCCGCGGCCAGGACCAAGCTCCAGGATCTCGATCTGTGGTGGCGAGCCCAGAACCCGCCAGATCTCCTCGAACTGACGCGCCAAGGAGCGGCCAAATACGGCGTGAACATCGCTGGAGGTATAGAAATCACCGGCTTTTCCGAACTGTTCCGCATTCCGCGAATAATAACCGAGATCCGGATGGTACAGGCATAGTTCCATGTAACGGGAGAATGGGATCGCGCCGCCGCTTTGGAAAATCTCCCGTTCGATTCTCTGCCGCAGGCTCACAAGCCTTCTCGCTGGCGTTCTGCCCGACTCTGTGGGGTGCGTGTAAACATCTCGATGATGTAATCGTGCAAGCAGTCAAACAGTTGACGCTGGAAGGTCCATTCGAATTGGGGGTGGTCGAGGTCGCGGGGATGTAGCTCGAAATAATAAGTGTGCACTGGAGTGGCAGAATTCTTGAATTGGATGATGACTTCCACCGCTTCATCCTTGCCGCGAGCGGAAAATTCCAAAAGCGGATGCTCATAGAGGCGAAGTTGCTGCTGCACTCGCTGCAAGCGGAGCTGGGGAAGATCCGACATCCAGGTGATTGTACGGGAACGCCGGCGCGGGTCAGGCAGGAATGTCAACGGCAGGAGGCAGGTCCTCTGCTACCGAAACCACCTCCCTGCTCATATTGCTGGCGAGCGACAAAACCTGGATCATGGTGTCATCACTGGTCTCACGACCGCGAATAACCTGTAATTGTGTTATCTCATCAAGCGGATAGGTAAAACGGATCCCTACGCATCGGTCGGCCCGGTAGGTGACGCTGGCGAGTCGGGTGATGCTGATGGTTGAAGTGGAGGTTACGAGAATGGTTGCGGGGCGACAGACCTTGTCCAGCAGGATGAAAATTTCGCTTTTCGATTCCAAGTCTTCGGGAACCGCTTCGATCACCAAATCGGCTTGCCGGGCGGCTTCCTCGACGGATCCTGCATATTCGAGCCGGTCCAGGGCAGCGCGCGCATTTGTATGCGAGACTCTCCCTGCGTTCCTCGCCTGATCGAGGCTCACGCGGAACCGATGTTCAGCTTTGCGTAAGGAACCGGGGAACAGATCTTCGAGAATGGTTCGGTTGCCGGCGAGTGCGGCCGCGAGAGCAATGCTGCGCCCTAAGGCTCCGGCGCCGATGACGGCGACGGCATGCGCTTCGCCCACTAGGCGCCCTTTTCCAACTTACCCAGAAGTTCAGTGAGATGAGAACTGGCGGCGCGCAAACTGTCGCTCAGCCGTTTGCGCTCCTCGGTGTCCATGGCGGGAACAGACGCGGTAATACGGCGAAGCGTGGTGTTGATGTCATCGACGTAATTCGTAAGACGGATCAATTCTCCAGTTGCAGCCATGAATGCTCCTATCGGTTGGACGCGGCGGACATCTTCCGGGCCAGATCTCCCGGACGCCAGATTGCTCGCCCCAAATCCATTGTCAACGCTGTGCGCGATTTAGTAAAGGCGCGGAGTAACACGGTAGTCACATGACGCCGCTTGCTGATAAGTCTCATTCATGTTTTTTATTGGTTTTTTCAGACGGAAGTGAATCTAATAGTTGTATGAGCAAAAAGGTAGTGCAACGGTATCTGTTTGCCAGCGACTTTGACCAGACGCTAACTTTTAACGATTCGGGATATGTATTAAGTGAATTGGTTGGTATCCCAACCGAGGAGTTCGAGCGTAAAGCGAAAGGCATGGCCAAGCTGAACCTGGTGCAACAGGGCGCGGAGCTCGCCTATTTGTTGCTACACGATCCGGAGTTTCACAGCCGGGTCCGCAAGGAACATCTGTACGAGGTCGGCAAACGGATTCGCCTCAAAGAGAATATCGAGTTGCTTTATCACAATCTGAAGAAAGGCATCGATGGCTACACCTTCGATTTTTACGTCGTCTCTGCGGCGCCGGTCGAAGTAATTCATTCTGCGCTGGAAGACATTGTTCCGCACGATCATATTTATGGCACCGAGCTTCGCTATCTGCCCTCGGGTGAAATTGACGGTATCGTGCGGGCCACGGCCGGTTATGGGAAGGTTGCGGTGCTTGATCAATTGCAGATCGAGCGTCAAGTGGGGCCGGACCACATCATTTACGTTGGCGATGGAAGCTCCGACGTTCACGTCATGCTGCATGTGAATATGAGAGATGGATTCACCATCGCGGTCTCGGAGGCAAAACACGTTTCGCAAGTAGCGAAACGGACGGTTCTGAGCACAAATGCGCTGGCGGTGTTGGCTCCGATTCTGGAAGAGATAGTGGGCTGGGACCGGAATCGTATTCGTGCATTCTTTGAATCGCACGGTTTGCTGGTGCAAGAGTGGGACCGGGTGAGAACCGACTGGTTGACGCTGCGGCGAGCGGGCGAGGATCACTCCGAGGCGGCAAGCACGGTTTAGATTTTAGCCAGAGTGCGGGAGCGAGCGCAGCAATAGATCGCCCGCGATGAAAAAGAAAAAGACCACGGAAATCATGCCATTCATCGTAAAGAACGCGGCATTGAGCTTGCTCAGGTCCTCGGCGGATACGAGAGAGTGTTCATAACTGAGAAGAACCCCGACCACAACCACGCCTGCGATCGCAAGTTTGCCCAGGCCAAAAGCGATGACCAGGCTTCCCAGCAACAACACCATCAATAAATGGAAGGAACGCGCAAGCCGCAGGGAGTCGCGAATTCCCATGTAACGAGGTATGGAATGCAATCCAGTCTGACGATCGAATTCGCAATCCTGGCAGGAATAAAGAACGTCGAAGCCGGCACCCCAGAATGTGACTGCCGCTGTAAGCAGGAGGATGCGAGGGTCGAGTGAGCCGCGCACGGCGATCCACGCGGCGGCCGGAGCGATTCCCATGGCTAGCCCCAAGACTAAATGCGACCAGCGGGTGAAACGCTTGGTGTAGGAATAGAGCAGAATCACGGCCAAGGCAAGGGGCGCAAGCAGAAACGACAAACGATTCAGTTGCCGAGCCGCGAGTAAGAACACGAGACAAGAGACGATCACGAAGGTTGAAACAAATGCGGAAGTGAGATGGCCGGCGGGCAGAGCGCGAGTCTGGGTTCGGGGATTCGCCGCGTCTATGGAAGCATCAGCCAGGCGATTGAATGCCATGGCAGCGGAGCGCGCTGCCACCATCGCCACCACGATCCACGCCAATTGACGGCCGGCGGGAAGGCCATTCGCGGCCAGCATGGCCCCACATAACGCGAAAGGCAGCACAAAGATGGAGTGCTCCCATTTGATCATCTCGAGGGTGACGCGCAGGCTGCGAAGGACCGCCATGCCCCAATTCTAAAGCATATCCATAGGACATTCCGTCAAGTCTACTTTCGTAGGGTGCCCGCTAGTGCCAAGCCTCGTGGGTGAGATTTCCCGTTCAGGCATCTTCCGTGCTTGGGTTTGACGTCCCGTCGTTGGCAACGCATTTTCCCGTGCTATTGCTCTTGAACGGAGGCAAGGATATGCGCGCCGGCAGATGTCTGCTCATCGCGATTTTCGTGGTGAACTTTTTAAAAAGCGTTCAATGCCAGGCTCGAGGCTTAGAGACGAGCGAATCTGGGCCGCCGTCGGTAGTAATCACCAGCCGCACATCTCGCAAGAAGGAGGAACGATGGCTTCGCGGCGGGAGAATCTTTGGAGGACAATCCGCCGCAGAACTCCGCTTCAAAGCGTACAGGCAAAAACTACAGATGAGAAAACGTGGGCTGGCGGCTGGAGCCGCAACAGCTGCCCCGCGGGCCAGCGCAGCGGCGGTATGGACTGCTTTGGGACCGGCGCCGCTTGCTTCCGATGCCAGTGGTAGCGGAGTGCAGAACTATAACTGGGTTTCGGGACGGGCCACAGCAGTAGCCATCGATCCTAATGACAGTTCGGGCAACACTGTGTATGTGGGAGGCGCATTCGGCGGACTCTGGAAGTCGAGGAATGCCGGACCAATCTGTCCGGACCCTTCAACGGTTACCTGGAATGTCCCAGCGGGGCAAAATTCTCAAACTTGTGTGACGCCGGCAAGCAATTCTCCGCCTGCGTCCCTTCTCGACGACCAGCCAACGCTTTCTGTCGGAGCAATCGCCATTCAGCCTCAGCTCTCGAATGCGGATCCGACAAAAAGCGTAATTCTGGTCGGAACCGGCGAGACGAATAGTTCAACCGATTCCTACTATGGACTGGGTATTCTGCGATCGGCCGATGCAGGCAGTACGTGGACACTCACATCACAGGACAACTCTGTCCCTGCGCATTCGTTTGCCGGAATCGGCGTTAGCCAGATTGCGTTCAACGCAACCAACCCGAACCTTGTGGTCGCGGCGGCGGCCAGTGCTACTCAGGGGGAACTGGACGGTCTGGCAAATCCGTTGACCGCAAACCTTGGGCTCTACTCCTCGAGCGATGGCGGGCAGTCGTGGAATTATGCAATAACGATGGATGGCGGGGCCGCAGTTTCTCCGGGTTCGGCGACCGCGGTAGCATACAACGCGGCGGCTGGTGAATTTTTCGCCGCGCTACGTTTTCATGGTTTTTACAGTTCGCCCGACGGAATGAACTGGACCCGGCTTAGCAATCAACCGGGAAATGGCCTGCTCAGCGCATCCTGCCCAGCCAGTCCGACCTCGCAGATATGTCCAATCTATCGTGGCGAGATCGCGGTAGTCCCCGGCCGGGCCGGTCCCGACGGATTGGGAGAAATGTACGTCTGGTACACCGACTCGAACGATACGGATCAGGGTATTTGGAAGACCGTGGACGGGGGCATGACCTGGAGATCAATCAACGATTCCGGAATCACCAATTGCGGGGATGTGGTTGGCGGCTGCGGCACAGAGGATGCCTCCTACAACTTGGCATTGGTGGCTATGCCGGACAATCCGAATCCAACGGCAACGACAGGTACCGATTTGTATGCCGGGGCGATCAATTTATACAAATGTGTAACCATCGCGTCGGTGCCCGATTGCAGCGGGTCCGCCCCCAATACATTCTTAAATCTAACGCACGTCTACGGTTGCCCTCCAGAGTTTGGTTCGATTGCCAAGGTGCATCCGAGCCAGCATGCCATGGACTTCATGCAAATCAATGGCGGCGGCCAAGTCGTAATGTATTTTGCCAACGACGGAGGCATCTACCGAGCACTGGACGGCTATTCTGGGCTCATCAGCGGAGATTGCGCCACGCCAAATCAGTTTGACAGCCTCAACCAGACGCTGGGATCGATGACCCAATTTATTTCTCTGGCACAGCATCCGACAGATCCGAACACACTGTTAGGGGGATCGCAGGGCAACGGCTCCCCGGCTACTTCCAACTCGCAAAGTAGCACGAACTGGATCAGCCTGAACTCAGGCGATGGAGGATATAGTGCGATCAATCCTGCGAACCCCGTCGAATGGTTCACGGAGAATACCGGGATCACGATTCAGCGTTGCGCACTGGGAGTTGATTGTCACTCCACCGACTTTAATAACGACCTGGTGGTTTCGAGCGCCACGGTTGGAGGAGATACTGGTCCGCTGTATACGCCGTATTTGCTCGATCCGCAGAACTCAGCGGAGATGATCGTAGGCACGTGCCGGGTATGGCGCGGTTCGACGCAGGGAGCGAACTTTACCGCGCTCAGCCAGAATTTCGACACGCAATCCGCCGACATCTGCACGGGGAGTGAGGTAAACACCGTTCGTTCATTGGCGGTCGGCGGTCCGCTTGACGTGAATGGATTCTCCAGCGTCATTTACGCGGGCACCGACGGCACGGGGCCGCTGGAGAACTCCCCGGGAGGCGGCCGCGTGTGGGTAATGACGACGGCGGCGGCCGGAGCGACCACCTGGAACGATGTGACTGGAAATATCAATCCCGATAATTTCCCGATCTCCGCCATTGCCGTGGACGCCTCAGATGCAACTGGCAATACCGCGTACGTGACGATCATGGGCTTCCATGTCTCGCACGTGTGGCAGACCGTAAATGGGGGTCAAAGTTGGACGGATTTCAGCGGCGATGCACCCGCTTCGTTGCCCGATGCTCCAGCCAATTCGGTTCTTGTGGATGGCAGCTCGCTTTACGTTGGCACCGACGTAGGCGTGTTTGCAAGCACCACCAACAGTTCCAATTGGACGGAGGTTGGACCTTCCGCCATACCTTTCGGCACGCAGTCTGGGAACTTCCCGAACGTTCCGGTGACTGCGCTGGGCGTATTCAACAATGGAACAACTAAGTTGTTGCGTGCAGCAAGTTACGGGCGAGGGGTTTGGCAATTTCCCTTGAGCATTACGCCGGATTTTGGAATTTCCGTATCTCCGTCCTCGCAAACGGTGTTCGCGGGCCAAACCGCTACCTTCAATGGAACTCTGGACGCATTTGATGGCTTCAACAGTCAAATCACGCTGGTGTGCTCGGGAAATGATCTGCCAAGTACGTGCAGTCCGACTCCAAACCAAATCACTCCCGCAGGCTTCTCTACGTCGTTTCCCCTGGCAACCGCGGGCAGCGTGGGAGACTACAGCGTAACTCTAGTGGGAACAGGGGCTGGACTTGCACGCAGCGCTCCCCTGGCTTTGCATATCATCGATTTCACGCTAGGGACGCCTGCTCCCGCCATGCTCACGGTCTCAAGAGGCTCAACTTCGTCTCCAATCACAACGGAGGTTGATTTCTTAGGCTCTTACCCGGCTTCCGGTTCGGTTTCGCTCTCGTGCAACGCGCCCTCGGAAATAACCTGCAATTTCGTGCCAGGCAATTCGATCCCCGCATCCGCCGGCCCAACGACCGCCGTTACCCTTACAATCTCGGCATCGTCGGGCGCGCAAGATGGCGCCTTTACTGTAACCATCGAGGCGATTTCAACCGACGCAGGGACAAAGACGGCAAGTCAACCCCTCGGGCTGACGGTGACGGGCGGCAGTGACTATTCGATTGCGATCAATACACCGGCCTCGCCAACGGCGGTGAAACAAACGGCATTAACCGGGGGCACAATCCTCGGACTAAACGGTTATAACAACACCATTCAGTTGTCGTGCGTAAGCGGGAGTACGCCGCCGCCTTCGACATGCAGGTTGAATCCCGCGGAAATGAATGCCAGTTCAACGGCTGGACCGTTTACAGTTTCGGCCAGTAGCGATACCGCGGGAACCTTCTCGTTCAATGTTCAAGGAACTGGCAATGACGCTTCGGCAAGTGTCCATGACGCACCTGTGACGCTGACATTTTTTGATTTCGCGATCTCGGCCAATAGCAACACTCAAACCGTGAACGCGGGGCAGCCGGCCATTTATGTGCTGAACTTCACTCCCGAGGGTCCGTCTACCTTCCAGCAAAGCGTCAGCTACAGCTGCGGTGCGCTGCCGGCTCTGACCAGTTGTTCCTTTAATCCTAGTCAAATTGCCAGTGGCGCCGGACAAGTGCAGGTGACCTTAACAATTTCCACAACCGGGGCAATTGCAGCCCTGCATGCTCCGGGTTTTTCTAAGCGCGGCGCTTTTGTCCTTGCCCTGCTGCTGCCGGTCGCTGGCATGTTTCTAAGTCTGATTGAATCCGATGCCAGAAGGCGGAGGGGCGCAAGGCCGCCCTTGTATAGCGGTCTGTTTGTTTCGATAGTCGTCATTCTGCTCCTCATCCAGTCGGCTTGCGGCGGCGGCCTCACCGGAAGCGGAAACAGTGGGTCTTCGGCTCAACCTGGAACTACCCCCGGCACTTATGCCTTCACCATTACCGCAACCGAGGGCACGGGTGCGCAAGCATTACAGGCGCCGGCGGTCTCGCTGACCCTCACGGTGCAGTAGCTCGTGGGAACCGCCGGCAGCAGGAGAGGCGAGCGACCTTCCACTCCGCAGCGCTGTGATATTCTGGCGGCCTTCGCATTGTGCTGGAGGTTTGCTGATGGGTTCGGATCTGTCGGGAAAGCGCGTGGCTGTTCTGGGAGCGGGAAAAATGGGGGGCATTCTTCTGAAAGCGCTCCTGGACAAGGGGTTGCTCGCCCCCAAACTCACCTCCGCTACGGTTCAACATGAACAACGCGCGCACGCTCTGAGCAAACAGTTGGGCATCGCCGTGAGTACCGACAATCTTGCAGCGGTGAAGGGCGCCGACATCATATTGATCTGCGTGAAGCCGCAAGTGGTCGCCGAGGTGATGGCGCAGATCCAGCCGAACATTTCTTCTAAGCAACTCATGATTTCGGTGGCCGCATCGATGTCGACGGGCCAGATTGAGCAGGCGCTAGGCGGCGAAATCCCCGTGGTGCGCGCTATGCCGAACACGCCTTGTTCCCTGGGCAAGGGGATGACTGCATTATGCAAGGGGAAATTTGCCGACGCCCGTCAGCTGGAGACGGCCAGTGCCATGTTCAACGTGGTCGGCCGGACCGTGGTTGTGGACGAGAAGCACATGGATGCGGTCACCGGGCTATCGGCCAGTGGTCCTGCATATATCTACATCATTCTGGAATCGTTGGCGGAAGCTGGAGTCAAGGTCGGCTTGCCGCGGGATATCGCAACGTTATTGGCAGCTCAAACTACGCTGGGAGCGGCGACTGTCGTGCTTGAAACCGGCGACCATCCTGCGCTGCTGAAAGATGCGGTTACTACGCCCGCCGGATGCACCATCGATGGCATTATGGAACTCGAGGAAGGCAAACTGCGCGTGACACTCATCAAGGCCGTGGTTAAAGCCGTTCAGCGCGCGAAGGAACTGGCGAAGGGATAATGGTACATGGCTGGTCAATGAATTCGGAGCCTGGGTTGAGTTGAAGCGTTTTCCTTCGACCGTCGCTGCTTTCCCGCGGACATCAGCGCCCAGCAATCGCGGGCTATCGCCCAGTCTTCCTGCGCGCGAATGACCACCACTCGAACGGGCGAACCTGATCTCGAAATGTCCTGATCGGGCGTGCAATTTTCATTACGCTTCAAATCCAGTTGAATGCCGAGAAATTCTAAAGGCTCGCAGGTCGCAGCACGGACCTCCGCGGCGTTCTCCCCGACCCCAGCGGTAAATACAAGGGCGTCGACCCTACCGAGCGAAGCAGTCATCGCCGCAATGCCGGTGCGGAGACGATGCACGTAGATATCGAAGGCGAGAGTCGCCCGCTGGTGGCCTTTTTTTCGAGCGGCCAGGATTTCCCGCATATCGCCAGACAGGCCCGAAATTCCCAGCAAACCCGATTGCTGATTCAGCAGGCGGTCAAGCTGCGTGCCCTTCAGGCCATGCTGCCGCATCAGATAAATGAGGATGCCGGGGTCCACGGAACCGGAACGCGTGCCCATCATCAAGCCCTCGAGCGGCGTGAATCCCATGGTCGTGTCTACGCTATCGACCGTCGCGAATCGCGGCAAGCGAGCAGCCATTGCCAAGATGGCAGGTGACAATCTTCAGCGATTTCAATTCTTTCCGAGCATCTGCGCGGCTCGGCCGGCGCAATATTGATGATTGATGCCGTGAAACCCATAACGGCGAATTCCCTGCTCGAAAGCCATTCATAGGGCCCTGGATAGATGGCTGCGGACAGTGGCATGTGGTGATGAAATCCGGTGTCAAAAACGGCAACCTGAGGAACGCGCGCCGAGAAGGCTTTGCGATGATCTCGATGCCTGCCAGTTCGGCGCGATTGTGCAGCGGAGCGAAAGCGGAGACACCGGCGATCGCCGTTTTTACCCGTCGGTTGACAATGATCGGCTCGCGGTATTTCGGTCCACCGTGAACCACCCGGTGGCCGACGACATCAATCGCTGAGGCCGAGCTTCAGGACGGGCGAATCGCCCGTCCAGAGATTTCGTAACAAGGTGCTTTACTGGCTTGCGCGCGAGACCTGACCTTGATGTGGCTCTGCCGGGTGGTGCCATTCGAATCCTCGGTAGTGAGCGCTGCGGCTTTGCCGGCCCATTCGATTTCGCCTTCCCACAGTGCGGCCGGCGGTTCGGAAGTGATCGTCCCGTCAATCTCAAACAAAGAAACCTTCTGGCTGCTCGAGCCGGAGTTGAGAACGAGAATCTTCATTCCTCAATAAGGCCAAGTCCAGTCTCGGATTTCGGGCAGATCGTCGCCATGCTCGTGAATATATTGCTTGTGCTCCACCAGTTTGTCGCGCAATGAACTGTTTGAAGTGGCGTCCGATGCGGCAGCAGCGCGGCACCCGGTCCACCACATCCCCGCCAGATGAAAGCGATCGAGATCATTCATGCACCGTCATATCAAAAGGCGTGGTGGTGGTGCCCTCTTCCTTGTATCCGCGCACGTGCAGATTGTCGTGATTGTGCGCCGGTAGGTGAGCCGGTGAATCAGCCACGGGATAGCCGTGATAGGCGAAGATAATCGGTTTATCGGTGGTGAACATGGAATCGAAATCGCCATCCGGAGAGGCCGTGAGGATGTTCGCTGGCGGGCTGAAGCGTCATCAGATCGACGACATTGACCACGCGAATCCTGATATCGGGAAAATGCTGTCGCGAAGCAGGTCAACCGCGGCCAGAGTTTCGAGCGTGGGCACATCGCCCGCGCAAGCCATCACGACATCGGGTTCGCACGCCTTGATCGGTGCTGGCCCAGTCCCAGATGCCGATGCCGGTCGTGCAGTGCTCGATGGCCGCGTCCATGTCGAGCCATTGCAGCGCCGGCTGTTTGCCGGCAACGATCACATTCACATAGTGGCGGCTGCGCAGGCAGTGGTCCGCGACCGAAAGCAGGCAATTGGCGTCCGGCGGCAAGATAGACGCGGACGACGTCGGCCTTCTTGTTCATCACATGATCGATGAAGCCGGGATCCTGATGGCTGAATCCGTTGTGGTCCTGCCGCCAGACGTGCGAGGTCAGCAAGATAATTGAGCGAAGCGATCGGACGCCGCCACGGGATGTCCCGCGTCACCTTGAGCCATTTGGCATGCTGATTGAACATGGAGTCGATGATGTGGATGAAAGCCTCGTAGCAGGAAAAAAAGCCGTGGCGGCCGGTGAGCAGATAACCTTCCAGCCAGCCCTGGCACATGTGCTCGCTGAGCACTTCCATCACGCGGCCATCTTTGGAAAGATTTTCGTCGTCGGCAATAATCGGCTCCATCCAGACTTTGTCGGTGACTTCGTAGAGGGCATCGAGGCGGTTGGAAGCGGTCTCATCCGGTCCGAAGACGCGGAAATTTTTCGGCGTCGAGCATTCAGCTTCATCACATCGCGCAAAAATCCACCCAATACCGCGTGGCTTCGGCGAACTCGGTGCCCGGCTTGTGAACCGTCCACCGCGTAGTCGCGAAAGTCGGGCATGATCAGATCGCTCAACAACAACGCCGCCGTTTGCATGCGGATTCGCGCCCATCCGGCGGTCGCCTTTCGGGGCCAGTTCGGCGAGTTCCTGCATCAGACTTGCCGTTCTCGTCAAAAAGTTCTTCCGGCTTGTAGCTCTTCATCCATTCTTCGAGAATCTTCAGATGCTCGGGCTTCGTTGCGAGGTCTGCCACCGGCACCTGATGCGCCCGCCACGTGCCCTCCACCGGTTTTCCATCCACGACTTTCGGCCCTGTCCATCCCTTGGGGCTGCGCAGAACGATCATCGGCCACATCGGAAGCAGTTGCGGAGGTCCTTGGCAGCGACGCGTCGCGCCTTGAATGTCGTCGAATTTCCGCGATGACCGTATCCAGCGTCGCTGCCATGAGCTGATGCATGGCTTCGGGCTCATGGCCCTCGACGAAATAAGGCTTATAGCCGTAGCCGGTAAAAGGTGGGTAAGTTCGTGGTCACTATGCGGCCGAGCACCGTGGGATTCGCGATTTTGTAGCCGTTCAGATGAAGGATCGGCAGCACCGCGCCGTCGCGCGCCGGATTTAGGAATTTATTGGAATGCCAACTGGTGGCCAGCGGGCCGGTCTCCGCTCTCGCCGTCGCCGACGACGCAGCAGGCGAGCAGATCGGGATTATCAAACACCGCGCCATAGGCATGGAGCAATGGAATAGCCCAGCTCGCCGCCCTCGTGAATCGAGCCCGGCGTTTCGGGCGCGGCATGGCTGGGAATGCCTCCGGGAAAGGAAAACTGTTTGAACAATTTCCGCATTCCCTCTTCGCTTTGCTGGATGTTCGGATAAAGCTCGCTATAGGTGCCCTCGAGATAGGTATTGGCCACCATCCCCGGCCCGCCATGACCCGGACCGCAGATATAAATTACGTTGAGATCGTATTTCTTGATCAGCCGGTTGAAATGGACGTAAATAAAATTAAGTCCCGGAGTCGTTCCCCAATGTCCCAGCAGGCGCGGCTTGATGTGCTCGATTTTCAGGGGCTCGCGCAACAGAGGATTCGCCATTAGATAAATTTGCCCAACGGAAAGATAATTGGCCGCTCGCCAATAGGCATTCATTTTGCGCAATTCATCCGCGGAAAGAGGTTGGCGGGACGCGAGGGTTGAAGAGTTAGCTGAGGCCACCGCTGTCATACGAGACTCCTTCCCACTAGTCTAGCCATTATTTCCCGGCAGCGGGCGGATCTGTACCTACAAATTCATTAAAGGACGGTAAAAATGGGAAGGCCTCGACGTTGCACTTCGCCGGAATACATCGCACCGCTAAGGCAACGCCGATGTCAGTTTCACCGCGATCCCGCTCAGCTTCCGCCGCAACGATTCGTGCACATAGAAACCAAGCATTCGCGCCGCCACGGCGTAATCCAGACCTTCGGGGCGAATATTGGAAATGCAATTACGCTCGGCATCGTTGCGGCCAGGACGCGGCCCCCAGGTGAGATAAGCGCCGAGGCTGTCAGGAGAGCTGAGCCCCGGGCGCTCGCCAATGAGAACGACTGAAAGCTTGGCGTTCAAAGCCGCACCAATGACGTCGCCAATTGCCACCCGTCCCTGCTCGACAATGCACACCGGCCCGATAGAGCAGCCTCCCGGTAGCAAAGGCAGTACCTGATGCATCAGGGGCAAAGCGTGTCGCGCTACAGCAAGCGCGGACAAGCCGTCTGCCAGAATAAAAACCAGCTCGCAGCCCGCGGGCATAGCAGCCAATTCCGCGGCCGATTCCGCGCTCAACACCCTTCCCATTTCCGGATGACGCAAATACGCCGAGCGATCGCACGCCGCGCTATGCAGGATGCAAGAAGCCAGCTTGCGCTCCTCCAATCCCTTTCGCAAGTAAGGAATATCGAGTACAGCACGCACCGCGTCGCGCGCTTGCGCATGAGCCAATTGGAAGTCGAGAATGTTCCGAGTGGCAACGCTCGCACCTGCCCTGCGTAAGCCGACTCGGGCCGGAGTGTAGTCGCCGAGGTTTTTGGTCAGGGACTTCACCATGCCCCGTTATGACGGGAGCCCCATCCCGGCCGGTAAGAGGTCTTCGACCGCGAACCGGCGAAACTCTCCCGTCGCCAGCCAGGCTTCGAATTCCGGCGCGGGCTTTAACCCAAGCACGGATCTGAGGTAAAGCGCATCGTGGAATGATGTGCTCTGATAATTCAGCATGATGTCATCTGCGCCCGGCACTCCCATGATGTAATTCACACCTGCGACACCCAGCAGTGTGAGCAGCGAGTCCATATCGTCTTGATCGGCCTCCGCGTGATTGGTGTAGCAAATATCGCATCCCATGGGCAGCCCCAGGAGCTTGCCACAAAAATGGTCTTCCAGGCCAGCCCGGATGATTTGCTTTCCGTCATACAAATACTCCGGACCGATAAATCCCACCACGGTGTTCACCAGCATTGGCTGATAGCGCCGGGCAACGGCGTAAGCGCGCGCTTCCAGCGTCTGTTGATCACAGCCGTGGTGTCCATTCGCCGAAAGAGCGCTTCCCTGCCCGGTTTCAAAGTACATCAGGTTTTGTCCAACCGTGCCTCTTCGCAGTTCCTGCGCGGCTTGATGAACCTCATCGAGCAGTGCGAGATTCACTCCAAATGATGTATTGGTCGCCTCGGTGCCTCCGATGGACTGAAAAACAAGGTCGACCGGCGCGCCGCGTCGCAGAGCTTCCATTTGTGTGGTGACATGCGCAAGCACGCAACTCTGCGTCGGGATCTCATACTTCTCGCGAACATGGTCCACTAGCCGCAGCAGATTGATCACCGAGTTCACATCGTCGGTCGCGGGATTGATACCGATCACGGCATCGCCCGAAGCCAACGAAAGGCCATCCACGATGGACGCGGCAATTCCCACGGGATCATCGGTCGGATGGTTCGGTTGCAAGCGGGTGGAGAGCCTTCCCCGCAAGCCAACCGTGGTTCGAAATCGCGAGACGACCCTTACCTTGCGAGCTACCGCAATGAGATCTTGCGCCGGCATCAGCTTGGATACGGCCGCCACCATCTCTGGAGTCAACCCTCCGCTTACTGAGGCCAGAACTTCATCCCTCACTTCGTCTGCCAATAACCAATTGCGAAACTCTCCCACCGTAAATGACGCCAAGGGTGCGAATGAGGCCGCATTATGACTCTCAGCGATGAGCCGGGAAACCTCATCCACCTCGTGAGGAATGACGGCTTCGGCGAGAAAGTGACGCAACGGCAAGTCGGCAAGCACATAGCGGGCGGCAACCCGCTCTTCGGCTGAGGCGGCGGTTACTCCGGCCAGTTCGTCGCCCGAACGAGCCGGCGACGCTTTCGCCAGCAGCTCTCGCAGCGAGGCAAAACTGTAAGTCACGCCGCCAATCGCGTGGGACATTTTCATGCTGCAATCAACGACACTTATCGCCTACGCATCGCCCTCCGGCGCGACAGAAGGCTGTTGCGCCGGCTCAGGCGAATCTTCAGAAATTTTGTATTTTCCGTGAACAAGGTGCAATACGTACAGGGGAGCGATCACACCCACAATCCCCCACCCGGCCCGCGAGTTCGGCGGCATCACCATGACGACGCAGATAAATGTGGTCCATACAATCGCCGAAAAGTTAATGAGGTTGCTGAACCTTCCCAGATGCCATGGACCGCGGCTTGCGATCCATTGCGATTTGTTCTTCCATCCCAGATAGATCGGAATTCCATACGAAAGATAAAAGCCCACCACGCTGATCGAGGTCACAATCGAATAGGCACCGCTATAAACCATGGAAGCAAAAGACAGCCCGGCGGCCAGCCAGAGCGCTGCGACGGGCGTTTTACGTTTCTCGCTGACCTTGCTCCACACCTGGGAAAATGGCATTCCCTGATCGCGGGAAAATGCGTAAATGGTTCGCGACAAGGATGTGCATGCTGCCACGCCGCAGAACCACATGGCCAACGCGGTGAGGCCCACCACCCCGACGGCCGCGCGATTGCCTAGCCCGCTTTGCACAATTGCGAGCACCGCAGGGTAAGAATTCCCGCCCGCGTCGGTAGCGTTCAGCACTCGATGGATATTAGGAATTGCCAGTGTTAAGGAAAGAATGAGCAAATAGCCAAAAATGCCTGAAACTCCCACCGCCGTGACCATGCCCCAGGGCGCGCTTCGGCGGGGATCGAGTGTCTCTTCGGCCACGTGCGCAGATGCATCGAAGCCGGTGTAAGTCCACTGCGCCTGCAGCAGTCCAAGCAAAAATAGCCACGCATAGGAGAAGTGTAAGCCACTGGACGAACTCGCTTGCAGCAGAAAATGGATTGGCTGTTTCGGGGCGAAGAGCACAAGCGCTCCCACCAACACTAGAACGCCCACAATATGCACCGGCACGCTCGCGTCGTTCAACCATGCCACCCAGTGCACCGAAAAATGGTTCAGCAGAGTTTGCGAGAGCAGCAATATTCCGTAGGCGAGTAACAGGTGTGTGGTGGTGGATTGCCATCCCAGCAGCGGCAAAACAAATTGCGCGCAACCATAGTCAATGCCGGCCATGACAGTCACCAAGCCAACAATGTTGAACCAGGCGGTAAACCAAGCCCAGGTCCGCCCTCCTAGTTTCGCCGACCAATGAATCATTCCGCCTGAAGTAGGGAAAGCCGAGCACAGCTCGGCCATGCTGAGCACCACTAAAAGTGTCCCGAACGTCGCCACCGGCCAGCCCAGCGTCATCTCGCGCGGCCCACCCATGGATAAGCCGTAGTCGTAGAGAGTGACCGCGCCGGTCAGAATTGAGATGACCGAGAACGACAGGGCAAAATTTGAGAACCCACCGAAGTCGCGCCGGAACTCCTGCTTATAGCCTAATTGCGCCAGATCTTGCGCATCGGTCTGAGCTCGGGAATATCCCGGCAGTGTGGAATTGTCGTGGAAATCGCGATTGTCGTCTGCTGTAGTCATGGCCGAGCGGCGCTGCGGAACGCCTTCTCAAGGTATCGGTATTCCGTGGCCTTCGCAAACGCAAATTGCCGATTATCATTAGCGGCAAAGCGCCTGCTTGAGCCATGAAAATTTCACGAAGTGTGCCACGCGCAGCTTGCTCTCGCTGAATCGAATTTAGATGGTGATCTGCTTTTCGGTATGGCGGGTCAGATACCAGCAGGGAGCGTAGTTCAGGTGGGAAAACAAAGAGTGCACGCAGGTCTGATCTTCGGAATCCTTAAAGACGAATTCGGTCCGGTTGTTTTTCTCCTGCACCGCATAATAGCTGCGCACCGTAACTGTGCTAAAAGCATTGCCGTTCGCCGACATGCGGTACCGCAGCACAAGATAGTCTACCGCGTATGTCAGCGCCAGAAGAACGGCCAAACCGCCCGCGACGATGAGTACCATCCGTTTCATGATTTAAAGGCGGTGCCGAAACTCTGGTGCTCCCACTCTCAGGGCTTCTGCACGACTGGCTTTTGTTCAACTGCCAGCACGATTTCCGGATGAAACAATGTACCTGCAATCCGGGCACCGATCGCAACTAATTCTCTCTGTCCACGGAACACCTTCACCTTGGACGCAGAAGAAAACTCCGGCAGATTCACCGCCCGCCCATTGCGAATGTATGCGACGGTGGCATCGTCGGCGGTTACGCACGGAAGCTGCGGCAGCAGCTTTCTCGGATGAATAAACATTTCTTCCGCGTAGCCGCTCTTCGCCGCCACCTCAAGCTGATCTAACGACAGGGCATCGGCGGCATCGAATTCACCGGACAAAATGCGCCGCAGCGATTTCAGGTGAGCCCCGCAACCCATCTGCCTGCCGATGTCGTGGGCCAGAGACCGGATGTAGGTCCCGCTGCTGACGCGGACGCGAAAGCGCGCACAATCATTCTCCACATCGAAAATTTCCAGCTCCTTGATCTCGACCCGGACCGGCTTCAGTGGCACCTCGGCCTTGCGGCGGGCCAGCTTGTAGGCTGGGACCCCTTGAATTTTCTTGGCGGAGAATGGCGGCGGTATCTGCTCAATTACGCCGCGAAATGAACACGCGGCTTGTTCGACGCTTGCGCCCGACAACTGTACCATTTGTGTTGGGCCGGTTTGTTCTCCGTCGGCGTCGTAGGTATCGGTAGCGAAGCCGAACCGCATGACTCCCTCATAAGCTTTTTCGGCGGCGAGATAAAATTGCGCCAGCCGGGTAAAGTTACCGGTCACCAAGGGCAACACGCCGGTCGCCAGTGGATCCAGCGTGCCCAGGTGGCCCACCGATCGTTGTTGTAGAATCTTCCGGACCCGGCTCACCACGTCGTGAGAGGTTAGGCCTGCCGGCTTATCCACGATCAAAATGCCGTTCATAAGGAATTGGCGCTTGCACATCGAATGCTGACGCAGTTCACAATCGCGAGATTCCAAACTACCAGATTGCTGACGCGCGCATGATCCCTTTACGCGACGACCAGCCCCGGTTCAGTACGCCGTTTGTGAATGATTTCCTGATCGGGATCAATTTACTCATTTTCTTTGGCGAAGCGGCACTGGACGAATCCAAGCTTAAGGTATTGATCTTTCAGTTCGGACTCATCCCCGCGCATGTGACTGCTCTTCTCTCCGGGCACGACCTGAATCCAGTCGCGGTGTTTGTGCCGTTAGTTAGTTCCATGTTCCTGCACGCTTCGTGGCTGCACGTTGGCGGAAATATGTTGTTTCTTTGGATTTTCGGCGATAACGTTGAAGACTATCTTGGTCATTTCAAATATCTGACGTTCTATCTTCTAAGCGGGATTGCCGCCGCGGCAACGCAAGTTGCCATCACCCCGCATGCTCGCATCCCTACCCTGGGCGCCAGTGGCGCCATTGCCGGCGTTCTGGGAGCCTATTTCATCTTGTATCCCAAGGCGCGTGTGCTGATCTGGTTTCCCCCGATTTTTTTCTTTCATCTTCCCGCCTGGGTCATGCTGGGCTATTGGTTCGTGATTCAGTTTGCCAGCGGCACCGCAACATCGCTTTCCTACGCGGGAAATTCCAACGGTGGTATTGCCTTCTGGGCTCACGTTGGAGGATTTATTGCCGGGGTGGTGATGATCAAGATCTTTTCGGAACGGCCGCAACGCAATCGCTATGGCGCTTATTGATTTTGAAACAGCCGCGGGCGAAAAACCTTTCGTGTTCTGACCGGGCAGAAACGTCCGAATTGCAGGTTCAAAGAGTTCCGGCAATTGGCCTCAAAGAAATTTCTTCCACAATGCTATCGGAAGGCAAAGCCAGGGCATTTACTATTGCTTTTGCGACGGTATCCGCCGACATCATCTTCTCGCGCGGCGCATCCGGCCAGAACGAATTCCAGATTGCTGTGTCAATTGCCCCGGGCAGCGCTGCAATCACGCGGATGCCCTGCCCCCGCAACTCTTCTCGCAGGCTGTTCGTGAAACCCAGCGCGCCGTGTTTGGATGCGGTGTAACCGGATGCTCCAGCGAACGCTCGCTTGGCCGCGCCCGACAAATTGTTCAGAATGGCTCCGCCGGGCTTCATCAGCGGCAGTGCAGCTTGGGTCACCAGGAACGGTCCCGTCAGATTGGTGTCAATTACCTCGCGCCACGCTTCGATGGGCAGCTTGGCTACTTCGAGATTCGCGTGGGCGACCCCGGCATTGTTGACGAGGATATCCAGCCCGCGAAATTTGCGCCGGACTTCGGTCATAAGCGCGCGAACCTGCTGCGGTTCGCGGATATCGCAAGTTACCGTAAGCAGGTCGCGAGCATGGACGACCAGTGTCTTGGCCGCGCTGTCAAGCTTGGCTTGATTACGCCCAGTCAGAACCAGGCGGCAACCTTCGCGGGCCAGTGCCTGGGCGATCGCCAATCCAATGCCCTGGCTCGCACCGGTAATGACCGCTATTTTTCCAGCTAAAGAGGATCGCGGGCTCTCCCTGCGTCCACGCTTTTTGGAAGGCACGCGCTAGACCCCGTTCGCCCGGTTGCGGATGAGCGAAAGAAACTCCGTCCGCGTCTCCTGCTCGTCGCGGAAGCAGCCTATCATGGAAGAGGTCACTGCGGCCGAATGCTGCTTTTCCACTCCCCGCATCATCATGCAAAGGTGCCGCGCTTCAATCACTACGCCCACCCCCTGCGGCTCAATGGCTTTCTGAATAGTCTCCGCGATCTGCGTGGTCAGCCGCTCCTGAATCTGCAGCCGCCGCGAAAAAATCTCGATAAGACGCGGGATCTTGCTCAGGCCAATCACTTTGCCATTTGGAATATAAGCCACATGCACTTTGCCAAAAAACGGCAGCATGTGATGCTCGCACAGGCTGAACATCTCAATGTCTTTCACAATCACCATTTCATCGTAGGTGACAGTGAACAACGCTTTTTTCAGCAGCGCTTCCGGATCCTGTTTGTACCCCTTGGTCAGGAATTCATAGGTACGCCGCATACGGTCCGGCGTCCGCGCCAAACCCTCACGAGTAGGATCTTCACCTAGCCGAACAATCAACTCCCGCGCCAGTTCTTCGAAGCTGGCGCTCGTCAGCGTCGCGGATTCAACCGACTCACTCATGCTTTCCTATCTTTACTTTCGAGATGCCTTCTCTATGTTTGCCCATAACGTGACCGCCCGCAACTGCGTTCAATCTACCGGACAAGCTCTGTCCCACCCGCATACTCAAACGAATTCATCATGGTCTCTTCTAAACGTATCTTATGGAGATGTGCCAAATGGAAGCCGCGCTGCAATATTTCGTAAATCGCGGTGCACAAATTTTCAGTCGTGGGCACGTCCTTGCCAAATTCCGCCACCATATTCAGGTTTTGCACGTCGAAACGATCCAAAATTGCCGTCTGCACAAATCCGTCAAGATCAGCGAGATTGCAAACCATTCCGGTATCCGCGGCGACTTGCCCGCTCATCGTGACCTCGAGCACATAGTTATGCCCGTGACCATGCGGATTATTGCACTTGCCGTACGTCGTCGCATTTTCTTCCGCCGACATCTCCGCGCTGTGCAGGCGATGCGACGCCGAAAACATGTACCGCCGCGTCAAATAGGCCTTCATGCTTCCCCGTAGAAATCCACAAAAAGGTCCGGAGTTTCATACACCCTCACCCGGTGCAGTTGGGCCGCCTTCAACTTCGGCGCCAGCCGCTGCCAGATCGCAATCGCCAGGTTCTCCGTGGTCGGAATTTGCTTTAGAAATTCCGGCACTTCCTTATTCAGAAAACGATGATCCATGGCATCCAGTACTTCGCGATTTACCACTTCCTTGAGCTGTTTCAAATCCACCACGAATCCGGATCGCTTATCTACCTCGCCCTTCACCGTAACTTCGAGCGTGTAGTTATGCCCATGTCCGTTGGGATTGTTGCATTTCCCGAACAGGCGCTGGTTTTCCTCCGGAGTGAAGTCCGGATTGTGATAGTAGTGCGATGCCGCAAATTCCGCCTTGCGCGTCAAATAGACCATTCCTGATTTTCCTTCGTTCACTTCGATGCCGTAGACAGCTTTCCAGACGCGCCCGCTCCCGGCTCCAGTTGCGCCTGGTTCAATCCTTGCCCCTGCAACTCTGCCCGCGGATCATAACCGCGCCCTTTCCAGATGACCTTTCCCTCCCGGTAAAAATGATTCGAACGCAGCAGTAAGTAGGAAAACATCGGCAATCCCAGGTAAGCCCAGGGGGGCGCGCCCGAGAGAAAATGCGCCCTGCGGATTCGCCGCACGAACAGCGCACACAATATGAAAAAGACGCTACCGGCTAAAGCCGCGAGTCGCGCTTGTCCATGCAGCGCCAACAATGCGGACGCCTCGAAGCTTGCACCAATCACGAGAAATTCCGCCAGCCGCAAAGCCGCCAGCCGAACCGGCGCCCCAAAAAGCAACGCCAGATTCTTCGTCCAACCTTCGCGTAGCTGCTCAAAGCTGCGATACATTCGCGTCCGCACCGCGTCCCCGCCGTAGCGAAAAAATATCTTCCGTCCTGATGTTTTCACGGCGCGCGCCAGCGCCACATCTTCCAATAAGCTTCCCGCAATCGCGGCGTGGCCGCCCACCGCGTCATAGGCCTCGCGAGAAATCAGCAGGTACTGCCCATTCGCGGCCGCTGCTGGCGAAACCGGATCGGCCACCTCCGCCATGCTGTAAGTCGTGGCCAGCTCCGCGAAAATCACCGGCATGACCGCCTTCTCCCAAATGTCTATCACGTCTTGCTGCGGAGAATACGACAGCAGCGCAACACCGCGCTGCCGCGCTTCCCACATGCTTCGCGCCAGCGATCCTGGCGCATGCACGGTATCTGCATCGGTAAAGAGGAGCCACGCGCCGCGCGCCTCCCGAACCCCCGCCGCCATCGCATGATTCTTGCCGGTCCAGCCCTCCGGCAGTGGTCCCGCCTCAACCACGCGTATCAGCGGAAACGAAAGCGCAATCTCCCGCGTGCGATCGCTCGAACCGTCATCCACCACAATCATCTCGAAGCTCACGCCAACTTGCGTCACCAGCGATTGCAGACATGCTCCGAGACAAACTTCTTCATTCCGTGCCGGCACAATCACCGACACCGCGGGACGATTCGAGTTTGCTGCGGGCGTGGACATTGCCGTTCCGCCAGGATCGCTACAAGAGCAGCGCCGGAATTAGGTATTATAGCTTTGTGTACCGTGCCCTCGTTGTAATCGCGGCCCTCCCTCTGCTGTTTAGTGCATGCGATCGCGGCGCGCCCCCACCCCGGATCGGCACTCGCGCGCCCGATTTCACCTTGCAGGATTCTGACCGCAGAATCGCTCTTCACGACCTACGCGGCAAAGTTGTGGTTCTGAATTTCTGGGCATCTTACTGCGTGCCCTGCATCGAAGAGACACCTTCGCTGGAGCAACTTCAGCTGCGCTTAGAAAACAAAGGTGTCGTGGTGGTGGGCATCAGCTCCGATTTTGATGCGGATGAGTATCACAAATTTCTCACGCACTATAGCATCGATTTTCCCACGGTTCGAGAAGGCGACACCAAAACCGCCAATATGTACGGAACCGAGAAGATTCCCGAGACCTATATCATCGATCGCAAGGGCATCATTCGCCGCAAATTCATCAGCTCGGTGGATTGGAGCGATCCTGAGATCGTGGCTTTTCTCAGCAAGCTGTAAGCTACTGGAGACTCAGCTTTAATGCCTCATCCAGCGCGGGTTGCGGATCAAGCCGAATTGGGTTCGCCTGGCCGCGCAGCTTGACTCCAATCGCCGACGCCGCCTCTTGCAACTCAGGCGTATTCGCCGGCGAAGACGCCAGAGTCTCTGATTCCAGCAAAGAAGCGTACGCCAGCCGCAGCGGAAAACCCGCGTCCCGCAGAAAAACACCATAACTGTACCAGTCGGCCGATTCGCCTTCGCGATCCCCGCTCTCCTGGTCGAGACGAATCGCACGTTGATACAGCGGAAGCGCCTTCGCCGTCTTCTTTTCCTGCGAGTCAAGTCCCGCTTCGCCAATGCTCGCAAGGCTTTCCAACTTCTTCTGGCCGGTTTGCGCCGCAATCTTCTGCGCCAGTTCGTAGGATTTCTCCGCCTGCTCGGGCTGATTCGCTTTCTGCTCGCATTGCGCCAAGCGCAGCATAACGGCGATCGTATTGTCCGCGGGAAACCGATTCTGACCTTTCAACCTGGCAATCTGGTTCAGAAAAATCACATATTGGGTAATCGCGGTGCTCGCATTTTCCTCCTGGTCCAGCTGATTTGCCATGTAGAGATGAGCCAGCGGCTGCGCCGGATCTACCAAAATCGCCTTGTTCCAGCTCTCCATCGCCTGCTGTTGGTGCCCTAGCTGCTGCGCCAGAATTCCATAATTCACGAGCAGATTTACATCCTGCGGCGCATACCGCAGCGATTGTGCGGCCAATTGATAAGCCTCTTCAAAGCGTTTCTGTGACGCGAAGTAGAGCAGCAAGGCGTCCCGCGGCGCGCTTGCCGCCGGATTGGCCCGCAGTGCCTGTTGCCACGCGGCCACCGCCTGGTCCGCTTGCCCGCTCGCAAGCTCTTCTCTGCCGATCTGGGTCTGCACCGAACTATCGAATCCCGCCAGACTGGCCGCTCGTTGCAGGTCCACAAGATTTTCCTGATGCAGTGCGAAATAATAGTGTGCTTCGTCAACACACCCCAGAGTCAGCAGGAGCACCGCCGCCCCAATCCGCAGCATGCGCGCGGCGGAGGTGCTTCCCACCAGCCAACGAAAGCTGCCAGCAAATCGAAACCCAGCATTTGCGGTGGTTTCTGCAATCTGCTGCCGTGAATTCAACAGGAGCGCCGCGATGCGCCCGTCACGCAGCTTCCAGATAGCTCCATCCAGAATAAAGTGATGAATATTCACCAGCGCGCTGAACAACAGAAAGCTCGCGGTCAGGTCATAGTGAAAAATGTGGCTGGCAATCCAGGGTCCCGGAACAAACAGAGCGATGCCACCGGCAATCAAGACGCCAAAATACGCCAGAGGTCGCCACGACTTGCCCGCTTGTGCGCTAGCCTCACGCCGCGCATAGTAGCTGGTAATCCAGAGATACTGCGCTGAGTGCATGATCGCCAGCACCCCGTTGCTATAGCGACTCTGCGTAATGCGCAGCCCCTCCGCCACGGCCAGCCCGGTGGGAAGCAGGAACCAGAGAAACTGGGTGGAGAAAAGCGTCAGCGATGGCGCCAGCCCGCGCCAGCCAATTTGCTGCCCCAATCGCACCAATCCAAACACCGAAAAGCCAAGAAATGCCGCGGCCAGAACCGCGATCATCGGCAAGCTGAATTTTTCCGGTATTCCCAGAGAAAGAAAAAGCGGATCCTGCGATGCGCCAGTATGAAAAGTTAGAAAAAGTATCAGATACGAGCATAGGAACGCGGAGTACAAGGCCTGCCGCACGTTCTCCGATGGCTTCGCGCCTGCCCGTCGCGCGAACATCATAAAGAGCCCATAGTTCTGGCCGCTGTAATGCCAGGGACTCCAGGTCAGGTAAATCGTGAACAGCCAGGGTAGCGCCCGGTACCAGAAGTGCGACATCACCAGCGTCAACACAACCAGCGCGGTGATGTGAACCGTGAAGATCCGGTATTTCTGAAAATCTTCCCGCGTGTGGTATGCGCGGTAGAGCGTGGCCATGTAATGCGGATAGTTGAAGAAAATCGCCAGCCCGTAGAAGGTCGCGGACCAAGCCAGTGCCGCCGAGTTCGACCAGTACCAAAATAGCAGCAACGGCGCAGACCACGCTCCGCAGCCCACCAGCAAATCGAGCCAGGGATTGTAAATCCATGGACCGGAGATCGGCGGCGGGGAGATTGCCGATGCTTCACCTGCTTTTAATTTCGCGACAGATTCCGCCATAGAATTTCGGCTAACAGATTTAGGCTGGGTTTGGCCGCTCTCACTTTGCGCCCCTCGAATCCTCGGCCTTCCCTGCGCGGATTATAAGTGCCTATCCACGCCCGATTCGTATCCAGAAGGGTTCGGCTGAAGGTAACCTCGGTCACCTGCATTCTTTTACAATGGAATGGTGAGGACTTGGGACGTCATCATCATCGGCGGCGGTATCATCGGGCTCTCGCTCGCCATCGCATTGCGGAAGCGTGGCGCATCGGTTCTGATTGTCGAACGTGGAGAGCCTGGCCGCGAAGCTTCCCAAGCGGCCGCCGGCATGTTGGCCGATTCAGAAGTGCCCGTCCCGCTCCGCCCCCTCGCCGCCGCCAGCGCCAGTATGTATCCCGAATTTGTCCACGAGTTGCAGGATAAATCTGGAGAGAAGATAGATCTGCGCGATCACGGAACGCTGTTGCTCGGCCATGTTGCCAGCTCGAGGGAATTCCGTGGTATCTCCCTTCAAGCGATTGCAGCGATGGAACCCGCTCTCGTCCCGTCCCACGAGCTTCCCATCTATCGGGTGACTGAGCGCAGCGTGGATCCGCGAACCCTGGTAAGCGCCGCGCTCAAGACAGCCAGACATCGCGGGGTGGATATCTCATCGGGTGCGCAAGTCAGACAGGTTCTCTTGCTGCACGATCGCGTTGCCGGAGTCGGCACCGATAGGACCCACTACTCCGCTCCGCTCGTGGTGAATTGCGCCGGCGCCTGGGCCGGGCAGATTCATCCGCTCCAGTTCCCCACCCGTCCGGTCAAAGGACAGATGCTCGCAGTGGTTGGAGGTCCAAAACTCTCCCATGTGATCCGTTCTCCCGAGGTCTACCTGGTTCCGAGAAGTGACGGACGGATCGTGATCGGCGCCACCATCGAAGAAGCTGGGTACGACAAGCGCACGAACCCGGACACGATTCAGAGTTTGCGCCAGGCGGCCATTTGCATCGTCCCCGATATCGCGATATCACTCATGCTGGAAGCCTGGTCCGGGCTGCGCCCCGGCACGCCCGACGACTTGCCCATCATCGGCCCGACCCAAATGACGGGATACTTCACCGCCACCGGCCACTTTCGCGATGGCATCCTGCTCGCGCCGGTTACGGCCCACGTGATGGCACAGCTCATCACGGGAGAGACTCCGGCCTATGACTTGGCGCCGTTCTCCCCGGCCCGCTTCGTCAACATTGCGATCTAAGTGTGGTACAGAGTATGCGTGCCGCCGACACTCTTTTCCACGCAAGCTAACCCGCGTCCCCAGAGCTATCTCCGGTTCGTTATACTGGCCAGGACCGCGAAAGCGCGGTGTTCTTCGTGCGTCCTGTTGGTGGTTGATGATCTTTGCGTTCAAGATCACGGCCAGCATCATTGCCCAGGCCGCGCTCCCGCGCGAGAAAGGTTTTTATGGCCTCTGCTTCAGTTGATTATGCCCGCAACAATCAGCCACGCTTTCTTGGCGAGCTCAAAAATTTTCTGCGGATCCCGAGCGTCTCCACTCTGGAAGAGCATAAAGGCGATGTGCGCAAAGCGGCGGAGTTTGTTGCCGGTGAATTGCGCCGCATTGGCATGGAAAACGTCGACACCATCTCCACAAAGGGCCATCCTCTGGTGTATGCGGAATGGCTTCGCGCATCCGGCCAGCCGACCGTCTTGATGTACGCGCATTACGACGTTCAGCCGCCCGACCCGCTCAATGAATGGACCACCCCGCCATTCGAGCCCACCGAACGCAACAACAACCTCTACGCCCGCGGCGCGGTGGACGACAAAGGCCAGCTCTGGATGCAGGTGAAAGCCCTCGAGGCCCTTATGCGGGCAGGTGGCGGGAAGCTTCCGATCAATGTGAAGGTGCTTTTCGAAGGCGAGGAGGAGGTCGGCGGTGAAGCCGTCGCCGATTATGTCCGCAAGCAGAAAACAAAACTCAAAGCCGACTTCGCGCTGGTCTCCGACACCGAATTGTTCGCGCCCGATTTCCTACGCTTTGTGTTGGACTGCGCGGCTTGGTTTATACCGAGATCGAAGCTGTAGGTGCAAAAACAGACTTACATTCCGGTGTGTACGGAGGCGCAGCGCCAAATCCATTTTTCGCTCTCATCGAAATCATCAGTAAGCTGAAAGATGCCAAAGGAAAGATTCTGATTCCAGGTTTCTATAAGGGCATCAAGGCTCCCAGCGCAGCCGAGCTCAAAGCCTGGAAGCGGTTGCCCTTTAACGAAGAGCACTATCGCAAGACCGAAGTGGGCTCGGCGATGCTGACAGGAGAGCCGGGATTCTCCGTGCTCTATCGCACCTGGGCGCGGCCCACGCTCGAAGTGCACGGTATGCCCGGTGGCTTCACCGCTCCTGGTGCGAAGACGGTGATCCCGGCTCGCGCTTCCGCGAAAGTCTCCATGCGTCTGGTGCCGAATCAAAAAGCCGAAGACGTGCTCAAGAAATTCAAGAATTACGTGAAGAAACTTACGCCGAAAGGAATTCAAATCAACATTAAAGTGTGGTCGAGTGGGCCCGCCTGCATGGTTGGCACGGATAACAAATACGTCAAGGCGGCCACCGAGGCGCTGCACGAGGTGTTTAAGAAGGAAACGGTGTTCATCCGCTCCGGGGGCTCGATTCCTATCGTGACAGATTTCCAAGATGTGTTGAAGATTCCATCGGTGATGATGGGCTTTGGTTTGCCTGACGACAACCTGCACGCTCCTAACGAGAAGTTTCACATCCCAAATTTTTATCGGGGGATTGAATCGATCTGCTTGTTTTTCGAGAAGTTAGGCGCATGAGGCTGTTTGAAGTGGAGACTGATAGTCGGGCTATGCCCGACCGGACGGCCGAGGGCGGCCTTCCCGATTCGAAGCCGGTCATCTCGGTGCTTTTCGCCCGATGGCGTGCCAGATTGTGATGATCAGGCGAGCTGCCTGCACGCGGTAGAGCACAATGGCGGTCATCAGGAGCGGTTTCTTATCTGCGCGCGCAAATAACTTCCGCATTGCCTCGCGTTTCCCATTGCGTTAGGCTGGATTGGCTCTCGCGAATCTCCCTTCCTTTGCTTTTCCACACCCGTTAAACGCTCAAGTGCTGCATTGTATGTGCAAAATCACGTGGTTGCGCCGAGGGCCATACCAGATATAGTGTTTTCTTGCTTGACCCCGGCGCAATTTGGTCAGTACAGTAGCTCTAATTTGTGCCTGTCCCGTTTCAGCCGATGAGGGACGGTGGCGATACTGGAAGAAGCGAATCTAAGTGGTTAACAGGGAATGAAAATCGTCGAGCTTCGCTCGACCGGACAGCCGCAGGCCGGCTGTCCCTACGCAAGCCTATCTGAGGAGTAGAAGTTGCTCAAGCTAAAAAGGCTCCAAATCATCGGGTTCAAATCGTTTTGTGACCGCACCGAACTTAAGTTTCACGGGGACGGAGTGGCCGCCATCATCGGGCCGAACGGTTGCGGCAAGTCGAATATCTCGGATGCCATCTCCTGGGTTCTGGGCGAGCAATCGGCCAAGACGTTGCGTGGCTCCCGCATGGATGACGTGATTTTTGCCGGCACCCACGACCGCAAGCCGACAGGGATGGCCGAGGTATCGCTGACGCTGATTGATCCGGAGGTATATGCCGGGTTCGACGCGCATGAGCCGACCGAAATTGAGATTCAGGATGAAGTACCGGATGGACGTCTGGAAGCGGACGACTGGGATGAGGCTGGGTTGCGCGCCGATGCGGCGGAGGAGACAGAGCGGCTGACCGAAGAGGCGCGTCCGGGAAAGGTGGAGGAAGCAGAAGACGCGGCGCGGG
Source organism: uncultured Acidobacteriaceae bacterium (assembly GCA_963834075.1). Lineage (GTDB taxonomy): Bacteria > Acidobacteriota > Terriglobia > Terriglobales > Acidobacteriaceae > PALSA-270. The sequence goes on from CAWIAH010000011.1 coordinate 200,143, forward strand.
CTGAAGGGGTCTCAGGGGCCGAAGCCCAATCCGGAGGCGCCGAGCCAACCGCAGCGCTAAAGCGCAGCGCCACCCAAAATCTCAGGCCGGATGGATCGAGCGACACCGTGGGCGCCGGCCCGCAGGTAGTCCTCAAGATCCGCCGGCGCAAATTCAACCAACAGCAATTTCGTGCGGGAGAGATTTCGGTCACGCGGCGGCTGTTCCGCTCGGGCGAGAGCGAATACCTGCTGAATGGCAAGCTGTGCCGGCTGCGCGACATCCAGGAGCTGTTCACGGGCACCGGGCTGGGGCCTGAATCGTATGCGCTGATCGAGCAGGGACGCATTGGGCAGATTCTGAGCAGCCGTCCGACGGACCGACGGGCAATTCTCGAAGAAGCAGCCGGCATCACGCGATTCAAAACCAAAAAGCGTCTGGCAGAGGCGCGGCTGGAGGATGCGAAGCAGAATTTGTCGCGGGTAAACGATATTTTTGATGAAGTCACGCGGCAGATGAATTCGCTGAAGCGGCAGGCCTCGAAGGCGGAGCGCTACGCCAAGCTACGGGACGAGATGCGGGCGAAACTGCGGGTGGTGTTGGCGAGCAAGTTCGCGCAGTTCGATCAGGAGGCCGCGCAACTGGATGCGCAGATCAACAATCTCTCGCAGCAGATGCGTGAGCAGGGCGCGGCGGTTGGGCAGTTTGAAGTGGAGAAGGCGGAGCGGGCGCAGCGCAACTATGGCATCGAGAGCGAGTTGCGGGAAAACCGGGAACGGCTCAACCAGATCAAACTGGAGTCGGAGCGAGCGGTAGCGCAGCGAAGCATAATCAGGAACGTTGTGCGGAATTGGTGGAGCGGGCCTTGTCATCGCAAGCAGAGTTGGCGGAAGCGCGGCAGAGGCTGAGTTCGCTGGAGAGCGAACTGGAATCGAACCGGCAGATGCTCAGTTCCGCCGCAGCTGATTTGGCGGCGGCAAAAGAACATTGGCTCACAGCCAGGAAGGGGCCCGGGCGGCAGCTGAGCGCGTTGGCTGGACTTGAGCAGCGGCAGGAAGAAGCGCGGCGCAGCATTATGCAGACGGCGGCCGCGGTTGCGAATCTGCGAAATTCGATCACACAAGCCGAGGAACGGATAGCTGCGATGGATCGCGACGGGCAGCGCCTGCAGGCTGAGATGGCATGATGGCCAATTCTCAGGTTGATGCTTTTGGCGGGCAGCGCGGACAATTGGCGCTGGAGTTCGAAACAGTGTCGCAACAGGTCGGCGGATTCGCGGCCGAAATTATGCATACGCGGCAGACGCTCGACGCCAAGCGTGCGGCGGAGATCGAAGGCAAAGAGCATCTGGATAGCCTGCGGGCGGAGTATGCGACGGCGTTGGGGAAGAAAGGATCGCTGGAAGCGGTGATCGCGGAGCACGGATACTCTACGGAATCAGTGCGGCGTCTGTTTCAATCGGGAGTAATGAATGGAGGGCTGGCTCCAGTGGGCGTGCTGGCGGATTTTCTGGAAGTGCAGCCGCAGTATGAAGGAGTGGTGGAAGATTTTCTGCGGGACGAGTTGAACTACATCGTAGTGAAGTCGTGGGACGCGGCAAACGAAGGTTTGCGCCTGCTTCGCACCGATGTGGATGGGCGGGCAACCTTTCTGGTACATCCGGAGGATTCTCAGGCGAAGTTTTCGTTTTTGGTTGACGAAGCGGCGCATCCGCACCCAGTCAGTCACTCCATGATTCCGCTGAAGAGCGCAGTCCGCGTGTTCAACGGTTTTGGCAGGTCCCTAGAAGTGATTCTGCCGAAAATGGGTAATGGCTTACATCGTGCCGGAGGCGAGCGCGGCGCGGAGTCTGGCGTTGGAGAATCCGGATGCGTTCTTTCTGTCGCAGAGCGGCGAATGCTTTCACAACGTGACCGTGACCGGCGGCAAGCAGCGTACCGAGGGACCGCTTTCGATGAAGCGCGAGTTGCGCGATGTGCTGCGCTTGCTGGGAGAACTGGAGACGGCGCTGCGGAACCAGGAGGGGCTGGTACTCACCCTAGGACGGGAAATCAAAGAGCTGACTTCCCTGCTTGACCGGATGGAAGCTGACAAGCGCGATGCCGAGACGCAGGCGATGACCTCCGGGCATATGCTGCAGCAACTGGACTCAGAGATGACGCGCGTCAGCGAGCGGGTGAGGACGGCTGAGGCGGAGTTCGCAGGCTGACCGTCGACCGGACTGAGCAGGAGACTGTGCTCCAGAATCGGCGGAGCGAAATCGCCGCCTTACAACAGAAACAGGCGGAATTGGAAGAAGCGGCGGCGACCGGGCAACAACAACTGGTCGGACTACGGCAGCAGCGCGATCAGGCAGCGCAGAATGCTTCAATTAGTCTGGCGCAGGTGGCGACGCTGGAGGAGCGGCATCGCTCAGCGGCGGCGGGGTTGCAGAGGATCGAGTCTCTGGTGGTTGAGATGCGCGGCGCGGGCGGAGACGCTGCGGACGGTCATTGAATCGGCATTCGCCGAGATTCTGATCGCGAGCATGAGAGCCAGGCGTTGGTGACGCAGCTGCAAGACCTGGGCGCGGAACAGAATGCCTGCGAAGCGCGAGATGGTTTGCTGCAGTTCGAATCGGAGCAACTGCGAGCCCGGGTGATTGAGATTGAGGATACTTTGCGCGGAGGGCGGCAGTTGTTGGACGAAGTGCGCGACCGGCGGGCGGAAATTTCGACGGTGGCAGCAAAGCTGCAGTCGGACGCGCAGTATCTGGCAACGACCTGCATGAATGAGCTGGGAGTCGAGCGCGAGCAGTTGCTGGCGGATGGGGATATCGTGATGGTTGCGGGCGAGGAATTGGCCGCGGAAGACAGTTTGTATCGCGAGATGCGTGCGCGTCTGGATGGAATGGGTCCGGTCAATATGATGGCGCTGGAGGAATACAAGGAGACGGCGGAGCGGCATGCGTTTCTGGAGACGCAGCGCAAAGATCTTCGGGATTCGATCGAGAACACGCAGGCAACCATCAAAGAGATCGATACGTTCTCACGGCAGAAGTTCGAGGAGGCATTCCAGAGGATCAACGAGAACTTTCAAGTAACGTTCCGCAAACTGTTTGGCGGGGGCAACGCTCACATGCGCCTCACGGACGAGGAAAACAGCGCGGAGAGCGGCATTGATGTGGTGGCATCGCCCCCGGGAAAACGGTTGCAGAATGTGCTGCTGCTCTCCGGCGGAGAGAAAGCGTTGACCGCGCTGGCGTTGCTGGTGGGCATCTTCCAATATGCGCCCAGCCCGTTCTGCATCCTGGATGAGGTGGATGCGCCGCTGGACGAAGCCAATATTGGCCGTTTTACCGAACTGGTGAAGGAGATGAGCGTACAAACCCAGTTCGTACTCATAACGCACAGCAAGAAGACAATGAGCATCGCTCCAGTGTTATACGGAGTGACCATGCAGGAGCCGGGAGTATCGAAGCTGGTGTCGGTGCGCTTTAGGGCGACGGCATAAGACCACGGGAAAAACCTCTTCGCCGACTGCGTCCGCTCGGGTTGGGACCGAATCTTAGGCGATCCGCAGCGCTGAAGCGCTGCGCCACTCAAAAATGAATTTCTTTTCCAATTGACGATGTCTGGAAAGCTCTGATCCCATCTAGGCAAACCAAGACTCTGAGTTATCCACTTTTGCCACCGTTTTTTCCACAGAAGAAATGCGAGCGAAAAGGCCGTCCGGCACGGCCTTGCCAAGATGGTCGTAACTGTCAACTCTTTTACATTCAAATGCGTGGGCTCATTCGTTGCAGAAAAGATTTACGCGGTTGACAAATTTTTTTCAGAAGCTAGAATACGCGACGTTTCCTGCCTGTAGAATTCCAAGACATGAGCTCCCAACTTCTCGATTCCGTTTTATTGCGCACTGACTTTCCTGACCTGGAACTCCATTCAAGCGGCAAGGTGCGCGACATCTACCGACTAGGCGCGGACCGTTTGCTGTTCGTAGCAACAGACCGGATTTCGGCGTTCGATTACGTACTGGCGACCGGGATTCCCCAGAAAGGCTCGGTGCTGACGCAGATTTCGCTGTTCTGGTTCGACTTTCTGCGCAATGTGGTCCCCAACCACCTGATTACCGCCGATGTGAAGCAATATCCGGCCGAAGTTCAGAAATATGCCGATCAGTTGCGCGGACGTTCGATGATGGTGGTGCGCGGCGATATGGTTCCAGTGGAGTGCGTGGTGCGGGGATACATCTCTGGATCGGCGTGGAAGGAGTACAAAGCCAGCGGCACAGTGTGCGGAATCAAGCTATCGGCCGGGCTGAAGGAATCGGACAAGCTGCCGGCGCCGATTTTTACTCCTTCGACTAAAGCGACGACCGGACATGACGAGAATATTTCTTTCGAAGAGGTAACGCGCATGGTCGGGCCGGAGTTGGCCCGGCGGTTGCGCGATGTGAGCCTGGAGATTTACAGCAAGGCGGCGGATTACGCGCTGACCAAAGGCATTATTATCGCCGACACCAAGTTTGAATTCGGGCAGACGGCGGCGGGGCTCACCCTGGCGGATGAGGTGCTCACGCCGGACTCCTCGCGCTTCTGGCCGGCCGACAAGTATCAGCCCGGAAAGTCTCAGGAGTCGTACGACAAGCAGTATGTCCGCGACTATCTGGAAGAAATTCGCTGGAACAAACAACCACCGGCGCCGGCTCTGCCTCCAGAGGTAGCGCGTAAAACCAGCGAAAAGTACCGCGAGGCTTACGAGAAGCTGACCGGGCGAAAGCTCGATGTGTAAGCGCGCCATCGCCGACGAAAATTCCGGCATGGAATTTTCCGGCGGAGAATGATGAACGGCGCGGACTGGATTATTCTGGCGGTCATTGTTGTTTCCGTTGTGCAGGCCGCGAGTTCCGGTTTTTTTCAAGAGGCGTGCGGCATCGCGGGGCTGGTGTTCGGCTACATCCTGGCTGCATGGCGGTATCGGCGGTTGGCGGAGCGGTACGCGCCGCCTTAAAGTCGCCGTGGCTGGGCGAGATTGCGGCATTCCTGATTATTTTTGTAGCCGTGATGATTGTGGCCGGTATTGCCGGCAGAATCACCGCTGGATCATGAAAGAAGCGGGTTGAGCTTTCTGGACCGGTTGCTGGGGGCGGCGCTAGGGTTGCTGGGATGCCTGATTGTTGCCGTGGTTCATGACCGACGCTAAGGAGCCGCAAGCTAACCGAGACTCCCCCGCTAGCGCCCGCCTCTTCCCGCGTATATTCCTCCCCTATCGCTCTCGCCCACCGATTTGCCCTCCTCCCTCGATACGCCTCGCAGTTGCCACCCGCCCGCGATCGCCCCTCTTGCTCGCTTGTGCCGCCTGACGCCAGATTCCTCGCGCCTTCATCTCTTCCGCCGACGAAAATTCCGGCATGGAATTTTCCGGCGGAGAATGATGAACGGCGCGGACTGGATTATTCTGGCGGTCATTGTTGTTTCCGTTGTGCAGGCCGCGAGTTCCGGTTTTTTTCAAGAGGCGTGCGGCATCGCGGGGCTGGTGTTCGGCTACATCCTGGCTGCATGGCGGTATCGGCGGTTGGCGGAGCGGTACGCGCCGCACTTAAAGTCGCCGTGGCTGGGCGAGATTGCGGCATTCCTGATTATTTTTGTAGCCGTGATGATTGTGGCCGGTATTGCCGGCAGAATCACCCGCTGGATCATGAAAGAAGCCGGGTTGAGCTTTCTGGACCGGTTGCTGGGGGCGGCGCTAGGGTTGCTGCGGGGATGCCTGATTGTTGCCGTGGTTCTGATGAGCATGGCAGCCTTCACTCCCAGTTCGCGAATGCTGGCAGGCTCGGAATTAGCGCCTTACTTTCTGGTGGTTGGGCGGGCCGCCATTTGGGTGGCTCCCAGCGAATTGCGGGGGCGGTTTTATCAAGGTTTAGATTTACTGCGTCAGGAACGGCCGGCGGAACGCGCTCCGACGCCGGGATCAGTCCCCTAGCAGCGCAGTTATAAATTCTTGGGATCAGGCTTTCATCGAAGAAAGAGAGAGGCCGTGAAAGATCAGCTGGAAGCACTTATTTTGCAGATGTACAGCAGCAACATTCTTTACTCGGAAGCGGTTCGCGAGTTCAAAAAGCGGTTCATCCTCACGGTATTGGAGGAGAACAAGGGCAATCAATGCCGCGCCGCGCGAGCACTAAAAATGCATCGCAACACCTTGAGCCGGACCATCGCCGAGCTGAAGATTGATGTGCGCCAACTCCGGGACGGAGCCAAGCGTCCGCCACGCAGCGCGCGTCTGGCGAGCTATGAAAAGAAAGCAGCGCGGTAAGACCGGCGGCTATAGTTCTAAGTTCGCCAGTCTCTGGGCAACGCGGTTCTCTTGAAGCTAAAAAGGCAGCCTTAAAAGGCTGCCTTTGATTTTTGTCTAGAATATCTACTGGGTCGGCGCGGCGTGATGATGGACAGGCGCCCTTTTTGGGGCCGCCTTGGTGAGCAAACCGCCTTTTTCCATGGTCATGACGAAGGGGCTGGGAACATAGGAAACCGGTGTTCCCTCAAAATCCAAAGTAGCACCTTCCTTCGGCATCAACCTGGCGGGGATGGGACCGCTGGGCGTGACCACGATGTCGGCACGCTTGGCGTCAATGTCGTCCTCGCTGCCGGCAATTTGCAGTTCATTGGTGGAAGCGCTGATGACGGTGCCTTCCATCTGCAGCGGCTTACCTTTGATTGCATCCCAGACCTTGGCCGCATCGTCGGGTGTACCGGCGGAGAGCACCAGCTCCCATTCGGCGAAACTCATGTCTTTAGGCTCTTTGGACTTCACGATGTCCGCTGCCTGCTGTGCTGGGGTCGGCGGAACATATTGGGTGACGTTAAACCCGGCGGGTGGCTCGGAGGCGGCTTTCGCCGCGGTTAGGACATCATTCCACCCATCATCCGAGCCGTGATATTTGTCGTACATGCCTTTCCCGTAGGCCTCGATCCCCTTCGATTGTCCCTGCACTGCAGGTTGCGTGGATGCGGCCGCGAGATTCGCGGCGCGCGCGATAAAGAACAGCCCATTGTTGTAATCGGGAGGAGTGGCAGTCAAATAAGCGATTGCGAGCGGGTATACGTTGTCCAGGTTATTGGGATCGGTCTGAACCGCAGCCCGCAAATATTTTTGCGCATCGGGCATATTCTTGAGATTCAGAGCCGACATGCCGGCGACGCCGTTGAACAGGGCGCTCATCTGAGTTTTCTGCTTCTCGAACTCGGCGTCCGACACTCCGTCCGGCTTGGTCCATTTGGAAAGAGCGTCCAGGCCATGAGTGGAATGCTGCATCCCGTCCGACCATTTCTGATTCGCTTTGTCCATATAGGCGAGAATCACCAGAGCGCGGACATTGTCCGGCGCCACCGCAAGAATGCGATTCGCCGTGTCGATCAACTTCGCCATGTTGCCGGCTTGCTGGTAGGCGGCGAGCAGGCTCTCCAAGGCATCGATTTTCACGACGCTATTGGGATATTGCACGAGGAAGGCCTCCAGGCCACTGATCTTGGCATTGACGTCTTTCTGCCCTATGGCGCCCATATAGGCGTTGTACTCGGCGGGATCCTTAATGACGGGCGCCTGCGCGGAAGAGGAGGACGAGGCGGGCGCGGTTTGTGGCGCAGCTGCCGCCGTGACGGGTAGTACTACCGCGAACGTCAGCAAAAACGCCAATAAACGGATTTTCATTCGAGTGGCTCCTTGAGGTCTTGGGAATTAAGCGAAATCTAGCAGGCTGCCCTACGGTGAATGCGCCGTGTACCCGGACCAGGCATGCCCCTCAGACGGCTCCTGAAAAAACTCTAGCGCGCCCGCTATGCTAGTGCCCTTCCCGGTGAGCGGGATTATAAGGATGTAATCCGCCCATGGCAAGTTCACTGTATCCCAAGCAGTTATCTGGCTTGTTAAGATGCGTGGTGGCGGCGATAAGGATGACGGCTGGCGTCCCTAAATAAACAGCGTTGAAGGAGCAAATGCATGCAGGAATCTAGCATAAGAATTCTTACTTCCCAGGTAGCGATTGTGACCGGCGGCGGCCGTGGCATGGGAGCGGCCATCGGGCGAAAACTGGCCACAATGGGCGCGAAAACCGTGCTGTGCGGGCGGACGCAGAAAACGCTGGAGGCTACCGCTGCCGCCATTTTGGCGGAAGGCGGCGAAGCAGAAGCCGTGGTCTGTGACGTTTCCGAGCTGCGTTCGGTGGAGGCGCTGGCGCAGCGGGTCGAACGAACCCTGGGCAGAGTTGACATACTGGTTAATAACGCCGGAATTGGAGGATTCGGCGGGCCGCTGCATCAACTCGCTCCCGAGGACTGGGAGAAGATCCTCAACACGAACTTGCGTGGTGTCTATTACATGATTCGCAGCTTTGCTCCACTGATGATCCGGGGTAAAGGCGGACACATGGTGAATATCTCTTCGCTGGCGGGAAAGAATGCTCTCCCGAATGGCGCAGCCTATGCGGCTTCGAAATGGGGGTTGAATGGGTTGAGTTACTCGGTTGCGGAAGAGTTGCGTGGGCAGAATATTCGCGTTTCCGTGATCTGCCCAGGCTCGACCAATACCGACCTCAGCCCGCATGTGGGAAAAGACGCGAACAAGATGCTGCAACCGGATGACATCGCTCACGCGGTGGCGATGTTGGTGACGCAGACTCCTCAATCGTTTGTGAGCGAGGTGTTGTTGCGGCCGACGATGAAACCCTAAACCCCGACTGTCCGGAATTGGACGGTCGCGTCCGGTAATGGACAGTTAGGCTTTGCTCCCCCGACGTTCGTCGACTGCCTTCTGGTGCCTTATCACGTAGTTAGCCGCAAATTGCCCGTGAGTTCTTCTGGAGACGAACCTGCTGCATGCGAGCCAGGAGCGTGAGCATTCATGATGACGATTTGGAGCGATCTTCGTTATGCTTTCCGCCAATGGCGTAAATCACCTTGGTTCACGGTTATCGCGATTGCCGCGCTGGCCCTTGGCATCGGAGCCAATACGGCGATCTTCACCGTATTCAATCAAGTGCTGCTGAGCAAACTGCCGGTGCGCAAACCGGAAGAACTGGTTTTTATCGGAGAACATTCCGCCGCCGAAACCGGGGGAATTGACACCTATGGCTGGGACGAGGACCAGACTTTCACTTACCCGGGGTACAAGGCGTTCCGCGACGGCAACCATGTTTTCACCGGTCTGGCCGCTGCCGGTTTCAGCGGTGCAACCCTGGTCACGTCGAAAGACGCGACTCAAGTCAACATGGGGCTGGTGAGTGGAAATTACTTCAGCGTGCTCGAGGTGCGGCCGGTATTAGGCCGGTTGCTCCTGCCTTCCGACGACATCGAGCATGCCGGCAATCCCGTCGTCGTTCTCAGCGAAGACTATTGGCGGAGCCACTTCGGCAGCGATCCGTCTGTGCTCAATCAAGTCGTCCACATTAACAAACAGCCGTTGACCATCATCGGCGTCGCGCAGCATCGCGGCTTGATGGACAGCAATCCCTTCGACATCTTCATTCCCATATCCATTGAGCGGGCGATTATGACCGATGACTACGACCGCCTCGAAGATCCGCTGGAGCGCTGGATTGTGCTCTTCGGGCGGCTCTCCCCAGGGACTACGCGGACGCAAGTTCTGGCTGACCTGAGTCCGATCTGGCGGAACTGGCGGCGTGAAGTGCTGAACACCATGAGCCACCGTATTCCGGCGCGCATGCAAGCGGTATGGCTGGATACGCATCTCTCGGTACGCGATGGCGACCGCGGCCTCGCCCTGCTCGAAGGCTGGCTCGGCGGATTCCTGAAAGTATTGGAGGCAATGGCGCTAACGATTCTCCTGATTGCCTGCGCCAACATCGCTAACCTGCTGCTGGTGAAAACCGCGCGCAGATATGGCGAACTCGCCGTGCGCGGCGCATTAGGCGCGAGCCGCCGGCGAATTCTGCAGCAGGTTTTGACCGAAGGCTTGCTGCTCGGCGTGGACGGGGCGCTTGCCGGCCTGATCCTCGGCTGGCTAAGTCTGCAGTGGGTAATGAAAATCATCCCCGAATCGAACCCCCTCCACTCCGCACTTGTTGGCCGTATGGATTGGCGCATCCTGCTCTTCGGTTCGGCGCTCGGCATCTTCACCAGCATCTTGTTCAGCGTTGCACCGGCATTCCTCAGCATGCGCGTGAACCTTATTCGCGCGCTACATCTTCAATCCGGCTCGGTCGCGGGTGGCAATGGCCTGCGCAACGGACTGGTCGCCACTGAAATCGCCCTGAGCATGACGCTGCTGGTCGCAGCCACGGTTTTCGGCTGGACGCTTTATCGCCTGCGCACCATTCCACTGGGTTTCACTTCCGCGCGGTTGTGGACGTTCCGCGTGGACGCTCCCGCCATCGGCAAAAGCGACAGCGAGATTCGCGACGAATATCGGCGCATTACCGAAGCCATCCGCGCATTCCCCGGCATCGCCAGCGTCAGCTTCGCGCAGGAGGGATTGGCTTCAGGCGAGCATAGCTGGGGACATATCACAGTCGCCGGCTTTACCAGCCGCGAGAACGAACCCGACACATTTCAGGATTGGGTGACACCCGGGTTTTTTTCGACGGTGCAGATTCCGCTAATTGCCGGCCGCGAATTCACGGACGCCGACCGGCTCGGTGCTGCGCGCGTCGCGATCGTCGATGAGGCTTTCGTGAAGCGCTATTTTGCGGGGGACGTTCATGCCGCGCTGGCGGGTTCTTTTCAATTCGGCAAGGGGACAAGTTCCAGTTCGTTCCCGAGCCCGGATGGCTCCGATGTACGGATTGTCGGCATCATCCCAACCAGCCGCGTCGCGAGCTTCAATTCTCTGCCCTCAAAGCCCTTCTTTTGCCTGTCCTACGACCAGACCTATACCAGCGAACCGACTCACGGCCATCGCTTTCACCAGGCCACTTTCTATCTGCGCACCCGCGGAGACGACACTTCTCTTCCGAATGCCATCCGCAGACTCGTTCATAACATCGATCCCAATTTGCCGGTCACCGGCCTGCAAACCATGAACGAGCGCATCGGGGACACCATCTTTGAGACCCGCCTCATGACCTGGCTTTCTATTTCTATTAGCTCGTTGGCTCTTCTATTGGTGGCCATCGGCCTCTATGGGGTGCTTTCATTTTCGGTGGCGCAGCGAACGAAAGAAATCGGCATTCGCATGGCGCTGGGCGCCAGCCGGGAAAATATTTCGGCTCTGGTTGTCCGTCAGGTTGGATATTTGATCGGCGCAGGTTTGATGGCAGGCTGCGGCCTGGGATGGCTGGCAGTTCAACTTCTGCGCAGCGAAGTTTCCGATTTGCAGCGCAGTCCATTCTGGCTCCTTGTTGCAAGCACGATGGGACTGATTGCGGTAATGGTGGTGGCCGGATATCTTCCGGCGAAGCGGGCTGCGTCGGTTGAGCCAATGGAAGCGCTACGGGCGGAGTAATTATTTCTTGAACAGGTTTTCGAAGGCCTGGCGGGCGTCCACAGGTTTGGCTACCGCAGGGGTTGAAGTCTCCTTTTCTACGCGGATGCTCATTGAATACAGAGGGCACTCGTTGCGGGCGTCTTTCTTCGCGATTCGCACGGTAATTGGTTGGCTGCATTCAAAGCGGCTGGAAGGGTCGAAGTAAGTGCATTGTTTGCAGGAGTGTAGGTCGAAACCGCACTTCACGCATTTACCTATAGGCTCGGCCACTGAGGTTAAGAGTGTGCCGCATTGGGCACACCGCGAAACCTGCCGACGGGCGGGCATTTGCAGCGGACGCGGGCCAAAGGTGTTGTCTTTTTTCGCCGGACCGGATGCCGGACGGTCGATTTTTACTTTTTCTTCGCTGCGGTCCTGATATCCGCGCTGACGGTATTTTCTAGCCGACACGGGTTCTCCATTTGCAACTTATTCAGCAAGCAGGGGTTTGTAGTCTATAGCGCTTCCATCATCCGACTTTCGATGTCGCAATAACCGGCAAGCGCAAGATTCGGGGTTGAAGGCATCTTACCATGGTAAGCGCTGGAGTAAAGTTCGTGTCCGAAGATGCCCCCAGAGGGCTTCCTATTCGATAAAATAGAAGAGGAATCTAAGTTCGGGGAATTTCCGGTATCCATGACTCGACGCTCTATCTTTTCCTACGTTGGCGTAATCATCCTGGCAAGCAGCAGCTTAGCGTTCGGGGTCACGGCCGCATTCGATCTCGCGGGGCCGCCGATGGAAGTAAAGGTGACGCGCTCCGGCAAAACGCTGCCGATTTCGGAAGTTCCTGATTTGGAGCCGGGTGACCGGATTTGGGTGCATCCGGAGCTGCCGGATAACCAGTCAGTACACTACCTGTTGATTGCAGCATTTCTGCGGGGGCCGACGAATCCGCCGCCGGAAAAGTGGTTCATCAAGGCGGAAACCTGGACCAAACAGGTGCGCGAAGAAGGCATCGTGATTACGGTGCCTAAGGACGCGCAGCAGACGCTACTTTTCCTGGCGCCGGAAACCGGCGGGGACTTCACGGCGCTGCGTACGGCAGTGATGGGGCGGCCGGGCGCATTCGTGCGGGCGTCGCAGGATTTGGAGCAGGCGAGCCTGGACCGAACGCGGCTCGACAAATATCTCAGCAGTGTGCGGTCCATCTCCTTGGGCGACCCGAAGGTGCTGCACGACGATTCAGTTCTTTTGGCGCGCAGCCTGAGCATCAAACTAGATCAGGCTTGCTTTGAGAAACCGGTGGAGCAACAAGCCTATTGCCTTACCCAGAATAGCGATCAGCTAGTGTTGGACGATGAACATAGCCAGTCGATGGTGGCGTCGCTGACTACGGGCGCGGCGTCAGATTTGATTGGGCAAATGAGCGCTTCGCCCATGGCGCGAAGCGGCTACTATAGCCCCTATATCGGGGCGGTCGTGGACATTGCCAGACTGTTGGGCAGCTATCACACGCCCGATTATCAATACATTCCGGCGCTTGCCGTACCGAACGATGAAGAGCTGAATCTAAAGCTCAATAATCCGCCTTCGTTTCGCAAACCGAAATCGGTGATGGTGATTGGCATGCCGGCAGTTGGGAAAGCGACGTTTCCGCCCATCCATCCGGTGAATCCCGATTCGGTCTCCTGCCTGGAACGTCCCCCGGTAGTTTTGGCGGCGGAGGGCGCGCCGCTGGTGTTTTCTACGAATCTGGCGCATGACCTGGTGCTGCATATCGACGCAAAGCCGCACGGGATCGATTTACCGGTCGTGGCTGACCCGAGCCAAGGCGGATTTGCGATAGATACACGGAGCCTTCCCCCGGGGAAGGTCGAAGGCGAAGTAACCGCAACGGTGCGTGGATATTGGGGTTTTCAACAGTTTGTTGGACCGAGCTTCCATATAAGCATCGCGCATTCGCAAAAATGGACAATTGCCGCGGGAGATCAAAAGGCACTGATCGTCGGCCGGGCTGACACGCTGCGGCTGGACGCGGACGATACCGCTTGCGTGGAAAACGTGACGGTGAAAGACGCGGCCGGCAAAGTTGTGCCTGCAACCTGGAAGGTTGCGAAGCCGGGAGAGTTACTGGTCGATGTTCCTTTGCAAAATGTGGAAGCCGGAGAGCTTAGGGTCGGTATCCAGCAAGTTGGACTCGCTAAAGCCGACGAGATTTCCGTATCCAGTTATTCCGAGGCGGCTCACTTGGATCATTTCGCTTTGAATGCAGGCGATCAGCAAGGCATTCTCGAAGGCAATCGTCTGGATGAAGTTGCCGGGATGGAACTGGAGAAGGTTCATTTCGTTCCAGTGGCTTTGTCACGTGCCGACGAAAAGGACGTACTGCAGATGGAAGCGCCAGATGCTGGCGCCACCACGTCACTCAGTTCGGATACAGAGCTTATGGCACGAGTGATTCTGAAGGACGGTCGAACGTTGCAGTTGCAGACTGAGGTGGCGCCCCCGCGCCCAAAAGTGAAGCTGATCAGCAAGAGCATGCAGGTCAGTCCAGACGCGGCGCCCGCGCCGATCCGGCTGGCGAGCCCGGATGATGTGCCGCAGAATGGGTCGCTGTCGTTCTTTTTGAAGACGGAAGTACCGTCGGTTTTCCCGCGAACGGAAAAAATTGAAGTCGCGGCACTAGACGATTCGTTCCATACCATATTGAGTTTGGGCGATAGGAATTTGACCTTGCAGGATTCCGAAACCGTGCTGGCCACGCTCGATCCGCTTAAGGACTTTGGGCCATCAGCGTTTGGACCGATTCGCTTCCGGCCGGTAAGCGCCACCGGCGTGGCGGGAGAGTGGCAAGCGCTCGCCAACCTGGTGCGGATTCCCACTTTGAAAGAGGTCCAGTGCCCCGATAATCCGGATAAGCCCTGCGTCTTGAGCGGGTCTGATTTATTTCTCATTGATTCCGTCTCCGCGACTGCGCATTTCGCACGGCCGGTGACGGTGCCATTGGGCTTCGCCGATTCGACGCTTACGGTTCCCAGGCCGTTGGGTACGATTCTGTACATAAAGTTGCGGGATGATCCTTCGGTGGTGAATCCGGTGGCTCTACCTGTCTTGCCCGCGATGTGATTCTTGTGGGCTCCCTTGCGTGCAGGATTTGGCAGTAGCCGGGTAGCAACTCCTGCGCTGACCGCGCCATCGAAGAGGCTGTTAAAAGAAGGCTGAGGACGCTCAACTTCTCGTCCGCGAATTGTATTTCGCGAAACTGGATGCTACCATCCGGAGCAGATAGGGTTCGCTGGAGGCTGGTTATGGCAGATCAAGATGGTGGCGGAATACTTTGGTTTTTGGCGGGAGTTGGCATCGGCGCCGCGGTGGGAATCCTGTATGCGCCGCGCGCTGGAAACGAGACACGGGACGCGCTGCGGTCCAAAGCGGATGAAGGACGGGAGTTTGTGCGAGAACGCGCGCGGCAGGCGCGCGAGCAAGCTGCCGAGTGGGCCGACCGCGGACGCGACGTGATGAATCAGCAAAAGGAGCAGTTCCGCTCAGCGTATGAAGCCGGACGCCAGGCTTACCATGAAACGACGGCGAAAGAAGGCGACCCGCAGAACGCGTAATCAATGCTCGTGCTGGGGGACGGGCATTGGCGTCAAGGTCGGCGTCGAGTAGAGAACTTCTATGGAACTTACAATTTTCATTGCTGTCACCGCAGCCGCAGTTGTCCTGCAAGCGGGCGTCATGGTGGGAATGTTTCTGGCAGTACGCAAGACCGGTGCAAAAGTCGAAGCGCTCGCCGAGGACATCAGAACGAAGGTCGTTCCCGCCGTTGGAACGATAAATTCGCTGATAGTGGACGTCCGGCCCAAGGTTGAAGCCGCAATCGCAAACATCAGCGAATCCACGAGCCTGGTTCGAGCCCAACTGGAACGAGTCGACGCGACCGTCAGCGATCTAATGGATCGTTCGCACTTGCAGATCATTCGGGCAGACGATATGGTGACGCGGACTCTGGACAAGGTCGAGGCAACCACCGAAACCGTTCACAACGCCGTAGTTTCTCCGGTCCGCAAGCTTAGTGGGATGGTTCACGGTATTACGGCAGCGTTTGAATATTTGGCTAACGGACGTCGGCGCGAGAACGGCGATGTTACGGTTCCGCAGGAAGAGATGTTTATCTAAAGTTTGTTTAGTTCTAAAAAGGCAGCGCAAAAGCGCTGCCTTTTTTCCATGGCCGGACTTGCGCTTATCTGGCGTTGGTTTGCAAAATCATTTGCGTGCCACTATCGAGATGCAAATTGCCGCTGCTCGAAGTAATGAGCGAGCCTTGCGCGGCTGTGGCTGTAGCCGAATCGAGAGAAACTCCCTTGAGTCCAACCACCCCGCGACTGGAGGATAATAGCTGACCGCTGGCGTTGAGGCCGGAACCAGCTCCGTTTACCGCACCGCGAGCGCCTCCGCTGACACTACCTGCAGTGTTGACCAGGGAACCGCCGGTCGTCCCCAATGCCCTCGTCGAACCCCCGACAAGGCCGCCCACGGCACCGCGGCCTGACGCCACCGCTCCGCCTCCGGCCATTGCGCCGTCGTCCATCGTATCTCCCATCATGTCCGCCGAAGCATTCGCCTGACTTGCTGCGATTGCCTGGATGGACGCCTTCATGGGAATCTGCTGTCCGTTTCTCAGAATGGCATGATCAAAAGCGACGCCTACCTGCGAGGATGACTGGCCCTTGCCGGCCGCCTGCACCTGGGTGACATGGCCGAGGATTCGTGAGCCTTTCGGGATAACGACCCGGCCATTTGACTTCACATTCTCCGTGGTCTTCGCGAATACCTGATCCCCCGGTTTGCATTTGCGAGCGTCTACCGGTTTCTCCAGCGTCGAGCGGAACGAAGTGCCCGAGGCCAGACTGTCAGAGCCTCCGGATTGCAATGCAGTGTTCCTGCTTTGCCCGCCAAGCGCAGTTTGCGCGGAGGATTCTGCATTGGTTTGAGATTGAACTTGAGCATTGGGGCGATTGGCATCTACTGACGCGCTCTGTGAGACCGATGCAGCGGTTTCAGTGCTAGACGTCTGCGCGAATCCGGTAACGGTTAATGCTGCACCTGCGAGAAACAATAAGTGTGCTCTATGCATATGATTTCGTTCCTCCAAAATTTCGCGAGCCGATTCAACACGGCTTCAGGACGCGGACCAGAGGATGATATCTTCGGAGAGTTTGTGAAAGATTACGGCGGGTATCAGGGAGTTTCCGTAGGCTGGAATTGCCGAATGCCGGGTAACCTCATGAATAATTTGGGCCCAGACGGAAGATCCTGTAGAAGGTTGGGGCAAAGGAAGGCACGCTGTTTTTGGCAATCCTCAAAATTGGGGGCTTTTGAGGCCGTGCGCGCCTGATTCAATGATCGAGTTTTCGGACCGAGCATTTTAGACGATCCAGCCACCGCCGACGACGATATCGTCGTTGTAAAACACCGCAGCCTGACCGGGTGAGATAGCGCGCTGCGGCTCATCGAATGTCACGAGAACTGCGCAGTCGCCGGTCTTCTCAAGAATTGCCGGCGCAGGTTCGTGGCGATGCCGGATCTTGACGCTCACCCGCATGGGCTCCGCCAGGTTACTCACCGAAATCATATTCACCCTTTCGGCCCGCAAGGTGCGCGAATACAGATTTTCTCTCCCTCCGACAACCACCTCGCGGGTGTCGCCCTTGATCTGCAAGACGTAGAGGGGCGAACCGGTGGCGACACCGAGGCCTTTGCGCTGCCCGACGGTAAAGTTGTGAATCCCCGCATGCTCGCCGAGAACCTTGCCATCGGTGTCAACCAGCTCGCCCGCCGTATTCGGCAACGCATTGCCCTGTTCTTCCAAATACGCGTCGAGGAACTTCTTGTAGTCTCCGCCAGGTACGAAGCAGATTTCCTGCGAATCCGGCTTCTCCGCCAACCTCAGGCCGTGGCGGCGAGCCAGCTCGCGCACTTCCGGCTTGGTCATACCGCCAAGCGGGAAAATAGTGCGGCTGAGCTGCTCCTGGGTAAGGCCAAATAAGAAATATGTCTGATCCTTGGAGCGGTCGGCGGAGCGCTTGAGCAGCCAGCGGCCCGAGCCTGGAGCAAATTCGACGCGGGCATAGTGACCGGTGGCTAGAGCGTCCGCACCAATCTGCTGGGCCACGATGAGCAGTTCATCAAACTTGAGATGATTGTTGCAGAGACTGCAAGGAATCGGAGTGCGGCCCGAAAGGTACTGCTCCACAAAGGGACGCACCACATCGCGCTCGAAACGCTCCTCCTGATTCACCACATAATACGGAATGCCGATGGTTTCGGCGACGCGGCGGGCGTCGTAAACATCGTCGAGCGAGCAGCAGCGTCCCTGGACCGATTCGGGCATGCCCTCATGGCTTGCCAGACGGCGCTGATTCCATAGTTGCATGGTGAGGCCGACGATATTGTGGCCTTCGGCGCGGAGAATGGCCGCAACGGCTGAAGAGTCCACTCCACCCGACATGGCGACGGCAATGGTTCTGGTAGACAAAAAATTCCTTCTACTGAGCGTACGAGCTAGATTTTCCCCGCTTAGTTCTCTGTTCAGCGAATCACAGTCTGTTTATTGTAAACCGGAGAGAGATCCCTCAGCCGGGAGACGGAGCCCGGAACCAGGCTGATCGCGAAATCCACGTCCTCGTCTGTATTTTGCTTTCCGAGGCTGAATCGCAGGCTGGCGCGCGCACGGGCGGCAGGCAATCCCATGGCGGTGAGCACGTGCGAGGGTTCGATCGCGCCGGAAGAACAGGCGGCACCGGTGGACACGGCGAGTCCCTTGAGGTCGAGGGCGATAACCAGCGCTTCACCCTCGATGTAGTCGAAGTAGATGTTGGTAGTGTTCGGCACGCGGGCCGCGCCGCCTCCGTTTACCCCGGTGGCCTCCACTTCGCGCAGAATGGTGTGCTCAATGCGGTCGCGCAATGCAGCCATCACGTCCAGATCACCGCAGTCGAGCCCTTCCTTGGCGATCTCGGCAGACTTGCCCAATCCGACGATGCCGGGGACATTCTCGGTTCCGGCGCGGCGCGAGCGCTCATGACGGCCCCCAAAAAACAATGGGCGCAGAAGAGTGCCCTTGCGGACATACAGCGCACCGATGCCCTGAGGAGCGTGCATCTTATGACCGGAGATGGATAGCAGACTGCACCCGATCGCCTTTACATCGAGAGCAACCTTGCCGGCGGCCTGTACCGCGTCGGTATGAAAATGAACGCCAGCCTCGGTCGCGATCGTCCCTATCTCGGAAACCGGCTGCAGCACCCCCGTTTCATTATTTGCCGTCATGATCGTGATCAACCTGGTATTGGGCCGCAACGCGCGGCGCACATCGGCAGGATTGACCTGCCCGCGGCCATCGACTGGTATCCAGGTCACGGCGATACCTTCGGCTTCCAATTGCCTGCAGGAATTCATGACGGCGTGGTGCTCAATAGTCGAGGTAATTACGTGGTCGCCGGCACCCGCGAGCCCGAAAATGGCGAGGTTGTCAGCTTCGGTACCGCCGCTGGTGAAGACAATCTCCGATGCGCGGCAGCCGAGCAATCCCGCCACCGACTCGCGGGCTCGCTCAACCGCAGCCCGTGTCTCCTGCCCATGATGGTGGATCGACGAGGCATTGCCAAAGTGACCTACAAAGTAAGGCTGCATAGCTGCCAAAACGTCGGGCAGAACCGGGGTAGTGGCGTTGTTGTCGAGATAAAACCGGCGCATGGTTCTATTTTACTCTTTCGATCCATCCGGGCTGGGTGAAGCTCCTAAAGTCTTAGTTGACAAAAACGTCGGGGCTCGGTTAACGTCCTATAGTATTAGGAGGTGGTGGGTGAGGAAAAAACGTCCGAAGCAATTTACTCCCGTGGAATTAGAGATTATGAACGTACTGTGGGAGGTCGGTCCGGCCAATGTGCAGGCTGTTCGTGAGCGCCTGCCCGGCGCATCTCGGCCGGCGTACACCACGGTGCAGACATTTCTTAATATCCTTTGGCGAAAAGGCCGCGTGAAACGGAACCTTGCGGGGAAGGCGTACGAGTACTCGCCCGCCGTCAGCAAGCAGAAGGCGATTCGCCAAGTGGTCCACAACTTACTGGAAAATATGTTCGGAGGTTCGGCCGAGAACCTCGTGATGAGCCTGATTCAAAATCGCCAGATTACTCCCGAGAAACTCGCGCAACTTCGTCAAATGGTGGGCCGTGCTGGTAGCACGGAGGAGGCGAATCGTGGAGTGGAGTAGACAGGCTCTAATCACTCTCCTTTTCAACTCGGCATGGCAAGTGCCGTTTATCTGCATGGCGGCCTACTGCGGCACGTTGTTATTGAAAAAGTCTCCCGCGCGTTACCGCCACTGGGTTTGGATTCTCGCGCTGATGCTTTCACTTGCTTTACCTCTTTGGAGTCTGTTTCCCGCGCACGAATCTGCAAATCACACGTTGCCGGACGCCTCCGGGTTGGCGCTGTTGTCGTTCAAGGCACACGCACTTCTACGTGGGAAGCAATTGGGCGCTGCCGACTTGGCAGTTGACTGTCTGCTGTCGCTCTACGCCACATTTCTGACGCTCCGATTGTTGCAATTTTCCAGGGCGATTTTGCGCACCTGCCGATTTTGCTCTCTGAGCGGCGCTTACGAATCTGGCCCAACACTGCGCCCCGTCATCGAGCGCTGTCTCGATGCTTACGCAATTTCAAACGTATCGGTCCGCTATTCCCACGAAGTCCATGCTCCGTTTACTCTTGGAATTCATCATCCTCTTATCATTCTTCCCGTTGGGACGCTGGAATCGGCAACCGAAACCGAATACCTCTCGATTTTCTCTCACGAGATGGCGCACATCCACAGGAAAGATTTTGTTAAGAACTTGTTTTATGAACTGATTTATCTCCCACTATCCTTTCACCCCGCCGCAATGGTTATGCACCAGAAGATTGCGGCCACTCGTGAATTGGCCTGTGATGAACTTGCTACTGAGCGGATAATTTCCACCTCGCGCTACGCGCGGTCCCTTATATCGCTCGCTGAAATGGCCGCGAATTCCCAGCGACAAAAGCTTAATTACAGCCTTGGCATCTTTGATTCCAATATTCTGGAGGAACGCATTGTGAGCCTTTTGCAGCCAAAAACGACGTCAGTCATGAAAGCACGAGTATCTGTTGGAGTGGCGCTTGCAGTACTCATGGCATGCTCCGTTACCGCGTCTGGGTGGGCCTTCAAAGCGCGAGCAGAGCAGCCGGATGATCATTCAGCCGATGCGAAGACCATACAGGATTGGGATCCTGGCGTCGCTCTAATCGAGCCGGGGATAGTCCCGCCGCGAGCTATATTCAACCCGGAGCCTGGATTCCCAAAGGCCGAGCGTGCGTCGAAAAAACAAGGCACCGTACTTTTGTGGTGTGTAGTGACGGCGGATGGTCGCGTCCACGACGCTCATGTGGGTAAATCCTTAGCGGACGACTTCGACAAAGCCGCAATGGGTGCCGTAAAACGATGGAAATTTGAACCCGCAAGAAAAGATGGGGAGCCGATCGCGGTCAAGATCAACATAGAGGTGGACTTCCGTTATTACTAGCTGGCGACCGGCCGAGGACAATTTGTCCACTCGTTCATGAAATGTAACATCCAAAGCTGCTTTCTCCTCCGTACATAAGCTGGAGAGAAATCATGTTTGAAGGACTGTTTCAACCCCTGCACCTGTTACTAATCTTTGGCATCGCTTTGCTGGTTTTTGGGCCCAAGAAGCTCCCCGAGCTGGGCAAGGGCATCGGCGACGGCATTCGCGGCTTCAAAACCGCGATGAACGGGAATAATGAAGAAAAAACCTCGGCTCCCAGCAACGCCGCCGACATCACCCGCAGTTAAGCGGAGGAGTCGATGGGCCTTGAACTGTTAGTCGGATTGGTCGCGGGGTTCATGATTCTGGGCCCCCGCCGTATGCACGCCATGATGGGCACTTTGGGGCAGGCCAAGGCTGATTTCGACAAAGTCAAGCAGGAGCTTTCTGCCCAGTTGAGTGGGGAGGTAAACGCCCCGCCGAAAGTGGCGCGCCTGGCCCCAGTGGCGAGTTTACCAGCGGCCAGCTGGCGCGAGGGCGATAACAGCTAGGGTCTCCGTTGGTCGATCGGTATCCAGTGTTGCGGGTAGGCGGGACCAATGTACTCGGCTCGCGGGCGAATGAGCCGGTTATCGTCGAGTTGTTCGATGACATGCGCGGTCCATCCCCCCACGCGCGATACCGCGAATACCGGGGTGAAGAGGTCAACGTCAATGCCTAAAGTGCGGTAAGTCGAAGCGGAGTAGAAGTCCACGTTGGCATTGAGCTTTTTGTCAGCCTTCACGAACTCTTCGATTTTTTGCGACATCTCGAACCATTTGGCTTGTCCGCTGGAGCGGCCGAGGTCCTCTGACATCTTTCGCAGGTGCGTGGCGCGCGGATCCTCGGTGTGATAGACGCGATGGCCGAAGCCGGGAACCTTCTTCTTTTGCGCCAACATCCCCTTCACAAATTCCACCGGGTCGCCGCCGCTGCTATCGATGGATTGCAGGATGTGGAACACTGCCTCATTAGCACCCCCGTGCAGCGGCCCCTTCAAGGCTCCGATCGCGGAGGTAACCGCGGAGTGCATATCGGAAAGCGTAGCGGCGGTCACGCGCGCAGCAAAAGTTGAAGCGTTCAACTCGTGATCCGCATGCAAGATTAAAGCGATATCGAGAGCCCGTTCCGCAGTGGAAGAAGGCGTGGCGCCATTCAGCATCAGGAGAAAATTTCCCGCGTGCGAAAGAGATGGATCCGGTTCGACCACAGCCTTCCCTTTGCGGATGCGGTCATAAGCCGCGACAATCATGGCAATTTGGGAAGTCAGACGGATTGCCTTGCGGAGGTTGGCATCGTGATCGTTGTTCTTGTCGTCCACGTCATAGAAAGAAAGCGCCGACACTGCGGTTCGCAGGATATCCATGGGCAAAGCGGACCGAGGCGCGGTGCGCAGCAGATTGATAATGGCGGGATCGAGTTTGCGCTCTTTAGCGAGGTGCTCGCGCAATTCATCCAGTTGGCCACGCGACGGGAGCGTGCCGTTCCACAACAGGAAACAGGTCTCCTCGAACGTGGAATGATCGGCCAGCTCATGAATGTCAATACCCCTATAGGCCAGAACGCCCTGCTCGCCGTCAATGTAGCAGATGCCGGAGGTGGTCGCGACCACTCCTTCTAATCCTTTGGGAGCATGTATGGATGTCGTGCTGGACATAGGACGCTTTTGACCAACCTCGCTCAATCTGACTCTATTTTGAATGTTGCCGCACGGGAAGGGCGACGTGCTGTCGCAACTAACTTTTATACGCCAAAATAGAGAACTTTCCAACCCGCACAAGATTAACGGTTTATAAGGCAGCGACTTTAAGACATACAACGTGAGATGCCCCGGGAGCTGTTAGGGTTCGGTATTCCCATAGCCCTTTTGATAGGCTGTAGAAGAGAAACTTGGGGCTACAATAGCCGGGATGGCCCGCACTCCCCTAGTTTTGGCATTTCTTGTTGTAACCGGCGCGATATCTTTCTGCCAATCGAGTATTCAGGAGTCGGGCAGTCTGGCGGGGACGCCGCATGCGACTCAACCATCGTCTGCCCCAGCGATCCTGATCCCATGTGGCCCCGCGGATGCTACCAACCCGGGTTGTAATCCTTCAGCAAAAGAACTGAAACAGGCAAAGGCGGCATTTGCCAGCGGGTTAAAGCTGCAACACACCAGGCATCGACAAGCGGCCTTTGACGCCTTCGATAAAGCGGCCCATCTGGCGCCGAAAAATGTCGAATACCTGACGGCCCGGGAACTGGCGCGGCAGCAATTGGTGTTCGATGACGTTCAGCACGGCAACGCTGCGCTCTCTCAAGGACGGCAGACGGAAGCTTTGGCGGACTTCCACAACGCCCTGGAAATCGACCCCAAGAATGACTTTGCCCAGCAACAATTGAATGAATTGACGGCAGACGGCACGGCAGAGAATGCGCGCACCACCCGGGTACTGGAGAATTCGCGCGAGTTGCGGCTCGAACCGGATGCTCTGAAGGCCAGCTTTCACTATCGCGGAAACGGAACAGACCTTCTTACCCAGGTGGCGCGGGCCTTCGGCGTTACGCCGATGATCGACGAATCGGTGGTTTCACGGCCGGTTGAGTTCGACGTGGACGACGTGGATTTCTACAGCGCGATGCAAGCCGCTACAGCCGTTACTCATACCTTCTGGACGCCTCTCCAAAGCAAACAGATTCTCATTGCGGCGGAATCTGCCGATAACCATAAGAAGTTCGACCGCATGGCGTTGCGCACCTTTTACGTCGCCGGCATCAATACGCCGACGGATCTGACGACAATCGTGAGCATGCTGCGGAATCTATTCGATATAAAGTTCATTACCCCGAACATGGCGAATAGCACTCTCACCGTCCGTGCGCCTCAAGATACTCTGGACGCGGCGACAAGAGTGCTTGAGGGTCTGGATAGCGACCGGCCGGAAATCATGGTGGAAATGCGCGTCTACCAGATTGACCACACCTTCATGCGCAATATTGGGCTCCAGATACCCAATCAATTTCAGCTATATAACATTCCAGCCGCCGCATTGCTAGCGCTCGGGGGGCAGAATCTCCAAAATCTGATCAATCAGTTGATTTCGAGCGGCGGAATCAATCAAGCGAATTCCCAGGCCGTATCGGCTTTGTTGGCACAACTGCAGAGCCAGGCGGGTTCGATCTTCAGCCAGCCACTCGCAACCTTTGGGGGCGGAAACACTTTCGAAGGCTTGAGCCTGGGGACTCTTGGCGCACAACTGTCCATGAATGAAAACTGGGTCAAGGAAGTGCAGGATCTGACGGTACGCGTCTCGCAAGGAGAAGAAACTACGCTAAAGGTGGGATCGCGCTACCCGATTCTGAATGCCATATTCGCGCCCATTTTCAATAGCAGCGCGATTTCGCAGGTGATTCAGAACAATAGTTTCCAGGCGCCTTTTCCTTCGTTCACCTATGAGGATCTCGGTATCAGCATGAAGATAAAGCCGAATGTTTATGGAGATTCGGCAATCGGCATGCATCTGGAAATGCAGTTGAAGACTCTAGCTGGCCCGTCCTCCAATGGGGTGCCAGTTATTGCGAACCGCGAATTTCAGGGCAGCCTGACCCTAGTGGAGGGAACACCGGCGGTGATTGCGGGAGCGGTGACGCGCAGCGAACAAAAGAGCTTGACGGGAATACCCGGGTTGGGAGATATCCCGGGGTTGAATCAGGTCATGGCTAGCAACAGCGACCAAGAGGAAGATGACGAGCTGTTGATTGTATTGACACCGCGAGTAATCCGGCAGACGCAGCACCGCACGGCGACTGAGGTTTGGCTAGCGCGCTAGCCGGTACAAACTGTTCATTTTACAAACTGTTCATTTGGCTGCGGCCGCCTGGTCGGTGGCATCCTTGGCGGAGAAATCAACTAGCTTCTTGAGAACATCGTACGGGATGCCGGAAACGTTTTCGATCCTGCGACCGTTCACAAAGAGCGTGGGTGTTGCCGTCACCTTTACCGATTTACCCAATGCGACGGATTGCTCAACCCTAGTTGTAGTATCCGGCTGGGCAGCACAGGCTGCAATGTCAGCACCCTTCGCTCCATCTTGATCAGCCAGCGCCGTCAGCTTTTCGTCGGCATTGGCGGCTGTGATGGTGCTCTGAGAGTCATAAACATCGTGAATGAACTTCCAAAAAGCATCGTTCGAGGCCCGTCCCACGCAATCCGCATAAGCGGCGCCCTTGGCCGCCCAGTCATGGGCGGGAATGTTCAGCGGAAAATTCTGGAATACCAGGCGCACATTTGGTTCGTCCGCCATGAGTTTTTCGATAACAGGCTGCGCATCTTTGCAGTGCGGACACTGCAAATCGCTAAACTCGACCATAGTCACGGGCGCGTTCGCGGGACCACGGCCCGGTCCGGTGATGCCTTGTTTCAACTGGTCGCGGTCGGCGTCAAACGGCCGACTGCCGAAGGGCATGAGTTCGCCCGTAAGTGCGTGCTGACCATCCGATGTGATGTAAAGCAGGCTCACCTGCTGGCCCTGCGGGCTGCTGACCACGATGGTTACCTTGGCTAGACCGGCCGCATCCGATGGCCGAATGTCCGCGATTCTCCAGCTCAGGTTCGAATCGTAGCCGAACGTTTGCTGCAAGAAACTATTGACCGTCTCCTCGGTGGGAAGACGGGTGGAAAACTCCGGCTTGGGGGTAGGAGGCGGGGTAGTTTTGGCATGGTGACCGGATGACTGTTGAGCCGATAATGCGGCTGAAAGTAAAAGAACTGTCCCAACAAATGTAAACTTGTGCATGCATGCCTTTCGGTTTATACCAACGAACTTCTAGCTAATTCGTCGCAATCTGGTGTCTAGCTTGTTCATTTTATACTTCGATCTTGGCCGCGATAGGAAAGCGGCGGCCATAGCCGAATGCCTTTGGCGAGATCTTTAACCCAGGGGCGGCCTGCTGGCGTTTGTATTCCGCCCCATTTACCAGCCGAATCACCCGCTTGACCAGGTCGAGATCAAATCCATGGTCAGCGGCGATCTGTTCAGCAGTGTGGGAATCCTCGACATAGTCTTCGAGAATCGGGTCGAGGACCTCATAGGGTGGCAAGGAATCGCTGTCCTTCTGATTAGGCCGCAATTCGGCCGATGGTGGTTTGTCGAGGCTGGCCTGGGGAATCACGGGACGCCTCGAATTCACATAATGCGCCAGGCGATAGACCATCAGTTTCGAAACATCGGAAATCACCGCCAAGCCACCCGCCATGTCGCCGTAGAGGGTGCAATATCCGACCCCTAATTCACTTTTGTTGCCGGTGCTCAGCACCAGGGCTCCGAATTTATTGGAGAGCGCCATCAACAAATTGCCACGAGCCCGAGACTGAAGGTTTTCTTCGCTCACGTCTTCCTGGCGGCCGGCGAAGGGTGCGGCAAGAACGCGCTTATAGCTCTCAACGATTTCAGTAATGCTCAGCAGCTCAAATCGGATACCGAGGTTAGCCGCGAGCGCACGCGCGTCATCGATGGATCCCGGGGACGAGTATGGCCCCGGCATTCCTACTCCGAGCACGTTTTCCGGTCCCAGCGCGTCGGCCGCAATCGCCGCGGTGAGGGCGGAATCGATGCCCCCGCTCAACCCGACGATGACCTGCCGGAAGCCGCATTTGCAAACATAATCTCGAGTTCCCAGAACCAACGCGGCATAAACACTCGCGTCTTCCCCTTCATAGTTTTGATGGAAATCACCGAGCAGCGTATCGAAATCGAAGAAAATCAGATCTTCCTCGAATGACTCGGCTTGGGCGACCACATTGCCGGAGCAATCCAGCACCATGCTTGATCCATCGAAGACCAGGCTGTCATTGCCTCCCACCTGGTTCACCATGGCGACCGGAACCCGGTTGCGGCGAGCGATCGAGGCCAGCATTTCCTGGCGTAGTTCTCTTTTTCCGGCCCAAAAGGGCGATGCCGAGATATTGAGTAAGAAATTTCCTCCCGCTTGCATTAGCTTCTCGACCGGATCTTCGGTATAAAACCGCTTGCGCCAGAATTGCTTGTCGTTCCAGGCATCTTCGCAAATCGTCAATGCCATCTGCTTGCCGCAAAAGGGAAATAAATTCTGGCTTTGGGCTGGCGAGAAGTTTCGCATTTCGTCAAAAACGTCGTAGGTCGGCAATAGCATTTTGGATTGAATAAATGCCACTTTGCCATCCTGCAAGAGAGCTGCGGAATTCATGACCGATTTTCCGGAGTCAGCCTGCGCGGGGGTTGGTAAGCCACAAATCACGGCTATGCCAGCGGTTTTGCCGGCAATCGCCTCGGCGGTCTGGCGGCTGTGAGCGACGAACGAGGGGCGTTCCACGAAATCACGGGGAGGATAGCCGCAGATAGAAAGCTCGGGAAACAGCACCAAGGTGGCGCCTTGAGATTTCGCAGCGAGAGCAAAATCAACAATCTTAGCCGCGTTTCCCGCGAAGTCTCCCACCGTAGGGTTGATTTGGCCCAACGCAATCTTCACCCTTCCAGTGTAAAGGCATGAGTTTCGCACGCCAAGGGGATGCGCATTTGCCCCAAATCAGAACTCGCCAAATAAGCTACTCAGTTGGGTGGAATATTGTTGGGATCGGTCGTTGGCGGGGCGCCGCTTCCACCATCAATGGGAGGTGGCGGAGGTGGAACTTGGGTTTGCTGATCGCTCACCCTCGCGTTGGGATCATGCGGATCCGGCGCCTCACCGGGACGCCGCAGCGTGGGAGCACTGGCGGGACGGGCATCGGCCTGTGCGGATTTGGTTATATCCGGCTTGGCGGCCGCTTCGACTTCTTTGTCGGTGCGAACCACCTTTTCACCGGTTACCGTCATAGTTTCGACACGCACGACTTCATCCCCCACAAAGCGCACAAAATCCACCTCCTGGGGAGGCTCACCGTAAATCCACTCTTCATATTCGGTTTCGCCATCTTTTTCGCGATCCTTTTTAGGAGCACGACCCATAGCGTAGATGACCATGTCGCGATCCATCCCTACCAGCACATGGTGATGTTGAATCGCATCTTTGACCTTGGGCGGAACTGTTTCGAGGTATGCCTCCAGAGCCGACTTGGCCTGGAAGTCAAAGACGGGATGCAGGAGATTCTTGATTTGTGTGACGGTCAGATCGGGAACGTACTGGTCAAAGATTAGATCAACGAACGAACCATGCATGTTGGTATCGGAATTTGAGCCTGGACCGGTAGGGACCGGACCGGCTGTACCACTGACTTCGATCCTTTGGTACCACTTTTTCTTGCGGACTGGCCCACCGTTTATCTCGAAACGAATACGGTCAGGCTTGACGGCTACCGCGCTGATAATCGCACGATCGCCGGGTTTGGCCGCGGCACCCCACTCCATCATGATCTGCTGCATTTCATCGGGGCTCGGGGACACCACCCCATTTTTCAACCTGAGACCCTGCATCCCCATGGGAAAGGCGGTGTGCGCAAAGACCAAATACGCGGTAAAGGTACGAACAATATCTGTCCGGTTTTCTTTGCTGAGGTGCGCAGGAGGCGCCGCAGGTTTCTGATCTCCTGAAAAAGCATGCGCCGGGATCAGGAGGAGACTGGCTACGGCGACCAAAAGATGGCGTGACTTCATGAAGCACCCTAGCCCGCAATTTCACCCGATTATAGTCCTAAGGAGGGGTTGTGATTTTGTCTTTTGTTTGTCGACGAAGATGACGATTTAGTCGAGGGTGTTAGATCTGTCCGCTAGAGAAAACGTAAGCCTTCGCGCGCCAATTGGAAAGGTAGGACTCTTCCGCCGTTGTCGCCAATGGCTGTGGCAACCCGGCTGGCCGTTCCTTTTTCAACCAGAAATAAAACACAGCCCCCGCCACCGGCGCCGCAGACCTTCGCGGCGCGGGCACCGTATTTTCTCGATACGGCAATCAACTTGTCAATAAGCGGAGTGCTGATGCCGGGAGCATTGGTACGCCGCAGTTTCCACTCTTCGCGTAATAGTCTCTCTATCTCACCCCAGTCGCCGCGCCTCAGGGCTGCGTGCATGGAACGGGCGATTCCGCCGATTTTCTCAAAATTCCGGAAAACCCGCGGATCTCCGTTGATGTGGGATTTGAAAACCTCCCAATTATTGATGCCCGACTGGCGCGGCACGCCAGTATAGGCGAGGACGAAACGCGATTCGATCTCTTCCCCGGAGACGGCCACTACCTCGCGATGAATGCCATCGGCATCGAGATGGATGGCGCTCACCCCGCCGTACAAAGCGGGATAGTAATCCTGGCATCCGGTTGGGACATGAATAATTTGCGCCTCCACATTTTGCGCGATAACCCTCATCTGCTCGAGGGTAAGATTCCGCCCGGTAAAGCGCGCCAGCGCCGCGGTCGCCGCAATCATGAGCGCTGACGAACCGGAGATTCCAGCTCCAGCTGGAGACTCGGAGTCCGTCTCAATCAGAAGTCCCTCTTTGGGGGCAAAGAATTGCAGCAATTTGGCCGCAAGGGGCAAGTGAAAGCGCTTTGCCCGATTGAGGTCGTTAAAGTTGGCAAATGTCTCCTCGCGGGAGGTATCGAGCGATCGCAAGTGCACACTCTTGCCCCTTAGCGGCGTGATCCGGCAGGTGGTCAAGATGTTGAGGGCAAAGTTGAGGGTGAGCGCTCCGGGATGAAATAAATAGAGCGGCCACAGATCCAGCGTTCCGCCGGCTAAATCCGCGCGGCAAGGCGCCTGGACTACGATGGCGGGTCCGTTGGCAGGAAGTGATTTTCGTGGCATGAGCACAGGCCGTACGCGTGCGGCTGCCGCATTATATGTCAGGATTGAACCTTGTTATGAAGGGGAAATGTTCAAAGCCCGCTGGATAGTGCCGCGCTCTTTCTGGATTTTTTCCTGCAGCAACGTTATCGCGTAGATCAACTGCTCTGGGCGAGGCGGACAGCCCGGCACGTAAATGTCCACCGGAATCACCTGATTCACGCTTTGAACCAATGCGTAGTTCTGAAATACTCCGCCCGAAGTTGCACATGCGCCCATTGAGATGACCCATTTGGGTTCGGGCATCTGTTCCCAGAGCTGGCGGATGACGGGAGCCATTTTGTTCGATACCCGCCCGGCGATGATCATCAGATCCGACTGACGCGGCGATGGCCGGAATACTTCCGCGCCGAAGCGGGCGATATCGAAGCGCGATGCGCCCATGGACATCATCTCAATCGCACAGCACGCCAAGCCGAAGGTCATCGGCCAAATGGAGTTCTTACGCATCCAGTTGACGGCGTTGTCGAGAGTTGTCAGCACCACACCTTCGGGGGTGGGATTGCCGTAGGTCAGATCTTTAACGACCTTCTTGCCTTTTTCCGTGGTGACGTAAGGACCGAAATTTAAGCCGTCGCTCATGGATACATTCTAAACTACGACATATTCCAAAACCACAGGGCATCGAGCCAGATACTGGAACTGGTTCACCATTTTTGACGCTTGTTTTATGGGTTCAGCACGATTTTTCCGAACATCTTGCTCTTCTCCATGTATTCGTGGGCAGCGCGGGTTTCGCTTAAAGGAAACGTCCGGTCTATCACCGGGCGGAGATTGCCCGAAAAGACATGACGGAGCACTTCATAAAGGTCGCCCATGGTCCCCATATAGGAACCCAGCAGCGACAACTGCCGCGAATAGAGAAAGCGTAATTCAATAGCGGCCGCCGGCCCCGATGTAGCGCCGCAAGTCACCAACTTCCCGCCCTGCTTCAGCGACTTCACGCTTTCGTCCCACGTAGCCGCGCCGACATGTTCGAAAACAATATCCACGCCAGTGTTATCGGTGATTCTGCGGACTTCGGCGGAGATCTTCTGTTGGTAATGATTGATGACGAAATCCGCACCCAGTTCATGAGCCTTCTCAATTTTGCGCTCATCTCCGGCGGTCGCGATCACCTGCGCGTGGAATAGCTTGGCAATCTGGATGGCGGCAATGCCGACGCCCGAATTCGCGCCTAGAATCAGTACAGTCTGTCCGGGACGAATGCCTGCCAGTCCGACGAGCATATGCCACGCCGTGAGGAAAACCAGCGGCACGCTGGCTGCTTCGTTGAAACCCAGGCTGTCAGGAATGGGAATGACGCCCACAGCGGGAACCGCCGTCAATTCGCAGTTGCCCCCATCCACGCGGTTGCCCCGAACGGTAAATTCGGAGCACAGCGTCTGGCGCCCGGAGCTGCAGTATTCGCAGTGATTGCAAAAGCTCATGGGCGCCAGAAGCACTCTCTGGCCAGGCCGGAAATTCGAGACATATTCACCGACTTCCATGATGTCCCCGGCAACATCGCTACCCAGAATATGAGGCAGGTTCACACCCTGCAATCCTTTGCGCACCCAAATATCCAGGTGATTCATCGCGCAGGCCCTTACGCGGACCAAAACCTGGTCTTTGCGAAGCTTGGGGGCGGGCGCCTCTTCGTAGCGGAGCACTTCGGGTCCGCCGAATTCATGAATACGGACAGCTTTCATAGCGATAACCTCTCCTATTAGAATAAATCCAGCGTGAGCACGGAGGAAGTCGCCCCGTTCACGAGCCTTGAGTCCAGTTTGCGGGTTACGAATTGGTTGTTTCTGTTATCTTGCCTGCATGAGCCGTGCGCCGAGTTTTTGCGCCGTAATTCTCGCTGCCAGCGAGTCCAGCCTCATGGGAACCGACAAGGCACTTCTTCCCTGGCCGCCGGTACAACCGGGCCGCAGCGGGAATTCCGGACAGACGTTGCTGTCCGCGGCGATTGAAACGCTGAACCAGTTCGCCGATATGGTAATCGTCGTGGCGGGAACGAATGAGGCAGCACTGTCGGCGGTTGTTTACCCAACCGGGGGCGAATTGGTAAGAAATTCCCAACCGGACAGGGGACAATTCAGCTCTCTACAAGTGGGTCTGCAAGAGGTTTTGAACCGTGGCCGCGATGCTGCGATTGTAACTCTCGTGGAGCGTCCCCCGGTGAGGGCCTCTACGTTGCAGGATCTGATGACCACCTTTGGGCAGGCGGTGTCGCAGAAGAAATGGGCTGTAATACCCGACTACGAGGGCAAACACGGACATCCGATCCTTATGGGTCGGGAGATGATTGAGGCTTACCTGCGAGCTCCGGCGAGGACAGCAGCGCTTGCGGTGGAGAATGAAAACCGGGAACATATTGAATATATGCCCGTAACCGATCCCTGGGTGACGGCGAACATCAACACTCCCGAAGACTACGCGGCGCTTCGTGTTGTTCGCTGATGGCCGCCCCCTCATCACTCACAGATTCATTTGTCATCCTAAAAAACCGGGAGATTTCGATTCTTATTCCTAAAATATGACGATTGCTAACTTTTCTGAAAAAGCCACTCGGTTCATCGATTCCGTTCTCGATGTGAAACCTAACTTCGCGGCGTTTGATTGCGATGGCACACTCTGGTCTGAGGACGCCGGCGAAGGATTTTTCCGCTGGGGATTCGCGCAGGGATTGGTCTCCGACGAGGTAATCCGCTACCAGACCGCGCTTCACGCGGAGTATCGCCTCGGCAGAGTCAGCGAGGACGATATGTGCGGCGCAATGGTCACACTCCATGCCGGATTGACCGAGGCAGATATGGAACGCGCGGCTGCCGAGTATTTCGACGCCAACGTGGCTCCGAGTATCTTCCCCGAGATGCAGGAATTGGTCCGACGCCTTCACCAGGACGGCTGTGAGATCTGGGCCGTGTCTTCGACCAATGAGTGGGTCATTCGCGATGCCATGAAACATTTTGGCATTCCGCAGGCTCGTATTCTGGCGGCTTGCGCCAAGGTCGAGGACGGACTGGTCACGAGCCAACTGACGCGACTACCTTCCGGCGAAGGCAAGGCAAGGCTGATTCGTGATCTTGTGAAGAAGGTTCCTGACGTGGCGTTTGGAAATTCCCGCTGGGATATTGCGATGCTCAGCTTATCGCGGCAGGCGTTTGCGGTGAATCCAAACCCCGACCTGCAAGAGTTGGCCGAGGAACGGGGCTGGACGGTGTACTGTCCGGACAAGGTACGCGAGTAGGAACGATTGCCGGCCGATTCTCGCGTCCCCGAGGATGTACGCGTTGTAACATCAAGGCAGATGCCCTCCACCTACGCTCCCAAGCGGGTAGTGACACTGCAGCCGAGCGCTACTGTAATTCTAGATTCGATCGGTCAACTGGACCGCGTAGTGGCGTGCACCAAATATTGTGCAGATGTCTGTGATGGTGTCCGTAACAGCGCTCGAACCGTTATCGCGGATTCCTGGACCGCCGATGCTCAAGAGATCCTCTCCGCCCTCCCTGATATTGTGATAGCTGCGGTTCCCTACCAGGAAAAGGCCGTTGCCGAGATTCTGAGAGCCGGCGTGCCGTTCCTTGGACTGGCGCCGAGATCTCTGGCTGACATTTACACCGACATTGCCCTCATTTCGGGAATTATGGGCGTTTCCGAGAAGGGTGATGATGTAATCGCAAGAATGGCGGACGAAATCGAGGCGGTACGCCACCGTTATGCAGATCGGAAACGAATTCGCGTTTTCTGCGAAGAGTGGGGTAAGCCTTTGATCGCCTCGCAGCGCTGGGTTGCGGAATTGGTGAAGGCGGCAGGAGGCGAATTCATTGGTGCGCCCGGTGCGCAAATTTCTGCGGAGCAAGTGCTCGCGGAGGCCCCCAACATATTCATAGCCTCCTGGTGTGGCGCCGGAGAGCGCGTGCCTCTGGACAAAATCGTCCGTGAACGTGGCTGGCAAAGCATGCGGGCTGTTCGTGACCGCCGGGTCTATTGTGTACGGGACGAGTTCCTCAATACTCCTGCCCCCACCCTGCTGCAGGGTCTCTACGCGCTGGTGGCAGCGATTCATCCCGACGAGGTTGCGAGGCCGATGGGGTTAAGATGGATCGGCGACGAAGTCGCCCCTACAGCCGGAGCGAAATCAAATTCATGAAGAGAGTCGTGGCGGGAGTAATCTTTCAGAACGACAAGATACTCATTTGCCAGCGCACGCGTCATCAAACGATGCCGCTCAAATGGGAATTTCCAGGAGGGAAAATCGAGGAAGGGGAACAGCCGCGGGATGCGCTTCATCGCGAATTGGACGAAGAACTTGGGATCGACGCGAAGATCGGAGACGAAATCTCGCGCATCCGCCACGAATATCCCAACGGATCTTCGGTCGAACTGCGCTTTTTTGCGATCCGCGAATACGCAAGCGATTTGGAAAACCGCATTTTTCGTGAAATCCGCTGGGTAGCAGCATCAGATTTGCCGTCGTACGACTTTCTGGAAGCAGACTTGACGCTGGTGCGCGATCTGGCGGCCAGGAAATTGCCCTAGAGCTATTCTTTATCCCTTAATCGAAGCCCATGCCCAGACGAGGGAAAGTCCTACGATGACAAATGTCGTCGTCCACGCGACCACGTTGAAAAGCCTCGTGTTGACATACTCGCCCATCAGTTCTTTCTTATTAATCAGCAGCAGCATGAAGATCAGCACGAAGGGCAGTACAACCCCATTCAGAACTTGCGACCACAATACCACTCTGACTAATTGCTGTTCGGGGATAACCAGCACCAGGGCCGCTCCAGCGGCAATCAGAAACGTGTAGAGCCAGTAAAAAACTGGAGCTTCGCCAAATTTCCTGTCTATTCCGGATTCAAATCCGAGACCCTCACATACGGTGTAGGCGGTTGAAAGTGGCAGGATGGAAGCTGCAAAGAGGGAGGCGTTGAATAGTCCGACGGCGAAAAGAATGTAGGTAAAATCTCCGGCAAGAGGCTTAAGAGCCTGGGCGGCATCGGAGGCAAACTGAATGTCACGCACTCCGTGAACATAGAGCGTGGCGGCGCAGGCAACAATGATGAACCAGGCGACGACATCCGTGAAAATGCATCCCGTCACCACATCGAGCCGCGAGGCTTTATATTCGCGCTTGGTAACCCCTTTTTCAACAATGGAGGACTGCAGGTAGAACTGCATCCAGGGCGCGATGGTTGTACCCACGACACCCAGCACCATGAACAAATAGGCCTGATTCCGGAACTCGCGCAGAGCCGGCGGCCTTACGGTCGCGATCGAGGCATCCACCCATGCCGGGTGCGCCAGCACGCCCGCCACGATGTAAGTGATATAGAAAAATGAGGCCGCAAGAAATATCTTTTCTACGCTCTTGTACTGCCCCTTCACCACAATCAGCCAAACAATCACCGCGCAAATTGGTACCGCGATAAACCGAGTCAGCCCGAAGAGTTGTAGGCTGGTTGCGATCCCGATGAATTCCGTGAGCACATTGCCGAAATTGATGACCAGAATGCCAATCATCATGAAAAACGTAATCCGGAAGCCAAATTCCTCGCGAATCAGGTCGCTGAGTCCCTTACCCGTCACCGCGCCCATACGGGAGCACATCTCTTGAATCACGATCAATGACAGGGTGACCGGAATCATGGTCCAAAGCAGAAGATGTCCGAATTGCGCGCCTGCCTGGGAATAAGTCAGGATCCCGCCGGCATCATTGTCGACATTCGCGGTGATAAAACCGGGCCCCACCACTGCAAGGAACAGGAGTATCCGGATTTTCCAGCGGCGCAGGAATCTCATCGAAGCAAACTCGCAGAAATAGCTTAGGTGACCGAACAGAATAAACGCAGGTTACGGATATGAACAGCTTGAATGCGCAAAAAACCAGAAAAGAACATCCCATTCAGTACCGCCCCAGGCAGCTAGAGCTTTGCGCGCAACAGGCTGATCACATCATCTGAAGTGATGACGCCGGTTAGTTTCCGTTTTTCATCCACAACGGGCAGCGCCAGTAGATTGTATTTATCGAATAGTTCGGCAACTTCGTTATCTTTGGCGCCGGTAACGGCTGAGATTAAGGGCTCCTGGTTGAGAGAGAGCAGAGGCGTCTGCGGGGATGCGAGCACCAGTTTGGCTAACGGCACGGCACCCAGCAACGTACCGTGAGAGTCTACGAGATACACGGTACTCACTGTCTCGATGCCGCCCTCAAAGTGACGCAAGGCTTCGACTGCATCGCCGACTCCCGCCGTTACCGGCAGCGCCAAGTAAAGGGTGTTCATGCGGCCGGCAGCGGTGTTTTCACCGAATGCAAGCAAGTCCGCCACCTCCTTGCGTTCCTGTGGCGCCATCTCCTGCAGGATTTCGGAGGAATGCTCCTTGGTAAGATCAGCCAGCAGATCGGCGGCGGCGTCGGGATTCATCTCTTCCACGATCTCCGCCGCGCGCTCGGAATCGAGGGACTCCACGATGGATCTTTGTACCCTTGGAGCGATCTCTTCCAGCGCTCCGGCAGCCACATTCTCATCCAGAGTTTCGAATACCGCCTCGCGTTCAGCCGGCGCTAACTCTTCGACAATATCTGCAATGTCCGCGGGATGCAGGCGGGCCAGCCGGTCGTGCGAGATTTTCAGCTTTACGCGGCGGGCGGGATCGGTTTCGATCAGGTCCACAAATTCCCAGGGAATCAGCCGCGGGGGCATCTGCTGAAGCAGCGTGCGCAATGCCAGCAACGGAATGATGCCTTTTAGCAGGCGTCGCACGGCGCCGCGCACGCCAACATCCACCGAACCAACCCGCAACACAGGCCGGTGGTTGGCAGTTTCCTGATGAAGATCTACATCGTTGACCCGGACCACTTTCCGTCCATGCACGTCAATGATCTGTTGGTCGAGAAGATCGCGCTCCAAAAGAAAAAGTCCTTCGGCGCCGTTCACCGGATTCCAAGTGTCTGCGGCTGTGGTCGCGTAGATTCCTCCCTCCAAGGATCCGATCGAGGAAAAAGGCAGCAGCCGGTTTCCGCTTTTGGTGTGCACGATGAACATTGCCACACGAGAGCGATCTTCCTGCGGAGCAATGGCGACTTCACGCACGCGCCCGCATTGGCTTCCCGCACTATCAAACACGGGAGAACCGAGCAACTCGGTCAGGGCCAGGGAAGGCATCGTTTCAGAATACCCAAGAAGTCAACCGGGACGCCATAAACTTCTGCTTCTTTTCATAGGGAAAGGAAAATAATTGCGGCTGAGGCGGTATGGTGCGAACAAAAGCCGCGCCGACAAGGCGGGTCGTTGACATTTGCGCGAGGTGCAGGCAAACTACCGCATTCGCTAGCCGGGCAATTTTTTCTGCTTGACTTGCTTAGAGTCCCGGCGGCAGAACCCTCACAAGGCCGTCTTACATGGTCCAGCGGGAGTGGTTCGCACAGTGTTTTGCCATGACCGAACTGCGAGTCTCTTATACGCTGGATTCGACGTTAGAGACCGTCGATAGTGCCGAAGCGACAGCTTGCCGTATCGCGGCAGAAGCCGGCTTCGGCGACGACGAAATCACGAAAATTACCATGGCAGTGCGGGAAGCGGCTGTAAATGCGGTTTTACACGGCAATGCCTACGATCCTGGGAAAAAAGTCAGGCTGGACTTTGAAAGAACCGCGGGGGATTTGGTGATCACAATTCGCGATCAGGGCAAAGGGTTGGATATGAGCCAGATTCCCGATCCTCTCGCGCCAGAGAACCTGCTAAAGACGTCGGGACGCGGTATTTTCCTTATTCGCTCGTTTATGGATGAGGTGGAAATTCACCCCTCCGAAACAGGCACGGAAATAAAATTGATCAAGCACGTCCACGGGCCATCCGCGGGCGGAAAAGAGGAGGTTTCATCATGAGTATGAAGATCAGCACCCGCCAAGTGGATGGCGTTACAGTCGTAGATTGCAGCGGCCGCATCACCCTGGGGGAAGGCAGTGTCACTTTACGCGAAACGGTTGCCGGATTGCTAAGCAAGGGGCAAAAGAAGATTCTGCTCAACCTTGGCGATGTCAATTATATTGACAGCTCCGGTATTGGCGAATTAGTAAGCGCTTTCACCACCGTGCGCAAGCAGGGCGGCGACCTTAAGCTGCTGAATCTGACCAAGAAGGTTCACGATTTACTACAGATCACCAAGCTCTACACCGTCTTCGAGGTAAAGGACGACGAAGCCGCGGCGATAAAATCCTTCAGCTAGTCTATGGGCGGGATGGGCGGCTCAACCGTCGCCCATCTGTACTTCCGTTTCGGGAAACGCAAGCAAGATTTGGTTCGTCCGTCACATCCAAATGCGCGCGAACTCGGGCTAAATTGACCTCACTTCTTTTGTGGAGGTCCGAAGTTGCTTCAAAAAGCCCCTCTGCTACTCTCGGTCTCCCTACTTTCGCTCTTGGCATTTCCTAACCGCGTCATCGCGACCTGTATCTCGCCTAACCAGGCAAGCAAGCATATCGGAGAAACGAAGTGTGTAAGCGGTAAGGTTGTTCATATTGCGCAAGGGGCCGATGGTGAGCATTCCTTGGAGTTTTGCCAGAATTCAAAAAACTGTTCCTTTGCAGCAGTGATTTTTCCGGAGGACCTGCGCCACATCGGCGACGTACGGCAACTGCAGGGGAAGTTTATCGAGGTGCATGGAGATCTTAAGGAACACAACGGTCGACCCGAGATTATTGTGAGCCAAGCCTGGCAGCTAAAAGGCGAAGCGTCGTCGATTCCGCCGCTGCCAAAGAATTACGATGTCGAGAAAAAAGGGCACTACAGCGCGGGAATCTTTAGCCATCCTAAAACCTATACGACCAGCAAGAAGCGCCAAACAGCGACCATCCCGATTGATATTCCAGACGATCCTCCGGAGTGAACGGGCTTTTTAGACCATTCCCTTTCTTAACTCTTCGAGAGGATAGAACGTGCCCCGCCAAGTCACCCCTCCACGGGCTAGAGTTAACCAGGTGGAGCGCAGCGTGATGTATAGAAACAGTACGGAACTAAGGGGATGCAGCAAAAAGTAGTATGGCGGAATCGATGATTTCATCGACATGCCGGCATAGATCGCAAACATGCAGAACAAAGCGACCGCATAGGGTAGACGCGCCCAACCATGTGCGAGCAGAATTCCTAGAAACGGCCCCAGATTCAGGAAGGCTAATCCGAAACAAGAAAGCAATGCACGCCACCACTGGAAAGACAGGATTGCGAAGAAATTTTTCGTCAAATTATTAACCACGCCGAACGCGCCGCGCGCCCAACGGATGGAGATCAGGTCCTCGCCGAATGCGACTCTTTGCCGATAGCCGGCGTTCTTCACCAATTTTCCCATTTTCATATCGTCCAGTACCTCGAAGCGGAGAGCCCGGTAGCTCCCAATCGCATCGTAGACATCGCGCCTGATTAAGTTGAATGCGCCCACCCCCATATGATCCTTGCTCTTGGGGTCAGCAACTTTCCACGGCCGGTGCCCAAATACAAACAGAGTTTGAAAGAACGCAATCATCATCCGCTCGCCCGGGCTTTTCATGATCATTCGCGGAAAAAGAACGAGATGATCGGCTTTTATTTCTTCGGCGTAGGCCAACGAGCGCCTGAGCGCGTCCGGTTTGAACAGCACATCGGCATCGGTGAATAGCAACCAATCCCCTCGCGATTGGAGCGCGGCGGTCCACATGGCATGCGCCTTGCCCAGCCAATTGGTGGGAAGGCTTTCAATATGTATAACTTTCAATCGTTCGTGGGCGTGAGGACTGGCTGCGATCTGGTCGATGATTTCGCCAGTACGGTCCGTGGAGCGGTCATTCACGGCAATCACTTCATAGTTTTCATAATCTAACCGCAGAAGCTGAATGAGCGGTTGCTCGATGTTTTCTTCTTCGTTCCGTGCTGGAACGATAATGCTTACCCGCTGGCCGTCCAACGGCATTCGATCCCACTGCGGTTGAGCCAAATCGGGAATCTTCGGAACCCCGAAAGCCGCGTCCACAACTCGCGAAAGCCACGATAAGCCGAGTATGCAACCTGCAATCCAATGGAAAGCGCTCATCCCGAGACCACTCCGGGAAGCTTCGAGTTGTTATCGTGGATACCTCCAGGGGCAAATCTCATGCCATAAAACAATATGGCAGAGGAAACGGCCATTGCGACCACCGGAAAAACAAAAGAAGCCTGGAGCGATCGCTTGTCCGCGATAT
The DNA here is from genome assembly GCA_963834075.1 of uncultured Acidobacteriaceae bacterium. Lineage (GTDB taxonomy): Bacteria > Acidobacteriota > Terriglobia > Terriglobales > Acidobacteriaceae > PALSA-270. The sequence continues at coordinate 240,145 of CAWIAH010000011.1, forward strand.
ATCCCATCAACGTAGGCGAAGGCACATCACCCAGAATGTGGATAATGAAAATGTTGAAGGCGAGCGCGGTAGCGCGAATATGAGGTCCTACGGAATTGATCACGGCCGCATTGAGAGGCGAGGTGTTAAACAACAGCAGAAAGGCCGCGACCCAAATTGCCGGTAACATCCAACGGCCGCCTGAAAAAAGGGCGACGATCATGACCGGGACGCCGAGCGCCATGCTGACGGCGGAGACGGAGTAGTAGGCGCTGCGGCTACGTCGCAACTGTATGTCTCCCAGCCATCCTCCCGCGAGTGAGGCGACGATGCCGTCCACTACGATAATCGCGCCAAAGGTTTCGTTTGCCGACTGCAGCGAGTAGCCGCGCGCCTGCGCCAGGAAGGTCGGCATCCATACTTGCAGCCCGCCTAATGCGAAGGTCATCATGGCCATGCCCAGTGTCGCAGTCCAGAACGCCGGATTGCGTACGAGGCCCCAAATCGTTCCGCGCGTCTCAGTTTCGGTCAATGAGTCGAATTGCCCACGCTCCGGTTCCGGGAGAAACACGATCGCAAGAGCTAACAAGAATCCGGGCAACGCCGCAATATAAAACGGAAATCGCCAGCCGTGGCTGGGCCCCAATCGTCCACCCAGAAGATAGCCGGCCGCCGTACCCACGGGAATCGCAAGATAGAACACTCCAAGCACCCGCCCGCGCTTTTCCTCCGCAAAAAGATCGGCCACAAAGGTCGGTGCGATGGTCACGAATGTCGCCTCCCCGATGCCCACCAGGGTATGCCGAATAAGCAACTCGGTGTAGGTGTGGGTGACGGCGGTTAGCAGTGTGAGTCCGCTCCAGAAGATTGCCCCCAAAACCATAATCAGCTTCCGCGAAAATCGGTCCGCCAAAAAGCCGGTGAATGGCGCAGCCAGCATGTAGAACCCGAGAAACGCACTGGTGAGATAGCCGACTTGGGCATTGCTGATGTGAAATTCATCCCTGACAAGCGGCTGCACCGCGAACAACACAGAACGGTCAACGTAGTTGAGCAGATTCAATGCCGTCAGCAGAATGAGGGCGGTACGGGGATAGAGTCGCGCGGAGGGCACTCAGGCAGGAATATAACATGACGACGCAGCCGTCTCGCCGGAACGCCGTCTTCGCAACCCGACAGTGAAGCCTCGGAGCCAATCAGTTAACGCTTAGGTCTGGGCCATTTCGCCGTCACCACTGTCGAAATGCCTCCCCGCGGCCGGAAATCGCCCTTCACTTCCGCCCAGACCGGCTTAGACCAGCGGACAACGTCTTCGAGCACGCGATTGACAATGTTCTCCTGAAAGATTCCAAGATCACGATAGGACTGCAAATATTCCTTCAGCGATTTGAGTTCGAGGCATTGCTTGTTGGGCATGTAACGAATGGTGAGCTGCCCAAAATCGGGCAAGCCGGTCTTCGGACACACGGAGGTAAACTCCGGGTCATCCACCAGAATTTCATATCTGGGAAACTGGTTGGACCAGGTCTCAATTTCCGGAAAGTCGTGATTGAGTCCGGCTCCGGCGTGTTCGTCCGTGTAGGCTTTCCGCTTGCGCATAAGCCATTGTAACCGCGCCTCATCTTGCCAACCGTTTGCGGTTTTTGAAGCGTCTTCCGGCGGTACGATGCATCTAAATGATCAAGTGCGCGGTGGATCGGGCTCGGGGCGCGAATGATAGAGTGAAGGTTTCCCCTCTTCATGGAATCGATACGCAACAGCGGCGGAAATGCGGGCCGGCGATCCTGGCTGGCTTGGACGATCGCTATCGTCGCCGCCGTGATATTGCTTGCCGCTTTTATGTCGCGTGGCGAGGTGGTGCCGGTGCAAGCTGTAGTCGTCGGCCGCAACACCATCCGCAGCGTGATCTCCACTAACGGCAAAGTCGAACCATTGGAAAATTTCCAGGCGCATGCCCCCATCGGCACCACGGTAAAGCGACTTCTGGTAAAGGAAGGAGATCACGTCAAAAAGGGCCAACTGCTACTTCAACTTGATGACGCAGAAGCGCAGAGCCAAGCGGCGCGTGCCCGCGCGGAGATTAGCGCTTCCGAGGCCACCATTAGCGCACTTCGGGCCGGTGGCAATCAAGAGGAAGTCCTGAGCTTGCAATCGCAGCTGGCGAAAGCTAAAACGGATCGCGACGCCGCCCAACGAAATCTTGAAGCCATGAAGCGCTTGGAACAGGAGGGCGCTGCGTCGCCTGGCGAGGTCAAGGCCGCGCAGGACCAACTGTCCCGTGCCAATGCCGACCTAACTTTGCTGCAGGAAAAACAGAAAAATCGTTATTCTCTCCCCGAGGTTGCCCAGGCGCAGTCCCAGAAATCAGAAGCGGTGGCCGCCTATGCGGCGGCAGAAGACGTTCTACGTCAACTCAATATTCGGGCACCCTTCGATGGAGTTGTCTATTCCATTCCCGTGCATCAGGGGGATTATGTAAATCCCGGTGATCTTCTTTTGCAAGCTGCCGATCTGTCTAACGTCTTAATACGCGCATTCGTAGACGAACCCGACATCGGCCGTCTCGCGATGGGCGAACCGATCGAAGTTACCTGGGACGCGCTGCCGGTCCGAGTATGGAAGAGCAAGGTCGGCAATATTCCAACGGCGGTCAAACATCGTGACACGCGAAACGTAGGCGAGATCACGTTTGAAGCTGACAATCACGACCTCAAGTTATTGCCCAACGTAAACGTGGGAGTTACGGTTGTGACGGCGGAACATCGTAACGTGGTGAGCATCCCACGGGAGGCGGTTCATTCCGATGACAACGTGCCCTACGTGTACCAGATCGTGAACGATCAATTACGACGGAAAAATATTCAGACCTCCCTCTCCAACCTCACCCAGATCGAAGTTACTGGAGGAGTTCGAGAAAACGCGATCGTCGCTTTGACGGCGGTGAATGCGAAGCCTTTGCGGGACGGCCTCACCGTCAGGGTGGTCCAATAGTCATGGGTGCGAGAAAGGTTGCTTGGATCGGTCTTTTGTTAATGACTCTGGCAGGCAGTTCGATCGCCGCTGAGTCTCCTCAAACACTTCTATCTTCCGGCCATGTGGATGATGCCATTGCCGCACTCAACACCAGAATTCAAAGCGACCCAGGGGATGCTGATTCCTACAATTTGCTCTGCCGTGCATACTACCTTCTGGGCCGTTGGGATTCTGGCATTTCGGCTTGCGAAAGGGCCGTCAATCTCCAACCCAACAACAGCGCTTATCACCTCTGGCTTGGCCGTATCTATGGCGAAAAGGCGGACAAATCAAATTTTCTTGTTGCCTCCAGCCTGGCGGGAAAGGTTCGTACGGAATTCGAAAAGGCTGTCCAACTCAGCCCAGACAGCGTGGCCGCGCGCTCCGATCTAGCGGAGTTTTATATTGAGGCTCCGGGCATCGTGGGAGGCGGACGTGACAAGGCCGAAGCCCAAGCCAAATCGCTGGCCACACTGGATCCTGCAAAATCTTATTGGGTGGTCGGACGCCTTGCGGAAAAAAATCACGATGCTGCAGGTGCCGAAAAAGAGTACCGTGCCGCCGTCGAAGCCAGCCATGGGAGCGCCCTAGCCTGGCTGAACCTGGCATTCTTCTTCCGTCGCGCTCAGCGTTTCGATGACATGGAAGATGCCATCAACCATGCCGCATCGGCGCAATCGAACCAGCCGGAAGTCCTCATGGAAGGCGCGGCAACGCTGATACTCGCGGGGCGCAATTTTCCTCAGGCGATTCAGTTGCTCCGGCGCTATTTAAGCGGCTCGACAGTGGAAGAGGCTCCCGCTTTTCAAGCCCATTACCTGCTTGGCACGGTACTCGAGAAGCAAGGAGAGAAGCAGGCCGCGGCACAGGAATACCGCGCCGCCCTGTCTATGGCAAAGGGATTTTCTCGCGCTCAAGAGGCTTTAGATCGCCTTAATCGATAGAGTCCGCCCGTTTTAACTCGCGTGGCTCACCTTGGTCTCGCCATCCGCCATTTGAAGGCGTACGGTTGTGTTCCCGGAATACTTTTGAATTCGTTCAGCCAATGAGTGTGAATGGGTCGTGATCCAGAGTTTCGTGTCGTTGGAGGCCCGCACGATCAGCCGGGCCAATACATCGATTAGATCGGGATGCAGGCTTGCCGCGGGTTCGTTGAGGGCGAGAAGCAAGAGAGGGCGCGGACCAAGAAGCGCCGCACATAGGCACAGGAAACGCAATTGGCCATCTGCCGGAGGAGGCCAGGGACGCGCAGACGAAGGCTAAATCGCGGGTCGATGGCATCGATCACCAGCTCGGCGCCGGCGAACGCCTCTGCAATGGTTTGCGGAGACCCCGTTCGTCACCGATCTCCTGTACGGTTTGCAGGGCCGCAGCCAAGTCCGACCTATCCCTGCTCAGCACCGCAAAAAACGCTCGGCGTACTACCCTCCTCAGCCGTTGCTCGTGCTAATTCGCCCTGCGCGGCACGCCCGATCAGTCAACGAATTGTACAGATTCGATTTTCCGCAGCCATTTGGGCCCGTGAGCACGTTCACCGCTTGCAACTTGAATTTTACTTCGCGAATCGAACGGTAGCCGGCCACGTGAATTTCGCGGATCATGGTGGATTGCAACAATAGCAGAACTCGATTCTCCCCGGCACGCCCGCGTTCCGGCTCGTTTACAATCGGCTTTTCTATCGCTGCGCGCTTTTTGGCCATAAGGTGAACCCATGACATCTGGATCGCGCTTGCTCCTTTGTGTGACGATTGTGCTGACCATTCTTAGTTCTTCTCTGCGCGCCGAACCGCTGCCTCTAAAACGGGCGGTCGAGTTAGCTCTCAGCCACAGCACCGTCGCAGCCATTGCCGGAGCCGACCAGCAGCACGCGCTCGACTCCTACCTCGAGGCGCGTAACTCGTACTTTCCCCAGATGATTGTGGGCTCCGGTCTCGGCGCGACCTGGGGCTATCCGCTCAGCCTTGAAGGCTCGGCTCCTTCGATCGTGAATGTGAGCGCGCAATCCCCCATCATCAACTTCAGCCAACGCGACCAAGTCCGCGCCGCGCGAGCCGAGTGGCAGGCAAACACCGCTCAAACCAAGGATCAACGCAACCAAGTCATTCAGGATACCGTGCTCACCTATGCTGAACTATGCAAGTGGCAGGGCCTGCTGACTTATCTTGCACAGCAACAGACCGCAACTCTCCACGCGCAAGAGATCGTAAAGGAGCGAATCGAACAGGGTGTGGATAGCGAGGTCGCTGACAAGCAAGCGCGTCTCGCAACCGCCGTGGTACGTCTTCGCATGGCGCAAACTCGCGCATCGATCGATGAACTCAGAGAGCATCTTTCCCGCTTGACCGGACTGCCGGCAAATTCGATTGAAGGTATGCCCGATTCCATTCCGCCTTTGCCGGAAGTGAAACAGGAAGACGACCTTTCCGGCGAGGCTGCCAAGAGCAATCCCGCCGTCGAGGCCGCCGCCGGCCACGCTCTCGCTCTCGATTTCCGCGCTCACGCCGAGCATCGCGCGCTATTGCCCACCGTGGATTTTGCCGCACAATATGCGTTGCTCGCAACCTTCAATAACTACCAGGATTTTTTTCGGCCCGGCAGTTTTCAACAGCACAATGCAACAGTGGGAGTCGTCATTCGATTCCCTTTTCTGAATCTGTCGCAGCGGGAGCACGCCCGCGCCGCCGACGCGGATGCGTTGCGAGCGCACAAACAAGCCGAGGACGCCAAGAACCAGGTTTCTGAGCAGACCTTGAAACTGCAGCGTTCGGTTGAACAGCTTGCGGCGGCCCAGGAAGTCGTCGATTTGCAATATCAGATTGCCGAGTCCACCCTGGCCGCTATGGAAACCCGCCTCGACGCTGGAAACGCCACCTGGCACGATGCTGAAGACGCCAGGCAGCAAGCCGATAAGTTTTACAACAGTCTTCAGGATGCAAACTTCGACCTGGAGCGCAGTCGTATCGCGCTGTTGCGGGCTACCGGCGGCTTGGCAGACTGGGTTCAGTCTGCCAAGTAATTTAATTTCAGCAATTTACATTTGAATTCTATGAACCCTCCCCCCCGTCTAAGCATCTAAGTCTGGGTAGTGGAAGCCGTTGGACCAGATCTAATCGGGTTGGATGTGCCCACAAACACACGGCTCGAATGAAGGGTAAATGTAAGCAAGGATGGTACTATTGAGCAATCCAACTATGCCTTTAAAGACACTTTTTTTGAACCCGCCATCGTTTGAGAATTTTGATGGAGGTGCGGGTTCGCGTTGGCCAGCCACCCGTGAAATTGAGTCCTACTGGTACCCGGTCTGGTTGGCTTATCCGACAGGAATGCTCGAAGGTGCTCGTCTGCTCGATGCGCCTTCGCACCACGTTTCCGCGGAAGAGACCATCAAAATCGCCGCGGGATATGAATTCTTGGTGCTTTTCACCAGTACCCCTGGTTTCCCCGGCGACATTCAGTTGGTGCGGAAGATCAAAGACCTTAATCCGGCGATTAAGGTTGCCTTTGTCGGCCCGCACGTGACCGTGCTACCGGAGAAGTCTCTGCGCGATTGTCCCACGATTGATTTCGTCTGCCGCAAAGAGTTCGACTATTCGGTTGTCGAGTTTGCTCAAGGCAAGCCGCTCGACGATATTCAGGGGATCTCATTTTTGAGAGATGGCGCGGTGGTGCACACCCTCGACCGGCCGCAGATCGCCGATCTCGATTCCCTGCCCCACGTCACCGACGTTTATCGTCGCGATCTCGACGTGCGCCGCTACAATGTTCCGTTTTTGCTTCATCCTTACGTCTCGCTTTACACCACGCGCGGCTGCCCGGCGCAATGTACCTTCTGCCTGTGGCCACAAACCCTGACCGGCCATCCCTGGCGCAAGCGTTCCGCTGACGATGTGGCTAACGAGATGGCCAAGGCCAAGGAATACTGGCCCGATGTCAAAGAATTCTTTTTCGACGACGATACTTTCAATATTCAGAAAGCCCGCACCGTCGAACTCTGCGCCAAGCTTAAACCGCTAAAGCTTACGTGGTCGTGCACCTCGCGCGTTACTACCGACTTCGAAACGCTGAAAGCCATGAAGGAAGCGGGTTGCAGGCTTTTGATCGTGGGCTACGAATCCGGCGATCAGCAGATTCTGAAAAACATCAAGAAAGGCGCCACCATCGAACGCGCCCGGCAATTCACTAAGGATTGCCATAAATTGGGCTTGGTCATCCACGGCGACTTTATCCTCGGCCTCCCTGGGGAAACACGCGAAACCATCAAAAACACAATTGCTTTTGCTAAGGAACTCGACGTCGAGACCATTCAAGTTTCCGTGGCTCACGCGTATCCCGGCACCGAACTTTATGACCATGCCATCAAGAACGGTTTCATGGCCGCGGACACCAAGATGGTAGACGACGGCGGACACCAACTGGTCCAGGTTTCTTATCCGGACCTGCCCGCTGAAGAAATCCTTGAAGCTGTTCACCATTTTTACGACGAGTATTATTTCCGCCCCAAGGCAGCATTCCGGATTCTGCGCAAGGCCATGTTTGATAGCAACGATCGCAAGCGCCTTTACAAAGAGGCCAAGACATTCCTGAAAGTGCGCGCGATGCGCCACAAGTGGGTGAAGGAAAAACGCGAAGAAGATTCCGCCGCAGCGGCTGCGCCCGCCAAGGCCTAGGAAAGACAGTGTGACCCCTCGGAAGTATTTGGTTTTGCTTGGAATCATTCTGTTTGGCGTGACCGGGGACTCTTTACTGTCTTATGGGATGAAACTGGTTGGCCCGGTTTCTCTGCATCATCTTTCCAGCATCGTGTTGGTCGTACTCAATCCTTGGGTTGCCATTGGAATACTCTTCTTGCTTGGCTTTTTTGCATGCTATACGACGGCTCTTTCCTGGGCTGATCTAACCTACGTCTTGCCTGCCACATCTCTTGGATATGTGCTGCTTACCCTGATCGCCCGGTTCATGCTGCACGAAGATGTCACCTGGACGCGCTGGCTTGGGATTCTCTTCATTTCCGCCGGCGTCGGGTTCGTAACCTATGGTCCTGCGCTGACCCATAATCCTCCGCCGGAAGAAGTTGAAACGGGACGCTCATTGGAAGAGGCCGTGACCACGAGGACCGGTTTATGAGGGAACTTTATATCTGGGGCGCAATCGCCGCCATCGTAGCCGCTTCGACAACGGGTGATGTACTGGTCTCCCATGCCATGAAGCAGGTTGGAAATGTCAGTGTGCTGTGGCGCTCCACTTGTGCTTTCACGGTGATCGGCCGCGTTTTGGGCAATCCGTCATTTTTGCTCGGCCTTTTGGCCCTGACCGTCGCCTTCTACAGTTTGCTGTTCGCGCTTTCCTGGGGTGACGTAAGCTTGGTCGCCCCCGCGTCCGCGTCGCTCACCTTCGTAGCGAACGCTATTGCCGCAAAGATCTTCCTGCATGAGCGGGTGGATCGCCGTCGCTGGATGGCCGCATTTTGCGTCGCCGCCGGGGTTGCACTGCTAGCGGCTTAGATATTTAATTCATCCGAATAGCCTCATCAATCCGCTGGACGGCAAATTCGGTAATAGAAATTTTGCATTCGTCACCCCAGCAGCTCGCGCCACGGCCTCCGCCGCGATGTAACCGCTGCGCACCGCTCCCTCCATGGTTGCGGGCCAACCGGTCGCCGTCCAATCTCCAGCCAGAAATATACGGGGCCAGACCGTCTCTGTAGCCGGGCGAAAAACGTCCACTCCGGGCTGCGGCGAATAGGTCGCATGAATTTCCTTGATTACCGCCGATTTCATTAAACTGGCATCTTTCGCCGCAGGCAAAAACTCCCGAATCTCAGCCAGCGCCAACTCAACAATTTCCGCCTTCGATTTTTCCACCAAGGTCTTCGACGCGCTCACTACCAACTCCAGGTAGCTGCCGCCCTCAGCAGGTCTGTCGAGCAGCTTGGACTTGTGAAACATCCACTGAATGGTGCGGTCCAGCAATACCGCGTGATCGAGATCCGTCACTTGCCGGTCGAACCACAGATGAATGCCGGTAATCGGAGACGTCTTGAACCGGCCGAGCGCCTGGCGTAACGGTCCCGCCTGCTCGGTGTCCGGCAGCATGCCAGACAATGTATCGAACGGTACTGCCAAAACGACAAAATCAAATTTCGTTTCTTCCGCCGCCAACCGCAGTTTCACGCCATCAGGATCGGCGGAAAATGATTGCGCGCTGCAGCGAACCTCCACCTGTCCACCACGCGCCTCCACATAGTCCCCGGCGACCTTATAGAGTTCGGTCAATGGAACCCGCGGCACCCCCATGCGTCCGGCCGGTTTTGATTTAAGAAATGACTCACGAATCACTTGCGCTGCGTAGGGCACAGAAATCCTGTCCAGATCTTCGTTCAGCGCACTAACCAGCACGGTCTTCCAGAAGCGCTCGATCGCCCGCTCGGTCTGCCCGTGCCGCCGCAACCACCCCAGAAAGGATTCTCCCCGTTCTCGCGGCGCCGCCGGGGCAAGCACAGCCATCGCTATAGCGATGGAACATTTGTCAAAGGAATTCAGACAAGCGGCCCGCAGAAACGACGGCGCAGTGTGCAACGGCGCCGTCAACCACGAAGGTCCAATCAGCGAAGCGCGTCCACCGGGTTCGAGAAATGTAAGCTGGTCGTACCAGCGAATCTTTTCCTCAACTCCAAGGCGCTTGTAAAACTCGATTAAATTCGTGCAACAACCCAGGAGCACGTGCTGGCAGTTGTCGACAACTTCGCCGGTTCCGGGATGTTCGTAGGATGAAGCCCGTCCCCCAAGGTAGGGGCGGCGTTCAAGCAGGGTGACGCGAAATCCGCTTTCGGCGAGAGCCGACGCACAGGCTAATCCTGACAGGCCGCCGCCAACCACTGCAACGGTGGGAGTTTGTGTCCCTGGAGCCGTCATCACGCCAGACGCTTCAGAAAACCCTTCCCTAAGATCACCAGCTTTTCCCGGGTGGTAAGCTGAATTCTTTGTTTAAACACATCGAAGCCTTGTTGTGCAATCTTCTCCAATAGACGCCGGTAAGTTGTAACCAGCACCCACAATGCGGGCTGGCTGTCTTCGTCGATGAGAGGAATCAGATCATCAGCGGCGCGGTAAAATTCGCGCGCACGATCCGCCTCGCGTGCCAGAAGAGGACCAATGCGATCAAGGTCCTTTCCCGCGCGCAACTCAGAGGGCGCAATGTCGAACCTTGTCAAATCCTCTTGCGGGATATAGACCCGGTCCATGGCGGCATCTTCTTTGACGTCACGAATAATATTGGTGAGTTGAAACGCCAACCCACAGCGCTCGGCCAGGGCTTCCGCCTTTGCATCGCGATAGCCGAAGATGCGAATGCACACCAGTCCCACCACCGCAGCCACCCGGTAACAGTACAAATACAAATCGTCAAAAGTCTTGTACTGCACCCCCGGTGGAGACACCTGATCTTCGGCAGTCCGTGCCGTCTGCGGATTTTTCCCCGCCGCGCTTTGATCCTGAATGTCCATGGCCGTGCCGTAGGCCAATTGATCGAGCAAAACCTGAGGGATATGGTGCCGCCGTACCGCGTCAGCCAACGCCAATTGCACCGGATCGTCGGTGGGCTTGCCAGCCTGAGACAAATGAAATGCTTCCACCCATGCGCCAAGCCTCAACCGCCGCTCGTGCGCCGAAAGAGTTAAATCATCTGCAATATCATCACAGCGCCGCATGAAGGCGTACACCGCGTACAGCGCCTGGCGCTTCGGGGGCGGCAGAACCAGAAAAGCGTAATAGAAATTCTTTGCCGCTTTTTTTGTGATTCCCCGGCAAACAGAGTAAGCCACCGCCAGCTGCGAGTCGTTGGGTAGGGATGGCGCCGGAATTTGCTGTACCGCTGAGCTCACAATACCTTTCCTAAAACCGCGCGAGCCACTAGCAGCAGCTTCTGTTTCTTCGAAATCACCGGTCGACGCCCGAGCACTGCATATCCCTGGCGCTCGATCGCATTCAGGATCTCGAGGCCGCCGCGGCTAAATAATTCGAGATCCACCGCCAATTCCCGGTCCACCATTTTCGGTAGTGGAAGCCCCTTGGCAAACCATTCTCGTGCGCGTGCTACTTCAAACGCCATCATGCCGCAAAAAGCGGTGCTATTGTGCTGATGCCCGAGGTCATCCTCACTTACACCGTACCGCTTCAAATCTTCCAGCGGAAGATAGATTCGACCCTTCGCGAAATCCAAGGTCACGTCCTGCCAGAAGTTCGCGAGTTGCAAGGCCGTGCAAGTATAGTCGGAAAGGGCCTGCCGCTCGACATCGCGATAACCACAGAGATACAACACAAGTCGCCCCACCGGGTTCGCGGAATTCTGGCAATAGCCAATGACGTCGCTAAAGGTAGGGTAGCGGGCTACCGTCTGATCCTGCCGGAAAGCGGTTAGCAAATCGGCAAAAGGTCGTTGCGGTATGTCGAATTTCTGAACCGTTTCGCGGAGCGCGACGAATACCGGATGCCTTGGACTACCATGATAGCAAGCGTCCAGCTCTGCCTCCCATTGGTCCAACAACCACAGGGAGGCCTTTGGATCGCCGACTTCGTCGCCGAGATCATCCGAAATCCGGCAGTAAGCGTAAACATTAAAAAAATGCTGCCGCAGGCGCTTGGGAAGAAACCACGACGCTACAGAAAAATTTTCGTAATGGCTTTCCGCCAGACGCCTGCAATAGGCCTGCGCTTCCGCCATCGAGGCCGGCTGCCCCGGAATAGCATACTCGGGTGGCAGGCTGCTCCATCCCGGCAAAGTGGAGGAGTGTCCGGCTTCGGTGCTGGCAATGGATGGCATTTGTCGGTCGATTTCTCCGATCAAGCGCGTACGCGATCAAAGCCCGACCCCAATCTCATCCAGAGGCGGCAGCGAGCATCGATGCCTTCGCGCCTCAATGCCCCGGAATGATGGCCGTCTTGATATCTCCGTTGCGGTTGACCATGTGGCGCAAAACCTGTTGCAACCGGGAAAGCGGCGCCTCGCCGGTGATGTAATCGGTCGAACGGATTTTTTTCTCCGCGATGAGCGCGAATGCCCTGCGAACCGTCTCCGGCGTGTGATGGAAGGTCGCTTTAAACGTGATCTCCGAATAGTGCAGCCGATCGGTATCCAGATGAACTTTGGTCCCGCTGGCGCATCCTCCAAAGAAGTTCACGGTGCCACCTTTGCGCACCATGTTGATCGCCCACTCCCAGGGCTCGGGGCGCCCCACCGCCTCGATCACTACATCGCTTCCCCGGCGTTCCGGCGAGAGCGCATGCACCGCCTGAACCGGATCTTTAACCTTGCTGATCTGCACGACTTCATGGGCGCCCATGCGTTTGGCCGCCGCGACTTGTGAATCCCGTTTCACCACCGAGATCACATTGCACCCGGTGGCCTTCGCCACCTGCAAGAACATCAATCCGATAGGACCGCCGCCGATCACCGTAACCGTATCTCCAATTTCCATGCCGGTCTCGTGGAGTCCACGCAATACGCACGCCAGCGGTTCCACCATCGCCGCCTCTTCGAAGCTCACATCCGGCGGCATCGCCAGCATGTTGGTTTCGACAATCCGCCGGGGAACCCGCAGATACTCCGCATAGGCGCCGTTGTTGAAAAGCAGATCTTCGCAAAGATTTTCCTGATGCTTGGAGCAGTAGAAGCACATCTGGCAGGGCGCCGAGTTCAACGCCACCACCCGCATGCCCTTACGGAAGCCGCGGACATTCGGGCCAACCTCTTCAATCACTCCGGCCAGTTCGTGGCCGAAGAGCGCCGGCGGCACAATCATCCGCGCATGGTACCCGCGCTGATAGACCTTCAGGTCGGTTCCACAGGTCAGCGCGACCTGCACCTTTACCAGTACTTCCCCGTCATCCAACCGCGGGATGGGAACGCGCTCAATCTTCACGTCTTCTTTGCCGTATAAAACCGCAGCCGTCATCTTTCCGTTCACTGTAGATGTCCTTCCCAGAAGCTGTCCGCCTGAATCACGACTTTCATAGAATCAGGCTGGGGATGGGCAGCCAGGTTTAATGCTTCCACGCCGCGAGATAGAGGAAACCGGTGAGTGATGAGATTTTGCAGATCCATCTCACCGTTCATGACAAATTGCACCGACTCTTCCTGCAGATCGATGGAAGCGCTATAGGACCCCAATAGCGTCTTCTCGTCCACACAAATAGACGCGGGGTCCACAGTGGCCTCCCCGCGTACCGTTTGCGCAAAAAGCATCACCCGGCCGCCCGGACGAACCGCATCAATTGCCGTCCGGATCAAGCCGTTACCGCCCACCGCCAAGATTGCCGCATCCGCGCCGCGACCATCGGTCATTTCGCGGGCTGCCTTCACTGCGTCGGTTCGCGACGCATCCAATGCCAACTCCAAGCCAAAGTGCTTCGCCAGTGTAAGCCTCTGTGGGTACAAGTCGGTAGTGACTACTTTTGCCCCAGCCCGTCTCGCCAACACTCCCAACAAGATGCCGATTGGGCCCTGTCCGATGACTAATATTGTTTGATCTTTCTTGACCCCCAGCCGTTCGATGGCTTTGAGGCAGGTATTCACTGGCTCGAGGAAACAAGCTTGCTCGAAAGAAACGCCTTCCGGGATAATTACTGTACCCTGCCGTACAATCCAATCCATTACTCGGACATACTCCGCGAACCCACCTCCTGAAGGCTCAAAGCCCGCGGTGACACCGACTTTTTTGTAAGTTTCGCACTGGGCAAATGTTTTGCAACGGCAGTAGTAGCACTCCCCGCACGGAATATGATGCAGCACCACCACGCGCTCGCCGGGGTGAAAATCTTGCACTCCTTCGCCGGCCGCGGCTACAACCCCTGAGATTTCATGCCCAAAAACACGCGGAGCGGAGTGCGATCCGGTGGCAATCTTCTTTAGGTCGGTACCGCACACCCCACAGGTGTGAACTCGCACCAACAGCTCGCCGCTCCCGATGATTGGCACCGGGACCGTCTCCATGCGCACATCGTTCACCCCACGATAGACCGCTGCCAGCATGGTGGCAGGAACCGCCAGACCGCTCTCCGACACCGGAGATGTTTGAATCGTCGCCATCTCGTTATTTCGTTTCCGCCATCGCCGGCAACATCGCCGAGGCTTCGTTCCCGGAGCTCGCGAAACCCGGCAACGTGTCGCAAAGATTCTTCGCCGCAACCCGGCTGTCAAGCGCAAGCCTCATCGTCTTCCTCCACAGTCGTGGCCGTAAGGCCACGTGCAGGACAAACTTGCAAGATTGAAACTCTCCATTTGCGGCCACAAACCCTTGGGTCACCGGCATGGAAAAATCGCTCGCATCGGAAATAACCTTGCACGCCATAAATCGAATGCCGTGCGCTTCCGCACCTCGCGCCACCGTAGCAGCCTCCATATCCACGGCGGCGGCGTTATATGCCCTGGACAGCTTAGCCTTTTGCCCGGCATCAGCCACCGCGTCAAAGCTCAACAGTATGCCCTCGCCATGCCCGGTGTCCGTTCTCCCTCCTCCTTTCACGTCAATAACCAGGCGAGGCACGAAAATTTGTCCGGCACTCATGTCCGCTTGCAAGGCCCCAGCGAATCCCGCCGAGATCACCAATGATGGGTTGTACAACCCAATCACCGCCTCGGTTGCGCGGCGAGCGTGTTCGCCGCCAATCCCACCGCAAACCACGACCGTTGCTCCCGACTCAAAAAACTCGAATTCACGCCCGTCGAATTTCTTCCGGCGGCGTGGCCAGGTTTTCACCAGTGGCCGAACTTCGCGCGGGAGCGCGGCTACAATCGCGACTCGTGCAGTTTCCGCCAATTCTCAGCGACCTCGATACTCTCTCCGCGAACTCCGCGGTCCAAGGCCCTCCTCGGGACCTCACGCGTATCCATTCGCCCGGAACCAGTCTGCCGCTCGCCGCAACGCGTCATCCACGGGAACCGTCTTCCAGCCCAACTCTTTTTCGGCCTTGGCCGAGGAGACAAACATCTTCTTTCGTCCCATACGCACCGCATCGATGGTCGCCCGCGGCTCGCGTCCTCGAATGCGTCCCGTCACCAGCTCGTCAACCACGCCAGTCGCCAGTGCCAGGATGTATGGCACCTTGATGGTGGGCGAAGGCAATCCGGTAATCGCGCCCAGCTTGTCCAGAATCTGTTTCAGCGTCAGATTCTCTCCGCCCAGGATGTAGCGTTCCCCGCTTCTTCCCTTCTCCAATGCTTCCATATGTCCGCGTGCACACTCTTTCACATCCACCAGATTCAGGCCCGTGTCCACATACGCGGGAAACTTCTTCTTCAGGAAGTCCACCACAATTCTTCCCGTGGGCGTTGGCTTGATATCCCGCTCCCCCACCGGAGTGGTCGGATTTACGACGACCACATCCATCCCGGTGCGTCCCGCCTCCAGCGCGACCTGCTCGGCCATGAACTTCGATCGCTTATATGGCCCAATCATGTTTTCCAGCACGACCGGCGAATTCTCGTCGGCTAGGTTGCCGTTCATGAATCCCATCGTGGCCACGCTGGAGGTATAAACCACGCGCCGCACGCCATTCTTTTGCGCCGCATCCAGAATCGCCCGCGAACCATCCACGTTGGATCGGTACATTTGCTCCGGATCCCGCACCCACAGCCGGTAATCCGCGGCCACGTGAAATACTACGTCGCATCCCGCCATCGCTTTATCGAGCGACGCAGAATCCCGCAAATCCCCAATGGCTCGATCCGCTTTCAGCCCTTCCAGATTCCGGGTATCGCTGCTGGGGCGAACCAGCAACCGGAGTTCGGCCCCTTGCTCTGCCAATGCTCGAGCTACATGACTGCCCACGAACCCAGTCGCACCGGTAACGAAAGCTAGCATTTGGCAATTGGCACCTGGCAATTAGCCAATCCATGACGCCTCGGGCTCAATGCTGAATGCCAACTGCTAAGTGCTATCTAGTCCAAACTCTCCGGCTGGATCGAGATGTCCTTCTCCCCCGCCTCCTTGCGCTCCCAATAGCTTTTCACCCAGGTCTCCCAGCTCTTGCCCGCAGCCATATCCCGCCCCGTGAACGCCAGGGCGACAATGTCACCGTAGAAAATTTTTAGCTTGGAAGATCCATCCTTGGGTAATATGCGGACAAAGCTATCCTCGAGACTGTTTCCGCTGCATCGATCAAACACATACCCTTCAACTTTGTTGCCATCTTTCCTGGTAATCTGTACATCGCCTCGGTAATCGAAGGCATTTTCGAGGGCCACGCGCAGATCTTTTTCATCAGCCAGTGATGGAACCAAGCCCTCCAGCTTTTCGTGAGCCGTCCCCGGCGCGACCTCCAATGAGTCAGGATCCACCGCTGCCGGTGGTCCGTGGCCCGATTCCCGGCCGCTCAAACTCGCGACTCCTCAGCCACCTCGGTTTCAATCTGTACCAAAGGGTTGTAGGCATGGACCGGCTTACTCGTGTCGTCCAACAGACGAAGCGCCGAATGATCTCGATAACCACCAAACATGCGCGCCTTCACTTCCTGCCACATGCCTCGCACCGAACCAAACATGTCATCCACAGCGGAAGCCTCATATCCGCTGTGTACCATGCAATTCGCGCACTTGGGATTTCCCGATTCCGTCCCGTAATTCTCCCAGGCCGTCGCCTCTAGCAACTCCGCAAAAGTGTCCGCGTAGCCGTCCTGCAGCAGATAGCAGGGCTTCTGCCAGCCGAAGACGTTGTAGGTCGGCATACCCCAGGGCGTGCAAGCGTACTCGCGCTTGCCCATAAGGAATTCGAGGAACAGCGCCGACTGATTGAACTTCCACCTCTTGTCGCGATTGGAAAGCATGGCACGAAAAAGCCGCCGGGTGCGCGCGCGCCCCAGAAAATGCTGCTGATCGGGAGCCTTGTCGTAAGAATATCCCGGCGAAAGCATCATGCCCTCGACGCCCAACTCCATCATTTCGTCAAAAAATGCACGCACGCTCTTGGGATCGGCGCCATCGAACAAAGTCGTATTGGTGGTTACGCGGAATCCTCCGGCCAGCGCCGCTTTAATTCCATCAATTGCTTTTTCATATCCGCCTTCCAGGCAGACGGAAAAATCGTGGTGCTCGCGCTGCCCATCCATGTGCACGGAAAACGTCAGATACTTGCTAGGCTTGAAAAGATGCAGCTTTTCCCTGAGCAATAACGCATTGGTGCAGAGATAAATATATTTCTTGCGGGCGACCAACCCCTCCACGATCTCGCCGATTTGCGGATGCAACAACGGCTCGCCGCCGGGGATCGAAACCGTGGGCGCGCCGCACTCGTCCACTGCGCGGAAGCACTCTTCCGGAGTCAATTGCGACTTCAGCACGTGCGCCGGATACTGAATCTTGCCGCAACCCGCGCACGCCAGATTGCAGCGAAACAATGGCTCCAGCATCAGCACCAGCGGATACCGCTTGCGCCCCTTGAGCTTCTGCTCCAGGACGTAAGTTGCCGTCGTCCACATCTGTGAAATCGGAACCGCCATTCTTTCTCCTTACTTCACCGAGAGCCGACACTCGCCAATAAGGCGGTGACAATTATCACTTGGCATTTAGCCAACCGCGACCTCTGCGAACCTGCATAGACTCATTCCGGCCCAAATGCTAAATGCCAATGGCTTCAGTGCTGCCCTTAATCTCCTGCACGCGCCGACTGCGCTCCCGCAGCGTTCGCCGCCATCACCTTGGCATAGGTTGTAAGCGCGATCAGCGGGAAATACTCGCAATACAAGTGGTAATTCAAATAAAACACCCGCGGAAAGCCTGTGCCGGTGTAATGCTGCTCGTCCCAGGAGCCATCTTTTTTCTGGGTGCGGAGCAGGTATGCAATCCCGCGCGCCACGCAATCACTGCGGGTATCGTTGGCGGCAAGCAATCCCATCACCGCCCAGGCGGTCTGCGACGGGGTACTCGGGCCCACCCCCTTCAAATTCGGCTCATCGTAGGATGCGCAGCTCTCGCCCCAGCCACCATCCGCATTTTGCACCATGCGTAGCCACTCTGCTGCCTGCTGAATCATCGGCTCGTGATAATCCATGCCGATCGCCTCCAACCCCCGCAGCACGAGCATGGTTCCATAAATGTAGTTCACGCCCCAGCGGCCAAACCAGGAGCCATCCGGCTCCTGCTCGTTTTCAATGAACTTAATTCCCTTCTTCACCGCCGGATGATTTTTGTCATATCCGTAGGTCGCCATCATCTCCAGGATGCGCCCCGTGATATCCACGCTGGGCGGATCGAGCATGGCATTGTGGTCGGCAAAGGGCACGTATTGAAAGACCATGCGGTCGTTATCCTTATCAAAAGAGGCCCAACCGCCACTGCGGCACTGCATGGAGAGGATCCAGTCAATGGCGCGCTGCACCGACTCGCGCTGGTAGCGGCCATTGGGATGCTCCACCCGGCTCAGAGCCAGGCAAACCATCGCGCTGTCATCGACATCCGGATAAAACTCATTGTTAAACTCAAAGTACCAGCCACCCGGTTGTCCGCGTTTGTTCTTGATCTTCCAGTCCCCGGCATTGCGCACCTGTTTTTGAAGGATCCAGTCGGCCGATTTGATCAGGCGCGGATCGTTCGGCGAAACGCCGCTCTCCGCCAACGCAAATAACGCGTAAGCCGTATCCCATACCGGCGATTTGCAGGGCTGCATGCGGAAGGTGTCGCGTTCTTCCATGCCTAGCTTTTCAAATTCATCCATGGCGCGAATGAACTGCGGGTCGTCCACCGAATAGCCCAGACACCGCAAGGCGATGATGGAATTCATCATCGAAGGGTAAATGGCGCCGAGGCCGTCGCTCATTTCAAAGCGTTCGAGCATCCACTTCTCGGCGTGGCGCAATGCAAGAAAACGCAGCGGCCGAACATGGACGCGCTCAAACCAGTGCGTTACCCGGTCGAGAACCAGGAAAAAGTTCCGCCATGAAACCGCCTTGCTGTCCCACGGCAAATACATTTGCGCGCGGTCACGTCCGCCAACGAAAAGCTCCTCGACTCCCATCGCGTCGGGAATCTTCTTAAACGGCTTTTTCGCGTACGCAATCGAGAGCGGAACCAAGATGGCCCGCGACCACGAAGAAATTTCGTAAATATTGAACCAGAACCAGTTGGGGAACAGCACAATCTCCGGCGGAATCGCGGGAACGGCGTCGTAGTCATATTGACCAAAGAAACAGAGATAGATTTTGGTAAAGGTATTGACCTTGGTGACGCCGCCGAGATCAAGAATTTTCTTGCGGGCATGGGCGAGCGCGGGATGATCCGCCTCATAGCCTGCCAACTTAAGCCCGAAGTAGGCCTTTACGGAGGCGCTGATGTTAGAGGGTCCGCCCGCGAAGATACTCCAGCCACCATCCTCGTTCTGCTGCCGCAGGATGTAGTTGGCTGCCTTCTGCATCCGCTCCGGGTCTCCGGTCCCAAGCAAAGTGTGGAGCAGAATGTAATCGGATTCGAGGGTCGAGTCCGCGCCCAGTTCGCCGCACCAGTAACCTTCGTCGTGGCGGACGGAGAACAAACGCTTGCGGGCACCGTCCAGAGCGGCGGTTACCCGGCTAACCAGGTCGTCGATCTTTCCGAAGCGCAACTGCGGCGCTGCGGAAGCTCGATGTGGGGGAGATGAGTCTTCCATACTTTCGAAATTAGTCAGCGGTCGCGCTGGCTGCCGGAGCGCTGGCAATCGCCTCTACAATTTCAGGCGGCAAGCCAAAACGTACATTCTCCGGCATCACCTCGACTTCCTGCACATTTCCAAAGCCCTTGGTCGCCAAATACTTAACCACTTCTTCCACTAAACATTCCGGAGCCGAGGCCCCGGCCGTGAGTGCTACGGTCTTTACTCCTTCCAGCCATCCCGGCTGGATGTCACGGTAGCTGTCGATTAGATGCGAACTGGCGCTGAAATTACGCGCAACTTCAACTAACCTGTTGGAATTAGAGCTGTTTTGTGAGCCAACCACCAGCAACAGATCGGCGTCGGAAACCACATGTTTCACCGCCTGTTGCCGGTTTTCGGTGGCATAGCAGATGTCCTGAGCCGCAGGACCGGTAATCTTGGGGAATTTCTTGCGTAGCGCCGCAATGGTATCTCTTGCCTCATCAAGACTTAGGGTCGTCTGAGTCAGATACGCCACGCGCTCCGGATCTGGGACGGTCAATGACTCGACTTCTTCCGGTGATCCCACAACTTGTGTCACCATTGGCGCCTCGCCCAGGGTGCCGATGACCTCATCGTGATCACGGTGCCCGATCAGAATCAGCGAATACCCTTCCTTGGCAAACTTGACAGCCTCGACATGGACCTTGGTGACCAAGGGGCAGGTCGCGTCAATGACTCGTAAACCACGGCTGCGGCTCGCCTCCCGCACCTCCGGAGAAACCCCGTGTGCGCTATAAATAACTCGTTCGCCCGCAGGCACTTCATCGACGCTATCGACGAAAATCGCGCCCTTGTCTTGAAGTTCCTCAACCACAAAACGATTGTGGACGATCTCCTTACGAACATAGATCGGCGGCCCAAAAGCTTCCAAAGCGATGCGGACAATGTCAATCGCCCGTACCACGCCGGCACAGAAGCCTCTCGGTTTCAACAATAAAAGCGTCTTGTCATTTTCTTGGAGCAATGGAATATCCATCCTCGCCAAAGATCCTGTTTTCCAGGGTACAGCCCATGTAAGTGTTAGCTACAAGGCTACCGGAAAAGCACCGCTCGGTCAATGTAAGCCACAGAGCCAGCGAGGATTAGCCTCGAAAGCCGACCTTCGAAAATCATCAGGAACCGGCCCGGATTACACCCTCCGCACTCGCTGTTGGATGAGCGTGGCGCGAGTAAGATGCACAAAACTGAATTTTGCCCTAAACCGGTTCCAGCGAGCCAACGCGATCGACGGGCAGAAGATGATAGATCTGAAGGCGGAATACCAGTCGTTGCATGGCCGGGGAAGCGTATGATCCAAACATGGATCAGTTCACTCAGCACCTTTCCGCTCTCCGCCAGGAAATTGCTCATCTGCGTAGCACGAACGCCAGCTACCTGCACAGCAGGGAGCGTACCGAGGTCGAGCGGTCGGGATACGAATTGCGTACCAACCGCCTGCAGCAGATAAAGAAAGAACTATCCAGCATGCTGAACCAGCCACGCGAGGGTTCGGTCTGGTGGGAGCGATCCCGCGGGATTCAACCTTAAGCCGCAAGCCACTATCAGCTGCCTACTCATCTGCATTTGCATGTTGATGCCGCGTTTAGCCGGGAAAAATCTGCATTCCCCGGGCGATGCCAGACCGCAACTCCCTGCTAAACCTGCGATAATCATGGTCATCCACCTCATACCAGGAGGCTTCCCATGTCGATCCGACCCGTCAAGCGGCTCATTCAATCCAAGCCCACGCTCGAAGGCGCTGGAGTGCATCTTCGCCGCGCCTTCGGCTTTGGCAACACCTCCGACTTCGACCCATTCCTGCTGCTTGACGACTTTCGCAATGACATCCCAGAGGACTATCTCAACGGCTTTCCCTGGCATCCGCATCGTGGCATCGAGACCATCACCTACGTTCTTGCCGGCACAGTCGAGCACGGCGACAGCATGGGCAACCGTGGGGCCATCGCCTCCGGCGACGTGCAATGGATGACGGCAGGTAGCGGAATTATTCACCAGGAGATGCCCAAAGGCGACCCGGCAGGCCGGATGCACGGTTTTCAGTTGTGGGCCAATCTGCCGGCGGCGCAAAAGATGACGCCGCCCCGCTATCAGGAAGTAAAATCGCTCGAGATTCCCGTCGTTACCGACGACGATGGCACTCACGTTCGCGTAGTGTGCGGCCGTTTCTGGGGAAAACGCGGTCCGGTCGATGGCATCGCCACCGACCCGATCTACATCGACGTTTCGGTTCCTCCCGGTAAGGCAAAGAACCTTCCGGTTGAGACCTCACGGCACACATTTGCTTATGTATTCGCCGGCTCGGGAAAATTCTGCAATGCCTCGGGGCCTCTCGCCGTTCCCACGGAGAGTGTGCGCTGGCTCGATACCGCGCCTCCTTCGGAAGCCGACAATCGCTCTCTGGTGCTGTTTGACAGCGGTGACGAGGTTGCCGTGCAGGCCGGTGAAGAGGGTATTCGCTTCCTGCTTGTATCCGGAAAGCCGCTGCAGGAGCCGGTGGCCTGGTATGGGCCGATTGTGATGAATACCCAATCCCAACTGCAAAAAGCTTTCGAGGAACTCCGCGAAGGCACGTTCCTGAAGACCGAAAATCTAAAATAAATATTCACCGGCTCGGTTTCATGAAAACGACAATCCTTTTTCTGCTTTTCGCCAGCCTTTGTGCCCCCGCTCAAACTCCAGTCATTCCTACCGGCTTCGACGCTTTCCGGATGTGGGAGCGCTGGCCCTACCAACGCATCGGAATGCGCACCTACATGCGCGCCACCTACGACCACAGCGGGGGAAACGACGATCCTTCGCAGTTTGTGTACCAGCTTGCATCGGACAAGAACGTCACCCTCGACGTGCAAGGCCCGGGAATTCTTTACTTCGTCCGCTACAACCACTGGCATGGCAGTCCCTGGCATTACGAAGTGGACGGGCGCGATCATATGGTTTCTGAAAGCAGTACCGCTGATCCGCTGCATCCAATAGAAAATTCCACATTCCTTCCGAGCAAGCTTTTTCCTGCCCCGCTCGCCTTCACCTGGTCGCAAACCAAGGGAGCGGATTTATCCTGGCTTCCGATTGGCTTCGAGAACTCGTTCCGCATGGCCTACTCGCGCACTTTTTATGGAACGGGCTATTACATCTTTGATCGATTTGTACCTGGCACCAGCCTTACGCAGCCGGTGAAGTCGTGGGATGCAAAGACGCCCCCGCCGCGGGAGGTACTCGATTTGCTTTCGCGCGCGGGCAGCGACATTGCTCCTCAGCCCGGTCAGGCTGGGATAAAACAACGGTCCGGCAAGATTACCCTCAACGGAGCTGACTTCACTCCCGTGTGGGAAAACTCAGACGGTCCCGGAATGATTCGCGCCATTGAGTTTTCCGCTCCGAGGGCAGAGGCCATCGCGCTCTCCCGCGCCCGCCTGCGCATCGTCTGGGACGGGCGCAAAGAGCCTTCCGTCGATGCGCCACTGGCGCTTTTCTACGGAGCCGGG
The DNA here is from genome assembly GCA_963834075.1 of uncultured Acidobacteriaceae bacterium. GTDB lineage: Bacteria > Acidobacteriota > Terriglobia > Terriglobales > Acidobacteriaceae > PALSA-270. The sequence goes on from CAWIAH010000011.1 coordinate 263,275, forward strand.
ACACTGTACAACCGCGATAACCAGACCTACTTAGTGAAAAGCTTGCCGATGGTGATTCGCTACGACAAAAATCGCGTCTATTTGAGCTGCTATTTCCCTATGCCTTTCTTCCGCTCGGCGCGAGTTGAGCTTGCCGGAATCGGGGGCAGCGTTCTATCCGGAATCGAATGGCGCCTACGCTACGGCACCTTCAAAGATCCCGCCAATTGGGCCGGTTATTTCCATGCCACTTATCGCGATCACCTTTCGCCCGTGCTGGGCAAAGACCTGGTTTTGCTCGACACACGCCACACTGAGGGCGGAGGTGATTGGTCCGGGCAATTGGTCGGCACCTCGTTCATTTTTTCTCACGACGCCGATCTCGAAACTCTGGAAGGCGATCCCCGCTTCTTCTTTGACGACAGCCAAACTCCCCAGGCTCAGGGCACAGGCACCGAAGAATGGGGTGGAGGCGGCGATTACTGGGACGGCGGACTGAACATGACGCTTCCCTTCGCCGGCCATCCGGTGGGAGCAGCGGCACCCGAAAAAGCTAAAAATGCCGAGGACAAAATCGAATCGGCTTATCGTTTTCTGCTCTCCGACATGATGCCCTTCGGAAAGAACGCCTTGATCGGCCTGGAGCACGGCGGGACCGACCAATCCCCGCAGCACTACGAAACCGTCACTTACTGGTATGGGTTGCCAGCACCTTCGTTGATCAAGACGGATGAACTGGACATTGGGGATCGGGCTAGTGAGAAAGCGCACGCTTATTCCTCTCCCGATGCCTCGAAACCTTACCAAATCGAGTCCCGCTACGAATGGGGAGTGGACACCATCAACCATGTGGAAATTTATCCCGCCACGAGAGATCAGGGGCGCACTACGAAAACGAGCTCTGAGTTCACGGTGAAGATCAATCCTCAGAACCTGGGCGTGATGCTGCGGCGCAAGCTGGATTACGCATTCCCGAATCAGCGGGCGGAAGTCTATATTGCCGACGGATCATCGCGGAATCGGGGCTGGAAGCCTGCGGGCGTCTGGTATACCGCCGGGTCAAACACCTGCGTTCGATCGTCGCCAGAAAAAGATGAACTGGGGCCAACTGAACATGTGCTAGTTACTTCCAATCGACGCTTTCGCGATGATGAATTCCTGGTTCCCGGAAAATTAACGCAAGGTCGTTCCATGATTCGCGTGCGGGTGAAATTCGACCCTGTGAGAATTCCCTTCTATCCGGGCGCGCCGATGCCGGATCTGGCTTGGAGTGAACTGCGTTACTCGGCGTACAGTTTTGTGCTGCCGAAGTTTTCGCTCAACGCATCGCGACAATAGAAGCTGTGACCAATTCGTTCCGCAGGAGACGAGGACTATGAAAATAGGATTTATCGGTTTGGGCCAAATGGGATCGGCCATGGCCGAAACCCTGATCAAGGCAAGCCACGAAGTAACTGTTTACAACCGTACGCCTACAAAGACTCAAGCCCTGGTAGCGCTGGGAGCTAAGGCGGGCAACCGGATTGCAGATGCGTGCCACGGCGACGTTGTCATCACCATGCTCGCCGATGATCACGCGCTGGAAGGCATCGCATTCGGCGAAAACGGAATCGTCGCTCACCTGGGTAAGGACAAAATTCACATCTCGAGCAGCACCATCAGCGTCGCCCTCTCCGAACGTCTTACCGAAGCCCACGCCAAAGCCGGACAAGCCTACGTCTCTGCGCCGGTATTTGGTCGTCCTGAAGCAGCCGCTGCGGCTAAGTTATTTGTGGTTGTCGCCGGGGAGTCCGAGGCCGTCGCGGCCTGTCATCCAATTTTCCAGGCCATCGGTCAGCGAACCTTCCCCCTCGGCGAAAACCCGTCCACTGCCAATTTGGTGAAGCTGAGTGGCAATTTCCTGATCGCTTCGACCATTGAAAGTCTCGGAGAAGCTATGGCCCTGGTCGGCAAAGCCGGTGTGGACCGGCGTCAATACCTCGAAATCCTCACTTCAAGCCTTTTCAACGCGCCAATTTACAAAACCTACGGAGGCCTGATCGCTGATCGCAAATTTGAACCGGCTGGTTTCGCTGCGATTTTGGGTTTGAAAGATGTGAGATTGGCGCTGGCTGCCGGGGAAACGCTGCGGGTACCGCTGCCCATGGCGAGTTTGCTGCGGGACCGCTTCCTCACCCTACTGGCGCAAGGCGGGGAGGCGCTAGATTGGTCGGCAATTTCGCAGCTCGCGGCGAAAGACGCCGGAGAGAAGATCGACTAGACGCCGCCTCACTTGAGATTCGCCGCCATGGGCTCTCTATCGCAGCAAATGCTGGAAGGCATAAACGATTGCGCCAACCCCCGCGCCAGCGGCCGCCAGAACGCCGACGAACCTTCCGGTAAACCATCGCTTGCGGGGTGGAGCATCGTAGATCGCCGTGCGGTATTTCTGAATCCAAGGGTCGCCTGAATCCAGTGACGGCGTGGCCTTGACCGGTTCGAACGATGCCAGCAAAGAGTCTGGAATTGCCGGCGCGGTTTCCACTGCGGTTTCTACTGCGATTTCCGCCGCCGGTTGGGTCGCCGCCCGCAGCTTCCGCTCATCTTCCTCATGCATGGTAAGGAAGCGAAACGGCTGCTCGGTCCATGACAGCGGTCGCAACATCTCCGCCATTCCCAGCACGGGACCGGTTTGGGTAAGGAAGAGCAAGCGAGCACGCGACCCGCGGTCAAGTGGTTTTTGCAAAGAAAGCAGCCCACCGGTGACGGAGTAAAGTTCAAGCGTGGCTTGCGTGCAACTGCCATCTTCGATGCGAAGCACCGCCGGTGTATATTCGGCGGGCCGCACCCGTACGGCGCGCGGAGTACGTTCAGGCTGGGGGAGGGTATTCATTTCGCTTTCAGTATGCGACGGAAGGGCGTCCACCTGCAGGTCACGAAAGTACCTAAACTCGTCCCGTGGCCGGGTGATTACCCGCCCGGCGCATATCCGCGTAACCGCGTAACGTGAGCCGTCCTAGTTACTGTCTGCGGTGCCTGCCCCTGTCTGGCCAGCCCCGGCGATTAAATTCTGCAACCGGGATGGGTGCCACGAGCCAATTGCAGCCCTCCGCAGAATGCCCCGCCATTGCGTCAGGATGGCCGCAGACGAACGATCGCCGGGCTTGTCAGGCCCAAGCGGGCTAGCAGCAAGATTTTCCGAAGTAGTAATATCTTAAAGATATATTGACGACAAAGCGCCTTGATTCTTCACCCTATGAATCGCCGGCGACCGGTAATACTTAATATCTTTACGATATAGATTAAGCAAACCGTTAATCTTGAGTAGCATGGGCGCCGGGGCTGCACGCGGAGCAAAGCAGCCAGCTGTCTCTGGAGACTTTTGACCTCGAAAATTCGGTTGAGCAGCCCAGAAGGCCATCTTTCGCTAGAATAGTTCTGTGGTGAAGGAGTCGTGATTGGAGCGATGGATAGGCGGTGGCTGGGTAAGCGGTGGTTCGACAAGCCGCGGCGGGGCAGGCCGCGGTGGAGCAGGCCGGGATTGGATAAGCCACGCAGTCTGCCTCATGCTGTTGGCGAGCGCCGGCTTTGCACGCCAAGTGGTTGAGACTGCTTCGCAGACTCCGCCAACCGCCACCGCCCGGATTGAGCCCGGCGCCTTGACCTTTCCCGCAGAAGCGGTGGGCAGCCAGAGCCCTCCCCAAACGATCACTCTCACCGATTCCGGCAACGCCGACTTGCAGATCACCGATATTCTAATTTCCGGTATTGATTTCGCTCAGGCCAATAGCTGCGGCGACCGGCTTTCCCCCGGCGCAAGCTGCTCAATCAATGTAACCTGCAAACCGGCCATCCTTGGCCAGCGCCTGGGTACAATCAGCATCGTCACCTCCGATCCCGGCAGTCCTCGACTGCTTCCGCTCACCGGAACCGGGCGCTGACTGGGGTTTGCTGGGTCTTAGGCAACGGACAAGTCTAACGAAGGGAACATTTTCGGCTGTATAGTAGGCTTGAGGCCCGATTATAAAATCTCAGTCGCTGGAGACCCCCATGTTTGGTAAATATCTTCCGCATTGCGCTTTACTGATCGCTTTGGCCGGCACTTCAGTCGCGCTGCCAGTACAGCCTGACGACACCGCGAAACAAGACGTTAAAGACGCAGGTCACTCCACCAAAGACGCCGCCAAAGATACTGGCCGGGCCACCAAGAAAGGTGCGAAGGCAACAGGACATGCAATTACGCATACCTCAAAGAAAATCGCCCACAAGGGAGCGCAAAAGACTGGCGAGGGCGCCAAGAAGGTTGAGAACAAAACTCAGACCAACTAGCTGGAGGCTTACGGTTTCATCACGGATGGAACATCGCCGCGCATACCACAGCCAATTGGTGGTATCTGATTTCGTTTTTTCTTTACGCCTCCTCCTGGCCCCACTCGCTGCGCAAGATCTTTCCATACAATGCCCCGGCGCAAATCGCTGCGAAAAACAGCAACATCCCTCCCACCCAGAAGCGCCCCAACAACATCTTTCCTGATCCGAACAATGTGAGATAAACCATGGCGCAGCCCAGAAACCAGGAGAACAAATTCCTCCCCAGATCCCGCGTGGGTGGAATATCCGCGGCTAGAAGCGCAAATGGACGCCATCCGGCAGCGTCCGGGCGAACATTGCGGTAGAACTTCAGCAATATCGCCTCCGGCTCGGGCTTGGTCAGGAAGGTGACCACGAGCCAGACCAGTGTGGTGGCAGCCGTCACGCTGAGCGCGGTTTCCGCGAATACAACCGGTTCTGAACCGGCAAATAGATTCGTCCAGCGCAGTGCAAGGCTTACCACCAGGGCCGTCGCCATGGCGGAGATCTCGCTCCAGGCATTGATGCGCCACCAATACCACCGCAGCAAATAGACCCCGCCGGTTCCAGCTCCAATAGTGAGTACGATCTCCCATCCCGCGACGATCGATCCGAGCTGCGCGGAAACATAGGCAGACACAATTACCAGGAGCACAGTCGCCAGACGCGACGCATTCACATAGTGTCTTTCACTGCCATTCTTCTTGACGAAGCGCCGGTAGAAATCCGCAACCAGGTACGAAGCGCCCCAATTGAGTTGCGTGGCCACGGTGGACATAAATGCCGCCATGAAGCCGGCGAAAACAATTCCCCGCAAGGCGTGCGGCATGTGCTCGGTAACGATGCGCATGTAAGCGCCCTCGGGATGCGGCAGTCCGGGATACAGGACGATGACCGCCAAAGCCGCCAGAATCCACGGCCACGGCCGGATGGCGTAGTGAGCGATGTTAAACCAAAGCACCGAAAGAAGTCCGTTGCGCTCGTCGCGGGCGCTGAAGATACGCTGCGCAATGTAACCGCCGCCGCCCGGCTCCGCTCCCGGATACCAAAAGGCCCACCATTGCAGACCCAAACTCACGATGAAGGTGATTACCGGGAGGGCCCAAATGGCCTGGTAGGTCAACGGACGCGAAAAATCGGGGAAGAATGCCGTCGCATTGCTGGCGCCTGGGCCGGCCGCAGTTCGTATCGCCGCCAATTTGCCGAGCATGATGTGCATTCCGCCCACGGCCGAAACGGCATACCACGCCACTGCAATCACGATGGCCATCTTCAGCACGAACTGAAAAAGATCAGTCCACAACACCCCCCAAAGGCCGCCCAGCGCCACATAAAGCCCGGTAAAGGGAATGAGGAAAAATACGCAGATCCAGAGTGCGTTGCTTTCGCTGACTGCCAGCGTGGTCGCGACAATCGTGGTCATCGCTTTGGTGACCCAGCCCAGGATCAGGCAATTCATCAGCAGGCCGAGATAAATGGCCCGAAAGCCGCGTAAAAAAGCCGCCGGCTTCCCGGAGTAGCGAATCTCGGCAAATTGCACATCGGTAAGTAATCCGGAGCGCCGCCACAACCGGGCGAAGAGAAACACCGTCATCATGCCTGAGGGCAGAAAGCACCACCACAGCCAATTGCCGGCAATTCCCTGTCGGTAGACCAATCCCGTCACCACCAGCGGAGTATCTGCGGCAAACGTAGTTGCAACCATCGAGGTCCCCGCCAGCCACCAGGAAACACTCCTTCCGGAAACGAAATAATCGTCCACGCTCTTGCCAGAACGGCGGCGAAAATAGAGCCCGAGAATCAGGGTGATGGCGAGATAGCCAGCAATTGCCGACCAATCCAGGAGGGTGAAGTTCATGCCGCTGGAGAGAATACCACTGGCTGTGAGCATTATTGGGCAACAACGCCAGGTATAGCTCCGGGAAGGCGCGGGCCTGGCTTGGCGGAATCAACAATGCAAAGTGCGAGCACGCCCAGGACCGCAAGCGGAATTTCAAGGCTCGTCCAGAACGGTACAGCCCAGGCTCGTTGAACCGAGGAGGGAGGCATAATCGCCGAGGCCGCGAGTAAAACCAGCGATGCCAGCCATGGCCAGAAGAAAATGAATGCCGCTGCGGAGAACAGGATCCGGTTGACCGGGCTACGCTCCCACAATTGCCGAAAAGAACGAGCAATCAGGAAAACAGCGGGAAGAAGCAAAAGATGGTTGTAAGGCGCAACCATTGGCGCGACCACAACCGTCACCGCCAGCGTCAAAGCGATTGCGAGGTTGAAATCCATCGACCCAGCCAGCGCCTGGCGCAGCCTCCAGCAAACAACTGCGGCACTCACCACAAATAAAACTGCAAGCAACCCGCCCACAAGCGGGCCCACTAGCTCGTCGAGCAATGAGCGTCCGCCGGTATAGCGGTTGTAGGCGGCCAAACCGTGGACAAACTGGTTCAGCCAGTCGGGCAGGAAGAATGTTCCGCCGGCTGCCAGCAGCATGCCGGTCACAGCGAATCCATAAAGAAAATTCCGCCGCCCTTCCCAATTGCTGGTTGTCCACAGAATTAACCATGCGGCGGGCAGCACGACCAGTTGCGGCTTGATGGTGGCGAAGGCGAGAACGACCCCGGCGAAGAAAAGCTGATTCATCGCCAGCAGCGCTGCGCTTGCCGCAATCAACATAGCCACTAAAAGACTCAACTGCTGGAGCTTGATTCCTTGAATGGCGCCAAAACTGCCCAGCGTCAGCAACGAAATTATTACGATCACGGAATTTCCCGGACGCCAACGCATTGCCCTCATCCACAAAAGGACGCCGGCTGCGACGGCCAGGGTCAGAATCCAGGTGAATGTCGCTCGAACGGCGGGAAAAGGCATGCCGACAGTGGGAGCCAGAATAAAAGCGACGTATACCGGGTAGGCGAATCTTTGCTCATCTTTCGGATCACCTGGAAGATGGCGATCCAATGGCCGTCCGTAGTAGCCGATCTGAATTTCCCGCGTAACCTCGGGGCCGTAAGGGTCGCGGTGGTTCAGCAATAGCTGGCGCGATCCGTACCAGCGCGGGTAGAGGTCGGACAAAATGCCCCGGGGCCGGGCATGCACAAGGGCGTCCCCTTCCTGATAGGGAATGAGGATGTGCTGGACGTAGAACCACATGCTGGCCGCCATCATGATGGCCAGCAACAAGCCATAGTTAGGATTTTTGGTCATCGCCGCACAAGCCGTTGAAGTGCCCATGGTACAACTTATGCGGTCGGAATTATTGTGCGCCTACGGATTCTCATTTCTGTCACCATCGGAGTACTCGCTGGCATATTTTGCTGGTCTCTGATGATGCATTTTTCTCAGGGTGCAGGAGATTTCGGCTGGACCTTGCGCAGTGCCCAGAAGCTGCTCGGCGGAGGAAATCCCTACGAAATGCCTCTGCCCGCGGGGGCGATACCTTACCCCCTGACCGCCACTTTTTTCGGACTTCCCTTCTTCTGGCTGCCCCCGGAAATCGCCGCTGGAGTGTTTTATGGAATCAGTTCTGCGCTGTTGGCCTTCGGACTCACGCGTCACGGCTATTCGCGGCTTCTGATTTTTCTGGCGTATCCGTACTGGGCGGGGTTTCTGGCGGCACAATGGCCGCCTCTCATTACCGCGGCAGCCTTCTTCCCGATTTTACTTCCGGCGACTTTGGCGAAGCCGCAAATTGGATTGCCCGTCGCTCTCACGCATCTGAGCCGCCGCGGGGTTCTGGCCTGCGCAGGCTTGGCAATTCTAACGTTGATTGTGTTGCCAAAATGGCCGCTGCTCTGGATTCACCAGGTGGGCGGCTATCAGCATTTTATTCCGTTCCTGATTTTGCCCGGCCCATTGCTCGCGCTGGCTTTGTGGCGTTTTCGAGACCGCGACGCGTGGCTACTTTTCCTGATGGCTTGCATGCCGCAACGCTGGTTCTTTGACACTCTTGCGCTTTGGCTCATACCGAAAGCGCGGCGGCAGATCCTGATTACGGCAGCGCTCAGCTGGGGACCGGGAATCTGGCGCTGGTATCACACTCCCGCAAGTTTCACCGAAGTCGGACGTTGGACGGTCCTTTGCATCTATCTTCCGATGCTGGCAGTCGTGCTTTTCCGCAAAAAGATTTCGTCTGATCAGGATCGGTTGCCTGCAAAATTTGCCACCGTTGCATCCTGAGATATCGTTTTGCGTTAAGCCGGTAATGCCGTGCCACTGCCACGCTCGAGCGCAGAATTCCATTTAGCCAGGGTGAAAGCGAGGCCAAGCAGCACCAAGGCAAACAGATGTTGCTGTTGGAAATGCAGGGTAAGCACGAGAAATACCGGACTGAACATCATGAGGCCAAGTCCTAGCTTGAGGGCTGGACCGAACCACCCCGCGATAGATGTTTGCAGGGCTCGCGCCGACAGTAGCATGACGGGCAAGAACAGGATGCTCATATCGTGGTTGTAACCGTGGTAGCCCACCAGGAAAGTCGCAATCATCGCGATCGCGAATCCATTGTTCCAGGCAGCAACGCCGCTCGTCTGCGCCAGTTCCCACTGCCGTGCAGCCCAGATCACCAGAACCAGGGAGGCGAACAACAACGCGATTTCAAACCACGGAACCGCCGTCCCCACCCAGCTCCATCCCGTTATGAGCCCGCGCAAATTCGCCATGTTTCTGGGCGCAATTATCTGCATATCCGGTTGGCGGTTGACCTGCCAGGCGTAGCGCGGATAAACCAGCAGTTGCCTGCCACCCACGAGTGCCCAGGAAAGCAGCAAATCAAAAGCTCCGCTAATCCCAACTCCCAGCACGGCTCGCCATCGGCGGCGCAGAAACAGAATGAGGACGAACGGTAGCACCAGGTGGAACTTGAAAAGCCCCAGGCCCAGCCAAATTCCCGCTTGCAGATCCCGCCCGCGACGAAGAGCCACGTATGCTAGGCAATAGAGTGCCAAAAGCATGATGGAATCCTGCCCTTGCATCAACGCATAGGAGATCGGGAAAAATGCCAGCGCGGCAAGGAATGACAGCCATGCCGGGATCGATTGGATCTCCGATACCTTTTTGTGGAGAAACAGCACGATGCCTAGCAGGAGGAGCACATTCAGCCCAACCCAAAGCTCGTAAGAGGCGAGGTAGGACAATCGGGTCAACGGGACGAACAGAACTCCCTCGAATGCAGGATGATTAAAGGGCAACGGGCGGGTTTTCTTCTTCGCCACCGGCGCAAACTCGCGCTGCACGCCCAACTGCCTGGCGTTATCGTATAAATCCCGGCCTTGGCCGCGGCGGAGCATCAGGCCAGCGGTATAAAAAATGCTGTAGTCCGGATGACCATCGACCACCTGACTGCGCGCGCTCCAATAAACAACCGCGTTCAAAAACAACATTCCCGCCAAATAAAACGCAATCAGCGTTTTCTTGCTTTGGAGATTGGCTGCCATTGGATTTCTTGCCGGCGCGTGCATCGCCTGAACAAACATTGTCACCGAAACCAGAGAGCGATTCTATATGGTGTGCAGGCGGGGTATGATCCACCATCACGATGAAAGAGTTGGCTAAAAAGGGTTGGATCTTTCCTGCCGTCCTGACAATTGGCCTATTCGCCATGTCAGCCCGCAATGTCATCGATCCTGACTTCTGGTGGCATCTGCGCACCGGACAGTTAGTCTTGCACAACCATGCCGTATTCCATACCGATCCTTACTCTTTTACCCGCTTCGGACAGCCCTGGATCAATCACGAATGGCTTTCCGATGTTTTGATCTACGGCGCTTATGGTCTCGCGGGCTGGGGTGGCCTCATTGGGATGTTTGCCTTGGTTATCGCATTCACTTTCCTGCTGGTGTTTCTGCGTTGTTCTGGAACATCCGTCGCCGCACTGCTGCTCACCACATGGGCGGCAGTCGCCTCTGCGCCGCTATGGGGCGCGCGTCCGCAAATGTTCTCCCTGCTCATGATCGGCATTTTCCTGCTGGTAATTGACTTGTCGGTCCAGAACCCACCATTACTTTGGGCCCTGCCGCCACTTCTCGTGCTTTGGGTCAATTTGCATGGCGGTTATCTTGCCGGAATCGGCCTCCTCGTCATTTTCATTGCCGGCGAGGCGATGGACTCAGCACTCGGGCGTTCTCCCTGGCCGCGGGCGCGTTCTCGAGTCAAGCAGTTTGCGTTCCCCCTGATCGCTTGCATTGCCGTCGTGCCACTGAACCCTTACGGATGGAAAATGTACTGGTACCCTTTGGCCACGCTGCACTCCAAAGCGATGCAGAACCATATCGCGGAGTGGTTTTCGCCAGATTTTCATCAGGCACAATATCTGCCGGTGTTGTTGTTGATCGTTTTCAGCCTTGCCGCCGTCGGCTATGCGCCCCGCTTGTTACCTTCGAGTGAATTGATCCTGCTATTAACCACAATCTACCTGGGATTGAGATCGCAGCGGAATCTGGCAATCTATGCGGTCGTGGCAGCGCCTGGGCTGAGTCGCGTGGTGAAGAATTGGAGGCGGCATGCGGATGAACGCTTATCAACGCATCATTCAGACGCAACATTTGCCTGGAGAAACACCGCCCTCAACGTCGTCATCATGGTCTTGCTGACCGCCTTCGCCGTTCTGAGATTTTGCCAGATCGTCAAACAGCAATCCGCAGCCGAGGCCTCTCATTTCCCTGCCGCCGCAATCACTTATCTGCGCGCCCACCCTGATTCCGGGCGGGTTTTCAACTACTACGATTGGGGCGGCTATCTTATCTGGAAATTACGGCCCGATTTCCGGGTGTACATCGACGGCCGTGCCGACCTGTATGGAGACGCATTCATGGATCAATTCTCCGCCGACTACGGCTGCCGCGATGATTGCGCCGAAGGTTCTCTCAATCGATGGCGGATTCGCGCCCTTCTACTCCCTCCAGCCGCGCCTTTGGTTGCATTTCTGAAGCTGAGGCCCGGCTGGAAGGAAGTCTTTGCCGACCGAACGGCAGTGATTATGTCGTATAGCGCTAAGGTTGAAGGCGAGGAATTACATCCAACCGACTGAAATCTAAGGCGCGCATTCGCGCTGGCGCCCTTCAGGCCCGCCCTCCCCGCCGCTTGCCGGAAACGCTTCGTCCGGATGGGGGTAACGACCCCAAGAGTGGCAAAAGTTCAACACCAAGTGCGCAAGAAATTGTCGCTCCATCCGGACCCTTCGCAGGGTATGATAGCGGCAGGAAGTAGACTAAAACCCGCTTATCGCTTGGAAAACCCAGCCAATGGGAATCATGGAAACGATTCCTGCGTTACTTACGTAAGTGCGCACGGAATTGCATCAATTGGCCTTTGGAGCTTAAATAGCTCATGGTCAATGGGGGAGGTAAGTCGTTATGAGTAACGTTCTCCGCAAACTGTGGCGCGAGGATGAAGGGCAGGACATCGCAGAATATGCTGTGATGTTGGCAGTGATCCTGGTGATTGTCGTAGGCACAATCCGGTTAATTGGATCTAACGCAAACAACGTCTTTTCGTCTGTCAGCAGTTCGCTTTCGCAGTAGGTTTTTGGCTGCAGTTTCAGGTCTTGCTAAAGGCCCGGCCGTTTCCTGCTTTAAAACAGCCGGGCTTGCGCTAACCACGTTTAGCCTGACATCGGCCGTCCCGCGTGGTGGCGGGGTTAACCACCCAAGTACGCTTTCGAGGAAACCGTAAATGAACCGCACCCGGCTTCTGTTTATCGGAACGATTGCGCTCGCCTTGGGCGCCTTCGTCAGCTTCGCGGTCTATAGCAAACTGAAAAGCTCGGCGGCCGCCGACAACCGCCCTGGCCTGGATGTCGTGGTGGCCGCCAACGACCTGGAGGTCGGCGCCAGAATCCGGGATAGTGACGTGAAAGTGGTGCGTTTCCCTGAAGGAACTCTTCCTCCCAACACATTCCACCGAATGTCGCAGGTGATTGGCCGCGGAGTGGTGCAATCCATCGGCCGGGGTGAGTTCATCCTGCCCAACAAACTGGCGAGTGAAAATGGCGGATCGGGCCTGCCTTCGTTGATTCCCCCAGGAATGCGCGCAGTTTCGGTGCGAGTGAATGAAGTAACTTCGGTGGCGGGCTTTGTTGTTCCGGGAACCCGCGTAGACGTCCTGCTGACCGGCAATCCGACGGGCAGCGGCGAGCAACAGACCACGACGGTTCTGGAGAACGTTGCCGTGGTTGCCAATGGCACGACGCTGGAGCGTAACTCCAACGGCGATCCGCAGAGTAGCCCGGAGGTGACTTTGCTGGTTTCGCCCGATGATGCGCAAAAGCTGACGCTGGCGACGACGCAAGGCAAAATCCAGCTAGCCCTGCGTAACCCATTGGACACGCGTCAACAGGACCTCAACTCGACAGGTACGAACGTCTTGTACAGGGGCGCTCCCATACCCGTGACCGTGGTGAAAAAGTCGCAGGGCGTAAGACACGCATCCGCACCGCCGGCTGCGCCGCCCGCACCCTATTCCGTGGAAGTCATCCAGGGCAATAAAGATACAACCGAACATCCCGATGCACTGCAACCACCGACCAATTGAGGCTCGTGCAAAATGAAAATCTGCTCCGACAGCGGCGTGGAAAAAAACAATAATGAGGTTAGCAAACGAGGCCTGTTTGTCTGGGCGTCGGTTTTATTGTTGGCAGCTGCCGCTTTTTCGCAAGACCAACCCGCCCCTTCGCAAGCGACGCCTGCACCCGACCAATCGGCTCCGCCATCATCAGGACCAGGTATCGCGGGAACTCAAGCCGTCAGCCAGGGTCCTGTGCCATACCGGGTAATGGCCGGCCATTCGTTTCTGATCAACACCACGGAACGCATCCGGCGAGTGTCGGTAACCGATGACTCGGTGCTCGGGGTTAAGGTGATTACGCCTACGCAAATTCTGGTGAATGGCAAAACCCCAGGTGAAGTGTCTCTCTTTATTTGGGATGAATTCGAGCGCTCACGCAACTTTGATGTGCGGGTAGACGTAGATGCGACCGCCTGTGCGGAAGAAGAACATCGCATCTTTCCCGACGAGCGCATCGAGGTTACCGCTTCGCGTTCCGCGATCGTACTTGCGGGTCATGTTTCCACCAAAGACGTGGCGGATCGTGCCATGCTGGTGGCACAAGCATACTCGCCGAAGGTCGTGAATGCGTTGACCTCCGGTCCCTCGGGAGCGCAGGAAGTTTTGCTCAAGGTCACCTTCGCGGAAGTCGACCGCACCGCCCTGACCCAGTTGGGCGTCAATCTTCTGCTTCCCGGGCAGGGCAATACCATTGCTCTCAGTCAGACGCAACAGTTCGGCGGGGTGAGCGTTAGCACTTCAGCGCAGACCACCACAACCAACGGAGCCAGCACCACCACAACCCAGACTCCGACTGCACCCACGGTCAATATTTCCAACTTCCTGAATTTGTTTCTCTTCCGCACCGACATCAATTTTGGCGCAGTGATTCAAGCATTGCAGGAAAGGAATGTCCTGCAGATTCTGGCGCAGCCCAGCATCATCGCCATGAATGGCAAAGAAGCCAGCATGTTGGCCGGCGGCGTTTTCCCTTATCCCGTGGTGCAACCCGGGCAGGGCTACTCCGCGGTGACAATCAGTTTCAGACCTTACGGTGTGGAGTTGCATTTCACGCCCGAGATCACACCCAACGGCAATATCGACTTGAAAGTCGAGCCCTCGGTGAGCACTTTGGACTACTCGAATGCTCTGACCATTTCCGGCTTTACGGTTCCGGCGCTCAGCACTCGTACCGCGAAGACCGAGTTCGAACTGCAAGACGGCCAAAGTTTTGTGATTGCCGGCCTTCTGGATAACCGGGTTACCGACATTATGAACAAAATTCCCGGAATCGGCGACATTCCGTTCATCGGTTATTTTTTCAGAAGCAAGAGCGCACAAAAAACCCGGACAGAATTAATGGTGCTTTGCACCGTACTTAAAGTCGACGCCACCGCACAGCCGCCGGTCATGCCGACACAACCAGTGCCGTTCCTGGACAAAGGCCAGTTCGATAACGCCGTTGTTCCCCATGGCGCCAAGAAGTAACAGCCGGGAATTTTTCCCGGCCAACAGTGGATGGCAGGTGACAGGGAGTTGAAGGGATCATGCCGGAGGTTTCCGTAGTAATCGTGGCGGGGGACAGCGAACAGCGGGCGGTGCTCCAGGTTTTGGTGGACAGCACCAGCGTAGCCCGGGCTGTGCACTCCGCAGCCAACTTTCCCACGGTGCCTTCCGATCCCGTAATGCGCAGGATTCAAAGCGCCAACCCCGATGTTGTGCTGGTGGATATTCCGGCCGACAACCCGACCCCAGCGTTGCGCGCTATTGAAGTCTTGCAGCAGGAGTCGCCGCAGGTGCCAATCTTTGCCATCGGAAGCCTTTCGCAGCCGCAAATCATCGTGAATGCGATGCGCTCCGGGGCGCGCGAATTCATCGAGCGGCCTACCACCACGACCGAACTGCTGGAAGCATTCGTGCGGCTCTCGACCGCACAACGCAAAGTGCAGCGTGAGGGCGTCCAGGGCAAGGTGTTTTCCGTGCTGAACGCCAAAGGCGGGAGCGGCGCCACCACGGTCGCGGTGAATCTGGCATTGGCGTTGCAAGCGGCGCATGGCAATACGGCATTGGTGGATGTGGCCACCGTCGGGCATTCGGCGCTGCACATGAACCTGAAACCGGTATTCAGTGTGGCCGACGCGATTCGTAACCTGCATCGGCTGGACCAGTCTTTGCTCGAAGGCTTTATGACTCACCACGATAGCGGACTGCACGTGCTGGCCGGTGCCAACGTGCCCTTGCTGGTGGAACCTTCGACGGCAGAGTTTGCCCGGTTATTCGATATGCTGGCAGGTAATTATCGCTACGTCGTGGTAGACGTCTCCACCCGCGTGGACGCGACCGCTAGGCTGGTGAGCAGCCTGTCGCAATGCGTGCTGCTGGTGGCCCATGCCGACGTGGCATCCCTCTGGAGCGCGGCGCGCATGCAGCAATATTTGGCGGAAGCCGGCGGACGGGATCGCATGCGCCTGTTGCTCAACCGCTTTCGACGCACTCCGGGCTTCACCGAGACCGATGCGGAAAGTGCTGCCGGAGTGAAGTTATTGTGGAAGATCCCCAATCAGTATGCGGGGGTTTCCACGGCAATCGATCGCGGAATTCCGTTGATGCAGCAGAATCATACCGAGATCGCGCGAGCTTTTATCGGACTGGCAGGCCGGTTGACGGAAAACGACGCCGAGGTGAAGCGCGCGGCCTGGTCTTTGTTTAAGACCGTGTAGGGTTGAAAAGAGGCTATAGTAGGGGCTTATGCCGAATTTGCAGACCTTCGAGAAGGCTGAGTACCAGCAGGTAAAGGCGGATCTTCATCGCAAGATTCTGGACCGCCTGGACCTGGAAAAACTAGGGCGCACGCCCGGCGAAGCCGCTCGCGAAGAAGTCTTGCTGCTGATTCGCAACACGGTCAACAGTGAGGCCGTTCCACTCAGTTTTGCCGAGCGCGAGCGCCTGGCGCGGGAAATCCTCGATGAGATTTTCGGCTTGGGTCCCTTGGAGCCACTGCTTAAGGATCCGACCATCTCCGACATCTTGATCAATCGTTACGATCGGGTATATGTGGAGCGCGCAGGCAAGCTCGAGCCCACGGGACTGACTTTCAAGGACAACGGGCACCTGATGCAGATCATCGACCGTATCGTCTCGCGGGTCGGCCGGCGCGTGGATGAGTCTTCTCCCATGGTCGATGCCCGTCTGGCCGACGGATCCCGCGTCAATGCCATCATTCCTCCACTCGCAGTTGACGGGCCGTGTCTTTCGATTCGCCGTTTCTCGCGAGATCCCATCACCGCTCGCAACATGATCGAGAACAAGACGCTGACCGAACCCATGCTGGAACTGTTGTCCGCGATGGTGAAGGGACGGTTGAATATTCTGATCTCGGGCGGCACCGGCGCCGGTAAAACCACGCTGCTGAATGTGCTTTCCGGCTATATTCCGAACTCCGAGCGTGTCGTAACCATTGAAGACGCCGCCGAACTGCAACTCAAACAGGAGCACATCGTCCGCCTGGAGACCCGCCCCCCCAACATCGAAGGCAAGGGAGCGGTACGCCAGCGCCAGCTGGTTATCAACAGTCTGCGTATGCGGCCAGACCGCATCATCGTTGGTGAGGTGCGTGGCGAGGAAGCTTTTGACATGCTGCAGGCCATGAACACCGGTCACGAGGGTTCGCTGACTACGGTACACGCCAATACCCAGCGGGATGCGCTATCCCGTATCGAGAGCATGTTCTCCATGGCGAACCTGAATATTCCGGAGCGAGCCGTAAGAAGCCAGATTGCTTCCGCCATCCACGCGGTGGTCCAGATCGGCCGCATGGTCGACGGTACCCGCAAAGTGACCGCAGTCTGCGAGGTAACGGGCGTAGAGGGCGACGTCATCACCATGCAGGACATTTTTACTTTTGACCGCACCGGAGTGGATGAGAGCGGCAAGGTACGGGGAGCGTTTCGAGCAACGGGCATTCGTCCCAAGTTCGCCGAAAAGCTGGCAACTGCGGGCTTCCGCCTGCGGCCTGCCCTGTTCGATTCGAGAATGGAAATTTAGCCGGCGTGCGCCGGGGTGAAATTCAATGCCGTTAGCACTTTTGGCCATCATTATTTTCGTGATCGTCGCCGGAGCGATATTCCTGGCGGGTTCAATTTTTGACGAGCGCAATGCCCGCGCGCGCTTGTTGCGCGACCGCCTGGCGGCGGTGCAAAAGGCGGCGGAACGCGAACCCAGCGAGGAACTCGCTCTGTTACGCGACGAAATGTTGAGCGAGATTCCCGCGCTCGACAATATTCTGCGACGTTCCGAGCGGGTATCAAATTTTCAACTGTTGCTTTCCCAAGCGGGCATGGAAATGCGCGCCGGGAACATGCTGATCCTCAGTGCGGTTAGCGCGGTGGTGTTGGCGGTCATTGCTGTCCTGTTGGGCGGACGGCTGGTATTCGGCTGGGCGGGCTTGTTTCTGGGCGCGCTCCTGCCCTATTCGTATGCTTCCTACCAGCGGGGAAAGCGCTTTCAAAAATTTGAGGAGCTTTTTCCCGAGGCCATTGACACCCTGGCTCGCGCAGTGCGCGCCGGACACGCCTTCACGACCGCAATCGAATTGATCGCCAACGAAGTGGATGAGCCGGTGGCGTCGGAATTTCGCAAATTATTCGAAGAACAGAAGTTCGGCATGCCGGTACGCGATGCCCTGCTGAATCTCGCCGACCGCATGCCGCTGGTGGACGTAAAGTTCTTTGTTACCGCGGTCATGCTGCAACGCGAGACCGGCGGCAATCTGGCGGAGATTCTCGATAACCTTTCTTACATGATCCGGGAGCGCTTCAAGATTATGCGGCAGGTGCGAGTCTTCACCGCGCAGGGCCGGCTGACCATGCTGCTGTTGATGGCACTGCCTCCGGTGATTGTGGTGGTGATGCTGCTGCTGAATCCCAGCTTTATTCGTCCGCTGTTCACCGACCCGCTGGGACACATCGCTATCGAAATCGGCATCATTCTGCAGACGGTTGGATATTTTGTGATCCGGAGAATCATCCAGATTCAGGTCTAGATCATGCTGGAACTGGCTCTCACTCTCGTTTTGTTCATGGCGGTCGTGCTGGCGGTATTTTCCTTCGGAGCCGCCGTCTACGCACCGTCCTCGCTCATTGGCTCCCGCCTGCGCTCTTTGGCGGGTGGGCCGAAGATTGGCGAGCCGCAAAGGCCGGCCATCAAAGAACGCCTTGAGCAGGCGCTCGATCCACTCAGCAAGGCGCTGCCGCTCTCCGCCGATGAAACCTCGCGAGCTCGCACCTGGCTGATTCAGGCGGGTTATCGCGAGCAACGTCACTTGACGGCTTACGTCGGCAGCCGCGTCCTGCTCGCCATCGTTGGCATGCTCACAGTCATTGCGATCAGCGGTTTCAATTCCCCGCTGTTGATCATCGCTACAGGGGGTCTGGGATTCTTCATCCCCCGGTTCTGGCTCAAGCGAAAGATCAAAGCACGGCAGCATCGCATTACTCTGGGTCTGCCGGATGCCCTGGACCTCACCGTAATTTGCGTGGAAGCCGGACTGGCTTTGGATCAGGCGCTCCTGCGGGTCGGAGAAGATCTGCGTCATGCCCATCCGGAATTGAGTTCGGAATTTCACATGGTGAATCTGGAGATGCGCGCCGGCAAACCACGCGTCGAAGCCCTGCACGGTTTGGCCGAACGCACCGGGGTCAGCGACCTTCGGGCCCTGGTGGCGACTCTGGTGCAGACCGACCGCTTCGGCACCAGCATCGCCCAGGCCTTGCGCGTACACTCCGACTCCTTGCGTACCGAGCGCCGCCAACGTGCTGAAGAACAAGCCGCGAAAACTACCATCAAAATGGTCATTCCGCTGGTATTATTTATCTTGCCCTCCCTCCTCGTGGTAACTCTGGGCCCAGCCATGATTCAGTTGTTCCGCACGCTGCTGCCAGCAGGGCGCTAGAGCGCTCGGTAAGGAAGCATCGAACCCGGGAGTAGTTGATGTCCGCAGTTAGTTCCCAAGGATTTGCTTTTAACCGCACGCGCCAGGCTTTTCTCGCCACTCGCCTGCGGATCGCCTCGACCCACTGGTCGCGCCTGCGCGGACTCATGGGCGAGAGCGCAGAGAATTTTTGTGCAGGAATGGGCTTGTGGATCGTTCCATCCCATGGAGTACACACCATGGCGATGCGCTTTCCCATTGACGTGGTGTACCTGAACAAAGAGAAGGTCGTGGTGTACGCGTGCCCTGGACTGAAGCCCTGGCGAATGGCTTCGGTCAATATGAATGCCACCTCGGTGTTGGAATTGCCGAAGGACACGCTCAACTCGACCGGCACGACGGTGGGTGACCGGCTGGAAATTGAATTCAACAAGGAGCCGGAGGTTCGCGGCGCGTGAGCGACGACATCAAAATCGACGAGATCAAAATCGCAGACCGCAAAAATGGCGGCATCCCGGTAGGTGGTTCCGGATCCGTCAGGGTGGAAAGTACAAAGCCACCGGCAACCAGCCCGGTCATGGAGGCTCCCAAATTTCTGGTGGAGTGGTCTTCTCCCTGGGATGAATTCCGTAGCGCTCTTCAGCCGGCCCTGATGCGCTCGCCGCGGCGTCTGGCCGGGGAAGCTCCGGTTGGCATCTTCCCTTACCGCGGGATGGTCGCGACATGGTTGGCTGAGATCGTACTGTTCGCCCTGGTGATTTACATCATGGGCGGGTTCGACACCATCCACATTCCCCGACCGCCATCCCCTTCGAAATATGAAGTCATCTATTACTCAGGCCAGGAGTTGCCCAAAACCGCCGACGTAGGCGGAGCGCAATCCGGCCGCACCGGTCGATCCGGTGGACACGAGGCTCACCACCCTACCCAAGTCATTCGTGTAGCACGCGGCGAAACCCTACGCGAAAAAGTTGTCGATGCGCCCAGGCTCAATTTGCCTCGCTCCGACTCCGCCGTAGCTAACTTGCTCGCCATTCAGCGGATACCCGGCCCTCCGCCCGCCGAGGGAATACGGCCCTCGTTAAGAGCCTCACTGCGCGCTCCGTCGCTCGCGCAACTGGCGGCCATTGCGCCTCCGCCCGACATCCAGCAAGAGAAAATGCGAAGTGAGGCGATGCTCACCTCCACCGTGGTGCCTCCGGCCCCCAGCGCGGGTGAGATGTCTACCATGCGATTGCCGGGATCGCAAGCAGTGCAGGTAGTTCCGCCGCCGGTCTCCGCGCCGGAACGTGCCTCGAGTTCGGTAGCCAGGCTTACACTCCCTGCTCCGGCCGTGGTCGCGCCCCCTCCGCAGATCACCCAGCAAATCTCGAAAAACGGTCCCGGATTTGGTCCTGGAGAATTGCAGAAGCAAGTCGTCCCTCCGCCTGCGCAACTCGGCAACACCACCACCGGCGAACGGCGTGCGGTCGCAGGTCTTGGCACCGGTCCCGTAGTGCCGCCGCCGGTGCAAATTGGAGCTGGCGCAAACTCCAATCGGCAGCAAACAAACCTTGGCGCAGCCTCCACTGTCGTGCCTCCTCCAGCTCAATTAAGCAGTAATGCAGCCTCGGGGCGGCAAATGCAATCGGGACTGGGCATAGGCAGCTCGGTTGTACCCCCTGCTCCCACCATTGCGGGAGGGTCCTCGCCGACGGGCCGGGGACGTGGCTCGCGAGGCGGCGGTCTTGGTGGCCTCGGCGAACTCGGTGACCTGGCGGCGCCGCCTACCAGCGGAGGAAACGGAAAGAACTCCGGAGTTGTGCTTTCCGACCGGCCGGGGTCGAAAGTAGGGGTTCCGGGTAGCTCGGGAGCAGGGTCATTGGCCATGTCCCCGCAAGGTGGGGATAAAGCCGGCCTGGGCGGATACGGTGGAGGAAATGGCATTAGCCGGGGCAATGGTCCGGGCAGCGGGCTGTCCGGCGAAGGCCCGGGGGCAGGCCACGAAGGCAGCGGCCATGGCTCCGACCCGACGGCGCGCGGGGGAATCTCTCCATATCCCGGCAAGGGCGGCGCTGGTAACGCTGCCGCAGGCGATCCGCCTGCTCCGGGTGTCGAGGTGAGCGGTGGAACCACCAACGTGGTTAATCTTCCCAGCTTTTCTCAGGGCGGATCTGAACCCACCGATCCCTCGCGGTCGTCAGCGTCGCGCGAGAAAGGCACCGGCATTACCATCGTTGCCACCTCACGTTCCGGCGGCGCCTTCAATTTCTATGGTGCAATGAAGGGCGACAAAGTTTATACGCGCTACATTGACACCGCGCTTGGCGTGGCCGTCATGCAGTTCTCTGACCCGGCGACAGCAGCGCATCCGTACATGCAGGACTTGAGTTCACCCCAACCCATGCGCGTGGATCTTCCGGCGGGCCTGCATCGCGGCCGCCTGGTTATCGCCTGCGTCCTCGACCGGACCGGGATTCTACGCAATCCACAAGTCCTCGAACCCGGCGAGCCGGTAACGACAGCCAAGGTTCTGGCCGCACTCCCCGGTTGGAAGTTCAGTCCAGCGCTGCGCGGCAATCAGCCGGTCGAAGTGAACGCGATCCTGGGCTTCGGCATTGATACCAACGATCGCTACTAGCTCGGCTGTCCCTGCCTCTGCTCTGCAGTCCTAATCAGTAAGAAGAATTCCTCTGAAAAAGCGCGCCTACTTTGTCTTCGTATGCGATTCTCCAACCCGAAGACTCCTTCAAGACATTCGCCAGCGCCGACCCCGCGGGCACCAGAATAACCCTCACTTTCTCCTGATTGAGAAGATTTTGCCAGCCAGTCTCAACCTGGACGGTCTTCAGGTATTGCTTGAAGAATTGTTCGCCATACAGATCATGCCGGTCGTCAACAACAACCTGCACTCCCGGATACAACCTGTAAATTAAATACCCACCCCAGTAATCAGGACAAAAGACCGGCTGATTCATGTGGTGTTGCTCGATAAAATCCACCGCCTGCACGGGAAAGCGTGGCGGAGAGAAGCGTGCATCCATGAACTGTGTGCTGCCGAGCACTCCGCCGTGCAAGCAAATCCATAGGCCAAAAACCGTCCCTACCGCCGGCCAGAGATGGCCGCGCAGGAAGGATTCCGCCCCCGCCATTCGCGTCCCGAGCGCGTCGCATCTCTCAAGCGTCTCGCGTAGCCACTTCGCCGTCCCATCGTCAGTGCCCGCTATATGCATCGTCTTCGACAGAATTGGCGCCACCGTCAGCACCAGAAGAATTGACGACGCCGGCAAATTGCGGGCTGTATAGAGACCGCTTCCCGCCGCAAAAATGATTACCAGAAATTGCGAAAAGCGCAGTTTTTCCCTGGCCGAAGCCAAGGCTGCGAACGCGATCAACAACAGAAAGACAAAACATTGTTGTGCACCACCGTGAAAATCCGGCGAACGGAATTCCTGAATGTGATTCATCAGAAAGTTGTTTGTAAGATATTGATAAATATGGATGTACAGGTTGTATCCATATGGATTCACAAATGTCGCCACCGCACATACGAGTATGACTCCGATAAGGAACCTTATCCGTGCAGCTCGAAGCCGATCCCGCGATATAACGAACTGCGCCAGCTCATTCAGCAAATAGATTCCGAACAAGACAAAGCCGGTCAGAAATCCGCCGTGCAGGTTGACCCATAAGAGCATGAGCGGCGGCAACCACAACAAGTGTCTCGCGGCGGAAATCCCGCCTTGATCCCAGGTGTCGAGCATGTAAAACCAGATGACTACCAGGAGCCAACTGAAAATATGCGGCCGCGCGAACAGATGGATGGTCGAAGCGCCAACCGCCAAGGCCAACAGTATGATCGTTAGAAGTGTGTTGCCTCCGCTGGCCACCGTCACGCGAAACGTCAGCGCAAACGCCGCGGCGATCACAATCGCGCTGACAAAAACCACCCCGTTAAGTCCCATCCAGTGATGAACACCGGCAACCAGGACGTCATAGAGCCACTCCCATGCATACCAGCGCTGACCTTGCATGGTGGAGGAGAACGGATCGCTGCGGGTAACTGCGTGAGTCTGGAGTATCAATTCGCCATTACGAATTTGCCAGCCGGTGTCAGCGTCGTTCAGCAATCGTGAACCGGTCACTCCGCAGCTCAGGGAGAATAGCAATCCAAGAAAAATCAGGTCCGCGGCCGAAGGAAGTAGAAAACGCCGCCAGTCGTTCACGAAAACGGGGGGCGTAAGTGAGGTTGATTCGGCGTGCAAAACGTCTTTCCGGGATAAAGGCCAGCTTACTTTACGGCAGGGCTGCCGCTCATTTTAATCTATGTTCGAGCCCGATCTGTTTTCGATCCCGATCGGTTCGATCCCAAACCTAGGTCCGATCCCGCGCATCGCCCGGCCTAGCGAGGCTTGTTGGCCTGCCTGGTCATTTTTCGATCTCTGAGAACCGATTTTCGCTGCGCTTTACGTTGCGCCTTGGCATATCTCTTGATGGCCTTCGCCTGCCGCTTATTGAGCTTGCGGGCTTGCGCTACGCCACGCGGACCGGCCTGCGCCAGGGCGGGAACACAAGCAATCGCGCCCAACAAAATCAATGTAGCGAATTTTTTCACGAGCTTGGTCATGAGTCAGGCAAGAAATCAGCTATGCGACGATTCTACAGCAATACTGCCGGCGGCCTTCAACACACAAAGGTAACGAAAGGGTAAAAACCTCAGCTCTTACCCGGCACTCCTCGGCCGATCACCATCCATACAACCATGCATGGAATCAAAGAATACCTGTGAAGAACTTTCCGAAGCCAGCAAGTTTTTTGTTCATCCAATAAACTGGGACGAAGCGCAATGGAAAATAAACGTGTTCCCAATGTGGTGGTCGTCGGCGGAGGATTTGGTGGGTTGGTGGCCGCCCGGACAGTGGCGCATTCCCATGCGCGAGTCACTCTGATTGACCGCACGAATCATCACACTTTTCAACCGCTGCTTTATCAGGTTGCGACGGCCGGGCTTTCCCCCGGTGAAATCGCTTCGCCCATTCGTTCGATTCTCCGCGGCCGCAACGTCGAAGTTTTGCTGGGAGAGGTGCACGACTTCGATCTGGCGAATCATCGCCTCAAATTGGCGGATGCCGAGGTTCCCTATGACTACCTGATCGTGGCTGCGGGCGCCAGCCACGCATATTTTGGTCATCCGGAGTGGGAGCCCCTCGCTCCCGGACTGAAGACTATCGAAGACGCCATCGAGATCCGACGCCGGGTTCTGTTGAGCTTCGAACTCGCCGAGCGCCGGGGCTGGCTGGGTGAAGGACAGACCCCGCTGAATTTTGTAATCGTGGGAGGCGGTCCTACCGGCGTGGAACTAGCCGGCACACTGGCGGAGATCGCGCATCACGTTCTGGCCCACGAATTTCATTCCATTGATCCCAAGCGAACTCGTGTCATCTTGCTGGAAGGCGGGCCGCGCGTTTTGCCCGCTTACGCCGAGGATCTGTCACGCAGCGCGGAGAAACAACTGCGCAAGCTCGGGGTGGAAGTTCACACCTCGACCATGGTCACGGGTATCGAGCCGTCTGCCGTTTTTGTGGGCGCAACCCGGCTGCCGGCATCGGTTGTGCTTTGGGCGGCGGGCGTAGCCGCCTCGCCGCTAGGGAAAAAACTCGGAGCACCGACCGATCGCGCCGGGCGGGTATTGGTAAATCCAGACTTAAGCATCCCCGGTCATCCTGAAGTATTCGTGATCGGCGATCTGGCAGCGCTGAAGGACTCACGTGGCAAGTTGCTGCCCGGAGTCGCCCCGGTTGCCATGCAGGAAGGCAAGTCCGCCGCGCGAAACATCGCTCGCGACCTGAAAGGCGTTCCCCGCAAGAAGTTCCGTTATGTGGACAAGGGGAGTCTGGCCACCATCGGCCGGTCGGCAGGCATCGCTCAGTTTGGAAAGGTTCATATTTCCGGCTTCATTGCCTGGCTCTCCTGGCTGTTCGTGCATATTTTCTTCCTGATCGGCTTCCGCAATCGCATTCTCGTCTTCATCCAGTGGGCGTGGTCGTACTTCACCTACGAGCGCGGCGCAAGGCTCATTACCGGGGATACAAACTTGCCGGGATGGACGGAGCCGAAACAGGAAGAAACGAAGATCGAGCAGCAAGCGAGTTAGCCCCTTACCGGGTTAAGGCGGCTAACGCACGATTCGCAGCGTCCTGCTCCATCGTGTCTCATCGAAAAAGTGAACCATGACATGCGCCAGCGATGCGGCCCGGTCGCCGGCCGAGGTTTTCAAGTAATCGTCCTCCGGCGTCTCAAATGACCAATAAATTAACAGCGGACGCCCAATCACATTCTCCTTGGGAATGAATCCCCAATAGCGGCTGTCGTAGCTGACGCCCCGATGATCGCCCATGCCAAAGTAAGCGTTCGGCGGGACCACAATATCCTCTCCTTGAAGGTGCGAAGGCAATTCCGCCTCCCACGCTTTGAAGAGATCATCCTGAGCGGACGGCGGCACGGCCGGGAAATCGTTGCGATAGTAGTCAGCGGAGTTATCGGCATCGTGCGCTAAATAAGGCTCATCCAGCCTTTGCCCGTTGCGGTAGACCACGCCATCGCGCAAATGGATGCGGTCACCCGGTATGCCGATAATTCTCTTCACCACGTGTAGCCCCGGCGTTTGCGGCGACAAAAACACCACAATGTCGCCCCTGCGAATGTCGCGGTACGGAAGCAGCGGGCCCAGCCAGGACGTCTTAGGCGCAAACTGAACGCGATCCACGAATACATGATCGCCTACCAGCAGCGGGTTCTCCATGGAACTTGTGGGAATTGCGAAGGCCTGCAGACAAAACGTGAGGATGAAAAAACCTGTAGCCAGCATTGCCGCCGAAGAAGACAAAAACTCGACTAAAGTTTCCTTCGGCTTCCCTTCCGCGATCGTCTTCGCTTGGTCCGCTTTTTTCGTCACGGTGTCCCCCCCCAACAAACGTAATCCTCAGGACGCCCCATGCTGGTCGTCCAGCTAACTTTATCGCTAGGGCGAACCGTTGGGATAGTAGTAGCATTCCCACGGGTTCCCTTTGAGATGATCATGCGCCATGCATTCGTGATCCCGGTCTTTATATGGTTCTGCATGTCCGTATCCGGATCTGCTCAGCAGAATAGTCCTGCCGCGGCTGCCAATAATGCCACCGCGATTCCGCCCAGCGCGAATCGCCGCATCGAACTCGACGTCGTCGTATCCGATAAGTCGGGCAAGGCAATCGCCGGATTACAGCAACAGGATTTTACCCTGCTGGACGACAAGCAACCGCAGAGCATTCTTTCCTTTCACGCCGAACCGATCACCGCGGCCGATCCTCCGCAACAGGCTATTGTGGTGGTAGACGCGATTAACACCGGCTATCAGAGCGTGGTTTTCGAGCGCCAGCAGCTGGACAAATTTCTCCAGCAAAATGACGGTCAGCTCCCGATTCCGATGTCGCTGGTTCTTCTCACCGACACCTCCTCACAGATTCAGGCCAAGCCCATTCGAGATGGAAACGCGTTAGCCAAATCGCTGGATGACAGTCCTACCAGTTTGCGTTCCATTGGACGGTCGCAGGGATTTTATGGCGGCGCGGAGCGCACCCAAATTTCGATTACCGATCTACAGAGGTTGGCCGCATACGAGAATACCCAGCCCGGCCGGAAGCTACTGATCTGGCTAAGTCCAGGCTGGCCTTTGTTATCGGGACCCGAGGTGGAACTCGGCAAGAAAGCGCAGGCCGCACTTTTCAATCTCATCGTGGGGCTCTCGGCCGCGCTGCGCGAGGCTCGCGTCACGCTATACAGCGTCGATCCCCTCGGCCTGGCGGACGCGGCCACCGGTCGAACCATTTACTACCAGAGCTTTGTCAAGGGCGTGAAGTCGGCGAATAAAGTGGAAAATGGAGATCTCGGGCTCGAGGTGTTTGCCACGCAAACCGGCGGCCAGGTTCTGAACTCGAGCAACGACGTCGCCGGCCTGATTGCTCATTGTCTTGAAGATACCAAGGCTTTTTATACGATCTCATTCGATTCCCCGCCATCCGATGGACCCAATGAATACCATAGCCTGCAAATCAAGATTGACAAGCCGGGGCTCACCGCCCGCACCCGAACTGGATACTACGATCAACCGTAGGGCTTTACGAGCTGACAGATTCGGCGTCCCGGCGCGAAGTTGACCTCCATTCGTGTATCGCGCCAATTTGCGAGACAATAGAGCGGAGGCTACTTCCATGAAGCTGCCCTTCGTTTTGCGCGCTGTCTATCTCGTTCTTATCACGTTGCTTGTGACGGCATTTGCCGCTCCCGCCTCCGCCGAAGTGCTCAAGATCGTGGTGGACGACACTATTCAGCCCATCACCGCCGAATATATTGACCGCGCCATTCAGGATGCGGCTCGCAACCACGATCAGGCGTTGCTGATCGAACTCAATACCCCGGGCGGCTTGCTCGACTCCACCCGCGAGATCATCGGCAAAATCCTTGCCTCGCCCGTCCCGGTCATCATCTACGTGGCGCCCAGCGGAGATCGCGCGGCTTCCGCCGGCTTTTTTATCCTCGAAAGTGCCGACGTCGCCGCCATGGCGCCGGGTACCAATACCGGGGCAGCCCATCCCGTGAGTTTATATGGCGGCAAAATGGACGACGTAATGAAAGAAAAGGTGGAAAACGATGCCGCCGCCTTTATGCGCTCCTATGTCTCCAAGCGTGGCCGCAACGTCGAAGTTGCGGAAAGCGCGGTGCGGCAATCGAAATCTTTCAGCGATCAGGAGGCGCTGACCCAAAAGCTGATTGACTACATAGCGCCCAACGAAGACGATTTGTTCAAACAAATCGCCAGCAAACCCGTGAAGCGCTTTGACGGCCAGACCATAACCCTGAATCTTGCCGGGCAGCCCGTCCGTATCTTCGACATGACGCTCAAGCAACACATTCTGGACTACATCATGGACCCGAATGTGGCTTTCATTCTGTTTGTGATCGGCGCACTGGCTTTATACGTCGAGTTCAACCACCCCGGCGCGGTGGTTCCCGGAACGGTGGGGGTGATTTTCATACTGCTGGCAGCCTTCGCCCTCAATCTGCTGCCGGTGCGCTTTGCCGCCTTGATTCTCATCCTGCTCTCCTTCGCGCTGTTTGCGCTTGAAGCGAAATTCGCATCTCATGGTGTTCTTGGCCTCGGCGGAGTCGCTACCTTGACGCTTGGCGGCCTACTTTTGGTGGATTCGCCGATTCCGGAGATGCAGGTGCATTTGCTCACCGCGCTTGCGGTCAGCATTCCATTCGGCGTTATTACCGTCTTCCTCATGCGGCTTGCCCTTAAAGCGCGCGCCAACAAAGTCATGACCGGAGCCCAGGGACTCATCGGCGAAACCGGGATAGCCCAAACCGCGCTCTCGCCCGCGGGTAAGGTCTTCGTACACGGTGAACTTTGGGATGCAGTCGCTTCCGCCAGCCTGCCATCCGGCCAACTGGTGGTGGTGCGCAAAGTGGATGGCCTCCAGCTTCAAGTGGATGCGGCTTCATCCACCAATCCCGTACCGGTCGCGCAACTGTGACGTTGCGCTCTCGTGAATCATGCCTGATAACGCCGCCCGGCCATGAAACACGGCACGTGCGGCTGAAGTGCGATACAATCCGCCGCAGATGCAGTAGGAGGGTTTGATGGAACTCGGCTTTGGTTTCACTACGGTAGTGATCGTGATTGTGGTTCTTTATCTTTTCAGCTCCATCAAAATCCTGGCCGAATACGAGCGTGGAGTCATCTTCCGACTCGGCCGCCTGCTCTCGAGCGCCAAAGGCCCAGGAGTAGTTCTGGTATTCGCTCCCATCGACCGCATGGTCCGGGTTTCCCTGCGGCAGGAAGCCCTCGAAGTTCCGCCCCAAGACATCATCACCCGTGACAACGTGACCCTCAAGGTCAACGCAGTGATCTTTTTGCGCGTGATCGAACCCACCAAGGCGGTGGTCGAGGTTTCCAATTACGTTTATCAGACGTCGCAATTCGCCCAGACTACCTTGCGTTCCGTTCTCGGTGAGCAGGAACTTGATGAATTACTTTCGCACCGCGAAAAGATCAACCTGCGCTTGCAGAGCATTCTCGACACCCACACCTCGCCCTGGGGAGTCAAAGTCACCAACGTCGAGGTCAAACAAGTTGATATGCCTGAATCCATGCTGCGAGCGATGGCCAAGCAAGCCGAGGCGGAACGCGAAAAGCGCTCGAAAATCATCCACGCCGAAGGCGAATTTTCCGCGGCCCAGCGTCTGGTGGACGCAGCCCACCTTCTGGCCACCGAACCGGTCAGCGTGCAACTACGCTATCTGCAGACTCTCACCGAAATCGGAGTCGAGAAGAACACGACCGTGATCTTCCCCGTGCCGGTGGACTTCATGTCCAGTCTGCAGAAGCTGATGGGCAAGGTCGAGGGAAGTCCGCAAACATAGCCGTGGCCGTTTCGTTCAGCGCGAGTCGAAAATTCTCATTCCGGAGCTCTGAATGGCAGAGTCGCACGATACAGAAATCACTCTCGGCACAGGCAAGGTGCTGTTTCTGTTCTTTGGGCTGGTGGCGTTGTGCGCCGCATTTTTCGGCATGGGATTCAAGATGGGGAAAAATTCTTCCGCGCCGGTTGTGTCCAGCGACGCGACGTCCGCTACAACCGTGGCTGGAGGCGCCCGACCTTCGGCCGTCAAACCCTCGACCGGCGCCGGTTCAGCAGCTTCAGCCGATTTAGCCCTTTACAAATCGGCCAGTCAAAATTCCGAAGATGCGCCGGCGATGGGCAGCAACCCCGCGGGTGCGAACGCTTCGGATTCGCACTTCTGCTCCCGACCCGACCGCTGCCCCGGCGGTCGGCGGGTACTACGTGCAAGTAGCGGCGGTGAGCCGCCCGGAAGACGGCGATGCTCTCGTCGATGCCCTCAAGAGAAAGCAGTACGCTGCTTCCTCGGTCGTAGGATCCGACAAGCTCTACCACGTGCAGGTAGGGCCATTTGCCGATGTCAAGAACGCGGAAGACACTCGCGCCCGGCTCATGAACGACGGCTACAATCCCATTCTTAAAAAGTGACTCCTAGCCGTAGAACCGGCGAGTAAAGTCTCACCTCTGGTATTCTGCAGATCACGGATCTGCCATTGATGGGTGCTCCCGAACAAAATCTTGACCGCGCCCTGCGGGCGATTGCGGATCCCACGCGGCGCCGCATTCTGCAAGTCCTGAAAGAAAAGGGGGGATGCTCGATCGGTAAAGAGGTAGGCCTGTGCGCCGCCGACATCGAAGAGCGTATCCGTCTTGCTCAGCCAACGATTTCTCATCACATGGCGGTTTTAAAAAAAGCTGGACTGGTCCATGCCAGGAAGCTCGGCTTGTGGATGTGGTATCGGCGCAATGATGCCGCTCTGCGCGAGTTGACCAAGAGTCTTCGCCGGTCACTTTAGCAGCGCCTAACCGGCAACCGCCGTTTGAGTTTTCTGGAGCAAGCGCCGTGCCTGCAGTATCAACTCCGCCACCTCGAAGGGCTTAACCAGAAATGGCAGTTGATTTTCTTGCAGAAAGGCGCGTACCTCTGGCTCAACCATGGTCGAGTAAGTATAGACGGTGCGCCGTTGCATTTCCGGACACTTCTCGCCTATCCACTGGTGGAGATCCCCCGCATTCCACCCTCCAGGCATCTTTCCATTAATAATCAAGGCATCGAATGGCTCGGTAAGCAATTTCGTTCGAGCGTCTTCGGCATTCATACAGGTCACAACCTGCGCTCCCGCACCGGCGAGCACATCCCGCTCAAGTTCGAGCACTGCCTCTTCATCTTCCACCAGCAGCACGCGCCCCCGGATGGCAAGCTCGTGGCGAGCCGGGGACAGGGCCTGTTCCAGCTCCGTTCCCTGCACGGCAAGAGGTAACCGTATTTCAATGCTGGCTCCGCCGCCGGGCTGGTTGTGGGCGGAAATGTCACCTCCATGTTCCTTGATGATCCCATAACAAATGCTGAGCCCCAGCCCGGTGCCTTTGCCCACGCTTTTGGTCGTGTAGAAGGGGTCGAAAATGCGATTGGGTTCTTTAATTCCGGGTCCGGAGTCTCGAAATTCGATATCTATTTTTCCGGCGGCCGCTCGTACGGTCACCCGCAACGCGCCACCCTTCCCCACTTCCAACATCGCGTCGAGTGCGTTGTTAATGATATTGAGGAAGACCTGCTCAAGCTGATGCGGATCCGCGACCACCCCGGGGAGATCCGGTTCGATCTCTCTCACCAATTGAATTCCATTTACCTTCAAATCGTATTCCCGGAGCGCGAGAGTTTCCTCCAACACCTTGCGCACATCCACGCGGTAGCGCTGGGGTTTGCGCTGGCGCGCAAACGACAGCAGGTTCTGAACCACCCGGTGGGTCCGTTGCGCCTGGCGAAAAATCTTGGCTACGAAATCGGCCGCGCGGCTGCCCAGTTGCTCGCTTTCCAGAAGTTGGGCATACCCCAAAATCGCCGTCAGCGGATTGTTCAGCTCATGGGCAACACCGGAAATTAACTGACCCACCGCTGACATTTTCTCGCTCTGCAGTAACTGCTCCTGGGTGCGGCGCAAATCGTCATAAGCGCGCGAGGTCTGTTCATACAACCGAACTTTCTCGATGGTGGTGGCCAGTTGGCGGGCGGTCGCGACCAGGAGATTCTCGTCGCTTCCCAGTATATTTCTGCCTCCCATTCCGCCGCAGCCCCATCATTCCCAGGGGATGTTCCCTGCCCCATAGCAATACCCAGATCCAGGACCCCGGCTCTCCCCCCGATATGAATTCCGCTACCGAGGCTGGAAGATGAGGCAAGTACTCCGCCGTCAGGACCTCGGTCCGGGAGCGAGTCACCAGATCTCCAAATCCGTCCGGGAGGTGAATTTCAGCGCAACCGGCGCTTTCTTCGCCATTACGCCCCCAGTCGGCCCGTCGGCGGAACATAAAATCCCCGGCATCGGCAACGTAAATCGATCCCGCCTGCGCATCGAGCAGAAGAAATCATCTGCCGCAGAGTAAGATTCAGAATTTCGTCCAGATCGAAAGACTGGCTGGCGATCATCGCCATTGCGTTTAAGGCATTCAGTTCGCGATTACGGCGCCGAATTTCGTCTTCCGCCTGCTTCTTCTCGGTGATATCGAGCAAGAAACCCTGATAACGCTCGATATTGCCGTCGCTATCGCGGGTCGCAAAGCTGCTCTCCATCGCGCTCAGCACCGTACCGTCGCTGGCGCCGCAACAACACTTCGAAGTTACGTACAAAATTGCTGCTTTCCACTTCCCGCCGGAATTCCTGTCTGCGCTCCCGGCGAGACATACACTTCCTCGTCTAGATTCAGCGCCATGGCTTCTTCGCGATTGCTCAGGCCCAGCATGCGCACGAATGCGTCATTGCAATCCTGCAACTGCCCCGTCGGGCGTGGCCACAAAAACCCCCTCCTGCATCTGCTCGAATAACAGGCGATATTTTTTTTCCGCGAGGTGCCGGTCGGTCACGTCCCTAATTACGTGAATTGTGCCTTTCTGTTTGTTTCCTTGCTCGCGGTATGAGGAGGTTGAAACCATGCGAGAACCCGCCGAAGCACGGATCCGCGCCCTCATAGAAAACCTTCCCGCCCTGGCAGTAAGGGCAACCTTTCCAATCGCCTCCGTCATGGGGAAGGGTTGCCTGGCATGAAGCTCCCGATCACGTCCGTGGTCGCCCGCTCCAACCGTCGCAGCAATCCAAGATTGGCCTTCATGATGCGGAACTCCGAGTCATGCAGCAGCACTGAATCCTGGATGGAATCGAAGGTATTGGCCCACTGCCGGTGCGAACGCAGGATCTGTTCGAGTAATCGCAGATTCTCGACCGCCATGCCTAACTGGTGGGCCGTCGTGGCAAGAAATTCCATCTCCTTCGGCGTATAGGCACGTGGCGATTGCTGCCCAGCGCCAGGGTGCCGATCACCGATTTCTTTCCCAACACCGGAACCAGAATGCAATATTGAAAGCCTTCTTTTTGCAGGAAGGCGGGCTCGGACATCGGTGGCAGACGATATCCGGATCGCCACCGGATTGCCATCATCGAGAATCCGCGTTCGAAGGAATCGTCTTTCGGCACCGACATGCGGTCGCTCATGAAATCGCGGCGAAAGCCCAATTTGTTGGACAATCACCATCTTGTCGCCCTCGAGCAGGCGGAACCAGGCTGCCTGCGCCCCCATCAGGGCTTTCAGTTCCTCAAGGGCGGTCGTCCAGCATGGGGCCCGGCTGCTGAGCCCGCGTCATGCTGTCGGTAAGGGCATTGATCACCCCCAAACGTCGGGTGCGCATCTTGGACTCATCGAAAACCAGCGAGCAGCATGCTGGCAGCCCGAACAGCAGATCGCCAGTCAGGTCTACCCGGCTCGGAACGGTAAATGCAACGAGCGAATGCAGTTCCCTGGGGCTGCAGCAAAACCAGGCTCAGGGCCAACAACCAGGGGCCAATTTCCGCTCGTGCCCAGCGATAGCGAAGAAGCACGATCCGGCCGGCAGCGCGATCAGCCGGCACGAGACTTCAGCGACACGAGCAGTCGGTGCCAGGGAATTGGGCCACAACAGGACCCGCATGACCGCATAGCCTGACAGCGCGCAAGCGACGGCCACGAACAGGGGCATAATCAGTTTGCTCTGGCATGACTATAGACAGAGAACCAGGCTGCGAAGAAAAACCCCACAGCCATGACGAATTCCGCATGGGAAAGCGCAACCGCCCACGCCGACAACCCGTACGCGCCCGCCCGCAAAGGTGCCACCCGGCGGCGATATGCGGAGCCAGCCACCAATCCAAATCAGCAGATAACGCTCGCGGAAAGTGCGGTAAACCACCAGAGTGGCGGCCAGCACGATCAGGGCGGCCCACTCTTGCGCCATGAGTTGTGGAACGACGGCATTGCCCGCGTACCAAGTGTACCAGGTAGGGCAGTATTCATCAATTGGTGAAGGGCAAATCTTCCCTTTTCTTTCTTTCTTAGCATGCCGCACCGCGTAACCAATGTGCTTTCCCCTATCCCTTGGTTACTTTGGGTACCTCGGAACTCCGGTAGAATGAGCCGTACACTCAATCCATCCATGTACCATACGCCCGAACGCATTCTCGTCGTCGATGACGAGGAACCAATCCGAGAGATTGTTTCTTCCATGCTGAGCGCCGGGGGAAAGTACGCCTGCCTGCAGGCGAGCTTCCGGCGAAGAAGCCCTGGCCCTACTCGAGTCCGGGTGAAGCAGTTTGCGCTCATGCTCTCCGATCTGATGATGGCCGGAATGGATGGAATTGCCTTGCTGGAACGCGCCAAGGAGCGCACCCCGGATATGCCGGTGATCATGGTGACGGCGGTGCACGATATTTCCGTCGCTCTTGCCGCCATCCGTAATGGCGCTTACGATTACCTGCTGAAGCCGTTCGAACGGGAGCAGTTGCTGGCCACGGTTCGCCGCGCTCATGGAAAATCGCCGGCTGAAGATCGAAAACCGCGCCTACCAGACAAATCTGGAAAGCCAGGTCCAAGCCCGCACCCAGCAACTGCAGCAACACCATGCGCAATCTGGAGCGCTCGTACGACATCACGCTCGAAGCTTTGGGCGATGCGCTCGATCTCAAGGATGCTGAAACGGAAGGTCACTCCAAGCGCGTAACGGCCTTCACCATCGCCATGGCCAAGCACATGGGGTTACATGGACAAAGAAATTCGGGTGATCGCCCGCGGCGCGTTTTTACATGACATTGGCAAGATGGCCATTCCGGATGCGATCCTGCGCAAGCCCGGCGCTCTTGAATCCGGATGAAATCGCCATCATGCGGGAGCATTGCTACCGCGGCTATCAGATGCTTAAGAAGATTCCGTTTCTTGAGTGAGGCCGCGGAGATCGTCTACTCCCACCAGGAAAAATTTGATGGCACGGGCTATCCGCGCGGCCTCAAGGCGGAGGAGATTCCACTGGGTGCGCGCATTTTCTCGGTCGCCGACACCCTTGACGCGATTACCTCCGACCGTCCTTACCGGCCCGCGCAAATCGATGTCCGGCGGCCCGCGAGGAGATCCGACAACTGGTCTGGCCGTCAGTTTGATCCCGACGTGGTTCGCATTTTTCTCTCCATGCCCGAAAACATCTGGGGGGATCTCCGCAAGCAGATCGACTCGCAGAGCTACCGCTTCGCCTATTCTGCCGCCAGCAAATCCTAAAGACAAATCATTGTGGTGGGTTCACCCTCTGCCGCGAACCCTGTCCCTGAACCGTTCTCTACTTCGCCGCAATGCGCGTCGTATCCAACGGCACATCGCGTTGGATTACCATTTGCACCGTCGTTCCAGCCTCCAACCGCACATCGGCGCCGCGCGATAGCAGTGCCATCGCAATCCCCGCCGCCCCGCCAATTCCCGCGCCGATTCCCGCACCGGTCGCGCGTCCACTGCTTAGGCCGCCAATCACCGCACCGCCCGCTCCACCTTCGGCGCCGCGCTCAGCAGCCTTTTCGATTTTTTCTCCCGTCTGCCGGTCCTGCTGAATCGTTCCTTCAGAATCCTTAATCGAGGTCTTGTCCGCTCCGGGAACATTTTCGACCGCGCCCGGCAGCAGTACGGTATAGCCGCTGGGATAGATCAGCGTGGTGAAATGAATCAGCACCTCGGCCCGGCCCTTCATCCGGCCCGCTCGCTCGGTCTTGCTGATTCTTCCCTGTACATACGTTCCCGCCGGCACCAGCACTTTCTCATTCAGGACGATCGGAAATGTTGTCTGCGCATAGACTGCGTCGCCCTCCCGTGCGCTTTTGGTCGAAATGGCATGTTTCAGCGCTACCGGAACCTGCGTTCCCGCCGGAATCATCAGTTGATTTACTCTGGCCGCCTGCTCTGCCGCCGGCACTGTGGCCACTGCTCCCTGTTGTGCTAACGCCATCGCGGAAAACACGATCCACACGCTCGTGCTGGCTACAAACATCGTTCGCATAATGACTCCTGGCGTGCGGCGATGCGCGCCATTATAGACCTGTCGGCGACCCGCGGCCGCTGTAATAAGGGGTGAATATCTTGCTGTGGGATGCACCACTTCGAAGGGAAAGTTGTATATCCGGACGCCGGATCGGCCTCGGAGGTACGATGCCTTATTTGTAGATCAAATACTTCTGCCGCAGCTCTTCGAACTTCTCCAGTGGCTCCTGCCAATCTTCGGCGATCCGCCGCGGATCCTCACCCTGCATGATCGCGTCAAACACGCTCTGGTTGGCCAGTATCTCCATCATCCGATCCATGTGATATTGCTGCGGATACAGTTTGTGCAACGCCGAGGCCAGCTCAATCCCCAACTCCGGCCCGTCGAGCGCATTGCGCTCAACCACCATCAGGTTGATCCCCTGGCAGTTCTCGCCGTGATACGTCCCGCTGCTGGGCATGAAGCTCGCTGCGACAAACCGCACGCCAGAGATGCCGCGCGCATTCAAATATGCCGCCAGTTCGCGCCCATTCGCCCATGGCGCCCCCATTACTTCAAACGGCGTGTCCGTGCCACGGCCGACCGAAATATTCGTGCCTTCCACCAGAGCAACGCCCGGGTACAGCGTCGCCTCCGTTAAGCTGCGCAAATTCGGTGAAGGATTCACCCACGCCAAATCCGTCGAATCGAACCAATCGCCGCGCAGCCAGCCCGCCATCGGCACCACCGTCAGCCGGGCGTGAATACCGCGCTCTTCGTTGTACATCTTCGCCAGCTCACCCATGGTCATGCCATGCCGCACCGGAACTTGAGAGTAGTTCGCGAAGCTCTCGCGCCCCGGGTCGGAAATCGGCCCCTGCACAAACGAGCCGGTGATCGGATTCGGGCGGTCGAGCACGATAATTTCAATTCCTGCCTTTGCCGCCGCCTCCAGAAAATATCCCAGCGTGGTTTCGTAGGTGTAAAAGCGCGCGCCAGCATCCTGCACGTCAATCACAACCGCATCCAGCGTCTTCAAAACATCCGGCGACGGCCGCCGCGCCGCGTCGGTCCCGCCATACACGCTGTACACCGGCACTCCTGTGGTCGTATCGCGGGAGTTCCCAATCGCCGTTGTATCCAGCGTTCCGGTAACCCCATGCTCCGGACTAAAAATCGCCTGCAACGAAACTCCCGGTGCTGCAGCCAGTACGTCAATGGTGCGCCGCCCTTGCGCGTCCACTCCGGTCTGATTGGTCAGGATGCCGATTTTCTTTTTGCGATCGGTGCTTCCGCCGAGCACGTCGAAGTTATGAGCCTCTAAAACGTCAATACCGGTCTGCACACTGCCATTTCTCACGCTGATTTTCCGCGCCGCAGTCTGCGTCTCGTTGTAGCCGGTAATGCTCTCCCAGCGCAACTTTTCTTTCTCGCTTATCGTCAACGGCAGCGCGGTCGCCACTGCCGTCGCGATCTCCGACCGAAGCGCAATCGTGCTTCCCTTCCCGCGCGGATGCACCGCATTGGTCAGAATGATGATGTAAGTCTTTGTCGTCGGATCGATCCACAACGACGTTCCCGTGAATCCCGTATGCCCAAATGATCCGACCGGCAGAAAATCTCCGCGCGGGCTGGAGTACGGCGAATCGATATCCCATCCCAGCCCGTGCAGCACTTGCGCCGTGGGCGGCTGCTGCGGCGTCGTCATCTTCTCCACCGCAAGCGGCGATAACACCGGACTTCCATTCAGCAGCGCCTGGGCAAATTTCGATAGATCGTCAGCCGTCGAAAACAGGCCCGCGCTGCCCGCTACCCCTCCCATGCGGCGCGCGGTCGGATCGTGCACTACCCCGCGCAGCATGTGCTCGTGTTCGTCATATTGCGTGGGAGCAATTTTCGGCAGCCACGCGGCAGGTGGCAGAAACCGCGTATGTGCCATGCCCAGCGGCGCAAAAATCCTGGCTGCGCAATACTTATCGAGCGATGTATCCGTCAGTCGCTCCACCATCGAACCTAGCACAATAAAGTTCACATCGCTGTAGTGAAAACGCGCGCCCGCCGCCGCGATTGGCTTGATCTCATACGCCTCGCGCAAGCCCGCGGCGCGTCCTTGCCAGGGTTGCTTCAGGTCCAGGCCTTCGGGCAGTCCGGAAAAATGCGTTAGCAACTCCCGCAGCGTGATGTCGTCTTTTCCATTTTGTGCAAATTCTGGAATGTACTTCATCGCGGGATCGTTCAGGCGGACCGTGCCCCGTTCCTCCAGCTGCATTACCGCCGTGGTCGTGGCAACCACCTTGGTCAGCGAGGCAATATCGAAGATTGTGTCAGTTGTCATCGGCTCTCTGCGCGGCTCCAGCGAACGGTGCCCAAATGCCTTGCGGTAGATCACCTGCCCATCATGGCCTATCAGCACCACCGCACCGGGAATCTCGCCATTCTGAATCGCCTGCCGCACAATCGAATCGAGCGCGGCCAAACGATTCGGCGCGGTAGTTTTGCCGCTCGCCTCAGCGAACGTGCTCATGGAAAGCAGTCCGCAAATGATCACCAAGAGAAACGCAGTTATGGCACGCTTTCGATGCCGCGTCCTAAGTATGGCGCCGCTTGCATTCATGTTGTCATTCCGAAGAGCCCCGTGGAGCCTGCCCCGAGCGAGGTCGAAGGGGAGCAATCTGCTGTCGGCGGGCTATAAGCACACTTTCGTGCTCTGGCGAATCTTCACGTTCCGCTAGGCAGGCGACGGCCTTTGGGTGGCGAAGCGCTTCCAGCGCTGCGTTCAAGCCTTTGCCCCCACTGGCGGTTGTAGCCGCGGAGGGCATTGACTCAGAGGTAGAGCCGGACACCAGCCCACGAGCAACCGCCAGCGAATTTTCGTTTCTTGTTTGGATACTTCGACTCTACACAACCGGCTGCCGCCCGCTCAAGGAACTCAAGTAAGGGGTGCCGTTTGTGCCACACCGCTGCTTGCGGCATCTTTACCCTTCTTCCGAACTTTGCTATAACCCAACCATCGCGCATACATCACACTTTGCCATGGCTTTGCCTGCTCCTGCGCACGATCGGCAGGACGCGCAGTTCTTCCGCGCCTTCGATATTATTCGGCAAGCCATCGCCGGTCACGTCTTCCCTGCCGCTTCAATCGCCGTTACCCATCTGGGGAAGCTTGTGGCCTGGAAGGGCTTCGGACTTTTCACTTACGAACACGACTCTCAGGCGGCGACCGCTGAGACAATTTTTGACCTCGCGTCGGTTTCTAAAGTCGTGGCCACCACCAGCATGGCCATGCTCCTCTACCAGCGTGGTCTACTCGACTTGGATACGCCGGTCGCCACCGTCATCCCCGAATTCCTGACCGACGACAATCGTCGGCACGAGATCAGCTTCCGCATGTTGCTGGCGCACTCCTCCGGCCTGCCTGCTTACAAAAAATTATTTCAGCGGCACAAGACGCGCGATGAACTGTTGGCTGCGGCTTTCGCCACTCCGCTGACCGCAGAGCCGGGCACACGCGCGGAGTACAGCGATATCGGCTTCATCATCCTGGGCATCGCACTCGAACGCATTGCCGACGAAACTCTCGGCCGTTTCTGCCGGCGCGAGGTCTTTGGGCCGTTGGGCATGACTCACACCGTGTTTAATCCACCGCCTGCGTGGCGCGCCGCCATCCCTCCCACCGCCGACGACCGCACCTTTCGTCGCCGTATCATCCAGGGCGAGGTACAGGACGAAAATGCCAGCGTGCTCGGCGGTGTGGCGGGCCATGCTGGCCTCTTCGCTTCATCTCATGACCTTGCGATTTTCGCTAATACGTTGCTCACAGGGAGCAATCCCGTCTTCCGCTCCCAGACCATAGAGCTATTCGCGCGGCGCGAGCCCGAACCTCAAGGCACCTCCCGCGCCTTGGGTTGGGACACGCCATCTGCGCCATCGCAATCCGGAAAATATTTTTCCGCTGGCTCATTCGGCCATCTGGGCTATACCGGAACCTCCTTGTGGATCGATCCGCAGCGCCAGCTTTCGATCACCCTGTTGACCAACCGCACGTGGCCCGACTGTAGTAACCAAGCCATTAAACAGCTCCGCCCTTTGTTTCACGATGCCATCATTGAAGCACTGTAAGCTTAAACAGGTGATTCATTTCCTCGCCATTCCGGGTAGCGGAGAGCCCAGGAAATTGCTTTTCTTCGTGACGGAATGGCCGCATTGAAACGAACACGGAATCGTCTTGCCTTTAGCCCTGGCCGAGTCGCTACTGAACGGCTCAACTCCCGCTCCACTAATCTTGACCTCAAATCGTCGCTCGCCATCGCTCGCACCATTAACGTTGAAGACGCCAAAATCGCGGGCGCAGTCAAGAACGCGCTACCCCAAATTGCCCGCGCTATCGATCTGATTGCCGCTTCGCTGCAGCAAGGCGGCCGCCTGATCTACGCCGGTGCCGGCACCAGTGGCCGCATCGCAGCCCTCGACGCCGTCGAATGTCCTCCCACCTTCAACACGCCGAAGCGGATGGTGCAGTTTGTCATCGCCGGGGGGACTAAAGCCTTGGCCTCTGCCATCGAAGCCGATGAAGACTCCATCGAACTCGGCCGTCGCGAAATGGCCAGGAAGAAGCCTAGCAAGCGCGATGTGGTCGTCGGCCTCGCTGCCAGTGGACGCACGCCCTTCACCGTGGCTGCGGTCCAGTATGCCCGGCAGCACGGAGCAACGACCATTGCAGTCAGCTGCAATCGCGATTCTTCTCTGGAAAAAGCCGCCGAGTTGGCGATTGTCGCCGAAGTCGGGCCCGAAGTGCTATCCGGTTCGACCCGCATGAAGGCTGGCACTGCGCAAAAAATGATTCTCGGCATGCTTTCCACGGGCGCGATGATGCGACTCGGCTACGTCTATGGCAACCTGATGGTGAATGTCCGTCCGAAGAACAAGAAACTGCAGGAGCGTGCGGTGAACATTCTACAGCAGGCAGCCAGTATTCCCAGAGCTGAGGCCACAAGACGTTTGCAGCGAGCCCGCAACAAGCTGCCCGTCGCGTTCGTGATGCTACAGGCGGAAGCCAGCCGCAAGGATGCCGAACGCGCATTGAAATCGGCAGGCGGGAATGTTCGTCGCGCCATTTTGGCGGCCAGACCACATGGCCCTGGCTCCAGGTAACGTTCCGCTTTCGGTCTTATCCCCGCAGGCCGTGCCCTTCCGATTAACAGGCATCACCTGACCATTTCTCTTCCCCCCCGGTAAAATAGACGAGTTCCTTCCTCGTCGGGAGCCCCGATTTCTGTATGGATAAATTTGTCATTCGAGGCGGCAATCCGCTGCTCGGAACGGTTCGCGTAAGCGGCGCAAAAAATGCGGCCCTTCCCGCCATGGCCGCGTCTTTGCTCACCGACGAGCCGGTCATCCTGCAAAATATTCCGCAGGTGCGCGACATCGAGACCACACGCAAGCTGCTTGCTGCCATGGGCGCGGAGGTCGAACTGGGTTATGGCCGGGCCCACCACCGCACCACTTTGTGCTGCAAGAATCTCGTCTCGCCTGAGGCGTCTTACGATCTGGTCAAGACCATGCGTGCGTCGACTTTGGTCCTCGGCCCGCTGGTTGCACGTTGTGGCCGCGCGCGTGTGTCGTTGCCCGGTGGCTGCGCCATCGGCGCACGTCCCATCGATTTGCACATTAAAGGTCTCGAGCGCCTGGGTGCGAAAATTGTGCACGAGCATGGCTACGTCGAAGCCACGACCGAAAGGCTGCAAGGCGCCGAGATCGTCTTCGACAAAATCACCGTCACCGGCACTGAAGACCTGCTCATGGCCGCCACGCT
The DNA here is from genome assembly GCA_963834075.1 of uncultured Acidobacteriaceae bacterium. Lineage (GTDB taxonomy): Bacteria > Acidobacteriota > Terriglobia > Terriglobales > Acidobacteriaceae > PALSA-270. The sequence goes on from CAWIAH010000011.1 coordinate 304,800, forward strand.
GGCCAAGGGCGAAACCATCCTGCAGAATTGCGCCCGGGAACCGGAGGTTATCGATCTCGCAGCCCTGCTGAGCAAAATGGGAGCCCACATTGACGGCGCAGGCACAACCACAATTCGCGTGCAGGGCGTCGGCCAACTACACGGTGCCAAGCATGCCATCATCCCCGATCGCATTGAGGCTGCCACTTTTATTCTGGCGGGAGCGATTACCGGCGGCGATGTGATGGTCGCGGGCTGCGATCCAAGTCATCTCGAAGCCCTCCTGCAAAAGCTCGAGGAAACCGGGGTGAAGACCAAGCAGACTGCGGACTCGGTGCGGGTAATGGGAGACGTGCCGGTCAAGGCAGCCGATGTAATCACCGAAGAGTATCCCGGTTTTCCCACCGACATGCAGGCGCAGTTCATGGCGCTGGCAACGCAGGCCGAAGGCACGTCCGTGATCACCGAGAACATTTTTGAGAACCGCTTTATGCACGCGCAGGAGATGGTGCGCATGGGCGCCAACATCAAGATCGAAGGCCGCCGCGCCGTGGTCACCGGGAAGAGTGCACTGAGCGGCGCGGCCGTGCTCGCCTCGGACCTTCGCGCATCCGCTTCACTGGTGCTGGCCGCGCTGGTGGCGGATGGCGAGACCATCATCGATCGCGTCTATCACATTGACCGCGGGTACGAGCGCATCGAAGAGAAACTTAAAGGGTTGGGCGCTGAAATCCGCAGGATTGGCGAAATCTTTCCCAAACGGCAGGGAGCGGGCAGCCTCACCTAAGTGATGTTTCCAATGTTCCGACTGGAACACAACGTCTATACATTTATGTATAGACGTTCAACTTATTGATAATAGGATGGTTGGAAGACTACAAAAATACCTGTATTTGGCTGGGGAGCCGATGCATCAGGCCATTTCAAAGCAGCTTCCGAAGGCCGGGAAAGACGTTACCTCGGTGACTCGAAAGAGCTTGGGGCTGGAGTATCTTGATTGAATGGACGCGGGGACCAGCCACCAGAGGGAACAGTCAACCACTGCGCTAAGGCTTCTGGTGGTTGAGGACAATCTTGCCAGCCTGGAACTGATGACGGAAGTCTTTACCTCTCTACACGCAGAAGTCGTTCCGATCAACGACAGTGTGCAGGCGACAAGCGTAGTGAATCGCGAGAGGTTCGATGGAATTTTTCTGGATCTCGAGATGCCGCGCATGCACGGCTTTGACCTGGCGCGCCATATCCGCGCCTCGAATTGGAATAAATCCACCCCCATCATCATCGTGACCGGGCGTGAAGACCGGCAAACCATGCAGCAGGCGTTCGCTTCAGGGGCAACATTCTTTTTGCAAAAACCAGTGGACCGGCAAAAGCTGAGCGGGCTGTTCCGCACGGTGCGAGGCGGGTTATTCGAATTTCGCCGCCGTCACTTGCGTGTGCCGTTACAGACGGCGGCAACGTGTGAGGTAGGTTCGAGGACGATCCGTGGAACTACGCAAAACCTGAGCCCGGGCGGTGTTCAAATCGAAGGGGTAACGTTGCCAGCAACGACGATGGTGCGCGTAAAGTTCTCGCTGCCAACTTCGGGTGAGGAGATTCGAGCAAGCGGTTCAATCGTTTGGACGAAAGAAGACCGGATTGGCGTCTCATTCACTAACGTGAGCGAAGAAAATCGGCAGCGGATACGTCAATTCGTGGCGGAAGCAGAAAAGTCGGCGGACGCCTAGCTCCCTGAGCCGGCCTTCTGTCCCTTCTTCAACAAACGGTCGAGTTCATGATGCAGAGCCTTGGCGTTGAGGGGCTTGGACAAATAACCATCGAACCCCGCCCGCAAAATATTCTCGTGATCGCCCAGCATGGCATAGGCGGTCACACCCAGAACCGGCAATGCCGCCCAGAGGGGATTCTCGCGGATTTTGCGGACCACGCCATAGCCATCCAATACCGGCATATTGATATCCAGCAACAAAACGTCCGGCATCAATCGGGCGATCGCTTCAATCGCCTCCTGGCCGTTGCACGCTTCGGCAACCGAATGGCCGCGGATCTCCAATAGTTCACGAAGCAGTTCGCGGTTCACCGCGTTATCTTCAGCGATCAGAATATTGCTCATGATTTTCCCGCCGCCATCGCTTTGCTATCCCGCACTAGACGGCGGATTTCAACGATCAACTGCTCCCGCCACGAACCGCCTTTATGGATAAAAGCCTGGGTCTGGCGTTGCAGGAAGCGAAGGTCTTCCGGAGCCAGTGTGCTTGCGGTCATGACAAAAATGGGCAGTTCCTTCAGGGCGGAGGCCTGGCGAATATGCCGGATTAATTCGAAACCATCCATTCCGGGCATCAGCAAATCCAGCAAAATAGCATTAACGGAATTCTTCGAAAGTAGTTCCAAAGCCTTTTTACCGCTATTCACACCCTGGACTTCGTAACCAGCCGAACCCAATGCCAGGCTCACTAATTCAAGGGTCGCGGGATCATCGTCCACCGCCAAAATCGATGCCTGTTCGTTCGCCCTCAGCAGGAGATGCCTGCGCAGCGACTCCAAAAGTACTGTCTTGTGAATCGGCTTGATCAGGTAATCGGCCGCTCCCAGCGCAAAACCAACTCGTTTATGATCGACGATCGAAGCGATGATGATCGGCGTATTGGCCGCTTCGCGGGTTTTGCGAAGTGCGACCAGAGTTTCAAAACCGCTGCCACCGGGCATGAGCACGTCCAGCGTGATGGCGTCCGGCTTCAATTCCCGAACCTTCTTCAAGGCGCTCGCACCGGATTCCGCCATGGCGGTTCGGTATTCCGGCTCCAGATAGCTGGAGAGCAGTTCACGCGCCGAGACTTCATCATCCACAATCAGGATCAGTGGCTTGCCGTTTGCGAGCCGCGGGCGGAAGGTGGGAATCGCCGTTGCCTTCACCGCCGCGGGGAGCGCCGGCTTTGCGTTTGACGGCGCGCCTTTAGCCAGAGGCAGACTGAAAGTAAAACAACTTCCCTTTCCGAGTTCGCTTCGTAAAGAAATTCTGCCGTCCTGCTGTTCGACCAGGCGTTTGGTAATGGCAAGGCCCAGACCGGTACCTTCCACCACCTCATTCGAGGCTCTCTCGATTTGGCGAAATTCCTCGAACACCAATAACTGATCCTCAGGCCGAATGCCAATACCAGTGTCGCTAACGGAGATCTCAACAACATCGCCGCGCTCCACCGAATCAATGCTGACGGTGCCTTGCTCCGGCGTAAATTTCACCGCGTTGCTCAGCAAGTTGTACAAGATTTGCTTAAAGCGCACCCGGTCGGCATAGACCATACGGCCGGTCTGCAAATGTTGCCGGACCTCGACTGTCCTTGCCATGGCGAGCGGGCGAATGGTAGAAAGCACCTCGGGCAACGCGTCTTCTACGGTGAAATTCTGGCAGCGCAGCTCGAGCTGCCCGGCTTCTATTTTCGAAAGATCCAAGATGTCATTGATGAGCTGAAGTAGATGAGCGGATCCCTGTTTGATGTGATTTACGAACCGCCTCTGCTTTTCATTGAGGGTTCCGGTGGTTTCACTGTCCATGAGATCGGAGAACCCTACAATCGCATTCAGTGGGGTCCTGAGTTCATGGCTCATAGTGGCGAGGAACTTACTTTTCAAACGATTCGCATGATTGGACTCGGCAGCAGCCGCCCGGCTCAGCCGCTCCGACTGCAATAACTGGCTCATCAATTCAATCTCTGAGTTGGCACGCTCAATCTCACCGGCGCGACGGTCAAGCTCGGCCGCCATTTGTTCGCTCTTTTGCTCAAGTTCCTGGGAATGGCGCCGTTCGCGCTCTTGCAATCGGGTCATCTTCACGAAATTCGTAACGTCTTCTACCCGGTGGATGATGTAAATCAGTTCTCCGCGTTCATTCAATACAGGCGCGTTGAAGGGACTCCAATGGCGTTCTTCCCACCCACCTCCCTCGGTGGCAGGACGCCGAATATCATACTTCTGTATCCCCATTTGATGGGGTTGTCGAGTGGCCAGAACGGTTTGTAAAGACTTCCGCAGATTGTTGGCTCCGTTTGCCCCGGGGTCGTCGGGATTATCCGGAAACACTTCGAATAAGCCCTTGCCTACGATCTGTTCGCGGCCCGTCATGGTAGCGCGCAGATAGGACTCTGAGACCGCCGCAATGGCAAAGTCAGGGGTCAGCACCAGGAAGGGAGTGGGAGACGCCTCGAATAAAAGACGATAGTGTTCAACCGCAGGAGAGTTCGCAGACTCAGTGGCCATGTCCTACCTTTCGTGGAGTCAGGTGCGTGACGACGAAATTCGGCCGGATTCAGAGTCAGCCTGGGCAACCCGTCGTTGCGCGTAGGGTCGCACGAGATCATAAGAAAGAACCAATTACCGAGGTCACTACGAGACATGCGGGAAAATTAAAACCGGGCAGAATGCAAATCTCAGAGGACCAGGAATTTATCTAAGCTCGGCGTACCGGTAGACAAGGTAACACCATATGATACGATTTTTATTCCAGGGGGTTCGTTTGTGCACAGATTCGCGGAATGCTTTCCACTTTGTGATGATGTGACCGTCTTTAGAATGCCAAACAATGCCAGCTGTGATCCTATCGACGCCTAATCTAACTTGTTTCGATTGTGACAATCCAAGATTGTTGAGGAGCGTTCATTCATGTCTGGAAAGCGGACTCAGTGCGTGGCGGCGGTTGCGGCATTTCTGACAGCGCTTCTGCCCATGTGCGCGCCTGCGCAAGAGAGGCCCGCCGGTAACCTGGCGCTAACTGCGCGCGCTAGTGTTTCCAGCCAAAACGAAGGAACCAAACCGGAAAATCTGGTGGATGGAGATATTACCAACACTAGTTGGTCGGCCAAGGAAGGTACGGCGCCCGCCGATACCTGGATAGAACTGAATTGGCCGAAAGCGCAGAAATTTCAAGAGGTGGTGATTCGGCAAGAGGGAGGGCCCAAGCTCTCCCATTTAGATTTGGAGACGCGCGACGCGGGCGGCCAATGGAAGCTGCTGCAATCGGCTGGCGATTCACAGCATTTACTCCCGCGGCTCATTCTGATGCAATTTGCCGCACAAAATAGTACTGGGTTGCGGCTATCGAATTTTGCCGGCGAGCGTGTGAGCCTTATGGAAGTGGAGGCGTATGACCGGAACGACCCTCCGGTCGTAGTCATGGGCTCCGATCTGTTGAATCACATCTTTGGGATTGTGACCGACGCGTTCGGCACGCTCCCGGTCACCAATGCTCCCGTCCAATTGCAAGGTGAGGCAGGGGGAAAAGCCTGGCAAGCCTCCGCCCAAACGAACAATGACGGCCGATTCGAAGTCGAGATGCCGGTGGGACTCGAAGGCGCGATTACCGCGACCGCGCAGCTGCCCGGTGGCGGCGCGGTCACAAAGACTCTGCAAAACGGTGATCTTACTCCCGGCCTCAGCGTCATGGATGATTCGCTTGCCGCGATCAATCTCGATGGCAGCTGGCGCTTCAAACCTGACCCGGACGCCAATTTTTTTGAGACGGGCTTCTCCGATTCTGACTGGAAAGACATTAAAGTTCCTTCGCATTGGGTGATGGAGGGCTTCGATAGCAAGACCGGAACCGGCGGCTACCGGCGGCATTTACAGATTCCCGCCAGCTTCCAGGGGCGGCGCGTTAAGTTGCTGTTTGACGGCGTTTATAGCGGCGCTGAAGTCTGGCTCAATGGAAAACGCGTCGGTTCGCATGAAGGAGGATTTTCTCCTTTTGAACTCGACATCACGGACGCGGCGCATATCGGGAAGGATAATCTGCTGGCGGTGCTGGTGCGCGAGAAAACGCTGTCGTCGCACCTGGACAGCATGAGCTACTACGCCAACTTCCCGCTGACGGGAATTTTTCGCCAGGTCCGGCTTTTCGGCGTCCCGGAAACCCATGTGCGGCGCTTCCATGTGCAAACGGTTTTTGACAGCGCCTACAAAGATGCCACTTTGACTCTCGACTTGTCGGTCGAAAACGAATCCGGCCGGGGGATCGGCGGCACGCCTCTGACATTCTCCTTGAAAGATCCCGAAGGGCGCGTAGTTTCTCTGGAAAACGACCATCTCGATATCAAGCTGGCGCCTTGGTCCCGGCTGGAGCAGCGCGTGGAGTTCCATGTCGCGAGCCCCACCCACTGGGAGGCGGAGCATCCCCAGCTTTACACGCTGAATGCGAAATTCGCGGGAGCGCAGGGGGAATCGGTCTCACGGCGTTTTGGCTTCCGGCAGATTGAAATCCGAGGCACGCAGTTCCTGATCAACGGCGTTCCTGTGAAACTGCGGGGAGCGAACCACTACGAAATGGATCCGCTGAGCGGCCGCGCAGTCACCCCTGAGCTGACGCGAAAAGACCTGCTGCTTATGAAAGAAGACAATCTCGACGCCATCCGCACCTCGACCTTTCCGGCGGTGGAAGATCTGTACGATGACGCTGACGAGTTGGGTTTCTACATCGAGGAAGAAGGCCCGTTCTGCTGGGTGGATGAAAGCTCCGATCTGCGCTACTTGCCGACTTTCGTGCAGCGCACGGCAGAGATGATCGAGCGGGACCGGTCACATCCTAGTGTGGTGTATTGGTCGGTGGGCAATGAAAGCACCTGGGGGCCGGATTTCGAGGCTGCTCATCAATTAGTGAAGAACAACGATCCGACACGGCCGGCCAGCGCCGGCCAAAGTGCAACGCTGGAACTGGCGACCATGCACAATCCAATTTCGTTGGCGCGCATGAAGGCACGTGAAGATGTGAAGGTCCCCATTCTCTGGGACGAAAGCATGGCGCCATTCCAGGGCGATCTGTGGGGCGACACGCGGGAGATGTGGCTCGACCCCGGCGATCGCGACTACTATATTGCGCCGCTGATTCCCATTTGGGATGCGGTGCAGACCAGCAAGAATGTTCAAGGCAGCCTCATCTGGGCGTGGGTGGACGACGCGTTTCTGGTTCCAGGACGCGACTCGGAATATGGGCGCGGGGGCATTGGCAATCCAGAGCATGCGCTGGATCGCATTTACAAGATGCCAGGACGGGGCGTGGTAGGCGACGCGCCGTGGGGCATCGTGGATGGCTGGCGGCGCAAGAAACCGGAATTCTGGCACGTGAAGATGCTGTATTCGCCGGTGCACATGCGCGAGCGCGATTTGCCCAATTGGAAAGCGGGCGATCCGATCACGCTTACCGTGGATAATCGCTACGAATTCACCAATCTTTCGGAATTGACGCTGGAGTGGTCAATCGGCTCGCAGCATGGAACGCTGCATCCCGATATTGCTCCACACAGCAGCGGACAGGTGACGATTCCTGCAGGCTCGCAAACCAAGCCTGGAGACGCAATTTCTTTGCGCTTTCTTGATAGCAAGGGTCAATTGGTGATCCCACATCGCATGCAGCTAGGCATAGCCCCGCCCCCGCCTGTTGAAGCCATCAGGCCTGGAACGCTGACTTATCTTCACGAACCCTTTTGGCTGGGCGGCCCGATGGAACGGTTTGTCGGGCAGAATTCCGCAGGAGACCATTTCGAGATTGCCTTCGACGGCGCGAACGGCCGCGTTCGCCGGGCGCTGATTGATCGCCATTCGGTTTTGTACGGGACGCCGAAGCTGCATGTCTTGCCGATCCAGGCGACTCTCGAGGAATTTCCTATTTTTGAAACCTGGCGGCTTACCAAGCCATTGGATATTCATCCCGCGGGCGATGATTACGAAGTCGTCGAGAACGGCACGTACCGCGACTTTGCCGGCGAGTTGCGGTTTCGAATCACGCCGCAGGGCGGCCTCAGCGTCAATTACGAATTCACTTACACGGGAACCGATGTGCGGGCGCGCGAGGTTGGATTGCAATTGGGCGTGCCGCTGTGGTGTGACAAACTGCAATGGCGGCGGCGCGGCGAGTGGACGGTTTATCCTGACGATCACATCGGCCGCAATGACGGCGTTGCCATGGCTCACGCTCCCGGCCCGCAGACCGTACCTCCCACTCAGCCCTTCGCACTCGATGACACTCCGATTGGCACCAACGACTTCCGCAGCAGCAAGCGCAACTTTGTTTTTGCGTCTCTGACTGATCAAGAAGGTTACGGTCTGGGCATTGAAGCGATTGGAGAACAACATCTGCGGGCTTCGGTCGGCACTGACCTGATCGAGGTCAACGTCAACGACTGGTTTGGCGGCGTAGCGGCCACCGCGTGGGGTGAATGGTGGCAGAACTACGGCCAGGGACGTGAACTTCGCCCGGACGATCCGAACCGAGGAGTATCGCATAACAAGGTGAGCGGAGGCGCGCAGCTATATTTGCTGAGCCCGCAGAACTCGGCGGCATGGTTACGAAGGATGCAAGCCGTCCCCGTGGCAGCAGCCAAATAGAGAAGCGGGAACTCGCAAACTTCTTGTAAGAATCCGATTCTGCGGTACACTCGTTGACCTGGAGCACAGGTAAAATGAGTTTTTCATTGGCCCAATCCTCGGATTCTTCGATTCCGCTACCAGAACAGGGTGGGCCGCAATGGACCCGCCGCGAATTTTTGACGGCGCTTGCGGCGAGCGCGCTCGCCGGAACTGTCCATTCACAAACTCCTGCTGCACCATCGCGTGAAGTTTTTCTGGTGCCAAATTTTCATCCGGCCAGTTGTGGTTGGCTAACCACTTTTTCCAGAGAGCGCGTGTATTGCGCCAACGATTATCTGGATCACCTCGACCGGGTGCGCGACGACCCCAATTACAACTTCCTGTTGTCAGAGATTAACAACATCGTAGCCATCATGAATTTCAGGCCGGAGCGGATTCCGGAATTAAAGCTGCGCGTGGCCGAGAAGCGGGTCGAACTGGTCAATGGCTATTTCCTCGAGTCCACGATCAACCTCTCCGGCGGAGAAGCATTGGTCCGGCTCGGGGTAGAGGGCCTGCGTTGGTATCAAAAGGAATTCGGCATCAAGCCTCGCTTTTCCTGGAATATTGATGTATGCGGCACCCATGATCAGATGCCACAGATCGCCGCCGGACTTGGCTTGGAGGCGCTGGTCTATACGAGGAAGAACTCTACGGGCAAGACCATCTATTGGTCGGAAGCTCCGGATGGGACGCGTATTCTCACGCTTTCGCCTGGGCAATACAGTGAAGCCGAGCCAATCTTTACCACCAAGACTCCGCTGAATACGGTGCAACTTAACCAACTCGAAGCCTTCTTTGAAAAAAAGGAACCGATTACGCCAGATGGCGCGCCCATCCTCATTCTCGCCGGCGGTGACGACTATACTCTGGCCCCGCTGGTTAAGGAATATCCCAGCGCACTACTCAAGCAATGGGCGGAAGCTGAGCCCGAGCGCAAGATTCGCTTCACCACGCTGTCCAACTATCTCGATGCGATTCTGCCGGGCGTTCATTCCGGACGCATCTTGATTCCCGTCTTCCGCGGCGGCACGGAGTACGACTACTGCGCATTTTGGATGGACACCCCAAGGGTCAAGGCACTTTATCGTCGTAACGAACATGCCCTGCAAGCAGCGGAGGCACTGGCTACGATCGCCAGCCTTCATGGCACATTTGAGTATCCGGTCAAGCCGCTCTCGGACAGCTGGATTCTGATGTGCCTGAATATGGATCGCAACACTCTATGGGGATCGGCGGGAGGAATGGTTTTCGAGGATGGCAAATCCTGGGACGTGCAGGACCGCTTCCGCTGGGTTGAGAAGACCACTGACGGAGTCTTTCAAACCGCGGGTGACGCGGCGATCGAAGCGGGCGAGCATATTGGCTTCTTCAATCCGCTGAATTGGACGCGTAATGATCCGGTGGCGTTGCGCTTGCCGGGGGGTAAGAGCCTGGAGGGCATTGCCAGCGAAGCCCTTCCCGACGGATCCGCGCTTTGTCACTTAGGGATGGCTCCGATGAGCACGGGCGGATGGAGATTATCCGGGCAACCTCCCGCTGCCCCGCAAGAGATAGGCCTGCCGGAGACGATCGAAACCCGCTTCTATTCCGCGCGCATTGATCCGAAGACCGGCTCGCTCAGCAGCCTGAAGCTGAAAAAGACCGGCCGCGAACTTCTGGGCGCGCCCGCCAACGTAATTGTTGCCGAAAGGCCCGACAAAACTTTCCACGAAGAGCCCGGCGACTTTATGGCAGCACGCCCCGCACGGCTTCGCCTGGGCAGCTCTGACGACCGGCCTTCCAGCATTCAAGCCCGTCGCGGTCCGGTCGCGACCACCATAGAAGTGACCGGGACATTTCCCGAGAGCGGCGTTATGCGACGGATCATCCGCTTCTACCATGACCATGGTCGCATTGATTTTGAAACCGAACTCAATGACGTTCCAACTTTTACCGTCGCGTTCGCGGAGTTCCCTCTGGCCGAGGATATTATCGAGGTGCGCCGCGGCATCCCTTACGGCTTTTCGCATGGAGCCTGGGCACGCCCAAATCCAGATTTGCACGGCTGGACCAAAGGCATTGTTCCCGCAGTTCGCTGGATTGATTTTTCGCTCGCGGACGAGTCTGGGTTTGCAATTTTGGACCGTGGCCTGAGCGGTCGAGAGCTCAACGGGCGAATACCAATTATCTATCTGTTGAACGCTGAAGACAAATATTCCGGCTACCCGAATCCGTGGCTCAGCGGAAAGGGAAAGCACATTTTGCAATACTCGGTTGTTGTCAGAGATTCGCCGTGGGATCAGGCACGCATTTCGCGCATGGCCTGGGAATACAATCGCGAACCGGTACTGATTCCCGCGCGCTCTGCAGCCTCGCCGCGATCGTTCCTCGAAACTTCGGATAATGTCATTGTCGAAGCATTACGGAGGGAGGGCGACCACATTGAACTGCGCATGTTGGAATGCCTCGGGGTTGGCGGTACCGCTGAGGTTGCGCTGCATCTCCCGCACGCCGGCGCCAGCGTGACCGATTTGATGGGCAACAGAATTTCCGCTTTGCCAAAATCGTCGGGGTACCGTATTTCCATTCGACCGCAGCAGATTGTGACCATGCATTTTGGAACCGCTTCGCGGTTGCCTGAGGCGGAGCCGGTTGATTCCTGGGACGCTTTCGTTCCTCCGGAAAAGCTAGCCGCATTGCACGCATATGATCCAAGCCTGAAAGGGCACCCCCCGTTTGGGAAATAGGTGCGGTTTGAGAGGGTTACAAATGCAGCGTTACGGTTCCGTTATCAAAGTCAGACCCGAAAAAATCGAGGAGTATAAACGTTACCATTCTGCGATTTGGCCGGAGGTGTTGGCCATGATTCGCAAGTGCAACATCCGTAATTATTCAATCTTCCTGAAGGATGATTTTCTATTCGGATACTTCGAATATCACGGCTCGGACTATGCGGCCGACATGGCCAAAATGGCCGCCGATCCGAAGACCCAGGAGTGGTGGGCGATTATGATGCCGCTTCAGCGGCCGCTTGAGACCCGAACCAACGGGGAATGGTGGGCCAATATGGAAGAAGTGTTCCACGCGGATTGAGGCCGGCTGACGGCAATTCAGCGCAGGATGCGGCGCCCGATGGGGCGAAGAAAAGCTAGCATGCGCATTGTAGATACTCATCAACATCTTTGGGATCTGGATCTCTTCCGGTATTCGTGGCTCGACTCGGTTCCTTCCCTGAACCGCTCGTTTCGCATCGACGATTATCTCGGTGCAACGGGAGGCCTCAACGTGGTGAAGTCGGTTCACCTGGAGGCCGACGTCGACGAGCCATATATGCTCGACGAGACCCTCCATTTGTTGCGACTCGCCGATCTTCCAGGTAATCCACTGCAAGCGATTGTGGCGTCCGCGCGCCCGGAAAACGCGGACTTTCCATCGCACCTCGCAAAAATCAGCGGTTATCGCCGGGTGAAAGGCATCAGGCGCGTTCTCCACACGCAACCTGACTTTCTCGCGCAGGGCCAAGGATTTATCGAGAACGTTGCATCGCTTGCCGGCTTTGGCCTGTCTTTTGACATCTGCGTCCTGGCCCGGCAACTGCCGGTCGCGATTAATCTTGTGTCGCATTGCCCCAAGGTTACTTTCATTCTCGATCACTGTGGCGTGCCTTCGGTAAAAGACGGAGCGCTCGATCCCTGGCGCTTGCATATCGCGCAATTGGCGGCGTTTCCGAATGTATTGTGCAAGATTTCCGGTCTGGTGGCTTACGCCGATCCAAAGCACTGGACTTCCGAAGACTTGCGTCCGTACGTTCAGCATGCAATTACAACTTTTGGCTGGGATCGGGTGATGTTCGGCAGCGATTGGCCTGTATGCACCATGGCGGCCAGTTTTCAACAATGGGTCGAGGCGCTAATGTCGATCACCAAAGACGCGGGCATAGCCAATCAGCAGAAGCTGTTCCACGATAACGCAGTGCGAGTCTATCGTCTGGACTAGCCCTGGATTCTACAATTGTTTCAGGCGCGCCCAAGTTCAGGAACGTAATCGTCCAGCCCCCCCTTCTCCAATAGGTAGGCTCCCGGCCCTTGTTGACCGCGAAAACTGCGGCAAAATTCCGCAACGAAGAATCCGGCATTTAAAGCTTCGACAAAAGCCCATCTGGTAGCCATCCGCCACTCTCGAGCCAACTGGGGATTCTTTTTTTCGAGAACGTTGATTTCGCTGGGAATTTCGACCGCCAGGCGCTGCCGGGCCAGCGCAGCGGGCAGGTCGCCACGCACCGGCTCTCCGCTGCCATCGAAAGCTACCAATGGCGCGGTAGTCGAAAGAGCGTCGAGCACTTCAGCCCGACTGCCTTTTCCTTGAACGCGCGCCTCCACACGCCGCGAATTCAATGCCCAGGTCAGCCACAGGCGATCGGTACCATTGCGGTGCAATAAGCTCGAACTCTCGGAGCCGTAGAAATCCGGCAGATAGCGGCCGCTGACCGTTCCCAACTTGGCGAAGTTGAAGTGAGCGTTTTTGCTCTGCAGTGGGTCGAAAGTCCAGGTTTATTTTCGGGACGCCGAGCGCCAAAGCACGTTGACGCTGGATTTGCTTGAGGCTATACCCGAGGTTCGATTGGCGATAGGGTTCGCGAACCGCCAGGAGATGAGAATGGAAGGTGAGGCTTTTGTCTTCCAGGCTCAGAAATGCAAAGGCGAACCCGGCAAGCCTGGTGGCGTCAAACGCTCCCAACCATAGGTTGCCGGCTTCCGCGGAAGCAATCGCGAGCGCCAGCGGAACCACGTCTCGATCGGAAACTCCCCATACCTCTCTCTCGACATCCTCGACCTGCTTCAGGTCGTCGTAAGTCTTGAGGTCCCGGATGGTGAGATTCATCCCGTCGTGCGCCGAGGCCGCGAGTTCGCTACTTGGTAGCCTGCTCTACATCGTTCTTCAGCAGGCTGATTTCCACGCGCGTGCGGCTTGTGCCCTTCGCCGCCGGAGCGTTTCCCAAACCGATGGTATAGATGCGGTACGCCGGGATCTCCTGATTGAATACCAGATAACGAACCACCGAGTCCGCAATCTTGCGCGAGTTGGCTATCGCAACCTGCCCTTGGCCAGCAGAAAAGCCCTGCACTTCAATGATGTAACCGTGCTGATCCTTGAGTTGCGTGGCGAGTTGGTCGAGGGCGTCTTTGGCGGTCTTGCTCAAGGCAGTCTGGCCAGGGCGGAAGCGAATTTCTGTTTGCGTAGCGGACTTGTATTGATCCAGTCCGGCAACGGATGCTTCAACGGTGGCGACGCGAGTGTTGACTGAAGCAGCGGTCTGGTTGGCGGTCTCAGCTTTAGTGGCAGCGTCCTGGGCGTGCTGGTCGGCCACATCGGCCTTCGCCGAAGCGAGTTGGATGCCTTTCTGGGCGCGGCTATCTACATCCGCGATGGATTTGGTGTTTTGGTCCGTAATTTCGTCGAGCTCGTTCACCCGATCCTGCACCGATTGAATGTGCCGCTGCACATACCCCTTACTGGCAAAGGGGTGGAGAATCAGCCAGGCCACGCCGGGCTGATCGCCGTCCCAAAAATCGTGCGAGCCGGGCTGCAAGGGCTGTTTGCCAGTGGCCGTCGGCTTTTCGATAGTAACCTGATCCGACGATGCAGGCGCAGAGGAGCTTGAATTCTGCTGCGCAAACCCGGGAATGACCAGAGCTGCGGCCAAAAGCGCTTCAATCGCTACGCATTTCTTCATATCATCTTCCTTCCGAGCAGATTCAGTTAGGCTCCGCTCCGGCCAGAATTCGAATTCGATAATTTATATTTGAAGGCCCGTACGATTACGCCGCAACCCAAAACCAAAGCCATGGCACTCGTGTTCACGTTGCTCCTGTCAGCCCAAAACGCTCTAATCCCAAGGTATGAGCTCACAGATCGAACCATTGTAGCGCCGAAGCTGGAGATACGGCGCAAGAAATTCAATAGAGAGGACTTCCGGGCCGGCAACTTTGGAAACTAGTTGCAAAATATTGCAGTGAAATGTCAGGAAGTTAGCTATCTCCAACTCGCTGGGCGAGCCTGGAGCAGGTCTTTTAGCCCTGACTCCCCGGCGGCCTTCGATAGACTGTCGGGGGTGCCGAGATCGCGCCAGTAATACTGGCCGGCATCAAAGCCGAGAATCGTCTCTCCTTGCGCGGCCAGTCTGAGGTAGGCGGCAATTATGGAGAAGACGCCATCTTCCGACAGCATCGCGAGGAAACGCGGCGAGATAATGTGAATGCCCGAGAAGGCTAGGGCATGTATCGGAGAGACGTCGTGGACTATGTCAAGCTTTTCCGTCGGTGCGCCGCCGGAGCAAGTGCGGCGGCCGCAAAGCTTGAAATCCTCGTCGAACAGCAGGTACCGGGAGGTCTGGCGCGGCTGCACGGCCAAAGTGGCGACGGCACGCCGTTCCCGATGAAGCTCCAGCATCCTGCCGAAATTAATATTGCTGACCACATCCACATTGTGCAGGAGGAAAGGATCGTCCTCGTCCGAGCTGGACCCTTGTTGAAAGAACCAGGCAGCCTTCTTGAGTCCACCGCCGGTGTCAAGAAGGACATCTTCGCGAGAGATTTCAATGTGCATCCCGAAGTTTTGCCTGGAGTCCAGATATTCCAGGACCTTGTCAGCGAAATGGTGCACGTTGATGATGACATCATTGATGCCGAAATCATGCAGGCGGAGGAGTGTGATCTCCAGTAAGGTGCGGCCGTTGAGTTCCACTAAAGCTTTAGGGCGATCATCGGTCAGCGGGCGCAGGCGGGTGCCAAGACCGGCGGCCAAGACCATGGCCTTCATTGGCTGTGAGCTTCCAGGCTCATTCGATCCAGCTCGCGATGATGCAGCACGACCTCAACTTGACTGCGTCCCCGCAAGCGCTGGCTCAACTGTTCGGCCAGATAGACCGAGCGGTGCTGCCCCCCGGTGCAGCCGAAAGATACCATCAGATGCTTGAAGCCGCGCCGCTGATATTCGGCCACGCTGGCATCCACCAGGGAGAAAACGCTGGCCAGATATTGGTGCACGCTGGCTTGCTGACTTAAGTAATCGATGACTGGAGCATCGCGTCCGGTCAGAGCTTTGAAGCGTTCTTCCCGTCCGGGGTTGGGGATGCTACGCGCGTCGAAGACGAACCCGCCACCATTTCCGGTTTCATCTTTCGGCCAGCCGCGATGAAACGAAAAACTGAAAATGTGGACGGTTAAAGTGTCCGTATCCGCCGCCAGCTTCTGTAGCTTCTCGGAAGCGAGCATGCTGTTGAAGGCGCCCATGAGCGTCGGTAGGGCGACCGGCAGATTTACGTTATGCAGGAGCCAGAGCAGATTCCTGAGCGCATAGGGCACGCTCTGCAGGAAGTGGGCTTTGCGTTCATAGAATCCGCGAAAGCCGTAGGCTCCCAGCGCCTGCATGATGCGCACATAGACATAGGCGTAGTAATACTGCATGAATGCTTCGCGATCGAACTTAAGATGACGGCTCAGCTCGTCCAGATAATAGTTGAGCAACTCCTGGCGTAGTTCCGGCGGCAAGTCGGCCTTGGCGTCATACAAAAGCGAGGCGATATCGTATTGCAGCGCGCCCTTCCGTCCACCCTGATAGTCAAGAAAAAATGGCTGGCCATCGCGCAGCATGATATTGCGCGACTGAAAATCGCGATAAAGAAAGTAATCGTGCGGCGCGCTGAGAAGCAATTTCGTCAAGTGGCTGAAGTCGTCTTCCAATGCTTGTTCATTGAAAGGAATTCCTGCCAGTCGCAGAAAGTAATATTTAAAGTAGTTCAGATCCCAGGAAATCGATTGCTTGTCGAAACTGGCGCGCGGGTAGCAGATCTTATAGTTTAGATCGCGACCCGCTTCCACCTGAAAGCGGGGCAACACTGCCACCACTTTCCGGTACGCCTCAATCACCCGTGGAGCAATGTTCTGGTCCTGATTAGAATACTGGCGATTCTCCGATAAAAACTCAAAAAGCGAAGTGTCTCCCAAATCTTCTTCCAGATAGGCACTCCGGGGCAGATCTTCCCCGTAGATCTCCGGCACGGGCAGGTTGTGCTTGCGAAAATGACGGGAAAACTCGATAAACGCCGCATTCTCTTCGCGAACATCATGCAGAATGCCGATCGCGCTCACCTCGCCCGCACTGAGGCGAATGATCTTGCGGCCCGAGCCGCCTAATTGTCCTTGCAGCGGTTGGATCCGCTCCGCCGGAACGCCGAATTGCCGTTCAAAAAGTGCTTGAAGAATATCCATGCTTGATGGCGCGATTCTGCCGCTGGAGTGCACCCATCACTAAAGATAACATTCGCCATGTTTCCAGCCCTGATCCGCAGTCGAGGACCTTACGTACTGAAAGATTGGGGATGTAATCGGCTGGCGTAGCTGAGGGTAGGCGAGATAATGCTTGGCTGCCCCCCAGGGATTCGAACCCCGATAGCCTGCTCCAGAGGCAGGTGTCCTACCATTGAACGAGGGGGCAACGGTTTTATTATCCAGTAGGCTGGGGTTTCAGTCAAAATCGCGGGAGGTTCAGGAATACGCATGCGCGAGTTCGCCGCTCTTAGTTCGTGCCCCTGGGTAAGGCGAATGCCACGTACACTCCGCCGGATGGCAAATTCATGGCTTTGCCTCCGCTGGCGTCAATCACAACGTACTGCCGACCGTTCACCTGATAAGTGACCGGAGTGGCATTTCCCGCGAAAGGAAGCTCGGTTTCCCAGAGCAACTTGCCGGTAGCTTTGTCAAAGGCGCGGAATTTTTTGTCGAAGTTCGTGGCACCGATAAACAACAAACCTCCGGCAGTTACTATGGGGCCGCCATAGTTCTCGGTACCGGTATTCTTCATGCCCTTGGCAGCCAGTTCAGGATATTCGCCGAGCGGGATCTTCCAGAGATATTCCCCCGTATTTAGGTCAATGGCGCTTAATGTACCCCAGGGCGGCGCCACCGCGGGATAGCCGTCCGGATCTACAAACTTCACGTATCCACTGAAGTGATATTGCGGCACGGGCTGAGAAGTTGTACTTTGCCCACTTTTCGCGCCACCATAAAAGTATTCGATCAGTGCGGAGACCTGGGCATTTGACAAGCCGGAAAAAGCCGGCATGCGGCCTTTGCCGTGGCGGATCATATTTTCCACATACGACGGACTGCGGCGCTGAATCAATGCGTTGAGGGAGGGAAATTCGGGCGGAGATCCCGAGCCATCGTCACGATGGCACACGGCACACTGATTCAGATAAATCTTCCGGCCACTCGATTGGTCGGGGTCATTTTTCGCGACCGCGCCGCTGAAAACCACATCGTTTGCGTTCACGTAGAGCACATCGGTTTCGGGGTCAACCGCTGGACCACCCCATTCCGCCCCGCCATCAAAGCCGGGAAAGACAACCGTCTGCCGGCCCACGCCTAACGGGGCGAATGCACCTTCATTGCGAAATTTGCGAAACTGTTCCAGCGCCGCCTGGTGAGCTTCGGGGGTGCGATTGGTCAGAATGTCTTCGGTGAGGTGCTGGCGAGCAAACGGCGCCGGTTTGGTGGGAAGCGGTTGCGTGTCGGCTGCCTGTTCGCCCGGCACATCGCTGGGTGGATAGTGGTGGTATTCAATGGGAAACAATGGCTTACCGTCAGTCCGATCGAAAAGAAATATGAAGCCCGATTTGGTGGTCTGAGCAACCGCATCCACAGCTCTCCCATCGCGTTTCACGGTGAGCAGAACCGGAGGCGCGGGGAAATCGCGATCCCACAAGTCATGTCTGACCGATTGAAAATGCCAGATGCGCTGGCCGGTTTCGGCGTTTAAGGCGATCAGGCAATCGGCAAATAAGTCATCGCCGATGCGATCGGAGCCGTAGAAATCGGAAGCGGCCGACCCCGTGGGAACGTAGACAATGCCGCGCCGCTCATCAAGCGCCATACCGGCCCAGGCATTGGCACCTCCGCTATAGGTCCAGGCATCTTTTGGCCATGTTTCATAACCGTATTCACCCGGATGCGGAATGGCGTGAAACGACCAGCGCAGTTTGCCCGTCTTGATCTCGTACGCGCGAATATCCCCGGGCGGCGCGGGCAGCGTCTCGGGCTCGCGCATCCCGAGAATGATCAAATCCTTGTAAACCACGCCGGGGCTGGTCGAGGTCAGCGACTGCGTCTGGAAATCGCGGCCCAGATCTTTGCGCAGGTCAATGCGTCCGTTTTCCCCGAACTGGAGAATTGGTTTGCCCGTACGCGCATCGAGCGCGTAGAGATCGTGACCAATGCCGACCAGAATCCGTTGATCGCCGCCCTGCGCCCAATACGACAATCCCCGATTGACTTGCCCGCCGGGAAGGCCGGAATTGAACTTCCAGAGTTCCCTGCCCGAAGCCGCATCGAGCGCAAAGATTTCCCGATTTGGGGTGCTGCCGAAGAGTACGCCGTCCACCACGATGGGACTGCTCTCCAGCCCGCCTTCTTCGCCGGTATCGTACTTCCAGGCGACCTGCAGCTTTTCGACATTGTCGCGATTAATCTGCCGCAAAGGAGAATAGTGCGTTTCCTGCGGGCCGCCGCCGTAGGCCGGCCAATCGGCTTTCGGGCTGGAATTGGGCTGAACCTGCTGCGAATATGCGGCAGGAGTAGCGAACAAAAGAATGATTCCGAAAATTGCTTGAGATCTTATTGCTTTCGCCATCATCGCCGCGTGAACAAGAACCAGTGATTCGCCAGGGTCGAAAACCTTCCGTACGCGCCGGCGAATCGGAAAGCTCACAACGCGCGGAATGCACACTATACATTCGGCCTCCGACGGGGGTCAACGGAGTCAAGAACCATTTGACCGCGGTTTCCTGATAGCCTCAAAGAACACCAATCGGGAGACTATCGCCGTTGCCACCGATCATTAATGCCCAGAAAATCTCCAAGGCCTTTGGAGCGAACCCGCTCTTCCAAAATGTTTCATTTACCGTGTCTGAGGGAGACCACATTGGATTAATTGGGCCAAACGGCTCTGGGAAATCGACCTTATTACGCATCCTAGCCGGCACTCAAGATCCGGACGATGGAGATGTCGCCATTCGCAAGCGCCTGCGGCTGAGCTACGTGGAGCAGGAATCGAAATTTATCCCCGGCAATACGGTCCGTTCAGTAATTGAACAAGCGCTGCAAAACTCGACAAAATCCGGTTCGGAGCGCGACGGCCTTTTCGCGGAAGCGCTGGGGCGAGCGGGTTTTGAGGATTTGGAGGTGGAAGCAGCCGCGTTATCCGGGGGCTGGCAAAAACGTCTGGCGATTGTCGAAGCTTTAGTGCAAGCGCCCGATGTATTGCTGCTGGATGAGCCGACGAACCATCTCGATCTTGCCGGAATCGAGTGGCTCGAAGGCTTGCTAGAACAAGCGGCATTCGCCTGCGTGGTGGTCAGCCACGACCGCTATTTCCTGGAAAACGTGGCCACCGAAATGGCCGAGCTGAGCCGGGTCTATCCCGACGGCCTGCTTACGCGTGCACGGAAATTACAGCACGTTTCTGGAAAAGAAGGACGAATTCCTGCATGCCCAGGCGAAGCGCCAGGAGGCGCTGGAGAACGCGTCCGCACGGAGATTGAGTGGCTGCGGCGCGGGCCCAAAGGCGCGCACCACGAAATCGAAGGCCCGCATCGACAAGGCGCAGCGAAATGATCGGCGAACTCGCCGACCTGAATGCGCGAACCCGCACGGCGCCGCGCGGAAATCGACTTCTCGGCGACCGAACCGCAAGACCAAGCGCCTGTTCGAACTGGACGAGGTCAGTACGGGCTCGGCGGCCGGACGCTGTTCGAAGGGCTGAATTTCACCGTCACCGCAGGCATGCGCGTCGGGCTGGTGGGGCCGAACGGCAGCGGTAAGACGACCCTGCTGCGGTTGCTGCGCGGCGAGATCGACGCCGAGCGAGCGGAGAAATCCGCCGCGCCGATGGTCTGCGTATCGTGTACTTCGATCAGAACCGCCAGCTCGATACCGAATGTCACCTTGCGCCGCGCCCTCGCGCCCGATGGCGATTCGGTCATTTATCAGGACCGCGTGATTCACGTGGCGTCCTGGGCCGCGAGGTTTCTGTTCACCGGCGAGCAATTGAACCAGCCGGTGGGCCGGCTCTCGGGCGGCGAGCGGGCCCGCGTGCTGATCGCGCAACTGATGCTGGAACCGGCCGATGTTCTGTTGCTGGACGAGCCGACCAACGATCTCGACATCCCTACGCTCGAGATTCTGGAAGAGAGCCTGCTTGAATTTCGCGGCGCGCTGGTGCTGGTGACGCACGACCGTTATCTGCTGGATCGCGTCTCGACCATTGTGCTTGGGCTCGACGGTCGAGGCGGCGCCGAGAGCTTTGCCGACTACTCGCAGTGGGAAACCTGGCAGTCTGAGCGTGCGGGGGAGGAGTCGGGCACCATCGCGGCCACGGATTCGCCGCCAGCCGGACTCAAGCGCGCATCAACCCCGCCGAAAAAGAAGCTCTCCTATTTGGAAGCGCGGGAATACGCGGAGATTGAGCGACGGCTCTCCGAGGCCGAAGCGATATTGCGAAGCAAGCAAGCCGACCTGGAGAATCCCGCGATCGCCAGTGATGCCACGAGCTTGGTAGCGGCACAGGCCGAGGTGGAAACGGCACAGCAAGAGCTGGAAACTTTGTACATACGCTGGGCAGAGCTCGAGGAAAAAGCGGGCGCTTCTTCCATTTCCGCACAATAATGGCCGGGTGGGGGCCACGTTCAGAGTGCGGAAATGCTCCCGGCGCGGCGCTTCGGTTCCCCTTTACGAAACTTTACTCGATTTGACCATCTTATTACCGGTGCAGGATTCTGTTCGGTGTTTGAATGGTGCATAGGCATTTGGCCGGAGGATCCATGCGTAAAATCACACTTGTACTTCTTTTCTCTTTCGCAGGCTTCTGGTGTTTGGCGCAGGATGCGCCAGCGAGCCCTGACCAACAATCCCCCGCTCCACCGAATGGCCAAATGGAACATAGGCACCATCCGGGAGTTATGGGGACCATCACCGCGATCAATGACGGCTCACTGACTGTAAAAACAATGAACGGGGAAACGGCCCAGGTGAATCTCAGTGACAAAACCCAATATCGCAAGGACCGGCAAACTGCCAAGCTCTCCGATTTCAAAGTCGGCGATCAGGTATTTGTGCGAGGCGAGTCGACCGCCCAGAATACCTGGCAAGCAGATGTGGTCGCTTCCGGTCGTCCGGGAGGCGGAATGCGCGAGGGTATGGGTAAGCAGTTTATTGCGGGCGAGATTAAAGCCATCAACGGAACACAGCTCACCGTCCTTCGCCCCGATGGCGTAACCCAGAACATTAATGTGGATGAGAGCACATCCTTCCGCAAGCAGGGACAGAGTGTCACGCTGGCGGATATTCAAGTCGGCGACCACGTCTTTGGCCGCGGTGAGATGAAGAATAATGTTTTTGTCCCCTCGACGCTGAACGTCGGCGAAATGGGGATGGGACGCGGCGGATGGGGTCAAGGACGAGGGCAAGGCCAGGGTGCAGGTCAGGGCGCTGGCCAGGGAGCGAATCAGGCACCACCCGATCCGCAGTAATCGTACGCTGCACCTTTGATTCAGAGGCCGAGTAATCCGACACAGATGAACTTTTTGCTACAGAGCAGGACATGGCGTCCGCCCACCCGGGCGGACGCTGTGCTATGGGGCATTCTGTGGTTGGTTTTAGCCGGCTGCGTTCAGGCTCAAAGCACCGGAACACCTGCGCCGGGATCGGCGGCGCCAGCACCTGCCGCCTCCGGCGGGACGATCCATGGCTTGGTGAAGTCCGGCAACATGCCGCTTCCCGGTGTACCATCACTGCCGTCAACACGCTTACCGGACAAAAAGCCATCACCTGGACTGCAGTTGACGGCAGATATCACTGCAAGTCCCGGCCAACGGCCGATACGTGGTGCGCGCGCAGATGGCGGCCTTCGCCCTCCTGACCCACGAAGTGGTAATCGCCCGGCACCATCACGATGTGCAGGCGGACTTGGAAATGGTGCTGCTCTCCCGCGCCCAACAGGCTGCCCCCTCGCAATTACCGGCCCAGATCGCGGCGGCTCTCGGTGCCGCGGCGCTCGGCGGCCCTACCGGCAACACCGGCCGGCGAGGATTCCAAAGCCTGTCCTTGAACCAGAGTCGAGGGCGCGGACCAGGCAAACAGCGGAGCGGATCAAATAGCGCCCTCCGGCATGCCCGTTCCGGACACTTCGCCGGACTCAGCGACCGAATCGGTGGCCGTTTCCGGGACCACGCAAAATCCGATGGGATCGCTCAATAGCGACGAATTTCGCGAACGCGTGCAGGAGTTTCAGCAACAGAATCGGTGTGCCCGGTGGAGGCCTGTGGAGGTGGCGGAGGCTCGGGCGGGGGTGGCGGCGGTTTTGGCGGCCGGGGCGGCGGTTTCGGAGGTTCACCCAGTTTTTTCGCCGGCGGCCGCGGTGGCCGCTTCGACATCAATCGTCCCCATGGCTCTGCTTTTCTACACGGTCGGCGATTCCGCGTTGAACGCCGGCCCGTTTGCCCTGACCGACCAGCCGTCGACCAAGCCGAGCGGGATGACAAAACAGCTTCGGCGGCTCGATCGGCGGCCCGCTGAATATTCCGCACATCTACCATGGCGGCAGCAAGACGTTCTACTTCATCAATTACACCGGGATCGCGCAACCAGAATCCCTACGACCAATACTCGACCGTTCCTACGCTGGCCGAACGCGCCGGCGATTTCTCCAATACGACGATTGCCTCGCAGGGCGGCAATGGACTGCGCCGAACGCAGCTCCCGGTCCGAGCTCTACAATCCCTTCACCGGCCAGCTCATCCCCGGCGCCAACTCGGCGACTAGCATCCTGGATCGACCATGAGCCCGATCGCCGAGGGCTTGCTGCACCTACATCCCGCTGCCCAACTTGCCGGCGTGCAGAAGAACTTTCATTTCGTGACTTCGGTCAACAGCGACAGTGACGACCTGAACCTGCGCATCGATCACACCTTCGGCGCCGCACCCACCACCGGGCAGCCGGTGGCCGAGGGGGTGGGGGCGGAGGCCGCGGCGGCTCCCGCGCGCCCCGCAACAATTTCGACCATCGGCTTTGCACTATCATGCGACTGCCTCCAACGAGACCAATCCGTTTCCGAGTGTCGGCGGCAATCTCAATCTCCGCGCCTGGGACGTTCCGATTTCCTACACGCGCAGCGTCGGCAAGCTGACCAACACCGCGCCGCGTGGACTTCAACAGCAGCCGGACCCGCACCCAGAATCTCTACGCTTTTTCGCAGGACATTACCGGCGACCTGGGCATTCACCGGGGTCTCGCAGAACCCCTTCGATTGGGGCCTGCCCAATCTTTCGTTCACCAATTTCGGCAGCCTCAGCGACATCGCCCCTTCGCTTCAACCGCAACCAGACGCGTCACCTTCGGCGACTCCCTGATCTGGAATCATGGCAAGCATACCTGGCGCTGGGGCGGGGATTTCCGCCGCATTGAGCTCAACACCGAAACCGACAGCAATCCCCGCGGCACATTTATATTCACCGGCGACAACACAGCGCAGCCTTCGTCAATGGGCAGGCCGGTCGCCAACACCGGCTACGACTTCGCCGATTTCCTGCTTGGCCTGCCGCAACAGACTTCGGTGCAATACCGGTTGAATCCGCTCACCACCAATAGCTATCACTTCCGGGGAAACTCCTGGGATGCGTACGCGCAGGATGAATGGAAACTGCGTGGCAATCTGACCTTCAATCTCGGCGTGCGCTGCGAGTACGTTTCGCCCTTCACTGAACTCAACAATCACATCGCCAATTTGATTATTTCGCCGGCGTTCTACAATCCCTGGCTCGGCACTCCCACGGCTGACGCCGGTGCTGCCCGGACCAGGGCTATCCGGCCACGCTGATGCATCCCGATCGCAAGAACTTTGCCCCGCGCGTCGGCATTGCCTGGAAGCCCTGGGACAAGATGGTGGTTCGCGCCGGCTACGGCATCAACTACAACACCGGCGCCTATCAGACACATTGCCCAGGAGCTTGGCGTTCCAGCCGCCCTTCGCCAACACCGAAACCAATGTCCAATCCGCGGCACGGCGCGCTGACGCTGCAAAACGGATTCCCGGCCCCGCACCTGCGGCTCGATCACCAATAACTACGCCATCGATCCCAATTATCCGCCTGGGCTACGTCCAGATCCGCAACCTCGACATTCAGCAGGCAGATCCGGCCCACGCTGGTGCTGAACCTCGACTACACCGGAACCAAGGGCACCCATCTCGACTGACTGGAATTGCGCCCAACAGCTCTTCTGACTGGCATTCGTCATTCCCACGTGCCCAGGCCTTTCATCTGACAGACTTCGCAGGGTTATTCGAGCGCCAACGCGGGCACGGTCCGCTTGCGCAAGCGCTTGCAGCGCGGCGATTTCGATCGGCGGGCACCTACACCTTCTCGAAGTGATCGACGATGCTTCGTCCATCGGGACGGTTCGGTTGCTGGTCGAGTCCACCGGAAGAGTAGCGGAGGCCGGCTTCTGGTGGCGCAAAATCCATTCAATTTGGCGGCCGAGCGCGGGCTCTCGAGCCTCGACCAGCCGCACAAGTTCACCGCCGACTATCTGTGGGAGTTGCCCTTTGGCCATGACAAGCGTTGGCTGGCCGGCGCGAGCCCGTGGCGCGCCATATTCGGCGATTGGCAATGGAGCGGCGACTGGACGATCGCGTCGGGATATCCTTCACCCCCGAATGTCTCGGCAATCTTCGGCGATGTGAACCGTGGCACCAATGGCACTCTGCGGCCGATGTGGTTCCCGGAGAGCCGTGACGCGTGCCAGTCCCGTCGATTGGGAGTGGTTCAACACCGCGGCGTTCGTCATTCCCCCGACCGGCCAGTACGGCGATGCCCGCCGCAACAGCATCGAAGGCCCGGGCGAAGTCGTGTTCGACATGGCGTTCACCAAGCTGATTCCGCTGCAACGAGAGTCGCGCATCCTCGAAGTTCGCGCCTCGGCCTCGAACGTTTTCAACCATCCGGAGTTCGCAGCCATCGATACGACTGTGAATTCGCCGACATTTGGCCAGGTGATCTCCGCCGGCGCCATGCGGACCACGGTCCTTGAGATTGACGGCGAGATGGACGCGAGGGTTCGATGAAGAGCATTTGATGACGCGGCTTCTGGCACAAAACTCGTTGGCTGCAGCAAGATTATGGCGATCGCCGTCTGCCGAGCTGCGATTGCTGTTGCTCCGCCTGTTTCGCTTGCCCAGGAGATCGACTACACCTTCCACGCGCAAACCGAGCTGGTGCTGGTCAACGTCTCGGTCCGCGACAAGAACGGAAACTTCGTCCGCGACTTGAAACCCGAAGACTTCACCATTCTGGAAGACGGCAAGCCGCAGAAGATCGTCTCCTTCGATCTCGAAAACATCGATGCGCCGTAGCACCCAGGCAGTGGCAGCGACCCAGCAGGTGAACTCTGCTCAAGCACTCCGGCAAGAAAGCGACCGCGGTGACCGCAACCTCGAGCGCAAGTGGCGAACGCCCTCGGCGCTATCAAAGATCGGCGGCTGATCATTCTGTTCTTCGATCTTCCGCCATGGAGCCCGACCAGATCGATCAGGCCTGACCAGCCGCGCAAAACTATGTCGACAAACAAATGGCAGCCCGCCGACCTGGTCGCGGTGGTCTCGCTCGGCAACATTCTGTGCGTGAACCAGGATTTCACCTCCGATCGCGCCGCGCTCAAAAAGGTGCTGCAAGCTTCAATCTCGGGGCCGGCGCAGGGTTTGAAAAGGCATCGACGGCACGCACCGAGGACACCGCCGACAGCGCAAACTCGTTCACCGTCGACGACACCGAGTACAACATTTTCAACACCGACCGCCGGCTGGAAGCGCTGCGTTCGATCGCGTGCAGGTCGCCAGCGTCGAGCAAGAAAAAATCCCTCATTTACTTTTCCAGCGGCATGGACCGCACCGGCATCGAGAACGAATCGCGAGCTGCGCTCGGCCACGAACGCCGCGGTTCGGGCCAACATGTCCATCTACACCATCGGACATTCGCGGCCTGCAGGCCTGCGTCCCGGCGGCGAGGCGCAAAACGCCAGCCTGCGCGGCGTTTCCCCTTACTCTGGCGCGATCGACACTCAATGACATGAATTCCAACTTCACTACCCAGGAGACTCTGGTCACGCTCGCCGGTCGATACCGGCGGCCAAGCCTATCCTCGACTCCAACGACTTCGGCAAGGTCTTTCGAGGCGTGCAGGAGGACACTCGACATGTACTACATGCTGGGCTATCACAGCACCAATACGGCGCGCGACGGCCAATATCCGCCGCATCACCGTGCAGCTCAAGCGGCCGGGATACAAGATCGAATATCGCAAAGGCTACTACGCCCCCGCCGATTTCAAGCATTCGAACCAGGAAGACCGCGAGCGTCAACTCCATGAAGAATTGGCTTCGGACTTGCCCAGCACCGATCTGCCGCGTCTATCTGGCGGCCGGATATTTCCGCATCGGCAACGACCGATATTTCGTTCCGATTTCGCTGGTCGTCCCCGGCTCGGCAGATTCCCTTCGTCCGCAACGCGACTCAGCGACAAAGCGACGCTCGATATCGTCGGCGAGGTCGCTCGACAGCAGCAAACGTGCCGTCGGCGACATGCGCGATACGGTGAAGCTGGCGGTCGAACACTCCGACGCGGTCAAGCAAAAGAATGTCCAGTACGACAGCGGATTCATCTTGCCCGCCGGCAAGTATCACCTGAAGATTCGTCGTGCGCGAAAACCAAGACCGGCCGCATGGGATCGTTTGAAACCGACATCGCGATTCCCGATCTTCAAGATCAGGCGCATGAAGATGAGTTCGGTCGTGCTGGCCAGCCAGATTCAAACCGCCGGCAAACACGAAAACTCGAACGATCCGCTGGTTCGCGACGGCTCGGAGATTGTCCCCAACGTCACTCACGTCTTCACCAGCGGACAGCATCTCTATCTTTATTACGAGGTGTACGATCCCGCGCCACGAGCGCCGCGAACGGCAAAGCCAAAGCTCCGAATGGCGGCATCCGGATTCTCTCCAACGTGGATTTTTTCCAGGGCAACGTGAAGACCTTCGAAACCCCGCTGGTCGAAACCAAGGAAATCAGTGCGCCACGGCCCGTCACGCTGCCGTCGTTCAATTGGATGTCCCGCTCACCCAACTGAAGCCCGGCTTCTACACCTGCCAGGTAAACGTGATCGACGACGCAGCGGGCCACTTCCTGTTCCCGCGCCTGGCCATGCTGGTGCGCACCTCTCCGCCAGCCGCCACTCCAGCCAGCGGCGGAGAGTAGACCCGTTCCTCCCGCCCCCTTCTACAAAAACTCTGCCATTGGCGTTTTGGCTGGCAATCTGCCTCGTTTTCGATCTAGACGTATCGGCGATGAAAATATGGAAGGCAAATTAAAAAAGCTGGTGGCCCAGGCGCATGATTTGCACCAAGGCAACCCTATTATTAACAATCAGTTAAGAGTTGATTCCCTCTAAAATCAGGCTCTCCGATCAGGTACAATAGGTACGTTCCGGGCGGGTGGACCGTCCGTTCGAGGATCCTATCCTGTCCCTTGCTACCAGCCGATTTGCTCTGCCTGCCGTTTTTCTGACGGCTCACGGCATCGGCCCCTATTTCCGTCAGCATTTTCTCGATACCACTTTCAAGGGCCTCTACCAGGCCAATGCCTTCGATATGGCGTTGCTGATCCCTTATTTCGTGGTCTTGATTCTGCTGGCATCCTATGGCGTGCACCGCTACATCCTGGTCTATCTTTATTACAAGCACAAGAAGAAGCGCACGACCGAACCGCCCGGCATTTTCCCGATCTGCCGCGGGTCACCGTCCAACTCCCTATCTTCAATGAGAAGTTTGTGGTCGAGCGGCTGCTGGACGCGATTTGCCGGCTGAATTATCCGCCGGAGAAGCTCGACATTCAAGTGCTCGATGATTCGACGGATGAAACCCAAGCCGTCGCCCGCCGCCTGGTCGAGCAATATGCCGCCCAGGGATGTCCGATCAGCTATCACCATCGCAGCAACCGCGATGGCTATAAGGCGGGGGCCTTGGCGGAAGGTATGCAGACCTCGAAAGGCGAGTTCATCGCCATATTCGACGCCGACTTCGTTCCCCCGGAGGATTTCCTGCTGCGTACCATCCATCACTTCACCGATCCCAAGATCGGCATGGTGCAGACGCGCTGGACCCACATCAATCGCCATTATTCATTCCTCACCGAGGTGGAGGCGATTCTGCTGGATGGGCATTTCGTCCTCGAACACTCCGGCCGCGCCCGCAGTGGCGTTTTTTTCAATTTCAACGGGACCGCCGGAGTTTGGCGGCGCAGGCCATCGAAGAAGCCGGCGGCTGGCAGCATGACACGCTGACCGAAGACACCGATCTTTCCTATCGTGCCCAACTGAAAGGCTGGAAGTTTGTCTACTTGCAAGACGTCGAGTGCCCGGCCGAACTGCCGGTCGAGATGACCGCGTTCAAGACCCAGCAGGCGCGCTGGGCCAAGGGACTGATTCAAACCGGGAAGAAAGATCCTGCCCAGCGTGCTCAAGAGCGATCAGCCGTTTCACGTGAAGTTTGAAGCCTGGTATCACATGACCGCGAATCTCAGCTATCCGCTGATGATCGTGCTTTCGGTGCTGCTGCTGCCGGCCATGATCATTCGCTTTTATCAGGGCTGGTTTCAGATGCTCTACATCGACTTGCCCTTGTTCATGGCTTCGACTTTCTCGATTTCGAGCTTCTATCTGGTCTCGCAGCGGGAACTGTTTCCGCGAAGAGCTGGCCGCGGGCCTTGCTTTATCTTCCCTTCCTGATGGCGTTGGGGATTGGCTTGACCGATCACCAACACCATCGCGGTGCTGGAGGCATTGGTCGGAAAACAGACGGCCTTCGCGCGCACCCCGAAGTACCGCGTGGAGATCGAAAAAAGACAAAGTGCGCGCGTCACAAGTATCGCCGCCGCCTGGGCTGGGTTCCGTGGATCGAACTTTTGATCGGAAGTTATTTTGCGCTCACCGTCTATTACGCGATGGACAATGAAAACTACATCACCGTGCCGTTTTTGATTCTGTTCGTGGTTGGCTACTGGTATACGGGGCTGATGTCTTTGCTGCAGGGACGTTTTTCCGGAGTGTCGCTCGGGCCGGAGAGCCATAGCAAGCCGTTTCCGGTGGGAGTGTAGAATATGCATCGCTTGAAAGCTTTGGTCTAGGAAACAACAATGCGCAGATTTTCCTGTGGCTTTGGTCTTGGCCCAGTTGGGCCGGGCGCTCGACCGCCAGCCGAACGCTGACTATCGTGCCCGCCGCCAGGCGCTTGCCGGCCAGGCCGGAGGCGGCGTCGGTGCTGCTGTTCGCCCCCAACGAATCCGAGGGACCGAACGATCTCTACGGCTACCGCCCCGACAACAATTTCTTTTATCTCTCGGGATGGACCGAGCCTGGCGCGGCGCTGCTGATTGCCGCGGCTACCGAAGCAGGGCAATAGTCCGGCGCGTCCCTACACTGAGATTCTTTTTCTTCCGGCCCGCAATCCTCGCAGGAAAAATGGACCGGACCGAAGCTCGGGCCGGAAAATCCGGAAGCCGCGCAGATTACAGGATTTGACCGCGTGGTGAGTCCTCGACCATTTGCGCGCTGTGCTGACTGCAATTTTGCGCCAGCGGGAAGACTACCATCTATACCGACGTCCGGCCTACGAGCAGACTTCGAACTCTGAAGCGCGCTGGACTGGCTGAAGCGCGCCAACGCGTTTCCGCGTGCGATTTCGTTTCAGGATGTGCGGCCGTTCCTGGCTTCGCTTGCGCACCTTTAAGGATGCTGGCGAGATCGAATCATTCGCAAGGCAGCGGACGCCTCGATTGCGGCGCATTTCGCCGCCATGCGCGCCGTGAAACCGGGAGTAACCGAACGCGAGATTTCGGCGCTCATGCAGTACGAGTGGGGAAAACGCGGCTGCGAGCGCCCGGCTTACGCTCCCATCGTGGGATCGGGCTTCAATTCCACCGTGCTCCATTATTCCGACGATTCGGCGACCATGCAGGCAGGAGACGTGGTGGTGATCGACGCAGCCGGGGAATATTCGATGTACGCATCGGACATCACCCGTACGTTTCCGGTTTCGGGGAAATTCACGCCCGCCAGCGCGAGATTTATGACATCGTTCTGGGAGCGCAACAGGCCGCCATGGCCGCCTTTCAATCGGGCAAATCCACCCTGCACGCGCGATGGCCGACATTCGCTTTACAAAGTGGCCTACGACTACATCAATACGCATGGCAAAGATCTGCACGGCCAACCGCTGGGGCAGTATTTCATCCACGGATTGAGCCACTACATTGGCCTGAATGTGCACGATCACGGAGACTAGAGTGCCGCTTGGCCCGGGAGCGGCTATTTACCATTGAGCCGGGAATTTACATTCCCGAAGAGAAGTTGGGCGTCCGCATCGAAGAGATTTCTATGTCGACACCAGCGGCAAACTGATCAACCTGACGGCATGCGCTGCCCACACGGCCGACGAAGTAGAGAAGGCAATGGCAGCGCACTGAATGACCTTTTCTGTTCGGACGCATTCGCGGTTGTTTGATATGCTAGGACACCGTGCGGATGATCTGGTGGTTCCTGATTCTTGCCGTGCGGGCGGTGGGCGGTCGTGTGGGCTGGCATCGCGGTCTATCTTCGTGTGCGCCGCCATATGAAGAGTCGCGGATAGCACGCGGACGCGGAACAGGGTTCGCCGCACCGCACAGACCGCAATGCCCTGCACGTTAGAATCATTTTGGAGAAGCTCGACCGATGGCGAAATCCGCAGCTCAGATTCTTTCAGCGAACGATCGCGCTCTGGCTGGGCCGAGCAAGCCGCGATGGTGGTCGGCGGCAGCTTGTTCGTCGCTTTGTGCGCCCGCGTCACGCTGCCCTTTCCCTTTACTCCGGTGCCGCTGACTTTGCAGAACTTTGGCGTACTGCTGGTCGGGCTTATGTTGGGAAGCCGGCGCGGTTTTGCGGCGCTGGCCCTGTATTTGGCGGAGGGCGCCATGGGGATGCCGGTTTTCAGTCTGACCGGCGTCGGAGGACGTCGCGCAGTTAGCTCGGCCCGACCGGCGGATACCTGATGGCCTATCCGTTGGTCGCCGGCCTGGCGGGCTGGATCATGGAACGCGGCGCCAGGAGTTTCGCCCGCGCCGCCGTCGCCGGCATTGCTGGCGGAGATTGTGCTGTTTGCCGGCGGAATTGGCTGGCTGCCATTCTACTCACTCTTTCGCTCTGGCCGTGCGCTTCGGACTTCTACTGGTTTGTGTTTGCGGAAGTGATCAAGGTCATGTTGGCTGCCGCGATCGCCCGCGGCTGGCAGCGCATCGACAAGACCTATATTGTGATTCGTTCCACTATTGGCTGTGGCCACTAAGACGTCCGGATTACCCAGCCCAGGAAAGCAAGGATTCCATGAACAGCAGTGCTGTCATCCGCCTCCGCGAAATCACCATCGCCCACAGTCCTGACTCCGATGATGCTTTCATGTTTTACGGCCTGGCCACCAACAAAGTGCGCGTGCCGGGCCTGCGCTTCACCCATACCTTTGCGACATCGAAACTTTGAACCGGAAGGCCATGGAGGGCGAGGGTATCTACGACGTCACGGCGATTTCCTTTCACGCCTATCCTTACATTCAGGAGAACTACGCGTTGCTGCCGAGCGGAGGCAGCGTGGGCGAGGGCTACGGCCCCATGATCGTGGCCACGCAGCCCTATTCGCGTGAGCGAGATCAACGCAAAACGCATCGCCGTTCCCGGGGCCTTGACCACCGCCTATCTGGTCTTGAACCTGTTTGCGCCGGGCATTGAGACCGAAGTGGTGCCCTTCGACCAGATCATTCCGCAGGTGCTCGAAGGCAAGCACGACGCCGGCCTGATCATCCACGAAGGCCAGTTGAGTTATTCGAAAGTCCGGCCTGCAGCGCATCGTGGACCTGGGCAGGTGGTGGCATGAGGAAGACCGGATTGCCACTGCCCCTGGGTGGAAACGCGATTCGCCGCAGCCTGGGGCCGGAGCTGATGTCCAGCGTCGCGACGCGTTGCGGGAGAGCATTCAGTACGCGCTCGATCATCGCGAGGAAGCGCTGGCCTATGCCATGCAGTTCGCCCGCGATCTCGACCCGCAACTCGCCGACAAGTTCGTCGGCATGTATGTGAATGAGCGGACCCTCGACTACGGACCGGACGGTCGGGAAGCGGTGCGCCGCCTGCTGGATATGGGCACAAGGCGGGGATTATTCCGCACGAGGCGAAGAGTGGAGTTTGTAGAGTAGGAGCAGGTGCCTTTCGCACCTGCTTAGGTTTAGCTGGCAGCCAAACAGCAGCTAGTAGCTTCCTACCTCACCCTCTCCGAAAACGAAAACACCGGATCGATATCCACCGGCACCTTGGACGCGGCCTTCAATGCGCCTGTCAATTCCGCCGGCATCACGTCATATTTCTTGAACCAGTTCTCGGCCCGCTGCGCGGTCGCCGGTGGCTTCGATCTCGAGCAGTTCTTTCGCGAGATCGGCCAGCGCTCCGGGCATTGCCGTAGTCAATCGCGTATTTCCCGGACGACTCCGCTTGATCGCGCCGCGCTCGGACAGATAGTTGAACTCCATCATCTCTGCCTGGCCGTGGGCTTCGCCGGCGCCGAAGCGAATGGTGCGAAAAATTCCGCGCCACATAGGAGGCGTAATATTCCTCCAGTTTGTCCTTGGGCAGCGCGCCGTGATCGACCAGCCATGCAAACCGAACATGCCGACGACATCGGCTTTGGCTTCTTCCAGGCCGCTGTAGATCCGGACCGATGGCTTCGCGAATATCGACCTTGCCCGCCGGCGTCCGCGCGTAGGCCGGACCTAGCCCGTGGGAGATTTCGTGCATGATCGTGGCCAGCAGATAGCCTTCGCCCGAAACTTTCGCTGCCTGCTCGGGCGGCATCACGTAGCGCGCCACCGGCAGGATGATGTAGTTCGACACGCGCATCCATGAAATTCTTGAAGAAGATCTTCTTGCTGCCCTTCTGCTCGTGCACCCGCGGATCATTGGGCAGATTGTCGGCCACGGCCTGGTAGCCGTGGCGCAAATCGCCGGCGCGATATGGCGCGTCCATGACTTCCATCGGGGTTTGCAGGCCGCGCTTCGAGGGACGGTCTTCGGGCGCGAGCGGCAGCGCATCCTGGATATCCGGGCACATACTTCTGGAACATCTCGAGCTTGCGGCTCTCCTCGTCATTGCGCACCAGCACCGCGGCGCCGTAGGAAGCCTTCACCCCCAGCAGATCGTCGACGTAGGTTTCGTAGGGCGCGAAAATAATGTCGAACTTCGGGTTCTTCAGATCGAGCCAGGCCAGATCGCTCTGGAAATAATCATCGTTGAGCAGGGCGTCGGCGCGCAGCCGCAGAAAGTTGGCAAAGGCTGGATCATCGCTGAGCTTGGCCGCTTCCCGCAAGTCCTTCGCCGCCGGCTCCAGAAAAGAGCGATAAGCGATGTGATAAGGAATGCCTTCGCAGTTGATCGCCGTGCCAGCGCACCATGGTTGTCGGGCTGTAGATCTCGGCTTTTTTCTCGGGATGGGCCTTTACATACTCCTCGATCTGTTCGCGGGTCAGGTCCTGCTGGATAGAATCCGCGCCCCGGAGGCATCGGCGATCGTGCCGACAAAAGGCTTGTTCTCATCGATCAGATCGAAGCGCGAAGCGTTGATCCACAGATAGTGGCGCAGCTTCACGTCCTTGGGATTGGTGCTTCCCGCGAGCGACTGGTAAAGAGTCAAGCGCCTCGGGGTCGCTTTGCCGCCAGTAGATCTCTTCCAGATAGCGCGAGGCATCCACCAGTTTCTCGACCAATTCCCTCTCGCGGGCGGTAAGCCGCAGCGGAATGAAACGGCATTCGCACGTGGCGAAATTTCGCCGAGCGGCTGATCAAGATCGGGAGCAACCTGCAAATCCGGCGGATTCCGCCCCCTTGGCCGCGGAGCCGGCCATGAGGCTGTGCTTTTTTCTGTTGCTGCGGAGGATGCGGTCATGGCGAAGACCAACAGCAGGAAGAGTAAACACGCCAAACTCTTCATACAAGCTGAATTTTAGCAGAAGCAAGCTCGTCGTTGAGGTTCGCAACTGAACCTTCGCCAGTCGCGCGTTATCATGTAGCGAATGTCTCCGCAGTCCATTCGAAATGGCACGCAAACCCTGCTGATCGATGCCGACGACACGCTCTGGGAAAACAACATCTATTTCGAGCGCGCCATCGCGAACTTCATTTCGTTTCTGAACCATCAGGAATATTCCGCCGGAGCAGGTTCGCGAAGTTCTGAACGAGGTGGAACGAGAGTGCATTGTCAGCCATGGATACGGACTGCACAGCTTCGCCCACGCCCTGGCGCAGACATTCGAGCGGCTGGCGGTCGAACCGATTACCCCGGCGCTGCACGAAACGATCGCTGGCATTGACCCTCACCATCGCCGAGCATCCCATCGAATCTGCGCCCGGCGTGCCGGAAACTCTGCAGTATCTGGCGGAGCGGCATCACCTGATTCTGATGACCAAAGGCGCAATCGCGGAGCAATCGGGCAAGGTCGAGCGCTCTGGCTTGAAGAAGATATTTTTCCGCGGTCGAAATCGTGCAGGAGAAGGATCTCGCGACCTACCGGCGGTGGTCGCGAAGCACGGCATTCTCTGCCGAGCCTTCCACCTGGATGGTCGGCAACAGCCCGAAGTCCGACATCAATCCCGCGCTGGCCGCCGGGCTGAACGCAGTGTTCCTTCCCCACGGCGACACCTGGATTCTGGAGCATGAAGAACTGGCAGCGGCGCAGCCGCCGCGACGGTTGTTGATTCTGGAAAGATTCGCTGAGCTGAAGCATCATTTCTAGAGCGGCAGTTAGCCATTAGCATTTGGCATCTGGTCGGTAAGAACTAATGCCGGCGGACAGGCAACCTGGCAAGAGCTAAGTGCTACGGTGCGAAATGCCAAACGCGCGCCCTTCCAGCACCAAACTAACTAACAACCGCGCCTGTCGCCCTCTATTCGAGTGCATGTTACTCTCGAATTGCTCTGGTACTGCTCCCAGCTTGCGTGGCGCTGCAGAAAAACAATATTCGCCGGCTTCTGCGGACGGTCGAGGCTCTGTCCGATCTTGGCCCGGAGATGACGGCTGAGCGCGAATTTTCGCAGACCGCGCGTGCCATGGTGGCTGCTTTGCTGCAGGCCTCCGGCGCCCGCGAGGCCGTGCTCTTTACTTTCAGCGACAAGCCTCCTCTGCTGAATTCCGTAGCCTCCGAAGGCTTCGCGCTGATGCCGGACCCGGCCGTTATACCACTGCTGCCGAGGCACGTGCATGCGTTGACCTCATCCCGCGGGCCGGTATTGCTGAATTCCGCGACCTACGACGGATTTCTGAGCTCAAACGGCAATGTCGCGCCTGAATTATTCAAGTGCGTTGCTCCCTTGCAAGTGGGCGGCAAACTTGTGGGCATGGCTGCCCTGGGACGCCGTGAAGGCGACAGCCCTTACGATGAAGAAGAGCTTAGCTCCCTCGACCTGCTGGGGCACTATGTGGCGCTGGCGGTGCACAATCACGTACTCACGCAAACGCTGGCGCAACGCGTTGCGGAGAAAGTGAAGCTGCTGGCTTCGGTGCACGGCTTTTACGACAATGCCCTGGAGGCATTCGCCTCCGCCATCGATGTGAAGCATGTAAATATTCACGGCCATTCCTTGCGCGTAGGACGCTATGCCGCGGGCATCGGTGAGGCTATGGGCGGAGATGCCGCCGAGGTGGCTGCGCTCAAGTCGTCCGGTTACCTGCACGACATCGGCAAAGTTGCCGTGGACAAGCGACTTTTCGGCAAACCGGGAGCGCTCGATCCCGAAGAGTTCCGCGAAATGGCCGATCATACGGTCGTCGGCCACCAGATTGTCAGCGGGGTGGAATTCCCCTGGCCGCGCATCCCGGAAACCGTGCGCTGGCACCACGAGCGCGGCGACGGGTCCGGTTATCCCGATGGCCTGCGCCTGGAAGATGTTGCTATGCCGGTCAGGATCATGGGGCTGGCCGACACGCTTGATGCCATGACCAGTGCCCGTCCTTACCGCGAGCCGCTTTCGATCGGCGGAGCATTAAGCGAAATCGTGCGCTTAGCCCCCCTGAAATTCGATCCCAATGCGGTGCAGGCGTTGCTGACGCAAGTCCGGCGGGCGGCCTCAGGCAGCTTGCGCACCCCATTTTTCGACGATCACATGATCGTGGACATTGCGCCCTCCGACGTGGACCATCTGGCCTCCGCGCTTCAGCACAAACTCAGCCATAACCGCCTGTACCTTACGTAACTTGCCCCTTGCTGTCGTCCTACCCAGACTTGACCTGGGACCCAAGGGAACAACTTTTCCTTGCCCGCTGGGTTCATAATTGGAAGTATCTCCTTTGCCTTACGGAACCGGGATGCATTCGAGACCCCGCACTGCCGCCGTCACCTCTGCCCTGCTTCTGATGGGCCTCGCCGCATCCTTGCAGTTTGCCTGGGCTAAGAAAAAAAACCGGAATCCCGAGCTCGCGCAGATGGACGAGCGGAAGCGCACCGCGCACGTGCTCAACCGGTTGACCTTTGGGCCGAGACCGGGAGACCTACAGCATGTAACCGACATGGGGATTGATAAGTGGATTGATCTCCAGTTGCATCCTGACAGGATTGACGATGCGGCGCTGGCTGTCCGCCTGGAACCGCTGCGAACCTTGCGCATGGATTCGCGTGAAATCGCCGAGAACTTCCCGCCTCCACAAATGATCAAGGCGGTCGCGGATGGAAAGCAACCCCTACCCTCCGATCCAGCCCGGCGCGCCATCTACCAGGCGCAATTAGAACGCTACCAGCAGCGGCAGGAAAAAAAGCAGGAAGCCGCGAATAATGCCGCCGCCCCCACCGAGGTCGCCAGCAAATCATCCGACGGCGTAATGGTTGACGGCACGAACGCGGCCATGAACAATTCCACGGAGGCCAGCCGCCGCGAGGAACGACTATATGCGGAACTGCGGCTGGATCAGCTGATCGCGTTACCGCCCGGCCAGCGAATGCAAGCCGTACTCAAGATACAACCCATCGATCAACTCGCGCTGGCGCCGTCGCTCAAGGGCAAGAAAGGCGACGAGTTTTTCTCCGGGATGAGCGCGCAGCAAAAAGAAACCATAATGGCGCTCAACAATCCGCAACAGGTGGTGAACCAGGAATTGGCCGATGGCAAGTTGTTGAGCGACATCTACAGCGAGCGCCAATTGCTGGAGGTGATGACCGATTTCTGGTTCAACCACTTCAACGTTTTCATCGGAAAAGGCGCCGACCACTACTTCTTACCAGTTATGAGCGCGATGTCATCCGGCCGCATGCGCTGGGCAAGTTCGAGGATCTTCTGGTTGCGACAGCGCAGAGCCCAGCCATGCTGTTCTATCTCGATAACTGGTTGAGCGTAGGCCCAGATTCCGATTTCGCTCTGGGAATACCGAAGCGACCCGCCAACCCGAATTGGCGGCGTTTTCCGCCACCGCGACCGCCCCGGCCAAAAGCCAACCGCAGCGGTTTAAATGAAAACTACGGCCGCGAACTCATGGAATTGCATACCTTGGGCGTGAACGGCGGCTACACCCAGAAGGATGTCACCGAAGTCGCGCGCGTGTTCACCGGGTGGACGCTGAAGCAGCCGCGCGAGGGTGGAGGATTCTTTTTCGACGATCGCAGGCATGAGCCCGGCAACAAGTTCGTGCTTGGCCATCGCATCAAGCCCTCCGGGGAAAAAGAAGGGCGCGAAGTTTTGCATATACTGGCGCACAACCCGGCAACGGCCAAGTTCGTCTGCACAAAATTGGCGGTTCGCTTCGTCTCCGATAATCCCCCGCCGGCGCTGGTCGATCGCATGGCCCAGACCTTCTTGAAGAAAGATGGAGACATTCGTGAGGTACTTCGCACCATGCTGCAATCCCCGGAATTCTGGGCTCCCGATGCCTATCGCGCCAAGGTCAAGACTCCGCTGGAATTTGTTGTCTCCGCCGTGCGGGCGAGCGACGCCGACGTCACGGACGCGAACCCTCTGGCCCGGCAATTGGTCATCATGGGGATGCCGCTTTACGGCGCGCAGCCCCCGACCGGCTATTCAACCAAGGCAGAGACGTGGGTTAATTCCTCCGCTCTTCTCGACCGCATGAACTTCGCCCTTGCATTAACCAATGGCAGGATAAAAGGATCGTCATTAACCGATAGCCCAAGCTGGTCTCCCTCAGCCTCGACCGACCCGGAGCAGACCCTGGCTTCGCTGGAGAATACTCTGCTGGCCGGTGATGTTTCGAAGCAGACGCATGACACCATCGCCTCGCGGTTGGAGGATCCGAAAATCACCCAACGCAAGTTGGACGACGCGGCTAGGCCGCCCAACGTCAGCATGATTGAGGGCTTAGTTCTAGGATCGCCGGAATTTCAAAGAAGATAGCTTTTAGCCATTAGCTCTTAGCCGTTGGTGCCCGATTGGTCCAAAGAGCACGAGTTAATGAAAGGCTAAGGGCTAAAAGCTAAAGGCCAGGAGATGTTCTTATGTCCATCACACGCCGCGTGTTTCTTCGTAATAGCGCTTTGGCTGTTGTCGGTACCGCCGCCGTCCCCGCATTTCTCGGCGCGCGGCCTTCGGAGCGGTCGAGGCCGCGGGACGCAACAAGCGCTTGGTGGTGATTTTTCAGCGTGGCGCGGCAGATGGATTGAATATTGTGGTGCCGCACGGCGAACCGTCCTATTACGCCATGCGGCCGTCGATCAATATTCCGCGCGACCGCGTAATCGATCTCGACGGCTTTTTTGGCTTGCATCCCGCTCTGTCGTCTTTTCAGCCGCTTTGGCAGCAGGGTCATTTGGCGATCGTGCATGCCGCTGGATCCCCCGACCCGACACGCTCCCATTTCGACGCGCAGGATTTCATGGAGTCCGGCACGCCCGGTATAAAGGCCACGGAAGATGGCTGGCTGAATCGGACTCTCCGGGCTCTGCCTCAACCCAATGTATCGGGCGCGGCTGCGAATTCTTCTTTCCGCGCCATCGCCATGGGGCCTTCCTTGCCGCGCATTCTTTCCGGCAGCGAACCGGCGGTCGCGATGAACAATATCAACGATTTCGGGGTCGGCGGCCAGGGGCCGAATGGCCCGCCGATCGCGAACACCTTCGAAGCGATGTACGACCAGTCGGTGGATTCCGTTTTGCATGGATCAGGGGAAGAGACGTTTGATGCCGTAAAGATGCTTGAAATCGGCGGACCCCTCGAAGTACAAGCCGGCGCCCGGGGCAAATTATCCCAAAGGACGTTTCGGCGACAGCCTGCGGCAGCTTGCCCAGCTCATTAAAGCCAATCTCGGCGTGCAGATTGCTTTTGCCGACATCGGCGGCTGGGATCATCATGTGAACGAGGGCAACACCGAAGGCCAAATCGCCAATGTTCTGGGTGAATTCTCCGGATCGCTCTCCGCATTTTGGATCGACCTCGGCGATTTAGCCGAAGATACAGTCGTCGTAACTATGTCTGAATTTGGGCGCACCGCCCGTGAGAACGGCAATCGCGGCACCGATCACGGCCATGCCAACGTAATGTTCGTCATGGGCGGTCCGGTGAAAGGCGGAAGGGTTTACGGGCAGTGGCCCGGCCTCGATCAGTCTCAACTTTATGAAGGCCGCGACCTCGCCTTGACTACCGATTTTCGCCAGGTGATCGGCGAAGGCGTCTACCGTCACCTGGGGAACAAGCATCTGGACCAGGTATTCCCCGATTTCGACGCGTCGTCGCGGTTCTTGCGATATCTGGGATAGCTTGGAGTCACTAACCGAGAACTGAAGAGTGATCGCCGGCGGTTATCTCGGCTGCAAGGTTTGCGCGATCATCACCTGGCGTTTGAAATTCTCCACCATGTTTTCTTGCAGCCGCACCTCGGTGGGACGCTTTGCCAAAGACATCTGATCGATCTTGTCCTGCAACTTCAAGAGCGCGTAGAACAGATTCTCCGGCCGCGGCGGGCAGCCGATAACGTAAACGTCCGTCGGCACAATTTTGTCCACGCCTTGCAAAACCGCATAGGTATTGAATGGCCCGCCTACGGAGGAGCACGCGCCCATGGAAATCACCCACTTGGGATCGGGCATTTGCTCGTAAATGCGCTTGACCACAGGCGCCATTTTCAACGTTACGGTGCCGGCCACGATCATAAGGTCGCTTTGCCGCGGGCTGGGTCTGAAAACCTCAGAACCAAAGCGTGCAATGTCGAAGCGGGCAGTCGAAGATGCGATCATTTCGATGGCGCAACAGGCCAAGCCGAAGGTCATTGGCCATACCGCGGACTTGCGAGCCCAGTTGAAGACGTAGTCAACCGTGGTGATCAGGAAGTTTTTTTCAAACTTATTTTGCAGCCAAGCCATGAATGAACCTCGCCTAACCTGCCACAATCGATGTCGCCGGGAGCCCTTAGCATGCCCCAGACGCCACAAGTCTAGGTGCGCGAGGGCCGAGTGTCAATCGGGATCAGCACAGGGTGTGCGCGAGAGACGGGGCCGCAACGATACACTGAACGCTCGAAATATGGATACCGCACATCTCCATTCATGGTGAAGGCAAATATGGTTGACATCAATGAAATCGCCGGCCTAATCGCCGAAAGGCACTGGGGGATCACGGCACTCGCCTTCTTGGGTCCTGGCCCAGCCCTCGGTCTTCGCGTGAAGCCATCAACGACGTGGCGTTTCCCTATCGGTGGGCGGAAGAGAAGAGATGGCAAATACTAATCCGATGCCGTTGCTTCAGCGGTGAGGGCAGCCCGGCCAGCAACAAGGGCGGCGCATTCCTTCCTTGAGTTCCCTGCGAACCCGCTCAATGTGCTGCCGCCGGGTTTCCGGTTTCTTGACGGAGATCACCCAGCATATCCATTCGTTGCGCGCGAGTGGAGTAATATCCTCCCATTTCGCCAGCGCCGCCGGGTCAGAAATGAGAACGGTCCGTAAATCTGCGGGCAGGCTATGCACCGCGCCCGGGGAGATTGCTTTCTTGGCCATGGAACTCATTCTACGTCGCCGGTAAATCTCAATTCCCGTTTTCCGCCCGGAAGCGACCGACCGCCGCGCTCGGAATAGCGGAAGCCGCAAATCTTTGCATATGTTTTTGTAAAGCCTATATCTTGTAGCTATACAACGCGATTTTAGGCCGCCCTGGCCTCTGGACCACCCCCAAGGGTCATTCGGCGAAAACTATCGTTCCTGTGCCATTGTGGCGCAATGGCGGGGCATTCTACGAAGGGGTTGGGCGGGGCTTTCCTGTCCCTCCGCCATACTTTCCAGCTAAGTGATTGAGCTTTCGTGGAAGTGATTGATATTGAAGGAAAATGTGCCGGACGTCCGGCGCTCCTGGGTTCCGCGCAGAAAATGGCGGCCTTAAAAACCATTCTCGGGTTGGCTGGGCTAGTCCTTTCCGCCCGTCTTCGTCTCTTCCGTCCCGCGGCTCTTCGTTCCGCGGCAGGCCGTTAAGGTTCCTGCGTGATTTTAACCACGTGGAGGGTCTTGTTGTCGGGCTGCATGACCCCCAAGATTTTGACCTTCCTGCCGGCGAAAGGCCTAGCTGCTATCTGATCATCGAGGCGGTATACGTTTTTCTTGGACGAAAGCACAAAATCGCCGCCGTGGTAGTTGACGCAGTAGAGGGTGCAATCGGCAGGAGTTCCGCCCATCGATTTGGATTTCAGCATCTCCTGGTGGGAGCGAGTCAGCGAATGTACGTTAAGCGCGCACTGGCTGTCCGATATTTCTCCGAAATAGGCTTTGGCCTCCTGGGCATGCGCGGTTTGGATGACCGCCATCCCCAATAAGCACAGCACTACCAGTCCTGTTATCTTCCGCATTCGTTCCTCCGCGTTCATGGTACGACCGAGAATTTCATATGCATGCCTTCGTGATCTTCGCTGCAAATGACCGTGCAAACCACCTCGTAGTCGCCCGGTTCGGGCGG
Source organism: uncultured Acidobacteriaceae bacterium (assembly GCA_963834075.1). GTDB lineage: Bacteria > Acidobacteriota > Terriglobia > Terriglobales > Acidobacteriaceae > PALSA-270. The sequence continues at coordinate 347,263 of CAWIAH010000011.1, forward strand.
CGCAGTCAACTGAAATTCCTGCACGCCCGGTCTGAGAAGCAAATCCCAGCCCGGCACCTTGGAGCGATCCTTCGCACGCAACAGCGAGAACCCGTGAATCGACCCATCGCGATTCCAGGTCTTGCCGCGCCGTGCCGTAATCCGCAGGAGAACCGGTTCTCCGGCCTTTACCGTTATCTCGGGAGTGCGCTCGCCCGCGATTTTATAGCGGCTGTCTTTATCGGCCAGGACTTCTATGACATGGGGCTGTGCTCCAAGCGTAGCCGGCCAAAGAACCGAAGCGGCAACAGCCAACAATCCACACCTACGCCACAGAACTTCATTTTTCAGCATGCTTCTCTCCGGTACTACTGCGTCATGTAGTACAGGACGAGACGCATATCCTCATCCGTGATTGTGGCGCGAACCCGCATATGGCGGACAATGGTGGCCATCATACGCGGGGGAAATTTGTGAGGCGCGGCGTGGCAACGGCTGCAGTTGGCGTGAAAGCGCTTTTCCCCCTCCAACCGCATGGCTTCCGCGGTCATCTCGCTGTGTGCGGCAGTCGCGCTTGGCCCTTCGCTCTTCGGAACCGGGCCGGATGCCGGACCGGTGCCCCACAGCGCCAACGCGGTAACCATTACCGCAGCAAGGATTACGATTCTTGTGATCATTGGGCCCGTCCTAGCGGGATAGCAAAGCGGTAGGCGATTCCGACCGTCCAGAGATTCGCATCTCCGTCAACGCTGAATTGGCGGCCGTAGCTGGCGGTTGCCTTCAGTCCGTCTTTCAGGTAATAGTTCAGCCCGAACTCGCCCTCGCGCGTGTTTGCCTCCGGCAGTCCGAGTGCATCGGCTTCATCCGCGCTGATCTGGCCGCTAAAGAATTGCTCGGCCCGTCCCGCCAGCTCCAGGTGGCGCATTCCCTTTTGCCAAAACGGTAGTTGAGTCAGACGATAGGCGGCGTCCACCCAGTAACCGCTGCCCTGCAGGGAGCGGGCATATTCGCCGTGCATATTAAGAGGAAGCGCGGCCGGCAGCCACGCAAAATGAAAGCCGAAAGCGTTGAAGCGTGCGTCCTGCAGCAGTTTCTGCCAGGAGCCTCCGATCTCGAATCGCGGACCGGGCAAAAAGATTCCGATGCGTCCGCCCACATCGCGATTCGATTCCAAATTGTTGTGCCCGGTGTCGACCGCAGAAGCATAGACTGCGTAGTTGAGATTCACCTTCGCACTCACCGGAATCCCGCCGCGCAGCATCAGACCGTCAGCGGATTCGGCGGATAGCGGCAGAATCAAGGGATCCTGCTGCAGGCTCCGAATCCAGATGGGATAGAGACGCTCGTTGAAGATGCCAAAGGGAGTCAGAAACCGTCCCATGGTGACGGTGAGGTAGGGGTTGGCGATGTAATCCACCTGCGCGTAGTCAAGATTCTTGCTCACCATTCCGCCGTAAGGTCCGCCGGTGGATACTCGCTGAAATGCTCCTTCGAATTCCGCCCTGGATTCGATAAGCCAGCGATCGCCTAATGGAACGAGCAGAACAGGATTGACCTGAGCGTCAAACTGGTTTTGTCCGGCGGTTACGAAATTGAAATAGCCCGCAGTACCGGTGAGAATCGGAACGGGATTCTCGTTCTCATTGTCAGGGGTCTGCGCGGTTAGAATTTGGGCGGGTAAAGAAAGAAGCAGGAATGCGAGCATCCACGTCCAACGCGCGGAGCGCCGCCATTTTATGCCAGATCTGGATAAGGCCCGCAAAACAGCTCCATCCCGCTGCGGTTCGCACAATTTGATTTATTGTGCTGTCTGGGAATGGAACAGGACAGATAACCAAAGTAAGCCGAGGATGTGCTAAATCCGGAAGGTTCCTACGAGGCCGTAACGGTTGTGGACTGAGTCACTTCTTCAAGAACTTCGCCGAATGCGCCAATTGCCTTGTCGATCTGACTGCGAGAGATCACCAGTGGGGGCTGAAAACGAACCACGTTGCCGTAGGCGCCGCCGACCCCGACCAGCACGCCTTTACGCAGCAAAGAACCGCGAATGGCCTCGGCTTCCAGGGGAGCAGGCGTCAAATGCGTATCTTTTACCAACTCCGCGCCAATCATGAGGCCCATCCCTCGGACCTCGCCGATGATCGGGAACTGCTTTTGCAACTCGCGCAACTGGCTCATGACATAGCCGCCCGACTCCGCAGTACGCAGGCACAGCTGCTCCTGCTGCATGAACTGAATGTTGGCCAGCGCGGCCGCGCAGCAAACTGGATTGCCGCCGAAAGTCGATAAATGATCGCCCGGCTGGTAAGCGGCTGCAATTTCGGGCCGGGTGGTGAAGGCACTCAGCGGAAATCCATCGGCGATGCCCTTGGCAGTAGCCAGAATATCCGGTTCCACGCCGTAGTGTTCGATGGCAAACATCTTCCCGGTGCGGGCAAAGCCCGACTGCACTTCGTCCGCAATAAACAGAATGCCGTACTGGTCGAGAATCTTTTTGACTTCCTTGAAGTAATTCGGGGGGGGGACAATGATTCCGCCCTCACCGAGTATCGGCTCGGCGATGAAAGCAGCCACATCGCCTGAAGTGGCGAAGCGGATGATGTCTTCTATCGCGCGGGCACACTGCCGCCCACATTCCTCGGGATCGTTCGCCCATTGCGAACGATAGGCATAGGGCGCGGGAGCAAAGGCAACGCCGGTTCCGTAGGGCCCGCCACGCTTTTTGCGCCCCATGTTGCCGGTAACGCTGAGCGCGCCGAACGACCGCCCGTGAAAACTGGTCTGCAAGGCAATGAACTCGTGTTTGCCGGTATAGAGCCGCGCCAATTTGAGCGCGCCTTCAATGGCTTCGGCGCCGCCGTTGCCGAAGAATGTCTTGGTCAGACCGGGCGGAGTAATCTCGGCGAGCTTTTCGGCAAGATCGGCGACCGGCTGCACATGGTAAAGATAGGAAGAGCCGTGAATGAGCTTATCCATCTGTGCCTTGGCCGCCGCGATCACCTGCGGGTTACAGTGCCCCGCGTTCACCACGGAAATTCCCGCAAAGCAGTCGAGGTATTCGCGTCCATTCACGTCGGTGACGACCGCGCCGCTGGCTTTTTCAATCACAATCGGCGCAACCGATTTCACAAAGCCGGTCATCACGTAATCACGATATTTTTGAATGGTGTCAGACATAAGATTCGCAGTTCGGCCTCTACCATCACACCGAGTAAGTCACCGTCTCCTTCTTCTCGTGGACGGCTTGCAGCCCGGCTTCGATCACATCCAGTCCCTCATCCAATTGGCTCTCGGTAACAATCAACGGGACCAGCACGCGAATCACGTTGGAATACGACCCGGCCGAAAGCACAATCAGGCCGCGCTCATAGCAGTGCCGAATGAGGTGCTTGGTCTCTTCTGCCGCGGGTTCGCGTGCATTGCCCGGTTTTACCAGTTCGATTGCCTGCATGGCACCCAGGCCGCGAACGTCTCCGACAATCGGCCAGCGGCGTTGCCAGTCTCGGGCGCGACTCTGGAATTGGCTGCCAATTTCATTCGCGCGAATCAGCAAATTTTCCCGTTCGAAAATATCGAGTACGGCCAGCGCGGCGACGCAGGAAAGCGGATTGCCAGCGAAGGTGCCGCCTAATCCACCCGGACCCGGCGCATCCATAATTTCAGCCCGCCCGGTCACGGCGGCCAGGGGCAAACCGCCGCCCAGAGACTTCGCAGTCACCAGGATATCCGGCTCAATCCCGTAATACTCGCTGGCAAACAGACGCCCGGTGCGTCCGAATCCCGTCTGCACTTCGTCGGCAATAAAAAGCACGCCATGGCGGTGACAAATGTCGATCAATATCCCAAAAAACTCCTTGGGAGGAACGACAAATCCTCCCTCCCCGAGCACGGGCTCGGCAATTACCGCAGCCACATCTTCCGAGGCGACCACGCGTTTGAATGTGTCTTCCAGATGATGCGCACAGAATAAATCGCAGGCGGGATACTGCAACGAATAAGCACAGCGATAACAGTACGCGTAAGGCATGCGGTACACATCGCCGGGCAGCGGAGCAAAGCCGGCTTTGTAGGGATGCGTCTTGCTGGTAAGCGCCATCGCCATGAAGGTGCGCCCGTGAAAAGCATCCTCGAAAGCGATTACGCCGGAGCGTCCGGTGTGGGCGCGGGCAATCTTCACAGCGTTTTCCACCGCCTCCGCGCCGGTGGTTAGCAAAACCGTCTTCTTGGGGAACTTGCCCGGCGTAAGCGCGTTCAAGCGCTCGGCGACGCGAACATAACCTTCATACGGCGTAACTTGCGCGGCGGTATGAAGGTGACGATCGAGCTGCTCGCGAATAGCGGAGAGCACCGGCTGCCGGCGATGACCCACGTTGACGCACCCGATGCCGCCGGCAAAATCGATGAAGCGGTTGCTGTCGACATCCTCGAGCCAGGCATCCTCGGCTTTCGCCACATAAACCGGCGTAGCGTGAGAAAGCCCGCGGGGGACGGCATTTGCGGTGCGTTCCGCCAAGGCTTTGGACTTCGGTCCGGGAATCGGTGTTTGCAATCGGATGGTTCCCATTTGAATGCTCTCGCTATCAGTACCAGCCAATCGGCTGCTCGTTCAAGTTGATGTGAACTTGCTTGGTTTCCAAATACTCTTCAATTCCCCACGGCCCCAGTTCCCTGCCGAACCCCGACTGCTTGTAACCTCCCCAGGGTGCTTCCACGTAGGTTGGCTGCATGTGATTGACCCATACCACTCCAGAGCGCAACGCTTTGACCGCGCGGAAGGCTTTGAATATGTCGCGCGTCCACACAGCGGCGGCGAGGCCGTAAGGCGAGTCGTTGGCAATTTTGAGCGCATCTTTTTCGTCGTCAAACGGGATCACCGCAGCCACTGGACCGAAAATCTCCTCCCGGGCAATGCGCGCTGAGTTGGTGACGTCATAGAAAATGGTGGGCTCGAGGTAGTAGCCTTTGGCGAATTCCACCGCCCTGCCTCCGCCGCTGGCCAACTTGGCTTCCTTCTTGCCGATCTCCTGATAATCTCGCACCCGCTCGTATTGTTCCTTACTCACCACCGGTCCCATTTTCGTTTCACGATCCAGCGGCGCGCCCAGCTTGATCTTCTTCGACTTCTCCACCATCGCGTCCACGAATTTCCTGTAAATCGATTTCTGCACCAGGATGCGGCTGCCCGCGGAACATACCTCGCCCTGATTGATGAACACCCCGAACAGCGCCCCATCGATTGCCGCTTCGAAATCGGCATCGGCGAAAAAGATATTGGGAGACTTGCCGCCCAGCTCCAGCGTGACCCGCTTCACCGTGTCGGCGGCCTGTTTGACGATGATCTTGCCCACGGCGGCGCTGCCGGTAAAGGCAATCTTGTTGACGTCTGGATGTTGCACCAGCGGAGCGCCGCAGCTCTCGCCGAATCCTGTGACGATATTAACCACCCCCGGCGGCAGACCAACCTCCGGCAACCACTTTGCCATTTCGAGCGCGGTCAGCGGCGTCTGCTCCGCCGGCTTGAGCACGCAACAGCAACCCGCGGCCAGCGCCGGCGCCAGCTTCCACGCGGCCATCAACAGTGGATAATTCCACGGAATAATCTGCCCGGCCACGCCGATCGGTTCCTTCAATGTCAGGCTTATAGCGTTATCGGGCACGGGATTCACGAATCCCAATATTTTTGTTGCCAGCCCGCCGTAGTATTCGAAGCAGGTCGCGGTGTCGGCGATATCGAATTCCGCCTCAACAATCGGCTTACCAGAATTGCGCGATTCCAGCCCAGCCAGCATCGCCGTATTCTGCCGAATCTTTTCCGCCAGGCGAAAAAGTACCCGCCCGCGCTCCTGCGGCGTGGTCGTAGCCCAGGGTCCATCTTCGAAGGCTGCCTTGGCGGCGGCCACGGCGAGGTTGACGTCTTCCGCGTTGGCATCGGGAACCTGCGCAATCGCTTCCTCGGTGGAGGGGTCATAAACGGCAAAGGTTTTCCCCGATTTGCTGTCTACCCACTCACCGTTAATGTAGAGCTGATAAATACGGATATCGGCGTTTACTCCACCAGGCATTTCACCTCCGCAACAGCTTTCGAGTTACCCTCTACCGAAAGACAGCCGAGAGCGGCTATCTCTACACGTTTCGATTTAGTGGCCAGCGTCGCTGACCGGGATCGGCGACGCATTCGCCGCTGCAGGTGCCACACTCAACAGTTTCTTGCGCCCATACACAAAGAAAAAGTAGGCAGCCAATCCGATAAATACGACGGTGCCCGCAATCATTTCTGCTTCGTAAGTCCAGAGCGACTTGATCAAATACGGCGGGAAATACTGCAGGCAGATTCCCAAGATCGTCGTGAGCAAGCCGCTCAAGCCGGATAGAATCAGCACCGGTCGGCTGTACACGCCCTCGCCCTTAGAGTCCCGCAAAGCCAACTTCAGCAGCGCCGCGAAAACATAGACATAGGGAACCAGCTGCAACACCACGGCGAGTGAAAGCATGGTCTGGAATGCTTCCTGAACACTGGAAAAGGCAAAGAACACCACACACAAAATCATGGATATGACGGCTTCGACCAACAGAGCGGCATAGGGCGTGGCATATTTGGGATGAACCTTGCCCAGCCAGCCGGGCATGTAGGAATCGAGTCCGGCCACGAAAGGAATTCGGGCCGAACCACCGAGCCAGGCTGACCCGATGCCCGCGATGGAAACGCTCAGCACCAGCGCGAACAGAGGAAGAATCCAGGGGATGCCGGCCAAGCCCGCAAGATGGCTGACTGCCTGGACGATCCCCTGTAGAACATTCATCTTGTCTTTTCCAATTGCAAACAAGAGCGTGAGCGTGGTTGCGATGTATAGCGCGCCCGAAATGACTCCGCCCCAGGCAACCGCACCCGGCAAAATCCGGCGCGGCTCCTCAATCTCGTCTCCCATCACCGAAGCCAACTCCAGACCGACTAGGGCAAAACAGATCACTCCGAAGGAATTCAGCACAAAGCGGGGATCGTGCGGAACACGAAAATCAACTACCCGTAGCGTGGCGCCGGTGCGGCGAGCAATCACGATTCCCAGAATAATCAGAACGGCCGCAGCCACGCCCGTGCCGATTCCCCCGATATTGTTGAGCCACTTCCCCACTCCCAAGCCCACAATATTCAGAACCGACAAGACGGTGAGCAAAACCAACGATGCTCCGATTGCGAAAATCTTGTTGTCAGACAGCCCCTGATGACCGGGACCGAGTACGAACACCGACACACCGACAAAATAAAGCATCACCGTCGGCACATAAAGCATGTTGGTGGTCCAATAGCACCATCCCGAGAGAAATCCGTGAAAATCGCCGAACAACTCCTTCGCCCACAGGTACACACCTCCCTCGCCGGGATAACGATGGGCGAGTTCGATCACCGCAATTCCTTGCGGCGCAAAAAACAATATCAGCGAGATAATCCAGAGCCAGATGGTGACGCCGCCATTGGCGGCGATCGATGGAACGACGTTGAGGTTGAACACCGCCACCACGAACAACAACACCAGGTCCCAGCGCCCAAGCACGCGCTTAAGGTGAGGCTGGCTGGGTTGTAGGTCGCCCATGGAAGAACCTTGGCAGCGAATTTCTCTGGTGCTCTCCGTGCCCCCCTGTGGTTTGAATGAGCCGAACCAAAGAGGAGACAGCCCCTTCAACTGTTAGTGCGCCGCGACCGCCAGGCGCTCCTGTTGGGCCGCCGCCAACGTTGGCGCCACATCCGCAAATGCCGCAAGATGTTGATCGATGTCCGCTTCCGTGTGTTGCACCGAGATCGTCCACTGCTCGTCCCACCAGTACGGTTGCGCCATCACGCCGCGATTCACCATGCCAAACCAGTAGTGCCGCCACAGGTCGGTGTCGACGGTGATCCAGTCGCGGTAGTTGACGATTTCCTTGGGATAGAGCATCAACGCGCCATTGGCGCCGGCGCTGATCACGTAAGCCTGCAATCCTGATTTCGCGAGGGTCGTCCGGTAGCCGTCGGTCAGCTTCTTGCCAAGCTTTTCCACGTGCGCATAGTTTTCTCGCGTCAGCACCTCGCGGAAGGTCGCGAGCCCCGCCGCCATCGAAACCGGATTGGTGTTGTAGGTGCCGCCATGAAACACTTTGTGCTGCGAGATCAAATCCATCACTGCGGCGCTCGCCCCAAACGCCGCCAGAGGCAGGCCTCCACCAATGGATTTCGCCAGGCAGATCATGTCGGGCTTCACGCTGAAGTACTCCGAGGCGCCGCCCCATCCCAGCTTCGCGCCCGTTTTCACTTCATCAAAAATCAGCAGTGCACCGTTTTTGGTGCATAGCTCGCGCAGGCCTTCGAGAAATCCGGGCTGCGGCAGGCACAGGCCGACATTCATCATGATCGGTTCCAGGATGATGGCGGCGATCTCTCCAGGATTCTGTTTGAATCGCAGCTTTACGGTCTCAAGGTCGTTGAATGTCGCCACCGCAACGTTGGCCAGCGAAGCCTTCGGAACCCCAAGCCCCCCTGTCACCGAGGTTGGCGCATGCACATCGCCAAATTCCGGCGCGTGCGGCTTCACACTGACCAGTGCGGCGTCGTGCAGGCCGTGATAGCCGCCTTCGAACTTGATAATCTTGTCCCGCCCGGTCGCGGCGCGAGCCAGGCGAATGGCATGCATAGTAGCTTCGGTTCCCGACGAGCCGAAACGCAGCATCTCAATCGGAAAACGGGCACAGATTTCTTCCGCCAGTTGCCACTCCATATCGTGGGGCATACCGAACATGGTTCCGGTGCTGAGGCGCGGCTCGACTGCTTTCATTACCGCGGGATGGCAATGCCCGGCCATGAGCGCTCCGAAACATAGATTGTGATCGATGTAATCGTTGCCGTCGAGATCCCGGAAATGCGACCCCTTACCCTCTTTCACGAATATGGGATAAGGCTCGTAAGCCCGGTAATTGCTGGCCACTCCCAGGGGAATCCGCTTCAGGTTGCGCTTGTGGGATTCGGCGGATTTGGGCGTCCGCCGCTCAAAGGTTTTTAATTCCTGTTCTAATGCGGGATACATCGGGTCTCCAGAAAGGCTCAAGCCGCATTTGCGGCTATTAGAGTGCTCGGAAAGTCAGAACTATCCGGCTTGCTGCTAGAAAAAGAATTTCAAAGCAAATTGTATCTCGCGCTGGTCCTGGCTGGTTGCGGTGATTTTGCCAAAGGCCGTTGGTCCGTCGGAAAAATGTCCGTCCGGATTGGCGAAATTGGTGTGGTTGAAAATATTGAAAAACTCCGCCCGGAACTGCAAATACCGTGCCTCGGAAAAGGCGATCTTCTTGTGCACCGAGAAGTCCCAATCCTGCAACCCTGGTCCACAGCAGATGGTGCGCTGGGTGCCATTATTGAACTGGCCCAGTGGAGGATCCTGGAAGTCATTTGGATCGAACCAGAAGCTGCCGTTGGTTTTAGGGTTAAGCGTGACAAAGGGCGCAACCCGGCTGGGCGCCTCCGTGCCCGTGAAGAATAAACTGTTGATCAACTCCGTATCATCTTGCGTGTCGAGGCGAATGGGGAAGCCGCTTTGGAATTGGGTAATGCCGGAGATCGCCCAATCGTCCAGCACTTTCGCGGCAAAGCCCTTGTGCTTGGGCAGCGGCAACTCCCAGTCATAGCTGATGACGAAGCGCTGCGCCGAGTTGAATAAAGAAAGCGCCCGGCTGGCGTTGTAGTCAAAAGGATCCAGCGATTCCTCAAAGGTCGAAGCATCGTCGAGCGACTTGCTCCAGGTATAGGCCGCCTGGAACTGCAACCCGTGCGAGAAGCGCTTCTCCAGCATCGCTTCCAGCGCGTTGTAGCTGGAGTTGGCGATGGTGTCTTCGGCAAAGATGTCGGTGAATACCGGGATGCCGTCCGAGGGGCAACCCACGCCGCTGTACGGATTGCAATTGGGCGACGAATACGGCCGCAAACCCACTAAATTAAGCCCGTTCGGCGCGACAGAACCGATCGACGCACCTGCAGGAATGACCGCCGGACCGTTCGGGCCGTAGGGCACATGAAATCCGCCCGCCGGGGCCGTCGCGCTCGGGGAGATGAAGAACTGACCGTCTTCTTCCGTGGGCCCGCAGTTGGTGGGCGTGGTTCCGTCCGACGTAACCGCCGAGGGATCGGCCGTCGCAACGCTGATGATGTCCAGGCAAGTCTGCGGATCGGATGCATTAATGTCATGCCCGGCTAACAGACGGTGCCCCTGTGAACCGACATAGCCCACCTGCAGCATTAGGTCATTCGCCAACTGCCTCTGCACGGTGAGGTTGTACTGAGCGCTGTATTGCGTGCGCAAGTGCGGCTGAAATTCTCCGTAAAGAAGAATGGGGCGGAACAGCGACAGATCCACCGGCTGTCCCGGGGTCGGCGTAATGAACCCGCCGAAGGGGTTCGGATTCTGCGTGCCATCCTGCCCTACAAATGGAGTGTTGAAAAAAACATCGGAGAACGAAGAGCTTCCGCCGAAGGGAGGTTCAGCGCCGAATTGTGCCATGACCAACTCTTCGATCGGATTGTAGAAGAGTCCCCAGCCCGCGCGAATGCTGGTCTTGCCCGATGTCCCGGGGCTCCATGCCATACCGATGCGTGGAGCAAAGGCTTTGTAATAGGTAGAAGTTAGACCGGCCGGAACGCCCTTATCCCCGGGCACCACCAAACCGGTCGGGCAATCTGCCGGATCGGCCGAATCACACGGGTAAACCGTGCTTGTCTGTCCCGGGCGGAAAGTCTCGACGTGTCCGCTAATGTCGGTGGGGGGCGTATCCAACTCCCAGCGCAGACCGTAGTTCAGAGTCAGATTCCGCCTGATTTTCCAGCTGTCCTGCACGAACGGATAAATGGAGGTGGTGCGGACATCTTCCCGTTGCGCCGAGCCTTGCACGTAGGCGTCCGGCAGGCCGAGCAGATACTCCGCATAGTTATCCTGATCGTTCGGTAAAATCGCGTTGGGACCGGAGTTGTCGAAGGTATATTCGCCGTTCACATCAAAGTAGTAGGTCTGGTCGAAGCGCCCGCGGCGGGCGTCGAGGCCAAATTTGAAGGTATGCGTGCCCTTCACCCAGGTCAGACTGTCCGACCACTGAAAGCTGTTGCCCACCTGCGGCAATACGCCCTCCCAGTTGTTGCCCAGGTTCGCGCCGCCGCTGATGCCGATAAATGGCAGTCCCGTATTTGCCGCCGGCAGCCCGGGAGTAATGCCGAAGGTTGGATCGCTGCCAATCGCCGACGAGTCCGACATCCCGGTGAAGCAGTACGCGGACACCGCGCTGCTGCAGAAACTCGAAACCGCGCCGGTCGATTGTGGCTGCAAAAATCCCAGCTCGCCTTCGCGCATATAGACAAAGCGCGCCTCGTTCACTACCGCGTTGCTGATGGTCCAGGTGTGGCTGAGATTCCATTGCTGGTAACGGAAATCGTCGTTATTTCCGAAGCCGGGAACGTTTGCTCCCGCCTCCTCGAAACTGTTGTAGGGCATGAATTGCGCAATGTTATTGAAAAAATAGTAGGCGCTGAAATTCTGATGATCGTTGATCTTATGATCGATTCTGGCGGTGAACTGGTTTTCGTAATCGCTCCCCACCGGCACCGATTGGTTCTCATTGCTGCCAATATTGGCTTGCGGAACAAAGCGCATCAGGTCTGCGGCCACTGGATCCTGGCAAGAGGTCGGAATCGCCTCCGTGGGGAAAATATCCGACCACGCCGCACCGGCGGCTGGCGTTATTCCACCCAGCGAATGAATCGCGGTGGTACATCCCGGGCGCCCATTCAGCACGTCGGCTACAAATTGGTAGCTGGGGTCGATTCCGCCACTAAAAGCCCCCCCCGTATCTGAGAAATCGCCGCCCCGTTCCGCCGTCGTTGGAACATTCAACAAATCTCCCGGCTGCCCTTCCCGGATGCGCCGGCCTTCGTAAGAAACAAAGAAGAAGGTGCGGTCTTTCTTGATCGGGCCGCCTAGCGTCCCGCCAAACTGGTTTTGATTGAATTGCGGCTTGATGGTATTGAAATAGCCCTGCGCATTGAGCACGGTATTACGAAAATAGTCGTAAACGTCGCCATGAAAATCATTGCTGCCCGATTTGGTGATGACATTCACCACCGACCCCGAATTTCTTCCATACTCGGCGTCGAACGAGTTGGTGATGACACGAAATTCATCCACGCTATCGGGCGTGGGCTGGATGGTCGGCGTATTCACAAATTGATCGTTGGCATCGCCGCCATTCACGCTGAAGTTATTGGCCCGAGTTCGGCCGCCATTCACCGACACCGAGCCGGCATCATCGGAACCGAAGAACAGGCTGCCGCTGCTCCCCAACTGCGCCTGCACTCCCGGTTGCAACTGAAGGAATTGATAAGTGTCCCTCGTATTCAAAGGCAGCTCATTCACCGACCGATCATTAATGACCGCCCCCAGCTGTGTGCTGGTGGTATCCACCTGCGGCGCTGCCGAGGTGACTTCCACCACATCCTGCACCTGGCCGAGCTGCAAAACTGAATTCAGCGTGACCACCTGATTCACATCCACGATGACGTTGCTTTGCGAATTCTTTTTGAAGCCGGGATGCTCGAATTCAACTTTGTAGGTGCCGGGAACAACTTCCACAAAAGTGTAATCGCCGCTGTCGTTGGTCAGCGCGCTGCGGCTTACCGCGGTCGCTTGATTGGTCAGCGTCACCTGCACGCCCGCCAGGACCGCGCCCGTCGGGTCCGCAACCCGGCCGAGGATTCGCCCACCCGTGCTTTGGGCCCACATGATTGAAGCGGGCAACGTCAGCAAACCAGCCAGCGCCAGCATCCAGGCTGAACCACGACAGACAGATCGGAACATGGGGGACCTCCAATCCACGCGTGAAAATGGCTATTGCGAATGTCTTGTGCTTCAGGAGAACCTTGCTATAATCCCGCAAGGTTATGAGCAGCCCGCGAGACTGTCAAGGAAAAAACAGTTTATCGAGGCTATAAGCAAAACGTATGGGACCAGTTTCGGCCGCTAAGCAATTGGGGAACACGAAACCTCATCTGAAAATTGGCGCCGCCGCCCGCCTCGCCGGCATCTCTGCTTCCATGCTTCGCTCCTGGGAGCGTCTTGGCCTCATCCGGCCGCATCGCACCGCCAGCCAATACCGTCTCTATACTCGCGAGGACGTGAAGCTTCTCAAGCGCGCCCGCTTTCTGCGCAAGGTGCGCGGCCTCAATGCGCCCGCCATCGTTCAGTTGCTCAAGCGCGAAGGGCGAATGCGTTCCCCCGCTCCCGGCCCGGCCACCGCCGTCGGCGTCCGCCTTCGCCAATTGCGCGGTGCGCGCGGCCTCTCGCTCGCCCAGGTCGCGAAATCCGCCGGCATCTCCGTCGGATTTCTCAGCGCCCTCGAGCGCTCGCACATGAGCGCCTCGGTTGGCACCCTGCGCAGGCTGGCCCGCTTCTACAAAACCAACATTCTTGAGTTCTTCGATGCTACCCAATCGCACAGCCGGCTGGTCACTCCCCGGCAGCGCAAGGTGCTCGATGCCGGTCCCGGAGTTCGCATGGAACTCCTGGCGTGGGGCAACACCGTAATGGAGCCGCACCTGTTTCGCATCGCTCCCCGCGCCGGCAGCGGCGAGTCCTACACCCATGAGGGCGAGGAATTCTTATACCTGTTGCGTGGCGAGCTGCAGATTTCAGTGAATGACGAAGAGTACCGGCTCAAGACCGGCGACAGCTTTTATTTCGAGAGCGCCACGCCGCATCACTGGCGCAATCCCGGCCCGAGCGAGACCTGGGTGTTGTGGGTCAACACTCCGCCCACGTTCTAGCGGATGCGCGACACACACGCCGGGTTCGGACAGCTATGCCGGAGCAGCGCATGAACGGAGCAGTACAACCGCTGGGGTGGAGCAGCCTTCAGGTGGAGCAGCGCTTAAGGGCTGCATTTATGGGCTGGAAAGCGCGGCTTTAGCCGCTGCGGTCATTGCAACTGAAACTGCATAGAAATCGGAGGCTGAATGAAGGTCCGAATCCGACTCGCCATCCTAGCCGCCATCTTCTCCCTCGCTTCCTGCGGCAAAAAAGTTCCCACGCTCAATCTTCTGGTATGGGAAGGTTACGCCGACCCCTCGTTTGTTCACGCCTTCGAAGAACAAAATCACTGCAAAGTTTCCGCTTCCTACATGGGATCGAGCGACGAACTCGTGGCCAAACTGCGCGGTGGCAGCGCCGGCAACTATGACGTTATCTCCCCCTCCAGCGACGTTGCCACCTCAATCGCTACTTCGGGCCTCGCCGCTCCCCTCGATCTCTCCAGATTGCCGGCCTACAGCCAGCTTTCGCCGCAACTCACTTCCCTACCCCTGGTCCGCGCCAATGCCCAGGTCTATGGCGTGCCCTTCATGTGGGGGCCGAATCCCATGCTCTACGACACCACCGTGTTTCCGCGGCCGCCCGATAGTTGGGGTGTCTTGTGGGATCGCAAATATCACGGCAAAATCTCCGTCTGGGACGACCTCTCCACTCTCTACATGGCCGCGCAACTTCTCGGTTACGACAGGCCCGACCCGTCGCACCTCTACAACCTTAACGATAACGAACTCGAGGCCGTCAAGAAGAAGCTCCTCGAACTCAAACCCAATATCCGCAAGATGTGGTCGACCGGCGGCGAGCTGACCAATCTCTTTCAGAACCATGAGATCGTTGCCGCCATGGGATGGCCGCTCATGACCAATCAGTTGCGCAAGATCAACTTTCCGGTGGGTGAAACCATCCCCAAAGAAAACACCACAGGATGGATTGACCACCTGATGATCACCGCCGGCAGCGAGAATCAGGATTTAGCCTACAAATTTCTTGAGTACATGATCGAAGCGCAAACTCAGAAGAGCGTCGCCGACGTGACCGGTTATACCCCGGCTAATTCCCACGCAGCCCGGTTCATGACGCCGGATCAGATTAAGAACCTGCACCTCGACGACGTGGACAATTATCAGAAGCGCATCTACTTCTGGCAAAACGTTCCACGCCGCGCCAAGTACAACGAGATTTGGAATGAAGTCAAAGCCGCCCAGTAAATGTGGCGCGGGCGCCCTCGGCCGCGAAAAGTTGGAGGTTCCCGAATGATGTTGGCAACCACAGGGCTGTGCAGCAGCATTTGGTGCAGCAGCGTTTGGCTGGTCGGCGTTTGGCTGGAGCAGGGCTTTAGCGCTGCGGTTCAACGCTCATAATTGTTTCACCCGAGCGGACGCAGTCCGTGAGGAATGAATTTTTTATGCCCGCCAATCTTCAATCCGCGAGCGCAACCACCCCGCTTCTTTCCATCCGCCATGTCGCCAAATCCTTCGGCAAAACGCCCGTCCTGCGCGACATCTCCCTTGACATCGCCGAAGGCGAATTCCTCACCATCCTCGGCGAGAGCGGCTCGGGCAAGACCACGTTGCTGCGCATCGTCGCCGGCTTTGAAAGCGCAACCTCCGGCGAAATTCTCATGGCCGAGGATCGCCTGGACGATCTTCCTCCCTATAGCCGCCGCGTGAACACCGTCTTTCAGAATTACGCGCTCTTCCCTCACCTGACCGTCGAGCAAAACGTCGGCTATGGACTTCGCGTAGCCGGGCGGCCGAAGGAAGAAATCAACACCCGCGTTGAACAGGCTCTGGCCATGGTGAAGATGAGCGTGCATGCCCGTTCCAAGCCCGCCAATATTAGTGGCGGCCAGCAGCAGCGCATCGCGCTTGCCCGCGCCCTGGTCAATCGTCCGCGCCTGCTGTTGCTCGACGAACCACTCTCCGCGCTCGACGCCAACCTGCGACGGCTGATGCAGGTTGAATTGAAAGCGCTGCAGCGCGAAGTCGGTATCGCTTTCGTCTTTGTCACTCACGACCAGGAAGAAGCCATGGTCATGTCCGACCGCATCGCCCTGCTACGGATGGGAGAGTTAGAGCAGGTCGCGTCGCCACGCGAAATCTACGGCCATCCGGCCACGTCTTATGCAGCTCAATTCATCGGCCACACCAATCTTCTGCATGCCGAAATCAGAGATGGCGTCGCCCGCTCGCGCGCTCTCACTTGGAAAGTCGCTCTGCCCGACGGCCCGGCGCTGTTCTCTCTGCGCCCGGAAAATATCCGCTGCGCTGGCAACTCGCCTTCTGCAACTGACAACTCGGCCGTTCGTTTTCAGGCAGCGGTTCGCCGCCATGCCTTCCACGGGGCCACCGAATTTTTGCAAGTCGAATGTGCCGATGGCCTCGAACTCTCGTTGCGCACCGGCAGCGGCCGCGATTATCAAGGGACGCTCGATCTGGAATTTTCGCCTGCCGATGCGGTACCCGTGCGGGAATCTCGTATCGGATCCGCTGAACAGAAGAACCACGGAGAAAAATAATGTTCTCCCGCGCTTACCGAGCCGTCGTCACCGTTCCCCCGCTGCTGTGGGTAGCGACGTTCTTGCTGGTTCCCTACGCCTTGCTGTTCGGTTACAGCTTCTGGTCGGTTTCGGCATCGCAAGTCATTGTGCACTCCTGGACACTCGACAACTATCGCGAGCTCTTGAGCGTGCACGTATACCTGCAGACTCTTCTTCGCTCCATGTGGATCGCCGCCCGGGTTACTTTCTTCGCCATTCTGCTGGGCTATCCGCTCGCCTACTATCTTTCGTTTTACGCCGGCAAGCGCAAAGATCTGCTCTACCAGCTCGTCATTATTCCTCTCTGGGTCAGTTATCTCGTCCGCGCTTACGCGTGGAAGACTATTCTCGGCAGCGACGGCGTGCTCAACACCTTGCTGCAATACCTCCACGTGACGAAGCATCCCCTGGAATTTCTGCTCTACAGCCCGTTCGCCGTGGTCCTCACGCTCACCCACATCTACACGCCATTCACCATCCTTCCCATCTACGCATCGCTCGAGCACATCCCGCGCAGCCTGGTGGAAGCGTCCCATGATCTCGGCGCCTCCCCGTTGCAAACTTTTTGGCGGGTGATTTTGCCGCTCTCTATTCCCGGGGTTCTGGCTGGAATCACTTTCGCCTTCGTGCTCAGCCTGGGAGATTTTCTGGCTCCGCTGCTGCTCGGCGGGCCGAGCGGGATCATGATCTCCAATATCGTGGTCAGTCTCTTTGGCGCCGCTTACAACTGGCCTCTCGGGGCAGCGATCTCTTTCTGCATGCTGGCGCTGGTGCTTGGATTGCTGTTCATTGCCGAACGGCTGGAAAAGAAGTGGAGCTTCCGATGAGCCGCGAGACCGCCCTGCCTCGCTCGCGCTGGCTGCCCTGGCATGCTATTGCGGTCTTCTCGTTTCTCTATCTGCCCATCGTCACACTCATCATCTACTCCTTCAACGGCGCCGGCGTTGGCGGATTTCCTCCGCGCAACCTCACCCTCGACTGGTACCGCCAGCTCTTCGCCGACGATGCCATCTGGACTTCAGTTCTAAACAGCCTGCTGGTCGCCCTCGCCGCCATCGTGATCGCGCTCGTCTTCGGCATTCCCGCGGCTCTAGCGCTGGACCGCGCCAACTTCCCCGGCAAAGCCCTGTTCCGCCGTCTGGTGCTTTTGCCGCTCATCCTGCCCGGCATCATCACTGGCCTCTCGCTGCTCATGCTCGTTCGCGAAGCCGATGTGAAGCTCAGCCTGCTCACCATCATTCTTGGCCACGGCACCGCTCTCATCTCCGTTGCCACCACCGAGGTTTTTGCCGGCCTGCAAAAACTTGACCGCGCCCAGGAGGAAGCTTCTCTCGATCTCGGCGCAAATTATTGGCAGACTTTCTGGCGCGTCACTCTGCCGAACTTGCGTCTGACCATCGTCGGCGCCGCGCTGCTCATCTTCACTCTTTCCATGGACGAGATCGCCGTCAGCTTCTTTCTCATCGGCCGTGACAATACCTTGCCGCTTGAAATTTGGGGACGCCTGCGGCGCGGCATTACACCCGAGATCAATGCTATCTCCACCATCATTTTTGTTTTTTCGCTGCTGGTAATCGTGATCTGGTATCGCCTGCGCACACGCGCTGAAGGCAAGTCTGGAATTGGAAACGAATTATTGCAAAGCGAAACCCAACTCGAGGGTGCCTCATCCTAGCGCGTCTTTTGCGCCAGGGTGGGGTTTTCCTCTCGGCAACTCAGGAACGAACCATGAGCCCAAATCGCAGAGACTTCATCAGGTACGTCGTCGCCGGGAGCATTGCTTCGGGCTGTCCCGTAGACTTGGCGCTGCTCTCCCAACCAGCCGAACCGCAACCGGAAATCAATAGCGAAGACAATCGCATCTGCCATCAGGTGCGCGACGGCAAAGTCTTCGCCCGTCCACCCGCAACCTCGCGGCATGACGTGGTCATCGTCGGCGGCGGCATCAGTGGACTGACGGCCGCCTACCTGCTCCGCCACCGTGATTTTCTTGTTCTGGAAAAGGAGCCGCACCTCGGCGGCAACGCCTATGAAATGGAGTACGACGGGTCCGCCTATGCCACCGGCACCGCATTTCTGTACCGCAGCGATGCCAGCTATGCTTTCGCGACCGAGCTCGGCATGAAGCCTCTGCCCATCAATAGCCCTGATGGCACCGTCTTAAAAGGCGAGTTCACTCCCGACACCTGGGGAAGCGGACTCGACAAGCTGCCCTATGCGCCGTCCGTGCGCGAGGCCTTCAAAAAGTTCAAAAAGGAAATTCTGGCGATCGATATCGATAAACGCGCGGAGGAGTTTTACAACCTGCCGTTGTCTGATTTTCTGAAAAGCTATCCCGAAGAGCTAACCCAATGGTGGGACGCATACGGAGCTTCGAACTACGGCGCCATCTGCCGCGACGCAGCCACCGGCGCCGCCATCATCGAAATGCAGTCCATGGATCTTGAAACCCGCAGTGATGACCGCTACACCTGGCCGGGCGGGCTGGGCGCACTCACCAGGAAATTAGCTGACATTCTGCAGCCGCAATTTGCCGACCGCATGCTCACCGGCGCGACCACCGTCGCCGTTACCCAGCAGAAGAACGAAGTGCATGTCACCTACCAGCACGCTGGCCAACTTCAAACCATCGCCGCCAAAACGGTCATCATGGCGGCGCCTAAACTAATCACCAGCCGCATTGTCGAGGGCATTCCGCAAAAACAACTCGATGCCATGCGCCAAATTCGTTACATCCCCTACCCGGTGGTGAATCTTATTTTTGATAAGCCAGTCTTCAACTTCGGTTATGACACCTGGTGCCCCGGCAACAGCTTCACTGATATCACGATAGCAGATTGGGTTTTGCAATCTGAGCGCGGCTATAAACAGAAATACAACATCCTAACTTTCTACACTCCCATGCTCGAAGCCGATCGCGCCCGATTCTTAACGGATGAAGGCACTCGCCAGGTCGCGGAGAACGTCTTGCGCGACTTCCAAAAGCTTCTTCCCAATACCAACGTTGATCCCATCGAGGTCCACATCTATCGCCGCGGCCATCCGGTTTACATGTCCGCGCCTCGTATGTACACGCAGATTCAGCCACTGGCGCGCCATCCCATGGAGCGCGTCTTCTTCGCCAACACTGACTCCGAAGGTCCTGAATCTACCGCCGATACCGCCATCCTCGCCGGCCAGCGCGCCGTCAAAGAAGCCGAATCGCGCCTCGCCGGATAAGGGTTGAGTGAAGAATAAAGCAATGAAGAGAAAGCAGGGGCTGCCCCGTGCTTATCGCGGTTTTTGCGACAGAGCCGGCCTGAGGGCAGTCGGGGCGGGGATGTTTAGTGGCCGGTTCTCGTCAGTTGTATTCCGCTCCCCTACGCCAATCGGTGGGCATCTAGTAGAGTAGTAGATGAGCACTCCATCCTTTCAAGCACAAAGACAGGTCATTTTTGACATCGAGGATTCGCAACATCGCCATCATCGCCCACGTGGATCACGGCAAGACCACGCTGGTGGACGCCATGCTCCGCCAGAGCGGGACCTTTCGCGCCAACGAACACGTCATCGAGCGGGTCATGGACTCAAATGACCTGGAGCGCGAACGCGGCATCACCATTCTCGCCAAGAATACGGCGATCTTCTATCACGATGTGAAAATCAATATCGTGGACACGCCCGGCCACAGCGATTTTGGCGGCGAGGTGGAACGTGCTCTCAAAATGGTGGATGGCGTCATGCTTCTGGTGGACGCCAGCGAAGGCCCGCTGCCGCAGACGCGCTACGTGCTCAGCAAAGCGCTCGAGGCTAACCTGCCTCCGATTCTGGTCATCAACAAGATTGACCGCAGCGATGCTCGCGCCCAGGAAGTGCTCAACGAAGTCTATGATCTATTCATTGATCTCGACGCGAGGGAAGATCAACTGGACTTCCCTGTCCTCTACACCAATGCGAAAGCGGGCACGGCGACGACGGATACGAATGTTCCGGGCGAAGATCTGCGGCCGTTGTTCGATGCCATCCTGAACACCATTCCCGAGCCCAAGGGCGATGCTACAGGCCCGCTGCAAATCCTGGTCGCCAACCTTGACTACAGCGACTATCTGGGACGTTTGGCCATCGCCCGCGTCTTCAACGGCCGCATGTTTACCGGAGAAGACGTCGCCATCGCCAAGCTTGACGGCTCGTTGCACAAAACGAAGATCACGAAGCTGTTTTCGTTCTCCGGCCTCAAACGGACCGACATCACCGAGACAACGTTGGGCGACATCGTTGCCGTGGCCGGAGTGGAGGGCATCACCATCGGTGAGACCATCACCGACGCGGAGAATCCAGCGCCGCTGCCGCACATCACGATTGACGAGCCGACCATTGCCATGCAGTTCACCATCAACACTTCGCCGTTCGCCGGCCGCGAAGGACAGTACGTCACCTCGCGCAACCTGCGCGAGCGACTGCAAAAAGAACTGCTGACCAACGTCTCGCTGCGGGTGGAAGACAGCGGCACGACGGATGTATTTACCGTGATGGGTCGAGGCGAACTTCAGCTTTCGATTCTCATCGAGATGATGCGCCGCGAAGGCTACGAACTCATGGTGGGCAAGCCCGAGATCGTCACCAAACGTGTGGATGGAAAGCTGATGGAACCGGTCGAGCACCTCACCGTAGACGTACCGGAAGAATTTGTCGGCGTGGTGATGGAGCAACTGGGCTCGCGCAAAAGTGAAGTCAAGAACATGCACAACCATGGCTACGGCCGGGTGCGGATTGAGTTCCGTGTACCCAGCCGCGGCCTGATCGGGTTGCGCAGCCAGTTGCTGACTGACACGCGCGGCACCATTGTCATGAATGCTCTGTTCGATGGCTACGTGGAGTGGCAGGGCGAGATTCCGCATCGTCTTACTGGCGCGCTGATCGCGGACCGTCCGGGCACCTCAACAGCGTATGCCCTGTGGGGATTGCAGGAGCGCGGCGAGCTTTTTCTAGGCGCTGGCATTGAGGTATATGAAGGCATGGTCATTGGCGAGAACGCCAAAGACAATGACCTGGACGTAAATGTAGTGCGCGAGAAGAAGCTGACCAACATGCGCGCTTCGACTGCCGATGAAGCCATCCGGCTCGTGCCTTTCCGCAACTTGAACCTGGAGCAGGCGATCGAGTTCATCGCCGAGGATGAGTTCGTGGAAGTCACACCCAAGTCGTTGCGCCTGCGCAAGAAGACTCTTCAATCCAACAAGCGAAAAAAGCATTCCTTGGTCGGGGTTGAGGAATCCTAGCCACTGAAGCGGACCGATCGCACGCCCTCATCGGCGGGAAGATTAATGCATCGTCAAAGTGTTCCAATTGGAACAGAACGTCATGACATTTTTGTCATTACAGGTAACCCATCGATATCGTGGTACTTGCTGGCACGACCTTAGCGACGATCCCGCTTTTGGTTCCAAATGACACAAGTTTACCGAAAGCTATAGCCGGAGTTGTTCGCCTACCATTCGCTCCAGAATGCGGAGTGAGAGAAGGCCCACTGAGGCCCTGGTGCCTAGGTTCTCGCTCCGCTCAATTTTTGCGAACAAAAAGAGTCCGGCCGACGAATGACAACGGTGAAGCCAGGAACTACAATTTCACCGAACCCGACCAGGGTGTTGAATGCTGGAGTAGTTCGCCCGTGAAAATTAGCGTTTCGGATCGTCGCAGTTACCACGCAGGGCAAATGTGGATGGGAGCGGCCGCACTCGCGCTGCTGCTTGGCGCCTCCTGGGGATATTCGCAGCCGCAGCCTGCGAGCATTCCTTCTCTGACTTCTGCCGAACTGTGGAAACCGGATGATGTTCCTTTCTCCTTCAAATATAATGGCAAAGAATCCGCACAATTTCTGACCGCCTGGAAGATTTCAAAGCAGGATATAAAAAGCGGGGACGCTGAGGTTCGCCGCTACTCCTATAAGGACCCGGCCACGCTGCTAAAGGTCACTGCCGAGGTCCGCACCTACCCACATTATCCGGGCACTGTTGACTGGGTATTGTGGTTCCGCAACGACGGCGCGTCGAACACGCCGATCATCGAAGACATCCTGCCCTTGCATTGGGCCATCCCTTCTTCTTCCGCCGATTGTATTATCCGGCATGCCCGGGGAAGCGACGCCCACGCGGAAGATTTCAAGCCCCTGGAAGAGCATTTCGGCCCGGGCGAAAGCGACCACCTCGAATCTCCGGGAGGAGACCCATCCAGCGAGAACACGCTACCTTTTTTTAATCTGCAAACCGGCGACCATGGATTGCTTGGCGCCATTGGCTGGACTGGCGATTGGAAGGCCGATTTCACCTACGCTAAGGATGGCAAGTCCATCCTCATGATGAGCGGCATGAAACACACCCATCTAATGCTTCGCCCCGGCGAAGAAATTCGCACGCCGCGCATCGTGCTCATGAGCTGGGCCGGCGGCGACTGGGAGGATTCTCAGAACACCTGGCGGCGTCTTCTGCTTGCGCATTACACGCCTAAAGATAATGGCCAGCCGATGAGGGGACCGATTCTTTTCGGCAGTTGGGGCTCGGAACCGATCGATGACAAGCTCGCATACATTCGGTGGGTTCACGATCACGAAATTCCCGTAGAGGTTTATGCCGTTGACGCCGGCTGGTACGGTGATTCGTTTGGCGCCGAAGACGATCCGACCAATCCCTGGTGGAAGAATCGCGGCGACTGGTTTCCCAGCCCCAGATACTATCCCCACGGCATTAAGCCGCTGGGCGAGGCGCTCAAGCAGGCGGGCTTCGGTTTTTCGCTGTGGATTGAGCCGGAAACCAGCATGCCCAGCAGGAAGATCATCAGAGATCACCCTGACTGGTTCCTTCATACCAATCGACCGGTAAATCCTGGGGTGGCGTTGGCGAACCTGGGCAATCCCGCGGCCCTCAAGGGAATCACCGATATGGTTTCCAATTTCATCACGGTTTTCGGGATGACCTGGTACCGGCAGGATTTCAATATACCGCCCGAGCGCTACTGGGAACTCGCCGACACTCCGGATGGTATTGGCATGACGGAAATCCGCCACGTTGAGGGGCTTTACAAGATGTGGGACGACTTGCTCGCCCGACATCCGGGCTTGCACATCGATAATTGCGCGAGCGGAGGCCGTCGCATCGACATCGAAATGATGTCACGCAGCTTCGTCGTCTGGCGAACCGATCATGGATTCACCGACACGCTTGCCGAGCAGGCGCAGACTGGGGCTTTGGCGCCATGGGTACCGGAAAACATGGGATTCGAAAATTACACATCTTCGAAGCCCTGGAACAAGCCCGGACCCTACGATACTCCTGCGAATCTGTATTTAATGCGTCTTGGATACGACGCAGGGTACGGAGTGACTCCCGGGGCGGCGGGAGTTAATAACGACGCCTGGGTAAGCTGGATCAAAAAAGCCATCGCCGAATACCGCGAAGTCCAGCCCTATTTCTATGGCGATTTTTACTCGCTGCAACCCTACAGTCTGGACGACAAAAGCTGGACCGCATGGCAATGGAATCGGCCCGAAAAAGAAGATGGTCTGGTTGTTGTGCTGCGCCGTCCCAAGAGTCCAGGCCCGGCAATCGAATTGGGGCTTAAACACCTGAACCCTGATGCCTGGTATGAGGTCGAGTTTCGGAACTCATACGAGAAGGCTGCCCTCCAGATGATGAAAGGCAGCGAGTTGGCCCATCTCCAGATTCGCCTTGCCGGCGCACCGAGTTCTACGCTGGTTTTCTACCGGCAGAAGTGACCGCTTGTTCTGCCATGCCGCTGCCCAAGTCCCCGCCCTGTCCCTGCAAAATACGCAGGGACGAGGATGGGGCACCGCTCGCCCGAGCGGCCGCATCACGCTTAGCCGTTATATTGCTCGTCGCTGACTTTTTCCATCCAATCGACAACCTTGCCGCTGAGCCTTTCCTGAACGGCGATGTGCGTCATGGCGGAGGTCGGCGCGGCACCGTGCCAATGCTTTTCGCCGGGCGGAAACCAGACCACGTCGCCGGGGCAGATCTGCTTCACGGGGCCTCCCCAGCGCTGGGCACGGCCGCAGCCCGCGGTCACGATGAGAGTCTGGCCCAGCGGATGGGTGTGCCATGCGGTGCGGGCACCGGGCTCAAAGGTGACGCTGGCGCCCTGAACGAATGCGGGATCGGGCGCCTGGAATAACGGATCGACGCGCACGGTTCCAGTGAACCAGTCAGACGATCCCTGCGTGGAGGGTTGCGAGCCAACTCTTTTGATGTCCATTCCGGAGATATTTTATGTCTTGGGCCGGGGATCGTCCGCATCCGTGAGAATGTCGAATACCCACTCAAGCCAAAATTATGCTCGAATGGGCCAACGACTTTGATTCCCTGCGTTTAGAATGTCGGGATGAATCGTCGAACTCTGCTGCAATCCCTGCCGGCTCTGGCGTTGTTGAGCCAGGGCGCTCTCGCGAGCGCGAAGACTACCAAACGCGCTCCTAAGTTGCCGGATACTGCGGTTTACGAGCTACGGGTTTACCACTGCTATGAGGGAAAGTTGGACGATCTGTTGGCCCGCTTTCGCAATCACACCATGCGCATCTTTGAGAAGCATGGGATGATAAATATAGCGTACTGGACGCCGACCGACGATCCATTGAAAAGCAAAACGCTTTTTTATGTGATCGCCCACGCCAGCCGGGAGGCGGCGACGGCGAATTGGAAGGCGTTTGGGGACGATCCGGAGTGGAAGGATGTGCAGGCGAAGTCGGAAGCGCATGGCAAGCTGGTGGAAAAAGTAGAT
Source organism: uncultured Acidobacteriaceae bacterium (assembly GCA_963834075.1). GTDB lineage: Bacteria > Acidobacteriota > Terriglobia > Terriglobales > Acidobacteriaceae > PALSA-270. The sequence continues at coordinate 372,409 of CAWIAH010000011.1, forward strand.
TCCACATTCCTGATGTTGACCGACTTTTCCCCACGCTTGTAAAGGGTGCTGAGAGGCCAGCTCTCTGAGATGGCTTCGGCGGTGCCGACGGCACCGCCGAGAGGGCCCATATCTCTTATTGCGCCGGTTTTGCTGCCGCTTTCTTCATTGCGCCGGGAGCGGCCATTTTGGGCTTCCAGAAATCGGGATCGGCCTTGATCCACTCGTCGGGCGCATAACTCATGGATGGAGTGAAGGAAAAAAGATTGCTTTGATCGGACTCGATGGCGGAACTCTCGAGCTCGCGGAGTTTTTTCATGCCATCTTCGCCCATGGCGGAGACGAAGTCTTTGTCTTCGGCGAATGCCTGGTCAATTTCGGAGGCGGATTTCCGCGCAGAAAATATGATGTAGGTGGTGTCTTCCTGCTGGCCGTAAGCGACCTCATAGGTGGCCCAGTGAGCGTCGGGAATTTTGTCGTAGGCGGCTTTGACCAGATCCACGATCTGCTTCCACTCGTCGCGATGGCCGGGTTTGACGCGATAGAGCGAAATCTCGAAATAGCGCATGTGGGAGAGATCGACGTTGGCGCGCAGGCTCTGCTCCTCAGAATAGGTAGCGACGGTCTGGTCATAGTCGGTGAGAAGTTCACCATCGGCCACCAGAGCGCGGTCGAGCGAGGCGGAAAGAGTTGCGTTTTTCATGGTTGCGGCCTCGTCCTTTTCCCAGGCGTCAAAGGAATCGTAGCCGGTAAGAAAAAGCACGCGGGCACGCCCGGAAAGCGACGAGACCGCGAGATAATGCGTCGGCCACTTCGCCCTAGCCATGGCCTGAACGAAGGCGCCTTCGGATTTTTCGTGCACCGCTCCGGTCTTGCCGGGTTTCACGAACTCACGAGAGATCACCAGAACCTTGGGCGGAGGCATGGAGCCTTCAGACATCTCCTGCGCGGACGCGATGGTTATACAACCAGCCAGACAACACAGCCCCAGAAAGAACGCGATCGGTCTTTGCATACACTTCCTCCAATGCGAAGTAACTGAATTTAATCCAGGAAAAATAGCCTAATGCGCCAGACGGGCCGACTACATTTGGCGATGCGGAATTCACCGCTGCCAACGATGGGCGGAGGGTAGAGCAGGTGGCAGTGGAAAGTCAAGCCGGAGGAGGGCCGGAGGAGAGCCGGGTACATCAACTCACCACAGAGGGCACGAGAACACAGGGGAAACGAGATCTCCACGACATTTATTTGTGCTTTATGGTGCCGTGACGTCGAGAGCAATGGCCTGGTGCTCCAGGCAATCCACGCGGATGCTGTCGTAAACCTCACGCAGGAGCGGGAGGCCGTGAGTGGCGACAAAAGAAACGCCGGCCAGTTCGCGTTCTTGCAGAACCTTATTCGGGTAGAGCGAATTGCTGAGGTAATCGGCGTGGCGGCCAAGAATCTCGGTCTGGCGTAATTCAGCGCGCGCGGCGCGTGTGCGAAGCTGCGCGAGCTGATACTGCATTTTCTCCGCGGCGTGGGCGGCGGAGTCAAGCAAAGTTTTGTCGAGTTCGGCGAGGTTGTCGCGGACACGGGCTAACGATTTTTCTAGGGCGGCTTCGGCATCGTCGAAGGAACGATGTAGCTCCGGCGAAAGATTGCGCGCCGCGAGGGCTTCGCGCAGTGACTCGGGGCCGCGAAGAACGCTGGGAATCGTCAGGCCGTAACGCTCAAGTAATTGTTGAGGTTTTCGGTCGATCAATGTAGCAGAAAAGCGTGGTACGACTGGCGTTGGCCTAGCGGCCAAGGCCTGATAAACGACCTCTGCCTGGGCAAAATAGGCGACCTCCGCGGTGCCACCGGTATAGGCGAGTGTGGGTAGGAGATAGTCCTGCAGGATGGGACGAAGCAACACGTTGGCGCTGAAAAGCTGAGGCTGAGAATCGGCAAGGGCCAGTAATTCGCGCTGAGACAGCGGTTTGTCACCGGCGCGAAACTCCGGCTGGGCTGGGTTTCGGTTGTCCTGATGAATCGGAATCCGGGAGCCGTCGCGCAGAAGGAACAATAAAGTCGATGCGGGCGTGACTTTTACCTGCTGATGGTAGCCGGAGGATTCGAGTTCCTTGCCGCGGGACATTAATTTTGCGTTCAGAGCACCCGCATGCTGGATCGCATTGCGATAGATGGGCTGGGCAAGCAAATTGAGATCGGGATCGGCGGCATCCAGCAGAATCACGCCCCAATCCGCGAAAAGACGCGCGAAAAGGCGAGCAAAGGCGCTGCCAAAGGTTTCTCCGGGACGATAGCTGTGGCGCAGAAATTGCGTGACCTCGGAATCTCCAAGTAATTCGGCGGCAGCGGCGACAGCAGAGTTGATTTCGTCGCCGAAAATAATCGATCCCACCGGAGCATCGGGCAGGCCTCGCGTGGGAATGGCAATGTTGTGCAACGAAGAATCAGGTGCGGGGAGGGATATGTGATTGATTTCCGCGAGATCGTGATCCTGAGTGGCAAGCCAGAAAATGGGAACGCAATCCACGCCGCCGGCCGTGGCGTGGGCGGCGAGTTTGACCGCGGTCAGCGCTTTGAAGATGGAAAATAGCGGTCCGCCAAAGAGGCCGACCTGCTGTCCCGTGACCACGGCAGCGGCGCCGGCGCGCAGGCGGGCAATATTCTCCAACGTCTTCGGAGATGCTTCGAAGCTTCTATTTTGGCGCTCCAGGATGGACGAGACTTGCGCGCGGCGAACGCCATCATAGCGAAGATCAGAGGCCGACTCTTTGAACCAATCACCAAAGTGGGCGGAATGTGGGTAGAACTGGCGAACACCCGGCGTATAAGCCAGGAAATCAGAGAAAAGCTGCGTGGTGTGCGGAATCTGACTAAAGGGCAGACATTGCGACTTCACCGGCAACGCTCCTGACATCGTAGGTTCTGGCTCATCATAAGGGCGCTGCCGATTTCAAGCTTAACGGTCACGCTGTTGATTCAGATGCCGGAAATGTCCGCGAGATGCAAAGAAGCGATGGTGTGCGAAGCGCGAGCCGTGCGGCGCGAGGTCACATCCAGCCATGAAGACGCATCCAGCCTTCAAGGAGTTCGGGCCATTTGCGGAGCTGGGGATCCTTTTGTCCCAGCCCGGCTCCATGACCTCCTTGCTCAAAGACGTGAAGTTCGGCAGGAATTCCTGCCTTGAGAAGAGCCATGTAGAAATTAATGCTATTCATCACGGGAACAACCTTGTCGGCGGCGGTGTGGAAGAGAAAACATGGAGGCGTATCGCGTGTAACCTGGCGGGCGTTGGTGAATTGTTCGACCAGAACGGGATCAGGGTTGGGACCGAGCAAGTTCATACGCGAACCGGGGTGGGTGATCTCGGATTCCATGCTGAGCACGCCGTAGGCAAGAATCGCAAAATCGGGACGATCGGTGACGCGGTCCACCGGGTCCTGAGCGTCAGGCTGCCCGGAATCGAAATGGGTGGCGACCGAGGAGGCTAAGTGGCCGCCCGCGGAAAAGCCCCAAATACCGATGTGATCCGGCTTTATGGCGAAATCGGCGGCATGCGAGCGGATGTAGCTCATGGCACGCTCGCCATCCTCAATGGGAGCGGGATAGTGATAACGCGGGCCGATGCGGTAGTGCAAAACAAACGCGGCGACGCCTCGCTCGACGAGCCACTGGGCGATTTCTGAGCCTTCGTTGTCGAGCGAGAGAAATTGATATCCGCCGCCCGGAACGACGAGAACGCCGGTGCCGAGAGAATTTGTTTGCGGAAGATAAACGTCAATCGAAGGCTTGTCGGCGTCAGTGGTTCCGAGCGCGCCCGGAGCGCCGCTGGGCCATAGCAGGATAGATTTCGGAGGATCGGCAGCCCACGCACTTAGAAGAAAGCTAAGCGAAAAGAGGCAAACGGCGATCGCAAAGTAAGCGGGTTTCATTTCTTCCGGGCTCCTTGAATGTTAGACGCCGAATCTCGAAGGATGCAGATTCCCAGTCAACATGCGCCTGATTTAATTCGAACCGGGCTTGATTTTAGCGAAGTCTTCGGTAGCGAATAACTGTCCATCGCGTTCGGAGACGCCGATACCGATCACATTCATATCGGGATCGAGCAAGTTCTGCCGGTGTTCGGGGGAACGCACCCACTGCCCGCTGATATCGTCGGGGTCAGCCCCCTGAGCGACATTTTCAGCGATCGAAATGAAATAGAGACCGGCGCGGGAGGCGCGCGCAGGCAGAGATGGCTCTTTAGGAAACTGATGGGAGAGCGCATTCTGGCGCGCCATTAGGTCGGCATGTTGGCGGGCGGCGCGGGCGAGGTTGGCGTTCCACTTCAGCCGCTGCAAGCCCTGCGCCCGGCGGGCCTGATTGGCCGCGTCGAAAATCTGGTGCTCCACGCTGTCTGTCTGTTGCTGTGCCCGGAGCGTGCCGGGAATGAAAAGTAGGAGCGCACATCCGACAAGAACGAAACTTGCGATCGCTTTCTTCATAATTCCGCGCCTCCCTGCTGCAGCGGATTCAAGCCTGAGTTTAGCCGGCGGCGGCTTCGTCGTCCTTCTTTTTCACCTTGACGACGGTGATCTTGGTAAAGCCCTCTTCGAAGGCGGGGCGACGCAATTTGGCAGCCATGCGGTGCATGACGTCCTCGGGCACAACTCGGTCGCGGCGCCGATTGCGCTCCAGGCAAAGCTCAGCGGGCACGTCGAAGAAGACCGCCTGCACTTCGTAGCCGTAATCGTGGGCCAGCTTGATCCAGCTTTGGCGTTCGTGCGGCGTCAGGTTGGTGGCGTCAACGTAGTTGACGGGACGGCGGGCGATCAAACGCGCCTTCAACATGGAGCGGAGGTTGGAAAATACAAGGTCCTGAAAACGTTGCTCGGCAGCATCGTCAAACAGGAGAGTCCGTAGCATGTCGCTCGAAAGGGGGGTGATGTTATGGCGCTTGAACCAGGCGCTCTTGCCCGATCCGGGAAGGCCGATCGCGAGGATTACCGTACCCTTGGGGGAGGGAGGCGAAACTACCGCTGGGGTGGCGCGCTCCGGTACTGCTGGAGCGCTGACAGTGGCGGGCGCTGTCTCGCGGCCTTTGCCTCCTCGGCCGCGACGGCGACGACGGCTGCGCCTGGCAGCGTCATTGGAATTCGCAACTTGCGGACGAGTTTCAGATTGCAAGGCGTCGGGTGAAGACTCTGTCGCGTCCGGCGCTTCCATTTCCATTCGTTCTGCAGGCGGTTCAGGTTCAGGAATGGCAGATTCGGCGGGAATCGAGGTTTCCGCCTCAAAATATTTTGGTTGCAATGGCGCCGATACCGCCGTCCGCTCAGGGTTCGGTTTTTCGGCAGCCTGTTTGCGGCGCTTAAAGCGCTCGCTCATCCATTTGCGCATGTTTGGCTTGTAACACAGGGGCAGGCTTGCGGGCAATTGCCGCAAAAGTACAGGTACCAAGGCTGCCAGCCAAGGGTATTTTTCCGGAAATGGGCTGTAAGCAATTTCTGCCTGTCTGCCATACAATATTGGCCATGGCTGAGGTCATACCCTCCGAGATTCACGGCCAGAAATATATTTCGCTTATTACCTTCCGAAAAACGGGTGCGCCGGTGGCAACGCCCGTCTGGTTCGGGGAGGAAGACGGAAAGCTCTATGTGATGGCGCGCGGGGACTCTGGCAAAGTGAAGCGGATCCGCAATAATTCCAAAGTCACGATTGCGGCTTGCACTATCCGCGGCAAAGTCACCGGTTCCGTCCTGCCGGCGCAGGCCCGGATTGTTTCTAAAGACGAGTTCGCGCGTGCGCGCGCAGCCATTAATCACAAATACTGGCTGGCCCGGCTTCCCTTCTGGAGTAAGGAGAACGTTTATATCGAAATTGTCGCCGGCACATAATTCTTTACAATGCAGTTTCCGCCGAATGCGGTCATTGGTTTGCCGAGCGCCGCGGCGGCCTGTTAAGATTTTCTTTCCGCAGTTCACACAGATTCATTCAGCAGTGCGTCTTCATCATCTTCCCAATCGGAGGCAACATGGCAGTGAAAGTAGGCATTAACGGATTCGGACGCATCGGACGGAACGTCCTGCGGGCTTCGTTGAAGGATCCGAATATCGAATTCGTTGCAGTGAACGACCTTACCGATCCGAAGACGCTGGCTCATTTGCTGAAATACGACTCGATTCTGGGCAATCTGCCCAATAAGATCAGCGCCGGCACCGATAGCATCACCATCGACGGCAAGTTTCTGAAGGTATTTAAGGAAAGAGATCCGGAAAAACTGCCGTGGGAGTCGGTGGGCGCGCAGGTGGTGGTGGAATCGACCGGGCATTTTACCGATGCCAATGATGCCAAAAAGCACATGCGCGGGACGGTGAAGAAAGTAATCATCTCCGCGCCGGCGAAAAACGAAGACATCACGCTGGTTCTGGGCGTCAATCATGATAACTATGATGGCGCGAAGCACCACATCATTTCGAATGCTTCCTGCACCACGAATTGCCTGGCCCCCATCGCCAAGGTCGTGAACGATGAATTCAAAATCGTAAGCGGCACAATGACGACCATTCACTCTTACACCAACGACCAGGTCATCCTCGATTTCCCCCACAAAGATCTGCGGCGGGCGCGGGCGGCTGCGATCAATATGATCCCTACCACTACTGGAGCAGCTAAGGCGCTGAAATTGGTCCTGCCAGAGCTGGCCGGAAAACTCGACGGCTTCTCCATGCGCGTGCCGACTCCGAACGTCTCGGTGGTGGACCTCGTCGTGTGGGTCGAAAAGAAAACCACTCGTGACGAGGTGAATGCGGCACTCAAAAAGGCCTCAGAGAGTGGCCCGCTAAAGGGCTATCTCGGTTTTGAAACGGACGAACTGGTGTCTTCCGACTTCAAAGGCGATGCCCGTTCTTCCATTGTGGACGCGCCAATGACCCTGGTGGTCGGCGGCAACTGCGTGAAAGTGATCTCCTGGTACGACAATGAGTGGGGATACTCCAACCGCGTGCATGATCTGATCAACTACATCGCCGGCAAAGGGCTGTAAGAACGGAGGGAAACCCCACCCTGTGCAAGGAACGCACCAGGGCGGGGCACCCTCACCTGCAAGGAAATATCCATGTCGAAGCTTTCCATCCGGGATTTACCGCTCAACGACCATCGCATTTTCATGAGAGTTGATTTCAACGTGCCGTTGGAAGATGGCCGCGTGATGGACGACACTCGCATCCGCGAAACCTTGCCGACCATCGAGTACGCTCTGCGGCACGGAGCGCGGCTGATTCTTGCGTCGCACCTGGGTCGGCCTAAGGGCAAACCCAATCCGTTAATGAGTCTAAAGCCGGTTGCCGAGCGCCTGCGCATGTTGCTCGACCGTGAACTGGCGCGTGGAGAAAACGTTGGGTTTTCCCCAGAATGCGTGGGTCATGAAGCCACCGAGATGGCCACCAAACTGGAAAAAGGCCAGACTCTGCTGCTGGAGAATCTGCGCTTTCACCCCGAAGAGGAAGCGAACGAGGAAAACTTTTCAAAGCAGCTGGCGAGCCTAGCCGACTTCTATGTGAATGACGCCTTCGGAACTGCCCACCGGGCGCACGCTTCGACGGTTGGCATCACCAGGTTTGTAAAGAAATCCGCAGCCGGTCTTTTGATGGAGAAAGAACTCACTTATCTCGGCAAGGCACTGCAACATCCGGAAAAGCCGTTCCTGGCCATTCTGGGCGGGGCCAAAGTGAGCGACAAGATTGCGGTGATTCAGAATCTCATGGACAAGGTAGATGCCATCATCATCGGCGGCGGCATGGCGTACACCTTCCTGAAAGCCCAGGGTAAGGAGATCGGCAAATCGCTGCTGGAAAAGGACAAGCTCGAACTTGCAAGTCGCATTCTGGCAGAAGCAGAAAGGCGCAAGCTTAAGTTTCTGCTTCCGGTCGATCATATTGTCGCCGATAAGATTGACGCCAGCGCGGCAACGCAAACCATCGGCGGCAACCAACCCTTCCCCGCCAACAGGATGGCGCTGGATATCGGGCCCAAGACGGTGGAACTTTTTACCGAGGAAATCTCCGCGGCACACACGATCGTTTGGAACGGCCCGATGGGCGTCTTTGAAGTTGCGCCCTTCGCTAAGGGGACGTTTAAAGTTGCACAAGCCGTGGCAGACAACGCCGCAGCTACTTCGATTGTGGGCGGAGGGGATTCGGTTTCTGCTGTGCATGCCGCCGGCGTAGCGGATAAGATCACTCATATCTCCACAGGCGGTGGGGCGTCGCTGGAATTCCTGGAAGGCAAGAAGTTGCCAGGCGTGGAAGCGCTCAACGAGAAGTAGCTTGAATCCGCAGGACCCGATCAGTGCAACATCTTTCTATCCGGCTGGTTCACGAAGACGGAAGGACGGTTGAAATTCACGGTCCTGCTGACATCACGCGGGAAACAACTGTAGCCATCGTGAACGCGGCGAACTCCCATCTTATTGGTGGCGGAGGCGTCGATGGTGCGATACACCGCGCCGGTGGCCCAAGAATTTTAGAAGAATGCGCGCGTATCGTTGCGAAGCAAGGGCGGCTCCCCGCGGGACAAGCCGTGATTACCACGGGCGGAGAATTACCGGCAAAATGGGTGATTCACACCATCGGCCCGATCTACCGGGGAGGCGAACATGGTGAACCCGAGCTACTGGCGAGTTGCTACGAACAGTCGCTACGACTCGCCCATGAATACGGGATCGAATCGGTTGCGTTTCCGTCGATTTCAACCGGAGCCTACGGCTATCCCGTGGCCGAAGCCGCACAAATCGCTGTGGGGGCGGTAGTTGCTGGAATGGCGCTGTCCTCCCGGGTCCAGGCGGTTCGCTTTGTTTTATTCGACAGCGCAACTCGCGACGCATATTCCCGCACCGCCCAGCACCTGCTCAAAGCGAAATCAGCGCAATCCTACAGAATCGAGAAAGGAGTTTCATGAGAACGAAAGTGATGGCCGCCAATTGGAAGATGTACAAGAATCCCACGCAAACCGAGGCATTCTTTCGCGAGTTTTTGCCGATGGTGGCTGGCCACACGCGCGATGAAATTGTCGTCTGCCCCCCCTATATCGATCTGAACACCGCGATCACAGAGGTGAAAGGAACTACGGTTGCCATCGGCGCCCAAAATCTTTATTGGGAAAAAGAAGGCGCCTACACGGGTGAGGTCAGCCCGGGCATGTTGCTGGACATCGGCTGCAGCCACGCTATCATTGGCCACTCTGAGCGGCGTCAGTATTTCGGCGAAACCGACGATGTGGTGAATTTCAAGCTAAAGGCCGCTTTGGAGGCGGGGATGACACCCATCCTTTGCGTGGGCGAGGTGCTTGAGGAGCGCGAAGCCGGTATGACCGAAGACGTGTTGCGCCGCCAGTGCCTGCGCGCGTTTCATGCCATCTCGGCGAAGAAAGCGGCGAAATTAATTGTGGCCTATGAACCGGTTTGGGCCATCGGCACGGGAAAGACGGCTACGCCGCAGCTGGCGACCGAGGCGCATCTGGTGATCCGCGGGGAAGTGGCCAAAACCTTTGGCCATGATTTCGCCAATCAGCTTCGCATTCTGTACGGTGGCTCGGTCAAGCCGGAAAACGTGAAAGCGCTTATGGCCGAGGCGGAAATCGACGGGGCGCTGGTCGGCGGGGCATCGCTCGATCCGAAATCATTTGCATCGATCGTGAATTATTAGAGAGTTCTCCGTTTGCTATAATCAACGCTGCCTCGGCGTGGAATTCAGCTTTCCGTGCGGAAGTGGTGGAACTGGCAGACACACCATCTTGAGGGGGTGGCGCCGAAAGGCGTGGGGGTTCAAATCCCCCCTTCCGCACCAGGTAAATTTATGATTCGCAGGGATTCGAGAGTTTATGGTCATACTCATCACGATCGTTCACATTATCGTTTGCGCATTTTTGATCATCGTGGTGCTGCTGCAGAGCGGCCAGAGCGGTGACGTGGCGGCCGCCTTCGGCGGCATGGGCAGCCAGACGGCTTTTGGCCCGCGCGGTTCAGCTACTGCCCTTTCGCGGGCAACCACATGGTCGGCGATCATTTTTATGCTGACCTCGATTACGCTTTCCATCTACGCGCAACGTAGGGGTGGGCCGACGTCGGTATTGCAAGGTGTGAAATCATCGCAGACCAAGCCTGCCGTTCCCGCGCCTGCGCAAACGCCACAGAAATAGAAATAGCGATCAGCCGTCAGCTTTCAGCTCTCAGAGAAACGAAACAGCTGACATCTGAACGCTGAAAACTTTCATGATCCACGAAATCTTCCCGGTTGGGCCTTTGCAGTGCAACTGCTCCGTCATCGGGGACGAGACCACGCGAGAAGCCATGGTCATTGATCCCGGCGATGACATCGAAACCGTGCTGGCGCTCGTTCACAAGCACAATCTGCAAGTTAAGCAGATCGTCGTTACCCACGCGCACATTGATCACGTAGGCGGCGCCATGAAGCTGCGCGCGGCCACGGGCGCGCCCATCCTACTTAATGAGAATGACTATGCGTTGTTAAAGATGCTCGATGTGCAAGCTTCATGGCTTGGCATGAAAGATCCGGGGAAAGTTGAAATCGATCAGAGTTTAGGCCAAGCGGATACCGTTAAAGCAGGATCTCTGCAAGCCGAGGTGCTGCACACACCCGGTCACACCGAAGGCAGCATCTGCCTTTACTTCCCGCTGGAGAAGAAGCTGATCGCCGGCGATACCCTGTTTGCCGGCAGCATCGGCCGCACCGATCTTCCCGGCGGGTCGTTTGAAAAGATCCTCCGCTCCATCCAAGAAAAAGTTCTCGCTCTGCCGGATGATACCGTCGTTATACCGGGACACGGATCGCTCACCACGATCGGCGAAGAGCGTGAGAGCAATCCCTTCCTCGCCGGCTGATGCCCCGCCATCACTGGTTTATGAATTCCAGCAGGCGTTCGATTCCGGCACGAAATTGTTCCTGCGGGGTAATCAAACTCAGAACCAGATAGCCATCGCTATAGAAATCGTAGAAGTGTCCGGGATGGACCAGCACCGACTTCTCACGCACCAGCGTAATCGCCAGATCGTCGTCCGAGCGCGTAACTGGAACTCGCAGCACCGCGTACCATCCGCCTTCGACCTGGAGCCGCTGGCAGCTCTTCTGAGCCGCTAATTGCCGATCGAGTTCATCCAAATTTAGCCGCAAACGCTCCAGCAAAAGCGGCTGTATGCTTTTGCGCATCTCAAGCAAAACCGGCGCAGCCATCTGAACCGGCGCATTCATCGAAAGGTAAGTGTCGGCGATTACTTCGAGGCGCGCCATCGCCGCGGCGCACATCCGCGCCGGTCCGCTCGCCGCAATCCATGACAATTTCATTTGCGGCAGGCCGGAGATCTTTGACAAGCCGCTCAGTGTAAACGTAAGTGTGTCACGATTCCCGGCGAAACTCGTGCGGGCAGCGCCATCCAGCGCGTAGTCCAAGAACACCTCGTCCACAATCAGCGCGAGGTCACGGCCACTGCAAAGCGTATTCAACTCGCTTTGGTCTGGTTCGCTGACAAACGAACCAGTCGGATTATTCGGGTGCACCAGCACCACAGCGCGTGTGCGCTGGCTCACCGCATCGCGCAGCAAGGGAAAATCGATCTGCCAGCCATGGTCGTAGAGCAAGGGATACCCCACCAGCTTGACATCCTGCAAATCCGCCAGAAATTCGAACAGCGGATAACTCGGCTTGGGAACCAGAATTTCGTCTCCCGGATTGCAAAGCAGCCGGAATATGTATGAGTAGCCTTCGCTGGTGCTTGTGGTCAACACTAACGACTCAGGGTCGACCTCAAAACCCTTCGGTTGCTCCCGGTAATAGTCGGCCACAGCCTCACGAGCACTGCGCAGGCCTTTGGGTTGAGGATCGTAGTCCATGGCCTGCGGATGCGCGAGGGCGCGAAGAATAGTTTCCGCATCATAAGCAAAGCCCGCGCGGGCCGGATTGGAAATGGTCAGATCGGCCACTTCCCTTCCCGCCGCGAGAACCTCGCGGCAAGCATCGGTGAAGTGATTCGGGGTAAGATTCCAATCAGTGCGTTTGGAGAACATCGCAGGGCACATGATAACGGAATCTCCTCGCCCCACCGAATACGGCTCCAGTTCTACATTCGCATGACCGAAACTATGACGACCGACTCCACCCTTTCCGATACTTCCAAGCTCCCCTTACATTTGTCCGCCCGCACCTCGCGCCTGGGCACCGAAACCGCATTCGAGGTTCTGGTACGAGCCCGTGCCCTCGAACAAAAAGGCAAGAGTATTATTCATCTGGAAATCGGCGAGCCCGACTTCGACACGCCCGGCAACATCGTGGAATCCGCGGTTAGCGCGCTCCACCAGGGTTGGACGCATTACGGTCCATCCGCGGGCCTGCCCGAGCTGCGCCAGGCCATTGCGCAAGATGTCAGCCGCTCCCGGGGAGTTTCGGTTCATCCTGACGAAGTCGTCGTCACCCCCGGCGGCAAGCCGATTCTGTTTTTTGCCATCATGGCTCTGGCCGAGGCTGGCGATGAAGTCATCTATCCCGATCCTGGCTTTCCCATCTACGAATCCGTAATTCGTTACGCCGGCGCGCGTCCCGTTCCCATCCCTCTGCGCGAGGAAAAGGATTTCGGAATGGATATCGAGGAGCTTGGCTCGCTCATCAACGCACGCACCCGCCTGATCATCCTGAATTCTCCGCAAAATCCCACCGGCGGCGTGCTGAGTGCCGATGACATCCGCGAGATCGCTCAGGTCATTGGCAACCGCGACGTCATGATACTGTCCGACGAAATCTACAGCCGCCTGCTGTTCGAAGGCGTGCACCATTCGATCATTTCGGAGCCCGGTTTCCAGCAGCGCACTATCCTGCTCGACGGTTTCTCAAAAACCTACGCCATGACCGGCTGGCGCATCGGTTACGGTGTCATGCGTCCCGATCTGGCCGCTCACATTTCCCGTCTCATGACCAACGTGAACTCCTGCACTGCCAGCTTCACCCAGGTTGCCGCCATCGAAGCTCTGCGCGGTGACCAGTCTTCGGTCGAGCAAATGCGCCGTGAGTTTCATCAACGCTGTAAGCTCTTTGTGGATGGGTTGAACCGCATCAATGGATTCTCCTGCCGCATGCCGAAGGGCGCGTTCTATGCCTTCCCCAACATCACCGCGACTGGATGGAAATCCAAACCGCTCGCCGATGCGTTGCTCGAAGATGCCGGTGTAGCTTGCCTCGCAGGTACAGCTTTCGGCGATTTTGGCGAGGGCTATCTTCGTTTCAGCGTGGCGAATTCGCCCGACAATCTGAGCAACGCGCTCGACCGCATTGACCAATGGACGAAGAAAAATCTATAACGGGCGTGCGAGGCAATATGACAAGGAAGAAAGTGTTGCAGAGGGCCGGCTCGACTCCTAATGCCGGACGGCCCAATATTCCAGACTACGGAATTTCCACGGACAAGAAAGGTCTTCTCCCCTGGAAATGGGCGAAAGACCGTTTGGCGAAAAGCCGCCAGTATTGGATCGCCACTACGCGGCCCGAGGGCTCTCCACATGTGATGCCGGTCTGGGGACTGTGGCTCCCCGATGCCTTCTATTTCAGCACCGGCAAGAATTCGCGTAAGGCGAGAAACCTGGCGGCCAATCCCCATTGCGTTATCTGCTCCGACAATTCCGCGGAAGCGGTGATCGTCGAGGGCGTGGCGGAAATCATAAATCCGCAAAAACTGAAGCCGGTCTTTGCGGCCTATAAGAAGAAATACAAAATGGACGTAAGCAGCATGGGGGAGCCCGTGTACCGAGTCCAGCCCCATGTCGCCTTTGGCCTGCTGGAAAAGAAATTCGCGAGCACGGCCACACGCTGGATATTCTCGTAAACAATTCAGATTTCGAGGAAAGCATGAACAAGAAGTTCCGTGTGTTTGCCACATGCGACATTGGTCCAGCGATTGAATTGCTGCGCAAAAAGGGTTATGAGGTCGAGGTCTATCCCCGTCCCGAGCCTCCGCCCAAGGAGCTGATCATCGAAAAAGCAAAGTCAGGCGTGGACGGATTGATTACCACCCTACGCGAAAAGATTGATGCCGAGGTTTTTGAGGCGGGCACGGGCACGCTGAAAGTTGTCGCCCAGCTCGCGGCAGGCTTCGACAACATCAACCGCGCCGACGCCAATCGCTACAAAATTCCCTTCACCAACACGCCGGACGTCCTCACCGAGGCCACAGCGGAGTTCGCTTTTTTCATGATGGGCGCCCTCGCCCGCAAGCTGTGGCCGGCCGAGCATCTCATCCGCGAAAACCAGTGGGGATTCTGGCATCCTTATCTGCCATTTTTAGGCGACGAAGTTACCGGCAAGACTATCGCCATCATCGGCACCGGGCGCATCGGCCGCGCCATGATCAAGAAATGCGTTGGCTTCGACATGAATATCGTCTGCTATACACCCGCGCATCCCGCTCATGCCTACATTCATGCCACTCAGGAATTGATGGACCTGCGCCACGCGCGCGGCATCTCGCCCGACAGGAATTGGATCAAGTACGCCACCACGTTGCAGGAGGCGCTCGGCGAAGCCGATTTTGTCAGCCTCCACGTGCCTCTTTTGCGCGAAGGCGAGAGCGCCACCCCCACCTATCACCTCTTCAACGAACGCACCTTGCGGCTAATGAAGCCGACCGCGTTCTTGATCAACACTTCCCGCGGGCCAGTCGTGGACGAGGGCGCGCTGGCGCGGGCGCTCAAGGAAAAATCGATTGCCGGCGCCGCGCTCGACGTTTACGAGGAAGAACCGCTGCCACCCGGGTCGCTACTGCGTGACCCGGCGATCGCCGATCGCTGCCGTCTCTATCCGCACTTTGCCAGCGCGGCGCAAATCACTCGCCTCTCGCCCGACCCTCACAAGGGCATGGCCGGACGCTGCATTCAAGGCTTAATGGATGTTCTGGAAGCTAACTACGGCGGCGATGTTACCAGAATGCCGTTTGTGGTGAATAAAGAGGCGTTTAAGAAGTAGACGAACTACTCCGGTATGGTGTGCTCTTCGCTCTGTGCGCGCAGCACCCGATCTACCGAATACGGAACGCGGCTCTTCGGAGCATAGTAGTGGCGCACTTGCATCTCGCCCAAAAGGCCGACAGCTAACAGATTGAGCCCCGCCAGCAGCAGGACGGCAGCAAAGATCATCATCGGCCCGTGTTGCGTCATCACGTCGGCGTGGTGAAGGAATTTCTCAACCAGCAGCCACAGCGCCACGCCCGACCCTGAGAAGATGCTGAGCATGCCCAGCGTGCCGAAGAAGTGCATGGGCCGCGCCAGGTAGCGTAGCAGGAAGCGAATCGTGATCAGATCAAAGAAGACGCGAAACGTCCGCGCGATTCCGTAGTGCGAGGCGCCGTGCTCCCGGTTGATATTGCGAATCGGCACTTCGCAGATCGAAGCGCCATACCAGGACGCCAATGCCGGAATAAACCGGTGCAACTCGCCGTAGAGCGGCACCTGCTCCAGAATGTCGCGCCGGTAAGCCTTGAAAGTGGTGCCGAAGTCATGAATGGGAACCCCACTCAGCTTGGCCATCAGCCAGTTGGCGCAGCGCGAGGGAATCCGGCGCAGCCAGAGATTATCGATGCGCCGCTTTCGCCATCCGCTGACAATATCGTAGCCCTCGGAGATTTTCTCGATGAACAAAGGAATGTCGGAGGGGTCGTGTTGCAAATCGCCATCCATTGCGATGACGTATTCCCCGCGTGAATGATCAAAACCCGCGGCCAAGGCCGAAGTCTGCCCGAAATTACGCCGCAGCCGGATCACCGTTACCCGGCTGTCCACGGCGGCAATCTCCCGCAGCAGAGGGAACGACCGGTCGCTGGAGCCGTCATCTACCAGCACCAGCTCGAAGCTCTCACCGTTCGCCTCCATGACCACCTTCAGGCGGTCGTAGAGATCGGTGACATTCTCCTCCTCGTTGTGGAGAGGAACAACGATGGAATAGCGCGGCATGTTCTCCAATTATACGATTAGATGCAAAATTTGGGCGCAAAAGTGCAACATTCGGGTAACATCGAAGTTCGGAAATTCCGCAGGGCTAGCGTTCCGCTCCGACCTGTGGGAAACTGTCGCCATGCCCAAAGACCGCAGGAAGACGTACTCGGATCACCAATCACAAGCCTCCCGCGCCAAGCGACAGCAAGCCGGGAAGAGGACGGCGCCCAAAGAAGCCCCATCGCAAACTGCTGCCCGCATCGCTAAGCAAGCTGTCGAGAACAACTAGGCTGGTCCCTGGGGAACAGT
Source organism: uncultured Acidobacteriaceae bacterium (assembly GCA_963834075.1). GTDB lineage: Bacteria > Acidobacteriota > Terriglobia > Terriglobales > Acidobacteriaceae > PALSA-270. The sequence continues at coordinate 388,653 of CAWIAH010000011.1, forward strand.
CCCCAACGCTCCTCGAGCCTCAGGGTTCCCATTCGCGCGTTTCCCCCCAGATTGGACCTCAGATTCCCGGTCCCGGTGGATAAGCCGGCAAATCCGGCGGCCGCGCCGGCAACGTCTTCGGATTCGCCAGCATATTTTTCAGCACTACCTCGATCGCCTTCTCCAGTTGCGGATCCTGCCCTTTGATCACCGCCTCAGGGCGGTTCTCGACCACAATATCCGGCTGCACGCCATGATTCTCCACAATCCACTGGCTGGTCAAATCGTAACGGGAAAATTCCGGCCGGGTGATGTAGCCGCCATCCAGCAGAGGCACAGAGCCACGAATGCCGCGCACTCCGCCCCAGGTCCGTTCGCCGATAAGCGGTCCCAGCTTGTATTGCTTAAACATGTAACTGAAAATGTCGCCGTCCGATGCCGCATAGTGATTGGTCAGGCACACTATGGATCCGTTAAAGACATTTGAGGGAACCGTATCCGACTTCCAATTCCGTGCCGAATCCATCCCGGCGAGCACTCGCCGCAGCCGTTCAAAAATCAGCGGGTCCACAAATCCGCCGCCGTTGTAGCGCACGTCAATGATCATCCCCTGTTTGCGAATCTGCGGAAAGTACTGCTTCACGAATTCATTCAGCCCTTCGCCGCCCATGTCCGGGATATAAACGTAACCCACGCGCCCCTGCGTGGCTTCATCCACCTTCTCGCGATTGGTTTCGACCATGTTCAGCTCGCGCAGGCTGAACTCATCCGGAACAGGCTTGACTTGCACATTATGCGCGCCATCTTCCGACGGCTTGGAGTTCACCGAAAGCGTCACCGTCTCATTCGCCAGGTTCACAAACAATTCGTAGGGATTCTCCGGAACCCGCAACGGCCGCCCATTCACGGCCACCAGGTAATCGCCTTCCTTCACATCCACGCCCGGCTCGGTCAGCGGCGATCGCAGGCTTGAATCCCAATTCTCGCCCGGGTAAATCTTCTTGATGCGGTACATACCGCTCGCCGAGTCGGCCTCGAAATCCGCGCCGAGCAAACCTTCATTCACCGGGTGTAGGTCGGGATAATCTCCCCCGCCAACATAGGTGTGCGAATTCGAAAGTTCGCCAATCATCTCCCCCAGCACATAGGTAAGTGTGTAACGGTCGCTCACATAGGGCAGAAGCTGCGCATACTTGTCGCCGATCTTTTGCCAATCGTTGCCGTTCATCGCGGGCTCAAAAAAGTAATCGCGCTCCTGCCGCCAAACCTCATGGAACATCTGCTTCCACTCCTGCGGTGGATCCAACTCGGCCCGCATGCCGGAAAGATTCAGCGCCCCATCTCCCACCTTCTTTTCCGCGTCCGGCTTGGCGTCAATAATCCCGAACGTCGGATTCTCGTGGGCGCCCGCCGCCGAATACAAAAGCTTGGTTCCGTCGAATGACAGAGCAAACCGTTCCACTTTCTCGATCAGCGGCTTGCTCTTGCGCTCTTTCAGGTCGTAGACCTGCAGGGTCGGCGATTCTCCCGCGAGCGGCCCGGAAAGACCCTGCACCGGAACTGTCGCGTAGTAGATGTATCCCTTGGCTGCGCCAAAACCGCGAATGATGGCCGGATCCATGGGCAGCGCAACCGTGCGGTTTTGAATGCCATCCAGGTCAATGCGGAATTCTGCCGCCTTTTGTTTGTCTTTGTCCTTATCCTTATCTTTTTCGTCCGCCCTCCCTTTCTCTTTTGCGCCCTTTTCTTTCTTCGCCCCGGATTCTGGCTTGCTCTCTTTGTTTGCCTCTACTGTAGGCGCCAGTTCTTCCTTCTTCACCTGCGCCTCGTCGCTCAGTGCCGGAAATGGCGACTCCTCATCCTTGCGCAAAGTTACGATATAAACTCGCGTCGTCTTCGGATTGGCGAATTCGAAATCGATGTTGCCCAGTACCTCGTTGTAATCGCGATCCGAAAGAAAGTAGAGATACTTCCCTTCCGGATCGAAAATCGGTTCGTAGCTGTTGGTCATCTCCGTCGTGACCGGCGTAATTTTCGCATCGGTAAGCGAATACAAATTCACCACGGCGTAGCGGTTTTCGACGGTCTTGTCATAAGTCAGCCACTTGCTGTCGGGCGACCATGCATAATTGGAAATTTCGCCATAAATCGCCTGATCCACCTGCACCGGCTTCTTGTCAGTGACGTCCACATACCACAAGCGTAGCTTCTGATCGGCCCATGCTAGCTTCTTGCTGTCCGGCGACCAGGCCGGAGGAAACATGAACCCCTTGCTGCCGCTGGTAATTTCTTGCTCCTTGCCCATCCCGTCCTGGGGAGCGATGTAAATCTCGTCCTCGCCCGTCCGGTCGGAGATATAAGCGATCCACTTCGCATCCGGCGACCATGCCACGCGGTCCTCGCGAATGCCCGGCGTGCGCGTCAAATTGCGGATACTGCCTTCTTTGGCTGGAACCGTGTAAATATCGCCGCGCGCTCCAAACACCGCGCGTTTGCCATCGGGAGAAATGTCGAAATCCGTAATCAACTTGCTGACATTCGCCCAGCGCTTCATGGTTTGGTCCTGCTCGCCCGGCACATAAATCGTCAGCTTCTTCGGCTCTTTCGATTGCGCACTGGATTGCACATCCAACGTGTAAAGATAGCCGCCATTCTCAAAAACGATGCTGTCGCCGCCCAGACTGGGCCACATCACATCGAACTCGGTAAAGTGCGTCAACTGCTCAATCTGCTTGCTGCCCAGATCGTAGCTGTAGAGATTCAGCCGGTGTTCGTCGCCCCGGTCCGAAGTGAAATAAATTGTGTTGCCGTGCCACATCGGAAAGGTGTCCGTCCAGTCGGTGTGCGGCACATCTTCCGAGGTGTTGTTCTTCAGGTCGTAAATCGTGATCGCCTGCGCCAGGCCGCCGGTATAACGCTTCCACGTACGGAAGTTGCGGAAGATGATGTTGTAGGCCATCTTGCTGCCATCCGGCGAAAACGAAAGCAGGCCATTCTGATCTACCGGCAATGGCTCGGGCATCCCGCCGTCCAGGCTCACCGTGTACGCCCGCTTGATCCAGCCATTCGACGCGTCGCGCCGCGAAAGAAAAACCACGCGTTTGCTGTCGGGAGTCCAGGTCACCACTTCGTTATGAATGCCCATGCGGTCATTGAGTGGCGTGGCCCCGCCCTGATAGAACGTCAACTGCTTCGGCTCTCCGCCCTCGGCCGGCATCACGTAGACATTAAAGTTGCCGTCATATTGCCCGGTGAACGCCAGCCATTTTCCATCGGGGGAAAATTTCGGAAACAGCTCTCTCCCCGTATACGACGTCACCCGTCGTGCCACGCCGCCTGCCGTCGGCACCAGCCACAGATCGCCACCATAGTAAAACGCAACGTTGTCGCGCGAAATATCTGGAAAGCGCAACATCCGCGCCTCCTGCATCTCCTGCGCAGAGGCGCAGACAGCCGCTAAAAATAAAAACGCCAGCAACTTCTTGCAGACCAGCATGGAGACTCCTTCAAAGGAATTCACTGGGTAAGAAACCTGATGGACTTTCATTCGCAGGAGTTGCTTTTCACAACCTTATTTCGACGGCGCAGCTCAAAAAAGAAAGCGGCAAATACTGAAAGTAGTCATCCTGAGCGAACCATCCGGTCGCGAAAGCGGGCGGATGCGCAGTCCAAGGATCCGCGCCACCCTCGACGCGCCTTCACTTCGCCCACCCCAGCCCATCCGCGCCCGGACCCGCGGCAAACGTCTTGGTCACTTCCCGCGTCTTCAAATCAATCACGGAAACTTTCCCCTCGGCGCTGCTGCACGAAACAAAAGCGGTGCTGCCATCCGGGCGCATCAGAATCTCCTGCGGGTTCGCCGCCACATTTACCAGGCTCACCACTTTCATCTGCGCCAAATCCACCACCGCTACCTGGTTCGCCTTTGGCAGTGTCACTAGCAACGACCGCCCGTCCAGGGTCGCCCCCGTCCCGTAAGCAAACTCCGGCAGCGTAATCCACTGCGTCACCGCGTTCTTGCGCGTGTCAATCACCGCCAGCCTGGCCTGATCCTGATCGGCGGTAAACACGTAGCGATCATCTCTCGAGATCTCAATCCTTTGGTCGTTCTTTGCCACCGGAATGATCTTGATCATCTTACGTGTCTTCAAATCCAGCACGCTCACCGTGCCCGAGCCAACGTTTGAGGTGTACGCCCGCCTTCCATCATGCGAAATCACGAACATGTGGCTTTCCGGCTCTCCCGTGGGAATCGATCCCACCAACTTCTCTGTGTGCGGATCAATAATGTCAATCGCCTGATGCAGCTCCGCCGAAACATACAACATTCCACCCGGCCCGAACTTCGGGCAATGCGGCCGCGTCGGGCTACCCAGATCAATTGTATGTACAACAGCTTTCTTCGCGAGATCCACCACCTCAATCGTGCTGCCATCGGTGCCCGGCTTGCCCACCCCCGCATTGCCATAAATCGGCAGGTACGCCATCTTGCCATCCGGAGAGGCGGCAACTTCATGCGCATGAACGCCGTGCGTCTTGACCCGTCCAACTTGCTGGCCGCTGTGCGGGTCGATCATGCTCATGGTGAAATCACCTTGATTCACCACCAGCAGCAGCGGCCGGGAGTCGGCGCCGGATCCTGAAGCTGAAAAATTCGCTGGTTTCGCTATCACCTTTACCGTCGTCAGAAAAATGACCACTGCGGAGAGAACAATGCAGAAAACTGTCAGAACGAACCGAAGTTTCACCCAGATCTCCTTCCGAAAACGCCGGCCCAATTGTAACTCTATTCGTAACGCAGAGCGTCGATCGGATCCAGATTCGCTGCCCGGATTGCGGGCAGCATACCACTGGCTACGCCCACCACAATCAAAATTGCCGTCGCAATCAGCAAAGTGTTGAGATCCACCACCAGGTGAATATCGCCAACGCTGCCGTACTTGGCAATCGCGCTATAGAATGTCAAGGTCCCGACCGTGAGGGCAACAATGTAGGAAAGTGCGATGCCCGCGATCCCGCCGGCCAGGGTGATCACCACCGCTTCCGCTAGAAACTGGATCAGGATGTCCCGCCGGCGCGCGCCCAATGCCTTTTCCAGCCCGATCTCGCGCGTCCGCTGCGCCACCGAAACCAGCATGATGTTCATCAGCCCGACGCCACCGATTCCCAGCGTGAGTGCCCCGATAAAACCCAGCAAAACTTTCAGCCCGAGAATGAGCGTCAAAAACTGATGAGCGTCCTCTTGCCCATCGCCGATAAATACCGCCCGCTGGTCAGCCGGACTGAAGTGGTGCGCCGCTGCTAGCGCGTCACGCAATTCTTTCACAACCCTGCTATGGTCAAGCACGCCCGTATCCAGCCAAATTCCATCCAGATAGTGGTTGTCGCGCACCGCGGCTCCCGCGTCGAACGGGATCACCACCACGCGGTTGCTGTCGTCGCTGTCGCCCTCCTGCGGGCGTCCCGCTCCAATTCCAATCACCTGAAAGCTCACTCCCTTGATCCGAATCTCTTCTCCAATGGCCGGCATGCCCGAGAATAGCCTCTCCTTCGATTCGGCGCCCAACACTGCCACGTGCGCCCGGGTGGTGTTGTCCTCGTCGTTGATGAATCGTCCGTCAGCCATCTCGTAACCGCCGATGATTTTCATGCTCGGGTCGAAGCCCTGCACTCGCAAGCTGGCCGACCGCGAACCCGCCTGCACAGTTGCCGTCATGTCAGAAAAGCGCGAGACCAGCCGGAGGAGAGGAAGAACGTTGTGAATTAGCTCGATATCGTCCTGCGTGAGCCGCACTCGGGTGCCTGCCTTGCTGCCGCCCACCTGCTGCGAGGTCCGTCCGGGAAAGATTCCGATCTGCCTTGGCGCGACCCCGAGAAAAATTCCGTTGAGAGCATTGCCGAAGCCATTGCCATACGCCAGCAACAGCACCACTGTGGTAATGCCCCACGCGATTCCCAGCATGGTCAGCACGCTCTTTCGCAGATCGTGCCGCATCGCACCGTAGGCCTCTGCCAGCAGGTCACGCGTCATCGGACCTCACCGCTCAGCAGTATAAGTCCGGATTGGCTGCGCGCCCGTCATGCAATTGACAGGCAGAACGCTGTTGGTAACCAGGGCTAAAGATCGAAGATCGCCAGAGCTAAAAATAATCAGGACTATTCGTAGCGCAGAGCGTCGATCGGATCCAGATTCGCTGCCCGGATTGCGGGCAGCATGCCACTGGCGACTCCTACCAGCGCGAGTATTCCCACCGAAATCAGCAGCGCTCGGGGAGCAATAATCAATCGGATGTCACCGTTATCCGCGAACGACGCAAAGGCGCTCACAAACGACATCGTTCCTACCGCCAGCGACACGATGTAGGAAAGCACGATTCCCAGAATGCCGCCCGCCACCGTAATCACCAGCGTCTCCATAAGAAACTGAACCATGATGTCGCGCTTGCGCGCGCCCAACGCCTTTTCCATGCCGATCTCGCGGGTACGCTGCGTCACCGAAACCAGCATCATGTTCATCAATCCGACCCCGCCAATACCCAGAGTCAGCATGCCGATGAACGCCAGCAGAATCTTCAAACCGTTCGACACCACGCTCAAATGATCATCCCACTCCTGCACGTCCATGATGAACACCGCCCGACGATCGTCGGGACGAAAGCCATGCGCCTCCGCCAGAGCGCTGCGGATGTCGCTGGCCAGCTTGTAATGGTCGAGTCCCGTCGTATTCAGCCAGATTCCGTCGAGATAGTAATTGTCGCGAAAAGAGTCGCCCGCATTGAAAGGAATCACGATCACCCGGTTCTGGTCATCGCTGCCTCCCTCCTGGATATGCGGCTTGAGCACGCCCACCACTAAAAAGCTGATGCCCTTGATGCGGACGTCCTCGCCAATCGCCGGCATTCCGGAAAACAATCTCTGCTTCGACTCGGAACCCAGTACCGCCACGTGGGCATGCTCCGCATTGTCCTCGTCGTTGATGAAGCGGCCCACGTCCATCTTGTAGGTTCCAATCTGCTGCATGCTCGGATCAAAGCCTTGCACCCGCAAGGTGTATGAGCGTTCGGCCGCCTGCACCATCACCGACATGTCGGAGAATCTGGAAATATGTCGTATCAGCGGATCGATGCCGCGGATTAAGTCGATGTCGTCTTGGGTCAGCCTCACCACCTTGCCCGCCCGGCTGCCGCCCACTTCCTGGGACGTGTGCCCCGGCAGCACACCGATCTGCATGATGCCGTAAGCTTCCATGTAGGCGTGCAGCGCCCGCCCAAAGCCGTCGCCATAGGCGAGAAGCAGCACCACCGTGGCAATTCCCCACGCCATGCCCAGCATGGTCAGCACGGTCTTCCGCAGATCATGCCGCATCGCCCCGTAAGCTTCTTGCAATAAGTCGCGCGTCACAAATTTCCTGCGCCTAAACCAGCTCCCTCAAAACTTGTCATCCTAATCCCGCGAACAGTGAAGGACCTTACGACATTTTCCAACACCACCTCTGCCGCGAGATCTACCCGATGCACTTCTCCTCCAACTAACGCTTCCCGCCCGATCCTTCACCGCGCCCAGGATGACAAACCCCGGCACGCGCAGGATCCCCCGCACCCACCGAGGCAATAGCCTAATTGTTCGCGGAAAAGTATAGAAGAGTTTTATTCGTACCGCAGGGCTTCAATCGGATCGAGATTCGAGGCTCGCACCGCCGGCAGCATCCCGCTAATCACGCCCACCACCCCTAAGATGGCAGTCGCAATCAGCAAAATTCGCGGCGCAACCACCAGGCGGATATCCGCACCCTGGGCATATTTGGCGATGGCGCTATAAAACGTGATCCCTCCCACAAAATATGACACCAGGTAAGAAAGCAGAATGCCGGCTATGCCGCCGACCGCGGTAATCACCAGCGCCTCCGCCAGAAACTGAAAAAGAATATCCCGCTTGCGCGCTCCCAGAGCCTTCTCCACTCCGATCTCCCGGGTGCGCTGCGTCACCGACACCAGCATGATGTTCATCAGCCCCACGCCTCCAATTCCCAGCGTAAGCGTCCCGATGAAGGCCAGCAGAATCTTCAACCCGAGCACCACAATGCCGAACTGCTCCAACTGCCGCTGCGCATCGAAAAAGAAAGCGGCGCGCTCGTCGTCCGGTTTGAAGTTGTGTGCCGCCGCCATCGCGTTCCTGATGTCGTGCACGACTTTGGCATGATCCAGTCCCGCCATATCCAGCCAAATGCCGTCCAGGTAGTAAATATTCTTGAACCCATCCATGGCAGTGAATGGAATGAGCACCAGTTTATTGGTGTCGTTATCGCCGCCCTGCTCCTCCATGCGCGGCTCAAGCACGCCTATCACCTGAAAACTTACGCCGTTGATGCGCACCGATTCGCCCAGCGCCGGCATGCCCGAAAACAATTTGTCCTTCGCCGCCGAAGCCAGCACCACCACATGATTGTGGCTGACCAGGTCTTCGTCGTTCAGAAAACGTCCGCTCTGTACCGTCAGCGCCCAGATGTTCAAGATCCCTGGGTCCACTCCCTTCAGCGGGAGACTGAAAGACCGCGCCCCCTCCTGCAGCGTGGCATCCATCTCTGAGGTGCGCGAGATATGCCGGATAAACGGAGCCGTGTTGCGGATGAGATCGATATCGTCCTGGGTGAACTGAACCTGAACACCCGCCTTGCTGCCTCCAGCCTGTTGCGATGTCCGCCCCGGAAAAATCCCCACCTCCGTTGCCCCGTAGTTCGCCCAGATGGCCTCAATCGCTCGCCCAAAGCCATCTCCGTAAGCCAGCAGCAGCACCACCGTCGCAATACCCCAGGCCATGCCCAGCATGGTGAGCAAGGTCCGCCGCAGATCGTGACGCATGGCGGCGTAAGCCTGTAGAAACAAATCGCGAGTCATGGGTTACTCTTTCCGCAGCGCGTCCACCGGAGTGAGCGCCGCTGCCCGCTTCGCCGGATACAATCCGGCCGCAGTCCCGGCCACGGCCAGCGAAATAATCGCCAGAACTGCGGTCAGCGGCACCAGCCGCGGCGTGTTGAAGCCAGGCGGTTGCGGCAATCTGCCCAGCCCCGCCATCACTCCCCAGGCGCCCAGCATGCCAATGCATCCACTCAGCAGCGTAAGAAATGCGCCTTCCACAAAAAACTGGAACATGATGTTGCGGTTGGTGGCGCCCACCGCCTTGCGCAATCCGATTTCGCGGGTGCGGTCCGCCACCGCCACCAGCATGATGTTGATAATGCCGATCGCCCCCAGCATCAGTGTCACCAACCCGACGCTGCCCAGAAACAGATCCATCGCGGTAAAGATCTTTCCGATCTGGTCCATCATCAGCACCGTATCGAAACCCTCGAACGAATTCGGGTCGCGATAATCGAAGCCGTGATTGCGCGCAATCACCTTGTGAACTTCCAGCTCGGCGACGGTGTGCTTCTCGCGCGTGGTCGGCTGATAGTTGAGGTAGGAAATCGCGCTCACCGTCTCGCCCACCTTCTGCGGCGGAAAATCTCGCTTCATGGTCTGGTAGGGCATGATGATGCGCGTGTTGTCACCCATGTCGTTCCCATGCCCGATTCGCTGCATCACGCCCACTACCTGAAATCGTTCGCCATTCAACAGTACATAACTGCCCACTGCTGGGTGCCCGGGAAACAAAATGCGCCGGCTCTCGTCCCCGATCACAATCACTGACCGCGCCTGCGCATCGTCCATAGCGTCGATCCAGCGGCCCTCAGCCACGGGCGTGTAGCGAATCTGGTTGTAGATCGGCGTGGTGCCCATCACATCGCCGCCACTCTGATAGAACTCGCTCACCGCATGCACATCGTTGCGGTCGATGATCGGCGCCACCCGGCCTACATCCGGGCACTCGGCCATCACGTCGCGATAATCCTGATCGGTCAGGTAATACTGTTGCACGCTGGTAAAGCTGCCATTGAGCATGGGCGCGCGGCTCCCGAAGATGAACATCACGTTCTCACCCAGCGTGGCCAGTTGCTCCTTGTTGCCGCTGCGAAAGCCTTCTCCCACCCCAACCAGGAGCAACAGCGACCCGACGCCCCACGCAATGCCGAACATGGTGAGGAAAGAACGCAGCTTATGCGCCCACAGGGTGCGCATGGTCTGCCCGAAGATGTCGAAAACTAAACGCATAAGCTCACTTTCATCATATTCCTACGTCGAAACTGCCTCGGAAGTTCCGGGCAAACCGATCCAGCAACGCAAAAAGGACACAAGGTTTCACGAAGGACCTGCATTTCCTTCGCGCAACTTTGTGTCCTTAGCATTTACATCCGACGTATCGCCTGACGACGATTTCACCGGATTAGACGGCTGGACGCACCAAAAGGCACCATCGGTCCCAAATTTCCTTCTACTACCAATCCACCAATTTGACTCAGGAAAATGCGACATGCTTTACAACTTATATTTCCAATCGGCTGAGTAGTTTGGCCATATTCGGAGTAGGGGCTTGACAAGAATTCGAAGATTCGCGGAAAAGCACACTTTTGGGCGTTTTCGCCGGCCGATCCGAACCCTCGCGGCGCTACGCGCAATTCAAAATGGCGTGGCGACTATTCCGCCTTAGCTTTTGCGGCTTGCTTGCGCAGATATTCCAAACCGCCCCACAGCGCGAACGCGAAGGCCAAACTGCGCAAAACGGCGGAAATCACCGAGGCTCCGCCGAGAACCGCATCGGCTGGCTCGCCCGCGCCGAGCGCATGAAGTAAGTTGCAAGCCACGCTGGTGGCGATCTCCGTTCCCATGGCGGCGAGCCAAAGCGCCAGAACCATGGGCTGCAGCCGGGGAACCACCCAGAACAACGCTGCCAATAAGATAAAGCCACTGATTAAGGGCAGCAGAATAAACTGCTGAAACTGCTCGCGATATCCGATGTCTGCCCAGGCAAAACTTGGCAGGACGGAATAAAACGGTAGCGTTACCAGCGCGGCGATTGCCGCTGCGGCGGCTATGGCCGCCCAGGCATTGCGAACAAAGCGAAAGCCAACCACGGTCGCCGCGGTGAAGATGCAAGCAGCACACAGCGCCCACAGCCAGTAAGCGGCGGACACGCTGACGGAAGAAGTCAGGCTGCGGCTCAGCAGAAAAATGAAACCGGCGGCAAGGTTCGCCCCCAGAAATGCCAGCACCCGTGGCCAGTAGACGAGTCCTCCGCTGACCCCGATCATGGCGGCGAAACTCTGCCGCACCACTTCGGCGGCGACGGGAGCAACCATCACGGGCTGCGGCGCTGCGGAAGGAACCACGGCGGATTCAACCATTGCGGGCTCAACGGCTGTAGGTGCATTCGCAGGCACGGCGACCGGGCCGGGCTGTGAACGATCCAATAGAGAACGATCAGGCAGAGGACGACTAACTTGAGGCGCGGCCGGAGCAACTGCAACCGGCGGGGACGATACTGCGATTGGCGCAGCGGCGGTGCGCGATTTGTTGAATCGTCCCGTGATCTTGCCGGTGATAGCGGCTAAATCCTGCCTGGTCAGCGCACCCTGCTTATCGGGCGTGAGATGCCCCGTCACCATGCGGCGGTACGCGAAGGTTCCGCGGGTGGCGTTGGTGAAGCCGCCCACGCTGATGAGGGAAATCAGCAACTGGAACCAAACCGTGTAGTACAGCGACGTGGTTTGCTGGTAGGCCTGCTCAGCCGAATTCTGAAATTGGGGATACTGCGGCTGGTACCGCTGGTATTGGCGGTAGCTGTCCAGCATGGCGCCGACTTTTTGTACTTTATCGAGATTTCCGTAGGCACCCGAGACGCAAAGCACCAGGCCAATGATGGCTGCGGGTCTGCCCATCTTCTGCACGCCAAAGCCGATGGCGCCCAGAATCAGAAGAACCAGAAAAGCCGTGGCCACGCCCCAGCCTGGTCCCATCAGGATGGCAGTGGCAGCGGCCGGAGGCGGAAAGATCAAAGCAAGCACGGTAAAGAAAGCCAGAAGCGCGCAGGCCCAAACCCCTTGGCTGGCAGCCCAGCGGGCGCTGGCCGCGTCGTAAATATCGGGCCAGACAATTTTCTTCCACAGCGGCGCGGGTTTGGCGGGAGCGCTTGGCTGCACGATCACGGGCCGCGGCAGCACCACCGGCAGCTCGGGGATCGCGGTTTCTTCATCAAGGGGCAGCTCTTCCACCCGCTTGAGAAGCGCGGCAAAGCGAGGATCGGAGTGCAGGACGCCGAAGCGCGACTCGGTTTTCAGCCGCGAGAGGCTGCTGGAACGCTGCTCACAGGCCCGGTCAAGCCATTCGAGGGCCTGCTCGCGTTCGCCCAGGTCGGCGCTGACAAGGGCGATGTAATAAGGCGATACCTGCACTCCCAGGCGCACCAGGGCGCGCAGTACGGCGACGAACTTCGCCTCGGGATCGCCTTCATACAACTTGATTTGTTGAATGCCGGCGAGCTGGTACTGCATGCTCTTGGCGATCTTGGTGTCTTCCAGGCACAGGGGCAGAAAATGCTTGTTGTTCTCCCACGCCAGCATGACTTCCTTGGCAATGTTTTCGGATTGCATGGAAGTCTGCGAGATCATCAGGATGACGGTCTTGCAGGAGTCAATGGCGTTGACGATCTCCTCGCCCCACTTCTGCGCGCCGTCGATGCCCCCCTGATCGATCCAGGCGGCGACGCCTGCGGCCCGCAGGCGCTGGGTAAACTGCATGACCTGGGCGCGGTCATGGCTGGAGTAGCTGACCATCACCTCAGGGCTGTAAGCCCGGCCAGAGGTTACGGATGGCTCGTTCATTGCGGGTAAACCCATGGCAAGACTCCGTGGCGAAACGCTGCACTGCTAATAGCACTTCGGGCTCCATTAGAGCCGGTGAGGAATTTTCTGCTGGCAGGGGCGGGGAGTCAAGCAGATTGCGGAGTTAGAAGGCGCTAAGGCTTAGGATGGAACGGAGTTGGAACAGTGATGCAGAAGTTTGCAGAGAGGATGGGGTTTGTGTAGGGATGGGGCTTGCCCCGTCCGATCGCGTAAGGACATCCGCCCCGGCTGTTCGGGCGAACGGAACTCGGCAGAGGTTGTCGCCGGTTGGGAGCGACCCATGCGTTCACCACGTTTCTAAGCATGCGGTTGCCCCACCCTTGTCGCGTTTTTTGCGACAGGGTGGGAAATTTGACTTGTGACGCTCGCGGGGCGAAGGGTGAGGAGCAGGCCTAACCCAAAAGCAGTCCAAGCAGGGCCCACGATGGGAATCGGAGGCTCCGCCCTGTCTCTGCGCAGAAGGCGGGACTTGGTGGGCAAACACCGGTAAGATCATTTTCGAAGGGATGAGCCGGCCCCACAGGGCAGCTTAGCCTTCGTGACGTAGCCGAAAAAATGGGGAACGTTCCGTCTGTTGCCGTGTTTCTAGGCACCGGGCGAATCGAATCCGCGGCGGCGGCGACAGCACGTGAAGGTTACGAAGTGAGTTTGCTTGGATTGCTGAAAGCGCCTTAGGCCATGCGGCATGCGAAAACATTACGCGACTTGTCTTGTGCATGCTGTGATGGATAACCCAGGTTAGCGTCCAACTGCGGGACGCGAACCTGGGCCACCAGCCGCGCCACGCTGGCGGTGGCGCGCAAACTCGTCGCCTATTTATTGGCGGTCGACAAAAGTGGTCAGGCCTTCCAGACCCACGCGCCGCAGGAAGTGCGAACCCAAAAAGCTGCCTAAGAAGGGAAAACTTTGAACTCAGCGGCGATCAACCGGCCGTTCCTCGCCAACTTGGGGACTGGGCAGAGGAGTCACGACTCCCGATGCTCCTTACCCTCTGTATCGAGGCCGGCCGGAAAACTCTAACTCATACTTCGTGGACCGGGCTCACGCACGGTTCCCGCAAATGGATGTCTGGCCAGGCTGCCGCTTTGGCCGTTACAAAGGATCGCACGCCGTTCGCTAACTTAAGCGCTCCACTCCCGCTTCGAGAGCCCACTCTTCCAAGCGCCAGGAGACCTCCGTCTCCTCTTGACTTTTACTTATCATGGATGTCCCCAGATTTCCCCCAGCCTGGCCGGTGGTGGTGAGGACATGCCCCATGCCGTCATAGGTGTAGTGCCTAGTGGTTGCCGGATTTGGCGAGATCGCAGTGTAGGTGATGGTGCTGACGCGGCTGCGCGCATCGTAGGCAAACGTGGTGTTGAGTTCCGGGACGCTGGTAACGCGATGATCGCCGTCGATGCCGTAATCAAAACGGTTTCCCGCGCCGTCGAAGGTCAAATTTAGGTTTCCTGGTATCCGGTGGGGTTGAGCGTATCTACCAGATACTTGGTCGTCACCCCGCCCGCCGTCTCCGCAGACCCGGTTGCCGTCGCCGTCGTAGACTAACAGCTACCTGGAATCTGCGGCTTCAATAGGGTTATTGTTCGGATCATGGTGCTCATCGTGGCGCAAGAATGCAACCATTCCAGTCGTTCCGACAACCAACGCGCCCACGTGGCCCCAGATCGATCGTGGCGGAAAATGATTGATCGGAGAAAAATTAGGATGTACGTGAGGCTTGCGGCGATGCCCCAGACTCTTTCCGAGGGTTTTTCCTTCCAGACGACCCACCAAGCCAATCCGAAGATAACGGCCAGAACCGAAAACGACGCAGCGTCGAGCAGGTTGCGGGGAGGCAATAAGGAATCATGTCGATGAATGATAAATAGAATGCGCCGAAGAGAGATCGCGAGGTTCAAGAGGCATTCGGCAGCGAAACACCAGCTTACATACTTTCTTAAATCGTGAGTACTGACATCGTGCATGTTTGATCCCACCTTTTCGAGCCCTGTTGTTACTGGTCGGGCGTAGGCTGACACATATTGCGCTTTCCGTACGACCCGATACTAGAGAGACAGATCATCAAGATTAGTTCGAATACCCGGTAGGTTCCGCTGGGTACGGGTTGCTTGGTTCCGGCGGGTAGTCAGGGTTGTGTGCGGGTGGTGGGTTCCCTTCAAGAACATATTCTAGAAGTTCGGCCAATTGCCCAAAGACTAAAGCAGTTATCACGGCCTGTCTACCAGTAATGACCGGTCCAAGAGAACCGCCGCGAATTAAGGTCACGTTATATTCAACAATGTCGTCACGCCCTGGCGGACGTTCCCGTGGCCATCGTAGCCGTAGAAGCTTGGCGTCCACGTGCCGCTGATCTGTTGGTCCTCGCTGATGCGCTGCAGGCCGTAGGCGTAGGTGCGGGTGACCGCGCCGCTGACCAGTTCGTCGATCACCTGCGCGTATCCCGTGGGATTGATCATATCCACCAGATACTTCGTCGTCGTGCCGCCCACCGTCTCCGAGACCCGGTTGCCGTCGCCATCGTAGACAATGGTCACAGCCCCGTCCAAACCGTAGGAATAGTACGATCCGCTACCTCTTGCCTCCCAACAGGAAGTACACCGCGAAAAAAACAACCAATAGCATCAATCCCAAATACTGCCGCGAGAACAGGAAGAGCCAGCGCTGCGGTTGTACCACCGCCAGAATACATACGACTACGAAACACAGGGATACCAGCACAAGGACGAGCACTCCCATGCCTATTCTAATGATGGACATGAACGTCGATCTTCTCCTCAGAGCACGATGTAAGGTCGCGCGTCCTTGATTTCGGTCTCACGACACATTGTGAAAGTCCCGGGCCGCCCTTTCAATGAATTTCTGGCAGCGGATTTCCAAGCGGAGTTCCCACCGGTTCCGTAAGGGCGTTGTAGAAGCAAGTCAGAGTGAGATTAGATAAGCCCTGGCCGCCATTTGAGACACCACCAAGGACGCCCGCCACGTTTATTAGCGCCAGGCTATCACACAGGCCTATGTGAGACGCGAAGTGTGCATTACCGCCCAACCCGTAAACATCCGTTGCTGCTCCCGCGTAGTCCCATCCTTTTTCCAACAATGCTTCCGGGTCGAATTGAATTCTGCCTTGGGCCAGGACCCCGAAACCAGGACGGGCATACATAAATGCAACCTCAATGATCGCGTCGCGCCCGGTAGGATCTACGCCGTCCACTGGATCGTTCTGTGCATATACATACTTATCCAAGGTGGCTGGTTGTATCAGATGACCAACGTACGGGTCCATGGACAGGAACCGCCCCGTTGCCGGGTTGTAATACCGTGCTCGTAGGTAATAGGCACCCAGCGTCCCGTCATACTGCTCGCCGCTGTAGAGATAATTGTTCGGCGTCGTGCCGCTGGTGGTGATCGGCATGCCGAAGACGTCGTAGGTGTAGCTGTCGGTTATCGTGCCCGCGGAATTCGTCAGGAAGCGCACGTTGCCATGACCATCGTAGCCGTAGAAGCTCGGCGTCCAGGTGCTGCTGATGGGCTGATCTTCGCTGATCCGCTGCACGCCGTAGGCATACGTCCGCGTCACCGCGCCGCTTACCGTCTCGTCCATCACCTGCGGCAGCCCCGGTCGGGTTCAGCTTATCGCAGCGCGGCTTCGAGCAGAACGGCTGCAATCCCCGCCAAAACCAGAACCACGGTCCATATTCTGCGAAAGGAAAATTTTCCATACCACAGCAGCAGGCAGCCTACGCCCAGGCTCACGACGGCGGCGAAGAGGTTGAGCCAGCTAAAACCATTCAGCACATGCGGAAGAATGTGAATGAGAAATACGCCAGCCAGAAAACAGGCGAGATAGTTTTTCCAAAGCATGGAGACGTCTCATGTTAACGGCTTTTTCCGTAGGGAACGATATCACGCGGCACGGGATACGTTATAGCCGCACGAAGTGCTAAGATTCGCCCATAGGAGGAAGCTTTATGCCGGACTTTTCCAGACGCGAATTTTTGAAGGCGGGGCTGGCGGTGGGAGCCATCGCCGGCATGGGAAAGCTGCCGCTCGAGGCAGCCACCCCTAAGGCGACCGACTGGGTGACGCTGGGGAAATCCGGAGTAAAGGTGACGCGGCTGGCGTTTGGCACCGGAACGATCAGCGGGCAGGTGCAGCGCGATCTGGGCCAGGAGCAGTTCACGCGACTGGTGCGTTACGCCTACGACCACGGCATTCGCTTCTTCGAGACCGCGGAGTCTACGGCGAGATGCACAAGATGCTGGGCGTGGCGCTGCAAGGGCATTCCGCGCGACAGCTACCGGCTGATGTCGAAAGTGACGACGCGCGAGGGCGTGGATCCGCAGGAAAAGATCGACGAACTGCGCAAGCTGGCGAATACCGAATATTTCGACATCCTGCTGCTGCACTACCAGCACACCGCGACCTGGCCAACCGACACGGTGCGCTGGCAGGACGGGATTCTCGAAGCCAGCATCGAAGAAAGCCGTGGTGGGCCACGGCGCGTCGGTGCATGGGCTGCCGGCGTTGCGCCAGGTTCCCGGCAACCAATGGCTGGAAGTCGCGATGATTCGCATGAACCACAAGGGCGCCCGCATGGACGCCGAGGATTACGACACCAACGGATCCGGCAATGTGAACGAAGTCGTCACGCACGTGAAGCAGGTGCGCGCGCATGGCATGGGCGTGATCAGCATGAAGCTGGTGGGCGAAGGTACGCTTCACATCCGCGAAGACCGGCAGGCGGCCATGCGGTTCGCCTTCAACAATGCGGGCGTCGATTCCGTGACTGTCGGCTACAAAAACACGGCGGAGATCGACGAAGCGATTGAGAATTTGAATCTGGCGCTGGCGTAGGGCAAACGTTTGTTGATGAATTCTGGTAAGGGCCGGATCAAAGTCCCGCACGCCCAGGTGCCGCCCCAAATATCGCGGCGGGCGCCGCTTCTACCGGGATCGCCGGAGATCCTTCCTCCGGCACCGCTACCACTTCAATGGATTTCCACGGGCCGTAGCGCAATACCCGGCACTGCGTTTCCGCCTCCAGCCGTGTTGTGAAGCCTCCAAAGCGCGTCCCAATCCTGCGCTCCAAATTCACGGCGTGAACGTAGTATTCCATCGTAACGGAATCCTCCCCGATGGTTCGAAGATAAACTCATGGATGCCACCGCGCAATCCAGTGATTACCGTAGGCGGAGCCTAAGGGCGCGGCGCGTAGAACCGTGTCTTTCCTTGAATTTACTCAGCTTTACAACTCTTGCCGAAACATTACCTTGCGTTGGCGAAAATTATCCAACGAAAGCCTAAGTGCTCACATCAGTACTAAATAGGATTAAGTTTTTGCTCTTTATGTAGATTGTCGCTACGCCGCTAAAGGGCGAAGGCAGCTTGTAACCAATCTTTTTAAGGAGGAGATTGTGAGCAAAAAATATTTGCAATACCTGGCAGCCCTTTCCACATTAACCCTTCTATTCCCCCTCGGCGCCCTGGCGCGGGACAAGAGTGAGCATTCCCTGAATTTTTCCAATCCAGTGCAAGTCGGCAACACCCAGCTTGCACCCGGCAAATATGAGGTGGAGTGGCAGGGCGATGGTCCCACGGTGCAAGTCAGCTTCATGCAATACGGCAAAACCGTGACCACCACTCCGGGAACCCTGAAGACCAACGACGAACAGGTCAAGCAGGATGAGTTCCTTACCAATGGAAGCGGCGGCAAGACCCCGGTGCTGACGGAAATCGACTTCGGCCACCAGAGAGAAGCCCTGGTCTTTAATCAAAATTCCAGCGGCATGTAGCCTTGCATTGAGGAACCCGTCCGAGCGCTCCGCTTGGGCGGGTCTTGCTTCCATCGATTTCGGAAATATCCACACTCGCCTAAACCCGCCTTTTGGCGGGTGCATCCTAGCAACAATTCCCTTAAGGAGTCGCACCGTGGAAAATCTCAAAGGACTAAAAGCAGCCATCCTTATCACCGACGGTTTCGACGAAGTAGAAATGGTTAAACCGCGTGAAGCACTGCAAAAAGCCGGCGCCGAAGCGCTCATCGTTTCGCCCAAAGACAAAAAAGTTCGCGCCTGGAAGTTCAAGGATTGGGGCGGCGAGTATCCCGTAGACACTGCGCTTGAGCAAGCGCAACCCGGCGAGTTGCAGGCGCTTCTGCTGCCCGGCGGAGTCATCAATCCTGACGCGCTGCGCATGCAGCCCAAAGCTGTAGCCTTCGTCAAGTCGTTCTTCGACGCCGAGAAACCGGTCGCGGCCATCTGTCACGGTCCGTGGACCATTATCGAAGCGGGCGCCGCCAAGGGACGCAAAATCACTTCCTGGCCTTCTCTCAAAACCGATCTGCGCAACGCCGGCGCCGAATGGGTGGACAAAGAAGCCGTGGTGGACGGCAATCTGGTATCGAGCCGCAATCCCGACGACCTTCCCGCCTTTAACCGTGAGATGACGAAGCTTTTCGGCCACGCTGTCGCGCAGCAGAGTGCGGCCTGATCCGCAGTATCGAAATGGGCTGCCCCCATTCTTGTCGCGTTTTTTGCGACGGGGTGGGGTTTTCCTCGACACGGCCTTACGGTTGGGGCACACCGGGCAGGATTTCTCCGGTCGCCCATCTCTGCCGCGTCAAATTGATCACTCAAAATACGAAATTGTGAGAGGATATCCCTCTCAGATAATGTTCCGATTCCTTCATCATTTACGTCTGAAAGATTTCTCATTTCGGCGTTTGAGTCAGCACTCGAAACACTTATGGCAAGAGAGATCATTCGAACGCCTGACGCTCCTGCTCCGCCACCGACCTACAGCCAGGCGGTACGCGCGGCCGGACTCGTGTTCGTCTCGGGCACGGGACCGCATCATCCTGTAACCGGGAAGATTGTTGGAGATACGATCCAAGAGCAGACAAGACAGTGCTTGCAGAACATATCTGCCATCCTGAAAGCCGCCGGCACTTCCCTGGAGCGGGCCGTGAGTGTAACGGTCATTCTTCTCGAAGAAACAGACTTCGCCGGAATGAATGAAGAATGGATTCAGTGGTTTCCGTCGAACCCGCCTGCGCGGCAAGGTGCGAAGCTACCCGTGCGAATCCCCGGCATGCGAATCTCCATCGCGGCCATTGCTGAGGCCTGATCTTTCGGTCGGGGAGCTTTCGCCAGAAGAGAATCTACACCTCATCTTCTTGGAGCTTGGCGATGATGCTGAAGTCTTCGAGCGTCGTCATGTCGCCTTTCACGTCGCCGCTCGTCGCCAGCTCGCGCAGCAGGCGGCGCATGATTTTGCCGCTGCGGGTTTTGGGCAGCGAGTCGGTGAAGCGGATGTCGTCGGGCTTGGCCAGGGAGCCGATTTCTTTGGCGACCCACTTGCGCAGTTCTTCTTTCAGCTCCGGCGTGGCCGTGGTTCCCTGCTGCAGGGTCACGAAGGCGGAGATGGCCTGGCCTTTGAGATCGTCGGGGCGGCCGACGACTGCGGCTTCGGCCACGGCCGGATGCGCGACCAGCGCGGATTCGACCTCCATGGTGCTGAGGCGGTGGCCGGAGACGTTGATGACGTCATCCACGCGGCCCATGACCCAGAAGTAGCCGTCTTTGTCCTTGCGCGCGCCGTCGCCGGTGAAATACATCCCGGGAATCTGCGACCAGTATTGCTGCACGTAGCGCTCGGGGTCGCCATAGATGGTGCGCAGCATGGCGGGCCAGGGCTTGCGTGATCACCAGAAACCCGCCCGAGCCATCCGGCACCGGCTTGCCTTCCATGTTCACGACTTCCGCGACCGATGCCGGGAAAGGGCCGCGTCGCCGAACCGGGCTTGGTCGGCGATCGCGCCGGGAAGCGGCGCGATCATGATGTGCCCGGTCTCGGTCTGCCACCAGGTATCGACGATGGGGCAGCGGTTGTGGCCGATGACTTCGCGGTACCACATCCAGGCTTCGGGATTGATGGGCTCGCCGACGGTGCCGAGCAGGCGCAGGCTGTCGAGCTTGTGCTTCTCCGGCCACTGGTCGCCCCACTTGCATGAAGGTGCGGATGGCGGTCGGCGCGGTGTAGAAAATATTGACCTGGTGGCGGTCGATCATGCTCCAGAAGCGATCGGGCTCGGGGAAGTTGGGGGCGCCTTCGTACATCAGGCTGGTGGCGCCGTTCTGCAGCGGGCCGTAGACGATGTAGCTGTGGCCGGTGACCCAGCCGATATCGGCGGTGCACCAGTAGATGTCTTCTTCTTTCAGATCGAAGACCCATTTCGTGGTGAGGTAGGTGCCGACGGAATAGCCGCCGGTGGTGTGCACAATGCCTTTGGGTTTGCCGGTGGTGCCGGAGGTGTAGAGGATGTAAAGCGGATGTTCGGAGTCGAGCGGCTCGGCCGGGCATTCGTCGGAGGCATCGGCCATCAGTTCGTGCCACCAGTGATCGCGGCCCGGGCTGCATGTCGATGGGCGTGCCGGTGCGCCGGTAGACGACGACGCTGCTTGACGCGAGGGGCAGGACTTCAGCGCTTCTTCGACGGCGGGATATAGTTTGACTTCGGCGCCGCGGCGATAAGGAGCCGTCCTGCGTGATGACGGCGACGGCCTGCGAGTCGTGGATGCGGTCGACGAGGGCTTGCGAAGAGAATCCGCCGAAGACGACGGTATGCGGCGCGCCGATGCGGGCGCAGGCCAGCATGGCGATCGGCAATTCGGGCGTCATGCCCATGTAGATGGCGACGCGGTCGCCTTTCTTCACCCCGAGCGACTTCAGGACGTTGGCGAACTTCTGCGACTTCGCGATGCAGTTGCTGGTAGGTCAGCGTGCGGATTTCGCCGGGTTCGCTCTCCCAGATGATGGCGGCTTTGTTCTTGCGCGCGGTCAGCACGTGGCGGTCGAGGCAGTTGTAGGAGAGATTGATCTGGCCGCCGACGAACCATTTGGCCCAGGGATTGTTCCATTCGAGGACTTTGTCCCACTTCTTGAACCAGTGCAGCTCTTCGGCAATCCGTCCCCAGAATTTTTCCGGATGCGTCGACCGATTCGCGATAGATGCGTTCATATTCCTCGAGACTCTTGATGTGAGCGTGCTGGCGGAAGTGCTCGGGGCACTCGAACTTGCGGTCTTCGTGCAGGACGGAATCGATGTCGGTGGAGGTAGGATCTGCCATGGAGTTCCTCGGAATCGGGGTTTGCCGACGGAGATTTTATCCTGCCGGGGCGGGAATGTCTTCAGGGGCAGGCTGCGGGTCGATTTCCGCACTGGGTCAGCTGGCATTGCGGCTTCGCTCCGCTGGACAGCCGAGGGCGGCTGTCTACGCTATTCCACTCGCGACTGGCTTAGAACATGTTGCGGAAGCCCCAGAACAGGAAGCCGGAGAGCATCATGGCGACGGGCAGGGTGAGAACCCAGGCCATCACCAGGTTGCGCACCGTGGCCCATTGCAACCCGGAGTGATTGGCCGCCATGGTTCCGGCGATGCCCGAGGAAAGCACGTGGGTTGTACTGACGGGCAGATGCCGAACCAGTCGGCGGCGCCGATGGTGGCCATGGCGGTGATTTCGGCGGCCGCGCCCTGCGCATAGGTCAGATGGTTCTTGCCGATTTTTTCGCCGACCGTGACGACGATGCGCTTCCAGCCGACCATGGTGCCGAGTCCGAGCGCCATGGCGACCGCGACCTTGACCCAGAGTGGGAATGAAGCGGGTGGACGTGATCCACGTGCTTCTTGTAGTTGGCCAGGACTTCCGCGTCGGCGGCGGAGAATTGCCGGCTGACCGGCTTTTCTGCATCATGCGAAGCGCTTCACTGACCAGATACATATCGTTGCGGAAGTTGCGGACCCGGTCGTTGGGAACGTCTTGAGATCTCTGAACAGAGCCGTCTCGTTGCCGATGTCGGTGATCAGTTGGCGCATGGCCAGCATGGTGTTGGGCGTGAATTCCTTGGTGCGGATGTAGTCGGTGACGTCTTCGCGGGCATCGCCGATCACGGCGTTGGGGCTTACGTAGTGATCGAGGGCGTCGGCGGCTTGCTGGGAGACGGCGATGAAGTCCTGCGACTGTTGAAGTGTGACTGCGTGGTTCAAGGCATAGGCGGTGGGCACGGTGCCGATCAGGATCAGCATGATCAGGCCCATGCCCTTCTGTCCGTCGTTCGAACCGTGGAAAAAGCTCACGCCGGTGCAAGTGAGGATCAGCAGGCAGCGAATGTAAAACGGAGGTGGCTCGGTGCCTTCGGGGGCTTCGATAGAGCTTTTCGTCTTTGATAAATGCCTTGGCAACCAGAAGCAAAAGCGCGGCCACAGCAAAGCCAACGAACGGCGACAGCAGAAGCGACTTACCGATCGTTGAGCGGCCTGATCCCAATCAACGCCGCTGGTGCCGGTCTGCGCCGACATGAGCTGATTGGCGATGCCGACGCCGATGATGGAGCCAATTAAAGTGTGCGAACTCGAGGCAGGCAGCCCGAACCACCAGGTGCCGAGATTCCAGATGATGGCCGCGACCAGCAGGGCGAAGACCATGGCGAAGCCAGCCTTGCTGCCGACTTGCAGGATCAGTTCCACCGGCAGCAGCGAGATGATGCCGAAGGCGACGGCGCCGGTAGAAACCATGACGCCGAGAAAATTCCAGAAGCCCGACCAGACGACCGCGATGTGCGGCTCGAGCGAGTGGGTGTAGATCACCGTGGCGACGGCATTGGCGGTGTCGTGGAATCCGTTAACGAATTCGAAGCCCAGAGCGACCAGCAGCGCGATACCCAGCAGAATGTAGGGGAGCATCGAGCCGACGTAGCTGCCGGCAAGATCGCGGCCAAGGCTGATACCCGCATACGCCATGCCAACCACAAAGGCGGCGACGGAAATCATGATCCCCAGCTTGCCGGGAGACTTCGACATTTTGGAATCAAGCAGACTTGGGCTGGCGGTGGCCGTGGCCATGAGTTTCTCCTTGGGGTTGGTGCGTGGCGCGAAGCAAGCGCCCGGAAAGTGGTGACTATACGACAAGGGTGTTACAGGAGTATGAAAAGGAAGATTCGGTAGTGTCTTAAATAAAGACACTACCGAAGATTCGGAGCGCAAATTGTGGCTGGAGGGCAACTCCGCGGCGGGGGCGCCCGCGCCACACAACCGTGCGGGGCACTCGGTCAGGCGTTGGATTTGAGCATTTGTTCGGCGTGTTTGCGGGAGGTTTCGGTAAGTTTAGCGCCGCTGAGCATACGGGCGACCTCTTCGGTTCGCTCGTCTCCGGTGATGAGACGAACCGAGGTGCGAGTGCGGCCGGCCGAGGCTTTTTTCTCGATGAGGTAATGCTGGTCGGCAAAGGTCGCAATCTGCGGGAGATGGGTGACACAGATCACCTGATGGCCGCGCGATAAGCTCTTCAGCTTTTTACCGACGGCTTCGGCGGCGCGGCCCCCAATGCCGATATCAATTTCGTCGAAGACCAGGGTGCGCTGCACGGAAGTGGACCGGCTCGCGGGCGAAGGCGCCCGCGCCACGCTGGCTTTCAGTGCTAGCATCACGCGCGATAATTCGCCGCCGGAGGCGATTTGCTCCAGTGGCCGCATCGGCTCGCCGGAATTTGTGGCGATCTGATAGACAACTTCATCGAAACCAGAGCCAGTCCAATTGCCGGCCTCGTCGGTGCCCTTGACTTCGATGCGAAAGTTGGACCGCATAGCGAGGTCGTTGATTTCCGACTCGACCAGCTTTTCCAGTTTGCGAGCCGCTTCGTAACGCTTTTTTGAGATGGCACGAGCGGCCCGCCGATAGTCTTCCGCGGCCTTTGCTAATTCGGCGTGAAGCTGGCGCAGGGTCTCGTCTTTGTTTTCCATTTCGGAGAGTTTGCGGGTGACGTCTTCACCGAGGTGGATCACATCTTCCAGAGTTGGTCCATATTTGCGCTTGAGGCGATCGAGCAGCGCGAGGCGCTCTTCGACTTCGGCAAGGTGTTCGGGGGAAGCTTCGATGCCTCCGGCGTAGTCGCGCAGGCTGGCGCCGACGTCTTCGACGCTGATGCGGGCGGTGTCGAGAGCCGCGAGAGCATCGTGAAATTTCGGCTCATAGCAGGCCAACTCCTCCACGTACTTTTGCGCCGCACGCAGTGAAGCGGAGGTAGAAGCGCTGCCTTCATAAAGCAGATCGAAGGCGTGCAGGGCGGAGGTGTAGATTTTTTCGGCGTTGGCCAGAACGCGCTTCTCGGTCTCGAGGCGTTCATCTTCCTCAGGCTGCAGCCTGGAGTCGGCGATCTCCTTTTCTTGAAAAGACCAGAGATCGACCAGGCGCAGACGGTCCTGTTCGTCGCGCTGTAACTCGGCGATGCGATCGGCAACCGACCTCCACTGAAGAAAAGCCGAGGCGACGGATTCGAGGTGCACTGCAGCGAAAGAATCGAGGAGAGACAGGCGCGCGGCTGCGTCAAAAGAGAGCAGCGACTCGCTCTGCGCGTGGATGGTGGCAAGATGCGGGGCGAGCTGGCGCAAGACGGCGACGGTAGCGGGCTGGTTGTTGACGAAGACGCGGCCTTTACCACCGGCGGAGATTTCGCGCCGCAGAATGACGGAATTATCGTCAGCATTCTGGTCGAGGCCGTTGGTTTCGAGGACTTGGGCGAGCTTCTCTTCACCCGGACCTTCGATCTGAAAGACGGCGGCAATCACGGCTTTATCGGCACCGGAGCGGATAAGGTCAGCGGAGGCCTTTTCGCCGAGCAGGAGGGCTAGCGCGTCGATGAGGATCGATTTCCCCGCGCCGGTCTCGCCCGTCAGCAGGTTCAGGCCAGCGGCAAACTCAACTGCCAGATTGTCAATGACCGCGTAGTTTTCGAGCCGCAGTTCGACGAGCACGGGCCGTCCTGGCAGAGAAGTTGAGGGCAGAATAGCATGGCGACGGTAAATCATGTTCGGATTTCCGTGGAAAGGGCGGCATCAGCGGTTAAATTTGTGATGCTATAATGAATCATATGAAACAAGCCAGCGTACGCGACCTGCGCTACCGCTTTTCTGAGGTTGAGGATTCGTTGCGCGAGGGTGAAGAAATTCAGATCACCAAGCGCAAGCGGGTCATCGCACGGCTGGTGCCGAGCGCGAACACGGCCTCTACGCGTCCCGATTTCCTGGCGCGTCTCAAGCAGGTTTACCGCGGCAAAATATTGAAGGTGAGCGGCGCGGAATTACTGGCCCAGGAGCGAAACCGCGATTGAGCGGATATGCGGACAGCAGTTTTCTGGTTTCGCTCTATGCCATGGATGTGAACTCGCCGCCTGCCTCCAAGGTAATGCGGCGGGCCGTGTTACCGATTTTCATCACTCCTCTGGGCGAGTTGGAATTGAGCAACGCGCTATACCTGCGGATTTTCCGCAAGGAATTGGGGCTTTCGGAAATCAGATCCGCTCTTGGCTGGTTTCGGCGAGACCTTGCCGATGGAGTTTTCGCCGTTAAGCCCATTTCCGCCCGCAGCTTTGAACGCGCGAAGCAGATCGCGCGCCAACAAACAATGCATTTAGGCACCCGCACGTTCGACGTTCTGCACGTGGCGTCCGCGTTGATCTTGCAAGCGGATGCTTTCTATACTTTCGATCTCAGGCAGAGGAAGCTGGCTGCCGCGGAGGGATTACACGCACCGGCACTCCTATAGCTAAATTAAATTGCCGCAAGCGGAATCCTTGTTCCCGGAAAATGCCCATTGAGGGTTGGTGGTCGCAGATGAAGCCACGGTCCAGGACCGTGGCTTTTGAAAGTGTGCCTGACGATTTCTACTATACCGCTTTGCGCAGATCTTCGGCGCTTTCCCCCCCGGCGGTGGTAGAGCCACCGAAGGCCGATTGCTTACGGCGCTGCCGCAGGCGGCTCTGGAATGTATCCCAACGGCCGCCGATGCCGACGGCGGTATTTTCAATAACCACGTCGTCAACACCACCGGGAATAATTCGCTCCGAGAGCGTCTCCATTTCCGCAGCAGTGAGCGGAGGAGCGTTTGGGTCCGCGGGGATTTGATCGGCGGGAGGGGTTATGTTGCGACTCGACCCGTCACGGTGCATAACCGGGCCATCGTCCCACTTCGCACGGTAACGAGTCTCATAGTCGTTCCAGGTCGCGTCAGTCTCGAGGTCTTTTTCCTTATAGGGAGGAAAGTTTTCAATCTGAGATTTGGTTAGAGCGACCTCATAATCGTTCCGATGCTTGGTGGAAACCCGGATGCGTTCGGCGGGTACGATGAATTCCTTGCTGGAAAGCCAGCCACCGGTGTCGACGACCGCATAAAGAATGTCGCCAGTAGAGTGATTAAAAACCACGTCGGTGATCTTGCCGAGCTTTTCGTCATTCAAGCCATACACATGTGAGCCGCGAATGTCGTCGGCGGCATTTTCCAGCGGGTAGCCTCGCAGAGTTCCATGTTGCGCCATGATTCCTCCTCAGAAAAGCGTGCGGTCCTTCAGCAATAATCGGGTTACAACACCCGCTTAGATGCAGAACAGCGGAATTGGTTGAACGTACTAATCAGGGGTAATTGATGGGATGCGGGGCGCAAAGCGCAGCTAGGCTTCGTCTATAATCGAAGAGGTTTCTTGACAAATCAAAATGCACCTGTATTTACCCCTTTCAGCCCTATTTGTGGGCGGCGAAATTCTGGACCTGGTCGGTGAGACCGGCATCGTCGCTAAGGCAGTATTGGTCATTCTTCTCGCCTTCAGCCTGGTGTCCTGGTCAATCATTCTCTCGAAATGGGGATTGTTGCGGCGGGCGCGGGTGCAGAGCGGAAGGTTCATCCGGGCATTCCGCAAGGCACGAAGGCTGCAAGATGTATCGGCAGTAGCGGACCAGTTCCGGCCGAGCCCGCTGGTGGGCGTGTTCGAAGGCGGATTTGAGGAATACTCGCGGCAGGTGAGCGGGCCCAGCGGAGTGATGCGAAATGGGGTCGCGGTGCAGCGGGCCATGCAGATTGCGGTTTCAGAAGAGATGACGCGCTTTGAGCGGAATCTGCCCTGGCTTGCCATTACGGGCGCGGTAACGCCGTTCGTAGGGCTGTTCGGCACCGTGTGGGGCATTATTGACGCCTTTCACGGCCTCGGCACGGCGGGCGCGGCGACACTGCGGGCGGTTGCGCCAGGAATCTCGGAAGCTCTGATTACCACCGCGGCTGGACTGGCGGCGGCGATCCCGGCGGTGATCGCCTACAATTTGATTGGATCCTCGATTCGCGAGTTCGCGGCGCGTGGAGATGACTTCTCGTTGGAGATGCTGAATGCGGTAGAAAATCAGCAGGCGCAAATCGCCGCTTCCGCGCCTGAACCCGCGGGAGTGCGGCGGTAATGGCATTCACGGCTTCCAACGGACGAACCCAGACTTCCCTTTCCGATATCAACATAACACCGCTGGTGGATGTGGTGCTGGTCCTGCTGGTTATCTTTATGGTCACGGCGCCGGTGCTGCAATCGGGCATTGAGGTGAACGTCCCCAAGACGCGCACCGTCAAACAGATCACCGAAGAACGGATGGTGATTACGATTGACAAACAGCAACGGGTGTTTCTGGGCAACGAACCCATCAATATCAATCAGATTGCGTCCGCATTGCAGCAAAAGGTCAAAGACCCACAACACCAATCCATTTTTCTGCGAGCTGATGAAGATGTGCCCTTCGGGGCTTTCGCCACGGTGATGGATGCGGTGAAGCAGTCGGGCATCACGAACGTGAGCATTGTGACGCAGCCACTCGAGACGAATGGCAGCCAACGCTGAAATCTTTTTCGAACACGACCGCTGGGGACGCAACCTGCTGTGGTCTGCCGGGCTGCATGTCTTTTTGACAGCGGTGATTGTGGCATGGGCGGCTTTGGCGCCGAGCGCAGGCCCAGGCTGGGGCGCGGGCGGAGGGGGGGATGCGATGGGCGCGACGCTGGTAAGTTCTGTACCGCTGCCAGCCCGGCCGGCGCCCGACGAGAATGTGCTGGCCAACGAATCGAGAGGGCTCACGCACTCGCTGCCTACTCCCGAAATCAAGGAGCCGGATGCGATTCCGATTCCCGACAAACAGACCAAGGTAAAGCCCAAGCCGGCGGTGAGCGAGACGCACCGCAAACCGGAGCCGCAACCGAAGGTTGAGGCAAATAACGTCGTCCCGTTTGGGCAAGGGGGGCCGGTCAGTGGACCGTATGGGACATTTAGTGCGGGCGGAGCCAAAGGCGGCTTCGGCTTCACTGGCGGTGGCGGCGACTTTGGTAACCGTTATGCGTGGTACGTGCGGGTGGTGCAGCAGAAGGTTTCAGAAAACTGGCTGAAATATGAAGTAGATCCGACGATCAAGGATGCCCAGCGCGTCTATTTGACGTTTGACATTACGCGCACGGGACAGCCAGCGAACATACGAGTGGAGCAGTCGAGCGGGGTTCCATCCCTCGATCAGTCGGCGGTACGAGCTTTGCAACGCATTGACACTTTTGGTCCCTTGCCCCCGGATTACGGTGGAAATAGGGTTTCGGTGGAGTTCTGGTTCGATTACAAAAGATAGAGGGAATTTACCGCAGATCGAAACAAACGGGCTGCGTATGGGGAAATTTGAAGGAGTTTAGTAACTTGCAATCAATTTTATGGGGCACTACGATCAATCGATCCACAAACTGGAACTGGATGGTTAGCGCAAGCAGTTTGGAAAATTCGCACTCCAAAGCAGATGTTGACTCGCTGAAGCATACTCGCCCTACGCTTTCTCCACATCGCCGATCGGCAAAATTGCGCCTCCTGGAAACTGTTTCTACATTCGCAGTTTTGCTGATGGTCTGTACGCTTTCGTCGACTCTCGTGTTTTCCCAGGATTGGATTCGTACCGGAACCGGGTTGGGCGTGGATCATGTCCGCATTGCCATTCCCGATTTCAAGGCGTCCACCCAGGATTCCAAGAACACCGATCTGCTCAAGCTTTTCAACGATACGTTGTGGAATGACCTGGATAATGCCGGGATTTTTGACCTGGTGTCGAAGAGCTTTTATCCACTTGGCCTGGTGGGATCGCCGGCAGACGTGAAGTTCGATACCTGGGGCGCGGCTCCGGTGAATGCCTCAATGCTGGTATTCGGCAATCTGGGAGTCACGGGCGCCAATGTCATGGTGCAGGGCTGGCTCTACGACGTTAAGAATCCAACCTCGCCGCAAGTTCTCGGGAAGCAGTACCAGGATGTTGCTACCGGCGACGCGGTGCGGACGATCGCGCACAAATTCGCCGATGAGATCATATTCCGGCTCGGCGGCGGCGTTCAGGGCATCGCCGAAACCAAAATTGTTTTTGTCAGCAGTCGCAGCGGGCACAAAGAAATCTGGGAGATGGACTACGACGGGGAGAATCAGCACCAGTTGACCCATCTGGGCTCGATTTCGCTTTCACCTCGCATTTCGCCCGATGGTTCACGAGTAGCCTTCAGTTCAATCACGAAGGGCGCGTGGGAAATCCTGATGTACTCCATCGACTTGAACCGGATGGTTTCTTTCCCGAGATTTGGCGGAACGAATCTGTCACCGGCGTGGTCACCTGATGGAAGCAAGCTGGCGTTCTCGTCATCGAGAACCGGCGATCCGGAGTTATATGTGGTGGATGCATCGGGCGGAAATCTCAAGCGGCTCACCTCGTTCGCCGGTCCGGATGTTTCTCCGGTCTGGAATCCGAAGACCGGGGCGCAGATTGCCTGGGTGAGCGGGCGCACCGGTTTGCCACAGATCTACACCATGGAAGCCGATGGAACCAACGTGCAGCGGTTGACCGATCAGGGCTATGCGGTGTCTCCGGCATGGCATCCCACCGGACAATATCTGGCATTCTCGTGGATGCGGAGATACGGGCCCGG
Source organism: uncultured Acidobacteriaceae bacterium (assembly GCA_963834075.1). Taxonomy (GTDB): domain Bacteria; phylum Acidobacteriota; class Terriglobia; order Terriglobales; family Acidobacteriaceae; genus PALSA-270. The sequence continues at coordinate 419,202 of CAWIAH010000011.1, forward strand.
AGCGCCGGGTTCGAACGATCTTTACATGATGGACATCGCCAGCAAGCAGTGGGTACAGCTGACCCACGATGCGGGGCGCAATGATTTTCCTTCATGGTCGCCCGATGGGCGGCACATCATTTTCCAATCGAAGCGTTCGGGGAGTGACCAGATATGGACCATGCTGGCCGATGGAACCAATCAGAAGCAGTTGACGTTTACCGGCAACAACACGCAACCGAACTGGAGTTGGAAGTAGCAGCGGCTTTTTGCCGTCGGTTTTGTTCGATCTGTATTTGATTCAACCGGGCGGAAGAGGAGCTAGCAGAGCCGCTTCGCCGGACTCTAACGCGCCACGTAGGGTGCAAATACGCAGGGGAGGGGAAAGTGAAGCACAGAAACATGAAGTGGACCACGCTGGTATTTATGTTGGGCGCCGTTTTGTTCTTAGGAGCCTGCAAAAAGAAGGTAGCGCCACCGCCGCCACCACCGCCGCCGCCACCACCGGCTCCGACGGCATCGTTGACCGCAAGTCCCGATTCGATTCAGAGCGGGCAATCCACCACATTAACCTGGCAGACCAGCAACGCCACCGACGTAAGCATCGACGGCATTGGCGCGGTACAGGCCAACGGCACGCAGCAGGTGACGCCGGCTGACTCTACGACCTATCACCTGGTCGCCAAGGGTGCAGGTGGAACGCAGGAAGCCACGGCACGCGTTACGGTGACCGCGCCTCCACCACCCCCGCCTCCGGCCGCTGGACCCACCGATGAACAGCTGTTCGGACAAAACATCAAGGACGTCTACTTTGATTACGACAAGTACGATGTTCGCGCGGATCAGCAAGGAGCGGTGCAAAGCGACATTGCGTTCCTGAGAGATCATCCAAACGTTAAGTTCATCATTGAGGGGCACTGCGACGAGCGGGGATCCACCGAGTACAACCTGGCTCTGGGCGATAACCGCGCCGGATCCGTAAAGAACGCTCTGGTTCAGGGCGGCATTGCCGCAGACCGCATCACCACCATCAGCTATGGCAAGGAGCGGCCGTTCTGCACCGAATCGAACGAAGAGTGCTGGCAGCAGAATCGTCGCGGCCATCTCGTCTATAAACCGTAACTTGTATTGTGTGGAGCGGCTCGATCAAGGGCCGCTCCGCATTTCCTTTGGCCAATTCTCAGGACATTGGGTTGTGAGACTTGGCACCGGCAGGGCGGCTGCGCACACGTCGAGCCGAACCCTTGAAGATAACTGCGTTTCAGGCCATTTATCTTTCATCTACCCGCGCGAATCTCTAATCTGGATTTCTGGCTTTTTCCGGCTCTTATCTTGCACAATAGCTGAGGGGGTCCGCGCGCACTGGCGGGCTTGGACGCGACTTGTAATTCCGGCATCTTTAATGAGGGGTTAAGGAACCAACTATGAGAATCAAGGGAGCTTCGGTAATTCTTGGCTTGTTGGCGGGAATATCTTGCCTAGCCGCGCCGGCTTGGGGCGTGAACCGCGACCTCATCCAATTGCAGACCCAGGTACAAACATTGCAGGACCAGATGACCCACATGCAGCAGTCGTTTGAACAGAGCATGGGCGTGATGAAGAACCTGGTCGAACAGGATACCGACGCCATCAATAAGGCCACGGCCGCGATCAACAATCTGCAAACCAATTTGCAGAAGCAGCAGGCCGATAGCGGCTCGCATGTGGACCAACTGTCAGGACAGATTCAATCGCTGAACGATTCGCTGGACGAGATCAAGGCCCATATCGCCAAGCTGAGCAAGCAACTGGAGGACATGCAGGCGGCGCAACAGAATCTGACGACCCAACCGGCCGCGCAACCGGCACAGCCAGCACCTGCGCCCGCGCCACCGCCGGATGTTCTTTACAATAACGCGCTCAACGACTACAACGCCGGGAAAACTGATCTCGCCACGCAGGAGTTCGCGCAGTACGTCAAGGTTTATCCCGATACAGATTTGGCGGGCAATTGCTACTTTTATATGGCGGAAATTGCCTACCGCCAGGGGAATTTTCAGGAGGCGGCAAAGGATTATGACTTGGTGGTGCAGAATTATCCCAGCGGCAACAAGGCGGCTTCGGCGCAGCTGAAGAAGGGCTTCTCTTTAATTGAACTCGGCCAGAAGGAAGCGGGGATTGCGGAGTTGCGGCATGTGATTCAGCGCTATCCGCGGTCGAATGAGGCGTTGCAGGCACGTGACCGACTGCACAAGCTGGGAGTTTCGGTGACTGCGGGCGCCACTCCACGGCGGCCTAGCTAAGCGCGTTTGCGATGGGCGCGGCGGGCTCTGCCGTGAGCGTAGTGATGGTGGCCGGCGCGGTGTGCGTGACGGCGATGGGCTACCTGAACCAGGTGGGCGCCGTCAAAATCTGACGATGCAGTTGGAGACGGTTGTGCGTACAGCCCTAAGGTCAGGAATACCACGGACAACAAGGTTAATAACAGTCGCTTCATGACAGGCCTTTCGCTGAGCGGTCCATACAGCGGCGATTTCGATTTTATACATATTCCACCAACTACCCCAGCGAATCTTTTCGGAGTAACCTCAAACCAAACATCACTTTGATGGGAGATTTCATGCCGGGAAGCAAAGATAGAGATCAGGACGCAGCCAAAGGCGCGGTGGAGCAAGACACTCCCAGCGATCACGGAAATAGTTCCCTCTCCGGACAATTGGGACACCGCGATCAAGATGCGTTACTGAAAGATGCAGATTCCGATTTTCCGGAGCCGGGGGAGAATCCGGAGCACAGCGGGGAACCTAGCAAGGATTAACGCTCAAACGGTTGGTTGCCCTACTGTACTGAAAAGCACCGGGGTTGGGAGGGAAGCTGCCGGACTCGGGGGCATAAGTTGCAGCTCAATTTGAATGCCGCCCAACCATTTCGCCAAAAGGTTATAGCCAAACGCGGCAATTGCGCCACCGACGAATCCCATCGCCCCGTAAAGTACGGGCATCATACATGCGAGTAAGACTAATCCCGCCGTCCCAAAGGCGTTCATGGGATTATCGCCCGGATTCGCCATCAAGCCGAGAGCCGCAAAGATCAGAAAAAATGGGACAAAGACGAGCGCGATACAGGCGTAAAGCACTCCCAGGATTTTTGCTACCGACAAGATACCTACGGATCGAATGGTCTGCATAGAGAGCCTCGTACCCAGTATTTTCAGGCGAGGAATTGTATCGCCAGTGTCAACTGGCATTCCAGCGGGTGTTCCAGCGCAAGCCCACGGGCAACGAGACAATAAAGAATAGATTCCACACCGCTAAAGCGGTTCGGAATGAGAGCAACCCCCGCTCTTGGATATGTACCCTCTAGCGGAGTTCTTCCATCACCTGTTCGAGCACTTCCCTGCCCGGACGAACCTGCGATTGCGTCAGGCTAGCCAGGGGCTGGTCCGTCATGTTCAGCAAATCCACGAAATTCGGAGCCTTGGTGTTGACATAGAAGACGCCGGTCAGCACCTCGCCTTTTTCATGCGCATGATTCAGGCGGCGAATGGCTTCGATGCGGTTGGTAGGATCGTAATCCTCTTCCAGCTTGCGGAGAAGCAACTGCGAGCCATCGTGCATGGTGACGCTGGTGGTGGTGCCGGGATCGTAATCCACAGTGATGTCTTCGAAGGCGGGCACGAAGCTGACTTCCTGCAACGGCTCTTCGTGATCTTTCATGTATTTATAGGATTTGGTGGAACCATCGTGGTCGTTGAAGGTGACGCATGGCGAAACCACATCGAGCATGACTGTGCCGTTGTGCGCGATAGCCGCTTTTAGCATGCTGTGGAGCTGGCGCTTGTCGCCGGAAAACGACCGCCCGACAAAGGTTGCGCCCAGCGTAACGGCCATCTCGCAGGTGTCGATGGGCGGAAGATCGTTGATGACGCCAGTCTTGAGTTTTGAGCCCAGATCGGCGGTCGCGGAGAACTGACCCTTGGTCAGCCCATATACACCATTGTCTTCGATGATGTAAATGATGGGCAGATTGCGCCGCATCAGATGGATAAACTGGCCCACGCCGATAGAAGCGGTGTCGCCGTCTCCGCTGACGCCCAGAGCCATGAGTTTGCGATTCGCAAGCACCGCGCCGGTCGCGACGGAAGGCATGCGCCCGTGAACCGCGTTGAAGCTATGCGCGCGGCTTAGGAAGTAGGCCGGGGTTTTCGAGGAGCAGCCGATGCCGCTGAGTTTAGCGACGCGATACGGGGAGACGCCCATCTCGTACATGGCGTCAATGATGCGCTCAGAGATGGCATTGTGGCCGCAACCGGCGCAGAGAGTGGTCCTGCCGCCCTTGTAGTCAAGCACGCTCAGATTGATGCGGTTGATCTTGGGTACGGGCGGTGGGGTCGGAGTTTTCGGCGGTGTCGCCATTTTACTTGCCCTCCATGGACATGAGTTCGTCGGTGACGGAGCGGGCATCGAGCGGTAAGCCGTGGATATGCGCGATGCTGCGCAGGCGCGTAACCAGTGTGGGCTCGACGTCCAGCTTGAGCAGGCTGAGCATTTGCGCGTCGCGGTTTTGCTCAACCACGTAAACCCGATCGTGCTGCTTCACGAAGTCGTGAACCTCGCGGGTGAAGGGATAAGCCTTCAGGCGAAGGTAATCGGTCTCGATGCTGTATTCCTTGCGCAGCTGATCGCGGCTCTCAATGATGGCCCAGTGCGACGTGCCGTAGGCGATGATGCCGACCTTCGAATTGCCGGTGGAAACTTCAGGGCGCGGCACGAAAGACCGCGCAGTTTCAAACTTGCGATTGATGCGTTCCATGTTGCGCTCGTAGTCGTCGGGGCGCTCACTGTATTGGGCGTGCTCGTTGTGGCCGCTGCCGCGGGTGAAGTAGGCCGCGGCGGAATGCTCGGTACCGGGCAAAGTGCGGTAACCGATGCCGTCACCGTCTACATCTTTGTAGCGGGAGAAGCCGCCGAGACGATCGAGATCTTCTTTGCTGAGAACTTTGCCGCGCTGAATCGGCTTATCCGGGTACACGAAAGGATCCGACATCCAGTTGTTCATGCCGAGATCGAGATCGGACATGACGAATACGAGCGTCTGGAATTTCTCCGCCAGATCGAACGCATCGGGCGCCATGCTGAAGCATTCGTCCACAGAACTGGGAATCAATAGGATGTGCTTGGTATCGCCGTGGGAGAGGAATGCGGTAGAGAGAATATCGCCCTGTGCGGTGCGGGTGGGCAGGCCGGTAGAGGGACCGACGCGCTGGATGTCCCAGACCACGCCGGGGACCTCCGCGTAATAAGCCAGGCCAGCAAATTCCGACATCAGCGAGATACCAGGGCCCGCGGTGGCAGTCATGGCGCGAGCGCCCGCCCATCCGGCTCCTATCACCATGCCAATGGCGGCCAGTTCGTCCTCGGCCTGCACAATGGCAAATGTGGCTTTGCCGTCGGCGCCGATGCGGAAGCGCTTCATGTACTCGATCATGGCTTCGGGCAACGACGAGGACGGTGTAATGGGATACCAGCTCAAAAACGTCACGCCCGCAAACATGCAACCAAGAGCGCCGGCGGAGTTGCCGTCAATGATGATTTTGCCCTGCGTCTTTTCCATGTGCTGGATGAAATAAGGGTCGCGCTTGGCCAGATTGGCCGAGGCGTAATCGAAGCCAGCCTGTACGGCCGCGAGATTCAGGTTCGCCGCTTTCACTTTCTTGGCGAACTGCTTGCGAATGGCCTTCTCCACTTCGCCCATGTCGATTTCGAGCAGCTTGGCGACGACCCCAACGTAAATCATGTTGCTGCACCAGCTTGCGGAGCTTGGCTTCCGGGCAGACCGGTGCGACCAGCTTGTCGAACGGAACAGCGTAGAAAACCAAATCCTGACGCAATGTGTTGAGATTCAGAGGCTGGTCGTAAAGTACCGCGGCCCCGGGTGCTAGCGATAGAACGTCTTCGTTCGCGGTCTCAGCATTCATCGCTACCAGGAAGTCGATTTCTTTCTTCCGGGCAATGTAGCCATCTTTGTTGGCGCGGATGGTATACCAGGTGGGCAGGCCCGCGATATTCGACGGGAACATGTTCTTGCCCGAAACCGGCACGCCCATCTGGAAAATGCTGCGCAACAAAACCGTGTTGGAACTCTGGGAGCCGGAGCCGTTAACCGTCGCCACTTGGATGCTCATGTTGTTGGCGACTCGCTTTTTTTCATCCTCTCCGGCGACTTGTTGGAGAGGTGCATCGGTGGTGGCCATTCCTAATCCCTTCCTTGCCCGGGCGGGCCTTGTTGGCTTTGCGGAATTTTGAACGGATGCAAACGGAAATCTGCATCCATTATACGGCAGGAGGGGTTAGGAGAGGCAATCTGGACAAGCCCTTGCAGGCACGTAGGTACCCGATTGAGAACTATCGGTTAGCTGGGGGAATTAAAGCACTGCGCCATGTTGCGGAACTTGTTATATCGCGACGCGACCAACTGCGGAATTGGCAAGCCTTTGAGAGCGGAAAGCTGGCTTTCGAGGGTGTTTGCGAGAAGGGCCGCGGCTTCTTCGTGATTGGTATGGGCTCCGCCCTCCGGCTCGGGAACAATGCCATCAATGCATCCCAACTCGGTCAAGTCATTGGCCGTAATTTTCAAAGCCTCTGCCGCATATTCTTTCTTGGTAGCGTCTCGCCACATGATGGAGGCGCAGCCCTCGGGCGAGATGACCGAATAGATGGCGTTCTCCATCATGAGGACACGATCGGCCACAGCAATCGCTAAAGCGCCGCCGCTGCCGCCTTCTCCGGTAATTACCGTGACGATGGGCACCTGCAGGCGGGCCATTTCGCGTAGATTGCGAGCAATGGCTTCCGCCTGCCCGCGTTCTTCCGCGCCCAGGCCGGGATAGGCCCCGGGAGTATCGACGAAAGTGAAGATAGGGCGGCCGAATTTCTCCGCGATTTTCATGGCCCGCAGCGCTTTGCGGTAACCCTCCGGATTGGGCATGCCAAAGTTGCGGTAAACCTTCTGCTTGGTATCGCGAGCCTTCTGGTGGCCGACAATCATAACGTCCTCGCCATGAAAGCGCGCCATGCCGCAAATGATCGCGGGGTCGTCGCCGAATCCACGGTCGCCGTGAATTTCGCTCCAATCGGTGAAGATGCGCTCAATGTAGTCCAGTGTGTAAGGGCGCTGAGGGTGGCGAGCCAGTTCCGTCTTCGTCCAAGCCGTGTTTTGAACGGCCATTTCGTGGCGCAAAGCTTCGATGCGAGTCCGGAGCTGCTCGATCTGCTTGCCGGTGTCCTCGTCTTGTTCCTCCGCCACTGCTTCGAGATTGGCGATGTGGGCCTCGATTTGGTCGAGCTCCTGCACGCCACGAGAATCCATGTGATTGCCATTGCCGTTAGCCGCTGCACAACGGGCCTCGACCATGGATAGAAGAAGTTCAGCACCCTTCACCGGGTGCTGGGCAGGCGGGTCGAGAATTGGCTCTGGCTTGCCCGGTTTTTTAGCTTTGGGAGGCCGCATGGGATATCGACTTCAATTAAGGCACTGCTCAGTCAATCACGCGCACTGCACCGCGGCCACACAGCTCTTCGACGCGGACCATGAAAGCGCGGTCTGGTTGGACATTATAGCCCGAGGCTTCCATCACCACCATGAAATCACCTTCACGTTCCACATCAAACAACACCTTGGCCTCGCCTTTCTTCTCCAGGCAAAGCAGTTGCAAGGCGTCCACGGTAGACTCGGTCGCGGCCGGCAGAGGAATCCGGATACGCAAAGATCGCGGTAACGGTACCTTAGCTTCTTCGAGCGGCTGAATATCGCTGACTGTTAGTTTAGGATTAGAACCTTCCTCCACGCGCAAGCCGCCGTGCACCAGAACCGGAACTTCGAGTTTTACTTTTTCCTGCAGGCGGCGATAGGCCTCGGGAAACACGATCATCTCAATCGAGCCTGCCATATCTTCGAGCGCGCCCTGGGCATAGAAGTCACCCTTCTTCGACTTCAGCACGCGGAGATTGGTGACGATGCCGGCAGTGGTAAGGTTTTCGTCCTTTAAGGTCGAGTTCTTGACCGCTGCGAGTTCGGCGGTACTGAGCGCACGCAGGGCATCCAGCTTATCGCGGTATTTCTCCAGGGGATGGCCGGAGATGAAGAAGCCAAGGATCTCTTTTTCCGCGCGAGAGACGGGAGTGCTCGTCCCAATCGGGAGTGTTGGGCAGCTTTTCGTCACCTGAGGCGGAGGCCTCCTGTTCGAATACCCCGAACAAACCATGCTGACCTGATTCGGCGTCCCGCTGCTGTTTCTGCGCGTGATCGATGGCTTTGTCGAGAACCGCCATTAGTTGCGCGCGGCGGCCCAATGAATCCATGGCTCCGCTCTTGATCAACGATTCGAGCACGCGTTTGTTGAGCAGGCGAAGATCCACCTTCTCACAAAATTCATAAATAGAGTGATACCGGCCCAGTTCTTTTCGCCCGCCGACGATTGACTCGATGGCATTGCGTCCGACGTTCTTTACCGCAGCCAAGCCGAAGCGGATGGCCGTGCCATGCGGGGTGAAATTAGCGTCAGAGACATTGATGTCCGGCGCTTCGACGGCAATCCCCATCTCGCGGCACTCATTGATATATTTGACCACGTCATCGGTGCTGCCGGTGACCGAAGTCAACAGAGCAGCCATAAACTCCACCGGATAGTGTGTCTTGAGGTAAGCGGTGTGGTATGCGAGAAGGGCGTAAGCGGCGGAGTGCGATTTGTTAAACCCGTAGCCGGCAAATTGCGCCATCAGATCGAAAATCTTCTCGATTTTCTTCGGCGGATAACCGCGCTGGACGGAGCCGGTGACGAAGCGTTCGCGCTGCGCGGCCATTTCTTCCGCGATCTTCTTGCCCATGGCGCGCCGCAGCAGATCGGCTTCGCCGAGAGAATAGCCGGCGAGGCGATTGGCAATCTGCATCACCTGTTCCTGGTACACGATGACGCCGAGAGTCTCCGCAAGAATTTCTTTCAGCTCGGGGAGCTCAAACTCAATTTTTTTGCGGCCATGCTTGCGATCGATGAAGTCGTCGATCATGCCACCCTGAATAGGGCCAGGGCGATAGAGCGCGTTCAGGGCGGTGAGATCTTCGATCGAATTGGGACGGTAGCGGCGCAATACATCCCGCATGCCATGTGATTCAAACTGGAAGACGCCTGAGGTAAGCCCGGTGTGAAAAACTTTTTCGTAGGTCTCTTGATCGGTAAAGGCAATCGCCTCAAGCGCGATCTTCTCGTTGCGAGTGTGCGCGATAAGCTTGACCGCATCATCGAGGATGGTCAGCGTGGTCAAGCCGAGGAAGTCCATCTTCAGTAAGCCCAGCTTTTCGATTGCGCCCATGTCGAAGGCGGTAACGATTTCGTCGTTCTTGGTCTTGTGCAGAGGAACCAGTTCAGTGAGCGGCCGGGGCGCAATGACGACGCCGGCGGCATGCACTCCGGCGTTGCGCACCAGGCCTTCGAGCTTGCGGGCGGTATCAATTAATTGCCGGACCTGGGTGTCGCTTTCGTAGGCCTGCTGCAGTGCGGGTGAGTCCTTAATCGCCTGCTCCAGCTTGATGTTCAGCGTGGTGGGAACCATTTTGGCGATGCGGTCCACGTCGGCGTAGGGCATGTCCATGGCGCGGCCCACGTCTTTAATGGCGGCTTTCGCGGCCATGGTGCCGAAGGTGATAATTTGCGCGACGTTCTCGCGGCCATACTTCTGGGTGACATAACTGATCACCTCGCCACGGCGGTTCATGCAGAAGTCGATGTCAATATCGGGCAGCGAAACCCGTTCAGGATTAAGAAAGCGTTCGAAGATGAGTTCGTGTTGCAGCGGGTCGATGTCGGTGATGGCCAGCGCGTAGGAAACCAGCGAACCGGCAGCGGAACCGCGGCCCGGGCCGACGGGAATATCGTTCTCACGAGCGTAGCGGATGAAATCCCATACAATCAGGAAATATCCCGCGTACTGCATCTGCTGGATGATGGAAATTTCCCGCGCCAGCCGCTGTTCATATTCAGACAGATCGTGCTTGACTTTGCCCTGCTCGCGCAAAACGCGCAGCACTTCCAGCCGCCGCGCGTAACCCTGCCGCGTCACATGTTCAAAATAACTATCGATGGTGAAACCGGCGGGCACCACGAAATCGGGGAATGGGTTGCTGACCTTCTCCAGACGCATACTGCAGCGCTCGGCGATATTCAGAGTGCGGGAGAGAACCTGCGGCGAGTCTTTGAAGACGCGGAGCATCTGGTCATAACTCTTGACGTAGAAATCCGTGCCGGTGAACTTCATGCGATTGGTGTCCTGGATGGACTTGCCGGTCTGAATGCAGACCATCACATCCTGGGCGTGGGCGTCGTCTTCGCAGAGATAATGACTGTCATTGGTCGCGACGAGCGGAATTCCGAGATCTTTTTCAAGTTGGAATAAACCGGGGTGGATGCGGTGCTCCTGTTCGAGGCCCTGGTCCTGGATTTCGAGAAAGAAATTCTCTTTACCGAAGATGTCCCTATACGTGCCTGCGGCGGCGCGGGCGGCGGCGTATTTTTCATCCATCAAAAATTCGGCAACTTCGCCCTTCAGGCATCCCGAGAGACCGATGAGCCCCTTAGAATGCTCGGCGAGAAATTTCTTGCTGACGCGCGGCTTGTAATAAAAGCCGTGAAGAGACGCCTCGGAGGTAATCTTCGCGAGATTGCGGTAGCCTTCTTCATTTTCGGCCAGAACCAAAAGATGATTGTAGGTATCGCCTTCGGGTGGGCTGCGCTCGATGCGATGATCGTCTTTTTTGCAGACGTAGAGTTCGCAGCCTACGATTGGCTTAATTCCCGCATGTTTCGCGGCATTCACGAAATGCACGGCGCCAAAAATATTGCCGTGATCGGTCATGGCTACGGCGGGCATGCCCAGTTCTTTGGCGTGATGGCAAAGTTTCTCCACGTCGCAGGCGCCGTCGAGCATGGAATAGTCGGTATGAAGGTGCAGATGAACGAACTGAGACATGGGGGCTTTAACTTGATTTTACTTTGGCGCCATTCTAATGGGAAGTTGCGGCAGGAAAGGAAGAGAGTTATCCACAGGTCTGCGTACAACGACCGGAAACCGTCAAATCCGGTTAGAGTGCGGCAGCTGGCTATTGCGGCAGACGGAAATCCGCACCGCGATCTTCGTTGGCTTTTTGGGTGGCAGGAAGATCGAGATTAGAAACTGGAATCTTGCGCGCATGCTCTTCATTGAAAATCCAAAGAGTCTCGCCAACGATCGCATAATTTTGCACCTGTTCGGTGTGCTTGTCGTTGAAGATTAGTACGGTGGCTGGCTGCGGCTGCGAGTTCGCAGCAGAGTTATTTTGTGCCGCTCGCTGAGCTCGTAATTGAGCTACCTCATCTTCAAGACGATTAATCTCATCCTGACGGTACTCGGCATCCTGATCATAGTAGCCCGAGGCATTCATGGCGGGATAATTGGTCTCAGGCGGAGCGTAGCTGTAGTCAGAATAAAAGTCTGGATCCACGTAGTAGGCGCCGACGTATGGGTAAATCCAAGGATAACCGTAAAAACGGCGGCCATAATAGCGATTGGAATAAGCGTAGTGAGGCCGGAAGCTGGTTCCCAAGCGCCCGCCCAAGGTCGAAACCGAGACGCCTCCGAAACGCGAAGCACCAAACCCAGAGCTTCGGAATGACGAAGAGGAGCCGCGAAACCCGCCGGAAAATCCCCGCGCGGCAAAGCTGCTATGGGCTACTCCGCCTCTGCCTGCTCCTCCACCGCGCTGCGCAAGTGCGGGTGCCGATATCAGTACTGAGGCCATAGCGGCGGTGACGAGCCAACGCTTCATAAGACAATTGTAAATCCAGACCGCGAGCCGTCGAACCGAATTAGTTTTGGTCACCCGCGCCATGCCACTGTTTGCAGAGCTTGCAATAAGAGACCGGCAAACTATTGTCCACGCGGTGTTTGACCGGGGAGATCGTGCGCAGATAGGCAAAGATAGCTTTCAAATCTTCGTCGGTCATATTTCCATAAAATGGAAATGGCATGAGCGAGCTCAGTTTTCTTGCGCCCACATAGCCTGTCCGCATCACCTTCAGGAACAAAGCTTCGTCGTAATAACTGACCCCGGTGGCATCCGGCGTCAGATTGGCGGCGGCAGCCTTCTCGCCGTTCAAAGTGAGGTAGAAGCCGCCCGCAAAACTCATTCCGGGGATGGGCTGGCCGTGCGCGTCATTGGGAGAATGGCAATCTTGGCAGCCGGCGATCGTGACTAAATACTTGCCCCACGCGGTTCGGTCAGAGGGATCGGGAGCGGCAACGGGGGCATTTATCGGCTCGGGCACATTCCGAATAAGGTATTTTACGGGGAAGATGATCTCGGTTTTCGAAAGCTCATGCTGGACAGGCGGCAAGGACCGCAGGTAAACGACCACCGAAGCCAGATCTTCGTCGGACATGCTGCGGAATCTCTCGTACGCCATGATGGGAAACAAGGCTCGTCCATCGTGGCCGATTCCCTCTCGCATGGCTCGCGCCAGTTGATCGTCGCTCCAGTTGCCAGCCCCGGTCTGGGGATCAGGCGTGAGATTGGGAGCGACCACTCGTCCGGGAAGGCCGCCGTACAGCAAAACTTCTCCGGCGGCTTCGCGACCGGGCAAAATGGGAGTGGTTCTTTGATTCCAATCATGCTCGGAGTGGCAATAGGAACATCCGCTTACCGCAGTCGCGAGATAGTGTCCGCGAGCCAGACGCTGCGGAGTAATCTCGAACTTGCGCTCAGTCAGGGGTCGAGTTTTCGGGCCAAGAAACGGTCTCCAACCAATCGTGACAGTTATTGCGGCAGCAAGCAGAACCACGAGAGCGCCTAGGGCGATAAGCAGCACCTTACCAATTTTCTTCATGTATCCCCCGGAGATCCGTACGTTTTCCACGCGCAGTCAAATCTGCAAAGATTAGATTGAGTCTCCCTGACCGGGCACCCGAAATAATGCGCCGTAGGTTCGGCGCTAGCGAAGAGCTTCGCGCACCGGGGAACCTTCGGGCACTAACGCTTTTTCTTGGCCGCAGACTTTCTTGCGGACGCATGAGGGATCGGTTTTGAGGGCTTAGATTTTTCTGGCGCTGGAACTGTCGAAGCTTTTACTCCTGGGGCTTTTGACGGCTGAGCGTTTTTCGCGGGCTGATCTGCGGCCACAGGTGCTTTTGCTTTCCCCTTTTTACCGGCGACCGGCACGACTTGAGCGGCAATGGGTGCTGCGGCGGCAGCCGCTGCCGCTTTCGCGGCACGCCCTCGCTTCGGCGCCGGGGGCGGCGGTGGGGGCGGCGGGGCGAGCGGCTTCAGAAATTTGAGCGCTTCGTTATGGGAACGCAGCTTGCCATCCAGCAGCAACATGAAAACGTCGTTGGCAATCTTCGGATATTCCGGAAGTTGAGGTGTGATATAGAGCTCCGTCATCTCCGGCAGTGGAATCTTTTGCTGAACTTGCCGCCATTTCGTGAAGTAATTCTTTATCTTCTGGCTGACCGCCTGCTGGCGCGCGGTCACCGATAAAAACAGCACCAATTCCGCCCGGGCATCCGACAATAGCTTCCAGGTTCTGGAGGGTTTCGCGGCCTCCTTGCCGGTCAGTCGCTTAGCCAGGCCCTTGGCATCATCCTCTAAGTTGCGCCAGCCCTCCACTAAATCGCGGCGCGGCATGAACTTTCGCATATCCGCGATTTCTTTATCACTCAGCTTTGAGGTCAGAAAATAGATAACTCCCGCCGAAGGATCGGGCCAATACCCAAGCTCATTCATCTGCTGGCGGGCCTTCACCAGCTGGGTCAAGCCTGCCGTATCCACTTTCGCGGTGGTCCAATGCGGGCTGAGGATTTTCAGCCACCCTTCCTTTTCGAGGGCGCGCACCACATTGAGGGGATCGTCCTCGTAGGCGAGCTGGGCGGTTTCATAACCTATCGCTTTGTGGGTGATGTACTCGATGTAGTTGTTTTCTTTGGCGGAGTTATAGCGAGCCTGCGTGCGCTCTTCGAGCGGCCAGTGAAAGCGCGCCGCAAAACGGGTCGCCCGGATGAGACCGCGAAGGGTCTTCCACAAAAGCGTAATTATGCATAACGCGCAGAACCTTGGCTTCGATATCGGCCGCGCCGTTAAAGGGATCCATGAGCAGGCCGCGCGAACCGGGATTCAACGAAAGCGCCATCGCGTTTACGGTAAAGTCGCGCCGCTTCAAATCTTCGATAATCGTTGCCGCTGAAATGACAGGTGGCTTACCCGCCTTCTCGTAAACTTCAGTGCGCGCCATGGAGATTTCGGCACGGGCTTTTCCGGGCAGCGTCAGGAACAAATCTTTGGTGTCGTCGTCACTGTGGGTAACGACGGCCCCTGCTCGCTCCAATTCCTTGTGCAGTTTGAGAGGATTTCCCTGAACCGTAAAATCCAGATCCCGGATAGGAAAGCCGCTGATAATATCGCGAACCGCGCCGCCGGTAAGATAGATGTTCATGCCAGCCGCGCGCGCCACGTCCTGAACCAGGGTGACACCTCGTAACTGGTCCGGGCTAAGCCGGACTTCCATCGTGTAAATGTAGTCAGCCATGACGCTTCACCAAGGCCAGCCGCACTCCAGCGGGGACAGGAAAATCGCTAAGTTTTCCACAGGGGTTAGCCGAAAGGGACACAAGTTCCCTGCTACTCGGATGTAAGTAGTTCTATCAAATAGACTTAAAACCATTCTAATCGAACCCGGCAAGCTACAGAAAATAACACATCGTTAACGATTTGGCTACTACAACCTAGATACCACCCCGCCACTGTTGAAAAAGTGGGAAAATCGAACCCAACTAAACTCCCTGAATCGAGATGTTGCCTGGATGGGCGGCGGCCGGGATCGTTTGGGGCGAGCGAACATGCCTTCAACCCATAAGAAAGTAATCGTGCGCAAAATGGACCGGGATACGGTCAACGGCTACGTGTCTCCGGCTGATTTTGTCCGCGAAGGCAAACTGGAATTGCTCAATACGGCAGGCACTGTCATCGCGGTCGAGCTACGCGACATTAAGGGAGTTTATTTCGTCCGCGAGTTCGGCGATGCCGACCCTTTCAGCCGCAAGACCTTTACCAGCCGCCCGCGTACCGAGGGATTGTGGGTCCGGCTGAAGTTTAAGGATAACGAAGTGCTGGAAGGCATGATGCCCAACGATCTAAATCAAGCCATGGCAGAGGGCTTTCTGGTGAATCCGCCCGATCTGCGATCCAACACCCAAAGAATTTTCGTGCCCCGCACGGCGCTGGAATCGCTGACCGTGCTGGCTGTTATCGGGGCATCGAGACGGCAACGTAAAGGCGAAGTTTCTGACACTCGGCAGGTCCAATTGTTCGGCGAATAAGCACGCAGCCCAGCAGTCGATTCGCACGAAATAATCCGCGCCCGCAGGTTACCCGAACCACTCGGTTTCGTACATGAGGCGCAGCCACTCGCGGTGTTCGGTCTCCAGAATGTGCTCGCACCAGGAAAGATCGCGGAGAATGGGGTAGGCGTCTAAATCTTCCTCTTTGCCGGGTTCACCGTGGGCTTCTGTCTCGACCGCGCTGAAGCCTTCGTTCACCAGCCGCCTCTCCAGGTCCCGCAGAGCTAGATGCGCGGCCTCGAAGCGCCCTTTATTGCGAGAGAATTCGAAGGCGCTGCGCCAGGTTCGCACGCCGGCGGCGACAGCGGGAAGGAGCGCGGCCAGCACCGCCAGGAATGCCGCCCAACTCTCGGAAACATTGCGCACAAAAAACTTGCAGAAGACGGCGACGATGCTCACAAAGAAAAACCAGGGCAGGTAAGCGCGGATCCAGTCAGAAAACTCATTCCGTTGCGAGCGGTTTGCGAAGTACTCTTTTTGCGGATTGAGCCGCTTGGAAAGGTAATATTCGGTCAGCGCCTGCAGCGCGGGACGCGGCACGCGGAACTGCGTACCTTCAAACGGACCGTGCGGCGAAGCCTCGCGTACAGCTTTCTCAAGAGTGGCATGGCTGATTTCGTCTAGCTTGTTGTCAATCCAAACCCTCGCATCGTCATGGCCCTCATGCCACAGTGAGGGATGAGTGAGGAAATGAAAGCGTAGCAGACGATACGATTCGGCCCGATGGCGAAACAGTAGCCACTTCTCTTTGAAACTCGCGACTCGGCCGGTGATTACGATGGCGACAGCCATACCCGCAAACCACAATTCCATCCAGTCTAGAATTTCGTTCCCCGGAAGCCAGGAAGAACCGATCGGCTGGTGATGGATTCGGCTCAAGCCCACGATCGCAAAGACCACGGCAGAGGCACCAAATACAGCGGCGCCGCGAGTTAAGGTACGGTGCAGTCTCTGATAGGAAACAGCTTCCGCGTCAACCGCGTCGAATTGTTCAGCGATGCGGCGACACAATTCGAGAGGCTGCAACAACGCGGTATAGCGGCCGATCTCGTCGTCGGTGTCATGCATGTCATCGAAGGTGTCGGCTCCGCGCGCAGACACAAGAACGGCGTCGGGTTTGCGGGTGACGAGCTGGGAGTTCTGTTCCATTCGAATTGACTGATTCCGCAAACCGCCGGGGTAAATCGCTATGCGAGCTGAGCAAAACGAGCGACGAATTCTGGCATCTCCTCCCGCGCGCGTCAATGTTTGGTGATGCGATAACCCAAGGCCAGAACTGCTTTTAGCGTACCCATGGCGGTGTTGCGATCGAAAACTTTTTCCGACTCAGGTAGGTCCTCGTAGGGCACGAGGCAAGGATGTTCCTTGCGTGCATCGTTGCGATCACGGCCATAGCGCCAGCCCTGCGCAATTCGCTCCTGGGCCCAAACTTCATGCGCATTCTTCGAGAGCACTTCGGTGAGCCGGCAAATCTCCGGGCTGAGTTCTATTTTCGAGGTGTCAAGGGGAGCGGGCTTGTAACTCATACGGTTCATTCTACGGGTTTTGTCTCGGATTGAAGCCGAATCAGCAGGTTGAAGCGTGGATCACCCGGGCTATTGCCATCCCAGCGGAAATAAGGTACTTTGCTCATCCCCTGTCGCGAACGACTACCAAAAATTGGTGGTCACCTAGGAGCTTGCTTAAAAACTTTATGCGACCCCAGGGATTTCGGCTCGTCTCCTCAGTCATTTGCGTCGGCTTAACGCTTTCATCGACTGCCACGCTCGCCCAGTCCAGCACCGCCCAGGCTCGAATCATCAGCCCGGTGGACGAATCCCAGAGGATCATCCTGCATGGCAATGTTCATCCGATGGCCCGGCCGGAGTTTGACCGTGGGCCGGCTCCGCCCGATTTGCCCATGCAGCGCATGTTGCTGGTACTGAAACGAAGCTCCGAGCAGGAATTCGCCTTGCGAAAGCTACTTGATGACCAGCAGGATAAGGCTTCACCCAACTTTCACAAATGGCTTACGCCCGGGGACTTTGGGCGACAGTTCGGTGCGGCGGATTCGGATATTCAGTGCGTCACGGGATGGCTGCAATCCGAGGGATTTCAAGTGACCCGCATCTCCAAGGGACGGTCGGTCATCGAGTTCTCCGGTGACGCGGGGCAGGTGCAGGAGGCGTTTCACACCGCAATCCACAAATTCACTGTCAATGGCGAAGAACACTGGGCCAACGCCAGCGATCCACAGATTCCGGCAGCGCTGGCGCCGGTGGTGGCGGGAGTGAACACGCTGCACAATTTTCTGAAGAAGCCGCAAGTGCAGGTCGCGCCCCAGCGGATTAAGGCTAAGCTGGTGGCAGGCGTGCCCGGAAAACCACCGCAAGTTACTTTCCCCGGTACGCCGCAAATGTACGCGCTCGGGCCAGCGGATTTCGCGAAAATTTACAACGTCACACCGCTCTTAGCAGACGGCGTCACTGGTTCCGGTGTCACGATTGCCGTGGTTGCGCGCAGCAATCTCTTCGGTGGTGCACCGGACGTCCTTAATTTTCATTCCGTATTTGGGTTGCCGTCCGGCAATTTCACGATCGTGCAGGATGGCCCCGATCCGGGCGATTTAGGTGGGGGAGAAGAAGCGGAAGCAACCCTGGATGCCACCTGGGCGGGAGCGATCGCCGAGGCGTCAAACGTCGACTTGGTCGTCTCCGCATCAACCAATACCTCTGACGGCGTTGATCTCTCCGAGCTCTACATCATCGACAACAATGTCGGCCAGATTATGACCGAGAGTTTCGGCGCCTGTGAAGCCACCGCTACCCAGGCGGAAGCGACCAGCCTCGCGCAACTCGCCGAGCAGGCCGCGGCCCAAGGAATCACATATCTGGTTTCGGCAGGTGATTCAGGTGCTGAAGGTTGCGACGATCCGCACTCCGAGACGACAGCGCAGGGCCCTCTTTCAGTCAACATTCTGGCTTCGACTCCGTTTACCGTTGCGGTGGGCGGCACGACGTTCAATGAGAACGGACAGAGCAGCCGGTACTGGAATTCTACAAATTCACCAGATACCTTTGAGTCAGTGATCTCGTATATTCCAGAGGATGTCTGGAATGAGAGTTGCTCTGCCGCCCAATGCGGGGCAGAAGCTGGCATATGGTCAGGTGGAGGCGGGGCCAGCGTTTTCTTTTCCAAGCCTTCGTGGCAGTCGGGAGTGACTGGGATTCCCAGCGGCGGATTCCGCGATGTGCCGGATGTTTCTTTGACGGCGGCGGGACACGATCCCTACCTGCTATGCATTGAGGGTTCATGCATACCTAATTCGCAGGGCGAGATTGAATTTGCGGCGGTTTATGGAACCTCAGCGGCCGCGCCGTCGTTCGCCGGCCTAATGGCGTTGGTGGACCAGAAGTCTGGCTCCGCGCAAGGACAAGCGAATTATGTGCTATATCGTTTGGCGGCGAGCGCAACCTTCTCCACATGCAATGCCTCGAATACCACCACCCTGCCCGCCAGTACCTGTGTGTTTAACGACGTCACGGCAGGCAATAATGCCGTTCCTGGTGAAGTGGGCTATGGAACCGGGTCGGCGAAATACGCTTCGGGCGTGGGCTACGATCTTGCCACGGGACTTGGCTCAGTGAATGCGGAGAATCTCGCGAATAATTGGGCCAGTGCAAGTTTTAAACCGACCACCACAACGATAACCAACCTAACGCCATTGACGTTTACCCACGGGCAACCAGTAAACGTTACGGTTACGGTTACAGCCACGGGGGGAACTCCGACAGGAGCAGTATCTTTGCTGACGAGCTATAACAAGAGCATAGGCGCGTTCACTCTTGACTCGTCCGGGTCGTTCACTGACACAATCGATACTTTTCCTGGCGGCTTCTATACCGTAACTGCGTCATATTCCGGAGACGGCACTTACGCTCCCAGTTCGTCGGCTCCCACCGCCCAGTTGGGGGTCGCCGAAGAGCAGAGCCAGACTACACTTTCGGTCTTAGCTCCAGATCAAAGCGGGAATCTGGTTCCATTCACAAATGGCCCCTACGGCACTTTTCTCTATTTGCGAGGAGACGCTAAGGCGCAATCCGGTCACGGTATTCCGACCGGTGGGCCAAATCAGTTTGCCGACAACGGACTGTCGCTAAATGATGGCATTTACCGTGCACTTAACAGCTTGGGTTCCTGGTTTCAGATTTTTACGAGCTTTGTTCCGGGTGGACACAGCCTGACGGCGCAATACAACGGTGATGCGAGTTTCTTTCCGAGCAATTCCGCGCCCGTCAGCATTACGATTACTCCTGCTTCGACCTCGACAATTCTCGCACTCACCCACGCTCCGCCCGGCGTCAATCTCACGGCTACGGTGAATACGGCAAGCGCTGGCAATCCGCCTGGTGGAATGGTCACGTTCTTTGCCAATGGGACGGCAATCGGACAACCGGTGACACTCTTTCCGACCTGGGCAACCTACAACTCCCAGGGGATTGTAGAGACGGCCTCCGCAAGCGCGCCCATCTTGGGTGTATCGCTGACGAATTCGACCTACAATTTCACCGCGACGTACACCGGCGATACGAATTACACAAGTTCGACTTCTCCCGCAGTGACCGGTACCGTTTCGCCGGATTTCAGTCTATCTTTAGCCGCGATCTCAACCAGCCTGGCAAGTCCCGGTGACTCAGCACAAGACACATTGACCGTCACCGATATAGGTGGATTCAACGCAGCACTGAATTTCACGGCGAGCTCCTGCTCCGGACTCCCCCCGGAAAGCTCATGCAGCTTCAGTCCCGCTTCGCTGGCTGGAAGCGGAACCACGACATTGACTATCAATACGACGGCACCCCATCCATCCGCCTCACGCGGGCCGGTAATTTCCAAGAACTTCCTTTGGTGGACATCAAGTTTGGGTCTGGGAGCGACCGGAATATTCTTGCTGGACATTCCTTTTCGTAGACGCTGGCCGCGTTTATTCCTACTATTGGTGGTGATGTCAGTGATAACCCTCCCCAGTTGTGGGGGCGGTAGTGGTGGAGGGGGTGGGGGTGGAGGGAGCACCAGCGATCCCGGCACACCCACGGGCACGTACAACGTCACTGTCACCGCGACGAGCGGAAGCCTATCGCACAGCACGACCTTCCAGTTGATCGTGCAATAGACGATTCCAGGCGAAACTCTGGGAGCGAGAGCGCTGAAGCCGTCATCGTACGACGCCAACAAAACGGAGGCCTTTGCTAGGTCGTGGCTGCCGGCTTGTAGCCCGACTCTCCGGCCTTCCTCATCGCCTGCAACGCCTCTTCGGCGGAAATCAGGGGAGTGGTGTTGACCGACTTGCAAGCTCCGCCGCCGGCAAAGGCAATGGCCAGGGCAGCCGCGCTAATGTTATCCGGCATCTCGGTTATCAGGACGACGTCAGAGCCACCGAAAGCAAACCAGGCGCTGACGATTTTGCCGCCTAACTTTTCGATGGCTTGTCTTACCACTTCCACCCGGTTCTGCGGTTGAGCAATCAAGGCTTGCCAGCCCTCGCAGGAATAGCTGATCTGATGTAAGTAGTGTGGCATTTTCCCTCCTTCATTCGATTGCATGATTCCAGACCGATGGGGATGGGTCAACGATAATTATTTGGATCGTGCGATCGGGTGAAGACGATTTGTTGACGAGCCCCGGGTTCTCCAATTCCAATTACAATCAGGCTCGAATCTATTTCGCGGGAACAACCTATGAAACTTGGACAACTGGCTGAAGCTCTCGACGCTAGGTTGGAAAATGGCTCGCCTGACACGGAAATCCTCGGGGTTGCCGGAATTAAAGACGCCGGACCTGGACAGCTTACATTCGTCGCCAACCCCAAATATGCCGCAGCGGCCAAAAAGACAAGAGCTTCGGCGGTAATTTTATCGGAAGAGGCGGAGCCCATTCCGGCGGCCACCCTGCGTAGCAAGAACCCTTATCTCGACTTCGCTCGCGTCATCGAAATGTTCCACACCCCGCCGGGTTACGAGCCCGGAGTACATTCCACCGCCGTGGTGGATGCCTCCGCCAAGATTGGCCCGCGAGCCCACATTGGCCCCTACGTCGTGATTGATCGGGACGTAGAAATAGGCGCCGACGCCGTGATCCTCGCACACGTAGTGATTTATCGCGGGGTAAAAATTGGTGATCACTTTTTCGCGCACGCGCATTCCGTGGTGCGGGAAAATTGCCGGCTCGGCAATCATGTGCTGCTGCAGAATGGCGTAGTCATTGGCGCCGACGGCTTTGGCTTCGCTAAGGAAATTCCGGTCACTGGCATAAGATCGCGCAACCTGAAGCCGTGGTTCTAGGCAATCACGTGGAAGTGCAGGCGAACTCCTGCATTGACCGCGCCAGCGTGGGCGAAACCCGCATTGGAAATGGCGTGAAGATCGACAATCTGGTGCAAATCGGGCACGCCTCGCAGGTGGGAGACGACTCATTGTTATGCGCCCAGGTCGGACTGGCAGGTTCAACAGAAATCGGCAAAGGCGTGATTTTAACCGGGCAGGTCGGCGTGGTCGGACATTGCAAGATCGGCGACGGTGCGATTGTCACACCCCAGAGTGGCGTCTCCGGAGACGTTCCTGCAGGAGCTATTGTGAGCGGCGCACCGGCTGTCGATCACAAATTGTGGCTGAAATATTCCGCGGTTCTGAGCCGGCTGCCGGAGATGGCCAGGACATTGCGAAATCTCGCGGCCAGGGCCGCAAACAGCCAGGAGCACTAAGTTGCGCGAACCAACCCTTGATAGCTGATCAAGCTTTGGCCGTCTTTCCTTCCGGAGCCGCTGCATCTTTTATCACCGGATCATTCTCCTGATACTCGGGCGGTAGACCGCTGTTGATGATCGCCCTGACTCTCGCCATCAGCTCTTCCCTGCTGCCAAAATCCTTAGGCTCGATGGGATCATGGAAGATCACGTCGACGGGCCCGGGTTTGATGGCCAATCGTCCCTTAGGCATCAGCGAATGCGTGCCCGAAATGGTCATGGGGACCACCGGAACCTGGCACTCTTCGGCCAAATAAAATGGTCCCTTTTTGAACTTCAACAACTTTCCGTCGAATGACCGGCCGCCCTCGATATAAATGGTCATGTTAATGCCGTCGCGAATCACCTGAGCGGCGGCGCGCACCGCGCTGATCCCGGCATCGCGGTTCTTGCGATCCACCGGTACCAGCGATCCCAGACGCATGGTCTTGCCCAGGAGCGGATAACTGAAGAGTTCTTTCTTCGCCATCACCGAGGTGCGCCGTGGAATCAGCGGCAGCAGTGATCGGCGGATCAAGGTTCGACACGTGGTTGGACATGAAAATGTAGGTTCGGGCCGGATCGATCTTTTCCCGCCCTACAATGCGTACCCGGGCGCCAGCGATGCGAATACCGGTAAATGCGCCCCACATGCCGATGCGATAAAGAAATCTGACATCACCACTGATGAGTGTCCACGGAAAGCCGATGAGGGCTGCGACCGGCAGCAGAGCCGCCCAAAAGCCGAGCATCACGATGGCGCGAATCATGGCTGAGCCTGCCCGGCTGCGTTGTCTTCAGTCGTGTGATTTGTTGGGCGCTGATCTTGTCCGCTGAGCCACGCGGCTCGGCGGGCTCTTTGTTCGGGACTGACAGAGGTTGCGTCTTTCAGTTCGAAATCGACGTCTTCGTGACTGCCCACCGTCCAACTGGTAGTTGTGCTCTTCGGCCCCGCGCCGCACTCGCAAACGCAGCATCTCGCCCGCTTGAACCGCGGCCAGTTGCTGACCGAAGTCCGGCCCACTCACCTTTCCATCGATCTCGAGGATGGCATCTCCCACCGCCAAACCGGGCGACTCTGCCGCGCCCGGCGGGATCGAGCCAGGTTACCACCGGCGGAGCGTCGGAATTGCGAACTGCCCAGAGTCCGCTATCGGCGATCACAGTGGCGTGACGCTCGAGATGGAGCCCTACACCCTTGAGGAAATCGTCCCACGGGATTTCCTCCGTCCCAGAAACATATTTCTGAAAGAACCAACCCAGATCGGCATGGCTCACCGCCTCTGCCGCCTGGCGTACGCCATCGGAGTCAGGGAACGGCCGGCCTCGCTTGGCATAATGCAGGTTCATCCATTGAAAAATATCACGCAACGAGGCGGCCCCGTGACTGGCGTCGCGGACCTCCAGATCAAGTAAAACCCCCAGCAAATCCCCCTTGTTGTAATAAGAAATGCTGCGCTCGGGTAAGAGATATGAGGGATATTTCTCCAGCCACGCGTCGACGCTCGACTCTTCAGCCGACTGCGTAAGATGAGCCGGACGGCGCTCCAATTCGCCGATCTCCCCCGCCAATCGAGCCAGGTACGTGGGTTCGTCGAAAATGCCTGCCTGAAGCGAGGTGTAGTCCTGTACCGTGTTCGTCACGCCTTCGCTGAACCACAAAGCGGTGGTGTAGTTCTCTGCCGTGTAGTCGATCGGATCCAGCCCCTGCGGCCGGATGCGCTTTACATTCCATAGATGGAAAAATTCATGGGCGGTGACGTCTGCCAGCGCCTGGGAATCATTTGCCAATACGCTGGCGTTGACCTCAATCGCGGTGCTATAGGCGTGCTCCATGCCCCCGCCGCCGGGACCGTGCGGGAAGTGGTACAGGAACAGATACGAGCTAAATGGACGATCGTTCATCCATGCGGTCTCGGCGGTCACGATGCGGCGGACCATCGGCACAATCTTATCCATTTCGTAGTCTGCCGGATCGGCGTCTACGACCACGCGATAGTGGCCGCCTCCTTGCTCGAAATCCTGCTCCCGGAAGGCGCCGATCTCCACCGGCGCATCCACTAATTGATCATAGTTCGCCGCGGCGAAGGTATTGGGGGATGAAGACGCGAGTGCGGTGGCGATGCGCCAGCCGGAAGGAATATCGGTGAGGCGAAGCTGCACCGGCATCGACCGTGCGTCCACGGGATACATCAGGATTTCGGCCAGATTGAAAAAAGCATGCTGTGCGTTCAGTTGTGCGCCGTATGGGCCGGCATTGTCCGCAGTGACCTCATATTCCACCGACGCCCCATTTAGACTGCCGTTGATTTGCCAGCAGCTTTTGTTGAGCAGCCGAATGGCGAGCGGGTGTCCAGCACGGTCTGTGGCGCGTATCCATTCGACATATCGCGAAAAATCGCGCACCTGGTACAAAGCGTTCCACACTGGCAATTGCAGATCATGCTGCGGCGAACCCGGTGGCAGGTCAATCGTGATATGGACCCGATGTTGACCGGGATGGAGCAGCGAAACAGTGTAAAGAACGGTTGAGGAATTAGCAGATTTTTCGCTGGCCTGGGCAATTGTCTGCTGGGTGGTAGCGAGTGCAAAGAGAGATATGAGAAAGACCCAGGCCCAAAGTCGGTAGCAAACCAGCGTCCAGCGCGGGAGACGGATGTTCGCCCTCACGCTTTGGCCGAGGCCTCGCGGGTTAGAGCAGCCAACGAGCTGAGTTTCTGGGGCAGTTTCTCGTAGATTCCGCCGAAACCGCCATTGGAGAGGATGGTTACGATATCCCCAGGCCGCATTTCAGGGGCTGCCGTTCGAACGATGGAGTCGGCGTCAGCGAAGATGCGGGCATGTTTTCCCTGTCCGCCGATCGCGGCCACGACCGTATCCAGATTCAGGCGCTCGCGCTCCGGGATGGCCTCCGACTTGAATACATTCGCGATGATAATTTCGTCGGCGACGGCGAGAGATTTCGCCAGATCGTTTTGCAGAATATTGCGGCGAAGGGTGTTGGAGCGCGGCTCGAGAATCGCCCAGAGGCGCGAACCCGGGTAGCGCTCCCGTAATGCCTTCAGTGTGCTGGCAATGGCCGTGGGGTGATGCGCAAAGTCATCGATGATGGTGACGCCATTCACCTCGGCACGCACTTCAAGCCGCCGTTTGACGCTCTTAAAAGTTCTCAGCGCGGCGGCAATTGCTTCGTTTGAAATTCCGTAACTCGCGGCTAACGCCGCGGCTGCCGTCGCATTCCACACGTTGTATTCCCCGGCGAGGGAAAACTCGAAATCCGCCCAGGGCTCGCCATTGTGAATAACGGACCAGGTGCTGCGTGCCGGCTCAAAACTGAGATTCGCAATCCGCCAGTCGCCGTGCGCACCCGATCCATAGCGCTCCACCGGACAAAAAGCTTTTGCCAGACAGCGCTCGAGACTTTGGCCTTGGTCAAACGCAATAATTCGTCCGCGTTGTGGCACCAGATTCACCAGCCGCTTGAAAGCTGTTTCGACTGCATCGAGATCTTTGTAGATATCGGCGTGGTCGAACTCGACGGAGGTGAGAATCACTGAATCCGGAAAGTAATGAAGAAACTTCGGCCCTTTGTCGAAGAAGGCGGTGTCATACTCATCGCCTTCGAGGATGAAGTGTTTGCCGGAACCTAGCTGAAAGCTGCTGCCAAAGTTTTCCGCGATGCCGCCAATCAAGAACGAAGGCTGCATTCCTGCGTAGTGAAAAATCCAGGCCAGCATGGAAGTCGTCGTGGTCTTACCATGAGTGCCCGCCACCACCAGAACTTCTTTGCCACGTAGAAATTCATCGTGCAGAATCTGCGGGAGAGAACAAAAATCCATGCGTTCGTTGAGAACGTGCTCCAACTCCACATTGCCGCGCGAGATCGCGTTGCCCACCACGATAAGATCGGGGCGAGGATCGAGATTCGCCGCCGCGAATGGCTGGGCAAGCGGAATGCCGAGGGAAGCCAGGAAGTCGGACATCGGCGGGTAAGCGGCCGCGTCAGAGCCGGTGACACGAATGCCGCCCTGCTGCAGCATGCCGGCCAGTGACGCCATGGCGGTGCCGCAAATACCGATCATATGGATGTGCTTATTCTGGCTCATGATTTTGCCGTTTTCGACGCCGCCCCCGGCGCTGTGGCCGGCTCAAGAATTCTAAGACCCACTTGTTTGTCCACGGTAAGACTAGCTCGCACCCCGATCGGCAACGTAATATTTCGCCGCGAAACGTGCCCGGAACGCAGTCCGTAGGCAACCGGTACGCCGAGATCGCCGACAATACCCAGGGCGACTTCCTCAAGCGTATAACCCTGGCCGGGATGCTGCACGCACTCCAGCATTTCGCCAAACACTAGGCCACGCACCTGCGCGAATTTCCCTCCCAGCTTAAGCTGCATCAGCATACGGTCAATTTGAAACGGCTTGGCGGCAACGTCCTCGATGAAAAGAATTGTCCCGGCCGTTTGGATCTCATACGGCGTGCCCAATGAAGCCGCCAGCATGGAAAGACATCCGCCATACAGCATCCCTTCCGCTGATCCTTTCACCAAAGGCCGGGCTCCTGAATCCTCACGTGAGTTTAAATCCCATTGGCTAAACCCGGTCAGAGCTGCTTCCCACGAGGCCAGATCAACTCCATCTTCGCGGGCAAAATCCTTGGCCGCCATGGGAGCATGAAAGGTTACAAAACCGGCGGCGTCCACCAGATAAGTGAGCAGCGTCGTGATGTCGCTGTAGCCGCAGAAAATTTTCGGATGGCGCTCAATCTTTAACAAGTCGAGCACGCCTGGAAGATAATTGGCGCCATAGCCTCCGCGCGCGCAGATAATGGCACGCACGTCGTCGCGGACAAACATTTCCTCCAGTTCGCGAGCGCGCCGTTCCGTTGATCCGGCAAAGTAAAGGTCCTTCTCAAAAATAGACTCGAAGTAGAACGGCTTGTAACCCATGCTGGCAAGCCGGTCGCAACCGGCGGCCAGTTCGGCGCGGTCGACATTACTGGCAGGTGCGATAATCCCTACGGTATCGCCGGCTTGGAGCGCGGGCGGTTTGATGCGTGCGGCTTGTATTTCAGAGCTCATGTGGCGTAGCCCGCAAATTACTCCCCGGCCAGATACTCTCCCCGGCAAACCAGCGTCGCCGGCCCACGCAGAAAAACCTCGCCTTCCCATCGCACGGTCTGAACCCCCCCGGGCGCGTGTACCCGGACTGGCGAAGTTGCTCTACGCGAGAAAATCGCAGCTATCGCCGATGCGCAGGATCCGGTGCCGGACGAATGGGTTTCACCGACGCCGCGCTCAAAAAAGCGTACTTCGATGTTTCCCTTATCCCGCGGCACGACAAATTCAACGTTAATCCCCTGCTTGAAGTAGGAACTGCGGCCGATTTCAGCGCCTTCGACCCGCCAGTTTGCGGCAAACTCGGAAACGAATATTACATAATGAGGATTGCCCATGGAAACGGGTATTCCGCTTACTCGGCGGTTGGCAAATTCAAGACCAAACTCTTCCCCGACCTCCGGCGTGCCCATAGCCGTTTCAAACTCGAATCGCGGTCCGCTGCATGCTGTCAGAGTACAGGTTTTTATGCCGGCATCCGTCAGAATAGTCACCTGTTCCCTCGCCTGCTCCGCCACCAGATGAGCGGCGACGCACCGGGTTCCATTACCGGAAATTTCCGCCTGAGAGCCATCGGCGTTGAAGAGTCGGGCGCGAACGTCGGCATTGGAAGCGGGGAGCAACCATTCCACGCCGTCCGCGCCAACGCCATCGTAGCGGTCGCAGAGGCGGCGCGAGAGTTCCGCGATGTTCTCGGGAGCATGAATCCCGTCAACAATCAGGAAGTCGTTACCGCATGCGCTCGCCTTAACGAACGGAACGGTTCTGAAAGGAGGGTTCATTCGTAGTCGGTGAAAACTGGGTGGACTTGGCTGGATTTTATCATCGCGAAATCGCGCCAATCAGGCCCGCAGAACCGAACCAAGTAACCTTGGTGATTCGGGTTCGTCGCCGCGCTCCGCTTTCAGTGCGGAGCGCGATGCGTTACATACACTGTGCAAGGCGGCTCTCCTGTGGCATGCACAACGGCAATCGCCGTCAACTCCTGCCACGGAATACGTTTCGCGACAGGATCGCCCTGAAAAGCCACAACAAAATCGACATATTGCGAAGGATTTGCCAGTGCTCGTTCCCATAACCCATCCACGTCGGCAGGCTGCTTCCAACTACGATGATTGCCTTCATTGATCACTCGCCGCAGTGGAATGCCGGCACGTTGCAGCGCCCCGACGTGATCTCCGAGATACATGAGCACAGTGGAATTCGAGGGAAACTCCCGAAAAGTGCCGGCAAGTTCTTTCTCGAGTGCGATGCGGCTTCGTGAATTGACCCAGGCTTCAAGAAATGAAACCGGCTGGGCTCGCCAGGTGGCCGCATAATTCCAGCCGGCAAACGCCAAGAGCGCGGCTGCCAATGCGACCTTCGCGACAGGATCGCGAAACAATCGCCCGACGGAATAGATCAGCAACGCACTGAAGACGGCGAATGCCGGTAAAAGCTGGATACCGTAGCGCACGTTGTAATACGAAAACGGCCACCACGGCGGGATGAAAATTGGCACTCCACTATAGGCGACTGAAAGAGCGTAAAACGGTATCGGCGTCAGCAACAGGAAGATTGGCCAAAGTTTGCGGCTCACTATAAGCCCAGCGGGGACGCCGAGAATCAGGAACACCAGCCAGCACCGGTGCCAATTGCTATCCATCATGTTCAGTTCGGCGGCTTTCAGAAAGTATCTCGCGGCCAATACAGGATTGCCCGCGCCGGGATGCCACGGAGACCCGGCAACGGCGGTCTTTTGTTCGATTGCCCGGGCCGAATAGGGACCGTTGGCAAATTCGAGCGGATTGCGGTAAACCAGAGCGTTATAGGCGAGCCAGAGCACTGGAGCGGCAGCGGCGAGCAATGCGAAACCCACCATACTGCGGCGGAGTTTACCGCCCGTTTCGGCCTTTTTCACCCAAACCAATAACGCCGCAGCCACCATGATGACCGCGAGAAACCATCCGTCGTAACGGGTCAGGCACGCTCCCACCAGGCAAAGGCCGCATTTAATCAGTGGCCTTCCCTTCAAGTTCAAAACAAATTCCTCGAAATGCACCACCGCCCAGATGAAGCACGCCAGATAAAGCGACTCGGTCATTGCCGTGCTTTGCAAGTAAAGAAGATTAGGATTAGCCGCAAAAATCAATGCTGCCGTCCACCCCGTCAGTCGCACGGCAACCGGCGGCTGTTCGCCGCGAACCAGCGCTCCCCGTACCAAACGGAAGATTCCAACCACGGCAAAAACATAGGCCACCATGGAGGGGATTGATCCGCCAACGCCGTTTTGCCAAAGCCGATCCGAAAGCAGAAACGGAATCATCAACAGATGAGGCAGGGGCAACCAGACCGTTCCCAGTTGAAGCAGCCCGGGGGTGCGAGAGTCGAACACACGCCGCGCAATATTGATATGCGCCACGGCGTCGCCATAGAGCAACAGATCACCGCGCCGCAGATAGAAGAGGAAAGAAAAAAGCGAGGCGCAACCCGAGAGCCACGTCACCAGGAACGTTTCCTGATCCCGGCGCGGCTTTGTCTGGCCGCTCATTCGATGTGGGTGAGTTCACGAAAGACCTGGAAGCGGGCGTCAATCTCCTCGCGAGTCAGCGATTGCAGCCGCTCCGTGCCAAAACGCTCCACTGCAAAGGACCCCATCACGCCACCGTAAAATAATGCTCGCTTAAAGACCTCGCGGTCCAGCCGCTCCTGGGAAGCGATGTACCCCATAAATCCCCCGGCGAAGGAATCGCCCGCCCCCGTCGGGTCTTTCACCTCCTCAATCGGGAGGGTTGGCGCTCTAAAGGGGTGATGGCCAATGCCAAAAGCGCCCTCCTTAAAAAAGACGGTTGCCCCGTACTCTCCGTGCTTGATTACCAAGGCTTTAGGCCCCAGAGCAAGCACCTTCTGGGCAGCCCGGGGCAGGTTCTTTTCTGCAGCCAGCATCTTGGCTTCGCCGTCGTTAATCAAGAGGACATCTACCATTTTGAGAGTTTCCACCAGCTCGCCGCGGCTGCCTTGAATCCAGAAGTTCATGGTATCGCCGCCAGTCATGCGAACCTGGGACATCTCGCGTCGGACCGCTGCCTGCAGGCTGGGATGAATGTTTCCCAAAAAGAGGAACTGCGAGTCTTTATACGCCTCTGGAATGCGCGGCTGAAATTTCTCAAACACGTTCAGTTCAGTGAAATCAGTCTTGGCCTCATTGAGATTGTCGAGGTACTGCCCACCCCAGCGAAACGTCCTGCCCTTGGCACGCTCGATACCCTGGGTATCCACACCGCGGCCTTTTAGAACACTTTCATGCTCGGCGGTGAAATCTTCGCCGACGACGGCCACCACGCGTACCGGCGTAAAATAACTGGCCGCGAGCGAAAAATAGGTAGCCGAGCCACCCAGTATGTTTTCCACTCGCCCTGAAGGCGTGGCAATGGAATCAAAGGCGATCGAACCAACGGCAAGGATGCTCATGCTTTTTTGGCTTTCAAATACTTTCCCAGGATGAGTTTCAATTTCTGCCGGGTAGCCCCGGGAATCACCTTCGTGTCGGTAAGGATCGCATGGGCAAGCGCCGATCCGCACTTGCAACCCCGGCCTTTAGGAATCGCCGCCACGGTCTCGCGGACGACTTTGGCGGCGTTTTCGGCATTTTTCAATAGCACGGTCACGATCTGATCGACGGTGACCGAATCGTGGCCGGGGTGCCAGCAGTCGTAGTCAGTCACCATAGCGATGGTCACGTAACAGATCTCCGCCTCGCGGGCCAATTTCGCTTCCTGCAGGTTGGTCATGCCGATGACGTCCATGCCCCAACTGCGGTAAATATTGGATTCGGCTTTGGTAGAGAACTGCGGACCCTCCATGCAAATATAGGTTCCACCAAGTTTGCCGTTCACGGCAGCTTTGTTGCAGGCTTTTTCGACGATGGCCGCCAGTTCGGGGCAGACGGGATCGGCAAAGCTCACGTGGGCAACGACTCCTGCCCCAAAGAAAGTGTCAATACGATGGCGGGTGCGGTCGAAGAATTGATCGGGGATCACAAAATCAAGAGGTTTGTGTTCCTGTTTGAGCGAACCCACCGCGGAAACCGAGACAATGCGTTCGGCTCCCAGCTGTTTGAAGCCGTGAATGTTGGCGCGAAAATTCAGCTCGGTGGGAAGAATGCGATGGCCGCGGCCGTGTCGCGCCAGGAATGCGACTTTGCGCCCCTCCAGCATACCGAGAACGTAAGCGTCGGAAGGCTTACCGAAGGGCGTCTTGAGACGAACTTCCTTGATCCTGGTGAGGCCGGGCATGGAGTAAAGCCCGCTGCCCCCAACGATTCCAATATCCGCTTGCGGCAAAAAGCCTCCCATCGAGTGGCGCGATGAACTGGTGATTATACAAAAGACGAGCCATCCACGGTCGCCGGCCTAGTCTTCACATTCCGGACTTAGCCGCAAAAATCTCACGCTGTAATGTTTCCGTGGTCGCCGAATCCAGGCTTTCCGAGACCAGCACAATATCCCCTTCAACGTCGATGACGACGATTCCGGATTCCGTTTCCCAGGAATGCTTGCCGTTCAACCTAGCCGCCGAATCGGCTGGCGGATCGTCGCCAACGGCCTTGATCTGTTTATATCTCTGCGAGAGTCCACTGGCGTAGATGGCGGCAAACTCCTGCGCTTTGGCGGCGTCGGCCCAGCGCGAGACGTACAGCAGGCCCAGCGGCGCCGAAGGATTTCCCTTGGGAAGCGCCGAGTAATAGTAGCCGCCACGCCAACCGGGGTACATGGCTCGCGACCGGTCCACATTGGCGTACTGGTCTATGAGCATGGAGACGTCGAACTCGCCCATGGAGCCCACATCGAAGCGATCATAATTCTTAAAGTCCTGCTTGAAGTCGGGCAGTGGCAAAGAAGGGATGACCTCGCCCGACATATAAGTTTGCGGCTCCATGATTTGGCGGGTAATCTGCGGCGGATTCATGAAAGCTCCGGCGAATGCTTTATCTTTGCCTTCATCCTTCAAAACGGCCGCCACAAATTTAACCCCATAGCGGTAGGGGAAGGTCAGTGACTCTTTCAGGAAAATGGGGGCGCTCCTGAATTCTACGGAGTCTGGCGAACCGGTCATCATGTCGGTATCGAGAGCGGCAATCAGTTCTGGGGCATCTACCACCGACCTGCCCGAAGCCGACAAAACATAGTCGAGCATAACCGTCTCGGCCTGGCCTTCGACGACAGCCTCTTTGACCTCATCGGTTTCATCGGCGACGATATCAGCGGGAGTGATCTCCTTTTTCTTGTCAATATCAATGTCACCGGCCTTCATCCACTTTTCCAAGTTGAAAGACTGGTCCTGCAATGCGTGCGTCAACTCATGCGCCATCACTGGGCGCTGCTGCTCGACCGGAACCCAGTCCAGTAAATTCATGGTCTTGGTTTTCGGATCGTAGTATCCGGCGATTTGCTCGCGCAGCAGTGCGACCAGGAAGGAACTCAATTTGAAGTCGGGAGGCAGTAAACCAAATTTCTTCAGGACGAGCTCGGAGCGTTCGACACGCTGAGCTGACTTGTCATCGCGCATGCTTTTTTCAAGGTAAGCCACCACTTCCTCGCGATTGGTAAGCCTCCGTTTGACATCGTGCTTGATGGGCAGCCCTGAATCTTTGCTCGCGAAGCGAAGGATGGTGTCGACCTGGCCGAAGAGCTCGCCGGCTTCTTGTGGGGAAATTTTTTCGCCGGCGTCCTGGCTCGCGTTCTTGTCGGGTTGAGCCGCACTTTGGTTCGGCTTATTTGGCTGCGCCGGGATGGATTGAGTTGCTGGCTGCGAGGTTTGGGCGCATACCGCAGCAGAAATCAGAAGGATCTGGAGCAGGAGGGCCAAGTAAGGCATAGCGGTGCGGACAAGGCTACTTCCCTGGAGTTCTTTTCGATCAGTCATGGAATGTGAAGGTCCCTAACCACGATATCGGCGCTTGCAGGATTCAACAAGGGAAATGCAACCAAGTCCACGGCGCCAGAGCTCGAAATCCTAGTTGCGCCGGCTCCGCTATAATCGAATGACGCCCATGAATACCGTCGCCTCCAGCGTGGCTCCCGCCGAACTCCGCGATGCGAAGGCCGAATTTCGCGCCTTGATTTCGGGTTGCGCGGTTTATGACCTCAGCTCGCGGGTAAGGATCGTGCTTACGGGGAAAGATCGTACCCGCTGGTTGAACGGGATGATCACCAACAACATCCGCGATTTGGCCGCCGGACGGGGCGTCTATGCGTTCCTGCTCAATCCCCAGGGCCGGATCCTCGGCGATCTTTACGCCTACAATCGGGGCGAATCCCTGCTGCTCGATCTCGATTCATCGCAGCAGGAGAAGATTCTCGCAACGTTCCGCCGATACATCATCATGGATAAGGTTGAGCTTGCGGATGTCAGCGGCCAGTTGACCGCGGTGGGCGTGGCCGGCCCGCAATCGCGGAAGCTGATAAATAGTTGCAGCTTCGAGTTTCCAGAGCTGGCCCCGCTTCAGTTTCTCGATTTAGTTTGGCGAGAAATGCCGGCATCGATCGTCCGGGGCGACAATCCTGCCGTGGAGAGTTTCGAGATTTGGCTTGCGCCGGATCGAGCGGCAGATCTGCAACAGGAACTAATGACGGCCGGAGCAGTATCCGCAACCCCGGCGGCGTTAGAGTTGCTGCGAATCGCATCCGGTATCCCGCGCTACGGGCAAGATATTCACGAGCGCGATTTGCCCCAGGAAACCGAGCAGCAACGAGCGCTGAATTTCAGCAAAGGTTGCTATATCGGGCAGGAAATCGTGGAGCGCATCCGGTCGAGGGGGGCAGTTCATCGCAAATTCACGGGATTTTTCGTGGAGGGTGAGTTGCCGCCCTTGGAAACCAAGATTCAAGCGGACGGCAAAGACGTAGGTGAGATTACCAGTACCGCGTCCCTGCCCTCGCGCAACGGCGAACGCCGGGTAGCGCTGGGTTATGTGCGCAAAGAAGCGGCTCAGGGGGGCAAGCGGCTGCTGGCTGCCAGCGCAACGTTAAGTCTTGCATCCATTCCATTTGAAATTTTCGCAAACTGAAGGAACGATTATGGCCCAAAAGAAACAATCCAGCTTCACCGTCACAGACCGCCGCTTATTCACCACGGATGGCGAGCTACGACAAGAGACGCAGGAACAAGAGCAGATTCCGGCACCCAAGGCAGCGCCGGAACCGGTGCCTGCGGCAAAGTCGGAGTTGACCGTGGCAAGTGCGGACGCCGTCGCAGAAGATCCTGCGATGCCGCCTTTGCCCTCCGATGAAGAGCAGCAAGCCCAAGCCGACGCGTATCAGAAATCGTCGAGAGAACTCGACGCCCGGGTGGAATTAAGCGGCCATTCCGCCAAAGAACTGGAGATGACGTTTGAGCGCTTTCTTGCCTCTCTCTATATGACCGCCATGATGCAATTGGGGCTTATGCACGAGGAAGGCGGACAAGCGCGCGTCGACATTATTGGGGCTCGCCAGACCATCGACACACTCAGCCTAATCGCCGAGAAGACTAAAAATAACCTCACCACGACGGAGCAAAGCTTCCTGCAAAATTCGCTCTATGAGGTGCGCATGGCGTACATCGAAGTCACCAATGCGCTGGCCCGCCCGCCGCAGGCTCCGGTCAAGGGCACGGGAACTTAACTTCGCATGAAGGCCAGGCTCACGGTACTGGGCAGCGGCACCTCCATGGGTGTGCCGACGATAGGTTGTGATTGTGCCGTGTGCCGTTCCTCAGACCTTCACGACCGCCGGACGCGCCCGTCCATCCTGATTGAATATTCTGGAAAGAATGTTCTGATTGATACAGGACCGGATTTCCGAGAGCAGGCTCTACGGGAAGGGATTCGCCGGCTCGACGCTGTTCTGTACACGCATGGGCATGCCGACCACATTCTGGGTCTTGATGATCTGCGACCACTCAGTTTTCTACGGACCGGGAAGATTCCTCTCTACGCGCGCCCCGAAGATGCCGAACTGCTGCGGCGCATGTTTGGCTACATTTTTGATGGGAACTACAAATTCGGCGGGTTGGCGCAGGTGGAACTGCAAACGATAGAAGGAGTCGTGGAGCTATTTGGTGCATGCTTCGAGCCAGTGCCGGTGCAGCACGGCGACGCTGAGATCTTCGGGTTTCGTTTTGGCCAAGCGGCTTATTTGACGGATTTCAGCTCGATTCCCGAGGCGTCCTTTTCGAAACTCAAAGACCTGGATATTCTTTTTCTGGATGCGTTGCGTCACACGCCGCATCCTACGCACTCCACCGTCGAGAATTCGCTCCGGATTGTGAACAGAGTGCAACCGAAGCGGGCATTCTTCACCCATATTTGCCACGATCTGCCGCACGAGGCCACCAATTCGACCTTACCGGAGCAGGTTCGCCTGGCGTATGACGGGATGAAATTGGAATTTGAGATCTAGGCACGCTTGCGCGCAGGCTAAAGCCGCCCATAGGCGGGAGTCTAAATGTGTCGCGCGAGAGGGCTCGGAACAAAATCATGGAAGTGTTCCACAAACTCGAAGAAATACCCACGGAATTCGGGTCAACCAACGTGAGCGTCGGTAACTTCGACGGCGTACACCGGGGCCACGCGCAGGTTCTGGGGCAGATTGCGCAACGGGCCGCTGCCCAACAGGGGCAGGAGCGGCGCGCTAAATCCATAGCGGTTGCTTTCGAACCCCACCCCGTCCGCATTCTGAAGCCGGATGCGGATCTGAAGCTGCTTACGCCAACGCCGGAAAAACTCCGCCTTCTTGAGGCCTGCGGGCTCGACGCCGTCTTGCTGCTTCCCTTCACTCGAGATCTATCATTGCTGACACCTCGCCAGTTCGCGGAGAGAATTCTAAAAAAGAAACTGCATGCCCGCGAGGTGCACGAAGGCTACAACTTTCGCTTTGGCAATAAGGCGGCGGGCGATATCGGCCTACTCACCGAGTTTGGACGGGAAATGGGATTCGAAGTGGTGGCGTATCCGGAGATGCGGGTGCGGGGCGAAACCGTGTCGAGCAGCCATATCCGCAGCTTGCTGCGTGACGGCGATGCGCGCCGGGCACGCCATTTGCTGGGCCGGCCGTTCTCGATTCTTTCGACCGCGGGACGGGGCAGAGGCTACGGATCGAAATATACGGTGCCGACCATCAATTTGAGCCGCTATGAGGAACTGATTCCGAAGGATGGAGTCTACATCACGCGAACCCGCGTCGGGCAGGAATGCTTTGATTCGGTCACCAACATCGGCAGCCGGCCGACTTTTGGAGTGGACTCGTTTGCGGTGGAATCACATCTTCTGAATTTTCATCCGTTGGAGCTGACACCTGAGACGGAAATCGAAATCCATTTTCTATTCCGCTTGCGCGAGGAAATTAAGTTCCCATCGGTAGATGCACTGCGGGAGCAAATTGCGCAGGATGTGCGAAGGGCACGGCGGTATTTCCGTTTGCTGGGACGCCAGAACCGCGCAAACGCCGGCGCAACAGGCTAGCTATTCGATCGGTTCTACCAGCACGCGCTCTTTTGATTTGCCATCAGACAACTGAATCACCACGATAGCCGCTAGAACCAGAGCAATTCCGAAAGCTTGCAACGGGCGAATCACTTCCTTGAGGAAAACCGCGGTCAGCAGAATCGAGAACACCGGTTCAAGGCAGCTCACTATGATGGCGCGAGTGGGGTCGAGAAAGCTCAATCCTGCGATGTAGAAAGAGAACGGCAGCAACACGGAGACGATGGAAAATGCGAATAAGAACACCCAAACCGCGCCGCTATAGTGATGGGCGGCGATTTTCCAGGGAGGGTTGATGAGGATCCAGAAGAATGAAGCCCCGAAGGTGATGTATAGCAAGACTGTCCAATGATCGTGCCGGGCTACGAGCCGATGCCCGCCGATATTGTAAAAGGCGAACGACAGCGCAGCCAGAAGAGCGGCCACCACTCCAATTCGCTCCAAATGAAGGCCTCGCGCGCCGGTAATCCCGACGACGAACGCGATGCCGGCCAGTGCCAGCACCACTGCGATTAGTCCGCGCAAGCTCATTTTCTGCTCCCCCGCGACAACCATGTAGAGCAGTACCCAGGCAGGCGCGGTGTACTGGACGGTTATTGCAATGGCAACACCGGTGCGCTGAATCGCGAGGTAATAGAAGTAGTTCGAGGCGGCGACGCCCAGCACTCCCAGCACCAACAAACTGCCGAAATCCGCGAAAGAAAGACGCAGCCGGCGCCAGCCGCGGGCCAACCAAAGCACCGGCAAAAAAATGAAGAATGCAAAAGTGGTTCGGCTTTGAGAAAGGATAAGCGGGTCGATGGCGCCGCTGCCCGGGAACCATCTGCCGGTGAAAGCAGCACGTCCCATGGTTGCAGAAATACCCCAGAACAAAGTTGCGATGGCGATGCAGGCGTAGCCACGCAGGTCCCGAGGTTTCTCGGGCGGCGGAGATGAGCCCCTCACCGGCGATTATCCGTGCTCGGTTCCGGATGGATAAGAACGCGGAACAACTCCGGCTCCTGTTGCTTGAAACGGGTCTCCAACTCGGTGGAGATGTCATGCACGCGAGACAGCGATAGTTCATCCGATAAGGTGCAGTGACAGGAAATATACAAGCGGCCTCGCACCCGTTTAATTTGCACATCATGCATATCGAGAATTGCGGGAAAGTCAGCCGCGATGGCTTTGAGCTTTTTCTCCAATTCGGCATCGCGTAACACCTGGTTGCCGCTTTCGATAGTCGCGGGCTCACTTTCGATATGGGTGAGGATAGAGGACACCTCCGGCACATCTTTGCGAATTTCCGCTTCAATCACGGTGGCGCGGTCATGCGCCTCTTTCAATGTAAGGCGCTCGTCGAGTTCGAGATGCTGCTCGACATGAAGGTGGCCGCCCAGGTCCTGGACGCTGACATCGTGCAGATTCACATTGTGACGCATGGCCACGGCGCGCACTCTGTCGAAGATGTTCTCGCTGCGGACGGCGCGGGGCACAGGATGAACCACGACGTCGGCATCGGGCAAGACGTTGTGGACCGCGTCGGCTACGGCGTCGGCGACTTGTTCAGAACGCTGGAAGGTGACATTACGCGCCAAGCCGACCGAAAGGTCCGCAAAGTAGCGGTTTCCCGCGCGACGAATGCGAACACGGTCTACTTCGAGTAAGCCATCTACGTGAGAGACGGCAGCAACGATTTTCGATCTCACGCCCGCGGGAGCACCGTCCAGTAAAGCGTCGATGGTCTTGTGTCCCAGGCGGCCGCTTACGTACACCACCACTCCAGCAACAAACAAAGCGGCAACCGGATCGGAATCGCGCAGCCATGCGATTCCATATCTGCGGCCCACTAAAACCAGAAGCAGACCCAATACTACGACCCCGCTAGACCAAACGTCGGTGGAAAAATGAAGCGCATCGGCCTCCAGGGCCTGGCTATCGTATTTTGTGGCGATTCTGCCCAAGGCGCGCGAGCGCCAGAAATCCACCCCCATGGAGATGAATAGGACAGCAAAGGCAGCCAGATTGGGCTCGATATTTACATGGCGAAAGAAGAGCCGTTGAATTGCTTCATACACAATCCACAGGCAAGTCAGAAGTAGCAACCCGGTCTCCAGAAAGGCGGAGAAATTTTCCACCTTACCGTGGCCGTATTGATGGGTGGCGTCGGCGGGCTTATCCGAAACCTGCACGGAGAATAGAGTGATGACCGCGGCAATCAGATCGAGAGCCGAATGCGCCGCTTCCGACAATATGCCCAGGCTGCCGGTCGTGACTCCCACGAGAATCTTCAATGCGGTAATGGCGAGAGCCGCGAGCACGGAATGTCCCGCAACTTCGCGCTTCTCGCTATGCATGGATTCAGGGCTGTAGCTGACCGCCGCTTCGGGCATGACAGCATTATCGCCGTAGGCAAGCTTCGCGCCAAGTGAGTTCCGGCCCATTGAAAGGATCGGTGTCCAGGCCTCCAAGGGGCAGAGTGCACCCATCTCAAAAACAGTCGTGGATGAATCTGTATGCTACGATTTTGCGTGAATCTTTCAATTAATTCAGGTGGAGACCGGCACATGTCGGTATGGGATGTGACAGGGCGGTGGCTACGTGACTAATCCCAAACCAGCCATTCTGGTCACCGGCATCAGCGGGAACCTGGGTCTTCGCCTTTTGCCCGAGCTTGCAGACTACCAAGTAATCGGAGTAGATCTTGAGCGACCCCGCACCGATTTACCCCTGCAATTTATCCCCATAGACGTAGGCGAGGAAGAATCATGCCGCGAGCTGATGTATCTGCTGCGCGATTCGCAGATCAGCGCAGTCGTTCATTTGGCCTTCGTGGTTGATCCAGTACGTAGCCAGGTTTATGACACGGATCGCATGTGGCGAATCAATGTAGCCGGAACGGCGCGGGTGCTCGAGGCAATTGGGGAGACCAATCGCAACGAGCCTCTGGTGCGGAGAGTGATTGTGCCCAGCAGCGCGACAATCTATGGTCCGCAGGTAGAAGCGCCGGTCACCGAGGATGCGCCGCTGGCGGCCCACACTTTGCCCGCTGCGGTGCACAAGATGGAGGTGGAGAAAGTGATCCGGCAACGCGCGCCGGCTCTGCGTGGCTGCGGCGTTTACTCTTTGCGCTCTCATATTTTCGCGGGCCGGCCAATTGACAGTTACATGCTTGGAGCATTTCGCGGATCGCCCAACAGCCAAAGCAAGCGCGGCGCGGCAATGCAGCTTAAGGGCAAACGATTACCATACCTTCTTCCCGCCGGAAGAAGGTATATGGAGAATCGCACGCAGTTTGTGCACGTGGACGACATGGCGCGCCTGATTGCCTACATCCTGCGGAGGAGCGATCCCGAGATGCAACGCTTGACGGTGTTGAACGTGGCAGGACGCGGTGACCCATTGACATTGGCAGAGTGTTTCGGCATCGCTCGTATGCAGCCGATGCGCCTTCCCGGGGCCCGTGCCTTTCGTTCCGCTCTGCGCATGGCATGGAACCTTGGAATCTCCTCCACTCCACCCGAGGCGGCTCCTTATATTGCTGGCGAATCGCTAATGAATACGCAGCGAATGAGAGAATTTCTGGGCGCGGACTACGAAAAGGTGATTCGATATACGGTGGAAGAAGCCTTCAAAGACTCCTTTGTTGGAGTGGATGGCACCAGGAGGGCGGAGGGCTCAGCCGAGGCCAGCGCTTAAAGAAAATTCACTGTCATTTTCTTCCAACGTATAAGCCTGCAATGCCAAAACTATAAGGCCGCCAGGATACTTCACGAAAACCAGCACGCCGCATGCGTTCCAGCATTTCTTCAGGCTCGGGGAATCGCTCTACCGAAGCGGGAAGATAAGCATAGGGCCCTTTGACCCCCGAAAT
Source organism: uncultured Acidobacteriaceae bacterium (assembly GCA_963834075.1). Classification (GTDB taxonomy): domain Bacteria; phylum Acidobacteriota; class Terriglobia; order Terriglobales; family Acidobacteriaceae; genus PALSA-270. The sequence continues at coordinate 459,813 of CAWIAH010000011.1, forward strand.
CATGGTACCGATCGCGGGCAGCACATGCCTGAAATAGACGCGATAGAGCCTGCCGAGTGAACCGCCGGGATCGGCAAAATCCAGAATGCCGCATTCGCCCCGAGGATTCAGTATGCGAACAATCTCATTCAAGCCGGCATCGTAATCGGCCAAATTACGGAATCCGAAGGCGGTTGTCACCAAGTCGAAGTGACCGCTGGAAAATGGCAATTGCAGAGCATCCGCTTCCACCCAGCGCAACGAAGAGCCCCTGGACTTAGCACGGGCGCGCTGCAACATGGTGTGGGAAAAATCTGCGCCAAGGATTTTTCCAGAATTTTTGCCCACCCGGCGGCGCAAAGCAAAGGTCATATCGCCCGTGCCGCAGCAGAGGTCGAGAATGCGGGCATCAGGTCGAGAAAGTACGGTGGCAAACTGGCGCGCAGCGCGCCGCCACCACAGCCGGTCAATGTTCAATGAGAGAACGTGATTCAATAGATCGTAGCGAGGCGCGATTGCAGTGAACATCTCCCGCACTGCGCGCGCCGCCGAATGCCGATCGTGAGCACCTTCCGGTGCAGCGCCGATAGTTGTCGTCTTGCCAGGCAGGCTCAAGATAAGATTTCCGATTCTGGTTCGACGGTCACTGTGAAATCCGACGTAGTTCCTCTACCGCATCAGTTACGACAATCTCGGGCACATCGTGCACAATTTCTACCTTCCCTATCTCGCGTGGCAGAACAAAGTGAACCACGCCAAACCGAGTCTTCTTGTCGTTCTGCAAGAGTTGCAGAACGCTTGAACTGCGTACGGCAACCGGCGGCAGGGCTCCGAAGCTCAATACAGCTTCGGTGATCTCCTTGCCGATTGGACGCTCCAGCATGCCAACTGTCTCCGCAATCCTGGTCGCGGCGATCATGCCCCAGGCAACTGCCTCGCCGTGCAAAAAATGGCGATACCCGGTGGCAGTTTCGAGAGCATGCCCAATGGTGTGTCCGAAATTGAGCACCCGCCTAAGGCCGCCTTCGAATTCGTCGGCCGAAACGACCTGAGCCTTCAATTTGATCGACTCAGCGATCACCAATTCCAGCGTTTCCGGGTTGCGGCGGAGATTGGCGGGGCGTGTGTTCGCAAGAACGCGAAACAGCTCCGGCGCCCCGATGACACCGGACTTCACGGCTTCATATAATCCCGCGCGGAATTCCCGGGGCGGCAATGACGAAAGCACCGTGGGATCAATCAATACGCCAAGGGGCTGATAGAAGGTTCCCAAAAGGTTCTTGCCGGCTCGGAGGTTCACGCCCGTCTTACCGCCAACCGATGCATCTACCTGGGCCTGCACGGTAGTAGGAATCTGCACCAGACCCACTCCTCGCATATAAACCGACGCCAGCATTCCACCGACGTCCCCCACCACGCCGCCACCGAAAGCAATGACGACGGCGTGACGATCGGCGTGCAACCGGGCCATCGTTTCCGCCATGCGTTGAACGCTGGCGAGCTTCTTATAACGCTCTCCCTCTGGCATTTCGATGAACCGAGCGTCGAAGCCAGCAGCGGAGAGCGACTTCATCAGCTTTTTGCCCCATTTCAGCCGGACGGGAGCAACCGTCACCACGAACAGGCGGCGCCGTTCACCCAGCAGGTCGCGCAAATGCGTACCCGCGTGCGCCAACAGACCGTTCTCGATGATTGCCTCGTAAGAACGCTGGGACAGACTCACTTTCACTCTCGTCATGTTCACTCATCATAACGTAAGCGGAAACACGGTCTTTCGCATTACGCGTGGTACAGTTTTTCCATGGAGCCTGTGCCTTCCGGAACAGATTTCCTGATTATCGGGGCGGGAGTGGCCGGCCTGCGCGCCGCCATTCAATTGGCGCCGGCGGGACGCGTGACGGTTCTTGCCAAGCGCGAGGTGACCGATTCCAACACGCAGTTCGCACAGGGCGGCATCGCCGCCGCGCTGAGCGATGAAGACGAAATAAGCCTGCATTTGCAGGATACCCTCAACGCCGGCGATGGGCTCTGCAATGTTGAAGCTGCCAAGGCTCTGGTTGAGGATGCGCCGCAACGAATTGAAGAACTGATCCAGTGGGGCACAGATTTCGACCGTCTGGGCACGAAGCTCACCTTTGGACGGGAAGGCGCGCACAGCCGAAACCGCATTCTGCACGCGCACGGCGACTCCACCGGCCGTGAAATTTTACGCGCCCTCTATGCCAAAGCAAAAACTCTTAAGAATATTTCTGTTTACGAATTTGAATTCAGCGCGCAGTTGCTGAATTGCGATGGCATTCGCGGAGTGGAGCTTGCTGGAGGTTCGACCATCGCTGCGTGCGCGGTGCTTCTGGCCACGGGAGGAGTGGGGCAACTCTATCGCAATACGACCAACCCCGCGGTCGCCACGGCGGACGGCGTCGCCATGGCCTACCGGGCGCAGGCTGAGATTAGTGATATGGAATTCATCCAATTCCATCCCACCGCTTTATATCTGAACGGTGCGCCCCGGTTCCTTCTATCCGAAGCGCTGCGCGGCGAAGGCGCCTATCTGCGGAATGACCAGATGGTTCGCTTCATGCCGAATTGTCACGAGATGGCGGAGTTGGCGCCGCGAGACGTGGTCGCCCGCGCCATTGTCCGCGAACTGGAGCATAGCCAAGCTTCAGACCCCAAGGTGTACCTGGATTTGAGGCACGTGGATGGCGAAACCGTGAAGGCGCGTTTCCCGCGCATTCGCGCCACTTGCCTCCAATACGGTATTGACATCGCGAGGGATCTTATCCCCATTCGTCCTGCGGCCCATTACTCCATGGGCGGGGTTCGCACCGATCTGACAGGGCAGACCACACTACCCGGCCTTTATGCCGCCGGCGAAGCCGCCGCTACCGGCGTGCACGGCGCCAATCGATTGGCCAGCAATTCCCTGCTGGAGGGTTTGGTATTCGGGGCGCGAGCGGGAAACAAAATGCGGGAGGAATTACGCAAGGTAAAGACCGAACCAGCCGAGAAACAAGCCGAATATTCGAATGGTCCAGTGGAAATCGAGATCGAGAAGGTGATTCAGGAGATCCAGAACCTGATGTGGCAGGATGTCGGTATCGTCCGCGATGCCGCAGGATTGCGGAGGGCCGGTCAACGATTGGAAAGCCTTACCCCCCTCCTTGCCAAGCCCCAGACACGACGAGGATGGGAGGGGCTGAATCTCTGTCAGGCAGGTTTGCTGGTGGCGCGCAGCGCGTTAGCCCGCGAAGAGAGCCGGGGAGCGCATTTCCGCAGCGATTTTCCCGGACATGACGATGCCAGGTTTTTAAAACATTCGATCGCTCTGAACCATTCGGTCAGCTTCGCGTAACGAAAATCGTTCTTCAGCTTTTTGCCTTTGCCGCGGACGCCAGAATTGAGACGAGCAAAATAACCGCCACTGAAGCCAACGTCCACTCGGTTCTGATCTGGTAGTAATGCGAGGCCAGCATCATGCCTCCCAATAAAATCAGGATGAGCGCCAGTCCGTAGTGAAGATATTCGAACGTCTTCATCATTCCCACCAGCGCGAAATACATCGAGCGCAGGCCCAGGATCGCGAATACGTTGGAGGTGTACACGATAAACGCGTTCAGGGTAATGGTGAGGATGGCTGGGACGGAATCCACGGCGAACAGAACGTCGGTGGTCTCGACGACCAGGAGCACGACCAAAAGCGGGGTGGCATACAGAGCGGGGCGGCGCACGAAGAATTTAGCTCCTTCATAATTCTCCGTTACCGGCACCCAACGACGGAACAGCCGCAATAAAGGATTCTTCTCGACATTGATCTTCGCCCCACGCTGGCGCAATAACTTGACGCCGCTGTAAATCAAAAACAGGCCGAAAAGGTAGTTAACCCAGTGCAGGGTCTGGATCAGCTCCACTCCGGCAAGGATGAAGAGTCCGCGCATCAGCAGAGCGCCCAGAATTCCCCAGAACAAAACCTTGTGCTGATATTGCTCAGGAACACGAAAGTAGCCAAAGATGAGAAGGAAAATAAACAGATTATCCAGACTCAGGGACAGTTCAAGAACGTAGCCGGTAAGAAATTGGAGGGCGGCCGTGCGGCCCTGCCAAAAATGCATCAGGATGGCGAAGCCCAGGGCCAGACCAATCCAAACCAAGCTCCATATCAGCGCTTCGCGGACTTTCACCACATGACTGCGGCGGTGCAGGACTCCGAGGTCCAAAATCAGGGCCGCGAGTACAAACCCATTGAATAGTATCCAGAAGAGGAGCAAGAAATATTTTCTCTCGTGAAGTTTCGGCTAGATTCGCGGGCTCATCGGTGATGATACTGTACGGATGGTTCTGAGATTCGATGGCGAGTTAGTCTATCTTCGATCCAACATTCGGACCGATTCCAGAATTACGCTGCCCACGATCTGCAGGCTCTTTGGGCTAAGTTTATCCATCGTATCCTGCGGCGTGTGCCAGAAAACATTGTTATATCCATAGTCAAAATCGATCAGATCGGCGCAGGGCACGCCCAATTGCATAAACGGGGTGTGGTCGTCCCCTACGGCGTTTTCTCTGGCAAAGAAATGCGCCTGGTAGCCGAGCTCGGTGGCAGCCTGGTAGACCAGGTTTTCGAGCCACGGCGTTGAGTTCTGATCGTGTTCGATATTCAAATCAGCATCGCCAATCATGTCGGCCAGCAGAAAAGCTTTGATTTTCTTTAAGGTTCCATCCTGCTGCCAAACAGAGGCCAGATGGCGCGCACCGTAAACGCTGTCGGAGTCGCTCCAGGATCTCATTGCCTCTTCGCCATCGGTCCACAGCAACCAGACGCTGTAACCTTCCTGTTTCTTACCTCGGAGTTGGTCGGCCAACTCGAGCAATAGGCCGGTCGAGGATCCACCGTCGTTCGCACCGACATATCCGCTGTTGCGTAACGGGTAGTTCGTATCGTAGTGGCCGGCTATCACGATAATCCCATCTTTGGTGCCGGGAAACTTGGCGACGATGTTGCGCACCGGAAACTTGCCTTCGAGGGTATCGGCGATAAAAGAGTCGTCCTCGACTTGGTCGCCTTTTAGGTGCAAATAGATGTATTGCTCCAACTTTTTGTGATTGGGACTGCCGACCGGACGCGGGCCGAATGCCGTAACCTCGCGGGTATATTTCAGGGCACGCGCCGCGTCAATTGAGGGTAATGGTTCGGAAGCGGCCGTCGTCGATCCCACGAAATTGGAAGAGTTCGCGGCGGTTGCCTCAACCGGTTGAGCAATGCTGGCTGCCGGTGAAACCCCGGGTTTGGAACCGGCACACGCCGTTAAATCGAGAAACAGGAAGGCAGCAGAGAAGGCTTGAACAAGAACTCGTCTGGCACGACTCACGCGCCTTTTCGCTCTTGCCGGGCGCGGCGCTGTTTGGGATGCACCGCATAGGCAATGCCAATGCTCAGCAAGTAAAGCACGATCATGGGAGCGGCAAATATGCACATATTCATGATATCGGCAGTCGGCGTCAATATGGCAGCGATAATGAAAATGGCAAGAACCGAATAGCGAAAATTGCGCCACATCCAACCCGCGCTGACCACGCCCATCAGAGCCAGGAAGAAAACCAGAATCGGCATCTCGAAGACCGCACCCAGACCGAGAATCACGGTTTCAAAAAGGTCGGTGTACTCGTGCACGGTGATCATCGGCTGGAACTGTTTGCCGTAATCGAGCAAAAAGTCCAACGCTTTCGGAAAGACGATCTTGTAGCCAAAATATCCGCCCGCCAGAAACAAGCCAATCGTCGAAAGCATGAAAGGCACGACGTAGCGCTTCTCTTTGCGGTAAAGACCGGGCGAGATAAACAACCACACCTGGTACAGGATGAAAGGAGAAGTAACGAAAAGTCCGGCGACAAAGGCTGTCTTTAAGTAAAGGTTGAATGCGTCAACCGGGTTGGTGACCACTAGCCTCGCCGGCATTCCGTTATGCTTTAACGCGTCGATGATCGGACGCTGCACCAGGTTGTAAATCTGAGCCGCGCGGGCCCAACAAACCGCGAAACCCACCAGCATCGCCACCACGCTATAGATGAGCCGCTTGCGAAGTTCCTCGAGGTGTTCGAGGAACCCCATGGCGGGCATTTCCTCACTTTTCACATCGCCCGAGGGCAATTCCGCGGCAAACTCAGACATCGGGAGCCTTTGCCAGCGGAACCTCGGCTATGGAAGCGGGAGGAAGGGCCGCTTCCGGGAGCGCCGCCAGCGGCTCGACGGCGGCCTCGACTACCGATCGAGTTGCGATTGAACCGAGCGGTGGCGCCTCCGGAGGCAAGATTTGGGCGTGGGGCTTGGTATCGATCTGAGAGATTTCGGCCTCAATTTGGGCTTTGAACTCGTTGGAAGCTCGCTTGAATTCGTTCAGCGCCTTCCCGATTTGGCGTCCGATTTCCGGGAGTTTCTTCGGGCCGAAAATGATCAGAGCGACCACGAAGATGAACACCATTTCCGAGAAACTCAGGTTCATGAGTCCATCATACTGCCCCAAGGGATTGCCGGGCAATCGCCGCGACCCATTCCAGATGGCTTTTGACGGCGTCCGCGCTCTCTGCAGCTTGTTGACAGCCGGGAAGATGGGAAATAAGATCACGCAAAAGAGCAACCACACAGCCGAAGGATTGGCCGACTCATGAAAATATGCGTTGATAAGATTCGACTCGTCACGGTCGCAGCGATTCTGGCGATGGTACTGACGACAGCTTCAGCCTTCGCCGCCGGGAAGACGCAAACCTTAACCGGCGAGGTCAGCGACTCCATGTGCGGCGCCAAGCACATGATGGAGGGCAGCCCGGCCGCGTGCACCCGCGCCTGCGTGCGCAAAGGATCGAAGTACGCTCTGGTGGTTGGCGACAAGCTTTATACGCTGGAAAGCGGCGACAAGAACGTTCTCGACCAGCTCGACAAACTCGCTGGTGAACAGGCCCTGGTGACGGGAACCGTCAATGCGGATGCAGTCGCGGTTAAGTCGGTCACTGCGGCAAGCAAATAGCAAGCTATTGGTTTTCCCGGAATCACCAACGTCCCCAAGACGGAATCAAGGTTTCCACCCCCTTTTTCTACGCTTGGCCATGTATTTTCATATTCCGTTGAAGATCGCTATGTTAGATTGACCCTTTGATTTCAGCGTAAGTGGAGGAATACGAATTGTCGAAAGACATGGTCCCGAAGCGGATCTTTTTCACCAAAGGCGTCGGAAAACATAAAGAGCGCCTCACAAGCTTTGAGTTGGCCTTACGGGACGCCGGCATTGCCGCCCAGAATCTGGTCCGGGTATCATCGATATTTCCACCGCAATGCAAACTGGTCCCCCGCTCACAGGGGTTGACCTATCTCAGTCCCGGCGAGGTGGTATTTGCCGTGGTGGCCGAGAATTCCACCCACGAACCGCACCGGCTGCTGGCTTCGAGCATCGGTGTCGCCATACCCGCCGATCGCAACACTTACGGCTACCTGAGCGAGCACCACTCGTTCGGCGAAACTGAAGATGCAGCAGGAGATTACGCGGAAGAACTGGCGGCGGAGATGCTCGCCACCACTTTGAACGTTGAGTTTGATCCCGACCGCTCCTGGGATGAGAAGAAACAGATTTATCGCCTGTCGAACAAGATTGTTCGAACTGCAAATGTTACGCAATCCGCTGTCGGCGATAAGCGTGGAGTGTGGACGACGGTAATCGCGTCGGCCGTGCTCATTTTCGACTGACGCTCGAACTTACGGAGAACAGCAGTTCGATGCGTCTGTTCCGTCTTGTCATTTCGAGCGCGGTGAGAATCTGTTCGTAGAATCCTGTCTAAAGCAGATTCGTGGTACGCGCTCTTCGGATTGGCCGTACTCGACCCTGGGGATCGCGGGAGCTACTTCCCTGCTTTCTCTTTCTTTGGTTTTTTAGCGCTGCCGGACTTTTCTTTCCCCAGCCGCTCCAAAACGGCGGCCACAATCAGCGGCAAGCCTACGGTCGCATCCACAAATACCTCGCCGAATTTGCCGCCCTCTGCCGGAGGTACGAACTTTCCCCACGAAATCGCTTCGCTATAAGGACTGCCCGACAATCCACCCCAGTAAACCGGCTCAGGGCAGATGCGGACACCGTAGTGATAGCGCTTAAGGGGAACGTTTTCGCCGAGACGGCGATGGCGAAGTTCGATGAACGGCCCGAATTGCTGCGACCAGTTGCGCGGCACGCCCCCTCCAATGGTGAGAATGCCAAGACGGGTTTGCCGGAGCAGCGTGGCGGCAAAATGTTCCAGGTCTTCGAAGGGATCGTAGCGGATCTTATGCCTTCCCGTGGATTCGCGGAGCCGATTGTTCAGGGCAACATCCAAGCCGAGTTCTGAATCCGTGAACGCAGGCACAAATACTGGTACTCCTTTTTCGAAGGCGGACTTAAGAATCCCCCTCTGGTCGGCGGAATGCTTTGCCAAAAACGCACCAATGGCGTGGTTGAGCTTGTAAGAACACATGACGTCATTGTGATCCCAGCTCTCCAAGATCTCCGACATCACCTCTTCCACGTCATCGAGGTTTTGTTCCGGCTCTAGCGTGTCATAAACCCGGTTGTATCCCTGCTCGTAGAGTTCGGTGTCGGGAACGTCGGGGTTGTAGCGGAAATGCGCGCGTCCGGTGGCCTCAACCAGGCCGTGGGCCATCAAAGCGCCTGTCGAGACGATGGCATTCACGATGCCCCGGTCAATCAAATCTGCGATTACGAGGCCTTGCTTGGCTACGGTCATGGCTCCGGCCAAGGTCATGACGACAAAACACTCCTCGTCGCGAGCCATCGCCTCCAGCACATCGGCCGCTTCGCCTACTTGGCGGCCGGTGAAGGCTGTTTTGGCCATGGCGCGAACCAGATCATCAATGGAGTGCACCTTGGTGAGGTCGAGCGGCTCCAGCGGGATGAGCTTGTCCTCAATCGGATTGTGCAGCTTTCGGTCGATTCCCGCGCCATCGTGGTTGCCATGTTTCAAGGTGTTGCCTCCAGGGTTCCGATTGGATGAAGGATTACTTTACTAGAAGGCTGAGAGCCGAGGCTAGGCGTACAGACAAACAACTTGCCTCTGATATTCTAAGGCGGCGAAAGGAGTTGTGTGGCACCGGAAAGGTTTCAAATCGGATTGGTGCAGATGTCGGCCGGGCCAGAACCGGTCGAGAATTTGCAGCGTGCCCTCGAATTCGTAGGGCAGGCCGCCGCACGCGGAGCGCAGATTATTTGCCTGCCAGAATTGTTTCAAACTCAATATTTTTGCCAACGTGAGGACGCTGAATTGTTCGATCTGGCGGAGCCAATTCCCGGACCGACCACCGCAAAATTAGGGGGATTGGCTAAGGAATTGAAGATTGTGCTGGTGGCGTCGCTATTCGAAAAGCGGGCCGCGGGGGTGTACCACAATACAGCGGTCATATTCGATGCTGATGGCTCTGTACGCGGCTTATACCGGAAGATGCACATTCCCGACGATCCTCTTTACTACGAGAAGTATTACTTTACCCCCGGCGATTTGGGCTTTCGCGCCTTTGATACCAATGTCGGCCGCATAGGCACACTGGTGTGCTGGGATCAGTGGTATCCGGAGGGCGCGCGATTGACGGCTCTGCAAGGAGCCAATGTGTTGTTTTATCCCACCGCCATCGGTTGGCATCCCGGGGAGAAAGCGGAATTTGGAGAGGCGCAGTACGATGCCTGGAAGACGATTCAGCGGGCGCACGCGATCGCCAATGGTGTTTATGTCGGGGTGGTGAATCGAGTTGGTTTCGAAACCGGCAACATTCGCGGGAAGTCCGCGCCGTGCGCTGGGCTGGAATTCTGGGGCGGATCGTTCCTGTGTGATCCATTCGGCCGCGTTATCGCCGAGGCGTCACATGATAAAGAGGAAATTCTTTTTGGCGAGGTGGATTTGAAGCACCTTGAGGACACTCGTCGCAACTGGCCGTTTCTGCGCGACCGGCGGATCGACAGTTATGCAGGAATAGCCAGCCGGCTCATTGATTGATGCCGATGGTGGTATCGCCACCTGCCATGAATATCACCCACAACTTTCGCATGCCTGCCGAATGGGAGCCGCACGCCGCAACCTGGCTGGCGTGGCCGCATCACCGCGGCGATTGGCCGGGCAAGTTTGAACCGATTCCATGGGTATACGCGGAACTTGTTCGCCATCTCTCGCGGCACGAGCGGGTGGAAATTATTGTCAATGATGCGGCTGCGGAGAAGCTTGCGCGTAGAGTCCTGGATAAGGTAAACGCCCTCAATAAAAATGTTCGTTTTCACCGCTGGCCTACGAATCGGGTTTGGACGCGCGATTCGGGATGCACGTTTGTTGTACTGCCTTCGGCTGGGAAGGACAGCCGAGGGAGCCTGTCCCTACGTGGCGAGGTGAAGGGTGTCAAATGGCGATTCAACGCCTGGGCAAAATATTCGAATTGGCAGCGCGATGAAGAAATCGGCAGTCTTATGGTCAAAACCGCTGACGCCGAGGAAGTTCGTCCGATGTTCGGCAAGCAGCGTGTGGTGCTGGAGGGCGGTTCGATTGACGTAAACGGCCAAGGCACACTCCTGACCACCGAAGAATGCCTGCTCGGGAAAATTCAACAACGCAATCCAAAAATGAAGCGCAGCGATTACGAAAAGCTATTTGCCGCGTACCTTGGGATCAAGAATGTGATCTGGCTGGGATCGGGCGTGATCGGAGATGACACTCACGGGCATGTGGATGACATTACCCGATTTATTTCGCCGGATACGGTGGTGACGGCGGTGGAATCCGATCCGGCTGACCCGAACTACGAACCGCTGCGGGAAAATATTCGGCGGCTACGCGCGGCGAGCGACCAGGATGGCAAGCCGCTTTCCATCGTTGAACTTCCGTTGCCTGCCCCCGTAATTTTCGCGGGGCAGCGTCTGCCCGCCAGCTACGCGAACTTTTACATCGCGAATGGAGTGCTTCTCGTCCCCGTTTTCAACGATGCCAACGACCGGTTTGCACTGGACATTCTTGCCGATCTTTTTCCTGACCACGAAGTGGTGGGAATTTACTGCGGAGATTTAATTTGGGGATTCGGGGCGATTCACTGCATGACGCAGCAACAACCAGCCATCTAATCTATTTTCTGTACTGCGTGGGTTGCGGCCCTTTTTCCAACATTTCGCGATTCCATATGGCGCCTTCGCGGGTGTAACTGGCCAATTCGAAATCCTGAGTCAACTCGAGCGCGTCGGTGGGACAGGCGTCTTCGCAAAGGCCGCAGAACATACAGCGGCTAAGATCATAGGTGAATGTCGTGAGCTCTTTGCGGCGCGTCTTTTCGTTGCGTTCGCTGGAAACCATGATCAAGTGCTCGGGGCAGGCGAGCGCGCATAGGTCGCAGGCTATGCACATGGTCTCATTGGTATCGGGATTCACATTGAGGCGTGGGGCTCCGCGATAGCGCTCGGCCACTTGCGGTCTCTGCAACGGATACTGCTCGGTGTAGATTTCTCTGGGATCCTGGTAGCGGAAGGTCACACCCATGCCCCGGAACAAATCCAGGAGAAGAACCTTACGCAGCAGAGCAGGCAGCGCCATAGCGCGGTAAGCATACCACCAAAGCGCCCTCGGCAGAAGGGGAGTCTGGCAGCGCTGGCGGGACCTGGAGGGCAGCGCATGGATGGTATGATGTTCGTTCTCACCCCAGAATGAAGCGAAGTTTCCCCATCCTCTTTCTCTTCGTCTTGTCGTGTGCAATCTACGTTGGAACTGCTGCAACCCCTTCCCTGCTGGACGATGTGGACTCGTCGCATGCTCTGGTCTCCCGCACCATGCTGGAAGGCGGCGATTGGGTGGTGACGTATGAAGACGGCATCCGCTACCTGGAGAAGGCGCCTCTGCACTACTGGATGGTGGCTGCCAGTTACAAGCTATTTGGGCAAGGAACGTTTCAGACCCGGCTACCACTGGCGCTAAGCGTCGTTGGTCTAGTGTTGATGGTTTACCTGTTTGCCCAAGAATATTTTGGCGATCGAACCGGGCTCTACGCCGGCCTGGTGATATGCACCAGCTCTGGAGTCTATCTATTCACCCGAATCATGATTCCCGAGGCCATTTTTGCCCTCGAGCTGGCGGCATTCTTCTATCTGTTTCTGGGCGCATGGACTGGCAGGTTGAACACGCGCACCGGGTACTGGGGCGCGTCGGCAGTCATGGGGTTGGCCGTACTGACGCTAGGTTTAATCGGAATGCTGTTTCCGTTAGGCATCCTCTTCTTCTTCATTTTGTTTACGCGGAGTTGGAGTCGCTGGCGCGAACTGCGTCTGTTCTCCAGCGCGGCAATTTTTCTGGTGATTGCAGTTCCATGGCACGTATTGGCGGAAGAACGCTCCCCCGGCTTTCTGTGGTCTTACTTCGTCAACGAACACTTCAAGCGAGCCCTGGGAACACGCTATCCGCCTGACTACGAGGCGGTGCCGTTGTTGCTGTGGTGGGCGTTGCATCTTGTGTGGTTTTTCCCCTGGAGTATTTTCGCCGCCTATTTGTTTCGCGAGTTTCCGAGAATCAAGACCTGGGGAAAAGGGATGGCACCGGCGCAGCAGGTTCGGTTGCTGCTATTGGTTTGGTCTGGGCTCATCCTGTTTTTCTTCTCTCTTACCAGCGGTTCGCGCATGGAATACTACAGTTTTGGGGCGTGGCCGGCGATCGCGGTTTTGCTCGGATTGGGACTTGCTGAAGCTGAAAAAAGCCGGGACCGATGGCTGACTCGATTGCAAGGCGGCTTGGCTGTTGTTGGAGTGGCGGCCGCTGCGTGTCTGGGTTACCTGGTCTGGAAGTCCCGGGGAATACCCGCGACCGACGACATCGCCAGCCTCATGAACCAGTATTCCGTGGAGAACTATCGGCTATCAATGTCGCGCTTTCTGGATATTACTTCGCAGACTTTCGCGGTGCTGCGCGGACCGTCGATCATGGCGATTGTGGTTTTCATTTTAGGCTTCGGGGGAGCGTGGTGGCTGCGACGGCGCGGGCGCACATTGAGCGCCACGCTGACCATCGCGGTCGCGATGGGAGTATTTTTCTTCGCGGCAAACTGGGCATTCGGCAAGTTCAGCCCCAGAATGTCGTCGCGGAAGCTCGCCGACACGATCCTACTGTATTTGCGGCCCCAGGATCAGATCGTGCTCTACGGCGATCTTGGCTATGGGTCCAGCGTAGCTTTTTATACTCATCGCCATGTGTGGATTTACAACGGGCGCATGGGCAGTAATCTGGAATTTGGATCCAGATACCCTGACGCCCCGCCCACATTTCTGGATGATGCCAGCTTCCCCGGATTCTGGCAGGGACCGGAGCGAGTATTTCTGTTGGTGCCGGAAGAATTGGCGAAAGACGCCTTTTCCCGGCTCCCTCCGAAATCAAGCTATCTCTTGCGAGAGTACGGCGGAAGATACGTGTTCGTGAATCATGAAATACGGCCGGGTATGCCAACCTTGGAAACGCTCCTGCAATCAAGAGTGAATGCATTGCCGGAGTGATGCGGCTGGGCTAGGCTCGCGTTTTAAGCTACAAACAGGCAATGAGTTCACTTCCTACTCCCCATCCGCACGACGAACTTTTCATGGAGGAAGCACTGCGGGCTGCGCAGCGAGCGCTAGAGATTGGCGAGGTGCCGGTTGGGGCGGTGGTCGTAGGTGGCGGCGTTATTGTTGGTACCGGCTGGAATCGGAACGTGGCCGAGTGCGACCCGAGCGCGCATGCCGAAATCATTGCCCTACGCGAAGCGGGCAAAAACATCGGGAATCATCGATTAAGCGATTGCGAGATGTTCGTTACCATAGAACCCTGCGCTATGTGCGCCGGAGCTTTGATGCACGCAAGGTTATTGCGGCTGACTTATGGGGCGGATGATCCCAAGGCTGGTGCAGTTGGTTCGGTGCTGCAGGTGATGAATCATCCGGGGTTGAACCATCGTATGGAAGTCCGTGGCGGTGTGCTTGCGGGACGATGCGCCGAACTGATACAAACTTTCTTTCGCTCCCGCCGCGAGCAGCAAAAAACTACGAATTAGCGTATGGAGGCTTCGCTTCGTCTATTCCGGCGGCGCAATTGGGCTTCCGGGCTCGGTTTGAGTTTTTTCCCGGTGTTGAGATCGATAACGGTTGGTTTTGTTTGTGAGTCGCACATGCTGGCAGGCTTTCCGGGCTTACTTTGGTGTCATTGACCAAAACTGCACCGTTTCGTTACTCTTCAAAGCGGAGAGGTGCGTGAGTGGTTGAAACGATCCGCCTCGAAAGCGGACATACCTTAACGGGTATCGTGGGTTCGAATCCCTCCCTCTCCGCCAGCCCTTTAGTTTCTGCTAGTTGCGGCATCTGACTACCAACTGCCTACCAAATTCAAAGTATTTGCTTCCCGGCGCGGTATTAGTCCTCGGAGGCATTATGGCGGTCGCGCTCTATCGGCAGTCTGGCAAAGGCAAATCTCGGCGCGACCAGAAAGTAAATTTGGGACATGGGCGCCGACCAGCTAATCTTGCAGGTTCCCATTTTCTCAGGTACTCGCTGGCCGATGGGAGCCGTCCGTGGGAGCCTGCCGGCGACGACCTGGATGCGGCAATCGACGCTCAGAAACGAAAGCAGGCGTATTTTGAAGTTCTCGACGCAAATATTCCAGTCACTCAAGACCAAGACGAATCCAGTCAGATGAAAATTGCTGATGGGGTATTTCAGTGGTTCGCCGAGCTCCGAATTTTTCAAGGCAAGGACCAACAAGGCAAGAGTGAAAAAACCTTGCGAGCTTACAACTATCGTCTTGGATTTTTTCTCCACTTCGCTGCACAGAGGGACCTTCGCTACCTCGATCAAATCGACCGCACGCAGCTTCTGCGTTACATAAAGTTCCTTCGGGACCATGAGGACCATCTCGGCGACCGCACGGTGCATAATATTTTCGAGACCCTAAACACGTGGCTGCGGACACGGGACATCTTTATCGCAGGCAAGATTCTGGCGGAGCTGGATTACGCCGAGAAACTGCCGAAGCCATATTCGAAACAGGAACTCAAGGCCCTGTTTGGGGCCATGAACGAGGAAGAGAAATTGCTTTACAGTCTGTTCCTGAATTCAGGTGTTCGAGATGCCGAGATGCAACACACCGAATATGCCGACTTCAATTGCGAAAAATGCACGCTGCACATTCAGCCGAAACTGTGGCGGCATTTCCGGCTCAAGGGCAAGAACAAAAACAAATCTGCTAAGAACAGGTTCATCCCGATTCCCGGCAAGCTAATCGAGAAAATCCAAGACCGAACGAGACAGTGCAACGCACAGCCGCACGATTTGGTATTTTTTAGCGGAACTGGAAAGCCCGACGGTCACTTCTTGCGCAGGCTCAAGTCTATCGCCGATAGAACTGGAGTTGAAGGTACAGAGCTTCATCGATTTCGCAAGACCTACGCCGATACGCTGCATGAAGAAGGCGTTTCCGTAAATACGATTAGGCTTCGGCTGGGCCACGAGAGCTTAGACGTGACATTGGCTTATCTGCGAGGCAAGGACGCAGAATCGGCAGAGGCTCAAGGGCATGACTTTGAATGGGGAGCCGGCTGCCCTTGATCGACATGTTTTCAGTGAGCGGCCTGGTAGCCAGATTCTCAATGCAACTTATTGTTTTACCACCCATGGGTTGGCATGAACATGTGGACGGGGTTTTTCATGGGTTGCGAGCGGGCCCGGCGAAATTGGAGGCTATACAACCGCCAATTCCGATTCATAGAACTGGGATGGAACACAATCTGCGCGCCGCATCCTAGGATGAACCCGCCGCAATCGTTCTGCGGTGGCCGTCGCTCCAAAGCTACGAGGTCAAGCTCCCGGTCGCTAGATAATTTTGCGGAGGGATTCCGAAAGAATCGGCGACCCGGTTGAAGAAGGCAAACATCGCGGTAATGTACACTGCCTCGGCAATCTGATCTTCTGTCCAGCTGGCATCGCGCAGTTTCTGCACATCTCTTGACGTGGATTTGTGCGACTCTTCCGTGATCAGCCTGACATACTCCATCAAGGCACGTTCCGCCGTCGTCAGGCCGCCGTCATCCAGCCTTCCTTCCAGGACCGCAATCATGTTTTCGTCAGTGGCTCCCTGAACACGCAGGAAGTAAGCATGAGAGTCCAGTCAATACGGACAGCGATTCAGGTAAGAGACATAGCTGGCGATCATCTCTTTGTATCGCTGCGAGAGATGGCCGTCAGAAAAATGAACAGTGTTGGAGAACTGCATTACCTGGCGGAGAAAATCGGGACGGTACCCGAAGCATTTCAGGATTCCCGGCATCTTGGTGCGGCCGGATTGGGCTCGCCACTCGTCGTAGGCCGCCGCCGTATCTCCGGTAGCATCGGCATCCTCGATTAACTTTATTTTCGCGCCCAGCTGTGAAACCGCCTGAATGTAGTCAGGCATCAGTGTCTTTTTTTCGTCACTCATTTTTCACCCGCTCAGGGTGTCATCTTTCCCAGGGCAACATAGTTCTGTGGCGGAACGCCGAAGGCATTCGCGATGCGGTTGAACATGGAGAACAGCGCGATGATGTAAACAGCCTCCGCAATCTGTTCTTCCTTCCATCCGGTGTCGCGAAGTCTCTGGACATCGTCGGGAGTCGTTCGGTAGGCAGCCTTACTCACGAGCTCAACGTATTCCATGAGTGCGAGTTCGGCGTCCGTCAAACCAGCCTTCCTTAAGTCGCCTTCCATAAAAGCCGCCACCGTTTCGTCGGTCGCTCCCTGTGCCTTTAGAAAAAAGGCATGGCTATCTAAACAATAGGGACAGGAGTTGAGATAGGAGGCATAACTGCCAATCATTTCTTTATGCCGCCGCGAGAGACGCCCGTCGGAGAATTGAATGGTGTTGGAGAAATCTACTGCCTGCTTCAAAAAGTCCGGCCGAGCGCTCAGGCTCTTCAGGATTCCCGGAACCTGTGTGCGTCCCGAACTGGCGCGCCAGTAATCATATGCCTCGGCGACCTCACCGGTGGCCTGGTCATCTTCGACAATTTTGATTTTGGTAGTCATGGCCGTCGGCTCACCCTACGCAACGCCTGCTACGGGCAAAATAAGTTTGGCAATTTAGCACCATCTGGCGCGCGTGTCGCAATAGTAGAAAGAGAGTAGTCACAAAACTTCTACTAGGGCGTGTTCACACTACATCAACAATCTTCGAGTAAGATGCGGGGCATGGAGATCACTGCCGAGCAGTACGAGCGAATTCAAGATTGCTTGCCGGTGCAACGCGGCAATGTGCGTCACGAGAATTTGGTCTTGTTGAACGCGATCCTCTACGTGGCCGAGCACGGATGTAAGTGGCGCGGATTGCCCAAGCGGTATGGCAATTGGCACAGCATCTATGTGCGCATGAATCGTTGGGCCAAGAAAGGCGTCTTAGATCAGGTGTTTGCCAAGTTGCAGCAAGAGCAGATTCTGCGCATCAAGATCGAAGCCTTCAGTTTGGATTCGACCTCGGTGAAAGTGCATCCCGACGGAACCGGGGCGTTAAAAAAAACGGACCGCAAGCCATCGGGAAATCGCGCGGCGGATGGAACACCAAGATTCATCTGGTTGCCGCGAATGCTCGAACGGCAATAATCTTCTGCTTGTCGCCGGGTGAAGCGCACGACGCTCCGGTGGGCCGGCAACTTCTGCTGGAACTCGGCCCGCTACCCGTCGAAGTTCCGCTAGTCGATGGATCGGGCCTACGAAGGCGACGAAACCCGGCAACTGGCGCTGGAATTGAACATGATTCCGGTGGTTCCACCCAAAGCCAACCGGCGCGACCCTTGGGACTACGATCGCGAACTCTACAAGAAACGGAACCAGGTCGAGCGCCTGTTTCGACGGTTGAAAGGGTTCCGCCGCATCTTCTCACGTTTCGAGAAACTCGACATTGTGTTTCTGGCCTTCATCTACTTCGCTTTCATCATCGAGGCGCTGCGATAGTGTGAACAGGCCCTAGTATTTTCATACGATTGCTCCCTGATTTGAAACCATCAATAATCACCAAACTTTTTGCAGGTGAGGATCACTTCAAGCGTCGCGATCAATTGCGCCGTGATCGCGAAGTATCCCTGGCAGTGAGATCTCTGAAAGGAACTGTGAGGAAAGCAATGGCGAGCGTCACGAGAGTTCTGTGTTTAGCGGTGATAATGTCGGCTTGTCTAAACGTTGTTGCACAGCAGATCACCGCCAGTATTCGCGGAACCGTGCTTGATCCTACCGGGGCTGTGGTACGGAATGCGCAGGTGAGCGCGACCCAGACCGAGACCGGGCTGGTGCGCACAGCCGCGACGGACACAGCCGGCGCATACATTCTGCTGGAACTGCCGATTGGACATTATCAGCTGCAGGTCGAAGCGAAAGGGTTCCAGAAGTATGTACAGCAGGGCATTTTATTGAACGTGAACGAGACGGCGGAGATTCCAGTACATCTGGTGGTCGGCACGGAGAACGAAGAAGTCGAAGTGCAAGCCGACGCGCAGATGATTCAGGAAACGGTGACCAGTCTAGGCAAGACGGTGCAGGAGCAGGAAGTCCTCGATCTGCCGCTGAACGGGCGCAATTTCAGCCAGCTGGGCGTGCTGCAGCCCGGAGTAGTGCCGCTGACGCCCGGCCTGGCGGAGGCGGGCGGCGCGCTGCGCGATGGCCAGCCTTATTCGGTGAATGGCCAGCGGCCCGAGTCCAACAACTTTCTTATTGATGGCGCCAACAATTTCAATGGTGTGGATGGCGGCTTTGTGCTCAAACCACCGGTGGACGCGATCAGCGAATTCCGCATTCTGACACACAGCGCCAACGCGGAATTCGGCGGCGCGCTGGGTTCCACGACGAACATTATTACGCGCTCCGGGTCCAACAATTTCCATGGCGATGTGTGGGAGTTCCTGCGCAATAATGCGGTCGATTCGCGCAACTATTTCGCCCAGAACGTCGAGCCTTTGAAACAAAATCAGTTCGGCGCAACTTTTGGCGGCCCGATCGTCAAAGACAAGACGTTTTTCTTCGGGTTCTATGAGGGTTTCCGCAATCGCCAGGGCGAAACGCAGCTTTCCACGGTCCCCTCGGTGGCCGAGCGCACGGGGAATTTTGCTCAACTCTGCAGCAGCGGCTTCAATGCGCAAGGCATTTGCCAGGACGCAAACCAGAGCGACCAGCTTTTCGACATCATCACCAATTCGCCCATTCCTTACAATCAGTTGCCGAGCGGCATGATCAATCCGCTTTCGCAGAGCCTGCTGAGTTTGTTCCCGCAGCCGAATGACGGAGCAAATTTCCTGAATTCCACGGAGGTGCTGCAGCAAAACAGCGATCAGTTTGGCATGCGCGTTGACCACTATCTGACAGCATCGGATACGTTAAACTTCCGGTATCTATTCAGCAACGGCAACGAACTCGACCCATTGTCCCCTGCTGGCGCCAGCGTGCCCGGATTTCCGGTGGGCGTCGATCAGCGCGCTCAGAATTTCGTGGTCACGGAAACGCATACCTTCTCGCCTTCGTTGATCGGTGTAGCGCGGTTGTCGTTCTTACGTAATAAGTTTTTGTTCGGGCTGCGCACCAACCATACCAGCCCCACCGATCTGGGCTTCAACTATTCGCCGAGCCTCGATGTGGCGACCGGTCCTCCGTTTATTCAGGTGAACGGATACACCACGGTGGGCGACCCGATTACCGGCCCACGCGACAGCTACGAGGATGCCTACGACTATTCCGGCTCTTTGAGTTGGGTGCACGGCAAGCACGATCTGAAGTTCGGCGCAGGAGGCCAGCATCAGGGAACGAACGCGCTGCAGGGAATTGCCACGAATGGGTTCTTCGTGTTTGGGCCGTTTCCGCTTACGGACGCCTTTGCCAGCTATCTGACGGGCGCTCCCGTCGTGTTTCTGCAAGGCCGCGGCGATTTCAATCGCGGCATCCGCGGCAACTCGCTCTACGGCTACGGGCAGGACACCTATAAGGTGACCAGGCGCGTGACCCTGAATCTTGGGCTGCGCTACGATCTGCCATTTCCTTACACCGAGATTCACAACCGGCAGACTCTGTGGATTCCTGGGCGGCAGTCGGTTGTCATGCCGAATGCTCCCGAGGACCTTCTTTATCCCGGCGACCCCGGCGTGCCTCGCGGGCTCATTCCAACCTTCCATAAAGCCTTTGCTCCGCGGGTAGGTGTTGCCTGGGACCCAACGGGACAGGGCAAATGGCTGGTTACCACGAACTACGGAATCTTCTACGAGCCCTACTACACGGGGCAGGGCGGTCCGCTGCAGTCGCCGATCAGCGCTCCGCCGTACTTGCAGACGGCACAGATCAGTTGCTTTGTAGCGTATTGTCCCGCGCCGAATGCCGGGACGTTCGCCGATCCGTTCGATGGCAATCCGCCGGCACCGGGATCATTTGCCACTCCGCTCACCAACCTCACGCTCACTCCGAACTTGCCGTTGCCCTACACGCAGGATTGGGATTTGAGCATCCAGCGATCGCTGGGCTCTGACTTGCTCTTTGAAGTCGGCTATGTCGGGACAAAAGGAACCAAGCTGCCGCGCTTCATCGAAGGCAATCCGACGGTCTACGTGCCGGGCTTTGATAACGAGAACCCGCCCCAACCTTTATCCACCAGCAGCAACGCCGACCAGCGCCGCCTTTACTCGGGGTGTACGCTGGCCCAAACGGAAAGCGACTGTATTTATTCTTCGACAGGACTGATTGCGGGCATTGCGAATTCGGAATACAACGCGCTCGAAACCAGTTTGAAGAAGCGCTTCGGACACGGCATTTCGTTCTTGGCTTCCTACACCTGGTCGAAGGATATTGACGACGCCTCTTCCTTCAACATGACGGGATCGGCTTCGATGCCGGTGGCGGGCGAAAATGACCTGGCACAGGATCCCTACAACCTGAAGGCGGAGCGTGGCTTGTCGATGTTTGACGCGCGCAACCGCTTTGTCTTTAGCTATGAGTGGGCATTGCCGCTGTGGCGGCAGCCGAGAAATTGGTATCAGCAGGTGGTCGGCAACTGGCAGTTGAACGGCATCGTCACATTAATGAGCGGCACACCCTTCACAGTATTTGACTCCGACGACGTTTCCGAACAGGGCAGCGCGCCGGAGATCACCGGCTTTTCGGCGAACCGCCCGAACCTGGTCGCGGGGCAAAACCCGAATGCCGGGCCCAAGACGGTCAACGAATGGTTGAATACGGCGGCATTCCAACGCATTATTCCTGACCCGAATTCTCCAGTGCAGCAGTTCGGCTCGGAGGGGCGGAATGTTGCGATCGGGCCGGGCTACGATAATTGGGATTTCTCGGCATTCAAGAATATCCGCATCTCTGAGAGCAAGGAATTGCAGTTCCGCGGGGAGTTCTTTAACTTCTTGAACCACTCGAATTTCCGTCTGCCCGACAGCGACATCAGCTCGCCGACCTTTAACCAGATTCTGGCGGCGCAGCCGCCGCGGCTGGTGCAGTTTGCGCTGAAGTTTCTGTTCTAGTTTTGTGGGGAAGGAGTAAATATGGCACACATCAAACTGCCCGAGGGCCTGCCCGGTATCATAGGCGCGTTGACTATCAGCCCGGAAACCGCAAAGCCGCTGCTGGAATTAGCTGAGGTACTTCTCCGTGGCCCCAACACGCTCACCTCCGCCGAACGCGAGATGATTGCGACCTATGTTTCGTCGCAGAATGATTGTTGTTTCTGCCAGCTTTCTCACGGTGCTGCAGCCGCGGAGCATCTCGGAGGAAACTATGACTTGATCGATCGTGTCAAGCGCAACTACGAAGCTACCGAGCTTTCCGGCAAGATGAAGGCCCTGCTGGCCATTGCAGGAAAAGTGCAACAAGGCGGCAAGCAAGTAACCGCTGCCGATATCGCGCGCGCCCGCCAGCACGGCGCGACCGACCAAGAGATCCACGATACCGTGCTCATCGCAGCCGCCTTTTGCATGTACAACCGCTACGTGGATGGTTTGGCGACCTCGCAGCCCGCCGATCCCGCGATGTACCGCGAAATGGGGCGAAGACTTGCCAATCAGGGTTATGTCCGCGCTGGGGAACCGCCGGTGGAAGCGGCATAGCGGCACAAAGCGGAATTCATTCGGCGACGGCTTTGCCAAAATGGCTCGCATCAACTTTGAATATTGCTTGGCAAGAACATTACGGCGGATCATGCTGCACTACGTCAGGTCACGATGGAAATAACCAAGCCAACGACAGAAGACTCAATTCGTTTTCCCGGCTGGGGAGTGTGCCTGGCGGCCTTCGTTGGCGTCATGGTCAGTTTTGCGGCAATCATGCCGTACACGTTCAGCCTTTTTCTTGAGCCGCTGTCCAAATCCTTTGGCTGGCACAGGGAAGCCATTTCCAGCGCTTTTGGCATCGCGGCGATTACGGTGGCCGTCTTTTCGCCGGGCATCGGGACCTTGCTGGATCGTTTTCCGCCCCGGAGGATCATTCTCCCCAGCATAATCGTATTTGCTTTGGCGTATATGTCGTTAAGCCGGCTCACGCCGAACATCGCGCGGTTCTATCTGACGTATTTTGTTCTGGGAGTGGTTGGAAATGGGACAGCGCAGCTTTCCTATACACGAGCTGTTCTTACATGGTTTCAGAAACATCGGGGCCTCGCGCTGGCGCTCGTTCTCACCGGGAGCGGCACCGGATCGATCGTGATCCCGTTAGTCACGCAAGCCGTCATTCATCACTACGGTTGGCGGAGCGCTTACATTGCGCTCGGCTGTATCGCTCTGCTCGGGTTTCCGCTGAGCGCGCTTTTGGTAAAGAACCGTCCAGTAAGTGCCGCGCACTCCGATCAAAGCTTCAGCACTGGTGTTCCCGTGGGAACCGCGCTGCGCGGCTTCATATTCTGGATTTTGGCCATCATTATTATGCTGGAGGCATTCGGTTCGAACGGACTGCTCTCCCATTTAGCTGCCCTGCTCACTGAGAGGGGTGTGTCTGGAGAAAGTGCGGCGCTCGCGCTCTCGGTAATGGGTGCCACTGGAATTCTGGGCCGGCTGACGACAGGCTTTCTGCTGGACCGTTACTTTGCTCCGTACGTTGCGATGGTCATGCTGGCGGTTGCTTCCATTGGCATATTCGCCTTGACGACAGCCGCAACCGCCGCTACCGCTTTGATGGGAACGGCGCTGATCGGCTATGGCCTGGGCAGCGAGGCGGATGTTGTGCCCTACCTGATTGCTCGCTACTTCGGGCGAAAACATTTTGCCGCGTTGTACGGTTTGACATGGACGGCTTATGCCGTAGGCGGAGCTACCGGGCCGGTGGTAGTGGGTCGTTTCTATGATCGCTATGGGATGTATCAGCCCCGATTGATCGTTGGTCTTGCCCTGACCTGCGTTGTGGCGGCCGCCCTCAGTCTGTTTCTTCCGCATTACCCGTCAGAATCTTCGGAAGCTACAAACATTCCCGAAGACCCGGCCACCATCTCCGAGGCAATGGCCGAAGGTTAAACAGATTGCCTGGGGAGATCGCTTACGTACTCACTGAACCGCCTTCTCGCTAATACAAAACAATTATTGACCCAAAATTCCAAAAGTATGATCGTGGTCACACTTTTTGGGCGATAAATATCGCAGACGCGAGGGAACTCAATGGCAGTTTCAAGTCCTGCAATTCCCAATTTGCATGCGGTTCCTTCCGCAAATGCCGGCTTCTCCGAGAAGCTCAACACCCGCTGGCATGAACGCGCCCTGCAAGTCTTTATGTTCGTTGTGCTGGCACACTGGGCGGAGCATCTGGTTCAGGCATATCAAATCTACGCTATGCACTTAGAGAAACGAGTCGACACGCTGATGCACGGGCCGCTAGTATTCACGGACTAGACCTGGAGCCACTGCCCTGCCAACCAATGGTTCCGGCCATGCTCCAGGGAGTCTGGAAACGAGCCTCGATCCCTCCCGGCTGACCGTCTTCCCTT
Organism: uncultured Acidobacteriaceae bacterium; assembly: GCA_963834075.1. Lineage (GTDB taxonomy): Bacteria > Acidobacteriota > Terriglobia > Terriglobales > Acidobacteriaceae > PALSA-270. Next base: position 483,765 of record CAWIAH010000011.1, read on the forward strand.
CACCAAAGCAAAGCTCACGTCGAACCCAGGATTGGACGAAACCGAGCGGCCACGCTCTCTCTAGCAGGCTGCGGAAAAACGCGCTCTGGCATTAGCGGTCGCTGCTTAGTCGCCTTCATTTCCTTGTAACTTGTAGGAGCGGCCTCGCGGAACCAGGATTGCCGTGTTGTCGCTCTCGAAGGGTCCAACGACTAGTCTGTAGGTTTCGGTCGTGGGGGGCCGTAAAAAAGTCCTGGCTCTCGGACGAACACTTCACGGTGGATGGAACGCTACTGGAAGCGTGGGTGAGTGTGAAGAGTTATCAACGCAAGGATGCGAAGAACGACGTTCCGCCGGACGATCCCGGCAATGCGACGGTGGACTTCCAGGGGAGAAGCGTCGAATCAGACGCACGCATCGAAAACGGACCCGGATGCGAAGATGGCCCGCAAAGGCAAGGAGGCCAAGCTGAGTTACAACGGGAATCTGCTGGTAGAGAACCGCCGAGGCCGTCACGAAACCGAAGTCAAAAGGTGGAAGACCGACCAACGATCCAGCGTGAAGGCGTAAAACCGAAGCGGGCTTAAATGCCGTCCCTTACGATCTGCCGATTTTCGCACTAGGGGAGACGGAAATCCACGCTCATGCGGGTGCTGAATTCCACGGACTGCCCGTCCGACTGATAGGGCCGAAACTTCCATTGCCGGACCGCATCCGCGGCAGCCCGAGCCAGCAGCGAATCTCCACTCACCAACTTGAGTTGCTCAATCGAACCATCTTTCCCAACCAAAGCTTCGAGTTCCACTTCTCCTTGAATATGCAGCTGCAGGGCAGCATCTGGGTACACCGGCTCGATTCTTTGGATCAAACGAGAACTAGCCATTTGAGGAGAGAGAAAGACAGCCGCGACCTTCTCGGTCGGATCAGGTTGCCCGGCTCGAAAGCTTGCGGAGGCGCTGCCGGAGGGTCCAGTTGCGGGAATTTGGCGAAATATGGCCTTGCCATTTTGATAGATCACGAGGCCACCGGGCGCCGCTTGAGTCCGAGATCGAGGCGCCTCGGCGCCGCGAAGCTGTACCGAATCATCCGCGGGTTCGACACCTGCAGAGTCCAGATTTTTCGAGATTGCCGCGCCGTGGCTTGAATTCGACTCCGGAGGGGGTGGCGGAGCGGCATCAGACTGAGTTTCTCTGCTGCTCGTTACTTTTCGCCAACTTGGACGTCCTACCGTCCACCCCAGAACCACCGCCAACGTGATGACGGCACCAGTCAGAAGGCTGGAGGTCCATTCGCGACCTTTCTTCCCCAGCCGCGTTTTCCGCGAATCTACGGTTTGAATAGCAGCAGTATCCGGCTGTATGGTTGCGCCAATAACGGGCCAGCCGGGAGGTGGGGCACTTGCCACTTTTGGGGAGTCGGCGTTCTTCTCTGGCTCGCGCGGCGGCACAAAAGAGAAAAGCGGCTCGTCCGATTCGTCCTTCAGATTCTCCGTCATCTCCGCGGAAGCTTGCGCAATGAAGTCCACGGGGTGAGCCTGCCGCTCTGAACCTTCATTGCTTACGAAAGAAGGTTCAGCGGGATGCGGGGCTGGAGCCTGCGGCGTCCAAAGTTCCCGGAGATTTTCCACAACCACGCATGTGAGAGTCTGCAGGTTTTGCAGATCGCGATTTCCGAACGCGCCCGGGTGGGGTGAAAAAATCTCAAATACCCCTAACAATTCGTTACCATCCATCACCGGAACTACCAGCACGGAGCGCACGCGCAGACGCCGGCTGGCCGCGGCGTTGGCGCGGGAGTCGCTTTCCGTGTCAGCGCAATACTGCACCTCGCGGCTGCGAACACAAGCTCCGGACAATCCGGAACTGACATCGAGCCGCACTCCGACATCCGGCGCATTGGGGCCGACTGCAGCGCGGCACACCATGCCGTTTTCTTCCCTGCCTTCGCTTAATGCAATGGCAGCAGCCGTCGCGCTGGTGGCTAATAGAACCTGCTCAAGCACTTGCTCGAGCATTCGTTCGATCTGTGAATCGGGCCCATTTTCGGTGCCACCCGTGGAAATGCGGGCGTCTCGAAGCAGAGGCGGGTGAATTATTCGCTGTCTGGACTGCGCCGCTTCAGGATGAAGCGCTTGGTCAAGCACTCGCCGGGGATCAGGGAAGTCAGGCCGCACCATGGGTCAGTAAGGCATGCGAGAAGCCCCGACACTGACGCAGCTTGGGAACCAATCTCTCCACCGAAGTGGGCACCTTGTCGAGAGAGAAATAAGCCGCTCGCACAACTTTCACACTCTTGACCGGAGTGTCACTCGAAAAGCTTGGGTTGTCAACACGATAAACCTTGTGGAAAACTAACGGAGGTCTATAGTCTTCGCGTTTCTAACTCCACCAGAACCTCATTGATTACTCCCAACACAAATTCTTCGGCGAGGGGGTCTGCCGGTGCAGGCCGATCGCAGCCAGAACCATCCAGGTCCGACCAGTGGCACGCTGTCGGCGCAAGCTTCCTGGGGTGGACGCTGGATGCGTTCGATTTTTTCGTGCTGGTGTTTTTGGTGGACACGCTGGCCACTCATTTTCATGTAACCAAGAGCGCAATTATTTGGACTCTTACTGTGACCCTTGCCATGCGTCCGGTCGGTGCCGTTCTCTTTGGATTGTTGGCGGATCGCTACGGGAGGCGCGGTCCCCTGATGGCCAACGTAGTATTTTTCTCGGTGGTCGAACTGCTTTGCGGATTTGCGCCCAACTATACCTTTTTTCTCGTGCTGCGCACCATTTACGGAATTGGGATGGGTGGTGAATGGGGTGTTGGGGCTTCGTTGGCAATGGAGAGCGCTCCCGCAAGACGCCGCGGAGTGCTCTCTGGAGTTTTGCAAAGCGGATACTCCATCGGTTACTTGCTGGCCGCATTGGCGTCGCGGTTCATCCTGCCCGCATGGGGATGGCGCGCCATGTTCTGGGTAGGAGGAATTCCAGCCTTGCTGGCTCTCTATATAAGAGCCAAGGTTCCGGAATCGGAGGCATGGAAGCAACACCGCGCACCGACTACGAATGCGATTCTTCGCACGGTGACCGAACAATGGAAAATCTTTTCGTATCTGGTCTTGCTCATGACGCTCATGCTATTTCTTTCGCATGGCACGCAGGATCTATACCCGGATTTTCTGAAAACTGCGCGGCGTTTTACCGCCGCTTCCGTCTCTTATATCGCAATTTTCTACAATGTTGGCGCCGTGCTGGGAGCAGTCGTGTTTGGCCAGCTATCGGAAGATTGGGGCCGCAGGCGCAGCATGATCGCGGCTCTGCTGATGGCTTTGTGCATGATCCCGGCGTGGGCGTTTGGACATTCCTGGTTTGTATTGGCGCTGGGAGCTTTTCTTCTACAAGTCGGTGTCCAAGGCGCTTGGGGAATTATTCCGGCCCATCTGAACGAGCTTTCGCCCGACGCGGTGCGGGGAATCATGCCGGGAGTGGCGTATCAGCTCGGCATTCTTCTGGCAGCCGGAACCAACACTCTCGAGTACGCTCTGCGCGACAAGTTAGGATATCCATGGGCGTTGAGCACTTTTGAAGTTGCAAACATTTTCATCTTAGTGGCGGTGGTTGCGCTCGGATCGGAAAACAAAGGCAAATCTTTTTACTCTCCCTGACCGTGTAAGCGGAAATTGACGAGATTCACCCACAGTTGTGATGAGCGGCACGCCGGTCTGTGACGAGGAACGTAGTTTCTACCTGTTAACCCTGATTGACGAAATGTGCTGTCGTATGGCCCACTGAGTCTCTGCCGCGCGGAAGAAACTGATAGAGTATCTGGTCCGGGCGAGCATGCTACTTCGCAGCGATGAGGTGACGGATGCATATTGCGGTTGTAGGTTCAGGGTATGTCGGATTAGTGGCGGGAGCATGCCTCGCCGATCTTGGTCACGAAGTGATCGTGGTGGATAATGACCAGGATAAGCTGTCGGCACTTAACGCCGGCAAGGTTCCTATTCACGAACAATTCTTACCTGAACTCTTGGATCGCAACCGCGGCCATCGTCTGACCTTTTCTGATGATCTGCAGGAGGCGGTGCGCGCCAGCGCGGCCGTTTTCATCGCGGTAGGCACGCCGCCAACGGATAAAGGGGAAGCCGATCTATCCTACGTTGAGTCGGTGGCGCGTAGCGTGTCGGGTGCTATCAACGGATACAAAGTGGTCGTTGAAAAGAGCACTGTGCCGGTCTACACCAGCGATTGGGTGCGGAAGATCATCCTTCGCAACGCCACGCCGCCGGACTCTTTCGATGTCGCCTCTAACCCTGAATTTTTGCGCGAGGGCACCGCAGTTACGGACTTCCTCTATCCTGATCGTATTCTTTTGGGCGCCGACACCGAGCGCTGTGCGTCTGTTCTCCGTGAAATCTATTTGCCCTTGAGCAACGGCAGTTATTATCAACGCTCGGACGCGATTCCCCGGCCGGACCGCGTTTCCATTCCTCCGGCCATCATTGTGACCAGCACTAAAAGTGCGGAGTTGATTAAACATGCTTCCAATGCGTTTTTGGCAATGAAGATTTCGTTCATTAATGCTGTAGCTTCGATCTGCGAATCCGTGGGTGCCGATGTGCGGGAGGTTTGCCAGGGTATCGGAGCCGACAGCCGCATAGGCCCTCGTTTTCTCAATCCTGGGATCGGCTATGGAGGTTCTTGTTTTCCCAAGGACTTGATGGCCTTTCGATCGGTGGCCCGGGAATGCGGCTACGATTTCCGCTTGCTGGATGAGGTCATGCGCATCAATGAGGAGCAGCGCCATCGCTTTCTGCGCAAAGTCCGCAACGCACTGTGGACGCTTCGTGGCAAACGGTTGGGCGTGCTCGGATTGGCCTTCAAAGGGGGCACTGACGACATTCGCGAGTCGCCGGCCATTTCGCTGGTGCAATCCCTGCTGCAGGAGGGCTGCACGATTTCAGCCTACGACCCCGCCGCGAAGAAACGCGCTTCCGAGGTGCTGACCGGGAACGTGGAATTTGCCGACAGCGCCTACGAAGCGGCGCATGACGCGGATGCACTGTTGATTCTCACCGAGTGGGAGGAGTTCGCGACGCTGGATTTGCCGCTTCTCCGGACACATCTTAAGTATCCCATTGTGGTGGACGGCCGGAATCTATATCATCCTGCCACGATGGCGGCTCATGGATTCACCTATTACAGCGTGGGCCGTTCAACGGCTCCAGTGGAAGCACCCGTCACTATGCCTGTGGTCGCGCCGAGGAATGTCAAGACGTCATGACCAAATTGCGCGCGGTGATTACAGGGGGAGCCGGCTTCCTTGGTTCCCATCTTTGTGACGCACTGCTAGCCGATGGCTATTCCGTGATTGCCGCGGATAATCTGTTGACCGGAAGCCTCTCCAATATTTCCCATCTCTCTAACGAGCCCGCATTTGAATTTCGAGAGATTGATGTCAACCAACCCTTCGATTGCGGCAGGGTGGACTACGTATTTCATTTTGCCAGCCCAGCTAGCCCCGTGGACTATGCCGAGCACGGGATCGAAACTCTCAAGGTAAATTCGCTGGGAAGTTTTCATGCGCTCGACGTTGCGCGGAAATATGGCGCCAAGTACCTTGTTTCTTCCACCTCGGAGTGTTACGGAGACCCTCTACAGCATCCCCAGACTGAAACTTATTGGGGTAACGTAAATCCTATTGGTCCGCGTTCGGTTTATGACGAATCCAAGCGCTTCGGCGAAGCGGCAACCATGGCCTACCATCGCTACTATGAGGTCGATACGCGAATCGTCCGCATCTTCAACACTTACGGTCCCCGTATGCAATTGAATGATGGCCGGGTGATTCCCAACTTCATGAAGCAGGCGCTGCGGGGAGAAGATCTAACGGTGTACGGTGATGGACGTCAGACGCGGAGTTTTTGTTATGTCAGCGATGAGATCGAAGGGTTTCTGCGCCTGGCACGAGCGGACGAGCATCAGCCAGTGAATATTGGCAACCCGGATGAGTTAACGATGCTCGAATGTGCCGAACAGGTGCTGAAAGTGACTGGATCCAAGAGTTCGATCCGTTATCAAGAATTACCGGTGGATGATCCGAAGCAGCGTCGGCCGGATATTACAAAGGCTCGTACCTTGCTGGGTTGGGAGCCAAAAGTAGATTTGGAAACAGGGTTACGGCTTTCGTTGCCCTACTTTCGCCAAGCCGTGGAATCGCAACTTGTAAGGTAGTCTTTGCGGGGGGCGCCCCGAACGCGTGATCCGTCGATTAAGATCGAGTGGCAGTGAGCTGCTCGTCCAGACAAGCTAATAGTTTTCGAACCTCATCCTTGTCTTCCGAGGTCTTCGAACGGAAGGCAATACCCATGCCGAAGCCCACGTGCATGCTTTGAACCTTGCCATGCACCCGCACCTTCCAGTACTGGCTGCGCACTTCTAGAATGAGCCTTGAGCTTACGGCGAGAGGCATTGTGGTCTCGATGTAGCATCCGCCTGCGCTCAAATCGGTGAGAATACAATGCTGCAGGACCGTACCCTCGGGCCGGTAAACATTCACACCCACGCGGCAGGCGCGCCGGACTTGGGCGCGACGTTCATCCTCTTTTGAAACAGCGGCAGATGCAGGGCTCAGGATGCGAGGCTCCGGCGACGTCAGCACGAAGCGCTCTATTTGCGGCCTATTTGAAGTCTTTTCCAACCGCTGGAGTGGGTTGGTTCGCAGCCACTCGTTTAATGCACGCCGGGAAGTTTGAGGCACGTGTGCAAAGTGCAGGCCAACCCGGCCCCGCCAATCCTGCCAAATCACTTCTGCCGAGAGCCGTACGGCTGAGGGCGCACCGGGCAAGGTGAATTGGAAATAGACGCGGCAGGGTGGCGGCATTTTGCTTTGGGAGTGGATGGCGATGCCATCTTCACTCACATTCAGCAACGGCACTGCGGCATTCTCGGTGGTGGCGAAGGTGATCGACGCTTGCGTCGAAATGTTCACCCGTTCTTTGCGACGCCGATCATGGGGTAGCAAGCTCCAGGCCGCCTGCAAACTTTCGTTGGCACGCTCGACTGAGATCGGCTTGTACATTACAAACTTCACGCCGCGTTCGAAAAGGTCGCGGGTCTCAATTGTCGTGTCCACCATGGCGACCACGAGCGCCTTCGCATTCGTTGCGTCGGTTCGTAGTTTGGTGATCAGCTTAAGCGTTGTGTTTTCGTCGCCACAGTCCAGAATTGCGATTGCATAGTTTTGTTCGGCCAACCGGGCTTCGGCGATGGCATGGTCGCTGCAACTTTCCACTTCGATTCCACGACCCTTCAAGATCTCGCTGAGAACCCGGACGGCGTCAGCATCCCGGGACAGAATGAGCGCGCTTAGAGCCATATCCACAGCATGTTAGGTGCGGTGAATGATCGTGGCAAGTTACTGAAGTCCGCGAGTGCAAACCACGGCTCGCAAAGTGACCTCAGTAATCTGGAGCCGCGGAGAGTAAGCCGATAATCTCAAATGTAATCTCTGAGTTGGTTACTGGAGTGGTTTTCTCAAAGTTCGTCTCAGGAAGTTAAAACTATGTCCTCGCGCACCGGTAACTGGATGATCGCCTTCGGTGTTGTCATCGGCTTTGTTGGTTTGTGCATGATGCCAGCGGGCCTGGGCAACCATAATGACCGAAGTCTTTTGGGGCTGGGAGCAGCTCTGTTCGGAACGGGGGCTCTCGCCGTGGCCGCGGGTATTTACCTGAAAGCGCTTCTCCTTAGCTCCCAGCCAACCGCGATAGTTCCCGCAAGCGATCACACCAAGTTAATGCCACGCGGGGCCTGCGATTTATGCCGAAAAGAAGCCCCGGTGGTTCATTGCAAAGTGCATCAATTTCATCTTTGCGCGAGATGTCTGGCCGAGCATTACGACTTTCGGGCCTGCGTCTACGTGCCAAGTACTCGTAGAGCTGAAACTAAGGGCTCGCGCCATATCACGGCGAAGGCACATGCCTGAGTTCGAGCAATTCGATCCACATGTGGGAAATGTTCGATAACGAGGGGATCACTATCGTCACAACAGCCGATTACGTTACGTAGGTGCACAATCCCGGCATGAACGTTAGTACTTTGACGCTCTTTCAGCCGCTCCATACGATCAGGCTGTGCGGTGTATTCCGCATCGCCGCCAACGCGGTGGGCAAGCCCTCCCCCCTGATATTTCGTACGGACTCCCTGCTTGGTGGCGTCGAAGAGGCAAGCGAGACTGACAGTTTTCACCATCGCAGGTGAGGTGGTGCGGAATCTCCCTCAAGGCGTGAAGAGGAGCAATCATGAAGCACGGCAACAACCGTGGATTTTCAATTATTGAAATGATGGTCGTGGTCGCCATCGCCATGGTCCTGGCCGCGGTTTCGGTCCTCTGCCTGCAGCCCGCGATCAAGGACGCACGCACCAATGCGGCCTACGATACCGCATTAATGCAAATGCGGAATGCGCGCGAGCGCGCAATCGAGAATCGGCAGGAGTTCATTGTTTGCTTCGGGCTGGGCAGTCCTGCTGGGGCGCTTACCCCGCTGGGTGCGCCCGACGCACAGAGTGTTCAGACGTTCCAATGGCCGGCAGGAACCGCCATTTCGAGTGCCGTCCAGTTAAGCAGTGTCGAGCTTCCATTCGATATGCAATTCCAGATCATCGTGGGTATCCCGACCAGCCCCTCGGCCACTCCTGACGGCTTCGGGACTGGCAACATCGCCCTGGATTTCGATATTGGAGTGGCTGGCACGATCCCGAATCAGGTTGCGTTCATGCCCGATGGTTCGGCACGCGATACCAACGGAAATTACAACAACGGAGTTCTTTATATTGCCCGGACTGGAGATGTCTACAGCACGCGGGCGGTTAGTGTTTTTGGCGCCAGCGGCAGAATTCGTGGCTGGCGCCTGGTGAGCAACTCAGGCAATCCCTTATGGATTCAGCAATGAAATTCCAACATCGACAATCCGCGACGAAAAAGAGCCAACAAGGCTTCACCATTCTCGAGGCCATGATTTCAGCCGTCATCGTCACCGTCGGACTGGTAACTCTGCTGGCTGTGTTTGCCGTGGCCGTAGGCACAACTCAGACCGTTCAGCTCGATACCATTGCCCGGCAGCGTGCCACCGAAGCGCTGGAGAGTGTGTTCACCGCGCGCGAGACGGCGCAGATCACTTTCGCGCAAATTCAGAATTCATCCGCCGGTGGGCCCGGAATCTTCGCTCCGGGAATGCTGCCGCTGACCGATCCAGGACCCGACGGCCTGGAAGACACAGCGGACGACGTCCCTCCCGCCCCGATCAGTGTTCCGGGGCAGACAGGCAGCATGGCTGGCGCGAATCCCTCGACAGTGCAGTTTTCATTGGCCAGTTTTCAGCGTCAGGTGCAGATCAATAACGTTACCGACGCCATCGGGAACATCAATGCCAACTTGCGGCAGATTGTCGTCACGATCCAGTATCCAACCCCCAATGGCAACCTGCGCAGCTACACCGTAGAGGCACTGATTTCGTCGTACCGCTAGAGGAGCTTATGAGACAGAATGCGACAACACGGCGGCGCGGATTTTCGATGCTCGAGCTCATGGTCGCTATGGCGGTTGGCTTGATCGTCATCGGCTCCGCCACCGAACTGTTCCAGTCGGCTCTGCAATCCACCTCCATGGTCACCGAGCAAGCGGAAATGCAGCAGAACGTTCGCACCGCGTTAAACCTGGTGGCGCGCGATGTAAGCATGGCGGGGTCCGGTTTGCCCCCGGGCGGATTGGCATTACCTTACGGTGTCAATGCAACCGCGTCCCACTATGGGTGCGATCAAACTCCGTCCTGCTATCTCAGTGCAGTGAATTATCCGAGCGGCGTCATCGGTGCGGTAAATGTTTCCAATTACATGTATGGAATCGTCCCCGGACCTCTTGACGGCATGGAGGTCGGCGGCCCGGCGACCATCCCTGCGACCGGTGCCACGCCCGATTCGATTACCAGCATCTACGTGGACTATAGCTTTCCGTTGAATCAATACACCATCGCATTTCAGAACACAACCGGCACCGGGATCACTGCGACGCCTCCGGCGATACCACCGCTCGGATTTCCCGCGATCGTCAGTCCCGCTGGAATCGTGGTCGGCGACTTAATTCTGCTCACCAATAGCACGGGTTCCGCGATCGGAGAGGTATCCCAGGTGGCGGCCGCCGGCGGCGGTGGCGGAACGATCACCTTCAACGATGCCGACCCGCTGAACATCAATCAATCCACTGCCGGTAAAGGAAATATAGCGTACATCGCCACCCTCAACCCCGCCGTGGCCACGGTGGCCTACCGGGTTTTGGCCGTGACGTATTTCGTTCAAGTTCCGGCGAACGGGCAAACTCCCCGTCTGATGCGCCAAGTGAACGGCCAGACGCCGGTACCCGTGGCCGACAATATTATCGGGCTCAATGTGACTTACGATCTTTGCAATAACTCGGTGGCCGGAACATGTGCGGGAGTCCGCGATCCGATTCACAACGTGCCGAGTTTTTCCCCGAACCAAATTTACAAAATCAATTTACAGATCATGGGGCAAAGCGTGCTGACTCTCGGTGGCAAATCGCAGAGCATGGCGCTCGCCACCTCGATCAGCGCGCGCAATCTTTCTTTCAAGAATCGGTATCAGTAGGCAGAAAAGTGGGCCGGGGAGTTCTTAGGAGATGAAGGGTATGGGCAAGTCCAACCATAGTTCGCGAGGATTCACATTAATCGCCAGCCTGATGTTGCTCATTTTGCTATCGGGTGTTGCCGTTGGTTTGATGTACATGGTAAACGGCGCGGGCAAAGTGGGTGGCAACGACTTGGAGTCGAATATCGCCTATTACGGTGCGGAGTCTGGCATGGAAAAACTCACCGCCGATCTTGCCAGCCTTTATCAGCTCGATTTGGTTCCTACCCAGGCGGATCTGAACAATCTGGCGCAAACCTCTCCACCCTCCAACGCACAAATCGCGGGAGTGACCTATCTGGAGAGCGTAAAGTGGTCGCAGACTGACGCTAACGGCAACCCGATTACTGCTACCACCATTATCAGTTCCGGCGCGAACGAGGGGCTGACGGCGGAAATCATCCCGATCACGCTGCAGGTTACGGCATTTCGCCCGACTGGTGCGTCGGTGAACATGACCCGAGGCGTTCAGGTAGCGTTGATTCCTGTATTCCAGTTTGGCGTCTTCTCAGATGGCGATCTCAGCTATTTCGCCGGTCCATTTTTTGCCTTCCAAGGCCGGGTACATAGCAACGGCAATCTCTATCTCGCAGCCAACTCCGGCCCACTTGTTCTCGACGCCAAGGTTACCGCGGTAGGGCAGATTATCCGCGACAGACTCGCCAATAACCACACCGGCGGCTATACCGGCAGCGTGTATGTTCCGGACAAGACCGGCGGGTGTGATACGGCTGTTGCAACTGCTGCGGCGACGCTAGGTCCAGATTGCCTGGATTTTGGTTTAGACGCAAATAATGCGACCGATGATTCGAGCTGGGTCGGAGGGATTCCTCCCGCAGGCGCGGCCAACCCTAACTGGAATACCGCATCTACTGGCACTTTTAATGGCATGATCGGGAATGCAGCCTCGATCGGGGTGCAGCCTTTAGAGTTGCCCTTTGTCACCGGGGCTGCAGGCTGTGCCACTCCGAACCCATGCACCTCGGCTCAACAAATTCAAATTATTCGTAAGCCGCTGGCCGGAGAATCTGCCACGACTCCGTTGGGTGCATCTCGCGAATACAACAAAGCCAATATACGAATTCTGCTTGCCGACCTGCAATCGGGTCTCCGGCCGGGAAGTCCCGCCAATGACGGCCAGGACATCGATCTGACTGCGAGCTGCACACCGAGCCTTTCCTTTGGGATTGCCGCGCCGCTGGTCAGTACCGGCACGGCGTGGGCGAATTCCAGTCTGGGCGATGTCTCGTGGGGCTCGGGTACTCCTTGGCTGGCGGGGAACAAACCCGCGGCCTCCACCGATCCGTGCCGCGCCGCAGGAACCGAGCCAGCCACGCAATGGCCGCTGTACAGCGGTTGGCTGCGTGTCGAATACGTGGATACCAACGGGACATGGCATGGCATCACGCAAGAGTGGTTGAAATTAGGATTTGCGCGCGGTAATTTGCCGCCCGCCACGCCGCTGGTTGGGAACGCCGTGAATCCTAACGCAATCCTGCTGCTTCAGGAACTCGCCGATCGCAACGGGGACGGAGTCATCAACGGAACCGATGCTCCCTCGACCATCAACGGTAACAATAGTTGGTACCCAATCAATTTTTATGATCCTCGGGAAGGATTCGTCAACGATAACAACGCTGGCGTAGCGAATGGATTTTGTTATGCCAACGGAATCATGAATGCAGTCGAACTCGACGTCGGGAACTTACGGCAGTGGCTGATTGGAGCCGGTGTCTATGCGGGTCTGAGCGGTACGAAGGTGGACCCTAGCACACAGAATGGGTATCTGGTTTACTTCTCTGACCGTCGGGGCATGTTGGCCGACACGAACGCTGGCAATGTTATCAACGGTGAAGCTGGCCTCGAAGACGACGTCAACAGCGCAAATGGCGGGGTCCCGGACGGGGCTTTGGAACCGGCGACAGCGGGCTACAACTTCAATAGCGGCTACTCTCCGGAGGATATCGACGAAAATGGTGTGCTCGATAAGTGGGGAGAAGTCAATGTTTCTACCGGGTTCGGCGTCAGCAGCCCAAACAATCCTTACGTCTCGGTCGACTGTCTGACTGTTGGGCGAGCGAATAAGGTAACGGGAGCGCGCCACGTTCTGCGTTTGGTGGATGGGAGCCTTAACAATCTGCCTACGCTGGCAAATGGCACAGGCGGCTTTACCGTGGCGTCTGAGAATCCACTTTACGTCTTAGGAGACTACAACTCAAATGCCGCAGATCCCTTTTGGGCAAACCAGAATGCGGCCGATATCCCTCACTCTGCCGCAGCCCTTATCGGGGATGCGGTCACCCTGCTGTCCGATAACTGGACGGACTTGAACGACATGAACAACACGATCAATACCGGCAATCGCGCCGCGACCAGCACGTATTACCGAACCGCTATCGCTTCCGGGAAGAATATGGACTTCCCGCAACCAGCGGGAGCACCGGAAGATTTCGGTACCGACGGAGGCGTACACAATTTTCTGCGCTATATCGAAAATTGGGGACCGGCTACCTTGAGCTATCGCGGTTCGCTGATCAGCCTCTACTACGCGCAATACGCTACCGGAATATTCAAGTGCTGCAACCTGGTTTATAGCCCGCCGAGCCGCGCATATTTCTTCGACACGGAATTTCTGGTTCCAACGAATCTGCCGCCCGGTACACCAGAGTTGCAGGATATTAACAATCTGACCTACTGGCAGAGCTTCACGCCGTGCACGACACAAGCCAGCGGAACCTGCACAAACTAACTACAACTGTATCGCCGGCAAACGAGGCCAATCCTGCAATCCGGATTGGCCTTTGCCTTTATCTCCCAGGATTGTTTGCTGCAGTGTAAGGTAGATTTTCGGAGGGAAACTTGCCTGCCATCAAGACCTTGTTTTGGGATGTCGGAGGTGTGCTCTTAAGCGATGCCTGGGATCACACCCAGCGCGCGCAAGCTCTCAAGCAGTTTGGCCTCAATGAGTCTGAGTTTCAGGAGCGCCATGAACCGTTGGTCCCTGCCTTTGAGCGCGGCGAGCTAAGTCTAGATGAATACCTCGACCGGACGGTTTTCTATCGCGAACGTCCTTTCGGCAAGCAATCGTTCAGGGATTACATGTTCTCATTGTCGATACCAAAGCCGGACAGGATTGCTCTAGTACAGGAATTGAAGAGATCTGGAAAATATTTCATGGGCACGCTCAACAATGAATCCACAGAGCTGAATTTGTACCGTATCCGCAGCTTTGGCCTGCGCGAAGTTTTCGGCATTTTTGTCAGTTCATGTTTCGTCAGGCTGCGCAAACCGGAAAGTGGAATCTACCAGCTGGCCTTGCAACTAACGCAAGAAGCGCCGGAGAAGTGCTGCTTCCTCGACGATCGTCCACCGAATTTGGAACCGGCGGCACGGCTGGGAATGCACACCATTCAAGTGACGGATACAGCCCAACTGCGGGTGGACCTGAACAACCTGGGGATTTTAGGCTAGATCAGATCTTGCGAGGGGGGCGCACCATGGTTGAGCCGGGGATCGGTGCACCCGGTTTTGCAACGGGGTCAGCGCTTCCACCAAGGTTTAGATCGCTGGACCAGCAATCCACCATTGCTTTCCAGTCGCCGGCGGGCTGCCGCACAAAAAGGATCAGATATTTTCCGCGCTCTTCCCGTCGCTTGCCTACTGCGACGGGCACTAAGGTCTTGAATCGGCCTGCATCAAAGGCAATGTCGCCAAACAGCTCCACCCGCAAAGGCTCGAACTCGGCCTCACCTAGTCCCGCATCGAGAGCCGCGAAGAAAAATTCGCGAATCGCGGCCGTACCCCGTAGCGCCGGAATATTAGCGCGTAACACCAGAGCATCAGTAGCGTAGAACTCCACTAGATCATCGAGTTGTTTGGTATTGCAGGCTTGCGCCCAGTCCTGCGTCATTCGGCGGACGGAAGCTTCCGCCCGGCTCAGCGCCGGCGTCCCGGAAGCCGCTCGCGTTTTCAAAGCATCGCGTGATACGGTTCCGTTGGCAGTAGGCCGAAAGTCAGGGATTCCCTGCGACTGCGCCCCGCCCGCCGGGAAGTAATGGTGATGATAATGGTGGTGGTAGTGGTGCGCACCCGCCGGTTGCACGCTTGCCTGCCGATCAACGGCGCGGTCTAAAGAGACCCCGCAGGTGGAACAAAATAGACTTCCTTCCGCGCTGGTAGTATTGCAAGTCTGACAGAGGATTCCTCCCTTGGCCGGCTGTCTTACAGCCGCCTGGCCCGCCTCTTCGGCTCCGGTATCAAGGGCTAATTTCTGAATGGCTTGGAATGCCGCTGCTATGGCCTCCTGACTGAGGTCCGGGCGCCGCATATCGGATTGCAACTGATTAAAGAACTCATCCACGGCCAAGTCAGACGAAGGGGCCGTTTCGGGCTTGCCGGCCGCAACGCCCGGGGCTCGGGATTTGGTTGGTTGTTCCAAGATAATTTCCCTGGAAATCATTCTAGTTGATTCATTTCACCCTAGCGACTCGAAAACGCGATCTTGCCTTCGACTTCGGTCGGAACTCCGTTGCAAGTGGCAGGACGGTAACGCCATGCCCGCACCGCATCGAGCACGATCCTGTCTCCGGAGGGCCCCAGGCTTTCGAGCATTAAAGGGCTGTGCACGCGACCGTCGGTTCCAACGATGAAGCTCACGGCAATTTGCGTGGCGGCCATGGAGGGTCCAAACAAAGGATCGGGGGTAGCTAGTGCCTCGGGAGGTTCGGTGGCTTCGCAGCTGATGTGCGTCGTCATGAGCGACATCGCATCGAAATTGGCGGCGCGAAATGTCATCGTTTCAAATTGTTGCTGCCTTTTCAGGAGATCCGGCTGATGGGTGGACACACGAGATGCTTTTTCAACCGACGCGGCACCCAAGTGCGAAGACATGATTAACAGCACCAAGGCTCCGCATCTCCGCGACATCATGTCGTGAACTCTCCTTCGATTCGTCCAGCCGTTCTGACTTGAAGAGAACCACAACGTCGGAACCTGGAAGGAAGCGCAATTATCGTTCCAGGTGGATAACTATTAACGTGTTCATTATCAGCAACATGCGATAGACAATTGGACCCTTGTGTTCATTGAAGGCGCAACCCTTTGCACCTTTTCGTCGTAATGGTCCTATAGCTGCAACATCTGTTGGTGGCGAAGTATAGTCATGACGTGCGATGTTCCGCAACAATTCAAAAGACTTTTCCGCGCGGGAATCCGGCCGATATCTGATTTCTAGTAATCATCCCCCTTCGTCCCAACTCTCGACCACATACGAATACAACCAGATTTCTGCGAGAGTTCCGTCTCACCTGAGAACATCTTTTCTGCTCCACCCGGCAATAGGAAGTACGACGCTGAAGTTCACGACCTTCTTCCACGCGGACACTGACCTTCGGAAATCTTTCGCTATTACCTAAGTGGGGGCAGACTGGCATTTCTGTGCCACACAATCCAAGCGTCGGTTTGGGATGTGCCAGCGCAGTTGGTCCTAAATCCCCCGCCGTATGGCAACTCTCATACGGCCAGAAATAGAGGTCTTCAGTGAGAGATCTCCGCTCGCGCTGGAATCTGCTGGTAGTTGTGATTGCCCTGGGCCTCATGGCCGGTTGTGGTGCGTTACAAGCCGATCCACGCTCGGCCCAGAATGAGAACAGCGGCCAGAGTCTGTTGGCAAACAGTCCTGCCCTTAATTTCGGGTCAGTGGTTGTCGGCAACAGCCTGCAGGCAGACGAATATATTTCCAATCCGACGACTTCCGAGGTCACCATTACCAACGCGAAGGCGAGCAACGTCGAGTATCAGGTTGTATCGCCAAGTTTCCCGGTGACCATCGCCGCGGGAAGAGGAATCACGTTATTGGTCCGCTTCAAGCCTTCCGCCGCAGGCAGAGCCTCCGCGACGATTCTGATCTCCAGCGATGCGCCCCAACCTTCGATCACTGTCCCGGTTAGCGGCAACGCGCTGGCGCCAGGGTTGCTGGAGGCCACAACCGCGAGCGTCAGTTTTGGAAAGATCCCGGTCGGAACAAAACAGGCGAAGACGGGTAGTTTCACTAATTCGGGCTCGACCAACGTCACTATATCGAAGCTCGCCGCCAGTTCGAGCGATTTCACTTTCTCGGGCATCACTCTGCCGCTCACGGTGGCATCGGGGCAGACGGTGAATTTTAGCGTAATTTTCGCGCCGACATCCAGCGGCACCTTTACGGGAAAAATCTCCGCCACGGCAGCCGCGTCGATGGTCGCTTCACAGCCTAGTTTTCAGACTTCGGCAGACGACACTCCGCAAACCCAGGAGGCGACGAGCGAGACAGAAACGGCGAGCATCCTGGTATCCGGCACGGCCACTGGCAGTCAGACAAGCACCTCGGGAACGACGGTAGGACAATTGACCGCGACGCCAGTCAGCTTCGGAAGTCCACTCGTGGGTAGTTCGCAGACCAAAACTCTCGCCATCTCTAACAACGGGACGGCCAGCGTAACTGTTTCCCAAGCGACCGCTGAGGGCGCCGGGTTTTCAGTGGCTGGTAACAATTTCCCGATGACGATTCCCGGTAATGGTACCGGCGATCTAACCGTCACATTTACTGCACAGACTTCCGGACCCGCAACCGGCAGTGTCCTCATCGCAAGCAATGCCGCCAACCCAAGTCTGAGTGTGGGATTGTCGGCAACCGTCGTAACGCCTGGCGTGCTCGCGGTAAGCTCGAATCCGGTTGCGTTTGGGACGATTCCGGTGGGCAGCAGCCAAAGTGCGTCGGCCACGATCACCAACAAGGGCGGTTCCAGCGTCACCCTGACCCAAGCCACGGTAACCGGAAACGGTTTTAGCATGACCAGCATGGGCACGCCCATGACATTAGGACCGAATCAAAGTGCAAACATCAGCCTTACATGCACGCCTAAGTCGGCGGGTAATTTAAGCGGCAGTCTATCGATTGCCTCCAACGCTTCGAATTCAAGCGTCGCCGTTCCACTCACTGCGACGGCAGTTGCTGCTGGGACCCTCAGTGCCACCGCGAGCAGCATCAGCTTCGGCAATGTGACAGTGGGAAGTAGTCAGTCTCTGCCAGAGACTCTGACCAACTCTGGAGGAATCGCCATCACCCTGACCCAGATTGCGGCTGGCGCCGGGTTCAGCGTTACCGGGCTTAACTTACCAGTGACATTGAACGCCGGACAGAGTGCGTCGTTCAGCGTAGCCTTTGCTCCCCAGTCCGCGGGAAGCAGTAACGTCAATCTCGCCATCACAAACAGCGGTTCTTCGAGCGCCTTCTCCATTCCGCTATCTGGCACTGGCGTTTCATCCGCAAGCTTGAGCGCGACCTCAGTCAGCTTCGGCACCGTACAGGTTGGCAGCAGCAGTACGAAAACTGCTTCGCTCACCAATTCGGGTGGTTCGAGCGTGACGGTGTCCCAGGCGAACCTAACCGGTTCGAGCTTCACTATATCGGGAATTACATTGCCGCTGACTTTGTCCGCAGGTCAAACCTTCACCTTCAGCGTGAGCTTCTCGCCACAATCGGCTGGATCGGACAGCGGTACCATAGCATTGGTCTCCAATGCATCGGGGACGGCACCGTCCATTTCACTCTCGGGGACAGGCGCAGCTTCGGGCCAATTCTCGGTCAATCCGGGCAGCTTCAGCTTTGGCAGCGTGGGCGTAGGAGCAAGCAAGAGCCTTTCGGCCACGCTTAACGCCACTGGTTCCAGCGTGACCGTAAACTCCGCGTCGGTAAGCACCTCGGAGTTCGCGTTGACGGGACCGTCGCTTCCGATGACGATACCGGCTGGCGGCACAGCGTCCTTCACCCTGACGTTCACGCCGCAGTCTGCCGGGGCGGCATCCGCCACTATGTCTTTCGCGACCAATGCATCCGGCTCGCCTGCATCCGAATCTCTTAGCGGGACAGGGACCGCAGCGGTTCAGCACGCCGCGAACCTATCGTGGAGCGACACTGGTTCCGGTGTGACCGGCTATAACATCTACCGGAGCGGCACCCAGGGAGGTCCTTACGGCAAACTCGATAGTTCCGCCGATACCGCTACGACCTACACCGACAGTACCGTACAGGCCGGCCAGACCTACTACTACGTCACCACCTCCATCGCCAGCGATGGGACCGAGAGCGCTTACTCGAACCAAGTGAGCGCCGTAATTCCAACACCGTAACTCAATTCGTTATTGCCGCACCCTCCGCAGCCGGGCTTTCAGTCCGGCTGTAGTTTTCTCTCGCGAAATGAGCCTTAACGCTACCGGAGAGGCACGTCCGGCAAGGGCCGTATCGATCTAGCCCCCATGCGAGAGGTACACAAACCAATGAGTATTTCCTGCCCCACCGGGACCTATGCCTGGAACGAAAATGAATGAAAACTAGGTGACATGAATTTCCCCCAAATCGTTACTAGGCGCTCCCTTTCCTTGGCTCTAGCCGTGGGCGCGTGCCTTGGTTTTACAGCCCAGGCGACGCCGGCGGCAGCGGCTACGCTGAAACTCTCTCAAAGTTCCCTCGAAGCCGGACAGATTACCGTGGGTCGGACCGCGACGCTTGCGTGTACATTAACCAACAGCGGCCCACAGAGCGTAACCATTTCCAAGGCTACGCTCAGCAAATCGGTCTATCAGATTCTCTCGCCAACATTTCCTCTCACGCTGGCATCCGGCAAGAGTGCGGCAGTCTCGATCCGTTTCACTCCCACGACGGCGCAGTGGGATTGGGCTACCGTAACCTTCGCCAGCAATGCGGCGGACTCCAACCTAATACTGCAGTTGAACGGAGGAGGAATTGCCGCGAAAGGCAGCAGCGTCGGGAGCACCACGGGGAGCGGCGGCACGACCGCGACCGGCAGTCTTTCTGCGAGCCGGACAAGCGTAAATTTTGGCACCGTGAAGTCTGGCAGCGCCAATAGCGTGACCGAAACCGTGAGTAACGTTGGCAAGGCCGCCGTGACCATTTCTTCTGCCAAGACCAGCGGCACCGGGTTCAGTGACACCGGCATCACCGTGCCCTTGACTCTGGATGCGTCGCAGAGTGTCACCTTCACCGTCAAGTTCGACCCAACTGCCGCTGGCACCGATACCGGCAGCTTGGTCCTTACCTCCAATGCCGCAACCAAGACGCTGACTGTTCCCTTATCCGGCACGGGCGATGCCACTGGAACGCTGGCGGTTTCGCCCACTACCGCAACCCTCGGCAGCGTGGCGGTCGGATCAAGTAAAACGATGGCGGCCACACTAACGGCCTCAGGATCGAGCATCGTTGTCGCCGGCGCAACCACGACCAGTTCAGAATTCAGCGTGAGTGGAATGTCATTCCCGGTGACCATCGCCGCTGGCAAGACCGCATCCTTCACGGTAAAGTTCACTCCCAACAGCTCGGGAACCGCTACGGGCACGCTATCCTTTGCAGGAGACGCATCGAACTCGCCGGCGGTTGAATCCTTGACCGGCACTGGAACTGCCGCAACCACCGCGACACATACGGTCGCTCTTTCCTGGAAAGCGAGCGCGTCGAGCGTTTCGGGGTACGAGGTCTATAGAGGCACCGTTTCTGGCGGACCCTACAGTAAGGTGAACGCCTCTCTCGATTCCAGCACGTCCTACAGCGACACTACCGTTCAGGCTGGTGAGACGTATTACTACGTGGTGACGGGCGTGAATTCGGCAGACACTCAGAGCAATTATTCAAACCAGGTAACTGCTGTCGTTCCGTAATAAAACAGGGGGAGCCTTGCCGGGCTCCCCCCTGTTTCAATTCGCTTTCAATTCCTGCCTACGTCCTGAGCCAAACGATCAGCCCCCAAACAAGCCTTTTCTGCACCACTTAATGGGCAACTCAATCGTCCAATTGGACTTATCAACTAAAGACATGTACTAGTGAGACTACCCGACCGCCATGGCACCGGGTAGAATCTGCCTATTGTCAGGGATAGCTTTTAGGCAACCTTAGCCGGTAGTCCGCCATTTTGTCTGATTTGGAAATCGGGCTTCAGAAATTACTTTAGTTTGCGCAGCGGAAATTTTCGCTTGGTTCCCGAAATGGGACTTAGTTGGAAGTGTGTGGGTGGATTCCACGAAGATCCAAAAGCTACGAAAGACAAAAACTTAACGATGAAAGATCAGAGGATAAGGCGGCAGATGTGGCAGGGCTTAATCCTGGCCTGCTTCGCCGTGGTGCTCGGTGTGTCGTGCGGCGGCGGCATGAGTCCATCAAACCATTCCACCACGACCACCACCACCAGCAAAGACGGCAGTCTCAGCTTGAACGCAACGAGCATCGACCTTGGCAGCGTTCATGTGGGAAGCAGCGCGAGCAGTTCTTTGACCCTTACAAACTCCTCAGCGACGGGCGGAGCCGATATAACCTTTTCTCAAGTGGCGACCAGCGGCGCAGGCTTCAGTACCACGACGGCGACGTTGCCCATCGTTCTTGAGCCTGGCCAATCCTCGAAAATCAGCATTACCTTCGCTCCTAAATCTGCGGGTGCGGTAACAGGATCTCTGGCAATTACCGTCGCCGGAGCGGCCGACCCGGCAAGCGTACCGCTGACCGGCACCGGCATCGCGGCGTCGGCTTTAGGTGTTTCGCCCGGCAACCTCAGTTTCGGAACCGTAGCCGTGGGCAGCAGTTTGAACAAGTCGGGCAGTTTGACGGCTGGCGATTCAGACGTTGTGGTGAATAGCGCAGCATGGAGCGGTTCGGGCTACTCGGTAAGCGGAATTAATTTTCCGGTAACCGTGGCGGCCGGGAAGAGCATTTCTTTCACGGTGACGTTCGCCCCAGATGACACGGGCGCCTCCTCGGGCAGCGTTTCTTTCGTCAGCAATGCGGCCAATTCGCCGACGGTCGAGAAACTCTCCGGCACCGGGTCGCAGACCCAGGCGCAAAATCCTCCCACACAATCCAGCGTGAATCTATCCTGGGATCCGAGCTCATCCGCCGTGATCGGGTACTACGTCTACCGCGGCTCACAGTCGGGCGGCCCTTATAGCAAATTGAACTCGTCGGCCTCGGCGAATACATCGTATGCCGACAGCACGGTAAGCGCCGGAGCTACCTATTACTATGTTGTGACTTCGGTGAACGCGGAATCAGTGGAAAGCGCTTACTCGAATCAGGTGACGGCGGTCGTTCCGAGTCAATAACGGTCTCGGGAATTGCATCCAGTTCAAGGCTCAATGGCTCGGCAGTTGGTCCGTCGTTCCGAGTCAATAACGGTCTCGGGAATTGCATCCCCGTGGTGGCTATTCGAAAGTTTCAGCAAATTCCAGCGCCACACCCTCTTTGTCTTTCGCGGAGATTATGGGCTCTCCCGCGAGCGGCCATTCAACCTTTAAAGCCGGATCGTTCCAGGCCAGGGTGCGTTCATATTGCGGCGTGTAGTAATCGGTTGCCTTGTAGAGCACGTGCGCTGCTTCCGAACAGACCAGAAATCCATGGGCCAATCCCGGAGGCGTCCAGAGGATTTTTTCGTTATTCCCGGAAAGCGCTACGCCATGCCACTTTCCAAACGTAGGGGAGCTGCGGCGCAAATCCACGACCACATCAAACACTTCTCCCGTAATCGCTCGCACTAATTTTCCCTGCGGGGCATGAATCTGGTAGTGCAAACCTCGGAGCACATTCCGCCCCGAGAATGAGTGATTATCCTGCACGAAATGGTCCCGGATGCCACCCTCCGCCATAACCTTTTCGTTGTAACTCTCCAGGAAGAAGCCCCGGACATCGCGGAATACACTTGGCTCAAGAATCAGTACGCCGGGAATCGGGGTTTCGAGAAATTTCACGTTAGACTCGGTCGCGACAGGAAACTTTCACAACGGGTGAAGGTCAGAAAACCCTTTCACGCAACAATTGCAGCAGATATGTTCCGTATCCATTGTTCGTCATCGTAGCCGCGAGACGCTCAAGCTCTTCCGCGGTAATGTAGCCATAACGGTAAGCAATTTCCTCTGGACAAGCCACCATGAGGCCCTGGCGGGTTTCGATCGTCTGAATGAACAGCGACGCCTCAAGCATGGCTTCGTGGGTGCCCGTGTCCAGCCAAGCCATGCCGCGACCCATGACCTCAACCTCAAGTTGCCCGCGCCGCAGGTATTCCAGGTTCACATCAGTGATTTCCAATTCGCCTCGTGCCGACGGTTTGAGAGACTTCGCGATTTCTACAACTTGACCATCGTAAAAATACAAGCCGGTGACGGCATAACGGGACTTCGGAATCTTTGGCTTCTCTTCCAGGCTAAGGGCTTTCCCCTGCGAGTCAAACTCAACGACTCCATAACGTTGCGGGTCGTTGACCGGATAAGCGAAGATCCGCGCGCCTACTCTCGGCCGGATCGCGTCACTGACGCATTTGGCAAAGTCATGACCATAGAAAATATTGTCCCCCAGCACCAAAGCGCAAGCGGAGGAACCGATAAATTGTTCGCCAACCAGAAATGCCTGCGCGATCCCCTCCGGTCGTGGCTGCACCGCATACTGAATATTCAATCCAATAGACGCACCGTCGCCCAGCAGTCGATCGAACTGAGCTGTGTCGTATGGGGTCGAAATGATTAGAATGTTGCGTATTCCCGCCAGCATCAGGCACGACAGCGGGTAGTAAATCATGGGTTTGTCGTAAATCGGCAGCAGGCTCTTGCAAACCGCATGGGTCACGGGATAGAGCCGGGTACCCGAGCCGCCTGCCAGGATAATTCCCTTGCAGTCGGAATCATGATTGCGAAAATTTGGCGTCATCGGATTCTGGAGTTGGATTATCTCAGGTTGCGGCGGCGGGTGATTGCGAGTAGTGCATGGCCATCCACTGCCGGTATTCTCCGCTGGTCACGCCCCGAACCCAGTTTTCGTTTTTGAGATACCATGCCACCGTCTTGCGGATGCCGGTTTCAAAGGTCTCCCGCGGCTTCCAACCCAACTCGCGCGCGACTTTGCGCGCATCAATCGCATATCGCCGGTCGTGGCCGGGACGATCTCTCACGAACGAGATCAAACCGGCATGCGGGATGATGGGATCCGCCGGCCTTATCTCATCGAGAATCGTACATATGAGTTGCACAATTTCCAGGTTGCGCTTTTCGTTCCCGCCTCCGATATTGTAAGTCGTTCCTGTGGTACCGCGAGCCAACACAGTCCGCAGCGCCTCGCAATGGTCGGCGACAAACAACCAGTCGCGAATATTTTGACCGTCACCGTAAACCGGAATCGGCCGACCTTCGATCGCGCTCAGGATCACCAAGGGGATTAGTTTCTCAGGGAACTGATAGGGACCATAGTTGTTTGAGCAATTGGTGGTCAACGTGGGCAGGCCGTACGTGTGATGGTAGGCGCGCACCAAGTGATCGGCGCCGGCTTTGGTGGCTGAATATGGGCTATTGGGCGCGTAGGGGGTTATTTCGGTAAACGGAACGGCAGTGGCATCGAGCGAGCCGTATACCTCGTCGGTCGAAACATGCAAGAAGCGAAACTTCGCTCTATCTTCCCCGGTCAGCACGCTCCAGTAGGCCCGTGTTTCTTCCAGAAGGCTGAACGTCCCATTTACATTGGTGCGAATGAAGTCATCGGGCCCCTGTATGGACCGGTCCACATGGCTCTCTGCCGCGAAATGAACAACCGCACGCGGCCGATGGCGGTGCAATAATTTCCGCACGCAATCACGGTCGCAAATGTCGCCAAGCTCGAACGAATATCGCTTATCCGCGGCAATATCTTTCAGATTCTCCAGGTTTCCGGCATAGGTGAGTTTATCGAGATTAACGACCGGCGCGTCCTCCCGGGACATCCATTGCAAAATAAAATTGCAACCAATGAAGCCAGCCCCGCCGGTGACCAGGATAGGATTTGTCAGCATTCCTTAAGCGTCGCTCCAGCCCTCTCGTTTTATTCCGTCGACGGTCCGCTTGTCTGTGACCGCTCTTCCAGCAATAATCGCCGCAGGCTCCGTAGATCATTCAAGACGCGACGGCTGGCGGTTAAATGGTGTTCCAGCTTGTCCAGCTTGAAAAGAACCAGGCGGAGTGCCTCTCCCCGCCGCTCTTCTACCGCGTTGACTCGAATATTGGCGATATCCTCTTCAATCTCCTGCTTAGCTTCCAGCATGGCTTCCGACAACAAACGCAAGTACTCGTGAGCACTCTCGACGCTGTCGAATGGGGTTTCGCGTGCGTAATCCAAAAATCGACCTCCTGCCGAAGCACCGGACTCACCGTTAGCATAACCCCGCCAGGCATCTTCGTGCCGCGGAATCCAATCCCCGAGGAATGCACGACGCTTTTGCGGATTTAAACGGGTTCTCGTCCACGGTTCACCTCAATCCTCTGCAAAACCCAGATGGTCAGCAATAAGCCCGCAAAAGCCAGTCCAAAGAAGATGAAACCTCCGTCATGATGCAGTCGGCCGCTGAGGAACGATGGATCCACGTACATTCCAAGCGAGGAAAGCACAAATATTCTGAGGCCATTCTTCGCCACTGTAACCGGGAGGACCGCCAACGTCAGCAGCAGCTTCCCCCAGAACGTTCTGAGATAAAGGTGACCGAGCACCAGCGCGGAAAGTAACAACACCATGCTGGAACGGATACCGCTGCACTCTTCGGCGATGTAAATATCAATCCGGGGAAGCACGAGTACAGCCCCATGTCTTGCATAAGGGATGTGGGCCAGATCGAACAACCAGCAGGTTATGATCGCCGAACCGTTACGTAATCCAGCGATTGCGGCTTCCAGAACTGGATCCGGCAGGGGCACCATCAATAGCAAAAACAACAGAGGAAAGGCGCCTGCCCGGAATGCCTTCGCCCCGTAGTTAAAAGTGAATGCCGAGAGGCAACACAACCCAAAGAGCAAGATCGACAACGAAAGATATCCGCTCGCGCTCACCAGATTCTCGTGCCCGGATAAGTACGCGAACACCGCAATGCAAATGAAAAACGAGATTCCCGAAGGAATGCTGTATTCGAGATTCGCCAGGAGCCTGCGGCGCGTTTGATAGAGCAACGTCAGGCTAACCGGCACGACCAAGAGGATGTGCGAGTACTGGTCGACGGAGATCGAGGATTTCACCACGAAGCCAACTGGTTGGCGGAAGACCACAATCGCCACCAGGATCAGGCTGACAAAACCGACGTGTCTGGCGCGTAGCGTTGAAGTCAAATCGCACCTGGGGATTGCTATACCGTAGCGCTCAGCTGAATCCTGACCACATCCCGGTCATCGCCGGAGGTGGCGACGGCGGCCGCATATCCTAAAATGCCGCCGAGGATGCGAATGCTCCATGATTCCTTGAACACCCACGCCGCTGCACGCACCGTACGCCACTGCGAGCCCCTTCCCGAGTCAACAATACTGAATTGATCGAGCGGCGTCGAGAGTCCCCTGCCATCGGCTTTGATGCATGCCTCTTTGCATGACCAGTACTCATAAAACAGGCTTGCACGCTCCGATGGCGGAAGGGCAAAAAGCGCTTCCTGCTCCTGGCTGGAAAATGATGTTTTGGCCAGCCCTACGAAATCGAGGTCTTCCTGCCTCCGCTCGATGTCAACGCCGATCTCCCGGTGGGCAAAGCCCAGAAGTAGCATATCGCCAGAGTGGGAAACGTTAAAATTCAGGCCAGACTTTGAAGTCTCATCCTCTTCTAAAGCCGGCTTGCCTTGGGCGCCGTACCGGAATCGAAGCTGCGCTGGGTGGCCGTTCGTATAGCCGGCCAGGAGTTGGCGAAGCAGACCTCGCGAGAGCAGGTAGGAGTCTCGGTCTCGTGGAAAGTGGTAGCGCCCCGCCCGTGCGTGTTCGTCAGCGCTCAAATGCGGCTCCACAAAATGCAACAATCCATAGGAAGCGGAAAAGGGCGCTTGCCATACATGGATCGTTCCCGGAATGAGTGCGGGCAGCCCCCTGCCATTTCCAGCAAGTTCAGCCCAGGCTATGTTCAGCATGGAAAAATCGAAGGAGCGAGCTCAGCAGGACGGCGGAGGGAGATGGCGAAGATGTGTACGGGCAGGAAAAGCGGGTGGGAATGGCAATTTATCCGAAGGCGCGTCTCTGGGACAGCCTCAGGCGATACCGACGCCTGTGTTCGAAGCCTGCTGGGTAGGCGCGATTTCATCTCGCTGTTCGTACTCCGTTGACCGGTTGGCAACTCGTAAGAGTTCACGGTAGAACGCCGTTCGATTGATTGCAAACAGTCTCAGCTCAAACCCTTTGCCCTCCGGCGGAAGTATGTACGACAAGCAATATTGCGCGTTCCACCAGCCATACTTCAACAGGCAAAAAATAGGGCCCAGCCAGGGATGTTGCCGGAGCATGCGGGATCGTTCCACGCAAATTCCCACCAAAGTGTCCGGTCGCACGCCGAGTTGCTGCAACCTGCCGGCAATGCGGCCGGCGCGTTGGTCGAGTTCGCGATAAGTGAGTCTCTGTCCTTCGAATACCAGGGCCCAGCTTTCCGGCGTCCTGCCCGCCTGCATTTCAAACATCTCATGCAAGCTGCGAAAAGAATTTTGCAGTTTGGAATCCGAGATCTGGTTTGGATTTTTCCGCCCTGATTTTTCCTCCGTAGGCGTGAGAGGACCTGTGTTCGGCTCAGTTTCCATGCTTTCCTTCTGGTACTTACCGTTAGATCCG
Source organism: uncultured Acidobacteriaceae bacterium (assembly GCA_963834075.1). GTDB lineage: Bacteria > Acidobacteriota > Terriglobia > Terriglobales > Acidobacteriaceae > PALSA-270. The sequence continues at coordinate 511,049 of CAWIAH010000011.1, forward strand.
CATTTAGAGTTTTCCAAAAGACGCGTATTCGTTTCTTGAGTCATGTGTTTCCCCGGGAGTCGATTCGATATTGCGGCCATTCAGCCGCTTGCCTACCACCGCAGCTCGCTCATTTTCCGAAAAGGGTCCAGACAACGACGATGCGCCGCAATTGAGGTCCTGCGCGCACAATCCGTCGATTAAGGCGAAATATTCGCGTTTCTTCACTTCCCAACTATTTGCATTGACATATTGGTAGCCGCCGGCCGCCAGTAATGCGCGCGATTCCTTGCTTCCAGCCAAACCGATAATCGCGTCCGCCAGAGCCTCCACGTCCCCGGAAGGAAAAAAGCGTACGACGGTTTCGTCGAAGTAAAAGGAATCAATCTTTGTTCTGGAAACGATAGCCGGAACGCCTTGCGACATAAACTCCATGATCTTGGTGCTATAGGCTTCATTTCCAAAGGAGTCGGCCCGCTTTGGAACCACGCCGAGATCCGCATTGGCTATGATGTCGGGAATTTCGTCCAGAGCGCAACTTCCACAAAACTTGATGGCCTCCTTCAATCCCAGCCTTTCGGCCAACTCTTTCAGGCCATCCTCGGTACCACCGCCTCCGCCATATAAATGAAGTTCCGCATTGGGCACCTTGGATCTCACTTTTACGAATGCCTGAATTGCCAGGTCCAGGCCCTGGTGCCACTGGAAACTGCCAGGAAAAAGAACGATGAACTTTCCGTCCGCCCGGGTACGCGCCCGGGGGTAGAAAATCGTCGTATCCACATGATTTAGAAACACCGAGGATTTGCTTTTGGAAACCGAACGGGCAGTGATGGTTTCGTACCAGAGATGGTTGGAAACGATAACGTGGTCCACAAAACCAGTCGAGGCTCTCTCGAGGGATTTCAACAGTTGTACGTAGGGGCTTCCCGAACGGATTTGAAATTTGTTTACGAAAAGCTCGGGCACGATGTCATGAATATCGAGAATCAGCTTCGCGCCCTTCCACTTCGGATACCATGCGGCAAAGACCAGGAAATCCGGAATGTTATGGACGTGAATTACGTCATACGGCTTGCGCCGATGCTGGCGCAGCAAGAAGATGGAGGCGACCCAAAGGAAGCGTAAGAGCCGCCAGGCGTAGGTCCACTTGTGGCTTTCCTTGAAGTCACGATATTGAATTCGATAGAGTGCGACCCCTCGAATGATTTCTGCCCCCAAGGGTGCGCCGGCACCGCCCAGGGCGATCACATCCACTTCATCGCCTCGCGCTACCAGGGCTTCGGCGTAGCGACGTAACCGGTTATCACTTTCGTAGCCGGTGTAGCCGAGCATGCAGATTCTCTTCCCGGTGCTCGAAGAAACGGGCGGATTGGGGGCAGGACTAGCCTTCTGACATCGCATATTCGTTGACCTGACTTTGGGGGAGGCTTCGATCTGGGTTTACAGCGCTGCCCGAGGCGTGCTCTAGCCCGCTCGGGCTGGTACGTGTAGTGGGGAGGATTGATTCAGTCCAGCATGGCGATTGGGTAGCTGGTAGGTTAGCCGGTCATTTTCCAGAGTTGCGTAAGCGATCACGGCCCGATCTTTATTCGGTCCTTCAATCTGCCATTCCTCGCCCTTGCAAACCAGTTTCAACTGGCTTCGCTGTCGCCACCAGGTATTCGCTTCGCCGGCCAGCGGAATCCACACATTCTGATCCCGACGCAAGCGGGCCAGTAGTCCCAGCAAATCGCTATACATCGCCCGTTCCGGAGCTCCAGTCAAATAATCAGGATGCACGATGACGTTGATCAGGCCATGCTTTTCGAGAATGATCTTGATCTGACGTTCCCAGAGTTCCGTTCCGTAGGTGTTCAGTACGTGAAAGAGAGTGTAATCCTGAGTTGTCGTGACCGGAAGCTCAACCATCTTTCCAATGAAATATGGCATGACGGTGCAGCACCCACCATGCTGTGGATCAAGGTGGGCTACATTCGGAACGGAGGAATCGTATTCGAAGTCGAGTTCGTCAAACCACTCCTGGTTCCGGTACAAAATCCCCGCACGGAAGCCGATGGCGCCCATCTCCCGGCCGTGCTGGTTGATTTTCGCAGCCCGGCGGGTGAATTCCGCATGATCGCGGTAGAGCTGCCCGTCGTGATTGAGATCGTGAACGTTCACTTCAAATCCCCGCCGACGCACCTCTTGCAAAAAATCCGCGGTCACCTTATAACGCTTTTCCGGAACGATCTGAAATGCCGCGGGAATATCGAACGAGCTGTTGATGTCCATCAACTGCGGGCAAAAAGCCACGCCCGCAGCTTCCTCCACATCGTGCGTCATCAGCGCACAGCCGCTCTTGCCTTCCGGCCAGAACCAAATGAATGGAATGCTTTTTCCGCCATTCGCACGGATGCTTAACGACAGCAACCGCTCCATCAGGTTATCCACGCTCGTGTCCACCGGCCATTTGGGAAAGCTCATTTCTTGCCAATGCCGCAGGCGGATCTTTTGCAAAGGCCGACGCATTGCGACTGGAAGCAGAGGGCGGACTCGATAATAGGCATCTCGCAGCGCGTTGGAGACCCATCGCGAGAGCAGGCCGCGATTTGTCCGGGTGTAGCGTTCGTAACGGAAATTGCGTGCTACCTCCGCAGGATCGAACGGAAGCTCGGTACCCGATCTGTCATGCCGCACATCGCGAATCACGTCGTATAGCTCGCCCCCAGGATGTTTTGAGCGAAACCCCGTGCCCGAGCGCCCATAGCACACGACGTCTTCGCCAAAGTGGAAGTAGCCCACATCGGTCGACAAGTCCGAAGCCGTGCTGATGGCCACCGCCTCTTCAGGACACCGGTAATAATCTACTAGTTCTGACCCCATCAAAAACCCTGCTGCCTGAGGCTTGGTTCAACCCGTATATTTTGGTATGACAATCGGCGGATTCGCGCCCCCAAGTACCCGCGGTTATACCGCCTTTTGATCTGTGGAATCAATAGAATACCGTCGAAAAGCATTACCAACATTCAGATCTTACCCGAAAGACATGCAGGGAGGGCGACTACCATGGCGGCAAAGCCGTGCAAACCGATCCCTCTGACGGATGGCGGCTTTGCGGGGAGGGACGGGGAAAACCGTCAACCGATGTGTTTATACAACATCCTCCCCACCAGAATCAATAGGTTATCCGGTAAACGGGATACAACATATCCTCCCCATTTCTGGCTTCGCGACGTCCCGGCATTTTCCTTGACCTCCCGGTGCGGATATTTCCAGTAGGTCAGGGGCTTATCCTGAGTGCCCCAATTTGACTTGAATTTGAGCAATCCGGGATTGTCCAAATCGGATCGCCCCATGTCGAAGGTGTGGTCTCCCGCGGCTTTGGCATCGCTAATCGCCTTCCAAAAAAGGTACGGGGTTCCGGCCAGATTGTTGTAAGCGGCGTCAGAGCAGCCATATTTATAGATCATTGTCCGGTTAAAGGATAAGGTGAGGATTCCCGCAATCACGGTTGCATCCTTGGAGGTTACGCGGATCGTCGCCCGTTCGCCCAGACAGGCGATCAAATTTTCAAACCAGGTAAGCGGTTGCGGTGGAACCTGGTGTTTGCGCCGGGTTAATAGCAGCAAACCATAGAATTTTTTAAGCAACTCGGGCGAACGGCCCTGTTCGTAGATGAGATTTTCCTTTTCCGCCCGCCGCAAGCGCCGTTGCACGGAATCTTTATCGCACCCTTTCAACAGCTCGGGCAGGCTGGGCGTCAGGTCGAGAACGTGCAAGCGGAAACTCTTGCAGATTCGGAAGCCATGCTCCCTGAGCGCGATCCCGCTGTCGTCGAAGGGGCGAATCTCGACCGGCCGTGCTTTATGCTCTATCCCATCTTTGGCCGATTCGAGTATGGCGAGGAGATCCTCCGGCCGCTCATAAAGGGGCTGGCAATGATCCGCGAAAGGCACCGACACCACCCGTTGACCGGTCAACCAGCTTTTCACCCAGCAGAACACGACTCCGTTGGTCAAAGCGTTGCCAGGTCCGGAGGTGGTCAGGACGAAGGGCTCATAACCATAGCTACGCTGCAGGCATCTCAACCACTCCGGAGTATGAAAAATCGAGGCCTGGGGCTGCGCTTCGAGAAACTCCGGCCAACGCTGATCGAGAAGTGGATCGATTCGATAAACCGTCATGAAGAAAGTTCCAGACTCTTCCTAAGCAGAAATCGGGCACTCTAATGCGAAATAAAGCTTGGAGAGGGGAAAGAAGAAATTGCTTTCGTGGCGCCGCTAACGGCCGCGGGCCATCGCCCGAAGCTTCGGCTGCGCGCCGCTATAGTCCTTTACGGTCATGCGATTGACAATATCCAGGTATTTATCTTGATTGCTTTCCCAATCGTAAGCCTTGGCAAACTCTGAGGCATTTTTCGCCAGACGGATCCGCATGTCTGGATGGTGAATCATATCCAGCATGGCTTCCGCAAGGGCCGCGTCGTCCCCGGCACGAAAGAACTTCACCATGGAGTCGTTAAAGTAATAGCGATCGATCTTAGTGGAGGACATGATGACGGGCAGTCCCATCAACATAAACTCCAGACTCTTGGTACTGAAAGCTTCGTCGCCGAAGGCATTGTTTCTCTTTGGAATGATGCCCAAATCGGCGTTTTCCATGATCCCCGCCATCTCTCCAATATCCCGGCTGCCTTGAATGATGACGCGGTCTCCAACCCCCAGGCTCTGCGCCAGTTCGATTAGTCCCGGCACCGCTGGCCCGTCTCCATAGATGTGGAACTCGGCATTCGGCACCGCATCTTTAATCCGGGCGAGCGCCCGAATGGCAATGTCCACTCCCTGGTGCCAGTTCAGGCTGCCAGGAAAGATCATGATGAATTTCTCTTCATTCCGCGTCCGCCCGCGCGGAAAGAATATTTCGCGGTCGGGAAAGTTGAGGATCGCAGTGCAGGCGTCTTCCGATATTGACGGCGTCCGGCTGACCAGTTTGGCGCGCCAGATATCGTTCGCGGCAATCACATGATCGGCAAACGACGCGGATGCACTCTCGATGGCCAGCATCATGCGAAATAACAGGCTGGCCTGACCTGCTTCGAACTTGCTGGCGTAGAGTTCCGGCAGCAGGTCGTGGATATCGAGAATGATCTTCGCTCCGCGCAGCTTGGGAAACCAAGCGCTGAAAACCAGAAAGTCGGGCACCGAATTCACATGCACCAAGTCGTAGCGGATGCCGCGGCGCTTCCACAAGAACCACATGGTCCGAAAGAAGAAACCGAGTATTCCCAAAAGGTAGGAAAGCTGAGACTTTTCCTTAAAGGACCGGGTCTGAACCCGAAACAGATGAACTCCGTTCACCACCTCTTCCGAAGGGGTAGGGCCGTCTTTGGAAAGCGCGACGAAATCAACCCGGTCGCCGCGCTTGGCCAGGGTTTCAGCGTAACGCATCACGCGGCCATCCGAGTTATAGACGGTGTACCCGATCATGCACACGTTTAGCGGGCGCCCCGCCGAATGCGCGGTCTTCTCCCCCGGCTCATGCACCACGGTCTGGACCATTATCGGAGATCGCCCTCCGGGTAAGCCTATATCTTGCTTCAAACCTGAACTACTAGACATGGGAACTGTCCTCCGGAACCTCTTCGGTTACCCCCCAATTCGCCGCGGCAATTGGGGGCCGACCGCGGGCTGATGACTTGTTCGTGGCGCTTGATCTCGGGAGATGGCGGGAACTTGATGCTTGATCAGAGACGACAACCATGCGTGAGCTAAGACTGGGAAAATCGAGCGAAGACAATAAGACTTTCGGGCTAAGAGAACGTCGATTGACAGTCCCTTAGCCCGGCTAGTCTAGATCTGGCGGTTAATGCGTAACCGTCAGGCTAACTTCGTGCAGCAACCTGCTTGTAAAGCATCCGCAGCCCTGACTACTGCACCGTGACGGTTAAGTTCGTCGGTGCTGCTGGCGGCGCAGTGCTGGTGGAAGACGATGAACTGCTTCCGTAACAATCGCTGGCATTAAAGCTCAATGGACTGCCAGCCCCGCCATCCACGCCTCCCATGGAATCGAGATAGCAATGCATGGCCGGATTGCCATAAGCATGTCCACCGGGCCCGCTGCCTCCGGTTACATCGGGACCATTCGCCGGATAAGGCATCGAAGTGCCCCACCATGACGGCTGCCCGGAGAGGTAAAAGGATGGCGGCAGGGTATGCGTCAAAGAACCAGACCAAGTGGTGGTGCCATCGTAATCGCTGTAAATCCCGTGCAATAACGCCGTGGTCTTCGGACCGGCCCCCGTTCCCGAGCTGTCGGAAGCTTCCCCGTATCCGAAGGTGAACCCGTAGACGGCGCCATCATAGGAACGGCTGCTGGGCGAAACCAGAAAAGAAGTCCGGCTGGTGCTGAGGCTGTTGGTTTCGGTCGCCCCAATCACATCCCCGACAAAATTGTCGAAGTGCGACAACTCGGAAACCTGCACGGCGCGGGCCGCCTGGAAGGCGTAATGGCAAGTGGCGGTCACTGTTCCACGCCCGCTCAGCGGGTTGCAAATGTTTGAGGTTCCCTTATACCAACCGCGGAAGGAGGTATCGTGCGAAGACGATCCCCATACCGAGTCGAGATAAAGCTGTTCGCCGACATTGCCCTCCCACAAGTTGAAATCTGGGTGCGCTCCGTGATGGAGGAAGCCAGACATCAGCACATTGGTGGCACTGGCGTCGAAATTTCCCTGCGAGTAGTTGTAGGAAACTACATTGCCAGCCGCTCCCCAGTTCAGAATCACGCCGACATGCTGCCGTTCCAGGATGTTGTTCTCGACCAGCGAAGCCGAGGTCTTCAAAACCAGGAAAATGGCGGAGTCGGTTGAGCCCGGCTCATGAGTGTAGGCGTTCGATACGTAGCTGTCGCGAATCTCGTCGCGATACCCCCAGTCCACTTCGATTGGGTTGCCGTCGGAGTAGTTGTATTCGATACCCTTCGCCCAGCAATAGACGCACTCCGACATATAGATCTGATTGGTATAGCCCGAGTTATTGGCGTAGATTTGCAGATCTTCCAAGCCGGCATGCGTGGCGGATGCGCTGAAAGGCACCACCGTGGGACTGCTGGTGTAGGAACCGTACAAGCCAGGAGAAATGGTGACCGTGGAACCGGACACTGCGGTGACCGCGACAACCTGCCCGCGGGCGCGCTGTCCGCTGGTGCTCCAGCCATCGCACCAGGTGCAACTGCCTTCGGTGCCCCCAATGGTCACAAAGGCCGAGTTATTCGTCTCGCTGACAACCAGGTAGCTGCCAGCCGAGATGCCGCTAGTGGATGCAACCGTGATGGAGGTCGAACCCGCACTGGCGCCGCCCGTGATGGCGATGCCGCTGTACGCCACGCTGCCCCCGCCCATGACCACCGGCGCGTTGCCTGAACCTTTCCCGTTAAGAATCGTCTGGCTGGCGCCCGAGCCGCGCAAGGTCACGTTGGATGGAACGCTGACATGGCTGCTAATCAAGAATGTGCCTGCGCCCAGCAGAACCGCGTCTCCCGAGGCACAGCTGTTCAGTGCAGACTGGATGCCGGAGGTCGCATCCGAGGAGCCGTTGCCATAGGTGGAGGCGTTGATGGTAGCGCAGATCGAAGTGCGGGCCGGAATGCCACCCACACCCACGGTCGACCAATCGATACCGTAGGGGGCTGGCGCACTCGATGCGCCAGGAAAGCTCGAATCGAGCGGATTAAGGATTCCCGTCCAGGCCTGCCCCAAACAAATGGAAGACAAACACAACAGAATCGAGATAAGAGGGAGGAACAGCGACAATTTGCGTCTCAATGGATTACCTCGTTAGCGCCCCCGATTGAATACGCAACCACACGCCGCCATGGCGCGGGCATAACGAGAATTCTGGGGCGGGCTACTCAGAACTGTACGCGATGGCAACCGCGTGGCTCAATGCACGGAAGTACATTCGGGCCACTTGCGGAACTCGATAGTTCTTGCCCTTTCGTCACGGTTTTTACCTCGGAAAATCGGTGGTACACCCGCCCCGCATACCCCACGAAATTGTGCTTACGACACCAGCTGATTCTCGGCCTCCGCCACTCCGCCCGGGAGATCATTGACCACCACGGCGCCAGCCCTGGCGGCTGGCGTCTCTCGCTCCCTGAACCAGCCGCGCGGCGCCATGTCGCGCGCCAACCCGCCGATCTGATGGAGCGGCGAGAGCCCCCGATGCAACCCGATCACCATAACCAAATAGAGCGTCCCAAAAAACGGGCAGATGATCGCAATCCGGTCGAGCGCCAGCACCCAGCCGTGGGCCGGAATCCATCCCAACATCCGTGGCATCAGCAGCGCGGTCGAAACTCCCGCCGCCGCGGAAGCCACAATGTACTTCCAAACCGCTGCCGCCACGGCTCCCACGCCTAAGTTGATCGGACGGCCCGCATACCAGAATGCCGGCGCCGCCAGCACCCAGAAAGAAATCGTCCACGCCATGGCGATGCCCTTCGGTCCCCAATGCAGTCCAGCGAGGAAGAGCAATCCGGTGACGCTAAACTCGGCGATTACCCAGCGAAACCAGCGCCCCGGCGTCCCGATCGAAAGATGAATCCAGCCGATGGTACCGTAGAGCAGCATGATGCCGACCCCGGGCCCAAAATAGGTAAAAATCGGTCCCGCCATCTCCCATCTAGGGCCCAAGACAAGCCGGATCACATCCCTGCCGGTCAGGGTAAGCGCCGCGCCCATGCCCATGCCAACAAAGGAGGTCACAGCCAGCGAACTCAACAGATATCGGCGAAACTGCGCTGAATGCCGGTCAAAACGGCTGAGCGCGGAAACCGCCACATTGGTTAACGGAGAAACCAGGGCGCTCGCCGAAAATAAGAACAAATCATAGGCTTTCTTGTAATAACCCAACGCGCCCGCGCCAAACCTCCAACCGACCAGCAGGTTGTCCATGTTGCGGGCGAAGTAGTTCACACTGAAGCGCCCGTAGATGTTGGTGGCGAAGCGCACTGCCGCGGCCGTCCCCATACCGCTCCGCGGAGCGCTTGGAATCCATTGGCACAAATACCACGCACCCAGCGATTGCAGCAGCGGACGCGCCACCGCCATGACTACCAGAGCCCAATATCCCCAACCCGCGGAGGCCAGCCCGATGCCGAGCGCAATGGCCAACGCGCCCGAAACAATGTCGTTCATCGAGGTCGCGCTGAAGCGCAGGGCACGCTTCAGCAGCGCCAGATGAATCACTGAAATGCTGGTAAAGAAAATAGTGAGCGAAATGCCAAAGCAAACCCTGGTGACCTGCGGGGTACCATAAAAGCGCGCGATCAGAGGTCCGCAGGCGCAAAAACCCAGCGTCAGCAACGACCCGACGGCGACATTGATCCAGAACAGATTGCTCGCCAGGTAGCGATCCATCTTCTCCCACTGCAAGATGACCTCGGTAAAGCCGTTCAGCCCGAAATTCATCAGCAGCACACTGAAGGTGATGACCATGGCCACCAGGCCGAAGTCGCTCGGCGCCAGCAACCGTGCCATCCACACCGTCGAAATAATCTGCAGCGGCACTCCCAGCACCGACGACATCACGGTTACCGCCGCACTGCGCACCGCCTTGCGGCGGACTCCGCCGCCATGCTCGATCGACACAAACGCGCCGTCAGGCGTGAATGGCCGCAGGCTTGTGGCTGCCAGTGGCTTCAGACTGCCTCCAGCGACGCGGTAGCCGACACCGGGCTCAGTTCCTGCACCACCGCTTTATTTTTCGAGGCCGTTTTCGCCTTCGCCATGAGTGGCGGCAGCGCGATCGCCGAGAAAAGGAAATAGAACCAGATGGGCGTGGTCATGCGGAACGTGGCTTCGGTGAAGTTGTAGACCACGGCAATGGTGAGGTACACGAGCACAATGCTGCCGGCATGGCGGTTTCGCTTAAATGCCGCATAAGCATTTCGATAGCCCGTGATCAGGATGGTGGCAAAGAGCAACTCTCCCACCCACCCCAGGTTGAGGTAAATCTCCAGATAGCCGTTGTGCGCCTGGCTGATGTCGGGATCGATCGCCCACATTTTCTCCAACCGCTTTCCCAGCCAGAAGCTTTCGTATCCAGTTCCAATCACGGGGTTACCGGCCATCGATAAAGCAAGCTTCCAGATCTCGGTACGTCCCGTAAGCGTGGTCGTATCCCTGCCGGTGGTATCGGCCATGAGCCCGGCGCCGGCGCCCAGAAACAATACCGAGAAGGAAATCGCAATCATCCCGACTACAAGTAAATGCACCAGCGCCGGCTTGCGCGCCAGCATCCAGGTATGGGCCATGATCAAGATTCCGGACGCCAGAACCAGGCACGACATCGACGTCACCGAGTTGGCCATGTAAAACAGCCATGTGATCAGCGCCAGCAACAGCGCGTGGGCCGCTAGACGGCGGGCCCGGTGGCGGGTTGCTTTGCCTTGCAGAATCCCCAACAGGCGCCACACCGACGCCACTCCGAACAGCATGCAGATCATGCCCAAAGTGTTCTTGTTGGTGGTGACGCCGCCGTAGGAGTAGGTCCAGGTCCAGCGGTTGTAGGAGCGCCCGACATCGGGGTAGTACTTGATGAATAGAATCGAGAGCGGGATGAGAACGAAAGCGCACCGCGAAAGCAGCCGCTTGAGAGCCGCCTCGCGGTCGCGGTCGGTCAACAGCACGATCACCATTACGATATCGCCGAGACCTTTGATCCAGCGCTTGAGTGCGACGTCGGGATAGGCCGACCACACCGCGCTGACCAGGCAATACGTAAAAAACAGGACAATGGGCAGATTCGCCCGCAGCAGTTTCCCAACCTGCTGCCGTCGACCTATCAGGACGATCAACCCGATGAGCAGGAGTCCGGAGTAGACATTGCGGTCCACCGGATTTCCTTCCAGCGCCGAGGCCGCGGACACGGCGTCGGTTCCTCCCGGTGCGTCGAGATAATGAAACGCCATCAGCCATTCGGACACGGTGCGGCTGCTGATAATCAACAGCCAGGTCACCGCCACCCACAGTCCGGGCGAGGTTCGGAGCTTGCGGTCGCGATCGAGCCAGAACAGGCCGCAGATCACGGCGATATAGAGCAGGGTGGCGATCGACTGGTTCATGAATCGAGGAGAAGCCGGTGGATCAATTCTAAGCTAAGGATCTTGTGAATTGCGGTGGTGTAATTCAACCCTCCGGCCAGGTGGCCTTTGACGACAGTCTCCACCCCGCTTCGGTTTAGGTACGGCCTTGCCAGAGTGCGCGGATCGAGCAGCATTTCGCGCACGTAGGCCTTGAGGTAGTCCCGGTACCACACGCGGAAATGATAGAACTTGTGGCGTCCCAGAAAAATCCGTTCCAGATGAAGTGGTGCGAAGGCGTGATCGATCCGCGCTACCCACTGCGGCATCCCGTAGTCGTAGGCGTACTCCGATTTGAAGGTGAGTTCAAGATAATTGCGGGTGAGGCCGCCAAGGAATGTGTGCTCCTGGCCTCCGTAGCCGCGATCGGTGCGCAACTGGCGCAACGCGGTGCTGCCATCGGCGATCAGCTGCAACGAGATATCGTTGTTGGTCAGCACCGAAGGCGGCGCCTGAAATACGGTCTGGACCAATTCATTATCCAGATACGGAGAGCGCAGGGAAAGTTGCGTCTCTTCGAGCGCTAACAGGCCGTAGTGATGCCAGGGCGCCTGGCGGAAGACCGCGAACGACAGTGGATGCCCTTGGATAATTCCCTGGTAAGTCTGGCCCGCCAACTGAACCTGCAAAATCAAGTCGGAGCTCAGCAGCCCGGACTGTGGCTGCCCCGCCTTGAAGGCCCGCACCCGGCGCAGCACTTCCCCGCCATAGTTTCCGGTCATTCGTACCGGCGCAATCTGCGCCGCCCGCCGGTTGACATACAAGTCCGGCGAATGGCTGACATCCACGCAGCCGTCGGTCAGATAAACCGTGCGCTCGGCGTATTTGGGAAAAGACGAAAGAAATTCTTGCCCCACCGGAATGGTTTCATGCGTCTGCCCGCAGATTTGCGCTACCTGGCGCGCCATCAGAACATCCTGGCAGTCGCGGAACATCCCGCCAAACGAGTAGCACGGCAGGGTGCCCGCCGCGGCCTTGCTCCAGGCCATGATCATGCGCGAGTCGAGTCCGCCGGTCAGCGATACGCCGATGGGTTGGCTCGATTGAAAGTAACGCGGCAGGTTGCGAGTGAAGACATCCCGCAGCCGCTCGTAATATCTTTCCGGCCGGAGGATTTCCTGCTCTTCCCACTGGCGCGGTTGAAAATAGCTTGCCCGGCTGGTCAGCGTCGCGTTGCGGAACTCCCAGGCTGACGCGGGAGGCAATATCTCGATGCCCTGAAACAGCGTCCGGTTCTCCAGCACACAACCGCAGGCTACAAATTCTCCCAGGCCGCGCGGGTCCACGCGGCGCAGCTCCGGGCAAACCTCGAGAATCGCCTTGGCTTCGGCCGCGAAGTAAAACGCATCATTTGACTGGTGATAGTAGACCCGGTGAATTCCGTAACGGTCGTTGAACAGCGTCGCGCTGCCCTTGGCGCGGTCGGTGAGCAAACCTTGAAACCGGCCATTGAGTTTGCTGAAGAAATCCCGGTCTTCTTCATACCAATGCACCAGATATTCCGGCCCATGGCTGGGCATCGCATGCCCGCGCTGCTGCAAATGCGCCACCGTTCCAGGTTCCGGAAATTCTTCGCCCGAGAACAGCAGAACCGCGTTGCCGTTTTCGTTGCGCAAGGGCATCCCGGCCCCGAATCCACCCTTGCGCAACATCCATCCGACGTAAACACCGGCGGCCTCATCGGCCCAGGTCCCGCATTCGTAAAACGACTCATGCTGCATGGTTGCCAGCATGCGGTGGAGTTCCATCTCCGCCTGGGCGCGCGGCAATTTGGTGATAAGTCCTGCGAGTCCTGGCATGGCGGTTTAGGAGGCTTCCGTCGCGGACTGCAGTTTCCGATTGTTCCAGGCGTTGCGCAGGTTGCGCACTTTCGCGACCAGCGCGGGAGGAATCTGGTCGGCCAGTTTGCGATGCAGGCCATAGCGGTACCCGATGCGCCCCGCCACCGTCAATGGGACGTAATAGCGCGGCAGATCCATCTTCTGAAAGGCATTCCGCTCCTTGAATTCGGCCACACTGTCTTTTTCTTTTTTGCCGTACGTGAAGTTGGCGTAGACCAGATACGAAACATTTCTCTCGGTACAGGAACGTACCGCCTGCACCACCAGTCCGTTAGTGGGCGCTTTATCGCGGTCCTTGATGGTGGAGACGATGTTCATCAGGCCGGCCTGGGTCCGGCTCTGATCCCATACCAGCTTGACGAAACCGATCATGCGCTCGCCCAGAAACGCTCCAATAAAAACGCTGGTATCGAGATACGTCGCCTCTTCGCGGCGCACCGTCTCAATGTCTTTTCCGTAGTGGGTAAAGCGGCGGCCCTGCCGCACCGGGCATTCGTTGTAGATCTCCCAAATACCGCGCACCAGGGTGTCATCGAATGGCACCTCGCGGATGGTGACGCCCTTTTTCTCCGACTGCTTGGCCTTGTTGCGCGCCTTGAAGCCGATTTGTTTGTTCCACCAGTTGTCGAAAGTGGTCAGCGGAATCGCCGCCAGATTGTCCATCTCCATGGGATAGGAATATTTCGGGTGGCTATCGGGCAGCTTCTGCAGGAAGGTAAACAGGTCAATCCGCGCCCCCGATTTCTTCAGTCCGGCGATCATCGCCTCCGGATCTTCCACGAAGTGATACTTGTCGGCGTCCAGACGGGCGACTCGCAACAACCGTCCTTGCACCTGAATTTGTTGACCGCAAACCGTAATCAATCGTTTTCCCCTTGGATGGTAATCGTGCTTCGGCAACCCGACCCTATGGCGCCGATGTTTAGATTCTTAGCTCTCGGTGACGTACTGCTCGCGTACCGGATTAATCCCCAGCAATGCCAGCAACGCTCCCAGATGATCGCAAAGCGGCACCAGCAGCTGCATGAAATATTGCTGTCCCAGCAGCCAAGCAAATGGCAGGGCCAGCGCATAGGCCGGCACGGCCACCAGCGATCGCGCGATCTGCCGGGCGCCGTAGGTGGGATGCAGGACCGCCGTCGCCCCCCGCAACAATGCCCGCTTCATCATAATGGTGCGGTCCCAGCGGCTGGGCGGAACCACCTCGTATACCACGGCCTCATCGCACCAAATGAAGACGTGTCCCTTTTCGGTCTTTCGCCGGAAAAAATCCTGGTCTTCGCCGGCACGAAATTCTGGGCGGAAGGGCATTTCGTCCCCGGCAAACAACTCTTTCTTGAGCAGCAAATTGCCGGTCCGGCTCTCCCACCACGGCATGACAAATCCCGTCGGGTGCGTGGGACGCTCGTAGAAGTTGCCTTTCACCACCCACGGCGGCGGCGGCACGTCGAAGTGGCGCTTAACCGGCCCCAGCACTCCGTCCACGTTGTCGCGCATGCAGGTCTTAAACAGGTGCAGCAGCCACTGCGGCGCGGGAAATTCGTCATCGTCAATGAACACGACAAAATCGCCGTCGGAATTTTCGATCGCCTTGTTTCTGGCCAGCGCAATATTCTGCCGCGGCTCGCTGCAATAAAGCACCGGCACCGGCGCCTTCGCGGCGAATTCCATGACCGCGGCTTCGGCCGAACGCATCTGGTCGTTGTCAACCATCACGATCGAATAGCTAAATAACCCCTCGGTTTCCTGCTCCGCCAGGCGATCAAACAACCGCGGCAGGAAATGCGGCCGTTTGTACGTACACACACACACGGTGAGGCGGTTGGTCAAGGGAGTTGTAGGCGAAGAAGTCATGCGGAACGGGTGAAGGACAGGAAATCCTGTTTTTTCTATGATTATGATACGGCAGGTTTAAGCGCGCGGCGCGTATCCTGCGGCAATCGCAATCTCGCCGGTCCAGCGCAGGATTTCCCCGCCCGCCAGAAAGCGGTATTCGTCTGGATTGGGTGGATGGGTCTCTACCTCGACTACATGGTCCTGCGCCAGGGAAAAGATCCGTTCCAGGCGGGCTTTCGGCTCGAGCGGCGGCAGCGAAAAGAAGAAATCGGTCAACCGGTGCCGCCGGCCTAACATGCCATCCACCACGCGGCGGTAAAAGCGGTTGGCCGCGCTCTTCTCTCCGCGGGCAAAGGAGAAATTCCGCCGCACCCGCGTCCCAGCCGGCAAAAGCCGCGCCAGCAATACATTGGCGCACAGATGCATGTGATGATGGCCGTCGATGCGATCTGGAGGCTTGCCGTAAAGACGCCGGTATTCGTCCAGTTGCGCGGTGACAACGTAATCGAACGAACGCACTAATCCCGGATGAAACACCGTGGTTCCCAGCCGATGCCGCGACAGATAACGTGCCACTCGCTGCTGGTGGCGCAAAAGTGCCGGTGGGCTGTCGGAAGGCGAAAAGGCGGTGGTCAGATTCAGGTGCAGTCCGGCATCGATGCCCTCGGCCAGCGCAACCCCTGCGGACGCCTCGGAGTCCTCCATAAAAACCATTGCGCTCACCGAAGACACGGTCTTAGCGCGCACACAATCCAGGATTTTCTGGCTGGTAACCGGGTCACGTCCCCAATCATCGGCATTCAGGATCAGCCGTCCCACGCCGGCAAGCCGCGCCTGTGAATTTTCGCCTGCCGCGCTTGCCGGCATAGTTTGAACCGATGATGGGACGCTAATGGCGTTCAAAGACGTTATCCGTTCAGGACGGGCCTAACGGCCTTGTCCCTTGCCTACTGCGACTGCGGATCGTGGATCCCCTGCCGCAGCCGCCTGAATCTTGCCGGACGAAGATGCCGGTTGGCCTGTCCTATTGTGCGATTTGGAGAAGAACCTCTTCAACCGTTGCATCTGTTCCCGCCGGTAAAAAGCTACCAACTCCGGGGTTACCGGCCGCGGCTTGCGCCGGACGGTATCCCACAAGAAGCCCCCCATGACCATCAGGCCGCCAACGAATAGCGGCGGCTGCGTCATCTGCCGTGCCATACGGCACAGCTCCCACGCGGGATGATTTCCGACCGAATAATCCTTCGCGCCGTTTTTCCAGCGGGCTTTCAAAATTCCCTGCTGCGCCGTCCCCATGGCGCGGGCGTGCTGGCTCACCTTCTCAGTGAAAGTCCGGGTCTTCCAGCCCTTCATGCGTGAAGTAATCACCGCGATGTGGTCAATGCAGCCGCCCTTGACCGGAACATAGCCGCCAATTGCCTCAAAGCATTCCCGGCGGAAGAGCTGGCAGGCTCCCGAGACATGCTCGATGCTGACAAAGCGATAGTCGTAAATCGAGCCCTCGCCCTCCGAGAATGGCGTGCCCACCAGTCCCAGCGAGGGATCTTCGGCCAGCTTCTGCAGCAGAAATTCGAAGTAACCCTGGTCCACCGAGATGTCGGCATCCAGGCTGCCGATTACCTGATAGTCAACCCCCTTCATACGCGCATAGCCGGCATTGAACGCGTGCACTTTTCCGGCAAAGTGGCGCTCTTGTCTTTCCGGCGTGCGCACCAGTTCGATCCACGGGTGCTGCGCCGCATATTTGAGCACCAGCTCATCGGTGCCGTCGGTCGAGCCATCGCTGACCACCACCCACTTGACCGGCTTCACCGTCTGCGCCGCAATCGATTGCAGCGTCAGTTCGATGAAAGCTGCCTCGTTGCGGGCCGGGGTAATCAAAACGTATCTGGGAAGGGTTGCCATTAGCGGACTCCTGCTGTCGCGGCCGCGGGTTCGGTGTAGACCGGTTCGCCCGCACCTTTTTCTTCGCACAAAAGCATGGTCAACGCCAGGAACATCCAGGCCTGCGTCCAGCGCATGTAGGAAGTTTTGATGGTGACCGTGCGCAAGATACGATAGTAAAAGTAGCCATCTTTTTCATCCCACATGTGCTTCATCGCCCAATTGAACGTGGGCCGGGCCAAAGCCAGCGGGTTCGGCTCCAAATCCTTGAACTCGAGCGGCGTGATTATGCTCTGCGCCACGCAGTGTGTATCCAACGGATAGCTGCGGTCGTGGAAGTATTTTACCGAGCCATCGGGAAGATAGAAGTTATCCTTGAAGAACTTATAGCCGCGGCGGATGCGTTCTTCAAACTCCGTGATGCCCCCGTACTGATCGATGGCGCGCAATCCACTGAGGTTGAAGCCGGTGTGAAAATTATCGATCCAGCGCTGCGTCTCATGCTCGCCATACCACCACGAGCCATCTTCCAGTTGCTTCGAGGCGGAGAAGCGCGCTCCGGTCAACGCCGTCTTTAGATACTTTTCCTCGCCCGTGTGCTTATAAATACGGCAGAGCAGCCCGGAGGCGAGGAAATTCGCGTTGTGGGTGGTTCCCCGCAAACCGGGCAGCGGATAGCTGAAGCCGGCGCGGTCGCCTTCATTCCAGAAGAGTACGTCGCGGATATAATCTGCCGCGCTCTTTGCCATGGTGAAGCAGCGTTCGCCGTGACCATGGTCGTAGGCATCCAGCAGCGCATTGGCGGAAAAGGCGGTGCACACCAGGTTCGGAGTCCAGCGCGGCACCAGCACTCCCCGGGTCTGCCAGGGAAAGTTGTATCCCCAGCACCAGTAATCGTGATTGGACGAGCGCAACTCGATCAGCCGCTCGATCATCTTTTCGGCGTATCCCTCCTCGACGCCGATGCCGACCTTGGCCAGTTTCAGGAAAGAAGTAAGAAAAAGACCCAGGCCCTTGGGATTCGCCGTCTTGGGAATCAGCAGCGCCCCACGCACATTCACCGGGCTGCGCTTCAGGAACTGCGTCATCACCAGGCGAAGCAGCTTGAAATCGAGGAAAGGCAGCGCCTCGAAAATCTTGCTGTTGAGCGCGTCGTAGGGCTCGTAGCCGGCGAAGTCTTCCTTGCGACAGTAATCCAAAAATTTGAGTAGTGCGCTTTCGACGTTGTATTCCATTACGATCTCAAACCCTCCATAACTCTTGCGTCGCTCCCAGGGTTATTGCAACTGCCAAGCGGCGGGCGCGATGTGCTGCATCGCGATCCCGGATGTTAAGCCGTCTTTCCTAAGAAGAGACCTGTCCCCGGGCCAACCCGGCCGGGACCTGCTGGGCCAGAATCTCGACAATCCGCTCCGCCGCGCGGCCATCCCAATATTTGGGAGTCGGCCTGCTGTTGTTTGTACGGCGTAGCTGCCGCCGGATGGCCAGCCGTATTCCTTCGCGCCGCACGCCCGCCAATGCGTTGGTCCCTTCATCGATTGTCACCGGCCGCTCCGTATTCTCACGCACCGTGACGCAGGGCAGTCCTAATCCGGTGGTTTCTTCCTGAATTCCGCCGGAGTCGGTGACAACCAGACGCGCATTTTTCATCAGGCAAAGAAAGTCCAGATAACCCTGCGGATCGATCATGCGGATCGCGCCGGGCTGATTCTGTTCCGAACCGTCTTCCGGTGCGGCCGGCGGGTTGGAGCAAAAATAGGTTTGCAGGCCGTTTTCCTGAATTTGCTTTTGTGTCCGCGGGTGCGCCGGAAAGATGATTGGCATCTCGGCCGCCAATTCGCTCAGCCCCACCAGGATCTCGCCGAAAGCATCTTTGTCATCGACATTGGCGGGACGATGGAGAGTCAGCAGCGCATATGCCTGCGGGGTGCGGGAATCGTCCGCGTCCAGCCCAGGCTCCTTCGGCCCCGGCTTCATGAGTCCAAGCCGCTCAAGTAGCGTCGACTGGTCGGCTCTCGGCCGGGCGTCGAACAACGAATCGATCATCGTGTTGCCAACCAAAAACATCCGCTCCCGCGCAATTCCTTCATTTTCGAGATTGCGCAACCCGCTCTCTTCGGTGACAAATAAGATGTCCGACAAATGATCCGTCAAGACCCGGTTGATCTCCTCCGGCATGCTGCGGTCAAAGGAGCGCAATCCCGCCTCAACGTGAGCAATCAGCGGCCGGCGTTCCGAGGGGTAGACGACTTTTGCCGCCACCAGCGCACACGCGATCGTCGAATTCACGTCCCCGGCGACCATCACCACGTCCGGAGCCTCTTTGAGCAGCACCGGCTCAAAGCGCTTCATGATTTCCGCTGTCTGCACCACGTGGGAAGCTGAACCCACGCCCAGAAAAACATCGGGTGCGGGCAAGTTCAAATCGGCAAAGAAGGCATCCGACATGCGCGCGTCATAATGCTGCCCGGTGTGCACCAGCACGGAACTGATGACTTCCTGTTTCGCGGTCTGGTTGTGCCGCGCCATCGCCTTCAAAATAGGTGCTGCTTTCATGAAGTTCGGGCGCGCGCCGACTACGATCATCGCCTTCATTGAGCCGACCCGAATGCAGGAATGTGATTTACGAGTACGATGAAGAAAACCCTAGCAGTTTGCGATGCAATTTGTCTTCCCGACACGGTGGAAAATTTGGAGGAGGGCGCGGGATCGAATCGAAGATTGCCGCCTAGCGCGCACCCACCTCGGCAACGCGTCCTGCCTGGGTGAGTTGCATGACTTTTTCGGCTACCCGGCGGGCCTGCTCAAAGGTCAGTTGCGGGAACATCGGCAGCGAAACGATCTCCGGCGCAACCCGTTCGGTCACCGGAAAATCTCCTGTCTTGTAGCCCATGCCGGCATACGCCTTTTGCTGGTGCAGCGGAATCGGATAATGGATCGCCGTGGCAATGCCTGCGGCACTCAAATCCGCCTGCAGTTTCTCGCGGTGCTGTACCCGCACCACGTACAAATGATAGACCGCCTTTGACCAGGATGGCTCCTGCGGCAGCGCCAGTTCCGTAGCGCCTTCGAACAAACGCGAATATTCCTTGGCCAGGCCACGCCGTTTTTCATTCCAGCCTTCCAGCTTCTTCAACTTGGCGTGCAGAATGCCGGCCTGAATCGTATCCAGGCGGCCGTTGTAGCCTTCCACATCGTGATAGTACTTCTTGCTCTGCCCATGATCGCGCAGCATGCGGATCGTGCTTGGCCACCGCCTCGTCGTTGGTAGTCACCGCCCCGGCTTCGCCGCAGGCTCCCAGATTTTTCCCGGGATAGAAGCTGAAGGCCGCCGCCCGGCCCATCGAGCCCGCGCTGGTGCCAGCTGCTTGTCTTTCGCCGAAAAATATTTCGCGCCATGCGCCTGGCAGGATCTTCCACCACCATCAAACCATAGCTGTCCGCCAGTTCCAGAATGCGGTCCATGTCCGCCATCTGCCCGTAAAGATGGACCGGCACGATCGCGGTCACGGGCGGTTCGGTCCCCAGATGCATCAGCTTGCCGGAGGCATCGCGATGGCACTCCTCCGCCAGAAAGCGTGACAGTTTGGCGGGATCGAGGTTGTAGGTGCTCTCGTCGATATCCACGAACACCGGCTGCCCACCCGCCTGCGAAATCGCTTCCGTGGTGGCAATGAAGGTATTGGGCACGGTGATCACCAGATCGCCAGACTTCACCCCCGAAGCCATTAGCGCGAAACGCACGGCGTCGGTACCGTTGGCTACGCCGATGCAATACTTGGTATCGCAGAACTGGGCGAAATCGCGCTCAAATTCCTCGAGCATGCTGCCGCCGATGAAGTGCGCCTGCCGGATGCAGTCGCGGAATATTTCAACCAACTCCGCTTCCATTTCCACATGCGGAGTAACCAGATCCAGAAATGGAATCATGCCTTGTGCCATATTATGATTTTCTCCCCTTGGTTGCAGTGTTCACTTGCTTGCCGCCATCACCCTTTTTTCCGCCATCCGGTTTCTTCCCGTCCTGCAAGGACCGCAAGACTCTTGCCGGATTTCCCGCCACAATGCTGTCCGCCGGCACATCTTTGGTGACCACGCTGCCCGCGCCCACCAGCGCATTCTCGCCGATCGTGAGATTGGCAAAGAATGGTCGCTCCGCTGACCAATGGATGCTCCCTTTTTCACCCGGGTCGTCTCCACCTTCCAGTCGGCTTCGGTCTGCAACTGCCCGTCGCCGGTGGTGGCCCGCGGATAGGAGTCGTTGATGAAAGTCACGCCATGGCCGACGAAGACGTTGTCTTCGATCTCACGCCTTCGCAGACAAAAGTATGGCTGGAGATCTTGCAATTCTTGCCCGACGCTGGCGTTCTTCTGAATCTCGACGAAGGCGCCGATCTTTGTGTTCGTCGCCGATCGCGCATCCATAGAGATTGATGAATTTCGAAAGCTTCACGCCTTCGCCCAGTTTCACGTCCGGGGCGATGGAGAGGAATTGGTCCGGGGCCTGGCCCTGCTTTGCGCTCATGGATTGTCCTGAAGAATTTCCGATGGAATTTGTTGTGACTAGAGCTTTACCAGCTTGCCGCGATCTTTCAACGACTCTTCCGCCGCCTCGAGCATCCGCACCACCCGCAAGCCGGCCACGCCGTCGTTCAATGGGAGCGCGGTTGGCGGCGATGCAGTCCACGAAGTGGCTGGTCTCCTGCCGCAGCGCCTCGGTCTGTTCGATCTGCGGCGCCCACATGTCGCCCGAGCGGTAGCTGACCAGCAGGTCGTAGACGCCCTTGCGCTGTTCTTCATCGACACGCCCTTGTCATAGACTTTGATCTTCTCGTCGGCTTCCAGATCGTTCCACACCAGCATTTTCTTCTCGCCGCCGATCAGCGTGGTCCGCACCTTCACCGGCGAAAGCCAGTTGACATTGATGTGCGCCATGACGTTGTCGGGGAAATAAATGGTGATGAAGGCGATATCCACATGGCCGTTCAGGTGCTTTTGGCCGGTGGCGACGATGGCATCCGGCTCTTTCGTGAATCAGGTAGTCCATGATGGAAAGATCGTGCGGCGCCAGATCCCAGATGACGTTGATATCGTGCTGGAACAATCCCAGGTTGACGCGCGTGGAGTCGTAGTAATAAGAGATTGCCCAGCACGCCCTCTTCCACCAGTTGCCGGATCTTGCTGCACCGCGCCGGTGAACAGGAAGGTGTGGTCCACCATGATCTGCAGCTTTTTCTTGGCGGCCAGTTCAATCAGCTCTTCCGCCTGCGCCACGTTGGCGGTGAAGGGCTTCTCCACAAAAATATGTTTGCCGTTGTTGAGCGCGGTCTTGGCCAGCTCATAGTGCGTCCAGACCGGAGTCACCACCGCAATGACGTCAATCTCGGGCGAGGTGAGCAGTTCATCGCAGTCCTTGGTAACCTTCGCCTGCGGGAATGCCTGCCTGGCCCGGTTCAGGCAATCGGTCCGCTTGTCGGTGATTGCGACCACCTCTGAGATGCCGGCATGATTAAAATTCCGGGCCACATTCGGCCCCCAATAGCCATACCCGATGATTCCAACTTTGATCATGGTAAACGCAGCCTTTCCGGAAACCCGGGACCTGCCGGGAGTGATTCGGGGAATAAATTCTGGGGGAGGGCTACCGGGCGCACATCCACGGTGCAGCGGTTGTTATCGCCGCACACCTAGCACGCCTTACACAGAACCAACCGGGAGGGAATCAGTACGCTCCGTCACCCGACACCACAGCCGCCGGGGTACGGAGAAGAATCTTTACGTCCAGCCAAAGCGACTGCTTGCGGGCATACTGCAAGTCCAGCCGCACCATCTCGTCAAATTTCGTCCGGCTGCGTCCGTTGACCTGCCACAGGCCGGTAATTCCCGGACGCGCTTCGAGCAACCGCCGGCGATGCCACACATCGTAAGCTTCCACTTCATAGGGCAGTGGAGGCCGTGGACCTACCAGCGACATCTCGCCAATCAGCACATTGAAGAACTGCGGAAGCTCATCCAGACTGGTGCGGCGCAAGATCTTGCCCACCGCCGTAACCCGCGGATCATCGGTGATCTTGAACACTCCATCGCGCCCCTTCTGGTCGGCTTTGCCGGCGATGAGCTTGCGCACATACTCTTTGTGAATGTCGGCGCTGTTGTTCACATACATGGAACGAAACTTAAGAAAGGTGAAGCGCTGGCCATACTGACCAATGCGCGGTTGCCGGAACAGGACCGGGCCCTTCGACGACAACTTCACCGCCACTGCGATCAGCAGAAACAACGGAGAAAACACCACGACGGCCACCGTGGCGCCAGCAATGTCCATCAGGCGCTTGAAACCACGAGCCACCCGCTTCCCTCCCTCTTCCTGATGCAGATCAGGATAGAGCGCGGAATCCTGCGGATGAGTCGGCGTCTCTTCACCCCACTCCTCGGGAAAAAGATGGAACGAAATATTGATCTGGCTGAACTGTTCGAGCGTCAGGCTGTCGCGCAAAGCGCTGCTCACCCGCAGCAGCATGGTGCCGAGAATGGATTTCTTGAGGTCCACCGCGATCTCGGTGAACATCACACCCACGACCGCATCATTCTTGTACCAGCCGGTGATATCGGTGTCGCGGGTGGATAGGGCCAGCGCCGAAAAAATATTTTGCAGAACCCGGCTATTTTTCCCGCCGGGTGAAAACCGTCCGGTATCGAGCAGCATGAGCAGAAAAGGCTTGCCTGATCGCTCGGCGCGTTTGCGCTCCAGACAGACCATGCGATGAAAATGCTCCTCCGGCAATACCTCAAGACTTTGCGTCCGCGGGCTTTGCTTTGCCGGAACCGCCGGTTCCACTTTGCTTTCAAGCTCTGAAACCTTCACGCCTTCCTCCTCTTTCCGCCTCTCATGCCAACGCGCACGAGAGGGTGCACCCCGACCACTCGTCGAAAAATTGTATGAGCAAGTTGCGATTGCGAGACGACAACCCGCAATCACTTTTTAAAGGAGGGAGGGCTTGCTTTTTTGCGATGCCTCTACGTGGAGTCACCGCTGTGTTAACCATCTTGCAAAACTCGTTTATTCTACCGCAGCCGGACTGTAACGGGAATAATAATCCTCTTCATCATTACCCGTCGAGTTATTAACCACTAATCCTAACAAGCGGGAGCGTTCGATGGCCCCCAGGCCGCGTTGCAGCGCCTGCCGTTCGGTCCGCCCCGCCCGTACCACCAACAGGACCCCATCGGCAAATCTTGCCCAAACACTGGTATCGGCCAAGGGAAGTACCGGCGGCGAATCAATCACGATCCAGTCAAAGCGCAGCGCCAGCAAATCCAATAAGTCGGCTAGTTTGCCGGATTGCATTAGTTCGAGCGGGTTTTCCGGCGGATGGCCGGCCGGCATCAGCCAGAATCCCGGGCCATCCAAATGATAGATATTGCTGACCGTCCGGCTCTTGGACTGCAGCCATTCGCTCAAGCCCGCTGGCCGGCTACCGCCGAAAAGTCCGGCTTGGGTGGGGCGGCGCAGATCGCCTTCAAGCAGCAACACCTTCTGTTGTTTGCGCCTCGCCAGAGTCGACGCAAGATTGGCGGTCACCAGGCTTTTGCCTTCCCCGGAAAGGGTGCTGGTGACCAGCAGTTTCTTCAAGCAGCGCTCCTGCTGCAACCGCCGCAACCGTACCCCTAGAAAGCGGAACTTTTCCGCTCCCAGGCTTTCCTTTTCGGTGAGCGATACCAGGCGACTGGTCGCGGTAGGCGCAACCTGCACGTTGGGACAATCGGCCAACTGAAAATCGCCTTTGATCCCTTCGGTCCTGGGCTCAGTCCTGGGCTCGGCGGCTGCCGAATTGGAGAAGCTGGACGCAGCCGGTTTCGAATCAGTAATCGGGCGTTCGGCAGTTTGCTCGCCGCTGACTCTGGTCTCGCGAATCTTGGGTCCGGCAGCCAGCTCGGAGGTCTCCGCCTTTTGCGACTCGTCCAGAATGGCGACTGACGGCGGCTCGGGGAAGGTGAACTCCACCCGCTCCGACTCCGACCTTTGCAACGCTTCAAAGATGCGGCTCATTTGCGCCTGCCTTCGGGTTCGACCGCCAGCGCAGCCTCAGCATCGTTCGACTTGATATTCTGCAGATAATCATGCAACTGCAATAGGGTTTTCACCGCCTGCCAAACCTCCTCACTGCTCTCCGCCACCGCCTGTCCGAACTGCCCGTCGGCTCGGCTCGGGCCGCCATTGCCATTGCTCGGGCTGCTGTTTCCCGGTCCGCGGCGAACCACGCCCAGACGGAAATCCGCCGCCACTTCATCCACAATCTCCGGCTCGACCGAAGCCGTCTGCCGCGCAAATGCCGTGATCAGTGCATTCTCACAAACCGTATTGATCAGCCGCGGAATCCCCCGCGAGTGACGATACACCTTGGCAATGGTATTCGGCGGAAAAAGAGTTTCGACGTTCGTCGTAGCGCCTGCCAGTTGCAGGCGGCGCTGGATGTAGCCACGTGTCTCTTCGAGATTCAGGGGCTCCAGTTGCGAGCGCAAGGCGATGCGCTGCTTCAGTTGCCGCAACTCCATCGAATCCAGCTTTTCGTCGAGTTCGGGTTGGCCCACCAGCAGAATCTGCAGCAGTTTTTCCTGCGCCGTTTCGAGGTTGGTCAGCAGGCGAATCTCTTCGAGCACCGCCACCGGCAGATGATGCGCCTCGTCCACTACCAGCACGGTGGTCAGTTTCTGCTGATGCCGCGAAATCAGGTAGCTGCTCAGCTCCAGCAGCAGATCGCTTTTGCTCTTGCCCGATGCCGGCAACCCGAAATCCCCGGCCACATATTGCAGAAATTCCAGCGGGGTCAGCAGGCTATTGAAGACGTAAGCGTAGGAGACGCTGCGCCGGTTGAGCAATTCGAGCAGGCAGCGCACCAGCAGCGTCTTGCCAGTACCCACTTCGCCGGTCATGACCACGAAACCTTTGTGCCGCCGCACCCCATAGTAGAGCGCCGCCAGCGCCTCGTTGTGTCGCCGCGTGGGAAACAGGAATGAGGGATCGGGGGTGATCTCGAATGGGTTACGCTTCAGATGGTAAAAAGTTTTGTACATACATTTATCAGCCGCGCAAAAAACTCAAGGCCACGCCCATCAGGACCACCATGCTCATGATTCCGCCAAGCGCCAACTCCAGGCGGAAACGGCGATGCCGCGAGCCTTCCTCTTCGGCGGTAACCAGCGGCGGAATCTCCGCCATAATCTCCGCCGAAACCAGCTTCTCGAACTCGGTCTCATCGTAAATCCGCGGATCCAGAAACTCCGCAATCATGGCCACCACAAAGCCTACCGCGAGTCCTGCCGCCAGACCGCCCAGGCTGTAGAGAAAACGCTTGGGAGCCGAAGGCCGGGTGGGCAGGCTGGCCGGATCCTGGGTGCGGAACTGCAAGCCTTCCTGGCTCTTGCCCAAATTTGCCGCCAGCTCCGCGGCGTGCTTCTGCGCCAATAGCTTCTCGTAATCTTTCTGCGACTGATCCTGATCGCGGGTCAAATCGGCCAGATCCTGCTCGCGTGCCGGGGCGCTATTGAGGCGAATTTGATATTGATTGATCTGGGCCGTCAGGCCATCGATGGCACGCTGACGGTTGGCGATATCGATGGCGTTGGCTTTTAATTGACTGCCCACCTCCATCGCCGCTGCTGCAGTCGGGTTGCTCAAGTCGACCGTAACCGGGGTATCGTGCCCCGCAGCCTGGCTGGCTTGCGCTCGCAGCTCCGCTACCCGTTGCGCCCGCCGGCTCTCGGTTTCGGCGATCTGTTCCCTTTTCTTTTTCACGTCAGGATGCTGATCGGTGTACTTGGAGAGCAGATCGGAGAGGTCATCTTTTTCTTTGGCTAACTCTGCGTCGATGGCGGACAGTCCCGACGGGGTCGGATCTCCGGGGTTCTTCGCGGAGCCGGGAGCAAGCGATTTGTACTGGGTCTGCAAAGACTCCAGCAACGCTTTGTGCTGCTCCGCCTGCCCTAACTGATCCTGTTCGGCCTGTAACTGTCCTTGCAAGCCTTGCAGGATCTGAAGATTGCTTTGCATCTGCGTAGGCAGCTCTCCCATGTGCCGGTCTTTGAAGTCGCGGACCTTGGCGTCCTGAGCGTCCATTTTGGCGCGCGCGTCTTCGAGTTGCGCGTCCAGAAACTTCACCGTATTGGTGTCACTCTGCGCCTTCATCTCCAGACTTTGACTGGTAAGCATTTCCCCCAGTTCGGCCGTGACTTCCTGCGCCGCCTGCGGCGTATCGGCCTCGAAAGAAATGTCAAAGGAACTGACATCACTCCTGCCCGGCGAGCGCACCGGATCAATCAGCAGATCTTTATTCATTTTGGCCACCAGCGCATCGTCGCCCATGTGCTTGCCGGGATAAGGATTGAAGCGCTGGGCAAGACTGAGCATTACGCTGCGGCTACGGAGCTGTGTCGTGATCCCTTCCAGCCGGTCCTGTAAATCGTTGGCCGGATTGGCCCCCGAAATACTTTCCGAAACCGCGGGCTGCAATACCAGGATCAGCGTGCTGGAGCGATAGACCGAGGGCATCATCCAGCTGGCAGTCCAGATCAAACCCCATACCACAAACAGTGGCACCACCACATACCAGCGGCGCCGCACCATGAGGTCGCGGTATTTCTTCAGATCGAGTGGCGTCTGTGCCGGTTCGTTATATTCGTCTGCCATTGCGCTCTAGCGTCCTAGCGGCCGGCTGAATTGATAAGCGATGGTAACCCAGCCGCGGTTGTGATTCACATTAAGAGTGGTTACGGTCGGTCCATTCTCCTGCTGGTAGTCACGTGCGTACCCCAGCGTGGTGGTAAAGCTGTGCCCCATTTTCTGCTCCCAGAGCAGGCTGCCCGAGACCGTCTTAAGATTGCTGAAAAAAGTCGTGGCCCCGGCGTCAAGGGCGCGGCTGCCGGCGTAGAGAACGCCAAATTCGAGATTGCCGCTGCGAGTCATCTGCCGGCGTACTGCACCATCCCCCGTGGTCACATCCACCGCCGTCAGCAGGCCGCCGCCGTCGCTTACCTTGCGGACGCCGCTGGCCCGCACGCTGGTGCGTTTTCCCTGCCAGCTGAAGCTTGCTCCCCCCGCCACCGACCAGCGGTTCTGCGCGGTATTGACCGACGTCACGGTCACCAATGGCAACACGATATTGGTGGACACCACCGTATTGCTGAGTTGGGTGTACTCCGGGCCGGCGAAGAAGGCGAGCACGGTATTCGATTGCAGATACAAGGTATGGAACAACAAAATGCTCTGGGTATCGACACTCTCGACCGCCGGACTGAAGCTGAGATGGTTGAACGTGTAGGCGATGCCGCTCCAGTTGCGCGGCGTAAACCGGTGGGTGTAGAAGCCATCCCCCTCCTGGCTCTTGCTGTTCACCAGCCCGGCGGCTCCCGTGGGCGTAGCCCCAAACCATGAGAAGTCTGCGTTGCCGCTGGCTCCCACCATGTCGCTCGCACTGTATTGATATGTCAGCTCCACCGTGCCATTGTCGTCAGTGTGACGCGCCAGCGGAGTGATTACGCCCAGGTTCGGCTGCTGTACGATGCCGCTGCCGAGGCCGCTGATATCCCCTTGCAGCTGATTGAAGAATCCCGTGGTCAGTACGAAACGGTCGTAGATGCGCAGCTTCACGTGCGGGCTCAAACGGTAGCGCAGGTCAAACTTTGCGTTCTGCATGTTCTGGTTGTAGGCAGAAAAACGTTGATTGAAGGTATAGCCGCCGTCGTAGTCCAGGTCCAGAAACAATCGCGGGCGGGAAATGTCCACTCCGATATTAGGGAATACCGAATACGACAGGCCACCGACGCGCGGCGACTCCTGTGACAGCAGGTTATCGTCGTAGGTGGCTTCGCCGCCGATGCCGCCGAACCAGGTATTCCTGCGCTGCTCCTCATCGCTGAACTGCAGCGAACTGGCGTCGATGTTCAAAGGCAAAGGCACCGGCGCCATGGTGGAGTGCGCCGCAGTCACCGGCTCTTGCGAAGCATCGGCCGGCGGAACGTTATCTTGCCCCGCTTCGCCAGTTGGGGCCTGCCCCGGAGTCTGAGCGCCACTTTCGCTCTGCCCCGGTTCCTGCGTCTGCGAAGGCTGCGCCGGAGTGCTCTGCGCCCCCAGCCCAGTCACGCTTCCCACCAAAACCATCATCGCTAAACCACGGCTGATCGAGCTCACCTTCACGGGACCACCACACTGTCCCGGGCCTGCAATTTAACATTCTGGTCTACGTTCTTCCCCTTGACTACATCCTTGTAATTGAACGGCAGGCGGGTCTCGCTTCCGTCCTCGTTACGGCGAAGCACATAGATGGATCGCTGCTTGGCAAAATCGCGAAAGCCGCCGGCCAAGGCAATGGCATCCAGCACCGTGGTCGAATTGGTCAGCAGATACGAGCCCGGCTTCATCACCTCGCCCAGCACATTGAAGCGCTTGCTCATCATCTGCTGCACGATCACAGTGACTTGCGGGTCGGAGATATACGTATGCAGACGGGCAGTGATTTCTTTTTCCAGCTGGCGCGGCTTCTTGCCGGCCGCCTGTACTTCGCCCACCAGGGGCAGCGAAATTGCGCCATCGAGCCGCACCGTCACCGTCCGGGTAATGTCCTTTTCGTTCCAAACGTTGATTACCAGCACGTCATCGGCGCCAATTATGTAGTCGTCCTGGGCATCCTTGGTGGGTGCACCCGGCGCGGCGTCGCCGGATGGCGTGGTTGCCTGCGCGTGTCCCCAGGCCAGGCTGGTACATAGAAGCGCCGCCAGCGGCAGCACGAGCCAGCCGCCCCGAGCCCGGCCAGTGGTTTTCATCGGGTTGCTCCGAACCGCGCTTCCCCGAAGGCATTTCTCTTGCCGCAAACTAGCCCGGCTGGCGCCGGGCGGATGGTTATCCTTCGCTGCCATTTCCTTTGACTCCTTGTCCCATCGCCGCCTGCGGCAGATAGGCCGCCGGCGGACTCATTTGATACTGCTGAATTTTGTATAACAAGGTCCGGTAGCTCACCTTGAGCAGGCGCGCCGCGGCCTTGCGGTTCCAATGAGTTTGCTCGAGCGCGGCGGCGATCGCTCCGCGCTCGGTTTCGCCCTTGACGCTCTGCACCAGCGAGCGCAAACCGGAGGAGCGGTCTTCGGACTCGGCCAGCTCCGCGCCGCGAGGCGGCGCGGAAACCATGGCATGCGGGTTCCAGCTTTGCCCCAGCTCGCTCAACGCCAGTTCGTCGTCCCCGCCCCTGACCAGGTAGCTCTTTACGAAAGTTTCCAATTGCCCGAGATTTCCCGGCCAGCTGTGATTCTGGCAGGCATCCAGAAGCGCCGGAGAGACGGTGCGCGTCGGCAAGCCATAACGGCGTCCCATCTGGTTCATGCAGTAGCCGAGCAGAAGCGGAATCTCTTCTCTCCTCTGCCGCAGCGGAGGCACTTGCACGGTGAACGCGCTGAGGCGATAGTAGAGATCTTCGCGCAGCTTCTTTTCCTGCAACGCCTGCTCCAGATCGCCGTTGGCGGAAGCCATAATTCGCACATCTACTTGCACCCGGGATTGGCCACCGGGGCGGGAAAATTGTCTTTCCTGCAATACTTGCAGCAGCCGGGATTGCAGGCTGGCGGGGGCCTCCGCAATATGATCCAGCAGCAGCGTTCCGTTCTCCGCCAGCTCGAACTTCCCTTCTCCATTGCGGCCCGCACTCGCCTGTGCACCGGCGTCGACGCCAAATAGCTCCTGCTCCAGCAAATCGCCGGGCAAGGCGGCGCAATCCACCCGCCGGAAGCGAAAGCCCGAACGCACCGAGAGCTTGTGAATGAGCCGCGCGGTTGCCGCCTTGCCGCTGCCGTTCTCTCCCACAATCAGCACCGGCACGTCCACCTGCGCCAACAGTTCGGCCTGCGCTCTCAGTTTGCGCATGGCCGGGCTGGAGGCGACAAAAAATACGCCCTCGCCCAGCTGGACAACTTTTTCGCCCACGATCTCCAGCTCTCCGGGATCGATGGTCGGGTGCAACTGATTTCGGATGGCGCTGCCCAAGGCCCGCTCATCGATCGGTCTCACCAGGTACCCGCATGCTCCCAGGCGCATGGCTTCGGCCCGCTGGGCGGCATCCTCGGGGTGGGCCAGCAATAGGACAGGCACCTCCGGACGTACCCGCCGCAGCCAGCGCAAGGTGTACAACCCGTCGGCGTCTCCACGTGCCAGATCCAACACCACCAGGTCGGGCCCGTTTCCCGGATGCACTCGCTCCAGCGCCTCGCAACCGCCATTGGTGAGTTCGATCTCCCAGCCATTCGCCTCCCCAATGGTCCACAACGTCGCCAGGGCCGCCGGCTCCCGGCTGACCACCAGCAGGCGGATTCCGGCTGAACTGCTAAGCGTGCGCCGGGAAAGCTCTCTTATCGCCATGGCTTTAGGGAAAAGTGGATTCGAGCAATTACTGTGATCGGGAATCAGTCACCGATCTGAATGTGAGGAACAAGGCTTACAAAGGTTCGACGTGATATCCCTCGATCCGAACTGCCAGGGAACGCTGAATCACATCCACCGAAACCACCAGCGTGTGGTCCCCGTTACGCGACAACAGAATTCCTTCGACTCCGTCCATTGCGCCGCCCCGGATTCGTACCCGTTGCCCTACCTTCAGAAACGGATGCTCCGACCAGGTCAGCCCTTCACTCAGCAGGGTGCGAATGGCGTCCATCTGCTCATCGGGGATCGGCGTTGCCTCGCCCCGTGGCCCGACGATCTGCAATACACCATTGATCTGGCAGACCTTGAGCCGCTCTTCCGCGCTGATCGCCATGCGCACGAAGGTGTAGCAGCTGAACAGAGGAATCTCCACCGTCTTCTTTCGATCGCTCCAGCGGTGCGTTTCTTTGACCAGCGGAAGGAATGCCGTCATCCCGCGCTCCCGCAGGCGCTCCGCTACCAATTTCTCGTGGCGCGCACGGGTGTGCACCGCGTACCAGTGCAAACCGTCCGGGGTGGCAGGAATTTGCGAAGAGCCTTCGCGGGCGGAGAGCATGCCACTCATAGCTTCGCCCTCTGAGTCCCAGAGGCACTCTTTCCCTGAAGGAAGTTGCATGAATATTTCAATGTTGTGGTATTGCCGGGCGAGGGGAGGGAAAACCAACTGCATGAGCCCGTGTGACAATCGCAGCCTACCGCCACATGCAAGCGGCTGCAAGAGGTAATAAGAATGTAGCCGATTAATCTCTAAGTACGATAGTCATTGTTATCCAAATAATGAAGCTATTAGAGTGGAGTATAATTGCTCCACCACGTTGGTATTAGACATGGCACTGGGGTGGTATGCCATTCGCAGAGGATTAGATAGGGTTCGATGTCACTCATCTCATTATCGGATTTAAGTTATTATAATCATAGGTTTAAAACGACATGGTTTAAGCGTGGAAGACGTCTCGACAGCCTAATGGGGGTTTGCAATGTCGCGAGTTTCGTCTCGTAATGAGATGGTGTGCAAGAAAGTGGCATCGGCTATGCAATCGTTTGCAATGGTTGTGGTCCGATCGCCCTCCCGCAAGTACGATTGCGGCACTCCCCGGTGTCGAGTGCGAAGTTTATCCGGGGCGAAACTTCCCCCGGCGAGCGATTCTCGAATCAGAGTGAAAAGATTTTATAAAGGAAGCGATCAACCAACCAGCACTCATCACCGTCGCATGAGAGGTACTTGCTTGCATTGTCGATTCGGTTGCTAGCGTTGGGGGAGTTTTCATGGTCTTGGATCAAAAACTCGGCCAGGATGCGATCCGCGTCCTGGTGGCAGATAGCACGCGTATTCACACTCAATTGCTGAGCGATGCTTTGCGCCGCGATCGGCGTCTGGAGGTCATTGGCTCGGGCTCCCATTCCCGCGACCTGACGGATGCCGTCAGCAACAATAAGATTGACATTGTGGTCCTCGCGTCGAACCTCGATGAGGAGCCTGGTCGCGGACTCGAAGTGCTGCGCGAGCTTTGTAACTCCCATCCCGATACGCGGGCAGTGATCCTTCTCGATTCTTCGAAGCCCGAAGCTGTAGTGGACGCCTTTCGCGCTGGAGCCCGTGGCTTGTTCAGCCGCCACGAATCTTTGGAAACTCTCAGCAAATGCGTTCGTAGCGTTTATGAAGGGCAAATCTGGGCGAACAGCCAGCAAGTTCTGTTCGCCACCCAGGCGCTGGCCGCCTCTCCTGCTATGCGTTCTGGCGGGTCTAACGGACTAAGCTTGCTTTCCAAACGTGAACTGGATGTCGTCCACTGCCTGTCGGAGGGCCTCACCAACCGCGAAATTGCCGAGCGTCTGGGCTTGAGTCAGCACACCATCAAGAACTACTTATTCAGAATATTCGACAAATTGGGCGTATCCAGCCGCTTGGAGCTTCTCTATCTAACATTTTCTCAACCTTCGGCGCGTCCCGGCGGGACGCGAGCGCCGGACCAGGCTTCCACCGGCCGGCAAGAAACCGACCATGGCAGCGAGAACCTCGCCGCTTGTCAAACCGCCGCCGAGCAGGGTTCTCCCAGTGCGCAACTTTCCCTCGCCGAGATGTACCGGCAAGGCCGCAACATACCGCAGGATCCAGTCGCCGCCTACATGTGGTATCTGATCTGTGAACGAACCATGTTGGGACTGAAAGAAGAAATCGCCGCGGCTAAAGCTTACCTCTCGCAATCCTTGACCGCCCGGCAGATCTCAGACGCGCAAGATCGGGCCGCGTCGCATGCCAGATCGGCCAACTCTTCTTCGGCCTAGAGCTTGATGTCGCGCGACGGGGAGTTTTGGGGTTTTCTATACCGCCAAGCCATCTTGTCACACGGACGAAGCAGCGCCTCTTGAAAACCGGCGAAAAATGAAGCCATAAGGGATGATCGCACCCAACGCGCTTCCTAAAATGTTGTTTATCAGATCGAGCAGAGACGAATCCCTTGTCGGCAAATAAATCTGCAGCAGTTCGATGATGAGGCTGGTGGTTCCACCCAACACAATCGCGGCCAGCATAGCTCGACTGCGCGAGTAGCCCCTTCCCCATTGGAAATACATCGTGAACAACAATCCAAAGGGAACAAATCCCAGTATGTTTTCTATGCCGTCAAAAAAATCGGAACGCGTCGGCTTAGCCGGAAATTCCAAAACGGCCCGGTGCAGCACCCGGAAGTGCTTCGGCACAAGCAACTCGGGCATGGTTTCAGTTTCGTCGTGAATGTTCTCGCCCTCCCCCTCGTCAAATGGATAAATTCCGGCATCCTTCCCGGGAGAAACCAGCCCAGCCGTTTTTGCCTGCTGCCACGCCTGATAATCACCGGAGATTTCCTGGGCGCTGAGCGCTTTGCCGTAGTAAGCCAACCCGAAAACGTCGCCGCTCCACGCCTGATGTCCCGATACAGGATGCCCAAGCAGCAACCTCCCGACAAGGCTCGCCGAAACGAACTTTAAGCCGGGGTAGTCGCGTTGCAAGACCCCCTCCAGATAAACTGCGACACCTCCTGGACCGGAGGTCACGGTGAGAAAACGAGGTCGCCCACCTTGCAGAGCGTCATCCATCCAGAGTCTCTCGGAAATGCTACGGCCCTGGCCATCCCGAAAAAGACCTTCGACGATAAGGTTGGAACGAAACTGCTCGACTAGGAAATTCTGGGAATTCCGTGAATTGTCTATTGAAAGAATCGGGACAAACGCGTTATAGCGATGCTCCGAGGCGAGCCACAATTCGAGAGTAAAGCTCTCCTCAGGATGAATCACCCAGCTTGCCGGGCTATAGATCTCCCCATAGCGTTCGAAGTGCACCCCGTGGCGGTCGCGCAGCCATGAAACCTGGTTGGAAGCGAAGAAATCGAAAGGCCACAGACCGGCGATCAACAACCCAATCCAGAGCGCCATGCACAGCGTACCTAGAAATCCGATCCAGATGGGTTGTTTCATGCTTGCGGCGCGCTAAAGCGCCGCTGCTCCGCGCTCCTGATTCCGTATTCGGATGGCTTCATCCACCTTCGATAAGAATATCTTTCCGTCGCCGATCTTTCCCGTTGCCGCGGTGCGAAGGATTGCGCTCACTGCGGCTTCCACTCGTTCGTCGGGTAGAACCATTTCGAGCTTGATCTTCGGCAAAAGATCGACGGTGTACTCGCGGCCGCGATAGTGCTCGGTGTGCCCTTTCTGCCGCCCATGGCCACGCACGTCGGAGATGGTCATGCCTTCGACTCCCACTTCGAGCAGCGCGTCTTTCACCGCATCCAGTTTGGCTGGTTGAATAATCGCCTCAACTTTTGTCATTCGCCTGTCCTCTATAGTCCCTAACCTGCGCCGCCGGCGTTCAGCACAACGGTCGCCGCACGATTCTAGCAAACGCGCTGCTTCCGGCTCCGTGAATCACCGCCTACCGTGCGCCTTTAATCGCGGGCCGGACCCTGCGTGCGCAACTTCCACCCGATCTGCCGCAGCATTCCCAAAAGGACCTCGGCATCGGCTGCATCAAGGCGAAGCCGGCGCACCAGTCGCCGCACTTTTTCTTCGGTCGCCTTCCCTGCCCCTGGATTCCAGTAGCGGGTTTGACGCAGGATATCGAAAAGCGCACTGGTCAATCTCTCCACTTGGTCCGCTTTCGCAATTTGTTTCTCCGGAGTGGGAGTGGCAGCAGAGAGGTTGCAGTTTCGAATCAATTCGTAGAGACAAATCGCCACCGACTGCCCCAGGTTCATCGACCGATGTTCGGTTCGTGTCGGAATCCGCATCAGCCAATGGCAGTAACTCAGATCGTTGTTCGAGAGCCCGACCTTTTCGGAGCCGAACAACAGCGCAATCTTGGCCGGGCCCAGGCGCCGCCGGATCAAGCGAGCGCCCTCTTCCAGCCTTCGCATGGGATGTTGCAGCTCCCGGGTACCCAGCGCGGTCGTACCCACCACCAGACCACAATCCGCGATGGCTTGGGGCACGGTTTCGTATTCCTCGGCTCGCGCCAGCAGATTCTCTGCCCCCACTGCCGAGCGCGCCGCGCGGAACGCCGCCTCATAAGGTCGCACCACCCGCAGGTGAAAGACGCCAAAATTGCTCATGGCCCGCGCCACCGCCCCAATATTCAGCGGATTTCGCGTGGCTACCAATACCACGCGCAGGCAATCGAGTTGTTTGGAGAAAGGCAAGCGAATATCTTATGACACTTCGCCGACAGCCTCACCGCCACTAATTTTTCTATTGCGCAGAGTAGTGATTTATATTGTGATGTTTCACTCTTGAGCGAATCGGGACGTCGAATGAAGCTGGCGGGATTCTTACTACTACTCACGGGTTGGGGACTCGTTCTGACGGCGCTGGCGCTCCTGCCCGCTGCGGCAACGCGAACCGCCTTCATCTTCGCCGGGCTCGCCGTCGAGATCCTAGGTCTGGGCCTGTGCGCACGCGCCCATAGCACCTTGCCCGAGGAACGCGGGTGAATTCCCCACCAGGGTTGCCCCAGGAAATTGTATTTCTACTGTGCGTTATTTCGATTTCGGTGGTTCCCTTTGCCGGCATGGGCTTGGCGCTGATCAATGCCGGCCTGGGACGCTCGCGTAGCGCAGGTCATTCGATGATGGCCTCACTTTGCGTGATGGCGATCGCCGCCCTGGCTTATTTCGTCTGTGGTTTTGCGTGGCAGGGTTTTCCCGGCCTTGCTTCCCATACCCTTGTCGCCGCCGGGAAATCCTGGGATGGGATCGCCGCGCAGCCATTTTTCTTGCGCCGGCTGGATCTCGACGGGTCTCCAGCTTCACTTGCAGTGTGGCTTCAAATGCTAAGCGTAGGCATAGCCGCGCTCATTCCGCTCGGCGCCGGTGCCGATCGCTGGCGGCTCAGTGCGATTTGTTTTTCCACAGCGCTCTTCGCCGGATTTACTTATCCCGTCTTCGCACATTGGGTTTGGGGGGGAGGCTGGCTCGCACAGCTTGGCGCCAACTTCGCTCTTGGTCATGGATTTCTGGACGCGGGCGGTTCCAGTACGATTCATGCCGTCGGCGGCATCACCGCGCTGTCAGTTGCGTGGCTATTAGGTCCACGTCGCGGAAAATATTCCTCCAACGGCATGCCCTCGGCGATTCCGGGCCACAATGTGGTCTATGTGCTGCTGGGTTGTCTGCTGGCTTCGGTGGGCTGGATCGGACTCAATACGGGCGGGGCTCTATTGTTCGCCAATGCGGCGCCGAGCCGCATGGTATTGATCGCCATCAATACGATCCTGGCGGCGGCGGCTTCCGGACTGACTGCCGCGGGGGTAACCCGCCTGCGCTTTTCCAAACCGGATGCTTCGCTTACCGCGAATGGCTGGATTGGAGGCTTGGTCGCCAGCAGCGCCGCCTGCGCTCTGCTCAAGCCGGCTGAAATGGTGATCGTCGGGATCGTCGCCGGCGCCCTGGTCACCCTCTCCGTAGAGTGGTTTGAATTCGGCTTGCGGGTGGACGATCCCGGCGGCGCCGTCTCGGCGCACGCCATGGCCGGGCTTTGGGGGGTGCTCGCTCTCGGTCTTCTGGCACGTTTTCCCGACCACCGACCAAACCAATGGCTGGCCCAGGTGGTGGGCATTGCCACGTTGATCGGCTTTGTCCTGCCTATGACGTATGGGTTGAATTGGCTTCTTGATCGCTTTCACACCCAGCGCGTCGCTTTCGACGGCGAGCGACAGGGCCTGGATCTGCACGAACTGGGCGCCGAGGCCTATCCTGAATTCATTACCCACAGCGAAGAATATCTGCCGCATTAGGTGACGCACTTCCGATCCCCGTCAGGTTCCTTTGGGGAGCAGAATGAATTTCTCGATCCCGATCCGGGGAGCTAGCAGTGATCGGTTCGGGGTCAAGCGAAACACTACAGTAAATTCGTCGAACCGATGAACCGGACTTTGTCCTGAAATCGGGAAGTTGAGAACTTCATTCCCCGGGGGACGGTCATCGTAAAGCTTAGCTGTCCGGTCCGCGGAAATGTCGGCTGTACCCAAAGAGCGCGATGGTTTCCCTGCAAGTCTGGTATCTCGCACCAGCAGCTCCACGGATACCGTGCCGGGATAATGGTCAGCATTTCTTATCTCGATCTCGACTTCCCGGCAGCACGCAAGATTGATTGGACCACCCAGATTTTGATGAGCTTCCACTACCAGAGCCTGTCCATCGGTTGAACGGATCGTCACATCGGCGGGATTTCCGTGCGCCACATGCGCTCTTTTCTGAGGATGGGAGTCGGGCGCATGAAAATACCAATAGACGCCGTCAAACGGAATGTTTAACGGCTGCCTGGGATGGGCGAGATCGAAAGCTGAGGTCTGGTTCACCGGAACCGGGGCCATCAGCGCGATGGACTGTTGCTTCTTCGGCCAAAGAATGATTCCAGGATAGCCGCCATCGCTATCCCCAGTTCCGCCCAGTTCGCCGGGTGGAATTTTCTCTTGATTAGGGAGATACCGCGAATAAACGCCGCTTCCGCTGCTTCCTGCACCGAAATGCAGGCGCCCGCCGGATCGCAGGTATGGTGTTAGCCCCAGGCCGGTGAAAAACATCGCCAGCGCTAACAGCACGAACTTCTGCACCCGCGAGGCCTCACTGCGTCGCGCTCTCTCCTCCGGCCGCCACACTCGCTTTCCGAAATGCCAGACCAGAACGGCCGAGAACAGCGCCGCAAGAATCATTGCCAGCGGTAACTGCTCGGCCAGAATTGCCAGGGCAGCCAGTTCTGCCAAAAGTGCGGCCAGCAGCGCGGGAGAGAATTCCCGGAAAAACGGCTGCACATTCAGAGGTCGCAGAATGACATCCCCGCTGCCAGCATGGTGGTTAGATTCCAACTCGGCAAGATCGTTCTGATAGACAAGCAATGGGAGGGTTATTGCACCCGCAAGAATGGCCGACGCCAGCACACTCCAGGGCGAGCCTGCATGACACAGCACGCTCAGCGGGGCAAATCCAGCTGCCAAATAAGCCGTATGCGTGGCAATTCGCCGGGATCGAGAAGAAGCCCCGGCCGATGTCAGCGTGCACCCAATTCGCCCCGCCGCGAGGCCCGCGAGGAGCGTGGCAATCGTACAACTGGATGCCAGCAGAAGTAATCCAGCTATAGACAAACGCGGCCGCGGGTAGGCGAAGATCCAACTGACCCCGGCCGCGGCCAACAGCCCGAATAGCGAAGGTATCCACTTGGCATTCGAGCTGGTCGAAGAATCATCCACAGCAACCGTCCTGCACGGCCGGTCAGGTACGGGTGGTTAGACACTCAGGGGAGGATAATAGTTCCGTGAAAACTCATACCTGTGGCCTGGAGGGCCGCTAGTCAGTGCCGGGCCACCCACAACAACAATCCAAAAATCACCACCGGAATCAAGGCAAGCATTAAGTAGAAGAGAATCTTTCGCGTCCAGGGTTCACGGCGGATCTTCCAGTCATGCAACTCCGGCCGCTCGGCCACACCTACCTGATCCAGATGCTGCAAATCCCAGATCATCTCGTGCGCGTTGGGATAGCGCTTGGCCGGGTCGCGTTCCATCGCCCGGTAAATAATCTCCTGCAGCTGGGGCGAAATCTCGGGGTCAAGCTCGCGCGGCGGCACAGGATTATTCAGCAACCGGTCATTCATGATCACAAAAGGGTTGGGGCCGGTGAATGGCACTTTGCCGGTAAGCATTTCATAGAGCATCACGCCTAAGGCATAGACGTCGCTGCGGGCGTCGCCGCGCTTCCCTTTTACCTGCTCCGGAGAAATATAATCCGGCGTGCCCATGGTTTGAGAAAATTTGGCGAAGGTAAGCCGCCGCGATCCGGCATTGGAGGCGATGCCAAAATCGATCAGCTTGATCCGATCGCCGCCGTTGATCATGATGTTTTCCGGCTTCAGATCGCGGTGCACCACGCCGTTCGAGTGGATATAGTCGAGCGCTTCCGCGATCCCGATCGCGATTTTCACCGCGCGATCGGGCGGAAGCTTTTTCTCATCGTTGAGCAACTGCCGCAGCAATCGCCCATCCACCCACTCCATCACCATATAAACCTGGCTGCGGTCATCGTCGCTGAATACCTTCATCACGCCGGGGTGATCAAGCTTTTGCCCGATCGCCACTTCCCGCTGAAAACGGTCATAGAGAACAGGATCACCCTCCATTTCGGGGTGAGGAATTTTGATGGCCACCTGCTTTCCCGTACGCAGATCGGTGCCCCGGAAAATCGAAGCCATGCCGCTGCGGGCGGCCACGCCTTCGATTCTGTAATGATCGAGTTGTTCGCCGGTATGAAGTGGGGTCATTGGTTAACGCTGATCACGCGTGGGAATCAACTGCGAGAATCAGCGGCGGATTTGAGCCGTGGCAAGTACAGAACTTGGTTCATCCCGTCCATGATGCCATGATTGGTAAGGCCAAGGTATAAAGAATCCATAAAATTTGAGTACTGTCGTGCTCGAATCACCGCAAGCGGTAAGGCCTTCCGCGATACATTCCGACGCGTTCCACACTGCGCACGCGAATGATCTGGACGCTGATATTGTCACTGCCGTCCTGCTGGTTGGCAAAGGCGACCAATCTTTTGGCGGCGGCGTTCAAGTCGGCTTGGTGGCTGACAATCGCGGCCAGCTCAGACGATTCCACCGCCCCGTGCAAACCATCGGAGCAAAGGACGAGAATATCGTCGGGCAAGATCTGGTGCTCGTTGGTTTCTACGTTGACGAACATTTCACTACCCAGCGATCGGCTGAGCAGATGGCGATTTGGTGAGTCGGCAGCTTCTCGCGCTGAAAGCAATCCCATCCGCATCTGCTCTCCGGCCAGGGTATGGTCGCGCGTGAGTACGGTAGCTTGTCCCCGGCGAACGAGATAACAGCGCGAATCGCCGACGTGAGCCACCAGGGCGCGATCATAGCGCAGCGCGCAGCTCACCAGAGTGGTAGCCATGGGGATACCTGTGGATTGAACCGCCATTCCCGCTTCTAATACCTTGGCATTGGCGGCCTGCACCAGCCTGGACATCAATCCAACGTGCGGCTCACCAGCGTTAGCCTGGCGAAAGCCCGCGAGAACGCACTCCACCGCGGTGCGCGACGCTACTTCCCCTCTATCGTGTCCGCCCACGCCATCCGCCAGAACAAACAGCCAGCCCATGGAGCGTGCGGCTTCGGGTGTGGAAGGCGCAAAATGGCCCAGGTAATCTTCGTTGCCTTCTCGCACCCTCCCAGTATCGGAGAGTTGCGCAAACTCCAGTTCGAGCATAGGAAATTGTAACGGAGGCCCAGCCTCAACGTCTCCGGAGGGATGTCGTCCCATAAAATGATGATTCATGTTCCGGCTTCCTCAAGCAAAACAACGGGCGGGCCTGGTGAGCCCGCCCTGAACTACCGGATTGCCATGGCTGTCGCCGTTTTGCGAGCTAGCTGGCCACCCGGGTCTCCACCAGCGTGGTCTTACCGTGCTTTTTACTGATACTCATGAAATAGATCCCTCCATAGATGGCCCATACCAGCGCCACCCCCAGCGCGAGCAAGGGCTCCATTTTTGTGCCGAATCCCATAAACGGACCGATCACATAAAAGGCCATACACGCCAGATTCGCGAGCAGGCCGAAGATAGGGATCAAGAGGTGCCGCACGAACTTGAATTGCGGATGCTTGTGATAGCACACAATGCAAGTGACGCAGCTCAACATGTAAAGCAGGAACGTTCCAAAGTTTGAAGCAAGGGTTGTGGTTAGGAACGTATTCGGCAACGCGGCCATCTTGTCGTGGGTGGTATAGCCAAAGCTGGACCAGAAGCCATGAGGGATAGCGGCGATCGAGGCGTCCGGAGGAGCAGCTCCATCTCCGAAATATATCGCGACCGTGATGCAGCCTACGATCGCCGAGATGATGGCCAGCGTCCAGATCGCTTTGTGCGGGGTAAGGTTCCGGTTATGGAGCGCACCCATGGAATCTGGCAACTCTTTGTCCTTACCCATGGCGTAGGTCACGCGCGCACCCGTGTTGATGCAGGAAAGCGTGGTACCGATAAGTGCCAAAAACACCGTCGCCGCTTCAATCAACATGAAGATCCGTCCATGTCCGGCGCCAAATAAAGCGTCGCCGACCATGGTCATCATGTCGCCGATCGGAGCCGACGATGCCGCGGCGTAGCCCATGGGATACCCGCTATTGAGGAAGTAGTTGGCGGCAAAATATTCGAACAGGTAGCAGAAACATCCCTGTACCAGCAGTGAAGTGATCACCGCAATGGGAACGTCTCGTTTCGCGTTCTTGGCCTCGCCTCCCATCGAGGTCACCGATTCAAAGCCCACCAGGATCAGAATTGCAATCGTGGCTTGCACAAACATGAAGCCAAAATTGTGCATGCGCACGACTGAGGCTGCATTGGGATGCGAGACGAAAGCGCCGGTAGAATCGGTCTCCGGATAGCTGATGTGATAAGGAACCGGCTTTCCCGCGGCGTCCATGGCGCATTGCGGGGTACCGTCCGCAGCCCTGACCACGGTGTCGGTTGCCGTCCCGTTGACCATGGTTTTCGTAGTGGCAAATTCGCAGCTATAGGAAGCGCTGGTCTGCTGGTCGAACTGCAGAGCCACGCTTCCCGGCGGATGGTTCATGCGATAACCGAGTGCAACAACCGCGAACACAATCAGTGCGCTGATCTGGATTACATTGATGGCGATGTTCACCGAAGTTGAACCGTTGACTCCCCGATGCGCGATGTAAGCCACGGCAAACGAGAAGAAAATCGCTACCGCCATCATGAACATCGGACCCGGATTCGACGCGCTCATGAAGGTCGGCCAGATGGTGCCCACCAGGTAGCCCGAGATGACACCGATAACACCAACCATCACTCCTGGATAAATCCAGTAATAAAGATGGGAGCCCCAGCCGACAATAAATTTCGCCAAGCGTGCGTATGGCCATGCCGACTCGTGATTAAGAAACGATTGTTCCGCGAAATAGTAGGAGCTGCCGGTTCCAGGGTATAGCTTCGCCATTTCGGCATAACAGACGGCGGTTGCGAGACATAGCGCTGTGGCGAACGCAATTCCAATCCACATTGCGGGCGCGGTCTGCGCCGGCGGCGGCTTGCCCGGCAAAGGTAAGCCACAGGAAGGCTCCGGGAGCAATGAGCGCCATCGCATTCATTGTGAGCCCGGTCAAACCCAACGTCGGTTTCATTTCAACTGGAGCATCTGCCATTTGCATTTCTCCTTCAGCGTCGAAGTTTTTTTATTCCCCACTCCACATCGAGTGGTTTGTTACGCGGATTGCCTATCCAAACTCTTTACGAATTCTTTATGACTTTTGCGGACACCACAGTGCTCCCAAATACCGCGCCTGTAAAATTCATATTTTTTATTGCCCCGATAAGCCCTGCAATGCCAGACCCATCCCGTCCATCAAAGGACACCCCATTCTCCGCCAGGTTCCGCGCGAAAACCTTCCCCGAATATATGCGTGAAAATCATGCGGACTGTGCGTTTCTACAGGGTTTGCGGGACTTGGTCCAATCGATTGTTTTTTTGGCACGCATCAAAAATAGTTTTACGAATCGACCCGTTTCCACACGGGCAAATTAGAGATGGCGCTTTCCGTCCTATTTCTTTTTTTGATCGGCCACATAAGTTTTTCTGTAATGACGTTTTTGTTTATGCCGCTCAAAAAAATTTGCAATTGGACATGACCCTCTTATGGCCGTAACGTGGCAACTCCCAGGTGGTGGGTGGGTCTTGCCTCTGGCCGGATCCGGAAGCGAAATCAACGCAACGAGGAGCCCAGTGAATAACCATATGACAGCTGTTTTGCGAACACCGATTCTGATGCTCGGCCTAGCATTCGCATTCGCGATTCCCGTGACGTGCAACGCGCAAGCCGACGCCAATCCAACGACGCAACAACAGGTCAACACAACTGCAGGGGCGGCGCCGATTGCCTCGGCCGTTCCCGCGACAGAACCAACCGCGTCTGCATCGGCGCCCGATCCGGCATCGGCCACGGATTCGACGGCTGGGGACGGACCATCGGCGCAGGACCAAACGGCTCCGGCATCTTCAACCCCGGCCGCGGCTCCAGCCCAAGCTCCGGCAGCTGCGCCCGCGGCTGCACCTGCCGCCGCTGCGCCAACCCCGTTGTCTTCCCCGTCGATGACTGCGCCACTTTCGACCGCAGCTCCGGCGCATACTTTTAATGCCGGTCCCTTTAAGAATTTGGCGATCACCGGCATTCTCAGTGGAATCGGCATGACAGGAAACAACA
This sequence comes from uncultured Acidobacteriaceae bacterium, assembly GCA_963834075.1. Taxonomy (GTDB): domain Bacteria; phylum Acidobacteriota; class Terriglobia; order Terriglobales; family Acidobacteriaceae; genus PALSA-270. Next base: position 554,927 of record CAWIAH010000011.1, read on the forward strand.
CCGTACCCGGCGACACCGACACCCACTGGGACGTCAGCAACGCTCAGATTTTTCTGCAAAAGACCAGTGGATGGTTTCAGTTCTACCTGCAGGGCGGCGCTTATAACATTCCAGATTTGGGCGCGCCGTTCCTCTCTACCTCAAAGACTTTGTCCGCCCTCTGGGGTCCGTTGCCTATCGGCTACGTCAAGCTGGTGAAAGGCGGCTTTTCAGCCGAGGCGGGCGAACTGCCGACGCTGATCGGAGCCGAGTACACCTTCAGTTTCGAGAATTTGAACATCGAGCGTGGCCTCCTGTGGAACCAGGAGACCGCCATCAGCCGCGGCATTCAGCTGAACGAAGCCTATAAGAAACTGACACTATCGGTGAGCTGGAACGATGGTTTCTTCTCCAACCGTTACACCTGGATCAGCGGTTCTCTGGCCTACGCTATAAACGGCGCCAATACCATCTCGTTCGTAGCGGGCGGCAATGCGGGGCATACCGGGTACGCCACCTTCGCCACTCCGATCCAGAACAACAGTTCCATCTATAACTTTATTTACACCTACAGCCACGGCAACTGGTATGTCCAGCCTTACTGGCAATATACCAGCGTTCCTACTGACACCAGCATCGGTATCGTGCAAGGCGCGTCTACGGATGGAGCCGCCCTGCTCTTCAACTACAACTTTAAGCACGGCGTCTCCATCGCCCTGCGGCCGGAATACATTTCCAGCAACGGAAGCGTGGCGAACGGCGCTGTAAATCTTCTGTATGGTCCGGGCAGCAGCGCTTTCTCATTCACCTTCACCCCGACCTACCAGAAGGACGGCTTTTTCATTCGCGGCGATTTGTCGGTTGTGGACGCCCGCGGTTTCACTCCGGGTGACGGCTTCGGGCATCAGGGATTAGACGGCACACAGACCCGTGGCGTCGTCGAAGCTGGCTTCATGTTCTGAAGAAAGGACCGGCTAAACGCTGCTCAAGATGCGCTGTCACCTGCTCAAGTCACTGGAGCGAGTGACAGCGCATAGCTTTTTGCTCTGAATGCTGTCGGAAACAACCAGCTCGGCGGAGGTAGATCCAAACCGGCCCGATCTTCTTGCCGAAAGCTACGGCTTAGGATCGTTTTGCGAGGTCTCGTTTTTTCCCGGCCTTAGCTTCTGAATCGACTTCTCGGCGTCTTTCGCTAACGGACCGTGTGGAAGCACTTTGAGGTATGCCTGAAAGTGAGTCACGGCTTCGTCGTCCTGGTCGAGTTTTTCCAGCGATTCACCCAGCTTGAAGTTGGCGACTGCGTCGTTAGGCTTATAGAGCAACGCTTCGCGATAACGGTCTTCGGAGGCGCGGTAGTTTTTCCGCCGGAAATAAAAATCTCCTACTTCTATATCCTTCGCGGCTTTGTGCGGATCCCAGGGACGCAGCTCCTGTACATCGCTGTCGTCTTTGTCCTCATCGCTTGCCGCGTCAGAGGAGCTATGAGGATGAGCCTTCGCATCGTCGGCAGGAGGACTAATATCGATCCTGGTATCGCGGCTCGAACTGACTCCGGGCGGGCGAATATTGTCGTCGCGGGGTGGGGCGTCATTCTTGCCCGGCGGCTGATCCCCCGGCGGCAGCGGTTCCACTTGCGCAACCGCCAGCCCACCCATCAGAAAAACGAATACGGCCACCCACCCAAACCGACTCATAGGCTGATTCTACCTATTTTTGAGATGCGGACAATCTCAATCATGGACTCCACTGGGTGAAAAAAGAGGCCGTTCCGGGTTGCCGGAACGGCCGTCAGTGAAGTCCTCCGGGGAGGGGAGGGAACTTTTTCTACATTCCGGGAGGCGCCGGCTGGGTTGTGGCAGCGGCCGGTGTGGAACCGCCCGTGTTACTCATCAGGCGGACATCCACGCGGCGGTTGGCGGCGCGTCCGGTGCTCGTCCTGTTGGAATCCACCGGCTTATCCTTGCCCAAGCCGATCAAATAAATCTTATGCGCGGGCACGCTGTATTTCGAGGCCAGATACTGGATCACTGAATCCGCGCGGCGCTGGCTCAGATCGTAGTTGTAATCTGCCGACCCCACCGAATCCGTGCCACCCTCAACCGTAATGATATATCCCTTGGTGTTATTCACGTCGGTGGCGAGTTGATCCAGGGCATCCTTGGCTTTCTTGGTCAAATTGTCTTTGTTAAAGCCGAAGTGCACGGAGGTCTCGGTCACCACATGATAGTTGTCGAGATTGGCCACGGTGGTTTGCAACGTATCCACGCGGTTCACCGCCGTATCGGCCGAAGTCTGGGCTTGCGTCGCCTGTTGCGCCGCAGCCTGCGCTTTCTGATCCACTGCGGCGGTCTTTGTGTTCACCGCGTCAATGCCGGCTTGCGCCCGGGCATCGACATCTTTAATATCTTTGGAATTCTTGGCTGTCATGTCGTCAAGCTCGTTGGTCTTGTTGATCAACGGCGTGGTCTGTTGGCGAACATAGTTCTTGCTCGCGCAACCGGCGGAGAATGCGGTACTCAAAGCCAGAAGAATTGTTAGCGAAGTGCGGTTCATCGTGGGAGGGCTCCTTTTCCTCTCGGTACTTCTGATGCTGCGAATCCTTTGGGCCGCGACCCGGGTTTCTTCGGCAAAATTGTTCGCCTGCGTCCCACAGGCTAGATTAGCACGGGGTATGCCAACCGTCCTCACCCGCAAATCGCAGAGCAACTATCTTGTTATCAATCATTTACAGGATTTTACTCGAAAGCTGATCTCACCATCTTGAGGGCATTCGTCGCAAAAGTGGGGAATTTTTATACAGTGCGCAAAACGAAAACTGCATTCCAGGAACGGACACGGCGTAGTTTAGGAGGCAACGATTGAGGAGACGACGATGAAAATCCTGCTTTGGGTGTTCCAGGCATGGCTCGCAGTGGCGTTTTGCGCCCACGGAATTTTGTTCCTCACCCCGCCCGCCGCGATTGCGGCGCAAATGAACGCAGCGCTTCCCCGGTGGTTCCAACTCTTTCTGGGCGTGGCAGAAATATTCGCAGCGGTTGGACTCACCCTCCCAGGGGTGACCCGAATTCAGCCTTGGCTGGTACCCTCCGCCGCAATCGGAGTGATGATCGTTATGATTTCCGCCACCATCTTTCACCTGATGCGCGGGCAGATCGGTTCCGCGCTCACCACCGCCGTCTTATTCGCGATCGCCTCATTCGTCGCCTATATGCGCTTGCGTGTGATGCCCATTCGGCCACGGCAAGTCGGATAGCGAGGGAACAAGTCGCCAGGGTTGGCGAGGTCGCGGTAACTCTTACGGGTAGATTCGGGTCGCAAGTGTCTGTTTTTGCCAATCGAGCATTAGCGATCCCATTTAGTATGTCCGTGGCTCGGAGATTTCGATCATGTGGCTCGAAACCCTGTGTATGGACGTTCGTTATGCGTTGCGCATGATGCGGAAGAGTCCGGGCTTTACGACCGTGGCTGTTCTGTCGCTCGCCTTGGGGATCGGCACCACCACGGCGATTTTCTGCGTCATGGATGCCCTCATGCTGCGGCCGTTGCCCGTATCCGATCCGCAGCGATTGGTCGTGGTTGGGCGGACTGACGGCGGTGTGTCCTCGTACAGGGCTTGGGAGCAGATTCGCCACCAGCAGGACGTTCTCTCCGGCACATTTGCCTACATGCAAACGGCGTTCGCTTTGGCTATCCGCGGAGAGAAGCGATCAATTCCGGGCATTTACGCCAGTGGCGATTACTTCAACACGCTGGATGTCTCGGCGATTCGGGGCAGGACCTTGCTGCCGAGTGATGATCAACGTGGCGCGGCCCTGGTTTGCGTAATCAGCTACGGTTTCTGGCAGCGGCAGTTCGGCAAGTCCGCAAGCGTGATCGGCAAGACACTGTCTCTGGATGGGCGCCAGTTCGAAGTAGTCGGCGTCACGCCTCCAAGCTTTTTCGGCATCGACGTAGGGGAAACATTCGATGCGATGGTGCCCCTCGAAAGCGAAAGGATTCTGGACGCCCACCAATCGGCGGTCAATGCTCCCCAGAGTATTTGGTGGAAGCTGCCGCGCATCGGGTCGGTACTAGATACAGATACATGGAGTCTATTTGTCGGCGGCCGCCTAAAGCCGGGAATTGACGCCGAGCGTGCTAATGCGCGCTTCCGCCTTTTGGCCCCGGCAATATTCCAGGCGGCCCTTCCGCCGGGAGCGGACGCGGAAACCCGGCAACGCGTTCTCCACAGGACCTTGGTCGTTTATCCGATACCCAACGGGCTTTCCTATACTCGGGAGCTATATGGCCAAGCAATAACGCTAATGATGGTAATGGCTGGGATCGTGCTCGTCATTGCATGCGCCAATCTAGCGAACCTGTTGCTGGCTCGGTCCACGATTCGGCAGCGCGAGCTGGCGACTCGATTGGCGCACGGGGCGAGCCGTTGGCGTCTGGTCCGGCAAGTCCTCACGGAGAGTATTGCGTTGTCGGCGGTTGGCGCAGCGTTGGGCACCGTAATCGCGCGCTGGGGAAGCAAACTGCTGATACCCGCGATTTCTACGTCCATGGGCGGAGCTGTGGGGATGGACGGCCAATATCTCTACCTGCCATTCGACGTACGGTTTCTCGGGTTCACCGCCATAACGACCATTTTGAGCGCTCTGCTGTTTGGTCTGGCTCCCGCGCTACGGGCGTCGCATCTGACTCCCTATCTGGCGATGAAAATCGGTCCCACCGGCGCGGCAAGCCGCCGCGACTCTTCTCGAAGCTGGCTTATCATCGCCCAGGTCGCCTTATCGATGACAGTGCTGGTCGGCGCTGGACTCTTGGTGCGGACGATCCAGAGGCTGATGGCGCAGGACCAAGGCTACGACCCAAAAGGCGTGCTGACGGTCGAGGCCAGCATGACAGGCGGGGATGACAGCCCGCAACAGCAGGCATTCCTCGCCCGCGAGTTGCTCGCGAAATTCCGTTCCCTGCCCGGCATCATGTCGGCCGCAAGATTTGCGAGCACTCACATGAACTCGATGAAGCCAAACGTAACGGTTCAGCCGCCAAGAGGCCCTGAGAGTCGTATTCTGAGTGTCTTCCTGCTGGCGTCTCCTGGCTATTTTCAAACCTTGCGTGCTCCCTTGGTCGCGGGAAGAGACTTTACTCAAGAAGACACCGCGACCTCCCCGGCGGTTGCCATTCTCAGCGAGACAGCGGCGCGCCGATTCTTTCCGGGAATGAATCCGCTTGGTCTAACATTTCGGGAGTCTGAGGGAGAGGAGACAGAGGAGCAATCCGCAGTCGAGGTTGTCGGGATCGTGAAGGACATGAAAGAACTGGCGAGGTCGAGCAGCCAGCCCTATCCGATGGTCTTCCGTCCGATCGCGCAATGCTCGTCTTCTTGTCCTTTGTTTGGCACTTACAAATTGAGATTTAAGGGGCCGTTGTCCGACATCACGGCACGCGCGAAAGCCGCTGCGACAGACGTTGATTCTCATCTTGCGCTTGAAATGGGTTTGGAGTCGGACGTGGTCGACGAAGGCTACCAAAGGGATCGTATGAGTGCGACGCTGGCGACGTTGTTTGGTGCGCTCGCGTTTGTGTTGGCCGCGATTGGCATTTATGGCGTAACTTCCTATGCGGCGGCGCAAAGAATGACCGAAATCGGGGTGCGCATGGCTCTTGGTGCACAGCCTCGCCATGTGCTTCGACTGGTCGTGGGTGAATCCTTGCGGATAGTGCTCATCGGTGTAGTCGTTGGGGCACTGGGTGCGTACGTCGCCTCACAGATGATTCGGCAAATGCTCTTCGGAGTAACTCCAACCGACCCCCTTACTTTCACAGTGGCGGCGGTCCTGATGGTCTCGGTCGCGGTGATCGCGTCCCTTTTCCCCGCCTATCGTGCGCTGAAAACGGATCCGATCATTGCCCTGCGCGCCGAGTAGCCGCATGAAGATTATCCACCCGAGGCTTTAGCACATCGTCTTTGGAGTAGCAGGGCATCCACTCGATGACCGCCCCCTCATCCCCAATCACCGCCCCATCCCCAATTTCAATCCTTTAGAATTGAGATAACACAAAGTGGACCTCGCCGCTAAAATTCGATCCTTGCCGACCGAGCCCGGCGTCTACCTCTATAAGAACGCCGAGGGCGAGGTCATTTATGTGGGCAAGGCGAACAGCCTGCGCCATCGCGTGTCTTCTTATTTCCACGAAGGCCGCATTCAGGACGGCAAAACCGGTACCCTGCTCCGCGAAGCCGTCGATGTGGACTACATCGTTGTCGCCAACAACAAAGAGGCTCTCGCGCTTGAAAACAACCTCATCAAGCAGAAAAAGCCCCGCTTCAACATCCTTCTGCGCGACGATAAAACCTATCCTTACGTCAAGCTGACCCTCGCCGAGCGCTTCCCTCGCGTCTACGTTACCCGGCGTCTTCGCAAAGATGGATCTGCCTACTATGGACCCTACTTTCCTGGCAATCTCGCTTATCGCATCGTGGACCTGATCCATCGTAACTTCCTTGTTCCCTCCTGCAAGGTGGATTTGACCCGCTATCACCTGCGCCCTTGCCTGCAGTACTACATCAAGCGCTGCCTGGGACCATGCGTGCAAGAATTGACCACGCCGGAGGCTTATCAGGAAGCCGTTCGCGACGTTAAGCTATTCCTCGAAGGCCGTCCCAGCGACCTGTCACGCTCCCTGGCGGAACGCATGCAACAAGCCGCCGAGCATCAGGAGTTCGAGCGTGCCGCGAGATATCGCGACCTGATCTCCACCGTCGAGCAGTTACAGGAAAAGCAGCGCATCGCGTCGGTGGAAGGCGACGACGCCGACGTCTTCGGCTACCACTACGAAAAAGGCATGCTCGCGGTTAATCTCTTTCACATGCGCGGCGGCAGTGTCCTCGACCGCCGCGAATTTTTCTGGGAGGAACTTCCGGAGGCATCCACTCTAACCGTAGGGACAGCCGCCCTCGACTGTCCAACCACGGAGGAAGAAGAAGGAGAGCGTCAGTCTGAAACCGCGCCGAACTCCAAGATCGAAAACCCGGCAGCTTTCAACCCCAGCCATTTCTTCTCTGCCCTGCTCAAGCAGGTTTATCTCGGCCAGCCCTATGTCCCGCGCAATATCTACGTTCCCGTCGAGTTCGAAGATCGCACAGCCCTCGAAGATGTTCTCTCCGATCAGCTTGCCGCTGCTGGAGGTCGCGCCACTCGCGTGAATATCATCTGTTCCGCTGCGCGGAGAAAAGCGTTCCCTGCTCGATCTTGCCGGTAATAACGCCAAGCAGTCGTACGATCAGCGTTTTCGCGTGATGAAGCCCAGCCTCAAAGCCACGCAGGAAGCCTTGCAGGATGCCCTCGGCCTTTCTGACCCACCCAAACGCATCGAATGCTTCGACATCTCCCATATTCAAGGAGCCGAAACCGTGGCCTCCATGGTCGTGTGGGAAGACGGCAAGATGAACAAGTCCGCCTACCGCAAATTCATCATCCGCACCGTGCAAGGCGTGGACGACTTTGCTTCCATGCGCGAAACTGTGACCCGCCGCTACAAGCGAATCCTCGAAGAAAATAAGCCAATGCCCAGCCTGGTGCTGATTGACGGCGGCCTTGGCCAGCTCCATGCCGCGGCCGATGCCCTGGAAGCGCTCGGGATCATCAACCAGCCCCTCGCCTCCATTGCCAAACGCGAAGAGATTATTTATGTCTATGGCCAGGAAAATGAGCCAGTCATTCTCGATCAGCACTCTCCGGTGCTCCATGTAGTGCAACTCATCCGCGATGAAGCCCACCGCTTTGCGGTGACGTTCCATCGCAAACGCCGCCAGATGCGCGATCGGTCCACCGAATTGCTGGAGATTCCCGGAGTTGGGGCCGAACACTACTCGGCGTCTGCTTGAACATTTCGGCAGCCTGCAGGCGGTCAAACAAGCCGACGCCGCTGCACTCTCCGCCGTGGTAACCCGCACCCAGGCCGACGCCATCCAGCAACACTTTCACAAGTGAGTGTGATCTGCGATCGCGCCGGCGATTCTCGTGATTCGACTTCTTGACCGTTTGCAGCCTCCGTGATCAGAAATCCCTTCTACCCGGCCATGAACCAGCGATTCCCTGCCGCTCTGCTCACGCCCATATAATCATCCTCACAAGCATGAAGATTCCTCGTTCCCTCGCAATTCTCGGATTGCTCCTGCTGGTGCTTCTAGGAGTGCTGGGCCTAATCCTGACCTGCGACCCCGGTGAAACGGCCTCGTCCGCGCAGCTTCCCGGCCACCATACGCCGCTGGTCGATGAGCGGCCTCTCCAGACCGCCCGCGACATGTCTAAACTCGCCTCCTCGTGGGACGAGTACCGTTATGCCCAGCAGGCTCTCAAACTTTCCGATCACGAAGTAGACCTTGCTTTCGCCGACGCCCTGCGCGACGTGACCGCCAGGGGGCCCGCGACAACGCCGCAGACCAAAGAGTTATACGCCCGAATCAACAACGCTCAGGCTTTGGTTCAATCCGAACAGAACCATATCGACGACCTTAAGAAAAGGCTTACAGCGGCCTCGAACGACCTGCAGAAAAGCAATCTTCAGCAACAACTCGACTTCGTTCAGGCCCAGATCGAACTCGATCAGGACGAACTCGACGATGCCAAGGAAGACTTGAGCCGCTCCGGCCTCGATCCCCTCAGCCGCATCCAGCGCCAGTTCAGCCGCCATGAAGCCGCGCAACAGTCCGATGCCAGCCATTCCCAGCCACCGCCCAACACGCCCAGCTATGCGCCCAATTTGGTGAGCCAGTCGCGCGCTTGGCGCATCGCCCACGACAAAATAATCCAGCTCGCCGAAGCGCAAAACGACGCCGGCCGTAACGCCACGAATATCAGTCAGACGCATGACGATTTGGAAAAGAGAGTGACCGCGCAAAAAGCCAGTCAGCAGGCACTCACTCAGCAGGCCGCGGCGCAGTTCGCATCCCAGCAAACCCAGTCCGCTCCCGGAGCAGTCAGCCAAACCGCCGCCGCAATGCAATCCCTGCACGCCGTCTCCCTCAATCAGAAGGATCTCGCCGATCTGGACAAGCGCGCTCAGGACTTTACTGAGCTTCGCGATACCTACGGCAATTGGATCGTTCTCGTACGCAGCGACACGCGAACCGCTCTGCACGGCATTCTCAAAGCCGCGCTTACCATCGTGCTCATCATCTTTGCCATGTATCTCGCTGGCCTTGTCATCGAGCACTTTATGAGCGATCTCAGCCCGGAGCAGACGCGCTTTCGCACCCTGCGCGTAGTTGTACACTTCGCGCTGCGCGCCATCGGCTTCATTCTGATTCTTCTAGTCGTCTTCGGCGTTCCCAATCAACTGACCACCGTGCTCGGCTTGGCCGGCGCCGGCCTCACCGTCGCTTTGCAGGATTTCATCATCTCTTTCCTAGGCTGGTTCGTTCTCATGGGACGCAACGGCCTGCGGGTTGGCGACTGGGTCGAAATCAACGGCGTCGCCGGCGAAGTCATGGAGATAGGCCTTCTGCGCACGCTTCTTCTCGAGACCGGCAACTGGGCCGAAGCCGGCCATCCCACTGGCCGCAAGGTCGCTTTCATGAACAGCTACGCCATCCAGGGCCACTTTTTCAATTTTTCCACTCACGGACAGTGGCTGTGGGACGAAGTGCAGGTCACTGTTCCCGCCTCCGAGGATCCCTATCCCGTCATTGCCGCCATCCAACAAATGGTGGTCAAGGAGACCGAGACCGAGACCCGCGCCGCCGAGCAGGAATGGAAACAGGCCACCAGCCGTTACCGAGTGCACGCTGTCTCGGCCGAACCGGCGGTCAACCTCCGTCCCACCGGCGCGGGAGTCGAAGTTCACGTGCGCTATATCACCCGCGCCAGCGATCGCTACGCCACCCGTACACGCCTGTATCAAGCCGTGGTTGATCTCTTGCACCGCCGCGGCGTTGAGGCCGAAACGGCTCAATCCATCCCCGCCGCCTCAGGCAAGAGTTAGCGCTCGGATTCAGCCGCCTGTGTACTGACTGCGGCATCAAGCCTAAAAGAATCTGTCCGCGCGATGCACCGAAGCATCGAAGTAGGATCGCACTGTCTGTAACGGAGGATTTGGCATGCCCACGATGAAGGTTGCGCAAATCAGCAAAGCCAAGGGTCCCTTCGAGATTGTCGAACGTGAGATTCCGGAGCCCGCTCCAGGAACCGTCCGCATTAAAGTCGAGGCTTGCGGCATTTGCCATAGCGATTTTCTAGTAAAGGAAGGTGTTTGGCCTGGGCTGACATTTCCCCGGGTTCCGGGGCATGAGATTGCCGGGCGAATTGACGCGCTTGGCGCCAATGTGACCAACTGGAAAGTCGGCCAGCGAGTTGGCGTGGGTTGGCATGGCGGGCACTGCTTCGTCTGCGACCCTTGTCGCCGTGGCGATTTTGTTCTTTGCCGCAAGGAAAAAATCACCGCCATTCATTTTGATGGCGGTTACGCGGAATATATGGTCGCGCCCGCCGAGGCGGTTGCGCTCATTCCCGAGGACTTGCCGGCGGAGCAGGCTGCGCCGCTGCTTTGTGCCGGCATTACGACCTTCAACTCATTGCGCAATGCTAAAATCCGCGCCGGAGATCTGGTTGCCGTTCAAGGGATTGGCGGACTTGGGCATTTGGGCATTCAATACGCTCATCACATGGGCTTTCGCACTGTCGCCATCGGGCGTAATAAGGATAAAGAGCCGTTGGCCAAACAACTCGGCGCTAACCGCTACATCGATGCTGCTGTCTCCGATCCGGCCAGGGAGTTGCAAAGCATGGGCGGAGCCAATCTTATTTTGGCCACTGCTCCTGACGCCAGGTCCATGGAAACTTTACTGGGAGGCTTGGGCCCGAACGGACAATTGCTGATTGTCGGGGCGCCGTTCGAGCCGATCTCGGTTAACGTTTTGCCTCTTATCAACGGCCGGCAGTCTCTGCAAGGCTGGGCCTCCGGCACCGCCAAAGACTCAGAAGACACGCTGAATTTCAGCTCGCTCACCGGAGTTCGGCCCATGATTGAAAAATATCCGCTGGAAAAGGCGGCCGAGGCCTACGACCGGATGATTCAGGGCCACGCCCGGTTTAGAGTAGTGCTGACAATGTAGATATTGTCGGCCCGCATCTTCACGATAGATTAGCCTAGTCAGACCAGTCATCTTATGACCAAAGCAAATGCAATGGCGATCTGATGCTGAGGTTTTCCGGGCGGATTCTCGGGATCGATCAGGCCATCGCCGATCGCTGGCGCCGAATCGCCTGCAGTGCAGTTACTCGCAAATCTGCTTTGCCCATCATCGATGGTTTACTGGCTGCCTCTGCATTGGAACATCGGCTCACGTTTGTGACCTGCGACAGGCAGCACCTCGCAGGCACGGGTGTTCCGTTCTTTGATTTCTGGAGTGGATAAGAGCGCCGCGATTCCCCTGCTGTCACTCTGGCGCGGCAAATGATCCGTCGGGTTGCAGAATCAGAAGCGATCCGCTGTGAATGCCAAACCAAGCGCCGTGAAGTGTGAGTTTGCCCGCAGCGATTCGTTCTGCAATCCAGGGGAACGTCAGCAGATTGGCGAGCGAGACCTTTACCACTTCGTACTCACACCGCAATTGCCGCTCCTCCGGAGAAACGCGCATGGCTTGATCCCGAGCGGAATCGGCCATCGACATCCATGGACCCACAAATTCGCTAACCTGCGCTGGAGCGCCATCCAGCAAGGCTTTCACCCCTCCGCAAAGTCCATGCCCGAGTACAACAAGATGAGCTACCTCGATGACCTTTACGCCAAATTCGAGGGCCGCACTCGTTCCATGATAGGCGCCGTCGGGCATATAGGGCGGTACAAGATTGGCCACATTGCGGACAGTTAGCATCTGGCCGGGCCCGGCATCGAAAATCATGGCGGGGTCTACCCGGCTATCCACGCAGGTCAACACCAGCGCTTGCGGAGTTTGTCCGTGCTTCGCGAGCGACTGAAATATGCGGCGCTGTTCTGGCCAACCGGTGGCGCGGAAGCGCTTATAACCAGCGATGAGATTTTTCATAACAGTTCGCTGGCGAAAGTTTACACCACAAAATACTTCGCGCTGGGATGGTGCACGACAATCGCCGAGGTGGACTGCTCCGGCTCGAGCAGGAAGCTGGTGGTAAGTTTGACGCCGATGTTTTCTTCGGGATGCAGCAGCGCGAAGAGCTTGGTCTGATCTTCCAGATTGGGACATGCCGGATATCCGAACGAATAGCGCGAGCCGCGATATTTCTGGTGGAACAGGTCGCGCATATGCGGTGAATCTTCGCCGGCAATTCCCAGCTCTTCGCGGATTTTCTTATGCAGATATTCGGCCAGCGCTTCGGCGGTCTCAACGCTCAGCCCGTGCAGATATAGATATTTCGTGTATTCGCCGGCTTCGAACAGCCGTTGCGTCTCGACCGAAGCTTTGGCTCCGATCGTCACAATGGAGAGCCCGAGGACATCCATCTTGCCGGCCGATTTCGGAGCAAAGAAATCGGAGACGCAGAGCTTGCGGCCTTCGCGCTGCCGGGGGAAGGTAAAACGCAACACCTCGCGTAGGGACAGGCGCCCTCGGCTGTCCGGGCCAGCAGGATCGGCGGTATTCGCACCCGACGCTTCCGGCTCATAAACAACAACGTCGTTTCCGTCGCTGTGCGCCGGAAAATATCCCCACACCGCTTTGGGTTCGAACAACCCGCTGGCAACGATCTCCTCTTCCAATTGTTTCTTGATGGGACGAAACTTCTCCTCCACCAGCCGCAGATAATCTTCCTGCGAGGCCGTTTTTAGCTGCCATTGATTCTTGAATAGCGCCGTCTCGTTGATGTACGGAAAAATCTCGCGCAGATCAAAGTCTTTCTTTACCCGCACGCCCCAAAATGGAGGTACGGGAATATTCGGGGCATCGCTGACCACCGGGCTTCGTTCCGCAAATACCGGGCCAGTCTTCTTCATCTACGGCCGCCGCTTTGGCGTATTCCTTCACGGTGCGGCCTTCTTGCAGCCGCGCCTGCTTCTTGCCGTTCGGGGACGGCCAGATCTTCCATGATGTGCAGCCCGGCAAAGGCGTCATCAGCGTAAAACACGGCGTTGGAATATTCGCGCCGCAGATCGTCCTCGACATATTTGCGCGTCAGCGCCGCGCCGCCGCAGATCACCGGAAATTCAAGTTTCTGCCGCTCGCAGATCCTGGATGACGTATTTCATCTCCAGCGTGGACTTCACCAACAGGCCGCTCAGGCCAATGGCGTCGGCCTTGTGCTCCTGCGCGGAGTGGATGATGGTGTCCGCCGGCTGCTTGATGCCCAGATTCACCACCTTATAGCCGTTGTTGGTAAGAATGATGTCCACCAGATTCTTGCCGATGTCGTGAACATCGCCTTTCACCGTGGCCAGCACGATCGTTCCCTTCTGCGAGCCGGCCGTTCTTCTCCATCTTCGGCTCCAGATAAGCGACTGCTGCCTTCATCACCCCGGCTGAATCCAGCACCGACGGAAGCTGCATCTTGCGCGCGCCAAACAGATCGCCGACCGTGCGCATCCCGTCGAGCAGAACCGTGTTGATCAACTCCAGCGGCGTGTATTGCTCCAGCGCCGTCTCCAGAATCTCTTCCAGCGTCTGCTTGTGTCGCGCCCTCGCCCACGACTTTTTCGCCATTGATGATGGCGAACTTCAGCTTGTCTTCCACCGACAAGCGTTTCGACGTGCGCCGTCGGTCTGCGCCTGCGCTTGCCTTTCATCGCCGGCGAAGTGCTGCATGTATTTCTGCAGCGGATCGCCATTCGGCTGCGTCGCGATAAATCAGCTTGCGCGCAAGCTCAACCTCTTCCTGAGGAATCTTGTATAGCGGATAGATCTTGGTGTAGTTAACGATGGCCATGTCGAGCCCATGGTCCACCGCCTCGTGCATGAACACCGAGTTCAGCACCCGCCGCGAATACGCGTTCAGCCCGAACGAAATATTGCTTACGCCGAGGATCGTCTTTACCTCCGGCAGTTCCTTCTTGATCCGCTTGCACCGCCTTCAGCGTCTCCACTCCCGCCGTGCGATAGTCGTCCTGCCCGGTCGAGATCGGCAGCGTCAGCGCATCGAAGATCAAGTCCTGCGGACGAATCCCGTACTTATTCGTCGCCAGATCAAAGATGCGTTGCGCGATGGCAGTCTTCTTCTCCGCCGTCAGCGCCATGCCGTCTTCGTCGATGGTCAGCGCGATCACGGCCGCGCCGTAGCGCTTGGCCATGGGCAGAACCTGCGAGGTGCGCTTCTCGCCGTCTTCCAGATTGATCGAGTTGATGATGGCCTTGCCCGGAATGCGCTTGAGAGCCTCTTCGAGCACGTCGGCTTCGGTGGAGTCGACCAGAATCGGCGCGGGCACGCGGGTGGCGATCTTCTCCAGAATCGAAGTCATGTAGTCCTTCTCGTCCTCGCCGACGATGGCGCAGCACAGGTCCAGCATGTGCGAACCTTCGTTCACCAGCTTTTTCGCCAGCGCCAGAATGTCGTCGTACTTCTTGCCGCGCACCAGGTTGCGGAAATGCTCCACGCGCGTGGTGGTGTTCATTTCCTCGGCCACGATCAGCGGCTTGGGATCCAGATCGAGTGGAACCGAGGTGTAGGCGCTCGAAGCCGCTGCCGTGGGCTTCACCTCGCGCTTCGCCGGCTCGACTCCGGACACCGCGTCGACCACGGCCTTCAAATGCTCCGGCGTAGTGCCGCAGCATCCGCCCGACGATGCGCACGCCGTAATCGCTGACGAAATGCTTGTGATATTTCGCCAGCTCTTCCGGCGTCAGCTTATAGACCGCGTGCCCGCCTTCGTTCTGCGGCAAGCCCGGCATTGGGCAGCACTGAAACGTCCTTGGTCGAGTTCAGTCCCAGGTAGCGGACGGCGTCGTTCATCTCCGCCGGGCCGGTGGCGCAGTTCAATCCAATGGCATCGATGTCAAGGGTTCCAGCGCCGTCAGCGCCGCACCGATCTCGGTGCCCAGCAGCATCGTGCCCGACTCTTGCAGCGTCACCTGCACCTGCACCGGCAGCCGCTTTCCTGCCTTCTTCATGGCGTCAAGGACGCCAATGGTGGCGATCTTCGCCTGCAGCAAGTCCTGGCAGTTTCCACCAGCAGAATGTCGCACGCCGCCCTCAATCAGCGCCAGCGCCTGTTCGTCATAGGCCGCCACCATCTCGTCGAAGGTGATATGTCCCAGCGACGGCAGCTTGGTCGTCGGACCAATCGAGCCGGCAACAAAGCGGGGATGATCTTTGGTTGAAAATTGCGGGGCCGCTTCTTTGGCAAACTTCACCGCCGCCAGATTAATTTCACGGGTGCGATCTGCGAGACCAAACTCCCGCAAGCACCAGGCGGCTCGCGCCGAAGGTGTTCGTCTCAACGACATCGCAGCCCACCGTCAAAAATCCGAATGGATGTCGCGAATGATGTCCGGCCGGCTGAGCACCAGCACTTCGTTGCAATTTTCTTTGCCCCAATAATCGTCGAGGGTCGGATTGCGCGCCTGGATATTGGTTCCCATGGCGCCGTCGTAGACGACGACGCGCTCGCGCACGATTTGGAGAAAATCAGCCATCATAATCTGCGTTCTGGTTCGTTGTCATCTTGAGGCGCTTACGCCGAAGGATCGGACCGAAAACGAGCGCCCCTTCAAGCTTCCCGGGACTATCTCCGGTTCCGGCTCGCAGCGCACTCCTAAAGCGTCTTCCCAAGAGTGACCGGCGTTTCATACACGAACGCCGGCCCGCTGGGGACCGGCGTCATCCGTTCGAAAACTTATGCGACCTGATTACTCCCTTGCAGCACTGCTGCCGGTGCGCCGTGCTCCACTTCATCTTGATTGAACACCGCGTTCGCGCCCATGTGCGCCGGGTATCGGCGCCAGCATTTGTTCTTTGCGATAAACCAGATTGCTGGCATTGAAGGTCGCGACTTCGAAACCATGGCCATGGGTAATTGCGTCGGTGGGGCAGGCTTCCACGCAATAACCGCAAAAAATACAGCGGTTGTAGTCGATGTTATAAACCTTGGCGTAACGCTCGGCGCCGCTGACCCGGTTCTCGGCGGTGTTTTCCGCGGCCTCGATATAAATGCAATTGGAGGGGCAATTGGCCGCGCACAGAAAACAAGCCACGCACTTTTCCAGGCCATTTTCGTCGCGCTGCAGCACATGCACTCCGCGATAGCGCTCCTGAAATTTGGCGCCCCGGAGCGGGCCTGGTCCATCAGGATAATTCTCTACCGTGGTGGGCTGAAACATCTCCATGAAGGTGATGCTCATGCCTTTGGCGATGGCGGCAATGTTTTTGAACACCGGCATACCCTATTAGTATAACGGAAGCCCATTAACCAGGTAGTCCGCACACACCAAAAGGTGAACACCAGGCAGCGAAACGCGGGTTGACGTTCTCGAAAGGGTTCCGGAGTTTCCCTGAAAAGTGCCTTTTTGCGCAGCCCGCTCCGCACCATTGACAGGACTGGCGGCTTTGCCATAACCTATTCCTTCGTTATGCAGAGCAACCGCCATCCTCGCCATCATCACCACGCGTTTAGCGCGCCGGTGAGGGTGTGGCACTGAGGCAAGGCAGCACTCCCAGGATCCGGCCCGCTGAGGCACAAACACTCAGCGGGCTTTTTGTTTGTGCAGTCTAAGCAGACTTCCCGGAACGAGAGATATCCGAATTTGAGTCCAGATTAGAGAGTAAAAAGGATTTGCCATGAGCCTTCCGACGAAACCGCAAATTGATTTCGAAAAGATGCGCGGACTGGTGCCGGCCATCGTGCAGGACGACGCCAACCGGTGAAGTCTTGATGTTGGGTTTTATGAATCACGACGCCTATGAGCGCACCCTGAATCACGGCTACGTCACCTTCTACAGCCGCACCCGCAATGAACTTTGGACCAAGGGCGAGACCTCCGGCAACCGGCTAAGAGTCATTTCGGCGAGCACCGATTGCGACCTAGATACTCTGCTCTTCCGCGTAAAGGTCGAGGGTGCAGGCGTGGTCTGCCATGAGGGCACGCGCTCCTGCTTTACAAAAGCAATTCGGCTCACATCGCCGGAGGCTGCGCGATGAAGATCCGCCTGGGCATTCCCAAGGGCAGCTTGCAAGAGGCGACGTTGCAACTGTTCGCACAAGCCGGACTTCCCATTCACACCAGTTCCCGATCCTATTTCGCTTCGACCGGCGACCCTGAAATCGAATGTATGCTGATTCGCGCGCAGGAAATGGCACGTTACGTCGAACATGGCGCGCTGGACGCCGGCCTTACCGGATACGATTGGGTGGTCGAAAGCGGGCTGGAAGTGGTGACTGTTGCCGATTTGATTTACGCCAAGCAGAGCCGTAGCAAGGTACGCTGGGTGCTGGCCGCGCCGGAATCGTCAGCGTTCCAAAAAGCGGAAGATCTTGCCGGACGCATCATCGCGACCGAATTGGTGAACGTTACCAAAACTTATTTTCAGGATCGCGGTGTCGAAGTAAAGGTTGAGTTCTCCTGGGGCGCGACCGAGATCAAGCCGCCCATGCTGGCCGATGCAATCGTCGAAATTACCGAGACCGGTAGCTCCCTGCGGGCCAATCATCTGCGGATTTTCGACACCGTGCTCGAATCCAACACTCAAATCATCGCCAACAAAGTCATCGTGGGAAGACGCCGGTAAGCGCCGCAAGATCGAGAATCTCGCGCTGATGTTGCGCGGGGCCATGGATGCCAAAGAGCGCGTCGGGCTGATGCTCAACGTCCGCAAGGAAGACCTGGATGCCGTACTAGCCGGTTCTGCCCGCGCTGAAGCGGCCAACCATTTCCACCCTGAGCGACCCGGACTGGCTGGCGGTAAACACGGTGATCGAAGAGCACACCGCGTGGGAAGTCATTCCGCGGCTGAAAGAAGCCAAGGCGCAGGGTATCGTGGAGTATCCGCTGAACAAGGTGGTGATGTAATGCGGGTGCTTTCCGGCCGTGCCGCCGGCGGCGCAAGTGAAGACGCTTGCCGGCCGCAGCGCGCAGTTTGACGATGCATTGAGCCGGCGGTGCGGCGCATCGTCGATGACTGTACGCCGTGATGGCGACCGTGCGCTGCGCCGCTACGCGCGAGCGCTGGGACGGCCTGGGCAAAAACGACAGTCTTCAGGTTCGAGGAGGCGAAATTACGAGTCCGCGTGGAAAGCGGCCGCCTCCCATGAGCTGCGCGCCGCCTTGCAGTTGGCTGCGGCGAAATATTCGCGAATTCTGCGAGCGGCAGAAACCGAAAGATGGAAGCGACGCGGGCGCAATGGGATCTCTCTGGGACAGCTGGTGCGGCCGACTCGAGTCCGTCGGCTGCTACGTTCCCGGCGGCCGGCATCCGTTGATGTCACCGTACTGATGACGGTGATTCCCGCCCAGGTCGCGGGCGTGAAAAATATTCGTGTGGTCTCACCGCAGCCCCGCGCCTGAAGTCCTGGCCGCGGCCGGGATGCTGGGGTGCAAGAATTTTATCGTGTCGGCGGAGCGCAGGCGATTGCCGCCCTGGCCTACGGCACCGAGAGCATTTCCGCGCGTGGACAAGATCGTCGGTCCGGGAAACCTCTACGTGACTGCGGCGAAAAAGCTGGTCTCGTTCGATTGCGCCATCGATTTTCTCGCCGGCCCGACCGAAGTTGTGATCTGAGCGACGATGGCAACGCCGGAGTTCATCGCCGCAGGACCTGGTGGCGCAGGCGGAACATGATCCCGAGGCGTTGTCGGTGTTCATCACTACTTCACGCGTCTGGCGAAGGCGGTGAACGGCAGCGCCGAAAAATTGAGTCCGGCCAAATGATGTTGCGCGCCATGAGTCACTGCGCCGGCACGGAGCGATTCTGCTCGCGCGCGTCCCGGCCGGAGGCCATGGAATGGGCGAACCAGATCGCGCCCGAACATATCACGGTCGCGGCCGAAGATCTGCCTCTCATCCAAAATGCCGGGTCGGTGTTTGTGGGCGACTACTCCGCTCAGGCGGCGGGCGACTACGCTTCGGGCCCGAATCACGTTTTGCCGACCGCTGGAGTGGCGCGTTTTCGCGGCGGGTTGAGCGTCATGGATTTCGTCAAGGTGATTACAGTGCAAGAGCTTTCCCGCGCGTGGCCTGCGGACGCATGGCGCCCGCCATCGGCTGCCTGGCCGAACCGAGGGGCTGCGGGCGCACGCGGAATCCATCCGAGCGAGGAGCCGGCAATGCTTAAAGCCCGCGAAGCCGTGCATCAGTTGAAGTCCTATCACCCGCCGCTCGGGAATCGCCAAGGCCTGCGCCTGGATTTCAACGAGAATACGGTCGGGCTGCTCGCCGCGAGTGCTGGCGCGGCTGCGCCAGTTGGACGGCGAACAACTGGCCCGCTATCCGGAGCGCGATCCGCTGGAAGCCGTGGTCGCCTCACATCTGGGGATCGAGCCGGCAGAGGTGGTGCTGACCAATGGCACCGACGAAGCCATCCACCTGATTTGTGAGACCTATCTGGAGCCGGGTGACGAGGCCTTGATCGGCGTCCCGACCTTCGCCATGTACGAGATTTATGCCGCCGCGACCGGGGCGCGAGTCATTCGCGGTGCCTGCGGCCGACAACTTTCGCTTCCCCACCGAGGACCTTCTGGCGCGCGTCAATCCGCGGACGCGGTTCATTGCGGTCGCCAATCCCAACAATCCCACCGGGACTCTGGCCCCGGCCGGCAGACTTCATTCGGATTGCCCGAACGCCGCTCCCGATGCCGCCTTGCTGGTGGATGAAGCCTATTTCGAATTCGCCGGGGAGACTCTGATGCCCGAGTGGCGCGAGCTCCCCAATCTTTTCGTCTCCCGCACTTTTTCCAAGGCTTATGGGTTGGCCGGACTGCGAATCGGCGTGCTGGCGGGCAATCCCGAGCAAATGCGGATGGTGCGCCGGGTGAGCTCTCCCTACAATTTAAACAGCGTCGCGCTGGCTTGCCTGCCGGATGCGCTGGCCGACCAGGAATACATTCGCCGACTACGCGGACGCAAGTCCTGCCGGGGACGCGCGCGCTTGGAAAACAGCTGCGGACGTCGGGGCATCCGCTACTGGCCGAGCCGGGCAAACTTTGTGCTGATGTATTTCGGCTCGGCGGCTCCGGCCTTCATTGCCGCCATGCGGGAGCGAGGAATTCTGGTACGCGATCGCTCGAGCGATCCGGGCTGCGAGGGCTGCGTGCGCATTACTCTGGGCTCGGCGGAACACAATGAGCGTCTGTTGCGGGCGCTCGCCGAAGTGTTGGAGCAGAAGAGCCTGTCGCGTTTGCCGATGAACACGGGCGCACCCAAGGGGGTCAAGCGGGACCGATGCCCGGCTGCGGCAGAGAGCGTTCTAAGGACAGTATTTGGACGAGCGGAGGAAGCGCGTGAGAAAGTCGAAGATTCAACGCAAGACAAAGGAAACCGATATCCGGCTGGCGTTAAACATCGATGGCCGAGGGCGCTACAAAATCTCGACCGGCATCCGGTTTTTCGATCACATGCTGGAACTGTTCGCCCACCATGGCGGCTTCGATCTTGATCTGCAAGGCGACGCGGCGACCTGGATGTCGATCAGCACCACACAGTCGAGGACGTGGGCATCGTCCTGGGGCAGGCATTTGCCGAGGCGCTCGGCAACAAACGCGGCATTCTGCGCGCGGGATACTTCGTGATGCCGATGGATGAGACGCTCGGGCTCGCGGCCGTCGATTTTTCCGGGCGCACGGCGGCCGTGATCGACGACCAAGGTGAAAACCCGGCTGGTGGGCGATTTGCAGTCGGAGCTGGTGTTTGATTTCTTCGAGGGCTTCGCGCGCGGAGCGCATGCCAACGTGCATGCCCGCATCCTCTACGGCCGGTCGAATCATCACAAGATCGAATCTCTGTTCAAGGCATTTGCCCGGGCGTTGCGCGCGGCCTGCTGGCGGGACCGGCGGATGGCCCGTCTGCTGCCAAGCACCAAAGGACTCCTATGAGGATCGCCATCGTCGACTACCGCGCCGGCAATCTCACCTCGGTGAAGAAGGCCTTGGATCGGGTGAGCCTGGAGCCGTGGTCACCTCCGACCCAGAGGTGGTGGCCCGCGCCGAAAAGATCGTGCTGCCGGGCGTGGGGCATTTTGCCGCGACTTCCACCCTGAGCGAAGCTGGATTGCGCGAAGCGATTGGCGCAATCAATCAGCGAGGCGTGCCGTTTCTTGGCATCTGCGTGGGCATGCAGTGGATGATCGAATCCAGCCAGGAGGCTCCCGACGTCCGCGGCCTCGGGCTGTGGCCGGGCGAGTGCGAGCGCTTCCCGGCTGCGGTGAAATCCCCCACGTGGGATGGAATCAGATTGGAATTCGCGAGCGGCATCCCGCGCTTGTTGCAGGGCATTCCATCGGATTCCTTCGTGTACTTTACCCATTCCTATCCGCGTGCCGTTGCTGGCCGTCGACGGTGGCGGAGTGCGAGTACGGCGGAAAGTTTTCCGCGGCGGTTGAGCAAGAGAATGTTTTCGGCGTGCAGTTCCATCCCGAGAAGTCGGGGGCGGTGGGATTGAAGTTGTTGGAAATTTTTGCCAGCTCTGAACAGCGCTGAGCAGACGGGGCAGGCAGGGTGCCTGCCAGGGATCGAAACCCGCACGCGGGATCGGACGCAGTCGATCATAGACTAGAGAGGCCAACATGAACATGTTGACCAAACGCATTATCGCTTGCCTGGACGTGGACGCCGGACGCGTGGTGAAAGGCGTGCAGTTTCTCGACCTGCGCGATGCCGGCGATCCCGGCCGAAGTTGGCCGCCGCGCACAGCGCGGCGGGCGCGGACGAGATTGTGTTGCTCGATATCTCTGCCACCCATGAGGGCCGGGCAACGTTGGTCGACACGGTGCGCCGCACGGCGCGAGAGCTGTTTATCCCCTTTACGGTGGGTGGAGGGATTCGCACTCTCGACGATGCGGCCGCGATCTTCGACGCTGGCGCTGACAAGATCAGCATGAACTCCGCGGCCATCGCCACTCCTGAACTGATTACCGCAGATTGCGCAGCGCTTTGGATCGCAGGCGGCCATCGTCGCGATTGATGCCAAGCGCAGCCGACGGCAGCTTTCGGGGTCTTTGTCCACGGCGGACGCAACCCGACGGGCCGCGAGTGCGGTCGAGTGGGCCGAAGAAGCCGAGCAGCGCGGTGCGGGCGAGATTCTGCTCACCTCGATGGACCGCGACGGTACCGGCCAGGGATTCGATTGCGAGTTCACGCGGGCCGTGGGCGATGCGGTTCGCATCCCGGTCATTGCTTCCGGAGGCGCGGGCGGCGCCGACCACTTCGTCGAGGTGTTCGGCGAAACCGGCCATGCCGATGCCGCGCTGGCGGCCTCGATCTTTCATTTCGGCCTCAGTTCGTTTCTCCGATTTGAAACTGCAATTGCGCTCTGCGGGCATTCCCGTGAGGTGGCCGTGCTGATTCCTTCGATCGACCTGATGGGCGGCAAAATCGTGCAGCTGGTGCAAGGGCAAAAGAAGGCGCTCGAATTTGACAACTTCGATGAATGGGTCGAGCGCTTCTCGCAATTTCCTCTGGTGCAGTTGATTGACTCGACGCCGCCATCGGAACCGGTGACAACCGCGCGCTGATCGAGGACTTCGTGAGCCGTTTGCCTTGCCAGGTGGGCGGAGGGATTCGCTCGATCGAAACCGCTCGGGAGATCCTTGGAATGGGGGCACAGCGGGTAATTCTCGGGATCAACGCTGATCCGGGACGGGGCCATTGATACAGGCCTTTGCGGAGGAAATCGCGGAAGTTCTGGGTGCGCCGAAAGCTGGTCTTTGCGATCGACGCCAAGGGCGGCAGAGTAGCGATTCGAGGGTGGCGCGAAGCTAACCGCAATCTCTCCGCTCGAGATGATGCCGCGCGCTTGGACCGTGGTGCGCGGCATTTCTTTACACCCACATCGATACGAAGGCATGATGCTCGGCATTCCCCTCGATACCGTTCGTGCTCTGCGGACCGCCACTTCTCGGCAGTTCATCGCGGCCGGCGGAATTTCTACCAACGAAGAGATTGAAACCCTTCACTGTATAGGAATCGACGCGGTGGTCGGAATGGCGTTATATCTGGGAAAACTTAACGTTCCAAAAACCTTGCAAACCATGGCCGCACCCGCTATCAGGAAAAAGTTGTAGTCTTCGATCTTTTGTAACACTCCTGAAATATCGCGGTGCTAACTTCGGAACGACGGCTCGCGAAACAGCCGCATAGCATGCATTTTGGTGCGGCCTGTAAACATTTCCGCTGCACCACTTCCAAATCTATTAACGGTTGAACCCGAGATGCGATCCCACCAGATTTTCCCTTTGCTACTCCTTGCTTGCGCTTTTTCCGCGCGTCACGCCCACGCGCAAACGGCGTCGAAAGACTCATGCCCACGCCCCGCTGCTGGAACGGAGATTGTCGAGCCCTATGATCTCCGCAGTCACAACGGAGAATTGACCGTTGATCTTTCATTTCACAGCTCGATCGAGTCTTCGGGAGGAGTCCGTTATTGTTATCTCGACCAGTTTGGCCACGAATCCCCGAATCTCAGAGTCCATCCCGGCGACCTCCTTACCATTCATCTGAAGAATGCGATTTCGCCTGCAGAGAAAGTTCCCTCCTCGCCCACGAATACCATGGCGATGCCATCCCACCTCACCGGCCCGGATCTCTGCGCCGGATCAAGCGTGACCGCCATTTCCACCAACCTTCATTTCCATGGAATGAGCATTCCGCCGGTATGCCATCAAGACGATGTAATCGGCACTTCGATCGGGCCCGGTGATCCGCCATTTGAATACCGGGTGCGAATTCCCGCCAACCACCCGCCCGGCTTGTATTGGTACCATCCGCACCTGCACGGCTTCAGCAAAACGCAAGTATTGGGGGGCGCTTCGGGTGCATTAATTATTGAAGGTATGGAGAATGTGAACCAGGCTGCGGCCAATCTGCCCGAGCGAATTCTGGTGATTCGCGATGAAGATTTACTGCACCCGAACGCCACAGCTTCAACCGCCGGCAAAGCTGCGTCCACGCTCGTTGTTCGCGATAGCGAGGGGGACGCGGTCAATACCGGCGATGGCACAGGGAAGCCGGCGAAGGACTTATCGGTAAACTTTGTTCCGGTGCCCTTTCCCGATTACACGCCCGCCAGGATCGAAATGAAGCCCGGCGAGCAGCAATTATGGCGGGTTTTGAACGCTTCGGCGATTACATATCTCAACTTGCAGCTTTTAGTGGACAGCACGCCCCAGATTCTCGGAGTCGTCGCGGTGGACGGCGTTCCCATCAATCAGAAGGACGCGCTCAAGAGTCGAATCCTTTGGGAAGACCACGTAGGCCTCGCCCCAGCGGGGCGGATAGAGTTTGTCTTCAAAGGCCCCCCCGCGGGAATGCAGGCTACCCTCATCACCCGCAGCGTGAATACCGGACCGGGTGGCGAAAACGACCCCACCCGGCCTTTGGCCACCATCGAAGCCTCGCCGAATGCGCCCGAACCGCGCTCCAGTTTGGGCCTCCCAGCCACAGATTTATCGCCGTCTCCCACCCTCCCATGGCTCGGAGATGTGCCCCCCGTCCGCACTCGCAAGCTCTATTTTTCCGAGACTTTGCAAAACCCCAACGACCCCAATGGTCCGACGACATTCTTCTTGACCGAAGACGGGCATACCCCGAAAGCATTCGACATGAATTCCCGCGTCCCCAACATCATTGTCCATCAAGGCGATGTTGAGGATTGGATCATCGAAAACCGATCACAGGAACTCCACGATTTTCATATCCACCAGGTTCATTACTTAATGGTGGAGTGGAACGGCATGAAAACCAATGAACCCTTTTTGCGCGACACCGTCAATGTTCCATTCTGGGATGGAAAAAGTGCGATCTATCCCAGTGTCAAGCTGCGCATCGATTTTCGCGACCCAAATATCGTCGGCATCTTCCCTTACCATTGCCATCTCCTAGAGCACGAAGACGGAGGAATGATGGGACTAGTCGAGGTTGAGCCTCGCGAACCGGCGCATTGAGGCCTGGGCTCTCGGATATGCGGACTTTGCACCGACGCGAGCCAACAATTCTTCTACGAGAAACAACTCTGGCGCTGATGGCTTGAACCACCAGCGCCAGAGTTTTCTGCAACCTCGTCCTTTGCTCGTCTAGCGTCCGTGCTCCCCGAAGTTGAATGCATCCATCAGGTCGCTCAGAGCCGGACTGTTCTGCGGGACATAGGGGTTCTCCCAACTCGTCCGCGGATTCGGAAAGTTGTCCCGGCTGCGGTGTGTAATCGGCGGCAGACCCCAGTTGGCTTCGATGAATTTCAAAATGGACACATGATCGCCGTAGCTGTGCGAGATGTGGCCACCACGGGTGTAGGGCGAGACAATCAACAACGGAATACGCGTGCCGTCACCGAAGAAGTCGAGTGGTTGCACGTATCCGGAGTCATAATATCCGCCGCCCTCGTCGAAGGTGATGAAGATTGCCGTTTCGCTCCAGAGCTTGGGATTGGCGCGCACTTCCTCGACAATCTTCTTGGTGAAAGCCTCAAACAAGCTCAGCTTCGATGACGCCGGATGCCCATCCACAAAGCCGCTGGGCTTCACGAATGAGACTGCCGGCAGAATGCCGTTGGCGATGTCGGCATACAGGTCAACGGTATCCTGCAGGTGGGTAGTGCGAACCTTGGCATTGGTCATGATGGATGTCGAATATTGGAACGGATTGCAAATCGTGCAATATTCGTCACTCTTCGTGCCAAAATCACCGTAGTTATCCTGGTATTTGTCGGTCAGGTACTGGTTCCATTGATCTCCGTAATATTTCCAGGAGATATTGTGGTCAAGAAGTTCGTCTCCGATGGTGCGAACCGAAGACGGAGGAATGGTAAAAGGCGCGTAATTGGGATCATTGGGATTGGCCACGGTGCCATCGCCATAGAACCCGGGATTGTAGTTGTTGAGCAGATAGTAGTGTCCTTTGTCGCAGTGCGGATTGATCGGATGCTTTAACGAGGAGAGATAGTTCAAAACCGGCCCGACGCCAGGCTGGTTAGGATCGGAGCAGTCGCTGTACGACCCGCCCCCACCCGCGGTGCCAGAACCGTAACCGCCGCTGCCGTATCCGTCTTCGGTATACCAGTTGTTGGTCCCCATCGCCGGATTGGGATCCTCAATCTCGTCTACGATCCCGCCGCCCACCATCTGATTGTGTGGAGGTGGAGTCGCGTGCCCCTGTCCGTCGCTGTACCAGATGGCATCGCCGGTTCCAAGTGCGATGTGATTCGCTCCCGTACCGCCCATGATTGACTGATGAAAATTATCATCCAGGGTGAATTGATCGGCGAGCTTCTTCATATAAGGGGCGTCGCCTTGCTGCACGTTGTAAAAGCCCATGGAAGTCGAGCCTTCACCGGTGGTCACTGCGGTAGTCGAGTACTCGGTGCTGAAGTTAGCCGGAGGAAGAACGCCATTGGCGCCAGCTCCCTCGGTTACTTCGACGTAAGGAAATAGATCGGCTTTGCATCCGCTGGGATTGCCCTGCGTCGCCTTGGAGGCGTTGCAATCCAACTGCTGCCACATCTGGTAGAAGCGATGAACCGGGCTGGCGGTGTAACTATCGTAGGGCAGGGTGGCGCCAGTCAATTGGAAGGGGCCAGGCGGCAGGTTAAGCACGTTGGTGATGCGCGTATCGGGAACCTTTGACGGCAATCCCGTAGCTCCGGTGGTGAGCAGAACAGCATCCTTCGGCAGGAGTCCGCTTTCATCGATTTGCGCTTCTGCCGCGGTCGGAACGTAAGGCGTCTTGGGTCCGCCACTCAGCGGAGCCGGCAACACAGGGTACGCCGATTTTGACGTGGGGTTCAGGAGGAAAGGATCTGGCTGAGAATCGATGGCCGAAAGAGTGGTGGCTCTGGCGTAGTTCGGTCCCGGAGTTCCGTCCGCATTAATGATTCCCTTCGACAGCAAATTGCTTACGTGATCGCCAGAAGGAGATTTGTAGGTTGCGTACACGTGGTCGAAGCTGCGGTTCTCGCCGATAATCACGATCACATGCCTGATCGGAGTGCGAGTGTTGTGGTGAAAGTCATCAGCGGCGACGATTGGCGGCGCCACAAGGTTTACCACAGTCGAGAGTAACGCCGCTCCCAGCCCAGTGTAACGGCCCGCGGAGCGCGCGCATTCAACAAACTTCATACATTCCTCCGGACGGGGATTTACGTTCCTCCCCTCTGCCTTCACGTTGAGCGCGGTGCGTTACTCTCCGGTTAAATCGTGGTAAATATTTGTTGAATACTTTTTCACAATCGCGAATCTGACCTACAGCAACATGCCGATGGTTGGGAGAACATCTTGCACAGGGTTGATGGCCGGAATCCTTTGAATCTGTCACACTGCTTTCAGGTGAGCGTCATCGTGAGGAAACATCGTGAGTGAACGTTTTGCTCCCGGCTGGCCGGGAATCGAAGCGCGTTGGACCTCCAGCGCCAAAACCGGAGTTGGCACGGCGCTCAATTTGCACAGCCGGGTCTGGTTTACCGTCAGCCACGGCATTTTGAACGAAGTCTATTTCCCCCGTGTGGATCAAGCCTGTACCCGCGACATGGGGTTGATCGTTACCGACGGCTCCAGCTTTTTCGCCGAGGAAAAACGCAATTGCAGCTTTCAAAACACGGCCATCGAGCCGGGTGTTCCCGCCTACGAACTCATCAACACCAATCTGGACAGCCGCTTCTGGATCGAGAAAGAGATCTTCACCGATCCCTATCGCAATGTCGTACTGCAAAAAGTCCGCTTTGAGCCCTTAGTCGGGCGCCTCTCCGACTACCGCCTATATGCATTGCTGTCGCCTCACCTGGCGAATCGCGGCGCTGGCAATACCGGGTGGACGGGCGACTACAAAGGCGAGCCTATGCTCTTCGCTCAGCAGAATGATTGTGCTCTGGCCCTAGCTTGTTCTGCTCCGTGGCTACGCCGCTCGGTCGGCTTTGTCGGTTATTCAGACGGCTGGCAAGATTTATCCAAACACTTCCAGATGCAATGGGAATACACTCGCGCTGAAAATGGCAACATCGCTCTCACCGGGGAAGTTGACCTCGGCGCCTGCAATGGAGAGTTTGTGTTCTCCCTTGGCTTCGGCGACGTCTGGTCCGAGGCCGGGCAGGGAGCGCGTTCGAGTTTGCTGGAGCCTTATGAGGATCTCCGCAAACAATATGTCTGGCACTGGCGAAATTGGCAGGACAATCTGCTGAAGCTCGACCAGCCGCAAAGAGAGAACGACCTCTACCGCGCCAGCGCGGCCGTGTTGCGGGTGCATGAATCCAAAGATTTCCTGGGCGGCGTTATTGCCAGCCTCTCCATTCCATGGGGTTTCAACAAAGGGGATGAGGACCTCGGCGGCTATCACTTGGTGTGGCCGCGTGATCTGGTGGAAACTGCCTGCGGATTTCTTGCCGCCGGCGCCACTTCCGACGCGCTTCGGGTGCTGAGTTATCTTGAGTCCACGCAGGAAGCCGACGGCCACTGGGCCCAGAACATGTGGCTCGATGGCCGTCCGTATTGGTCTGGCTTACAGATGGACGAAACCGCCTTCCCCATACTCCTGGTGGATCTGCTGCGGCGTGAAGCTCCCACCCAAATGACGGACCTGCAACGCTGGTGGAACCTGGTTCGTCGCGCCGCCGGATTTCTGGTGCGTAACGGTCCGGTCACCCAGCAGGATCGCTGGGAAGAAGACGCCGGCTATTCGCCTTTCACCCTGGCAGTCGAAATCGCCGGATTGCTAGCCGCCGCCGATCTCGCCGATGCAGTCGGCCAAAAGCGAATAGCTCAGGACCTTCGCGAGACCGCCGACTTCTGGAATGACAGCGTGGAACGGTGGACCTACTCGCTCGATGGGCCTTTGGCAAAGGCCGCTGGCGTCGAGGGCTATTACGTCCGCATCGCTCCCTCGGAAAGCGACGGTGCACCCTCCCCTCTGGCCGGATTCGTCCCCATCAAAAACCGTCCCCCCGCGAATAGTTGTGAGCCCGCGGTTAAAACTATTAGCCCGGATTCCCTCGCCCTGGTGCGCTTCGGAGTGCGTGCTCCCGACGACCCGCGCATCCTCAACACGATTAAGGTGATCGATCCCCTGCTGCGTATCGAACTGCCGCAAGGCCCGAGTTGGTATCGCTATAACGGCGATGGCTACGGTGAGCACGAGGACGGCTTCCCCTTCGATGGCACCGGAATCGGCCGTCCGTGGCCGTTGCTGGCCGGTGAACGCGCCCACTACGAACTGGCTGCCGGGCGGCCTGAGGCCGCCGAAGCCTTGTTACGAGTGATCGAGTTATCCACTACCGGAAGCCGTCTCATTCCCGAACAGGTGTGGGACACGGCCGATATTCCGGGGCGCGAACTTTTTCGTGGCAAGGGCACCGGCTCGGCCTGTCCCCTGGTCTGGGCTCACTCCGAATACATCAAGCTTCGCCGCTCCCTGCGCGATGGAAAGATTTTCGATCAGCCTCCGCAGACCGTGCAGCGCTATCAGGTGGAGGGCAAGAAATCCGAGTACTTCGGCTGGCGCTTCAACAATAAAGTTCGCAGCATGTTGCCTGCGAAAAAGCTCCGGCTGGTGCTGCTCGAATCTGCCCTGGTCCATTGGAGCTTCGACGGCTGGAAGACCGTTCAGGATATTTGCACCCGCGATACCGGGCTGGGTATTCACGTTGCCGATCTTCCCGCCGAATCGCTGCCCCCCGGCCATGAAATCATATTTACGTTTCTGTGGTTACACTCCCAGAACTGGGAAAATGTAAACTACTCGGTCGTTGTGGAAAATGCCTGAGGGCCTCGCCCCCGGGGCATTATGGGCGCAGCACGATCACGGCCAAAGTAGGCTGCTACTCGCCTACGCCGCTGATATCGCTGGAGTTGGAAGACACTTCAATTCCCCGTCGGAATAATTCCCGCATTTTCCACCATCAGCACCACCGTGCGCTGCATCGCGCGGGTGCGGTGCTGCACACCTCTCGGAACTACCAGGCCCTGGCGCGGGCTGAGCGCCACCGTGCGATCTTCGAGATCGATCAATAGCTCACCTTCCAGAACATAAAAG
Organism: uncultured Acidobacteriaceae bacterium; assembly: GCA_963834075.1. GTDB lineage: Bacteria > Acidobacteriota > Terriglobia > Terriglobales > Acidobacteriaceae > PALSA-270. The sequence goes on from CAWIAH010000011.1 coordinate 585,018, forward strand.
AACTCATCGTCGTCGGTATGCTGGTGCCAATGGTATTCGCCTTCAAACACTCCCATTCGCACCACCGAATCATTCACCTGACATAACGTCTGGTTGAACCATTTGAATTCGCATTCATCGGCCAGCTTCTTCTCTTCCACCCACTTCCAACGGCTGATAGTAGAGATTCAACCGCGTCTCATACGGATAACTTTTTGCCTCGCTCACTTTTCAGACCTCCGGCATTGCTCCCATCGATTATCCCATCCCAAAACCGCGGGGGTGCCCCTCGATAAGAACGAAGGTTCTGTCAAGGCATAGTTATGCTGGGCGGTGCGGAAGCACCGCCGGTTTCGTCGTACCAGAGAAGGGTTGAGGACCAAGGCTCTGGAAATCTCACGCTGAATCACCCATCGGTGGTGGATCTTCTCGCGAAGATCGTTCCACCAACCATCGATACGGCCTAAACCTCGACCATGATTCTTCTATGCGAACATCCCGTCTCTACGGGATGCGAGAGCGCCCAATCAATCCTGCGGTCTAGCTTGCGCCGACCAGGGCCACCCGCGGGCTGCTCTCGATGCGAACGATTTCTGGATACGGTTTTTCGGTGCGTAGCATCCAGTAGAGTCGTACCGCTAACTTGCGCGCCGCCGCCACCTTGGCCACTCCTTTCGGCTTCTGATGACAGCGATGTAAGTACTGCTTGCGAAATCCAGGATCGAAGCGCACCGCATTCTGCGCCGCCTCCACCAGCAACGAACGCAGCATGCAGTTGCCTTGCTTGCTGATCGCGCCCAGCTTCTGCTTGCGCACATAACTGGCTCGGATCTGCGCTGCATCTCCGATCCAGATCTCGTGCCCCAAGTCCTCCACCAGTTCGACGAACCATTGACTGTTCCCCGTGGCTTCCATACCAATCAGCACCGGCGCCGCCAGTTGCTGGTAAAACACTTTGGCGTCGCCGTTGGCATGCACCAGTTTCCGCTCGCCCGTTTCCCCGGTCTCGCTGTCCAGCCAGCTCACTTGTTGCCAGCTGGGATGGAAATCACATCCTATAATCATCATGCGAAGGCTCCTTCCTCCCCAGAAGCCTTAGTCCTCAAACCAAGACTACCGGGTCGATCGAGCCTTCGTTCTTATCCAATCACTCCTTGTCGCGGTTTTGCGACAAGGGTGGGATTCCACGCCCGCATTTCCCTTGTCATTCCGAGTTGTGCGTAGCCGCGCAGCGGTGAGTGCGTGCGAGGAACCTGCCCCTATTCACTCAATTTCCGGATACCAATTTGATCGAATCAACACCCAAACTGCCAGACTGCCAGACTGCACCATTTATGGTGCAGTCTGCATAAAACTTGTCAAGCCCCCAAATGGCTTCAAAAACCCCTAACTCGCTCATTCCATGCCAGAAATAAAGTTGCGAACCATGTCCCATTTCCTACAGCTAATCTGATATACTTAAAGTATCACTTTAGATACACGGGCGTAAATCCCATAAGGGCTTTGCGCCCTTTTCTATTGGGATTTGGAGTGCGGTTGGGGTGTGTCTACTTGATCCCCAGTTCTTCGGCCAGCGCTTTCCATTTGCTGTCGACGAGAGCTTTGGTTTTCGCGTCCATGACGATTTCGTCCGGCCAGGGGCGGGTAAAGCCCTCGGTAGACCATTTGCGGGTGGCGTCAATGCCCATCTTCGAACCGAAGTTGGCGAGACGCGAGGCATGGTCGAGGGAATCGATAGGCCCGAGCGTGAACTGGATGTCGCGCTCGGGATCGATGTGGTTGAGGACTTTTAGGGTAACGTCAGCGATGTTCTGCACATCCACGTCTTCGTCGACCACGATCACGCACTTGGTGAACATGGCCTGCCCCAGCGACCAGATGGCGTTCATCACTTTGCGAGCCTGGCCGGGATAGGACTTGCGGATGGAAACGATCATCAGGTTGTGGAAGACACCTTCGATGGGCAGATTGACGTCGATCAGTTCGGGGATGGTGAGCTTCATCAGCGGAAGAAAAATGCGTTCGACCGCTTTGCCCATGTAGGCGTCCTCCTGCGGAGGCTTGCCGACGATGGTGGTCGAGTAGATGGGATTTTTGCGGTGGGTGAGGCAGCTGATGTGAAAGACAGGATAGAGATCCTCCAGCGAATAAAAACCGGTGTGATCGCCGAAGGGGCCTTCAGTGCGGAGTTCGTCGAGATGGAGATGGCCTTCGAGAATGATTTCGGCGTTGGCGGGAACTTCGAGGTCCACGGTTTCGCATTTCACCAATTCGACCGGCTTCTGGCGGAGGAAGCCGGCGATAAGAAACTCCTCGACATCGGGCGGCGCGGGGACGATGGCGGCGAAGGTCAGCGCGGGATCGGTGCCGATGGCGACGGCGACTTCCATTTTGCCGGAGGGATGGTTGGATTCGGCCAGGACTTGACCGCCGGAGGTGCGGGCCATGAGGTCGACGACCGAGCTTCGCTCGGCTAGGACGGGGCGAGACCCCGTCCCCACACGATCAAAATCCCCACCCAAGCCGACCCCGGGATTGGATGGGGCACTCTCGGGATTTGAGGCGGCTCTGCGCAAGGATTCGCGGTAGTGCTCGGCGGCGACTTTCTGGCGTTGGGCGTGAAAGCCGGTGGTGCGCTGGTCGTACACCTGCAGGCGATACATTCCGACGTTGCGCTTCCCGGTTTTGGGGTCGCGGGTGATGCAGCAGGGCAGCGTGATGAAGCGGCCGGCGTCTTTGGGCCAGCATTGCAGGATGGGAAAGTCGTTAAGCGAAAAGTTGTCTTTGAGGATGACTTCTTTGCAGGGACCAGTGGGAACCGTTTTGGGGAAAAACTTTCCCATCTCGGCGAGTTGGGGGAGCATTTTGAGTTTGTCGAGAAAACCCTGCGGGGATTTGACGTCCATGAAGGCGCGGATGCGGTTGGCAACTTGGTCGAGGGATTCCACTTCGAGCGCGAGCTTCATGCGGCGGGGAGAACCGAACTGATTGATGAGGACTTGCGCCCCGGGATGGCCTTTGATGTTTTCGAACAAGAGAGCGGACCCACCCTGTTGCACAGAAAGCGAGAAGGGTGGGGCACCCGGATGATTTTCTCCACTCTTGGAGACGCGGTCGGTGATTTCGGCGATCTCGAGGATGGGGTCTACTTCGGTATGGATTTTTTTGAGTTCGCCGGCACGGTCAAGTGCGGCGATCCAGTCACGTAAGTCGTCGTAAGCCAAGCAGTCCTCTTTCGCAGAGCCATGCTGATTATAATGGCAGGCTTTGAGGACTTTCTAACCACCGGGACACAGAGCCACACTGAGGCTGCGAAGGAGTTGGTGTCGCGAGCTCGGTGTCCCCACCAGGGAGGATGAGATGTCGAAATTGAATGATCTGCTCGCGCGGGCGTTAGTGGAAAGATTCGAGGAGCTGGCAGCGCGAGTCGCCGAAATGGCAGGGGCGTTGAGTCAGGCGCAATTCTGGAAAAAGCCGTTTGCTTTTGGAAACAGCTTTGGGCACCTGGTGCTGCATGTGACAGGGAATTTGAATTACTACATCGGGGCGCAAATCGCGGCGACCGGCTATGTTCGCGACCGGCCGTTGGAGTTCACCGAGGAGGCTCAGCCGTCGAAAGAGGCGGTGCTGAAAGGCTTTAACGAAACCGTGGCAGTGGTGACCAAGGCAATTCGAGCGCAATCGGAGAGCGATTGGGAGCGCACCTACACCGCCAAGGGCGAAGAGGATGCAAAGAATCGCCTGACAATCGTCTTGCGTTGCCTGACGCATGTCGATCATCACGTGGGGCAAATGCAGTACTTGAGTTTCGCGATGCGCAACTGAAACGATCCCTTCAGATCGCAGATTTTAGTTCGCGGAAGTAGAGCAAATCATACAAACAGGTGAATCATGATGACTCAAGATGCAATTTTGGGTGGGGGCGGAGGTGTGTCTCAGCCGCCAGCAGCAATCGGTTTAATTCCGCCGGATGGACTGCAAGGGATTGTGGCGACATTTGGCGACATTCGGCAATACATTCTCGGCGATGGCAGCCTCGATCCTAAATGGCAGGCGGATTTCCTGACGAGGATTGAGTTGCCATTTCCCCTGAATCTTTCCTGGGATCCGGCGACGAGCGTGACGCAGATGACTTGCCATCAACGATTGGCAGAGGGGTTCAGCGAAGTTTTCCAGCGAATGCGAGCACAGGGGTTGCAGGCGAAGATCCAAACTTTCGGAGGATGCTTTTCGTTTCGTCCGCAGCGGACCGGCGGCAGACTCTCGACGCATGCGTGGGGAATTGCGATTGATCTGAATCCGCTGAGCAATGCGCAAGGAACCGCGGGAGACATGGCGGTTGAAGTGGTGGAGGTTTTTGAGGATGCGGGATTTGAATGGGGCGGCGAATGGGAGGGCAGAAGCCGGGATCCAATGCATTTTCAGTATTGCACGGGGTATTAGAGCGGTTGAAGGCAAGGACCATGATGGACACGACGATTCAGAAACGAGATTCAAAACAAACAGCGGTGCGCCGGTGATAATTTTTTGACAATCACGATTGGCTGGGCAGATAAGCTTATAGTGAGTGCAGAGCAGAGGTGAGGCTTGAGAAAACGGGTTGTGATTACGGGCATGGGTGTAGTGAGTCCGAACGGTCATGGCACTACGGCGTTCTCCAAGGCCGTACTGGCCGGGCAAAGTGGAGTGCGACGCATTTCGCGATTCGATCCGTCAGAGATCCAGGTGCAGATCGCCGGCGAAGTGCGCGATTTCGACGAACTGGCATGGGTGGAGAAAAAAGAACGGAAGCATGTTTCGCGGGTGCTGCCGCTGGCGCTGGCGGCGGCGACGGAGGCGTTGCAAACCGCTGGCATTGAGCGAGCTTCTCTGCCGCTTGAAAAGAGCCGGCGGTTTGGCGTGATCATGGGATCGGGCGGCGGAGCGCAGGAGTTTACGGAAGAGCAATACCGGCTGTTTTTTCATCAGCAGTACAGTAAGTTGAGCTTATTTTGCATTCCCACGGGAGTGATGGGAAGTTTGTCGAGCGAGTTGAGTACGCGGCTGGGGCTGCGCGGTTCGAGCCATGTGATTACCAGCGGCTGTACTTCGTCCACGGACGCTTTCGGGTACTCGATGCGGCAGATTCAGTCTGGCCGGCTGGACATGGTTCTCAGCGGGGGAGCGGATGCGCCGATTTCGCTGGGAATTATCAAGGGCTTTATTCTGATGAAGATTTTGACGGACTCATGGAATCAGGAGCCGGAAAAGGGGTCGCGGCCATTTTCGGTAGATCGCGATGGGTTTGTTTTGGGTGAGGGCGCGTGGATGTATGTACTGGAAGAGTACGAGCATGCGCGAGCGCGCGGGGCAAAGATTCTGGCGGAAGTTTGCGGCTATGGCTCGACCTGTGAAGCGTTTCATCGAGTGCGCTTGCAGGAATGTGGGGAAGAACCGGCGCGAGCGATTGGACTGGCGATGAAGGATGCGGGCATCGCCGCAAGCGATGTGAACTATGTGAATCTGCATGGGACGTCGACGCAGTTAAACGACAGGATTGAAACACGGGCTCTCAAGCTGGCGTTGGGCGAGCAAGCGCGGAATGTGCCAATGTCGGCCTTGAAGTCGCAGATCGGGCATCCGCAGGGGGCGTGCGGGGCGGCGGGGGTGGCAGCGACGATTGTGGCGATGCAGAACGGGCAGATTCCGCCGACATTGAATCTGGGCGATCCCGACCCGGAGTGCGATTTGGATTATGTACCGGATATAGGGCGGAAGAAAAATATCGAGCACGCAGTCTGTAACTGCATTGCGTTCGGGTCAAAAAATTCGGCACTGGTGTTGCGGAATGTGGCATAGATTTTTCCACGGATCCGAGTATCGAAGGATTGAGAGAGAGAGGTTTACCGATGACAGCACCCGTACTTGATGAAGGTGTGGCAAGCGGAGCGGTGCGGGTATGGCTCCGAACCGAAGGGTTGGTGACGCTTGCACTGAGTTTGCTGGCTTACCGGCAACTTGGCGCGAAGTGGTGGATTCTTGCTGTCTTATTTCTCACGCCCGATTTGTCCATACTGGGATATCTGGTCAGCGCCCGGATTGGCAGCATTCTTTATAACGTAGTTCATAGTTACGTGCTGCCGTTGAGCCTGGCGGTGGTTGCAATCGCGGCGCATCGAACCAGCCTGCTATGGTTGACCTGCATTTGGACGGCGCACATTGGGCTGGATCGCGTTCTAGGCTTTGGGTTGAAATATCCAGTGGCGTTTGGGAAGACTCATCTTGGAGCGATGGGAAAGGCTGCCGCTTGAGATGCCGCCCGGGATTGAGTCTACGGTTTGATGCCGCCAGGATTTAACTCTACGACCAGCCCATCGCCCCAGCCATATTTTTGTCGGGAACGTTCCTGAACGGAAGCGATCAGGGTGCGATCGGCATCGGGGGAAAGGATGCGGGCGCGGGCATTCAGGTTTCGTTCCGCAACCTTGATTTGGACGTTCGGATCAGCGTGCAAATTCTTAACCCAATTGGATGTGGAGTGCTCGGCGATGATGTAGAAGCAGCCTTCGAATTCAACAAACCAGATTTCAATTTCACGCGGCTGGTTGGATTTGCGGCCGCGAGTAGTCAGGTAAAGGAACGTTTTGGGATCACTGGACGGCATGGTCACTGGGTGAAAACTTCCTGTTCAGCGTGATGACGAAGACGGTGCAGTCAATGCGGAGAGCTGACGGCGCCAGTCGAGATCTTCGACGAAGTCATTGGATTCGCGCCAGCCGGATTGCACTTTGACGAAGAGTTCCAAGAAGACTTTTGTGCCGATCATCTTTTCGAGTTGCAGGCGGGCGGAGGTGCCGATTTTCTTGAGCATCTGTCCGCCTTTGCCAACCAGGATTGCCTTCTGGCCTTCGCGCTCGCAGAAGATGGCCGCGGCGATGCGGGTGAGCCGGGGCTTTTCTTCGAATTGCTCGATCACGACCGTGGTCGCGTAGGGAACTTCTTCCTTGGTCTCCAAGAGAATCTGCTCGCGGATGGTCTCGGCAGCCATGAAGCGCATGGGCTGATCGGTGATCTGGTCATCGGGAAAATAGTGCGGGCCGGCGGGCAGGACAGCGAGCAGTTTATCGAGCAGAACGTCCAGGCCTTCGCGCTTGCGGGCGGAGATAGGAATGATTTCCTGAAACTCGTGCAGACGGCGGTAGTCGTCAATGAGCGGCAGCAGCTTGTCTTTACTCTTATTGTTAATCTTGTTTTTGTCATGCAGATGGCCGGCACCGCGGCCGCGGAGAAGATCGATTTTATTGAGCAGCAGAAACGCCGGCGTGTGAGATTTTTTTACCAGGTCCATGACGAAATAATCGGCCGGGTCGCGCGGGCGAGCAGCGTCTTCGATGAGGAGGATGAGATTGCAGCCGTCGAGAGCTTCGCGGACTTCAGTCATCATTTTGCGGCCGAGGGAACTGTCGGGGCGATGAATGCCGGGGGTATCGAGCAGAATGATTTGACCTGCAGGTCTTCCCTTCTGTTTTGGTGCGTGGATGATGCCGAGGATGCGGTTGCGGGTGGTTTGCGGCTTGGGACTGACGATAGCCAGCTTCTCGCCGACGAGCGCATTGAGCAGAGTAGATTTACCCGCGTTGGGGCGACCGAGGATGCAAACGAAGCCGGAATGAAACGCCATGGATAGAGGCTAACAGCTTTGGGGTAGGGATGGAGATTTCAAACCAGAGCGATTGCGCGATCCGCGGATGACGTGAATGGGAATGCCCAGCTTTAGTTTTTTCCAATTTTTATCGGCCGTGTAAATGGGCACTTTGAGCACGATTCCCAAGGCAAGACAGGCGCGATCCTCGGGTGACAGGCCGAGATGACGGGTCGGGATGACGAGGCTGCCTGCGACCCTGGCCTGCTCCTCGGTGAAGGGCATGGCTTCGCGAATGGGGGTCAACGTGTCTTCCCATGCTTCCTGGGGATCGGCGCCGATGCTGATGAGTTTGGTTTGGACTTCCGCGAGATTGAGGGTGCTGCAAATCGCCCGGTTCAGGATTCGAGGGGGAGCTGATCGGCGCCAGGCTCGTTGTTCAGGACGACAAGCGCGGCGGAAGCGTCGAGAACTACGCTACTCACGTTTGGCGGCCTCACGGCGTCTAGATCAGTTTCATTTGTTTGGGCTGAGGGATGGAGATGCGCACGCGCTCGACGCGGCGCAGGGTGGACTGGAGGACTTCGAAGCGCAAGCCATCCTCTTCGATGACTTCGCCCTTGGCGGGAATTCTGCCCGCGAGTTCGCTGACCAAGCCGGCCACGGTGGAAGATTCCTTACCTTCGAGGCGGACGCCGAAGAGCTCGTCGAGACGGTCCACATCCATGTTGCCGGGAACGATGTAGGAGTGATCGCTTTCCCGGATCACCTGGGATTTCTCGTGCTCGTCGGCGATTTCGCCGACAATTTCCTCGACCAAGTCCTCGATGGTCACCAGACCGGCGACGCCGCCGTATTCATCGACGACGATGGCCATGCGGATATTGTGGCGCTGCATTTCGCGCAGGAGATCGGATCCCAGCTTGCTTTCGGGGATGAAATAGACGTCCTTGCGCATGACGGAATCGACGGTGCGGGTGCGGGCTTCGGAGTCGGGGAGCTGCAAAACGTCCTGGGCGTAGACGATGCCGACGATGTTGTGGATGGTGCCGTCGAAGACCGGAACACGGGAAAAAGGCTTGGTGCGAAGCAGTTCGACGAATTGCTCGATGGTGGTGTTGGTGGGCACGGCGACAATTTCGGGGCGCGGCTTCATCGCATCGCGCACAGTCTTCTCGCCGAATTCGACGACCGATTGGATCAAGTCACGATTGCTTTCGTCGAGGATGCCTTCTTCCTGGCCGGCCTCGATGAGAGCGTCCACGGCTTCTGCCTGGGTTTCGGGCGCCTGGTCGGAGTGTTCCTTGGTGAGGGTGGTGACGGAGCGCAAGAAGCCCAGCGATAAGGTGACGGGCAGCATTAGGTAAATGAGAACTTTGAGCAGCCAGACCCAGGGCGCGAGCCATTTTCCAGTAGTGCGGGAAAAGAATACGAAAGGCAGGAAGCGGTTGAAAAGCAGCACGATGAGGACGAGGCTGAGGGTGGCTTGCAGGACTTCCTCGAGGCCCCAACCGTGTTCGCGGAAGACTATGAAACCGATCATCATGGCGATGGCGGCGGTGATGAGTTGGGCAAGCACCGCCATGGAGATGGAGGCCCGCTCGCGGCCTATGCCAAGACGCGGTTCGATGGTTTGTTCAAAGACGTCGATGTTGTCCTGGAATTCGCGGGAAAGAAATTTGCCAATCTCGTTGTAGACGCGCTCGACGTAGGAAACGAGGGTGAGCAGCCCGACCAGCAACAACAGCGCGATGGCAAGAGCGTAGTTCATCTTGCTTTGGCAGACCGCCGGGCTTTCAAGGATCGCGGTACGGCTGCAGCTCCGGTGCGGCGGAGTGGTAGCGCGGAACGGGTGTTTCTCTCGATCAATCCCGTAGGCAAGCCGAGGGTTTGGCGCAGTTTTGCTTCCTTGCGAGCCATTGCGCCACTGTCGGATTCGTGGTCATAGCCGGCGAGGTGCAGAACGCCGTGAAGAACGAGAATTTTGATTTCCTGAGCCGGGGGATGACCGAGTTGACGGGCATTCTGGGTGACGATTTCAGCCGAGATGGCGATATCGCCGGCAAGACCAGTAGCCGGGCCGGGTGCTGGAGAAAAGGAGAGCACATCGGTCGGCTTATCCTTTCCGCGAAAGCGCGAATTGAGCGCCTGCACTTCGCGACTGGCGGTGACCAGAACGTTGACCGCGCCCTGGAGGTTGACGGCGCGCCGAGCTCGGTTGACGAAGCGAGATAATGTGGCTTCGCTCAAACCGGGCACGGCTTTTTTAAGAACAACCATGGGCGATGAGAAGGCTTGCCCAGAAGACGGCAAGATCTCTCCTACTTATTTTATGCGTTTACTCTTCGGCTTGTACGGCCGGAGGGGTGATCGCGGCATTTTCGCTGTCGCCGTTCGTGGCAGGAAGGATCGGCAATTTGCCGTTGGCAGCATTTCTGGTCGCGGCAGACTGCGGTTCCTCGGCGGCGCGGCTCTTGTGATCGTCATAGGCACGGATGATGCGTTGAACCAGATGGTGCCGGACAACGTCGGAGTCGTCGAAATAAACGAAGTTCAATCCCTGGACGTTCTTGAGAATCTCGGCGGCTTCGAGCAGGCCACTGCGGCGAGCGTTGGGCAGATCAATTTGCGTCACGTCACCGGTGATGACGGCCTTAGAGTTGAAGCCGAGACGGGTAACGAACATTTTCATCTGCTCGGAGGTGGTGTTCTGCGCCTCGTCGAGGATCACGAAGGAATCGTTCAGGGTACGGCCACGCATGAAGGCGATGGGCGCAATCTCGATGACGTTCTTTTCCAGATAGCGGTCAACGCGCTCGGGATCGAGCATGTCGTAGAGCGCGTCGTAGAGAGGGCGCAGGTAGGGATCAATTTTGTCCTGCAAGGTACCGGGCAAAAATCCCAGGCGCTCTCCGGCTTCGACCGCGGGACGGGCGAGGATGATGCGATTCACGCGCTTGGCCAGCAAGGCAGAAATGGCCATGGCTACCGCGAGATAAGTTTTGCCGGTGCCGGCGGGGCCGATGCCGAAGACCATATCGTGCTTCTCGATAGCCTCCAGGTAGCGGCGTTGATTCGGACCTTTGGGCTGGACGGTACGTCCGCCGAAGGAGCGGGCGCGCCCGCTCTCGGCCAAGCTGCGCAGGGTGGCTTTGGGATCGGCCACCAGAACGCGCAGCAGGCTGTTCAGGTCGCCATTGTTAAAGGCGAAACCGGAGCGCTGGAGTTGAACGAAATCAGCGAAAACCTGCTCGGCGCGGGCGAGCTCGCGGGGCGGACCCTCGAGTTCGATGGAGTCTGAACGCAAATCGATGGAAATGTTCAGGCCGTCTTCGAGCAGATGCAGATTTTCATCGTGGGTGCCGAACAGGGTGGCGAGATTGGGGGTGATTTCGATGCTTTTTTTCATTCGCTGAGCCGCGCGTCCTCCTTGGCGGATGGCTTAGATGCGGTTTTCTGGCGGAAGATGGCCCCCTTTGAACCGGTTGAGAAGCTGGAAGAAGTAATCCTTTTTGAGGTGGACTGGGACTCGACGCTCGCAGGCAAGGGGCAAGCAACTACCATTGGAGGATAGCCTAACCCTGCGGCTGGTGGGAGTCAAATGAAGTCTGGAGGAAATTCGCTCGAAGCCCAAAAGACTTAAATCGCGAAGGGCAAGAAGTAATACGAAGGTGTTGATTTGAAGCGAACGGTGTATACCCTGGTTTGACCGGCGGCAGACGGTCCCGTAGAATGGATCGAGTTTCCCACCGGAAGATTCCGCCGGACAAACGCAAATAAGGACTTACATGGCAAATCATTTTTCTGCGCTGAAGCGCGCGCGTCAGACCGAGAAGCGAACCGCCCGCAACCGCTCCAACACCTCACAACTGCGTACTTCCCTGCGCGATCTGCGTGAGAGCCTGACCAAAGGCGACAAAAAGGCAGCGGAAGAGACCTTCCGGAGCACGGTTTCGGCGCTGGATAAAGCTATACAGAAGGGCGTACTGCACGAGAACACCGCCTCGCGCTACAAATCGCGGCTTAGCGCACGACTGAAGGCGATGAAGTAAGCCCGCGCTGTCAGCTGGCAGCGGGGTCGTGAGCTTGGTTAAAGTTTCGGGAGCAGGAAGCCGGTATGGCGACGATGTTCTTGAAAGGCTTCCCCAAATTGAGTGGTGAGCATCCCTTCTTCTTTCTTCGCTTTGATCGAGTACGCCGCCAAAACCAGACATAGTCCCAGCAAGGCGCGCCATTCCCCGATGACAAGAGCGGTGCCGAGCGTTGCTAACAACAAACCGGAGTAGATGGGATGGCGCAGGCGGGCGTAGGGCCCGGTGCGAATGAGTTCGTGTCCCTGCTTGATGGTGACGCGTCCGCTCCAGTTTTCCGCCAGATGATAGCGGGCCCAGATGGCCAAGACCACGCCCAGCCAAGTCATAATCACTCCGAAAATCACGACGGATCCGGAATCTGGAATAAAGCGCGTTCCGAGGACGCCGATGCGAGCGCGCGGGTTGAAAATGAGCACGTAGCCGGTGATCAAGACAAACATCACACCGTAGCGGGACGCGAACGATTCCTTCTTCCGAGTCTGGCGAGTCTTCCTGGCTTTGATAATCCAGTAGGCGAGGAAGGTGAGCCAGGGCAGGTCGAGGTAGAAAAGGGTGGTCGAGTAGTCCATCGGCTTTGGTGGCCTAGGTTACTACAATCCTTTTGGGTTGGGAGGATTTGGGCTGGCAACGATCCGCCGCATCACCCGGCCCGCTCGCCGGACGGCCGAAGGCGGCCAGTACCGGGTCCAGCTGGCGCTAGACCGGCAGTTCTTCCTGCATCCAGGTGGGCTCGGGCCTGGGTTCGGCGGTGAGGTCGAGAACCAACTTTTCCAGAACAAAGCGCTTACTGACGGGATTGGAGCGCAACGCGAGATCAGTCCGGGCAACCAGGCGAATGGCGCGAGTCAATTCCCTTTTCGACTTATAACGGCGGGCCTGGCGAATAATGTCATCGGCGGCGAAAGGCGGAACGCGAAAGCCCTGCCAGAGCGCAGCCCATAACATGCGCTGGTCGCGGACATTACGCTCGAGAATGACCAGCATCTGGCGAAAAGTCTTGGCCAGCATGTAGAGATGGCCGATGGCGGCTTCGTTGCCTTCGCCTGTGGTGAGAATAGCGTCGAGCATTTGCAGCGCGCGCACGCGGTCTTTCGATGAGATGGCGTCGGTCAATTCATACAAGGAACGCTGCTTGGCGGCGAGGACCATGGTCTCGACGTCGCCGAGGGTAATGAGTTTCTTTTCTCCGACGAAGAGCATCAACTTTTCGAGTTCGTTGGAGATCATCATCATGTCGCCACCGAGGGCATCCACCAGTTCGCGGGCGGCGTCGGCTTCAATCTTTACTTTTTGCGTGGAGCAGAATTCGCTAAGCCAGCGAACTGCTTCGCCTTCCTCGACGCGGGCCAACTCGACAATCGCACAATACTGGCCGAGGGTTTCGCGAATGCGCTGGTAGCGCTCCTTATCGGTCATATCCATGCGGCGGGCGTCGGCGGGAATGCTGATGTGGTCGGCAACGAAGATGAGAACGGCGTCGGGATTGGGGTCTTTGCAGTACTGCTCGATGGCGGCAAGTTTGTCGTCGTTGGAGCCCCGGCCGTAGAGAGTTTTAACGCCACGGACAAAGAAAACCTGAAACGGCGCCATGAGCGAGGGGGTGCGGGCACGGTCGAGGACTTCGGCGAGGTCGGTTTCGCCAAGATCGAACTCGAAGAGACTGAAATCGCGAAGGTCGGGTGGGACAAGGTGCTCGATAATAGCTTCGCGGCAACGCTTGCGGAAGAAGACTTCATCGCCAACGAAGATGTAGGAGGGACGCAATTTGCGGGCTTCGACGTCGAGGACGAAGCGATCGGTTTGCGCGAACGCCCGCATTAGAAACCCTCCATCGCCGGAAACCGCTGAGAGTTACGATCACCCGGCATTAGAACCCCTCCAGAATATTCGAAACCAGGGTGCGGGCAAAGTCCTGTGAGAGGCGGTCGAAGGCAGGCGAGTCCTCCTCGAAAAAACTGTTGAGTTCGTCGGAGACTTCGTACTGTTCGCGAAACACATAAGCCGGATTGTGATAAAGAACTTTGCCGTGTTTGTCGGTGAGAGAAACCTTCATGCTGACGGTGATAAGAGCGCTGACCACGCGGCCCGTCTGGGAATCGTAGGTGAGCGGAGCGGTGTAGGTGGAATAGACGGTGCCGAGCAGGGTGGCATCGGCTGCGTCACTTGGGCTATGCAGAATGTGATAGTGGGTGCGGGTGGTGAACTCGCGGACGACGGCGGCAGTGAGGCGTTGCTCGATTTTGTAGGTCTCGGTGTTGTTGACGAAAGTGGGGATGGCGATGGTGCTGATATCCGGGGGGAGCGTAATGGCGTGGCCGGAAGTGTGGTAACCGCAAGCGGTGAGGGAGAAAATGGCTATCAGCGCAGGCGTTAAAGCGCTTTTAGAAGTCAGGCGATGGCATGCAGCGCCAAAGCGCTGCTCCACCCAAAGGCAGAGCTGGATGAATTTCGATAGCGGAGATGCGTGACCGTTTTGCGAGGACAGGAGTGCCCGCCCCACGCGTTTGCTGGACGGATGGACAGCCGGGGAGGCGATCCCTACATGATCTGTGACAACTTCAACATCCGCGACCCATGGCGGCCGCGCCACATGGATCTTAATCACTGGATCTTTCCCCGGGGCAAGCTGGCGGCCATGGATTCGGCGCATTCCACGGCTGTAGAGGCGGCGACCCGTAAGTTATCGGCCGCAGCCCATAACCAGATCGCGTTGGGGTCGCTGACATCGCTAAGGATCGAAACTTGAATATTACTTTGTCCGGCGACATTTACGTTACTGGGGGAATCGTCAGGGAGGCGGGTTACGGTAACGTGCTCTCCGGCCAAGGCGGCCGACATGCCAGCAACGTCCGTGGGTTCGGCGGTTACGATGTGAATAGCGAAGGCATAGCCATGAAAAATGGGCGCCTGAAGCAGGAGAAGCGAGGGCAGAGGTACGGCATTGCGAGTGATGTGGCGGAAATGCTTGAGAATGCGGCGCTCGACATTGGCTAACGGAGGCGCGGAGCGCTCGCCGTAGCGGGCCAGCATATTGAAGGCGACCTGGGCATCGAATACGACTTTGGGCAGCGGCTGAAAAGAGAGCAGGTTCACCGTCTGCTCGTGCAACTCGTCCATACCTTTTTGTCCGTGTTCGGAAGCCGGTTCGAAGACGCTGGCAACGACTTGCTGGATGGAGCCGGCTTTCTGGGCGCGGAGCAACAGCAAGGCCAAGACGACAGCCGCAGGATGCGCCACGACTGACGGACCGGGCTGCAATTCGAGCGTAGGAAGATGGCCCAGTTGGCGGTCAATCCAGGGAGAGCGGACCACCGCGTCGGGTTCGTCTTCCAAAGCATAGGCGAGATCCACGATGGCGCTGCCGGCTTTGCGGGCAGATTTCCAGTTTTTCTCGGTACTCTCCGGACCGGCGGCGAAGAAAGTGAAGTCCACTTTTTCGAACTGCTCAGAGCGAACGCTCTGAATGAAGCTAATTTCGTCGCGGACCGACTCCAGTTGACCGATGGTCCTGTCGTCATCCAGCAGCTTGATGTCGGCCGCGGGAAAGTTGCGATCACTAAGCACTTCGGCGACTTCTTTACCCTTGAGGCCGCTGGCGCCGACAATTGCCACGCGATAGAGTCCGCCGGGCCTGGAGGCGTCATGCGTAGGGGGCACGGGTTTGGATGGGGAGTTCATCAAGTTCGTGAAGCCTCGGGTTGGGGAGGAGGACTGCTCTTGCGCCGAAACACCCACTGCAACCGCCATAGCACACCGGAAGACATATAAACGAGCGCGATGGCGAACAATACCCATTGCGAAAAGAACCAGATGGCCGCGAACAGCCCGCCAAGCAAGACGATCAGCCGAAACGGCTGGCGCATCCCCAGGTCGATATCCTTAAAGCTATAGAAGCGCCAGGTGCTGACCATTAAGTAGGCGAGCGTAATCACCAGCAGCAGCCAGGTGATCGACGTCCAGGTAGCGGTCACCGGCACACCTCTCGACCAATGGACAACGGCGGCGATGACCCCGGCTCCGGCTGGGATGGGCATGCCGACAAAATATTTCTTACCCGGGCGCCCCGGATTTGAAGGCTGGGGGTTGCTGGTGATATTGAAGCGAGCCAGGCGGCTGGCTCCGGCCATCAGAAAAAGAAAACTGGCGATCGAGCCAAATTGTACCAGACGGCCGAGCATTTCCTGGGGGAGGGTTGGAGTCAGCTGGCGGAATCCCCAGATCCAGGCGAGCATGGCTGGAGCCACGCCGAAGGTGATGACGTCGGCGAGAGAATCGAGCTCACGGCCAAAATCGCTGCTGGTGCCGGTCATGCGGGCGATGCGGCCGTCGAGCCCATCAAAAAGAAAGGCAAAGCCGATGGCTTTGGCAGCATTATCGAAATGCCAGGGCGCGGCCAGTGATCCGTGAGTGACCTGGAGAATGGCGTAGTAGCCAGCGGCGATGTTCGCGGTGGTGAACAACGACGGCAAAATATACATGCCCTTGCTTTGCCGTCGGGTAAGCTGATCTCCTTTGCGGCGTCTGGGCATGATGCGAATCTCAGGATCCATTATCTGGCTCCCTGATTGGCATGTTCAGCTGTTGCCGCAAGCATCACATCAGAGCCTTCCGGGAGATAAGCGAGCACGGTCATGCCGCCTTTTACATGGTCGCCGACTTTGATCTGGAGGGTGGCCGAGGCGGGGAGAAAGACATCGACGCGCGAGCCAAATTTGATGAGGCCCACACGCTCGCCACAGCCTACGCGATCGCCAATTTTCTTGTTAAACACAATGCGGCGGGCTAGCAATCCGGCGATCTGGGTAAAGGCCACGGTGTGGGTTTCCCCCTCAACGGTAACCAGATTCTGCTCATTCTGTTCGGCCGAGGCGGGGTTCATGGCATTGAGATACTTGCCGCGCTGATAGCGAGCCTCGCTAACAGTCCCCGCAATGGGAGAGCGGTTCACGTGAACATTGAAGACGTTTAGAAAAATACTGATGCGAGTGCGCTGCACGCCATCCTTGCTGAAGGGCGAGATGCTGGTGACTTTGCCATCGGCGGGCGAAACCACTACGCCGGGACCGGGCGGAATGGCTCTTTCGGGATCGCGGAAAAACCACAAGAAGAAGCCGGCCAAAAGCACGGCGGGCACAGCCCAGACAGGATGACTCAGCCAGGCGAGCAGCGCTGCCGCTGCGAGGAAGGAAAAGCCGTAATAGTAGCCGTCGCTCACCATGGGGAGACAGGGGAATTATAGAGCAGGGGGACAAAGAACGGGCCGGGTGATTAACGACTGATAAGATTGAATTTAGCGGGCCGCGTTGCGCATAGGGAAAACCGTCAGCGGCCCGAGGGGACAAAGGCCGTGCCGATTATGCGACGTGGCTGTGCTGCATCTGTAGCCGATATTGGCGCTCAATGGATTCCATCTGGTCCTTGAGCCGCAATTTCAGCTTTTTCAGCCGAACTTCTTCTAGCTTTTCGTCATCGGTAAGGTAGCGTTTTTGGGTGAGTGAACCAAGGCGTTGATCGTATTGATTGTGCTCCGTAGCCAGCTTGCGAAATTCGTCGTGGCTGGCGAGGAGCTGGTCTCTAGAAGCGAGCATCCAGCAGACCTCCTAACCGGGATTTCGACCCTAACCTATCACAGGATGTACTCCGCTTCAATCCCAGATTCTACCTAAGGATAATCTCATGAGCGGCTCCTCGTTACCCCTGGATATGCCACAAAATGGGGCACTTCAGCGGAGGGTGAGGCAATAGACGAGGGCGTTTTCCTCAGGATCCACGTAGTACCGGGGGCGAACTCCAGTGGGCAGAAAGCCACACTTCTCGTAGAGCGCTATGGCCGCCCGATTGGACTCGCGGACCTCCAAAAAAATGGCAGCCGCGTTTTGGAGGCGGGCGAGATGGATGGCTTGCGAAAACAACTGGCTCGCCAACCCATGCCGCCGATGAGAAGCGGATACGGTGACATTTTCAACTTCCCATTCCGAGCCGAGCCGGCGAATCACAAGGAAACCGAGAATCAGGGAATCCTCTGCGACGACAAAAGTGAGCCGGTCGGTGCCGCCGACCGCGATGTCGTATTGGGCTGGCGACCAGTGCGCGGCAGTAGGCGCCTGGCGATCGAGGGAGATGAGCGCCGGGATATCGAAGACGGTAGCGAGGCGGATCGGCAAAGTAGGAATCGTTAAGCGGGCGGCTTGGAGAAAAGTTCCGCGTCGGAGCGGCGGATGTAGTTGGCTTCCAGGGTTTCAGGAGTGACCGTTTCGCCGGCTAGAATTTTCTTCCAGCCCAAGCGCGCGAGGACATCGCTGCGCGGAGTGCTCGACGGACTCAACCGGCAAGCCCGCATTGCCAGCCAGTTCGGCGATATTCGTGTCGGGGGTCACTACGGTTAGGCCCGCAGCGGCGAAAAGAAACTCTTCCCGGCTCAGCAGACGCTCGCTGAGCATCGCGACGTTCTCAAGCTTGTCGTATTCACCGGCATAAATTTCGTTGCGACCCGCATCGAGCGCCGCCATCACTCTTCCCTTCCGATGGCTTGTTTCGGCAATCGCCTGCAAGAGCGAAACGGCCGCAACCGGCTTGGTCAGAACCTCGGCAAGGGCTTTGATAGCAGCCAACCCGACGCGAAGGCCGGTGAATGAGCCGGGACCGGAAGCGACCACGAAGCCGCCGATGTCGCGTTTGTTGAATTGATGTTTGCCGAGAAGAGATGCGATCTGTGGGACCAATTGCGCCGAAAATGTTCCGCCTTCGAGGGAAACGATTTCGAGAATCGCGCAGGAGGCGTCCGGTTCACATTGTGCCAGAGCGATGCTGCCACGGGGCCCGGAGGTGTCAGCAGAGAGAAGAAGCATCGGCTAAGAAAAAATCCAGCTCATTGGAATTTGAGAGAAAGAATTGGGACGGCACCAAATCAAGATTCCTCGACCAGTTCGAGCAACACGCCGTTTGCGCTGGAGGGATGAATGAAGACATATCGGTGGCCTCCCGCGCCGATTTTGATTTCATTCGAAATCAGGCGAACGCCCTCGTTCTTTAGCGTATCCACGGTAGATGTTAAATCAGGCACACGCAAGCAGATATGATGCAGCCCTTCGCCGCGTTTGGCCAAGAACTTAGAGATGGGCGAGCTGTCCGAGAGCGGTTCAAGAAGCTCCACGCGGCTCTCGCCGACCTGTGCCATCACCAGGCGTACTTGCTCGGCCTCGACGACCTCTTCGGGCGAAACGCTCAGGCCCAGCTTTTCGTACAGAGCCTTCGCGGCCGCGATGGACTTCACTACGATACCGATGTGATCGACGGTGGGCATCAACTATTCTCTGCGATGGGGCCGGCGGCCTTGCAAACAATCTCTTCGACAAGAGTGTAGGGGTCGCGCTTGCGCTCGGACAACTCGGCGGCATAGCGCGCCAGATCGCTGCTGGATATTTGCGCTTCAGCCTTCTTGAGCAAAGCGTCGCGCACCATGGTAATGAGGCGCGCCTGCCAGTTCCGCGCGCTTCGCTTGAGCAGAAGATCGCCGGTCTTCAGACAGGACTCGAAGTCTGCGATTGCCGCGACGAGCTCCTCAATTCCCTTCCCTGCGCTGGCCACGGTCTTCACTACAGGCGGAGTCCAGTCATCGCTGCGCACCGCCAGCGATTGTAGCGCACGAATTTCGCGCTCGACACGTTCGGCGCCATCGTAGTCGCTCTTGTTGATGACGAAAATATCGGCGATCTCCATGATGCCGGCTTTGATGGATTGCACATCGTCGCCCATGCCGGGAACGAGGATAACGATGGTGATATCGGCGACCCGAACGATGTCCACTTCGTCCTGGCCGACACCGACTGTTTCGATCAATACCAAATCTCGCCCCGCGGCATCGAGCACGGTGGCAACATCTGCGGTGGCAGTAGCCAAACCGCCGAGCGAGCCGCGAGTGGCCATGCTGCGAATGTAGATGCCGGGATCGGCAAAGTGATCCTGCATGCGGATGCGGTCGCCGAGAATTGCGCCGCCGGTGTAGGGGCTGGTGGGATCCACGGCGATGATGCCAAGGGTCTTTTGCCGCTTTCTGTAGCAGTGGGCGAGTTGATCTGCGAGAGTGCTTTTGCCTGCTCCGGGCGCGCCGGTCAGGCCAATAATGCGCGCATGGCCGGTGTGCGGGAACAGGCTTTTCAGCAGATTGGTGCAGCCGGGCGAACGATTTTCGACCATGGTGACGGCGCGCGCCAGGGCTAGAGGATCACCGGAGCGGAGGCGTTCAATCCAGGATTGGATCTCGGCATTCAAACGGTCAGTGTAAAGCAGAACATGTTTACCGCAATAGCTGGATACGGAAGTCAAGCAGAATTCGAGTATTCCACGCCGAGTGTAACTTTGAGGGCGGCGGAAAAGACGATAGCCTCGATGTTGGAAGAGTATGCCCCAAATCAGGCCTAAACCGAGGGCGCCCAGAAGTGCCCGCACGGCAAACCAGCCGCAGGGTTTGGGCATGCTGCTGTTTGAAAGCGCTTCTGCGGGGGCACTTGCGGTTTTTCTCGCCCTTTTAGCGTCGTTAATGCTGGTGGGGTTGTACGCTTACTTCGTCTGGCCGTTCACTCACTGGAGCATGAACCATCTGCTGCCGGGAGACAATTCGTGGTGGGAATATGTGCTGGCCATAATCTTCTGCGTCGGATCGGTAGTTGGATTCTGGTGCTTTAGCGGGGCGGCGTTTCGCGAAAAGGCCACAGGCAGACCAGCAGCAATTCCACGCAGCCGCCAGATTTAAATTTCCTTCATTTCCATTCTCACTTCCAAATTCTTAGATTCCAGACGTCCGTTTGAAATCGGCGGTTTCTAGTTGCTGGCGCTGCTGGAGTTTGACAGCACCAGAACAACGATCCGCCCATCGGAATGAAATTCGCCGCCGGTGGCAGTCTTGGCGGTGGTAAGCGCGTCGGGCGGTGTGACGTGATCGCGCTGAACCACCAGCCCAGTAGCGGAAAGCGTACCGTTTACATATTCGCGTTCGCCATCGATAGCGGGATCGATCTTATGGGTGAGGCCGTTGTTGCGCTGATCACGCTCGAATCCGATGTCGTGGGTCGCGGCGATACACCAGAGCGGGCGGCCTTCAACTTCGAAGGCCGACTTCCAGACGCGCAGATGGTTCCGCGACATCGCAACCCTCAGCGGCTCCGCATGGGCAAAACCGTAGTCCTGGGCACGACCGAAGAGAAAGAGCGTGCTCATGGGCATGGTGAGATAGTCTTTCTTTTCGAACGAATCCACCAAGGCATTTAACGCGGTACTGCCAACGGTCTTGTCCACCTGGATCCAACCGGCGGTGGTGAAGGCCTGTACCATTTGATTCTGTGTTCCCACGATGAGCACGTTCACCATATCGCCGGGGTTGCCATTGGGATCGGAAACGCGGCGCGGAATCTTGCTCAGCAAGCTGGGACTAATTCCAGCGAGAGGGGTATCGGGAGGGCCGCCGGAGTTGGTTGCGGCGGCGAGGCCCTGATCGAGGATCACGATGCTCACCTGGAAAGTTCCGGTGGCGGTGGACGCGTCATTGGCGCTTTCGTTGAGACCCAGGTAAAGCCTACCGGCGACCGGGACGACGTAGTCCTTGCTTTCGCCGATCAGAAAAGCTTGCGCGTAATCGGCGGGGCCGATGCGGCCGATTAAAGCTCCATGGCCGGCGTCCCGCACCGCATATTGGTGGAGCAGGTCGGCAAAATTTCTGGCAATGCCGTTTGGGCCGAAAGTGCCGGCGGTGCGCGATCGTCCTGAGTAGGTGCTATCGGTCGGGTAGGTGATGCGGCCGGACGCGGAGAAACGGAGTTTAGCGCCGCCCCGGACGTCAATGTTGGTATCAGTCCATTCTTTGGTCGCCGGAGCATCCACTTGATAGGAATGCTCTGCGGTCGTTTCTGGGGTGGCGGTCTGGGCCTGGGCGCAGGATTCAGGAACTGTAATAAAGCACGGAGCCAGCAACAGGGATACGCAGGCGAGGAGCGTTGCCTTTGCCATTGTCATAAATGATTCCCCCCCTGGTTGATGATCCGGATTTACTTAAACCATAGCGCTATATGCGGAACAGGATATCGCCGGTGCGGATTAGGCGCAACGGAGAATGGGTTGTGAAGATAGAAAAGTAGTTTTTGCCGTTGGTTGCACCGTTTATCTAAAGTTTTACTCCAGGTCGCAGGCGAAAGAAATTGATGGTATGCACCATTTTTGGTGCATTGCTTCTAAGAAGCTGTCTTGGCATACGGATAGGAGTGTCCGCGCCACACAAGCCTACACGGCGCTAGAGACGGGTTAGAAGCGCATTGGCTTTCCGGAACCACGGTCGTTCGCGACGGCGAAGGTAGCCCGGCATATTGCGGCGTTTATCGAGGAGGCGTTGCGCCCATTCGCGAGCCTCGGCGGTGCGCTGTTGGGAGGCAAGAAAGTTTGCGTAGTTGTAGTAGGTTTCGGAGGCGGTGGAGATCTTGGTCACTTCGCTGAATAAGGCATCGGCTTTTTCGGGCTGGCCGGTGTTGGCGTAGACGTGAGCGAGCAAACCGGCTGCGAGATGGAAGTCGTACGTCGGATCCTGGTCGACGACGCGCTCCAGGTCAGGCAATGCTGCCGCAAAGTCGTCCATGGCAACGGCGGCGACCGCGCGGCGGTAGAACGGGTCGGGGGAATCGGTACGAGCGGAGATGGCTTTATCGTAAGACTGCCGCGCGCGGGCGTACTTTTTTTCGTCGAGATAAAGGTCGGCTAGCTCTTCGTAGTTACCTGCAGAAGGATTGTCGAGGACGGCGGCTTCGAGCTCGCGGATGCGGGCGCGGCGCGGGAATGCCTTGAAAGATTGGCGTAGCAGTCCGGCGTCGGGAACGGCTTCAACGAAAATGTAGACGAGTGCGCCCAGCCAGCCCCCGATGAGAATGACCCAGAGCCAGAAGGTGTCTGGCCGGCGACGGATGAAATGAATAATGGCGAAGCCCTGCAGCAACAGGCCCCACCACGAAAAAGCGAATAAGAACAGAGATCCCATGGTCAGGCGCAGCATAGCATGGAGAGTCAGATCGAATCCGCGAGCGAGGTATCGGCTTCCGGCTTTTAGATACCGAATCACCTACTGGTAAACTTCTTGTAGTGAAACCTCCCATTCGCTTTCTGGCCGTGGATATTGACGGCACCTTGCTGAACCCTCAGTTTCAAATCTCCGACGGCGATCTGGCGGCCATGCGCCGGGCGCATGGCGAGGGAGTTGAAGTGGCGCTGGTCACCGGAAGGCGGCACGCCTTCGCGATGCCAATCGCTCTGAAATTGGGTTTCGATCTCTGGGTCATGAGCTCCAATGGGGCGGTGACGCGCTCGCTCGCGGGAGAGACCTTTCATCGCGACATGATGCCGGCAGCAACCTGCCGCAAACTTTGCGCGGCCATGCGGGAGTTTCGCGGGAACACGGTACTGACGTTCGACAGTGAGTCTAAGGGCGCCATCGTACTGGAACACCTGGATGAGCTGAGCGCCAGCATCCGGAAGTGGCTTGAGAAGAACGCGGAGTTTATCGATTACGTCATTCCGATTGAAGATTCGTTAACCCGCGATCCGGTGCAGGCAATGTTCTGCGGCACGATCGGGCGCATGCGCGAGGCGCTGGCGGTGTTGCAGGCCAGTGGCTTGGAGAAAGAAATTACGGTGCTGCGCACCGAATATCCGGCGCGCGATCTGCTGATGGTTGACGTGTTGAACCGGGAGTGCTCCAAAGGGCACGCGGTGCGGAGATGGGCTGAATACCGGGGCATTCCACGGACGCAAGTGATGGCAATCGGGGACAACTATAACGATATCGAGATGCTTGAATTTGCCGGAGTACCCTTTATCATGGGAAACGCGGCGGAGCATATGCGGCGAGCGGGCTGGAGGATTACGCGGTCGAATGGCGAAGATGGCGTGGCGACAGCTCTCGAAGAGGTAATGGGGCCGGGGCTGAGCGTAATGGTCAGGAAATCGTAATGCTGAGGTTTTGCCCTGAGGGGCGTAATCCGAGCAGCGTATTCTGAGCAGCGTGAGCCCCCTAATCTTAAGTTCGGCATCATAGGTTCGGCATCATAGGTAATGTACTGATGGCACGTTGATCGCGCAGATGAAACAAAGTAAGGTGGTTAGCGCGGCGGCATTAGCGAAGTCGATTTGGGCATTTATGGCGTGGGAGTGGAAACAATTCGTCGCCTCGATGGTCGCGCTGGCCGCAATTGCGGCCCCGGCGAGGGCCGCGGATATTGCAGTGCTGAGCAACGGATTCTCGATCCGGCATGAGAGACGTGAGGTGGTGGGTACCACGACGCGGCTTTATCTGACATCCGGAAGCACGGGATACGTGGAAGTGCCCTCCAGCCAGATCGATCACTTCGAAAAAGATTCGACGCCGGCCACCGCGCCGATTTCCGGGGCAACCGCAGTGCCGATTCCTGCCGCAGCCTCGCGAAGTTCCATTCCCGGGCAAAAAATCAATGCGGGAGGCCCCAATCTGGGTGACGTGGTCTCGGAGGCCAGCACGCGGCACCAACTTGACCCGGATCTGGTGACCAGCGTGATTCGGGCCGAGAGTAATTTTAACTTTCGCGCCGTGTCGCCAAAGGGCGCGCAAGGGCTGATGCAGCTGATGCCAAAGACTGCGTCGCAGCTGGGCGTGGCCAATGCATTCGATCCGAAGGCAAACGTGGAAGGCGGGACCCAGTATCTGCGGACTTTACTCGAACAGTACAATTTTGATTTAGTGAAAGCGCTGGCGGCCTACAATGCAGGCCCGCAGCGGGTGACGCGCTATGGCGGTGTGCCACCCTACTACGAAACGCAGGAATACGTGGCGCGCATTGTTCGTGACTTCAATCGCAAAAAATTAGCCGAAAAGCGGGCTTCGCTGGCGGCGGCGAGAACGAAGTCCAGCATCACGCCGCTGCAAACGCGAGCGGCGAACTCCGCGAACCTTCCCCAACGTGCCGCGCGGTAGGATTTAACCGGCGCCGCGTTGACCCCTGATCCCCAGTCATTTACCTTGGCGATGGGCGTGCTCGGATGCGAGCATCCCGTGCGCATGAACAAAAAAAAATTACTTACGTATGGCGTGGTGTTTGTCATCCTGTCGGTCCTTATCTATTTTAAGTTTCGCACCTGGAAGAACTTCGACTGGCCCACGTTCTGGGCGGAATGGCGGTCATTACAGCTCCTCAACATTCTTTACTCGGCCAGCCTGATTTACTTCAGCTATTTTTTGCGCGCTTTGCGGTGGAAGATTTTTCTGCGGCCGGTGCGCAAAGACGCTTCGGTGATGGGGATTCTGCCGGCCACGGTGATCGGCTTCACGGGATTGGCGTTGCTGGGACGGCCGGGAGAGCTGATTCGGCCATATTTGATCGCACGACGCGAGAATTTAACCTTTTCATCGCAGATGGCGGTATGGGCGGTGGAGAGGATTTTCGATATCGCCGCGTTCGCGGTGTTGCTGGAGACGGCGATTTTCCTGCCGGGAACAGCGCTGCACTTTCTGCCACAGTATGGCGAGGTGAAGATTTTTGGCTTTCTATTTCTCGCCCTGGCGGCGGGATTGGCGCTGGGGGCGATTCTGGTAGAACGGTCCGGAGAAGCGGTTGCCCTCTGGGTGGAGCGGCGGTTTTCGCACCTGGCATCCAACTTGGGAAACAGGATCGCGCAGAAGGTGCGCGAGTTTCACAGCGGACTGGATACGATTCACGGCCCGGTCGCATTGCTGGAGCTTTGCGGAGTTTCGCTGGGGATGTGGTTCTGCATCGCCATGGCTTACCTGCAGGTCGTGCGCGCATATGGGGCGGCGCTGGAACGGCTGACTCTCTCCGATGTTTTTCCGCTGATGGCTTCGAGCATGGTGGGGTCGCTCATTCAATTGCCGGGAGTGGGTGGCGGTGCACAGCTGGCAACCATCTCGGCGCTGCAGCATATTTACGATGTGCCTCACGAACTGGCGGCCAGTTGCGGAATTTTGCTGTGGCTGGCGACGTTTGTGTCGGTCATTCCTCTCGGGTTGGTGCTGGCTCACTTTGAGCGGCTGTCATTGCGCAGGTTGTCGGAAGAAAGCGGCCAGGAAGAGGAAGCCATGGCGGAGCCATCCGCGTCGTGAGTGCGGGCTGGTCCTGGCGATAAAACTGAGACCATAGAGACGCGGATTTCGCAGGTATTTCCCCGTCCCAAAAGTAAGAACCATCAAAAGGGCACGAAGTTGCAGCGACGGCTAGCCTGATCGGCGCAGGGTCGCTGAGGGTTGAGCCGTCGCGGCGCAATCCCCGTAGTTCCAGCCTGTTACAATCATTTATTCACTTTATTTTCAACTCCCATGAAGTGTCCTTTTTGCGGTCATGCCGAAGACAAAGTGGTGGATTCGCGCGAGAGCAAGGAAGCCGAATCCATCCGGCGGCGGCGCGAGTGCCTGAAGTGCGGCAAGCGCTTTACCACCTATGAGCGCATCGATGAGATTCCTTACATGGTGGTCAAAAAAGATGGCCGCCGCGAGAAATTCGACCGGCAGAAAGTTCTCAACGGGTTGTTACGAGCTTGCGAAAAGCGGCCGGTGCCCATCGGCAGGCTAGAGCAGATCGTGAACGAAGCCGAGGGATTCGTGATTGAATCGGCGGAGCGGGAGCGCAAGACAAGCGAACTCGGAGAACTTATCATGAGCCGGCTGCGGCGCTACGACAAGGTCGCGTATGTGCGATTTGCTTCGGTTTATCTCGACTTCAAAGACGTAAAGGAGTTCATGGAGGAGTTGAAAGACCTGGTCAAGGGCAAGGAGACGGAGGTGCGCGGCAAGACTGTGACTAAGGCTTAGAAGGCAATTTGAATATTTGCGGCCAGCGCATTAGACCACACAGTTCAAGAAAGATTCGCTGAAAGCGAAGCAAGATCCAGCCGCCTTTCGATCCACACAACTTTCCTATGGCATACAAAATCACTCTTATTCCCGGCGATGGCATTGGGCCCGAAGTTACGGGCGCGGCGGTGCGCATTCTGGAAGCAACAGGACTCAAGTTTGAATGGGAATCGTTTCAGGCGGGCGCGGAAGCTTACGAGAAATACCATGAATACATCCCGAAGGAACTGACCGAGTCCATCGAACGCACGCGAGTGGCGCTAAAAGGGCCGGTGACCACGCCGGTGGGAGGTGGATTCTCCAGCATCAATGTCAAGCTGCGCAAGCAGTTTGAGCTTTATGCCAACTTTCGTCCGATCCAGAACCTGCCGCATATTCCGACGCGGTATCCGGATGTGGATCTCATTATCGTGCGCGAGAATACGGAGAGTTTGTACTCCGGCCTGGAGCACGAAGTAGTCCCCGGGGTGGTCGAGAGCCTGAAAATTATTACCGAGAAGGCATCGACCCGCATTGCCCGCTTTGCCTTTGAATACGCCCGCAAGCACAAGCGGAAGAAAATTCACGCCATTCATAAAGCCAACATCATGAAGATGTCGGACGGCCTTTTTTTACGCTGTTCGCGCGCCGTTGCCAAGGAATATCCGGAGATTACTTACGGCGAACATATTGTGGATAACACCTGCATGCAGCTGGTCATGAACCCTTACCAGTACGACATGCTGGTGATGGAAAATCTCTACGGCGATATTATTTCCGATCTGTGTGCCGCATTTGTAGGCGGGTTGGGATTTGTGCCGGGGGCGAATATCGGAGAGAGCTGCGCGATTTTCGAAGCGGTGCACGGATCGGCGCCCGATATTGCGGGTAAAAACATCGCCAACCCGACGGCGGTGATCCGCTCTGCGCAGTTGATGTTGCGGCATTTGGGCGAGGAAGCCGCGGCCGACAAAATTCAAAATGCTCTGGAACATGTTTATCGCACGCGCGACAAGCTTACGCGTGATGTCGGCGGCAAAGCGGGCACCATCGAGTTCGCCAATTCCGTGATTGAAGAGATGGGCTCGAGCTCCGCGGTTTGGTCTTACGCCTGAATAGGTTTTTGTAGAAACGCGGATCGCCTGCATCAATCTGCTGCCCGCTATCCTCAGTGGGCCCGCTGAACAATTCCCAAGCTTTTCCGATACTGTTGCCAGGGTGTAACAAACCACCCGTCGGCGCTGCGGCGGGATTTTTTTCAATTCCACGTTGACGAATGTTTCGTGATTGAGTAACATCCGTGACCGTCAAGGTAAGTAGGGGAATGGCGAACCTGAGACGGCGGACTGGTGTAGTGCTCTTCCAGCTAGGCGGACCCGACACGCTGGAGGCGATTGAGCCATTCCTTTTCAATTTATTCTCCGATCCCGACATCATTGACTTCCCGTTCGCGCGGATTGGTCGCAAGCCGCTAGCCAAGCTGATCTCGACCACCCGCGCGCGCAAGGTGCAGCATCACTACGCCTCCATCGGCGGCGCATCACCCATCCGCCGGTTCACGGAGCGGCAGGCTCAAGCGCTGGAAGTCGAATTGGAAGAATGCGGAATCGATGCGCGCTGCTTTGTAGCCATGCGCTACTGGCATCCCTTTACCGCTGAAACTGTCGCAAAACTGCGGCAGGCGGAATGCGACCAAGTCGTGCTTCTACCGCTGTACCCGCAATATTCCAGCACCACAACCGGCAGCAGCCTGAACGAGTGGCGACGGCTGTTTGCCGACGAGCTGCCAGTATATTGCGTTGAGAACTTCTACCAGAACGCTCTCTATTTGGATTCTTTGGTGGAAAGAATTGAAACCGTGCTGCAGCGCTTCCCGCGCGCCCAAGACGTGGAGTTGATATTCAGCGCGCACAGCGTCCCGCAATCCATCATTCAGCGGGGAGATCCTTACCAGAAACAGATTGAAGAGACGGTGAGGCTTCTGATGTCGCGCGGCGCGTGGAGCAACCCGCATCGCATCTGTTATCAGAGTAAAGTAGGAGCCAGTAAATGGCTTCAGCCTTCTTTACACGCGACCCTGCGGCTGTTGGCGGCCACTGGAGTTCGGGAGGTGTGTGTAGTTCCAGTTTCGTTTGTCTCCGATCACGTGGAGACCCTCGCCGAAATCGATCACGAGGCGCGGAAAGAGGCTGCCGGACTTGGCATCCGGCAGTTCGAGATGACTTCTGGACTGAATGACTCGCCCACTTTTATCGCCGCTCTGGCCGATTTGGTGGCCGGCGCAATCGGAGTAGAACTGAATTATTTGGGCGGTGGCCGCACCAGTTGTGCGGCTGCCGCGGATTAAAAATCATAAGACGCGGGATATTTCATAGAACGATGCAAGACCGGGCCCTGGGTATTAGACCAATTGAGGTAAGGACGGATGGCAGACGAGTATCAGACTGCAGCCAGTGGCGTCCGTGGTCGGCTTCCGGTATTGCCGAGGGTAGCGCTTAATCCCTCGGTTATCGCGGCCGAGCAGGCTTATCGCAAACGTTCAGGCCTGCCGCTGCTGACAGACGAAGATATTGCGGCGCTCAAGGCAGGCGAGCCCATGGCCTGGGAGCGCACAGCCGCAGGGGGTGCAGTTGCATCGGCATCCGCCGCTCCCATGGCAGCCCCAGTTTCCGCAGCACCCTCCACACCTCCCGAAGCGCCAACCACTTTTGCCGTGGCTGCGCCTGCTGCGCCGGTGGCAGTGGCGGCTATTGCCGGAATTTCTCCGGATGTCGCGAAACAAGTCGCGGCAGGCAAGAAGTGGAGTAAATCTTCGATCGCGGCGGAACAGGCACGCCGCAAACGCAACAATCTCGCCACACTCAATGACATGGAGATCACCGCGCTGCTGGGCGAACCGGCGGCGCCAGCGGCTGAATCGGTTTTGGTTGCTGCGGCAACGCCGGCTGCCGCGGCAGTCGCGCGTCCTGCCGCTCCCGCCGCTCCCATGGTAACGGCTTCGGCGGCTGCATCCGTGGCGCGCAGCGGAGCGGCTACTCGTTACGTGGGCACGCCCGCGGTGGGGACATCGAAGGCGGCGGCGGCAGGAGGCCTGGCATCGGTCGGCCCTGAAGACAATGAGGTCAATCAGGCGCGGCGGCGATTCGCCTGGACGGCCGTAGCCGCATTCCTGGTGGCGTGGTTTCTCGCGTTCTTCCGGTTCTTTTTACCGCGAACTTTGTTTGAGCCGGCGACCAGCTTCAAGATCGGATATCCATCCGATTACGGACTCGGAGTTGATACCAAATTTCAGCAGAAGTACCGCATCTGGGTGGATCGCACGCCAGACCGTATTTTCGTGATCTACGCGCGCTGCACGCATCTCGGCTGCACGCCGGACTGGAAGCCGGCAGAGAACAAATTCAAGTGTCCTTGCCATGGAAGCGGGTACGACAGCGAAGGAATCAATTTCGAAGGCCCGGCGCCGCGGCCCATGGATCGCGCCCATGTGGATATCGCTCCCGATGGGCAGATTCTGGTGGATGTTTCGAAGCTTTATCAGTGGCCGAAGGGGCAGCCGAGTTCGTTTAACGATCCTGGAGCGTACCTGCCCGGATAGATGACTGGCGACGAGCGAAGATCTAGAGGAGACCATGGCCGACGAAAACGGGAACGGCAAGAACGGCAAGAACGGCAAGCAGACCGGCTTGCTGGAGAAGGTTACAAGCGGAATCAAAGATGACCTTCAATCGCTAAAGACTGATATTCCAGCCAAGGCGAAGGAACAAATCGAGGGACTGAAAGATCCGACCAAGACTCAGGTTTATACCTCCATTTTCCGGCACAAGCACGACGACACGCCGCGCAACCGGGCGCTGGGCGTGCTGTCGAATGTGTTTCTGCATCTCCATCCGGCGAAGATTAACCGCGATGCGGTGCGCTACAGCTATACCTGGGGCATGGGTGGAATCACTTTTTATCTTTTCATCGTTCTGACATTTACTGGCGTGCTGTTGATGTTCTATTACCATCCCTCGAAGGTGCAGGCGTTTCGCGACGTGCTTTATCTCGAGCATGACGTTCCCTTCGGAAAAATTCTGCGCAACATGCATCGCTGGGCCGCGCACTTGATGGTGATTGCGGTCTGGCTGCACATGTTTCGGGTATTTTTGACCGGGTCTTATAAGAAGCCGCGCGAGTTTAACTGGAATATCGGCGTTCTGTTGCTGGTTTTCACGCTGCTGCTCTCCTTCACCGGGTATTTGCTACCAGACGATCAATTGGGATTCTGGGCGGTCACGGTGGGCACGAACATGGCGCGCGCCACCCCGTTGTTGGGGCATGAAGGGCCGTTTGGACACATGCTCGGCATGACACCATACAACGACGTTCGCTTCGGTTTACTGGGCGGCTCGATTGTGGATGCGAACGCTTTGCTGAGGTCGTATATCTGGCATTGCATTGGTATTCCGATTGTCGCTTCGGTGCTCATGATCGTGCATTTCTGGCGGGTGAGAAAAGACGGCGGCATTTCAGGCCCGGCGCCTGTCATGTTGGAAGCGGAGGCGGATAAGCCGCGAAGAGGGTAGAACGTAGGGATTTGGAGATTTTATGGACTGGCATCAACTTTGGGAGGTCGCATCCGCGCCGGATAATGTGCCGATCGTCGGCCTTATCCCGATGCTCGCTTTCTTTATCTATCTGGCGTGGCAGCAGGCGCACGCCAACGATGAACTGATCGAGCAGTTAGAGGCAGATCCTGCCCTCGCGAAGACCCATCATCGCAAGACCTGGCCATTCCGCCAGGGTTGGCAGAAGGAAGTGCACGTCTGGCCCTTTTTGCTGCGCATCGAGTTTCTGGCCGCGATGATCGTGACCATCATTCTGATGGTGTGGTCGATCACGCTGAATGCGCCTCTGGAAGAGCCCTCCAATCCGAACTTGACCATGAATCCGGCGAAGGCGCCCTGGTACTTCCTGGGATTGCAGGAGATGTTGGTGTACTTCGATCCATGGATCGCCGGCGTGGTGATGCCGACGCTGATCATCGTCGGCCTCATGATCATTCCCTATGTGGATACGAATCCGCTGGGTAGCGGGTATTACACGTGGAAGCAGCGGAAATTTGCCATCGGCACATTTCTGTTTGGCTTCATCATTCTGTGGATCTCGATGATCATCATCGGCACATTTATCCGCGGGCCAGGATGGCAATGGTTCTGGCCGGGGCAAACCTGGGATCACAACCGGCTGATCTACGAGGTGAATCGCGACTTGCCGGATTTGTTTGGGATCACGTCGAACCTGGGTAAGGGCATTCTGGGAGCCATGGTGGTGGGCGGGTACTACGCGGTGGGCGGCTTTGTGGCACATGCGCTGTTCCGCCGCTATAACCCGAAGGATTACAAGCGCATGAGTCTGCTGCAGTACTCGATGGTGATGTTTTTTGTCCTCACCATGGTGGCCCTGCCTCTCAAGATGGCGATTCGCCTGGGCTGGCATATCAAGTATGTATGGATAACACCGTGGTTCAACGTGTGAACCACGCCATCGGCAATGAGCCTTTAGCATTTTGCTTTTTTGCCGTTCGGCGCTCTGTACGTGCAGAACTGGGATTCAAGCTAATGGCTAAGAGCCAATGGCTGAGGGCAAACGGAGGCTTTGGTGCCTGAACAACCCATTCCGGAGCAGGACCCAGTCGTCACCAAGTCGTATGCGCTGCATTATGTGGTGGCGATGGCCATCCTGATGGGCACGCTGTTCTGGGCTCTATGGGATGAAGATGTTGGGCAGCGGCCGTGGAAGGCGTATCAGAACGCCTGGAAAACGCGCTATATCTCGCTGCTGAACAAAGAGACGCCGGTTTCGACATCATCGCAGAAAGCGGTGGAAAACAGTCCCGACTATCAAGCGCTGAAAGAGAACTACAACCAACTACGGCAACAAACCAAGCCGCAAGTGGACAAGATTAATGCCGAGCTAACCGATGCCAATGGCAGATTGCTGGCAGTGCGGTCCGTGTTCACGGACCGGCGCGCTTATGCAAACGCACTGAACTACGATATCGAAACCGAAAAGAGCGCGTCGGGGAAGAAGAGCTATCAGCGCGAACTCGACGAGTACAAAAAGAAACTGGCGACGGTTGAGTTCCCTGACGGCTCCCGGAAGAATTACAACTTTCAGCAACTGGAAGCAGCCTTCAACGAAGTCAATGCCGAGAAAAACCAGCTGAGCCTACAACTGGGCGAGGTGCTGAAACCGGTGGCGGCGGCCAACACGAAGATGCTGGCCTACGTCAGCGATCACATGGTGGACCTCAGTCCATCACAAATTGAAGGCCTGAAGAAGAAGACCGACGACTGGGATCCACACATTGTGCAGACCAACGTGGCGGAAGCCAATATCGTTGATCGCTGCGAATCCTGCCACATGGGCATTCGCGAGCCGCTGAAAATTACGCCCGCAATGATGATCGAGAAGGGCGAGAAGAAACCGGATGAATACGCCCAGGCGTTCGTCAGCCACCCGGAGCCCGAGTTGTTGCAAATTCATGATCCCGATAAATTTGGCTGCTCGCCCTGCCACCAAGGCAACGGCCGCGCTACGACCAGCGTTGAAAAAGCTCATGGCAATTATGAGCACTGGCTGTGGCCGATGTTCCCCAAACAGAATGTAGAAGCGGGCTGCCAGACCTGCCACGCCGCCGACATGGTGCTGGTGAGCGGCGGCACGGAGTGGAAAGTGATTGACGAGGGTAAGGACCTCTTTCGCCAGCGCGGCTGCATGGGTTGCCATCGTCACGAGGGTTACGACCGTGAACCGGAGGAGCTGAATTCGGTTACGCAGCAGCTCAAGCTGTTCGACCAGCAGAAAATCGATAACCAGAAACAGCAGGATTACTTGATGAAGCAGGCCGATGCGGCCGAGACGAATGAGGAAGCCAATCGGCTCAATGAAGAGGCAATTGCCCTCAAAGTCGCGAACAGTAAGATTGATGGCCATATCCAGCAACTCGATTTCGAAAATCACAGCCTGATGCAGGACATGAAGAAAGTCGGGCCGAACCTCAAAGATATCCGCCTGAAGCTGAACAAGAACTGGATTCCGGTATGGCTGAAGAAGCCAACCGATTTTCGTCCCACGACCAAGATGCCGAATTTTCGGCTCAATGACCACCAGATCCGGGCAATTACGGCCTATCTGTGGCAGTCAGCGCTGACGGATCCTCTGCCGAAACAGAATCCCGGCAATGCCGAGCACGGGAAAGAGTTATTCGAGACGCGGGGCTGTCTGGCGTGCCATTCGATGGGTGAAGGCGATCAGATCGTGGGCGGGACCTTTGCAGCGAATCTAACTCGCGAAGGCGAGAAAGCAAACTACGATTACTTGGTTCGCTGGATTCACAATGCGCGGGAGCGCACACGGCCTTACTGTCCGTACGAAAAGAAAGATATTGGCCCCGAGGACTACGCGAAAAAAGGCCTGCCTTATGTTTTCGACCTGCAACATAGCCAGTGCCCCAACGACGGCCACGAATTGCAAGTCCAGAACATGACGGTGATGCCAAGTTTGCGGCTCAGTATCGAAGACGCCCAGGACATCGCTACCTATCTAATGGCACAAAAGCGCCAGGAGCCGAGTTCCTACGCCGATGCCGCTTTCATGGATGACCCCAATCTCAAAGCGGAGGGCCAAAAGTGGATTCGCCATTTCGGCTGCGCCGGATGCCACGAGATCAGCGGCATGGAAGATGAAGGGCGCATCGGAACCGATCTCACGGTCGAAGGCAGCAAGCCGATCGAGCGTCTGGATTTCGCCTTGTTCACCGTACCCGCGGAGCGCGGAGGAAAGAGCTCCGAGCCAATTACCGATCCGGAAGATCTGGCACGGCTGCCCGAGGGCCCGGCGAACGCGCCCTGGTACAACACCAAGGGATTCTTCGAACACAAACTGGCGGAACCCAACGTTTATGACAAGGGCAAGATCAAGAGCGAGACCGAAGCGTTGCGCATGCCAAATCTGCATTTGACGAGAGAGCAGGTGCAGGCATTAACAACGTTCCTAATGGGCAGCCAGGAGACTTCCCTGCCCGATAGCTACCAATACAAACCGGGCGACGCACGGCACGATATCCAGGAAGGCTGGTGGGTGGTCAAGAAATACAACTGTATGGGGTGCCACCAGTTTTATCCTGGCCAGCGTACGATTTTGATGGGACTAAAGCAATATCAGGATATTCAGGAGCAGCTACCGCCCAAGCTGCTGACCGAAGGCGCTCGGGTTTCTCCGGAGTGGCTACGGACGTTCCTTTCCAATCCCGCATTGAGCGATACCGATACCAACCGCGATGGGGTTCGGCCTTATTTGAAGGTTCGCATGCCAACCTTCAGTTTCTCGGACCACGAGCTACGGACGCTAGTGCGATTCTTCGAGGCTCTGTCGCAGCAACCTCTACCCTACATTCCGGAAGAGGTACCCACACTGTCGGCGAAGGAAGCCGATATGGCGCGCAGCTTGTTCTCCAGCACGGCCGCGCCATGTTTAAAGTGCCATGCGACGGGCGATCCGCAGCACGACAAGATTGCCACAGCGCCGAATTTCCTGCTGGCCAAGGAGCGCCTGAAGCCAGACTGGGCGGAACGATGGATCGTCGATCCGCAAGCCATCAGCCCCGGAACCTCAATGCCCTCAGGATTGTTCAAGCAATCGAATGGACATTGGGTGTTTGCCGGACCGACGCCGCCGTCGTTCCAAGGGTATGACAAGGACCAAACCAAATTGCTGGTGGACTATATCTTCCAGCTAACTGCGGATGAGCAGAGGCGAGTAGCCGCATCCATGGGACACGCGCGTGCCGCGGTTCATCCGGCGAGCACGAAAAAGCAAGCTGCGGGCGCGCGGGGTGCCGCGGCGGCGGGTGGTTCGCAATAGATGTTTTCCGACTTTAGACTACACTTACGGAAAGGGCGACATCATGAATAAGAAGATCATTGCAATGTTGGGCCTGCTTTGCCTCCTTGGATTGTGGATGCTGGTGGGCTGCAGTAAGAAGGAATCCAGCGAAGAGCAACCCGCGGCATCCCCTGAGGCGGCGCAACCCGCTGCCACGCCGATTGATCCGAACACAGTTGCCAGCGTAAGCGGCACGGTGAAGTTCGATGGTGCTGCGCCGAAGATGGCGAAGATTGACATGAGCCAGGACCCCGCCTGCAAAGGCGGAAACGAATCCGAGAGCGTAGTGGTACACGACGGCGATCTGGCGAACGTATTTGTTTACGTGAAGGACGGCCTGGGTTCGCGCACCTTCGACGTCCCAGCGACAGCGGTAACGATCGATCAGCAGGGGTGCAAGTATCATCCTCACGTGCTGGGGGTAATGGCCGGGCAGAACGTTGACGTGAAGAACGACGACATGACCACCCACAATATCCATCCCACACCGGCCAACAATCGTGAGTGGAACATGTCGCAACCGCCGCAGGCTGCCCCGATTGAGAAGAACTTCGCCCGGGAAGAGATCATGCTGCCGGTGAAGTGCAATCAGCATCCCTGGATGAAGATGTACATCAATGTCGTCAAGAACCCGTTCTACGCGGTGACCGATGCCAGCGGCAAGTATGAGATCAGAGGCCTGCCGCCGGGCGATTACACGCTGGCATTCGTGCAGGAAAAGCTTGGCGAACAGGATCAAAAGGTAACGCTTGCCGCCAAAGACAGCAAGACCGTGGACGCCAGCTTCAAACAATAACGTCTGCTAAAATTATTGCGTAGGGACAGCCGTCTTTGGCTGTCCCATATCTCTTGGTTCTCGCGATAGCAAACGGTCGAAGTATCCCTTGAGTCGGCATGCTCCGGGACTTCCCTTTCGTCCAGAACGAGAACAATTGGAATTATTTTGGCCCTGGAATCCACACCGTACAATCGCGCACTTCATCGTTTTGCGCTCTTTACCGCTGGTTCGACCTTCATTCTGATCATCGCGGGAGCCCTCGTTACTAGTAACGACGCTGGGCTTTCGGTACCCGACTGGCCGACGTCATTTGGCTCGCTCTATAAGATTCCGCGGATGGTTGGCGGGGTGAGGTTTGAGCACACCCATCGCATGGTCGCTGAATTCATTGGGTTGCTCACTATCGTGATTGCGGTCTGGACGTGGCGCAGCGACCGCCGCCGTTGGGTCAAAGGGTTAGGCATAGCGGCTTTGGGTACGGTGATCGCACAAGGGATTCTCGGGGGAATCACGGTGCTGCATTTTCTGCCGCCGGCCATCTCGTCGGCTCATGCGGCGCTGGGGCAGACATTTTTCTGTCTGGCGGTGGCAATCGCAACGTTTACCGGGAAAAACTGGACGGCTTGCGAGCCGATTCAGGCCGAGCGCATTCAGGCACAGGAAGACAGGCACCATCCCAAACTGTTTACTCTCGTATTGTTGTCTATCTTCATCCTTTATTTGCAGATGTTTCTCGGCGCCATGTTTCGCCACCATGGTATGAGTTGGGGAGCCCACGTCATGAACGCGCCGCTGGTTGCAATTGTCCTGACCTGGACCGGCCTTCGCGCACTGACACAATACCCGGCAATTCCGGCGGTGCGCCGTCCGGCGATGCTCATGATCTGGCTGTTAATCACGCAGCTCTGCCTCGGCTTTTTGGCTTTTATTACGCGCGTGGCCTGGGGGCATGATGCGGTGCAGCCGGAGTTGCCCATGGTCGTCTCCACGGTAGCGCACGTGGCCGTGGGCGCACTGCTATTGGCGACAACGGTGATTTTGGCGGTCCAGGTTTGGCATCACATTCCTGCGGCCGCGTCGGAGCGAATGCCCGACGGAGAGCCCGTTACGCTATACGAACGAGTTTAGGTTTCTCCACCTATTCGGGCTGTCTCGGCGTAAAATGTGGTGTGACCTCGAACGCCCTCGCATACGACATCGCCGGCCCGGAACCCGAACTGACCAGCACTCAAGCCGTTATCTCAGTGCAAAACCTTGTGCACCGTTACGAGCGGCGAACCGCACTTGATGGCGTCTCCTTCGACGTACGTCCGGCGGAGTTGTTTGGGCTGCTTGGGCCGAATGGCAGCGGAAAGACTACGCTTTTCCGCATCCTTTCGACACTTATGGTTCCATCCGGTGGGCGGGCCGTGATTTTGGGCCACGATGTAGCCACCGACCCGTCGGGGCTTCGCCGCAGGATTGGCGTGGTGTTTCAAGCCCAGAGTATCGATGTGAAGCTAACCGCGTTTGAGAATCTGCAGCACCAGGGCCATCTTTACGGGTTGCGGGGGATGGCACTGAAGTCACGGATC
The DNA here is from genome assembly GCA_963834075.1 of uncultured Acidobacteriaceae bacterium. Taxonomy (GTDB): domain Bacteria; phylum Acidobacteriota; class Terriglobia; order Terriglobales; family Acidobacteriaceae; genus PALSA-270. The sequence continues at coordinate 622,846 of CAWIAH010000011.1, forward strand.
GCAGGGATGCTGGAGCGGGTGGGACTCGCCGATCGCGCGAAAGAAAAAGCCGAGACTTTCTCGGGTGGCATGCAACGGCGGCTGGAGCTGGCGAAAGGATTGCTGCATCGTCCTCTAGTGCTGCTGTTGGACGAGCCTACCACCGGCCTCGATCCTGGGGCACGGCGCGATTTGTGGCAATATTTGCGCATTCTTCGCGACGAAGAGCACGTGAGCGTGCTGGTAACCACTCACTTGATGGAAGAAGCCGAGCGCTGCGACCGGCTGGCAATTCTGAACGAAGGCAAATTGGTGGCGCTGGGCACACCGAGCGAACTAAAACAGGAGATTGGCGGAGATGTGATTTTGCTCGACACCCCCGATGCCGAGTCGCTGGCGCGGCGCATTCGCGAGCGCTTTCTTGGCGAGACGCTGGTTCTCGAAGGGCAAGTCCGCATGGAGCGCAAGAACGGGCATCGTTTTATCACCGAGCTGGTGGAAGCTTTTCCTGGAGAGGTTTCAGGGATTTCAGTAAGCAAACCATCGTTGGAAGATGTGTTCATTCGGCGCACCGGACACAAGTTCTGGAGCGAAAGTCACGAGGCAACAAGATCATGATGCTTTTCCTCTCGGTGATTTTTGGCGTCGTGCCGCTGCTGGGTATCGGTTGGATCGCAGAGAATGGAAGTTTCACAACAGTGGATGGCCTATTTACCACGCTAATTCTGCTGACGCTGTCCGCCATTCTTTTCCTCAACGCATTCCTGCACATGCGGAAACATCTAAAGTTGAAAAGTAAAGCGCCACATACGGGGAAAGCGAACTGACATGGCTACGCAAACTGCAGTCTTGCCCGCAGCCTCCACGCCTGCCGCCAATGGGATTATGTTGCCTGCCTACACCCTGTGGCTGCGAGAGATTGTCCGTTTCTACCGGCAGCGCAGCCGCGTGGTCGGGGTCATCGCCTCGCCACTGCTGTTTTGGGTGGTGATTGGGGCTGGATTTGGAAGCTCCTTTCGCTCCGGCGACGCCGCCGGACAGAGCAACTACCTGGATTATTTTTATCCTGGCGCGCTGATCATGATCGTGCTGTTCACCTCTATCTTCACCATGATGTCGGTGATTGAAGATCGCAAGGAGGGGTTCCTGCTGTCGGTCCTGGTTGCGCCGGTGCCGCGCTCCGCGATCGTGCTGGGAAAGGTGCTCGGCGGGACAACTCTCGCGGCAATTCAAGGATTAGTGTTTCTGGCCTTTGCGCCGCTGGTCGGGGCTCATATCACGCCGGTTGGGTTTCTACTCATTGTTCTGACGATTTTTCTGGTGTCGTTCTCGCTAACCGCACTTGGGTTTGCCATTGCATGGCCGATGGATTCGAGTCAGGCCTTCCACGCCATCATCAATCTGTTTCTGATTCCGCTGTGGTTGCTGTCGGGGGCGCTTTTCCCGGTCTCCAAAGCCTCAGGCTGGCTGCAGGCCATCATGAAAGCCAATCCGCTGACGTATGGGGTGGAGGCGCTGCGCGATTTGCTTTATCCAGCCAGTCCCACGACCTTTTCGCTGCCGAATTCGCTGGCGACGCTCCTGTTGTTCACATTGTTTATGTTCGGGCTGTGCTTTGTGATGGTGAATCGCCGCACCACCAAGCCAGCCGCATGATCCTGCTCACGCCAACCACGCTCGGGAAATACGCCATCTTTCCAGTGATTGATGCGACGCTCAACGGCGCCAGCGCGGTCCTGCTTTTTACCGGCCACGAGTATATGAAGCGCGGAAAAATGATGGCGCATCGCAATTTCATGCTCGCGGCGCTGGTTTCGTCCACGTTATTTCTTACCTTCTACCTTTATTACCACTTCAACGTCGGCTCGGTACGCTTTCAGGGAAAAGGTTGGGCCAGGCCACTTTACTTCTCAATTCTGATTTCTCACACGATTCTTGCTGCCACGATCGTCCCCCTGGTGATCATTACGCTGACGCGCGCCTTACGGGAAAAATTCGACCGCCATCGCGCTATCGCGGTCTGGACCTATCCGCTATGGATGTACGTATCGATCACCGGAGTCATTGTTTATTTCATGCTTTATCATTGGTTTGCCGCTTAAGCTGGTGGGGAATTATCCTCTTTGCATCTGCTGATGAAACGGTCTTATGGCAATCGTTCGGCTCAAGATTGACGTCTCCGGCACCGTAGGCGACCAGGCTTGGCGGGAGATTCGCCAATATGACGAGATCCAGGGTGCCGACTTTGGACCACAATTCGGTAGTGGCGGCCGTTGCAACCACGCTCCAGACGCCCCCCACAATAAGGGTGAGTGGATTGGCGCTGAAATCCGCCTGCAAACACCGCTTCTTGCTCAATACGCCGTCTCTTTCTACCTGGAACAGAACCGGGTGATGGACGCCGACGTAGTGGAATAGGCCATATTTTCGATACAATCCCGCGATTCTTCTCCTGAGTCGTTTGGCCTGTTAACCTTTCTTCCTCCCAGTCGTTATAAAGGGTGAGAACTGAGTGATGACTCAGTCCTATGCCCAACGAGAGGAACCCGCCATGAACGAAGACTTGGTCGTTATGCCCGCTCTTTTTGCGATGTTCGCATGGATTTTCTGGGTGATTTTCAACTCGATACGCCGTATCAAGACCTCGAGATTGCAGGCCGGAGTACAAACCGCACTGGTTGACAAGCTGGGATCCAGCCAGGAATTGCTTGCCTATGTGCAATCGGATGCCGGCAAACGGCTCGTCGAATCTCTCGGAGTCGAGAAATCCTACCCGCATGGCCGCATTATTGGCGCACTGCAAACTGGAGTCATCTTGATTCCCGTCGGGTTGGGGCTGTTGTTTCTACGCGATCATATCCGCGGAGCGGATGAAGGTTTCCTTCTCTTCGGTACGCTCACCTGCACGCTGGGAATCGGTTTTATTCTTGCGGCGGCTGTCTCTTACACCTTTTCGAAATCCTTTGGCCTATTGGAACATTCCGCTGCGCCAAGACAGTAAACAAGTAGATGCCCTCTGCACCTGAAAGCGGGGCTGCAAGCCTATCCACGGTGGGGGTGGGGTCGCAATCTGCGCCCGGGCGGTCACATGCAAAAAGCGGATTCATGAAGGAAGACACATTCCGCATCTTGTACGAACGAACCTCGCGGCCGCTGTTCCTATATCTTTTTCGGGTATCGGGACAACGCGAACTAGCCCAGGATCTCCTGCAGGAAGCATACTGCCGGCTTCTCTCCACGCAGCTTCCGGCGATGGATGAAAGCCAAATGAAGAGCTATCTATATAAGATCGCGACGAATCTTCTGCGCGATCACTGGCGGAGCGAAAAGAGCAAAGCTCTGGCCGAGGTTGCCGAGGCGCAACCGCGCGCTTATGGTGGAGAAACAGGACTCGATCTCCGTTCGGCTTTCGACCGTCTGAAATCCCGCGAGCGGCAACTGCTCTGGCTGGCCTACGTTGAAGGTTCGTCGCACCGGGAGATTGCCAACACTACGGGCTTGGGAAAGGCAAGCATCCGGCTATTACTGTTCCGCGCCCGGAAGAAGCTGGCAAGTGTGCTCCGCAGCGGCGGGAATAAGAAAGTGAATTTATGACCTTACTTTATTGTGATCAGGAATCGAAAGTGATTGAAGCGATCCGGGCAGGAATCTCGGATCCGGCTCTCCAGAGCCACATCAGTGAATGCCCGGTTTGTGCGGACGTCATGCTGGTCAGCGGTTTCCTCTGGGACAACTCGGCGACAACAGAGCAGGAAATAGCGCTGCCAACTCCTGACTCGGTTTGGTTGAAAGCACAGCTGAGATCGCGGCAACTGGCGGCCGAAAGGGCGACCCGGCCTATCGTCCTGTTTGTGCAAATCGCCTTGGCAACTGCCGGGTTTGCCGGTCTATGGTTTGTTTCGTCCTCGGCACCGGCGCGGGATTGGATCGGCAGAGCCATTCACTCTTCGTGGCTGGCTCACTCTACGTTTTCGGGAGAGCTCGGGTTGTTGGCGGGATTTGGAATTATTCTTTGCACGGTGATCGGGTCATTTTTTACTCTCCGAGCCTAATCTGCATGAAAATTCGACAATGCTACGGCAATTCCCGGAGTAACTAAGAGTTCAAGGCACCGCCGCGCGGATTTCATTGGAGTAAGCGCTCTCCTTGCCGTGTTCCACCGCCGTAACTACATAGTAAAAAACCGAACCGCTGGTGACCGGAGTGTCTATATAGAGCGAGCTGTGGGCCTTGCCGATTTTGCGATAAGGGCCTCCGCTCGCCGATGCGCGATACACGTTGTAAAAGACGGCTCCGGGCGTTGGCGACCAGTTCAAAGTAACGGAATGGACTGCCCGGCCGCGAGTTTGGCTGTAAACAAAAAGGGCCAGACTGGTGGCAACGATGGCAACGACAACTGCCACATCCCGAGATGCTTTCATCGTCTTCTCCTCACGCCCCAGCTAAAGATTTTACTCGCGAAGATAGGTTGAGGGCATAGAACGAAATGCATCCCTCCCTTGAGCTTCTATAATTCCGTGCATGTCTTCGTCCAGCTTCTTCCAGGAATCGGCCGCGGCAGAGATTCGGTACAACGTCCGTGAATGGTTCGACCGCGTCTTGAAAGAGGCAAGCGTCGAGAGCGCGTTCCGGCAAAAGGTGAGCTGTGAGGCCAGTGTGTTGCGGGTTTGTGACGACTTATACGACCTGAATTCCTACAGCCGGGTATTCGTGGTCTCCATTGGCAAGGCGGCGCACGCGCTTGTCGAAGCGCTGGAACAGCGCGCCGGAAGCCGGTTTGATGGCATCGTGGTGAGTTCGACCGAGCCGCCCTCGCAGTTACGAGGATATCGGTATTTTCGCGGCGGCCATCCTACCCCAAACCAGGAGTCGGTGCTCGCGGCAAATGCGATTTTGAAATCGTTGCATGCGCAGAACGAGGCATCGCTGGTCATTTATCTGCTGAGCGGAGGAGGATCGGCCATGGCGGAAAAACTGCTCAACGATGAGATATCCTTAGATGATCTGGTCGCAACCTACCGGGCATTGGTGCACTCCGGCGCGCCGATTGCGGCGATCAATGCCATCCGCAAACATCTTTCCGCAATCAAAGGCGGCCGGATGGCGCAGGCGGCCTATCCGGCGCGGCAACTGTCTCTGCTGGTCTCCGACGTCCCCGACAATATGCTCGACGCGCTCGCCTCCGGACCTACTATGCCGGATTCCACCTCGGCGGCGGATTGCTATTCGATCGCAGCAAAATACGAACTTGTCGAAGCGTTTCCGGGGTCGGTGAAGGGAATGTTTCAGCGGCGGGCTCTTGAAGAGACGCCTAAATCCGACGACCCGGCGTTTGTGCGCTCCGGCTGGTGGACGCTCTTGTCCAACCGGACCGCCGTGGATGTTGCCACAACTGCGGCGCGGGAGGCCGGTTTCACGGTGGAAGTGGATAACTCGTGCGATGACTGGGACTATGGCGACGCGGCGGATTATCTGCTCGGCCGTCTCCGGGAGCTGCGCAGGAAATCGGAGCGCGTTTGTTTAATTTCAGGCGGCGAGGTAACGGTGAGAGTCGTCAACGGCGGAACGGGCGGCCGCAACCAGCAATTTGCCTTGGCGTGTGCCGGCAAAATCGCCGGGGAGAACATCACTGTGTTGAGTGCGGGCACCGACGGTGTGGATGGAAACAGTCCGGCTGCCGGAGCCGTCGCCGACGGTACAACGATGATGCGCGCGCGGAGCTTGAATCTGGATGCGGCTGCTCATTTGGCACGCTTTGACGCTTTTCCCTTTTTTGACGCGCTGGGCGATGCGGTGGTGACCCATCCAACCGGAAATAATCTTCGCGATGTGCGGATACTCCTGGCGTATTAGCTTAAAAAAGCCATTCCGCGGCCACCGATTGCTTGTTTTTATTTCTCACGGTTCCCATCCCCCTTGTATGCTTGAGGCATGAGACGGTTCATCACACTTGTCGGCCAGAAAAGTTCCAACGCTGCTTTTAGCCTGCTGTTGATTTCGGCTCTCGGGATGGGCGCGGCATTGAGCCTTCGGGCGGCGGACAATCCATCTTCCGAGGCGCACAGCGTTCCCGCCGTGGATGGGGGCATCGGACCTTGTTCAGTCGGCTTCACCGCCAAGAATGAGGCTGGCTCTCCGGTCTATGACGCCAAAATCCGCGTGCATATCAACTACGGCGTATTTCACAAGCTGGATCTCGAGGTTGGGACGAATACGGACGGGAAGGCTCGTTTCACCGGCTTGCCGAACCGGGTGAAACAGCCGCTGCAGTTCTACGGTTCTAAAGACGACCTCGAAGGGTCGACGACTTACGATCCAGCGGAAGGTTGCCGTGCCGAGCGGATGATCGTCCTTAGAAAAACTCCTGCGAATCCTACCCAACCCTGAGGCGAAAGCAACTGGCTAGGAGGAACGTACCTAGGCCGAACGACGACGGCTGGTTTTGATCGCGCTATAGCCGTGGGGTGTTAGGCGAATGACACCGCGCACCTGTTCCTCTACGATTCCTTCGTTACGCAACTCGGCAACCATAACCCGCGACGATGAGCAATCCACCGTCTGCTTGGAGAGGGTTATGAATTGATCGGGATTTTGTTCGTAACAGCCCATCAGCGTCACCAACAGCTCGTTTTGGATGAAATCCTGTTGCATAGGCCTCTCGCAAACTGGTAGAGATCGTAAGCCGTTTGGTCCGAACTGGGAATAGCTCCGCCGTGCCAGCAATTTGGCACTTCGGTCACTTACTTTTGGCTGACAAGTACAGGTACCAAGGTACAAGGTTGAGCTGGGCTACCGCGTTACTATCGCAGGTTAAGAAACGCGGACACGCTGCCAATGCTTCAAAATGCTTGGGCCGTTGTGGCCTGGTGCTGCGCCAGGTAGGCGCGGGCATGGGCAAGCTCGGCGAGATTTGGATCGGCATTTTTCCAGGCGGTCAAAAATTCTTGATACTGCTTGACGGCGGCTTGAGAGTCCGCCGCATGCTCATTACACAGCGCAATGCCGTACAGCGGAAACCCGGAATGCGGGCGTTCCGCCAGCGCCTGTTGGTAGGCTGACTCGGCGTCTTTCCAGTCGTTCGCGAGGGCAAGCATCATGCCCGCTGTTTCACCCGGAGGGCGTATGTAAAGTGGGGGCTCGCGATAGCCTAGCTTTTTTTTCCTCCTGTGTCGCCTGGTCGAATAATTTGAGGGCGTCCCGGGTCTGTTTTTTGGCCACCAGCAAAGCTGCCCGCAGCTCCAGCGACATGACGGATAGATTACTTACCAGGGGATCGGCCAGGGCGTCGGGGTCGACCTTCAATTTTGGGGCATCCGTAGCGGCTGGTTCCTTCGCGTCGTCTTTCTTGGCCTCGCCCTTCTCGGCATCGTCTTTTTTCGTCCGGGCATCTCTTGAGTTTTGCGAAAATCGCCAAAGCTCTGCGTCCAATTGCTGCGAGGCCCTCTCCGCCTTCGGCAAATCACCGCTCTCGACCGCCTGCATCCCAGTAACGAATTCAGTGAGTTGGTATGTCAAGAAATTGAGGTTGGGGAGCGCGGAGGGCGGCTGGCTCGCGCCTAATAATTCCAGTGCCTGGGCCCAGTTCGCCGTACGCAGGGCAACTGGCAGCTGAGGATTCAGCCGCGACATTGAGTCGCGAGGCGACCACGGATAAAGCGTAGCCTCCAATTCTCCGCGCGCGCCTGCCAGCTTCGCGGAAAGCTGGGTCGCGGCTTGCAATTTTCCTTCTTCCATCAGGTTTGCGATGGCGTACATCAGATTATGTACGTAATTCCAATCGTCATCCGGTTCGACGTGTTGCGCTTGCATGTAGCTCTCGTCTACCTGCATGGAGGCGGCGAATGCCTTTTCGGCTCGAGCGTAATCGCCGGTCCGATAAAAAATGTGTCCAGGCATATGCACCATGTGGCCGGATGCGGGCGCAAGGCTGGCCAGGATCTCCGCGCTATGCAGGGCCTGTTCAGGATGCGGGCTGGCCTCGACCGCGTGAATCCAGTAATGATTGGCCGCTGAACTATTCGGGTCGTCCCGCAAGTTGCCCTGAAGGATACGGAGGGCTTCCTTCTGCCCATCGCGTGGTTCGCCGGCGTCGTCGTAGCCATTGACCAAGGCCTCCGCCAGAAAGATCCGTGCCTGAGTATCCCTGGGGTGGAGCTTCGCCAGTTTTCGCCACACATCCACTTCCTTCGCTTTGCCCGCGTTTGCTGGAGAATTGTCTTTTGCTTTGGACTCAGCCTCGTGCGCCTCGGCTGCCTCGATGTACAGCCGCTCCGCTCTGCCGGCGTAGCTTCGCAAGCTCACGGCCTTATTCAGAGCCTGCGTCGCGTAGTAACTACTGTTGCTGTGGTAGAAAATTTCGGCCTGATAAATTCCCCAGTAGCACATGGCGCAATTGGGATCCACGCGAACCGCCTGTTCAAAGGCGCGCGCCGCCTCATAGTCCCAAAAATCATGGAAGAGATTAAGCCCCTGATCGAACCACATTTGCGCTTCTGGAGTGGCATGGATCTGCAAATGCACATTGCCGATCCCACTCAACTTCTGGGGAGGAGGAAGTTTTTCGGGAGGTAGCTCATTCCGCGTACCCATGGAATGGCAAACCATGCTCTGCGCGGTTGCTTGCGCGGATAGAAATGCAATAGCGCAAGCGAGAAGCAACAGGCCACTACCGCGACGAACCCACGCCACAATCTGCTTGACGAACCCCATGAATGTCTCCCGTTTGATCGCCAGTGGAACGCCAACTCGGAATGCTACAGCATCTTGAGACGGGATAGTTGTGCTTCGCCGGTGCGGCAGTTCGATCATCCGACTAACGCCGGAAGGCGTGCCCTGATACGAAGCACTGTTTGGAAGATTGGAAGATGAATGGTGCGCCTTAGGGGACGATTTCCGAACTTTTCTCGCCGGTTTAATGGCAGAACAGAGACAAGTTGAGCTACCTGTTGGATTAAGTCTATAAGGTGTTCGGGGCCCTAGCATTCAACAGGCATGGACAATTCTACGCCGACATGCACGCCCGGATTCATTTCGTTGCTCAAACCGGGCCAAGGCGCGCGTGATAGAATGCGCCGCATGTATCTTCGTTGGACTTCCTATAGTTGCCCCTCGTGCGGTGCGCATACTGAATCGCGTATTGTCAGTTCACCCAGGGTTGGGCTGGAACACAAGGAATGTGGAAAATGCGGTGCCGCGTACCGGACGCCGGATAAAGAATGGCAAAACATGACGAAGGGTCAACGTGTAGGCTATTTTCTATCGGAATGGACTGCCGCTTGGCTTGGCCTCTTCGTTCTCGGCGGAATAATTCTGAGTGACAATCATTGGTTGGGCGGCTTCTATGGATTCGCAGCGGGTTGTGTCTGGTGTGCGCCGTCTTGGTTGCGGAAGTTGTGGAGAGTGAAGCAGTCCCGTGCCCGAATCCTCGCGCGTAACAGAATTCGCGCCGGGCTTGGCCCCGGCCTCACGCCATAATCCGCGAACGCTGAATAGCTGTCCTGCATGATAGAATCCGCGCCATTGGAGTACAAGAACGATGGCGATGGCTGTTCTCGGGCTGGCTTTGTATTTGATGGCGCTGGCAAAATGGGGCAAGAGTCTAAAGGCGAAGAACGCAACCCTAAAGCGTAGGCGTATCTACGGACTTGTTGGGGCCGCGCCGATGTTACTTGCACCCTTGGTATTCGGGGCGGGCCGACCGACGGAGGAGCAATCCTGTTTGTGTGGGCTTGGTGCGTTGCATGTGCGGTGTTGGGCTACACAACCGTAGCGCATGCACCACAATGGATTGTTGTCAAGCCCAAGACCATCCCGGTGACGGCTTCCGTTCCCGCCGCGTTGCGGTGTTCCGGATGCGGGCGGGAGGTCGACGCTTCGGCAAGATTCTGCCCCAACTGCGGCAAGGCCAAGTGAATTCGCCAGAGCCAACCTCCTCTGACACGTCTCTCGAAAGCTCAATAAACGCTCCACGGGGTCGGGCCTCGTGCCCGGAATGAGGTTCCGGCTCTAAGATCCGACTCACCAAATTAAAATCAGAAAATCGAAAATACCTGGACAGGTTTCGCCCGAAAACCCCTCTGTATTAGTGAGGGGCGATCTCCGTGGTTTTCCCGCGCCGGCTTTTCGCCAAGCCTGTCGGAGCTCGATTCAGACGGGGAGCGGTCTGAAGCGCACTTCAGTACCAGACTTCAGGCGCAACACATGTTCGCTTCAGTTCCGAGGGGTGAAGTGGACTTCACCCCGGTACTTCACCCATAGCCTTTATTCACTTCACGTTGACGTGAGGCGAAGTTCTTGAGACCGACGTAGATGGCAGACGATCCAGTACGCGGCAACAATGAAATGGGGCGGGGAGCGACCCCACCCTTTGACGCATCGTGCGTCACGGTTGCTGTGGGGTGGCTCCCGCCCCAGGTTGGCACGGCGCACTACAAGCCACAGGAGCCTTGGGTAGGGCCATGAAGTCAGTAGTCTTGCAACTCGGTCAGCGCACGAAACCGGCCTCGTCACGATGGCTGGGCTTGCGCCTGTTAGTCACTTCGTTCCCTGGGGATGCTGAAAGAGTTAAGAAATCCGTCTAACGAAGCGCCGTCGCCTGCGACCCCGCATGGCCACGCGACAACGTTCGACCTCTCCCTGAGCGATGCCGCTGACGCGGCCACAGGAGGAAAGACTCTTGACGCCACTGCCCTGTGCGCACTTCGCCGGATGTTCATGCTGCTCGATGAATGGGACCGCCGAAACCAACAGACGGCGCGAGATTCCTCCGAGGAATGCGTGACAGTTCTTGACACGGAAATTCCATGAGCGCATGGTGTGCGAAATGATTTCGAAGTGGAGGCAGACATGAAACAGGCCGTCATTTACGCCCGAGTTTCCAGCAAAGACCAGGAGCGCGAGGGCTATCCATTCCCGCGCAGTTGAAGTTGTTGCGGGAATATGCCCGGACGCATGACTTCGAGATCGCACATGAGTTCGTGGACGTAGAGACGGCCAAGATCACAGGCCGCAAACAATTCGGAGAGATGGTCCGTTTCTTTCGGGAAAATGCGGCCTGCCGCGTCGCCATCGTGGAAAAGACCGACCGACTCTACCGCAACTTCCGCGATTGCGTGACGTTGGAAGATTTGGAGATCGAAATTCATCTGCCGAAAGAGGGCCAGGTCATCGGCAAGGACTCGAATCTCAGGCCAAGCTCGTGCATGGCATTCAGGTTGTGATCGCCCGAAACTACATCGAGAACCTGCGCGAGGAAGTCCGCAAGGGAATGCGCGAGAAGGCCGAACAAGGCATCTACCCGAGCCGGCCACCTTTGGGCTATCGAAACAACAAGCTCGAACATACAATCGAGATTGATCACGCAGCGCGTGCCGATCGCGCAGCGCATGTTCGCTCTTTACGCTTCGGGCCAGCATTCGCTCAATGCTGTGCGGAAGATGCTGAAAGCAGGGTTCGGCGTGAAGCTCGCAAAAGGCTATCTGGAACGCCTCCTGAAGAATCCCTTCTACAAAGGGCAATTCATCTGGGAGGACAAGCTCTACAGTGGGACGCAGACGCCCCTGGTCAGCGCCGAACTGTTTGACCGGGTACAGGCCGTCTCTCGCGGGCGCAACAAACCGAAATACCGGAAGCACGATTTCGCGTTCGCCGGGCTGTTGCGCTGCGCCTACGACAATTGCATGGTCACGGCGGAAATCCAGAAGAATCGTTACACCTACTACCGTTGCACCGGATTTCGGGGCAAGTGCGCGCTGCCATACTTCCGTGAAGATGAGCTTGCCTCCCGGCTCGGAAAAATCCTTAAGGACATTCACATTCCCGACGATGTTCTGGCGCAGCTCGAAAAGTCCCTGCTCACCGATAAAGGCCACGACGAAGCCATTAGGAAGCAGCAGGGCGAACGCTTGAAGCAGAGATTGAGTGCAGTGCGTCACCGGCTCGATCAAGCCTACCTGGACAAACTGGACGGCAAAGTCAGCGAGGAATTCTGGACGCGCAAATCAGCGGAATGGATTGCCGAGGAACAGCAAGTATCGCTTGCGATTCAGGGGCTTGCGAACGCAAACCCGGACAGAATCATTGATGCCGTCAGGATTTTCGAACTCGCGAATAAGGCGCATTTTCTGTACGTTAGCCAACCTGCCCCGGAAAAAGCCAAATTGCTTAGAATGGTCCTTTCGAACTGCACTGTGGACGCTGTAAATATCTATCCTTCGTATAAGAAACCGTTTCGACCTGATCTTTGCTAGGGCGAAAAATGAGGAATGGCGCGCCCGGAGAGATTCGAACTCCCGACCTGTTGCTCCGGAGGCAACCGCTCTATCCAGCTGAGCTACGGGCGCATGGGGTGAACACAGTTTACATGGGTGGCGAGACAGCGGCAATGCACGCGAGTGTGCCCGCATGTGCCGAGCGGGCCGTGAATCGGCCCGCGTCTGAAAGGAACCTCGTTTGTCGAGTGGATTCCGCGCTTACCAGCGGTTTCTGCCACCGCCACCACCGCCGCCGCGCCCGCCACGGTCTCCACCGCGGTCGCGTCCGCCGCCGCCGCTTCGCTCGGCTTTGGGGCGAGCTTCGTTGACATTGAGCGTTCGTCCGCCGAGTTGAGTACCGTTCACGGCGGCGATCGCCTTCTCCCCGTCTTCGGAACTCGACATCTCCACAAAGCCGAAACCGCGCGATCGGCCAGTATCGCGGTCGGTCATGATGCTTACTCGGTCCACCTGTCCATAGGTCTGGAACAGCTGGCGTAAATCATCTTCCGACGTGTTGAAATCAAGGTTGCCAACGAAGATGTTCTTCAAGCGAATCGCCTCAGGTTGAGCTATTTGAGTGTGGGCGAGATCGGCGCGCAAGCAGCGGCCAATGCCGAGGTGCTCACAGCGGGAGCCGGCGAACAGTCAAATGCGTGGGAAGTATAGCAGTTTGGGGTTGGGAAGCAAGTTGGAGGCGGTTGATTGGGATGCACTACGTTTCGGTGCGGCAAATGACGGATTTGAGGCTTTCGCCTATAGGAAGTCTTTCAACACTTGTCGATGACCCAACAGCCCCGGTATCCATAACCTTCGCGGTGATAGCCCAGTTCCAGCAGCCGATTTTTGGGGTCGTGGCGCTTGCCGCAATTTGGGCACTTCAGGTAACGTCGCCAAGCCGTCCCCTGATGGTCATAGTCTTCAGAGACGGCGAAGACCCGGCCACAGCTGCAGGGGACTAGAAACATCCTGGGACGCGGATCGCCAGCGTTAGGCATTCAGAGCTTCCCCGACCAAAGTATATCGAATTCAGCCGACGGGATTGCGATCAGGCGTCCGTTTGGAGCCTTAACGGACGATCTCCACAAGAAGTACCCACGCGTGAAACACCCCTGCGATCAGCGAAAACAGAATTCCCGGGACCAACCAGTAAAGACCGCCGCCAGCATGGAGTAGCAATGAGACTCCGGCAAACGCGATCGGAACGCTCGCCAGAAGATTAAACATGATGCGGGAGCCCATCCAGTGCCAGGGTTCGTCTCGATGCTGCCTTAAGTGACACCAATGAACCGTTCCAAGCCCCAGCCACTGGCCCAAGCCCAAAACCAGAAACTCCCAACCTAAAGCGGCCGGACTTTGGCCGGGCACCAGACAGAGGCTTGTGATGATCAGCACGCTGAATAACTGGATAATGGACTCCGCCGCGCGACCCGGCAGCGAGGGGTATGCCAACACCTTTTGCAGATTGATGGAAACGGCGACAAAGACGAGACCGGTCAGCGCCCCCGAGGCTCCAGCCTCGGCGATCATTAAATTTGCCCAGGCCGCGGTAGTGTAAGGGCTAAGCAAGCTCGCCAGCCTATCACCAGCCTTTGCCACGCACAAGTAAAGCTTGGGAAAATCGCGTTCGCGTGATGTTTCCGCGATTCCGACCTCGTGCTAGATTGTCTTCATGCTCGGGCATCCGCAACCAGACGAAGCAATTCCCTACTATTGGCCTTACATCAACCGGGTGAGCGGCGACGACATTGTGTGGGCGCTTGAGCGTCAACTCGAAGAGTGTTTGGCATTATTTTCGACGATCTCCGAAGAGAAATCGCTGCATTGCTACGCTCCCGGAAAGTGGAGCATTCGCCAGGTGCTGAATCACCTTACCGACACGGAAAGAGCGTTCGCCTTCCGGGCGCTTTGGTTCGGCCGCGGATTCGACAGCCCGCTGCCTGACTATGATCAAAATATTGCCGCCGCTGGCGCCGAGGCCGACAGAACCTCCTGGAGCCGCCATGTGGAGGAATTCAGCCGAGTCCGTCTCTCTACGATTTTGCTTTTCAAGAATCTGCCGCCCGAAGCATGGCTGCGTTCCGGCGTTGCCAGCGGCAATCGTTTTACGGTGCGGGCGTTAGCCTACATCGCGGCCGGACACGTGATTCACCATGCCACCATCCTCCGCGAGCGTTATTTGTAGACCCGATTTGCCCATGGTTCCCGCCTCAGGTCTGCATCAAAAATAATCTTTCTTCGGTTCTGTCATCCTCCAGCTGAATTTTGTCGTCAATACTCTTGTGCTGTAGCCGTCGACATCCGGGGCTCAGTTTCAGAGGGAAAAATGGTAAGAGGAAAGTTTATGGTGACCAAGGTGGCCAAAACTGTATTCGGGAATCAGGTAGAGGTGACCTTGATGCCGCAATATGACGAGGATATTCAAGAGGAGCAGCGTTTCGCGAAGGCCACACCCAGTGGGAGCATCCAACTCTACGTTGACAACCCTCCGGCGGAAAACAGCCTGGAGCTAGGAAAGCTCTTTTACGTGGATTTCACCGAGACATCGTAAAATGTAATGGCATTGGGACATTTTCTGGTCTGGCGGCTGGGACGTATTATTTAATGATCTCAACCCGCTACAACAATCAGGGATTGGCGTGGGAGCAGGCAGTGCAGGTGCGGCCTGGGGCGAACTCGGTGACGCTGGGTCTCCACAATGCCACACCGCTCAACTGACGAATAGGGTGGGTGGGCTACGGCGATAAGCATGGTACCCGAAGAAACCGCGCCGCGGATCGGAACGGATTTTGCCGTGCTACCCTAGAACTGTATGGATGGGGGGCCGTAGCTCAATTGGATAGAGCAAGAGTTTCCTAAACTCTAGGTTGGCGGTTCAATTCCGCCCGGTCCCTCCAGAGTTGCCGCAGTCTAGTCCTCCCTGCCCGATCACCCGTACCCGTTGAACAAGTCAGCTGGAATGATCAAAGTGGCTGCGGCATTTACTATCCGCCCAGCGCAAATAGATCATGTAGAAGACGACGCCCAGGTTAATTAACAGAAGGGAGACGTGGAAAAGATTTACCCGGCGAATGATCTCGCGAATTTCAATGGGCAAGTACAGCATTCCGGAGATGAGGGCAATCCATTCGGCCCAGGCGCGGGCTTTCCATAGGCCGTAGGCTTCCACAAAACGCAGTGAAGAATAAGCGACGGCAACACCAGAAACCGCCCACAGCTTGCGATCGGTCAGGGTATCGGCCCAACGCAGGAAAATATGAGCGAAGTGATGGTCGGGACTGATGTGAAGGATTTGTAGCAGGTTCCAGGCGATTTCGTAGGTGTCCTTGTGAAGAAACAACAGGATGCTGCAGCCGGCGGCCAGGACCACCATTCCCTTGGTCAATTCGAGCGAAGCGACGGCGCGCAGCACCTTGACTTGGCCGCTGCGTCCACGCCATGCCGGTCCTACGTGGAAGTGGGCATGGGATCCGACGGGAGAAGCCTTGGGAGCGCGACTTGATGGATCTTCTAGCATGCGGTGGACGACATCTTTGCGGAGAACGCCTGCTCTCATAATTTTAAGCCCGAACGCTGGCGCGAAGCTCATCTACGATTTCGTGCGCGGCACGCAGAGCGGCTTGGTGCTGGTTCACCTCAAAAGAGATAGCCCCCACGCGTGCGTGTCCGCCGCCACCATAGCGTTCGCAGATTTTGGCGAGGTTCACCATACGCTCGGCTCTGGCCCACGGGTTTGAACCGACCGAAACTTTCACCCGGAAGCTGCTCTTGCTCAACCCCACACTGTAGATCGAGTCGGGATGAAGGTAATAAGGAACGAATTTGTTGTAGCCCTCGAGGTCGAGGTCGGTAATGTCGAAAAAAATAGTGCGATCTTTGAACTCGGTGCGCTCCTTGAGGATCGCAATCGAGCGTCGATGGCGCTCCAACAATGGCGGCAAGAGCTCGGCGACGAAAGGCTCCTGAAGAATGTCCTCCAGTGATTTTGTGGCTAGAAGCGGAATCAGCTTTGAACCAAAGGTGCGGTCCTGCGAGGACTCGATGATCATGGTCAGCTTCATGGCCGCAGCCTTCATCTCCACCGCAGTCTGCGCATCGGGATAGAGCGCACCATCGATGATATCGGTCCAGTGAACCAGATCGGCCACTGGCGCAGGATTGAAGCCGAAGCGCTGCTGGGCAATCATGGCGATCAGGCTGGTGCAGGATTTGAAGGCAGGATCATAGAATTTGCGGTTGCTGCGATCCTGTTCGAAGTGGCCGGCGTCTTCGGGATTGAGAAAGGCGCTCTCGTGGTGATCGAACCACCAGGTAATTTTGGGAGAGCTGGAGTATTTGAAGTCCACGATGGCGTTCTCGTCGCCATCGAAGGATGCCTCGTTGAATAAAGCCCCGGCGCGATGCAGCAAGCCGGAGAAGACGAACTCCACATGGTCGCGAATGCGCTCCCGGTAGAAGCGGGAAAACAAAGCAGCGGATGAAGCCCCGTCAAAGCAGCGGTCATGATAAAACACCCGAACCTTCAAACGTCCTCCGTAAGACTCGCGCAGCCCCGTTTCGAACGTGACAGCATGGGATGAAACCAAAAGCTAATAGGATGGCCGCTCCCTGAAGCTTCTGTCAAGCAGGCGGGCGATCAGCACAACTATTTTCGCATGGCAGTGTCGCCGGCGGGGAACGGCGGGCTGCACACGAAAGGGCTGGCGAAGCGGATTCGGGTTTGCGCTTCGTTAGGCGTTGGCCTGCTTTTCCGCCATGTCGCCGATGATGGGCAGCTTCCACATCAGGCCCTGGTTGGCTTTGATGAGCAGGACGATCCAAAGGATGAACGACCCCAGCCAGACCAGCATGTGAATCGGAAACATGATGAAAATGAGCCCAGGAACGAAGCCGAGAATGATGAATCCGAACCACAGAATCATCATGGCCACGCAGAAAAAGATCATCTGAAACGAATGGAAGCGGACAAAGCGGTTGCGATTGTAAGGAGCGGTGACGAGGAAGATGATCGCGGGAATGATGGTGATGTAGGCCAGCATGCCAGCCACGTTGTCGGTCATGGCGGCGGTGCTCGCTACGGTCGCGGTGCCAGCCGTTCTCGCGCTACACGCTGGGCAGATCGTCGTGCCGTCTGCTATCTGTGCTCCACATGCGCTGCAAAAAGCCATAATTCCTCCCCAGGATCCTTAGATTGCGGCGCTGATCCATGGCCCCAAGCCCGGCTGCACCGAAGGCGAAGCAAGTTAGCAGAAAGCGCAGCTTAAAGCAAACGGAATCGTGCTGAGCATCTTGCGGAAAGACGTGCGCCGCCGTCGTTGCTTTGGATTGACCAAAGCCGACTTCGGGCAATAAGGTAGCGTGCATCTTCGACGATGATGCCGCTGAGCGACGGAGGAACGTAATGTTTTGCCCACAATGTGGTGAGAACAATGCGGAGAGCGCCAACGTTTGCGTGCGCTGTGGACGTGTCTTGCAAATTGCGGCGATGCCAGGTGGGCAACCAGCAGTGTCCACCACCAGCGGAAAAGCCATTGCCAGTTTGGTTTTGGGATTGTTTCCAATTCTTCTTATCCCTTCCATCCTGGCAATTGTCTTTGGTCATATCGCGCTCTCGGAGATCAAAAAAAGTGGTGGGCGTTTACAGGGCCGAGGGATTGCCATTGCGGGGTTAATTCTCGGTTACCTGGAGATTGCGTTCATTCCGATTGTTCTAATTATTGCCGCCATTGCGATCCCCAACCTGTTGCGGGCACGGATCGCGGCCAATGAAGCTTCCGCAGTCGCCGCAGTGAGAGCGGTGAATGTGGCGGAATCTTCCTATCGGGTAGAACACCCCGATCGGGGATTCACCTGTTCTCTCGCTGATTTGAGGCAGGCCAACCTCGAACGACCGATTGCCGGAGGGCGGCGCTATGGCTATTTCTTCGTCATGCAGAATTGTAGCGATGGATTCAATGGGCCAAACCGCGCGTACCAGATTGTGGCCTATCCTGTGCAAGCAAACCGAACGGGCATCCGCGCTTTTTGCTCGGACGAATCGGCCGTGATCAAGTTTGATGCCAGTGGTTCCGCACCCGATTGCCTCAGCGGCGGCTCGCCTCTACAGTAGAGCAATCTCTGATTGGTTCATTCAAAACCGGAAGACCGATGGCAGATTGCCCTAGTTCATTGCCGGCCAAGCCCCAGCATTCTACGCGAAAGACTTTCCGGTATTTGGCTGCTGCGGTCGTAATGGCGGCATTGGCTTTCCTCGCCTGGGCCTATTTGATTGGCGAACTGGCGTTACCGCAGTTGGACGGCAATGTAGGAGTTAACGGCGTCGCCGCTCCGGTCACCGTAAGCCGGGATGGGCAGGGCGTTCCCACGATTACAGCGGCTTCGCTAGACGATCTTTTCTTTGCCCAGGGTTACGTCACCGCGCAGGACCGGCTCTGGCAAATGGACGGGATGCGCCGTTTTGCCGCCGGCGATCTGGCCGAAATATTAGGGCCAGACTATGTGGGGCATGACCGCGAACAGAGAATCCTGGGAATGAGAGTGGCAGCGAGAAAGGCGCTCGAAGTTGCCTCGCCACTGGTGCGAGAGCATTACGCGGCCTACGCGCAGGGCATCAACGCTTGGATCCAATCGCGGCGTAACCACTTGCCGCTGGAATTTTGCATTTTAGGCTATGCGCCGAAGCCATGGACGCCGGAGGATTCCGCGTTGATCGCCGCCCAGATGGTGAAAGATCTGAGCGCAAGTCCACGCCATGCGTTGATTCGAGAGCAAATCCTGGCCAAGCTCGGTCCGGAACTGACGGCGAATTTATATGTGAACTGGTCGCGGCATGACCGTCCGCCGACAGTCATGCGAAAGGATCTGATCCCTGCCGCCAAAGATAAAGATCGGGATGAAGATGAAGACGATAATTTCGGATCGGACAACTCGATGGCTGCAAGTCGGCCAATGGTTCCGCTTCGCGGCCAACCGATCGAATATTTGGCAAAGTTGGAATTGGGATACTTCTCACAGCACGAAAATGACACGGGCATCGGACCGCCGGTAGTCGGTTCGAATAACTGGGTAATCTCTGGGGCCCACACCGTTTCCGGCAAGCCGCTGCTCTCGAACGATATGCACCTCGGCCACCAGATGCCGAACCTCTGGTATGAAGCGCATTTGCGTTGTGGAGACTTCGATGTCGCCGGCGTGACTCTGCCCGGCGTGCCTTACGTAATCGTGGGGCATAACCGGCGCATCGCGTGGGGATTCACGAATATTGGCCCGACGGTCGAGGATGCTTACATCGAGACATTTAACGGGGCGGGACGGTATCTGACGGCAACCGGCTGGAAGGATGCGGAACATCGTCGGGAAATCATTCGTGTGAAGGGATCGGCGGAGGTGACGATGGATGTAGTAATGACGCGTCACGGGCCGATTGTGTCGGCGCTGATTCCGGGAGAAACCCGGCAGGTGGCGTTGCGCTGGACACTTTACGATGGCATCCGCAATCCGTTCTTTGAGGTTAATTCGGCGCAAAACTGGGAGCAGTTCCGGCAGGCATTTTCGGGATTCGATGCGCCTGCGCAGAACGTCGTCTATGCGGACGTGGACGGCAATATTGGATATCAAGCCACGGGCAAGATTCCAATTCGAGCCTCGGGCGATGGCAGTCTGCCGGAAAATGGCAGTGACGATGCACACGAGTGGACCGGCTATATTCCCTTTGACAAACTGCCCAGCGTGCTGAATCCGCAATCGGGTGTTCTTGCCACGGCCAATAGTCGGATCACCCCGGACAAATATCCTTATTCGATCAGCACCGGGTGGGAGGCGCCATGGCGGGCGGCCCGCGTCTACCGCGTGCTGGAGTCGGGCCGCAAATTCCAAGCGGCAGACATGCTGGCACTCGAAAATGACATTGGCTCAGAGTTCGAACACTTTGCCGCGGAGCAGTTTGTCTATGCCGTGGACAATGCCCGTGCGCCGTCAGGCCGAGCTAAGCAGGCAGCCGAGATTTTGCGGCAGTGGGATGGCCGGATGACCGCCGACTCAGCCGCTCCAACTTTGGAAACTCGAGCTCGGGCGGAGCTTATGCAATTGCTTCTGCAGCCGAAACTCGGCGTCGCGAGAGAGGGCGGTAATGTTAGCGCGCTCAGCTGGAAAAGCTATCGCTGGGGCATGCAATCGGTGTGGTTGGAGAACGTCTTGCTGGGCCATCCCGCGCGCTGGCTGCCGCCAGCTTACGCGAACTATAGCGAATTGCTGGCAGCGGCCGTTGAGCAAGCGGTAAGCGCTTCGAACGCGCCGAAAGACCTTGGCTCATGGCATTGGGGAAATTACAATCCGGTGGAAATTCAACATCCGATCTTTGGCAAGATTCCGTTTCTGCGGTACTGGAGCGGGCCGGGGTTGCAGCCCCAATCAGGCAGCGGATTCACAGTAAAGGCAGTCACCCGGAGCCATGGGCCATCGGAAAGATTCACCGCGGACCTTGCGAATCTGGATGACTCCACGCTCAATCTTGTGACCGGCGAATCGGGGAATCTTCTCAGCCCGAACTATATGGATCAATGGAAAGCCTGGGATGAGGGAACGACATTCCGCTTGCCGTTCTCAAAATCCGCGGTAGAGAAAGCGAGGGTTCACCAATTGGTACTACTGCCGAATTAGCTTCAGTTCACAAACTTCACATCAATGGACTGGCCGACAATGTCAATGATCGCCTGATCATTGGGTGGGACTAGGAGCTTGTCGGTGGTCGTGTCATAGATGCGGAAGTTTCCCCCCTCGCAGAGATACATTACGGTGCGGCTGGGGATTGCCGCAATACCGGTAACGTCCCCGTTATCCGGGGGAAAAACTACACCTGGAGTCGTGGTGTTGTAGATGGATAAACAGCCGCGAGTTTCAGTGGAACTGGTCACGTTGCTACAAGTCTTCGATCCGATGAAAAGCTGGCCGTTGGAGCTGATATCCATGCGGTCGTGGTAGCCGTCGGTAATGATTACGGGAGCTGAGGCGGTCATGGAAGCCACGTCCACAATGCTCAGGGTTCCACAGGTGGGGGCGGCGGTGCCGGCGCCACACGCTGTGCCTGGATGGGTTCCCGCGACGTACATGGTGCCATTGACGGAAATGCCATAGGAAGCGCCGGGAAGCGGGAGGGTGGCGCCGATGGTATTGGTAAGCATATTCAGCACCGTAATGCCGGCGGTTGTGCCACCGCATTCTGGCCCGCAATCAAAGATGTAGGCAGTGCTATCGTCCGCGCTGAAGATGCCCCATACCGGATGATCGAAACAACAGATGGGCGTCCGGGGATCCATGCTGGTATTGATGCTGCTGGGGGTAATAATCGTGACCGTATTGGAGTTATCGCCGAAAGCCAGAATACGGTTGCCATTATTGCTCTCCACAATGGTGCGGGCGCCTGGTACCGGGATGGTGGCCGCGATGGTTCCCTGATACAGGCCAAAAGCCTCAACTGCGCCTGGGGTCAGCGGCGTGGCTGTCACAGGAGCGGTTGGCACGGCGGCGAAACCAGTGAAGTTGTCCTGGTCGGCAAGCATGCTCTCAGTGGGACCGGGAAGCGTGAGCGCGGGAACGTTCGTCTGCCCACTTTGCAAGACAGCCTCTTTGTTGTTGTCGATCTCAGTTATGGAGTTATCGGCGGGGCTGAAAACCATAGTGATCAAGCCATTAGGAGATAACGACATGAGGCTTGGACCAGAGGAAAGACTCACGGTGGACAAAGAAAGCGTGTCGGTAAGAGTGGTATCTGGCTGGGCGTCCACAATGTTTAGTACTGGATTAAAGGAGCCACCCACTCCAGACGGGTTTAGCGGATTGGAGACAAAGGCGCGAGACGCAAGCCCGCTGGGGCGCCCACTTCCGGTTCCCGTCCCGACCCCGCTCGAAGAATTGTTGCTACAGGAAATCAACGCGACGCTGGCGAAAACCAGGACAACTAGGCAAAAAAAGCAATTTTTCAAGCCTGGAACTCCGAAGAGCATGAAGGATAACGATTTAGATGCAAAAACCGGGATTATAACAGAGCCGGCTTCGGGAATTTTTCAAGTCTCTCCAGCAGGAGCGTTGTTCTAGAGATGCACGACTACCCATCCATCTTGTATTCTCAGCCATTGTGCCCGCTGACTTAATAACCCGGCTCAAGACGTCTCCGGTCCTATGCGACGGGGCGATGGGAACCTGGCTCTACGCCAAGGGAATTTTCATCAACCGCAGCTATGACGAACTAAACCTATCACAGCCCGATCTGATCCGCGGAATTCATCACGAATACCTTCAAGCAGGGGCTGAGGTGGTAGAGACTAATACATTCGGAGCAAACAGCTTCCGCCTGGGACGCTACGGCATGGCGGACCGGGTGCGCGACATCAATTTTGGGGGCGCGAAGCTGGCGCGGGAGGCAGCAAAGAGCTTTGACGTCTGGGTGGGAGGCTCAGTCGGTCCCTTGGGCATTCGCATCGAGCCTTTAGGCAAGACTTCGTTTGAGGAGGCACGGGCGGCGTTCCGGGAGCAGGTGGCGGGGCTGATGGAAGGCGGGGTGGATCTCATTCTGCTGGAGACCTTCGGCTATATCGAAGAGCTGCACCAGGCGATTTTGGCAGTACGCGAGGTGAGCACCTCGATTCCCATCGTGGCGCAGGTCACAATGGATGAAGACGGAAACTGCCTGGACGGCGCCACACCGGAGACATTTGCTCCGCGGCTGGAGGAATGGGGCGCGGATGTGATCGGCTGCAATTGCAGCGTAGGCCCAGTGGCCATGCTGGACGCAGTGGAACGTCTGCGGGCGGCCACATCCCTGCTGCTTTCGGCGCAGCCAAACGCGGGGATTCCACGCTCCGTAGATGGCCGGAACATTTATCTTTGCTCGCCCGAATACATGGCGAGCTATGCGCGGAAATTCGTAGCGGCTGGCGTGCGCCTGGTGGGCGGTTGCTGCGGGACGACACCGGACCACGTGCGAGTGATGAAGTCGGCGCTGCGGGTCGGTGAGGCGCGTGCGAAGACGGCGATGGCCCATGCGAAGGATGTGTCGGCACCGGTTGCTGCGCCGGCGGTTCCCATAGAAGAACGTTCCCAGCTGGGAGCGAAACTCGCGACTGGCTCCTTCGTAACGATGGTGGAGATCGTTCCGCCGAAGGGCACCGACATCCGCAAGGAGATTGAAGGGGCGCGATTTGTTAAATCGGTTGGCGTGGATGCAATCAATATTCCCGACAGCCCACGCGCTTCCGCGCGCATGAGCAATCAGGCGCTTTCTTTGTTAATGCAGCGGGATGTGGGAATTGAAGCGATTCTGCACTACACCTGCCGAGACAGGAACGTCCTGGGGATTCAGTCGGACCTGTTGGGAGCGGCAGCAACCGGGATTCACAATTTGATCTGCATCACGGGCGATCCGCCCAAGATGGGCAACTACCCGGATGCGACTGCGGTTTTTGATGTTGATGCGATCGGATTGGTGAATATTGTGCATAATCTTAACCGCGGACAAGATATCGGCGGCAATCCGATCGGAGCGGGAACAGAGTTCGTGGTTGGGGTGGGCGCGAATCCGGGCGTGTCGAATTTGGACGAAGAGATTCGCCGTTTTGAATATAAAGTTCAGGCAGGAGCTGAATATGCGGTCACGCAGCCGGTGTTTGACCTCTCACTGCTGGAAAACTTCTTAAAGCTCATTAAGCCATTTCGTATTCCGGTGATCGCCGGGATTTGGCCGCTGGTCAGCTTGCGCAATGCGGAATTTATGAAGAATGAGCTACGCGTTTCGGTGCCGGATGCGATTCTGAAACGCATGGCAGCAGCGTCAACACCGGACGCAGCGCGAGACGAAGGCGTGGCCATTGCTCGCGAGATGCTTTTGTCGGTGCGCGACATGGTGCAAGGCGCGCAGATCAGCGCTCCCCAAGGACGGTATAGCTCAGCGGTAGATGTGCTGGAAGCCTTGGGAACTGGAAAAATGGCGTGATGGGAACACAGAGGAATACGAAGGAACCCCCACGTTTGCGTGAATTGATGGCATAAAATGAGAGTCGGAGTGAGCCCACTTGGCAAAATTTGAAGACTGCCTTCAGCGTCTGGAAAAAATCGTACAGGAACTTGAGAAGGGAGATGTGCCCCTGGAGAAATCCTTGACACTTTTCGAGGAAGGCATGCAACTCTCCGGCGCCTGCCGTAAAGAGTTGGAGGAAGCTGAAGGCAAGGTTGAGATCCTGCTTAAGCAGAACGGCAAGCTGCAAGCTGAACCATTCGAGCCCCTGACTGGAAAGTCCGCGGTGAAAAAGTAGCGGCGCTCATTCTCACAAATTCAGGCGCCGCTGGGACCTGCGGCCATTCCTGGTGCGCGGACTAGCCTTGTTATACTCATGCCTTCATGCGCCCAGGCAAATTTCAAGAGGACGTTTTACAACAAGGGCAAACCCTAGCCGACGCGGCATTGGAGCGCCTGCTGCCTCCTAAGACGCAGCATCCGGTTTCCATTCATCAAGCCATGCGGCACAGCGTGTTTGCCGGTGGCAAACGTTTGCGGCCAATCTTGTGCATGGAGGCAGGCCGGATGATCGGCGGCGTCCTTCCGGCGGGGATAGAGGATTTAGGCGCGGCACTGGAGATGCTGCACACGTATTCGCTCATCCACGACGATTTGCCGGCTCTGGATAACGATGACTTGCGGCGGGGGCGTCCCACCTGCCATAAAGCTTTCGGCGAAGCGATCGCCGTTCTCGCGGGCGATGCGTTGCAGACGCAAGCCTATGAGGTTCTGGCGAAACTGGGGTGCCCGGCGGAGGCGCGGGTGCGTATTATCGAAGAGATTGCCAGAAGAACTGGAACGATCGATGGAATGATCGGCGGCCAGGTGGCGGATCTGGAAGCCGAACACCTCAAGCCCGATATTCAAACTCTGGAATACATTCATCGCGCAAAAACGGCGGCACTGATTACGGCGAGTGTAGTGAGTGGCGGGCTTTATGCGAACGCAAGCACCGATGCGATTGCAAAGTTGCGTGGGTTCGGGCAAGAAATCGGCTTGGCATTTCAGATCGTGGATGACGTGTTGGATGTAACCCAGTCGTCGGAGCAACTGGGCAAGACCGCGGGGAAGGACATGGCGGCGGAGAAGGCGACGTATCCGGCGATTTTTGGCGTCGAGGAATCCTTGCGGCAGGCGGACGAACTGGTGGAGTCCGCGACTTCGAAGTTGAGCGGCTTTGGCGAAGGAGCGAACTCTCTCAGAGATTTAGCGCGATTTTTAGTGCAGAGAAAAAAATAAGTCCTAAGCGAGACGCTGCGGGGCACCCCAGCGCGTATCTCAAACCATGACTGTAGTTTAGCGGTTTGCGTTTTCCCATGTTTTCTGCGTGCCCAGTGTGGTAGAAAATAGTTACGGCGATGGAGTTCGCCATAACCGCTTGGCTGCATCCGTTAGAGCAACTGGGCCGATAACTCCTACAAACCCTTGTAGGAGAACTCCGTGGTGGAAGGCCTCAAAGATTTCCTCATCATCTCTCTGGGCGCGATCTTCGGCGCTAATTTGCGCTACTGGCTAAGCCGCGTCGCGGTCCGCGAATGGGGCGCAGCTTTTCCATACGGCACACTCATCATCAATGTGCTGGGCAGCATGGTGGTCGGATTCTTTGTCATCTGGACCAGCGAGCGGGTGCTGATTAACCCACGCTGGCGGCTGCTGGTGGTAATCGGTTTTTGCGGCGCATTTACCACATTTTCCAGCTATGCCTTCGAGAGCATGTCGCTCTTCGAGCGTGGACAGGGGCTATTGGGCCTCGCGAATGTGATTGGCAGCAATTTGCTTTGCTTGGCGGCGGCGTTGGGCGGTATGGCATTGGCGAGGGCGGTATAAAATGGCAAATACTGTGGCAGTGCAAGTGACGTTGTATCTGAATGAAGCCGACCAATGGCATCACAAGCCGCTGCACGTAGAAATTCTGAACTACCTGCGCGAGGAAAATGTTTATGCGGCAACGGCGGTTCATGCCGTGGCCGGATTTCTGGGACGGCACAAGGTGGAAAGCGCGCATTTGGTGGATGTTGGCGGTAAGTTGCCGGTGATTATCACTTTCGTGGACACCGACGAGCACGTGAGCCGCGTTTTGCCCAAGCTCAAAGAGATGGCGAGCCACCGGCTGATTGTTCGTGAGAATGTGGTAATCGAACAGGGAAATCTGGATTAGTCGAAGGCGCGGATGCTTGTAAACCTTTTAACCACCGGGGCCGCAGAGTAAGAGCGTTTCGAGTGCACTGAGGATCGCCCCACGTTCTATTTCGGTGCTTCGATTCCCGCGAAGAGATCAGCTTCGATCCCCGACAAGGTTTGCGGGCGAATAGTAGCTCCCAAGTGAAACAACTCCTCAGTATGGCTCAAAGTGCGGTCGCCGTAGGTTTCCATGAGTGGCAACTGGCTGGCGTGGACGCGGAAGGCTCCGATCTTGGCCCCAACATATTGCCCCACATCTATGCGTGTGGTAACGGGCGACAATGATACTGGCTGGCGCTCGGGCCATGTCTGCAAATCGGTCGCGTAATAGAGCTTTTGGGCCCGGTGCGGCAATAGGCCGTCTGCGAGTTGTTCGGGGAAGCGATCGGTGCGCCCGGCCCAATGATAAGCCGCAGTGGTAAAGATTCCCACAGCCGCGTGATCCAGATGCGCGGTGACCGTCCCCTCAAGGCCAAGCGTCAGGACGATTTGCGGCTTGATTTCGCGAATGCGGCGGGTCAGATCGGCCGCGACTTTGAGGAAATCGAGTTGAGTCAGCTTTCCATCGGGGTAATTAAGGATGGTGGCATAGCTGACTTTCAACAAACTGCAAGCTTGATAAAACTCGCGAGTGCGAGTCTGGGCGAGTTGCTCGGCGGACGCAGCTGCGCCCCGGTTGGTGGCCGCCATCCCGCGAGTCAGACAGATGACGTGGGTTTCGACGCCCAGTTCTCGATACTTCAAAAGCGTTCCGCCGAAGGCCCAAGCTTCGTCGTCGGGGTGAGCCGTGGTGCAGAGCAGTTTGAGCATCGCCGACTATTTCTTCACTGCGACCGCAACGCCATCGCGTATGGGCAGGATCGTGGTGAACAAATCCGGCGAGTTGTAAAGCAGTTGATTGAATTGCTGAATCGCTTGCGTGGTCTCGTCCGGATTCTTCTGGGTCACTTTGCCACTCCACAGAACGTTGTCAGTGACGAACAAGCCACCTTTGCGCAGGCGAGGCATGGCCAACTTGAAGACACGAGGATAGTCCACTTTGTCTACGTCATTGAAAATGATGTCGAATTCCCGCTTCTCCTCGGAGAGCAGTTCAAGCGCGTCGCCGACTTGGATCGTGACCTGTTTGCTGACCCCGGCACGATCGAAGTGGCGGCGGGCGAGCTCCGCATTCTTGCGATCGGAGTCCGTATAAACCACATGGCCCGATGGTCCGACGGCGCGGGCCCACCAGATCGTCGAATAGCCGATGGCCGAACCCAACTCGAAGACACTTTTGGCCTGCACGAGGGTTGCGAGTTGATACAGGATGCGAGCGACGGCAGGGCCGACGATGGGAATTTTACGCTGGATAGCATCCGCCTCCATTTCGGCGAGAACCTCGTCGCGCAGCGGCAGGAGCGAGTACAGATATTCGTCCACGGCGGGAGTGGTGATGCCATGGTCGAACCATTCGGGGCGGGGGTTGGTTGGTGACAACGTGTTCCTCCAGTGTTAAATCTTTCGTCGCTAAAACGTATTGAACCACGCTCAACGGACAGCCGAAGCCGGCTTTTCCTACGTAGTCCCAAAGAGCTTTCAAGAAACGGTAATACCCGGCTCCATCTCCATAATTTCCACGCCGGGGATGAGCTTATGCAGTTCACTCGGCCTTCCGGTAAGGACCGGGAATGTGCCGAAATGCATGGGAATGATCGTCTTCGCCTTCAGCAAATTGGAGGCATAGGCGGCTTCGCGTGGGCCCATAGTGTAGTGATCGCCAATGGGAATCATAGGCGATGTCGGGCGCGTAAAGTTCGTGGATAATGCGCATATCGCCGAAGACGTTGGTGTCGCCGGCATGATAGAACTTAAGGCCGTTGGAAAACTCGATGACATAGCCGCAGGCCTCGCCGCCGTAGATGAAATGGTCACCATCTTGGATTCCGCAGGAGTGGTCGGCATGCACCATGGTGACTTTGATGTCGGCGAACGTCTGCGTGCCTCCCTTGTTCATTTCCGATAGATTCTTTGACTCCCTTCTAACCCAGCCAGCCGCACAACTCAGGAATGCCAACAACTATGGGACTGTGCTTCCTGGCGATCTCGACCGCGTCGCCGATGTGGTCACCATGGCCATGGGTGCATAGCATGACGTCGACTTTCTTGACGTCCTTTTCCAGCGGCGGGCACATGGGGTTGCCCATGACCCAGGGATCGACCAGAACCGTCTTGCCACCGGGAGTTTCGATGCGGAAGGTGGCGTGTCCCAGCCAGGTGAGTTTGACGCCATTCAGTTTCATAAAATTCCCGCAATCAATAAGGCATGGCAAGAAGCTGGTAATCCGCGAGTACTCCGCCGAACGCCAATCGACGATTGCTAGTTTAATATGAACAGCCATGACTGAGCTGAAGGTTCTGATTTCGCGAGAGCAGATCGCCCACCGGGTGGCTGAGCTTGGCGCCGAAATCACTCGTGACTTTGCCGGCGAGATCGGTTATTTTTGTAGGAGTGCTGAAGGGCGCAGCGATTTTTCTAAGCGACCTGGCGCGTGAAGTCCATCTGGATGCCACATTCGATTTTATTGGCGTTTCCAGCTACGGCAATCGTCCCAGCCCGGCGCAGGAACTGCACAGCGGATGGGATTCGACCGGCGAGGTGCGACTGAGTAAGGATGTGGACCAGTCGATGCGGGAAAAGAACGTGATCATCGTCGAAGACATCCTCGATACAGGCCTCACCCTGAATATCCTCAAGAAGAAATTCTCGATGGCGCATCAGCCGACAGCGTTGCGCGTGGCTGCATTGCTCGATAAACCATCCCGCCGAAAGCAACCGATTGAAGCGGATTACGTCGGGTTTAGCATTCCAGACGAATTTGTGGTGGGTTACGGCCTGGATTATGCTGAGATGTACCGCAATCTTCCCGATATCTGCGTGGTGCCGAGACAGTAGTGACGAGCCAAGTTCCCATTCTTCTCGATGACGCGTAAGTAAGGCATTCGCAAAGGGATAGCGGAGACGATCTGTGTGCCATCAGGCAGAACACTAGTCTTCCCGAAATGGGAAAGAGCGAAACTCGACTGGTATCATAGAAGCTGTGCCTGTGAGTGAAATTCAACCCGGTCTTGGTACCAAGTGGAGCCGCTGCTGCTGGAGGTCGCGGACGTGGTCAACACCACGCTCGATCTCGACACGTCGCTGCGACGCGTAGCGGAAGTGGTCCGCAAGGTCATCGATTACCAGATTTTTGCCATCCTGCTGCTCAACGAGAAGACGCAGGAACTGCAGTTTACGATTTCAGGTCGGATACCCAGCCGAAAGTCGCTGAACGATCGCGCGTTAAGGTCGGGCAAGGAGTGACGGGACTGGCCGCCGAGCGCGCGAGGCGGTGCTGGTTGGGACGTTACGCAGGAAGCACGCTACATCGGGGCCGTTCCCGACGTGCGTTCGGAGCTGGCCGTTCCGCTGATTGTAAAGAACCGGGTCATCGGCGTAATCAATATCGAATCGCGCTCAGCCCAATTATTTCACTGAAGAACACAAACGCCTGCTGACACTAATCGCTTCGCGGATGGCCGTGGGAATTGAGAATGCCCGCCTGCACACGCGAACCACGCCGCCAAGCCGAACTTTGCTGCTGCTCAATGAGATTGCGCGCGAACTTACATCGATTTTGAATCTGGATGAACTGCTCAAGCACATCGCTGAACTGCTTACTCGGCTGATTGACTATCAGATGTTCAGCATTTTGCTGCTGGATGCGACGAGGGGAAAAACTGCAGCACCGGTTTTCGCTGCGCTTTGGAGAAAAGATGCATCTGAAGCATGACATGTCCGCTCGGCCGGGGCGTGGTGGGCTATGCCGCGCAAGCCAAGAAGCGGTTCTGGTGCCCGATGTGACCAAGATCCGCGTTACATCATGGTGAACCCGGAGACCCGCTCGGAGCTGGCGGTTCCGCTGATCTACAGGAGACGAGTAATCGGCATTCTTGATCTGGAGCATACGCGGCGCGGGTTTTTCACAGAAGATCACAAACGGACTATGACTACCCTGGCGGCGCAAATCGCGATCGCGATTGAAAATGCGCGTCTGTATGAGGAGATGGCGCGCCAGGAGAAGCGACTGGAGCGGGATCTGGCGCTGGCGCGCGAGCTGCAATATCGGCTGCTGCCGCATTCGCCGCCCGAAGCTGGCGAACCTGGATATCGCCGCCAAGTTCGTGCCAGCGCGGGCAATCGGTGGTGATCTTTATGATTTCGTCAGCTTATTCTCTATCCCGTACCGGAATTGTGATCGGAGACGTCAGCGGCAAAGGCGCGCCCGCGGCAATTTATGCGGCGCTGGTGAGCGGCATCCTGCGATCCCATGCGCCGATCGAACCGGGGCCGGCCGAGATGCTTTCGCGCGGTGAATTTTTCGCTCGGCGAGCGGCGGATCGACGGCGCAGTTTGTGTCGATGATTTATGCGGTGTGGAACGATCCGAGCGCAGGACTCTGCAAGTGGCAAATTCCGGGCTGCCGCGCCCGATTTATTGCCACAAGGGTGAAGATTGAGACCATCGAAGCCACCGGGCTGCCGCTGGGACTTATTCGACGAAGTGGAATACGACGAGATTAAGTTTTAAGGCGAAGCCGGGCGATATGTTCGTGTTCTTCAGCGACGGTATTCTCGACGCCCGCAACCGGCATGGGCGAGCTATTTCGGACGCGAGCGAGTGGAACCAATCGTAGCCCGGTGCAGCGGCTCAGATTGCCAGTGCGTAGTCGAATCGATGTTTACGGCGGTGACGCGAATACGCCGAGCCGGCATGGAAACATTCGACGACCAAACAGTGGTAGCGATCAAAGTCAAAGATGGCGCACGGGAAATCGAAGTGAACACGCCGCGCGCCATTCTTGCCAGCGCGTCCTCCTGCGTTTGCTTATCGCGACGCGCAACACGAACGGTCGCGACGGACCCGATGAAGACCTGCACTGCGACAGGTGTTCGCTCGGAACGCCTGGCCGAGCAGTTTGGCACTCCACTCTATGTGTATTCGGCGTCTGATGATTCGCGCAGCGCATGCAAGACTTTCGAAAGGCTTTCGAGGCAGCTCCGCACACGGTCTGCTATTCGGTAAAAGCCAATTCGAACCTCAGCAATTCTCGCCGCTTGCTGGTCAAGCGGGCGCGGCTTCGACGTGGTCTCGGGTGGCGAACTGGAGCGAGTGCTACGCGTGCGCCCAAAGCGGCCCGCAAAGTGGTCTTCTCGGGAGTGGGAAAAACCGCGATGGAGATGCAGATTGGCGTTAAGGGCGGGGATATCTGCTTTTCAACGTTGAAAGCGCAGTCGGAGCTGGAGGTTCTGGCGGCTTGTGCGGCCCGGCTGAAAAAAATCGCCCCGATGGCTTTGCGGGTCAATCCCGATGTCTCCGCCGAAAACGCATCCTTATATTTCGACAGGGCTGCATCAGCATAAATTTGGCGTTCCGATGCGAGCAGGCGCGAGGGCTTTACCAGCAAGCCGCCAAAGAGCACGTATCTGAAAGTTGAGCGGAGTCAGCGTTCACATCGGATCGCAGATTACCGACATGACCCCATTCGCCGACACGATGAAAAGAGTTGCGGGTCTGGTGCGAAGCCTGCGGCGGGACGGCCATCGCGTGACATATGTGGACGCCGGGGGCGGGTTAGGAATCGATTACCACGGGGCCGGCGGCTCGAATTTGGTTTCAGCAGCACGGAAATACGCGCGCGCTATCCTTGCCCCTTTGCGCGGGCTCGACCTTCACATACTGCTCGAACCGGGGCGGTCCATTGTCGCATCGGCAGGCGCACTCCTCACTCGGGTAATCTATGCAAAGACGAACGGAACCAAGAAATTTCTAGTGGTGGATGCCGCCATGAACGATTTGCTGCGCCCGTCACTTTACAAGGCTCATCACGAAATCACGCCGGTTCGGGTGAAAGCGCTTGCTGAGGAAGAAATCGTAGACGTGGTTGGTCCAATTTGCGAGACGGGAGATTTCTTTGCCCGCGACCGCGCGTTTCCGGTTGCACAAGCAGGTGATCTGTTAGCGATTCTGGATACCGGAGCCTATGGCATGGCTCTTGCCTCCAACTACAACACGCGCCCGCGGCCGGCAGAAGTGCTCGTCGATTCCAAGTCGGTCAAGATCATTCGGCGGCGGGAAACGATTGAGGAGCAGTTGCAAACGGAGCGGCAGCGTAACTGAATTAGCTCACGCCGCCGCTTCGGATGCCTTCCCTTTCATACGAATCACAGCTACAAAGACCTTACGAAGTCCAAGACCGCCTGCTGGTCGCGAGGGTTCAGTTGATTGAAGCGCTGAATGACCCGGTTGGCTTCGGAACCGGGACTAGAATGCTGCTGAATCGCCTTGAGCAAGTCAGAGGCTCGTCCATCGTGCAGGAAGAATAGTCTCTGCCCCGCTCCCCATAGAGGTGCAGTTCGAAATTGATCGGGGCCAGCACCGCCCTGCGTAACTCCATCCGTCAAACCCCGACCCATATGATGGATGGCAAAATCACTGTAGGGATGATAAGAAACGTTGCTCATACCGGTGTAATAAGATTTACTGGTAGTTAGCGTGGAGGAGTGGCAAAGAGCGCACCCAATGGCTGCGAATACTTGGCTACCTCGCTGCGTATCCGCCGTTTGCGGAGCCGGCGTCGGTGGGGCCGTCAATCTCATATAAGCAGCAAAGTTCACGATGTCGGAAGACATCTCATTCGCGGTGCCCAGCGCTGTGTTGTAATTGGAACTGTTGGAATTCGGGTTCATGATGTTCGTATCATCGTCGGGAGTCGGATTGAAGACACAGCCCGCGACCCCTGCCCTTTTGTTGGGGAACAGCTCGTTGGAAATCCCCATCTCCACGTTGTAGGCCTCTCCGGCAAACATCATCAATGATTTGTTCTGTGCCTTCCAGCCAAAGCGCGTGATGGTGCCATCGTTGCCGCTAGTGTTAAAGGTC
This sequence comes from uncultured Acidobacteriaceae bacterium, assembly GCA_963834075.1. Taxonomy (GTDB): domain Bacteria; phylum Acidobacteriota; class Terriglobia; order Terriglobales; family Acidobacteriaceae; genus PALSA-270. The sequence goes on from CAWIAH010000011.1 coordinate 656,267, forward strand.
CCCTGAATGCCGAGAGACGCTCGTTGCGCGGCGGTGGACAGAAAATTCGCTCGCAGTGTTTCGTCTGTAGTGTTCTCCACCAAACCTAATCCAAACAAGGGGGTGGGAATGCGATAGATGATGTTGTTGGCTTGAACCGCCTGAGCAAAATTTGGCTGTGCCAGCACGCACCCGGGAGCATCGCTGCGACCCGCGATGGTGAACAGGTCATGCACTCCCCCGTCGGCCGTGCCGTTTATCTGGGTAATGAAACGGGCTTCACGGATTGGCCCGTCCGAAGTAATGAAGGAAGGCACAGTGTTCTGCGCTCCATTCAACGCAGCTAACGCAATCTGCGGATTGGGGATAGGATTGATCTTGCTGAGAGTTCCCGGTGAACTTCCTCCGATCGCCGGCTCAGCATGGCACCCAGCGCAGGAATTGCCGTTGAACGCAGGCCCCAGCCCGACGTTGGGTCCCCCGGTGACATTCTCCACCTCTTGAAACACGGTTTTCGCGCTCGAAAAATAATTTTGTTCGTTGGAATTGAGCGTTGGATAAAAGCCTCCGGCGGCCGCTGGGCCATGGCGTGGCCCGGGATCTTTCGGCGTTTGTTGTGCCTGAATCGAGCTCGCCCCGAGCAGAGCCGACAAACTTATGCATACACTTGCGGAAAAGACGCGAACTGACTTCATTCTCTACCTCCATGCGCGGCACACCAAGGTGCGCGGTTGATATTTGGGCGAAGCTAGGCGCGCGAATCGCATCATCAGCGTGCCCGCGTGGCTTGCGCTCTCACGAGCAAGAACTGATCAGCCGATTTGGCCGTTTAACGTTCAGTCGTTCAAATCGAGAACTGGGCGCGGCCGCAAACCCAGGCTGCATCTCTTGGTCCAGAGGCATGAACAAAATTATTAAAAGAAACTTAGACCGGAGTCGCCGCAGCGTCAATGTCCGGAAGTGCAGTTATGTCCTTCCGGCAGGGCATGGCGAGTGCACGCATTTGGGCAAGTGAAAATGAGGAAGAATACAAAACTCAAATAGAACTATCCGAAAGGATTGGGTTACACCCGCTGGCTAGCGCTGTCCCCATTTAAGTTTGGCGCGCAGCACGTCGAAAAACGTTCCTTGAGTGCGGAACAACTTCACCTGCAAATCAGATTTTCGGCAGTGCAGACGATCGCCATCCTGCAAGGGCATACCCAGTTGACCGTCCACGCTGAGATAGGCCTCGTCGCTTCCAGTTTTGGCGACAATCTCAATCTCCGAGATGTCGCGCACCACCAGAGGGCGATGAGTTAACGAATGCGCCGATACCGGAGTGATGACGAACGCTTCGACCGACGGCATGAGAATGGGGCCACCAGCAGCCAGCGAATACGCCGTAGATCCGGTCGGGGTGGAAACAATCAGGCTGTCGGCCTGATAGCTGGACACAAAAACATGATCAATGAAGACATCGCAGTGATTCAGCCGTGCAATGGTTCCCTTTCCGACCACCAGATCGTTCACGGCGTCATAGCTGGCAATGGCCGTGTTGTCGCGAAACACATCGCAGTGCACCATGGAGCGCGTCTCCACTAATCCGCGCTTCTCGTGAATGCCCTGCAGCGTCGCATACATCTCTTCCAAAGGCACTTCGGTCAGAAACCCGAGCGATCCCAGATTTACTCCTAACACCGGAATCCCAGCCTTCGCTACCGCGCGAGCCGCAGACAATAGAGTTCCATCCCCCCCCAACACGACCACGAATTGAAGAGGAAGCTGGCCGATTTCATCGCGGCTCATTCCCTCGGTATGCCGCGCGAATTGCGCCGTTTCGTAATCCACCACCACGTGGTAGCACCGGGCGTGGAACCACTCCAAAAGGCCGGGGATAATGTCTGCCAGTTCCGGCTTTCCGGGTTTGGAAACGATTGCAGCGGAGTGCTTCGAAGATGCGGGGCTTGAGGCCATGCTCAAGTTGAATTGTACAGAAAATCTCCGCCAAGGCTGGGTTGGGGGCGCGAGAAATGAGTACCTCCGGGTCAATGGATCGAAGATTTCAATCCGTTGCATAGAGCAGGAATTCGCGATTACCCTCGACGCCTAAGATTGGTGATTCGATGAAATCAATATTCCCAAAGCCTAAGCCAGCCAGAGTCTCACGTACCTTCTCGACCGCCCCAGCCTGCAGCGCTGGATCGCGTACGATGCCTCCCTTACCAACTTGCTCCCGCCCCACTTCGAACTGTGGTTTCACCAATACGATGACGCGTTTGCTTTGGTTCGACGAGCCAGGCGGAAATGCCGCTGCGATTACCGCAGGGAGAACTAGAGTGGCTGATATGAACGAAGCATCCATTACGACCAAATCTACCGTTTCGCCGATTTGTTCGCGGGTGAGGTATCGCGCATTAGTCTTTTCGAGCAAGCGCACTCGGGTGTCCTGGCGCAAGCGAAAGTCAATCTGCCCATAGCCAGTGTCCACGGCGATTACGCATGCCGCGCCGCGCTGCAATAAGCAATCGGTGAAGCCACCAGTCGAGGCGCCAACATCGAGGCAAAGGTACCCCGCCACGTTCATGCTCCAGTGGTCGAGAGCCTTTTCTAGCTTCAGGCCCCCGCGGCTGACATATCTCAAATCTTGGCCGAGCAGTTTCAGCCTCGAATCTCGATCAACCGGGGAGCCGGCCTTTTCAATTTTCTGGCCGTTGACGAGCACCTTCCCGGAGAGAATGAGGGCTTGCGCCCGTTCGCGTGATCCTGCCAAGCCACGCTCCACCAATAATTTGTCGAGTCTCGACTTCAAAGCCTATCTCCCAACAAAACGCGATGGATCGGCGCGAGAAACCATCTTCTTGCAACCAGCACAGTGCAAAATGCTGAAGGCGCTCCTCCTAAAGCATTTAGGCCGATAGTTGCAGGATTTTACACACCATTTTGCACGGTGGGTGTTGAAAAGCCGGCGAATTCAGCAATGAAAAAGCCGCCCTCGACGGGCGGCCCGCTCAAAGTTATTAGTCGTCAGCCGGCGACTTCTTCCAGCAATTTTTCGTCAATGTCAAAGTTGGCGTGAACATTTTGCACGTCATCGTGTTCTTCCAACGCCTCAAGCAAGCGGATCATCGTGTTGGCGTGCTGTCCTTCAAGCTTGATGTAGGTATCTGGGAATCATGCTCACGCTTGAAGAAACGGGTGTAATCCCAGCTTTCTTTATGGCCTCGAGAACATGCCTTCGTAGGAGGAAGGCGCAGTCAGGATTTCCCAATTCTCGCCGTCATCAATCGGCTCATCCTCGCCACCCGCTTCGATAATAATGTTCATCAGATCGTCCACCTTTGCCGCCGACTTTGGGATGACGATGTCGCCCTTCTTGTGAAACATATACGCGACCGCACCGGCTGGATGCCATGTTGCCGCCGTTCTTGCCGAAGGCATGGCGGATTTCGCTGACGCTGCGATTCCGGTTGTCGGTGTTAATGTCCAGCAAGGACGGCAACGCCTCCCGGGCCGTAGCCTTCCAGTGAAAATTCCTCGTAGGTCAAACCCGGCAACTCGCCGGTACCACGTTGAATGGCGCGCTTGATGTTATCGGCCGGCATGTTTTCGGCTTTGGCAGCCGCAATGGCAGTTCGCAGGCGCGGATTCATATCTGGATCGCCACCACTTCTTAGCGGCGATACTGATTTCCTTGATTAGACGGGTAAAAATTTTGCCACGCTTGGCGTCCAGCGCGCCCTTTTTATGCTTGATTGTGGCCCATTTTGAATGGCCAGACATAGCTATACCTCACGTTCAGAGATGTTTTATTTGCGCTGATTGTATCCCAGCAGATCGACCAAAATGGACTCGCCCCTGGAGGAGATCCATGGATTGCCTCGCGACCGGTTTTGCTGATTGATGCGCACCGGTGCGAACACCCAAGTATAGCATGCGACGTTCTGCCGGTTCGGACTGGTAAATGCATTACCCATACAATAAATAGATCGATCATTCGTCTTCATCAGTAGATGGATGAGCTGCTGAGCGCAATCTGGATGGCCGAGCAAGATCAAGGGATCACCGCGGCAATTGCCAAGGAACAGACCCGGCTGCGGAATTTCATTCGCCAACGGGTCGACGATGAGAGTGAAGTAGATGACATTCTGCAAGAGGTCTTCTACGAACTCGTAGCCGCCACGCGGCTCTTGAAACCGATCGAGCAGATCGGCGCCTGGATGTTTCGGGTGGCACGAAATCGCATCATCGATCGTTTTCGCAAGAAAAAACCCGACGCTTCCCTGGGCGATGCGGTTGGAGCGATACCGGAAATCGGAGAAGATACGCTCCAACTGGAGGATTTGCTGCCTTCTTCTGAGGCGGGCCCAGAGGCGGCCTATGCGCGCCAGGTTCTGCTCGAGGAGCTCGATGCCGCGCTCGATGAACTGCCCGAGGAACAGCGGGAAGTCTTTGTGGCCCACGAATTGGAGGGCCGGAGCTTTAAGGAAATTGCGCGAAAAACTGGTGTGAGCATTAACACGTTGTTGTCGCGCAAACATTATGCAGTCTTGCACCTGCGGCAGCGGCTGCGGGCCATCCATGAAGAATTTTAAGTACGAAGGAGAAAACCATGAGAGGAAGTAGATTTTTGCGAGGATTGAAATTCGTAGCCTTTGTGATCGCCGCAGCTGCGTTGTTCGGATTCGTGACCATGCATCTGTGGAATTGGCTGACGCCGGGGTTGTTTGGTTGGAAGCTGATCGGCTTTTGGCAAGCGGTGGGACTGGTAGTGTTGAGTCGAATTCTGTTCGGCGGCTTCCGTGGACGACCGGGCGGCGGACGGCACTGGCGCAATCGGATGGCGGAACGCTGGGAAAAGATGACTCCCGAAGAGCGGGAGAAATTCCGCGATGGCATGCGCGGGCGCTGCGGGCACCGTGGAGAATCCGAGGTAAAAACTCCCGCGTGATAGGACTGGCGGAAGGTCTACCTCAAAACCACAGGGCGCGAAGTTACACCAAGGAAATTTCAATCTCGGTGACATTTCAGGTCTCATGCGATTTATGTTCTCGATGGCTGTTCGCGCCCCTGGCCCGCCGATTCCGTCTGAAAGCATAGATAACGGCCAGCAAGGGCGGCGCCAGCAAGATCCCCCAGAACGGGATTAGGAAGCTCAAGGCAATCGGCGCCAGGATAGACGCCCACATCGGCACCTTAGCGGTACGTTTCATAATATAGGGCTGGAGCACGAAACCATCCACCACCACAATCCCGGCGTAGAGCATCAACACGTAAAGCGGGTGCTGCCAATCTTTCCAAACAAGCGCAGCGGTTAGCGTCGGCCCAATTGTTCCCAGCACGGGGCCCAAGTGCGGGATGAACTGCAGAAGGGCTGCCAGAGTCGCCCAGACCGGCGCCCACGGGACTTTCAAGGAATAAAGCCCCAACAGCCAGAGAATACCCACCACCAAGGCATCCTCACACTGAGCAATAAACCAATGCTTCAGGGCCGTACCGGTGAGCTTAAGGTAGCGACTGGCGTTCATATCTATAGGATGCTGACCGCGATTGATGCCGACCACGATTAAAGGTAGGCAGGTCCGGCACCGCGGCCAGATCATGAGATTGGTCAAGTCTCGGCCGTCTTTGTAAACTTAATGGTCAACAGATCGTCCATAGGTGTAGCAGGGACCTTGAAAATAGCCGTGGAAAATGCACTGACAGCAACCTTAACCCCATCCCGGGCAGCGACCGCAATTGGTATAAGAGAGGAACGCTTTGATGAGATTGTGCGCCAGCACCAGCGGCGAATCTACCGCGTAATTTTTGTTCTGCTGAAAGATAGCGAAGCCGCCGATACCCTTACGCAGGAATGTTTTCTGCGGGCTTATCGAAAGCGGGATGCCTTCCGAGGAGAGTGCTCGATTGGAACCTGGCTGATCCGCATTGCGGTCAACCTGGCGCGGGATCACGGCAAGAATCGCAGATTGGCATTTTGGCGCAAAACGGTGGGGCTGGAGCAGGAAGAAGCGAATGGCGGCCACAAGCTTCATCTAGCCGCGCCGCAGCCCTCGCAGGAACAGGCTTTACTGGCCCATGAGACGCTGGCGCGAGTTTGGTCGGCGGCTGCGGGTCTGCCTCGGCAACAGCGAACTATCTTCCTGTTGAGGTTTGGCGAGGATATGTCTCTTGCAGAGATCGCGGAAGTGATGGATATCGAAACCGGCACCGTGAAAGCTCACCTGTTTCGGGCAATCAGCAAAGTAAAAGAGACAGTAAAGGGGAAATCATGCAGCTGATTCGACACATCAAAGACGAGGACTTGACTGACTTGCTTTTGCAGGATGACGAGGCCGATCTCCATCAACTTTTCGGAAACGCGCCAACGGCATTGCAGGTTCTAGCGGAAAAGCCCGAGTGGTTCTGGCAAAAACAGCGCGCCTGCCTTCGCAGGCGAATTGCCTCGGCAAAACCGAGGTTGCTGCATCCTATGAACGCATGGGCGGGCGCTTTGGCTTTATTTTTGCTGGCCTTCTCGTTGTTCAATAGCCGGACAACCTCCAAACCAGTCGCCTCCCGGGCCGATTCGGACCAGCAACTGTTGATTGCGGTGGAGCAGGCGGTCGAAACCGATGGTCCGGCGTCGCTCGAGCCTGCCGCTTTGCTGGCGGACGAAATCAGCAATTCGCCCACGGCCGGCTCATCGAGTCGTAATCCCAGGAGAGGCCATCATGAAAACTAGACACTTTGCGTGGGCACTCTTGCTGTTACTTCCTTTATCGTCTTTTGCACAGGGCGGTCCCGAATCTCCTCCGCCGGTCCCTGGTGACGGCAGATTCGGATTTCCTGGCATCATGGGTGGGCGAATGGACGGTCATCCCGGAGGTCATGAAATGGGTAAGTGGTGGCAAGACTCCGAGCTTGCCAAGAAGCTACAACTCACCGATACCCAAATCAACCAATTGAATCAAATCTTCTTCGACCATCGCATGAAGTTGATTGACTACGGCGCCGAGATGGAGAAGCAGGATCTAAAGCTACAGAGCCTTCTGGATCAGGACATGCCCGATACATCTCAGGTCGGCTCTCAGGTCGATCAGGTTCTAGCGGCGCGCGGCAAACTGGAGCGCGAATACACCATGATGAATCTCGATTTGCGCAAAGTGTTATCGGTTGCGCAATGGAGGCAACTCAAGAGCATCCGCGAGCAGCATGGTCCCCCGCATCTTCCTTTTCCGCCGGGCGGAGGTCGGGATGGGCACGGCCCCGTGGGTTCGATGAATACGACACCTGGGCCGCAGCCTCCTGGACCGGGCAACAACTGAACCGACGCACATTCCCCTCCCCCAGGGCCGCTCGGCCGACTTCGCCAAGCGGCCTGCTTTTTGTCCCATGCTAGACTCGGGTTAGACCCCTTGGTGAGGCGGGCATGAAATTCGGCGTCATAATCTTTCCTGGATCAAACTGCGACCACGACGCGTGCTGGACGATTCAGGCGGTCGCCAAACAGCCCGTAACGTTTCTCTGGCATGAGTCCCATAACCTGGAAAACTGCGACGCGATCGTCGTGCCGGGAGGGTTCTCGTACGGCGACTATCTGCGAACGGGCGCGATCGCTAAGTTTTCTCCGGTTATGCAATCGGTGCGCAAGTTCGCCGAGGGCGGGGGCTTAGTACTCGGAATTTGCAACGGCTTCCAGATTCTTTGCGAATCTGGATTACTGCCTGGCGCTCTAATGCGCAATGTAGGGCTTAAGTACGTTTGCAAGCCGGTTCAACTTCGGGTGGAGAATGCCGACACCCCTTTCACCAATGCTTGCCGGGAAGGCGAAATATTGACTATTCCCATCGGGCATATGGAAGGCAACTATTTTTGCGACGATGCGACCCTGAGCGATTTGCAAAGGAACCAGCGTATCGTATTCCGCTACTCCACTTTAGCGGGGAAAATTACGCCAGAAGCGAACCCCAACGGATCGGTCGATAATATTGCCGGCATCTGCAGCGCGGGCCGGAACGTATTGGGCATGATGCCGCACCCCGAGAGGGCCAGCGAACCGGAACTGGGCGGTACGCAAGGGTACAAGATCTTCCAGTCGCTGACCGGAGCGATGGCGGCTCGATAAAAAACATCCTCTTAATTGACAGCCGTCCACAGCTTTATTCACTTTTTCCTGAGCTTTCGCTACGCGAGGCTTCGCGTGCCGCTTGCTTGCCGCCGGTCGGCCAGGTAGGATGCGACACACCCCCGTTTGTTTTTGTTGACTGCCCTCTTCAATCCAGGCGCTACTCGTGTCTTTAGGAGGGTTTCGGTGACATCCAGAGAAGCAATCGATAGTTTCTATCACAGCTTAATCAATGACGAGCGCATTCTTAGTCCCAGAGAATGCGATCTGCTTATGAATTTATTGAAAAGAACCGCCGCCATCGCAAACGGCGATGGCGCAATCGTCAAGAAAACTATTGCACAAGCAGTTGGCGAAGTCGTTGGCCAACGCGCCTTCGACAACCTGGGAGAAAACATTATTCGACGATTGCTCCAGGAACATCAGCCTTTTGGCGGCAATCAATCGAACCCAGGTCACGAGTTCACTTTCGCCGGCGACGAAACCAATGTCGGCGTCAGTGTCCCGGAGACCAGAGTTTGGGGTCCGCCTGGAGGCGGTCCCGCGCCGCCCTCGCCGGGTCCCCCCTCGGCGCGTTTGCGTCCTCAATCAAGCGCAGTGGGTCTGATGGATCGACCCGAAACCTTGCGCGCCGAAGTTGTCATTTTTGACGAATTCCTCGCTCCATCTGAAATGGAGTCGCTCTTTCGGTACGCTCTCGTACACGAATCCGACTTTCAGGTCAGCGAGGTGATCCGGCCAGGAGCAACGGCGGGAGTTATTGATTATGAGCAGAGGCGGTCGCGAGTGCTCATGGATCTCGACGAGCAACGTAAGTTGCTCGAGGATCGAATTCTCCGATGCGTGCCACGGGTATTGGCACGCCTCGATCGCAAAGCGTTTGAGGTATCGGAGGTGGAGGCGCAGGTCACCGCCAGCAATAACGGCGACTATTTCCTTCGCCACAACGACAATTCGCAGGCAGACAGTGCGAATAGAGAAATTACGTTCGTCTATTTCTTCCACCGTGAACCAAAGAAATTCCGAGGCGGCGAGCTGCGCATTTACGATTCCCATAAAACAAATGACGGGTACTCGTCTTTGGGGAATTACCGCTCGGTCGTTCCCCAACAAAACCAGATTGTATTTTTTGCAAGCTCGTTGATGCACGAAATCACACCGATTGAGTGCGCTTCCACGGCATTCGCAGATGGCCGGTTTACGGTGAACGGATGGCTGCGCCGCTAAGAGACAACGCATGGTTGCAATGGATTGAGCGATTACTGGCTGCGCCCGACCCCGAGTTTTGCGAACATGGCGGGATCAGGCCAGTTTTTCGTTGCACTCTCGATGAAATGCCCGACCACTTGGTTCCGGAAGCTTTTCTCCGGAGCCAAGCGAGTCGGGAAGATCCCGGTTTGAGCCTGATTGTGAATCCCCATTGCTGGTTCGCAGATGACGGCAATCTGCCGAGCGACTTTAGCCGCACTTTCAGAGTGCTTCGAGAATCTCTTCCGGAGCAGAATCGCTTCGTTTATGTCAAAGACCCTGAAAATGGGTTGATACAACCATTCCCGCTCGGCTCGGCAATAGGGTATTGGTTACGCGGGATACGATCCGGAGCCACAATCGTCTCGGATCTGCCTCGTGAGATTCGGCAGGTCTTAACGATGGCGGGAATTCTCCTGCCCACCGATTGCACAGATATGCGCCAACAAGAGTGGAGGGACTGGATCTCTTATGGCGCAAAGGAGTTTCGCAAACGCGGATTTATACCGGTTCGTCAACTCATTCACCCATTCCACATCTCGGGCCTGCGGCGCTACTATCGCGGTCTCGCAAGGGTGGGGTTGATGACGAAGGGCGACGCCCAGTGCGCCAACCGGCGTGTCGCGCACAACGATCCTCTTGCCAAGTTTTTCCACGAACAGTTGACTCCGGTCGTATCTGCTTTGGCCGGCGAGTCTATCAAGCCTTCTTATGTTTATGTGGCTTCGTACGAGAACGGAGCGGTATTGGAGAGGCACACCGACCGAGAGCAATGCGAATTCAGCGTCAGCTTGTGCATTGACTATGCGCCGGAACCGCAACTTCAAACCGCTTGGCCACTCCAGCTCCACAAGAATTCGGTGACCACTACCGTGTTTCAGGCGTTGGGCGATGGATTACTCTATCGCGGCTGCGAGATTCCTCATTCCCGCACCACTCTTCCGCCGGGGCATACGTCCACATCGGCGTTCTTTCATTATGTCCGCAGCGATTTCGAAGGGCACCTGAACTAGTCTTAGCGGAGTCCGGTCATAACGTACAGAGAAGAGAGGGTTTGATAGTAGCTGTAGGCAAATTCCGACGCATCCGGGGTAGCGACCACCGGGTTGATCATCACCACGCCGGCCCGATCGGCGGGTGTAAGTTCGCGTACAAATGTGCTTTTTTTCGAGGCGAGATCAAAGCGATAGATTTTGAGAGGAATTTCGTCTTTGAGCGTTACATAAATCGATTTGCTATCCGCAGACCATTGCACCGCGTAATCTGAGGAAGAAAGATTTAAGGGGAGGGGCGATCCTCCTGTCAGCGGAAACAAGGTAAGGTTTTTGCCGGAAGTTCCGATCATGTATTTTCCATCTGGTGATGGCCGATACACAAACTCGGCTTCGGGAGTGAAGGGTCTGGCCTCAGGCTTGGGTTGCGAAATATCCACCAGGAAGTCTCGGCTGGGTCGTCCGGGTTCGTTCCCGCGCACGACAATTCGCTTTCCATCGGGCAAGAAGTGAGCTTCGCCATTTGCGATATTTTCGAGCCCCGGCAGAAAAATCTGCCTAACCTCACCGGCGCCGACCGGCAAAAGGCTCAGATGCTGCGGAACGCCTAGATAAACCGCAAGGGCCCAGTTTCCGTCCGGAGATAAACCGCCGGCCGACCCGTCGCCCAAGCGAATCGGAGGAGAACCATCGATCTTACGAATAGCAACTGCATAAGATGTCCCCACGGGCTCACCGCTCTCTTCAAACAAGACCCACTGTCCATCCCTGCTTATATCGCGCGCGATGCTCCAGTCATACCAGGAAAGGTCGCGAACAGTTTTGTCGTCTTTGCCAGTCCACTCCATCGCTATGCGTTCTTGATCCACTGTGAAGAGAACGCGGCCATCGGTCCCTATATCCTGCAATGTAATGCCGCCCGGCACCGACAGAATTTTTCGTTTTTGGCCCTCGAGATTCACCGCCCAAAGCGAGCGAGTACTGCTGCTGTTATCGGCCGCACTAAACCAGATTTCATCACCGTTTGGCGTCCAATCCAAGCCGCCCTCCGATTCCCATCCCTTGGCCAGGATCCTCCTGGTCCCTGTCAAATCGGCCACGCAAATCGAACCACGATCATCCCACCGGGCAGGGTGGTCCATGAACGCAATGTGGGTTCCATCTGGAGAAAATCGTATGTCACTGATCGAACCCGCGGTCTGATACAACACTTTGCCAACGGGAAACTCCAAACGGCTCTCGCCGTCCGTATCTTGGACCACTGCGAGATCTCGCTGCGGGCTCCAGTCGGCATAGACGACCCCATCCAATATTTCGCGCGGAGTTCCACCGGCCAGAGGCGCGCGCGCCAGAACACCATTGGTAAAGGTGCGTCGATTAGGTTTGCCGTTCACCACCAACGCCAATTCATTGCTGCTGGATAGAGCGAGGAGGTGAGCGTTCATAAATCCTAAAGGCCGCGCGAGGGGAGAATCTCCCACGGTTGTGTACAACTGCAGCGGTCCTCCGTTCCACATCGCGCCGTAGAGAATGCTATGGCTGTCTGGACTAAAGCGTGCCGAATAGATTGTTCCTCGTTGGAATGTGATTCGACGGTAAATCACATGTTCGGTTGCCTTTCCCGCGAGACGACCGCCTGCGAATATCCCCACTGCAAGCAGACAAACCCCGAGGACGAGTCCCGGCAGCCATTTCCGGACGTTTCGTTTCGACGGCAGAGAGATCATCGCCGGTTTCCCGGTATTCGTGATTGCATTGTTTAGCGCGAATGCCAGGTCGCGGACGGATTCAAAGCGCTTTTCTGGTTCCTTTTCCAGACAATGCAGAACGATCTGTTCGAATCCTCGCGGAATGTCCTGCCGCGCAAGGGTTACTGGGGAAGGATCTTCTTTCAGAACGGCAGTCATGGTGTCGGCCTCGGTCTCCCCACTAAAGGCACGCTTGCCGGTCACCATCTCATAGAGAATTGCGCCCAAACTGAAGATATCGCTGCGGTGATCTACTCGCTTGCCCCGAACCTGTTCGGGGGACATGTAGCATATGGTCCCCAGAATGGAACCCGCCTTGGTTTGGGTGGCCCAAGTCTCAATTGAGCCGCTTGCCGAATTCTCCAATGAAGTGAGCTTGGCAATCCCGAAATCCAGAATCTTGATGTGGCCTTCCCGCGTAATGAATAAATTTTCCGGCTTGAGATCGCGATGGACAATATGCTTCTCGTGTGCGGCAGTCAGCCCATCTGCAATTTGCACCCCGAATTCGGCAGCCTGGCGCAATGATAATGGCTCTCGCAGCAAGCGTTGCCTCAGCGTTTCGCCCACCAAAAACTCGGAGACGATATAGGGCGCATCGCTGCTCATCTCTATGTCATAAATGACGACGATGTTGGGATGACTAAGGGCTGCCGCGGCGCGCGCCTCCAACTCAAAGCGGCGCAATCGGTCGGTGTCGTTTGCGAATGAAGATCTCAAGACTTTCAATGCCACATTGCGTGCGAGGCGATCATCAGCCGCTCGATACACTTCTCCCATACCGCCGGAACCTATTTTTTCCAAGATTCGATAGTGACCGAGAATTTGGTCGATCTTCACAGACTAGGAGAGGATGCAGGACGGCATCTTAGGTCGCGGATGCGCGTAAGTCAATACATATGGAGAATCAAAGCGCACCGTAAACCTTGGTAAAGGAACCGTGCTGGATATCGGGCGATTCGATCATTTTTGTGCTCGAACACTGTAGTTCACGACAAACGTGTCGTTTGTCGTGCGAGCGAGCTTTTCGAGCCCGCAGCCCGCGATGTTCAAACAAGGAATAATGCTGTAACGCACCATCCCTCGAAGGACTGCTGTGCTTGCCATCGTTTCCAGCCCAACGCTCAAAGTGCGGAAAAATCCCGTCACACTACTGCCTTCGCCGACGATTTCGATTTTGGAAAAAGAGGTGAGCAATTGCCTGATTGCGCATGGCCAGAAACGCCAGCGATCCTGCTCGGAATCGCGGGCTGCCAAGCTTGGAACACTGAGCCAAAGCACGCCGCCTGGTCTCAGAACTCGATAGATCTCGGATAGGGCTTTCCCAGGATCGGATGCGTATTCCAACATCTGGCTGCAGATGGCAAGATCAAACTGCTGATCCGCGATGGGCAACTGTTCCGCATTGGCCAGAATGCTTACCAGCGGGTTTGCGCATAAATCGACCGCGACATAGCGACTGATTCGCGCGCGCAGGAGAGGACGATACGGTTGCAATCGGCCACCGACATCCAGTATATCGAGATCGCTCGACGGCAGTGCCTCCAGCCAAGTGCGAAATAGCTCCCGCCTGCGCCTTAAGATCGGCCAACTCGAATGAGTTAGCGAGGGATAAAGTCGCTCCCGGCCGTCGTGCTGAACTTGATGGAGCGTTTCCATGATCCAACCGGTGTGATTTGGCCGTGGACTCGGGAGGGGTTATAAATAGCCCAGGTCTTTCAACCGCTGCTCAATAACCCGCCGTTCATTTTGGTCCATCTCTGCGGCATCTTCTCGTAACAATTGTTGCAACAGGAAATTCAAAAATGCATCGAGACCACCAAAACGAACTCCGTATTTCTTCTCGGCGGCTTCGCACAATTCGGTATTCAATTTCACGTCGCGAAGATCGTCTGTCATGCGGTCATCTCGCTCCGGGCACCACGGCGCGCAGGCGGGCCCACACCGCGTGGACAACCAATTTGTCATCAGGGTCCAGGCCAAATGATAAAGCTACCGTCACAAATACAACATACGCCAAAACCAGGCTTCCTCCGACGACCGCCAGCGGACGGAAAAATGCAAGCGAAAAACGCGCAAGCCACAACACCGAAAAGCTCGCAGCAACGGGCACCAGCATGCGTCCGTAACTGCGATTATAGGGAAAAATTCCAAGCGCATGATGCACTTCCCGGAGAGACCACAAATTACTGCCGGCGGTCGTAACTGCCGATGCGACCGCGGCTCCTACGATGCCGAATCGCGGAATTAGAAGTATATTTAGTCCAACGGTTAGGGCGACCATCACGATCTGAATTCGAAGTAGGCGCCGCTCGTTCCCCGACATGAGCAAAAGAAAGCCCACCGAACCCACCCCACAATCGAACAACTCTCCCAACGCCCCAATCATGAGAACTGGCCACCCCCACTCAAAATCGCGGCCAAAGATTCGCATCATGGGATGAGCAAAAACGAGCAACATAAAAATCAGCGGAAGAGTCAGCCCCAGGATCCATTTGGTTAAGGTCTGAAATATTCGGGCCAACAATTGATGGTCCGCGCGAGCGTGTAACTCTGCGATGGTCGGGCCAAAAATCTGGTTGACCGCCTGCAAAACACTAGGCACAAGCGCGACCAATCCCATGGCCACAACATAAACTCCCGCGTCCCGGGCGTTAAGATAGATGCCGATCATGATCTTATCCGTCTGGGATATAGCGAACTGCAGGAATATCATGCCCAGCGATGCGATCGAAAAAGCGACAACTTGACGCTCGAAAGGCTGCTTCCAAAGACCGAGCAGACGCGCAGTATGGGGTGTGAGCTTCCAGGCAACCATCAGGAGCAAACATGTGGTCAAGACGGCGGCTAATATCTGCGCGATCAAATATCCCCGCAGCCCCAATCCCCAAGTAATAAAAATGAAGGTGATGATCATCATCGCCGGGGTTGCGATGAAGTTAGTGATCACGGTCCGCTTGGTCACGTCCTTATATCCCGCCAATACCTGTCCCAGAAAAGCGTTTATCGTTCCAAATGCCACAATGAGCGCAAACGACCCGATATAGCGACTTAACTCAGGGGTGTGGTAGATACGAACTGCGATCCAGCGTCCGGCTGCGAGCATGGCTGCTACCACGAGCAGATCCGAAACCAGCAACATAACAAGAGATCGAGCGAGAAATCCTCCAAGCAGTTTCATTTTTGCGGTTGCCGAATAAGCCGCTACGAACCGAACCGCTGCTTGCGAAAATCCCAATCCGTTAAATGCCCCTAGAAAGCCGACAATGGTCATTCCGAGTGCATAGACTCCCAATGCCTCGGCACCCAGGAGGCGCGCTAAATAGACCTTGAAAAGGTATGCGGCAGCCGCAGTAAAGACCGTTCCCGAGAAAAATACCGAGGATTGCCGCGAGATGTGCCCCATTTGCTGGCGAAATTTCGCAGTTTCCCGGGCGGCGGCAGCACGGGCAGCGACGGTGGCTTCCAGGTTGGGTCCGGTTGTATTCGTCGATGATGTATCCAACATGAATCCCTGGCCAGTTCCGTTAAGTCCTAATCTGCTGATTATCGGCGACCGGATCCGGAAGAATCGACGTTTGTGGGACGTTCCATCAGCAGCTTGGTGCGCGCCTGGGAAAGATCCGGGACACAAGCACTTGACATAAAATCGCTGAAAGCCATCTTCCGTCCGCTATCGACGAATGTGCACCGGACTTTTGTAGTATAGCGGAGCAAACAGTGTTGCCCATCTGCGTCGGGCGGCGTGTTTCGCTTCTCGGCACCATGGAAATTAACTGGGGAGCCTCGAGACGCCGGTGCTAAAATAGGGAAATTCATGCTGACATGGAGCGGGTGTTCCATAGCGTAACTCACGCTTCCCATCTTTCAGTAAGACTGTCGCAGGAATTCCGTCAGCAGATGGATTGACCCCCGAAGGAGTGTGGATGGATTCGGCGCCCTTGGTTCGAGCGAGCGAGAATTTGACAAGTGGGCCGCCAAATTTCCAGGCCGAATTCCAAAGGCGGCTGGGAGCGAATTTCGACGGGCCTGCCCCGGCCCATGAATCTGTTCTTCGAGAATATTTTCGCGTTCTGGTTAAGCGACGCTGGGTGGTCATAACCGCCGTGGCTGTGATTTTTGGCCTCACTGCTATCGCTACGCTTCGGGCCACCCGAATCTATCAGGCCTCCGGCAGCATCGCGATCAACAAACCAGATCCTTTTCTTAGTTTCAAAGACGGCGGGGGCGACGCAGGAGATTCAGACAATACGGATGTGGACACCGAAGTCCGCATCCTGCGCAGCGATTTGCTCGCGATGCAGGTGATTAAACAGCTTAACCTCGATCGGCGTCCGGAATTGGGCGGACAAGGCATTCCTTCCGATGGACGCTTGGGACTCACAACGGATGAACTGGCGCCTGATTCAGCTCAGACTTCTGACATCGTTGCTGGCTTTAAAAGTAATCTTGCGGTGACCTCTGTGCCAGGCACGCGGATCATCGATATTCAATACCGCAGTCCTGACAGTGGGCTTGCGGCGCGGGTGGTGAACACCCTGATCTCGACCTACGAAGAACAGAACTTCAAAACAAAATTCGAGTCCACGGAGCGCACCTCCGATTGGCTTTCCAAGCAGCTAGCCGATCTGCAGATGAAGGTCGAGAGTTCTCAGGAGAAGCTGGTCCAATATCAGAAGGAGCACGACATTCTCGGTATTGACGAAAAACAGAACATCATCACGTCCAAGCTCGACGAACTGAATAGAGAGCTGACGATTGCCGAATCGGATCGAATGGAGAAGGAAGCGCTCTACCACCTGGTCCAGGCTCCAGATCTGGGAACGGCCTTGGCCGCGGTGAATGGCGAACCTGACAGCCAGGGCAATTCGGCCTCCAGCACCTCCGCTCTGCTTGAAAAGCTACGGGAGCAGCAAGCTGATTTAAAGGTCCAAATGGCCCTCCTAAGCACTCAATTCGGACCTTCCTATCCGAAAGTTACGGAGATTGATAGCCAGCTTAAGGAAACCGATGCGCAAATTCAGCTGGAATTGAAGAAGGTTACAGACCGGGTGCGGGGCGAATACTTGGCCGCTTCACAACGAGAGGGCATGCTAAACGATGCCCTGGAGAAGCAAAAGCAAGAAGCGAACCAGCTCAATGAAAGCGCCATTGATTACAACCTGCTCAAGCGTGATGTGGATGCGAACCGTACCCTTTACGAAGGATTACTGGAAAAACTGAAGGAAGCAGGCGTAACCGAAGGCTTACGCTCGAATAACTTTCGCAGGGTGGATGAGGCTCGCGTGCCGACGTCTCCGTCGGAGCCGAATGTTCCACGAAACCTGTTATTTGGGTTGGCTCTTGGTCTAACCACCGGAGTGGGATTAGGTTTCTTACTGGAAGGCATTGATAACACTGTACGCACTCCGGAACAGGCGCAATCGATTGCCTCGCTGCCGTCCCTGGGGATGATTCCGCTCGGCTCCCGCGTCACCACTGAAGTGGGATCCAAAAGGCTGGCTGGCACTCTCACAGATTCAATCATGGCGGTGCAATTGAGAGAAGCGGTCGAACTGGTAACCGTTTCACGTCCCCAATCGCAGATGGCAGAGTCGTACCGTGCCCTTCGCACCTCGCTGCTTTTGACTTCTATTGGGGCGCCGCCGAAGGTGATTCTGGTGACCAGCGCCCTTCCGCAGGAGGGAAAAAGCACGACTAGCCTGAACACTAGCGTTGTGCTGGCCCAAAAAGGAAGCCGCGTTTTGCTGATTGACGCGGATATGCGCCGTCCTAGCGTACATAAAACCCTCGGAATGGGACCTAAGACCGGGCTCAGCAATGTACTGACGGGCAGCGCGACTTTGCAGCAGGCCATCGTTCGTTATCCTGATGTGCCTAACCTGTATATACTTCCGGCCGGAACGCCCCCGCCCAACCCAGCCGAGCTTCTGGCATCCACCCATATGGGCGAAGTTCTTACCGAGCTGAGAGGCCAGTACGATCACATTGTCCTTGATTCCCCGCCGACGCTCTCGGTTACTGATGCGGTGATTCTCGCCACCCGGGCAGACACCGTGGTATTAGTGATTCGTTCCGGTCAAACAACCAAGCAAGCACTTCGCCGCGCTCGCGAGATCCTGCTGCGGGTCAATGCCCGCATCTCGGGAGTTTTGTTAAATGCCGCGGACCTCAGCTCGCCCGACTATTACTATTATTACGAATACCAAGGTAAATACGGCAGCCGCTATTATCAGAATGACCAACTGGACGAGGAGGAATCACCTTCCCAGGACGAAAGGCCGCGGTCCGGTGCAACCTCCAGCAGCGCCTAAGCCGGAGAGCAGTTTGCCAAGGTCATTTGCTCACCATGTTATGCGGACCCTGCTTAAAACACCGGCTGGCAAGAGATTCGCCACCGCGGCCTTTCTGCTAGCGGCTTTCGTTTACTTTGTATTTGCTGCACGAGAGTTTCTAGCCGCCAAGTTTGCGGCAAAAGATTCTCTACGTGGGGTAGAGATCGCGATTCGTTTGGAACCTGGCGATGCCGACTACCGCTACCAGTTGGGCCGATATTATTGGTTCGTGCAGCGGTCTGCAGAGAACGCCATCGCGCCATATCAGGCGGCGATTCGGTTAAATCCATTCGAAGCACGGTCATGGTTTGATCTGGCCGCGATTTATCAGTATCTGGGAAATGTGCCGCTTCAAGAAAATGCCCTGCAACATGCAGTGGAAGAAGATCCTTCCACTCCCAATGTGGCATGGGAAGCCGCGAACCTGTATGCAGTTCAGGGAGAAACCCAGCAAGCTCTCAAAGAATTTCGAGTTGTCTTGAAAAACGATCCCTACCGGCCACCCGCGGCGCTGGCCATATGCTGGCGGATAGATCCAGACATTCACGGCCTTCTCCAGGACGTTGTGCCCGCCGATCCAAAAGTCTATTCCTGGTTTTTAGAATATCTCGTCTCCAAGAAAGAATCTGGACCTGCGGCTAGCGTCTGGGCGGCCATGGCCAAACTGGAAGAACCGATCGAAAGGCGTTACCTGTTCGCATACATGCAATTTCTGATTACCACCAAAGACGTGGACCAAGCACAGCTTGTTTGGCGGCAAGGCGCTGATTTGGCTGAACTCACAGCCTATCAACCTAGCGCTTCGAACTTGGTGGCCAATGGTGATTTCAGTTTGAATGTTCTAAATGCCGGCTTTGACTGGTTCTACCGGCAATCGCAAGATGTTTCGCTAGCTTTGGATCCAACCCAACCCCACACCGGAAATCGTTCTTTGAGAATCATCTTGGACAGTCGCGGGTTGGAAGACTGCGGCATACAGCATCTGGTGCCTGTTCAGCCGAATACGCGCTATGACTTTTCGGCAAATTTCCGGGCTGAAGGCACCGATGGGGCGGGAGGCCCACGCTTCGTGCTTCAGGATCTCTACACCACCACGCCTTATTTTGCCAGTGATACGTTTACCGACGCAGATTTTTGGAAGAGCATCGGAGGGACGTTTACCACTGGTCCCGACACCAAACTGCTGCTTTTGCGACTGCAGCGCTTTCCCGCGGGCAGTCCAATCAAGGGAACCTATTGGATTGACGGAGTCCGGGTAATCGCTAGCGGCTCATCGGAGGCTAAACATTGAGATCTCCTCTGCTTCTGGCATCGTTTAGCGACCTGGCTGCGGCTTCCGATCCGTCGCGCTCGCTTTGGGCAGCTGCAGTTTTCTACGGAACGATCGCAATTCTACTGTTTGGTCCTTTGGCCTTCGGCGCAGTCGAGCCGTGGTCCATTTTCCTTTTGGAGGGGGCTGCGGCCACGCTGTTCGCAATTTGGTGCATTGGACAAAATAAAGCAAAAGAGATCTATATTGCCGGAAATTGGTTATTTCTTCCCATGTTGTGTTTTGCGGGTTTGATCGCGGTGCAACTCATCAGCGGGCGGACCGCGTATCTTTATGCCACGCGTTCTCATGCCCTTCTCTATTGCTGTTACGGTCTACTTTGTTTTCTAGTCGTGCAATATTTGCGCGGAGCAGGTCAACTTAAGATTCTGGCTTGGCTCTTTTCCAGTTATGGAGTTTCGATGGCTGTTTTTGCACTCATTCAGAGCATGGATGCGAACGGGAGGATTTATTGGTATCGTACGCCACGATTCGGAGGCTGGGTCTACGGTCCCTATGTCAATCATAACCACTACGCAGGGCTGATGGAGCTGCTGGTTCCCATCCCCCTAGTCCTCTCTCTATTCCATTACGTCACGGTGCAGCGCCGCGCCATGGCGGCCGCAGCGGCCGCCATCATGGCGGGAACCATCTTTCTTTGCGGATCTCGCGGCGGAATGGTCGCATTGGTTGTCCAATTGGCCATCTTGGCGGCGCTGGCGGTTCGCCGGCAAAAAGGACGAACAGTGGCCATCGCTTTGGGATTCTTTTTCGTGCTGGTGGCGGGGATGTTGACATGGCTCGGAGGCGGAGCGTTGACTGCGCGCCTAGCCACGCTTCGTGCGACTTCTCATCCCGAGCTTTCCGAACAGTTGCGACTCCAGGTAGACCGTGATGGCATAAAAATGTTTAAGGATAATCCAATCTTGGGCTGGGGATTAGGGACATTTCCAACCGTTTATCCCAAGTACCGTAGTTTCTACGCAAATATCTTCGTCAATGAAGCACATGACGACTATCTGCAATTGTTGACTGAGACCGGACTCGTGGGTTTCGCGATCATGCTGTGGTTTCTCGCCACCGTTTATTACCGGGCTGGCAAGAAGTTAGGAAACTGGACTCACGACCCAAATGGAGCTCTAACCCTCGCCGCAATGCTAGGGGTCACCGGCATTGTCATACACAGTTTGGTGGACTTTAATCTGCAAGTCCCAGCAAACGCGGCCCTTTTCTACGTACTTTGCGCAGTTGCCGCCATCGAGCCACGCTTCAATTCCTTGGGCCGGAGCAAAAATCGCAAGATTCGTGCCACCGTTGAGGATCAGCTATCAGCATAAGGAATTGTAAGAACTCCCCGCTTTTAGAGGGCCTGCCGTTACTGCCTTCACTTGCCGGCTCACCGGCGCCTTTGTGGTTGGCTGTTCTGGGGTCTGAAGCCAAAAGCTGACCCTCCTGCTTTGGCGCTTATCTTTTGTTGTAGAGATCTCGATCTTAGGGCGAGGCCTTGCGCGCGCCCGTAGAGATGGAAAACTCGTCGATAGCCGTCACTGCGGTTCAAATTCTTGCGCACACGGTTGTAGGTCTGGGCGCTGGCAAGAAAGGCTGACCACAGTGGCCAGCCTTTTCACGAACTAAAAATCGGAAGATCCTGTTACGGGGTCTTTGGACTGGCTGGATACGGCGATTGACATGCGACCCAGATGACAAGGCCGCCAATTGCCGCTGCACCCGCCCCCACGATGATCGGAGAATCTAATATTCCACCACCCGCTGCCGGGGCTGCACCGCCGTTCCGCCTCTTTTTCTTGCTTAGAGACGCCTCACGAGTGGTCTGCTGTCCCTGAGCCAGAGTTGAGGTTCCCGATTCGTCGGTGATGCTGAGATCGCCCTTCAAGGCCACGATCTTGACCTTTCCCTCAGTATTGCTGACATCGAATTCGGTGGAGATGTTGGCAGTCGGACTGACGGTTAGATCGTATGCCGAAGTTTGCAGGCCATGGGAGGTCTTTACGCTGACACTTCCGTGATCGATAGAGACTCCGTTTCCGTTAAAGGTCACGAGTGAATCCGAAAGAACCATCACATTCGAACCCGCGGCATTGATGTTTGCCATGGAATCAAATCGGGTTTGCACCAGATCTCCGGGAAAAACCGCGGTTGAGTCGGTGACGGTACCGCCATTGACCCATGTAGTACCCTTGGCAAACAACATCGCGGCATTTGTGTCCGCCGCTGAAAGCGAGATTGGGAAAAGCGCCAACATCACCCAGCAAACAGCATTGCGAAACATAGTCCTGCCTTTCGACCGCAAGTCCGTGGTTTGTTTGTTCATCGTAGCCCGCATCGTCGAGGCCGTCAATCACTTTTGTTGCACATTGCCGCCCTCAGGATGCAACCGGCGAGCGCGTCGACTTGCCGGAGTCTGTCATGGCGCAATTTTGGTTGTTTTTCGGGAGCAACTCGAGGATGGATAACCAAAGTAATCTCCCGCCGCTTGAACTTGCATGACAGGGAATCAGTTATCTGGGAATCTACTATGTCCCCTAGACGACGAAGGGACTGTGGCATACTGAACCAAGGGTGGTTGGGAGCTTTTTCTCGATGACGACTCAATTAGCTGCTAGTCCGTTAGCTGAACTCAAGAAAAAAATCGAACAGCGGCAGGCTCGTGTCGCTGTGATGGGACTCGGGTATGTCGGGCTCCCATTGGCTTTGCTATATACCGAACAAGGCTTCCGCGTGACAGGGTTCGATATTGACCAACGCAAGGTGAAAACCCTCACCGAAGGCGGCACCTACATTTATCGTATTCCGGCGCCGGAAATTCAGGAAGCGCGTTCGAAGGGATTCGAAGCCACCTCGGACTTTTCTCGGCTTGGCCAAATGGATGCAATCATCATCTGCGTTCCCACGCCCCTGAATGAGTATCACGAACCTGACCTGAGCTTTATTACCGACACTACCAAGGCCATCGCTCCGCACCTTCGGGCCGGCCAGTTGGTCGTGTTGGAGAGCACAACCTATCCGGGCACCACCGAGGAAGTAATGGTGCCTCTGCTCGAAAAGGGCAACAAGAATGGATTGAAGGCGGCACGTGCCGGCGCTCCGAACGAGAATGTCTTTTATGCTGCTTTTTCCCCTGAGCGGGAAGATCCAGGTAATACTTCGGTCGCGCGGCGGGACATCCCCAAAGTCGTGGGGGGGCTGGATTCGCAGGCTTCGGAGTTGGCTGCCGCTCTCTACGGAGCCATCTTTAATCGGGTTGTGCCGGTTTCGTCTCCGGCTGCGGCAGAGATGACCAAATTGCTCGAAAACATCTACCGCTGCGTGAACATCGCTTTGGTGAACGAACTCAAATTGTTGTCCTTGCGCATGGGATTGGATATCTGGGAAGTCATTGCCGCAGCCTCGACCAAACCCTTTGGCTTTCATCCCTTTTACCCTGGACCTGGCTTAGGGGGACATTGCATTCCCGTGGATCCGTTTTACCTGTCGTGGAAGGCGAAAGAATGGGATTTCCGCACCCGCTTCATTGAGCTGGCAGGCGAGATCAATATCAACATGCCCTATCATGTGATTGAGTCGGTCGCTAAGGCGCTCAATCAGCATAAGAAAGCGCTCAACGGGGCGCGTGTCTTGATTTTAGGTGTGGCCTACAAGAAAGATATTGATGACCTGCGCGAATCTCCCGCATTGACCATTATCGAGCTATTGCAGAAGGACGGCGCCCAAGTTAGCTATCACGACCCATACTTCCCGACCATTGGCAAAGGGCGGAAATACGACCTTCAAATGAAATGTGCGTCCTTAGAGAATCTCGGGCAGTACGATTGCGTACTGATCGTCACCGACCACTCCGATTACAACTACCAAGACATCGTGAAGCAGTCGCAGTTGGTGGTGGATACGCGCAACGCAACCCGCGGAATCAAAAGCCCTAAGATCGTGCACTGCTAATCTTAGCGAGATTTATCGTAGAAAATCCTAGCCTCCGCGCCGGTAGCTGGCTGGGCGCGGCCTCTCACTTGGGCAATGATTGCCCTTCTGTCTGCAACTTTTTTGCCTCGCCGGGTTTCACTTTGGTAACATAAGGCACTCCCCTTTCAAGGGCCTATGCTCGCGCGAGGTTACGTCCGTTGATTCCGCGGAAGTGGTCTCATTCTTGCTGTGATCCGATTGGCAATTGTCCGCTCGGGCAGGTTTTTAGGTCGAATGTCTTGGGCACGGGCCTAAGGGCACGGGCCTAAGAGCACAGGCTCCTCATCGGAGGATGATTGTCTACCGAAAGGAAGCTTCCGGTCTATGTCGCAGTATCCTGATCACTCTCTGTTTTCGATGCTTCCCGAGCGGCGCGCCCCTTGGAGAGAGTTTGTCTTCAGCATGGGAACGGAGGGTGTACTGTTGATTGTTTTGGCCTGGGTCGGGGTGTTTCATCCCGAAGTAATTATGCAGCCCAAACATGATCACCAGGTGATTGAACTGGTCTCCACGCCCCCGCCCGTGCCTCACCAACCGGCGCCGCTGCGCGTGATTAAACCGGAAATCGAACCCGTGCTGCAGACTCCACCCGCGCAGGAGGCCATCAGGCTGCCTCCCGAAGTGAAACATGCGCTTCCCAAAACGGATACGCCTATCGCGCCCAAAATCGAAATGGCAGCCAAAGCGCCAGTTGTCGCTCCGGCTGCGCCGATCATTCCACGCACGCTTGTGAAGGTGCAGAATTTTTCCACGGGGAGTTCCGCACTTCCGACCATTGCCAAAGCACCGCAGAGGGTGCAAACCGGTGGCTTTGGCGACCCGAATGGCGTGCCTGCTGCCGATAATCATGGCAAGCCGGTAACCATAGCCCAGTTAGGGTCATTTGATATGCCCTCAGGAACGGGCTCCGGAAACGGAACGGGGGGAGCCAAAGGTGCGCGTGGCGTTGTCGCGAGCACCGGTTTTGGCAATGGAGTCGCAACAGGAGATGGCAGCGGAAACGCAAATTCGACTCGCGGCACGGTGCGACAGGCCGGCTTTGGCGACGCCGAAGTGGTAGCCAACGTCTCTCATCCGAAAGCGGAAGCGATTGCACCGAAAATGGTGCCTGCCGAAATTCTGGTGAAGCCGCTGCCCGTTTATACCGATGAAGCGAAGAAGCTGCGCATTGAAGGAGAGGTTCTTGTTGAAGTGGTTTTTGAATCATCGGGCCAAGTCCATGTGGTGCGGGTTATCCGCGGCCTGGGCCATGGTCTGGATGAAGCCGCCGTTCAGGCGGCGCAGCAGATTCGTTTCAAACCGGCTTTGCGCGACGGACAACCGGCCGATTCCACCGCGGTCCTGCACATCGTGTTTCAACTCGCCTGAAATCTTCCCGTACCTAATATTCCCAAATCCACAGCTGATTTGCAGAGAGGCTTCCTATGCGTGCTCTTAGGGCCAATGTGTGCTTGTTTGTTCTTATTGCTCTCGGCAACCTGAGCCAGGGTCAGACCAAACCAATCATGCTGCAGCCGGTCCCATCGACTGATGCGACCACGGCTGTTCCCGTGCCAGGCTCGTTCGAGGAACTGATTGGCCGCATGCTGGATCGGGAACATTTCTTCAATGAAGCCATTGTTCGCCTCCACCCCCTGATCGAAACCTACATCCAGAACCTGAAGAACGACGACACCACCGGCCCAGTCCCCGTCAGCGATCGTTATTTCCTGGGAAGGTTGGATTTGGGTGGCGGCCTGGAAGATCGTTTTGCCAATCAGGCCGAACCGCCATCGTTGATTGCGCGTTTGAATGTGCTGCCCGAACTGAGCGAACTCTATTCCTTGACTTTTCGGCCCCGGGGCTTCGCGCAAATGGTACTCGTGGACCGGAATTTTGACCGGCGCGATTACAGCTTTACTTATGTACGCCGTGAATTTTTGGGTGAAATCCGGTGTGTGGTGGTTGACGTTCAGCCTAAAGCTAAGTCGGGCGACGGGCGCTTTGTCGGCAGGATTTGGGTAGAGGACGAGAATTACAATATCGTGCGCTTTAACGGCACCTATAGCGACCACGCCCACACGGGTCATTACCTTCACTTCGACAGTTGGCGCTTGAACATGGCGCCCGGCCTATGGCTGCCTGCATTCATCTACAGCGAGGAATCCGACGATCGCCGAGGCATGGGAAAGGCGCTCCATTTCAAAGCTCAGACTCGGCTATGGGGCTATGTTCTTCCGCATGCAACCGGGAACGCGGCATTCACGGAAATTACCGTAGATTCAGGGCAATCCATCCGCGACCAAACCGACGCGGCGCAGGATGCATCGCCCGTTCAGAGCGCTCGCATGTGGGAGCGGGAAGCGGAGGACAACATTCTGGAGCGCTTGCAAGAAACCGGGGTTTTGGCACCCGAAGGCGAAGTGGATCGGGTGATGCAAACCGTTGTCAACAATCTGATCTTCACCAATAGCTTGAATATTCAGCCAGAGGTGCGCACCCGTGTACTTTTGACCACACCTCTCGAATCATTTGCGGTCGGTCACACCATTGTCCTGAGCCGTGGCCTGCTTGACGTTCTGCCCGACGAAGCTACGCTGGCGATGGTACTGGCGCACGAACTGGCTCATCTTGCTTTGGGTCACCGTCTCGACACCAAATTTGCCTTCAATGACCGAATGTTCTTTGCCGATGAAACTACATTTTCACGTTTCGATTTTTCCCGCGATCCTGCCGAAGAGCAAGCGGCCGACCGCAAGGCGATGGCATTGCTCGCCAATTCCCCCTACCAGGGAAAGCTGGTGGATGCCGGCCTGTTTCTTCGCGCCTTACAGCAAGAGTCTTCAGAACTCAAGAATCTAATACGCCCTCATCTCGGCAGCCGTCTCACGAACGGCAATGCAACTCGCATGGCAACTCTGGCGAATGCTTCCCCGGCATTGCAATCAGCCAACATGGACCAAACCGCGGCATTGCCTTTGGGAGCGAGAATCAGGCTTGATCCCTGGAGTTGCCGGGTAGAATTAGTAAAGGGAAGGCCGGTGGCGCTGACCACCTTCCGCGAGAAGATGCCATTCGAAATTACGCCATTTTTCCCTTATCTGGCGCGCTTCTCAAG
The DNA here is from genome assembly GCA_963834075.1 of uncultured Acidobacteriaceae bacterium. Classification (GTDB taxonomy): domain Bacteria; phylum Acidobacteriota; class Terriglobia; order Terriglobales; family Acidobacteriaceae; genus PALSA-270. The sequence continues at coordinate 683,039 of CAWIAH010000011.1, forward strand.
TCGGACCCCAGACAAAGTGGCACTCGCGGCTCCGGCAAAATGAGGAGCTCTGACAATATCTTGAATATGCAGATCGGATAGCTGGAAGAGTCGGGAAACCATTGCGGCTCGTCTCCCCGGCATGGGCCAAACAGCCGCGGCGCGCTACTGCTGAATCGCGCTGCCCACGGATGAGAACACGTTATTGGCGTTGGACCCGATCAACCGAATCGTACCCACCACGATGACGAGGATCACCGCAAGCATAACGGCGTACTCGGCGATATCCTGGCCGCGTTCATCGGACCAGATCTGCTGCAAAAACTTTTTCACGAGCTTCCTCCTCGACGCACCGGGGCATTTGTCTATGACCTCCCATGCCGAGATCGCATGGGAAAAGGCCGAAACAGTCCTCGTACTCGGTAATAGTAAATCTGTAATACCATCGTTCCAATGGCCCGCACGTGGCCTCGGCTAGCACGAAAGTGCTATCGAGTCATTGTCTTTAAGTAATCGTCTTCAGCGGTAAGGACTGATTTACCGCAAAAAGAGCCAATTCGAGCCGGGTAGAAACCCCCAATTTATCAAAAATGTTACTGAGATGATGTTTCACCGTGTCTTCACTGATTTTGAAGTACTCCGCAATTTCCTTATTAGCGTAGCCAGCTACAACCGCCGAAACGATCTCTAATTCCCGCGGAGTGAGCCCGAATTTTTTCTGCCGTGCCTCTTCGCCCGAGGATTGCACCAGATTGCGCAGGTATTGCACCAGGTTGGAAACACTCTCCCGGCCGACCCAGTATTCACCTGCCATTACCGTATCGATACTCTTCAGAAGGAGCTGAGTAGCCGAATCCTTGAGAACCACTCCACGGGCACCGAGTTGCAGAGCTTCGACAATTTGATTTTTCTCCGCCGCCGCGGTCAGCAGAATGATCCGGACGCCATGCGGAGTGGTGCTGGTGCTCATCTCCCGCAGAGCCTCCAGGCCGGGATGCCGAGGCATAGCCAGATCAAGCAATAAGATATCCGGCTTGAGTTGGCGCGCAAGTTTAACTGCCTCGGCTCCATCGCAAGCTTCCCCAATAACCACACAGGTTGACTCGGCCTCCAACAGGCGGCGCAGCCCGTCGCGGAAAATCGGATGGTCATCGGCAATAAGAACGCGGATCGGTTGTGATTTTCTATGTTCCATAATGCGCTTCACGCTTTTGCGGAATCTCAATTTCCAGCCGTGATCCACGGCCTGGGTTTGATTCTATCGTGAGTTCCGCCGCCAGCAAACGCACTCGTTCCTTAATTACCACTGGGCCTTTACCAATCGCATCCAATTCGGCCTGCGAAAGGCGGCCGCTGAAGGGAAACCCCTGGCCGTCATCTTCAATCACCATCTTCCAATGGCTATCATTGGTGCCCAGGCGCACCAGCACCTGCTTGGCCCGGCTGTGCTTGCGGACATTTACCAGACCTTCTTGAACGATTCGGGTCAACTCGCGGCAAACTTGCTGCGGCATGTCGAGCTGGCCGACATCCGCCACAAAACGCGCGCTAATTCCTGTTTCGCGTTGGAATCGCTCCACCGTATCCCCAAGCAGCCCCAAAATTCTTTTGGAATCCACGTCAAGGGATTTCATTTGCTGCATTAATTCCCGCAAATTCAGCACTTCTTCGCGCAGCAGCCCCTGGACGCGGCTCAATTCCTCGGGAATCTGATCCGGCTTGCTGGTGGCCTGCCGCCGCAGAACATCGACCTGCATCTCAACCGCGATCAGCGACTGCACCGCGCCATCGTGCAACTCGCGGGCAAAGCGGGCTCGTTCCGCGGCTCCGGCGCGGCGGCGCAGAGTTCGCAAGAGGTAGACGTTGTAGACCGCCGGCCCCACCTGGCGGATCAATTCCTGTAAGAAGCGCAGCTCTTCCTCGATATCCCCACTCAACGCGGGATCCAGCAAGAAGATTCGGCCCGACCACTCATTTCCAAATACAAAAGAGAGCGCAATGAGCGATTTGCATGCATGTTTTTGCGATATGCCATTCAGCATTTCGCGCGAAACTTCCTTTACCCTGGCGCCGGTACCGTCCAGAGCGACAAGGGTCCGGCCGCGACCGCTTCCCCAGCGCGCATAACAAGCATCCGCGGGGGATTCGTAAAGATATAGTTGCCGGTCCGCGTGAGCCGGCTCGAGCCAATGAAAAATGGTGGGCTCGCCGCTGAGCGCGCGCAATTGACCGACAAAGATATGGCGGCTGTTGTTTTCCAATGATGCGATCAGCGCTTCTTTTGCACCATAAGTGGACAATATGTCGCCAAGGATTTCCTGCAACGTACCGCTCATCCCGCTCTCGACTCGAGCTAATCCAAGGGTCCGGGCGATCACCGCTTTCTCGGCGCGTAACTGCTTCTGTTGTTCAGCCAGATATCCGAGAAGCAGCGCCAGGACCAGCAGGTAGATCGAGCGCATGAAGAGGGCTTTGGGCTGGAAGCTGGCCACATTCAATACAAGAAGTGGGAGGCCGTAGTGGTGCAGAACTGCGTTAATCCAATTCGCCAATCCCAGGTAAAACGCCAGGCTTTCCGTCCATAAACAAAGAAGAACTGCTCCAGCCGTTCCCACCGTCTCCCATAGGCCCCAACGATACGAAGCGGCCGCGAGCACAAACACAAAGAGCAGGAAAAAAGGCGTCCCCTGCCCGGCCGCGAAGACCGAGATCAGCGCCGGCCAAACGATATCCCCGAGGTGCACCAATAACCGGAAAGAAGCGGTAGATTGCGGCCGGCGGCGTAGCAGCACCAAAATGCCAAAGCTTTGAGCCAGGTAGAAGGTCAAAGATCCGGTCGCCCACACCGAATGGAGAATCTCGGCCGGATCAAGCAGGATTGCGACAATGGCGGAAATCGCCAACAAAACCCGGGCGCTGGCCAGCAGGCGTTCGATTCGTCTGGTTTCCCCAGGACCGACCGGCGCCCGCTGCCTCCAGAAAAGGCCTTGTTTGAGAAATCCTATTGGCAAAGGAAACAACCGTGTCGTCGCAAGATGCCTCGGATACTATTCATATCACCTATTGAAGAGCAAGAGAAACTTGCCGACCCAGGGATAGCTCCGTCCGCAACCGGTGGTCTTAAGTGCCCTGAACCGCTTCAGTTGTTCGCTTTAACTGGCCACAAGCGGCATAGATATCGCGGCCTCTGGGCCGGCGTACGAAGGCAGGAACTCCGGCAGCCTCGAGGATCTCCTGAAAACGTCGCACCCGATCATTTTCGGGCGTGTGAAATACGAGGTCGGATCCCGGATTGAAGGCGATCAAATTCACTTTTGCCTGGACGCCACGAACCAACTCGGCTAGTTCCCTTGCATGGGATTCCAAATCATTCACCCCCTGCAAAAGCACGTACTCAAGGGTGATCTTTTCACGATTTCGCAAGGGGAAATCGCGTACCGCTGCCAGCAGTTTTTCGAGATTCCACTTGCGGTTGATGGGCATGAGCCGCGCGCGTAATTCGTCGTTCGGGGCATTTAACGAGACCGCCAATTTCGGCCGGATCGCCTCAGCACCCAAGTCGTAAATCCGCGGCACGATTCCGGCTGTCGAAACGGTCATCCGCGACTCTGGAATGCCCACGCCATTTACCAGAAGACGAACCGATTTCATAAAATTGTCGAAGTTGAGGAAGGGTTCTCCCATGCCCATGAACACCAGATTTATCGGATCCCCCGGCGGAGAGACCCGCTGATCTTTCAAGACCACACACACTTGGCCTACAATCTCCCCGGCAGTCAGATTCCGCTGCAAGCCAAGCAAGGCAGTCAGACAAAACTGGCAATCGACCGCGCACCCAACCTGGCTGGAGACGCAAATGGTGGCGCGATTCCGAATGCGTCCCCCTAGGACATCGCCTTTACCCGCCTCGCTTCCATCCCCGGCTTCCCCGCCATCTCCCTCCGGCATCCAAACCGTTTCCACGCTTTGGCCGTCATCGAAAGAAAGGAGATAGCGAACCGTGCCGTCACTTGACGTGAATTTTTTCTCGATTTTCGGAAGTCCCAGCCAACTCCCTGAATCCCGCAGATTCTCCCGGAATGCCAACGGCAAATTGGAGACCTGGCTGACAGTCTCGACTCTCAGCCGATAGATCGCGTCAAATATTTGTTGGGCACGGAAACGGGGCTCTCCAAACTCTTCGACCAGAACGGTAATCTCCTCGAGATCGAGACCTAAGATCACTTTTGATTTTGTCTGGTTCATCATGCCCCTCAGCGCAGGCACCTTTCGATGATTGTAAAGAATCGCAGAGATGCGTGAAAACGTCGCCAAAAAGTACGCATCTCGCAGTTAATTCATTGATTATACAAGCCTTATCATCGATTCCGCATAGACTTTGACATTATGTAACAATAGAGGAGAGCGATATCCACCGAGATCGGGTGTCATGACGCACCCCAAAAGAAACCTATGGTCGGCGAAGCCGAAAACATTCAACGAGCGGTGCTTCCTAACGGTCTGACAGTACTGACCGAGGAGATGCAACATATTCGTTCGGTTTCTATTGGGGTTTGGATCAAAAGCGGCTCGCGCGATGAAGATTTGCCTTGGAACGGGATCTCCCATTTTGTTGAGCACATGGTATTTAAGGGCACCAAGCACCGGTCCGCTGAAGATATAGCGCGTCAGGTGGACTCGATTGGCGGCAACATGGATGCCTTTACCGCCAAAGAGTGCGTTTGCTTCAACATGAAAGTTCTAGATGAACATCTTCCCATTGCCATGGATGTGTTGGGAGACCTCACCCTGAATCCCATCTTTGATACCAATGACATCACCCGAGAACGTGGCGTGATTCTTGAAGAAATCAAGATGGATGAAGACAGTCCCGACTATCTGGTACACGAAATCTTCGCCCAGAATTTCTGGAAAGACCACCCGCTGGGGAAACCGATTCTGGGAACCAAGGATACGGTAAAAAAGTTTGAGCGCGAGCGCGTGGTAGATTTCTATTCCCAACGCTTTTTCCCCGGTAATTTGATCATCTGTGCAGCCGGCAGCCTCAAACACGCGGAATTCGTCGATCTAGTGGCCACGCACTTCGGACAAATGAAGCCGGGAGCGAATGGCTTTCACGGAACCGCTCCGGAGACCGCTTCACGGATCATACTGCGCAACAAGAAATCGCTGGAGCAGGTGCAAATCTGCGTAGGAGTTCCATCACACCCGATTGCCCACGAAAAGCGTCATGCGTCCTATATTCTCAACACCCTGTTGGGCGGCGGCATGAGCTCGCGCTTGTTTCAGAACATTCGGGAGCGGCAGGGATTGGCATACGCGATTTATAGCGATCTGAATCCCTATCGCGATACTGGGTGTCTGTCTGTGTATGCCGGAACTTCGCGTGAATCCGCCAGCAAAGTTGTTCAATCGATTGTCTCGGAGTTTCACAAACTGAAGGTCGAAGCGGTACCCGAAGAAGAGTTGCGTCGTGCCAAGGATCAGTTGAAAGGCAGCCTTATGCTTTCGCTGGAATCGTCAACGGCGCGTATGTCGAACCTTGCCCGTCAAGCTATGTACTTCGATCGCTTTTATGGGATGGATCAGCTGATTCAACGAATCGAAGCGGTCACCAGCGAAGACCTCAAACAACTGGCGGAAGAATTTTTCCAGACCGAATCGATCGCGGTTACGGTTCTCGGCAATCTTGATGGACTGAAGTTGCGGCGCGAGCAGTTGGCTTGTTGATCCCGTTCTCTGCGCGAGCTAAGCTGTAGTCCATCCGTGCTTCTTCATAAAGTCTCTCGCGACCTGTACCAGATATTTCCCCAGGCACCGGACACAAGGGACGTAGCCCTGATCTTCGGCTTCCTCGGCGGTCATCGACCGCAGCCGCTCATCTTTATCGTGGATAAATGGGCAGCCGGCGATGTGGAAAACCTTGGTATGAGGTGCAACCAGCACCAGCAAATCTTTTGGAACATGATAGCCGGGTTGGGCGTGTTCTGAGATCGGTTGCGGTTCCCCGCGATTCGCATAGCCAGCCACCGCTAAACTCCCAATAATCAACCCGGTCGCCGCAACGGCGACCAACCAACCAAATCCGTTTCCTTTTCGGGCGGGCATATTCCGCGCTATTCGTCCACGCATGCGCCAGCTGTAACCAGACGGGACTTCAAAAAGACGCTGATCTCCATAAAGCTGAATTATGTTCCTGGTTCCCTGCAACACCGATGCACACTGCCTGCACTCGCGGAAATGCTCGTCCATGGCCGTCCGCAGCGCTGGATCCAAATCACTTTCGAGGTAATTTGAGATTTCCTGCCAAACCTGCTCGCAGTTCATTCCCATGGTTTACTTCCCTTCTGAAACGGCAACCGGCTGAACCAGCCACTCGCCAGCTTAGGGGCGAGCAGGTCGCGCAGCATTAACCGGGCGCGAAGCAACCGGGTTTTCACCGACGCCGTCGAGATTCCCAGCGCGTCTGAAACCTCCTCGATACTCAAATGCTGAACATCTCTCAGCACAAAAACCTCGCGGTACTTAGTCGTGAGCATGTCCAGGGCTTCCACTAACAACTGACGAACTTCCCTTCTCTCCAGCGCTTCGGACGGAACCTCCCGCCAATCGGCAAAATCGCGCGGCACATACGTTCCTTCATCATCTTCGCGGTCAGCAATGGGCTGCATGATATCGGGGTGCGCCCTTCTTCGCCGCATGCGTGCTTCGTTCACCGTAATCTGGATGAGCCAGGTACTGAATCTTGCTTCAGCGCGAAACTGCCGCAAGTTGGCAAATGCCTTCAGAATGCCTTCCTGGGCGACATCCTCAGCGTCAGCTTCGTTGCGCAAAATGGCGAAGGCCGCGGCGTAGACTCTGCGCTCGTATGGACGAATGAGTTCGTAAAACTTCTCCACATCGCCAGAGTTAATCCGGCGAATCAACTCCCGTTCGCGCGATTCCGGCTGCGGAACCGGTCTTTTCGGACCCGAATCTTCCAGCATTGCTATCGCCATGATTTGGTCGCTCGCAATAGCAGCTAGCGCGGAGCATACTCGGGATTCTTTTTCCAGCCGATTAACATGGAAACGAAATTATTCCACCCATGAAGCACGACCATCACCAGATGGCCGAATAGAAAAAATAGAATCGCCCACATCACCGCGAAATGCCAGATTCTCGCCAGGTGAAAGCCTCCCATCAACCATGCCAGCCAGGAAAATTGCACCGGTTTCCAGACCGCAATGCCGGTCAATACGGAAAGAACACCCAGAACGATTGCCGATGTGTACGCCAACTTTTGCAGCGGGTTGTATGGCTCGGTGAGTTCAGGCTTTTTGCCGAATAAAAAATAGTATCGAACCATGGGCCAGACACCGCGAATATCGCGGGGAAGGAAAAGCACCTGCCTGTAATTTCCGGTTAAGATTTGATATCCCAGGTAAAAAAGCCCGGTTGCTATGTACAGCCACATAAAGCTCAAATGCCATTGCAGTCCGCCGCCCAGCCATCCGCCCAATGCGAATGATTTTGGCCAATTGAGCAGGTTCTTTTGCGGGATCTTCGCCCCGAAACTGGGAAAGGCACGAAAAATTTGCAGGCCACTCGCAACCATTACAAAGAGTGAGGCGGCGTTGAGCCAATGGCAGAAACGAACGGACCACGGATGTTCATAAACCGCAGGCTCCACAGCATCCGACTTGGCGGCGACAATCTCAATCAGCGCTTCGGGCACATCCAGCCCTTTCTTGGCGAGCCGGTCATAATCCGTAGAACTCGGAATATCCCTGATCTTCCCAATAGCCAACTTTTTGCAAGACACTGGTTACTTTCAGTTCAGTCAGGTATTTGGCCTGCTTATAGCCGATTTTTGTGGGTATATTCAGGCGCAAAGGCGCGCCATGCTCGCGAGTGAGCGGCCGATCATACATCTCATAGCAAAGTAAGGTCTGTGGATGCAGCGCCGTCGGCATATCGAGCGATTCATAATAGTCATCCGCACATTCAACAGTTACGAAGCGTGCCGAAAGATCGGCACCCACGAAACGCAGAAAATCCGAAAGCCGAGCGCCGCCAAAGCGGCCGATGACATCCCAGCCTTCGACACATACATGGCGGGTATTGTGGCGAAAATTGGGAAGCGCCTTCACCTGCGCCAAGCGGTAATCGCCGGGTCTGTCAACTGATCCGCCGACGGTTAGTTTCCACTTAACGAAATCCACCTGCGGATCGTCAACGTCATAGTCGTTGATAGGAAATCTCTCAAAGGGCGTTAGTTCCCCATTCGCAAAGGTTGGGGCCAAATGGCCCTTTCGAAAAAGCTGGGCGGAAGCCCAATCGCTAAATCCGAGCCCCGCCGCCAGAAGCCGATCCTGAACCTTGGGCACAGCAAAGGCTCCCAGCGCGAGCACCGGCGCCAATTTGAGCAACTCCCGGCGCGTCGCTTTACGGTACTTCCGTTCGCTAATCAGCCCTTGCATGGGGATAGCTCCTCAGCGGTAACCATTCGTCGCCCTAATGCGATGTTCCGGATCGAGGAAAGTTACCACAATCTAAGGGGTAGCACGGAATGCAAACTTTTGCACCATTTGAAGTCTTTATGATATCGCGGATACATTTTGTTTTTCTGGTTTCACAGCCAATTTCAGGGCATACTAGGACGACCATGGGAGGGGTAAACACTCTTGGCGCCGACGTTGGACGGGCAAACTAGAACAGAACGGGCTATGCCGGTTGAAGTCGCTACAGCACATCGGCAACATCGCCAGATGCTGGTCGCTCTTGGACTGCTGCTGGTGGCTTTAGTCGTCGTGTTAGTAAAGGATCGGGATTTCTGGTTCCCTTCAGTTCCCGGAGCTGAAGATTCGACCGAGGAAAGCGCGCCCGGAATCATTCCAACGGCACAGACTCCAGCCGCGGAAAAAAACGTCCTCCCGGCTCCGGCCATTGCCAAACCAAAATCGCATTCGCCTGTACATGCCGAGCAGCAACATATTTCGGCAGCGCCAGCGAACTCAGCCCAAGCCCTTGCCCCGTCGATCATCACTACCAACCGCGCGGCCCTTCCCCCGTTGGAGGTTGAGGTCGTAACTGACGGGCAACCCACCGTGCTCCAGCCTAACAACCATTCGGTTAAAGTTGATCTACAAGGTGGATCGCCTGCAAGCCCAGCCGCCGCTTCCGGCGTTGCTTCTTCCGCTGCTCAGCCTCCAGCTTTGGCAACAAACGCGGGAGAACGGGTCCGGCTTTCTCCCGACACCGCGGAAATGGTCGACCATCCTGCCCAGCCGAATTATCCCATGCTCGCCAAAGAGATGAAGGTGCAGGGTTCCGTCGTATTGCAGGCTCTCATCGGTCAGGAGGGAGCCATCCAGGATTTGCGAGTCCTGAGCGGTCCGGCTATTCTTTCCACGGCTGCCATGGATGCGGTGCGGCAGTGGCGCTTTCGGCCATACTTCCAGTCCGGCCAAGCGGTGGAGACCGAAGCTCGCATTACCGTGAACTTTACGATTTCCACCAACTAGACGCCAAGCAAACATCCTTCTAAGATCCCATTCTGTGAAGATATTTGCCGCACCCCTCATCGTTCTGCTTTTTGCCGTGAATTTCAAAGCAGGTAACCCTTCGCTGGTTGGAGATTTGTCAGGTTTGTTCGCCGCGCAAGCTGGGAGCAACTCAGCCTTTGCGCTGTCCAGTCCTGGTTTCCCCGCCGGGGGAGAAATCCCCAAACAATTCACCTGCGACGGTGAAAATGTTTCCCCGCAACTCATTTGGACCCAGCCTCCAACCGGCACCCAAGCGCTCGCTCTTGTCACCGATGACCCCGATGCCCCGGCGGGCACCTGGACCCATTGGGTGATCTTTGATCTTCCATCCGCGTCACGAGGGTTGCCGGAAAATACGCCCAAAGTCGAAGATCTTTCAGGCGGCGGCTCCCAAGGAGAAAATAGCTTCCACAAACTGGGCTATGACGGGCCATGCCCGCCTCCCGGCAAGACCCATAGATATTTTTTTAAGCTATATGCCCTGAACCGGAAACTCGGCTTAAGACCTGGTGTGACCAAACCGGAACTGGACCAGGCGATGAAAAATCATATTCTGGGTCACGTGGAATGGATGGGTACATACCACCGCTGAAGCGGTTACTAGAGGCTTGTTGCGCAGGCTTGCAGGGTGTGCCCAAAATAAAACGAGCGCCCCAGACTCTCTCGAGTCGCTGGACGCCCGGGCAGCCCTCCCCCAGAACTGCTCGATACACAACCTACCCCTTTATAACTTTCGAGGGAATAGCACTGAGGTGCTAGATACACCCACTAAGGTGCCAGCTATCTGGGCCTTTTTGCACAGCCGGGGAGCGTCGCTGCCAGTTTATGGTTCACCATGCCCGACCTTTGCCGAATTGATTGCCTCCACCCGATTCCGGCCGAGAGTCTTCGCTTGATAGAGCGACTGATCAGCCGCTAAAAGCATCGCATCGGGATCGGGAATCGTTTCAAAGAACTGGCTTGAAGCAGCTCCAATGCTGACGGTCGCCAAAATGGGGCCCGCAGCCGTCTCAATTGGCGGGGCACAGATACTATTTCTCAGCCTCTCGGCACTTGCCAACAAATCGCCGCAATTGCAACCAGGAACCACGATTAGAAATTCTTCCCCGCCATACCGTCCCACCCAATCGTAAATGCGGAATGCGGCCAGCATGCGTCGTGCACATTCACGCAGGACAGCATCCCCGGCGGGATGACCATGGGTATCGTTCACTTCCTTGAAATGGTCTAGGTCCGCCATCATTACACCCAGCGGATCCGAAGAGCGGCGACTGCGTTGGGTTTCCCTTTGCAGCAAATTTAGAATCGCTCCGTGATTCCACAATCCGGTGAGCGGATCGTGCGCCGCTTCAAACCGAAGAGCTTCCTGCGCTTGCCGCAACGCTTGTTCAAGGCGCAAAATCCGCTCTCCTGCCCGAATTCGCGCCCGAAATTCCTGCAAATCGAATGGCTTGGTCAAATAATCGTCGGCGCCCGCATCTAGCCCTTCGACGACGTCTTTTTTGTTGTCTCTGGCGGTAACCAGTAGCACATATACGTAACGGGAATTGTTTGCGGCGCGCAGCCGGCGGCATACTTCCGGGCCGTCCATAACCGGCATCATCCAATCCAAGATCGCGATTTGCGGTGCGTCTTCCCGCTCCAGGGCGCGCCAGGCGTCGAGCCCATTATCCACCGCAATCACGCGGTAGTTCTCACCCTTCAACCAGATGGTCATGACCCGGCGAAAGAGATTGTCATCTTCGGCAATGAGAACGGCGTCAGCGGGAGGAACCTTGTTTGATTTAGACTCCGGCTCGCCCACCGGCCGTTCTCCCATCACTGCTGCACTCCCGCATACTCCTGGATGGCGCTGTGCAAGTATTTCATTTCACGTTCCAGGGCGATGAGCGCTTCAGGGGCAGCGGAGATCTCCCCAGCGTGGCCTAGATCCTCCAATAGCCGCGCCGCCTGGGTCGCTGCCGGGGCCGAGAGGTAACTGACTTCCCCCTTCAGGCTGTGTGCCGCACGCATAATGGCGAGCGGTTCCCCGCTTTCAACGGCCCTTCTTAATTGATCAAGCAGCTTGGCGGATTCGCTTAGAAAAATCGCGCACAGCTCGCGCAGCAGCGCCTCGTCCTCGCCCAATCGCTCCAGAACTTCCGATTTGCTCCAGGGCACAGGCCGCCACATGGGCTTGTCCATGGCTTCGGTATCTACCGGGAGAGGGTCTTCCTCTTCCGAGGATCGGACTCCCGCCTGGTCCGATTCGCCTTTTAGATCATCATTTGACATGCATCTGTTAACCCTTGAATCGAACCACCCGCTGTCCCACTCTTCGGCCGAATGGTCTAACCCCATTAATCGAAACCTTACTCGCTATGGGGGAGAACCATCCCTAAGTTGTTGAGCCGCTTTGGTGCGCTGGGCGGTTAAAGCTTGGGGATTCTTCGCCGATGCTAACCATGCAGGCTGATTCGCCGCTGCCGGGACACGTGTTCTCTCGACTGGCTTGCGGTCCAAATGGCTCCCATGAGACCCCTCCCGGTATCCGGCTTCACGGCTTCCCGCCTCATGCCCCACCCACCGGAGGAGAGCGATGCTGAGATGTGCAAGGTGAACGATCGGCTGGGGCAGGGAGGTGTCGACCCGACAGAATTCAGGAGTGTGGACGACGCACTGCGCGATAGCCAGGCTCAACTCACCGCGATCATCGCCTCCGCTATGGATGCGATTATCACCGTAGACGAACAGCAAACGATTGTTCTGTTCAATCGTGCTGCGGAAAAAATGTTTGGCTGCGCCGCAGGGGATGCCATGGGATCGTCCCTCGCGAGATTCATCCCTCCGGCCTACCGGGAACAGCACCCGGGCCACATCCGCCAGTTCGCAGAAACCGGAGTTACCAACCGGGCCATGGGCCAATTGGGTGCTCTGTCGGGTTTGCGCCTGAATCATGAGGAATTTCCCATCGAAGCCTCGATCTCCCAGATCGAAATAGAAGGAAAGAAACTGTTCACCGTCATCCTCCGGGATATTACCGAGCGCACCCAAACCGAACAGGTACTTCGCGAGCAGGCTCAGGTCCTGGATCTCTCTCAGGTGATGGAACGCGATTTGGCCGGCCGGATCACCCTCTGGACGCAAGCCTGCGAGCGGTTATATGGCTATATGCGCGCTGAGGCGGAAGGCAAAATCTCCCATGAATTGTTGAGTACGGTATTTCCCGCCCCACTTGCGAGCATCGAGCAGGAACTTTTGCGAAACCTCCGTTGGGAGGGCGAACTCGTCCATCGAAAGAAGGGTGGCGGCAACGTCGTCGTGGCCAGTGTTTGGATTCTGCGTCGCAATACCCGCGGCAAACCCATTCGCGTGGTCGAAGCGAACACCGACATTACCGAAAGGAAGCAGGCGGAGGAGGCACGGGAGCGTCTGGCCGCCGTGGTCGAGTCTTCGGACGACGCGATCGTCGGCAAGAGCCTCAATGGCACGATCACCACCTGGAATCGAGGTGCGGAAAAGATATTTGGCTATTCGAGAGAGGAAGCCGTCGGACAACCGGTGCGCATGCTCTTTCCCCCGGATCGCGAAGGTGAGGAAGCTGACATTTTGTCGCGCATCGCGCGCGGGGAGAGCATTGAACATTACGAAACCGTCCGGGTGCGAAAAGATGGCAGGCCCATCCACGTTTCGGTCACCGTCTCGCCGATCAAAATCGGTACGGGGGAAATCATTGGCGCCTCTAAAGTTGCGCGTGACATTACCGAACGCAAGCATACCGAAGAAAGGCTGATCGGGCAGGCGCGCCAGTTGTCCGAGCAAGCCAAACAGCTTGAGCGTTCCCGCCAAAAACTGGAGGCCCAAGCAGCCCTCTTGCAATCCGTGCTGAACAATATGGCGGAGGGATTGGTGGCAGCCGACGAGCAAGGGAGGTTCACGATCTGGAACCCTGCGGCAGAAAAAATCGTTGGACTGGGAGCTGCAACGATTCCTCATTCCGAATGGTCGAGCCACTACGGCCTTTATATGGGCGACAAAGTAACTCCCTTCCCCCCTGATGAGAATCCCTTGGCACGAGCCATTCGGGGCGAGGCCAGCACTGCCGAAATATTTGTTCGCAACTCCTCTCTGCCCGATGGCGCTTGGATCGAGGCTTACGCCCGCCCGCTAATCAACTCGGACGGTAGCCGCAAAGGCGGAGTTGTCGCCTTTCGCGACATCAGCCGGCGCGTTCTGGCAGACCAGGAAATCCGTAACCTGAATCTATATCTCGAGCGGCGCGTGGCGGAGCGCACCGCCGAACTCGAAGAGGCCAACAATGAATTGGAGGCTTTCACTTATTCGGTCTCCCATGATCTGCGCGCGCCCCTGCGGCATATCGCCGGCTTCTCCGGCCTGCTCAATGAAGAGTACGGCGACAAGCTCGAACCGCAGGCGCAACATTACCTGCAGCGCATCGCCAACGGCACACACAAAATGGGTTTGCTGGTGGACGAGTTGCTGACTCTCGCCCGGGTTGGACGCCAGACTCTGAATCTCCAGGTTGCAGATCTCGACTCAATCGTCGCCGAAATCGTTACCCTGCTTCAGCCCGAATATGAAGGCCGCGACATCGAATGGAAGATCGGAACTCTTCCTTCTTTGGAATGTGACCCGCCGTTGATGCGCCAGGTTTTTCAGAATCTCATCTCAAATGCGCTCAAATATTCGCGGCCAAGACCTAAAGCGCTTATCGAGATCGGTCAAATCAAGACCGATTCGGGAGTAACTACCATTTTCGTGCGCGACAACGGGGTGGGGTTCAGCATGAAATATGCCGATAAGCTCTTCGGGGTATTCCAACGACTGCACCGCAGCGAAGACTTTGAAGGCACCGGGGTCGGCCTTGCTACCGTGCAACGAATCATCCATAAGCACGGCGGGCATATTTGGGCTGAGGCGGAATTGGAAAAGGGCGCGACCTTTTTCTTCACCATCGGCACCGTACCCCAGCAATCTGACTTGGCCCGAGACGGCGCAGCAATGGGAGCGTAACCGATGAATTCCCTGGCAGCTGAAATTTTGCTGGTGGAGGACAATCAGGATGATGTTGATCTCACGCTGCGCACCTTGCAACGCGAACACCTGGCCAACAAGGTTTCCGTCGTTCGCGACGGTGAAGAGGCTTTGGATTATCTCTTTTGTAGAGGAGGGTTCGCGGAGCGTTCGTTTGATCACCCGCCCCGGCTGATTTTGCTGGATTTGAAGCTGCCAAAAGTCGACGGCATTGAAGTACTCCGCGAGATTAAAGGTGATGCTCGTACCAAAGTGATTCCTGTGGTGATTCTGACTTCTTCCAAAGAAGAATGCGATGTAGTAAGCGGATATAACCTGGGCGCGAATAGCTATATTCAGAAGCCGGTGGACTTCGATCAGTTTCGCGACACCATCAAGCGCATCGGCCTTTATTGGCTGGTCACAAACCAGCACCCCATGACCGCCGCGGCGCGCCCGGCAAGGCAGGGAATATGAGACGCGCCGCAACTGCTGGCCTCGCAAGGGCGGCGACAGAGCTGGACGTCCTGTTAGTGGAAGACAATTCAGCCGACGCGGAACTCGTTCTCCGTGAGCTGCGGCGTGATGGATTCAACGTCACCAGCCGTTTGGTGGGAAGCCCCGTAGATTTCCGGAGAGAGATCCGGGATCGGCCCCCGGAAGCCGTCCTTGCCGACTACAACCTGGGGCAGTGGAGAGGAATGGAAGCTTTGGACATCTTGCGTGAAGAGGGCCTGGACATTCCGCTCATACTCGTTTCGGGCGCGCTGGGCGACGTAACTGCAGTGGAGTGTATAAAGCAGGGCGCAACCGACTACGTGCTTAAAGATTCCCTAACCCGCTTGCCGGTTTCGATCCGGCGCGCTTTGCAAGAAAAGTGTCTTCGCCTGGAAAGGAAAGCTGCGCAAGAAGAACTGGCGAAAAAAGTACAGGAACTCGCGGCCTCGAACCAAGAGTTGGAGCAGTTCGCCTATGCCGCTTCCCATGACCTGCAGGAACCGCTGCGCATGGTGGCCTCCTACACCCAACTGCTGGCCGAGCGCTATCGTGGAAAATTAGACGATCAAGCCGACAAATACATTGGATACGCAGTCGAGGGCGCGACCCGAATGCAAACTCTGATTCAGGACCTGCTGGCGTTCGCTCGTGCAGGCCGTCAAGGAACGGAGAAGAAAGCGCTCGATTGTGCTCTATTGGTTAGCGGCGCATTGCAAAACCTGCACACCGCCATTCGGGATAGCGGTGCGGTGATTCTGTTCGATGGTTTACCCACAGTCATGGGAAATGCGGTGCAACTGCAGCAGGTCTTTCAAAATCTCATCAGCAATGCCATCAAGTTTCGTGGCGGCGATGCGCCCGTAATCCAAATTGAGGCCAAACCACAAGGGGAAGATTGGTTGTTCTCGATTCAGGACAACGGCATCGGAATAGCGGCCGAGGACACGGAAGAGATTTTCACTATTTTCAAACGACTCCACACCCGCACCGAATATCCGGGCAACGGGATCGGTCTGTCCATCTGCAAAAAAATTATCGAACAGCATGGCGGGAAGATTTGGGTGGAGAAGCGCCCCGCTCCAGGCACGCTTTTTCGCTTCACGTTGCCCGCCACACCGCAACCGGAAGCCGGAAATCTGACGCAGGCAGCCAAGCCCTATGAAAACCATGTCCCAAGTCTTATTGGTGGATGACAATCCGGCGGACATCGACTTGGCGACGGACGTCCTCGCCCGGTGCAACTTTCCGAGTTTGGTCTCTTTCGTGACCGATGGCAGCGAGGCGATTGCCTTTCTGCATCAAGCGGGGCGGTATTCCGACAGGCCCCTGCCCGACCTTGTTTTGTTGGATCTGAATCTGCCACGTAAGGACGGAAAAGCCGTTTTGGCCGAGGTCAAAACGCATCCCTCGTTGCGCAAAACCCCCATCGTAATATTCAGTACCTCTCAGGCCAGACAGGATATCGAGACCAGCTACCAATTGGGTGCAAACAGCTAT
The DNA here is from genome assembly GCA_963834075.1 of uncultured Acidobacteriaceae bacterium. Lineage (GTDB taxonomy): Bacteria > Acidobacteriota > Terriglobia > Terriglobales > Acidobacteriaceae > PALSA-270. Next base: position 699,553 of record CAWIAH010000011.1, read on the forward strand.
GTTTGCAAACCAGGAAACCTACATGACTACGTTGCGGCAATTGATTCGATTGGAGAGTTCTGGTTTGGCTGCGCGCGTTTTCCTGTGGAGGAAGACATTTGAAGAAACCGCCTACGCACGTTTTATTGATTGAAGACAATCCCGGGGATGCAGACCTGGTGCGTCTGCGCCTGGTCGAAGGCAATTCCGGTGTGGACGTGGCCTGCGCCGATCGGCTCTCCACTGGCCTCGATTCGCTTTCCAAGGAAGAACCCGCACTCGTGTTGCTGGATCTCAACCTGCCCGATAGCCGGGGCGCGGAGACCTTTCGCAATGTGCTGAAAAATGCTCCGGGGGTGCCCGTGGTGGTGCTCTCAGGCCAGGATGACGAAGAATTGGCTTTAAAGGCGGTCCATCAGGGCGTGCAAGATTATCTGGTGAAAGGCGCCTTCGACAGCAAACAACTGGCGCGCGCCATGCGCTACGCGATCGAACGCCAGGCTCTGCTCACTTCGCTCGATCTCAGCCGCAAGCAGCAGTTGCAATTCAAAGATCAGTTCCTCTCCCACGTTTCTCATGAATTGCGCACGCCACTCACCTGCATTCACCAGTTTGTGACCATCCTGCTGGATGGTCTTGCCGGCACACTTTCAGTGGAGCAGCGCGAGCATCTCGGCACCGTGATGCGTAGCGTGAATCAGCTGCAATCCATGATCGGTCACCTTCTGGAGGCTGCGCGCGCCGAAACCGGGAAAATTCGCATCGAACCGCGTTGTCTGCTAGTGGATAGCCTGATTCGGCAAGCTGTGAACATGATGCAGGCTTCCGCGCAGAGCAAGCAAATCAAGCTGGATGTGTCGGTTTGTGGAGCCCTGGGCCTGGTCTATGCCGACCCCGGCCGCGGGTTGCAAATCTTGATAAACCTGATTGACAATGCCGTCAAATTCACCCCCGCGGGTGGAAGCATCACAGTCAAAGCATTTTCAGTGGAGGCAGACCCACAGTTTGTTTATCTCTCCGTCGTCGACACCGGTCAGGGTATCAGCCCCGAGGCCAAAGCGCTCATCTTCGAGCGCATGTATCAGGACCCGAATGCTCTGGACAACAGCCGCAAAGGTCTGGGGTTGGGACTCTTCATTGTGCAGGAACTCGTCCGCCTTCAGGGAGGCCGGATTTGGGTCGAGAGCCAACTCAGCCAGGGCAGCACCTTTTCATTTACGCTTCCCGTGTTTTCTCTAGCGAAACTCTTGACCCCGGTCGTTTCAGATCAGGGCCGTCTTCGCGATTCTCTAACGCTGGTCATCGTCTCCGCGACACCCCGCGGCACTCCGGAAATGGGCAACCCGGAACATGTTCACCAGCTATGCACAGAACTTCTGCGCAATTGTATTTTGCCCGCGAAGGATCTGCTGATGCCTGCGCTTGCGACTTCCGGCCAGAAAGAAAATTTCTTGATCGTGGCGTCGACGGACGCTGAGGGTGCACAGGTGTTGGCCAAAAGGATAATAGACCAGTTCGAACGCTCGCCCGAGCTCGCATCGAGCGCCACCTTCGCCGTTTCCACAATACCGCTCACGCTGCCGGGGGTTGAAGCTGCGATGCCATTGGAAGCGCAGGTACGGGCCATCGCCGCAATGGTCACCGAGTTCGCGACCCAGAGCCTGCGCACCCAGACTGGCCGCCGGGGAAACGGAGCCGTGAGTTCATGAGCTCAAGATTCAAGAGCCGCCAAGCAAGCTACAAAAATCGAAAGGAACCCAAAGCCATGGAAAAACCCAAGATCTTGATCGTTGACGATGATCCCGACTTGCGCCGCGGTTTGAATCTGCGATTACGCGCCAACCACTATGACACTACTTACGCTACCGACGGGTTTTCCGCCGTGGCCATGGCTCAGAAAGAACGGCCTGACCTGATCATCCTCGATCTTGGCCTTCCCGCTGGCGACGGATTTGTCGTGCTGGAACGTCTGCAGCAAAACAGCAATCTTTCATGTATACCGGTCATTATTCTGACTGCGCGCGATCCCCAGTCGAGCCGTGAGCAGGCGTTGCGAGCAGGCGCGACCGCCTTCTTTCAAAAACCTGTGGACAATAGCCGATTGCTCAGCACCATCCGCACCACGCTCGGCATGGCATGGCCCGGCACCATGACGCCGGCCTAATCGGACGTGGCGGGGTTGAAGTCAAGGAGGACCGTTGCCGATGAATATGCTTCGGCGCTGGCGATGACTCTTCCCCCTGACATGACCGGGTTGCAGGACACGGAAATCTTCCGCTCGGTTCTGGAAGTGATCAGCACGGGAGTCGTTCTGCTCGACCGGCGGCGCAAAATTATCTTCTGGAACTCGGGTGCCGAGAAAATTACCGGTTTCCATTCCCACGATGCACTCGGCCATAACAGTCAGGCTAATATCCTGGCCCAGTGCAATGAAATCAGTTGCATTCACTGCGGCGCTTCCTGTCCATTGACGCAAGTCGTGCACAATGGCGAGCCCATTGAAATGCAGGGATATCTACATCACAAGGCCGGCCATTCGGTTCCGGTGCATCTGCGAGTTCACCCTATACGCGATCTTCACGGATCATTGATTGCCCTTGCCGAAAGCTTTGACGTAGATTTCTGCAGCACTGAGCCCGCATATCGCGATAATAGTTTGGCAGCACATGGCTGCCTCGATCTTGTCACTGGAGTTCCCAATCACGCCTTCACGCAATCGCACCTGCGCGAAAACCTGGCTTTCTTTAACGAATACCATTTGCCATTCGGCGTGTTATGGATTGACGTCGAGCATATCGCCGAGTTGAACGCCACTCACGGCCGCGAAGCTGCAGACGTCATGTTGCACGTCATCGCGCAGACCATGAAACACACCCTGCGTCCTGACGGATTTCTAGGTCGCTGGGCCGAACGCCAATTCCTGGCCATTGTCACCAATTGCGAATCGGCGGATTTGCGAAAGATAGCCGAGAATGTGCATAAAATGGCAAGCACTTCGGGCATCCAGTGGTGGGATGATCTCCTCGTAGTTGCCGTCTCGGTGGGCCACGCCATGGTGCAATCCGGCGATACCACTGAGAGCATCTTATCCCGGGCCCATTCCACGTTGTTGAGCGAAAGACTCAGGACAGATCCCTCTCAAGCTGAAGAGACTCATAGCGGCCGTGCCGAAGGCTGATCCACCATGTTTGCAATCATCGGAATTTTAGTGGTCTTCGGCGCCGTGCTGGGCGGCTACCTGATGGAGCACGGCAACGTCCGGGTTTTGGTTCAGCCTGCCGAGCTCCTGATCATCGGTGGCGCGGCAATCGGAACCGTTTTGATCGCAAATCCGTTGCATATTCTCAAACAGATTGTCGGGGGCATCACCGGTGTTTTCAAGGGCTCCAAGTTCACTAAACAGCGTTATCTCGACACTCTCAAAACCATGTATGACCTGCTCAACAAGGCAAGGCGCGAAGGATTAATGGCGCTGGAAAGCGACGTAGAGGACCCATCAAAAAGTCCGATTTTGTCGAAAAATCCGGCGTTTGTGCACGACCACCATATCTGTGATTACTTCTGCGACAGCATGCGAATGGCGATCAGTGGGACCGAAGCCTTCGACCTCGATCAGATTCTGGAACTGGACATGGACGTCCATCATCACCAATCCGGGATTCCCATTGCATCTCTTAGCAGCATGGCGGATTCCCTTCCCGGCCTCGGCATTGTGGCGGCCGTGCTCGGCGTGGTAATTACCATGGGTGCTTTGGGTGGACCACCGGAAGAAATCGGTCACAAGGTCGCCGCGGCGCTCGTCGGGACTTTCCTCGGAATTCTTCTTTGCTACGGATTAGTGGGTCCCATCGCCGCCAACATGACGAAAATTGCCGACGATGAACACGCATACCTGCACGTGGTTCGTGTACTGATGATTGCATTCTTGAAAGGGAGCGCTCCAATTCTCGCCGTGGAGGTCGGCCGCCGCGCCATCCCGGGACATGTGCGGCCTTCTTTTGGGGAGGTCGAGAAACTATGCCGCGGTGGGGGCGGTGGCGAAGCTGCTCCAGCCGCCGCCGCAGCGGCTGGCGGCTAAACGGAAAGGCAGCATATGGAAGGCCAGCGGCCAATTATTATCATAAAAAAAAAGGTCTCGCACGGCGGCCATCATGGCGGCGCCTGGAAGGTGGCCTACGCCGATTTCGTTACCGCCATGATGGCGCTTTTCATCGTTCTCTGGCTGCTCAACACCAGTAAACCGGTCAAAGAGGCGATTGCCGGATATTTCAAAGATCCCTCGGGAACTGGCGAAAAGCTTGGCACGACCATGACCGGCAACGCGGCCGCAGCCCCAGTTCTGGCTTCCGACAACATGCAAAAGCTCAAAGCCGAAATCGAGCGTTCGCTGGAAAGCATGCCCGATTTCGATAAACTCAAGAATCAGATTGAGATGACAATCACTGCCGAAGGCCTGCGCATTGAGCTGTTGGAAACCGCCCACGGAACCTTCTTCGATGTCGGCAGCCATACTCCCAATCAACATGGCCAGGAATTGCTGGTCATGCTGGCCCAACAACTGGCCAAGCTGCCCAACACCATCTCCATTGAGGGGCACACTGACTCCAAGCCATTTTCCGGAGGCGGAGATTACGGAAACTGGGAACTCTCGTCAGATCGCGCCAATGCCGCTCGCCGTCTCATGCAGGCAAACGGCTTGGGCCCCAAGCAGGTTACTCAAGTCCGAGGGTATGCGGATCAAATGCTCCACAAGCCAGACGATCCTTTCGATGCGTCAAACCGTCGCATTTCGGTGATCGTGCAATATCTGAAAAAACCTGACGATGAAACCAAATTCTCCGGGGACGAAATCCCCGACGACAAAACTCCAGAAACAAAGCCGGCCAAGAAACCTGTTGAGCCTTCCCCAAAAGTCGAATCTTCTCCAAAGAAAGATTGAGACATCGCGTCTATTTACATATTGCTCGCTGCGACCCGATTCCAGGACTTTGGGCGCGATTCGAAGCGCCGTGTATCATCCTGCAATGAGCCGCACATCCATCGTTGGCAGCTCGCGTCCCCATGACGCCATGATATGCGTGGACATGGGCACGACCAACACACGTGTTTGGCTGGTCGCGGAAAATCAGATTATCGCCCGGCAAACTGCATCAGTGGGCGTACGCGACTCCGCCAGGACCGGAAGCACCCAGATCGTTTCGGCAACGCTCAAAGATCTGATCCATTTCCTACAGATAGAAGCAGGAGAGTTGGGCGCTGCACCTAAGTTTATTTTGGGCGCCGGGATGATCACGTCATCACTGGGGCTATTTGAAATCCCGCACGTGGCAGCTCCCGCAGGCGACCAAGAACTTGCATGTTCGATGCAGAAGCTCGTGCGGAATGAGATTAGCGAATTGCCTATATGGCTGGTCCCTGGAGTCCGCACCGGCCCGATACAGCCTTCCATCGACGATCTTGGCGACTTAGATTTGATCCGTGGCGAGGAAACGCTCTGCGTCGGTTTGCATCAGCTAGGGAATCTCGGTCCGCATTCGACGCTATTGAACCTCGGCTCTCATTGGAAAGCCATCACGCTCGATAGTGCCGGGCGCGTCGCTTCAAGTTTCACCACTTTGTCTGGAGAATTAATCCAAGCCGTTCAACAGCACACTGTGCTATCGAGTTCTCTTCCACAGGCGCGCCTGAGCGAGATTGACTTTCACTGGCTCGGGCAAGGCCATGCTCAACAGAAAGCTTACGGACTCTCAAGATCGCTTTTTTCCGTGCGCATCCTCCACCAAACGTTCGGCCTGAACCCGTTGCAGTTGTCATCGTTTCTGGTGGGCGCCGTGGCCGGCGCGGATCTGGATGCAACTTTGAAAAATCGAAAACTGGGAGAACATGTTGTGATCACCGGTTTGGGCACGGTGGCGGAGGCATGGAGGTATTTACTTGAAGGCCAGAGTCGGTCGGTTTCGGTATGCGATGCCCAGAACGTCGAAGCTTCTTTCATCGCCGGACTGCTCCATCTAGCGGATCTCGCCGGTATACGATCGAGATGAACTATTCCATGTCGAAAGCCAGCCACAGCAATTTTCCCTGGCGCTCGATCTGGAGCACGACCGGGGAGTTAGGCTTAATCCCTTGAATTGTCGAGCGCAGAGCATCGACCGAGTCGATCGGAGTCTTATTGACCGCATGAATGACGTCTCCGGATTTTAGACCCGTGTCGGGGCCAATCAGATTTGCGGCTCGGGCGATGACCACGACCCCATTGGCAATCCGCAAATCGCCAATCGCCGATCGCAACTCGTCATTTAAATCGATAGCCAGTATGCCAAGTCCCGCCACCAAACTTTTGTCAGGATCAACGGAATCCATCAATCTATCCATCGGATCACGATGCTCACGGACCGAAATCTCCAGCGTCTTCTTGTCTGCTCCGCGCAGCACGACCAGTTTCATCACTTGATCGAGAGGGTGCAGATACATGGCAGCAGTCAACGCCGGCAGCGTGGCAATGGGACGATCATCCGCGCTGATCACAATATCGCCGATCTTTAATCCAGCGCTCGCGGCCGGCCCGTCTGGATCGACGTCTGAGATCACCACGCCCCAGCTCCGCGAAAGTCCCAAACCCTCGGCGAGATCGGGAGTTATATCCTGTGCCGCAGCCTGAATTTCGACCTGGTGCACATGCCCGTATTTTTTCAAGCTTTGGTAAACAAATCGAACAACCCTTGCCGGTATCGCAAAACCCAGCCCCTCACTGCCTCCACCCTGAGAGAAAATTAACGTATTCATTCCCAGTACATATCCGTCCATGTCCACCAGCGGACCCCCGCTGTTGCCGGGATTGATGGGTGCGTCCGTCTGAATGTAGACCATATTATTGTCCGGATCAGGCTGCCTGCCGACTGCACTCACCACTCCCATGGTCACTGAATTTTCCAATCCTTCCGGGCTGCCAATTGCAAAAACCAATTGGCCTTGATGCACCGGCCGCGCACTGCCAAGCGATAACGTCGGAAATCCAGTTCCTTCAATCTTCAACAGAGCCAGATCGGACTCTTGATGGACACCCACCAATTTGGCGTCAAACACATGCTGTTTGCCAGCCGGCAGTACCTGCGGAAAATCCTCCGACGGCATCGGAAGCACCACCCTGATGCGTTGCGCCCCACGAACCACATGCGCGTTGGTCATGATATAGCCGCTGGCGTCAACCATCACACCCGACCCGATAGCATGTTGCCGCGCGATCACGGCGGTCTCTCTCCGGTTGCCGTCATCCAGGGTTCCGTAACCCGTCACCTGAATTTGCACTACTGCCGGCGACACTCTTGCCACTAAAGTTTGTAGGGCGGAATTCAGTTCCTCTAATACCGCGGGGGATTTCTCAGGGCGCGCACCGGGTGCTTTCCCCAATTCCGCCGCAGGGTTCTCTCTTTGCCGTGTCTCGTTTTGTTGTGGCGCCTTCGAAGCGTCTTGCGCCGCCCCAACACACGACAGCAACAGCGCTACTTCCATCGCCAAAAACCAAGGTTTCTTTAGAAAGCTGGCCTTGCCAACCGACATCGCACTCGCTCCTCTCGGAACATGCAGTATTAGTGTAGATGAGAACGAAGCGTAGGTGGATTTTCGCGGGGAATCAGAATTTATCTGGAGAGCCGGAATCGCTCAATGCGGGCGCGAACGTCATCTGAAAATCGCCTTATAAACCCGCCGATATATTGGGCGGGATCCAATTCTGGACTCTCAATCAGGGGAGTGAGATCCATGCCAAAATCAACCCACTCGGCGGCGTCTACCGCATGACTCTCAAAAAATGTAGCGTTCGCCCGCCGCCGTCCCATCACCGCCAGATCATAGCGCTTGCCTCCGGCGATCTGTGAATCAAATACACCCACTAAAGATCTCGCAATGTTCTCGCATTCTCCGAGGTCAAAAATAACCTTATCGCTTTCTACCAACCAATCCAGATTGCGCCAAACCTCGCCCGCATAAAGTTTTTTGGGCCGTCTTTCGATTGGCAATTCGCGAATCGCCGCTATCGTTTGCAAAGCGACCGCGACGTGTGTGTCGTGCTTGTCAGCCAGGTTGTGCGTGTAAACAATCTCAGCATGACAAGCCGCGAGTATGTTCTTCAAATCGTTGCGCGCCCTACGATCATTGCCATCTTTTACCGCCGCACTCGGGTATTCCAGAAACCCGACCGCCGAATATTGGCCGACAAATCCCGCCTTCTTCTGCTCGAGCCGCCGAACCTCGCGCATTTGCTGATCGTTATAATTTGCGTATTGTCCGGCTCGTGGACTACCCGCGCCGTTCGTTACAATCACTGCCATGAATCCGCACCTCGCGAAGGCAGCCAGGATTCCATCCAGCGCCATAATCTCTACATCATCCTGATGCGCCGCAATCGCCATATGCGTGACGCGCGCCAACGCGTCCTTTTCATTCGCACCATCCGGTGTCCAGATTTCAGCGCTTGGCTGATTCAGTTGCATTTGTGAATCTCCTCAATCCCGCGCTGCAATCGGGGTAGCGTGGCCAAGCCTCCGGTTTTGCATATGTGAATTCGGTTTATCAGCGGCTTTCAAATAAGAAGAGCTTCTTGAGCGTCGGTTTCGAGCGCAACTCGGCGACGTTGGCAGAATCTACCTTTGTGTCCGTAAGGTTTAAGGACTCAAGTTTACTCAGTTGCGCGATAGCCTTCATTCCGGAAGCCGTCACCGCAGTGTGCGAGAGATCAAGGAACCGCAAATTTGAAAAGCTCTTCGCCAGAGTTGCCATTCCCGCATCGGTGACCTTTGTCCGGGCAAGCTCAGCGTCCACGATAAGACCGGCCACCGGCGCCAGCTTTGCCAATGTCGCATCGGAGCAGGTGTCGGGCGAACCAGCCGTGCGCAGAATGAGTCCGTCAGTGGGATCCTGGGAACGCGGCACTAAGCGAATGTTCAACGAAGTTTGCAACGCCGCCATCATTTTCAACTTCGGACGATAGTCCGCAACTTTCGGCTCCGGCGCGGCAATCAGCGATGCGGGCAAACCGGCAAGTAGCTTCTGGTCCACTTGGGGCGTTGCTCCGGCTCTAATCCAGATTTCGATTACCTTTGTCTCGTCGGCCGTGAGCGCCGGTTTTCCCTCCGCAGGCATGAAGCTTTTGCTATCCGGTGGAAGCGTGATCCTGCGAAAAAGATCGCTTTTCCGAGGATCGCCTGCCAGAATTACCCGCCCGTCTTTGCCTCCGCGCATCAGATTTTCGTAACTATCCAGCCGCAAATTGCCTTTATGTTTGCCGGAACTATGGCACGAGACGCATTTGTCGCTAAAGATCGGTTGCACCCGGGTGGCATAAAAGCTGGCTGGATCCACGCGAGTGGCTACCGGTCCGTTGTCGCTGACATCGAGCAACGCGCGTAGCGGCGCCGGCATATGTTCGGTCCAATAGCCGGTGCCGTAAGTGAGTTTTCCGCCCTGGTCACTCGTCCATGCGGTAAGACCAACCGTCGCCAACAGCGCAACGAGCGCCAGTCGGCGATTTCGGGTGAAAAGCCAGCAACACCCTAAACTCGCCGCGGCAACTGAAATTCCGCCCCACATGTGGTGCCGCACCAGGGGACCATCGTAGCCGCCGCTCCAGGCTAGCAGCCATCCCAATGAAACCGCAGCAATCGCGCCGGCGGTCGCGAGCGCCAGCACGAATTCTGTTGACTGACGCAACCCCGCCCCGCGTTCGTAAAAACCCGCGAACTCAAGCACTGGCGCGAGTAGAAGTAAGGCAATCGGCAGGTGAATGATTAAAGGATGGAACCTGCCCAGGAATTGAGCGAATTCCGCATGCTCCGCACCACTCGGAGGAGCAAAGATGATCAGTCCCAGCAATATGAGCACAGCGAACATCGCTGAGCCGAAAAATATCGAGCGCGGGCGCAATCCCATGGATATTTTCTAAGACCGCCCGAGGAGGGTAGTTTGTACAGCGAGACGCATCTTTTCCTCGTCCGGATCATGCAAACGCAACTCTCGGATCTTCATAATGAGAGGCTAGCGGCTCTTTCGGGATTACGCAATTAACTCGGGCACTACTTTTGCCGGCACGACTCCCGTAAGCTTTTGATCGAGGCCCTGGAACTTGAACGTCAGCTTCTCATTGTCAATGCCTAATAAGCGAAGCAATGTGGCATTGAAGTCGCGAACATGCACCGGATTACTTGCAATGTTGTAAGAATAATCGTCCGTTTGCCCATGGGAAATCCCCGGCGTCGCGCCGCCCCCTGCCATCCACACCGAAAAGCAGCGCGGGTGATGGTCTCTGCCGTAATTCGTCTTGGTCAGGCCGCCCTGGCTGTAAACCGTCCGCCCAAACTCACCGCCCCAAATCACCAGCGTGTCGTCGAGCATGCCACGGCGCTTTAAGTCAGTTACCAACGCGTAACATCCCTGATCGGTTGCGGCGCACAGTTTCGGCAGATTGCCGACGGCATTGTCGTGTACATCCCACCCGCGTTGATAGATCTGGGTAAAACGCACGCCACGCTCCGCCATGCGGCGAGCCAAAAGGCAGTTGTGAGCAAACGTGCCTGCTTTCTTCGCCTCTTCACCGTACAACTCCCAGGTGCTGGCTGGCTCTTTGCTCATGTCGGTTAGTTCCGGAACCGATGTTTGCATGCGGAAGGCCATCTCATACTCTTGAATGCGGGTATGCGTCTCCGGGTCGCCGATCTCTTCGTAAGTCAGCTGATTAATCGCCTGAACGCTATCGACGAGAGTGCGTCGGGTCTTGCTGCTCATGCCATCGGGATTGTCCAAATAGAGAACGGGTGGCCCCTCGGCCCGGAACACCACGCCCGAATATTCATTGGACAGAAATCCGCTGCTCCACAACTTCGGAGAAATTGGCTGCTGATTCGTGCCCTTAATCAAAGCTGAATTCAACACAATGAACGTCGGCAGATTCTCATTCATACTGCCTAAGCCATAGGCCAGCCACGATCCCAGGCACGGTTTCCCCGGAACCATGTTGCCAGTATTCATCAATAGATTCGCCGGTTCATGATTAATCGCATCGGTGTTCAGCGTATAGATCACCGCGAGATCGTCAACCATCTTCGACGTATAAGGCAGCAGATCGCTGACTCTTCGCCCGCTCTGACCGTACTGCGCGAAATTCCAATGCGATGGCGCTACCGGGAAACGCGCTTGTCCCGCTGTCATCCCGGTGAGCACCTGGGTGCCGCGCACCGAGTCAGGCAAATCCGTATCGTAAAGACTGGCCAAGCCGGGCTTGTAATCCCACAAATCCATTTGCGGCGGAGCACCGGACATGAACAAATGGATGCAACGCTTGGCTTTGGGAACAAAGTTCGGCAGGTAAACCGATCCGATGGCTGCATCCGATGGCTGGGTCGCAGCCCGCGCCACTTTCTTAAAAAGCGCTTCCCCCGCCAACGTGGCCATGCCGGCCCACCCCAGCGTCTTGCCCATTCGTCCCAAAAAATGCCGACGAGTCTCGAGACGCCGCCATTCCTCACGCAAGGAGAGAGGCACCGGCAAGTCATAAACCGATGGACCTTCGCCATGCTGATCGGAGCACGAACAACCAGACGGATTGACTGTAAATGGTTTTTGTAATTTCATTTGGTAATCACCGCATCAAGATTCATTGCCGTACTGGAGACCAGCATCCAGGCCGCCAACTCCGGCGCCGGAATCGTCCGGTCTATCTTACTCTCACCCACATGCAACAATTTGACCGCATCTCCTGGATCCTTGGTGTAGGTCTCGCGGTACTGCGCCAAGGCACCCTCCAAAACCGCTTTTTCTCTTGGCCCCCAATCACGCGCAAGTAACAGGTTGCCAAGCAAATCCAGCCGGGCATCTTCCTTAGGCGAGTCGTGAATCAAGCGCTCGGCTAATTTCCGCGATGCCTCTAAACGCAGCGTCTCATTCATAGAGACCAAGGCTTGCAATGGCGTATTGGTTCTTTGCCGGCGAGTGCATACCGCGTCCCGCACCGGCGAATCGAACGCATCCATATCCGGCATCGTGGACATGCGTTTCCAGAAAGTGTAGAGACTCCTGCGGTACAGCGCGTCTCCGTGATCCTGCTTGTAGACGCGGGTATCGCTGCCTTGGATGGCCACCGTCTCCCACAGATTTGGCGGTTGGTACGGTTTCACGCTCGGGCCGCCAATCTGATTCACGATCAGCCCGCTTGCCTGCAGCACTGTATCGCGGATCATCTCGCTATCCATCCGGAAGCGCGGACCTCGCGCCAGCAAGCGGTTCTTTGGATCTTTCTCCAACAATTCCGGGGTAATCCGCGCCGATTGCCGGTAGGTGGACGACAGAACAATTTGCCGGTAAAACCGCTTCACATCCCATCCATTCTTCTCGAAATCCAGCGCCAGCCAATCCAACAGCTTCGGATGACTCGGCCGGGTTCCCATCAATCCAAAATCTTCGGTCGTTTCTACAATTCCTGTCCCAAATATCTCTTGCCACATGCGATTTACGGTTACGCGCGCGGTTAAAGGATTGGAGGGACTCACCGTCCACTCCGCAAGGCCAAGCCGGTTTCGCGGCGCTCCTGGCGGCAAGGGCGGCAAGAAGTGAGGCACATTGGGACGCACTCGTCCCTTACGCGCGCTATAAACGCCTCTGGTCAGAATGTCAGCATACGCAAGACCCGGGGCCTCCTGGCTCACCAGAGCGATTGGGCCATCCTTCGAAAGGCGATCAAGCTCGTCATTTAGAGGGGCGATTTGCGCCGTGAGCGACTGCATCGTTGGATCGCGCTGCGCAAAGTAAAAATCGCTCACCACCTGGAATTCGTCATCGGACCACTTAGCCAGAGGTTTCTTTATTATCTCAGTAACGTAGTCCTCGCGGGGAAGACGTGCGACCTCTTCCGGCGAAAGCATTCGGTTATAAAAGCGAAAGTCCGTAAATGAGGACTGCCGCAGCGGGTCTCCTTCGGGATACATGCAGCCAAAAGTCAAAGGAACTGCTGTACGTACACTTCCCTTCAGCGTATCTTTAACGATCGCTAATTCTTGTGGCTGCCCATCAAGGTAAAGTTTGATTCCCGCCGCCTTTCCCGATCCGTCATAGGTTACGGCAACATGGTTCCAGCGGCCCACGCCCATCAGCCTGTCGGTCTTAGTTTCTACCGTGATGGCGTTGTTAGGAGCTTCATTGGCCATCGTAAAGGTAAGCTTGGTCTTCAGGATTTGAAGTTCCCAGCCGCGCTCTTTTTGCGTCGTATCGGCTCGTGCCAAAATCACGCCCTTCGGCAGCTTCTTATCTTTCGCTTCCAGCGATCTCAGGTAAGGGCGGATCCAGGTCGCAACCGTAAAGGGCTGATTCGACTCCACGTCGCCGGTTTGCGGCAATTGGAGCTTGGTGCTGACATCCATTCGCATGTAAGGCCAGAACCATGTGCCTTCACCCCACACAATCGGGCTTTCAGTGGCCGTAACCGACTTCATCGCGGCGTTTGGAGCCGAATTAACAAAGGTCGAACCTTTTTGCTCGTCGAAGCGAAGACGCACTTGCAGGCTCGTAGGGTCCACAGATTGCGGCTTCGCGTCAGGTTGATTCAACCACGCTGCGATCAGTTGCCGTGCCTGACTCTTGCGGTCGCTGATCTCGCCTTCAATCTTCGCCTTCTTGTTGAATAACTCCTTATAGGCCTCCATATCCTCAGGCTTCTTTGGAAGCCGAATAAATGGCGGCCAATCCTTACGATCGTCGTTAGACGGATTTTCCGTCAGATTATTAAAGAAGGCTGTGAGCTGATAGAAATCCTTCTGCGTGATCGGGTCAAACTTGTGGTCATGACAAACCGCGCAGCCAGTCGTCAACCCCATAAACGCCGCCCCGAAGGCCTCAATTCGTTCACGCTTATTATTTACCCGCAACTCCTCGACCACCGTGCCGCCCTCGCCGGAACTGATGCCCGCGCGGATGTATGCCGATGCAATCGTTGTTTCTAGCGTTTTATTCGGCAGCATGTCGCCAGCAATCTGTTCGCGGATGAATTGATCAAACGGCTTGTTGGCGTTATAGGAGTTGATTACGTAATCCCGATAAGGCCAGATGCTGCGGAAGTAATCCGCGTGCAGGCCTTGCGTGTCGCCGTAGCGGGCCACATCCAACCAATAGTGGGCGCGATGCTCTCCATAACGCGGGCTGGCGAGCAACCGGTCCACCACTTTTTCGTAAGCATTAGGAGAATTGTCAGCGACGAAAGCCTGCACTTCTTCGGGAGTCGGAGGAAGCCCAATCAGATCGTAGGTCACCCGCCGGATTAGCGTACGTTTGTCCGCCTCAGGTGAGGGTGATAATCCTTCCTTCTCCAGCCTGCTCAGAATGAAGCGGTCGATGTCGTTGCGCGCCCACCGCTGATCTTTCGTGATCGGAATCGCGGGCCACTTCGGCGGAATAAACGACCAATGCTCCTCATAAGGTGCACCCTCTTTCACCCATTGGCGCAGCAAGGCGATTTGTTCAGGATTGAGGGTCTTATGCGCCTCTTCCGGTGGCATTCGCTGCTTCGGATCCCCGGATTCGATTCGCCGGATCAGCGGACTTTTGTCAGGCTTGCCCGGGATGATCGCCGGTCCGCTTTGACCATGTTTCGCATAGGCAAATTCTGCCCGGTCGAGCCGCAACTCAGCCTTACGCCCACCCGGATCAGGACCATGACAGGCGTAGCAATTTTCCGAAAGAATCGGTTGAATGGTTTCGTTGAATGAGAGCTTGGCGGAGCTTGTGTTTGCCGGCTGCCGGCGGGAACAGGCGGCTAGCAACGCAACGGCGGTAATCGCGAGAGTAATAATTCCAAGGCGGACATGCCGCCCCAAAGACTCGCCCGATTCGATATTACTCTCCACCGTAGTTGACCCAGGAGTCGGGCAAGCGGTCCGGATGGCTCGCCGTGGGCTTTGAGGAACTAATCCATCGCGACGAAAACCACCAACGCGCTTGCGACCTAAAAACCAGTTTGATATTAACATATGATACCAAGATTGAATCTAGAAACTCATTTTCATTTCCAGATGAGGATCGTTCATTTATCTGCCCAATTGGTAGTAAAGAGCGAACACGAACAGTCCTCCAACTAAAGCCGTCACCAGGAGGGTAAGCAGTAACCACTGGCGAGTGCTAATCGAAGAGTCTTTCCTGGACGCTCTGTGGGCGGGCCTGCGGATTCCATGGTTGCGCTTTCTCCCCTGGAATGCGACCCTGCGAACAAATTGATAAATCGGCACTAGATTCCCGTGGTCTCATAAGTCAAAACCGCCAAACTCAGACGGTAATCGTAGCCAGCCTGGGCATTGGCAATTTCGGCTTGCGTCTGTTGAAGTTGGGCTTGGCTGAGTTCCACGATCGATGCCAGACCCAGGTTGTAGCGGGATTGCGCGAGATTGAGCGCGAGATTGGCTTGTGCCAACAGTTGCCGAGTGACCGCCAGGCGTTGAAATGAGGTATTCGCATCGAGCCAACTGGTGCGAACGTCCCGCGAAATCGTGTTTCGCAAGTCGAGCAAGCGCTCCCGTGTAGCCTGGGCGCGAAGCTTGGCCTCGCGCGCCTTGGCGGTGAAGAGAAATCCGTTGAAGAGCGGAATCTCCACGTTTGCACCGACTGCCGCATACGTATTGTTCCAGGCATCGGCGCTAGGGGCGACGGCCGGATTTCCGACCGGTGTGTCCCCAGCGGCTCCCATCGCGTTGATGGTGGGAAAGAGCAGATCACGTTGCGCCGTCTGAAATTTCTCCGCCGACAGGTTCTGGAATTGAAGCGACAATATCTCCGGGCGGGTGGAAAACGCCTTCGCAATCAGATCATCCACATTCCCCGGAGGCGGTGCGGATTGGGTGCCCTCCTCCACCAAATGATAATTTTCGAGGGTCGGAGATCCGAGCACCATGGAAAGGGTTGCCAGAGCAGCGTCCCGGTTGTTCTGAGCGTCCAACAGCAGAAGTTGCGCCTGCGCCAAATTGACATTTGCGAAGCTGAAGTCCAATTCTGACTTCAATTTGTTCTTGAAGAGCGCTCCCACCTGGTTGGCAACGGTTTGCCTCTCGCCGACGGTTTGGCGCGCGACAGTAAGCACGGCTTGCGCCTGCAAGGTGTTGTAAAAAGCGCGATCTACGGCCAGAAGAATTTGCTGCCGGGTGGCAAGCGAATTCTGGTTCTCAGCTTTTGCCGCAAAACTCGCGCTGGACGCCAGATTCGCGGTTCGTCCAAAATCGGTAATCAATTGAGTCACCATCACGCCGCCCGCAGCGCGCTCATAAATGATGGGGTTATTTAGCGCGCCAGCGGCTATACGGCTGCCAGCTTGAGCATCTGCTCCAGTCAGATCACCCGTCACGATCGGCCAAAAACCGGAACGGACTTCCCTGGTTACCTGCTGGGCGGCCAAAGCAATCAATCGGGTTGCAGAAATCTGGGGATTATTTTTTGTCGCGATCGCCTCCGCCTGCTTCAATGTCAAAGAGCGGGCTTGGGGATCGGATGCTGGCGGCGAGGATTGGTTTGGCATCGAACTGGCGTTGGCATCCGGAGCGGAAGCTTGCTGCGGCACGGGAGCCGACGGCAAGCCTGCGGCGGCCGATAAGGCAAGTGATCCCTGGCCCCAGGCAAGCGTCTGTTGGAACGCACCGAGAGAATAGATCAGAAGGAGCAGATAATATTTCTTTGATTTCATCCAACAGCCTTTCGCGAAGTCAACTTTGAGTTTCGTCTCGGCCCAATTGTTGGCCGCGACGAAAGCCCGGGGAGCGGCGGGCGATTTTTTGCAGAGCCCGAGGAGCTGATCGGATCAATCTCAATCGGCACCCTCTTTGGGGACCGCGGTTTGAATCTGTTGGGCATTTTTCCCGTAAACCAACAGATATGCCGCCGGTACAATAAAGATGGTCAGGAGCACGGAGGAAGTGAGACCGCCGATGATGGCCAGCGCCATGGGCGTGTACTGCTCGGCGCCGGTTCCAAGTTTGAGCGCCATCGGGATCATGCCAATGATTGTGGCCATGGAAGTCATGAGGATTGGGCGCAGACGCACCCGGCACGAAGTAATCACTGCCTCTGCCGCCGATTGGCCTTGCTCCTCAAGGCGGTGAGCAAATTCAACAATGAGAATGCTATTGGAAACCGAAATGCCCGCCAACATGAGTACGCCCATCAGCGACATTACGTTGAGCGTGGTTCCCGTGAGTGGAAGGATGATGAGCACCCCAATGACTCCCATGGGAATCGCAAGCATGATCAGGAGCGGATCGGTAAACGATTTAAACTGCGCTACCAAAATCAGATACAGAAGGATGCCCGAGAGTGAGAGGCCCACGGCAAAGCTGTGGAACGATTCCGTCATGCCGTTGACCATGCCGCGCAACTCCACGCGGGTATTTTCCGGCAGTTTCATCTGCGCCAGGGTTTTCCGGACCTGATCGGCAACCTTTCCCAGATCCTCGCTCGCCGGGGTGACGTACACATCGATCACACGCTGGATTTGATAGTGATCCACTTCAGTCGGAGTCTCCACCGTTTCAAGTTTGACCACGTTATCGAGCGTGGTGGGCTGTTTCAGTCGAGGAGCACGAATCGGGATATTGGTTAGATCCGCGAGGTTGTGGATGGCAGAATGGCCGTGTTCGAAGTATTGAACGGTCAGGAAATAGTCGTTCCCTGTTTTGTGATCCACCCAATAATTGGGGGCGATCATGGTGTTGGAATTCAACGCGGTGATTACGTTGTCCACCACTTCCTTTTGCGTGAGTCCCAATTCGCCCGCATGGACGCGGTCAATGTTTAGACGGAGCCCGGGATAATTCAGATCTTGCGGAATATAAACCTCGCTCACACCGCGCACCTGCCGGAGACGGTTGGCTAGATCCTGGGCTGTGCTATAGATCCGGTTGAGGTCGCGACCGCTTACCTGGACATCGATCGGAGCCGACATTCCGCTATTCAAGATCGCATCCACCATCGAGCCGCTCGAGAAGAAAGCCCGTATGTTGGGATATTGGGTGGCGAGTGCTTTTTGCACGCGGCCCATGTATACGAAGCTGCTTTGCTGGTGGGGTTCATTGAGTGCGACTTGAATGGTGGCCGTGTAAGGGCCAGCGTTGGTGGTATAGAGCGCGGAGAAGTCCGGAACCACACCGATGTTCGACACCACCATCTTCAAGTCCTTGCTGCCAACTTCCCGCTTGATCAGGTCCTCCACCTTCTCCACGTACTGTTCGGTGACCTCAAGGCGCGTGCCGGTCGGAACTTTCAGGTTGATCGCGAACTGGCCGGCATCGGTACGCGGAAAAAATGCCAAGCCGAGAAATGGATAAATGAGCCAAGCTGAGAACGAAGGTGCCGCCCAAAATCGCAACCGTAAGGCCGGGCCGCACCAGAGCGCGCCTTACCCAGTATTCGTAGAGATCCAGGAGCCGATTAAATTGCCGGTTAAATTGGGCCGTAAATCTTTCCCAAGGGGAAGCGTTGGCCGCAGTTGCTGGTTCAACCTGGTATTCATCTTGCTTTTCGTGACCCGTGCTTTCGTGAGCGGCGTGCGGCGCCGCTTTGAGAAATCGTCGAACAGAACAGCGGAATCACTGTCATCGCGACCACAAAGGAAGCCAACAAGGAGACACGAACGCAAGAGCCAATGCCGAAAAGAGGAACTTTGCGACACCATAAAGGAAGACGACGGGGAAAAAATCAACTACGCCAACCAGGGTTGCAGCCAATACCGCTAGATTCACCTCTGCTCCACCGACTTCGGCGGCGACCATCGGCGAGGCGCCCATCTCCAGGTGACGATAGATGTTTTCAAGCGAGATGACAGAGTTGTCGATGATGCGCGAAAATGCCAGCGCGATGCCACCCAGGATCATGGTGTTGATCGTGCTTCCCATCATGCTTAAGACCACAAAGGTGGTGAGGCGGAAAGCGGTATCGAAAGAAAAACGGCTGAGGTGGCGCGGAAGCTTCCCAAGAAAATCAGGATCATCAGACTGGTGAGGATCAGTCCAATCACGCCTTCATGAAGCAGGGTCTTGATCGCTTCCTTCACGAACGCCGATTGATCAAACACCACAGTGGAGACCAGTTGCTTGGGAATGTCATAAAGACGCTTGATGGCATCGCGAATACCATTAACGACTTCAATGGTGTTGGTGTCGCCGCCCTGTTTCATAATCGGCAGATAAACCGACCTTTGCCCGTCGACCCGTACGAGGTTGTATTGAATCTGATTCGCATCCTCGGCCTTGCCGATGTCATTGACGGTAACCCAGGAGGTCCCGACGGTCTTAACCGGCAGATTTCCCAGTTGCTGCATGTTGTCAACCAGGCTGTTGGAATACACGTAGTAGTCGAAAGGCCCCACCTTCACGTCGCCGGCGGGCAGGATCAGGTTGGAATTATTCACCGCATCGACGACATCCATCGGGCTTAGCTGCCGGGACGCCAACTTGTATGGGTCAACGTAAACCATGATTTGCCGGTATTTGCCCCCGAACGGCGGAGGAATTTCCGCGCCTTTCACTGTCGCAATCTGATTGCGGATGGAGAACTGGCCTACATCGTGCAGCTCGGTTTGGGTCAGGCCCTGGCCCTTGAGCGTGACCAGGCAGACCGGCAAACTTGACGCATCGAACTTCAGCACGACAGGAGGCAACGTTCCAGGCGGCAGGCGTTTGAGATCGGCCAGAGCCAGATTGGAAAGCTCGGTTACGTCGGCATCGGCATTGGTTCCTGGCTGAAAATAGACTTTGATGATGCTCACACCCAAAAGCGAGCGCGATTCCATGTGATCAATGCCGCTGGCCAAGGTAAAGAAGCGCTCCAGCGGGTTGGTGATATCAACCTCGATGTCCTCGGGCGGCATCCCGCTATAGAAGGTTGCGACCACAACCTCGGGAAGATTGATGGTGGGAAGAGATCTACGGGCATGCGGCCGAGACTGGTAATGCCGATTACCGCCAACATCAGGCAGACCACAATAATGAAGTACGGATTACGAATTGAAAAGCCTGGCATATTCGATCACTCGAAATTCTTTTGCTCGACGCCCTTTTAGCTCCAAGGCGAGCCTAGTTCGCCGTGCCTTCCTGATATTGCATGACCTGCACCGACTGGGGACGCACGGTTTCTCCCGGCTTGAGGCCGCTGCGATCGCTGATCACAATCCGCTGCCCTTCCTATACCCCAGACAGCACTTCCGACGTCGTTCGCGGTTTGCAGGCCAAGAGTGACTGGACAGTCTTCGATCCGGTCTTGAGAGTCGACGACAAAGAGGGTGGTGCGGTCGGCCTCATGGTTCACGGCCTGCGAGAGGCACGGTCGGAACATTGTCTTTCTGCTCGAGAGCTCAGATCGGCCTCGGCGTAGATTCCCGGCATCAACAGATGTTGAGGATTGGGAACGTCCACCTCTGTATGCATGGTCCGCGTGGATTCTTTGACATCCACAGAGAATCTGGCAACTTTGCCGGGGAAGGCCTTATTGCTTAACGAAGGCACCCGAACGTTCACCGAATCTCCCACGCGAATGTAGCGGACATAGGATTCAGGAACCGGAATCACCAGGCGGAACAGGTCATCCTGCGGACAGTTTGACGATCGGCATGGCCTGGGTACTGGATGCTGTGCCAGCTTGTACCAACGCCCCAAGATTGGCATATCGCTCTGTAATGACTCCGGAAAATGGTGCGGTGATATTCGAATAATCGTAGAGGGTCTGATCGTGCTCAAGCTTAGCTTTGGATGCAGCGAGATTGCTTTCCGAGGCATCGCAATGCGGCCTGGCTGGAATCCACCTGTGACGAAGCGGCTGCATCCTTGCCCTGGGCGTCATCCACTTCCTGTTGCGCGACGATTCCCGGCTGTGTTTCGAAGACCCCGTTCAATCGCGTGTATTCCAGGTGCAGCGCATTGTATTGGGCTTGATAGCGCTTCAATTCGTGTTGTGCTCGCGTGACTTCATCGGACGAATTGGTGATTTCCGCCTGATCTTCCTGCAATTGATCCTGCAATTCCGGAATCTCCAGCGTGGCCATGATCTGACCGGTTTTCACATGCGTTCCATAATCAACATTCAGTTTTTTGACGTAATCCAGATTCTTTTGCATAGACATCGATCTCCTGAAAGGGCACGAGTTCGGACGACAGAGTAATCCGGCGCGAAAGAGTTTTCTTTACGACTGTGGTTACACCCACTGTCGCTAACTGTTGGGTACTCGCCTCGCCGTTTGCATCCCCTCCGCCTGAACAGGAGGCTAATCCGACAGCAAGCAGGGCAACCAGGCTGACAATCCCCGGCTTGATACCTTTGCCCGAAATCCGCGCTCGCAATCCTGATCTACGACTGTGGTCGCAACGCTGATTCATTGATTCCTAACCGTCACCCTTCTCCGGCATTTCTGCCAGTTCTCTGGAACTAACCCAAGTCCTTGATTACTTGCCGCAAATTCTCGACAGAGCATTGGCCCGAACGGCAGAATTCAATAATTTTTTCTTCACGCTGCCGCAATCCGGCCGCGACCGCCGGGAGTTGCGAAGCGATCTGTTTGGGCACATTCAATAATCCATGCCGGTCACCATGAAGAAGATCTCCCGGACGTACCTCCAAGCCACCGATGCGCACCACGCATCCGAAGTCAAAAATATGAGCATAGGCGTGGGACACCGCGACGTTGCCGGCAAAAAGATGCATGCCGAGCCGGCGGACTCCTGGCAATTCCCGAACGGCGCCGTTGGTCACGTAGCCAACGGCGCCCAGCCCCATCAGAATGGCGGCGTGGGCATCCCCGACGAACGCACCGACTCCTGGCGGGTGATCCATATCCTCAAGGACTACGATTCGCGGGCCTGGTACATTGACGATGCTGTTCCACCATTCGGTACGATCGTGAAATCTGAGCCCGGCGATCGGCGGATCCTCACTGCGTAGACGCGCCGTGGTGGCATAGCCGAGCAGTGGGGGGAGATCTGCGAACATGCAACGAATGCTCGCATCGGTAAATCCGGTATTGCGCAACCGGATGTCAAAGGTTTCAATGGCATTGGAAACCATGCAAGTATCCACACGGCGAAGCGCGTCCAAATCTTCGTCGCTCAGGATGGGGTGATAAATCACGCGGATCTCCTTCGCAATGTTATTTCGACATTCCCTGATCGTGCTCGGGCCAATTGCGCCGTAACACGCAACCATTCATTCCCAAAATCTACAATCCTCGACAGATTGGACAGGATTAAAGATTCTTAAGATTCCAGAAAGAGTTCGAAGGAAGGAGGGGGTCGGTTGTAAAGACTCTCGTCACAAAGACGAGCCTGCAAGACAGGACCGGCTTGGAGAATGGGAGCGTTCCGGTTAGTCGGGACAAATAGATGCGAAGGCGCAGGCTGAGCAAACCATCTGCTGACATCTCTGTCTAAATGCTGTCGCTTGGCTTGGAGAGAACGGCGTTGCAGGGTTCGGTTGGCGTGACTTGAGACGGTCGGGGACGAGCAATAGCGGGTTGCCAGACTGAAGGTCAAACAAGCAATGGCCGCCAGGACGAGAATGGAGCGCCAACGCTTGCCGCCCATCGAGCGATTTATTCGGAATTCCATGGCTACAGTCCGCCAAGCTCAGCGCTCCGGCAATTATACAACCCTAGTGAAATCTTCTCAAAACCTTGCGGTGTGAGCGGCTCAGTTTGAAACTGAGCCACTACTTGAGCGGCTCCCCCATCCCGGCTCAAAGCGGAAAGGGAGCGGAGGAGGTTTTCGTATTCTTACGTGAACGAAAGCCGGGGGCAGGTCAGTATCGTAAATAACCAGGCAGCAGACATGCCAACGGCTAGCGGGGGGCTTACTTGGCCTCCGGAACAGCGCGAAGCCCGCTCATCGATTCGATGTCGATGCGGAAGAAGATCGGCTCAATCGCCAAATCGCTCGTGCCTTCACGCCTTTCCGCCAACGGAGTCATCCACCATTCGGCATATTGGGCGAGTCGTTCCATGGCATGCTCGCGCTCTGCGGGATATTGCTTCTCCGCAAGCTCCAAATAATGTCCATTGACAATTACGCTGGTCCAATTCGACCGGCTCGCAATTTCGTCTGCTTGCAGGCTGACCTTGGGATTTTGCCGCATCCAGGCAATTTTCTTCCCCAAAGTCGAAAATACGAAAATGGAATCAGGCTCATAAGCGAACCACACCGGCACCACATAGGGTTGATTGTCCAGCGAACAGGCTAGCCGTGCGAGGGGGACACGTTGCAAGAACTGAGCACATTCTTCCTGAGAGATTCCAACGATTTGCATAGTCGCTCCATTTATAGGATCGCTGCTACCTTGTAATTCAAACAACATCGAACGATGCGCGCTGCGTTTCAGCTCACTTGGATTGGTGACTATGATCACAGCGGTCTCGCTTTAGCGGTCTCGCTTTAACAGAGACCAATGGCACCCCATGTTTCCTATGGGAAAGATCCGCGTCGGCGAAATATCGTCTAAGTGACACTATTCCGTCTCATCATTTGATCGGGGACACTCGGCTAATCTAACGCCTCTGCGCAGCTGTGAATGGTACTAAGACCAATATAAATCAATAGGATAACAACCGTTGCCTTCGCCTCGCCGTAGAAGGCGACGAGCATGCATTCTTCTCAGGCATGCTGCGGATCACCAACTGGTCGACGCCAAGATCTCAAATACTAAAGCTAGAGGGCACCCTACGGGGTCCCTGGGTAGCTGAGTTGCGACGGGTCTGGTCGGCTTCCCTGGACGACGTACCGATCAATCGCACGATTGATGTCAGCTTCGTCACGTTTGTGGACGATGAAGGCCGCGGCCTTCTTATCGAGATGCGGGAGGCGGGAGCTGCCCTCGAGGGTATGTCACCCTTTCTGCGGCAGGTTCTGGACGGAAACGATACAACAAACCAAGCCGACGGCAGGAGAAGAATATGAAGACGCATGCGCCTTATGGGATGGACCTGGTAGATGAGTGTTCAACCTGCCCACGGAAGGATTTTTCTGCCAAGTAATCCAGAACAAAAAAGCCCTGGTGGCGATCGCGACCGCTTGAGATCTCGAACGGTTAATCGCGGATACTCACGAAGACAATATTTATTTCGGGTGCTCATCTTGCTTTCGGGAGTTCAAATCGGGTCACATTGGCGAAAAAGAGCGCCCTTCGAAAGGGACAATGTATGAAGGTTCTCCTCGCATTGGATGCCTCATCTGGCTCACACCATGTGATCGAAGAGGTGGTTCGCCGTCCGTGGCGCGCAGGCACGACTTTCCTGGTGTTAAGCGTGGTGGACCTTCCACGTTGGAAGGGAATGCCAATGCTCATCGAAGATGCAAAGGTTGCCGCCAGATCGGCGGTCAATGGAGCGACGGCAGAACTCGGTGCTCTCGGCTGCGAAATAAGCACTGAAGTCGCGATCGGCTTCCCGAAAAAAAGTCATTCCAGACTTCGCGAAAGATTGGAATGCGGAGCTGGTGATGGTTGGATCACGCGGACACGGCACCCTGGCGCGATTATTATTAGGCAGCGTCGCGCAGGCGGTAGTGCGGTCCGCCAATTGCTCAGTGGAAATCGTTCGTCTAGCGAATCATCCCGTGACCGAATCACGCATGATAAAGATTTTGCTCGCGACCGACGGCTCCGACTCTTCGGCGAAAGCCGTAAGCTCGGTTGCAGATCGCCTTTGGCCAGCTGGGAGCGAGCTCAAAATCATTAGTGTGCGCGAGTTGCTTGTTCTCGAAAATCAGGTGACAGCATCTCCGTCATGCCCTGTCTATCCGGAGAGTTTGCTTGACGAGATTATGGGCGATGCATGTAAGCGAGCGGAAAGCGCGGTCAGCGAAGCGCGTGGCAGCTTGAGTTCCAGCGGATTGCATGTCGTGGAGGGATGCGAGACTCCGGTCGGAGATCCACGTGCCATTCTTTTAGATGAAGCTTCGGCCTGGGGTGCGGATCTGATCGTGCTTGGATCGCGCGGCCGACACGGTTTCGACCGCATGCTTTTGGGCAGCGTTTCGGAATCCATAGCCATGCATGCGCACTGTTCGGTTGAGGTGGTTCGCTAGAGACAGACGGCAAGAGTCCGAGGCTCGGGAAAAATAGCGAGATCTCCATCACCAGATATTGTGATTCCGATCACGGCATAAATTTTCCCGAGATACCAGAATGTTTCACAGGTTAAGGAGGAACCAATGAACTCCACCGCGATTGATACCCGACTTAAAATTCAGAACATACTTTTCGCTACCGATTTCTCGAAGGCTTCCGCACACGCGGTCCCATATGTTCGTAGCCTGTCCAAACACTATCAGTCGAAGGTCGTGGCACTGCACATCCGGCCCCCGGTGATCAATCCCATGACCCAATCTTCCACCTGGGATGCAGACATCCAAATCGCCCAGGCGATCGACGAAGAGCACCGGAAAGACCTTCTTGAGACATTTGCGAGCATTCCCGCACAGGTGATAATCGAAGAAGGGCCGTTGGAGTTATGTTTCGACGACGCCATTCGGGAATATAAGATCGACTTGCTGGTGCTGGGCACGCGGGGACGGACCGGAATGGGAAAATTGCTGCTGGGCTCTGTCGCGGAGGAGATGTTTCGCCGCGCGAAGTGCCCGGTGCTGACGGTCGGCCCGAATACCGAGTATGGTCGACGTGGCCCGGGGAAGTTCGAGAGGATCTTATGCGCGACCGATCTTGGTCCCACGTCGAGCACTACCGCAGCGTACGCATTCTCGCTGGCGCGGGAATTTCAGGCGCATTGCACCTTATTGCATGTTATCCCGCCCCAACCGGTGTGTGACTATCACTTCGATGTTCCATCCTACGTAAATAAACGTCTCCTCGATCTGATCCCTGCTGGCGCAGAAGCAGATGGCAAGCCTCAGATAATTGTCGAACATGGCGTACCGGGGCGGACGATACTCGAGATCGGCGATCAATTGGATGCCGATCTGATAGTCCTCGGATGCCACTCTGAAGAAGGAGTCCCCGGCGCGGCTAGCCACCTTCCCATCGCGACCGCACATAGAGTCGTGGCGCAGGCGGGATGTCCAGTACTCACGATTCGGAGCTAGTGGGAGCGCTCACCAGAAAGAATTAAGGATCAAGTGCTGACTGGCAACCACCGTGTTTCCAGTCACCTCGACCTGTGGGCATCATCGCTTCGCGCCATTGAGATCAAGCCGAAAGTGGTCTGCGTACATATGGACTCGGCGTTTCAGTTCCGGATATTCCAGTCGTTGACGCAGCACGTGCAACCAGATAAAGCTCGAGAACCGCTAACGATTTCCGCTCAGGGTGGAGCGCTTCCCCGGCGCTTTGTCACACGGTACAAGTCCGGAGAGGCGTTTTCACCAAATGGATCTCATCCTCTTCCGCTACAGCAGGCAATCGAACCACTTGCCAGTTTTCCCGCTCCAAATGGTTCGGTCTATTGAACTGCGTTGACACCGATCCGACCAATCTTTATAAAACGCACGACGAGAAGTGATGGGTAGCGTAAGAAATGCGATGGATAAGACTCCCCGCCGAATCGCCGCTCCGCGTGTCCTCAATATAGAGGATCTACGGCGCCTGGCTCGAAAACGACTGCCGCGGGTAGTCTTCGAATTTCTCGACGGCGGCGCCGAGGACGAAATCACGCTAACAGCAAACCGTGCCGCGTTCGAGACGCTTTCCTTCCGGCCCCGCCAAGCAGTGATGTTGGCGCAATGCGATTTGCAAACCAAAGTGCTGGGTTGCGATATCTCTTTTCCCGCTTTGCTTGCTCCTATCGGATGCAGTCGGGTCATGCATCAAGAGGGCGAAATTGCCGTCGCCCGCGCTGCCAATAAGGCCGGCATAGCCTATATTCTTGCCAGCGCGTCTGGCCATCGACTGGAGGACGTCAGCGCCGCTTCTTCCGGGCCACTCTGGTATCAGTTGTACCTGGTCGGCGGGCGTGCGGCCGCGGAGGGTGTGCTGGAACGCGTCGGGAAATCGCGCTATTCCGCGCTGGTGGTCACGATTGACACTCCGGTGGCCGGCATGCGTGAACGCGATTACAGAAACGGTTTGCTGAAGTTGGCGGGAGACGAATTTCGGGCGAAGATTCCGTTTTTGCCGCAATTGTTTGCCCGGCCCGGTTGGCTCGCGCGTTTTCTTCTCGACGGCGGCATGCCGACGCTGCCCAACATCATGGTTCCCGGCCACGGACCCATGCCGTTGCTCCGCATGAGCGCGGCGCTGGAACGAGCGGCCGTCACCTGGAACGACTTTTCCTGGATACGGGAGATCTGGCGTGGACCAATTATCGTGAAAGGCGTGCTTACCGCGGAAGATGCGCGACGGGCAGTCGATCACGGGGCTGGGGCGGTAGTGGTTTCCAACCATGGAGGTCGCCAATTAGACGGCGCACCGGCATCCCTGGCGGTTCTTCCCGAGGTGGTAGAAGCGGTGGGAAGCCAGGTCGAGGTGCTCATGGATGGAGGCATCCGCCGGGGTACCGACATCGTCAAGGCAATCTGCCTCGGTGCGCGAGCGGTTTTGGTGGGGCGCGCCTACGCGTATGGGCTGGCCGCTGCCGGCGAAGCCGGCGTGACCCGGGCTGTTGAAATTCTGCGGGCGGATGTCGAACGAATACTTCGGCTTGTCGGATGTCCATCGGTCGAGGCCTTGGATCGTTCCTATTTGAATGTACCAGCGGGAGATCACTAAGGAAGGTTGAACATGCGTCTGCCAGGAAAGACGGCAATCATTATCATTACCGGCGCCGGATCTGGAATCGGAGAAGCTACTGCCAAGCTGTTTGCCGCGGAAGGGGCAAAGGTTGCAATCTTCGATCACGACCGGAAAAATGGCCAGAGAGTCGCCGGTTCTGGGATGATCTTGCCGTGTTCCTGACCTGCGACGTAGTAGTCACGAGAAGCCCGTAGTGCACAGAGCCTGCAGCCGTTGGAACCTGGGTTCCTATTCGGCCAGCGCTGGGGTTTTCAATCGTGGTTTCACCGGAACGATGAAGACTCCGACGGCTGTATAACATCCTTCACGCAACGAAAGCCGATTGTGCCCTTGCGGTCTTCGCTCGCGGACATGAGGAATAATTTGACGTGGTACTCGGTGGGACGCGCCGAGCGTTCCCCTTTCGCCAGCCCCATCAGCACAAAGCGGTCAAAATACCAACTGGAACCGCCCACCTGATAGAACGATCCGCCGCGAAGTAGCGCGTACCGGTTGCCATCGTCCCGCTCGCTTTCGGTCCACTGCCAAAGGTTACCCGACATGTCATAAAGCCCAAATGGACTGCGGCCATCCGGGAAAGCATCGACCGCGGTTGTGGTCGTTCCACCGTCATTCGATACCCTGGGCTGCATCGTTTGGCCCCAGGGATAGCGCAACCGGCCGGCGCCCTCGGCGGCGTATTGCCATTCTTCTTCGGTCGGCAGTCGCTTCCCGGCCCACGCCGCGTAGGCGCGGGCATCGTCCAGATCGAGCCACACGACGGGATGGTTCTCAAAACCTGCCGGCGGCCTGGGGTGCTGAGCGTCGCTCCAATTCCAATCTTTGAGGAAGTTGGTGGTATCGGCGGGACGATAGCCGGTGACGTCAAGAAATCTTTTGTATTGCGCGTTGCTCACGTCGTACTTATCCATGAGGAAGGAGGGGATACGCGGAACCAGAAGCTGGTGCAGGATGTTGCGAAAATGGGCGCCTTCTTCGTACATGAAATAGCGGCGGCGCGACCAATCGGCGCGGTCATCATCCGGATAGCAACTGCCTTCGCCCAGGTTGTGCGTGATGGACATCACGAAATGCTCGGTCGCCGGGACCAGAACCATGTCTTGCGGAACCTCTCCGGCCGAGGCAACTACCGTTTTGACCGCCGTACGCAGAACCGGTGGTGCGGGCTCAGGCCATTCGTCACTGTAGCTGGAGAGCTTTCGCGGCGCTAGCTGGTGTTGACTCAACAGCAATTTCCTGAGTTCAGGTTGGGGCGACCCTTCGACTGCGACTATGGCTGCCAGGCCGTGCGGCTCGATCTCAGAGATCGACAGGGTTGCGACGGAGCCCTTTACTGCCGGCTTGATTTCAATGCCGTTCCAAAGGTCAAAGTATCTTGTGCTCCGGGCATGCGGCACGCGGAGAATATTTCCCGACTTGCTTTGAGCGCTCCAGTTGACGATGGTCCACAAGCGGCGCTCCTTGCCCGGCCAATAACTCGCATCCACGTCGGGCAGCAGAGCCGGATAGAAAGGCTCCCAGTCGTCACTCGTCAGCAGGCTACTAAAGTAGCGTTCGATGGGAAGCATGCGGCGCAGCATCGCCTGATCGCGCTCCGTGTAGCGGTTCCAGGTACCAAACACATCTTCCCAGATCAATACACCGGTGCCGTTCAGAAATGCGTGCTGAAACATGGTGGTGCGGTCGTGCCGCCAGCGATTGCCATCGAAATGAATCATGTGACGTGGCTCGGTCCACTTGGCGATGGGTACTCCGCGCACATGGTCGGGATATCCGGCGACCGGGTAGCCTTGTCCCCACGAGGTGTTGAGCGTGGCGATGCCGTCGTCACTCTGGCCGCCCTCGGGCTCCAGGGCTACGCCCGGCCGTTGCGCGTCAACCGAGTTGCGAAGAGGCACTTGCGGCACGTTGTCGGTAACGTCAAGAAAGACGCCGTCGGCGTCCAGTGCCTTGACCATGGCGCCGAGACTCTTTTCGTGGCTTTCATTTTCCTGGGCAGTCTCGCGATCCCAGGGATTGTAAGCAATATAAGTTTTCACGCCGCGCGCATGCGCTTTCTCAATCAAAGTGTGGAGTGCGGGAACTCCGCCCGGCAAATCGCGCAGCATGGCGAATTGATTTTGGGAATCGACGCCAATGTTCGGATAGGCATGCCAGAGCAAGAGGCTGTCATAGCCGCCGAAACGCTTTAGGCCATCATCGAGATAGCCATTGAGCAGATAGCGCTTCTCGCGATAGCTATAAAAACTGGTGTCATAGGTGAAAACAAAAGCCTCTACGAAATTGCGGGAGGTCCAGGAGAATTCACCGTCATAGATATGGCGGTCGTTCCCGAGTTGAGCGCGGCGTCGCGCCCGCTCCGCGCGCATCGCGGCCAGCCACGCGTCTCGGGTTATATATTGATCGGGCGCGAGCCAGTAGCCTTCGTAGGAGACTAGCAGGCTGTCGGATAGAGAGACACTCCCGACCAAGCCGGGACCCACAGTATCCACGGCGTGATTGTCGTCGCCAAAGACTCGCAGTGCGACTACGACTTCCTCCCTGTGAGGCAAGCGCACGCGAAACGGCGGCGCTCCGGAAAACAAGCCCTGAAGTTTGGGATCGGGAGAGGGGCCATAGCGCCCCACTTCGGCACCGTCGAGATATACCGTGCAGCTTTCTTTCACGCCCCGAAAGACGATGAACTGGCCCTGGATTTTTTGAGGAATCTGGATGCGCTTGCGATACCAGGCGAACCCGCGGTAGCCGAAGTAGCCGTGCGCCGCCCAGGACTCGCCCGTTCTGACCGTCTGCCAATGCGAATCATCCAGAGTAGGGGCAGCCCACCCTTGGGCGACCCCAACGTCGGCAACGTCAACTTGAAATCTCCAGCCTTCGTCGAGGGAGACTTCCTCGCCCCAACAACACGACGCGCGACCCAGTAGACAAACGCAACACCCTACCAAAACGACGAAGGAGAGACGATATTTATTGATCATCGATTCTCAGAGATTACTTGGATTTCAAAGATTCTTGCGGGACCACATGTGACCGGCAAAAAAGTATTGCGGAATGTATACGTATACACACTTATATCAGGGCGGGTACGTTGCCGGCGTTCCACTGGTTTCATCTGAATCAATTCGCTCGGGATATGCTGCACGCGCACACCGATGAGGTGCTTTGCGCACCGCGATTGCCATTTGCGATGTTCTTTTTTAGTGCGGCACGGTTTCAGTGCGGCACGGTGAGCGGCCAGGTTTGCCCGGCACTAATGCCCCCATCAACATATATGACCTGGCCGGTAATGAAATCACTGGCAGCACTGGCCAGGAAAATTGCCGTGCCGACCAAATCCGCGGGGCTGCCCAGACGACGCGCCGGCGTTCTTTCGTGGACCCAGCGGAGCATATCGGGGTCTTCCCATAACCTGGCGTTCAAGTCGGTTCGGATGAATCCAGGCGCAATGGCATTCACTTGAATGTTATGTTTCGCCCACTCAACCGCCAGAGCGCGGGTCATTGAACCGATCGCTCCCTTGCTCATTCCATAAGCACTGACGCCGGCAAGGCTCTGATGAGTATGCAGGCTGGCAAGGCTAATAATTTTCCCGGCACCCATTGCGATCATCGATCTACCGCAGCTGCGAGCCATCAAGAAACTACCGCGCACGTTGGTCGCCAGGATTTCATCCAGCTTTTCGGTGGGAAAAGTCTCCGCGGAATGCCGGAAATTCGTTCCGGCTACGTTGAACAATACGTCGAGGCGGCCAAATTGGTTGACGATACGATCTACGCAATGCAGGATCTGAGCATCGTCGGCAATGTCGCAAACTTGATAGTCAAGTCCGGTTGCCTGAAGAGTCAGCTCGGTGCGGGCACTTACGACAACCTTTGCGCCGGCTGCGTGGAATGCTTTTGCAATGGCCAAGCCGATTCCTCGGGAGCCACCGCTCACATGAACAATTTTGTCGCGCAGGGAAAAGATTTCATTGGTCATTTGCCGAAGACCTCATCCACTCCAGGCGGGCGCGCTCGTCATTCAGATCTCCGGCGCGTTGAAGCGTGCGGAATTAATGATCGGTTGCGCCGGCGTTTATAACGAAATCATTATCTTGATGGCTCGTTCTTGCCCATTGAGGACGCGAGAGATAAGCCCGGGAGCGTCACTCAAAGGCACACGATGAGTTATCGTGTCCAGAACACGAACCTTCCCTTCGGCCACCAGCCGCAGGGCGAGTTCAAAGTCTGCGTCATAGAGACGACTGGTAGCGAGGCTAATATCCTTTGAGAACGCAGCCCTGAGCGGAAATACAATATCTCCGGCGGGCACGCCATAGACAACAATCCGTCCTCCACGCGCACAGGCCATAAGGGCATCCTGAACACTGGTTTCGTTTCCAACTCCGTCGATGACGACGTCAAACTGCTTTTCGAGCGAGTTCCTGGGAAAACCCTGGCGAACATCGAGAATCTTTTCCGCTCCGAGCTTTGAAGCCAAGGCGAGCCTCTCCGGGACAAGATCGGTGACAAGGACCGTCGCAGCGCCGAGAGCTCGAGCAACTTGGATCACGAGCAGACCGATATTGCCCGCGCCAAATACGAGTACGCGATCGCCGGGAAGAATTCCAGCGCGCTGCACCACGCGCGCGGCTACCGCTACGGGTTCGATCATCGCGGCAGTTTCATAGTCCATCCCCTGGGGAATTCGCCGCAGCATGTAATCTTCGACTACCACTTCTTCGGAGTATGCCCCATGGCGCGAAACCACCCCCAGCACTTCGGTTGATTCGCAGTGATGCACTTCTCCACGCGCAAAAATCGGATCGTTTCGATCACCCAGGATGGGATGGATAAGAACGCGCTCACCCCTCTTCCAGGAAGAAAGCGGATCGCTTTCCAGAATTTCGCCGCTGGCCTCGTGGCCGGGAACAATCGGGTAGCGAGTAAAGGGCAGCTTGCCCGCAATACTGGAATAGTCAGAACCGCAGACGCCTACATTCTTAACTCGGACACGAACCTGCCCTGGTGAAAGTACGGGTTGCGGCATATCCACTACGTCGAGTTGTTTCGGACCCTTAAGTAAGAGCGCTTTCATTTCAGCCTCCGTACCGCTTGCGGAGCGGTCATTCGCGCATGTGCGAGAAGGGTGTTGCCGTAGTACGCACCGCAAGCGGCTATTCTAATGAACGACAACGCAGCATGGCGCACGATTGTGATTTCAGAAGGCCTGTGCCATTCAATTCGACATTACATTCTGGCAGCTACGCGATTGCCGATTCTTAAGCCACGCTCGAAGCACGTTGTTGCCGAGCTGGCCTGAAGGTCGAAGGCGTGGCACAGACCAATCGCGTCCGGATGAAGTTTAGTCGATGGACGGCCTCAGACTCTCTGATAATAAAGCAAACTTTTCTTGAATCCGAGCGATCAGCATCGCGTGATGCTTCGGGTGGGCACCCACCTCGGGCAGCGTGATTACATTGCTCGCATTGCACCCGAATCAGCACGCGCCACTGCTTTCTTCCATTCGCTACCGGCCAATAACGGGAGAAGAAACAGATTGGCCAGAATGTCTATCACGGTGCCGGAAACGACGACGAGTCCGAAACGCTGCGTCGGAGGAAAACTGGAGAGCGCGAAGATAGCGAAGCCGGCGGCAATGATCACGTCAGAAAAGACAATTCCCCGCCACTGTTCCTGGCGGGCAGCCACCCATGCGGGCCAACCCCGTTGGCCGTCGCGCTGCATGCGACGCACAGCAAATACGAGGTGAACCATGGAGTCGATTGCCATGCCGACGCAGACGTTCGTGGCGGGCGCCGAGATGATGTCAACGGGAATGCGCAACAGGCCGAGACCGCCAAGCATACAGATGGGCACCAGGCCAAGACTGAAGATCATGGCGGCTGCCGTGCGCAGATTCCGGCCAATGATCCACGCCACGCCGGTGAAAAAAACCATTAACCCCAAGAGGCCTTTCACCAGGCTCGAAGCCACGAGCTGGGCCAACTCGCCCTGCAGTTCATAGACGCCGCCGACGAGAGCGGGGCGGAAACCGTTGTGCCGCACGATGGCGCGCAACTGGTTGACGACCGCGACCCGCGGCTTGTCTCGCCCGTGTTCATCCATGCGAAGGTAGAACGCTGCCCGGGTGCGATCCTTGGTGACGAATGTGCTGGCTACCCGGTCATACTTCGGTTCGTTCATGATGTTCAGCAGATGGTTCCAACTGAGCAAGAAGGCGAGGGGGCGGCGATGGCCCTCTTCCATCAGGAGGGGGAGCGAAATGACCGTGCCCACGCCCTTCTGCTGTTCGAGCTCGTCCTGCAAGTCCCACATCTTCTCGTATTCTTCTTTGGTGTCGAGCTTGCCACCGTCGGCAGCGGCAATGACCAGGGTAAGAGGGTTGGAGCCGCCGTTGCGATCGATGTACGCAAGACCCTCCCGAGGTTCCCTGCCCTTCTTGAAGTAATCGAGAAGACTGGGATCGGTATTCAAATGCATTAGACCGAAGCTCAAGCCGGCACCTCCTAAAACAACGATCACCGCAACCCAGATAAATTTTCGCTTCCAAAATGCAGAATTGGTCTCGTGGACCGGTTGTCCGGTTCGTTCGCGAGCGGCCCACTCCAAAAACGAGGGGTACACGAGGTAAGCGCAGGCGAGGGCGATGACGGTGCCGAGGGTGCCACCGGCGCCGAGTTCGCGAAGCGGCTTTGCGGGAACAAACAGCAAGCTCCCGAATCCGAGCGAAGCGCAGACCATGGACCAGAACGATGCTGGCAACGTCATGCGCCAGGCTTTCGCGGCAAGGCCGCGGGTAGCTTTTCCCTGCTGCTTGCGTGCCAGGGCTTGCCAATTGAAGGTCATGTAGACCAGATGGGACAAAGCCACCACAAACACGATGGTGCCAAGGTTAGCGGTCAGAATGCCGATCTTTTCTCCGAACATTGTCCGCGCCAGCAAAGTCGCCAAAACCGCGCTGGTACAGGTTGCGAGCATGCCGATCGTCAGTTTCCACGATCGAAACAAAATCCACATGGTTGCGCCGAAGAGTAGAAATGCGGTGAGACTAAACACGCGGAAATCATGCAGCAGATTCTGCCTGATCATGTCAGCCACGTAGGGCGCGCCGGCAATCTGAATCCGGAAATCCTTTGCGTCGAATTTGTTAACGATGGCTTCCAGCTCGCGAATCAGTGTCTCGGTGTCATGGTTCGATACAAAAATGACGATATTGCTGGAGCGGCCGTTCTCCGCGATCAAGAGCCGCCTCCAGAAGGGGCTCTTCTCCGCATCTTTGAAATTCTTGGGGCCGTCGGCTAGGCTATCCACGCTGGCAACCGATTTGACCGATCGAAGCTGCCCGGTTAATCGTCCGAGACGCTCCAGATACTGATCTGACGAAATATCGGGCGCGGCCACGCTGAGGATCATCTGGCTGTCGGAGCCGAACATTTTGTCAATTTTGGCATCCTCCTGAAATCGGGGATCGTCGGAGGAAAAAAAGAAGTTTGCGCCGACCTGGGGCTTTAAGTTGACAAATGCGATGACCAGACCCAGAAGAAAAAGGGTAAGCGCCAGCATTAGCCAATGGCGCCCTGGAAGCCGATCTTTAAAGGAAGTCAATAGGTTCGCCGTCCGTTAAGGTCGTAGTGGTATCGCCCTGAAGTTCAACATCTTTCCAGGGCTTGGACCAGGGCCTGGACCCACATCTTTGATGATATTTCGACGGTTTGCGGTGATCTTGCGCTCCAGATTTCCGGTTATGTATTGGAGTTCAGCCGATGTCCGCGGCAGCCGGTTAAGGAGAGACCAGAGCGGAAATTGTGTCTTCATACTCAACATCGCCGGTATTTGCGGGGAATCTGGCGCTGCAAAAGGCTTCCTCTACGCGAAGCGGGCGGGTTGATTACAATAAAGGTATGGCAGATTCTTTGATCATCGCTGGACGGGAGTTTCGTTCCCGGTTGATTGTGGGCACGGGGAAATATAAATCGCTTCAGGAGACGGCGCGGGCGCTGGAGGCGAGCGGCGCGGATATGGTGACGGTGGCGGTGCGTCGGGTGAATCTGGACCGCAGCAAGGAATCGCTGCTCGACTATCATGGATCCCAAGAAATATTTTCTGCTGCCGAATACGGCAGGGTGCTACACCGCGGACGAAGCGATCCGCGCGGCGCGCCTGGGCGCGCGAGGTGGGGCTGTCGGATTGGGTGAAGCTGGAGGTGATTGGGGATCAGGCGACACTTTATCCCGATGTGCAGGCGACGCTGGAGGCGACGCGCGTGTTGGTGAAAGAGGGTTTTACGGTTCTGCCTTACACCTCCGACGATGTGGTATTTGCCAAGCGATTACTGGATGCGGGGGCGAGCGCGGTAATGCCGCTGGGCGCGCCGATTGGCAGCGGGCTGGGAATACAGAATCCGGCGAACATCCGCATCTTGCGCGAGGTGGTAACGAGTGTTCCGCTGATTGTGGATGCGGGGGTGGGAACGGCGTCGGATGCGGCGATGGCGATGGAACTGGGCGCGGACGCGGTACTGATGAATACCGGGATTGCGGGAGCTCAGGATCCAGTGCTGATGGCGGAGGCCATGAAGCATGCCGTGCTGGCGGGACGGCAAGCTTATCTGGCGGGGCGGATGCCCAGGAAACTGTATGCGACAGCGAGTTCGCCACTGGAGGGTGTGGTGCGGTAAAAAAACCCGAAGTTCATCCCGAACTCGATCGAAAAGTAATTCCGATTCCGCCCTTTCGCGAGAGACGCACAAGTCTGCGAAAATCCGCCGCCGAACCTTCCGCTCGATCTCACTCGCTTGCTGGCAAATACCTTTGAGACCTCACATCACTACAGTAAGCGGGCATGGAAAACAAGATGAGCTCGATGATGCGGAAGTAGTCAGCGTGAGGGGATGATCCGGGAATTAAACGCCCATAAGAGGACGACCAGAAAAAGAAGGCGGCCGCGGCGGCGCTTTCTTTTATTGGGGAAGAAAACTTGCAACATTCAGCGATCGGCGTGGATTTTTTGTCTTTCGCGGGCAAGCGCCTTGCATTTCTGGCCATCGGCCGACGATACTAAATTGGCAACTGCAAAAACTATGAAGACCAATCTTTCTCTCTCCCATCTTGCTGACGTTGAAACCGAATGCCTGGTCGCGGTCGTCCTGGACCGCAGTGAGCCGAATCGCGGGGCAAAAGACAAGCCTGACATTTTTGTCGCCTCGGCCGACAAAGCTGCTCAGGAGGTTGCGGCGGAAGTGATTGCCAGCGGCGAAACCACGGGCAAAATGCTGGAAGTCACTCTGCTGCATCATCCTGCAAAACTCAAGGCCAAGCGACTGCTGCTGCTTGGCGGGGGCAAGGCGAAATCATTCTCAGCATTTGGATTGCGGCGGTTGGCAGGCGCCGCGGTGCGCACATTAAAAGCCCGGGGCATCCGCAGCTTTGCCTTTCTCGCGCCCGACAGCGGGATGAAGGCGGAGGAGGCGGTGAAAGCGATTATCGAAGGAGCCTTTGTCGGCAACTTCGAATCGGACACTTACAAGAGCGACCGCAAAGATCAAGCGATCGACGCGCTCACGATCGTTGCCCAGGGCGACAAGGCGAAGTTGCAGCAGGCCGTCGACACCGCAGTCATTATTGGCGAGTCGCAGACGTTTGTGCGCGAGCTGGTCAATGAGCCGGGCAACCGCATGACTCCAACGGTTCTTGGCCAGCACGCCAAGAGAATGGCGCTCGACGCCGGCCTGCACTGCGAAGTGTTCGGCGCGGACAAGATCAAAGAGCTCAAGATGGGCGCATTCTGGGGAGTGGCGCAGGGTTCCGATGAACCGCCCGCGCTGATTGTGCTGCGCTACGAACCAGAGGGCGCGCCGGAAAAACCGGTGCTGGGCCTGGTGGGTAAAGGCATCACCTTCGATACCGGCGGCATTTCGATTAAGCCCTCCGATGGCATGGAAAAGATGAAGTACGACATGGCCGGCGGCGCGACCATGATTGGCGTGATGCGTGCCATTGCGCTGCTCAAACCGAAAGTGA
The DNA here is from genome assembly GCA_963834075.1 of uncultured Acidobacteriaceae bacterium. Lineage (GTDB taxonomy): Bacteria > Acidobacteriota > Terriglobia > Terriglobales > Acidobacteriaceae > PALSA-270. The sequence goes on from CAWIAH010000011.1 coordinate 737,288, forward strand.
AAGTGATCGCGATTATCTGCGCCACCGAGAACATGCCATCCGGCAAGGCACAGAAGCCCGGCGATGTGCAGATTGCCATGTCAGGCAAATCGATAGAGATCATCAATACGGATGCCGAAGGGCGCCTCGTGCTCGCCGACGGCCTGTGCTATGCGCGGCAGTTAGGCTGCACTCATCTGGTGGATGCGGCGACGCTCACTGGAGCGGTTGTGGTAGCGCTCGGCCACTCCAATGCAGGCGCTTTCGCCAACGACGATGCGCTCTACCAACGCTTCCAGGGCGCGTTTGAGAAGGCTGGCGAGAAATTCTGGCGTTTGCCGCTCGGCGACGATTATCTCGACGCCATGCGCTCCAACATCGCCGATCTGGTTAATGCCGGCGGGCGCTGGGGCGGAGCCAGTTGCGCCGCAGCCTTTCTGGAAGAGTTCGCCGAGAAGACGCCCTGGATTCACCTCGACATCGCGGGCACGGCCTGGATGGATGATGCCAAGCCCTGGATCGCCAAGGGACCCTCGGGAATCGCGCTGCGCAGCCTGGTGCAACTGGTGCAGGACATGGCTGGTTAGCGCTTCTTGCGTGCTTTCGGCATCACATTCATGATCCGTAGCATCCTAGTGCGGCTCAGGGCTCAATCTGTCCAATGAAGCCTCGACTGGGGGGATGCGATGAAAGCATTATTTGGGATCGGGCTCGTCGTTTTGGTTCTAGGGGTATTGTCGTTTTTCGTGCCGGTTCCGCGGCAGGAAAATCATGGCATTCGGGTTGGTGATGCCAGGATCGGCGTGCACACCGAGCACAATGAACATGTGCCTCCCGCGGCCAGCATCGTACTGGTCGTGGTGGGTGCGGGCATGATGATCGCCGGCGGGCGCCAACAGCACAGATGAAGTGCCGTGGCGGTTTATCTACATAACTGGCGGCGCGATAATTCCCATCACGGCCAGAATACCAATCAGTTCACGGCGAACGACCGCCGCAGTGAGGAGCAGGAACGTCTTCCGCTCCTCCTCCGGCTCAGCCAGAATGGGATAACGGTGGTAGAAGGTGTTGAACAACTGCGCCAACTGGAAGGCATGCTTGGCCAGGTATGCCGGTTCGGTGGTCGCTATGCACTGGTCAACAATGTAAGAGGTTTTCGAAGCAGCCAGCCATAGTTCCCAAAGGTCATTCCCGGTCAGATATCTTGCCAGCACCTCCTTAGAAACCCGGCTTGGCGGGTCTTTTGCAAACGCCTCAGCGTCCAGGTCTCCCTTGCGAAAAATGTTGGTCGCCCGCACTACTGCGTATTGCGCATAGGGCCCGGTCTCGCCTTCAAAGCTTAGAGCTTCTTTAAAATCGAAAGCGATGACGGAGTTTTTCGTGAACTTTGAGCATAAAATAACGCAGCGCGCCGATGGCAATTTGGGTGGCGATGCTCAGGCGTTCGGCGTCACTCAGTTCAGGGTGGCGGGAATCAACCTCCTTTTTTGCGGAGGCGATCAGCGTGTCCAGCAGGTCATCGGCTTTCACGCCAAAGCCTTTGCGCCCGGAAACCTCGATGTACGGCTGCGACTTTGTCTTCTTCCGTCAGCTCGTAGCCCAGCTCAGCGGCGCAGCTGCGGAGTGAGCGCGACCATGCCGTATGAGAAGTGAGTCAGGGGACCGGCGGCGTCGCCATGTCCTAGACCGCTCAAGGCCTCGATCACCGTGTTCTGCGCCTCGGACTGGCGGGCATCGATCACGTTGTAGATTTCGGCAACATCGCCGAAGTGAGGGTGGTCGCGGTTCGCCTTCCGCGGTCGAAATCCAGCAATCGTGACCGTTGGGATAGCGATAGAACTTGCGATAGCCGAAGTCGCGGCCCAACAGCCCGAACTTCCACATGTGGTAGGCGATGTCTTTGCCAACGTAGCCGACGGTGCCGTTGGAGCGGACGATGACTTTCTGGTCTTCTTCGGCGATTTCTTCGGCAGGTTTTTCTTTAGGAGCTAATTCAGCACTTGTTCCGATTTTTGTCAGTAAGGCGTCGAGGTCATCTTCTTTCCCTGTCGATAGCTCTTTAGCTTCGGCGGGCGAGGGCGCCCGCCCCACACCACTTCCCGCGCGGCGCATCACCCAGCAGCCTTTGTTCTTGCCTTCGTTTTCGAAAGTGAGCACGCCGCCTCCTTGAGTTTGGCGAAAGCCGCATCCCAGAAATGCAGATGCAGAATCTCGCTTTCGCGGGGCAGAAAATCGTATTCGATGCCGAGGCGATCCATGGTCTCGAGATGGCGGCGTAGAACGGCGACGGAAATCAGGTCTGGCGATAAGGGCGGTTTCGTTGCCGCCTGCTTCGATGTCATGCAGCGTTTGCAGACGAACCTGCCGATTCTGCTTTGTCTTCCGCATACCAGTGCGAGATGCGGGCATAGAGATCCCAGCAGTAATAATCAAAGCGCGGTGGCGCGTGAGCTGCTCGATCTCGGCGCGGGATTTTTTCTGCAGGTGCAAAAAGCCGACAACGACGTCCGCAACCTGCACGCCGGTATTGTCGATATAGTTCTGTACATCCACTTTCCTGCCGGCAAAACGCAGCAGGCGAACGAAGGTGTCGCCCAGGATGGCATTGCGCAAGTGGCCGATATGCGCGGCCTTGTTGGGATTAATGCTGGAATGCTCAACCAGAATCTTCCCGGCGGGCTTTCAGCGGCGGGCTTCTGTCCGCCGGCCAGTTCGGCGGCCAGTAGCTGGCGGTTTAACCGGGCATTGATGTAGCCGGCGCCAGCGACTTCCAGTTTCTCGAAGCCCTCAATCGGACCGATACCGCTGACGATTTCTTCCGCGATCTTCCGTGGAGCCTTGCGTAGTTTTTTGGCCAGCTCAAACGCCAGGGGCAGGGCATATTCTCCCAGCTCGACCTTGGGCGGCTGTTCGATAACGATTTTAGGCAGATCGAGGCCATAGCTGCGGCGCTAGAAAGTCGCTGCATATGCCGGGCGAGGCGGAGTTCCAGATGACGATACAAGAGTTCCCCTAAGTGATTGAAGAAAAAGTGATTGTAGCAAAGTGCGCGAGCGGCCGAGGTTTGACGATAAATGCCGCCTTCCCTATGATGAAAATCAGCATTCAGCACACGACAATTGCCGTTTTGTCGCGGGTCAACTGAGGAATCGTCGGTGCAAAGGTCACGGCTAAGTGCTAACGGCCAAGAGCTGCGTTCTCTATGCGCATCGCCTATCTCGATTGTTTTTCCGGCATCAGCGGCGACATGTTTTTGGGCGCTCTGGTGGACTGCGGGCGTGCCCGCTCGGCTGCTGGAGCGACGGTTGCGGCATTAAAAATGGGCGCGCGGCTGGAAATTTCGCGCGTCGATCGCAGCGGGATTACGGCGACCAAAGTGGATGTGCTTGCGGATGGCGTGCAAAGCGAACCCGGGGGCAACGAGCACGAGCATGGCGCATGGAGATCGTCATCATTCCATGAACATGAGCATTCCCATGAACCGGCTGGAAAATCGGCGCCGCCGGCGCGGACAGGAGTGTCCGCGCCACACGAACATGGCGCGTCGGGATTGACGGAGATCAAAAAGATAATCGGAACGGCGGATATCGATGCGAGCGCGAAGCAGAAGGCAATCGCGATTTTCGAGGCATTGGGCGCTGCCGAAGGGAAGATTCACAATATGGATATTGAGAGGATTCATTTTCATGAAGTAGGCGCAGTGGATGCAATGGTGGACATTGTCTGCGCGGCAGTTGGCGCCGAGGCCCTGGGCGTCGATGAGATCGTTTGTTCGCCCTTGAATGTGGGCGGTGGGATGGTCGAGTGTGCGCACGGAACGTTTCCCGTGCCTGCGCCAGCAACCGTGGAATTTCTGAAGGGTGCGCCGTCTATTCGTCCGGCCTGAAGGCCGAGCTGGTAACGCCGACGGGCGCGGCCATCGTGAAGACTCTGGTGTCGCGTTTTGCGGCGTTCCCGACGATGAAAATTGAAAAAACCGGATACGGCGCAGGATCGCAAGGATTTCCGCGGCATGCCAATGTGCTGCGGTTGACGCGTGGGTGAGGTCGGAGTTGGCGGCAAATATTTTGCAGGAAAATATCACCGTGCTTGAGGCGAACCTCGATGATCTGAATCCGCAGGTATTCGGCTACGTGATGGATCGCCTGCTTGCAAGAGGGCGCACTGGATGTGTTTGGCGTGCCGGTGCAGATGAAGAAGAGCCGTCCCGGAATGTTGATGACGGTGCTGTGCAAGCCGGAAGATGCGGCAAAGTTGACCGCAGATCATTTTTGCCGAGACGCACGACCCTCGGGGTTCGGCGACGCGAAGAGACGTCGGCAGGTGCTGGCGCGAAAGTGGGTCAGCGGTTCAAACGCAATGGGGTGACGTGCGGGTGAAGATCGCGCAGCATGAATGGAACGGTGACCAATTACGCGCCGGAATATGAAGACTGCCGCCGGATCGCCTCCGAGCAGCACGTTCCCTTGAAGAAGCGTAATGCAGGAGGCGATGAGGAGTATTTGCGCGCGAAAGGCTAAGGTGACTAGAGCACTCGGAGGCACAGAGGAAGTTCCCGACAACATCGGTTCCTGAGATATCAGGAAAAGCAGATTTTTGACGCCTCAAGCCGACTCCGGAACCACAATAGGGATCAGATTACATCCGACTAGGGGCTAAATCGGTCAACGACACCGCTAATGAACAAGAAGTTTTACATCACGACTCCGATCTATTACGTCAATGCGCGGCCGCACATTGGGCATGCTTACACCACCATTGCCTGCGACACGGTCGCGCGCCGGCAGCGGATGCTGGGCGTGGACACTTACTTTCTTACCGGCACCGACGAGCATGGACAGAAGATCGAGCGGGCGGCGCAGGCGGCCGGCAAGAACTCCGCAAGCAGTTTACCGACGAAGTCTCGGCGCGAGTTCCGCGCACTATGGGACCGGATGGGCATCAGCTACGACGACTACATCCGCACCACATCGGAACGTCACAAAGCCGGGCGTGCAGGCACTGTGGCGGCGGCTTTGCGAAAACGGGATACATCTACAAGGGCAGTTACAGCGGGCAGTATTGCGTCTTCGACGAACTGTATGTGGACGTCTCGGGCCGGGCGCGCCCTGCCCGGAGTGCGGGCGCCCGACCGAGACGGTGCGAGAAGAGAATTATTTCTTCAAGCTGTCGGCATTTCAGGACAGGCTGCTGGGGCTTTACACCGAGCCAGCCGGACTTGATTCGTCCCGAGACACGGCGGAACGAAGTGATTTCGTTTGTGCGCTCCGGTTTGCGTGATCTCTCGATCAGCCGCTCTACCTTTTCCTGGGGCATTCCGGTGCCCGGACGATCCCAAACATGTGATTTACGTCTGGCTGGATGCGCTGGCCAACTACATCACCGCGCTCGGCTACGGCTCGGACGGATGACAGCGAAGTATAAGAAGTACTGGCCAGCCGATGTGCAGATGATCGGCAAGGAGATTGTGCGCTTCCACTGCGTGTATTGGCCGGCATTCTTGATGGCTGCCGGACTGCCGCTGCCGAAAGCGGATCGTGGCGCATGGCTGGCTGCTGTTTGAAGAGAACAAGATGTCGAAGTCGCGCGGCAACATTGTGCGCGCGGAAACGATTCTCGACGTGCTGGGGGCGGACGCGCTGCGCTATTTTCTTTTGCGCGAAATTGTATTCGGCCAGGACGGGTCGTTCTCATTCGATGCGCTTGGTGCAACGCTACAACTCCGATTTGGCCAACGGGCTGGGCAATCTGGCCAGCCGGACCCTGACCATGATCCGGCGGTATTTCAAAGGCCAGGTGCCCTATCCATCGGCCGCGGCGCATCACCGCGTCAGATGATCTGATTGTGAGGCGGCGGCCGAGCAGACGATCGCCGAGTGTCAGTGCCAATGTTTGATGAATATCAGATTTTCGCGCGGCGCTGGAATCGGTTTGGCTTCGCCTGGTCGCGGCGGTAGACAAATACATCGTCGAGAACCAGCCCTGGGCACTGGGCGAAAAGGAAGACGAAGACAGCCGTGCTCGACTGGCGACGGTGCTCTACACCTCCGCCGAGGCGTTGCGGATTGTGACGGCTCTGGCGCATCCGGTGATGCCCGAATGCCACGGCGAAGATCTGGGCGCAGCTGGGACTGGGAGACATTCAGAGCTTGCGCTGGCCGAACTGAAGTGGGGACAGATTCCGCTCGGGAACCAAGCTTGGGAGCCGTGGAAGCCGGTATTTCCCCGCGCCGAAAAATCGCGCAGTCGAAAGGATGCAGCAGATGGAAGAGCAGGAGCGCAGCGCATCCGCCTGTGGTCGAACCGAAGCCGAAGGACAGGCTCCAGGCGACGACGCAGTTGTCGGCTGCGCCGAAACCCGCAGCCGCCCCGCCTGACGGGAAAAATCACTATCGACGATTTCGCGAAAGTCGAACTCCGGGTGGCACAGGTAAAGGTCGCGGAAAAGGTGAAGGGCGCGGACAAGTTGTTGCGTCTGGAAGTCGACCTCGGGACGCGAAGTGCGGCAAATCGTGGCCGGAATCGCAGAGTCTTACGCGCCCAGAGGCCTTGATTGGGCGCAAAGTGGTGATCGTGGCGAATCTGGCGCCGCGCAAGCTGCGCGGGCTGGAGTCGAATGGGATGATTGTGGCGGCCTCGCCCGAGGGCGGAAAGGCCGTGCTGGCAGCGTTTCTGGAGGATGTGCCGGTGGGGGCGAGGCTGAAATAAACAGGGTCCCAGATAATTGAGCTGAAATATGAGGCTTCTCCAAAACTTCGTCTTCCTGATGGTAGTTTTGTCTAGCTTCATGCTGTCGGCGCAAGGGGGGAAGCCCGATCTGACCGGTCACTGGCATCTAGATGTTGCAAATGAAATCCTTCGCGGGCCCCAACTTGATCTGCAGCTACAGCAGTTGGGAGCGACGATTACAGGAACGGCGAAATACTCGCTTGGCGGGAATAAACTCAATGGCCCCTATTCAATCAAAGGTACTACGGACGGCTCCAAGGTCACCCTGACGGTTAAAGGGGAGTTTCGTGTTATTACGAACGGAACTGACAAACTTGTGGACGCAGTCTACAAAGGCAAGCAGGTGGACAAAAATACCCTGCAAGGAATAGTAGATTTGCCCGGGGTAGGAAGGGGAACCTGGACTGCGAAACGTAAGTAGCCCTTCTTGATTTCGAGTTTCAAGCTTCATGACGGTTCGAAGCAAGCATTAAATTGTTCCTTCGTTTGTCGACTAGCCAACTATGTTCATCGACTCCCACTGCCATCTTGACGGAGAACGGTTCGTTTCGACTGGCGCAAGTCTGGCGCGGGCGCGGACGGCGGGGTTGCGTAATATTGTCGCGATTGGCACGGGTGACGGTCCGGGGACGCTGGATTGCGGCATCCGGATCGCGGAGACGCATGATTCATCTATGCGACGGTAGGGGTTCATCCGCATGAGGCCAAGCTGGCGACCGACGCGGACTTTGAACTCTGGAATCTCTGGCACGACGGCCAAAAGTCATTGCGTGGGGAGAAATCGGGCTGGATTATTTTTACGATCACTCGCCCCGCGAGATGCAGCAGCAGGTTTTTCTTCGGCAGCTCGAACTGGCGAAGTCGGTCGAAATTGCCGATCGTGATTCACTGCAGACCGTCGCAGGACAGCGAAAATGCGTGGGAGGATTGTCTGCGCCTACTGCGAGAGAATTGGGCGCCGGCGGGATTGGGAGGTATTTTGCATTGTTTCCCGGCAAATGGACACACGCCAAGCGGGCACTCGACATGGGCTTTATGATTTCTTTCGCAGGAAACATCACATTTCCCAAGGCGCAGCAGATTCGCGATACCGCCAAAGAAGTGCCGCTGGACCGGATCTTGATCGAAACCGACTCGCCTTTTCTCGCGCCGTTACCTCATCGGGGAAAACGGAATGAACCGGCGTACGTGGTCGAAACGGCGCGCCAACTCGGTGAATTACGCGGGCTTTCTGTTGAAGCGATCGGGGAACTGACTGCAAAAAACTTCTATCATTTCTTTTCGCTTCCCGAAAAGGCCGATTCGATTTAGTTTGATAACAGTATCTTCGGTGGAGGCGCACGAATAGGCTGACGACACCATGCCAGAAAATACTTTTGACATCGTCAGCAAGACCGACCTGCAAGAGGTTACCAACGCGATCCAGCATGCATTGAAGGAAATCCACACCCGCTTTGACTTGAAGGATTCGAAATCGAACATCAAGCTGGAGAAAGACGCGATCGTGATGCAGTCCGTCGACGAGTACAAATTGAGAGCGGTGAACGACATTTTGCAGCAAAAGTTAGTGAAGCGCGGCGTCTCGTTGAAGGGACTCACCTACGGCCCGGTGGAATCGGCGCTGGGTGGGACGGCGAACCAACGCATCACCATGCAGCAAGGCATCCCCATCGAGAAAGCGCAAGGAAATCGTAAAGTTCGTCAAAGAATCTAAAAGCAAGGCGCAGGCGTCCATTCAGGGGGATCTGGTGCGAGTCAGCAGCAAGGATCGCGACACGCTTCAGTCAGTCATCGCCATGTTGAAGCAAAAGGATTTGGGATTGACATGCAGTTCACGAATTACCGGACAAATTGATTTGTCATGCAGAGCGATGCGAAGCATCCCTATCACCACGAGATTCTTGTTTGGGTAGGGATATGCTCGCCTCGCTCGGGATGACGAACGGAAACGGCAGCCTCGCTTGAGCACCCCGGCCACTATTAACGGAAAAGAAATCTTCGACCATGCTCGGCGACGACCTGTCTGCGATCGAGCGCGAGTTCGGGCGGGATACCGTCTCTGAAGTCGAGGCCATCACCGAAATCGGCGAATACCTGCGCCAAGGCGGCGGCAAACGCATTCGTCCCATGCTGCTGTTGCTGGCCGCGAAACTTTTTGACTATCGCGGACGCGGCGCGGTCAAGTTGGGCGCGGTGGTTGAAATCATTCACACCGCAACCCTAGTGCACGATGACATTATCGACGAAGCGCAGACCCGGCGCGGACGGCCAGCCGCGAACACCCAGTGGGGCAATCCCAAATGTGTGCTGGCCGGCGACTGGCTTTACATGCAGGCGTTCAAAATCGCGGTGCAAGAGCGCAATTTCCGCATTCTCGACACGCTGATCGAACTCACGCAACAGATGGTGGAAGGCGAACTGCTGCAGATCGAAAAACTCGGGAAACTAATCTCTCTGGAAGAGCATTTCGATCTCATTTATCGCAAGACGGCTTGTCTGTTTTCGGTTTGCATGCGCATGGGTGCAATTCTCGGAGGCGCGACAGCGGAGCAGGAAGAAAGCCTAGCGCACTATGGGCTCGACCTGGGCATGGCGTTTCAGATCGTGGATGATGTGCTCGATCTTACCGCTTCCGAGCGCGTGCTGGGGAAGCCGGTGGCCAGCGATTTGCGTGAAGGCAAAGTTACGATGTCGGTAATCCATGCGCTCGAGCGCTGCACACCGCGGGAAAGAAAAATCATCGAGACGGTCGTGCGTGAGCAGGCCTTCGACCACGTAACCCATCAGCAGATTCTCGCCATTCTTGCCCGCTATGGCTCTCTCGACGCGGCGAATCAACGAGCTTTGCAGTATTCCACGCTAGCCCGCAATGCGATTTGCAGCTTCCCCAATAACGAAATCAAGCAGGCGCTGCTCTGGGCGCCGGAGTTCGTGGTCGCGCGCGAGAAGTGAAGTGAACGGCGGCAAATCGAATCTCGAAGAGATTGAATCTCCCCCATCCCGCTAGAATCTAACCCAGCCTGGCGTTCAACCAGCCCCGCGGAACTCTCAACTATGAATCACCTGCTGGCCTCGTTGGCTCATCATGGATATGTGCTGGTGTTCGTCGTGGTGCTGACGGAGGCCATGGGACTTCCGGTTCCGGCGTCATTGGCGCTGATCGCGGGTGGGGCTGCGGCGGCGACAGGCTCTTTGAGCCTGGTAGTTGTGCTGGCGTGCGCATTGGCGGGCATGCTGATCGGCGACACATTGCTCTTTGTGGCGGGCGGCTATATGGGCTGGGGGTTGCTGGGGGTTCTCTGCCGCGTGTCCGCCAATCCAGAGAGCTGCATACTCCGCTCGGCGGAGTCTTTCTACAAGCGCGGCAAGACCACCCTGCTCTTCGCCAAATTTATTCCCGGAATCAACAGCATGGCGCCGCCGCTGGCGGGCAGCATGAAAATGCCAGCGCTCCAGTTCCTGCGGCTGGATGCGCTTGGCGCATTACTCTATGTAAGCGCTTACATTGCGGTGGGCTTTGTATTCCGCAATTTTCTGGCAGCCATCACCCGTGGGCTGAACGCGGCGAGCCATATCATGGCCGAGCTCTTCGTGGCCGCCGTGATTGGGTATGTGATTTACAAAATCTGGCTGTTTGGCAAACACCGAGTGTATCGAGTGCTCCCGCGGGTTCAGGTGGAGGAACTCGCGCGCAAATTGGGATCGGAAGAAAAGAATCGCATCCAACTGGTGGACGTCCGCAGCCATGGTTACTACGACGCTGGGACTACGCGCATCGAAGGATCGTTGCGGCTGGAACCTAACCATCTTTCGGAAGAGCTGAAGATTCTGCCCAAGGACAAGGATATTTATGTTTACTGTACTTGAGCACGCGAAGCCACGAGCGCCCGGGTGGCGCTCCTGCTGCGGGATCAAGGCTTCAACGCGTTTGTGATACAGGGCGGCTTGGCGGCATGGCGAAAGGCGGGGTTGCCGCTTGAGCCTGTGCCGAAAGACGACCTGGTGAAGCTGCCAACATTTGCGTGACGATCAGGATAAGACCGCATGGCCGGCAATAAGGAAATCGAAATCAAGTTTCGCGTCGATAACCCACGAGCAATGGCGCGAAGGCTGCGTGCGGAGGGATTTCGTCCGCTTACCCGCAGTAGCCACGAGACGAATACGCTGTACGATTTGCCCGGACAAAAGCTGCGACGAAAGGGAGAGATCCTGCGCCTGCGGAAGTACGGCTCAGAATGGCTCCTGACCTATAAAGCGAAAGGCACGGCAGGACGCTACAAAACAAGAGTGGAATTACAGACCAAGGTTTCCGATGGCGCCAAAATGGATGGGATTCTGAGGGCTTTGGGCTTTAGTCCGGCGTTCCGTTACGAGAAATTTCGCGCGGAATGGGGAGATGCAAAGGGACACGTCGTGATCGACGAAACACCTATTGGAAATTTCGGTGAAATAGAAGGCCCTTCACGATGGATTGACGCAATCGCCCGGAAACTTGAAATTCGCCCGCAGGACTACATCACCCAAAGTTACACCGAGCTATTTTTTGCCTGGAAGCAGGAAAGCAGGAGCGGTGCAAGCGAAATGACTTTTCAGGCGCTACGAACCGGTCGTCATCGAAATAAAAGACGCTGACGTCACGAAGTTGTCAAGCCTTCCTGGCGCTTCGCGTCCCTTGCTGATGTCGGTCTCTATTTTGCAGCGGCACGCGCAAAGTGCTGGTCGAAGGCCCGGCGTAGCTCAGTGGCGATGTCGGCAGCCTCGCGATGTTCAATATCGCTGCGCTGGAGCATATGGACGAGCTTGCCATCCCGCAACAATGCCACGGATGGGGACGAGGGCGGATAGCCGGTAAAATACCCGCGGGCGCGTTCGGTCGCTTCCCGGTCTTGCCCAGCGAAAACGCTGAAAACCTGCTCGGGACGAACTGAGTGCTGCAAAGCGTTGCGTACGGCTGGCCGCATGCGCCCGGCGGCGCAACCACAAATCGAATTCACCACCACCATCGCGGTGCCCGTCTGTTGGGCCAGAGCGCGGTCCACTTCCTCAGCCGTGCGCAACTCCTTAACGCCAACGCTGGTCAATTCTTCGCGCATGGGAACCACAAGAATCTCTGGATACATCAAGGCCTCCTAGGGTCGATTCCTAACTGCAACTTCAGCGGGCGTTATCTTAAACCATGTGGCGCGATTGGTCACGCGGATTGCGGCACATAATAATTTAAACGGATCACCAAGTCTTCAGCGATTTGCCGATCGCGCCCCTGCTTTATCCGGCAATTCTGCTCCCGCCCATCTCGGCCCACTCATATATATTGATGCCATTCCATGAACAACGATCCACAGTTTGTCCGGGAAAACGTGGCGCTCGCGCCTTTCACGACGTTTAAAGTCGGCGGACCGGCACGATTTTTCGCGGAGACAAAAAGCGTTTCTGAGATTAGCGGCGCGATTGAATTTGCGCGATCCCGCGATTTATCGCTGTTTGTTCTGGGCGGCGGCAGCAATCTGGTAATCGCCGATGCTGGCTGGCCAGGCTTGGTGCTCAAAGTGGCCATCCGCGGTATTGATCAGAGAGCGCGCGATGGCAAGGCATATTTTGACGCCGGCGCCGGCGAGGAATGGGATAACTTCGTGGCGCTTGCCACCTCGCGCAATTGCGCCGGAATCGAATGCCTGAGCGGCATTCCGGGCAGCGTGGGCGGCACACCGGTACAGAACGTCGGAGCCTACGGACAGGAAGTCGCGAGCGTCATCGAATCGGTGATGGTTTTAGATCTGTACAACGGACAGATTCATGAACTCTGCGCCGAAGCCTGCGGATTCCACTACCGCGGCAGCATTTTCAATTCCACCGAACGCGGCCGTTTCGTCATTTTGCGCGTGACCTACGCTTTGACTCCGGGCGGGGAGCCGCATATCGAGTATGCCGACCTGAAGCGGCATTTTGCGGGATGGGCCAAGAAACCGGCGCTGGCGGATGTGCGCGAGGCGGTGCGGAGAATCCGCGCCAGCAAGGGGATGCTGATCACGCCGGGCGGCGAGGATTGCCGCAGCGCCGGATCGTTCTTCAAGAATCCGATTGCTTCGGCGGCGCAGCACGAGGAACTGGAAAAGCGGGCGGCGGCACGCGGCTTGCAGATTCCCAGCTACCCGGCGCTGGAGTCGCAGAAGAAAATCTCGGCGGCGTGGCTGGTGGAACACTCCGGGTTCGGCAAAGGCTACGAAGCGGGAAACGTGGGCATCTCGCGCAAACACGCGCTGGCCATCGTCAATCGCGGCGGGGCCACTGCGGCCGACATCGTGGCGCTAAAGGAGCACATTCAAGAACGAGTGGAAGAAATCTGGGGGTTGCGTCTGGAACCGGAACCAGTATTCGTGGGCTTTTGACCTTCGACGGTTCCTACGGGCGGGGCGCCCGCGCTACCCAGACTGAGAAGGCGGCGCTGTCCCGGATCGTGCCCTTTCAATTCTGTTGCCCCGTGCACGGTATGGGTGGACGATCCGCCCAGCAGCGCCGCATGGCTTACCTATCGGCCAGGCGGGCAGCTTCTTTAAAGATGTGCATAAACATCTCTCGCGTCAGCTTTCCCGTCTGTGTGTTCTGATTCGACGGATGATAAGAGGCCAATAATGCTCGGCCATCGGGCATGGCGTACTTCGCGCCATGTTGAAAGACATAGTCTTTCCTGCTGATCAACAGACCCCGCCGTTTGAGAAAATTCAAATAGGCATCGAACGCGATCTTACCCAAACAAACCACTACTTTAAGCTTCTTCAGGCCATCCAGTTCCCTTTCCAAATAAGGCGCGCAATTGGCCAGTTCTTGCGGCAACGGCTTGTTATCGGGAGGAGCGCAGCGTCCCGCCGCGGTGATGTAAAGGTCGCGTAGCTTTAGCCCATCGTCTCGCCTGATTGCCGTCGGCTGATTGGCGAAACCGGTCTCGTAAAGCACGGGATACATAAAAACACCGGAGGCATCGCCGGTAAACGGCCGCCCTGTGCGGTTGGAACCATGCGCGCCCGGGGCCAGGCCGAGAACCATCACCCGCGCATTCGGATCGCCGAATCCCGGCACCGGTTTGCCCCAGTAGTCCCAGTCTCGATAGGCGCGCCGCTTCTCGCGGGCGATCATTTCGCGGTAGGCGACAAGCCGCGGGCAGCGGGTGCAGGCGACGACTTCGGCATTCAGCTGAGCAAGCCAGATTGGGAGACTGGATGGCATTCAGTGTTCGATGGTTAGTGGCATTCGCGTAAGCGTCATTCTACATTCCGGGGGCGCGGGCCCGTCCTGTAGTGAAATTGCCTTTCCCAAAAGTAACGCGGGGGCAACCTTGATTCCAACGGGGGCTGCTAAAATCGAGAAGTGCGAGAAAAGCGGCTTAGCAGACGAAAATTCCTGGCTTTCGGCCTGGGCGGAGCGGCCGCGCTCACCCTCGCGGACGGGATATTGGTGGAACCGCGGAACCTTCAGTCCCGCCGGATAACGGTTCATTTGCAACGCTTGCCCGAAGCCTTTGAAGGCTTCCGCATCGCGCAAATCAGTGATATTCACTTCGGACCCTACATGGGCAAGGCAGGGGTGGAGCGGGCTATCCATCTCGCTCAATCGTTTCAGCCCGATCTTCTGGTATTGACTGGCGATTTCGTTTCTCATCCCTTTGGCCGGCCAAATGGCCGCGCGGGGGCGATGTTCATTGAGCCGTGCGCCGATGTCCTCGCGCAATGGAAGGGCACGCAGATGATTGCCGTGCTGGGCAATCACGATCACTCCAATGGTCCGGCAATTGTCGAGGGCGGATTAAAAGATCGCGGTATTTCCGTCCTGCGCAACGCCTCGCTTCCGCTCGAACGAGGAGACGATCGGCTATGGATTTCTGGGGTTGACGACGCCTGGTTTCATACCGCGGACCTCAATAAAACCCTCCGCGGGGTTCCCGCTCAGGAAGCGACCATTGTTTTGGCGCATGAGCCCGACTATGCCGACCACACCGCGCGCTTTCCCGTGGATTTGCAGCTTTCCGGTCATTCGCACGGTGGTCAGGTACGACTGCCGGGGGTGGGTGCGCTGGTGTTGCCCGAAATGGGCGAGAGATATCCCATGGGGTTGTACCGCGTCGGCCGATTACAGGTTTACACCAATATTGGTCTGGGCGTGATTGGCCCTCCGGTGCGCTTCCTGTGCCCGCCCGAAGTTACCTTCTTGACGCTATCTAAGGACCGCAACCCGATTACCTGATGGCCCGGCTTCGCATCGAGTTGCTCTGCGGCTCGAATCCAGCCAGCGGAATCTAGTCCGAAAGTAACGCGTTCGGGCTTGACTCGTTTGACGCTTCTCTTGTTCTGTCTTTACACTCAGATTGTGAGCGTTGAAACTACGACCGCAACCAAGCGGGAAATTCAGGTTGAGATTCCGGCCGATGAAGTTGCCCGGGAAACTGCCAACCTGATTCAGAAATATCAAAAGCTGGCGCGGCTCCCTGGCTTCCGCCGCGGCCATATTCCAGCATCCATCATCCGCCAACGATTTTCCCAGGACATCAACAACGACGTGGTCGAGGCGCTGATTCCCAAGTATTTCCGTAAGGAGACCGGCAAGCTTGGCCTGATTCCGGTTTCGCAGCCGAGCGTCACCGACCTTCACGTTCATGAGGGCGAACCGCTGCGTTTTAAGGCCAGCTTCGAAATCATGCCCGCGGTCAAGGTCGAGGGCTATAAGGAACTGCGGGCGGAAAAGGCCGATGTCGCCGTGACCGACGACGAAGTGGAGCAATCGCTGAACAGCGTGCGCGAGCAGCACGCGACTTTCAGTGCGATCGAGGGCCGTCCATTAGCGGATGGAGACTTCGCCCAGGCTTCTCTTGATGGCCTTCCGAAAGATGGCGAAGGCAAGCCCGTTCACATGGATGAAGTTCTGGTCGAGATCGGCGGCAAGAGCACCATGCCGGAGTTCACCGAGAATTTGCGCGGAGTTTCCGCAGGAGAAGAGCGCAGCTTCGAGGTCAAGTATCCCGACGATTCCAGCGAGAAGCGCCTGGCCGGCAAGATTTTCAACTATACGGTGAAAGTGCAGGCCATCAAGCAGAAGGCGCTGCCCGAACTGAACGATCAATTCGCGAAAGAGTTGGGCGAATTCGCCACCTTAGAGGACGTTCGCAAGCGCATTCGCGAAGGCATGGAAGCGGAACGCAAACATGAAGCCGAGCGCACCGCCAAGGACAAGCTGGTGGCGGAACTGGTGAAGCGCAATGATTTCGAGGTCCCGGAGGCCATGGTGGAGCGGCAAATCGATCTTCAACTGGATCGTGGACTCCGCGCTTTAGTGGCACAGGGCATGAAAGCGGAAGATTTGAAGAAGATGGATATGCAGCGGCTGCGCGCCGGACAACGGGAGCGTGCTTTGGAAGACGTCAAGGCGTCGCTGCTGCTGGAAAAGATTGCGGAGGAAGAGAAAATCGAGGTGGGAGACGAGGAGATCGAGCGCGAAGTCGAATCGCTGGCGACGCAGTCGAAACAGACACCGGATGCGATTCGAGCGCGTTTGACACAGGAAGGAGCGCTGGATAGAATTCGGTCTAGAATCCGCGCTGAAAAAACCCTCGATTTTCTTTATCAACAGTCCGCCTAAAGCAGACGAACTTTCGATCCCTCCCTAAAAATTAAAGACTGGCCGACGGGGGTATGGCAGGTGAATGTGAAAGAACCACAAATGATGCTGGTGCCCATGGTCATCGAACAGACCGGGCGAGGCGAACGCGCTTACGACATCTACTCCCGGCTGCTGCGGGATAACATTATTTTCATCGGCACACCCATTGACGACACTATCGCCAATCTGGTGATCGCCCAGATGCTCTTCCTGGCGCAGGAAGATCCGGAAAAGGACATCCAGCTCTATATCAATTCGCCGGGAGGCTCCATTACCGCGGGCATGGCGATTTACGACACCATGCAATATGTGAAAAACGACGTCACCACCATCTGCATTGGCCAGGCGGCCAGCATGGCGGCATTGTTACTTTCCGCCGGCGAGGCGAAAAAACGGCTGGCGCTGCCCAATTCCCGCATCCTGATCCATCAACCATCCATGGGCGGGTTATCGGGGCAGGCAACGGACATTGATATTCATGCCCGCGAAATCCTGCGTATGCGGGAGATTACAAACGAGTTACTCGCGAAACATAGCGGACAAATGCTGGAAAAAGTCGAAAAAGACGTGGAGCGCGATTTCATTATGAATGCCCAGCAAGCGAAGGAATATGGAATCATTGACGATATCATCTATAAGACTCGAGAGAAGGTATGATCGGAATTCTCGCCTTGGGGCTTGGCGGAAAGTTCAGACAGCGTGAAAAGGAGGTAAGCCGAGTGAAAAACAGGACCGGCACGGAGGAGATGTTGCGCTGTTCGTTCTGCCATAAGTCGCAGGACGCTGTAGCTAAACTGATTTCTTCTCCGAGCGACTATCCGCGGGCTTATATTTGCGACGAGTGCGTGGCGGTTTGCAACTCCATCCTGGAAGACGACCGTACCGCCGCTCCGCAGACTACCCATCCCAATCAGCTGCCGAAACCGCAAGAGGTCAAGACTTTCCTCGATGAATATGTCATCGGGCAGGAGCAGACCAAGAAGAAGCTCGCGGTCGCGGTGTACAACCACTACAAGCGCATTTACATGAACCGCCAGCGCACCGGCGACGGAGTCGAACTGACCAAGTCGAACATCATGCTGATCGGACCGACCGGTACCGGTAAGACGTTGCTGGCGCAGACTTTAGCGCGCATGCTGGACGTGCCGTTCGCCATTGTGGACGCCACCACTCTCACTGAAGCGGGCTACGTGGGCGAGGACGTGGAAAACATCATCCTCAAATTGCTGCAGGCCGCCGACGGGGACGTAGGCCGCGCCCAGACCGGCATCATCTACATCGATGAAGTGGATAAGATCGGCCGCAAGGACGAAAATCCTTCCATTACCCGCGACGTCTCAGGAGAAGGCGTTCAACAGGCATTGTTGAAGATTCTCGAAGGAACGATTGCTAATGTGCCTCCCCAGGGTGGGCGAAAGCATCCACATCAGGAGTTTACACCGATCGACACCACCAATATCCTCTTCATCTGCGGCGGCGCCTTCGTCGGCATGGAGAAAATTGTGGGACGGCGGGTTGGGAAGAAATCTCTGGGCTTCAAGGCGGGCTCGGACGACGAGAAAGACGAGGCGGTTTCCACCCGCAAGCGAAATTTTGAGTTGGTGAGCGACGTTCAGCCCGAGGATCTCATCAAGTTTGGGCTGATTCCTGAGTTTGTGGGGCGCTTGCCGGTGGTGGGGGTGCTGGAGGAACTTGATGAGTTTGCGCTCATCGAAATTCTCACCCGGCCCAAGAATGCAATCATCAAGCAGTACCAGCGCCTGTTTGAGTTCGAAAACGTGCGCCTGAAGTTCAGCGACGAAGCCTTGAAAGCGATTGCTCGCCAGGCCATGGCCCGCAAAGTCGGCGCTCGCGGTCTGCGTATGATCCTGGAAGAGTTGATGCTCGACCTCATGTATCATCTGCCGAGCCAGAAGAAACTGAAGGAATTCGAAGTGACGCGGGAAATGGTCGAAAAGCGCGACGTCTCCCTCGCCATGATGGAGAAGGCGGGATAGTGGCCAATCAAGAGGATCCAAAAAGCGACGCGAAGAACCCTGAGCCAAAAGTGACGCAAGCCAAGGAAAAATTCGAAACCAAGAAGTTGCCCATGATGCCGATCCGGGACGTGGTCATCTTCCCTTACATGATGACGCCCTTCGTGGTCGGCCGCGAATCGAGCGTGCGGGCACTCGAAGAAGCCCTAGCTTCGGACAAGAAAATTTTCCTGGCGACTCAGCACGACGCCAGCGTGGACGAACCCAAGCCGAACGAAATCTATCAGGTTGGGACCATCGTCAACATCGTCCAGAGTCTCAAGTTGCCGGACGGAAATGTCAAAGTTCTGGTGGAAGGCATCGAGCGCGGTAAGGTGTTGCAGATTACCGAAACCGAAGGCTACATGCAGGCTGCGGTGCGGGTGGCGCGCTATGCTACTGAAACCAATCCCCCCATCGAAACCGCGATGCAGCGCGTCACCGGACTGTTTGAGCAGTACGTAAAGCTTTGCCAGTCTCTGAATTACGAAACCATGATCGCCGCCGTGCGCATGGAGGATCCGGCCAAGCTCACCGACACCATAGCTGCCAATCTACAGCTATCCATCGAAGAAAAACAGGAACTGCTGGAGATTTTCGATCCGGCCGAGCGCTTGAACCGCATCGGCGACGTTCTCGATATCGAGATTGAGAAGCTGAACATGGACCGGACCATCCAGTCGCGGGTAAAGCGGCAGATGGAACGAGCCCAGAAAGAGTACTACCTCAACGAGAAGATCAAGGCGATTCAGAAGGAATTGGGGCGCGGTGAAAAGAGCGAATTTGACGAGCTCAAGAAGAAGATCGACGCTGCCGGAATGTCGAAGGAAGTCCGTGATAAGGCGCTGCAGGAGCTGAAAAAGCTGGAAGCGATGCCGCCGATGTCCGCCGAGTCCACCGTCTCCCGCAACTACCTGGATTGGCTTCTGGCGGTACCGTGGAAGAAGCGGTCGAAGGAAATCCGCAATATCAGCCGCGCGGAAAAGGTTCTCAACGAAGATCACTACGGGCTGGAGAAGATCAAAGAACGCATTCTGGAGTTTCTGGCAGTGCGGCAACTGGTCAAGAATCCCAAGGGGTCGATTCTGTGCTTTGTTGGGCCTCCAGGCGTAGGCAAGACTTCGCTGGGAATGTCGATCGCAAAGGCCACCGGGCGGAAGTTTGTTCGCATGTCGCTGGGCGGAGTACGCGATGAGGCGGAAATCCGCGGCCATCGCCGGACTTATATTGGAGCGTTACCCGGGCAGATCATTCAGATGATGAAAAAAGCCGGAACCAAGAACCCGGTCTTCATGCTGGATGAAGTGGACAAGATGTCCATGGATTTCCGGGGCGACCCGTCGGCAGCATTGCTCGAGGTGCTCGACCCCGAGCAAAACTTCATGTTCGTGGATCACTATCTTGACGTGGAATACGATCTGTCGCAGGTCTTTTTCGTGGCCACGGCCAACGTGATGCACACCATTCCGCCCGCCTTGCAGGACCGCATGGAAGTGCTGCGGCTGCACGGTTATACCGAGCCGGAAAAAGTGGAGATCGCGAAGCAATTCCTGGTGAAGAAGCAGATGGCGCAAGCGGGACTGACCGGCAAGAATGTGTCGTTCTCCGACGAAGCCATCACGTCCCTGATTCGTTCCTATACTCGGGAAGCAGGAGTGCGCAATCTGGAGCGCGAAATCGGCAATGTATGCCGCAAGGTCGCGCGAAGAGTGGTGAAGGAAGGCGAAAGTTACAACGTCGCCATAATCGGCGAAAACGTCAACGACTTCCTGGGAGTGACCAAATTCCGCGATACGCTGGCCCATGAGAAGAGTGAAATCGGGTTGGTGACGGGTTTGGCATGGACAGAGGTTGGCGGTTCGATTCTCAGCACTGAGGCCACCATGGTGGACGGCAAAGGCAAGCTCATCCTGACTGGCAAACTTGGCGATGTGATGCAGGAGTCCGGCCAGGCCGCCCTGTCTTACGTGCGGTCGCGCGCCCCGCGACTCGGTCTATCGCGTGACTTCTATCGCAATATCGATATCCACGTGCATGTGCCCGAAGGCGCGATTCCCAAGGATGGTCCATCGGCCGGAATCACCATTGCGACGGCCATTTCGAGCGCATTGAGCAGAATTCCGGTACGTCGCGATCTGGCCATGACGGGAGAGATCACGTTGCGCGGCAAGGTTCTGCCCATCGGCGGATTGAAAGAAAAGCTGCTGGCGGCGCATCGCGCGGGATTGTTTGAAGTGATTCTGCCCAAAGAGAACGAAAAGGACGTGGCCGAGGTGCCGGAGAACCTTCGCAACGCGATGAAGCTCCATTTTGTGGAGACCATGGACCAGGTTCTGGCGATTGCCTTAGAAGGGCCGTTGCCGCAGATTGCCGAGGAGAGCGCACAAACGATCACTCCAATTGCGCCTCCACCGGTCGAGGGTCCAGCGGCGCATCAGTAATCCCTTGCGCATTGCAAAAAGACCCGCTTCGGCGGGTCTTTACTATTGCCGGACTTTATTCCTTGCCAATCATTTTCTTTGCAAACCGTTCGAGCTAGAATTGTGCGGTAAGTTTTCGCCGTCATGTTCAAAGGCTCGACAGGTCTGCTCATTGCGGTCGCCGTGGTGGTCGGGGTGTCAATCGCATTCCCTGCCTACCGGTGGTTTTTCCTGATCAGCGTGGCAATCGGAGTCGCGGTTGCAGTTGGCTTATTTCTCTGGCATCGGATGCGGCCGCTGAAAGAAGATGACGTCGAGAGAAAGCGGCCGCTTGGCCTGGATTAGCGATGCCTCCCGCAACCGTCCCTTCAAAGCAGATTCAATAACCACAGAGGACACAGAGGCATACCGAGGGAGTTCGGTTTTATTGCGCTTACCGGCTATCTCGTATAGTCCAACTGGGTCGCGGACTTGCAAGTTGCCACGCAAGGCCGCAAACTGATTCATGCGCGTCCACTCCCAGTTCTTAACCTCCGTAAGTGATGCCTCGCGCTTCCCTCCCCCTACGCTGCCCGAGATTGCGTTTCTGGGACGATCGAATGTTGGCAAATCCAGCGTGATTAATTCGTTGCTCGGAGTCAAGATTGCCAAGACGAGTTCCACACCGGGGCGCACCCGGGCCATTAATTTTTTCGAGGTGCGCTTTCAGGGCAAGCCACGCGCAGAGTTGATTTTCACCGACTTGCCGGGCTACGGCTACGCCAAGATCTCGCGGGAGATCTCCAGCCAGTGGCCCGCGTTCATCGAGCCATATCTCCAGGAGCGGCCGAATCTCGCGCTGTGCCTGGCGCTGATTGACGTGAATGTGCCTCCGCAGGAGAGCGACCGGCGGTTGCTGGATTTTCTGAATGCGTGCGGCCGTCCGACCTTGATTGTTGCCACCAAAGCCGACCGGCTCTCCGGCAATCAATTGCACAAAGTGATGAAGACTCTCGCGGCCGAATTTCCTCATGCACCGGTGCTTCCTTTTTCCGCTCGCAGTGGGGTGGGACGCGAGGAAGTCTGGCGGCAGATTCGCTCCACAAGTGGCTTGCAGTCGTAACCTGGAAAACGGCGAAGAAGGGGTATGTGCAAGAAACAGCGCAAGTTCGTCAGGGGAAGCAGCCCTCCACAGGTGAGCCGCGTTCCATGAAGGAACGCTTGCGGCGCTGCGTGCCGGCGAGCTTGTGGTCGTATTTGCGAAATAAGTACCGCGCGCGAATGCAAGGCCGAGTTTTTGACTGGTATCACAACGTAGATACCAGCGGCATGTTGCCAACCACCGATGCGCTCACCGGGCTAGCAGGCGTCGAGTATTACGGCACCCCTGCCAAAGATTTGCGCTGGATGTTGCAACTGGCCGAGCGCTCTATGGTGGATCCCACCCAAGCCACGTTCATTGACATCGGATGTGGCAAAGGACGCGCGCTGTTGATTGCCTCCGAGTTTCCCTACCGGCGCATTGTTGGGATCGAGTTTTCTTCCGGCTTGCACGCAATCGCGCAACGAAACATCAGCCGGTATCGCGGGACGGCAAGAAAATGTTCTGCCATTGAACTGGTGTGTTGCGATGCGTCCCGGTACGAGTTCCCCGCAGAGCCGACGGTCGTTTACATGTTCAATCCCTTCGGGGGCGAGGTCATGCAGCGGGTGATTGAGAATCTGCAAGCCTCGCTGGAACAACATCCCCGGCCGATGCTGATCATCTACCACTACCCGGTGCAGCGCGCTTTGATCGAAGCGCTGAGAGGGATTCGGCTGATCGAGGAATCAAATGCGTCGATTTTTCCCTGGTGCTTATATGCGATCGATTCGAGGTCAATGCCTTCGAGTCATTAGCTGACATTAGCGTTCCCTTCGGTTCACTCGATCAAGGAGGCGATCCGATCTCCCCGTCCGTAACCTTCCGCTCGCGGCACAATCCGCTATGATGAAATGCTTATGGCAACCTGTCTGATTACGGGAGTGGCCGGTTTTATCGGATCCGCGTTGGCGCGAGCCGCACTGGCGCAAGGCGATCAGGTCCGCGGAATCGATAATTTTTCCACTGGCAAACGGGAGAATATCGAAGAAATTCTCGGCTCGATTGACTTTCGCCAGGCCGACCTGCTCGACCTGGAAGCAATGCGTTCCGCGTGCGCAGGGGTGGATTACATCCTGCACGAGGCGGCCATACCGTCGGTTCCGAAATCGGTGCTCGACCCCCTCGGCAACAATCGCGCCAACGTGGACGGGACCGTCAATCTTTTAGTGGCCGCCCGGGACGCGAAGGTGAGACGAGTGGTGTTCGCAGCCTCTTCGTCCACGTATGGAGATACGCCAACGCTTCCCAAGCACGAAGGAATGGCGCCGAATCCCATCTCGCCCTACGCTGTCGCAAAGACGGCTTGCGAATATTACATGTCGTCGTTCTACCGCTGTTACGGCCTGGAAACGGTATGCCTGCGCTACTTCAATGTTTTTGGACCCAGGCAGGACCCCACATCGCAGTATTCGGGAGTACTGGCGAAATTCATTACCTGCATGTTGAGTGGAACCACACCCACAATTTTAGGCGATGGGAGTCAAAGCCGCGACTTCACATACGTCGACAACGCGGTGCAAGCCAACCTGCTGGCAGCAAGCGCTCCAGCCGCCGAGGCTGCGGGCCGCATCTTCAATGTGGCAAATGGGCAGAGGGTCGATCTGAACCAAACGGTGCAAGTACTCAGAGGCCTCACCGGATATGTGGGTGAAGTGAAATATGAAGCCGAGCGCGCCGGCGACATCAAGCATTCTTTGGCCGATATTTCTCGCGCGCGCAAGCATCTTCGCTATGACCCGAAAGTGACTTTTGAGGAAGGCCTGCGGCGCACGGTCCGGTGGTACGGAGAGCGAAACAAGGCTTAAGCCTTCTGGCGAAGCGAATTCGTTACCTTGGTCATTTGGGCGGAGTTACTCTCGACCCGTAGAGTGACGGTATGGCACTCTCTTCCCTAATTCTTTCCGGTGATTCCCAGGAAGTGAGCGTCTTCGAATGCGTTCTGGGTTCCCTCCGCATCGACGTTGCGCTGGAAACAGACCCTTCGTCCGCGTGGGCTCGTCTTGCTCGATCAAAAGTCGACGCGGTAATTGTAGATTGCGATCTTCCGGGGGTGGAAGCCTTCCTCCGCAAGATAAAAAGCAGGTCGCAGCACAGAGCAAATCCAGTGGTGATCGCCAGCGTGTCATCCCAGCAAAGCCGGCAGAATTTCGCGAGTGCAGACTTCGTTGCATGGAAGCCGATATCGGTAGAACAAGCGGTGCGTACGCTCTCGGCGGCGCGCAACCTGATTCTGAAGGTGAGGTTGCAGTATCACCGGCAGGATATGGACACGCCGGTTTCAATCACGCAGACAAAACAACGGATCGATGGCAATCTGCTGAATCTAAGCCAGGGTGGAATTCGCGTTCAAATGCAAGAGCCGCAGGCTCTCCGCGGAGATGTTGCAATTCAGTTTTGCCTACCAGGAACAGAGCTGCCACTCGATGCGAAGGGGAAAGTGGCATGGGCTGACTCCCGGGGGAACGCGGGCATTCGGCTGGTTGGCATGAGCGAGTCGGCAAAACGCAACCTGCAACTCTGGTTGGAGCAACGGTACTTTCAAAGCTCGGGCCGCTGAGCTGTGTCAAGCTGATTCCGCTATCAGGCGGAGCGTTCTTTGGAGAGCAATGCTTCGGGTATTGTTGGATTCCTTCGTTCGCGGTCCCATGCCAACAGGTGTTGCAGATCGTAACTATAGGGGCCGTACGCTTGAAAGGCTTGCTCATCAAACAGGCGTTTGATGCCGCAACCGGGACATACCTGGTAGGAGTGGTCCTGAATACGAACCGGCCAGCTCATTTTCCGGTGCCAACAACCTCTTAAGATCACCACGGCGGCGCCCGCTAAGCCGGTCGCCAACAGGCCAAAAGGCCAAGTCCAACGCGATTTCAACATATCCTCACTACCCACAGAGCTGGTAAATATTGCCAGCACACCAACATACGCGGGGGTGCAAAGAATTGCAACTCGTGGGGTCGATGCTAGCGGCTTCCCAAAGCGTCGAAAGGCTTCGGGATAGGACAAACGAGCAGTTGCGAATCCGGGCAAACCACTGTAAGTTAAGTACATCGGCGTAGTTATGCGAGTGCAGGATGAGCCGATCCGAAGAGAAGTATCGTTCCCCGCGGTCTTCTTACGGTAACGCGGAGTTTGGCAGCAGATTTGCACCCTTTTACTCCACGGCATTCATGAGCGCGACCCCAACGAACCCGAAGCTTAGAACTCCTGAAGCAGGCGAGCGGCCAGGAGCCGCGAGCGCTCCCCAGCAGCGTCCCAGGACGTCTTATGAGGCGCCCGGACGCGAGGCATTGCAAACGCTGCTGGCGTTCTCCTCCCTTCACGACCAAATACGGCGGCGACAGCAGCGAGGAGCAGGCGCGGCCGACGTGGGCAGCGCCCCGGCACCGGGCGAGCGCTTTTTCCCCGATGAAGTGTTGCAGCTTATCAGCGAGCGGGCTCTGGCAATTACGGGAACGGACGGTGTCGCGATCGCACTCGCCGAAGGTAAAGAGGTGCGGTGCCGGGCGGCGGCCGGAACCATGGCTCCCGATGTGGGTGTGCGGCTGGATCCGAGCTCAGGGTTTTCCGGGGCCTGCTTTCGAACTGGCTTGATCGTACGTTGCGACGATACGGAGAAAGATCCCCGGGTAGATCAGCAAGCCTGCCGCCGAATTGGAGTGCGATCGATTGTCGCGGTGCCGTTGCTGACCGAGCGGGGTGTGATTGGCTTGATCGCCGCGTTCTGCCGCGAGACGCACGGCGTGAGCGACGGCGATATCCGCAGTTTGAGTCTTCTGGCGGAACTGGCGCTGGCAGCACTGGAGCCTGAACCGGCGGCAGTGGGTGTCAAAACTTTCCAACGAGCGCAAGCGAAGCAAGAAGGCGACGCAAGCTCAGGCGATCCTCAGACTGCGGGCAAAGCTTCTTTGCCGAATCTGCAGGCACTCAGGGATACGCTCTCTCCGGTCACGGATGAAAGAACCGCCGTGAATGTGGAACCTGCGGAAAATGCGGGCCAAGATCACCATGAGTTATTCCAGGCGGTGCAGAGCCGTCATAAATCAGGCCGGCTTATTGTGGCGATTGTGATGCTGGCCGCACTTGCTCTGGTGTTGGCGGGGTTAACTCTGTGGTGGTGGCATACGGGCCGCCACGCGGTTTCGCGCGTATTCCAGAGTGAACCGAGTTCTAAATCAACCGCCATCGCGCCTGCAGTTCCGGCTCCGCAGCCGGCGACGGAACCGCAGGCTGCAGAGGACATGCGGGAAACCTCGGCGCGGCAGATTACGGGCATCCGTCATTGGTCGTCCCCCGATTCAACCACGGTCGCGATTGATCTGAAGGAGCAGGTGCAATATGAAGCCCACCGGTTGTCGAATCCGGAGCGAATCTATTTTGATCTGCGCGATACCACGCTAGCGAGCGGGGTACCGGGCGATGTCGAGGTCGGAGATCCACTTTTGTCCCGCATTCGGGTTGCGCAGGCATCGGATGACTTGACTCGCGTGGTGTTGGAGACCAAGAGCAACCCGGCCTTCTCGGTGAAACTGGAAAATAATCCCTATCGGCTGCTCATTGAAATCCACAGCGCCGCGGAAAAATCTAAACACGGGGCCAAAGTAGACTTGTTCGCGCCGCTGAATTCGGCTGACAAGAACGCGCGCCTCGCATCTGCCACGCCCGAGCAAGGCACATGGCTTGCGCCCGTTGACGAGTCTCCTGAAGCGGGCTCAACCGCGCTTCAAGGCTCGGGGCATACTCTGCGCATTGTGCTGGATGCTGGCCACGGCGGCTGGGATATGGGCACCGTGGGCCGCAAAGGACTTTTGGAGAAGGATCTGGTTCTCGATATCGTGGCGCGACTAGGAAAGCTTGTGACCAGCCGGATCGGGGCTGAAGTCATCTACACGCGCCGGGACGATAGCTATATCCCGCTGGAGAAGCGTACTGAAACGGCAAATTCCGCCCAGGCTGATCTGTTTCTGTCAGTGCATGCGAACTATAGCGATTCGCCTACGGCACGAGGGGTTGAAACCTATTACACCAACACTTATTCCTCCGCTCGGTCGCGCCAGCCAGACGCTACCCCGGAAGCGTTAAATGCGGAATGGTTGAACGTCGATATTCGCGGCAAAGTACGCCAATCGCGAGGTTTTGCGGACGATGTGCAGCAGGCGCTTTACCATACGCTGGCGGCGGAAAATCGGGCGTTGCGCAATCGCGGCGTTAAAGAAGCATCGTACGTAGTTCTGACGGGAACGACGATGCCCGCAGTTCTGGCGGAAGTTTCCTTCGTCAGCAGCCCCGAAGATGAAGCTGAACTGGAGAGCGCAGCCTACCGGCAAAAGATTGCTGAAGGCCTTTGCAAAGGAATTGCCGCGTATGCGGAATCCCAGCGCCGCGTAAGTGTGGCCAGTGCATCGGTTCGCACCGGCGGCCAATAATCGAGCAGTCCATCTTCAAGGTTTAGCGGGAGCGGATTCTCCTCTTGTCTTCCACCACCGCCGTACCGCAACCATGGACCAGACTGCCTCCACCAAACCAAATGGCCACGCTCCCTGCAAAAATCCATAGATCGATCCCAGCACACACGATCCCGCAAACGCGAGAATGAACCAGGAGCTGCGTTTTTCCAGCCCGTAGGTTACCAGCATCGCGGTAACCGCAAATAATCCAAAAAATGTAAGCTTGTCCATTGATTCCGTTCGATACCGATGTTTCGCTTCCGACTCGGAGAAACTTCGTGAATGGAAGAGGTTATTGCGCCGGTTGTGCGTATTTGAGCGCATCGTCCAATCCCTGATAGCTTTTCGCGCCGCCGCTATCGATCATCCGCCAGCCGTCATCGTATTGGCGGAAACCAACGGTGGAAGCGTATTCCACATTTTCGTTGTAGAGAGCGGCGCCGACTGCATTCAGCGGAATCCATTTCCAGCGGAAGTCTACTTCCGCCAGAGGATCGCTGCGGCTGATGCCACTCACTGCGAGCAGTTCGCGCCGGGCTGCCTGCACACTGAAATACTGAGAGGCGGCTGCATCGGGCGGAATCAAGTCGCGAAACATATTGACGCCATTCGGAGTGAGCGCAACATCCCAGCAAGGCGGAGGGCTGATGTCCGAAGGACAGGCGGTATTCGAGCCCGAAATCCAGCCGTGGCGCTCCAGAACCAGATAGTCAGGCGAAAGGTAGTCTTTGTTGGACATGACACCGGTACGAAGCCAGAACTGTTGCGGCTCCTTGAACGCCTCGGAGCCCGCAATCAGATCGGCAGCCAGACGCCGAGTCAGAAAGTCTTGTGGGCGGCAGCCGGCAGCCAAGCAGACCGCGAGCGCCAACAGCACGGTTTTGATGGTTCGCATGAAGTGGGTTACTGAGCGATTGTAACCAAACCCGACCGTTGCCGTGGCAAGAAAGGACGGTGGGTAATCTGTCCTTCAAACTTCTGTGTCCAGCGTCCGGGAATCGGCGCAGAGCAGGACGGGCACTTTCCGTCCGCGGTGATGTGATATTTCTTGACCAAATAACCGTAGCGCTCGATCAGCAAGTCTCCACAACTGCCGCAGCGCGTGTCTTCCAGGCCGCCTACCTGGCCGGGCAGATTTCCTGCATAAACATACCGAAGGCCCGCGCCTCGGCCAATTTTCGCAACCCGCATCAGATCGGAGGAAGTGGTGTCATCAGGGTCGGACATTTTGTAGTCTTTATGAAATGCGGTCACATGCCAGGGGATATCCTGCGAAACTCCGGCGATGAATTGCGTCAATCCGTGCAGCTCGTCATCTGAGTCGTTGAAGCCGGGTATGAGCAAGGTGACAATCTCCAGCCAAACGCCCATGCCATACAGAGTGCGAATGGTTTCAAGGATTGGCCCGATGCGGCCTCCCAGTTGATGGTAATGACGGTCGTCGAAGCTTTTAAGATCCACCTTGTATAAATCCACCCAGGGACGAATATATTCGAGGACCTGGGGGGTTCCGTTTCCGTTGGAGACGAAGCCGGTGATAAGGCCGGCGGCCTTTGCCTCTCGGAAGATTGCGACCGCCCACTCTGCGGTAATCAGAGGCTCGTTATAAGTGCTGACCAGAATCTTCGCGCCCTGACGCAACGCATCCCGAACCAGGACCTCGGGCGAAGCAGCGAGCGGAGAGGAGACCGCATTGGGGTCGCGCAATGCCTGGGAGGTTACCCAATTCTGGCAGTAACCACAGTGCAGGTCGCAGCCCAGCATGCCGAAGCTATAGGCGAGTGATCCGGGATAAGCGTGGAAGAATGGCTTCTTTTCGACGGGATCGCACTGCACACCGCCAACGTATGCCCAGGGAACGTAGAGCTTGCCGCCGCGGTTGTATCGAACCTTGCATACACCGGGCTGGCCCTCCGGGATTGGGCAGCAGTGTCCGCAGGCGAAACAACGCACCCGGTTGCGGTCGAGGGTTTCATACAAGTCGCCTTCACGGACATTGTCATCGACGATTGCGCGGAGCGTGGGCACGGAGAAAATCTCTGAGTTTATTTTAAACCTCACGGAGTTCAAACAGGTGCGTGGGCATCGCAAACATTGTTGGCCACGCTGTGGAGCGGGCGTCGAAAAAAGGAATTACGGATTCGGATCGGCAGAGGCTCGATCGGAGACCTGATGTCTGTGAATCCACTGATCGGCTTCTTCTTGTATCTGAACAACTTCGGCGTGATCCATTAAAGAAGCCAGCGAAGCCAGGCGGAACTTACTTCCCTGGTCGCCGCCAGCTTGCGCCAGAACCGACCAAAAATAGGCCTGGTGCAGATCTTCGGGCACGCCGCGCCCCGCCCAGTAGTACGCTCCCATGGTGGCCTGGGCTACGATGTGGCCTTGGTTGGCAGCGCGAGAGAACCAGCGGGCCGCGGTGCTGTAATCCTGGGTAACTTCGTCTCCAGTGGCGTAACGTGCGCCGAGCGCGAATTGGGCGGACGAATCACCTGATTCGGCGAGACGACGAAGGCGTTTCAATTCCGATGCTGATGTCTGCGATGTCCTGAGACCGACCGGATGAAAAGATGCAATCGGTAGAGCCGTCGCAGGCGGATGTGGCTTTCCTGCATTGATTCTCATCCAAGGCATGAGTAACGTTGCAACCACCAAAAGCGCGGCGGAGGTTCCCAAGAGCAACAATCTTCGCAGCCGCGAGGCGAAGAATTCATCCGACGGCGCGCCGGATGGGGTTGGAGCAATGGAATTCGCGGTCGAAGGCACTTGAGGGGCGACAGAGCTTCCGTCAGATGGTGATGCGATCTGGCTGGCCGGGCGCGATAGGACAATCAAGTTGCTCAGGCCTTGCAGAAAGATCCGGCTATTGTGGCTAAAGGCACGAGGCTGCGCGGAGAAAACTTCGATCAACCCTGCTACTGACGATTCTGTGCGGATGGGGGCCGCAATTATTGAACGGATGCCGAAATCGCGGCTCGCATTCCGATCCACCCGAGGGTCGGTTTCCGTGTCATCGCAATACATTAACGCGCCGCTGATGATGCACTCGCCGGAGAATCCAATTCCACGCTGAAAGTGCGTTCCCACGCCAGGAGCCGATCCCGCACTTGCACGGCAAACGATTTCACTATCAGTCCGACTATCCTCAGAAATTGCGATCGCCACGCCGGATGCGTGAAGGACTGAAACTGCCTGCTCGGCAATTATTTGCAGCGAAGAGTTCAAGTCAGGCTTGGCTGAATCAGGGTTGGCTGAGTCAGGGTTGGCTGAGTCAGTCTTGGCTTGCACCTCCGCCTGTACCTCGGCCAAGGCGGTAAGGACCGCAACATAGTCGAAAGATTCCGGGCGAGACGCCTCGTCATTCGAATCCTGGGGGGTGAGTGATTCCGCAGGTGCTGAGGAATTTGCTCCCGTTTGCAAAGCCTGGTAATGGGAGCAGGCGGTAATGGCGTTCAGGAATAAATATTCGTCAAGGCGGCGTGAATCGGAGAGCGAAGATTTTTTTATTTGAACCCCGGTGCGTCCCGAAAGATCGGACCACATGACCCGGCCGGTCGCCCGCACCGGTACATCTGTTCCGGAAAGTTCGAGATTCAAGCGAACCCGCGAACCGGGTGTTAGAGGTTGCGGATTCTGAAAAGATAAGCCGTTGGTACCGATGTCGAAAACTTCGTTGAGGCCAAAGATGGTTCCGTCTTCACAAGCGTCCACACTGACATAAGCGGGTGTGTGGATTTTCTGGCGCGCCGCCCAGCGCCGATTTGAGCCTGTGGAAAAAATAGATCGCACAGGCAAATCTCGTTTATTCCAAAGGGGTTGCATAAGATTGATCAGGTTCATCTTACTCCTGAGAGTGCTCGCGACAAGCAGAAAGTTTCACCATATGTGGTGCAACTTGCCACTGGGCGCACCAGGAATGAAACCATCCCAATTTGAGAAACTCCGGGGAGTCTAGTTGCCTACGCAGACGTAGGCGATGGTGTCGCCAGGTTTACCGTTGACCACGATGCTGGACGCCGAGCTGGCAACGGCGTTAGCAGAGTTCGCCGCCGTGGTCTTATCACTGGCTGTGCACTGGAAGCTCTCCGCATTGGAAAATCCGGGCTTGAATCCGCTCACTGGCAGGGATGCTCCAGCCAAAGTTACGGTTCCAAAGATAATCTGCCCATTGGTGAGCGAGCGTGCGGTGCACCTGCCGGTCGAGCCGCAGCTCTCGACCTGCGGATGGTTACTAAGGGTAAGATTCCGCACAGGAGTGGTCGAGACGACGGACAGCGGGGGCGTGCCGGTAGTTACGGTCGATGCGATCGGAGAATTGGTACTGATCGGCACCCGGAAAGTTTTTAGACTCGCCGTTAGGCGTTCCAGCCAGTTGGTTCCGTCGCCGGCATTTCCGATGTAATTGGAGAGTGAGATGGGCGCGCCAAAACTGATGCCGACCTTGGCGGGCGTGCTGATACGCTGGTCGTATCCGATGAAGGCATCGTTGGGGTCGTTGCCGGGACGGTTGTTGGCAGTGGCGACGGTCTTCTCGAAGTTCGAATCAGACAGCGTGATGATGTGGCCGGGACCGGTTCCGAGGGTGCCGTAGTTAGTCTTTCCTTTCTGGTTGGTGTTCAGGCCGCCGTCATTGACGCGTTTAAGGGGCAGCATCATTGCCTGCTGTGAATCCCAGAAGGCTGACCCTAAGCAGACAGCGATCATTGGAGTCCATTCGGAGGACGTGTTGCAGTGGGACACGGTTACCGCTGGCGCGAGCGAGCCGAGAAGACTCACCACATTGTCGGGCATGCCATCCGCCAGCAGGGTTGAAAGTTGGCCGACAGAGACGCTTCCAGTATCCGATCCCGATCCTAAGATGACATTTCCCGGCCAGAACTTAAGCCGCGGGAAATACGAGGGAACCGCAACTGTGTAAGCCGACAGCGGCCTCTGGCTGTCGCTGAAAGTGCACACGTCGTGATCGCAGGCGGTATTTCTGAACACGCCGGTCGATACTGCATAATTTCCGCTTCCGTACGGAGTCTGTAGTCGTGGGGCGCCTGGCGCGGTGTAGGTTACACGCAGTAGATCAAAACTGGTGGCGCCGGGTACGTCCGGCGTGGTTACGGTGATCGAGCCGGAGCCGTTGGTTTTCGCTTTGCCAGCATACAGTGGATTCGAAACACCAAATTTCACACTGCGGGCGACGATGTAATAGCGGTATTCAGTGGTTCCGGTATTAGCGTAGACTGGAGCAACGCCCGGCAGTCCGAGGGCCCCGTGGATCACGACGGTTCCGCCTTGCGCGATGATCCCCGCTTCACCGATATTCCCCGTCAGGATTCTTGCACCCGCCAATTTCACCGTAAACATTTTCGGTCGTCAGCCCCTGATATCCGCCATGAGCGACCCCTGCACGGATGGCGTATTGCGGATAACCTTGGATCACGCTGTCGGTGACGCGAAGCGAATTCCCGCTCTCCCAATCGATTCCATTGGAATCACACCCCAAGCTCATATTGAGATGCTTCACCCAGCCTACGGCCCATGTCTTGCCG
This sequence comes from uncultured Acidobacteriaceae bacterium, assembly GCA_963834075.1. Classification (GTDB taxonomy): domain Bacteria; phylum Acidobacteriota; class Terriglobia; order Terriglobales; family Acidobacteriaceae; genus PALSA-270. The sequence goes on from CAWIAH010000011.1 coordinate 770,183, forward strand.
CCAGGCGCGTAGATCACGGGATTGCAGACTGTCGCATTACACAAAACTCCGTCGGTTCCGTAGGTCTGGCCCGCTGAACTGTCGAGTCCGTCTAATAGAAAAGCCTGATCGTCGTCCACCTGCACATACGAGCTGAACGACCCTCCCTTCAGACCGATCCGAGTAGAGACATCGAACACTCTAGTCTTCATCGCATTGTCTTCCAAAAACGGGTGTTGACCGCCTACGACCATCGGCCGCCCGCGTGGACCGATCACAGTGATGTCAAGGTAACCCGTGGCATTTTTAGGATCGCCGACATAGAGACAGGTGTCATCCATCAAGCAGTCCATAATTGAACCGGAAAAATCCACGGTAAGATTTGAGGAACGGATCGAGACCCGCGCATAGGCATTGAATTCGCCTGGGGAGACGGCCACTTTGCCGGATTGTGCTATGCCGGTGGGATTGCTGGGAATAAAACGGGCTGCGATCAGAGCCTCTTGCAATCCTGAGGACGCGCTGCCCACGCTATATCCCGCCGGATGTGAATTCACCGTGGCGAATTGCAAGGTGCCCGCCGAGCCGTTGCCAGCGCAGGTGCCGCCGGTAACCTTTACGGCTTCTGGGGTGCCTTGTCTTGATACATACACCCAATACTCCGGTTCATTTCCTCTCACGCCGGGGGGACACGAAGAGAGACTGATGGTCTTGGCGCCTGGTGTCGCCAAGTCGTCCGTTGGACTAACCGACCAATTGAAATCGGAGGAATATTTAGGACTGTTCGCCACCGCGTTCTGCGCCAGCAGGCCGCACGCGGAAAAGAAAATGAAACAAAAGAAAATAAAACAGATGATGAAACCGTTCACTTTGTCCGACAAGACGGCGATTGGGCCCAACATGGTACTCCTCCATTTGCAACAGCTGCTTCAAAGGGCTACAGGGTTGGCGGCCCGGCGACGAGAGAACGGCCCTGCATCGCCTCCGGAATTTTATAGCCTGCCAGGTCGAGCAGCGTGGGAGCGATATCCAGCAGATTCGCCCCCTCCAATTGTCCCGTCAAAGGGCAATTTGGCGCATTCATAATGAACATGCCGTACTGCGCATGATTACAACTGTCGGGACCGGTATCATTTTCCCGGATGTGGATAGCCCGATACCCGACGGTTCCGATTGAGCGCCAATACAACCCTCCGAAGTGAACGATGAGATCCGGCGCAACATTCCGGGTGCGGCGATAGATTTCGCCCGGCTTGAAAACCGGAGAATTCAGAGGTTGACCTTTATCGTCGGTTAGAGCTTCGAATTTGGCCTTCATTTCATTCTGGAACGATTCGTATTCCGCGAGCGGCACCACGCCCTGAGGTTCCCTTCCCTGCATGTTAAAAAATACCCTGGCATAATAGCCGCCTTCGCTCCAAGCGCGGGTCTTACTCCAATCCACGTTGAGCTTTTCGAAAGGCGTGATGGTTTGAGGGTAATCCTTCAAGACGAGAAGACCTTGCTGGATCAGCCATTCATTGACGGCAAATCCGCCATCAAGCCGCTGTGCGCCATGATCGGAAACGACCAGCACCACCGTGTCGTCACTGAGCATCTGCAGGATGGAACCGATCTGTTCGTCCAGCCATAAATAATATTCAGGGATTGCGTTCTGAAAAGGATTACCCGGCTCAAACCGCACGTGCTTTGTATCGAAATAGCTCCAGAACCCGTGGTGCATGCGGTCGAGCCCGATATCCACAAAGTGAAAATAGTCCCATACCTGTTCTTTCATCAGCCAATGCACAACTTTCCATTGCTTGCGACTCATTTCGAAAATCTGTTGCTTGAGCCAATCCTTGCGGTCGGTGCGAAAATTCTTTACGTCCACCGGGTACTCGCCCACGAGTTCTGTGATTTTGGCCTTGAGGCCCGGGGGATAGGTGAAATCGTTGTTCACCGTATCCGGGGTGAGAAAACATCCGATGCTGATGCCATTGACCCGCCGCGGGGGATAGTTGGGCGGAACTCCTACGATGACCGATTTCTTCCCCTCTCGGGCAAGATAATCCCAGATGGCTGGAGCTTTGATCGAAGCGGAGCTGGCAAAGCCCAGTTTTTCGTAAGAGTGGTCCACGCGATTGCGGAATCCGTAGACGCCGAGTGATCCCGGATCCTGGCTGGTGCACATGCACATCCAAGCGGGAACCGTGATGGGCGGGACTACACTGCGCAAACGTCCAAAAAATCCCTTTTGCATGAGGCGGCGAAGATTTACCAGACGATCATCGCCAAAGATGATCTCAGGTGCCGCGCAGTCAAGTCCAAGAACGCAAATTTTCATGTATTTTGGATTAACCAACTTTCTGCAGAAATGGGCAGAACCCCATCAACAAGATAACTCAAAATCGCGGGGCGGCCAGATATCTGCTTTCTCTTTCTGCGAACCGGCGGCACTCGGCGCGATGGCTCGGGTCGATGGCGACGATCGTCGCGGTTTCGGCGATCGTTCTATTCTCGTCTCCTACCGACGACAAGCGCGTATCCATCTATTCGATTGTTGCGAACTACAGTCTGCCCGTCGTCGATCGCGATGGACAAGAATATGTTGGGTTGCTCGAAGCTCTTGACCCGCTTGGTTCGGTCAAAGCGGATGGAGATGGTAAACGCTGGAGGTTGCGCTTCGACCACACGGAAAATGATTTCACCGGCGGTTCAAGCCAGGCACGCATCGGGCGGAAGGATTTCGATCTGCACGGCGATTTTCTGCTGGAAAACGGGCGGGGCCTGGTGCCGCTGTCCTCCTTGGGGCCGCTGCTCTCAGAAATCCTGGGCGGACCGGTTACCTTTCACGAGGCATCGCGCCGGCTATTCATCGGAAATGCGGCCGTTCACTTCACCGCGCAGATCAGCCGCCATGATTCGCCGGCTTTGGTTATGAACTTCACGGCTCCGGTGAATCCCATGATTGCCACGGAACCGGGGAAACTGCACATGATCTTCAGCCACGAACCGGTAGTCGCACCGGGTTCTCCCGCCCTTACCTTCGGCGACAAGACAATTCCTTCCGCCAGCTACCAGGAAAACAATGGTGCTGCGGAAATTACAGTGAATGGAACCGCTCCGCTGTTCGCGAACTTCAGCAACGGGAACCGGACAATCACGATTTCGGCATCACCTCCGCCAAATCCGCAAGTCACTACAGTTGCTCCTCCCGTTGCGCCCGCGGCTCCGGGCGCAGGTGTACCGCCAGCGCCGGCGCCTGCCGTAACGCCACAATTTTTCGCCGTAGTGGACCCAAGCCATGGAGGAGACGATCGGGGGGCAGCCATTACCGATCAAATTGCAGAAAAAGATGTGACCTTGGCATTTGCGAGAAATCTCCGACAGGAGTTGCAGACGCGCGGTATGAACACGCTGATGTTACGCGATGGCGATGTCACCCTCGGCCTCGACCAACGCGCGACCTTGACGAACGCAGCCCATCCCATGATCTACATTTGTCTGCACGCCGCTTCGGAAGGTCATGGGGTGATTCTCTATACGGCTGCACTTCCCGCGGAACGGGACGATCGAGGCCCGTTCCTGGATTGGCAAACGGCTCAGGGATCATTTCTGCCGCTCAGCACGGTGGCCGCGAACAACCTGGCCGTCAACTTTCAGCAAAAACAGATAGGCGCGCGGGTTCTGGTTGCGCCTTTGCGGCCGCTGAATAATATTGCAGCGGCCGCAGTTGCCATCGAGATCGCGCCGTCCCCCGCGGTGGATGGCACGGCCAGCCTTAGCTCTCCGGCATATCAGCAGCAGATATCGAGTGCCATTGCCAACGGTGTGCTTGCGCTCCGTTCCAGGCTCGAGGCAGCGCGATGACTCCGCGCTCGCTGATTATCGCGGTTGCAATTTTGCTGGCGGTTTCTTTGGGAATGGGCGGCTACGTTTGGCACATGCGCCGGACTGCGTCCGCGGAGCCTGTGCCCGGCAGCGCCGGACCAGTTGCCCCTCCGGTTTCAGGACCGCTCCAACCGGTCACTCTATACGTTGCATACGATTCACCGGGCATCTTGTTGCCAGAGACCGCCACATTGCCAATCCCCGAAGATCGCCAGCAGCGGGCGCAGGAAATCTTACGTGCGCTGGTTGCTCGCTACGTCGAAAAGTCCTCGACCCACCCGCTGGCATCTGGATCAGATATTCGGGCCGTATATCTCGTGGATCCTGGGCTGGCCGTCATTGACCTGAATGCAGATCTGGCAAACGGACACCGCTCCGGCATTTTGGTGGAGGAACTCACAATCGCATCCCTGGCGCAAACACTTATGACAAATTTAGCCGGCATCACCCGCATCAAATTTCTGGTCGAGGGCAAAGAGCGGGAGACCTTGGCCGGACACGCCGATCTCATGAATTTCTATGATGGAAGTGAGATCAGTCAGATGGAAAGCGCGTTGCAGACTTCGCAGTGAAAGACCAGGCACCGTGCGGGCGAATAGAGTCGGTGGCTTCTTTTTTGTAACGGATTTCATTGTTTGAGAGAGAAGATTTGCACCATGCTGCTGGCGACCGCCCGATGGCCTTTGAATGCGGGAACAAACTTCCATCCCGAGAGCGCGGCCATCAAGTCCAATCCCTTCCAGCCCGTGGTACCGATCGTCGCCGCGGAACGGACCTTCCCCGCAGAATCAATTACGAATTCTACCTTTAACTCGCCTTGCACCAAAGCGTCATTAGCCTCTCCAAGCATGGGGGAACTGCGAACTAGAATCGGTATCGCGGCGATGACAGGGGTCGGCGCCTGTGATTCATCCACTTCGAGGGGATGGTAAGAATCGGTTCTCTGGGTGAGCTCCCTATGGGCTGGCGTGGCATCAAAGATTTTTGCCACTTTTCTTTTCTCGGGAACGGGGGACTCAACTCCGTCGAGTTGAGTGCGCAAACCTGTGACCCGCGCCTTCGAAATAATTCCGTCAATCCGCTCCCGATCAGAGGCTGGCCACATCTCATCGAGAGTTTGCCACGCCGCCCGCTCGCGGCCGCTGTAGAGATAAAGCCAGGTGATTTCCAACACCTTGGCTTTCGCCGCTCGCAAGCGGTGTATTCGATCCGACTCCGAAGGGTCGTTGGATAGAAGCTTGCCATCGCTGCTCTTGAAATCATTCAGGTCGTGCTCATCTAATGCTGAACGCACTTTTTCAATACGCTTGTCATAGTCGGGCGCAAACTCGGAGCTCACATCCAAGAGTTCGCCCTTTTCAAAACGTAAAACTATCGGCGGCGCGAAATCCAGCTCTGCCAGCGACAAATGGTCAATGCCGTCCACCGCTGCCGCATCATCCGCCCAGATTTCCACCTGGCCGTCGAGGTCAGTATCGCCTGCCGCGAAGGAACTAGCTCCAGTGAGCGTGCGCAGTAATTTCGGCGGCCTCTGCAGAGAATAGATTTTGTAGGTCATGCAGCAATCATCTTTGGACTTCTTCATTTGAAACGCGGCCACCGGCGAGCCCAGATCAAGATCAACGCCGAACACGTCGAGATCGAGGATGGGAATATCAGTTGCGACCACGAGTTTCCGATCATTCCAATGCAAGCTTGCTTCGCAGGAACGAACCGCCAGCAATCCCTTTTTGGTTGCTCCCACCTGCACTTCGACTTTAGTGAAGAAGGCGGCTTGAAAACTGCCAGTTCCATCGGTACAGAGTATGCTGCCGGTTTCAGATTGACAGAGGGGGTGAAGAACACTAAGAAAAAGAGTTAAGCATAAAAAGTAAGTCACGTTCGCGGCACCGTGAGGCAGGCGACGGCAATCGCGTTGAGCAGGCAAGCGCGACCCCTTCCGGCGCCGAAGTCTATCCCAGGCGCGTCATCGGCGCAAGAACAATCACCACACCCTGTTTCATTTACAATCGCCTTTATGCATTTTCGTTCGGATAATCGCTCGCCCGGCCAAATGCGGCCGGTCAACCTCATCCCGGATTACATTAAGACGGCCGAAGGCTCGGTGCTGATCGAAGTCGGCAACACACGTGTCATTTGTACAGCTTCGATTGACGAAGCCGTACCTCCGTTTCTTCGCAACAGCGGTAAAGGATGGATCTCGAGCGAATACAGCATGCTGCCGCGCTCCACATTGACGCGCACGCCGCGTGAAGTGACAAAAGGCAGGGCCAGCGGCCGCACTCATGAGATTCAACGGCTGATCGGACGATCGCTGCGCGCCATCACCGATCTGGAACGCCTGGGCGAGCGCACCATCTGGATTGATTGCGATGTAATCCAGGCGGACGGAGGCACGCGAACAGCTTCCATCACCGGGGCTTTTGTCGCACTGGGGTTGGCTCTGCAAAAACTGGTGGAGGCCGGCACATTGAGCGCCGCCCCGCTGCGTGATTTTGTTGCCGCGGTAAGCGTGGGTATCGTAGATGGAGAAATTCTGCTCGATCTCTGCTACGAAGAGGACTCGCGGGCGGACGTGGATATGAACTTCGTAATGACGGCTGGACACAAAATGGTAGAGGTGCAAGCCACGGCGGAACACAAAGTGTTTGACGATCAGCAATTCAGCAAGATGATCGCGCTCGCGAGTGAAGGAGTCGGCGCCCTTATCGCCAAGCAGCAAGCGGTGCTGAATAAGCTCACTTTAAGACAGTAGGCAAACCGGGATTCGGCGGCAATTAGTTTACAATAGCTTGAATTCCACTCACTTATCTGGAGGAAGCAATGAAGCTGAGCCCCGGCAAACTAGCCGGATTGAAGAGAGTGTCGAACTCCCGTGGCGTGATCGCGGCCGCCGCCATGGATCAACGCGGATCGCTGCAAAAATCGCTGGCAAAAGAAAAGGGCGGCGAAATCAGCGACGCCATGATGGAAGAGTTCAAATCCATCGTCACCGAGGTTCTTACGCCGCATGCCAGCGCAATCCTGCTCGATCCGGAATGGGGTCTGCCTGCCTCGAAGCATCGCGCCCAGAATGCGGGCCTGCTGTTGGCTTACGAGAAGACCGGTTATGACAAAACCGGACCGGGCCGTTTGGGTGATCTGCTGGACCACTGGTCGGCGAAGCGCCTGAAAGAAGTGGGGGCCGACTGCGTGAAAATCCTGCTTTATTACACGCCGTTCGATTCCAACGATATCAACGACAAGAAACATGCGTGGGTGGAGCGGTTGGGAGACGAGTGCCGCGCGAATGATATTCCGTTTTTTCTGGAGTTCGTCGGCTATGAAGAAGGCGCCGACGAAAAAGGCTTCGAGTATTCCAAGAAAAAGCCGGAGATCGTTATCGAGAGCATGCGCGAATTCAGTAAAGACCGTTACGGCGTGGATGTGCTGAAAGTTGAAGTGCCGGTGAATATGAAATTTGTGGAAGGCTCCGAGGTCTTCGGTGGACAGAAGGCGTATACCAGGAAGGAAGCTGAGGATCTATTCCTGAAGGCTGCGAAGGTCGCGACCAAACCTTTCATCTACCTCTCCGCCGGGGTAAGCAATGCGGAATTTACCGAAGCGCTGGAACTGGCGGCGGAATCCGGAGTCAAATTTAACGGTGTACTGTGTGGACGCGCTACCTGGAAAGACGGCATTCCGATCTATGCCAAGCAGGGCGGTGATGCCTTCCGCAAATGGCTGCAGGACCAGGGAGTAAAGAACATCGACAATGTAAATGAACGGCTGAAGGCGGCGACATCGTGGTTTTCTCTCTACGATCAGGAACCGGCGCTGGCCAGCCGGTAAGACTTGGATTGAGCCAAAAGGGGCGCAGGTAAAACCTGTGCCCCTTTTGTTTTGTTAATGAACCAGCGGTTACGCGCCAGCTGGGCATCAAAACGGATTAAGGCCTTGGTGTATCCATCACTCCGATCTGCTTTGCGGTGGCAGATCATCGGGGCGGCCATATTCGATGTGGGTATGAACGGGACGCTCCGGATGATCCGCGGCATCCTCTACCCCTTCGACCGCTGCAGCCTCTAGGGATTGCTCGGAATCGGCAAGCTCCGCAACGCTTTCGTCGGCTGAATCTTCAACCCGCGAGAGTTCTTGAAGATCCCCTGATTGGCCGGCGCTATCCGGACCGGCCTGGCCCGTGTCTTCACCTAAGTCATCAAGTTGCGCCTGGTTTTCGCCACGAAACCTTTTCACCATAATTACCCTCCGTCATGCAATGTGTGCGGCTGCAATACACCCTTCGTCTCTCTTATTAAGGTGATGCGGCATGAATATTCTTTCCATCGGGTAATTGCCTTAGAATGAGATGGATTTTCTGAGGATTTGGCGATGACTGACCAGTCGACGAAACATCGTGTCTCTACTGCCCTCATCACCGGCGCTTCTGGCGGAATCGGCTACGCGCTGGCTAAGCTGTTTGCCAAAGACCGCCATAACCTTGTGCTCGTGGCCCGCGGCGAAACCAAGCTGAACGAGTTTGCCGGTGAACTGCAAAAACAGTTTGGGATCACGGTCAAGACGGTGGCGATGGATTTGTCTGATCCGCAATCGCCGCAACGATTGTTCGATGCGATACAGAAGGATGGCATCGCGGTGGACATCCTGGTGAATAACGCCGCCTACGGCAAAATCGGATTGTTTGCCGACATTCCGCTGGGAGATGAATTGGGCCAGATCGATTTGAACATTCGCACTTTAACCTCCCTGACAAAGCTGTTCTTGAGCCCGATGGTCGAGCGGGGTTTTGGAAAAATACTGAACGTAGCATCCACCGCCGCGTTTCAGCCCGGACCTCTGATGGCGGTTTACTTCGCGACCAAAGCCTACGTGATTTCATTCTCGGAAGCGATCGCGAACGAACTGAAAGGCACGGGCGTGACGGTAACGTGCCTGTGTCCCGGTCCGACCGACACGGAGTTCCAGAGAACCGCAGGTGCGGAAAATTCTCGCATGTTCAAAACTCTAGGCCCGATGACTGCGCGCGACGTGGCCCGCCACGGCTATCGTGGACTGATGAAGGGCAAGACCGTAGTGATCACGGGATGGCGCAATTGGCTGTTGGCGGAAAGCGTGCGATTCACTCCTCGCAAACTGGTTGTCGCGGTGTCGCGCTGGATCGTCGCTGACCCAGCCTAGCGGACTCTTCCGACCTGCTGCTTATTTCTGGGCGGAAACCTGCGGGGTGAACCAGCCGCCGCTCTCGGAGACAAGGGCATCGCCTTGGGCAGGCCCCCAACTGCCGGGTTTATAGGCATGCACCGGGGTAGCATTGTCGAGGATGGGATCGAGAATTCGCCATGCCTCCTCAACGTAATCCTGCCGGGCAAAACGCATCTGATTGCCGTGCATGGCATCGTCCAGCAACTCTTCGTAGGCTTGCATTTCCGCGGGATCGGCCGCTTCGGCGGCCATCAGTTCCGTCATGCGGCCCCGCATTTCGTCGCCCGGTTCTTTAACGATCGCCGAAGCCGCAATCTCCAAACCTGGGGTGACGCGGAATCGAAAATAGTTTTGGGATGGCATGGCTTCGCTAAAAATCGCCGGTGGCTGGCGCAGTTTAACAATAGCCTCGGTCACAGTGACAGGAAGCGATTTGCCGGCACGGATATAAAATGGCACTCCCTGCCAGCGCCATGAATCGATGAACAAGCGCAGAGCGACATAGGTTTCAACCTGGGAATCAGTTTTAACCCCAGTTTCGTTCCGATAGCCGTCGAACTGCCCCCGCACCACGTTTTGCGGGCTAAGCGTGCGGACACTTCTTAGGGCTTTCACCTTTTCGTCGCGCACGCGTTCGATCTCAATATTCGGAGGCGGCTCCATCACAATGTTGGTAAGGAACTGAAACAGATGGTTCTGCACGACATCCCGAATCGCCCCATTCTGATCATAAAAAGCTCCCCGGCCTTGCACGCCGAAATTCTCTGCCATGGTGATTTGCACACTCTCGACGTATTGGCGGTTCCAGATCGGCTCCAGAAAGGTATTGGCGAAGCGAAACAGAACAACGTTTTGTATGGCGTTTTTTCCCAGGTAGTGATCGATGCGGAAAATATCCGGCTCATTGAACTCAGCGTGCAGAGTGCGGCTCAATTTTTTCGCAGACGCCAAATCCCGCCCAAACGGCTTTTCGACAACGACGCGAGCGCCCTGCGAACATCCTGAGGCCTTTAATTGCTTGGCTACTTCGCCAAAAAGACTGGGGGGGATCGCTAAATAGTGAAGCGAATGCTGTGCCGTCCCCAATTGCTGCCGCACCTGCTGAAATGTAGCCGGGTCGGCATAGTCGCCATCGACATAGCGCAGAACACTGATCAGCTTGGCAAATGCTTCAGGATCGAGGCCGCCATTTTGGGTGACACTGTCTTTGGCGCGCTGCTTGAGCTGATCGAGATTCCATCCAGATTTGGCGACGCCGATGACAGGAATATTGAGATGCCCATGCTTAGCCAGGGCTTGGAGGGCGGGAAATATCTTCTTGTTGGCGAGATCGCCGGTTGCTCCAAAGAATACCAGCGCATCGGAGACGGTTTGAGTCATGACTCCAGCTTAGCCGAAACGGAGGGGTTACTCCCACTCAATCGTTCCCGGCGGCTTGGATGTAATGTCGTACACCACGCGGTTGACGCCTTTGACTTCATTCACAATGCGATTGGAGATGGTCTTCAGAACCTCATGTGGCAGCGGCACCCAATCCGCCGTCATGCCATCCTCGGAGTGAACCGCGCGGATCGCGCAAGTATTCGCGTAAGTTCGAAGGTCGCCCATCACTCCTACGGACATCACCGGCAAAAGTACAGCGAAAGATTGCCAGATCTGGTTGTATAGCCCAGCGCGCTTGATTTCCGAGACGACGATGTCGTCACACTCCTGCAAAATAGCTACGCGCTCGGCGGTAACTTCGCCCAGAATTCGCACCGCCAGACCCGGCCCGGGAAAAGGCTGGCGTTGCAGAATTTCTTCCGGCATTCCGAGATCGCGGCCAATGCGGCGAACTTCGTCCTTAAACAATTCTTTGAGCGGCTCGATCAGCTTCAGTTTCATCTTTTCCGGCAGGCCGCCGACGTTGTGATGCGATTTGATGACGTGCGACGGCCCACCCACCGAGCGCGATTCGATAACGTCTGGATATAACGTTCCCTGCACGAGAAATCCGACGCTTCCCTGCTCTTTCTCAATGCGTTGCGCTTCTTCATCGAATACCGCGATGAATTCTCCGCCGATAATCTTGCGTTTGGTTTCAGGATCGGTAATTCCCGCCAGTTTGCGCAGGAAGCGTTCGCTGGCATCCACCGCCACAAGTTGCAAGCCAAGTTTTTCACGCAGCTTCTGCTGGACTTTCTCGAACTCATTTTTCCGCAGCACGCCGTTGTTGACGAACACGCTGGTTAGCCGCGAGACTCCATTCTTATCCCGCAGCGCGCGGTCTACCAAAGTGGCCGCCACAGCGGAGTCCACGCCGCCAGAGAGCGCACAAATGGCGCGGCCCCGGCCGACGGTCTGGCGAATGTTTTCGATGGTCGAATCGATAAAGTGCTGTGGCGTCCAGGAAGCCTTTGCACCGCAGATATGGATAAAGTTGCGAAGAATATCCGTGCCGTGTTTGGTGTGATGGACTTCAGGATGAAATTGCACCGCCCACATTTTCTGCGCCGGGTTTTCGATAGCCGCTACCGCATGTGGAGAACTGGCAGTCAGCTGAAATCCCGCAGGCAGCTCCACAGCTTCGTCTCCATGCGACATCCAAACTGAAAGTTTCGCCGGCAGACCTTCGAATAAACGCGAGCTGCCTTTTACTTCAACTTCCGCATGGCCATATTCGCGCTTGCTGGCCGCTCGAACTTTGCCACCAAGGGAGTGCACCATGTATTGCAGGCCATAGCAGATGCCAAGAATCGGCAGGCCGAGAGCAAAGACGCGGGGATCTGCCGCTGGGGCATCGGCGTCATACACCGACGATGGACCGCCCGAGAGCACAATACCAACCGGCGAATAGCTTCGAATCTCTTCCAGCAGTGCGTTGCAGGGGAGCACTGCAGAAAATACCTTTTGTTCACGGATGCGGCGAGCGATTAATTGCGAATACTGCGCGCCAAAATCGAGTACGACGATGGATTGAGTTTCCACGGATGAGTTTCTCAGAACGGCAGAACAGTGTAAAGCGAAAATCCACCCATCCGCCAGCGGAGCTGGTTAAGAACTGATCGCTGGCAGATCGCTGAGAATGAGTTCGTTCAGATCGATTCCAGTAGCAAGAGGAGAAGCCGGCGCTGAGGGCGGACGTTCCACCGGACGGGCCGGCGGTTTGACGGGTTCCGGAATCGCAAGAGCTTCCGGACTTTTCGCAATATACAGATAAGCCGCCAGCCGGGCGATGTACAGCCAATCTGCCACCGCGAAATAAAGCAATACCACCAATACGATCGCGCCAAAAACCAGGCTCACGGGCAAGACAGAGAGAAAAGCCAGGGGCACGCTGCAGACGACGGCCGCAAGCCAGAAGGCCACCAGATGAGCGCTCCCGAACCAGAAGCCCACGGCGGCCACGGCACCAAGACGGGTGCGGCAAAGACCTGCGGCGGAGACGATTGCTCCGAAAGTCCTCCTGCCTTCTCCCACGACAAATAATGACGCCAGCGACAAGAGCCAGTTCACCACCACCCAGGCAAGGCTTGCCAGCATGACCACGCAAAGGAAAACCAGCGCTGCGGCACCGGGGGAGGGATCTTTATTGGGCGATACTATACCGCCGCACAGAAAGGCTGCAAAGATCCCAATCACCCAGGCAAGTGTCGCCGCCGCTCGCAGACCATTGAGTCCGAAAAGCGACCGGATTCCCCAGGAAACATCTTCAACTTGAGTGGGCGCAAAGTAACCCAGCAATGCTTTCAGAGTCGCGCCACGCCCGAACGACGCCATGACTACCCAGGCGATGGCGTAGGCTAAGGCAAGCAGCAATCCCGCCTCAATCAGGCGTAAACTGCTTCCGCGCAGAATGTGTTCGATCGCACGACCCACCAAAGATGGCTGGTAGGTGCGCAGCAAAAACGCGTCCTGATCGCTCACCGGGAGCGTATCGAGGTATTCAATTAGACCGAGGGTAAGCAGTACTATTCCAGCGAAACCGAGGCACCCACGCCAGACAATCTCGGCAACCGCTACCGACGGCCGGCGGAAGCTGGCTTTAAAGCCTTCCAGGGTAGGAGAGTGGCGCTGCATGGCCTAGGTAGGATAGCGCACATCCGGCCGCCATATAGCCCCATCATGGCTGGGGTTTTCGAAGGCGCGAGCTTTTGCGCGCAAAAATACAACTATTTCACCACCAGGTTCACCAGTTTGCCGGGCACAACAATCTTCTTGATGATCTGCTTTCCCGCAATGAGGCTTGTAATCTTTTCATCGGCCAGCGCCGCTTCGAGAATAAACTCCTCTGAGGCATCGACCGGAACCACAACCCGGCTGCGCAATTTTCCGTTTACCTGCACCGGTATTTCGATCTCGTCTTCCTTAGCCAAGGCCGCATCGTACCTGGGCCATTGCGCCTTGAGAAGACTTGTGTTTTCACCCAACATTTCCCACAGTTCGTGGGCGAGATATGGAGCGAAGGGAGCGAGCAGGAGAACAAGATTGCGTTGGACCTCCGCGAGTGAGGCGGGTGACGCCGTGTCTGCGGAGGAAGGCGCACCGGACCGACTCTCTTCAAAAGCGTACATCGCGTTTACTAACTCCATGATCGCGGCGATGCAGGTATTGAAGTGCCAACGCCCCCGGAAGTCGTCGCTGACGCGTTTAATCGTCTGGTGAAGCTTGCGCTGCAGAGCGCGCGCCTCTGCGGAGAGCATCGCAGGCACGGGCTTGTGCCAATCGGCGTGACCGGGCTGCGCATTGCGCAAAACAAAACGGTACACGCGCCCAAGAAATCTTTGAATGCCTTCGATACCCGTATCCTGCCAGTCGAGATCGCGGTCGGGAGGCGCGGCGAACAAGCTGTACAGGCGCGCCGCGTCGGCGCCGTAGCGGGCGACCATCTCGTCGGGTGAAACCACGTTGCCCAGGCTCTTCGACATCTTGGCGCCATCTTTGATCACCATGCCCTGGGTAAACAGGCGCTCGGCGGGCTCGCCGTTTTTCACCAGGCCAAGGTCGCGCATGAACTTGGTCCAAAAGCGCGAATAGATCAAATGCAGAATGGCGTGTTCGACGCCGCCGATGTATTGATCAATTCCCTTCTCGCCAAACCAGTAGCCGGCCTTCGCGCTATCGAATGGAGCGTGGTCATTGCGCGCGTCCGTGTAGCGATAGAAGTACCACGACGAATCCACAAAAGTATCCATCGTATCGGTCTCGCGCCGCGCCGGGCCGCCGCATTTCGGGCAGGTCGTGTTGAGAAACTCAGGCACATTCATCAGCGGCGAGCCACCGGTGAGCGTAATGTTTACGTTCTCTGGCAAAATGACAGGCAAGTCTTTTTCGTTGACCGGCACCACGCCATCCTTCTCGCAATAAACCATGGGGATCGGCGTGCCCCAGTAGCGTTGGCGCGAGATGCCCCAATCTTTCAGGCGAAAAGTAACGGTCGCTTTGCCGAAACCATTCTTCTCGGCGAATGCAGACATCTGCTTGATTGCATCATCGCAGCTCAAGCCGGTGAATTGGCCTGAGTTCACCAGCTTGCCATCGTGCGACACAAACGGCAGCTCCGGTGTGGGGCCGACACTCTTGTCCGCCGCTTTGTCTTGTGTGGAGGCGGGGCTTGACCCGCCTGCTGCCGGCACAATGACTTCCCGAATCTCAATCCCATACTTCTGCGCGAACTCGTAGTCGCGCTCATCGTGCGCCGGCACGCTCATGATCGCGCCGGTGCCGTAATCCATGAGGATGTAGTTGGCAATCCAGATGGGGACTTTCTCGCCGTTGAACGGATTGATGGCGAAATGTCCGGTGCTGACACCGTGTTTCTCGATCTCACCAATATCGCCAACTTCTTTCGCTTTTCGCTGCTCGGCGATCAACCTCTCCACCTTCGTCCGGAGCGCAGAATCGTTCTGCGTTAACTGGGCAACGATCGGATGCTCGGGCGCAAGCTGCACCGAGGTCGCGCCGAAGATGGTGTCAACACGGGTGGTGAAGACGGTAATCTTCGTATCGCCGCCAACCTCTTGCGTGATTTTCTCGGCGTCACCTTCAGAAATCTCGACGTCATACGCCTCTTCGAGCGCCATCACTAGCTCAACTTTATCCAGAGAATTCAACCGATTCGCCAGCTCCGGAGTCATGGAGATGGGAGCTAGATCGAATCCGCGTTTTTCGCTGACAAACTGCTTAAGCTTCTCAAGTACTTGACTTACCCGTTTGGTGGACTCATCCAGCTTAAAGTCCACCAGCGTGCCTTCGCTGCGCCCGATCCAGTTGCGCTGCATGGTGCGGACTTTCTCCGGCCAGCCATCGAGCTTGTCGAGGTCGCGCAGCAACTCATCGGCATATCGCGTGGTGCGCAGGAACCATTGCTCGAGTTCGCGCTGCTCCACCGGCGTGTCCTCGTGCCGCCAGCAGCATCCGCCGACCACCTGCTCATTCGCCAGCACGGTTGCGCACCTGGGACACCAGTTCACCTTGCTCTTCTTGCGATAGGCGAGCCCGCGCTCGTAGAGTTTCAAAAAGAACCACTGGTTCCAGCGGTAATACTCGGGCAGGCAGGTGGTAACTTCGCGCGACCAGTCGTAAGCAAAACCGAGGCGCTTCATCTGCGCCTTCATGTTGGCGATGTTGCGCAGCGTCCACTCGCGTGGCGGCGTGTTGTTCTGAATGGCCGCGTTTTCCGCGGGCAGGCCGAAGGAATCCCAGCCCATGGGATGCAGCACGTTGTAGCCGTTCATCCACATGTAGCGCGCGAGTGCGTCGCCAATGGAATAGTTGCGCACGTGCCCCATGTGCAGCGCGCCCGAAGGATAGGGCAGCATTTCCAGCACGTAATACTTCGGCTTGGTGGGATGAGCTTCGGCAGCGTAGAGCGAAGCGTCCTGCCGCCAGCGCTCGACCCATTTCTTCTCGACGGCTTGAGCGTCGTAGCGCTCGTCTTTTTGCTCAGTGGGCATAGAGAGATTAAGAGTAATGTGTGATTCTATAATGCCGAGCCAGAACGTGGGCTCAGAGCCTTACGTGGGGACAGCCGCCCTCGGCTGTCGGGCTGAGCGAAGCTCAGCGGCATGCAGGAGCCATCAATAACGATTCATCGGTACACATCTTTCCGGTCGCCGACTTCGAGAACAAGAACCGTGATCTTTTCGGCCTGTATATCGCAGATCAGCCGGTAGTCCCCCACGCGATATCGCCATAGTCCCCGTTTCTCTCCGCGCAGCGGCTTGCCCCATTGCCGGGGATCGTCGCATGGCTCGATGCGTTCCCGTAAAAAGCGCAGGATAAAAATTTGCGCTGTGCGACCGAGTTTCTTGATCTGCCGTTCGGCGGTGTGAGCGATCGCAACCCGCCAGCTCACAGGTCGTCAGAATCGCCTTCGCGCAAGCTGCTTTCGAGGCCGAGACGCCGCTCCAGTTCAGCCAGCGTGATGGTGCGTTCCCGGCGCTCCAGCGCTGCAATGCCTCTCAGATAATCTTCCCGGTCTTCGAGATATTGGCGGATGGCCTCGCGCGCATAGTAGCTCTTGCTGCGGCCGGTCTCTTTGGCAAGAGAATCGAGCTTTTCTTCCACTTCGGGTTCGAGGCGGACACCAAGCATTGTTTAACAAGTTTAACACGGCGGATTGTCGTGGGCGTAGCCAATACTCCAAGAACAGGCCAAGGTTAACCATTTCCGGATTCAAAGAGGCCTTTCACAAAGAAGGTTCTTCAGCGCCTCGACTTGTCTATGCTTTTATTGCGAACAGATCGTCGCGAACTTACTGCGCTCAGCGAATGAGCGGCTGTCGCTTCTCGGCCGTCCTGCTATCAGCAAAGACGTGGTCGATTCATTCGTCTGGCCCGGCAATAGTTCCAGTCAGCAACTAACATTCCCGGCGTGGCGTGATTAAACGTGCCGCAAGATTAAGCGCGGAACGATAGAAGCTGTGAGAAAATGGAAGTTCCCGCCCGCTGCTGTCGGCCAAATGATTCGGGCTACTCTTGCGTTCAACGCCAACTGCTCTGTTGAGAAGTAGCTTCGTTCACCAACCCCTTTAACGCCTCCACATTTCTTCGATCATCCCCCGGTTCATCAATCGGAGTCTCGGCGATGAAGGCGGCGTGCGCGAGGCGCGGATCATTCAACAGGCGGCGAAAAGGTTCGAGCCCGATGGTTCCCTTTCCAACGTGCTGATGGCGGTCGAGCTTCGATCCGCGTGCGGCCTTTGCGTCATTGCAATGCCAGACGCGGACATTTTTCAGGCCGACGGTTTCATCCAAGTGAGCGAGAGTCTCTTTCATTCCCGCTTCGCTCACAATGTCATAGCTGGCGACGTGGGTGTGGCAGGTGTCAATACACGCGCCAATGGGCACGAGGCCGCGCAGCCGCTCGAGAATTTCGGCCACCTGCTCGAAGCTGCCGCCCAAAGAAAATTCCGCTCCCGCCGTGTTTTCGATCAGAATTGTCAGACCTCCTTGCGCCAGGTCGAGATCTTTGGTCGAAGCCGCAATGGCCGCGGCGGTCTGCAGCAGGCCAGCCTCGCGATCCGCGCCGCGAAACGACCCGGGATGAAGCACCAGATAATCAGCACACAACGCGAGCGCCCGCTCGACTTCCCCGCGAAACGCCTCAATGGATTTTTTGAGAAACGCCTGGGTCGTGCTCGCCAGGTTCACCAGATAGTTGGTGTGAATGACCAGTGGCGTCAGGTCATATTTCTCGCGCCGGCGCTTCATCTCGTCGCACTGCGGCAGCGCAAGCTCGTACGGCGCCCATTGCCGCGGGCTGGAAGAAAAAATCTGAAAGGTGTTGCAGCCCAGGCGATAGGCGCGCTCCGCGGCGTTCGGCACTCCTCCGGCGCTCGAGGTATGAATGCCAATGCGGCGGGAAGTGTGCACCGGCGGCCGCGCAGGAGCTGGCAGCTTAAGCACATCGTGCGCCAGCGCCACCGCCGAAGACAGTCCCGCAGAACTCCGCTTAAACGGACGAGGCATGAAGAAGCCAGTATAGCGACGTCCGGCTCCGCACTCCTCTGTGGTGAGAAGCGTATTGCCACAGGGAGCACAGAAGCACATAGAGAGCGGTGCTGTCTCCGTTCGAAGTCTTCTTCGGGTTGTCATTTCGAGCGCAGCGAGAAATCTGCTTTCCGTCATACAAAAGCGGATTCCCATTCGGCTCGTCCCCGCCTAGGCGGGATTCGCTCAGGGCAAGCTCTTCGTCGCTAGCTCCTCGGAATGACCCCTTCGGTGTCCTACGTTTGCTCAGGATGGCAAGCACGGCGATGGTTTGCTGCAAATCCGGTGCAGAGGATAGACTTAGATATTTGAGGACACCATCATGCTAGTCGTCATGCAAGCGCACGCCACCGCCGAACAGGTTAAAGCGGTTTGCGAGCAGATCGAGTCGCTGGGATACCGGGCTCATCCGCTGCCAGGGGCGGAACGCACCGCCATCGGCATTACCGGCAACAAGGGCGAAATTCAATCCGGCGCGTTGGATGAAATGCCGGGTGTGCAGGAAGTGATTCCGGTTACCAAGCCGTACAAATTAGTCAGTCGCGACAGCAAGCCGGACAACACGGTCGTTCGTTTCGCCGGTACCGATGCGACCTTCGGCGGACCCGGATTGGCGATTATCGCCGGACCGTGTTCGGTGGAGACGCGCGAGCAAACCTTTGCCGTCGCCGAGCGGGTGGCTCAAGCGGGAGCTCAGTTTTTCCGCGGTGGCGCCTACAAGCCGCGCACCTCTCCCTATGCATTCCAAGGCTTGGGCGAGCAGGCATTACAAATCATGGCAGAGGTGCGCGAGCAATTCGGCCTGAAGATCGTGACCGAGGCGATCGATAACGAGTCTTTGGCATTAGTCGAGGAATACGCCGACGTCATTCAGATCGGCGCGCGCAACATGCAGAATTTCTCCCTGCTCAAGCGCGCCGGGCGCTCCAAGAAGCCGGTGTTGCTCAAGCGCGGCATCGCAGCCACATTGGAAGAATTCCTCATGGCCGCCGAGTATGTGATGAGCGAAGGCAATTATAACGTGGCCCTTTGTGAACGGGGCGTGCGCACATTCGCCGATCACACCCGCAACACCCTGGACTTGAGCATCGTTCCGGCTGTGCAGCGTCTGAGCCATTTGCCAATTCTGGTTGACCCCAGCCATGGCACCGGCAAGCGCAACAAAGTCACCCCACTGTCGCGCGCGGCGGTTGCCGTGGGTGCGGATGGACTCATCATCGAGGTCCACGACCACCCGGATAGGGCTCTATCCGACGGAATGCAGTCGCTCTTTCCAGATCAATTTGACGAGTTGATGGCGCAAGTACGGCAGATCGCGCCTGTGGTTGGAAGGCATATTCCAGGAATCGGTTCGAACTCCGCGTATCCTGCAATTATTTCCAGTGTGTCGCGACAAATATCAACGCCAGCCCGCTAGCTCGGCGATTCATGGTTTCTTTAGTTCCGCGCCTTTGATATTTCCGCGCGCGAAGCGGTCAAGGAACGCAGCGTATCCTTGATGCCCAAATTCCGAATCAGCCGGTGCAAATAATTGGGATGCACTCCAAGCAAGTGAGCGGCCTCGGTGTAACTGCCTCCGGCCTCCTGCACCGCCCGTACGATAAGGTGCTTTTTGGTTTCTTTCACGGCTGCGTGGTATTTGGCCAGCACCTCTCCCGCGGGAAGATCTTTTTCCAGAATGGATTCTGGAAGATCCTCAGGCAGAATCGATTCGGCAGTGCTCAACACCAGCGCCCGTTCAATCGCATTTTCCAGTTCCCGCACGTTGCCCGGCCAATCGTAGTTGACTAAACAACTCATGGCCTCGGGCGAGGTTGTCTTGGCCTTCACCCGAAACCGCTTGCTGTATTTGCTGACAAAGTATTTGGCCAGGCTGGGAATGTCCTCGCGCCGCTCGCGCAATGGCGGCATTACCAAGTTGACCACGTTCAGCCGGTAAAAAAGATCGGCGCGGAAAAAGCCGGTTTTCACAGCCTCCGCGAGGTTTCGGTTGCTGGCGGCGATCAGGCGAATATCCACCGCGATCGGGCGAGTGCCTCCTACCCGCTCGAACTCGCGCTCCTGCAAGACCCGGAGCAGCTTGACCTGAAGAGCAGGAGCGAGCTCCCCGATTTCGTCCAAAAATACCACGCCTCCGTCGGCCATCTCCAGACGGCCTTTTTTCTGCGCAATGGCACTGGTGAAAGCGCCCCGCTCGTGGCCAAAAAGCTCACTTTCGAGCAGTCCTTCTGGAATGGCAGCGCAATTGATGGCGACGAACGGTTTCCCGGCCCGCGAACTATTGCGGTGGACGGCTCGGGCTGCCAGTTCCTTGCCCGTCCCGCTTTCGCCTTCGATCAGGACCGTGGAATCCTTCGGGCCAACCCGGGAAAGAAACCGGTAAACCTCTTTCATTCGCGGGCTCTCCCCCACCATGTCGTGGTCCAAATCCACTTCCAGGTTGAGCCGCAGATTTTCTTGTTCAAGCCATTGCAAGCGGCGCGCATTGTCCAGCGCCACAGCGCAAACGCCTGCGATTGCCACCGCCAGTTGCATGTGGTCGTCGTCGAAACGGAGAGCGGAATTATTGCTTTCCAGATAAATACAGCCAATGATCTTTTGAAATATGTTAAGGGGAACGCACAGAAGGGAATCCACCTTCGAACTCACCAGGCTCTCGACCTGGCTCAGACTCGCGGTACCTTCGATATCCGTGGCTCGAACCGCAAGACCCTGCTCCATGACCTGGCGCAGAATCGTCCGGCTTACGCGTACTGGACTCGCGGCATTTTGAGCGCGATGGCGCGCAAAAATACCGCCGAATTTCTCACCGTTCCCGCTATCGAGCAGAATCGCTCCGCGCTCGGCGGGAATGAATTCAAAAATCAAATCCAGAATCTGCGCTTGCAATTGATCCAGATCGCGGATCGAGTGAACCAACCGGCTGATCTTGAGCAGCGCATCCAAATCCCGTGCCACCCGCGAGCTCGGCAGTTCCTGAACTACGAGATTGGGCTGGAGATAACGTGCGTCCTTCAGGCGTAAGCGCGCGGTGGCATGAGTTACGTTGTCCTTGAACTCGACTTGCTCGCTGCAATCCGGTGCAGTATCTTCATCCCGCGACAAGAATAAAAATACCGAGTCGCCGATCGCGACCTGATCTCCATGCCGCAAGGCGCACTTCGCGACCGCAACTCCGTTAACCAATGTGCCGTTGCGGCTCTCGAGATCGCGGATGAAGTAATTATCGGCTTCCGCGGTAACGATGCAATGGCGGCGCGAAAGGGCAGGGTCGCTGACGGTCAAAGCGTTCGCGGGATCTCGTCCGATCTGAACTTCATTGCTGGAAAGAACATAAGTGGAACCTTTTTGGGGACCAGAAACGACCAGTAGTCGTGGGTTCACGCAGCCCTCATACCGGAGGTGTTTATCACATTTTTAGCTGAAAAACCAAAATTCGTGAGCTTGTTTCGATTAACGAAAAGGATAGTGCAATCTATCCGTTCGGATATGAATTGATCGACCGAAACCCCTCGCCTTCGCCTGAAAGCGTAAATCGATGCTTGCTATTCATGAAGTTGCAAGCACCGATCCCTGATTGTTGAAATCTTCGTCCCAGTGGCAAGAGAAATGCTGCTTACCAAATTGCATTGGCTCGACAAAAAGCGACGGGGGAAGCGCTTTCGGCAGTCGCGTCGGGCGATGTCTATTGGGAGCCTGGCGACCCCCTCATCAGGCTCCCGATTCGTTGATGGAATCGCCCAACCATCCGTGTCGCTCAGCACAACGGCCCCGGCTACGCACTGGCGCTCGCAGGTCGAAACGGCGCAACCGATGACGCTTCTTCCACTGCCACGCCGTCGCGGAATGTAACGAATCTTCCTGAGATTGCCGGAACCCGCTCACCGGGTACCAGGATACCGACCAGATTTAAAGGATCCGCCGCCGAAAGGACGATGGTATCGCCGCGCAGCGGCAATTTGCGAGTGGCGCGCAGCGACTCGACGGCAACGGGAAGAGCGTATTGCTCACCCAGAAATCCGTCCACGAACCTGCCCCCTCGAATTTCGCCGCGATCTTCCAACCGCCGAAATGCCATCAGGAGTTCGCGCCACTTCGGCAGATTGGTTTCACGCGCCAGTAAATCGCGGAAGACCACGCCATAGCGGCGAAGCAACATCCAGCAAGTGGCTTCCACGGCCCGGGCTCGATCCGCCGCCTGATCGGTATAAAGCAAGGCCCAGCGGCCGGAACTGTGCCGCGGCCGCGTGCCACGGCCACTCCCTTGACCCGCCCGGCGTTTGGGATCAATGAGAGCGCGAAGGTTATCGAAACCGTCGGCGGTAACAATCCCCGCCGCCACCAGTTCCCATAACGCAGTTTCGATTTCCGCTTTCAGCGTGCCGGTGCCGCGGACAATATCCGCGAAGAACGAAGCGCCGCGTTGCCGCAGAAAACTCTGCACCTGCCGCGCCCCCTCGCTCAAACCGCGCGAGTCAGGCTCGGCTTCCAGAGGATTACGGGGAGACATCCAATCCGCTTCCTCGCGCACGAAGAAGGTGATCGGCGCCACACTGGTGGGAATGACTCGCCTCTTCCCCGGGACCGAACCTTCCAGCGTCGCTGGATGCGGCGACAGCCTGCCCCAGCCTACTGCGCCGGTAAGGCAAAGCCGATCAAGCCACGCGGGGTCGTAATCGGAGATGCGCCGCGCCAGAATCTGCCGCTCCCAGGCATTGGCAGGGATTTCGAAGCCCTGCAATTGCCGGATCACTTCCAGAGTCGCCCTCTCGCCTTGCGCCTGGGCATCCGGTGCAATCCGCTGCCAGCGCAGCAGCCAACGCATAAACTGTGCCGCCTTGACCGGTTCGATTTGCTTGCGCAGCGTCGCGACAGTCAGACGATGAATCCGGGCCAGCAACCGGCGATCGCACCACTCGTGCTCCTGCGTAGGGACAGCCGCCCGCGGCTGTCCAATCGAGCGCAGCTCGACAGCCTCGCCAACTGGTGCAATTTCGTCGGTAAACTTTCCCCGCAAAATGCTGCCACCCGCTTCCATCCGCAGCATCGTCTTTTCAATTTCCGGCGCAGGCAGGCCAAGCGTGCGGCCCAGATCTTCGGACGTTGTAGGACCAATATGCGACATCCAGCCGGTCACCATCGCCAGCAAGGCATCGTCCGCGGACAGAATCGGCGTCTGCAGCTCAACCAGGGGTTGCTCAAAACTCGCGGATGGGAAAAGCTGGGTAAAGGCTTTCGTGCGTTCCGCCGCAACCCAATATCGGCGGCCGCCGTTCAACCCGACCATGGCTCGCCGCTGCTCCAGCAAGCGCAGAAAATAGCGATCCCAGTTGGGGTGGGGACGGCCGTCCTCGACCGCCGAATCGAGCCCAGCTCGATAGCCTTCCTGAGACACGCCGCCGTGCCCAGCCTCATGAGTGGTGTCCAATAGCGTCTGTTCCGTAGGATCAGGAAACGCAATCAGGGTGTGCAGCACGTCGTGCAATTCATCGGCACTCCGCACATCCGGCCACGCTTCCTCCCGTACCTGCGCAATCGCCGCCGGCTCGAGCTTGCCGACTTCCTCCAGCACTGACTCCGGCAACATGCGCCGCATCTCAACCGCCCGCGCCCGGCGCTCTTCGAGCGGTGCATCATCCAAAAAGGCATAGGGATTGGCATTCAGAATCTCGTGGGAGAACTGCGATGGCACCGGCGTATCCACGGCCATACACCGGATGCTGCCGTTTTCCATGCGGCGGAGCATCTCTTGCAGGCCCTGCAGATCCATGGCCTCGGTGAGAACATCCTTCATCACTTCGTTTACCAGGGGATGGTCGGGAATCTGGATGTCGCCTTCGATATTTTCCTGGCAGGCGGCAACATCAGGAAAGACCGAAGCCAGCAGATCGTCGGAGCGCATCCGTTGAATCTGTGGTGGAACTTTCTTGCCGCCCTGAAATCTCAAAAGCGCCAGCGCCCGGTTCGCATCCCAGCGCCAGCGCGTGCCGAACACGGGAGCAGCCAGCGCCGCCTGCTCCAGAATCGGCTGCACCGTTTCGGCATTCAGAAAATGAAATACATCGGCCAGCGGAAAACTATGCTGTTCGGCGAGTGCGATGTTCAGCCCGTTATCGGTGGCCGCCGCCTGCAATTCAAAGTTGAAGCTGCGGCAGAAACGCTTGCGCAGAGCTAATCCCCAGGCTTTGTTGATGCGCCCGCCAAATGGCGCATGGATGACCAGCTGCATCCCTCCGCCTTCATCGAAAAAGCGTTCCGCAATGATCGTGTCTTGCGTGGGAACAGCGCCTAGAACCGCTCTGCCTTGCAGAATATATTCAATGGCCTGCTCGGCGGCGCAATCATCCAGCCCGCATTCTTCTTTCAACCAGGCAATCGTTTCCGCCACCAGCGGCTGATTCTGCGAGACACCGATAGGAGAAACTCCCGTCAACCGGTCACTGATTTCCTGGCGCAGATCCGCCACCTGGGCCGAGAGTTCCTGAGTCCGCGCCGGCGCTTCGCCCAGCCAGAAAGGTACGGTGGGTGGCGCACCGTGCGCATCTTCCACCAACACGCGCCCGGTTTTGCCCTCAACCCGGCGAATCCGCCAGGAGCTATTGCCCAGCAGCACAATATCGTCGCGATTGCTCTCAATGGCGAAGTCTTCATCCAGTGTGCCGACCACCGTGCCCTCAGGCTCGGCGACCACGGTAAAAAGAGCGGTTTCAGGAATCGCGCCGCCGCTGGTAATCGCCGCCAAACGCGCGCCCCGCCGCGCTCGCAGCTTGCGGTTCACCTGATCGCGATGGATGTAAGCTCCATAGCGCCCGCGTCGCGATGCAATTCCCTCCGAGAGCATCTCCAACACGCGTTCGTAGGTTTCGCGCGTGAGATTGCGGTACGGATAAGCGCGCTTGACCAGCGCAAACAATTCATCTTCATCCCAGCCAGAGTCGGGCGGCGTGGGCACTGCTGCCCGCGTGGCAGCGTCCGCGTGGCTGAAAGGGTTAGCGGGCGAGGGCGCCCGCTCCACATTGGGGCCCTCAGCGGCGCAGGCCGCCACAATCTGCTGCGCCAAAATATCCAGCGGAGCGTTCGGAATCATGAGCCGGTCGAGATCACCCTGCCGAATGGCTCGCACCAGCGAGGCGCACTCCAGCAATTCGTCGCGAGTGGTGGCGAACAGCCGCCCTTTGGGAACCGCGCCCCGCCAGTGGCCGGAGCGGCCCACCCGTTGCAAGGCCACCGCAATCGCCCGCGGAGAACTGATCTGCACGACCAAGTCAACTGTTCCAATGTCGATTCCCAGCTCCAGAGACGCGGTTGCGACCAGAACTTTGACTTGACCTTCTTTCAGTTTTTTCTCGGCCGCCAGACGCAGTTTGCGGGAGAGACTGCCATGGTGCGCTGCAACATTTTCTTCACCCAAACGCTCGGCCAAATGATGTGAGATTCGCTCCGACAGCCGCCGCGTATTCACAAAGACCAGCGTGGAGCGATGCTGCTCCACCAGTTGGGCGAGACGGTCGTAAATCTCGTCCCACATTTCATTTGAAGCAATTGGCCCGAGCGGAGCCCCGGGAACTTCCACCGCAAGGTCAAGAATCCGTTTGTGGCCGATGTTGACGATCACCGGATCGGGCCGCCCGTTTCCCGTCAAGAAATGCGCGACTTGCTCGATTGGCTTCTGCGTTGCGGAGAGCCCGATGCGCAGCGGTGACCGGTGACTCAGGGCTTCCAACCGTTCGAGCGATAGCGTCAGGTGAGCGCCGCGCTTGTCGTCGGCCACGGCGTGGATTTCGTCGACGATCACGGTCTCGACATCGCGCAGAATCCTGCGGCTGCTCTCTGCCGTGAGCAGAATGTAAAGCGATTCCGGGGTGGTGACCAGAATATGCGGAGGCCGCTTCAGCATGGCGCGCCGTTCCTGCATCAGGGTGTCGCCGGTGCGCACAGCGGTGCGAATTTCTGGCATCAGCAGGCCGCGCTCACCCGCCATCTGCAAAATCTCGCCCAACGGGACTTCCAAATTTTTCTGGATGTCGTTGCCCAGCGCCTTGAGCGGCGAAATATAAAGCACTTCTGTGCGATCCGATAAATCACCGGCTAGCGCCTTGCGCACCAGGCGGTCGATGCAGGCCAAAAACGCTGCCAGCGTCTTGCCGGAACCGGTGGGCGCCGAGATTAACGTCGTGCGTCCGGCCAGAATGTGCGGCCAGCCTAGCTCCTGGGGTTCGGTTGGCGTGCCAAAGCGCCCAACGAACCATTCCTGGACCAGTGGATGGGCCCACGCCAATGAAGCGGGATCCGGGGACATAGAAAGGAAATTGTACCATCCCTGTATTCGCTAAATCTTCGCTTATTTTGCGCCCGAATTTACCGGCTGTGCACCGTCAGACCTTGGCCCATCGGTAGGATTGTCAGCTCTCTGTATCCTGTGCTACGGTGGAAGACAAATCTCACGCCTTCTGTTTCCACAATCACAGTCAGCAAGTGGTGTGGTCTGCGTGACCAACAGGTGCGCCATGAAAGACGCAGTTGACTCGCTCCCAGCCGAGCGGCCCGCATCCCAGGAAGAGTACGCCAACCGCAAGCTCATCCGGCCTTCCTTAGGCCGCAATGATCACAATCATGGCCCGCAGTCGATGGCCGGCGAGCGCCGTGACCGCTCGGAGCGATCCGAACGCCCAGACCGCGGAGATCGCAATCATGGCGACCGCAATGGATCCAAAAAAGGCGCGCCCCCGGACCAGACCAACGCCGAGAATTTCTATTATCAGAAACAAATGCAGACCAAGACGCAGATGGTGGTCGTACTCTGCGACGGCGAAGAACTACATGGCGTCATCGAGTGGTATGACAGGGCCTGCATCAAGCTGAACCGCACCAACGGTCCCAACCTGATGATCTACAAACCATCGATCAAGTACATGTTCAAAGAGGGTGAGAACATCCGGAAGTAGCTTTCGGGCTCCCAGCTGTCAGCGCTCAGGAGCCCTCAGCAAGGGCCCGCTGCTCCACGGGTACGTCTTTCCTTCGGAATCAATCACTTGCACGAAGGTTCAAGCACTTAGCTATAAAGTATGGATGGATGGATCGAAAAACCCCGGTCCGACCTCCGCCTACAATGCCCCGCCATTGCGCCACAATCGCACAGGAACGATAGTTTCTGCTCGGACGACCCTTGGGGGTGGTCCAGGGCGCCGGCGCGGCTTAAATTCGATTTCCACTATATCTATATATCTAAAAGATATAGCCATACAAAATGAAGTGCAAAAATTTGGTGAAGTGCAAAGATTTGCAACCGGGTGCCCCATTTCTCGCCGCTTTTGCGAGCAGTGGGAATTTGCCGGTGCGGCAAGAAAGAATGGAAGGGCTGAGCTTGCCGATTTTCAAAAAAGAACAATCCCAAGCGGCAAGAGCCTAAACCGCAACGGGCGTTGCGCTTCATTTGTCCTGCCCGCGATCCTCCAGGTAGATTAACGCGAAAACCGCGCCTGTTCCATTCGGTTTAATGCCGACAATATGCTGCTTTTCCCTGCTGCCCGCCTTAAACAACATGCCTCCCGGGTCAGGACGATCATCTTCGCAACTGAGGCTTCCGGAGGAGCCGTTTTTCTCTTTCTGGCTTTCCGGCGTGGAAGTGTCGCCACAGTCCAACACGGTGCCGTATTTCGCCAGCGCCTTCCGGTAGAAGGACGCAACCTTCGCGGGCGGGTCATCCGACTCCATCTTCAGAACAACCAACTTGAACCCGGATGATTTGCCCCACAGCCCGACTTTTGCCGCCGATGAATCCTCGCCCTGGTCTTTGTGGGGACGAGCGCCGGGATACACGGGCAACCCGGCCTCCTTTGCAGTTGCCTGTGCGCTGATGACTAATCCCGAATCGCTTCCATCCTTGCCCTGCACGGAGACGCTTATCCCGCTCTTGTCTTGATCTTGTCCAGCCATTGCGAGGGTCGCCAGAGTCAATAACGCGCCTAAGACCGCACGGTTCAATGTTTTTTGGTTACTCCCAGATCTCTGATGCTTCTGACGTGCAAACCCGTGGTTTTTCATACCAAACTCCTGTCCGTCCACACTTCCGTCCGACTGCTCTTTCTTTCGATACGAGGTGTCGTGGTCTAGAGTTCCGCTGATATTTTTTGCCGTGAAGCACGCCGGTCCCAAGAAAACGGGGTAGGCAACTGGATGGGCAGGATCAGTCAAAGTCTGATTGCTTATACCCCGCTCGATGCGAGGACCCACGAGATTCACTGGAGGGTGAGCGTCGTAGCCTGAGATCATAGATGGCCGGACTAGATGCCGGGTACGGCTTATCTTGTCGCCGTCATCGATGGCGGCGGTTCAGTCGCGCCCCAATTCGAAGGCGTGGACGACATCACAAAACGCAGAGTCCCACCCTGCATCAACTGCTCGTGGGTGAACCAGGTTTTCTGATAGGGCTTTCCATTCCAGGTCACACTCTCGATATAGGGCGGCATCGGCGAATTCCCGTCTGTCTCGACGACAAACGTCCGGCCATTCGCGAGTTGCAGCGTGACTCGCTGGAAGGCCGGGCTGCCGATCAGATAAACATCCTGCCCAGCATTGGGATAGAAGCCAAGTTTCCCGAAGATGTACCAGGAAGACATGGCCCCGGAGTCATCATTCCCAGGAAGTCCTTTTCTTCCCGAGTGGTAATCGTCAGCCAGAATTTGCCGGATAAGTTTCTGGGTGTGGTCAGGACGGCCCGCCCACAAATATAAATACGGCGCGATAAAGCCGGGCTCGTTGCTGACGTCGAAGCGGTCGGGAAGAGTGAAGAAGGCGTCCATGCGTTCGACGAAGCGCTGCGGACCGCCGCAAGCGCGAATCAATCCCTCTACATCCTGCGGAACGTAGGTCGAGTATGTCCAGGAGTTGCCTTCATAGAAATTGTCGCCGCCGAAGGTGCCGCTCAGCAGAGGATCGAAATTCGATTTCCAGCTGCCGTCGCGATGCCTGGGCCAGATGAATCCCTTAAACCCGTGGTCTCCCGCGTCGGGGTCCCAGAGGTTCTTCCAATTCGCGGCGCGCTGGCTATATTTTCGATAGTCTTCATCTTTGCCGAGACCCTTGGCGAAGAGTGCGATCGCGTAATCGTTGGCGGCATACTCCATGTTCCTGGAGGCGGGACGATCCGTGCCCTCGATGGTCAGATAGCCTCGCTCCCGCCAGTCGTTCAGATCGCCGCGGCCTTCTTTAACGGGATGCGGGGATTCCTGCTCCGCCTCTTTCACCACGGCCTGGTACGCGGTCTGCCAGTCAATGCCCGGCAGATGTTTTAAAAAGCCATCCGCAATCGTCATGTCCGCATCGCTACCGCCCTGCACCCGCCCGTTGTAGTTTCCGCTGCGGCCATCCGGCAACCAGCCTTCGTGGCGATAGATGTCCACCAGACTGCGCACAATTTCGCTCTGGCGTTTTTCGGCAACCAGCGTCAGCAGAGGGAACGAGGTGCGAAAGGTATCCCAGATGGTGTAGTAGTCGTCGTAATAGGGTTCTTGCGACTGGTAGAGCGGATTTTCTCCATTCCGGTCGGTGGGCATCAACATGCAATGGTAAAGCGCGGTATAAAACTGAATCAGGTCGTCGTGGCTTGCTTCCTCAATGGAGATAGGCGCAAGAGCCTTGTTCCAAGCGGCCTCGGCGGCCTTTCGCACGCCATTAAAATCGAAGCCGGCGATTTCCGCGATTGCATTGCGCTTCGCCTGCTCCACACTGAGGAAGGAAATCCCAATTTTCAGATGAACCACTTCGCCGGCCCGAGTCTGGAAGCGAAACCACGCACCAGTGGTGCTATTCCGCTGCTCCGCTTCCGAACGAGAGCCGGGATAGAGAGCACGGTCGCGCCAGGTTCCGGACGACAACGCGGGCTTGTCGGTTACCGCGTAAAAGTAAACCGTATAAAAATTGGGTTGCTCGTTCCAGCCTCCGGTGACGCTGGTAGAACCTGTAATCTCGTTGGGCGACAGAATGTTAACGCTGGAAAAAACCAGGGACTGCCTCTCATGGGAACTGAGGCAATGCCCGGCGTCAATCAGCAAGTTCGCCTGCGAGGCGGCGGGGTACGTAATGCGATAGATGGCGGTGCGGCGCGCGCTCGCGATCTCGACGCCGACATTGTAGCGAGTGAGCGTCACGCCGTAGTAGCCGGGGGACGCTTGTTCATTGCTTCTTCCTGAGCTGTGATCGAGCGGATCGATCGTGCCAGTCGCAGGTTGAATGAGAATGTTGCCGTACTTCGCTCCGCCGCCGGTTCCGCTGACATGCGTCTGGCTGAATCCGTTGATGGCTTCATCCGGCGTCCAACCGGAGTTCGCGGTGTTGCCGCCGGTGTCAGGCCCGGCCTTCAACATGCCGAAAGGCAGAGTCACCCCGGGGAAGACGTTCCCACCTCCATCGGCGCCGAGAAAGGGATCGACATACTTCGCGTTTTGGGCTTGTGCGCTCGCGGCAAAACACGCCAACACCATGAGGAGCGGAACCTGCAGGGATCTTTTCATAGCCTCAGAGATGCTCGGAAGTTAGGCCAGTATGTTTTGCTATACGCGCTAAATGCGAGGTCCGATTTCGTCTTTGTCATGAAAACGCCCAGATGTAATCTGGAAATTTGGAATAGCGATGGCGCAACCTAACGTGGGACCGCCTGCGATACGGTGAACCAGCCCATCTTGTGCAGCGCCCGCAACACGCGGCGGGCCCTGGCGCTCGGCCACTGGCTCAGGCCGAAAGGCAATCGATGCTGATCGATTTCGGCACGGCGTGAGACTTCTCTACATCGTCGGCGATCGCCCGCAAAGCGAGGGCATAGGCATTTGCCTTAGCCTCGTCCTCGGCGAGTGCGCCGGGGATCTCCGGAGTTTCGGTGATCCAGCGCCGGTCTGGCTCGCGCTCGGTTTCGATGTTGAATTGCAATTGCCCGACTCTCCTATTTTAGAGAATATCCCTCGAACCCGGCTGCCAGCCAGAGAATTTTGCGCCGTCCGCATCATCCAGAGGTTCCAAAATCAACCTCGACAGCCGCGGACAAGAATTTCGACTCCACGCCTTACAACTTCGGCAGCACGATTCCCTTCTGCGACTGATACTTACCTTTGCGATCGGCATAGCTCACTTCGCAGATTTCGTCGGACTCGAAGAAAAGAATCTGGCACAAGCCTTCGTTGGCGTAAATGCGCGCCGGCAGCGGCGTGGTGTTGGAGATCTCCAGCGTGACAAAGCCTTCCCACTCGGGTTCAAACGGGGTGACGTTCACGATAATTCCGCAGCGGGCGTAGGTGGATTTGCCCACACAAATGGTCAGCACGCTTCGCGGAATCTTGAAGTACTCGACCGACCTGGCCAGCGCGAATGAGTTTGGAGGCACGATACAAACATCGCTGCGCACCGTTACAAAAGACCGCTCGTCGAAATGCTTGGGATCCACGACGGTACAGTTGACATTGGTAAAAATCTTGAACTCGTCGGCCACGCGCAGGTCGTAGCCATACGAGGACAGGCCGAACGACACCACCCCCTCGCGTACCTGCTTCTCAGAAAAGGGGTTAATCATGTCGTGTTCGTGGGCCATCTTGCGGATCCAGCGGTCACTCTTCAGCATGGGTCTCCTCGAGATTGACAAATTGAGTATTTTTTTAATTGGTAGCTTGAAGGCGCTCGGGCATTGGAATTCAAATTACCAAATTACCCGATCTCACAATTACGAAATGATTTCTGGCTGGTGCGGTCATCTTACGGGAGAAATCGTGCCGTTGACAATCTCCTACTATCTCCCTTAGCATCAATAACTTGATGGGCTGTCGCGATTTCCGCTGCGCCGGGAGCCAACTGTGATTAAGCTGGACATTATCAACGAAGTGGTCAATAAGACCGGCATCACCAAAACCAAAGCCGAACTGGCCGTCGAGACCGTCTTCGAGAGCATGAAGAACGCCCTTGGCAAGGGCGATCGTATTGAGCTGCGGGGTTTTGGCGTATTCAACGTGCGGCCGCGCAAGACCGGCATTGGCCGCAACCCGCGGACCGGCGCCGAGGTTTCCATTCCGCCCGGCAAAGCGGTACGCTTTAAGCCAGGCAAGGAGTTGCAGTCCATCGATTAATTTGTAACCCTCCTTTCATTCCGCAACACGCCGGACTTATTGATGTCTGACTCCATTTCCCCAGTCTCTTCCACTACAGAGTTCGCTCGCCCGATAAAAGTATTCGTGGTGCACCCACCGAAGGAACGATACTGGGTTCATATCCTGCTGTTTGTCGCTACCGTCTTTGCCACGCTGGTGGTGGGCGCGCGCATGGAGTTCAACTTCCTGCACCGGTTGCCGGTGTTCTATACCGGCGACAACAGTCTGGGGATTTTCCCGCTCGCCTGGGCTTTGCGTTCGTCCCATTTATTGCTGGGCATCCCGTTCTCATTCACCCTCATGCTCGTTCTGTTCGCGCATGAGATGGGGCACTACGTGTACTGCCGCCGCTATGGCGTGAGCGCTACGCTTCCCTTTTTCATTCCGTTTTTCACGCTTTTTGGCACGTTGGGGGCATTTATTCGCATCCGCGCGCCCATTCGCTCACGGTCAAATCTATTCGACATTGGAATCGCCGGGCCGATTGCGGGATTTGTGGTTGCGGTCTCCGTTCTTTTTCTTTCGCTCGGGCTGTCCCGGCCCGCGGTGCCTGTCGCCTCCGCGGACGAGATCAAGTTAGGCTTCCCTCTTATTTTCTACGTTATTCACGAATTGCTGCTTGGTTTGGGATTGGCCAGCGGCGCGGCCGCCCTCCCGCTCAATCACATGGAGTTGCATCCCGTAGCCGTAGCGGCGTGGGTGGGAACGTTTGCCACCGCCTTGAACCTGCTTCCCGGCGGCCAACTCGATGGCGGGCACATTGTCTTTTCTCTCGCACCGCGCGCCCATCGCTTGGTTTCCTGGACAACGATTCTAGTGCTGATTCCTCTGGCGATTTATTTCTGGCTGGGCTGGCTCATGTGGGCCGTTCTGCTGGGGTTGAGCGGTCTACGCCATCCTGTCGTGCCCAGATGGCCTGGGGTTAACGAAGGACGCCACTGGCTGGCAATTATCGGATTGATCATGCTCATCTTGACGTTTGCTCCCGCGCCGATTGCACATAGCTCGATGTTGCAAGTCATCCGGGACCTTCGCAGCGGCCAGTAGCCGCCATCCGAGTCACCCTTTCAGCCACAGAACGATGACTCCGGTGAGCACGATGCCGAAGGAAACCACGCTCAAGGTTCTGATGACTTCCTTTTGCCGGGTTCGCCGGTAAACCAATGGCAGGTTGACTAATGCACTGGTAATGGAGGCCAGCACCGCCGCCGCGCCGGCGATATGCGCCGGCAGTTTTCCATTCCTCGCCAGCAGAGCGGCCGCGGCGGTGCTGCTCCAGGAGCCCGATGGCCATCACGACGAGGATCTTGGCCGCGATCTCTGGAGGGGGAAAGGGATGAGCGGGAGGAAATTGAATCATGGTCGCTTACTCGTCGTCCACGATTCTTGCCGTCATCTCCTCAGCTGGATCGCCACCGACTGCGGTTTGCGCCACGATCAACTGCCGAGCTTCGGTGCGGATTTTTGGCAGATAGCGATAAAACCAGACGGCTCCGCATAGCGCGATCATCCCACCCATGGCGATGGTAAAAGGCGCGCCCCAGTGATCGGCCACCGCGCCGCCGAACAATGCTCCAAAGGGAGCCAGTCCCATGAACATCATGGAGTAAACCGACATCACCCGGCCCCGCAGATGATCGGGCGACATGGCCTGGATGAGCGTGTTCGAAGATGACATCTGCAGCATCATGCAGAATCCCACCGGCAGGAGAAGCGCGGCCGAAAGCCAAAATGTTTTGGAGAGCGCGAAGAACGCCAGAAAAAAACCGAACCCGCCGCAGGAAAACGCGACCCATTGGCCCAGGCCGCTCACCCCGCTGCGAGACGCTAGCGTCAATGCGCCCAGCAAGGCTCCCACGCCGGTTGCGCCCATCAGAATACCGAGACCGCGCGCGCCGCCGTGCAGAATCCGGTCGGCGAAAATCGGCATCAGAACCGCATAGGGCATCGCGACCAGACTCACCAGCCCAAGCAGAAGCAATATGGTCAGAATGGGTTTGGTATGCCTCACAAACCGAAAGCCCTGAAGGATGTGCGTCATCGGCGAAGCGGCAGAGGCCAGGCGCGCCGGAGTCGTGACCCGCATCATCAACAATCCGATGATCACCGCGATATAGCTAACCCCATTGCCAAAAAAGCACCAGCCCTCGCCGATTTTCGCCACCAAAATCCCGGCAATTGCCGGACCTACAATGCGCGCCGCATTGAACATGGACGAATTCAGCGCAATGGCATTCATCAAATGCTCTTTGCCCACCATATCCACCAGAAAAGATTGCCGGGCGGGAATGTCGAAAGCGTTGACCACCCCCAGCAAAGCCGCCAGGGTAAAAATCTCCCAGACCCGAATTACTCCGGTGAGGGTGAGAATGGCGAGCGTGAGCGCCAGAACCATGGACGCCGCCTGGGTGGCAATGACCACGCGCTGGCGATTGTGACGGTCGGCCACGATGCCGCCGATCGGCGCCGCCAGGAATACTGGAAACTGGCTGCAAAATCCGGCCGTGCCCAGCAACAACGAAGAACCCGTCAACCGGTACACCAGCCAGGATTCCGCAATGATCTGCATCCAGGTGCCGGTTAGAGATATCAACTGGCCGCCGAAGAAGAGCTGGAAATTTCGATGCTCCAGCGATCGCAGTGTTACCGGCAGCCTGGATGGACGCTTCTCCGCGGCGCTCGCGTTTTCAAGATCCTGCGAGTTTACTTTTGAAACAATAGGGTCAACCACGTTCCGTGTTCACTTTTCCTAAGCTTTTGGGCAACTTTAGTGCGTTCCGTTCTCCGGCATGCCATTCGGTCGGGGTCCTTAACTTCTCACTTCACCACTTGGACAACTTCCTTGAAATTCCAGGTTGCGGTAAAGTCTGGGCTGGCTTATTGAGGAGCGAAAGAGATTCCATAAATAGTATAGCCGCGCAGTCTCCGGACATTGGGCTCTGATAGCAACCCAGCTGAATGAGGAGAACTCATGAACCGTGACCAGATTCATTTCGAGCGGCGCCCCATGCAGCGCTTTTCTTTGCATTTGCCGGTCACAATCCGACTGGCCGGCGGCAATACCGAATTCCCCGGCTTCACCCAGGATCTCAGTGCTCGCGGTGTATTTCTGTACACGGATTTGCCTCTGGAAAAAGCCGATGCGGTGGAGATTTCATTTATGATGCCCGCGGAAATTACTCTGGCCGACGCGATGCGGGTTCGCTGCCGGGGGAAAGTGATCCGGATTACAACGACATCCGGCGGGGCGGCCCGCGGGGTCGCGGTGCGCATCGAAGGCTACGAATTCCTGCCTGAACCGGAGTCGTTGACCCGTAGATCGGAACTGGCCGTGACCGCCGGCACTGAAGTCGCGCCCGCAGCCAACAAATAGCAGCGAACCATAAAACTTTGAGCATCGGCTCGATGCTTAATTCGATCCTCCCCGTTGCTTTGCGATGAATCTCGCTCAACTCTGCCTTTAGATTTTCCTTACCGGTCAAGGGTTTCCATGGCTTTAGTCACCTTCCCAATTCGCCGCGATATCCATAAAATAAACTTTGGCCGGCGCTTGGGCCTGCTGTACGATTTTCACGACTTGCAATACTCGCGTTTTTTATGTGCGCTTCCGCATCTTTCCATCGAAAGTTGGCGAGAAAGGGTTTGTGCCGGCTTGGCAGGAGGTACCAAAGTCACTTGGCTGAATCTTTGTCCATTCTTAACATCGAGTTAGCGTCATCTTTGGTACTCATGAGGATCTTTTTATGCCCGGCGTAGCAGTCGCTCTACTCGCGGAAGATCGAGACCGTCTCTCCATGCTGCAAAATCGCATTGAGAGCGCGCAAGCCGGGCAGATTGTGTTTACCCACCTTGGGTTCCCCATGACGGCGAGCGATTCGGTGCTGCGCCAGATTCAGGATGTACATGCCGAAGTCGTGGTGGTGGATATTGATCCGCAGGCCGAGCAGCGGGCTCTCAGCGCTCTGGAACTGATTCACACTGCCACCAATGACGTAGCCTTGTTCGCGATTGGGGAGATGCACCGCCCCGCCACCATCGTCGCCAGCATGCGGGTCGGCGCGGTGGAATATCTGGAACGCGACGTTCCCCTGGACGCCATCGCGGAAGCTCTGAACCGCTTTGCGGCTTCGCGGCTCAAAGCCCGCGCCACTGCCGGCCGGGCTCGCGTGTTTACAGTTGCCAATGCGAAGGGCGGCTCGGGCGCGACCACGGTCGCGGTGAATACCGCGGTCGCCTTGCAGGAGGCTCGCGGCAAGGTGTTGCTGGTGGATTTCGCTCCGCTCGGCCACTGTGCTCTGCATCTGAACGTGCGGCCGGCGTTTGGCGTGTTCGACGCGTTGCAGAACCTGCACCGGATTGATACTTCCCTGCTCGACGGTTTGATGACGGAATGCAAAGGCGGATTACAGTTGCTGGCCGCGCCGCCACAGCCGTTGTCCATTGAACCAACCGCCGCGGAACTGGCGCGGCTGTTTGACCTGCTGGTCTCTCATTTCAGTTACGTTGTAGTGGATTGTTCAGGCCGCGTGGACCGAATTGCCCGCCTGCTGTGCGAGTTGTCGAATGCGGTGCTGCTGGTCGCGCAAACCGACGTAGTCTCGTTGTGGAGCGCGGGCCGCATTCGACCTTTTCTCGAAGAAGGAGCGAGTCGCGACCGGGTTCGCCTGGTACTCAATCGTTATAAGAAAATTCCCGGCTTCTCCGACGAAGACGTCGAAAAAGCCACCGACTGCCGCCTCTTATGGAAGTTGCCCAACAACTACCAGGCCACAGCTCCGGCCATCGATAAAGGCGTGCCGGTAGCGTTCCAGGACAGCAGCGATATCGGCCGTTCTTTCCGGCAGTTGGCCGGAGCCTTGGCGGAAGCGTCCGCGACCACGGCAGGCTCTCT
Organism: uncultured Acidobacteriaceae bacterium; assembly: GCA_963834075.1. Classification (GTDB taxonomy): domain Bacteria; phylum Acidobacteriota; class Terriglobia; order Terriglobales; family Acidobacteriaceae; genus PALSA-270. The sequence continues at coordinate 807,229 of CAWIAH010000011.1, forward strand.
GGATTTGGCCTACAAGCACGACAAGCCGGACCGCAGAAAATCCGGCGGAAGTCTGCTGGTTCCTTCGCTGCGCACTGGCCAGTAGCAGTCCCGATTTTCACTGCTCAGCGAATTGGGCAGAGTCCGCTAAAACCTATTTCCCTGCGGCCTTCGCTTCGGCAGGCGCGTAAACAGCGGGGTTGGTGCAAATTTCGTAGTACCAGCGGTCCGTCCACTGCTTCAGACTGAATTCGCGCGGGTCAATCTGCGGCACCCGGCTTGCCCGCACCACAATCTTGCGGAAGATATCTCCGCCGAGTGGGACAAGACCGGCGCTGAGGCGGAACTCCTCGCTGCCCCATAACTTCGGCATCTCGGCGCGGCAGGACTCCAGAGAAATTTCCTGCCCCAACTGCCGGAAGGCAGCTTCGCTCATGCGGATGCCGTTCACGTTGTAACTCAAGAATGCGTCATCGGGGCTCTCCAGTGCATCGCTGTCGCTGGCGGTTTGCACGGCATACACATTGAAACTGCCTTCCACGCGCTGCATGTTTTTGCGGATGCGTTTGCTGCATGACGCCAGCCGGTCACTTTCGTTCAGCGCATCGGAGATCATGATGCGGTCCTCCCCGTCCAGCAGATACATCGGTGGCGAATCCTGGAAGGAAATGCCGATGCCAAGCTCCAGCGCGGGCAATCCGGCGCGCTCCAATAACTGGTTGTATCCGCATACGATCTCAATTATTTCCCGGGCGAGCACGCACGCCCGGCCCACCGCCATCACCGGCTGGTTCTGGCGTTCGAGCAATGCAAGAATGATGGCATCGCCCTCGAGAAATACTTTGGTCGCGCCATACTTGGGCAGCAGCTTATTTACGGGATCGTAAAAATTAAGACTGAAATAGGAAGCCGGATTCAGTCCCCGCTCCAACAATGATCTTGTCAGGCGCGACGAATCCCGCACATCGGCCTTGAGGATTACGTGCCGCGCGATCTTCTCTTCCGCCGGGGCGTGTTCGTCGCGCAACAGGAATTCATACAGCGTGCTGTTCATCGCCGACAGCTCGCGCAGCTTTTCGTTACCGATAAGATTGGCGCTGTCCATGACCTCATTCAAGGCGCCCAGCCGGCGATAGTCGCGATGGTAGCGAAGAAAGTCGCGAAGGAAACGCACCGCTATCTTGGAGCGCTCGGTGCCATGGCAATTTTGCGCGCGCTCAACCGCCGCAAACAGCCGCCCTGCGGAGAGCCGTCCGTGCTCTTCGATCAACCGCTCCACCCGCCCGCGCTCTTCTTTCGAGATCAGCGCATTTTTCAACTGCTGGGCATTGATGCGTGGTGAGTACTCGGGCAGCAGCGGGAGGACCTCATACCCGGCGATGATGTGGTCCATCAATTCTTCGCGCTCCAGAATTTCCAGCCACATTTGCAGCCGGGCATTCTGCGAGCGCTTATGCGGAGTGGGGGCGTCCTCGTTGCCATCGCCCACCAGCTCCTGAGTGTTGTCGGGCACGTTGAGCCAGCGGTCCAGGCTGTATTCGTCGCTGGCTTCGCTGCCCAGGTTGAGGGAACGCAGAAAATCGCAAACAATTCTCCGGATATGGGCAAAACGGTCGGGATCGCGATCGAAATTGCCGAACATGAAGTAGTGTTGCGCGTTCAAGTAGTCGTCGCGGCCATCTTCGCTGAAGATCAGCGGGTTCAAAAACAGCTTGTACTCGGGTTCCGCTCGCGCTCCAAATAGCGAGCGCCGCGTTCGCGATAAAGTTTCGCTCTCGATTTCACGCAGGGTGTGATACAGCTCCTGCCCTGCCTTGCGGACAATGATTTTTTTCAGTACTTGAAACGACGCCACCCGCTCGCGATACTCCAGCGCTCGTTCGTGGCGCACCCCTTCGTAGTTGCGCAGCATCATGCGGCAGCGTTCCACCATCTGCGAAAATTGCGCGGTAAGCTCGACTCGCAAAAACTTCACGATGGCGGCGCGCGCCAGCATATCCACGGCAAGGTTTTCAGCCGCTTTCGCGCGATTCAAGGCATCCACGTGCAATTCCGCGAGCAGAGGTTTTAACTCCATCGGCTCGGGACGCGGCGCCGTCTTGGGTTTCGTAGCTCGGGCAAAGTAGCCTGATGGAGCTTCCTGCGCAGTCTCCGCGGCCAGCAACCCTTCGACGTTTCCGTGCTGCGCGATCAAGCGTGCCAGATGCAGTCGCGCCTTCTCTACAAAGCCGCGGCTCAAATGCACATCGTGGCGTAAGTTATCGACTCCCACCAGCAGGCCTTGTAGAGATAATGTTGGCGAATAGCCGGTGAGAATAGGAGGTTCGACGGGCTCGGAGGCGCGCCCGAAGCGGAACATTGGGATGGGAATCCGTGGCATCTTGCTTATGACGGTCTACCGGACCATGTCTACCGGACCATGGCTACCGGACGATTACAACCGGACGCTGTTGCCGGACAATGGCTGCGGCGCGCTTTCACGGAGTGGTATGCCTTCCCCGGCACACACTCTTGAGCACGCCTCTGTCTCCAGAAACTGCCACGCCGCCTATGCTAGGGAGCCTAGCATGCGGTGAGGAGCGATTCATGTTACCCAAGTTATCTTTCGGTGTTACAATTTCGCACCGGAAGACGCGTCTCCTCGGAAACAAAGGAGGTTCCCGTGTCCCGACACGTTACGGTTCTTCCGGTGGTACTTCTTTTTGGGCTAGGCCTCTCCGCACAACAAAATCCAACGCCGCCGGCAGCGGGTCCTACCATTCCAACCGATGTAGTTCGGCAACCGAATCCGGTGAAATCCAACCCGGAGTCACTGGCTCGTGCCAAGAAATGGTGGGGTATCGATTGCGCGATGTGCCATGGCAACAATGGCGACGGCAAGGGCGACACTGCGCGAGAGATGAAGCTTCAAATGTCCGATTTCACCGATCCGGCCACTCTCAAGGGGCGAACCGACGGAGAACTGTTCTACATCATCAAGAATGGGTATCAGGACATGCCGCCCGAGGGAGATCGCGTAAAGCTCAGTGAAAATTGGGACCTGGTAAATTACGTGCGCTCGCTGGCGAAGAACAAGCTCGGGGAAAGTAAGCCCGGGGACACTAAGCCCAAGGAAAACAAGAACTGAAGTAAGCGTCAGAGCCAGATGAACTCTCGGCCATGCGGCGTCTTGTGCGACAGCTCCGGATACTGCCCCTCTTGTCGTCCTCAGGTCAGACTTTGAGGAACAGCTTTTTCCGATAGAGTCCCAGCATTACCGCCCAGCAAGCCAGCACGTACACAATCGAAAAGAGCAACGAGGCATTCGCAGGATCGCTCAAGGGCTCAAATATCGCCTGGTAGATGGCTTCGTGCCAGGTTACAAATGCCCCATCGGCGAGGTGAATCCGCATCCGGTCGAGGAAACTCGCGACCAACTCCGAGAGCACGTAAGCGGCAATCGCATTCAAGCCAAATATGAGAAAGAATTTCGTCCAGGCTCCGCGCCACCGTTTGATATCGAGCAGCCAATAGCAAAGCGCCAGGGCCAGCAAAGCAAAGCCTGCGGTCAGCAGTACGAAAGAGCTCGTCCAAAGCTTTTTATTGATGGGAAACCAGATATTGAATACGTCTCCGGCGATTGCCAGTGCCACTCCGGCTGAGGCCATGCCCAATACTCTCGCCGGCAAACTCCGCTGCGAACGCAGCCATCCTCCCGCCAGCAAGCCGATCACGCAGCTAGCCACGGCGGGAATCGCACTCAACAACCCTTCCGGGTCGCGTGTGTGCTCATACAGATGCCCCCACAAAAGTTTGCGATCGAGCCACGCGACCAGATTACGATCCGGGTCAAGCAACGGGATATTGTGCGTGGGCACGCCATAACCCGGAACAGGCACGTATCGCATCAAGATCCAATAGCCCGCAAGGCAAGCGAGCGCGACCATCACCTGAGTCTTCCGCCCGGTCCAAAGCGCAAGAACCGAGGTAATCACGTAGCACAAGGCGATGCGTTGCAACACGCCATAGATACGCAGCGGATGAAAGTGATCGGGAAAGCCATTGACCAGCAGGCCGAGCGCAAAAAGAACGAGTCCGCGCCAGAGCACGTGGAGAAACAATTTGCCGCGCGAGTCGCCGCGCTGAATTCGCGACGAAAAAGAAAATGCCATGGCCACGCCGACGATGAATACAAAAAAGGGAAACACCAGATCGGTGGGGGTCCATCCATTCCAGTGAGAATGGCGCAATGGCCAATAAGCGGCCGCACCATCGCCCGGATCGTTCACCAGAATCATCGCGGCGATCGTGGCCCCGCGGAAAACATCGAGCGACATCAGCCGTTCACTCGATGGTCCCAAGACCGCCGAGGTTGTGGCCGGGCTTTGTGTCGCCGTGGTCGCCATGAGCACACTCTCTAAGCCGCGAATTGTAGCATTGCCGCGGTCTCTGCGGAGGTTTCCCCGATGCTACATTGATTTAGGCAATTTTAAGGAAAACCTATGCCCACTGTGATCGCACACGCCACCCGCATTCAAGCCGCTGGCAACAAGCCCAAACTCATCGACGAATATGTCGGACGGGTCAACTCCAAAACCGAATCCGTGAGCGTAGCTCACATGCGCAGTCCTCAGGGATGGATCGAGCCGGGCCAGACCCCAGAATTTGAAGAGTTTACGCTGGTACTCAAAGGCACCGTTCGTGTGCATTTCAAGGAGGGTGAGATGGATGTCCCGGCCGGGCAGGCCGTCATCGCCCACCCGGGCGAGTGGGTGCGGTACTCCACGCCTCACCAGGGAGGCGCGGAATACATTGCCGTTTGCCTACCGGCTTTTTCCATGGAAACGGTTCATCGCGACCAATAATCAATGATTGATGAAATTAATGATTGGTGAGTTGATGATTGGCTCCGCTGCTCACGCAGCTTTTTCTTTTTTCCAGTCGCTCGCCCGCGTGAGCATCTCGATCGAATGCCGGTCCAGTTCCAGCTTTGTGGCTTCCACCAGATCATGCAGCTGATCAAGACGTGTGGCACTGGCTATGGGCGCGGTAATGCCGGGCCGAGCCATCAGCCACGCCAGCGCCACTCTCGCCGGGGTCGAGTTATGGGTTTTCGCAACGTCATCCAGCGCCGCCAGAATACGAAGGCCGCGGTCATTTAAATATGCTTTCACTCCCGTGCCCCGAGGACTCTTCGACAAATCTTTCTCCGAGCGATATTTCCCGGAGAGAAATCCTTTGGCCAGCGAGAAATATGGGATCACGCCCAAACCATTGGCAGCAGATACCGCTTCAAGAGATTCCTCAAACGGGGCGCGATCATACAGGTTGTAGAACGGCTGCAGGCTCTCATAGCGAGGAAGCTTATGTTCGCGGCTCACCTGCAAGGCTTCGGCGAGCCGTTCGGCGCCATAGTTCGATGCACCGATCGCCAGCACTTTCCCCTCCTTGATTAACTCCGCGTAGGCTCCCAGGGTTTCCGCCAGGGGAGTATTGGGATCGTCCTCGTGAGATTGATAGAGATCAATGTAGTCAGTCTGCAAGCGGCGCAGGGAATCCTCCACAGCGCTCCGAATGTACGCTTTGGACAGACCCTTTTTCCCTGGCCCCATCTCCATTCCAACTTTGGTGGCAACGATCACGCTCTTGCGCTTGCCGCTGCGCTTCAACCAGTTGCCGATTATGGTCTCGGATTCTCCGCCATGGTTGCCCGGCACCCATTTGGAATAAACGTCAGCTGTATCCAACGTATTCAGCCCGGCGCCCTCGGCTGCATCGAGCAAACGGAATGCGTCCGGCTCGGTCACGGTCCAACCGAAAACGTTGGTGCCCAAAATCAATGGAGGAACCTCTAATCCAGAATTGCCCAGCTTACGTAATCTCATAGCCTGCCTTTGCTCTCGTGATTTTAGATTATTCGGCCCGGGTTTGGATGCACGGAGTCGTCCCGAAGATTTCTCCGGAGGCGCGCGTGCGGAACCCTTGACCCATGCGAAAATGTGCCCATGCGGGGCTACGAATGCAAATGATGCATGCAACGCGACGAGTCTCTCCGGTTGTCATTGCGCTTTGCTTTGCGGCCACCGTAATTTCATCGAGCCAGTCCGCCCAGCCTGTTCCGGCGCGCCCGCCGGAGTACACCTTCAAAATCATTCACAAGTTTCCCCATGATCCTGAGGCGTTCACCCAGGGCTTCGCCTATCGCGATGGATATTTCTATGAGGGCACGGGGGTGAATGGCCGGTCGTCACTTCGAAAGGTTCGCATACAAACCGGAGAGGTCGTGCAAAAAGTAGATTTGGCACCGCAGTACTTTGGCGAAGGCGTTGCGCTGCTGGGAAGCGAGATTGTCCAGCTCACCTGGCAGTCGCATCTTGGGTTCGTGTACCGAGTGGCTGATTTCCACTGGTTGCGAAGTTTCTCGTATCCGGAGGAGGGTTGGGGCCTCACGACCGATGGACACGATTTCTATATGAGCGACGGCACTTCTGAGATTCACGTCTTGAATTCCAGCACATTCGATGAAGAGCGCAGCTTCTCTGTCCATGACGGGGCCACTCCCATCACTCAACTGAACGAACTGGAGTTCGTGGAAGGACAGATTTTTGCCAATGTCTGGCAGACCGACCGCATCGCGCGAATCTCTCCCCGGAGCGGTGAAGTCGTCGGCTGGATTGATCTCACTGGTCTAGTGAATTCCGTGCCGCGGCCCGACCCCGGTGCAGTGTTGAACGGCATCGCTTACGACCCCCAGGCAAAACGACTATTCGTCACCGGCAAGCTGTGGCCTTCCATCTTCGAAATCCGGCTCGTGCCCAAGCACTCCGACTAAAGATTCTCGCCGACTCATCTGCGGCCACTTTGTATTTTCTGGGCCTAGGATTCTCCGAAAGAACCGCTCGATTTTCGTTGACAGGCTGTTTTCCGAATGTTACACGTTGTAACGTTACACAGATTAGCAATCGATTGTTGCCGACAAATTTATGCGCAACCGGCTGAAAAATCTGGGCGAGTTGGAACAACTGGTGATGGATCACGTTTGGTCGCATGGACCGGCTACGGCGGAACAGTGCCGTGAAGCGCTTCTGGAAAAGCACACCATGAAAGATTCCACCGTGCGCACCATCTTGCGGCGGCTTGAGGAAAAAGGTTTCCTGGCCCACGCCGTGGAAGGACGCACTTTTGTCTACCGCTCGGTGCAGCCCCGCCAGAGCACCGCGGCGCGTGCCGTGAGTCACATCATCGATCGCTTCTGCGGCGGCTCAGTGGAGCAACTGCTCGTCGGAATGGTCGAAAATGACGTGCTCGATTCGCGAGAGCTGGCACGCCTGGCGCAAAAGATTGCGCCAAGAAGGAGGCCAAATCGTGAACTCCGAAATGCTCGCTCATATTCTTGGATGCGCTGCGATGGATCGCCGAGCCCGCCCTGCGCGGAATGATCATCGCCGGCGCGGTCGCAGGTTTGCTGTGGATCTTCCGGGTACGCGGTGCTTCCGCGAAAATTGTCGCGTGGACCGTGGTGCTGTGCTCCGCGCTGACCCTGCCTGCAGTCACCTGGCTGCTGCCTCCGCTTCCGGTCCGGTTTCCTGCCCAGCGGCAACCAGCCTACCTGCGTCCAATGCCACAAACCTCAGCGTCACGGGCGCTCGCCAATACCGCAATTGCAAGACCCGCTATCTCACCTGCCGGCGCAGCGAGCGTATACCTCTACGTTTCAAAGTCCTCGAGAGCCATGGAGATTGGGATCCCGAGCACTGCAAGACCCAGCCCTATTCCTTGGCCTGTTTTTGCACTTGCGGCCTACCTGTGCACTTTGGTCGTCCTGGTGGTACGACTCTGTGTCGGCTTTATGCTCACGTCGCGTATGCTTCGTCGCGCTGTTGCCGTCGACGATATAAGAGCGCAGAGATTGGTGGAGAGGGTGCACGCACCAGATGCCATACGGCCGGAAACCCCGCCTTCTTAATCGTGCGCAGTCAACGTGCCGCTGACGGTTGGCATTCTCCATCCGGCGGTTGTGATCCCGTGCGGCTGGCAGAAGTGGGAAGAAGCCAAATTGGCGGCAGTGATCGCGCATGAACTCTCGCACGCTAAGCGCCGCGATCCACTGCTTCGCACTCTGGCGGCCGTTTATCGCAGCATTTTTTGGTTTAGCCCCCTGGGCTGGTGGCTGGAGTGTCATTTAGCAGAACTGGGCGAGCAGGCAAGCGATCAGGCGGCGATCAGCGCCGGGACAGAACCTACCTATTACGCGGAGTTGCTTATGAGCTTTTTTGAACCATCCAGAGCGGACAAGGACGAATGAACTGGCAAGCCGTGCCGATGGCCGCCGGGAACCGGGCAGTCGATCGCATTGAGCGGGTGCTCTCCCGAAGATGCTGCAGGATTCCGGACTTACAAAATCTCGGCTCATGCTTCTGTTTGCCGGAGCTCTGCCGTTGATATGCCTGATCGCCATCGCCCGTCCGAAATTCGTCATGGCCGCGTCACAGCAGGCTCCCACCGCGCAACCATCGCCGTCTGCGTTGCCGCCTCCGGCGGCTCCAATGGCTCAAGCTTCGGCCGCTCCAGCTCGCGCGGTGCGAGTTTCGCCGCCCGCGCCCACAGAGATTGTTCATCCCGACCGCGTGCAAGGCACTATCGACGGAACTGTCTCCGGACCGGTAATGCGTCCGGTGCCAAGCCTGCTAGCGACTCCACCCACGCCACCAGTGGAACTTCAGGCCAATGCAGCCGACAACGCGACTTACCGCTCCAGCAGTTTCAACGGCGGCATGGATTTCGCCCTCGTCTCGGGAGGCTCGGTGACCATGAACGGCTCCGACGACGACCGCCAGGCAGTCGAGTCGCAGCGGAAAAAGATGCCGGGCGATTTTATCTGGTTCATCCATAGCGGAAACGCCTATGTCATCCGCGACCCCGCGACGGTGCAAGCCGCCAAACAGCTTTATGCTCCGATTGACGACAGCAAACAGCGGGAAGAGATTGATCAGCAACGAAAAGTGCTCGACGCGCAACGAGCCGATCTCGATAAGCAACGAGAAGAGCTGGACAAGCAGAGGGAAGAATTTGACAGGCAGCGGCAGGCCATTCGAGTGGATGTCCCAGCCGATCTGGCTCAGCACCTGCAAGACGTCGAACAAAAGATCAAGGCACTCGGTGGATCGGCCAACGTTGAGGAATTGGGACGTCTGCAAGCCCAACTCGGCGATCTGCAAGGCCAGCTCGGCTCGTTGCGCGGTAAAGCCGGGGAGGCATTGGGCAAGCTCGGACAACAGCAGGGAGCGTTGGGAGAAAAACAGGGAGAACTGGGACGCCGCATGGGGGAATTAGGTAGAGAGCAGGGGGAACTCGGGCGCCGCCTGGGAGAGCTGCGCCAAGAACAGGCCATCATCGCGGAGACGGCAGCGCTACAAATGCAGGCCATCATTTCCAAATCTCTATCCAATGGCACCGCCAAGCGAGTGGAATAGCATAGCTACTTCGCGTATTTCCGGCAGCGAGTATCCTCACTAGGTCGATTTCGACCTAACCGGATGGAACCCGCCGCCAGACCGTCGGCTCTGCTCTCCATTTTGCAGCAGCGTTGCCCGCGTTGCCGCCAGGGCAGAATGTTTCATTACTCGATCTTTCGCGGCATCCCCAAAATGTACGTGCATTGTCCGGTCTGTGACCTGAAGTTCGAACGCGAGCCCGGCTACTTTCTCGGCGCCATGTACATCAGTTACGTCCTGGGAGTTATGACCATCGCGCTATTCGCCGTGTTGATCTGGGCAGCGACCCGCTGGTGGATCACCCGCGATACCATTTGGGCGGTTGTACTCTTTCTGCCCGTGGCGCCCGCCATCACATTGCTCTCACGCGTCCTGTGGATCTACCTGGACTGGGCCGTTGACCCCGATCCTCCGCGTGAGGTTTAGCCCGCGTTCGTTGCAATCTCAAGTGACTCCTACCCTGGTTCAAACGCGTTCCCTTATGGCTTCGCGCGTCTTGCATCCAGGCTCAGCGGCCCTGCGCCGAACTGAGTGATAAGCAATGCGCCGCCGATCATGGAAACATTCTTCAGAAACATGGCCACCTGCAGTTGCGCCATCATCGGATCTTTTACAGCCCAGAAGTTGTGCATCATGACCGTGACTGGAATCAAAAATATGATCAGCAGCCACGCCCCCCACCTGGCCCTGTAGCCGAGCATGACGCTCAAACCGCCGACTAGTGCCATTACACCAGAAAACGGGACCGCGATTGATGCCAGAGGAACACCCTGGTGGGCGGCATAACCGATCTCCTGCGCCGTGAAATGCCCGAATGCCGCCAAAATAAAGATCAGAGAAAACAGGATGCGTCCCGCTAGAACTACGGCTGGATACGCCGGCGAAATCGCCGCGCCATTTGAATATTGGAAATGCCGGGTGGATTGCGGCGGAATTGCCGCAGATTTGCTCGCCATATTCACTCCTTCAAGTTCGACATGGATTGAACTGCTACACAGTAGATGAAGGCAGGGGCATTTAGGTTACTTTAAATAATTGACTTCTTACAAAGCATTAGATAATCTAAAGTAAGTTAGTAACTATATGGCTCGATCACCACACCCACCCGCCACTTGTCCAATCCACGGCCTACTGGAGCTGCTTACCCGGCCTTGGACGCTGCACATTCTTTGGGCGTTAAGCACGAATGGCCCGGCGCGTTTCGGTGTGCTGCAGAAGCAGGTCGATGGCATCTCATCTCGAGTTTTGGCGGAGAGGCTACGCGGGCTGGAGCATGAGGGATTTCTCTTCCGCCACTACGAACCGACGATTCCGCCGTCGGTCACGTATGGAATCACCAAGCGAATGAAGGACATTGAGAAGGTTTTGCAGGATTTGGAACAGCTTGCCCGGCAGTGGAAGATGGAAGAGACGCCGACGCCGCAACCTTGACCAGGCCGGCCCGCCGGAACTCGATAGTTTTTGAAATGGAAAATAGAGAAATGCAGAACAGAAAAAATGCAAAACAGAAAAAGCGGCACGAGAAACATACTCATGCCGCCCTCGGGATTCACCAGCAAAATCAATCGCTTCGAAATTAGGACGCGGGCGGCCCACCCACCGCAGCAAGCGATACCTTCCCTTGATCTTCCAAGGCATCCGCAAAAGAATAGCCTGGACCAGTTGATGCTGTAAGGAACGGAGTTAACGCGACCACCGCCGAATGCGGACCGTTGTAAACCGCAGTCAACCCATCGGTTTGCTCGTAGGCGAGGTTATTGGCCGGATTGGTGTTGGAAATCACTCTGCCCAGCACCCTATGCTCGGATTCAATCCCCATGATCGAGGCCGACACTTTGGCGTAATACTCCAGTTGTTTCGGGGTGTATTTCAAATCATCGGCGCCGCGCCCGCGCGCGATTCTGGCCGATGCATCCGACGCCATGTGGGCGAATTCCTGAACGGCTGTCATGTAAGCGCCGATAAAGGCGTTTTCCAGGGCATCGAGTAACCCAGTGAAGGCCGACAGGGTATCAAACGAGCCTTTGGGGAAATGGAAGGTCTGCACCGGGTCCTTGGCGGCTGAAGAGATGCCCAACAGGCTGCGCAGAAGGTTGGCGTGATCAATTTCCTCGGTAAGAGCGGCTTGCAGATAGTTGACATTGCCAGCGTTACCCGCGCTGGTCACATCGGTTGCGGTCCCGCCGGGGCCAGCCAGATTGGGATCCTGGATGACGCGGCCCACCAGGCCGTTATAGTAGAAAGTCGTGGCCAAATCTTCCGCGATCAGAGCCGCAGTAAAGATCTCTGCCGCGGTGTCCTGATAAGCCGGATTCTTTGAGTTTTCTCCCTTATCATCTCCGTCGTCGTCTCCATCACTCGCGTGCAACGGAAGTCCGGCAAGAATCGACATGGCGGTAATTCCCAATCCCGCAATCCCGGTTCCCTTCATGAACCCGCGTCGGTTGAAATCTTTGGCAAGAATATTTCCTACGGCATCGATCTTCATAACCACTCCTGGGGACAGCGCCCTCATTGCGCGCGTCTAAACCGTGTACGGGGTGGGGCGAGCGTTGGATTGGAGGAAAACTCAGATTCTGAAGAAAACCGACAAGCGATTTCACTTCTTTCGGCTGGGCGTTACATTTGCGAAATAAAGGGAGGGCCGCAGCGATTAACGTTGCGCCACGGCATGGGATTTCCGGGATTTCGCTGATTGAGTTTCGTTAAGTAAGGTTTCGCTGGTCGAGGCGCGAATGCAGTCGTTTCAGCGAACCGGGATTCGCGGGCGAGGCCACACAAATTTATGCTCCGGCTAATTGCCAAGGACCGCACTACGGCGCTTCAATCAACTCCAACTTGCCCTCGCGGGTTCGGTGCAGTACGAACACCTTTCCTTTAGGGTCGCGAAACACGAAGACGTCGCGGTCGCGGAAGTGGGCTTCTTTGATGGCCTCTTCCAGAGTCATGGGGCGCATCGCAACCGAGTCGTCGGAATGAACCAGATGAACCTCGGTTGTCTTGGCGACAGCGGGAAAGCGATGCACCACTACCGACACCGCCGTGGCAGCAGTCAGCCCGACCGTGGCTCTTGCGTCTTCAGGAGCGGCCTTGCCATCCCACTTCTTCTCCTGGATCTTCTGGGCGTGGCGTTTCTTGCTGCGCCAGCGCGTCTTATATTTCACCGCCTGCTTTTGCAGATGTTCGAGGGCTTCGCCAATGGCCAAAGACATGTCATGCGCCTGGGCCACAGCCACCAAGGGACCATTACGCGGGCTTAGCGTGATTTCGGCCTTGTTTCGATGTTTTTCCACCGTCAGAATGACCTTGGCCTCGAACTGGTCGCCTAGGATCTTGCGGATTTTCGCCAGGCCGGTTTCCACTTCTTTGCGAATGGCGGGAGTGATTTCGAACTTCCTGCCGGTATATTCCACGTTCATGAGCGCCGCTCCTCATCTCGTTTTGATTGAGAAAAAATGGCACTGCATTTCAAGATCCCAAAGCCGTGTCCGGGAAAGCCCCCCACGGCACTGGTTGCGCTCCGGCCTTCAGGGCCGCATTCCGAACTTCGATTCCGTTTTCCACTTGCAGATGCAAGGTAACTGAGGTCTTTTTCAAGCGGTCGGGCGCGTGGAAATGGCTCCCCAGACCGTTGACCTCAATGAGTTTATCCATCACCACGAACCGAGACACCAGCCATGCCAATCTCACATGCAGAAGGCGTCTTCCATCCCGGGCCGTGATCCGCGCCAACTCTTCGGCGCCAATGCGCTTTTGTAGAATTCCACCGCAGACGCCGCATCTTCTACCACCAGAATTGGGGTCACCCCAGAGCGGGATTATCTGAACCGGCTTCAGGATGCTTCTTAGGGCTGGCTTCGATTCCGCGTGCCTCCCAGTTATTTGATGACCGGACTACCAGCTCTGGTTTGGAACCATTGCGCGTTTCTTGATGGGCGAAGCCGTTATCCCTTCACTCTGCGTTGATGGGTGCTCGGAATGCGCATGTCTTCGCGGTATTTCGCCACCGTCCGCCGCGTCACCTGAATGCCCTGCGATTGCAGGATGCGGGTGATCTGCTCATCGGTCAGCGGCCGGGCGGGATCTTCCTCGTCGATGAGCTTTTTTACCCGGCGCTTAAGAATCAGCAATGAAGTGCCGCCACCCTCGGGGCCGTTCACGCTTTCACTGAAGAAGTAGCGGAGTTCGAACACGCCCTGCGGCGTGTGCACATACTTGCTCGAAACCGCCCGGCTCACGGTAGAGGGATGGACGCCAATTTCTTCCGCAACCTCTTTGATCATCATCGGCTTCAGCTGATCGATGCCCTTGTCCAGAAAATCCTGCTGCCGCGCCACAATGCAATAACAGACTTTGGTGATGGTCTGCTTGCGCTGCTCGATATTTTTAATGAGCTGAATGGCGCTCTTGTAGCGCTCTTTCACGTAATTGCGGGTATCTTTATCCTGCGTTTCGCGGTTCAGCAGGCGTTTATAGGCTGGGTTGAGGCGAAGCTGCGGCACGCCGTCGTCATTCATCATGACCAGCCACTCGTCGCCGTGTTTGACGAAGGCGACATCTGGCTCGATCAACCGCGGCTGCACATTGTTATAGCGCGCTCCCGGCCGGGGATCCAGGGTGCGAATATATTCCAGCGCCGCCGGGATGACTTCCATGGGACGGCCAATGGCGCGGGCAATCTCTTTGTATTGCTTGTTTTGCACGGCGCGAAGATGCTGGTCCACAATCGCCATGGCATCGCCGATGACCTGGCCGGCGGCTGCGCCGCTTCCATTCCTGCCCAAAGCCAGTTTCTGATGGTAGCGCAACTGATACATCAGGCACTCGCGCAGATCGCGGCAGCCTACGCCGGGCGGGTCCAGTTGGCGGATCACCTCCAGCGCTTCATGTAAATGCTCGCGCGTGAAATTCGCTTGAAAATGGAGCGGAGGATTGCGAGCCGGTGCGGCCGGGGTTGTTTCCGCGGCAGGCGTGGGGACGGGAGCCGGTTCAGCCGATGCGGCGATGTCGCCGATCAGAGTTCCTGTTCCCAATTCAGCCGCTGCAGATTGGTTCCAATCTTTCGAGGTCTCCTGCGGCGCGATTTCCGGCGGGCGAATTTCGTTGCCTGCTTCTTCTAATTCTCCCAAACCAAGGGCGGCGGCGGCCTTCACCACATTGTCCGCCATGGCGGCATCCGCTTCGGGGGAAGACGGCGGCGCGACTCCCAGCAATTCCTCGTCGCTGGCGATCAAATAGCCATCTTCATTCAGATTGCCGATGATCGTGGCCGAAGCCTCCCGCACCTCGGGGCTAATCGGGATGGATCCGAGCTGCCACTCCAGGTGGTCGGTCAGGTTGCCGGGCTTGGACAGAAAATTCTCAAACGATGGCCGCTCGATGTCTTCCATCTCGCGTGAGCTGCGATAGCCGGGGTCAAGATACTCCTGAAAAAACGACCCGAAATCGATCTCCTCGAACGCATCTTTCTTCTCTTCCGCGGGAGCGGTGGCCTCTTCGAGGGTCGGACGGTCGCGGTCTTCTTCACGCCGGCCGACTTCGTCAATCATGGGAACCGAATCTTCCAGCTCTTCAAGAACCGGATTCTCCACCATCTCCGCCGTGATCATGTCCTTGAGCTCAAGCTTGTTGAGCGCCAGCACGCTGACCATCTGCACCAGGCCGGGGGTAAGGATCTGGCGCTGCGAGACTTTCAGATTCAGTCGTGGTTGGAGTAGGACCATAAAAACCAGCTTTAGCCGTTTGCTCTTCGCTACAACTTCCGGGTTGGGAAGATTGCGTGACCACCCACCGGCGATCACTTCCATCTTACAAATTAGCCGCCGGCCCATCACGCCTCAGGGCTGCACTTCTGGGCATGGCTTAAGGTTATGAGCCGGTCGCTTGGCCGATCACACCAACGAGAAACTCTCTCCCAGATAGACCCGCCGCACCTCTGGATCGCCGGCCAATTGCTCCGGAACCCCGTGCCGGAAGATGCGTCCCCCTTCGATGATATAGGCGCGGTCGGTCACCGAAAGCGTCTCACGCACGTTGTGATCGGTGATCAGTACCCCGATGCCGCTAGCCTTCAAATCACCAATAATCTTTTGCAGATCCAGCACCGCTATGGGGTCAATGCCGGAAAATGGTTCGTCCAGCAGAATGAAAGTCGGGCTGATGCATAAAGCCCGGGCAATTTCCACCCTGCGCCGCTCGCCTCCGGAAAGCGCATATCCCCGGTTCTGGCGGATATGTTCCAGCCCCAGCTGGTCAATCAGCTTCTCCATGCGCTCCCGGCGTTCATGCCAGGGGATCGGTTGCGCTTCCAGTACTGCCAGTATGTTTTCCTCAACCGTGAGTTTGCGGAAAACCGATGCTTCCTGGGGGAGATAGCTGATGCCATACTGGCGAGCCCTCAAATACATCGGGACGTCAGTGATGTCCTCATCGTCGAGGAGTACCCGGCCCGTATCGGGCGGCACTAATCCCACGATGGAATAAAACGTGGTGGTTTTTCCGGCACCGTTGGGGCCAAGCAAACCAACGACTTCGCCCTGCTCCACCCGAAGGCTCACCCCATTGACCACCCGGCGGCCACGATAAGATTTTCCGATTTCGTCGGTGGCCAAGGTACGCATTTATCGTGCCACTCGGGTTTGCGTCACACTCGGGGAGGTACCGGTGCCTTCAACCAGCACCCTATCATCGGCCCTAAATAAAGTCAACGAAACCCCGGTAATCTTGCCCTGTTCGGCATCAAAAATGCTAGGCGGTCCGCCCGTTAAGACAAACCTTTCAGCGGCGGCGGTGTAAACCAGCTGATCTCCGGTGGCGCGCCGAGTGGGTTGCGTGACTACTACATTCCCTTGGGCGACAATGTGGTCGAGATTGGCCGTCCCCCGATTTGCCGGAATGCCGCCAGCCGGATCCCCGGCTGCCGAACCTACCGAATCGCGATTCTCCGGTTTTAGAAAGACGTCCATGCTGTGCGAGGTAAGCACCATGTCGGAGGTCTTTGCCGTCACTCCTCCTGTATAGCGTCCCTCACGCTCGCTATCCATATAATTCAGCTGCGCCGAGGTCAGAATCATCGGAATCGCTTTATCCGGCTTACCGGTTTCCATCAACACCGTCGAAACTGGCTGGGAGGCGGAGCCCTTTGCCACCAGCGAGCGGTGGTTGCGATCAAAAAGAATCGATGGCGCCGTGACCACATTCGCGTCCTGCCAAAGTCGCACGTCGCCGGTATAGAACGCCGTCGCCGGGTCACGATCCATGGTCATGGAATGCGAAGTCACATGAATGGGACTCGAAGACGCCAGCAGCGCTCCACTGGGCTGCACTTTGAGGCCGTTATAGGTTGTCTTCACGTCGCCTTCGGCAACTCCCTCGCCGGTTACGCGGTTCATGCGCAGCAGATGAGCGGTAGTTGCCATGTTCTGATCGAGCAACCGTGGCGAACCAGAAAGTTCAAATATCTGATTCGCGGGAGTATAGCGGGCGTGGTCTGCCCAAGCTTTTCGCTCGCCGCCAGTGAATACTACATTTCCATCCTGCACGACGGTCTCCATCCCCTGGCCCGGGGCAAAGGTAGCATCTACCGAAAGGCTGGTGCTAACCCGGTCGGGCTGTCCCGCAGTGGTATTGAAAACCCGGGCCTCCGGCGCTCCATGCACTGAGGCCAGCTGCCCCAGGTCGTCAAATTGCGCGGTAAACTTCGCGGCAGTAATGCGCGTCTGGCCCGATTTCGCAGCGGAGGATTGCACATCGATCTCGCCTGCTCCCGTGGTCTCTGCCCGGCTGAGCCGCTTCCCTGCCGCGACGAAGAAATCTACCACCGGCGCGGACAACGCCATGGTCTGCGCTCCCGGGGTAGGCGCAGCCGGTTGTTGCCTTTGCGTCAGCCGGACATTCTCCTCCGCGCGCACATGATTCAAGACGCTGCCTCCGGAAAAGCTGGCGATTGCACGCCCGGCGCTGCCCTCCGCTGAATTGGTGGGACTCTTCATCTCTACCTTTCCCAGGAAGGTCGCCGTCCGCAGCTGCCGTCCCTCTTCGTCGAGTAAGAGATCTAACTGGTCGGCTTTCACGTCGACAGGCCGCCGTCCCCCAAGCTCAAGATGAACCTGGCCGTTCGCCCGAATGCGCTGCACTGCATCCTCGGGACTAAGGAATAGAGTGGCTTCATTCGCTTCTCCGCGCCGCAATCCCTGTTGCAGATGAACCGCCTCGAGCACTACTACCCTGGGATCTTTTGTGATCACTCCATGATTGGCGGTCACCGTCGGCGCATTCGGGCCGGAGAGTGTGACGCTTACCTGTGACCCGAGGGTCAAGGTGCTGGTCTTCGACACGTAGGTCACCCCGACCGCCGTTCCGGCAGCCTGAGAAATATTGAAATCCACCTTCTCCTGGGTGCGGGCGTCTCCGGTCTTCTGGTTGAAAATCAGGCCGCTGGTCTTTAGATGAATGGGATTCTTCAGCTCTTTAGGAGTCGCCTGGTCGGGACTGGTCACCCCTGCCGGGTTCGCCTGCAAGTCAATCTGCACCTCGCCTTGGGCGGTAACGTCGCCTGACTTCGGATCGTACTCAAAATCCGAGCCATAGATCTGGTCGAAGCGTGAGGCATCACGGCCATAAAGCGTAATAGCGACATCATGCAGCTCAACCCGGCCGTCCAACTTAAACAGCGCTCTCTTGGCCTGCACTTTGAAAATAGTACGTCCCTGATCGGATTGAGAATAGGTGTAACCGTCGGCGCTTCTTTGGATGTTGACGCCCAGCCGGGCTGGAACCTGCTTGAGCGCATTCTGCACCCGATGGCGGGCGTAAAAATAAGCGCCCCCGACCAGCATGACCGCGGCAATGGCAGCCACGGCAAACCAGCGGCGAAGGCGCGAAATAGTGACCGGCATCCCAGCCCAGTGTACTTCAGGGCCATGGCCGGATACTTGAAGAGTTACTTGTAGTTTTTCGGCTGGGTCATGCTGAACCAGTTGCCGAAGGGATCTTTGAAGATCGCCAGCACCCCGAAGAACTCATCTTTGGGTTCGGAGACAAATTCCACACCTCTGGCCTTCATCTCTTCATAGGTCTTGCGGCAATCGGCGGTTTGGAAGGCGCCGGTGGTCAGCCAGCCTTTCTTCAGCAGGGCCTCTAGCGTGTCAACGTCCTTCTTTGTCTCGGCGGCGCTTCCGCCCTTCATAGCAGGCGGCGTGGAACTGCCGACCTTCAGCAAGGCAATCTCTACCTCCGACTGTCCTTTGGGAGCGACCGTGAGCCAGCGGAAACCGTTGGGCGCGGTGTAATCGGCTTTGACTTCAAAGCCAACCTTATCGACGTAGAAGTCCTTGGCCTGATCCTGATCGAGCACATGAATGCCGGCGTGTGACATTTTTTGAATCATGATAGATCTCCTTGCGGGAAAGACTAGCAAATTCGGGTATGCGGCCACTTCTCGATTCTTGCTATTTGATGTTCACGATTTTTGGACTGGCGAGGATGGATAAAGAGGCTGAGCTGCTAGATTTCGAGCTTTCCCCAAGCTTGCAGAAAGCACTCCGGAATCATCAGCACGCGCCAGGGCGCACTGTATCCAAAGATGCGCCGCATTTCGCGCTGAAACTCCGCCGGACTGCGGCCAAAGTGGGCGCGGAATTTGCTGGAAAACGATCCCAGACTCCTATAGCCAACCTCGAAACAGACCTCGGTTACGGTACGTTCGGAGGCCAGCAACTGGCGGGCACGGTCCAGGCGCAACTGGGTGAGAAAATCATGGGGCGTCTGGCGAAAAGCAGCTCGAAATAGCCGGTGGAAATGAAACTCCGAGAGACAAGCCTCGCGCGCCGCCTGTTGCAGTCGAACCGAGGATTGGTATTGGCTGGCGAGCAGGTCGCGCCCCCGGCAGAGCCGGCGGAAGGTGTCATCATGCAGCAGTTGCGGCACCATCAGATCATACTATTTTGCCGGCGCATGATTGAAGCGGTCGCGCATTCTGCCAAACCGTCCCCCATCATCTAAACTTAGCGGACCGTGAATTCGAGCACGATGATCTCAACAACGATGATCTCGCCGACCGTGGCTCTGCTGGACCTGCAAAACATTCAGGTGATGCGCGGAGGTAAAGTCGTCCTCGATGACTTCAACCTGCGCATTCACGCCAACGAACACGTAGCTATCCTGGGCCCGAACGGCTGCGGCAAGTCCACTCTGATCAAGACCATTACCCGCGAATGTTATCCCGTAGTGCGCGAAGGCTCGAAGATCAGAATCCTGGGACGGTCGCAATGGAACGTCTTTCAACTGCGCACGCTGCTGGGGATTGTCTCGAACGACCTGATGGCGTGGTGCAACCCGGAGTCGGTCGGAATCGAAATTGTGCTCTCAGGTTTCTTCAGCAGCAGCCATCTGTTTCCCAACCATCTGGTACAGCCCGAGCAGAGGGAGTTCGCCGAGAAGATTCTGGCGCAGT
The DNA here is from genome assembly GCA_963834075.1 of uncultured Acidobacteriaceae bacterium. Classification (GTDB taxonomy): domain Bacteria; phylum Acidobacteriota; class Terriglobia; order Terriglobales; family Acidobacteriaceae; genus PALSA-270. The sequence goes on from CAWIAH010000011.1 coordinate 827,134, forward strand.
TAGGAGTCCCGCACCTCGCTGACCGGTCGGTGTGCGAGATGTCCTCGGGAGAAGCTAAACGCATTCTGATTGCGCGAGCCCTGGTTCACCAGCCCAAAGCATTATTGTTTGACGAGCCCAGCAATTCGCTCGACTTTCACGCCCAGCACGGCCTGCGCGAGACCATGAGCCTGCTGGCGAACTCTGGTATCGGCATCATTCTGGTAACCCATGATCTGGCCGACATCGTTCCCGAAATCAACCGCGTGGTGTTGATGTCGAAAGGTCGAATCGTAGCTGACGGGCCGAAAGAAGAGATGCTGCAAGACGAGACGCTGTCAGCGTTGTTTGGGATGAAGGTCGAGATCGGCAGAAAAGACGGGCTATATCACTTGTGGTGAGTGTTCCAACTGGAAACATATCGTCATCACGGATGCGGGCATATACGTTGTGATGGCATCCGAGCGTAAAAACGTAAAATGGAAACCGGCGCGAAGGCGGGCGAGAAAAATTGGCGACCTGCATGGGTCAGCGGCCCTGAGAAGCTTTGGGGGTGCCCCATCCTGAAGTCGCGTTCTTTGCGACTTTAGGGTGGGATTCTGCGGACCTCGATCACCTGGAGTTTCGTGCGCTCCGACCCCGTGGGTGCGACACCCACCGTAGCCGCAACCAACGCGGCCAGGATGGAGCACCCGCGGTCTCTACGTTCACTGCGGAACTACTTGTTGCTCCGTAAACTCCGTGGCCGTTTTGGTTTTTCCCGCAACCCGAAAATCCCGCAGCGACAACTCCAATCCGCCGAATTCCGGATGGTCGTTGTGGTCGAGTGTGAAGGCAATGTCCAACAGATCGCCGGGCAGCATCTGCTCCTGCTGCCAGCGCTCCGCCATCCGCCATCCCAGCGCATCCCATGCGCGCAATCCGTTGCCATTCGGCTCTCCGCCGGCCAGCCTCAGCTTGACATGTTTCTCTTTCATCACCCGCGCCGGAGCCAGCAGGCGCACCCCGTTCGCCACGAAGACTGGCTCGGGATTGCGGCTGCCGAAGGGCTCCAGCCTCTGTAAAAGTTGGAACAGCTCGGGAGTGATCTGTCGCAACGGCAGCTCCGCATCGAAGTGCAGGACCGGCTCGAAGTCGGCCATGCTCAGGCAGCCGCGAGCATATCGATCAAGATGAGCGCGCAGTTCTTTGACGCGATTGGACGGCAGCGAGAAGCCGACCGCATGGGAATGTCCGCCGAAGCGGGTAAATAATGATGCACACGACTCCAATGCATTGAGCAGATGAAATGGCGGGATCGAACGCCCCGAACCATGCGCTTCCTCGCCATCGCGCGAGATGACCAGCGCCGGACGGCCGTAGCGTTCGACGACCCGCGTCGCCGTAATGCCAATCACGCCCCGGTGCCATCCCTCGCCATCAATCACCATGCAGAAGGCGTCACGCAGCGCGGCATCATCGTCAATGCGCGTTTCAATCGCCTGCACGATGCGCCGTTCTTCCTCCTGGCGCTCCGCATTCAGTTGATCGAGACGAGCGGCCAGTTCGCGGGCGCGGGCTTCGTCCTTCACGCTGAACAGCTCAATCACGTCACGGGCCACATCCATGCGGCCCGCGGCATTGATGCGCGGCGCAATGCGAAATGCCACCTCCCCCGAAGTCAGCGGACGCCCGCTCAACTTGGCCACTTCGAGCAAAGCCTTTAACCCCGGATTCACCGCCCGCCGCAACTCATAGAGCCCCAACTTGGCGAACACGCGATTTTCCCCGCTCAGCGGCACCGAATCGGCAATGGTCGCGATGGCGACGATCTTCATGAACGACATCAGCAGCCGCGATTGCTCGTTCGGCCGATGCCGTTCCAGTAAGGCCTGCGCCAACTTGAACGCTACTCCTGCTCCACAAATCACTTTGCAGGGATATTCGCAACCCGCCTGGTTCGGATTCAGCACCGCCAGCGCATGGGGCACGCCATCCGCGCCCGGCAGGTGGTGGTCGGTCACGATCAGATCCACGCCCAGGCGTTGCGCCGTCTCCGCCGGAGCGAAGGCGCGAATGCCCATATCCACGCTGACAATCAGGCGAATTCCGGCCGCCGCGGCGCGCTCGATCACGTCATCGCGCAGATCGTAGCCATCGCGAATGCGATGCGGAACATGAAAATCCGTGGTGCCACCGCAAAGCTCGATTGCCGTTTTTAGAATGACAATGGCGGTGGTGCCGTCCACGTCATAGTCGCCATAAATCAGGATGGTCTCCTCGCGCGCGATCGCTCCCTCGATCCGTTCTACCGCGGCCTGCATGCCGCTCATCAAGTAAGGAGAGTGGAGATGATCGATCTTAGGATTGAGATAACGCGCCGCGGATTCGGCGTCCGTAATGCCACGCGCTGCGAGCAGCCGGGCAAGCGTCGCCGCCGTAGTTTCGTGGCTGAACTTTAAATTCTGGAGAAGTTTGTAACTGTTCCGCCAGCATGGCAACCTGCGCGGAACCGGTGCTTCTGGGATGCCAGCGCACCGTTAGCTTTCTTCGTCCGAACCGGGCTCATCCATGGGAATGCCGCCGAAATCCTCTGACAACTCCAGCACCCGTTGATAACGCTCGTACCATTCGGTAGAGGCTTCGTAGATCATCATCACACCCTGGTGTGCGAAGCCGAGCTGCACAAATCCGGTCTTGCCCATGTAATTGCGCAGCCAGCGTGCGTCTTCCATGTCGTCTTCGTTGGCGAAATCGGAGTTCTTCAGCCGCTCCAGCAGTTCCTCGAAATCCTCACGCTGCAAAGTCCATGAATCCATGGTCACAAACGGAGAACTCGCCGCCTTGGCCAGCTCCACAAAATCCTTCCAGCCATCGGGATTCTCTTCCGGCTTCCACATCACACTGGGCACTTCTTCATAGTCCACGTAGCCCTGAAAACGGCGCATACCGTGGCCCTCGATGAAGGCAATCATGTCATCTTTAAGCGTGGCGAGATTATCTGAAGTGACAGGCATGGAGAACTCTTAATTTTGCATTGTATGACTTTTGAGAAATAGCTACTAGCTCCCAGCTCCTAGCTTATCGCTCCAGCCCGCGTGCGGATAGCTGAGGAGGCGCTAAAGCGCCCGACTGATGGCAAGAGGTGAGCGGCGCTTTACCTGTGTTAAGCTAAGTGTTTCGCGTTGCACGTTTTTTCGCATAAGGGCTTGAATCCGCAACTATGCTGCTCTCGAAAGAATATGTGGGCTACCTGGCCCGCGAACTCACAAAAAAACTGATCGCCGGCGAGTTCATTGAAACCAAGGCGCTCGCGGCTGCCACCGAGAAGGTGCACGCCGCTATGCTTGAGGAGATGACTCTCGAAGACCGCATCAACGACGAGGTGCGCGTCATTCTCGAAGCCTACTCCGACGAAATGGCCAAGACCGGCGCCAACTACCAGGAGATGTTCCGCAAAGTGAAGAGCGAACTGGTGCGCAAATACAAGGCGGTGCTGTGAGAATCAGCCGCGACAAGGTGAACAAGATCGCGCACGTGGTCACCGACGCACTGGCCGACGCTCCCGCCGTCGAATTTGTTGAAGACCGCAACACCATTCGCCTGGAGGCGCGCAAAATTCTGGAGGAATTGCTCAACCACGAAGCCCGCATCGATCAGACGGCCCGCCAGAAAATCGAAAGCCAGAAGCGCACCATCCTCGAAGGCAGCCAGGAGTGGGACATCCTCTACCGCAAGTACTACAACGAAGAAGTAAAAAAGCTGGGCATGTAGCTGGTCAAAGATTCCCCAAATCTTGTCATCCTGAAAGATCCAGGCAGTGAGGAATGAACATTAGATGGAGACGCCATTTATGATGACCACGGAACCCAGTGGATCGCCCCTCCTCACTCACGGCTCTGATCAGGCAATCCGCCCGCGCCGCCGGATTCGAACTGGCCGGCATTGCCCCGGTGCGCGATTTTCCTGAGCATCAATCTTTTATCGACTGGATCGCGAGTGGTCATGCCGGAGAAATGAAGTATCTGGAAACACGGGATGAAGCTGGAAATCTAAAACGTGCTTCCCTGCGCTCCGCCGTTCCCTGGGCGCGCAGCGTAGTCGTTTGCGCCATCAACTACAACACCGCCCAACCCTACTCGACCCAATTTCACGATCCGGACCGCGGATGGATCTCCCGCTACGCCTGGAGCCGCGAGGATTACCACGATGCCGTTCTTCGCAGATTGCGTCAAGTCGAAAGCGAACTCGGCAAAATTTGCGCCTCGGATATCCAAACCCGATGCTACGTGGACACCGGACCGCTGGTCGAGCGTATCTACGCCAAATATGCCGGCGTGGGCTGGATCGGCAAGAACACCTGTGTCATCAATCAAAAGATGGGCTCCTGGCTCTTTTTGGGAGTCATCCTGACTTCCCTTGATCTTCCACCCGATCTGCCCGCGCCCGATCGCTGCGGCAGCTGCACCCGCTGCATCGACGCCTGCCCCACCGACGCTATCATTGCTCCTTACCAGCTCGATTCGAACTTGTGCATCTCCTATCAGACCATCGAAAAGCGTGGCGCCATTCCCGACGCGCTGCGCGAAGGCATGGGACGCCACATCTTCGGCTGCGACATTTGCCAGGACGTCTGTCCCTGGAACCGCAAGGCCGCAGCCACGACTGCGGGCGAGTTCCAGCCGCGCGAGGGCTTGGTCAATCCAGCACTAGATTGGTTGGCGGAAATGAGCTTGGAGGAATTTCAGCGGGAATTTCGTGGCTCGCCGGTCAAGCGCGCCAAGCACAAAGGTATCCGCCGCAACGCCGCCATCGCCATGGGCAACAGTGGAAATCGCCGGTTCGAGCCTGTCCTGCAGAGGTTGCAACACGACGAAGACTCAGCCGTCGCTGAGAGCGCCGAATGGGCGCTCAACAAGATTGCTTCTCATAAACCTCTGTCATTCTGAGCGGAGTACATACTTCGCGCAGCGAAGTAGTCGCTGCGGAAAGCCTGCCCTGAGCGAATCGGAGCGGATCCGGCGCGCTCAAAGACCCCACATCCGCATCCGGGAATTCTCTGGAGCCGCGGCATAAACGATCCGGCCCGCGTGTTAGCATCATTCCAAGCTCACCCACACCCGGCTCACGCCATGTTCCACGCGCGTTCCTACCTCCGAAGCGCCTTCGCTCTCATCCTCATCTTTTTCTCCACATTCACTTCGTCGCTGGCCTCTGATTCCAAGCTGCATTGGCTCCTGGTCAGCTCCGCTCACTTTTCCGTCCTCACCGATGGCGACGAGAAAAAAGCCAACGAAGTCTTGCTGCGCTTCGAGCAAATGCGCGCCATCTTTGCCCAGTTGCTGCAGCGCAACAAGCTCACCATGTCCGAACCTTTGGAAATTGTCGCCTTCAACACCCGCGAGGAGTACTCGGAATTCACTCCCTCGCTGGACGGCCGGCCCATCTCACAATCGGGATTTTTTCTCCCCGGCGACGATCGCAATTTCGTCGGCCTCGATCTTTCGGACGACGAGAACTGGCGCGCTATCTCCGGATCGCTGGCGCGCGTGTACTTGAATTACAACTATCCGCCGGCGCAAGCCTGGTTCGATGAAGGCCTAGTCGAATATTTTTCCAGTCTGCGCTTGAGCGACACACAGTCCAGCCTGGGAAGTGACCCGTCATCGCTGGTCACACAACTCGCAAGCGCGCCGTGGCTGCCGCTGCCCGAACTCTTCGATGTGCATCCCGACGACGACCAGGAAAGCCTTCCTCCGATCTTTGCCGCCGAATCATGGATCGCCATGCACTACCTGCTCAGCAAAAACGAGCTTTCCGAAACGGGCACTTACATGGGCCTGGTCGAGGCCAAGAAAGTTCCCGTGGACCAGGCGGTCCAGCAAGCCTTCAGCATGTCCGTCGCTCAGCTTGAGCAATCCATCAAAGATTACTTTCACTCGGTCGCGCCGGTGCTGCAAGCGCAGACGCCGATAACGAATGAAGGAAAGTCACCAACCTCTGCCACTGCCAGAGCGCACAGCCCCATCCACCAATTCTCCGCGCCGCTTTCTCCTCTCGATGTGGGGACCAGCCTGCGCCGCCTTAGCGATGCCGAGGGTCAGGCCCGCGCCTTTGAACTTGCCGTGCGCATCCCCGAGCGCCGCGAGCAGGCAGTTGCGCAGCTGCAAAATCTGCTGGCTCAACCGAAAGGGGAAACCGCCATCGCCCATCGCGCCATCGCTTGGGTGCACTTGCAGAAACAGGAATATGATCAGGCGTTCGAAGATCTCTCCGCCGCCGCTACTCTGGACCGCGCCGATCCCTGGACCCGCTACTACCTGGCTCTGGCCAAATACGTGCAGGCCGACCAAACCGGAAATCCCATTCAAAGTATCCCCAACCTGATGCAAGATCTCCACACCGTTCTCGACTGGGATCCCGATTTCGCCGAGGCCTACAACATGCTGGCGATGGCGCAACTCCAGGGCGGAGGAATTCATGCCGCCGCCGACAGCCTGCGTCCCGCCATTCAGCTGAATCCGCGCAGCGAGCTGTATCTGCTGAATCTCGCCAAGATCTACCTCGAAGCCAAGAAATGGGACGAGGCCTCCACCCTGCTCAACCTCCTCAAAGACAGCCACGACTCCGATATCGCCGGCGCCGCGCAAAAAGATTTGCAGGATCTCCCCATGCTCAAGAAGTATGGCGTCGCGCCCCAAAGCCAGACCGCCGCCTCCACCTCACAGCCCGCCGTCATCTCCAACAATACCGATGACGACCCGGCAGCCGACGAAGCCGATGCAACCCCTCCCGCAGCGCCAGGACCCGATATGCGTAAAACTGAATTTTTGCGCGGCCGCCTGTTGAGCATTGACTGCTCCCAACCGCCCATCGCCATTATCCGGTTGTCGAGCGGGGCAAAGACCATGAAGCTGCGCACCGAGGATTACCGCTCGCTCGTGGTCATCGGAGCGGGAGCTTTTTCCTGCGACTGGGCCAATCTACCGGTGACCGTGAACTATAAGGCAGGCGGCAAAGCTAACGGCGACCTGGTCTCCCTCGAAATTCGCTAGCGAATGTCGTTAGGATAGCGACATCTAATCCGAAATCATTCCTATCGTTCTCAACCAGGTTTCCACCAGCTGCGGCCATGCCGTTATCGGGAATGTGGTGCGCCGCAACCCAAATGCATGTCCGCCCTGGGCATACAAATGCATCTCCACGGGAACCCCAGCGTTCTTCAGCGCAATGTAGTATGCCAGCGATTGGTTCACGCCGTCTATGTTGTCATCCTCCGCCTGCACCAAAAAAGTAGGTGGCGTCTGCCGCGTGACCGAAACATTCGGATTTAGTCCGTAAGCGTCACCGCCAACCCACAGATGTCCCGGATAAACGCCCGCCGCAAAATCCGGGCGGCAGCTTTGCTTGTCAGCCGCATCGACAGGCGCGTACAAACGGCGCTCGAAATCCGTGCTGATTTCCGCCGCTAGATACCCACCCGCCGAAAACCCGAGCACTCCAATCTTGTGCGGATCAATATGCAACTCGGTGGCGTGATAGCGCACCATCCCGACGGTCCTCTGCGCATCTTCCAGGGCCAGCATCGATTTTACAAAATCGTCGCGGCGGCATTTGCAGTGCCAGTCATAAGGCAGACTCGGCACCCGATATTTCAGCAGCACGCACGTGATCCCTTTAGACGTCAGCCAGTCGCAAACCTAAGTGCCTTCCAGATCGATGGCCAAACCCTCAAAACCTCCGCCAGGAAACACGACAACCGCAACGCCCGTATTCTTTCCGGTCGGCGAATAGACCGTCATCGTAGGACGTGACACGTCGCTCACCCAAATCCACGTCCTGCCGGCAACCAGCTTCGTCACCTCGGCCACGTTTTCCGGCCCGGCGACCGGCTGTGGATCGGGAACTTCCCCCGGCCAGATCGGCAATTGCGTATGTCCTGGCGATGGCTGCCAGGCCGCCGTCTGCGCGTTCCCACCGCCAGACGCAAATACAAGACAGAAAGCAAAGATGAGAGTCTTCATCACAATCCCCGCAACTCATCCATACCCGATGAATGGCTTAGCAGGGACGAGTGTACGGCTGACTCGAGGAAGGATTATTTCTGTTCTTACGGCGGGAATCGAAGCGGTTAAGTCAGCCGGCGATTCCAGGGTTTGGCGGTAGGCCCGGTAAAAAGGATTCTGCAATATGGAGACCTGCCGCTCCGGATTGCGGCAGTTCATTCCCAAAAACCAACCCTCGCAGGGGGAAGCTGCGAGGGGTTGGCAATGCGCACAAGCCTTTAGGCACGGACCACGTTCGCCGCCTGGAATCCCTTTGGTCCCTTCAGAAGATCGAACTCCACGGTCTCGCCCTCATTCAGCGTGCGGTAGCCATTCTCCTGAATGGCGGAAAAGTGGACGAAAACGTCCTCTCCCGTGGATCGTTGAATAAACCCATAGCCTTTCGCCCCGTTGAACCACTTTACTGTTCCCTTCTCTCTCACAAAAAACTCCTTTCGCCTCTGCTCAGTGATTTAAGTATTCAATTTCCCCATCTCTCGCGATTTGAATCCCCCTCGAGAAATGCGGAAGCACAGATGATCGCCGCTCCGCTTTCGCCCCTTAGCCAGCGCAACGCGAAAGGCTCCTGAGTTTCGCGACGATGAAAAATGCGGCGCGAAGCTCAGGAGCCCTTGGGAATTGCGCGAGTTGTGACTTCTATCCACGGAACATCAACCAATACTTACGCGACACCGCCGACTGTACCCCGGCGAAGCAAAAGATAATATTCAGGAAGTCGTTTTCTGGCAAGAGAAGAAATTTTTCGCAAGCAATTTCACCGCCCCGCCGCCTCGTCCGGAGGGAGTGTCCGTACAGGAAAGCATGCGCACCGAGGTAATGCGCGCCACAAAAAATGACCGTAAATATCTGATACCATTCGAGATATGGCGATGAGAACTTCTCCGCGCGACTCTCCCACCCCCCGCGGAAAGCCTTTCGCGCCCGCGCCCTACTCCGGCGCCACCGTATCTACGGTTCGCTACTTACTGCGAACCGAAGTGCACACTTTTGCATTCTCCGTCGCCGCCAACGCCATTCTGTCGTTCTTTCCTTTTGTCGTGCTGTTAATGACGCTCATCCGCCAGGTCTTCCATTCCCGCGTGATGTACAACGTCGTCCTCGAACTGCTGCGCGACTACTTGCCCGTCGGGCAGGATTTTCTCATTCGCAATCTCACGGTCCTGGCCGAAGCCCACCAGCGCGCACAAATTTTCTCGCTGCTCATTCTGCTAGTCACATCCACCGGCGTCTTTATGCCGCTCGAAGTCGCTCTCAATCGCATCTGGGGCTTTCCCAATAACCGCTCTTATCTTGGCAATCAGCTGATCTCCCTGGGATTGACCTTCGCCAGTGGCGTCCTCGCCTTACTCTCCATCGCCTTGACCGCGGAAAACGTATCGCTGCTGGAGAATCTGCTGCGTGGCCGCGGCCCCTTTGCGGTTCGCTTCGTCGGATTCATGGTCATGAAGTTGTCCGCCATCATGGCCAGCATTCTCATCTTCTTTCTGATCTACTGGCTCCTGCCCAACGGCAAGGTTCCGGCCAGCGCCGTCATACCGGCGGCCGTGATCGCCGGCTTGTTGTCCGAAGCCCTCAAACACGCCTACATCCTCGCGCTTCCCCGCCTCAACTTTCAGGAGGTCTATGGCCCCTTCGCCTTGTCCGTCAGCCTAATGTTCTGGGCATTTCTGTCGGGATTGCTCTTGCTCACCGGAGCCAATCTTTCCGCAGTCAAGTACAATCGCCGCCACGCGTTAGCCGATGCCGAGTTAACTGACAGCAACCACTAATGTTCGCCAATAATGTTCGCCAATCACCTCACGATGTGACGTGCGCCCTATCCCTCGCCCGATCTTGCCGGTAATATCTCTTCTCTCCCGTCTGTCGCTGGCCTCCATCCTCAATCCGAAAGAGTGCCGTGCCAGCTCGATCATTTTTTCGCGCTCTCGTCTGCGTCTGGCTTGCAGCATCATTCTCTTCCCAGGCTGCCGCAACGCAAAGGCCAAGTCCTTTGCCTTCGCCCAACTCGGCCGCATCGAATCCCGCTTCCTCCACGTTGCCGAGCCTCGCCCGCTTGACCCAAAGTGCCGGATACATTTTCGGCGGCACCGTCGTCTCCGTCACTAAATCGGCCATCGCCACCCCGGGCATCCCCGCCACCATGCAGATCAGCTTTCACGTCGAGCAGGCGGTTCGCGGCGTTCGCGCCGGGCAGGTTTTCACCATGCGCGAATGGGCCGGCTTGTGGGATGCCGGTGAACGCTACCATCCCGGCGAGCGCGTGATGCTGTTTCTCTACCCTCCCAGCCGTTTAGGGCTGACCAGTCCGGTGGCGGGCACGCAAGGCCGCTTCGCGATTGATGGCAACGGCGTGATCGCGCTGCCGCCGCCCAAAATCGAGGTTCAGCGACCGATAATCCGCCGTCAGGCAATTCAATCCGCAATCGATACTCAAACGTTTATCCGTGCGATTCGACAAGTGGAGAAAGAGTAGGCGATGACTCCACGTCCGCTCCGAAGCCGTCGTACTTTAGAGACCGCCTTCGTTTTGCTGATCGCGCCCCTCGCCTGGGCCGGCGGCCCGCGCTATGTCGCCGGAGAAGCCTACTTCAACGCCGGAACCGCAGGCACTCCCCTGACGTGGTCGAAGGGCGTCGTCAGCTACTACACCGATCAAGGCGACTTGAGTCCGCAGCTTCCCGCCGCGAGCGCCGATGCCTTCGTCGCCGCCGCGTTCAGCCGTTGGACTTCCATTCCCACCGTCGCTATTTCCGCGACCCGCGCCGGCCAGCTCGCCGAGGACGTCAACGGATCCAATGTCACCGTCAACTCCGACGGCAGCATCAACCTTCCGGCCGACATTCAATCCACCGCGACCAATGAACCCGTGGCCTTCGTTTATGACGCCGACGGCTCCGTTATCGACGCGCTCGTCGGCCAGGGCGCGGGCGATCCATCGTCCTGCGCGGCCAACTCCGTGGTGGGAGGTCCTGACAACCTAACCGCCAGCGCCAAGTTGGCACACGCCTTGGTCGTCCTCAACGGAAATTGCGCCCAAACGGCGGCCCAGCTTCCCGACCTGCAATACCATCTGGTGCGCACCCTGGGCCGCGTGCTCGGCCTCGATTGGTCGCAGGTCAATCCGAACGTCGTCACCGGCAATCCCGCGCCTACGCCCGCCGATTACGCTGGCTTTTCCGTGATGCACGCTGTGGATCCAACATTTTGCGCGCCCATCGCCCAGTGCTATCCCGCGGGTGTCGATCCAGCTCAACCCAAAATGGACGATCAGGCCGCGCTTTCCCGCCTTTATCCGGTCACCTCGCAAAGCCAGGTGAATTTTCCCGGCCAGCAGATTTTCTCCACCAACACCGTCCGCATTCACGGCACCGTGTACTTCGTGGACTCGAGCGGTCTGCCCGCTCAGCCTATGCAGGGTGTGAATGTGGTCGCACGCTGGATTGATCCCGCCACCGGCCTCGCCTCTCGCACCTACGCGGCAGCCTCGGTCTCCGGCTTTTTGTTTCAAGGCAATGCCGGCAATCCCGCCACCGGTTCCAGCGATAGCAATGGCAATGCCTATGACACCTACGGTTCGAACGATCCCACCCTCGAAGGCTTTTTCGATCTTGCCGGATTGCAAATTCCCGACGGAAGCGGCGCAGCGCAATTTCAAATAAGCGTCGAGGCCATCGATCCCATCTGGTCGGCGGGATTGCAACCTTACGGCGAATGGCAGGTCTCGCCGTCGGGCAGCGCGCAAGTCACCGTGCAGGCAACTCTCGGGCAGGATGTTCAGCAAGATATTCCCATGTTGGGCAGCGCTACCGCGCCCGCCAATCCCCTTGGCGCTTCGACCTACGCCTCGCCGAACCCGTTACCGGCCCCCGGCGGCTGGACTGGAACCCTCAGCCCCTACGGCGATACCGATTATTTTTCTTTTGCGGCGCAGGCCAAACGAACCTTGTCCATCTCCGCCACCGCGCTCGACCAATCTGGAGCGCCCACTGAAGAAAAGGCCCAGCCGGTCATTGGCATTTGGTCGCTGGCCGCACCCCAATCGGATTCCGCCACCGTAAGCGTTCTCCCGCTCAATACCATATTTCCCGGCGAAACCCGGCTCGACGCAACCATCAACGCCTCAACCACGTTTCGCATTGCGATCGCGGACTATCGCGGCGATGGGCGTCCCGACTACCGCTATCAGGCGCGCGTCTTTTACGCCGACCGTGTCACTCCGCCGAGAGCGAGCGCGATTGGTGGAACTCCGCTCGCCATTCAGGGTTTCGGCTTTCGCAATGGCGATGGCGTGGCCATCGGCGCGGCCGGCGCCACGCCGCTTTCCGTTTCCGCAAATCAGCTTCTCTTGACCGCTCCCGCGACTCCGGATGGAGTTGAGAACATCTCTCTCGGCGATCCGGCTACCGGCGCTTCATCGACTATGACCGGCATCCTCACCTTCGGCGCCGGCCCCAATGACACCATTCAGTTGCTCTCAGGCGCTAGCCAGAGGGCTGCCGTAGGGGGACAAGCGGCCACTCCGGTACTCGTCCAGGTTCTGGCCCCCGATGGAATAACTCCAGTTGCGGGCGCAAGCGTGTTTTTTACTTCCTCACCCGCGGCAGCCTTAAAGGCGTGCGCCGGGCTGCCCAGCTGCACCCTGTTCACCAACCAGGACGGGCTGGCTTCCACCTCCGTGATCCCGCTCGCCTTGGGCGCGAGTACCATCACGGTCGAACTGGCACCCGCTTCGTACACTCCGCCGCAGCAGGTGCAAGCCACGCTGGTTGGCACCGAGACCGCGCTCGACATCGCGCTCGCGCCGCAGATGATCTGGATGGCACAGGGCGCCACGCTGTCCCTCCCGCTGAGTGTCGGCGTGCTTGCGAACGGCGGCCCGCTGGCCGGACGTACGGTTGATTTCGTTGTGACGAAAGGCGCGGCATCTCTTAGTTCGTCCTCGGTGCTTGCCAACGGAACTGCCACCACAACGCTGACCATCCCCTCGGCCAGCGGCGACGTGCAGGTTTCCGCGTGCGTGCGCAATCTGCCGGCGGACACCCCCTGCCTCACGCTCTACGCGACCATGGTGCCCACTTCACAGCTCGAACTGCAGCCAGTATCGGGAAATCCCCAACTTGTCGCCACAAATCGAACTTTCGCGCCGGTTGTCGTCGAGGTCACCGATTCGACTGGAATTCATCCCGTCATCGGAGCCAGCGTGTCATTTCAGTCCATCGTGGCCCGCCTGCCTGCGAATCTGCCCGCCGTGTGGATTGGCGATACCGGCATCACCGGCAATCCCATGCCGGTGATTCTTTCCTCATCGTTGGTTTCTGCACAATCGGACGCCAACGGCTTGGCGGCATCCCAGCCTTCAGCGGGCGGTGTTCAGGGAGCGGTGGTTGTGCTGGGGAATGCCTCGGCGGGAATCAGTTCAGTGCCATACACGCTGCAGTCGGTTGCAGCGCCAGCCGGATCTGGATCGCCCGAGACCCAGGCGCCATCCGCCGCAAGCCCGGAGAATCCCGAGCACTCTGCCCTGCAGCGCGGCCCGGAGGAGCGCTGAGACTATTTCTTGGGCGGAAGTGTCAATCCAAAAACGGAGATCTGGCCGGGACCGGCTACGTTCAACCCGGATGCTTCTTCAGAGTTAGGCAAATAGAGCGTCTTGCAGTGCTCGCAGCGATAGACCTCGGCGTCCTTGCCCCAGGCTTTTTCGGCGTCTCCGCACTTCTGCTCCAGCACGTCCGTGGAATAAAACCAGCGCTTGAGATGCCCGCCGCAGAACTTGCCCTTCTCGTTTTTCTGGTTGCAGGCGCGCTGCCCGGCCTTTTTGAATTTCACGACATGGTGCGGAAGCTGCGGAGCCGGAACGGTGGGAGTGACCATGGTTGCCAAAACGTCTCTCCTTCATTTTCGCAGATTGACAACACTCAAAACGAAAAAAAACAAGGATCAGCCGAAACGCTCCCTGCCCGAGCCCGGCTCTTCATCGGCTAGCCAAACGCTGGGTATTCTACCCGGAAGCGTTCCAGACCGCCAACCAGGGCAGCGGCCCTAGTCGCGGCATTTTGACTTCAACTGCGGTCGATTGGGTGGAGGCGTCCGCCCAATCGCCGGGAACGATCCCGGAAATTTCCGCGGACGAGCGCTCGCGCCGGCCCGTCGCGCAAACCATTCCAGCCAAACGAATTGCTTGTTCTATATCTTAAAGATATTAAAAATTCATTCCTTCCTCCGCCGCAAATACAATAAATAAAAGCAATTGTTAGAGATATGCCTTTAAGATATAGCCACTTCAAATCCTAGCCTCGATAAATCGCCGGATGACCTCCAGCCCGTCCGGGCAGGCGATCGTCCGTCTACGGGCTTCCTGACGCAATGGCGGGGCATTCTACGAAAGGCCCTGACCGGCCCCTGCCGGGCCAACCCTCAGTACTCGACCTCCACCAGGTAGAGGCCGCGCGCCGGAGCCGTCGCCCCCGCCGCCGAGCGGTTGCGCGCCTGCAAAATTTTGCATATGTCATCCGCGCCGAGGGTTCCTTTGCCCACCAGCAAGAACGTACCCACCAGATTTCTGACCATGTGGTGCAGAAAACCGCTTCCCCGCACAGTGTAGAGGAACTCTTCTCCGTCGCGCTCCCACCCCGAACCAAAAATTCGCCGGACGTTCGAAGCGGCGATTGCAGCCGGCGCCTTTGGCTTGCCCTCTTGCCCTTCCCGCTCTGATTTCTCCGCATCGACCGCCGCGAATGACGTAAAGTCGTGTTCGCCTTCCACCAGGCGCGCGGCCGCGGCCATGGCTTCTTCGTTCAGCGGATAAGGGTAGTGCCAGACATAGCGGGCCAGGAATGGCGGACAGATGTTCGAGCGCAACATGCGATAGCGGTAGGTTTTTGATTTGGCCGACTTACGGGCGTGAAAATCTTCCGGCGCCTCAGTCACTTCCAGCACGCGAATCGCGGATGGCAAAATGCCATTTAACGCAGTCACCAGGTTTTGCGCGGGAATCGGCGACTGCGTGCAGAAAGTTGCCACCTGCCCGAGCGCGTGCACCCCGGCGTCGGTGCGTCCCGAGCCCTGCGGCAAAACGTTTTCGCCGGTGAGTCGTCCAATGGCTGAGGCGAGTGTGCCCTGAATAGTAGGAGCGCCGGGCTGGACTTGCCATCCCGAGAACTCCGTTCCATCGTAGGCTAGGCGCAATTTAAGATTCCGCATGACGATTGTTTCGAGTCTTCCCATTCCGGCCGATCATCCAAACGGGCGATGTACAAATCTTTACAATGTTGGACTTAGCATGACTAATTTTTGCCATTCGAGCGTCGGATATACTATGGCATTCGCTCGCAAGTAATGGAAATGAAGGCTATTTGGCCGGGAACCGGCCCGCAATGAACCAAGGGCCCAGGTTTCTCGTATCTTGGTGCGACGGACCAAGACATACAGACCCGGATCTGTCGCCTCGACATCTGGCGAATCGGTTCTGGATCCGAACAAACGACCCGTCCTCACCAGCACTATTAGAGATGGAGAAAAGTGAATGCGATTTTCGCGTGTGACCTTGCAGTGGTTGGCCGGTCTGGCGTTGGCGAGCTGTTTATCGATTTCCGGCATGGCTCAATCGCCGGATGCGCCGCAGCCCCAGACGCCTTCCACGTCGGCTCCAGCCAAGCCATTCCAGAGTGTTGACTATTCGAAACCCTGGTCGCACTTTCCCAACCCGATCGCACCCTACATGCCGCACCACGTGGCTCCGGTCAATCTCAACAACAGCACCCGGATCGACGATCTGGTGCACGATGGCAAACTGATGCTTTCATTGGATGACGCCATCGCTCTGGCGCTCGAAAACAACCTCGACCTGGTGATCGCGCGCTACACGTTGAGTATTGCCGACACCGACATTCTGCGTTCGAAATCAGGTGCGACCCTGCTGGGCACGCCGCTGGGGGTGGTGCAGAACACTCCGGGCGGGGGCGTGGGTGGGTTAGGCGAGCAAGTGGGTTCGGGCGCGGGCGGCACCAATCCGGGATCGGGCGGAGTGGGAGCCGGCACCAATGGCCTGTTCGAAAATACGGTCGGCATCGGACCGGTGGTTCCCAGCTTCGACCCGATTATCACCGGCAATTTTCTGAACGATCACGCGAAGGTGGAGTGCAGCAGCATATTTTGCGGACCAGTCAACAACACTGCGAACTGGAATTTCGCTTATCAGCAAGCATTTTACACCGGCACAAACGTGTCAGTGGGCTTCAATAACACCCGTAATTTCAACGATAATCCTTTCAACCTGATTAATCCGACCCTGAGCTCGAATTTCCGGTTTGAGATAACGCAGCCCTTGCTGCAGGGTTTCGGTCTGGCAGCGAATACGCGCTACATTCAGATTGCCAAAAACAATCGAGAAGAGAGCGATGTGAGCTTCCGCCAACAGGTGACGACGACCGTGGATCAGATCGAGAATATGTACTGGGATCTTGTCTACGCCTACGAAAACGTGCGGGTGCAGAACGAATCGCTGGCCTTCGCTAAGAAGACGCTGTCCGATACGCAAAAGCAGGTGCAGATTGGCAGTCTGGCGCCGATCGAGACGGTGAGGGCGCAAAACACAGTGGCGCAGGATCAGCAGACGCTTACGATAGCACTGACCAACCTGCAACTGGAGCAACTGCTGATGAAGAATGCGCTCAGCCGAAACCTTCGAGATCCGATCATCGCGACGGCCGAAGTGGTTCCGACCTCGACGGTGAAGCTGCCGGAGCAGGAACCGGTGGAACCGACCGAGGACTTGGTCAACGAGGGGCTCAGCCACCGGCCGGAGCTGGCGTTGTCGCGCATCGATCTGGCCAACCGGCGGCTAAGTCTGAAAACCATCCGCAATAACATGCTGCCGACGGTGAACGTATTCGCCTATTACGGCGGTACGGGTCTGGGCGGCTCGCAGAACGCCGACGGTTATTGCAACGTTAACCCCACCAGCCCATTCTGCGTGGGCGTAGCGATTCCTCCGAATATCAGTTACCCCGCGACGCTGCAACAACTGATCAACTCGACCGCCCCAGATAAGGGAGCGGGGCTGAACGTGACCATCCCGCTGCGAAACCGGGCCGCAGAATCGGTGCAGGTGCGATCGGAGCTGGAGTATCGTCAGACCGAAGTATCGCTACAGCAGATTGAGAATAAAGTTCGCATCGAGGTCGAGAACGCGCAGTTCGGGGTACAACAGAATCGCGCATCGGTGGATGCGGCGCAAGCTGCGGTGAATCTGGCCCACCAGTCTCTGGACGCTGAGCAAAAGAAATATGGCCTGGGAGCTTCGACGACCACGCTGGTGTTGCAACAGCAAAGCGGTCTAGCGACGGCGGAATCGACTTTGCTTTCGGCGATGGCGGCGTATGAAAAATCGCGAGTGGAACTGGACCGGGCGTTAGGCCTTCTGCTGGAGCACTCGGGTATTGACATTGCGGATGCGCAACGCGGCCAGGTGAGCAAGTTGCCCAATGTGCAATACATCACCACTATGCCGGATGCCTTGCCGGGAGCGCAGGGCCAGCCGATGGAACAACCGGAACAAACGCCATCGCCTGCCGAACAGGCGCCGCCGCCACCACAGCCACAACAGTAAAAGCTGCGCGTAAGCTTTGTTTCGCAAAACATTGTTTCGGCAGACGCCCTCTTCATTTTTATTTTTATATTTCTATTTTTGATATGGGACGGCATTTTTTCGCATGCCGTGTGACAATTCTTTACAATCTGCACTATGCTCAGATGCTTGTTCCGCCGCTACTATGGATGAACCAGCCATTGAGCATTCCGCATCCAAATCTGCGCAATAAAAAGCTGGGCCACTCTGCACCCGCAGTGCTTTGCCAGGAGATAACGTAATGCTTCCCTTGAGGTTGAACGCCGCTGCCCGCAAATTTTCCGGATTCGTTTTTGCCATGGCGCTGATATCCGCCGGAAACGCGCAAGATTCTACTTTGCCGCAAGCGCCCCAGCCCGCTCCAGCAGCCACCGGCCAGCAACAGTTCACCGTGAAAGATTATTCCAAGCCGCAGCCGTGGTTCCCCAAGGTGCTGGCTCCGTACAAGGCGCAGGATGTGGAGGGGCCCAAGCTGAGCAACAGCACGCGTATCGAGCAATTGATGCAAAACGGCAAGCTGATGCTGTCTATGGACGATGCCATCGCCCTAGCCTTGGAGAACAATCTCGACATCGCGATTTCGCGCTACAACCTGAATATTGCCGACACGGATATTCTCCGAGCCGATGCCGGCCAGTCGATACTGGGCGTCAACGCCGGGGTGGTGCAGAACACCCCAGGCGGAGGGACCGGCGGGCTGAGCGGGACGGTGGGTTCGGGGGTGGGCGGCACCAGCATCGGGTCGGCAGGGGCCGGGACCGGAACCAACGGCCTGGTGAGCTCAACCCTGGGAATGGGCTCGACCATTACCAGTTTCGACCCGGTGCTCAGCGGCACATTGCAATTCGATCATGACACGGTTTTGTCGAGTAGTTCTTTCGGGACCCCGATCAGCGAGCAAAATAGCGGGACGGAAAGTTTCAATTACCTGCAGGGCTTTACCTGGGGAACCAATCTTTCGGTAGGCTTCGACAACAGCAAGATCAGCAGCGATAACCCCTTCACGTATCTGAGCCCGAATTTGACTTCGGGATTCCAGGCGCGGGTGACGCAGCATTTACTGCAAGGATTCGGTTTCGCGCCCAACACCCGCTACATTCGCATCGCGAAGAATAACCGCGAGATCACCGACGTGGGATTTCGTCTGCAAATCATCACCACGGTGGACCAGATTGAGAATATGTACTGGGATCTAGTCTATGCCTTTGAAGATGTAAAGGTGCAGCAGGAGGCGGTGGCATTTGCGAATAAAACCTTGTCCGATACCAAGAAGCAGGTGCAGTTCGGAACGCTGCCGCCGATTCAGGTGGTGAGCTCCGAAAATACGGTGGCGACCGATCAGCAGGCGTTGATTCTGGCGCAGACGAATCTGGAACTGCAGGAGCTGCTGATGAAAAACGCGCTCACCCGCGACCTGGAGGCCGCCAATCTGGGCGATACGGAGGTCATACCGACCTCTACCATGCAACTGCCGGACCAGGAACCGGTGACCCCCACGCACGACCTAATCGAGAGCGCATTGGCACACCGTGCCGAACTGGCAGAGTCGCGGATTGACCTGACCAACCGGGAAATCAGCAATAAAGCGATTCGCAATGCCTTGCTGCCCACGCTGGATGCGTTCGCATACTACGGTGGGAACGGACTTGGAGGCACTTTAAATCCCGCAAATATTTGTCCGGCGCCCCCAGCCACCCAACTCGGCTGCCATCAACCCAACTCGGTCGCGCCGGTGAGCTTCGGCTCCGAACTGGGAGATCTGGTGGATTCGACCGCACCCGACAAAGGTGTGGGACTCACGTTGAATATTCCAATACGGAATCGCGCGGCCCAGGCCACCCAGGTGCGGGGACTGCTGGAGTACCGGCAGGCGCAAATGCGGCTGCAGCAGATTGAGAATCAAATTCGTATCGAGGTGCGAAACGCGCAATTCTCCCTGGCGCAAAATCGCGCGGCAGTAAAGGCTGCGCAGGTGGCACAGGAGTTCGCCCATCAAACGCTGGATTCGGAACAGAAAAAGCTGACGGCGGGAGTTTCCAATCCGACGGCGGTGCTGCAGGATCAGGCGGGCTATACGTCGGCGCAGTCCAATCTGGTTTCGGCAATGGCGGCGTATGAGAAGGCGCGCGTCGAACTGGATCGGGCGACTGGACTGCTGCTCGACCATACCGGAATCGTGATGGCGGACGCGCTCAGCGGGCAGGTTCAGCATATGCCGCAAGCGCCGGACGTAGCTCCGCGGCAAAATCCGGTGAACGAGCCCGCCCGACCGGTGCCGGCGCCTGCGCAACCGGGGTCAGCGCAGTGAGGGGATGCTTTGCCGGATGAAGCTGGTTGGCGGGTCGCCGACTGGCAATGACCGCGGGTACGTAATCGCCGGGAAGGAACGGAAATGGAAAAAGTAGCCGGAATCGGAGGATTGTTCTTCCTCGCTCATGATCCTAAAGCGTTGGGGAGCTGGTACGAGCAACACCTGGAGATCGCGCTCACGCCAACCGGCGAGGGCGGGGAGGTTTGGCAGCAAGAAGCGGGACCGACCGTCTTCAGTCCGTTTCCGGAAACGACGAAGTATTTCGGGAATCCTGACAAGGTCTGGATGGTGAACTTTCGCGTGCATGCCATCAACAAGATCGTGGCGCAGCTACGCGCCGCGGGCATCGAGGTCAAAGATCCGGAAGCTTATCCGGGCATGGGAAGCTTCGCTCGTTTGCATGACCCGGAGGGAAATCCCATCGAACTGTGGCAACCCGAATGAGCCGGAGCCGCAGACTCGCCGTCCTGCCACGCCGTAAGCGCCGGTGAATCGCGAGCCCAGGGTAAGTGAAGAAATGAGCCCCGCAATGATTAGCCCTCCAGCCAAACGCGCAGGGCTTTTTTCTTTTGGCACAGCCCTCTACAATCAACTCGCCCGTATAGGAGCGACAAATGAAAATCGCCAAAGACCTGACCGAACTGATCGGCCGCACGCCTCTGGTTTATCTCAACAAGATTACGGCCGGTTGCCCCGGCAAGGTCGCGGCCAAGCTGGAGAGTCTTAATCCGTGCCACAGCGTGAAAGACCGCATCGGCGTGAGCATGATCGTGGAGGCGGAGCGCACCGGCAAAATTCAGCCGGGGAAAAGCGTGCTGATCGAGCCGACCAGCGGAAATACGGGAATCGGCTTGGCCTTCACCGCGGCCATCAAGGGCTACCGGCTGATTCTGGTGATGCCCGACACCATGAGCCTGGAGCGGCGTGTGCTGCTGATGGCGTTGGGCGCGGAACTGGTGTTGACGCCGGGTCCGAAGGGGATGAAGGCGGCGATCGCCAAGGCGGACGAGTTGCAGGCGAGCACGCCGAATTCGTTTATGCCGCAGCAGTTCGATAATCCCGCCAATCCGAAGATTCATCGCGAGACCACGGGACCGGAAATCTGGGAAGATACCGACGGGCAAGTGGATATTCTGGTGTCCGGGGTGGGCACGGGCGGGACGTTGACGGGAGTTACGGAATATATCCGGCCGAAAAAAGCCAGCTTCAAGGTGGTTGCCGTTGAGCCGAAGGAGAGCCCCGTGCTCTCGGGCGGACAGCCCAGCCCACATAAGATTCAAGGCATTGGAGCGGGCTTTGTGCCGTCGATTCTGCGGACGGATCTTATCGATGAGATTATTCAGGTTTCGGCGGAGGATTCGATCGCGATGGCGCGGCGCATGGCGCGCGAAGAGGGTGTGCTCGGCGGTATTTCCTGTGGGGCGGCGGCTCTGGCCGCGGTGCAGGTAGCCAGGCGCGAAGAGAATGCCGGCAAGCTGATTGTGGTGGTGCTGCCGGATTTTGGCGAGCGCTATTTAAGCACGGTGCTTTTTGAGCCTTTGCGCAATCAGGCGCTGCAGTTGCCGACGATCACGACATAAACATGGCGGGATTTTTGCAATCCGTGCGGGAGGACGTTGCCAACGTTCTCGCCGACGATCCGGCGGCCACATCGTGGATCGAAGTGGTGCTCTGTTATGCCGGACTTCACGCGTTGTGGGCCTACTATGTGAACCACTGGCTATGGAACCACCAATTGCGGCTGCTGGCGCGGCTTTTCTCGGAGTGGGCGCGGTTCGTAACGGGCATCGAAATTCACCCCGGGGCACAGATCGGGCGGCGGCTTTTTATCGATCACGGAATGGGTGTAGTGATCGGCGAGACCAGCGTCATCGGCGACGGGGTGACCATTTACCAGGGGGTCACGCTGGGCGGGACGGGCAAAGAGTCGGGCAAGCGGCACCCGACGATTGGCAACGATGTGACGATCGGATCGGGCGCGAAGTTGCTGGGCAATATCCGGATTGGCGACAACTGCCGGGTGGGAGCGGGCTCGGTGGTATTGCGCGATGTACCGGACAACTCCACCATCGTCGGAGTGCCGGGACATATTGTGCTGCGCGATGGCAAGCGCGTGATCATTACCGATCCGAAAGAGATCAGCGATCCGCTTTCGGATGTGTTCATCCGGCTGGTGGCCGAGGTTCACGAGTTGCGCCAGCAACTGGAACGGCACACCGACGCGGTGCTGCCGCCGGAACCGAATCTCAAGATCGATGAGGAGTGGGGACTGGTTTCGGATGGGGCGGGAATCTGAAATTTCGCCGTGGCGCAGAAACCGCCGGTGGAGTGGCCCGAAGGTTTCAATTTCCTGCCGGAAAAGCGTTTACCGCAAAGAGTGCAGAGAAACATCGCGGAGCTTGCCAAGAAGAACCAGATCAGGGCGCGGCCGGTCCGCCGAGATACTTTCGGGCTCGCCTCACGGCCATGTATTCTTTGTTCCGTGAAGATCTCAGTTGTCATCATCACCCACAATGAAGAAGCGAACATTGGGCGCACGCTGCAAAGCGTGCAGCCGCTGGTGAAGGACGGTCAAGGCGAAATTATTGTGGTGGATTCGGGATCCACCGACAAAACGGTGGGCATTGCGGAATCCTATGGCGCGAAGGTTTTTGTCGAGGAGTGGAAGGGCTACGCGGCGCAGAAAAATTCGGCGATCGACAAGGCGGCAGGCGATTGGATTTTGAGCCTGGATGCGGATGAGGAGGTGGATCATGGCCCGGCAAAGGGATCTACCAGCTCGCCCTTAGACGAGATCGTGAAGGTATTTGATTTTGGCAGCGTTGCAAACATTTATCCTGCCGAGGTGAATGGCTTCAAATTCCGGCGCAGGAACTATTTTCTCGGCCGGTGGATCAAGCACGGCGGCTTTTGGCCGGACCCTAAAGTTAGACTCTTTCGCAAGGGTCATGGCCGATTCGAAGACCATGCGGTTCATGAAAGCCTGGAGGTACGGGGCATAATCTGGCCGCTGCAAGCCGAACTGATTCATCACTCCTACCCGACGCTCTCCGATTATATCGAGCACATGAACCGCTATTCCTCGCTGGGCGCGGAAATGGCGGTCACGAGGGGGCAGCGGGGCAGCCTGAGCAATATCGTGTTAC
This sequence comes from uncultured Acidobacteriaceae bacterium, assembly GCA_963834075.1. Classification (GTDB taxonomy): domain Bacteria; phylum Acidobacteriota; class Terriglobia; order Terriglobales; family Acidobacteriaceae; genus PALSA-270. Next base: position 850,240 of record CAWIAH010000011.1, read on the forward strand.
GGCCGTTTTTCACTTTTTTCTACAATTATTTTTTTCGTCTGGGATTTCTCGATGGCCGCGAAGGTTTGCTAGTGCACCTATATCACGCGGTATATGTTTCGTGGAAGTATGCCAAGGTCGGGGAGATCAGGCGGAAGAATATGGCGCAAGAGTCGGCATAATTTGGCATCGGCAGCAGGCGCCGGCATAGGATGAGGCTCTTCGCGGGCGGGGGCGCCCGCGCCCCACTTAAGGCTGGCGCTATTGATCTTGCAGTTGACCGCAGCCTATGATCGGCGCAGCGGAATCTGCATGGCTGACGAGAAGCTGGCTCCTTCAGAAAAACCTATCGGCGCCGCCACCGGCGTAAACGTAGACGAAAAGAACCAAGCGCGTTTCACCACGATCTCGGGGGTTCCAGTCCATCGCCTTTATACGCCAGCCGACCTTCCCGCCGGCTGGCGTTACGAAAAAGATCTTGGTGCGCCGGGCGAACCGCCTTTCACACGCGGCATTCACGCGAGCGGCTATCGCGGCAAGCTTTTTACCATGCGGCAGTTTTCCGGATTCGCCTCGCCTGAGGAAACCAACCAGCGCTATCGGTATCTGCTGGAACAGGGCGGCGGCGGCCTTTCTGTGGCTTTTGATTTACCTACGCTGATGGGCTACGACTCCGATCACGCCGCGAGTGAAGGCGAGGTTGGCAAGTGTGGCGTGGCCATCGATTCGCTGGAGGACATGGAAATACTTTTTGGCGGGATCGATCTGGAGAAGATCACAGTTTCCATGACCATCAACTCGCCGGCTGCGGTGCTGTGGGCGATGTATCTGGTCGCGGCGGAGAAGCAGGGCGCGGATTGGAAGAAGCTTTCGGGAACGATTCAAAACGACATTTTGAAGGAATATATCGCACAAAAGGAATATATCTATCCCCCAGCGCCCTCGATGCGGCTGGTGGTGGATACCTTTGAGTTCGGTTCGAAATTCACTCCGCGCTTCAATCCTATATCGATCAGCGGATACCACATTCGCGAGGCGGGCTCGACGGCGCTGCAAGAGCTGGCGTTTACGTTGTACGACGGGATCGAATACGTGGAGTGGGCTCTGCGCCGCGGGTTGGAGGTGGACGAATTCGGACCGCGCTTGAGTTTTTTCTTTAACGCGCACAACGACTTTTTTGAAGAAATTGCGAAATATCGCGCCGCCCGCAAGATTTGGGGCAAGGTCATGAGGGAGCACTTCGGGGCGAAGAACCCGCGCAGCCAGTTGCTGCGCTTTCACGCGCAGACTGCCGGAGTTTCGCTGCCGGCACAGCAGCCGATGAACAATATCGCGCGGGTGGCGTTGCAAGCGATGGCGGCGGTATTGGGCGGAACGCAATCCCTGCACTGCGACGCCTACGACGAAGCACTCGCATTGCCGACGGAAGACGCGGCCCGGATTGCGCTGCGCACGCAACAGATCATTGCGCATGAAACCGGAGTCGTCGAAACCAGCGATCCTTTTGGCGGGTCTTATTTCCTGGAAAGCTTGACACAGCAAATGGAACAAGGTGCGTTCGACTATTTCGGCAAACTCGATGCCATGGGCGGCATGGTTCGAGCGATAGAGCAAGGGTATCCGCAGAAAGAGATCGCTGAGGCCGCGTATCAATATCAGCGGGCGGTGGAGGCGAAGGAAAAAATTGTGGTTGGGGTTAACGAATTTACACTGGAAGGAGAAACGCCGTCGACGCTGCACATTGATGAAAGCGTGGGCGAGCATCAATCGGCCAAACTGAAGGCGCTGCGCGGGCGGCGATCGAATACCGGAGTGCAGCGCTGCCTGGATGCTTTGAAACGGGCGGCGGCAGAGGAACCACGGTTTCACGCGGGCGGCATTTCGGGGGCAAACATAATGCCCTATATCATCGATGCGGTGCGGGCGTATGCGACGGTGGGCGAGATTTGCGAGGCTCTGCGGGAGGTGTACGGGAGCTACCGGGAGACGAGTGTTACGTAATAGATCAGGCCTAGAAACAAACCTGTTCAACCCAACCTACGACGCGCAACCCGCGCGCGAGAATGCCCGTGCCATGCGCTTCTGATATTCTCTGTGTCGCTGCGATGAAGTGATAATCCGATGCGCTCCGCTGTCCGTCATCTCAAACAGGCCGACCCGATTCTGCGAGCCATTATTGAACAGGTTGGCCCCTGCCGCATGGAGTTCAGCGAGCCGGGATTCCATAATCTGGCGGAGGCCATTATCTATCAGCAACTCAACGGCGCGGCGGCGGCAACAATTTTCAAGCGCTTCACCACGCTGGCGGGCGAGCCACTTACGCCGCAAGGCATTCTCAAGCTAAGCGACGCACAGATGCGGAGCGTTGGACTATCCAAACAAAAATCGTCTTATCTTAAAGATATGGCAGAGCGGTCGGCTCGCGGTGATCTCGATTTCTCGCGATTGCCTGCGATGACCGACGATGAGGTGATCAAACACCTGACCCAGGTGAAAGGCGTAGGGGTATGGACGGCGCACATGTTTCTGATGTTTACCTTGCGGCGGCCCAATGTGTTGCCCACCGGGGATTACGCCATCCAGACGGCGATGAAGAAACACTACAAAAAGCGTAAGCTGCCCAAGCCCGAGCATATGGCGAAGATCGCCAAGCGCTGGGAACCGTATCGCAGCGTGGCCTGCTGGTATTTGTGGCGTAGCCTGGACATCACGACGATTTGACCGCCGAAAACAAGAAGGAACCATGGGCGATGGCGGTTCAAAAACGTTTAACCACGGAGAAACACAGAGAAACGCATGGTAGCACCCATCCGCCATCTCCTTGGGCGGCGCACTGAACTTCTGTGATTAAATGAGGGTAATGGCTGAAGAGAAAATCCGTGTGCTGGTGGCGAAACCGGGCCTGGATGGCCACGATCGCGGAGCCAAGGTGATTGCCCGCGCGCTGCGCGACGCGGGCATGGAGGTTATCTACACCGGGCTGCGCCAGACGCCGGAGATGATCGTCAACGCGGCGCTGCAGGAGGACGTTCATGTGATCGGCTTGTCCATACTTTCCGGTGCGCACAACGTGATTGTGCCACGAATCATGGATCTGCTGAGGCAGAATAAGATGGACGACGTGCTGGTGGTGGTCGGCGGAATCATTCCTAACCAGGATGTGGAAAATTTAAAGAAGGCCGGCGTAGCCGCGATTTTTCAGCCGGGCACAAGCATGGATAGTATCGTCAATTTCATTCGTGGACAGGCAAAACCACGCGGCATTCCGGCAGCCCGTTGATGGCGGAGACCGGCACTGCACGCCTGCGCCAATTAATCAGCCGGAGTATCGGGCCCGCACCGTGGTATTGGGAGACTTTCCCCGCGCTGAAATCAGCGTCTGGGCAACGGTTTGTGTGGACCCATCATGGTAACGAGGGCGCGCTGGGATATGTGGTCTCGTTAAGTGAAGAGGGAGAGCCGGACAAGCCGCTGCTGGCGCTGAACACATATTGCCGCCCGTTTCCGGTCGCGCCTTCCTATTTGGGTGTTTGGTGCCCGGAGGGCCGGGCGATTCGCGTGACCTGCTTCGATCCGGCATTGCTTAAGCCCTTCGACTTGGCTGAGATTGCGGGATGGTTCAAGCAATCGAGCGAACGCATGTATGCCTCGGTCGCTCCAGTCGCGGAGTTCGAGATTCCATTTGCGCTTCCGGCCGGCACGCACAAAATTGAAGTTCCGGCGGAACTGCAGAGCGTGGAAGAACTGATTGCGCCGACAAGTTATCCGGCGAAGAGCGCGGATGACGCCGCATTTGCGTTATATATCTTCTATCTGCATGCCGGGCTGGTCGAAGTACTGCCGCAGCGCTGGTTTACCTCGGCGCAGTATGAGATTGGGCGGCAATGGATTTCGCGGGCGGTCCGCGATCCCGAGTCCCACAGGATTGTCGGCGATGCTTTTCGCATCGGCACTTTCCTGCTGGAGGAAGACGGGCAACGCCTGGAACGATGGATCGAGAAAAGCGCGTCTTAGCCGCGACGCCGCCGCCTGCGATTGCACAGGCCTCCTCCGCTGATATACGGTAAGTCTCTGAGATTCCCATGGCCGAACGCGCTGATTCCAGTACCCTTTCGAAATCGCCGGTGCTAACCTCGCGGGTCGATGCCACGTCCGCTCGGTTTGAAGCCAATATGCGCTTTCTGGCCGACCTGGTTTCGCAGGTGCGCAACGAAGAAGAGAAAATCCGCGAAGGCGGCGGACTCAAAGCGATCGAGGCCCAGCACGCAAAGGGCAGACTGACGGCGCGGGAAAGAATCAACCGGTTGATCGATGCCGGCAGCTTTTTCGAGCTGGGAGAGTACGTCGCATACGGCATGTATGAAGAGTGGGGCGGGGCGCCGGCGGCGGGTGTGATCACTGGGCTGGCCAGAATTCAAACCCGCCAGGTGATGATCATCGCAAACGACGCGACAGTAAAGGCAGGCGCCTTCTTCCCCATGACGGCGAAGAAAGTTCTCCGGGCGCAGAATATCGCGATCGAAAATCATGTGCCCACAATCTATCTGGTGGACTCGTCCGGCATATTTCTGCCCTTGCAGGAGGACGTTTTCCCGGATACCGATGATTTTGGCCGGGTATTTCGTAACAATGCGGTGATGTCGGCGATGGGCATTCCGCAGATTGCGGCGATCATGGGCATGTGCGTGGCGGGCGGTGGGTATCTGCCCGTGATGTGCGACCACGTGTTGATGACCGATGGCAGTGGACTTTTTCTGGCGGGACCGGCGCTGGTGCAAGCAGCCATTGGGCAAAAAGTTTCGGCGGAAGACTTGGGCGGAGCCGCTATGCATTCCGCAATCAGTGGTACGGTGGATTTTCGCGAAGCGAACGACGAGAGCTGCCTGGAAAGAATTCGAGCAATCGTTGAAAAGTGGGGCTACCGGCGGCAATCGCCGTGGGACCGGCGCAAGCCCGAGGCGCCAGCACTGGCCGCGGAAGAAATCTACGGCATTTACGACTCGTCTCCCGGTCGTCCCTATGACATGAAGGAGATTCTCGCTCGGCTGGTCGATGGAAGCCGCTTCGACGAATACAAACCGGAGTATGGGAAGACTTTGGTCTGCGGCTACGCGCGCATCGGTGGATTTGCCGTAGGCATTGTGGCGAATCAGAAGTTGCACGCGCAGCAAACCGATCATGAAGGTCATAAGCGAATGGAATTCGGCGGCGTGATTTATACCGAATCGGCGGAGAAGGCGGCGCGTTTCATTATGGATTGCAATCAGAATCTTATTCCGCTGGTCTTTCTGCATGACGTGAACGGCTTTATGGTTGGAAAAGATGCGGAGTGGAGTGGAATTATCAAAGCAGGCGCGAAGATGGTGAACGCGGTCTCGAATTCCGTGGTACCGAAGATCACCGTGATCGTCGGCGGATCGTTCGGCGCCGGCCACTACGCGATGTGCGGCAAGGCATACGACCCGCGCTTTGTTTTCGCTTGGCCGACCGCGCGCTATGCGGTGATGAGCGGCGACGCCGCGGCCAGCACGCTGGTTGAAGTCAAGATTCGCCAACTGGAGCGCGGCGGAAAGAAATTGAGCGAGGAAGAAAGAAAAGAATTGTACGATTCGACCAAGAACATATATGACGGCCAGACTGATCCGCGTTATGGGGCGGCCCGGTTGTGGATTGACAAGATTATTGATCCAGTGGAAACACGCGAGGCGATGATCCGGTCGCTGGAAACGGCGGCCCTGAACCCGGATGTTCCGGAATTCAAGGTGGGCGTGCTGCAAACGTAGTTCGTTTTGGCGCGCATTTGCGGGGATCAAGGGCGAACAACTTTTCGATCTTGATCTTATTCCACGGAAATCCGTCTCCGTGAAAACCCGCGTGATCCGCGGCGAAGCTTTTTGAATGTCGAATCAGGTCAAACTCGTCGAGTGCCCGCGCGATGCATGGCAGGGGCTGAAGGGGCAAATTCCCACTCATTTCAAAGTGGATTACCTGAAAGCCCTGCTGAGCGCCGGGTTCAAGCATCTGGATGCGGTTTCGTTCGTCTCGCCGAACGCCGTCCCGCAGATGGCTGACTCCGAAGACGTGTTGAAGGAATTGGATGCACCGGATGATGCCGAAATCATCGGTATCGTAGTCAACGAAAAGGGGGCGCAGCGGGCGATCAATACGCAAGCGGTAAGCACCCTGGGATTTCCTTATTCGGTCTCGCCAACATTTTTGAGTAACAATCAGCGGCAGACGCTGGAAGAGGCCATCGATGAGTTGGAAAAGATCAAGCAGAAAGCCGAGGAAGCGGCACTCGAAACCGTGGTTTATATTTCGATGGCATTTGGAAATCCTTACGGCGATCCCTGGAATGTGAATGAAGTGGTGGATGCGATGGAGTTGCTTGAGTCGTATGGCATACGCACCGTCTCGCTCGCGGATACGGTTGGCTTAGCGACACCGGCGCAGATTCACGAGTTGGTAGGGGCAGTTTTGGCCAGGTATGGCTACTTGGAAATTGGAGTACACCTGCATAGCCGGTCGGAGCAGGCTGCGGAGAAAGTTCTTGCTGCGTATGACGCCGGTTGCCGGCGCTTCGATTCGGCGATTGGCGGACTGGGAGGTTGCCCCTTCGCGCAGGATTCGCTGGTGGGAAATATTCCCACCGAGAAAGTGATTGAGGCGCTTCGCCAAAGAGATGCCGTTCTGCCGGAACTGAAACCGCTGGACGTTCTGCTGCGAGTTTCGGCGGAATTTGCCACCAGATATTCCTCATCGAGCGCGGCGGATTAAAGCGATGCAATATACAACCATCCACCTGGAGTTCAACGCGGGTATTGCCACGGTTACCCTCAACCGTCCCGAGAAGCGCAATGCGTTGAGCTATGAATTGATGGAGGAGTTGCACCACGGGTTTGAGGAGGTGACGAATTCCTCCGCTCGGGTGCTGATTCTGACTGGCGCGGGGGCGGCGTTTTGCGCAGGCATGGACCTGGAAAATCTGAAAGGCTTGATCGGGAGAAGCGCCGATCAGAATGCGCACGATTCGCGCGCGATTGCGGAACTATTTCAAACGCTGTATGACTTTCCCAAGCCGACCATCGCGGCGGTAAATGGCTCGGCGATCGGCGGAGGTGTGGGCCTGGCAACTTTGTGCGACTTTACGCTGGCCGCGCCGGACGTGAAGTTCGGTTATACCGAGGTACGAATCGGCTTTATTCCTGCCATTGTGTCAGTATTTCTGCTGCGCCAAGTCGGAGAAAAGCAGGCGCGCGAACTGCTGTTGACCGGACGATTATTTGGCGCGGAAGAGGCGCAACGAATTGGACTGGTGAAGGAAATCGTCGAATCCAATCAGCTGATGGCCCGTGCCCGGGAATTGGCCGAGAAGATGGTGGAAAACAGCCCCACTTCCCTGTACGCGACCAAGCGTCTGCTCAGCGAGTTCGCGCGAGTGGAATTGGATCGACAGCTGGAAGCGGCGGTGCGCGAGAACGCCGCCATCCGAACCACCGATGATTTTCGCGAGGGCATCTCGGCGTTTCTTGAGAAACGCAGGCCACGCTGGACCGGCAAAGAACGGAGCTAGGAATGAACGATGGCAATCACTCCAGGCACGCGGTTTCTGAAACCCGGGTGCGGGTGCGATATGCCGAGACCGACCAGATGGGCGTGGTCTATCACGCCAATCACTTTGTGTGGTTTGAAGTGGGCCGGGTGGAGCTCCTGCGCCAGCTGGGATTTTCGTATCGCGAGATGGAAGCCAACGACGGGTGCTGTATCGCGGTGGTGGATGCGCGCTGCCGTTACAAGGCGCCGGCCCGCTATGACGATGAGGTGATCGTGCGGACTGTTCTGCGGAACGTTCGGGCCTCGGTCGTGCATTTCGGTTATGAACTGGTGCGTGCCGCGGATGGTGTGCTGCTAGCGGAAGGTGAAACTACCCACGTGGTCACCGATAAGCAACTGAAGACCGTCGCGTTGCCGGAAAAATATATGAAAGCGTTCCGGAAATTCATGCAAGCCTAGCAAAGCGCGGGTGAATCGTTTGGCAACCCTTTTCATCAACGGCAACCACCTCGGACTCGATGCGGTGCGCGAAGTTGCATTGCACGGTCGGCCAGTGTTGCTCGATCCGAATATGCGCGGCACGGTGACCCAGGCCCGGACCGCAGTGGATACGCTGGTGGCCAGCGAGCAGATCTCCTATGGCATCACCACTGGCGTGGGCAAGCTGAGCGATGTGCGCATTGCGAACGAGCAGATCCGCGAGCTGCAGGTCAATCTTCTGCGCTCGCATGCGGTCGGGGTGGGGTCTCCGCTTTCGGTAACGGAGACTCGGGCCATGATGCTGTTGCGGGCGAATTCACTTTCCAAGGGCTACTCTGGTGTGCACGCGGCAGTGATTGACACCTTATGCGAGATGCTGAACCGGAAAGTCACACCACGTGTTCCGTCGCAAGGCAGCGTGGGCGCGAGTGGCGACCTGGGGCCGTTGGCGCATTTGGCGCTTGTGCTGATTGGAGAAGGTGAGTGCATTACTGAGAGTGGTGATCGGATTTCCGGAGCAGAGGCGCTTCGGCGGACAAACATTAGGCCACTAACGCTCGAGGCCAAAGAAGCCGTTTCGCTTATCAATGGAACGCAAGCCATGCTGGCGGTTGGCATTCTGTCTCTCCTGTCAGCGGATATCCTGGTCAATTCCGCTGACGTCATCGGCGCGCTGACTCTGGACGCCCTGCGCGGAACGGATGTGGCGTTCGATGAGCGCATTCACAGTGTACGGCCGCACCATGGTCAAGGCGTGAGCGCAGCCAACCTGCGCCGACTGCTCGAAGCTAGTGAGATTCGACGCTCCCATATTGTCTGCCGGCGCGTGCAGGACGCGTACTCGCTGCGCTGCATTCCGCAGGTGCACGGCGCGGTGCGCGACACGCTGCAACATTGCCGGCAGACGATGGAAATCGAGGCAAACTCGGCGGTCGATAATCCTCTGGTGTTTGTTGGTCCGGATGGACACAGCGACGTTCTCTCAGGAGGGAATTTTCACGGTGAACCGCTGGCATTTGCCTTGGATTTTCTGGCAATCGCGTTGAGCGCGCTGGCGGGAATTTCGGAGCGGCGGATCGAACGCATGGTGAATCCGGACTTAAACGAAGGCTTGCCGGCATTTCTTGCGCCGGATGCGGGATTAAACTCCGGCTTCATGATGGCGCAAGTCACGGCCGCGGCGCTGGTGAGCGAGAACAAAGTGCTCGCGCATCCCGCATCGGTGGACTCAATTACGACCTCCGGCAACAAGGAAGATTACGTCTCCATGGGAATGACGGCGGCGTTGAAGCTGCGGCGGATCGTCGAGAACACCCGCAACGTACTGGCGATTGAGGCGATGGCGGCGGCACAAGCACTGGATTTTTTGTTGCCACTGAAGACTTCAGTGCGCGGGCAAGCGGCACAGGCTGCGATCCGGGAAGTTTGTCCGGCGATGAGCAGGGATCGGGCGATGTCCGAGGACTTGGCGAGAATCGCGGCTTTGATTGATAGCGGAAGGATGGCGGAAGGGCTGGATTGAGCTTTTGTTGTCCGAAGGCAAGAGTTACGTTCAAAGCACATCGATTCTGACTATTTCGACGAATAGGTAGCACCTCATCTTGCCGGCACCGCCAGACAGGCGCCCTATTTGGCTTTTGCTGCGCTTCCATCCAAATCCAGCTTATCGGCGATTCCCTTCAAGGCCTCGATGCAGAAGGCGATGTGCGCATCCAGATCCACGCCCAGGTCGGCGGCGCCGTTGATGATGTCGTCACGATTGACGCTGCGGGCAAATGCTTTGTCTTTCATCTTCTTCCGAATGGAGCGGCGTCCACTTCGGCCAGCGATTTCCCCGGCTTGACCCACGCGACCGCGGTGATGAATCCGGCCAGTTCGTCGCAGGCGAAAAGTGCCTTCTCCATGGGAGTGTCGCGAGTGACGCCGCTGTATTCGGCGTGCGACATGATGGCGCGGCGGATTTCGCTCCGGCCAGCCCCGTTCTTTCAGGATTTCATTTCCCTTGTAAGGATGGTCTTCGCGGCTGGGATATTTCTCATAGTCGAAGTCGTGAATCAGTCCCACGATGCCCCAAAGATTTTCTTCGGCAGCACAGTCTTCCACCGATCCGGCACAGAATTTGCTCGCATAGGCGCGCATGCATGCCTCCACGGCCAGCGCATGCTTGCGCAAACTTTCCGATTGCGTGAACTTAGTTAGTAAACACCACGCAGCGCCCTGTCCTTCATGGTTTCTTACCCTATTTTTGTGGATTTTTTCCTGTTTGCTTGCGGCTTCCGCACCAGGATATTCGCGTTTCGCCCAGATTTTGCTTGACTTCCACAGCCATGGTACCTCACATTACGCAACAGGTTTGGAACTCAGCGGTTCGAGTTTCAGGAGAATGCCCCCGCTCTGGCAGCTCCCAACCTAAATGGCTACAACGCTTACCCCGGTAGATTCCAGGGAAGTTGTCCGCTGCGATCACTGCCTGTTGGTCCAATTCCGTACTACCAATGACTTGTGCCGTCGTTGTCATGCCTCGTTGGATGAAGACGAGCCTGAGACTGTGATCACCATGCCCGAGCCGCAGCGGACGCCGATGAATGGCAATGGCCGCGGCCATTTGAATCTGGCGGCCTCCATCCGCGCTCTGCGCTTGCGCGGCGGGCTCAGCCAGCGGCAACTGGCGGGACGCATGTCGGTGCCGCGAACCTACGTCTCGAAGATCGAGAACGAGAAGGCCACGCCGACGCTGTCGTCGCTGGCGCGGCTGGCCCGGGCGCTGGAGGTGACTGTGCCCGATTTGCTTTCGGGCGGTGAGCGCAACCGGCAGGAAGAGATTCGCGATCTGACGAAAGATTCGTTTATTGCGGAGCTGCTTCCCTGGGTGAGCCAGCTGAATGGCATGCAGATGTCGAGCGTGCTGGCGCAGGTGCGCGATCTGACGGTGCGTCCGAGAAGAAGCGCGTAGGACGGCGGCTCTTTGCGAATTTCGCGGCCGAGGGCGCTCGCGCCCCATGACAGTTTTATCCGGGCAAACCTGCCAACTGCAGCTGGAGCCGCAAGGCTTCAGCTTTTTTCTATCGCGCTAGGTTTCCAAGCGAAAGCGGGTTTCTGCCAGCCCATAGAGACGGCGCCACACCAGGCGATTGACGGTCACGACAGTTGCCGCCATCACGATGGTTGCGGCAATCAGCAAATGAAAATTGCCGCTATCGCTGGCCTGGCTGATGATTGCGCCGAGGCCGGTTGTCGAGAAGATCTGGCCTTTAAAGTGGAAATATTCAGCAATGATACTGGCATTCCAGGCCCCGCCCGACGCGGTGACCAATCCCGTGACCAGGTAGGGGAAAATTCCGGGCAAAATCAGTTTGCGCCAGCGTTCCCAACCCTCCAAGCCGAATACCGAGCAGGCTTCTTTCAGATCGGTGGGGATGGCGATAGCCCCCGCAATCACGTTGAACAGGATGTACCACTGCGTGCCCAGCAGCAAGAGCACGATTGAGCCGATTCCTAACCCGCCGCCGATACGGATCAAAACCAGCAGCACCACCGGAAAAAGCGCCGTCGCAGGGACTGATGCGGCGATCTGGGCCAGCGGTTGCGCTACCCGGGCCAGCCGCGGACTGAAGCCGATGGCAACGCCGACGGGAATTGTCCAGGCAGCGCCGATGAGCAGAGTTGCATTCACGCGCAGAAATGTGGCTACCAATGAAATAGGAAGCCGGCCGGCTTCGTGACGATCGATGCCGGAAAGCATGATCAGCATACGAAACGATGCATAGAGAATGAAACCGACCGCGACGACTCCAGACACGCGGGAGGACCAGAGTTTCCACGGGCTGGAAGGCTTGGCGCTCGGGTTTAGTGCGTCGGCTTCGGCGAAACGGGCGATCAGCGATTCCCGCGCAGGGCGCCAAATCTTCTGCTTCAAATACGCCAGGCTGCTCGAGCCTTGCAACAGATTCAGCATCCAGGATTGCGGCACATCCGTACTCTCGACTTGTTCGACTTTGAATTTCTCCGCCCACGCGATTACCGGTCGCCAGACAAATTGATCCAGCAGCACGATAACTGCAATCATGGTTGCGACCCCCAGAAGAATGGATCGGGTATCGCCGGCCGCTGCGGCAGTTTGCAGGTACGAGCCGAGCCCGGGCAGGCGAAAATCTCGCGAGCCCAGCACGAACATCTCGCAGGCCATGAGAAAGAACCAGCCGCCCGCGACCGACATCATGGAGTTCCAAACCAGTCCGATGGCAGCGTAAGGCAGTTCCACCTCAATAAAGCGCTGCCACCAGCTGAAGCGGTAAATCTGTGCCGCCTCACGCATCTCCCGCGGAATGCTTTTGAGCGACGCATAGAAGCTAAACGCCATGTTCCAGACTTGGCCGGTAAAGATCAGCAGAATCGCGCCCAATTCAACGCCCGATCTGCCGGCCCGGGAAATAACGCAACCATGGCCAGCATCACTCCGGGCAGAAAGCTCAAGACCGGGATGGATTGCAACACATCCAGCAGTGGAACCATGAAGCGCTCGGCACGGGTGTTGTACGCGGCGATATAGCCGTAGACCAGGGTAACACCAGGCTGAGGAAATATGCGACGGAGATCCTTAACAGCGAATATCCAGCGTAAATGGGAAGAGCCCAGAGGCTGCGGGAAATTTCCACCTCGCGGGGTGAATGGTCCCCAGCCAATTGCGCGCGATCTCCACGAGTCCCGTAGAAGAGTGAAAGCCGGCTGCGAACATCAGCGCATCCGGCAGGATGAGACGTTTCCAACCGCGGCAGAAGAGACCAAAGCCGGTAAGGCGAGAAGGCTCTGAGTTCCGTTTTCATGTCTTTCGCGGCCGGGCGGTTGGCGCGTGGATGGATTGCTGGCCTTCGGCGGCGGATGATGATTCAGTTCCTCGGTCAGCACCAGGCGGCCATTCTCCGCGTCATAGTCGAAGATTTCGGCGTAACGGCCCCAGTTGAGGCAGTTTCAAATTGGCGTTCGACTTCATCCTGGCTGAAGTGTTCATCCAGAATGTCGTGAAAGAATTCTTCCGGAATGGAGTGGTCCGACTTGCTGCGCAACACGCTGTCGATACATTGCAGAATGCGATGTGCTTCAGCGCCGCATCGCGAAAAAGTACTTTCCTGGTCAAAATATCGGCTTCGGCAAAAGCAATGCCTTCGCGGGTCAGTTCGACGTCGCCTTCCTTGAGCGTGGCGAAACCCAACATGGTCGCAGCCTCGATGATGGGTAAAAGGTCGTCGACATCCATGGCAAGCGGTTCGGCTAAACGATAAATGTCGTCACGGCCGCCGCGGTCATGCAGCAACTCCATCAGCCTGCAATCCCTCCCGGCCGGGCGTGAGGCAGCATTTGATACTTTTGCTTGGCCGGGCGTGGCGTGGAGGGAGCGGCCTGGCCGGGCAATGGCAACGCTTGCGTGCTCCAATGCCGGCTGGGTCATGATCTTGTAAACATAGTCTACGAATTCGACGAAGCGTGGCGACTTGCGATCGCGTGGCTGGGTAAGGCTGACCTCGAAGTCAGAGCGGATGCGTCCAGGATTCTTCCCAGCACGATCACGCGATCGGCGAGCAGGATTGCTTCTTCAATGTTATGGGTTACAACGAAAATGGCGCTGGCCGGCATTTTTTTACTGAGCCAGAGTTCGAGCAATTCTCCACGCAGATTTTCGGCGGTGAGCACATCGAGGGCGGAAAACGGTTCATCCATGAAAAGGACTTCCGGTTCCACCACCAATGCGCGGGCAAACCGACACGCTGCTTCATGCCGCCGGAAAGCTCCTTGGGATAAGCGGACTCGAAACCGTCCAGACCGACTGTGTCAAGACCTTTAGCGCCCGCTTGCGCCTCTCGATTGCCCCGACTTTGCGCGCTTCCAGCGGCGCTTCGACATTTTCCAGAACGTTCAGCCAGGGAAAGAGAGCGAAGCTTTGAAATACGATGGCCACATTGGGAGGATGGCCATTTACCGGCTCGCCATGCCACAGAACTTCGCCCGACGAGGGTTGCGACAGGCCGGTGAGAATCCGCAGCAGGGTGGATTTTCCCGAGCCCGACGGGCCGAGCAGCGCAACGATTTGGCCAGGCTTTACCTCGAGATCCGTGGGCGCAATGACTTCAATTCGGTTCCCGTCCGGCTGGACGTAGAACTTCTCGACTGCGCGAGCCTGGATAATCGGATCTGCCACTGGATTTCACTCCAGACCTCAATTCCATCTATACACGATTTCGTAATGGATAGATGAATGACTTTATTTTTACTGGTGAAATGTTACGCGAGGGTTACATCGCGCCTAGGCGGCGAAATCTTCGTGATCAGGCGGCGGTACCGGGGGAGGCAAGCGGTCAGTTACTTCGGCGAGGTTGGCCAGCCGCTCCGCCAGGTCACGAGTCAAAGATCCCGCCTGATAGCGCCAGCGATAGATTCCCGATTGCACGCTCGGCGTATTCAGACGAGCTTCGCTGCCAAGGCCAAGAACATCCTGCAAAGGTACAACCGAGAGACTAGCCACCGAACCCTGCGCTAGGCGGATGAGCCCCCAGTTCACACCATCCGGCGGCCTGTCCAATATAAGCCTCCACCGAGCGCCGTTCGTAGTCGCTCAGATTTGAGTTCCACCAGCCGAGGGTCGTATCGTTATCGTGAGTGCCGCTATAGATGACGCGGTCAACCGTCACCCGATGCGGCAGATAAATGTGCGCGCCGGGATTCCCGAAGCCAAACTGCAGAACTGCCAGGCCCGGTAATGTGATGGCGTTCGCGCAACGCGTGAACTTCCGGCGTGATGTAACCCAGATCCTCGGCAAAAAATGGCAGGCCGCCCAGCGCCTCGCAAATTTTGTTAAACAGTTCGTCCTTGGGACCATCCACCCAGCGGCCACGTATAGCCGTAGGCTCGCTGGCAGGAATCTCCCAGAATTGTTCAAAGCCGCGGAAGTGGTCCAGCCGGATGTAGTCGCAGGTCTGGGTCGCCCAACGCAAGCGTTGGATCCACCACGCATATCCGGTGGCGCGGCTGCCTCCCAGTCATAGAGCGGATTGCCCCAGCGTTGCCCGGTAGCGCTGAAAGCGTCAGGAGGAACACCCGAAACAACCGACGGCTCCAGGTCGTCTTTCAGGAGATAGAGATCGCGGTGCGCCCAGACATCGGCGCTGTCGTAGTCCACAAAGATCGCTATGTCTCCCACCACGCGGATGGAACGCCGGGCGCAGTAAGAACGCAAAGCGCGCCACTGTTCATAGAACGCAAACTGAATGGCCCGGCGAGTGGCTAGTTCAGCCGCCAGATTGTTGCGAGCCGATTCGAGCGATTCCCGCTCGCGACGGGCCTCGCCGCGCGGCCAACGGTTCCAGCGTATCGCCGTTGTAGCTTTCGCGCAGGGCATCGAAAAGTACAAAATCTTCCAGCCACCAACGATTTTCGGCGCAGAAGCGGTCAAAGCGGGCGCGTGCATTGCCTGACGCATCTGCTAGAAAATTTCTCCCAGCTTCAGCCAGTAAAGGACCTTTGTATGCCCGAACTTCGTCATAGTTGATGAGGCCGTTGGCTTCCCGGTCATGCGCTCAGACGAGAACGATCGATCCATCCATAATCCGCCAAGCGCTCCAGGCTGATGAGCAATGGATTGCCGGCAAAGGCCGAGGTCGAGGAGTAAGGGGAATTCCCGTTGGCCGGAGGGCCGAGCGGAAGCACCTGCCACAAACCCTGACGCGCGCTGTCGAGAAAATCGAGGAATTCGTAACAGGCAGGCCCAAAATCCCCAATGCCGCCATGCGATGGCAGAGAGGTTGGGTGCAGCAAAATTCCAGTGGCGCGAGGAAAGGACATACCTGTTCGACGTGCGATTTCCGTGTCCTAAGATCTCGCGGAACGATGCCACTCGTCTCGCTTTGGCCAACCGGCTGCGCGCTGACCGCACAAGCCGTTCCGACCCAGGTCCGGTTACCGCTCTACTCACCCGCTCGCTGTTTTGATAGTGGGTGAGGCTGTTCAATTCGTCCTGATTGATTTTAATTTTACCGGACTTCTCCATCTGTTCGACGCAGGCTGGCGCGAAAAAGACTAAACAATTCAGCTTGCTTGTTCTGTAGCACCGAATCGCGGATCTGGTCGCTCTTCGCTGCAAAATCCTCGGCGCTGGGAGCTGCTGCTTTTCCACCAGCGCAGCACCGCGCCGCGCCGTATTGGTCGACGATCGGGCCACTGATATCGCCCGGCCTCATGCTAAACGCAACGGCCGCCGGGCCTGACATGGAGCCGATATCAGGAACTTGGCCATCCGGCAAGCACGAAATCGCTGGTTTTATGGTTGCGCCCAATTCCTTAGCGGCTTTGTTCAGATCATGCTCGGCTTTCGCACGATCGGAGAGCTCGTGGGTTTTCTGCGGTAGCAGAGGCCGATGCACGTTCGTTCCTTAAATCTGTTTCCACTTTGCTGCGAATCTCCTCAAACGTCGGCGTCGCTGGCGGCTTGCTATCCACGATCTCGAAGATCGCATAGCCTTGCGGCAACTGCACTTCGTCGGCCGGGGACTTCTCTGCTCCCGAAAACCGCCTCCATGAATTGCGGCGACTGCCGATTCCAGGCAGCGTATCGGACTGGCTGACAAAATCCGTGTTCACGACCTGTAAGCCTTTGGCGGCGGCGGCTTTTTCCAATCCGGCAGTTCGCGCCTGGGTCAATAAAGCACGCGCTTCGGTGTCCGCGGCTTGCGCGGCAGCCTGTTGCCGGATCAACGGCGCGATCTGATCTTTCACTTCAGCCAGCGACTGCACGTGCGCGGATTGCCGGTCATCCACATGCAAAATCACGAAACCATAACCGGCATTGATGACGCCGCTGGTCGCGCCTTTGGCCAAAGACTGCGCCGCCGTTTGCAACTCAGGCGCGGGAAAACGGCTGGCTTCAATCCAGCCCAGCGAGCCCCCGTCTTTGGCACTTGGGTCTTCGGAGTATTTCTTGGCCAGATCGGCAAAATTTCCGCCCATTCCTGAGCTGCTTCAAAACGTCGTCCGCTTTTTTGCGTGCTGCTTCGCGTTCCGGCGGGATCTACTTTCCCATCCGGACCCGGGAGGGGAGTCTTGATCAAAATATGGCGGACATTGACTTGTTCGGACACGCGGTATTCGTCACGATGTCGGATCGTAATAGTCCTGCAACTGCTGCGGAGTGACTTGCATATCCGCCTCTAGTTTGTCGGTGATCAGCGGCACGTAGCGCAGCTTGCGCTTGGCAGGAATGGCGTTGTTATAGCGGCGCTTTGATTGGCTTGAAAATAAGCCTTCAGCTCGGCATCGGTAGGCTGCACGCTCTTAGCGAGCTCGTCTTTGGAGAGCACCGCGTAATCAAATTTCACTTTGGTGTTCTGGTGCTCGAATTCGGTGCGAATTTCGTTCTGCGAGACCGTCGCCGCGCCGGTGACCAAATCGTGGAGCTTGCCGTATAGAATCTCGTCCTTTACGTCCTGTTCAAAGGCTGGGACGGTGAGATCGGCTGCTGAATGATCGCCTGATATTGCGTCCTGGCCGACGAAGTTGCCACCCGGGAAAAACACAGCGGCATATTGCGGCCCATGCTGGATTTCGTCGCGAACTTCCTCATCGCTGGCGTGGAAGCCCAGGCGGCGTGCCTCCGCCAGAATCGCTTTGTCATCAATCAGGATTTGTGCGGCCTGGGAGGTGAAGTACGGCAGCAGCATGGCGGCCTGCGCGGATGCACCCTGTGGCATCTGTTGTTCCAAAAGCCGCTGCGCTGCGCGCTGCACCTCGTCGCGGTGACAGTTTCGCCGCCAACGGTGGCAACAACGCCTTTGGCGGGTCCGCCGAAGCCGAAGTTCGAACCATTACCCCACGGCACCAGGGTCACGACCATGGCGGCGCAAATGACGAGTAACAGACCGCCCAGAATGATCTTCTTCAGCGGACCAGGGGTTTGCAGAAATCGAATCATGTAATGAAAGCTCCGGAGCAGTGCGGAAAGCTAATTATAAACTAGACGAAGCGAGCCTCGGCTCCGCTGCCCAGCCAAATTAAGGATTTGCCGCGCGCGTGAGAGCCCGGTGGGAAGCGATTTATTTCTTCCCATAATCAAAGGCATATCCCGGCTGCTCATCCCCGGACATATAGCGCGTGTTGTAATTCAGCAGATAGTCGAAGTGCTCAGCATCCAGAGGAAACGGCTTGGCCTTCGGAATAAGGGTAGCCCTGCATGGCGCGGAAGGGCAGCGGGTCCACCGTTGCCCCGTCGGCGGCGTAGAAGTCCATGTCTTTCTCATAACCTTTGGCCACGAAGAAGTAATCGCGGACAAATCCAGCGGGCAGCGCGGGAAGGCGGGAAGGATCGAAATCCAGCGCAATTTCGTCGCCTGAACCGAAAACCGCCATGCGGTCGTCGAACGAGGTCAGCAGCGGCAGTACATCGCCGTATCGGGTGTACAAACCTGCCGGACGCGTGTATGGGCCGGTAGCGCTGGCTTTCTCGTAGATGTACATCACGTTCCCCTGCGGTTTACCTTCAATCTTCAAGGGGAATCCGTGGAAGCGGAGGTCGGCGCGGGCGAGCGGCGCCGGGGTCAGGCGGACATCCTGATTCTGGCTGGCGTGATCGATCAAAATGTTATCCCAATAGATCAGCAGATTGGTCGAGATGCGAATGCGCTGCGTGCCGGGAGGCAATTTCCCCGTCAGATCAGCGGTCATGGTGCGCGGGCCACCGGCGGGGAAGCCCATATCGTCTTCGACCCGCACCCACTTTCCCCTGGCATCGAGCGCCTCGACGTAGGGAGCGATCGATTCAACCCCTGCCTGCGCCGCGGCGTACATGCTGGTCGCGGAATAGTATTCGACCTCGCCGTGCATCAGCAACCATAGCGGCCCACCGCGATACGGTTCGCCGAGGTCGAGCTCCAGGCTATGCAACTTGGCGAAACCATGAAAGGGCAACTGCTCGAAGTCGCCGACGTAGCGGTGAGCGAGCAAGTCGGGGAGAAGATCGCGGCCATGATCGTCATGAGCGGCGATGGGCGGCTTCGCCGCTTGGCTGGCCACCACTTTGAACGGCGGATAGGGCGGATTGCTGGCGAAATATTCGTTAGGATAGACATCGACTCCCGCGGGATGATCCACGGCCAGCAATTTGGCCTGATCGAGGTAAACCACTTCCTCAAGCGGCTCCATGAAACGGAAGCTGAGCTTGCCATTCTTCTCCCGAATGGCATCGCGATTTATTTTGATGTACTCCGTAGGCCGGGGAATATCGCGCAGGCCGGGCCCAATCCAGTGGCCAACGACCCCGGCGCCGAGCATGTCGCCCACCAATTCGTAGCGCTCGCCATCCCAGACAAACAGCGTGGGACACGAACTGCCACGCCGGTCGAGTTCAAGGAACGGCTGCTCGCGCATGCCGGCCACTTCGATTTCGTCTTGCAATACGCCGGTGGGCCACAGCATGCGGACGACATCTGCGTCCTTCGATTGACCTAAACCGACATTGATGACCGTTGAATTCTGGCCGAGATAGCCCGAAGAGCCGGCGATTTCAAATTTCTGCCGGTTACCGCCGGCGAAGACTTCGAGCTTGGTTCCGATGGCACTCTTATTGTCGTTCAAACCTTTGAGCGCGAGCCTCAGCCAGTGATTCTTGTTGCCACCTCGATTGCGCAGCAGAACCGCCGGACCCTGATTCTGCGTAACGAGCAGGTCGGTCGCGCCATCGCCGTCATAGTCGCCGATAATGACGGCGCGAGGAACTTTGAGTGTAATCTTGTCGAGGCCGACATTGGCGGTCACATCTTTAAAGCCATTTGGCCCCAGGTTGCGGAAGAGTTTGATTTGGCCGGTGCCGGCGGCGGTCTCGCCAACCGCGACGAGGTCAATCCACCCGTCATCGTCATAGTCGAATGCGGCCACGCCGAAGGCGCGAATCCAGCCGGTTGGCGGCAGAACGACCTGCTCAAACTTTCCGTGATTGTTGCGCCAAAGGGTGAGGCCGGGTGGCGTGGGATGGGTGAATGCTAGATCCATCCAGCCATCGTGATCGTAGTCGAGCACGGCAACGCCGTCCGCCGCCGGAATGGAAGTGGTCCAGGGTTGGCGTTTAGGAAACGCGCCTTCACGCACCCGCAAAGGATTCTCAAAAATCTCGGGAGGCGCGCCGGTCAAAACCAGGTCAACCGCACGGTCATTGTTGAAATCGGTTCCGACCGAGGCGACGGATTTCCCTCCATCGGCTAGTCCTAACGCCTGGGTCACATCGGTAAAACTGCCGTTGCCGTTGTTGCGCCACATCACATCGCCGGCAGAGCGCATGACATATAAATCAAGGTCGCCATCGTGGTCGTAGTCCACAAAAGTCAGCCCGAGATTCGCGCCATCGCTTTTGATCCCGGCGCTCTCGGCCACGTCTTTGAACGTGCCGTTTTTTTCATTGTGCAGGACCATGATGCGTCCATCCACACTCACGGCGAGATCGGTCTGGCCGTCATTGTCGTAATCCCCGGCAGTGCAACCTACACCATGAAGCGTGGGATCGAGGCCGGCCTTTCTTGTGACGTCCTCGAATTTGCCATCGCCGAGGTTGTGATAAAGCGCCATGCCGCCTTGCGGACCATTGTCGGCGACAAAAATATCCTGCCGCGCATCGCCATCGTAGTCGAGAAAACAGGCGCCGGGTCCGAGAGTGGAAGAGAGGTCGCCATTGCTCGCGCCTATGGACTTGCCCATCAGACCCGCCTCCCGAGTCGCGTCCACAAACTGAACGGGGATGGCATCAGGCACATTGGTTACGACGGCGGGAGATTCCTCCGCGCGGGAATATTTTCCCTGTTCTCCATACGTCAGGCTTATGGGCGTGCCCAGCTTTGCTTCTGTGATGTGCTGGAATTTTTGCAGCTCTGCGTGCGCGCCAGCTGTATCCCCGGACTGCTGCAAGGCGCGCGACAGGCCGAACTCTGCGGAAGCATGCAGAGGATTCAACTGCAAGGCGTGATGAAAGGCTTCGATCGCTTCCGGAAATTGACGGGCCTGCGAGTACACGGTCCCCATGAAATACCATGCGTCGGGATCATCGGGGTCAATCTCGGTTACATGACGAAAAGCCGCGACTGCCCCTGTCGAATCGTTGGTATTCTTCTCCGCCAGCCCCAGGCTGTACCAGGCGTATGGGTCTTTGGGATTCTCCTTGGCTGCGGCCGAGAGAACTTGCTTGGCCGCATCCACCTTACCTAGATTGAGCAGCGCGACTCCCTGATTGACGCGGGCGATCTGCAGCTGCGGATCTGTCTTCGCTGCATCCTCGAAGGCTTTCAACCCCTTCTCGAATAGCTGCTGGTTCATGTACGCGGTGCCCAGATCGTTGAAGTGGTCGCCCTGAGCGGTATCGCCAGATTGATTGGCTTGGGGAGCTGCCGCGAAGATACCGGCTGCACCCAAAAGAATGCCGGCGCAAAGCACGAGGAGTTTTTGATTCATGGAGAGCCGTACTATTGTAGCTCCGGCAGCCGCGCGATTTACGAAGGCGAACTCAATTAGAAAACCCAGCTGGGCATGTAAAAGCGACGGCCTAAAGCAGCGGCGGTTTCTTCCATCCAGAGCCTTGCGCTTCAATGGCTTCCGCGATGCAAAGCACCGATTCCTCCTGCCAGGGCAACCCTGCAATCTGCACCCCGATCGGCGAGCCCTCTGGCGACTTCCCGACCGGTACTACCGCCGCCGGCATGCCCAGCAAATTAAACCACTCGGTGTAGCTCCAGGCATCGAGATATTCGACTGTCTTTCCATCAATCTGCCAACTGCGCTCGCCGTGACGAAATGCGGGAATCGCCGCCGCCGGGCAGAGCAGAATTGGATACTCTCTCATCTGCTTGAACACTTTCATGCGCAGCAGGTCTCGTTGAATCCAGGCGTTAAGCAAGGATTCACCGGAGTGAGCCGGTTCGCGCTCCGCCCAATCAAGGAATTGTTTAAGAATTGGACTGATTTCGGCTTCACGGCCTAGTGTTTCGGGACGAATCATCATGCCACCGGCAACCCCAAAGAACTTCCACCAGAGCTGGCGCGCTTCTTCTAATCCCTCCGGCCGGAATGCATCCACTTGAAATCCCGCCCGCCGCAGACGGTCTGCCGCGGTTCGAACTGCTTCACGCGTCTCCTTCGTCACTGCTGTCCGCGCGTCATCTTCGAAATATCCGACCCGCAGCTTCTTCAGTTCGGAATCATTCGGCCACTGTAATGGGACTGGAGCGGCGGATGGATCGCCATCATCGGGCCCCTGCATGACTTCAAACAGCATTTTCAGATCGGCAATCGAGCGAGCCATCGGCCCCACGACACCAATCGATGCAAATGGTCCTGCGGATTGTGGAAAGTGGCCTGTCGCGGGTACGCGTCCCGGAGTCGGCTTGAGACCGCATATGCCGCTAAAGTGCGCGGGCACGCGGATGGATCCGCCGCCGTCGCTGCCCACGCCACCCGCCGAACAGCCGGAGACAATCGCCGCCGCCTCCCCTCCGCTCGAACCGCCGGGAGTGCGCGACAGATCCCAGGGATTATTCGTGCGTCCATAGAGCAGATTGTCCGTCTCCCAGGCCATCAGCAACTCAGGGGTGTTAGTCACGCCAAGAACAATGGCGCCGGCCTGCCGTAGTCGCAAAACCAGAGGCGCATCATTTTCGGCGATGTGTCCTTCTCGCAGCTTCGTACCCGACTCGCAGCGCAAGCCCTTCACGGCAATTGAACTTTTAATGCTTACCGGCACCCCGTGTAGCGGACCGAGTTTTCGCCCTTGGACCGCTGCCTGCTCCGCGGCTTTGGCTTGGCAGCGCGCACCCGCAGCATCCAGGCAAACAAAAGCGTTGAGCCTGGGATTCAGGCGTTCAATGCGTGCTAGGTGGGCCTCGACTAATTCGGCCGGAGACAGTTCCCTACTTCGAATTCTGCTGGCCATTTCGACGGCGGGGAGAAAATTCATCTCAGACATATGATGTGAGAAATGCGCCCGAGTCTAGCACGCTGCGCTGGACGTCGGGGGTATCCCAGTTTCGGTCGTCCCGGCGTTCTCGCCGATATTTCTCTGCGGCCTTGGCGGTCAAATGCTTTTTTGAGCCACCAACCAGGAGCTTTTAGCCACAGAGCCCGCTGAATTCTGCGCGAAGCTCGCAAAGCAAGCCCATGGAGACTAACTCAGGACGCCACGGCTCGACCGCTCCTGTTGTCTCTGATGCGGCGCCGCAGTATGGTGGATGAAAGCCCTCGGGAGGACTCATGTCGCATCAACATTCGCCGCGCTTTCTTCAGATCGTGGACGATGCCAAAAAGCGCGTCCGCGAAACCTCGATTGAAGACGTTAAGGCAAAGATGGATCGCGGCGAAAAATTCCTGCTGGTGGACGTACGTGAAGAAAGCGAGTTTGCCAACGATCATCTCCCCGGAGCCATTCATCTTGGCAAAGGCATAATCGAAAGAGACATCGAAGAGCGCATACCCGACCTGAACCAGACCGTGATTCTTTACTGCGGCGGTGGCTTCCGCTCCGCGCTCGCCGCCGACAACCTACAAAAGATGGGCTACAAAAATGTGATCTCCATGGACGGGGGAATCCGCGGTTGGCGCGAAAAAGGGCTGCCTCTTAGCAACAAATAACTGGAAAGTTTCAGGCCGCCGAAGGGCCGTCTCCCTTGGTAACTTGATGAAATTACTGGCTGAGCCGCACCATGGATTGTTGCGCTGGATGGGGAGTGTCCGCCTTGGGCGGCACTGCCAGCGTCGCAGCCAGCATGCAGCCAACCAAAACGAATTCGGGCGCGGAGAAAGCGACAATCACGGCCGGTATTCTTGCCCTGCAAGCTTCGCTGAAGGAAAGCACGACATCAGAGCAGTTTTGTAACCAGCTTGCGAAGATTTTTCAGGTACAGCAAACTGAAGTGGCGCTTATGCGGTTGGAATCGGGCTGCCTCAAATTCCTTTTTCCCGCGCAGCTCAAGACCGCGGGTTCGATTCCGGTATCCAGTTCATCGTCGATCGCGGCGCATACCGCGACCAGCAAGAAAGCGGAGTTTTACAATAATTTTTCCAGAGTGAAGCACGCCAGTATTTTCGAAACCGTGAAACTGGGCAGCCCGGAAGAGAATTCCACCTTCACCAATCCGCCCATTCAGAAGCTTGTCTCCGCGCCCGTGTTTGACAAGGCAGGCAATGTGATTGGCGTGTTGCAGGTTTGCCGCAAGGGATATGACGTGAGATCAGCTGGCCCCGATTTCGGTTCCGAACAGTTAGAACAGGTCGAGCAAGCCGCGAACGTCGCTTCCAAAGCCCCATTCATGCAAGAAAGATCAGCGGCAAGTTCAGCTCACTAACCTCCACCTCGGCATGTTGCATTTCGCGCGACCATCACTTCGCGGCGTCGCTTCTTCGTTCCATCTCGCGATCAAGCGCCAATTTTTCCTCAAAAGCCAAGAAACGAACCTCTCCTTTCGCCAACTGGCCCAGCGCCAGCGGTCCAACGGCCACACGCACCAGCCGGAGAACCTCCAAATTCAGAGTTTCCAGCATGCGTCGGATCTGGCGATTTTTGCCTTCATCCAGGACGATCTCGAGCCAGGTATTCCGGTCTCCGTGACGCAAAATCGACGCGCGCCTGGCCCGCAGAAAATCGTTCTCTCGGTTTCGGAGCCCCTCTTCCATTTTTTTAGCAAGGAACTCATTCACCACCGTTTGGACCTGGACGTGATATGTCTTATCGAGGTGAGTTTCGGGAGCCGTAACCCTCGACCCCCACTCTGAATCGTTTGTCAGTAGCATTAAACCTTCGCTGGCTTTATCGAGGCGGCCTACCGGCGCGATCCAGGGAAATTCTTCTCTCAGATACGCATAGACCGTTTCACGCCCCTTTTCGTCGGATGCGCTCGTCACCACGCCACGCGGCTTGTTCAGCATCAGATAGACACGCCCAGCCGCATCCACGCGATAGCCATTTACTTCGATTCGGTCATTCTCCGAATTTGTGGGGAATTCCGGATCGCGCCGGATTGCGCCGTTCAGACGCACGCGACCCGCGCCGATCAGTTTCGCAGCTTGCAAGCGCGAGCAATAACCCAACTTTGAAAGGGCCCGCGCTAATCCGATTTTTCGCGATGGGGCAATCCGGCTCAACTGGCCACGGTATGCGGTGCGCCTAACCGCGAGTAGCCGGGGACAGGAAGGTTGAAACGCTTCTGTAAGCGAGCCGTAGTTCTCTCGAACGTATCGAAAAGCTCGCCGTGAAGGCCAATTTTTTTGGCCGCTTCGATGTTGGGGATCAGATCGTCCAGAAAGAGCACCTCTTCCGGCCGAAGACCTAGAGGCTTCAGGCAGGCCGCATAAATCGCCGGATCCGGCTTAGCCAGCCGCACATCACAGGAAAATGTCAGATGGTGGAAAAAGCGCACCCATCCTCCGTTCGACACTAGGTGCCGGCTCAAATCACTTGGCATATTGGAAAGCAACCCGAGCCTCAAACCTGCGAGATGCAGGTGTTCCAACCACTTCACGGTTTCCAGGTTCGGACGCGCCCAACCCTGAGTATCCAATTCGGTTAGCTCAGCAATCTGGCGCGAACTGAAGTGCATCTGCTCTTCCCGCGCCACCGTCTGCCAGTAGGCCTCACCAGAGAGATCGGCGCGGTCATAGGGCAAACGAAATTTCCAGTAGAGTTCGCGAAAGCGTTCGAGGGGAATACCGGCGACCCGCGCCATGCTTTCCATATCCGATGGCAGTTGCGGGTGACAGATTACGTTTCCATAGTCAAAAATCACCCCGCGGACTGCTATTTTTTCTTTTTTAGCCGATCTGGACTTTGCGGTGCTCGTCATCAATTCATCATACATGGCACATTTTGGCCCCATTCCCGGCGCCGCCCAGGACGATAACAATTATTAATTGTCTAGATAAATAAATTCTATTTCCATGCCCGTTTTGCCCACGCATACATTCAAAGTGTCCCCGCTCAACACTCCTGCTTCGCCAAGGTGATTATGTCAAAGTTATTAATGAGGGTGGTGTTAGGTTGCGTGTGTCTGTTTGCGATAGCGGGCCCAGCAAAGGCAATTATCGTACCTCGCCTTTTCCAACCTTCGCCGCAGGCTTCCTCGACGCAGGAGGCGCGCCTCACCAAGCTGGAGCAACAAACCACGGAGGCCAAGAATTCTGCGGATAACTCCTGGATGCTGACCAGCTCTGCCTTGGTACTCATGATGACGGGCCCGGGTCTGGCGCTGTTTTATGGTGGCCTGGTCCGCAAGAAGAATGTGCTTTCCACCATGATGCAGAGCTTTGCCATGATGGCCGTCATCACCATTGTGTGGGCCTTATTTGGCTATAGTCTGGCGTTTGGCGGAGGGACCAGCTTTATCGGCGATCTGCATCACATCTTCCTGCGCGGCGTGGGATCTCAGCCTGATCCGGCATACTCCTCGAGCATTCCGCAGCAGACGTTCATGATCTACCAACTGATGTTTGCCATCATCACCCCTGCACTCATCACCGGCGCCTTCGCCGAACGCATGAAGTTCAGCGCTATGGCTCTGTTTATGGTGCTGTGGTCCCTATTTGTCTATGACCCGATGGCGCACATGGTCTGGGGAAAGAGTGGTTTGCTCAACGCCGCGCAGGGCGGATATTTTCCGACTCTGGATTTTGCTGGTGGAACGGTGGTGCACGTCACCTCGGGAGTTTCGGCATTGGTGTGTGCCATTTATCTGGGAAAGCGTCTGGGCTATCCCCATGAACCGATGCCGCCGCATAGCGTGGTGCTGAGCTTTATCGGCGCTTCTATGCTGTGGGTCGGCTGGTTCGGTTTTAATGCCGGCAGCGCTCTCAGTGCGGGCAGCCTGGCCACCAGCGCATTTGTTGCCACGCATTTCGCCGCGGCCGCAGGAGTGGTCGGGTGGGGCGGGGCGGAATGGTGGCGAAATGGCAAGCTGAGTGCTCTAGGTGCGATCTCAGGGGGCGTGGCGGGATTAGTCGCTATCACTCCGGCCGCGGGCTTTGTCGGTCCCATGGCCGCCTTGGCGATCGGGGTGTTCGCCGGCGCCTTTTGCTTCTGGATGGTTACCAAAGTAAAGTCGCGCTTCCGGTACGATGACTCGCTCGATGCCTTTGGCGTGCACGGTGCCGGAGGTACTCTCGGCGCCCTGTTGACCGGCGTCTTCGCCTCCAGCACAGTCAATCCCATTTTTAAAGATGCGTCGGGCCGTCCGCTTCCATCCGGATTGCTCGAGGGCAATATTCATCAACTGTGGAATCAATCGGTTGGGGTGTTCATCGCGTGGGGAATCGCGATCACCGGCACACTATTGATACTTAAGTTCGTGGACATGGTTATCGGCCTGCGAGTCACCGAAGAACATGAGATTCAAGGGCTTGACCTTTCCCAGCATGGCGAAGAAGGCTATGTGTGGGAAGTGACCGCCTAGACGGGATCCGTGCCTGGATAATAAATCCTGATGCAAACCATAAATAGTTTCGATTTCCGCGCCCCTTCGGCGGCCGCGTAAAGTGGAATGCAGCTTGGGTAGCTTGCCTGGCATTTCCCGGTTCATCATTGGCCAGAATTTCATCACACCCGCACCGGCGAAAGCCGGGTAATGCCTCATGACCTCCTCGTTGCCAATCTCTGACGAGTTACGCGATCTCTATAGCGAGGAATCCGCGCGCATTCGCCGAGAGTTCGACGCCCATGCGGACGGCCGCGTCGCGCTTGCGCGACGGACTGCTTTGGTGGAGGGGATTGCCCTTCAGTTGTGGCGGAAGATGATCGAGCCGGAAGCGGGTGATCTCAAAAATTTTGCGCTGGTCGCATTGGGCGGATTTGGCCGGGGTTGGCTCTTTCCCTATTCCGATGTCGATCTTCTCTTTCTTTACGCCGACCGCGAAACCGAAGCAGTAAACAAAGACCGGGTTCGCCGCTTTTCCCAGGAACTCTGGGATCTGCGGATGAAGCTCAGCCCGGCCACGCGTTTGCTTTCGGAATGCGATCGCTTCGATTCCGATAACGTCGAATTCACCATCTCCCTGCTCGATTCCCGATATCTCGCCGGCGACCAAGAGCTATTTTCCCGCCTGCACGACAAACTGGTTCCCAAGCTGGTCATGCGGGAGTCGCAAACCCTGGTGCAGCGTTTGGCGGAAATTACGCGCGACCGCCATGGCAAGTATGGCGGGACCATTTTTCACCTCGAACCCAATGTGAAGGAAACTCCCGGCGGGCTGCGCGATTACAACGTCGCCTGCTGGCTGGCGCTCATTTCTTCCATGGATAAGTTGCGCGACTGGCCTGATCCGACCACGCTGCTGCCTGAATCCGTGCGCCGCCAGTTCACCCCCGCGCTGGATTTTCTGATGTCGGTTCGTTGTTTCCTGCACTTCCGCCATGGCCGTGACGACAACATGTTGACCTGGGAAGCTCAAGATGAAGCAGCCGCCCGCAGGATTGGAGTGCCCAAGGACGACTCCGTAACTGCTGCCGACTGGATGCGCGTGTACTTCAATCATGCCCGCGCCATCAATCGGACCTCCTTAAAACTGCTCGAGGAAATTCCCGGCGCCCGGTCGTCGCTGTACCGCCAATTCCAGAACTGGCGATCGCGGTTGTCGAATTCGGATTTTTCGGTGGTCGATGGTTTGATTTTCCTGCAGCAGCCCTCAGCTCTGCAGGATCCGGAAGTGCTGCTGCGCATGTTCGACTTCATGGCTCACCATGGCCTGCGCCTCAGCACCACGACCGAACATCGCGTCGAACAGGCATTGCCCTCGCTTGGGGCAAGACCGCCCCAAGGTGAGAAACTTTGGCTGAACTTTCAGTCCATTCTTATCGAGCCGCATGCCGCTGATGCACTCCGCGCCATGCACTCGTTGCATCTGCTTGGCTTGCTGTTGCCCGAGCTCAAGTTGGTGGACTCGCTGGTAGTCCGCGATTTTTATCACCGCTTCACCGTGGATGAGCATTCGTTTCTGGCCATTGAAAGCCTGCACCGCGCAGTGCAATCGCCTTCGGAATGGGATCAGCGCTACGGTCACCTGCTGAAAGAGCTCGAGCAGCCGGAGCTGCTCTATCTCTCGCTGCTCCTGCATGACCTGGGAAAAGGCGTCCCCGGCGATAATCACGTGACTGCAAGTCTGGAGATTGCGGCGCGCACCATGGATCGGCTCGATCTCAATGCCAAGGATCGGGAGACAGTGCAATTTCTCATCGCCAGCCATCTGGAAATGTCGGCCGCGGTGCGCCGCGACATTTTCGATCCGGAAAATGTGCACACCTTCGCGGAAAAAACCGGGACGCCGGAACGCCTGAAAATGCTATGCCTGCTTACCTACGCCGACATCAAGGCCGTCAATCCCGAAGCCCTGACTCCCTGGAAGGCGGAAAGCGTTTGGCAGCTTTACATAGCCGCCAGCAATTATCTCAACCGCTCGGTTGATCAACGCTTGCACGTGGATGCGGACGTGGAAAATCTGGCTCGTCTTAATACCCTGGCTCCCCTGGTCGGCAAAAAGGTCAAGGCGTTTTTGGAAGGCCTTCCGAAGCGTTATTTGCGCGTTTACCCTCCCGAGGATGTCTTGCGACACACGCGGATGGCCGAGCGATTGGCAAACGATCCGATACAACTCGAACTCGATCGCGGCCGGCACTGGTTCGAGCTGACTTTGGTTACCCGGGACCGCCCATTCCTGTTCGCCAAGGTCGCGGGCGCACTTTCCGCCTGGGGAATGAATATTGTGAAAGCCAACGCTTTCTCCAATCAGGCAGGCACAGTCCTCGATACGTTCTACTTCACCGACCGCTTTCGAACCCTCGAACTAAACCTGCCGGAATGGGATCGCTTTAAGCACAACGTCGCTGACGTGATTACTGGAGAAGCTGACTTAGATCGCATGTTGCAAGACCGTATGCGCGCCGAAGGAAGCACCCGGCCGGCCAAAGTGAAAATTGATACGCAAATCAGCTTTGACGATTCCTGTTCAACCGCCAGCACCCTGGTGCAGGTCATCGCCCAGGATCAGCCGGGGTTATTACATCGTATCTGCTCCAGCTTCTCCTCCCAGGATTGCAATATTGAGATCGCCCTCATTGATACCGAAGGCCAGATGGCGATCGATGCGTTTTATCTGACCTCACAGGGCGAAAAACTCAGCCTCGACCATCAGAAGGTGCTTCAGGAAAGCTTGCGGGAAGAACTACTCGCCGACTGAGCGGCTACAAAACAAACTCAGCCCTTGTAGAACATCATGGCTGCGAGAACGATTGGCAAGTAGATGACGGAGGCATGAACCAGACGGCTGGCCGCGCTTCTCGAAGCCGATTCCGCCAGCCTGGCTCCGTAATACAAGAAAAACAATCCCGCGCTCGCCATCGCGATCAAATAAAGTGGCGCGACGTGACCGCTCAGCGGGAACATCGTGACCAGGATGAGAAGCACCGTGCAGCCAATAATTTCCGCGCGGGTAAAGCGCCCGTCCGCGTCGAACCCCGGCAGCATCTTAAAGCCGGCATGCGCGTAATCTTCGCGATACATCAGGGCAATTGCCAGAAAGTGCGGGAATTGCCACAGAAATAGAATCGTGAACAGGAACCACGCCTCGCGGCTCAGTCCATTGGCCGCCCCGGCCCAGCCGATCAAAGTCGGCATCGCCCCTGGAATCGCTCCCAGCAGCGTGCATAGCGATGTCTTTCTTTTCAGCGGCGTATAGACCAGCAGATACGATAGCAACGTGGAAACCGCCAGCGCCGCCGCCAATCGATTCACGGTGAATAGCAAATACAATCCGCCCGCCAGGCTGAGTAGCAGGCCAAAACTCAGCGCTTCTCGTGGAGACACCCTTCCCGACACCAGCGGACGCAGCGCCGTACGCCGCATTTGCGCGTCGTAAGCGCGTTCCATGTACTGGTTCAACGTGGCTGTGCCGCTCGCTACCAGCAACGTCCCGATCAGGGTGTGAAACAGGCCAGCCGCTTGAAACGCCCCCCGGCCGCCCAGGTAGTAACCGGCTGAAGTCGTCATCAGAATCAGCAGATTTACTTCCGGCTTGGTAAGAGTCAAATAGTCCCTCATCTTCGCAGTCAGGGACGGAGACAGGCTAATAGAAGACATGGTTGATCGGGTCACTGCTAGATTACACGAACCCGGGGACGCGGCGCATTCCACCGCCGCAAAAAACGCGGCTGAGTATAACAGAGGGTGCAAGGGCGGGAAAGCACCGAATATCGCCCCACCCGCCTGCGGTATATTGCAGGTTGCGTCGGCGATCTCCGGAGGCGGTTGCAACCGCCGATGTGCCATGGACAATTCAGAGATCTATCACGCAGGAGAACTGGAGGTTCAGGAACGCGCCGGCGTGCGCACGCAGGCCGATCAGATGAGCGACATGATTCTGCCGTTTATCCCTCCTGCCGCTGGTAGATTCGTCGCCGCACAAAGGCTTGCGGTCGTGGCCAGTGTTGCGGGCGATGGAAGCGTCTGGTGCTCAGCCATGATCGGCGAACCTGGCTTCCTCAGCTTGGCTGACGAGCATACCTTGCAGATTTCCCTGCCGCCGAACGAAGATCCAATCTGGGAGAACCTACCTGCCAACCCGCACGCTGGCGTGATTATTCTCGATCCCGCCTCCCGAAAGCGCCTGCGTGTTAACGGTCTTGCGCGAATTACGTCCAATGGACTATCCATCCAGACCGAGCAGGCCTACACTAATTGCGCCAAGTACATTCAAAAACGCACCCCGGCTCCATTCGAAGTGAGGGCTGTTGAACGCCAAAGTATGCGTTCAACCGAACTGAATTCGTCCCAGCAGAAGTGGATTCACGCTGCCGACACCTTCTTCATCGCAACCTTCTATCCCAAATCGGGAGCCGACGCCTCGCATCGCGGCGGCATGCCTGGCTTCGTCAACGTGCTGAGCACTCGCCAGTTGGAGTGGCCCGACTATTCCGGAAACAACATGTTTCAGAGCCTGGGGAACCTTGCGGTTGACTCGAAAGCAGGATTGTTATTCGCGGATTTTGAAAACGGCCGTACCTTGCAGCTTTCGGGCGAAGCCGAAATTCTTTGGGATAAAGAAAAAGCCCTGCGCTTTCCCGGAGCAAAGCGCCTGTTACGATTGCATGTGAAGGAGGTTATCGCCACCGAAGGCGCTTTTTCGCAGCGCTGGCAGTTGATCGAATATTCCCCGGCAAATCCGCGCGACGATACCAGACCAAACACTCCGTAGCCGCGTTACTGGCTCTTCTGTGAATCCGCTTTCCTAAAATCAGCTACTCCACGGTTACGGACTTCGCCAGGTTTCGCGGCTGATCCACATCGCAGCCGCGGCGCACGGCGATGTGATAGGCCAAAAGCTGCAACGGCACAATCTCCAGAATCGGCAACAACTCCTCTGGAGCGGCCGGGACATAGAGAACATGATCCGCGGCTTCTTTGATCTCTTCGTCGCCTTCCGTCGCGATGGCGATCACTCTTCCTGACCGCGCCTTTACCTCTTTGAGGTTGGAGCAGGTTTTCTCATAGCGCGTCCGCGAGAGCTCGCTGGTCTGGTCGCAAGTGGCAATGATCACCACGGGCAAATTCTCATCAATCAGAGCGTTGGGCCCATGCTTCATCTCTCCGGCGGGATAGCCTTCAGCGTGGATGTAGGAAACTTCCTTCAGCTTCAACGCGCCCTCCAGCGCGATTGGGTAGTGGATACCGCGCCCCAGGAACAGAAAGTCCTGCGCCCGTGAATATTCTTTGGCAAGATCTTCGCAATCTTCTTCATGGGTGAGCAGATGTTCGAGTTTCCCCGGAATGCGGGTCAACTCCTGCACCGCCGCCATGGCCTGC
This sequence comes from uncultured Acidobacteriaceae bacterium, assembly GCA_963834075.1. Classification (GTDB taxonomy): domain Bacteria; phylum Acidobacteriota; class Terriglobia; order Terriglobales; family Acidobacteriaceae; genus PALSA-270. The sequence continues at coordinate 883,102 of CAWIAH010000011.1, forward strand.
TCGGAACTCATCACCCCTCGCACCTGTGCCAAGTAAAGCGCGAAAAGATAGAGCGCGGTGAGTTGCGACGTGAAGGCCTTGGTCGAGGCCACACCGATCTCCGGCCCGGCGTGGGTGTAAATCGTGCCCGCGGCTTCGCGCGTGATCATCGAGCCCACCACGTTGCAAATGGCCAGAGTCTTTGAGCCTTTGGCTTTGGCTTCGCGTTGTGCCGCGATGGTGTCGGCGGTTTCGCCCGACTGCGTAATCAGCATGGTGATGGTATCGGGAGCGATGATGGGATTGCGATACCGCCATTCGCTGGCATAGTCCACTTCAACCGGAACTTTTGCCAGCGCCTCAATCATGAACTTGCCCGCCTGACCGGCGTGCCAACTGGTTCCGCAGGCCGCGATGTTGATCTTTTTCACCGCCTTGAACTCGGCTTCGGTGATTTCCATTTCGTCGAGGAATACGTGGCCGGTATCCTGCGAAATTCGTCCCAATGTTGTGTCGCGCACCGCCCGCGGCTGCTCATAGATTTCCTTGAGCATGAAATGCTTGAAGCCGCCCTTTTCCGCCATAACCGGGTCCCAGGTCACATGCTGCACCTGGCGGACAATGGGCTGGCCTTTGAAGTCGGTGAGTTGCACGCCATCCGGCGTAATGACGGCCAGATCGCCATCGCCAAGAAAGAACAAATCGCGGGTGTGATAGAGAATGGCCGGAACATCAGAGGCTACAAAGTACTCGTCCTTGCCCAGGCCGATAACCGCGGGGGGACCATTGCGTGCGGCGACAATTTTGTTGGGTTCGTCCACCGCAATTACCGCCAATGCAAACACGCCCGTCAACATGGCGACAGTCTTGCGGACCGCCTCCTCGAGCGAAGGGCGCGTGCCGTTGCCGGATTTCAAAAAGAAATTCTCCACCAGGTGCGCGATGACCTCGGTGTCGGTCTCGGTGGTAAAGCGGTGCCCTTCTTCGATCAGCTTTTTCTTGAGCGGAACGTAGTTCTCGATAATTCCGTTGTGCACGACAACGATGCGGCCGCTGCAATCGCGGTGCGGGTGAGCGTTCTCTTCCGTGGGACGCCCGTGCGTGGCCCAGCGCGTATGTCCAATGCCATAGGTGCCGTCCATCGGCTTCAGACGGATCACTTCTTCGAGGTTGCGCAGCTTGCCCTCGGCGCGACGAATCTGCAGGCCGGCGCCATTGCCGCAAACCGCAATGCCGGCTGAGTCATAACCGCGATATTCTAGCCGCCGCAAACCGTCCAGAATGACGGGAACGACTCTCTTCTTACCTACATATCCAACAATGCCGCACATGGAGAACTCCTAGGTTTTCGGCTTGGGGGAACCGATGATTCTTAAACTTTGATCAACCCTGGCATCCAGGGCGTTAATAACTACTGCCGAATCGGGAGAGAATCAGCTAGTCTTCCAGAGAAAAACGAAACTCTTCAATCACAGGATTGGTCAGGACCTCACGCGCCATGCGCGCCACTTCGGCTTCCGCTTGCGGCCGGGTCAAGCCTCCCTCGAGTGCAAGCTCGAAGTACTTTCCCTGACGCACCTCTTCCAACCCTCGATAGCCCAGCTTCTTAAGTGCGCCCTGGATGGTCTTACCCTGGGGGTCCAGAACGCTCTTCTTTAGGGAAACGTACACGTAAGCCTTCATAGGCACAAGCCTATTATACGTCAGAATGTTACAAGAGGAACCTTGCTTCAGCTTCAGTCCATAACCGCCAGTTTTGCTTCCAGATCGGCAAGTGCGCACTCTAAAACCTTGCGATGATTCGGGTTATGCGCGCGGCGCAGCTGATCACAGATATGCACCTGGATCAAAAGCAGTTCCTTCCGTTTGTTCTGGCGAACCTTCTGCTCCGGAGTTTGAGCCGGGGGCTTTGGCGTGCGCTCGCTGGCGGATTCGGCCTGCTGCTCCTCGACGGATTTGCTCTCCCAACCTCTCGCCATTTTCTGGATTGTATTCCTTCTGCGCCGCCCCAAGCCTGTCCGGGATTCGTTTGGCAAACTTATTTTCGTTGACACGATTAACGGTGGTCTTATGATGTGCCCAATGATTCAAAAACAGCACCGGGCTTGAAGGGAATATGCTCGGGGATGTTGCTTGGGGGAAATTTTGCTTGAGGGGGAGATATCGGAGTGCACTCTTGCAAACGGCGCCCAACGACCGGTTAGACCTTCAGTCAGAGTCTCTTCGCGGTAAAGATGTAGCGCAACCGTCTGGCCTTCGGGTGCAGATCGCCGAAGTTGGGCAAATGTTTCCTGAAGTGGTCGAGCAGCTTCATCCCATTGCCTCGCTCGAGCTCGCCGGCATCTGTCTGCACGACCCACTGAAAAATTCATTCTCCGCTCTCGTTTACGAAAAAGGCCGGGAAGCCGTCACTGCCATGGAGCTTCCCATGGAGAACACCACCGCTGGTTGGGTTTGGCGGCACCAGGAGCCTTTGAATTTTCCTGACGTGCAAAGCGAACCGCGCTTCTCCGACTCCTTGGATATTGTGAGAGAAATGAGCATGCACTCATTCTGCGAGTTTCCCCTTACCACCCGGCAACGGCACTTGGGAACACTTTCGCTGGCAAGCTCTCGCCCCAACGGTTATGGGCAAAATGAATTGAACGTTTTGCGCAAGGTGGCGCCGATCGTAGCCCTGTCCGTCGAGACTGTTCTGCGGCGCAGCGCCATCGAAAAAGAGAGCGCGCGGCTGCAAATGCACCTTGAAATCAGTTCGGCATTGGTCTCCAACCCCGAGATCAGCGAGATTTTCCCTGCCATCTCGGCATCGCTGCATCGCGTACTGCAACACGATCATGCCAGCATTACTCTTTACGATCGGTCCACTCAATCGTTTCACGGTTACGCTTTGTCCTCATCCTGCTCCAAACAATCGCTATCGGAAGGCGGCGGCGCGCCGCTCAAGGACTCCCCGGCCGGCCGTGCCTTCCTGGCCGCCGAACCCCGGGTTTATAGCTATGAGGCCCTTCTCGCTACCGACCATAAAACTGTCCGGGAACTGCTCGCCAACGGCATGCACACCTTGTGCTGCATCCCGATGATCACGCAGAAAGGGCCCGTGGGTTCGCTCAACTTGGCCAGCCGCAGGGATGACGCCTTTACTCCCCAGGACGTAAATCTCCTGAGCCAGATCGCGGGCCAGATCGGCATCGCTCTCGACAATGCCCAGGTCCATCGCGAAATGGCTCAGCTCAAGGACAAGCTCGCGGCGGAAAAGCGTTACCTGCAGGGCGAGATTCATGCCACGCGCGATTTCGAGGCGATGGTTGGCGAAAGTCCTGTCCTTAAAGAGGCGCTACACAAAGCGCAGACGGTGGCCAATAGCGATGCGACCGTATTGATCCTGGGTGAAACCGGCACCGGAAAGGAGTTGCTGGCACACGCGATTCATCGCATGAGTTCGCGGAAGGATAGTAATTTCATCAAGCTGAACTGCGCCGCGATTCCCACCGGACTTCTCGAGAGTGAGTTGTTTGGCCATGAAAAAGGCGCCTTTACCGGCGCCATCAGCCAGAAAATCGGGCGCCTCGAATTGGCCGACAAAGGCACGTTGCTGCTGGACGAGGTGGGAGACATTCCCTTGGAACTGCAGCCTAAACTCCTGCGCGTTTTGCAGGACCGCGAATTTGAGCGTTTGGGCAGTACCCGTACGATTCGGGTCAATATCCGGCTGATCGCTGCCACCAATCGTGATCTGGTTGAACGAATGGAGGAGGGCGAATTCCGCAGCGATCTGTATTATCGAATCAACGTCTTCCCCATTCGCCTGCCTTCGGTGCGCGAGCGCAGAACCGATATTCCCTTGTTAGTTCGCTATTTCGTACAGAAATTTTCCGCCAAGATGGGCAAGCCGATCGACCGGATCTCCGAAGAGACTATGAATGCCCTTGAAAACTATGAATGGCAGGGAAACATTCGCGAACTGGAGAACTTTATTGAGCGCTCCGTCATCTTAAGCGATGGACCCACACTCCAGGCGCCTCTGGGAGAGTTAATTACCTTAGTGGGGAACGTCCACGACAGCACTTTAGTGTCACTGGAACGGGATCACATTCTTCGCGTGCTGCGCGAGTGCGGTGGGGTCATTTCGGGAAAATGCGGAGCAGCAGTACGGCTCGGCGTAAAGCGCACGACTTTGCAGTCCATGCTGCGCCGATTCAATATTCGGCGCACGGACTATTAGGCCTTCGCGTCGAAAAACAGCGAATCTTCTAGGCGCGTTCGTTCGATGCCGCTTTGTTATCCACGATGAGGAATTCCTGACCGCAATGCGTGCATTTCGTGGAGGCGAAAAGAATCAGAGTTCCCGGCCACAGGTGAGAAGCCTTCTCACAACAGTGCGGGCAATTGATTTCATGCCGGTCAAGGCTAAGATCGATCTCCGCCATAGTTCACTCGCGCCAAAAAAGCGTTGGGCCGATTCGTACACTAGGTCCACGTCTCGCACGAGTCAGTCCGCTGACGTACCACCGCAAAAATTTTCTCGCACGTCTTTTAATTTTCAAAGTGCTTTTTTGTTTTCCCCGCGCTTTCAAGTCGCGAGGTCGGTGCCTGTCCGTCCCAGATTCTTATTCCTTGCATGACTCAACACGGCTGCGAGATGCCGAATAATCGGCACCTCGCCTTATAAATGGCAGTGCACCATCCATGAGGCAGCGACCTGGAGGCCGTTATCTAATTGATTCCATGGCAATACCAGCCCCCGCAGAGGGTGTTTCGGATTGGAACAAAAACTGCACCTTTATTGCAACAAGTTTCTCAGGCGTGCATCCCGAGGTTGAGGATGCGGTGGTGGTGGTCGTGCAAAACCTAAGTTTTCAAGCGAGCCGGGTAATCGGCGGTGTGAGCGATTCATCCCGCTTTCCTCGTTCCTTGAGCCCTCGCCTCTCCTTGCTCCGGCATAACGTCGCCCGAGAAACCGCAAATTCTTCGCCTCAGCTGCAAATTTCAGCCGGTAGGCCGATTGATCCATTGTTTCTGTTTCATTGCGGCCTTTTGTGGCACAAGGAATCGGATACGAGCTCGGGCTGGGAGTTGATTCGAGCGCTTCGATCAGCGGAGCCGGAGGCGCGCGGAGTCGCAGCCACAATTCTCTCGAAAACGGCAAACACTCGCTTGCCGGCCCGGGATCTGCGGCGCGTTACCGGCGCGCAGAAGCAAGCAAGAAGCAGAGTCGATTCGTCTAATGGCCAACAAACCAACGAGGCGGTGCTGATGAACACACCCTATGGGTTAGAAATGATTGAAAGTTGCCTGACCTGCAAGCTGCGCAAGAACAAGTGGTTTTGTGGATTTTCCACGGAAACGTTGCGGGCCTTCAGCGCCGCCAGCCATCCCGCCGTGTATCCGGGCAGCGCGCTGCTGTTCGTCGAGGGGCAATCGCCGCACGGAGCTTTGGTTTTGTGCTCGGGGAAAGTGAAGCTTTCCACCGCCTCGCGGGAGGGAAAAATCTTGATTCTCAAAGTGGCGGTTGCGGGAGACGTCCTGGGCTTGAGCGCGGCTATCTCCGGGACGCCATTCGAAGTTACCGCCGAAACTTTGGGACCATGCCACGTCAACTTCATCGAGCGCGAGGCTTTGGTCCGCTTGATGGAAAGAAATGGCGAACTGGGCATACACGCCGCGCAGGCGCTGAGCATCGAGTTTCAATCCATGTACCGCGACATCCACGAATTGGTTTTAGCCCGCTCATCGGCGGGAAAACTGGCGCGCCTTTTGCTCTCCTGGAGCACCGGACGGGAAAAAGATCTGCTGAGCAGCGAGGTTCGCATCCGCGGAATCATGACGCATGAAGAGATGGCGCAGATGATCGGCGCATCGCGTGAGACGGTAACCCGCTTGCTGAGCGATTTGAAAAAGAAAGAATTCATCCGCCTGGAAGGCGCAACTCTGGTGATTCGCAATCGAATCGCGCTGGAAGCCATGGCGGCATAGGTCTTGAATGTCGTAGCCCAAAGGGCAGCCGGATCACCCCCCAGCCGGCTGCCCTCCCCCCATTTTCATCGTTTCAGAAATTGAATCCCAGTTGCACGGTGTAAGTTCTGGGCGTCACATAGTGAGTGCCGCTGAAGGTTGAGAGAAAGTTGTAAAGCGCGTACTCGTTCGTCACATTAATGACCGTAAAACGCAGACTCCATTTATATCGGTCATTGTGGGCATGGCCGTGGAACAAATCGTCATCGCCGACAGCAATGTCAAACAGATGACGTGGAGCAATGCGTGGCGGATTGTGATCATCGTTTTCGGTATTGGGAGCCGGGACTTTTATCAGCGTGGAGCTGAACTGAGAAGCAGGGCACGCCGACGGTAGAGCATGAGTCGGGGTCGCCCCCACGCCGTTGCAGGTAAAACCGGCTTCAAATTCCTGATCGGCACTCAGCGGGTTTCCAAAAGCGTCCTGCATAAGAATCGCAGGCAGGCCGCTGAGGGTAGTGGACTGCGGACAGTCGTTATCTGGCCCACCATAGCAGGGCGCATTCCCGGCAACCAAGCCGCTGTCATAGCGCCAGTTGAAGCCGAGCCATGGGCCCACCTTCCATGGCTGATATTGGAAGTGCGTCGTCTGGTTGAATTTCTCGTCGTGATCGATACGGAAAACGCCGCTGGGAGCAAGTGGAGCAGCGCCAGCTCCACCGATCTGCGGATTGAAGAAGCGCGCCGCCACACTAGAAAAGACCATCAACGCCGAAAATCCGTGATAGTTGGGCACGCTGACGCGCCCGGCGAACCCGGGAATTTTGGAATGATCCCACTCGATCGGGAACGTAATGGGAGTGTTGCCCAAGACGCTGAAATCGTATCCGTTGTGGGTGTACTTCCAAATGTACTCGCCCGAGAACACCAGGTATTTGCCCAGAGCCTGTTCGATGCCAGCGTGGAATTCATTGCGAAAGCCCGGACTGAGCGGTGTTAGTGAGGAAGAAGAACAGGCGAGAAGAGGATTTAGAACAGCGTTGGCGCAGCCATTGCTCGAAAGCACCAGGTTTTCGTTAAACGGCGTCTCCAGAGTTCGTGCATAAGAAACGCGCAGAACCGTATTGCTCGGCTTGATGTTGTACGCAATGCCGATTCGCGGCTCGGCCTGCTGAGCGGTGGTAAGACCATTGTAAAAATCGCCACGCAGACCAAGATTAAAAGACCAATTCCCCTTGGTGATGGTGTCCTGCAAGTACAAAGCCAGCTCCTTCACATCGGTATGGCCGACGAAGCTGTAAAGGCTGCCGCCGCGAGTCAAATCGTAGGGCAAAAGCACCGGATTGAAATTCGGATAAAGAGCAGAGCCTGGCGCATTCGGGTTCGCCGCAGTGTTGGGCTGGTTGACGCCGGTGCATTGGGAAGGATCGGTGAAACCCGGCGCGGCAACATATTGCTGCTGATCCGCGGCAAAGGTGATGCAGGGTGCGTTATAGGCAGGATCCACGATGCCCAAAGAATCGTTTTCGTTAAGAAACGTCTGTGCATAGTTGATCCCGACCTTGACGTTGTTGATCCCTTCTACATAGGACAAATCAGATCGAAGTCCGGCGTTAGTCAGGGTCCGATTCTGACCGACGGACTCTCGTTGCAGGCTGGGCGGCCCCAGGTCCGCGAAAGGGTTGCCGCTGGGATAGTAGTTATAGTCATCGCGGCGCACGAATGCCCCGAGCGTAAATACCGCTTTGGTACCGATCAGGTGGGTCCACGATGGGGCGATGTTGAAGGTATTGATTTGCGATCGCTGATCCGTGGCACCCACAGGCTGCCCTTGCGGATCGAGCCCGCTAGAGTCTTCAACCGCCGGATCCACTCCATCCAGACCAGACCATGCGGTCGCATTTTGAGCGTCAAAGGAATTCGGCGTTTGGAACCAGCTCCGACTGTAGCCGAAATTCAGGTGGACAGCGTTATTGGTTGAAAATTGGTAGTCGACCCGGTCGAAGGCATTTTCTTCATTGCCCTTGTCGTGCGAGGCGGTGAATTCAGGAGGATCGAGAAAGCGGCTGGTATTCATGCCACTGAGAGAGACAAAATTGCCCCACTTTTTGCCCCCAAAGCCGACGTTGAAATCAACATTGGATGTCCCAAACGAACCGTACGAGGTGGTAATAGATCCATGTGGCGTGGTCATGCCCAGGCCCGAACGGGTGGTGATGTTGATCACCACGCTAGTTTTGTCGCCATATTCCGCCGGCGGAGCACCGGAAATGACCTCCATCGATTCAATCGAATCCATGGGGATTTGGTTGGAAAATACTTTGCTCTGCTGGTCGGTGATGGGCTGGCCGTCGACCGAGAACGAGTTCTCTGCGTGATCCCCCAGACCGTGAAAAAGCCCATTGGAATCGGCAGCGATTCCGGGCGTTGCCAGCGTCACCAACGAACTTACAGACGAAGACTGGCTTTCCAAAGGGAGCTTGTCGAATAGGTTTTTATCCACGTCTGTATGGAAGGTTGGATCGTTTTCCAGCAGATCCTCCGCTCCTCCCTCAACCGTCACCGTTTCTGAGGAACTACTAATCGCCAGACTCACATTCACATTCAACGGGACGACTGAGCGGGCGTCGACATCCTGGATGTGAGGAGCGAAACCTTTGGCCGTTACGCTAAGGTGATAAGGATTGAACGGGACGTTCGGGATGGTAAACCTTCCCGCAGTGTCGGTCGTGGTGGTACGGTCAAAGCCGCTTACTGGGTTTTGAATTTCGACGGTCGCGTTAGGAATCACTGCTCCGGTTGGGTCTGCCACGGTACCGACAATCGAGGTTGAACTTCCGGATTGCGCGCCGGCGGCTAAGCCGCCCAAAATGGAATAGAAAGCGAACAGAAAAGCTGCGAGACGCAGCTTCTGGTAAGAAGCCAGCATAATTCCTCCTAAAGCAAATGAGGTTGTGGAATAGAGCTCCCGCAAGGGAACTCCAAAATATGAGGTTTTTCCAAACCTTAGGCTTGAGGAGGCGGGCGGATACGGAGCCAAAAGACCAGTCCGAAGGAATGCGAGGTCTGCTCCGAAAGAACTACGAAAGAAGCGCGGGAAAATAGCGGAGCCGGACGATAAAGTGCGCTGCTTACGGCAGGCGCATGCGCCACCGAGCAAATAGAGCACTCATGGCTGGGAAGCTTTGAATCCGACGGGTGAACGTGAACTGCCTGGACGAAACCAGTAAAAGCGACCAGCAGAATGCATAACAACGAGAGCGCGCCGCTGCGCCAGCAATTACGTAAACGGTGGGGGCGAGAAAGCAATGACAAACTCCGCTGTCTAGATTACAACACGGAGCCTCCGGGTTGCATATTACTTTGGGGAGAGCCGGGGTGGTCGATTCGTGTCTCGCACGGAGGGGAAGAAATCACAAACCAAAAAGTTCGCGCAGCCGTTTGGTTTGCGCGCGGCTGACCGGAATTTCGGTCTGCTTTTTATCGTCCATGCGAAGTTGATAGGAGCTTTTGAACCACGGGACGACTTCCTTAATGCGGTTGATATTCACCAGATAAGAACGATGGGTGCGCCAGAAAAGCGCAGGATCAAGACAGTCCATTAATTCTTCCAGCGTCCGGCAATTCGATTGACCCTCCATCCCCGCGGCTCCGCTGGTGACAACTGTGATCAATCCATCTTCGATCGAAGCGAAACAAATATCCTTTTGATTCACCAGGAACATCCGGCCGGCGGCCTTTAATAGCACCTTCGACGTCTGCTTCTGCGATTCCAGCATGCGCATCAGGCTTTCAATGCGGTCAGTGGCGGGAGGGGCGGTCCCCATTTTGGCGCGCGCCTTCTGCACCGATTGCGCCACTCGTTTGCGATCAAATGGCTTCAAAAGATAATCCACCGCATTGACTTCGAAAGCCTTCACCGCATACTGGTCAAAGGCGGTGGCAAAGACGATTTTCGGCAGGTGAACCTTCTTGTCGAGAAGCTTCTTGATGACGCCGAAGCCATCAAGGCCGGGCATCTGGACATCGAGGAATAAAAGGTCGGGGGTGTGTTCGCGAACCAGATTGACGGCTTCGACGCCATTCTTGCCCTGGGCTACAACCTCAACCTCGCCAATATTCTTGAGCAAATAGGCGAGTTCATCGCGCGCGAGCTGTTCGTCATCCACGATTACAGCCGATAGAGGCATGATTGATCCGTGCGAGTGTTCACCGCTTCCAGTATAGCTTTTTGCGGGCGTGGAAAAGGCCACGGTTTATTGACTCGAAGGCTCAGGATGCCCCATCATGCCACCCATATCCATTTTCTGATATCCATCTGGGATTTGGAAAAGACTCCCGGGCTGCGCCCCTTCCTGAATGTTCTTCAACGCGCCCCCGCCATTGCTTCCCAGCCACTTAACCACAAATTTCAGCTTGGTATCGAGCCATACGTCGCCGGGGTCACCGCCAGCGGAAGTGCCTTCGTATTTAACCGTATCGCGTCCATTCACACTTTCGTGGCCAATCTTCTTACAGCTGCCTCCTGGTTTGCGAGCCAATTTCAGCCAGTCAGCGCATGCATTGTCAATGTCATCGGGACGGAAGAAGGCAACCGCATGCTGTGGGCCATGCCCGGGCAAGGTTTCCACATACATATGACGTTCTGGCATAAGAATCACGGAGGTCTGGGTGGACATATCCATGATCACGGCGCCGCCGCCCATGCCGCCCATGCCGCCGTTCTGTTGCGGCTCGATGCGCACCTTGTCTTTGCCAACGAAAATTTTCGCGGTAACCCCTCCCCCGGAGGCGTGCGTGGTTACCAAATCGGCAGAAAATTCTTGCCCGAAGAGAGCACAGGCAAGGCAACAAAAGACGGCAGGACCTATAAAACGGGCGGCGAACCTACGAATCATGGTCTGGCTCCTCTTAATCTTCAGTCGAGCATCGGCATGAGTGCTCACCTGGTCAAACGCTGAGGCAGCATATCAGATGAAGCTTTTGAGGTAAAAAACTGCCCGGTACAAAAAACTGCCCGGTACTCGCGCGTCCAGCGGCCAGGAAGTACACTCAATATTCATGAATTACATCTATGGAATCAATGCCGTCGCGGAGGCGTTAAAAGCCCGCGGGCGGGCGTTTCAATGGGTTGGGGTGGCCAAGGAACGTCATGACCTGCGGCTGCAACGCGTGGTGGAGGAGTGCCGCAAGCAGGGTGTTGCCGTGCGTTTCGTGGGGCGGGATGAACTCGATCACATGGCCGGAAACAATGCTCACCAGGGGGTTGTGGCGGTCACTTCAGCGAAACAGTATTCCGGCCTCGATGGTGTAGTCGGAAATAAACGTGGCCTGCATTCTCTGGTCGTGGTGTTGGATGGAGTGGAAGATCCGCACAATTTGGGCGCCATATTGCGCACAGCGGATGCGGCGGGGGCCGACGGCGCGGTGATTCCGGAACGCAGGGCGGCAGGAGTCACCGAGATCGTGACTAAGGCTTCGGCGGGGGCGAGTGAGCACCTGCCGATTGCCAGGGTCACGAACATCGCACGTACGGTGGAAGAGCTGAAGGCGAAGAGCATCTGGACAGTGGGGCTGGATGAACGTGGCGAGCAATCCTATGAGGCGCTGGACTACAAGATGGATTGCGCCATCGTACTTGGCGGGGAAGGCAAAGGCCTGCACGATCTGGTGCGGCGGAAATGTGATTTTGTGGTTTCGATTCCGATGCTGGGCAAGGTTCCGTCGCTGAATGTCTCGGTGGCGGCCGGCGTGGTTCTCTACGAAATTGTGCGGCAGAGGCGGAAGCAGGCGGAATGAAGTTCCTCTGTGCCCTCTGTGTGCTGTGTGGTTTTGTAGTCCCCGGATTTTCGCTCGACCGAAGCGCCATCACCTTCACCAACTATGATCTGCAGGTTCGAATTGAACCCGCCCAACATCGCATTGCGGTGCGCGGCAAAATAACGCTGCGCAATGATTCGGATACAGCACAGGAGACGATTGCCCTGCAGATTTCTTCGTCGCTGGAATGGCATTCGATTTTGATTGACGGCAAACCAGCCGAGTTTGTCGCGCAACCATATATTTCGGATATTGATCACACCGGGGCGTTGTCGGAAGCCATCGTCAGCCTGCCGCGGCCGCTCCCGCCCAAAGCAGGGATCGAACTTCAGGTCGGATACGAAGGAGTGGTCGTGCTCGACACGACCCGCCTGACTCATATTGGCATGCCGGAAGCCGTCGCGGAGAGCACGGATTGGGACCAGATTGGCAAGTCCTCCGGCACGGTGCGTGGCCTTGGACATGTCGCGTGGTATCCGGTGGCGACGCCGGCGGCGAATCTGTCCCAGGAAAACAGCGTCCCGGAGACCGTTGGGCGTTGGATGCATCGGGAAGCGTCTTCCAACATGCGCGTGGAATATTGTTTATGGAGAGATCCCGGCGTGGCCTTGACCGGGCTAATGAATAACCCACCTACCGGACGACAGAATGGCGATGCTTCGGCCGACTCCAGCGACCATGAAAATTGCCGCCAGTACCAGTTCTCTCCCTTAGGTCACACTACGCCTTTGCTGGCATTTGGAGGATTTGAAAATCTGGCAAGTCCGGGAATCGAGATTGCTTATCTGCCCGAACATAAAGCTGCCGCGGAAAACTTTGCGTCGGGCAGCGAAAAAGTTCTCCCATTCGTCACCAACTGGTTCGGGTCGCCCAAAAGGGATGCCAGGGTGGCAGAACTCGCGCAGCCGGCAGCCGGACCTTACGAGAGCGGCGGACTTCTGTTAACTACGCTGAACGATATTGATCCTAAGTTGGCCGAGATCACGGCGGTTCATCAACGTACGCATGCCGCCTTTCCCTCGCCGCGGCTTTGGATATACGAGGGCTTGGCTCATTTCGCTCAGGCCATCTACCAACAACAAATCAGCAGCCGTGAAGACGCGCTTCGTTTCATGGGAGACCATTTAGCGGCACTGGTGGAGGCGGAACAATCTCTGACCGCTGAAGTGGACAGTACTTCCACTCGGCAATCACTGCTGGATACTGGCATTGAAGAGCTTTACCGCAGCAAGGCCATGTATGTCTGGTGGATGCTGCGCGACATGCTCGGGGACTCGACGCTCAAGCGCGCGCTCTCAAACTATCGGCCTGAAGCGGACACCGAGCCTTCCTACATGCAGCACCTCCTTGAGGGGCAAAGCAAACGCAATCTGCAATGGTTCTTTGATGATTGGGTGTATCACGACCGGGGCTTGCCGGATTTTAAGATTGACTCGGTCTATCCCAGCAAAAATATTCAAGGAAGCTATCTGGTAACGGTGACCGTCGAGAACATAGGTGGGGCAGGAGCCGAAGTGCCAGTGACGCTTCGCTCTGCCGGCCACGAAGAGAGCAAGCGCCTGGAAGTACGCGGGAAATCGAAGAGTTCGATCCGCTTTGTTACTCAATCGCCGCCCAGCAGTGCGCTGGTCAATGACGGCAGCGTGCCAGAAAGCGATACGAGCAATAACTCGTTCACCATTCCTACGCGATAAATGATTGCCACCTTCTGCGTAAGCGACCCGACTTCAGCGAAAACTTAGTTCTTCTGCCCCGCAGATAAAGCTGACGTAAATTTCTGAAGCGCCTGTAGCTTGGCCATCGCAGCGCCCGAATCAATGGATTTCGCCGCCAGGGCGATGCCATCACCCAAATGATGCACTTTCCCTGCCGCCACCAACGCCGCTGCCGCATTTAGCCGCACGATGTCGCGACGGGCGGATTTTTCGCCGCCGAGAATTCCGCGAATAATGGTCGCATTCGCGCTCGCATCTCCACCCGCGATTTCGGGCAATATTGCTCGTTCTATACCGAACTCCTCGGGAGTTACCTCATAGGTACGAATATTGCCATCACGCAATTCGGCGACACGAGTCGGCGCCGTGATAGTAATCTCATCCAAGCCGTCCAAACCATGCACAACCAGGGCTCGTCGCAGTCCTAGCATGCTGAGCGCCTCGGCCAGCTTATCCACCAGTTCCGCGGAATAGACACCGACCACCTGCGCCGACGCATGCGCTGGATTGGTGAGCGGACCAAGCAGGTTGAAGACGGTGCGCAGCTTGAGCTCGCGCCGCGCCGGTTGCACGAACTTCATGGCGGAGTGGACCGCCGGAGCAAAAAGGAAAACCATGCCCACTTCTTTCAGACAGGCTGCCAGGCGGTCGGCGGGCAGGTTGATATTGATTCCGAGCGCCTCCATTACGTCAGCTGAGCCGCACTTCGACGTAAGGCTGCGGTTGCCATGCTTAGCCACGCGCACGCCCGCGCCCGCTGCGACAAATGAGGTTGCGGTGGAGATGTTAAAGGTGCCGCTGGCGTCGCCGCCCGTGCCGCAGGTATCGAGCAGAGCATCGTGCCCAGTGTCGCTGACGTCCACGGCTGAATCTTGATGGAATGGCAAAGGCCGCGCCGCTGCCCGGATCGCATCGGCAAAACCGACAATCTCCTCCACCGTTTCGCCTTTCATGTGGAGAGCAACCAATAGTCCGGCAATTTGTGCGTCAGTACAGTGTCCGGACAAAACTTCGCCCATTACTGCTCTGGCCTCGGCGCGAGTGAGCGGCTCACAATGATTGGCAATGCGATCGAGGGCTTCGAGAATCATGGGCGCCACAAGGTTAACATTCCAACAAGGCTGCAAGAGACTCTGCTCACTAGGTATTCGGGGGCCCAATTTGGGAAACCACCTGCTCTCCAGACTGACCCGGCTTATCACGCGCGTTAATACCAGCGTATTAGATTTATTTTGAACTTGTGCGCAATCTTTTGCGCACCTGAAAAACCGAGGAAACGGACTCATCGAGAGCCTCAGGTAACGCTTGCATCATAATGATAATATTAAGCTTATACGGACCTGCACCGCCGGACGTGTAATTCTATGGGCACTCAAGTGCACCCGGGTTACACTGTTGGGCAATCGCAAGTGCCAGCGAGTTCCGTTTTGGGCTTTTTATATGTCGTTAAAAGCATTCTCAACCATCGCAGTCGCCGCAAACTTTACAGCCGAATTGATCGAGGAGCCCTTACGCTTTTGGTTGGACGAACTCGGATCGGACTGCACCATCGCATTTGCTCCCTACAGTCAGGTTTTTCAGCAATTGCTTGATCCCACCAGTCTGTTCAGCACCAATCAGACGGGTATGAACCTGTTGCTGCTTCGCCTGGAAGATTGGTGGCGCGGTGCCGCAAATGAAGGTGGAGAAAAGAAAAATGCGGACGACCGCAGTCGAGTCCAACGCAACGCCTCGGAGTTCGTAGCAGCGATTGAAGCCTTCTCCAAGCACTCGACGGTTCCGCTACTACTGTGTTTTTGTCCAGCTGGCCGTGCGGCTCAAGATGACAAAGCGCTGGCTGATTTCCTGGGCGGGATCGAAAAGCAAATTGCGGAAATCGCCAGGACGCAACGGGGTCTTTCCGTGGTGCTCTCCTCCGAAATAGCGTCCCTATATCCAGTATCCGATTATGAGGACCGGCGCGCCGACGAACTGGGGCACGTTCCCTACACCCAGGAGTTCTTCAACGTGCTGGCCACCATGGCGGCCCGTAGATTCTTTCGCTTCCAAAACCTTCCGTACAAAGTGATCGCACTCGATTGCGACAACACATTGTGGCGCGGGGTGTGTGGCGAAGATGGGGCGCAGGGAGTAAAGGTGGATCTGGCGGCACGAGCGTTGCAGGAATTCGTGATCGCCCAGCGCAATGCCGGTATGCTGCTGTGCCTGTGCAGCAAGAATAACGAAGAGGATGTGTGGAAGGTCTTCGCGCAGAATGCGGGGATGGTGCTGCGACGCGAACACATTGTCGCCTCGCGGATTAACTGGAGCCCGAAGTCGGAGAATCTCCGGTCGCTGGCGGAAGAGCTTCAACTTGGGCTGGACAGCTTCATCCTGCTGGACGACAGCGCCATGGAGTGCGCGGAGGTGGAGGCGCGATGCCCGCAGGTGCTCACCCTGCAGGTGCCCCAGGAAGAGCCGGCGGCTTCGAAATTCCTTTCCCATGTCTGGGCTTTCGATCGAGCACAGACTTCCAACGAAGATCTGCGGCGAAGCGAACTCTATGTGCAGAATTCCGAGCGAGAGGCACTGCGCAAGCAGTCCATGAACCTGGACGATTTCCTGGCTGGGCTGGAGTTGCATCTTGAAATACTGCCGATGCAGAAAAGCGATGTCGCCCGGGTGGCACAGCTCACGCAGCGGACCAATCAGTTCAACTTCACCACCATTCGGCGCTCCGAGAACGAGATCGAAAAATTGTGCGATGAGCGGGGCGGTGAGTGCCTTGTCGTAAAACTCAGCGACCGCTTCGGAGATTACGGGACGGTTGGCGCGCTGATCTTCACCAGCGATCCGACGGTATTAGATCTTGATTCTGTTTTGTTAAGCTGCCGGGCACTGGGGCGGAGAGTGGAGCACAGGATGCTCGCCCACCTGGGCGCGCTGGCGCAGGAACGTAGTATTGGTCGGGTAAAAATTCGTTTCTCTCCAACTCAAAAAAATCTGCCAGCCCGCGATTTTCTGGAAAGCATGGGCGCCAGCTTTCAAAGCCCGGATCGTCCCGAATACTCGTGGGATTTTCCCCCTGCCAGTCTGATCCACCTCCCAAAGTCTGCGGTGGCTGCGAAAGCAAATTCTGAGGGGCCGGCTAGCGTCACAGTAGAAAGCCGCGACACTCCAAGCAAATCGAATTGGTTCGTGCGTATTGCCAACCAACTCAGCGACTCCCCCAGCCTTGCCCGTGCCATCGCTGCCCGGCGTCCGCTAAAACACCGCCATGACGAGGGTTATGTGGCTCCGGGAACGCTTTTCGAGGAGTTCCTGGCCGCTGCCTGGGAACAGGCGCTAAACATTGACCGGGTCGGGATCGCCGACAATTTCTTCGAACTGGGCGGGCAGTCCTTGTCGGCGATGCAGATCGCCTTTAAGATACAGGAAGAATTTCGCGTCGAGTTCTCCCTGGATACGTTTCTTCAGAGCCCAATATTGGCCGCGCAAGCGCAGCGAGTTGAGGAGAAAATCCTCGAGCAGGCCGATCCGAGTGAACTCGAACAGTTCATGGATGAAATTGAGGGAACACCCAGCGGTGGATAGGTGGGAACCTATCAAAGTTCAATGAGTATTAGTGACAGACTGAACCGCTTGACCCGCGAACAGAGGGCCGCATTGGCTTTGCGGCTATCCGAAAGCAGAAGCTCGGGTCTCGAACCGAACGTCAGCTCGCTTCCCGAACTGCGTGCCGATCCGCAAAACCGGCATGAGCCGTTTCCCCTCAGTGACATCCAACAGGCCTATTTGATTGGCCGTTCCGAAGCGGTCGAATTAGGCAACACCGGCTGCCACTGCTATTTTGAGATTGAACTGGAAAGTTGGAACCGGGAGCGCTTCGAGCAGGCGCTGCGGAAACTGATCGAACGCCACGAAATGTTGCGGACGGTCATCCTGCCAGAGGGCCGGCAACAGATTCTGCAGCAGGTGCCTGCCTATGAGATGAAGGTTCAGGATTTGCGTGGCCTCGACCCCTCCGTCGCCAAAGCCAGCCTGGATGCAGTGCGCCGTGAGATGGAGGCTTATCTCCATCCCACCGACCGCTGGCCGCTGTTTGAGTTTCGGGCTTCATTGCTCGACCCGGAACGAACCCGCTTGCACATTGGCATTGACCTGCTCATCGCCGACGGCCGAAGTTTCGAAATCATCTTCGGAGAACTGAACCAGTTATATCGTGATCCGGCGACGACGCTGCCAGAACTGGAATTGTCATTCCGCGACTATGTGCTCGCCGCGGAAGCCTTCGAAAATTCCGAGGCATTTCAGCAGTCGCGCGACTATTGGATTAAACGGCTCCCGAACCTGCCGCCGTCGCCCGAGTTGCCGCTCGCGGTTAGTCCGGCTTCGATCGCCAAACCAAAATTTATTCGCCATCGGGCGCGCATCGTAGCAGCCTCTTGGACGATGCTCAAAGAGAAGAGTACGCGCACCGGTTTGACGGCCCCTGCGGTTCTGCTTGCGGCTTTCGCCGAAGTATTGTCGATCTGGAGCAAGAGCGCTCGTTTCACATTGAATCTCACGCTGTTCAACCGGCTGCCGCTGCACAAACAGGTCAACAATGTGGTCGGCGATTTCACGTCGGTGAATCTGCTGGAAATCGATAACACCAAGCCCCAAGGCTTTGAGGCGCGGGCGCGACAACAGCAAGAGCAGCTCTGGCAGGATCTTCATTACCGTCACTTTAGCGGCGTTCGCGTCACCCGCGAGTTGACACGCCAGCAGGGCGTAGGGCCGAAAGCGATGATGCCGGTCGTTTTCACCAGTCTACTGAACATTGGCGGGAAGGCTGCCGAACCCACCTGGGCAGCTCGCTTGGGTGAACCGGTCTATTCCGCCAGTCAGACTCCACAGGTATACCTCGATTTGGTAGCCCACGAGGATCGGGACGATCTAGTCGTGGACTGGTTCGTGGTGGACGAACTGTTTCCTCCGAATTTGATCGAAGACTTGTTCGCAGGGTTTCAGCTATTGCTGGAGCAATTAGCCTCCGACGAATCCGCATGGACGCGCAGCCTGGCCGACAATGCCGAGAGATTGCTGCCTGCTTATCAGGCACGGCTGATGAAAGAGGTCAACGACACCAAGTCACCCATGAGCGAAGAGTTCCTCCACACTCTGTTTCTGAAGCAAGTTGAACTTCGTCCGCAGGCGATTGCGGTGTGTACTCCGCAGCGGCGCATGACTTACGCCGAAGTCTACAGCCGCGCCTGCCGGATCGAAGAAGAGTTGCTGCCTCGTGGGCTGGAGCCAAATCAATTTGTCGGCATCGTCATGGACAAGGGCTGGGAGCAGGTGGTTGCGGTCATGGGAATCCTGTTCGCCGGCGGCGCCTACATGCCCATTGATCCCGACCTGCCACCGGAACGCCAGCGTTACCTCATCGAAAACGGCGATGTAAAAGTGATTTTGACGCAGTCGGCCGTGCGGCAGCGCGTGAGTGCCCCCCACGACGTGGAAGTGCTGGTCGTGGACGAGATGGAACCTCTGAAAGGCCTCCCCGCTACGGCTCCGCGTACCCGGCAAAAGCTCGAGGATTTGGCTTACATCATCTACACCTCAGGTTCAACCGGTCAGCCAAAGGGCGTGATCGTTGACCATTGCGGTGCGGTA
Source organism: uncultured Acidobacteriaceae bacterium (assembly GCA_963834075.1). GTDB lineage: Bacteria > Acidobacteriota > Terriglobia > Terriglobales > Acidobacteriaceae > PALSA-270. The sequence goes on from CAWIAH010000011.1 coordinate 902,208, forward strand.
AACACAATCCTCGATATCAATGACCGCTTCGGCGTAGGCCCGCAGGACAGGGTTCTCGCGCTCTCTCGCCTGAATTTCGACTTATCCGTGTACGACATCTTTGGTCTGTTGGCGGCCGGTGGAACCGTGGTCATGCCCAGTCCAGAACTGGCGCAGGATACAGCTCATTGGGCACAGTTGGTCGCATCGGAAAAAGTTACGATCTGGAATACAGTTCCCGCTTTGATGGGTCTGCTGGTCGAACAAGCCGAGCACGGCGAAGCGATCGGGCAATCGCTGCGCGTGATTATGATGAGCGGCGATTGGATCCCCGTCGGCTTGCCCGGCCAGATTCGCAAGCTTTTGCCCAAGGCAACGCTAATGAGCCTGGGGGGGGCTACCGAGGCATCCATCTGGTCCATCTTGTATCCCATTGAAAACGTCGATTCGAAATGGAAGAGCATTCCCTACGGCAAACCGATGCGGAATCAAACATTCCACGTGTTGAGCGCGGGCGAGGCACCATGCCCGGTCTGGGTTCCGGGCGAGCTCTACATCGGCGGTAGCGGATTGGCCAGGGGGTACTGGCGTGACGCGCAAAAAACCGGGGCTAGCTTTATTCATCACAAGTCCACCGGCGAACGCCTCTATCGCACCGGCGACTGGGGAAGATATCTGCCTGATGGCAACATCGAATTCCTGGGCCGCGAAGATTCACAAGTAAAGGTTCAGGGCTATCGCATCGAGCTTGGCGAAATCGAAGCCAAACTCCTGGACCATGAAGCTATTGAAAATTGCGTGGTGCTGGTGAGGGAAGATACTCCGGGTGAGAGGCGGCTCGTTGGTTACATCATCCCTAAACCTAGTGTGGAGTTGCAGGTTGCAGCTTTGCGCGAATTTCTGCGGGCAAGACTGCCGGAATATATGGTGCCTTCGGCGTTCGTATTTTTGAAGGAGTTTCCACTAACCGCCAACGGCAAGCTCGACCGAAAAGCTTTGCCGGCGGCGCGTACCGAAAATAATGCTCCCGCGTCGGCTGGTCCTCGCGACATGCTGGAAGTGCAGGTGACGCGCCTCTGGGAAAAAGTCCTGAATGTCCATCCAGTAAGGCTGCGCGACAATTTCTTTGATCTTGGTGGAAATTCCTTGATGGCAGTCCGCCTTTTCTCCGAACTGCGCAAACTTACCGGCCGGACGCTGGCGCTTTCCACCTTGTTTCAGGCGCCCACCGTAGAGAAGCTCGCGGAACTGCTCCGCGATCATGGTTGGTCGCCCTCATGGTCTTCGTTGGTCCCCATTCGCTCGGGAGGGCGCAAGCCTCCTTTCTACTGCGTGCATGGCGCGGGCGGGAATGTCCTCCTCTTTCACGACCTCGCTCGCCTGCTCGGCGCCGACTATCCCTTTTACGGAGTGCAGGCCCACGGCATGGACGGCAGCCGCAATTATTTAAAAACCGTGGAAGAGATGGCCACACACTATCTCAAGGAGATCCGGGAACTGCAACCGGAAGGACCTTACTATTTGGGCGGCTTCTGCATGGGCGGCCAGGTCGCCTACGAGATGGCGCAAATGCTGCACAAGGACGGCCAACAGGTGGCAGTCCTAGCCATGATTGACACCTACAATTTTCACGGCGTGCCGCTTCGCTTGTCTTTTACCCAGCAGCTTTTTCACGCGAGCGAAAAGTTGGGCTTCCATTGGGGCAATTTCGTCCGTCTGAATATGAAAGACGAGTTTTCTTACTTGAGCAAAAAGGTGAAAGGCGCGTTGCACCGCGAAGCCGAGCGGCTGCACGTGCGGATTTCCAATATTCTGGGAATCAGCCATCAGCCCACGGGTGGAGTAGCTCATGATTTACTGCTGGAGCGCCTCAATGAAGAAGCTCACTTTGCCTACGTCGCCGCAGCCTATCCTGGCCGGGTGACGATCTTTAAGCCGCAAAGAAATTATTCCTTCGCGCGCGACGAGAAAATGGGTTGGAGTGATTTCGCGCCGAATCTGGAACTGCGCGAGCTTCCCGTCGACCCGGGTGGCATCTTTGTCGAGCCTTATGTCCGCACGCTCGCCGACGGCCTAAGAACCCTGATTGATGAAGCCGAGAGCCGCGGCCCAAAAGAAAATATCGATTCCCCGCAAAACGCCAGTGATATTCCGGTTCCGGCTTAGGCGGCCGTAATCGCAGACAAAAAACCTTCTCGATCATCGGGACTGAACAATATCGTTTTGGCACCTGTCTTAATGACCACAATATGGTGGCAATTGGTTACGTACCAGGAACAGACTCCAAGAGCTCGAGTGCGAAACAAGCCGTAATATCCGAACAGGCCGCCGTTTCCCCACAGGCGAATTCCGCCGCGCAGATCGTCTTTGGTCGCGGCCCTGGCTTCCCGAATTCCATCGAGGGGAATGCGTACACCTCCGATCAGGCGTTTGACTGTGAGGCTGCCCGCGGAAATCACATAGGCCCGGGGAGAGAAAGCGAATGCAAGAATGATAATCGCTGGTGCGAGACAGACGATTGCGATATTGTGAATTGCGACGGCCGCGACCAGAAATCCGGCGCAAACTACAACGGAGATAATTTTCGTCGCCGTATCGTAGGACGCCGAAAAATAACCATTCAGTGCTGGAGGCATCGCATCCACCTGGTCGAATTTTTGAAAACTGTGAACCAAATCAATTGCGGAGCGATCCGCGCTGACCCATACGAGGTGAATGATGACTCAATTGGCTGACAAGACCTGCGTTCCCTGCAAAGGCGGAGTGCCTCCAATGAAGGGGCGAGAACTGCAAGACGTCCTGCGAGAGGCCCCGCACTGGAAAGCGGTGAACGAACATCACATTGTTCGTACTTTTTCTTTTCCTGATTTCAAACAAGCTCTGGTGTTCGTAAATCGCATTGGAGAGGTTGCCGAACAGCAGGGGCACCATCCCGACATCCTGCTGACCTGGGGAAAAGTAGAAGTCACCCTCTGGACTCACAAGATTGACGGATTGACCGAGAGCGACTTCATTATGGCCGCTAAGATCGACAGGCTGCCACAAGACTGAACTCGCACCTCTATGATTTGGGCTTGGGATGGACGTATCGCTCCATTTCCGCCGTCCATTTAAGGAAGCGCCAAAGATTGTTCCGCTCCCGCCAGACGAATTCCCAAAAAACCGCGAAACCGATCTGCTGCATGCGCACGCCACAGTAAGTCTCGACCCGCCAAAGCAGATATGGGCTGCGCCAGGGCGTGAGCCGGTGGCCTCGCGTTGAGTTCCAAAGAAAACGAAAAACGTAGCGCATTGCCTTGGAAACATCATAAACAAATATGGGCCCCGGGACCCTTCGAAATCAGGGAACCGCGACTCTTGAGGTCGTCGTCGATGGCGCCGGACGGCACGTCCAGCCAACTCCTAGATGTCGTACTTCTTTGCCAGATGCCGGAAAGAACGGTACGAGATGCGGAGGGCGTCGGCGGCTCGCGTCTGGACACCATTGGATTGGGTTAAAGCAGCCAATAACAGTGATTTCTCGATATCGGCAACGTATTTCTCCATATCCATGCCATCGGGCAGCATCGCGCCAGCAGCGATCACGCTTGCGCCAACTCCGGCTGCCATGGCGCGCGCCTTGGGGCGCTCCGCCGGCAGTTCCACGCGCAACTCCTGCCCGGTTTCAAGGGCCACCGCACGCTCGATGGTATTTTCCAACTGGCGGACGTTGCCGGGCCACTCGTAACCGCACAGCGCGTCCAGCGATTCCTGGTTTACGCGCTGAATATTCCGCCCCGCCGCGGGAGCGTACTTTTTCAGAAAGTGATTGACTAACAGAGACACATCTTCCCGCCGATCGCGCAAAGGCGGAACGTTGACCGGAATCACACTCAGCCGGTAGTAGAGATCCTCGCGAAAGGTATTCTCGGCCACCTGCTTATCGAGATGGCGATTTGTGGCGGCGATAACCCGCACATCAATGGGGATCTCATCCGTGCCGCCCACCGGCCGCACGCAACGTTCCTGCAGGACGCGCAAGAGCTTGACTTGCATGGTCAGAGTCATTTCGCTGATTTCGTCGAGGAAAATGGTGCCCTGGTTGGCCACTTCGAACAATCCGCGCTTGTTCTGATTGGCCCCGGTGAATGCGCCTTTGACATACCCGAAGAGTTCGCTCTCCAGTAAAGTCTCCGGGAACGCGCCGCAATTCACTGAGACGAACGGTTCCCCGGCGCGGGGCGAGCACACGTGCACCGCGCGCGCGACCAGTTCCTTGCCCGTTCCGCTTTCGCCGTAGATCAAAATCGTGCTTTGCGTGGAGGCCACGGTGCGGATGGTTTGCTTGAGCTTCTCCATCGCGGCGCTCACACCCACAATGTTGTCGAGCGAATTGCGAGTCGCGGCGTCGCGCTTGAACGCAAAGTTCTGCCGGCTGAGCGATTGCTTCTCCAGCACGCGGTTGATCGCGATCTTTATTTCGTTTACCAGGCCAGGCGATTTCCGAATATAGTCGCTGGCGCCTCCCGCTTTTACCGCCTCGACGGCAGCTTCGTAGTCTTCAACGGCGGTAATCAGAATAACGGCGGAGTCCGGCGACACCTGATGAGCGTGGCGCAGCACATCGATGCCATTGGTGTGCGGCATCCTGATATCGGTGACGACCACATCGTAAAGCGCGCCATCGAGTTTTCGTTTGGCGCCTTCGCCGGAATTGACTGTTTCAACCTTGTGGCCCTCGCGGCGAAGCGCAATATCCAACATTTCACAAATGGAGCGCTCATCGTCGCAAACGAGAATATTACCCATAAATTTGTCCTCCCGCCGCCACTCCAGCCGCCTGGGAATTTTCGAGCGCGGAACTCCGGGAATGATTGTCCGTCTCCTTTGCTGTTTGCAAATTTTCCCCGGCCGCGATATGCCGTAAACGCAAGACAAATTCGCTTCCCTGTCCAAACTTCGACCGCGCCCATACTTTTCCTTCATGGGCTTGCACGATCTGGTAGACGATGGCCAGGCCTAGTCCGGTGCCACCCTCAAACTCCGACTGGAATGGCTCGAAAATTTTCTCCACCAGCTGCGGCCGCATGCCGGGTCCGGAGTCAGCGAAGGCAATCTCCCAATCGTTGTTCTCAATTTGCAAGGAGACCCGAAGAGTTCCACCGTTATCCTTCATGGCGCGCACCGCATTTTCGCAAAAATTCCAAAATACCTGTTTGATCTTGTCGCCATCGGCCAGAGTCCAGGCTTGCGCGCACTCGAAATTTCGCTCCACCTGAATCTTTGCGTTCTCCGCCGTTAAGCGATGTTCAAGTAAAGTCAACGTGTCTTCCAGAAGCAGCACCAGATCGACCTCAGAAAAGCGGTACTGCTTGCCACGCGAGTAAGCCAGAAAATCGGTAATAATGCCATTTAATCTTTCCGACTCCCGCGTCACAATTTGCAGGAGTTGCCGATGCTCATCGCTCAAATCAGGAACAGCAGCCAGCAAACTGACCGATCCCGCGATGGAAGTGAGCGGGTTGCGAATCTCGTGCGCAATTGCAGCCGCCAGCCGGCCAACTGCTGCGAGGCGGTCCTGCATTCGTACTTCCCTCTCCAGACGCCGGATTTCGGTGAGATCGTCCAGCGTGTAGACATATCCGATGGTGCCGCGATCCGTTACTTTCAGCTCCGAAACCCTGACGCGGAACGTTTTGTGGAAATTCACTCGAGTGGCGGAACGCACCTCGCTGTGAATTTGCTCAGACTGCGCCTGCGGCAACGAGCCGACAAAGAATTCCTGGATGTTGTGACCAATCAACTGCTGCTCGGATCTTTCCAGCAAACTTTGAGCGGCGGTATTCACCAGAGTGATGTGGCCTTCCATGCCGGTGGTAATGAGTCCTCCACTCACGGCTTGGATGATGTTTTCATGGAGCGCTTGTAGATTCCTCAGCGCTCCGCTGGTGTACTTGAGCCTTACATCCACTTGACGCAACTTAGCTGACAACAGTGCCGCCAGGTAGGCGACCGCCAAAAACGCGAACAGATTCACCAGGATGATGGCCTGGAGCGTTCTCATCCCAGGATGGGTGGTGGAATACGACGGAACAATCTCAAAGTAGGTCAGCTCCAGAATGGTTCCGTACAAAATGAAGGCAAAGGCCGCTGCGAGATATGCCCAAAGACGCGGCAGCAGGACGCATCCCACAATAATGACGAGCGGATAAAGGAAATTAAGCGAGCTGTCTACACCGCCAGTGGCGTACACCACCAGCGTCACCATGAAAAGATCGGTAACCACTTGCAGCAGCGATTGAATTCGCCGTTCATCCCAGAACGACAAGAGCACCAAAAAGAAAATGGAAATGGTGTACCACAGCAGCATGGTCTGCGTGAACAAACGCAGAGGCAGTGTGGAGGGAGTAAGCCGCGCGATGGCCAGCTCAATGCCCAATAAGAATGTAAGGATGATGATGCGGACCTTGACCAGCCAGGCCAACCACGACCGCTCATCAAACATGGAGTGCATGTCTATCCAGATTCCGGTTTGTCAGTTTTGCTTTCGCCTCTCAGATCGAATCGTCCGGTCGAGAGTCGCCAAAGAAACCTGTTGGAGTGGAGGCCATGCTTGATGCGCGACGCGCCGGCCTCCACGAGCTATCTCTCGATTAACCGGCCAGCTTGCCGATCATGGCGAACAGAGGCATGTACAACGAAATGACGATGCCTCCGACCAACACACCGAGAATGGCGATGATGACAGGTTCCAGCATGGCCAGCATGTCTTTCGTGGCGCTGTCCACTTCTTCTTCGTAGAAGTCTGCGATTTTCTGTAACATCGCGTCCATCGCGCCGGTGGCCTCGCCCACTCCAATCATCTGGGTCACCATATTGGGAAAAACTCCGCATTCGCGCAGCGGATCCACGATGGTGCGCCCTTCTTCGATCGCTTTGCGGACCTTCATCAACGCCTCTTCCAGCACGGCGTTTCCGGAAGTTCTCGCGGTAATCGACAGACCCTCAAGAATCGGCACGCCCGAGGTAATCAGGGTACCGAGAGTACGAGTAAAGCGGGCGACAGCGATCTTGCGCAGCAGAATTCCGATAATCGGCAGCTTCAAGAGCATCAGATCGAAGTAGTAGCGGCCTTTTGGATTCTTGCGGATCTGCTTCGTTCCGAAGAACAGACCGAACAACGCGACAAAAAAGAACCACCAAAACTGGTTCACGAACGCGCTTAATCCCATCACGATTCGAGTCGGCAAGGGCAGGCTGACACCCAGGCCCACGAACAAGTTGGCAAAAATCGGTACCACCCACTTCAGCAGTGCGCCGACAATCAGTATGGCCAGACTCACCACGGCAATGGGATAAATAAGAGCCGATTTCACCGCCGAACGCAGCCGCACCGCCTTTTCCACATAGAGCGCAAGGCGCTGCAGAATAATATCGAGAATACCGCCGGTTTCGCCGGCTTCAATCATGTTGGTGGTGAGATCGTCGAACACTTTGGGATATACGCGCATGGCATTGGCCAGCGTCGCGCCTCCTTCCACCGTGGTCCGCACTCCCGTAAGCGTCTTCTGGAAGGCCGGGTTCTCCTGATTGGCGGCAAGAATCTCTAGGCACTGTACCAGTGGCAAGCCGGCATCGATCATGACCGAGAATTGGCGGAAAAATATTGCGATCTCCTTGGTCTTCACCTTGCCGGTGCCAAATGTGGGCATCACAAATTCTTTGCCCTTTTCGCGTACCGGCCCGGGCGTAATGCGCTCACGGCGCAACTGGCTGATCATCGCCTGCTTGTTGGCTGCGTTGCGCTCGCCGCTTACTTTTTGGCCTTCCGCCGTCTTGCCCGAAAATGTAAAAACTGGCATGGTAATTCTCCTCACTTACACAATGATGCTGCCCTTGCGTTTACTGATTGCGAGCCTCAAATACTTGCGGCTCGTCGTGCCTGCCTCTCACTAAATCCACGGCTTGTCGGTTCAGCGTTTGCCTGGCGTCGCTCCTCGTGCCATGGTCGTGGCTGCCGGCACCTGACGACTGAGCAAGCTGGCGCCGCGATTAATCATCTCCTGCAGCTCATCCTGGTTGCTGGAGCGTCCCATCGCGACTTCGACCGTAATCTGCTTCTGGAAATACAATGTCGCAAGCGACTGGTTGAAGGTTTGCATGCCGAACTTGTCCTGGCCAGATTGCATGGATGAATAAATCTGGTGAATCTTGTCCTCGCGAATCAGGTTGCGGACCGCGGCATTCGGCACCAGCACTTCCATGCACATCGCTCGGCCCCGGTTGTCCGCTTTCGGCAGCAGGCTCTGGCAAAGTATGCCTTCCAGCACCAGCGATAGCTGCGCCCGAATCTGCGGCTGCTGGTGCGCCGGAAAGACGTCGATGATACGGGTGATGGTCGAAATCGCCGAGTTGGTGTGCAGGGTACCAAACGTCAGGTGACCGGTTTCTGCGATTCGCAATGCCGATTCGATGGTTTCAAGATCGCGCATTTCGCCGATCAGCACCACGTCCGGATCTTCACGAAGCGCGGCTCGCAATGCGTCGCTGAAGCTCTTGGTATCCGCGTGCAGCTCGCGTTGGTTGACCACGCAATTCTTGTTCATGTGCACGAATTCGATCGGATCTTCTATCGTCAAAATGTGCTCATGGCGCTCGGTATTGATCTTGTCAATCATGGCCGCCAGCGTGGTTGATTTACCCGAGCCAGTTGGTCCGGTGACCAGAACCAGACCGCGTGGCTTGTCGCAGAGTTTGGTCACTACAGCGGGCAGGCCGAGCTGATTGAACGACTTAATCTCGAATGGGATGACGCGCAGCACCGCTGCCGTCGCTCCGCGTTGATTGAATACGTTGGCACGGAAGCGCGCCAGACCCTTCAGTCCGAACGAAAAGTCCAGCTCGAAGGTCTCTTCAAAGCGGTGCTTTTGCGCGTCCGTCATCACGCTATAAGCCAGTTGCTTGGTCTCGGACGGCGTCAGCTGCGGCAAATCCAGCGGCACCAGATGTCCATGCACGCGCACTTGCGGTGGCGTGTTCGTAGTGACGTGGAGATCGCTGCCTCCCATCTCCAACATTCGTTTCAACAAATCGCTCAATGTAAGCGCCATAATGTTTATGCCCTCTTTTTCCCGGACTAGTGAATCGTTTCGCGAGCTACTTCTTCCAGCGTGGTAACCCCTGCCGCAACTTTGATGAGCCCGCTGCGGCGCAGCGTGATCATTCCTCTTTCGATAGCGCGCTTCTTCAATTCCACTGCCGAAGCGCCAACCAATATCAACTCTCTAATGTCATCATCCACTTCCATCACTTCGTACAATCCAGCGCGGCCCTTGTACCCGGTGTTGTTGCAGGTCGCACAACCACGCCCCTTGCGAATCTTGACGTTCTTGGCCTCTTCCGGACCGTAGCCCTCTTCGATGAGAGCCTGCACCGGCATGTCCACCACCTCGGCGCACTCCTGGCAAATACGTCGCACCAGGCGCTGCGCGCAAATCAGGTGTACCGAGGTTGCTACCATGAACGGCTCAATGCCCATGTTCATTAAGCGGGTAATCGTCTCCGGCGCGCCGTTGGTATGCAGCGTGGAGAGCACAAGGTGACCGGTCAAAGCAGCTTTGATAGCAATTTCCGCGGTTTCAAAGTCACGAATTTCGCCAACCAGAATGATGTTCGGATCCTGCCGCAGAAAAGCGCGCAGCGATGTCGCAAAGTTAAGGCCGATTTGCTCCTTCATCTGCACCTGATTTACGCCGCCCAATTGAAACTCAACCGGATCCTCCGCGGTCATAATGTTCGTGTCGGGAGTGTTCAGCCGCGAAATTGCTGAGTACAAGGTGTTGGTCTTGCCCGATCCTGTCGGCCCCGTAACCAGCACCATGCCGTAAGGCTTCAAAATCGCCTTTTCAAATTTCACCAGCGACTCAGATTCAAAGCCCAGCTTGGTCATATCCAGGCGAAGGTTTTCCTTATCCAGAAGCCGCATCACGATCTTCTCGCCCCACAACGTCGGCAGCGTGCTGACGCGGAAGTCGAGCTGCTTCTTCCGCCCGCCCAGCGCCATCTTCAGCATGATGCGGCCATCCTGCGGCAAGCGCTTTTCGCTGATGTCGAGCTTGGCCATGATCTTCATGCGCGATGTGATCGCGTCTTTCAATTTGAGCGGCGGCGTCATGATGCTTTGCAGCACTCCATCTATGCGGAAGCGAACCCGAAACTCTTTCTCGTACGGCTCCATATGAATGTCGCTGGCCCCGCGCTTAACGGCGTCACTCAACACCAGATTCACCAGCTTCACAATGGGAGCTTCATCGGCTGCTTTCTCAAGATCGGCAAGTTTCAGATCTTCTTGCTCGGCTTGCAGTTCCAGATCCGCCTCGCCCATCTCGGTCATGGACTGCATCACTTGATCAAGATCGTCTTGATGGGTGGTACCGTAGGCCTTCTCAATGCCTTCCAGAATCGAACTCTCTGACGCGACCACCGGCTCGATGTTGAAGCCGGTCATGAACTTGATGTCGTCCATCGCGAATACGTTGGTGGGATCCACCATGGCGATGGTCAACGACGCGCCTACCCGGCTCAACGGCAGTATCTGGTAGCGTTTCGCCGTCTCGAAGGGAATGAGCTTTACGACGGAAGGGTCGATTTCAAAATAAGAAAGATTGATGGCCGGAACGCCATATTGCCGCGAGAGGAAGTTGGTGACATCCTCATCGCTTAAAAATCCGAGCTTCACCAAGGCGGAGCCCAGGCGGCAGTTACTTTCCTTCTGGACCTTCGACGCCTGTTCTAACTGATCCGAGGTGATGACCTTCTCTTTGACCAGAAGGTCACCCAGCCGTTGAGACATACCACGATCTCCTATCCAATCGGCAGAGAAATACCGTTGACTTCCTTAATTCACGCGGAATCGTGGCGGTTTAACCAGAGGAGATGCGGCCCGTTTCGCGTTGACACAAATTGTCACCGGAGAAGCAGAATGGCACCAGTAACTTTGGTAGGAGTCGCCTTACGAAGGTAACGTCATTGCCAGGCAAGTTACACAAAACACAACAAAAAGGATTGAAGGGGTTTCCAGCTGATTTTGAGGTTTCGCGGAAATATCAGTCAAAACGCACTGAAATTTCGCGCGCGCTAGAGTTCGAGCTTGGCGATGATCATGAAAATAAATCAGAGCCAGGTCGTGGTGCCAAAATAGGCACGCTAGATGAAATTCTCGAAGACCGACACAACGCCTGGGCTTTCACGATAACCGCGGCGCCATCTGAAGAAGACCAGCACGAGAGCGGACCATAGGGATTCATCCTGCCAAACTTTTCACGCCTGCCGCTCGCCTATTTGGAATCAAAAGAGGCCAGTAACATCCCCGCGGAATGGGAATACAGAATTCACCCGATAGTTCCACACGCCCTTGTTCCGTAGCATTAACCCAACGCAATTCACTGAGAGATTTCCTTGACGACCGCCTTCATGGGCGGTTTTTTTTACCCTGTCCGTCGCCGCACGTTTCAGGGCATTGCGCTTACGCCACGAGGGGAGAGCGTTCTTGAATTCCTCGCGGGGAAGCCAGCAGCCCGGCGACAGTCGGAGGATCATCTGGCGCAATCGGAAAGCACCAATCGAAGCGCTCAGAATCAAAAAAGGGCAACCTCAGGAGCCGCCCTTCTGTTTGCAGGAGTACAGACATAATAAAGGTTACATGGCGTTGACCTGCATCTACAGAACAATCCTGCGCTTCATCGCTGCGCCCAATAGCAGCCCCAGAACCCCGTCCTGCAGAAAGTGAGCCGTCATGCCCGGCAGAAGGCTGCGCCGCCAGTGTGCCATCGCTCCGAATAAACATCCATAAGCGGAAATAACAGCCATGTATTTGGGCCCTTGATAACCGTGCGACGCGCCGAAAATGGCTCCCTGAATCAGCACTGCCGCAAACGAACTCCTGACTAGAAGCGCGAACTGCCGCTGCAAGTAGCCGCGAAAAATGATTTCCTCGCAAATGCCGGCAGTCAACGACAAGAATACAAACACGATCATCTCGGCCGCTCCACGCGGTACGAGTCCACGCAATGCCTGGTTCGGAGTTGCCTTCAACAAATGGGCGAGCACCGCCAAAATTATGTTCGACGCCACCAGAAAGGCGATCGCCAGGCCGATATCCCTAAATACTTGGCTCCATCGCGACCATCTCTCCCCCAGGAGGTCTGCCAGATGACCGCCCCGGCGCCGCACACCAAACCACACAAAAAGAATCATCAGCCATTCGAAAGCAGCGGCCGTCAAATAACCCGCAACGTGGCCACGTTTCGCCACTCCAAATGCGCTGTGCGAACGCGCACCTAAGGCCGAGAATCCAAGCAGGACGGCCACCATCACCACCGTATGCCAAAGCGGAGCCACCAGCTTCTGCCCCGGTTTTTTCAGCACTTCCGCGTCTCCACTCATGGTCTTCACCATTTTCCGTTGAATGATAGTAAAGGCTGTGGGCCGCCGCCGGCTGCTAAAATACAGCCACCTTATGTTTGAGAATCTACAGGAAAAACTGCAGTGGGCTTTTAAGAGCCTGCGTGGCCAAGCCCTACTGAGTGAAGAAAATATTCAGGAAGCTCTGCGCGAAATCCGCCTGGCTCTGCTGGAAGCCGACGTCAACTTCAAAGTCGTCAAAGTGTTCATTGACCAGGTCCAGGCTAAAGCAGTCGGCCAGCAGGTGCTGACCGCCCTCTCGCCCGGAGAACAAGTCATCAAGATCGTTCGTGATGAACTGGTCGAGATTCTTGGCCACGACACGGCGCGGGTGAAATTCGCCTCCCAGCCGCCGACCGTCATTCTCATGGCGGGCCTGCAAGGCTCCGGTAAGACCACGACTTCCGGCAAGCTCGCCAACTGGCTTAAGAATGGGGGCCATCGCCCTCTCTTGGTCTCGGTGGACGTCTACCGTCCTGCTGCCCGCGAGCAGTTGAAAATTGTCGCGCAGTCGTTGAAAGCAAGTATTTACGAGGGCGAGGTCGGCGAGGCCAACACCGCGACCGTCGAGCGCTTGGTCAAGGAGGCTCGGCGCGAGGCCGTGAATTCTGGCTGTGATGTTCTCATCGTGGATACTGCCGGTCGCCTGCACATTGACGATGACCTCATGAACGAAATGCAGTCGCTCAAGCGGCTGCTGAGTCCGCAGGAGATTCTGTTCGTTGCCGACGCTATGACCGGACAGGATGCCGTCCGCTCCGCCGAAGAGTTTCACAAGAAGCTCTCTCTGACCGGGGTGATCCTGACCAAAATGGACGGCGACGCTCGCGGTGGCGCGGCTCTTTCCATTCGCCAGGTCACCGGTCAGCCCATCAAGTTCATCGGCGTCGGCGAAAAATATGACGCGCTCGAGCCGTTCCACCCCGACCGCATCGTCTCGCGCATTCTCGGCATGGGCGATATTATGTCGCTCATTGAAAAAGCTGAGCAGCAGATTGATAAGAAAAAGGCCCAGGAGATGGCCAGCCGGGCCCTCACGGGCGACGGCTTCTCGCTCGAAGACTTTCGCGATCAGTTGCGACAGGTAAAAAAGATGGGCTCTATCCAGAATCTGATGGGCATGTTGCCCAGCATCGGTCCGTTCGCGGGACTGCAAAAAGCGGCGGACAAGGTCGACGAGCGACAGATCAATCGCGTCGAAGCCATCATCAACTCCATGACATCGCACGAGCGCGCCCATCACGAGGTAATGAACGGCAGCCGCCGCAAGCGCATCGCGCGAGGCTCGGGAACCAGCGTGCAAGAGGTCAACAATCTCCTCCGACAGTACGCCCAGATGCGGAAGATGTTCAAGCAAATGGGAAAAGCCAGCTTCGCGCGGAAGCTGGCCGGAATGAAATTCCCCGGAATGTAATGCGGTTGCCTATGGTTCCCGCGCTCTTGGCGAAGAGCGGGGATTCACTTGGCGGTATCCCAGTCAGAATCGGCGAGTTAGATATCTATGCCAAAAGGTCCTGACAAGATCTTTCAGCTGGAACATTCAGCGTGTCAGACCCTCCGCTGCTTCCAGCCGCTCGCTTCACGCCCCCGGTTTATGAATGGCCGTTGGAATAAGTTCCGCTTCGAGACCGCACGCCCGCAAATGCTTTGCGATTCTTGATCTCACTTTCGCCGCGGCCGCCTTCGGATCAAGGAATAGCAGTACAGAAGGCCCGGCTCCGCTCAAGACGGCCCCAAGAACACCCGCGCTGCCGGCGAGTTCTTGTAGCGCAGGCAGCAGAGGGCAAAGCGCCGTACGATAAGGCTGATGGATTCGATCGTCGAGCACAGATGGCAGCAGATCTCTCCGTCCTTGAATAAAGGCCGCGAGCAATAGCATAGAATTCTGGATGTTGACCACGGCATCGGCGCGCGAATATTGCGTTGGCAAAACCCTCCGCGCCTCTTCGGTGGATAGCGGGAGCGGCGGAATCGCCAGCAACAGCGGCCACTCCCCTGACGGCTTTAGGGATGCAACTTGAGCCTCATTTGTCCCGGACATACGCGCTACGGAGAGACCACCCATCCAGCATGCAGCCGCATTATCCGGATGATGTTCGCGGCGTGACGCTTCACCCACGATGCGGTTGTCATTCCAACCTAAGCGGCCGAAGTGCACCGCCAGTGCAATTCCCGCCAGGCGCGCAGCTGCTGATGAACCGCAGCCCTTGCCAATGGGAATTTGATTTTCAACCTGCAGCGCAAGCGGATTTACCGGCTTGCCCTCAGCGGCCAGAACCTCGCGATAGGTCGTGAAGATCAAATGATTCTCAAGGCGGCCGCAGATTTCCGAGTCGCGCCCGGCTGCCTTGATCGAGTAGTCCTCCGCGAGCTGAGCTCGCACCTTCAAAAAAATCCCCATCGCAATCGCGGCGGCGTCAAAGCCCGGACCCAGATTGGCAGATGTAGCTGGCAGCGCCAAAGTTAACGGCTGCGACTCGCGGGCAGATTTCTTCTTGGATGGCATTTTACTGGAGCGAGGCATGTTACCGGACCGAGCCATATTACGCGAGTGGACCGCCCGTTCGGCTTTCTCGAGGGTCTTCACCACCGCATCCGCGTTGGCATCGAGCGCAATCGGCGCACGCTGCAGGTTGGCGAGAACATTTGCGTCCTTTTCTTGCTTGGTTCCGGCAAATAAGTCGCCGCGATGAAACTTGAGCGTGAAATCAGGATCTTTGAGCAGATGACCCCGTCAAAACCAGGACCACACTCTCCGACGGCTGCACAAATCCGTGCTTCACTAATTTCTTAAGGCCGGCGAGCGTGACGGCGGAAGCCGGCTCACAGCCCACGCCTTCCGCCCCAATTTCCGCTTTGGCCTGGGCAATTTCGACTTCGCTGACTTGCTCGACGGTTCCCCCGGTAGCTTCAATCACCCGCACCGCCTTCTTCCACGAAGCCGGTTGGCCGATGCGAATGGCAGTAGCCATGGTTTCGGCCTGCACACTGATCAATTCATTGCCATGGTTTTCTCGCATTGTCCTCACCAGGGCATTCGCACCCTCCGCCTGTATCACTGAAACTTTGGGCAAGCTGGTGATGAGGCCGAGTTCTTTCATCTCCAGAAAAGCTTTGCCCAGCGCGGAAGAGTTGCCGAGATTGCCTCCAGGCACGATGACATGGTCGGGTGATTGCCAATCGAGTTGCTCAAGCAACTCAATGGCCGCCGTCTTCTGGCCTTCGAGGCGATAGGGATTTACCGAGTTGAGCAGGTACACCGGCATGCGCTGCACAACTTCATTCAGCACCCGCATGCAGCCATCGAAATCGGTTCGGAGCTGGCAGGTTACCGCGCCGTAGTCCAATGACTGCGAAAGCTTGCTCCATGAAACTTTTCCCATCGGGAATCAATACCAGACTGCGCAGACCGCCGCGCGCCGCATACGCCGCCATGGAAGCTGAAGTATTGCCCGTGGAGGCGCAGGCCACCCAGTGGAATCCATCCTGCCGCGCAAAGGATGCAGCCAAGGTCATCCCCGTATCTTTGAACGAGCCCGTGGGATTCATTCCTTGATGTTTTGCGTAAAGATGCTCGCTGCCGGCAGCCCGCGCGCAATTCGGCAGCTCATAAAGCGGCGTGCATCCTTCGCGCAAGGTGATCGGGAGGTGACCGGGCGAAAGCGCAGGCAAGACTTCGCGAAAACGCCAGACGCCGCTTTGGTCAATCTCAGAAGGAGAACTACGCCGCTGCCGCCATAGAGCTTTAAGCTCCGCAGGCCGCAAACCCGCAACCCCGCCTGCTTTCCACCCGGGGAACGTGATCTCGAGCAGATCGCCACATTGCGGGCACCGCAAGGCTCCGGTTAAGCCAGTTTGTACTACGCCGCATCCGATACAACTCATCTGCGACACTTTTTGCTCGAGTTTCGATTCCAAAACCGTGTCAGTCATCCGCTGAAATTGTTGTTTGAAAGTGAGCTTTCAGAATAACAGAGGCGTAATTCCCGGAACAGTTACCTTTTGTGGCGCAAATAATCGTCGGTCTTGTTAATCCAATCCTTCCGCGGAGGGTCAAAAATATCCAGGCTCAACGAATCTTCGAGTGCTTCGATCTTATGCGGCATGTGAGGAGGAATCAGAAGAACCTCGCCGGCCCTTACCAGGATTGCTTTCTGCGCGATCCAAAATTTTAATGTGCCCTCGAGAACGTAGGAGATTTGTTCGTTGTGATGGCTGTGCCGGGGAACAAGACTTCCCTTCCGCAACAAAATGCGGGCCAACATGACGTTCTTACCCACCACGTACTGTCGGCGAAAAAGTGGATTTAATTCCTCGATATCAATGGCATCCCAATCAATGTGCTGCAAAGCCGGCTTTTTGCTCTGCGGCAAACGGGAACGTGTTGAGCCGGTTTTTTGAGACGGCTTGGACTTCGCCACGATTTTTCTCCTCGATCAGAGGCCTTTATACGATCCGCCATCCACCAGCAAGGTCTGGCCAGTAATAAATGAAGCTCGTTCCGAAGCCAGCCATACGATGGCGTCCGCAATTTCACGCGGTTCGCCCACCCGCCTGACTGGGATATCGGCAACCCATTCTCCAATCACTTCTTTCTCGCTTTTTCCAGAAGTCTTCGAACGCGCCTGGGCGAGGTGCATCAGTCGATCCGTCGCAGTAAGGCCGGGACCGACATTGTTCACCAGAATCCCATCTTTCCCGAATTCGTTGGCGAGACTTTTCACCAATCCCGCAACCGCGGCGCGCGCGGCGTTTGAAAGCACGAGATCATTCACCGGCTGTTTGACAGCAATTGACGTAATGGTGATGATTCGCCCCCACTTTTTGCTTTGCATGTAAGGGATGACTTCACGAGCGAAGCAAACTGCGCTCAGGAAATTCTGATCCACGGCTTTTCGCCACTCGTCGAGATTGGCGTCAGAAAACCCTTGGCCGGAGGGCCACCGGCATTGGTAACGCAAATATCCACCGACCCGAATTTTCCCGCTACCGCCTTCACGAACTCCCGAACCGCCGTGGCATCCGTCACGTCAAAAGGCTGCGCCAACACTTCCACGCCGTACTGCTTCTTGATGCCGTCGGCTGCGGCCAGCAGGGTTTCGCCACGGCGCGCGCACATGGCGACACGGCATCCCTCGGCGGCAAATGCCTGGGCCGTCGCGAGACCAATTCCCTGGCTGGAGGCCGCTACAATCGCGACCCGATTCCTTAGACCCATTTCCATAGTTAGAGATTATAAAGGTTCACGGCGTGGCGTCGAACCCCAGACATAGTGCTTGCCCACCCAACAACGGAACGCTACTCTGGAGCAAGTTACGCACCGGAGAAGAGATGAAACCGCACCAGCATCGCGCAGAGACGGAAGCAGTAAGGGGTGGTACAGAACTCGGCAAAAAAAATGGGCCGCTCGCCACGCCCATCTACCAGACCTCAACTTTCGAGGTCACAGACAACGAGCAGCAACTTCGGGTCACTAGCACCGACCAATTTTATACACGCTACGGCAATCCTACCAATACGGTCGCGGAAGCCGCTATCGCCGGACTCGAAGGGGCCGACGCCGCATTGCTATTCGCTTCGGGAATGTCGGCCATCACGACTTCGCTTTTTGCATTGCTCAAAAATGGCGATCATATCGTGGCGCAGCGCGACGTCTATGGCGGGGCCTCCAAATTCTTGAGCTCGTGGTTGCCCAGGTTCGGGATTGAAACCACATTCGTGGATGCCAATGATCTCGATCAGCATGCGAATGGTTTGCGAGCAAATACCAGACTCATTTATCTCGAGTCGCCGACCAATCCAACTTTGCGCCTGGTGGACTTGAAGAAAATGGCTGCGCTGGCAAACGAACATAACGTGCTCACCCTGGTAGATGGCACCTTTGCCACACCCATCAATCAGCGCCCCGCGGAGTTAGGCATCGATCTCGTGATGCATTCGGGGACAAAGTATTTTGGCGGGCACTCCGATCTGATTTGTGGGGTGGTGGCTGGGCGCCGCGATCTCATCAAAACAATTCATGAGGCGCGAACCACGCTTGGCTCCATCCTCGATCCGCATGCGGCATGGCTTTTGCTGCGGGGAATTAAAACGTTAGCGTTGCGAGTGCAACGTCAGAACGAGAGCGCCCTGCAGGTGGCGCAGTTTTTGGCTCAACATTCTAAAGTGCGGCAGGTGAATTATCCGTTTCTGAAGGTTCATCCGCAACGCGGCTTAGCCCTAGAGCAAATGGCTGGGGGCGGCGGCATGCTTAGTTTTGAAGTGGACGGCACCGGCGAAGATGCGCGCCGCGTGGCCGAAGCGTTGCATCTGTTCACACTCGCTCCCAGCCTGGGCGGAGTGGATTCTCTGGTAAGCATTCCAGTGCTCACCTCCCACGCCATGGTTCCATCGGACCAGAGACAGAAAATGGGTATCACCGAACAGTTGATCCGGCTCTCGGTAGGAATTGAACATGTCGACGATCTCATCGCCGATCTGAAGCAGGCGCTCACGGCAGTTACGGCCGTGCCACAGCAAACGGTGGCAAGCGATCAAGAGATTTTGGGCTGCGACCGCCCGATCCGCTAATTCGTCACACTTGAAAATACGGCTACCTTGGCGGACACAACCCGAGTATTATTCTCACTCCTGCAAGTAGGAGCCGGTGACGCGGGGTCAGGGTCATGAAGCGCAAGCTGCGTATTACTGGAATCGTTGGTGGGGTCATCGTCGTCGCGGTTATTGCATTGCCGTTCGGGCTGAATGCCAACAGTTTTCGCCCGAAATTGGAGTCCGAGCTTTCGGCGGCGCTGGGCCGTCCGGTCACGGTGGGCAACCTGAGTCTATCGGTTTTGGGAGGCAGTGTTTCGGCGCAAGATCTCGCCATTGCCGACGATCCCAGCTTCAGCCTGAATCCGTTTATCCGCGCAAAATCTCTGAAAGTTGGGGTGGAAATTTTTCCGCTGATTTTCTCCAAGAGCCTGCATGTCACCGAGCTGACGCTGGATCATCCTGAGATCATGCTGTTGCGCTCGGATTCCGGCACATGGAATTTTTCATCTTTAGGCGCAACCAATGCCACACCGGCGCGGGCGTCCAGCCCGACTTCCGCGGGCAGCCAACCCGCAACTGGCGATCTTGCGGTAAAAATATTGCACGTGAAAGATGGTCGCGTCACCGTAGGACACGCCGACACAACCCAGACTCGCGTGTATGACAATGTGAATATCACAGTGCGCGATTTTTCATTCAACGCGCAATTCCCTTTCACTCTGGACGCGTTATTGCCCAACGGCGGAACGCTGAAGCTGGACGGAAACGCCGGACCGATTAATTCCACGGATACATCGTTGACCCCGCTGCAAGCCCAAGTCAGTATAAAAGCTCTCGATCTGGGAGCCTCGGGAATCGGCGATCTTTCTCCTGGAATTGCGGGCATTGCAGACTTTGACGGCAACGTCCGTTCCGATGGCCAACAGGTTCAGGCCTCGGGAACGCTGCAAGTGCAGAAGCTGAAACTGGTGGAAAGCGGCGCGCCGGCAGGGCGGCCGGTTCAGTTCAAGTACGCGGTTACGCATCAATTGCACACCCAAGCTGGGACCATTAGCGAGAGCGACCTCGGCATGGGCAAGGCCATCGCGCACTTGACCGGCACCTATCAAATTCAGGGCAACACGGCCACACTGGACATGAAGCTCGACGCTCAAAACATGCCGGTGGACGACCTGGAAGCGATGCTGCCCGCGCTTGGCGTCGTGTTGCCGTCCGGTTCGCGTCTGAGCGGCGGCACGCTGTCAGCGAATCTGACGATTACCGGCCCAGCGTCGGGCCCGGTGATTGCGGGACCGATCCGCCTCTCCAACTCGCGGCTTGCGGGTTTTGATTTGGGGTCAAAACTCTCGTCTATTTCTAAGTTGAGCGGTGCCAAGACGGGATCCGACACCTCCATTCAAAATCTGAGCACCGACGCGCGCGTTGCCCCGAATGGAATTCGCACCGACAAAATTAGTTTGACCATTCCGGCGCTGGGCACGCTGACGGGAAGCGGAACGATTAGTCCGGGTGGCGCGCTTAAATATCAGATGACCGCAAATTTAAATGGCGCGGTGGCGACGGCAGTCACCAAAATGGTCGGCCTCGGCAGCAAGGGAGAGAGCGTGCCGTTCTTCATTGGCGGGACAACCTCGAACCCGACCTTTTCGCCCGACCTTAAAGGAATGTTGACGGGACAGATCGGCAGCCAGATCGGCAGCGCCATCAAATCAAAGCTGCTCAATAAATCGGCGCAGAAAACTGCGCCGCCTGCACCGTCGAAAAAAGCTTCTGTGATGAATAAGTTGACAGGTTGGCTCCACCGGAAAAAGAACAACAACGCCAAGAAATAGCCGGCTCCGCCGAGCCGTCGGCGCGCGGGTCCGATCCGGCAAAGTTTACCCCGCTTTCAGAGTCATGCATTACCGCCTGCCCGCGGCCCATACGAGAAGAAAAATCTCCTTGCACTTCGAGTTCGTGTCCCATCGCGGTGAGCTTTTCGCGCACCTCTGGCTTGACTCGCGACTCGATCACAATGTCGCAACCACCCTTGCCACCGACGGTGAAGCGGGCGCTCTCCAGCGCCTCCTGAAGATTCATCCCGTAGTCCACCACGTTCGAAACGAACTGCGCGTGCGCCAGTGGCTGGTTCGCGCCTCCCATAATGCCGAATCCAATATGCTGATTGCCCCTCTGCATGAATGCCGGAATGATCGTATGAAATGGACGCTTCCTCGGCGCCAAAACATTCGGCGATTTTGGATCAAGCGAAAACAATCCGCCCCGATCCTGCAAAACAAATCCCATACCTCGCACCACAACGCCTGATCCAAACGCGTTGTAGTTGCTTTGAATCAACGAAACGATGTTGCCCTCGCCGTCAACCACCGAAAGATAAGTCGTGTCGCTCGTCGGCGTTCCATAGGCGACATTGCAGTTCGCGCGTTGGGGATCAATTAGTTTGGCGCGCTGCGCGGCGTAATCCTTTGACAGCAATCCCTTCACCGGCACACTGGCAAATCGTGGATCGGCGTCGTAACGATAAACATCGGCGTACGCCAGCTTCATGGCTTCGATCTTCTTATGTAACTCGTCAACACCCAAGGGACCATCGGGAGAAGCTGGCATCGTCTCCATGATGTTCAACATTTCCAGCGCCGCCACTCCTTGCCCGTTGGGCGGAAGCTCGTAAACCGTCCAGCCCCGGTAGGTGGTGGAGATCGGCTCGACCCACTCGGGCGAAAATTTGGCCAAATCTTCCGCCGTCATCTTTCCGCCGAGGGCAGTGGAAGTCCGCAGCATCGCTCGCGCAACTTCGCCCCGGTAAAATGCGCTGGGACCGTTATCCGCGACCAGTCGCAAGGCTCTGGCCAGATCCGGATTACGAAATACTTCTCCCAGCGCGGGCGGGTGGCCGTGCGGAAGATAAACTCTCCGGCCTTCCGGATCGCTGGCGAATGCCCGTGGCGCATCTTCAAAGTAATCGTGAATCATTTCCGGCACGGCGTATCCATTCTCCGCGTAAAAGATCGCCGACTGAAAAAGATCCCGCCATGCAAGATGCCCAAAGCGCCGATGAAGTGCGGCCCATCCCGCAACCGCTCCTGGGACCGTCACCGAGTCAATGCCCGCCTGCGGCATCGCGGTCACGCCCTTGGCTCGCAAATGCTCCAGCGTTAATCCCTGCGGCGCCCATCCGCTCGAATTCAGGCCATACAACTTGCCGGTCTTCGCGTCCCAGTACATGGCGAACAGATCGCCACCCATGCCGTTCATCATGGGCTCGGCCACGTTGAGCACGGCATTGGCGGCGATCGCCGCATCCATAGCCGACCCGCCGTGAGCCAGAATCTGCGCGCCCACCACCGAAGCCTGCGTGTAACTGGTGGCCACAATGCCGTAGCGATTCACCACCATGGAGCGCGCCGTGGAACGATCTTGCGCGGTGAGAGGCAGAACGACGGAGAGAACCGCAGGCAGGAGAAACGAGACTCGCATGAATCCTTCCGCTAGCTTCGAATTTGCCCGGTGCCGATAATTTCGAATTTCGTGGAGGTCAGCTCTTCGAGAGCGAACGGGCCGCGGCAGTGCAGCTTTTGCGTGCTGACGCCCATCTCCGCACCCATGCCAAACTCCCCGCCATCGGTAAACCGCGTGGATGCGTTCCAGTAGACCGCCGCCGAATCCACCAGCCGCAAAAATCCCCGGGCGCGGCTCTCATCGCTGGTGATAATGGAATCCGAATGATTGGTGGAGTGCCGATTGATGTGCGCGATGGCTTCCCCCACATCGGCAACGATCCGCACCGCCATGCAAAGCGCGGAATATTCCTCATCCCAATCTTGCAATTGCGCGGGCCGAACCTCTAAACCCGCTGCCAGCCGCCGCGTTTCCGCATCGCCGCGAACTTCCGCGCCGGCGGCAATCAGTTTTTTCACAATACGCGGAACATAGTCAGCGGCAATGCGCTCGTGTATCAGCAACTTCTCGGCGGAATTACAAACCGAAGGCCGCTGTGTCTTGGCATTAATCACAATGCTGTCGGCCATGTCTAGATCGGCGGATTCATCCACATAAATATGGCAGTTCCCGGCCCCGGTTTCGATCACCGGCACCACCGAATTCTCCACCACAAAAGAAATCAACTGCGCTCCGCCGCGCGGAACAATCACATCCACCAGGCCACGGGCGGTGATGAGTTCACGCACCGAATCCCGCGTGCCGCTGTCGAGCAACTCAATTGCGCCATCCGGCAATCCGGAAACCGAAGCCAGAATTTCGACAATCTTCTGATTGCTCCGCGCGGCTTCTTTTCCTCCGCGCAGCACAATCGCGTTGCCCGTCTTCAGCGTAAGCGCCACAGTATCCGCCGTGACGTTGGGCCGCGATTCATAAATGATGCCGACCACCCCCAACGGAACCCGCACCTTGCGGATGCGCAAGCCATTGGGACGAGTCCATTCCGCGACCGTCTGTCCCACCGGATCGGCCAGACTCGCGACCTCGCGAATGCCGCGCGCCATCTCTTTCACCCGCGCCGGATTCAGCAACAGCCGGTCCCGCATGGAGCCCGTCAGGCCGCACGTCTCCATATCTCCGGCGTTGGCATCGAGAATGCTTTTCTCGTTTGCCATCAGCGCATCCGCCATGAGTAACAGGATGGCGTTCTTCTGCTCGGTCGAAAGCTGGGCCAGGCGAGCCGCGGCTTCACGCGCGCGCAAAAGCTTTTCTTGCGTGGACGCGGCGACCATCGTGGCCATAGAAGATTTCCTATCCCGGCGGAAAATACGTTCCTATCTTACGCTCAAGCGCGCCAGCAATCGCCTGCTCATGCCGCCCATTCACAATTGCAACGTGCACCCCGGCTTCGCTGGCCGCCTTCGCGGCGCGCAACTTGGAGCGCATTCCCCCGCGCCCCAGCACGCTTTGGCCGTTGCACAGCGCCTCCATCTGCGGCGTAAGCTTCCGTACGGTTCGTACCAGTTTCGGCCGCTTTCCGTTGGGCGCAAAAAAACCGTCTACATCGGTCAGCAGCAAGAGCCAGTCGGCTTTTACCGCCGTCGCCAGCAACGCGCTCAGCTCGTCGTTATCGCCGAAAGCGCCTTCGAGCTCGCGCACCGAAACGCTGTCATTCTCATTCACCACCGGCACCACTCCCAGCTTCAGCAGCTGGTGCAGCGTATTCTGCAAATTGTTATAGCGGACTGGCGAGGTAAAGTCGTCGCTCGAAAGTAATAATTGTGCGACCAGCTTTTTCCCGAAAAACAGCCGCTCGTAAGTGTGCATCAGGACACTCTGCCCCACCGCGGCACAGGCCTGCATCAGCGGAACCTTCGATGGCTTCTCCGCCAACCCCAGATTCAACATGCCGGCCGCAATCGCTCCCGATGACACGATCAGATACTCGTGCCGCGACAAATCCAACTGGTCCACCAGCGCGCGCATGCGGACGGTGTCAATACGGCCGCCGGGCGCGATCAAACTGGTTCCGACTTTCACGATAAGACGCATGCTGCCTCTTAATTTATCAGTTTCGCCAAAATCAGTTCCGCCGAAAATCGGATTTGCGAAAGTTCCGCCGCTCCCGGGTAAACTGGTGGCATGAGCGTCCCTAATGCCACCCAGCGCTTCTCCTCGCGCGTGGACAACTACGTTCGCTTTCGCCCCAGCTATCCGCCCGAGGTCATCGGGCTTTTGCGAAACGTATGCGGCCTCACCCCTCACTGGGTGATTGCCGATATCGCCTCCGGCACCGGCCTCTTCACCCGCCTGCTTCTGGAGAATGGCAACCGCGTATTCGGCGTTGAACCCAATGCTGATATGCGCAAAGCCGGCGAAGAATATCTAGCAGCCTACCCGCACTTTACCAGCGTGGCGGGCAGCGCCGACGCCACTACCCTACCGGAATCCAGCGTCAATCTGGTCACCGCCGCGCAGGCGGCGCATTGGTTCGATTTTCCTAGCGCACGGTGGGAGTTCATGCGCATACTGAAACCGAACGGGTGGTGCGTACTGCTATGGAACGAACGCCAGCTCGACTCCACACCGTTTTTGCGGGATTATGAAAAGCTTTTGCGGAAATTCGGCTCCGATTACGACCAGGTTCGCCATGAGCTTACGACCTCTCGTATCGATGAGTTTTTCGCGCCCTCGCCATTTCACGAACAGGCATTCCCATCGCGACAGGAATTCGATTACGCCGGGCTGAAGGGCCGTCTATTGTCCTCTTCGTACACACCGCCGGCGGGCGACCCGAAGCATCTGCCGATGGTGGCTGAGCTGCGGGAGATTTTCGACGCTCACCAGATAAACGGTAGAGTCGCCTTCGAATACAATACCCGCGTGTTCTACGGGCACTTGGATTGACATCGTGGAACCCCGGTGTGCCCTGTGCCCTCAGTGCTTTTGAACTTTTCAAATCCATGCCCGAAAAAAGTTTCCACATGTCGCCTCAGGACTTTCGCCGCCACGGCCATGAAGTCGTGGATTGGATCGCCGATTACTACTCCCGTATCGAATCGTTCCCCGTCCTCTCGCGAGCCAAGCCGAATGAAATCCGCGCGGCATTGCCTGCGGAACCCCCGCAAACCGGCGAAGCCTTTCAAGCCATCCTCGACGATGTCGAAAAATTGATTCTTCCTGGCATCACCCACTGGCAGTCACCAAATTTCTTCGCTTATTTTCCCAGCAATGCTTCCGGCCCATCCATACTCGGCGATCTGTTGTCCTCGGGGCTAGGCGTTCAGGGCATGCTCTGGGCAACGAGTCCCGCCTGTACCGAACTCGAGACTCACGTACTCGACTGGCTGGTAAAAATGCTCGCCCTGCCGCGGAAGTTCCTATCCTCACCAAACCGGCGGCGGAGTGATTCAGGATTCCGCCTCCAGCGCATCACTTTGCGCATTGCTCGCGGCCCGCGAACGAGCCACCAACTTCGCCAGCAATCAGCGCGGCTGCGATGGCAAGCTGGTTGCCTACACCTCCTCGCAGGCTCATTCTTCCATAGAAAAGGCGATGCAGATCTCCGGCCTTGGCAGCGCCAATCTTCACCTCGTCGACGTGGACGAAAATTTCTCCATGCGCCCCGAGGCTTTGGCCGGTCGCATCGAAGCCGACCGCCGCGCTGGCTTCATTCCCGCCTTCGTTTGCGCCACCGTCGGCACCACCTCCTCCAACGCCATGGATCCATTGCCTGAAATCGGCCGCATCTGCTGCGACCACAAACTCTGGCTGCACGTGGACGCCGCCATGAGCGGTACCGCCGCGCTCTGTCCAGAGTTTCGCCATATCCATCGCGGCCTTGAATTGGCCGACAGCTACTGCTTCAATCCGCACAAATGGATGTTCACCAATTTCGACTCTGACTGCTTTTACGTCGCCGACCGTAACGCGCTCATCAAGACCCTTAGCGTTCTACCCGAATATCTGCGCAACCGGGCTACCGAATCCGGCGCCGTGATTGATTATCGCGATTGGCAGATCCCACTGGGCCGCCGTTTTCGCTCGCTGAAGTTATGGTTTGTCATCCGCCACTACGGTGTCGAAGGCTTCAACATCACATTCGCCGCCACGTGGCACTGGCGCAGCAATTCGCGCAATGGCTAAGAGACGATCATTGTTTTGAGCTGGCCGCGCCGGTTCCGCTGAATTTAATCTGCTTCCGCCTGAAAGGCGGCGACGAAATCAATCAGAAGTTACTCGACCGACTCAATCGCAGCGGAGATCTTTACTTGACCCACACCAGGCTCGACGGCAAATTCACTCTCCGCTTTGCATTGGCCAAACCAATACCCGGACCCGTCACGTCGAAAAAGCCTGGAAAAAAATTCAGGAAGAAGCGGAAATGGCCGCTCGCATGTAGGCATGTTGGGGCAAGCGCCGCCGGATAAAGACTCGCTGGGTGAACATCAATTGGACGGGCCATCTGCCGGCTTTTGCAATTCGGGAGGCTTGGCCGCGGGCGTTTCCTCCGGCATTATCGCCATTGCGTTTGCGGGCGCGGCTGGGTTCATCTCCGAAATCCCAGATATTATCGGGAAGATAGCGACTTTGCATGTTCAGGTTCAACTCGCCTTTGCCATTCATCAACTCCACCAGCCCGTATTCTCCTGGTGTCAGCGGATTGGCCGGCGTAATCTTCAGCCAACCTTGGGGCATCGGCTCAATCTTGGCGGCATTGATTTTTGCTCCTGCTTGGCTTTGCCATTGATGTTGACTCTAATCGCCCCCACAATGCGACGGTCTTTTTTGCTCTGCACCTGAACAATCTGAAAGCGCTCGTCCGGTTGCTGCGGCGAGGCTCATCGCTTCCTTCGCCGATTCCAGCTTCACATACAGCACCGGAACCTCCGCGTGCACCTGCACCTCGGCATGCGGCCCGGGAAGCTCGACCATGTCCTTCACCGTGGGAACCTGATTGCCCACGCACTCTTCGGGAGTATGGCAGGCAATCTTGTTCTTCCCGGTTCCGTTTCACCTGCGCCGTCTTTCTGCTACAGTCACCAGTTCTGGTTCGATGTCAAAGGTATCGAGCACCGAACACCCGTCATCGTCGGGAAAGTGCAAATCGGGCGCGACCAGCGGCAGCTTGGCCTCTTCCGCGGCGCGCTCCGCGGCCAGCTTCTTATCAACTCCACGGCCTCGGGCTGGGCGCTCCGGCGGCCCGGTCTTGCTCGATATTCGTAGGTGGCCTTCCAGTCCACCAGCGAGTTCGGGCAACTTCCTCCCACTCGTTGCGCTCCGCGCTGAGGTAGCGCACGCGATCGCCCTCGACCTTCCATTGCGTGGCGAGCTGGTAGCTGCCGTCTTTGAGGATGAGCCGCTTGGCGAGTTGCTGCGCGAAGCTAAAACGGCGAAATGAGAAGAAACGTTACCGCGAAGCTCCAAGCACCAAACCGCTCGGCTTGCGAAAACTGCGATGCGCGCCATGGCTCAATCATGAACCTGATTATGAACATGGTCGCGGTCAATTTCAATGGCGCAGGTTTGCGAGGTTTCGTCTGACCAGGCGCTGGCCTCGCAGTGTCTAGCTTTCAGCCGTCTCGGCGTTCACTGCGGTATCTTCTCCGCGGCCCTTGGCGATTAAATCCTGCCCTTGGATCCCGCAATCAAGCGCTGTACCCGCAGTGCGCGCTCGGTTCTGTGCCGATCCTGGCAAATTCCAAACCTGAACGGCGAGATTCTGTAATTATAGGCACACTGCCTATGGTTATCACAAAATATTTCCTTCCGCAGACTTTTCTGGCATAATTGATCGTGCACCCCATCTGCACAAAATTTCACTACAATTTAGGGCGAGGAACCGATGTCGGCAAAGTACATCTTTGTGACCGGCGGTGTGGTGTCTTCCTTGGGCAAGGGTCTGGCGGCGGCTTCGATTGGCTGCCTGCTGGAGAGCCGCGGCCTGAAAGTCAACCTGATGAAGTTCGACCCCTACCTCAACGTCGATCCCGGCACCATGTCGCCGTTTCAGCACGGCGAGGTCTTCGTCACCGACGACGGCGCCGAAACCGATCTCGACCTCGGCCACTACGAGCGCTTCACCCACGCCAAACTCTCCCGCGACAACAACTGGACCACCGGCCGCATCTACGAACAGATCATCACCAAAGAGCGCCGCGGCGACTACCTCGGCAAAACCGTGCAGGTGATTCCCCACGTCACCAACGAAATCAAGGCCGCGATGAAGAAAGTGGCGCAAGACGTGGACGTAGCCATCGTCGAAGTCGGTGGCACGGTCGGCGACATCGAATCGTTGCCCTTCATGGAAGCCATCCGCCAGATGCGCCAGGAACTGGGCCGCGAGCACACTCTGTTCGTTCACGTCACCCTGGTCCCATTCATCGCTGCCGCACAGGAGCTCAAGACCAAGCCCACCCAGCACTCGGTGAAAGAGTTGCTCAGCATCGGAATTCAGCCCGACATTCTGCTCTGCCGCACCGACCGCTTTCTCTCCAAGGACATCAAGTCGAAGATCGCGCTCTTCTGTAACGTGGAGGAAGAAGCGGTCATCACCGCCAAAGATGTGGCGTCGATCTACGAAGTGCCGGTCGTGTTTTCCCATGAAGGCGTGGATACACTGGTGCTCCGCTATCTGCGCCTCGAGGCCAAGGATCGCGATCTCAGCAGATGGGAGGACATTGTTCACCGCGTGTATAACCCGAAGGCCGAGGTCACGATTGGCATCGTCGGCAAGTACGTGGAGTACGAAGACTCCTACAAGTCGCTGAAGGAAGCGCTGGTTCACGGCGCGCTGGCGCACAACCTGAAGCTTAATGTGAACTGGATCGAGGCCGAAGGGCTGGAAACCGGCGACCGCACCTACGAAGAACAACTCGCTGACTACGACGGCATTCTCGTGCCGGGAGGCTTCGGCAAGCGCGGCATCGAAGGCATGCTGATCGCCATCCGCTACGCGCGCGAGAAGAAGGTTCCGTATTTTGGCATTTGCCTGGGAATGCAAACTGCGTGCATTGAGTTTGCCCGCAACGTCTGCGGGCTGGCCGAGGCTAACTCCAGCGAGTTCGATCCCGCAACGCCGCATCGGGTAATCTACAAACTGCGCGAATTGCGCGGAGTCGAAGAACTTGGTGGCACGATGCGCCTGGGCGCATGGCCCTGCAAAATCGAGCCGGGAACCTTAGCCCACAAGATCTATGGGCAGCTCGAGATCAGCGAACGCCATCGCCATCGCTACGAATTCAATCGCGAGTATGAAGGCACGCTGACCGCCGGCGGGCTGAAGATTTCCGGTTCCACGCCCGACGGAACTTATGTCGAGATGATCGAACTGTCCGGATCATCCCCATTTCATCGGCTGCCAGTTCCATCCCGAGTTCAAGTCCAAGCCACTGGAGCCGCATCCGTTGTTCAAGAGATTCGTCGGCGCGGCCTACGAATATGGCTTGAAGCGGCAGGCAGAAAAAGTAGCCGCGGAAGTGGAGATATTCCACCGTCCCGAGAGGGTGGCGAGCCACTAGGATCGCTACGGAGAAATGTTCCAGTTGGAACATAGCGTCATGACGAGAGTGTGCTGACTGCTAAGTTGCTGGCAGCGCGGGGTTAGAGATACGGTTGGCGCGAGTTTCACTTTTTGTTCAGAAAGAGCGCGGGGTTTGCTGGGAGCTATAGCCATATTTTGGGGCGCGCAGGCCTCATGGGATGATATAGAAACGGTGCAGGTCTATGGGCGCATGAGAAAAGAGCCACTCAAGCCAAAATCGGGCTTCAATGGGCCACCCGCGAAGGCTGGAAAGGGCGGCCATTAGAAGAGAATTGCGTAGCCTTTTTGGCCCGCTTAGAATGGACAAATAGAGGTTGGCTGCAATGAAA
The DNA here is from genome assembly GCA_963834075.1 of uncultured Acidobacteriaceae bacterium. Taxonomy (GTDB): domain Bacteria; phylum Acidobacteriota; class Terriglobia; order Terriglobales; family Acidobacteriaceae; genus PALSA-270. The sequence continues at coordinate 932,472 of CAWIAH010000011.1, forward strand.
TCATCATGGCAAATTCAGTCTGGGCATCTCGAATGCCGCTGGTCTGAGGTTGGGCCGCAAGCTCAATACAATCCGCCTTGGATGCAAGAGTCTTCTGAGGTTGAAGGTAGCTATCTTTCTCCCTTAACGGATTTCGCCAGCCACAGCCCATTCGGAGGGGCTACATGGTTCGACCGCTATGCTCGTCGCCACGATTCGCAATAAGTCTCTGATTTCAAGCTTAGGCGCTCCCGAAAGATCCAATCCGTTTGCGGCGGGCTACCAGGATTCAATCTCGGCGCTCCTGAGTTCCCTCCTGGCGGAGTGACGAGTGAACTCCCCCGGCCTTCGCACAAAACGCGAAAGGGCCGGGCAGCCCGGACCGGGCAGCGGGCGAAGAACAAGGGACACCCCGCGAAGGTATTTGAGATTAAACTGGAAATCAGGACCTGGCATCCGAGACTGCTATCTGACCACTTCTTTTCAACTCGACAACGTACGCATTGGCTCCGGCAGTCTTCTTCTTATCGCCGGCCCGTGTGTAATCGAGAGCGAACAGCATGCGCTCTTTATGGCTGAGGTTATCAAGGGCATCACCCGCTCGTTGAACGTCCCCTTTATTTTTAAAGCTTCTTATGACAAGGCCAATCGCACTTCGATGCGCAGCTTTCGCGGACCCGGACTGGTTGAAGGATTACGGATTCTGAAAAAAGTGAAGGACGAAATTCATGTGCCGGTACTCACCGACGTACATGAGACCGCCGACGTCGCCAAAGTGGCTGAGGTGGTGGATGTGCTGCAGATTCCAGCGTTCCTCTGTCGTCAGACTGATCTCATCGTCGCCGCGGCTATGAGCGAGCGGGTGGTCAACATCAAGAAAGGGCAGTTCGCTGCGCCTTGGGATATGAAAAACGCGGTCGAGAAATGCCGCGCTACCGGCAACGATCGCGTTTTCGTCACCGAACGCGGCGCCAGCTTCGGCTACAACAATCTGGTCGTGGACATGCGCTCTCTGCCCATTATGCGCAAATTTGCGCCGGTGGTTTTCGATGCCACACATTCGGTCCAATTGCCCTCCGCGGCGCCTGGCGATAACGGCCAACCCGCGGCCAGCGGAGGCCAACCCGAGTTCATTCCCGTGCTGGCTCGTGCCGCGGTCGCGGCGGGGGTGGACGGAGTCTTTATGGAAGTTCACGACAATCCTAAAGAGGCCAAGTCCGACGGTGCCAACGCCCTCGACTCCACCCGGCTACGCAATCTGTTGAAGGAATTACTGGCGGTGCAGAACGCTCTGACCGGCGCTCACGCCAAACCCTGAGTGCTAAACCATTTCCGTTCCCCACAGGTCGTGCAAGTGAACGACGCCGAGTATTTTGCCGGGGCTTTCCACCACCACCAGTGAGGTAATTTTCTTTTCCTCCATCAAGGCGAGAGCCGTGGCGGCAAACTCGGTAGGCGCGATGGTTCTGGCGGTGCGTGTCATAGCTTCCGAGGCGGTGAGGTCGAGCACATCTTTGCCGCGTTTTTCCAGCAGGCGGCGGAGATCGCCGTCACTGATGACACCGACTAATTTTTCTCCCTCGACCACGGCGGTCATGCCCAGCTTCTTGCGTGACATTTCATAAATCACATCGGGCATTTTGGTTTGCGGAGTAACGCGGGGGAGTGCGTCGCCGGTGTGCATGAGCGATTCGACTCGCGCCAGGCGCTTGCCCAACTTGCCGCCAGGATGGAGGTTGGCGAAATCTTCCTCCTGAAAGCCGCGCCTTTGCGATAGCACCACGGCGAGCGCATCGCCGAGTGCGAGCATTGTTGTAGTCGAAGCGGTGGGCGCCAGGCCCATGGAGCATGCCTCTTTGGCGACCGAGCAATCGAGAGCAACGTCGGCGGCGCGGCGAGGGTAGAAGCGGTGGAAACTTCGTCGCAGATCAGGGCGATGAGCGGGACCTGCAAGCGCTTGAGCGTGGCGAGCAGGCGGAGAATTTCCTCGGTTTCGCCGCTGGCGGAAAGTGCGATCACGATGTCGCCGCGCACCACCATGCCCAGATCGCCGTGCAGAGCGTCCACGGGATGCATAAACAGGGCGGGCGTACCGATGGAGCTGAGAGTGGCGGCGATTTTGCGGGCGATGATTCCACTCTTGCCCATGCCGGTGACGACGGCGCGCCCCTGGCAGGAGTAAAGCAGATCGACGGCGCGGGCAAAATTCGGCCGCCATGGGACCGGCAATGCGATCCGCAAGGGCGCGCAGCGCCTCGGCTTCAATGCGGACAACATTTTCACCGGCATTTTTCATGGGAAGGAGGATGTTAGCATGCGCGAGAATCCCGAAGGCGGCAGGTCAGACTTTAGCTGCCGTAAGGTCCTTCGGGCCTTAAGGCCCTCAGCGTGACAAGACTAACTGAGCGTCGGGCACTTAGAAGTGTTCATCTACGCGGGCCTGGGGCAGTTTCTGTTTTTGTCCGATGATGAGGCTGGCGAGACTGCGGGCTTGGATGGCGCGATCCCACGGTCCTGCCTGCCAATTGTCTTTTCTTTTTTCGGGATGAATCCAGGGTGGCAAAGTGATCAGCAGATTGCGCGCCACGCCCTGGGCGTAGGGTTCATACAGGGTGCGCAATTGATTTAGCTTTTGCTCCTGCTCGGGGTCGTCCTTGATTTGCACGCCGCGATCGGCAAGTTCGCGGCGGAAGCGTTCGAGTTCGGCCGGTGGCAGACGATCCGGGACGCCTGGATCGTAGCGGGCGTTAACGACCTGCGCCAGATCGACCACGGCATGGCGGGCCATGGCAAAGGTGATTTTGGCCTGATCGTTGCGCAGGCCATCCACGCCTGCGATGACCAGCGAACTGGCATCAAGAATGGTAGTTAGGGCCGCCAGCCATGACTGGTTGTTATGTTGCGAGCGGAAGAAACTCAGCGCCGGGTAAGAGAGATGGCTTTCCAGAACCTCCGCTGCCCAGCGTTCCCAATCACGAAAAATCCGATCCAGCACTTCCTGTTGGGTGTTCTTGCCAAACCGCCCTAGTAGTTCGGCGGCGGTGGGTGGCGAGCCGGCGCGCGCATCGAGCAGGGAAATTTCGATCTCGCGACGCGAGAAGGCCGAATAAATGGTTGGCAGATAGCCAATGACCGTGCCGAGAAAGCCAAAACCCATGCCCGCTTCGAGTACAGACAGAGCACGAGCGATTTCCGAGACGGGAACAATATCGCCATAACCGAGGGTGAAGAAAGTCTCACCGCTCTGATAAATGAGGCGGGCAAAAGTGATGGGCTCGTTGTTGAGTTGAAGATGCCGGCCGGCACCGTATTGCAAGAGCGCGAAACTGAAGACCAATCCCACAGCCCAAAGAGCGAGAAGAAAAATCAAAGACAGCGGACCGAAGTAGCCCAGAGCATTTTCACGACGGCTGGCTGACTTGATTTTGCTGCAAATTCTTCGGAAAGGAATCCAGGTTTTACGATAAAACCACGCGCTGATGCGATATTGGCGTTGCACGCGGCGAGGCAGGACGACGGTCTCAAATGCGTCGAGCAGAACGCTGAGAATCAACAGGACGCCGGCGATGGTGGAGACGGTGCGCATGGCGTAAGGGGTGGATGAAGATGGATGTTAGCAGATTCAGTGATCGCTGATGGCCCTGCCAGGGCCGACCGCCAGAGGAATGGTCTGGCCGGAGGCAGCGGAACGGCGGGCGGCATCGAGAATTTCGGTCACGATGACATTGGTTTCGAGTGACGAGGGGCCTTCCGGAGTGCGGCCGTCTAAAACAACCGAGCGCAAATAAGACAGCGAGTCGTTATTGGGGGCGGCGACGGGTTTGGCTGCAGTCTGTTCCTCTGCTTGATCCTTCAGGCGCACGCGAACATCGTCGCGGCGAACGGTCATCACGTATCCAGTCTGGCCGTAGACTTCGAGATCCTTGCGATCGAAGGGCCAATTCCAGGATGCCTGAATGATGGCTTGCGCGCGGGGGTAAGTAAGAATGATGGTCGCCTCATCGTCCACGCGCGGATAAATATCCGGCTTAAATTGTTGGGTCACAGCAGTCACGGTGGCGGGGCGGCGGCCATCCATGAGCCAGGTTGCAAGATCGGCGCCGTAGCAACCGAAGTCGAAGAGCGCGCCAGCGCCGTTGAGCGCGGGATCAGTGAGCCATACCAGGAATTCAGGCGGGACCCCGATTTCTTTCGGTCCGCGATGGCCGTCGTGGACAACGATTTTGCGAACGGCTCCGATGGAATTTTCATGCACCAAGTCGTAGGCGGCGTGGTTGCTGGGGTACCAGGTGGTCTCGTAATTCACCAGCACGGGAATCTTAGCCTCGAGAGCGGCTCTTTCAATGGCATGCGCATCCTCGGCACTAATGGCCAGCGGCTTTTCCATCATGACGGGAATGGCGTTGCGGGCACAGATTTCGACCACGCGGCGATGGTCGCGCGTGTTGGTATAGGCCAGAACGGCCTGAGGATGAGTCTTTCGCAGCATGTCTTCGAGGTCGGTGAAAAAGATGGAGTGGTCGAGATGGAACTGCGCGGCGTAGCGGGAGGCGAGTTGCTGGTCGGGGTCGGCAATACCTACGAGCTGGATATCGGGACGATGCAGTGAGTTTTCGAAGAAGCCTTCGACGTGACCGTGGACGAGTCCGGCGACGGCGACGCGGAGGGGAGTTTGGGCCGCGGAAAAACTTGAAGCGAGAAGGCAGAAGATGACGAGCAAAGTAAGTTTCATGGTGGTCATGGCGATTTCAAACGAGAGAGAAAATGGTAGCAGATGCCGGAGCGGGTAAGTAAATTGCGGTAAGGGTGAATTGCGACAGGAGGGCTAGGCGCGCCCGGCGGGGCTACGCCAGGCTGCCTAAAGGCGAATGCTTGTCACACTATCTTCCCGCTGCCGCAGCGGCGGCGCGCTTAACGAATTTGACCGAGGTGATTTTTGCTGGCTGAATCTGCTGGCCGTTGTCGTCGTTGAATAACTCGGCGCCGTTGCGGACGGCGGAAGCGCAGCGATCGCACAGAACCACGTGGCCATCGCACTCGGAATTGTGTGTCCCTTGACTGCTGTGCTTGCAGGTCCAAGCGCTGAACTGACCGTTGGGGTGCTTTACGACAGTGATGCGGGTAGCCATGTAATTCCTCCAGTGCCCATACTGCGCGGCGGGGGAGTAAGCGAATAGATTACGTGGGGTCGATGGTCGGGTAGAGGGCTTTTAGGTCCCTGAAAACAGGGGGCTTCCCAGAGGTAATAGCCTGAATGCCCCACGACTTGGGTAATGGTGGGAGATTCCCTTATTGGGAGAATGCCCTGCGATGGCAGTCGTGCTTCTGAGGAGGATAGGGATCCTTCGACTGCGAAGGGCTTCCCTCAGGATGACATTCTGATACCGACCTGTTCTAGTTCCCGGGCAGGGCTTTATCCATGAAGGTGCCGGTGTCGGCTCGCATCTTCTTGAGCTGATTTATCGGCAAATAAACCATGTGTCCCGATTCAAAGGTGGAAAAGGAAATATTGCTGTGGAACTGCGCTCCGAGATCCAGGTGGTTCATGGTGTAATTGGCGGCGGCGAAGGGAGTGGCGAGATCGTAATAGCCTTCGAGCACCTGGACTTTCAGATAAGGGTCCTTTACCAGCGCCTGGCGCAAGGCAGTGGCGGTGTCGGGGAATCCATTTTCGGCTGAGCCCCAATCCCAATCCTTGCCGAAGGATTCATCTTCAGAAAACACGCCGTAGGGCATGTCGGTCTTGTAGCCAAGTTCGGTGCGCACGTAATTATTAAAAGTCGAAGTATAGGGCGGTTGAAAGGCAGACTGGCTGGGATCGTAGAACGCGGTGTCGAGAAGCCCGTCGGGATCGACGCCGGTGAAGCGCCCATCGTAGCGGCCTACGCGCAATTTCTGGTCGATCAGCAAATAGTGGGTGAATTTCGGGACGTCAATGCGCAGGTTGGCCTGGTCGATGACTTCTTTGCTCAAGCCGGTGAAGCGCGACATGTCTTCTTCAACTTTTGCTTTTTCGTCGGCGCTCATGCCGTCGCCCTTGGCCAGGGCCTGAGCGTAGGTGGTACTGGACCATTCCTCAGAGAGTTGGCGGGCGTGATCCATGTCGGCGGCCAGGTCAGGCGGCAGCTTGTGGTGATAGCCGGCGATCATGGTGAAGGTGGGAATCAAAAAGATATAAGGCTGGTCGTTGCTTTTGTTGTCTTCCAAGGTCTGAAAGCGGAGGGCCATGGAGAGCAAAGTGATTCCGTTGAAGGAAATGCCGTGGTCGGCCATATAGCCGGCGAGGCCGGCGGCGCGGGTGGTGCCGTAGCTTTCGCCAAATAGAAAGAGCGGCGAGCCCCAGCGCTCATAGCGTGTGAGATAGAGGCGAATGAACTCGCCGAAGGCCTTGATGTCTCCCTGCACGCCCAGAAACTGCTTGGAGGTTTGGGAGTCGATGGCGCGGCTGAAGCCGGTGCTCATGGCATCGATGAAGACGAGATCGCTCTTATCGAGCAGGGTGTAGGGATTGTCTTCGTAGTGGTAGGGCGCGGGTGGCATGAATCCGTCGGGTTTCATGGCCACGCGCTTTGGGCCCAGCGCGCCCATGTGCAGCCAGATGGTGGATGAACCCGGGCCCCCATTGAAAGCGAAGGTGAGCGGGCGCTTGGCGGAGTCCTGGTCGTCGAGCGTGTAGGCGACGAAAAACATTTCAGCTTCGATTTTGCCGTCGGGACGTTTGAGGGGCAGGCGGCCGGTGGTGGCGGCGTATTTGAGGAGTGAGCCATTCACCGTAATCTGATGATGCGTGACCACGGGCGCGACTTCGCTGACGTCAAAGTGCTCTTCTTTGCTGTCTTTGTCTTTGTCCTCGTTAGCGCTGGCGTTCTTTGCGGCTTCCGGATTCGTTTGAGGAGCCGCTGGCTGAGTTTCGGGAGCCGGCGACTGTTGATTCTTGGCCGGCTGTTCTTTCTTCTTATCTTTCTTCGCCGAATCGGAATTCTGCTGGGCGGAAAGGGAAACGCAGAAAATCAAACTCAAGGCAACGGCCACGGAACGCTTCATGATTCCTCGCGGGTATGGGTTCACTAACAAAGTACCATTAGACGGTCTGCAGTGGAAAAGGCTGGTGGCGTTTTTGGCGGATGGGCGTTAGCGCCTTTGGCGCGCAATTTAGTTTTGGTTCTTTGTGGCAGGCCTGAAGGCGCTGCCCTGATACGTTGCCCGCGATGGGACGGTTCCTATCAGAATATGGTTCCTATCAGAATATGGTTCCTATCAGAATACGGTTCCTATCAGAATATGGTTCGGATCAGAATATGGTTCCTATCAGGATATGGCTTCAGCCATATCGTTCGACGATAAATTCGATGGGCTTTAGCCCCTGCGGTGGGGCATCCAATTCGAATTTGGGATTTGCGGACGAATACGGATACTTCTCTGGTGTGGGCGCTAGACGTCGCTTCACGGGATTTTGATAAATATAGTCGCGCATTCGCGAATACGCCTCCGCATCAAAAACTCGGACCTCAGAAAACCCTTTTTGCCAAAAGGGCGCTCCTATCCCAAATTCCTTGCCGGCGCGAAAAGCAAACCCGCCTTTGATGAACTGAACCGCGCGTTCGACAGCCATGTCGCCAGCCACGGTGAGAAGCAAATGAAAGTGATCGGGCATGACCACGAACTCATGCAACTTGAATTTCCCTTGCGCTCGATACTCGTAGACAACTTTGAGAAATAATCCCGCGGATCGGTCGGATTGCAGCAGGTTGCGTTTATCCCATGTGGAGGAGGTTACAAAAAAGGTACGGGCGTTGGAGGTTATGGTTGCCGCATCCGAGCGACGTGGAGGAGTAGTCATTCAAAAATATTGGAGAGCGATACGCGAGTTGTATGTGACGAATGTCACAACTGCAGCATGCATATCCTGAAGTGAAACTCAGCGCCTAAAGGCGATCCTTTTGATCCCAGTTGCGGCAGGCCTAAAGGCGCTGCCCCGATACGAATCGCTTCTTCCATTCTGCCTCATCTCCCTCCGGACGACGGGTTGAGGTCCGTGCAAAGGCAGTGAGAAGCGCACCGTGCCCAGGATTCGTATCAGGGCATGGGCTTCAGCCGTGCCGCCCGTTCTGCGGAACAGCCAAGACGCGCCGCTGAGGCGCAACTGCCGCGGACGATTGGAGCCAGCAAGACTCGGGGTAGTTGCGCCCCATGGGCGCGGACCATCATCGTCGTGAGTTCGACGACATGCCTGAAGGCATGTCCTGATACGAACCTCTTCTTCCGTTCTGCCTCATCTCCCTCCGGACGACGAGGTCGAGGCCCATGGCATCCCGCTTCTCGCAAAGCGGCGAGAAGCGGGGCACTCGGCACCCGAACCAGCGTTAGCTCCCTACCGCGGGGCTCGGTCTATTTGAGTTGAGAGAATCCCACTCCACCCCTTCCGCATCTAAACCTTGACAATGATTCACTCAGGTCTTAGGATGGCCGTGAGCGCAAGCAACAGGCAACTGATTATAAAGCACTTACTAAAATAAAGGAGCCGAATTATGGCCAAGATTATCGGAATTGACTTGGGAACTACCAACTCCTGCGTAGCGGTCATGGAGGGTGGGGAGCCCAAGGTGATCCCCAATGAAGAAGGTGGCAGGACGACCCCATCGGTCGTCGGGTTTACCAAAACGGGCGAGCGACTGGTGGGACAGGTGGCGAAGCGGCAGGCCATTACCAATCCGGAAAACACGGTGTATTCGATCAAGCGCTTCATGGGACGGCGCTTCGACGAGGTGACGGAAGAGATCAAGATGGTCCCCTATAAGGTGGTGCAGTCAGGCGACCACGTCGCCGTGCTGGCGCAGGGCAAGGAGTACACGCCTCAGCAAGTTTCCGCGATGATTCTGCAGAAGCTGAAAAAGGCGGCGGAAGACTATCTCGGAGAGAAAGTCAACGACGCCGTGATTACCGTACCCGCGTATTTTAACGACGCGCAGCGGCAGGCGACCAAAGACGCCGGCAAAATTGCCGGGCTCGACGTCAAGCGCATCATCAACGAACCGACGGCGGCAGCGCTGGCCTACGGTCTCGATAAAAAGAAGGACGAGACGATCGCGGTTTACGATTTCGGCGGCGGGACCTTCGATATTTCGATTCTGGAGGTCGGCGAAGGCGTGATTGAGGTGAAAGCCACCAATGGCGATACGCACCTGGGCGGCGACAATCTCGACCAGCGCATCGTGGACTGGCTTATCGACGAATTCAAGAAGGACGAAGGCTTAGACCTGCGCGGCAAAGGCAATGAGATGGCACTGCAGCGTCTGCGCGACGCGGCGGAGCGGGCAAAGATCGAGCTCTCCACAACGATGGAGACTGAGATCAATCTGCCGTTTATTACGGCCGACGCCAGTGGCCCGAAGCATCTGGTGAAGAAGTTGACGCGGGCGAAGTTGGAATCGATGGTCGAAGATATTATTCAGCGCTCCGTGGGGCCGTGCAAACAGTGCATGAAAGATGCGGGGGTGGATGCCAGCAAGATCAACGAAGTGGTGCTGGTCGGCGGGCAGACGCGGATGCCGCGCATTCAGGCGCTGGTGAAGGAGTTGTTCGGCAAGGAAGGTCACAAGGGAGTCAATCCGGATGAAGTCGTGGCAATCGGCGCGGCGATTCAGGGTGGCGTGCTGGGCGGCGAGGTGAAAGACCTGCTGCTGCTCGATGTGACTCCGCTGTCGCTCTCCATTGAAACTCTGGGCGGGGTGGCGACGCCGATGATTCCGCGCAACACGACGATTCCGACCAAGAAGACGGAAACGTTCTCGACCGCGGCCGACAGCCAGACTTCGGTAGAAGTCCACGTGTTGCAGGGCGAACGGCCATGGCAGCGCAGAACCGGACGCTGGGCAAGTTCCACTTGACCGGGATTCCACCGGCACCGCGCGGCGTGCCGCAGATTGAGGTGACGTTCGACATTGATGCCAATGGCATCCTCAATGTGACGGCGAAAGACAACGCCACTGGAAAGGACCAGAAGATCACGATTACGTCGTCTTCCGGTCTGAGCAAGGAAGAGGTCGAGCGCATGGCCAAGGAAGCCGATGCTCACTCGGCCGAAGACAAGGCGCAGCGCGAGGCGATCGACTCCAAGAACCAGCTCGACTCCATGGTTTACAGCGTCGAGAAGATGCTGAGAGAGCAGGGAGACAAGATTTCCGGCTCGGATCGGGGCGACGTCGAAAACGCGGTGGCCGATGCCAAGAAGGCACTCGAGTCCAACGACAAGGCGCAGATGGATAAGGCGCGTGAGACGCTAACGCAAGCCTCGCACAAACTGGCTGAGCAGATGTACAAGGCGGCGCAGGCGCAGACGCCTCCGGCAGCGGGCGGCCGGGCGCCGGTCCGGCGCCGGGCGGCGATGGTCAGGCCAAGAAAGACGAAGGCGTGATTGACGCCGAGTACGTGGATGTAGAGGACAAGAAGTAAAGGCAGGCAACAGACTTGGCTCGCGGATCTTCGCGGATTGTCGTGGATAAAGACTTAATCCGTGGAAGATCCGTGAAATCCGTGGCAGCTTTTTAAGGAGTTTCGACCAAGGGAGGAAGAAATGAATTCGAAGTGAAAGGTCAAGAATATTTTTTAGCATTTCGTAGAGGATGAACGGCGTTGGTTTGTTTTCGCGCCGACTGCGCCGGGCTGCAGCGGATTCCGGTGTACGTGGATGCGATAAAGTCTGAGATCCGGGGATGTTGAAATCAGAAACCCGCGCGAAATCGTAGTGACTGATCGCGAATTTATGTGGACTCTCCCTTACAGTGTGCCGCAGAAAGCTGGAGCATTCTGTGGGGTTTGCTGTCGGCGGGACGGCACAAAATCCAAAATTTGCTTTCCTAGCGTGAGTGTTACGCTCGTTTCATGGTCACAACTGAAAAAAAGATTATTACGGACTTCTCGGCGTAAAGAAGTCGGCCTCGGCGGACGACATCCGCAAGGCTTTCCGCAAACTGGCGCGCAAGTATCATCCCGACGTCAATCCCGGAGACAAGGCCGCGGAAGAGAAATTCAAGGCCATCTCCGAGGCCAACGACGTCCTGAGCGATCCCAAGAAGCGCAAGATTTACGACCAGGTCGGCTTCTATTCCGACAACATCGATCCGGCAACGGCCGAGGCTTATGCCCGCGGCGGCGGAGCGGCCGAGGCGGCGGATTTCCGGCGGACGGCAGTTTCCGGGTGGCGGCAGCCGGGCGGTCCGCAGGGCAGCCACTTCGACTTCGGCGGCTTCGATTTTTCCGACATGGTCGAAGGCGGCGCAGTGGCCGCAGAGCCGGCGAGCGGCGGCGGTTTCCGCGACATCTTTTCCGGCATCTTTCGGCGGGCGGGGCGGCGCGCCGGCACGAGGAAGGCCCCGAGCCCGGGTCCGATCTCGAGTATCAGGTCAACGTGCCCTTCTGGACGGCGATTCGCGGCGGCGTGATGCGGCTGAACATCACGCCGGCGCGACACTTGCGCAACTGCCATGGCAACGGCTACATCGAAGTCGCCCGGCAAATGCCCGGAGTGCGACGGCACCGGTCAGATCACGCAGACCGGCGGGCGCATGAAGTTCAATGTGACCTGTCCGCGCTGCCACGGCACCGGAAAGAATATTTCGACCTGCCCGGTGTGCCATGGCGAAGGACGGTCGAGCGCACCGAACCGCTGGAAGTTCGGATCAAGGCTGGCACGCGCGATGGCCAGCGCATCCGCATTGCCGGCAAAGGCAATGCCGGAGTGCATGGCGGACGACCGGGCGATCTGTACGTCATTATCCGGACGGAGGAGCATCCCGTTTTTCGCGCGGGAGGCGACGACATCTACCTGACCGTGCCGGTGACCGTGCCCGAGGCGGCGTTGGGAGCCAAGATCGAAGTTCCTACCATCGATGGTCGGGCGCATGCTCAAGATTCCGCCGGGGACGCAGTCCGGGCAAAAACTGCGGCTGCGGGAGAAAGGCGTGCCTTCGGCCACCAAAGACGGTGTTCGCGGGGACGAGATTGTCGAGATCAAGATCACCGTCCCGATGCCGCGCGATGAAAAGACCAAAGAGCTGCTGCGCGAACTGGCCAAGCTGAACCCGGAGGATCCGCGGACAGAGCTATGGAAGAACTTTAAGCCCAGGCGCGCGGCTCGATGAGCTCATAAAATTTTGGCTCGCTGAACTTGGCAGTTGACCACCCCGTTCGGCCTGCGGTTGATCTTGCCTCGTGTACACGGTTTGGCGCTGAATGCGAAACCACTCGCCACTGGCATAAAGAACCTTGGGAACTCCGGAGCTGGCCTTCACAACCGCCGGACGAGGCTTGATCTGAATTCTCTGTGATCCTTTGCGCCCTTGTGGTTGAGCTTTTTGTACCCAAATCGGAACGCCAACGCACTTTTTCACCACAGAGGGCACAGAGGATCACAGAAGGAAAGTTGCCCCGCTGTGGTATACGCTCCGCTATGGCCACTGCGCCCCGTCCGGTTATCCCTCCCGTTAATGGGGTCACGCGAGAGATCGTAACTGCCGCGATGAGAGTCCACTCGGTGCTGGGGCCAGGGTTGTTGGAAAGCGCCTATCAGGCCTGCCTGTTACACGAGCTCCGCAAGCGTGGCCTGAAAGTTGTCGATCAAGTGGGATTGCCGGTCGTCTACGACGGAGAGAAAATTGGCTTGGGCTACCGGATTGATCTCATCGTTGAAGATTCAGTCATCATCGAGATCAAGTGCGTCGAGGCAATCCATCCCGTGCATCACGCGCAACTGCTTTCATACATGCGTTTGAGCGGGAAGCAGGTCGGCCTCCTCATCAATTTCTACGTAGCGCATCTCAAGGACGGCATCAAGCGCATGGTCGACGGCAACGATTGGAACACGTAGGCTTTGTGTTCCTCTGTGCCCTCTGTGGTAAAGGGGGCGTCTTGGCCCCTCGGTCTGGAAGCTGTTACCTCCGCCCCTGCCCCGCAGGCGGAAATTCTTCAAACATTTTTCTTGCGTCCTAGAGAATTTCCCGTAATCTCACACATGCGAACTAACTTCAGCGCAGCTTCTGGAATCTAACCCCACCAGAAGGCCCGCAGCGCGCCAATGGCGGCACGGAGTGGCTGAGAGTGATTCGCCCCGAGGAGGAAGCCGTCGAAATTGGCAACAGCCAGCGCCCCGCGTCAACAATTCCAGCCTCCTACCGTCGTTTCCAGCCAGAAACCAGCACGGAAAAGATCTGTTCGCCTGACCCTTTGGCCGCTGGTCGCCGCCACGTTCTTTATGGTTTCGGGCGGAACCTACGGCACTGAAGACATCGTCCATGGCGCCGGCTACGGCCGCGCCATCCTCATTCTTCTGCTGACTCCGATTCTCTGGAGCCTGCCCACCGCTTTCATGATTGGCGAACTCTCGAGCGCGCTGCCTTATGAGGGCGGATACTACGCCTGGGTGCGCCGCGCCATGGGCAACTTCTGGGGGTTTCAGGAGGCATGGCTTTCGCTGGTGGCCAGCATCTTCGATATGGCGATTTATCCCACCCTGTTCGTCGCCTACCTGACGCGGCTGTTTCCCTGGTTCGCCGAGGGCCATCGCGGCGTGATGGTGGGCTTGGCCGTGGTCATCGCCTGCGCGGTGCTGAATATCGCAGGGGTGAAAGTGGTATCCACGACTTCTCTCTGGCTGTTCTTCGCGCTATCTGCGCCGTTTGCGCTGATGGTGATTCTCGCGCCGTTTAAATACGGCGCGCTGGCCCATGCCATCACGACCCCGACTACCTCCAAAGTGGACATGATCGGTGGCCTGCTCATTGCCATGTGGAATTACATGGGGTGGGATAACGCTTCGACCATTGCGACGGAAGTGGAGCGCCCGCAGCGGACTTACCCACGGGCCATGCTGGCGGCCGTGGCGATTGTTGCTATCAGCTACATTCTGCCGGTGGCCGCGTTGTGGATGACCCGGCTCGCGCCCAGCGCGTGGGAGACCGGGTCGTGGGCGGACATTGCGGGAATGCTGGGAGGGCCGCTGTTGCGCATCGCTCTGGTGGCGGGAGGAATGATTAGCGCCTTTGGCATGTTCAACGCTTTGGTGATGAGCTATTCCCGTTTGCCGCTTGCCATGGCGCAGGATGGCATGCTGCCGAGAATCTTTGGCAAACTGCATCCCACGACTCGGGCGCCCTGGGTGGCGATCCTGGTGTGCGCTACGGGTTGGGGCATGTGCCTGAACCTGGGATTTGAACGCCTGGTGACGATTGACATTCTGCTCTACGGCACCAGCCTGACGCTGGAATTTGTTGCGTTGATCGCGCTGCGCATCCGCGAACCGGAACTGCCGCGGGCATTTCGCGTGCCGGGCGGGAGGTTTGGCGCGGTCGCGATCGGCATTATGCCGCTCCTGTTGCTGGGCTTCTCGGTGGTGCGAAGTGAGAGCGAGCAGGTGCTGGGAATGAGCTCTCTGGCGTTCGGGATGATCCTGATCGGGGCGGGAGTAGTAGCGTACGCGGTCAACCACGCCTTGAAGCCCTCGGGATGGAACGCTCCGGCGCAAGAAAAACCTCAGCCCGCCGCTTAGAAAAACCTCCTGGCCGCGGATCGCGCAAATGCCACGGATATTTTCTTAGAAGTTATACCGGTTGATTTGCGCGCTCCGCGGCCAATTTTCTTTTTGTTGTAGAGTATGAAGCAATGACCAAGCGCAAATCCAAGGGCGCATACATGATCTCGGCGGTGGCCGAGATGTATGGGATTCATCCCCAGACTTTGCGGCTCTACGAACGTGAGGGTTTGCTGAAACCCTCTCGCACGGAGGGGAACACACGGCTTTATACGGACGAGGATTTGGAGCGGCTCGAATTCGTTCTCTCCATGGCGCGTGATCTGGGTGTAAACATCAGCGGAATGGCCATCATCCTGCAAATGCGCGAGCGCATGGAAGAGATGCAGCGTCAGATTCAGGAGTTCGTGCAATACATCCAGCAGGAAGTACTCACCCGCGCTACCGCAGCTGCCGATCCTTCCAAGGGGGCTATTGTGCCGGTGCGCAGAATGGTGCCGGCGCCCCCTGCAAAGAGGAAGTAGATCGGGAATCTCATTCGCGGCACGGCCTCGCAGTGCCATTCGGTTCATCCATGCTGCCTTTCAAGCTGATCTACAGCGCCGAGTACTATCTGCCCATCGGGGCGCATGTGTTCCCCGCCGCGAAATACCGGATGATTCACGAGCAGCTTCTTGCCAGCGATATCGCGGAGGCTGCGGATTTTATGACTCCGCAACCGGCTTCCGACCAGGACATTCTCCTCGTCCATACACCCGAATACGTGCAAAAGCTCAAAAACGGCAGGTTGTCGCCGCGGGAAGAAGCGGAACTGGAAATTCCTTACTCTCCCGCTCTGGTGCACGCCTTCTGGCTGGCCGCAGGCGGTTCGATTCTGGCCGCGCAACAGGCGTTGCAAGCTGGAATCGCGATTAATATCGGGGGCGGCTTTCACCACGCTTTTCCCGACCATGGCGAGGGATTCTGCATGATCAATGACGTGGCCGTTGCCATTCGCCGCATGCAGCGCGATAACAAAATCCGCACCGCCATGACCGTGGACTGCGATGTACACCATGGCAACGGTACCGCCGCGATTTTCGCTGGCACCCGCCTTCCGAGCCATCCGTTGCCCTCCCGGGCGAAATTGCCCGTGGGCAGCGGAAAATTGCGCAGCGCCCATGCTGGCGATGTTTTCACCATCTCGTTGCATCAGCACAATAACTATCCGTCGCACAAACCCTTGTCTTCAATTGATGTGGATTTGCCCGATGGCATGGGGGACTACGGGTATCTGGCATGGCTGGATAATGCCCTGAGTTCGGGGTTGCGGCAGTTTGAACCGGAATTGTTGTGCTACATCGCGGGAGCCGATCCCTATGCGGAGGATCAACTGGGAGGGCTTGCACTAACTATCGGAGGCTTGAAGCGCCGTGACGAACTGGTTTTTCGTGTGGCTCGCGCGCGAGGAATTCCCGTGATGGTCACCTATGCGGGAGGCTATGCGCGGCGAGTCGAAGACACTGTGACCATCCATTCTAATACCGTGATCGCTGCCAAGGAAATCTTCGGAACCTCCTAACCCGTGTGACGAATGCCCTTGGCAGGAATTGCCCTGTGCACTTCAATAACGAGATGCGCCGCTGGTGGCTATTTTTTCTGATATTCGCTTTCCCGGTTGCATTTGCCGGAAATCAAACGACGCTCACATTGCGCCAGGAAGCGGACCGGATCGGCTTATCAATAGGCGCCGCGGTGAATGTCGCCTACTTATCCGAGCCGGCGTACACCGCCACTCTGGCTCGCGAATTCAATATGCTCGAACCGGAAGACGCCATGAAATGGGCGGCCATTCGGCCCAATCAAGCGACATTCGATTTTAAGGATAGTGATCGCCTGGTCGACTTCGCCAAGTCCCACGGGATGAAAGTGCGCGGGCATAATCTGGCGTGGGGCACCGGCAATCCAAAATGGCTTACCGACGGCCATTTCACACCGGAGCAACTTCACGAACTCCTACACCAACATATTGAGCGGGTCGTCGGTCATTATCGCGGCAAAGTTTTTGCCTGGGATGTCGTGAATGAAGCCTTTCGCCAGCACGGAAGCTTACGCGACACCATCTGGTACAACCAGCCCGGCATTGGATTGGCTGGCAAGGGCACGGCATATATTGAGCAGGCATTCCGCTGGGCACACGAAGCCGACCCGCAGACCTTGCTTTTTTATAACGACGCCGAAGGTGAGGCAATGAATGCCAAGTCGGACGCTGTCTTTGCCATGGTGCAAGATTTTAAGCGGCGCGGGGTACCGATTGACGGCGTCGGCATGCAGATGCATCTCTTGAATCTGGCCGCAGACGCTGATTCGATCGCGGCTAATATTGAACGGTTCAGCGCTTTGGGCGTACAGGTCCACATCACCGAGATGGATGTCGCGGTTCCGGTCGATGCCAGAGGGCAACCGCTTCATCCCGAGGATTTGCAACGCCAGGCAGAAATCTACCGCCAGATCGCCGAGGTTTGTGTGAAGCGTCTCGGCTGCACCGCCCTGCAAACCTGGGGTTTCACCGATAAATACTCATGGTTGAGTTGGTTTACGCATGGCGCCAAAGCCGATGGCCTGCTCTTCGACCGGCATTACCAGCCGAAGCCGGCCTATACGGCATTGCATACAGTCCTTGCGCAACAAAACCCGCGCTGAATTTCTCCAGTCTCTAATGAGATACCCGCAAGTCCAGCTGCGGGTCGCGGCCTATTGTGGCCAGCCTATAATGAAGCATTCAGGCGGTCTTGTGGACTCATATGTCGCCAATCTCCCCAATACGCGCACCGGAGCCTGCGTCCAAACGCAAGCGGGTAATTTTTGCGACCGCAGTTGGGGTGCTTTTACTGCTGGCTGTTATCATCTCGCAGGTTTCGTTCGACCTGAACTTTCTGCGGCCCGATAACAATCAGCAGATCATCGTCTTCTCATCGCTCTCCCTGCTCATTTTCCTGTTATTCGTCGCGCTGACTTTCGTCTTAGGACGGAATCTCCTCAAGCTGTTCGCCGAACGCAGGCTGGGCGTCCTGGGTTCGAAATTCCGCACTCGGCTGGTGGTGGTAAGCCTGTTGCTGTCCTTTCTACCGGTGATCGTCATGTTCTGGTTTGCTTACGGCGTGATGAATCACTCCATCGAAAGATGGTTTTCAACTCCGGTGGAAGAAGTTCGCCGCGATACGGCGGCGATGGCAAGCCTGCTCGCCGATTACGCGGCGGCCAACGCGCACGCCGAGGCCCTGGCCTTGGCGAAATCGCCGGAAGCGGAATATGCCTTTGACGGCCATAGTTTTACCGGCATGGTCAGCCTGTTCCGGCGGCACGAGATAACGCTGCAGAATGGATTCGCCTTCGCCATTCAGGATGGCGAGGCGCAGGCAAGTTTCAATGCGCCCGCGCCCTATCCTATTTTGCGATCAATTTTGCCCACCCAACTGCCCTCCCCGGGACCGCCCGTGCGCTTTAGCTTCGAGCAGACTGACTACATTCTGGGCAGCGCGCCGGTCGGCGATCACGGACTCATCCTGGTCGCCCTGCCATTGCCGAAAGAGTTCTCTGAAACCGAGAAACAGGTCGAGGCCAGTCAAAAACAATATCTGGAATTGGCCGCGCAACGAAAACTGGTGCGCCGCACCTACATGGGATTATTGCTTCTGCTGACCGCGCTGGTGCTGTTTGCCACAACCTGGCTGGCGCTGTTTCTCTCCAAGTTGGTAACGCGGCCGGTGGTTGCGCTCGCGGAGGCAACTCAGGAGATTTCCCGCGGCCGGCTCGATTACCGCGTGGAGGTCAGCGCAGCCGACGAAATTGGCGATTTGGTGCGCTCCTTCAACCGCATGGCCGAGGAGTTGGAATCCGGCAGCCGCAAACTCAGCGCGGCGAACCTTACCCTTGATCAACGCCGGCGGCACATTGAGACAATCCTCGAAAGCATTCCAACCGGCGTGCTTTCGATTGATGCGAGCCGCCATATCACACATGTCAACTACGCGCTCTTCCGTTTGTTTCGTCCGAAGGGCGGAGAATCCGGGGCACCCGGCCTGCTCATTGGCGCGCCCCTGGCCGATATTTTCCCCTCCGAAATTCTCGAGGATCTTGAACCGTTGTTGCGACGCGCCGATCGCATGGGCACCACCACCGTCCAGATGGAAATGGATCTACCCTCTGACAAGCTGAACGTCGCGGTGACCGTTTCCACCTTGCAGCATCAAGATCAGCAACTGGGATACGTGCTCGTATTCGAGGATTTGTCCGATTTGTTGAAGGCACAAAAACAGGCAGCGTGGCGAGAGGTGGCCCGGCGGGTAGCCCATGAGATCAAGAACCCTCTGACGCCGATTGGCCTTTCCGCCGAGCGTATTCGGCGTCACCTCGACCGAAATGCGGTTCCCGATGAGGGTTCTGTGCAAGTCATCCGCGGATGCGCCGAAACCATCGCGTCCTCAGTCGAAACGGTTCGCACTCTGGTGGATGAATTCTCCACGCTCGCGCGTTTTCCCGCATCCCAACCACAGCCAGCCGACGTCAATTCGATTGTGCTCAGCACCCTGGCGATGTTCAGCGGACGCCTCGAGGGAATCAGCGTTCGCACCGAACTCGCGTCGGGTCTGCCCGCAGTGATGGCCGATCCGGAAGCCTTGAAGCGGGCGCTGGCAAATCTCGTGGACAATGCCGCCGAGGCTGTACAGGATTGCTCTGTGCGCGAGGTCGAGGTTTCAACCTCGCTACTGGGTGATCGCGACGCCATCGAAGTGAGCGTGGCGGACAGCGGCCACGGGGTAACGCAGGAACTGAAAGAGAGACTCTTTCTGCCTTATTTTTCTACCAAGAAGCGGGGCACCGGGCTGGGGCTGGCCATTGTCAGCCGCATTATCGAAGACCACCGCGGGTCGATTCGGGTTGAAGAAAACAAGCCTGCGGGCGCCCGCTTCATCGTTGAACTGCCCCTGGCTCCTGAACTTGTCAGCCCGCCCGTGCTGAGTCACCATGCATAGCATTCTCATTGTGGATGATCAGGCGGATATCCGCCACTCGCTTCAGGGCGTGCTCGAGGACGAGGATTACAAAGTAGCCTCAGCCGCCAGCGGAGAGGCCTGCCTGGAAGTTCTGCACAAGCAGGAATTTGATGTAGTGCTGCTCGATGTCTGGCTGCCGGGCATGGACGGTCTGCAGACGCTGCGTACGATCCGCGAGATCGAAAATTCTCCAGAGGTCATCATGATCTCCGGCCATGGAACGATTGAGACTGCGGTTCGGGCCACCAAGCTTGGGGCTTACGATTTTCTGGAGAAGCCGCTTTCGATTGATAAGACTCTGATCCTTATTAAGAACGCGATTGACGCCAAACGCCTGCGCCAGGAAAACCGCGACCTAAAACGGCAGTTGATCCCCCGCAGTGTGATCGAAGGCGAAAGTATTCCGATGAAGGCGCTGCGCCAGCAGATTCAGCTCATGGCGCCCACCAACGGCCGGGTATTAATTTATGGCGAGTCGGGCGTTGGCAAGGAACTGGTCGCGCACGCCATTCATGCCCGCAGCCTGCGCAACGAAGAAATGTTTGTGGAAGTGAACTGTGCGGCGATTCCAGAGGACCTCATCGAAAGCGAGTTGTTCGGTCATCGCAAAGGCGCTTTGCCTGACGCGGGTTCCGACAAGGAGGGCAAGTTCCAGAAAGCTCATGGTGGAACTTTATTTCTCGATGAAGTCGGCGACATGAGCCTGAAGACCCAGGCGAAAGTTTTGCGCACGCTCGACGAACAACGGTTTGCGCCGGTGGGTAGCAACGAACTGATCACGGTGGATGCGCGGGTAATTGCCTCCACCAATAAAGACCTGGAAGAAGAGATCGCGCGCGGCAATTTTCGCGAGGATCTGTTTTATCGCCTCAATGTGATTCCCTTCTACGTGCCACCGTTACGCGAGCGCAAAGAGGACATCCCATTGCTGGGACGGCATTTTCTGCGAGAATTTTCCGCGGCTTACGGGCGCAGACCGCGGGAAATCACTGACGATGCGATTGAGATACTGATGCGTTATTCCTGGCCGGGAAACGTGCGCGAGCTGCGCAACGTGATTGAACGCATCGTGATCATGAACCCCTCCACGATACGTTTTGAGCGCAAGCACCTGCCCGCGCTCGTACATCGCGACGGCGCCCGCCGCAGCTCCGGAGAATTTTCCACTCTCCACAAGGCTCGGGACGCGTATGAGCGCGATTACATTCTGAAGAAGCTCGACGAGAATCACGGCAACATGAGCCGGACGGCGGAAGTGCTCGGTCTGGAGCGCAGCCACCTCTACCGCAAGATGAAGGGCCTGGGAATCATTATCAAAGAGTAGGCTAATATCCCTTTTGCTTGTCGACCACGGAGAGCAGCGGTTCATGATTCAAATATCGCCGGAGATTCTCTGCGACTCGCGTGTACTGGCGGTCCCACTGCTTCTCCGAATTGCTTGCGGTATGCGGGGTGATGAGGACGTGCTCGAGATCCCATAGCGGGGAGTCGGAGGGTAACGGCTCTTCCACAAAAACATCCAATGCGGCTCCCGCAATCCAACCCTCGCGCAACGCCTGAATGAGTGCAGCCTCGTCTACCAAAGACCCGCGACCAACATTGATGAGCCGCGCCTCAGGCTTCATCTTGCGAAGACGTTCCGAGTCAATCAGGTTTTTGGTTTCGCGAGTCACTGGCAGCTCTAGAGCCACGTAGTCGGATTCGGCGAGCAAGGCATCCAGTTGCGATGCAGCGAACACCTGTGACACGCCGTGGGGGCATTCTTTTTCGGGATGCTCGCGCACTGCAATCACGCGCATGCCCAGAGCAGAAGCACGCTGTGCAGTCTCACGGCCAATGTTGCCGATGCCCACCAGCCCCAAAGTTGCGCCGGCAATTTCTTTGGGGCGCGGTTGAATCCGCCAAATATCTTGCTGACCCCAGCTTCGCCTCTGCTGGAAGCGCGCCGCCTCCGGAAGTTTCTTCGCCAGGGCGAGAACCAGCGCGATCACATGTTCGGCAACAACCGCTGCATGCACCTCGCTGCCGTTGGTGAGAATCACATCGCTGTTCACGATTTCCGGATACAGCAACTGGTTCACCGCCGCGGAAGTGGAGTGCAGCCAGCGCAGCTGTTGCGCGGCTTTGACTGCCTGATGGCTCAAAAGCCACGAGACCACGACCTCGGCGTCGCGAGCCCGCTGTTCCGCTTCGCCATCGTTGTTTGCGCTCAGCACTTGAATTTGCGGAAAATCATTTTGTAGGCGTCCGGCAAACCATTCCGGTGCGCACCACAGGTCAAATTCGTGGTAAAGAGAAATCAGCAGCTTCATAGTTCGGGGTACGGCCCGCAAAAAGCCTGGAAAGAAGTTTACGAGAACGACACGCGTCGCCTCGGCGCGTTCGAAGTCTCTTATTTGTTTGTCACTGGCACTCTGAGATCCTGCCCAGTCATATCTTTCGGCTCATCCAAACCGAGCATCCCTAATATGGTGGGCGAGATATCGCGCAGCGAGCCACCGGATTTGAGAGTGAATTTCTTGCCATCGATCAGCCACCACGATAAACGGCACAGGGTTCGTGGTGTGCGCAGTGTGCGGGCCTCCAGTAGCGGGATCGATCATCATCTCCGCATTGCCATGGTCCGCGGTGATCAGCATGGCGCCGCCCTTGGCGCGAACTGCGAGTTCAATGCGCCCGAGGCACGCATCCACGGTTTCAACCGCTTTAATGGTCGGCTCAATCTTGCCCGAATGGCCCACCATATCTGCATTGGCGAAATTCACGATGATCACATCAAATGTCCCATCTTCAACCGCTTTCACCACTGTGTCCGCGATTCCCGCCGCGCTCATCTCCGGTTTCAAATCATAAGTGGCAACCTTGGGTGATTGGATCAGCTGGCGGTCTTCTCCAGGAAACGGCTGTTCCACGCCGCCATTGAAGAAATATGTGACGTGGGCATATTTCTCCGTCTCGGCTACGCGCAGGTTGCGCAAATTGCATTTGCCCCATCACATTGGCCAGAATGTTAGTCATCGATTCGGGTGGAATGACCACCGGCAGACTAAATTTTTGTCATATCGCGTCATGCAAACATAGTGCAGATTCTTCGGAAGCGATCACGGGGAATGGCGGAGTCGAGTTCTTCGGCCGCCTTGCAGATCGCGTCCGCCCTGCGCATTCAGGCCACTGTTGCGGGCAAGCGCGCGGGTGATCTGCCGCACCCGGTCGGCGCGAAAGTTGAAGCAGATGCAGGAGTCGTCGTCGCGAATAGTCGCCAGAGGCTCACCGCGATTGTCGGTGCAGACAAAGGGCACGACAAATTCATCGGTCACGTCCTTGTTGTAAGACGCCTTAATGCCATCCACGGGATTCATATATTTCCCACCCTCGCCGTTCCCCTGGACCATGGCATTGTAAGCCTTGGCGATCCGCTCCCAGCGCCGGTCGCGGTCCATGGCATAGTAGCGGCCATTGACGCTGGCAATTTGTCCGGTACTGTATTCGCGCATTTTCTGCTGCAGTTGTTCAAGATAGCCGGCTCCATTGGTGGGCAAGGTGTCGCGCCCATCCATAAAAGCGTGCACGAAAACTCGCTCCACGCCATTTTGCTTTGCCATCTTAAGCAGAGCGTGTAGATGGGATTGATACGAATGCACACCGCCGTCCGAGACCAACCCGAAAAGATGCAGTTGCCGTCCCCCGGCTCGCGCATTCTTCATCGCAGCCAGCAGAACCGGCTGCGAAAAGAACTCGCCGTTTTGGATCATCAGCTCAATGCGCGTGCTGTCCATGTGGACAATACGACCCGCGCCGATATTGAGATGCCCCACCTCGCTATTGCCCATCTGCCCCTCGGGCAGGCCCACGTATTTGCCGCTGGTCTGGATCAAGGTATTGGGATATTCACGCAATAGACGGTCATAGGTAGGCTTGTGTGCCATGGCAATGGCGTTGGCCTTGGCCTCGGCGCGATAGCCCCAGCCGTCGAGAATAACCAGAACGAGCGGTTTAGCACGAGTCATGAATCTATCTTCTGCTCCTGCATTCCATGGGATCGTCTGGCGCGATGCTCCGGCTAGCTTTGTCGCGATCCAACGAGGCGAGTCAGCCGCGCCTTCAGCGATCAATATTCTTTACCAGATCAATTTAACCGGATACCTGGAAAACAGTGGATCCGCTGTCACCAAAGCAATCCTCTCTTCCATGCTCTGCGCGATCAGAATCCGGTCGAATGGATCGCGGTGATATAGCGGAAGCCCTTCGAGCCGCTTTACATGGTCGAAGTTTATCCGCAATACGGAAACGCCATTCTCGCTCAGCTTCGCGGCTAAGTATTCCCCAACCGGGGTCGGAAGGTCCAATTTCCCGGCTTGCACTTTTGTGATGATCTCCCACAGGCTTGCCACGCTGATCCAGACTTCAGACTTCGGCAAAAGCGAGGAGACCGCGGGCGACAGCTTACCTGCATCCTGAAGACCCCATAAGAACACATGAGTGTCAATGAGGATCTTCATCACCAGAACAGATCTTCGATTTCCTTGGGAAGCGGGTCGTTAAAGTCGTCTGGCACGACAAATTCGCCTTTCGCCGATCCCAGCTTGAAACGCGGCCGCTCAGGGGCTATAGCAACCAGCTTTGCTACTGGCTTGCCAGCCTTGGCAATGACGACCTCTTCCCCCGAGGCGACACGCTCCAGGAGCCTGGAAAGATGGGTCTTCGCTTCATGGATATTGACTTCCACCCCGTAATTATAGACTAAGTCCTTAGCTAAGTCCGGCCATTTTATCCCTTATAGTTCAGCCCCTTCAACCCCAGGAACCTCTCCCCCTCCCCCAACTCTTCTTCGATTCGCAGAAGTTGGTTGTATTTCGCGATGCGATCCGTGCGAGAGGCCGACCCCGTTTTGATTTGCCCCACTCCGGTCGCTACGGCCAGGTCCGCGATGAAAGTGTCTTCCGTCTCTCCCGAGCGGTGCGAAATGATCGACGTGTAACCGTTTCGGCGCGCTAAATCAATCGCATCGAGAGTCTCGCTGACCGTACCGATTTGATTCACTTTGATTAAGATCGAATTGGCGACACCGCGGTCAATTCCCTCTTGCAGGCGCTTCACGTTGGTGACGAAGATATCGTCGCCTACCAGTTGAATCTTGTTGCCCAATTGCTCCGTTAAGCTCTTCCAGCCCTCCCAATCATCTTCGGCCAAACCGTCTTCGATCGAGACAATGGGATAATCCCGCGCCCACTTCGCCAGATAAATCACCATGTCCTCGGGACTCTTGGCGGATTTGTCCGATTTCTTGAAAACATACTTACCATCCTGAAAAAACTCGCTGGCCGCGGGATCGAGCGCGATGGCGATTTCGTATCCGGGCTTGAAACCCGCCTGCGTGATCGCTTCCAGCACAACTTCGATGGCTTCCACATTCGACCTTACTGAAGGCGCGAAACCGCCTTCATCGCCGACCGAGGTGTTGTACCCGCGCTTCTTGAGCACGCCCTTCAGCGTGTGGAAAACTTCTACCCCCCAGCGCAAAGCCTCGGAGAAAGAAGATGCGCCGACCGGCATGACCATGAATTCCTGAAAGTCAACGTTGTTATCGGCATGTGCGCCCCCGTTGAGGATGTTCATCATCGGCGTCGGCAAGGTATTGGCCGACGCACCGCCAAGATAGCGATAGAGGGGCATCCCATAACTTGCAGCCGCCGCTCGCGCCGCAGCCATCGAGACGGCCAGAATCGCGTTGGCTCCGAGCCGGCCTTTGTTCTCGGTTCCGTCCAGCTTGATCATCTTCTGATCAAGCGCGCGCTGGTCGCTCGCATCCGCCCCCATCAGAGCCTGGGCGATCTCGCCGTTTACATTTTTTACCGCCTTCAGGACACCTTTGCCTTGATAACGCTGTTTGTCACCATCGCGAAGTTCCACCGCCTCGTGCTCGCCCGTGGATGCGCCACTGGGAACGATCGCCCGTCCCCGTGAACCATCGTGCAACGTGACTTCGGCCTCCACTGTTGGATTGCCGCGAGAGTCAATCACTTGCCGGCCGTGAATATCCGCAATCGTGCTCATGAAGTTCCTTTCACCCGTCAAAAATTGAGATAGAAAAGTGCACCCACGCGGAATTGGCGTTAATTGGAATTCGATTGCATGGGAACCCAAGATTATAAATCAGGTGTGGCGCGGGCGCCCTCGCCCGCGAAGGTCGGCGGTGTCCTGAACTTTTAGCACAGCGCCCGAAGGTCGAACGACCTTGCCGGTTGGCGGAACAAATGACCAATCATGAAGTTCCTTTCACCCGTCAAAAATTGAGATAGAAAAGTGCGAACCCAAGATCATAAGTCAGGTGTGGCGCGGGCGCCCTCGCCCGCGAAGTCGGCGGTGTCCTGAACTTTTAGCACAGCGCCCGAAGGTCGAACGACCTTGCCGGTTGGCGGAACAAATGACCAATCGAGCGGTACCTCCATTTAGAGGAATCTGCCCGCGCCACCGATCACTTGTGCGCTAATACCTGCAGGCGGATCATGCGCACATGCACCCGCCCTTCCGAATCCGCCGGGCGATCGCGCAGGTAACGAACCGTCACAGCGTCGATGAATTGCTCCCGGAGCGGTTCCGCCACCCGCGTGGTGTAGGGATGCCAGGCGGTGCGCAACCATCCGGTGAAGGCCTCCCGGTTTTCGTGGATCATATCTTTTTCAATCAGCTCGACTGAATCTGGTTGCAATCCCGCCGCGCCGATCCAGTCGATATATTTTTCAGGGCCGTGAAATCCGTAATGGGATTCGCGCGACCGCCATTGGGCTCGCCATTGCGGATCTTCGAGGCAAGCCTCCATCGCAGCAATCACCCGGTCGCCATTGCCTTCGCCGCCCATCTGGAGCACGCATCGGCCGCCCGCTTTCAGACTGCGCGCGATTCCCGCAAGCACCGGCCGGTGATCCAGAACCCAGTGGAGCGCCGCGTTGGAATATATCACGTCGAATTCGGAGTCAAAGGGCAGGGCGCTGGCATCGGCTTCGGAAAATGAAAGATTCGGAAATTGGGCTGACGGAAAGTGTCCCTGCGCAAAACCAACCATCTCCGGCGACCGATCCACGCCTACGACTCGTCCCCCCGAAACCAATCGGGCTATCGCGGCCGTGTTCCGGCCATCGCCGCAGCCGACATCGAGTACGGTTTCGTTCGGCTTGAGCGCAAGCAAAGCGATGAGTTCTTTCGCCCAGCGCTCTTGTCCTTGCGAGTTGCGGGCGTAGTCCGCGGGATTCCATTGATGAGCAGCATTCGGCATTCCATCGCGCCTCGAAATTGATTGTAACCTTGGAGAAGCCACGGCATAGGAGCATGATCCTAGGCTCTACTGCTCGACGTTTCGGATTTATTCGTACCGCAACGCCACCATGGGATCGACTTTGGCGGCGCGGCGGGCGGGGAGGTAACCTGCAACCAGAGCTGCGGCAATCATTACGACTGCCGCGATCGCTATGGTGAGCGCATCCGTTGGTTTTATGCCGAAGAGCAAATCGGCCATGGCGCTCGAAGCCAGCCGCATTGCCGCCAGCGCTATCGGGACGCCAATGGCAATACCGATCAGGACCAACGCCAGATTCTCCCGCATCATCATTCTCACGACGTTCGCCCGGGGAGCACCCAGCGCCATGCGAATGCCGAATTCTTTTCGCCGCTGCGTGACCATGTAAGCCAAAACTCCATAGAGCCCGATCATTGCCAGCAGAACGGCGAGCCCGCCGAAAAAGCCGGAGAGCGTAGCCAGAACGTGCTCCTGCTGCAAGGAATCGTCCACCTGAGTTTCCAGCGTGTGGAAGTTGAGCGCGATATTTTTATCTACCTCGCCGATGGCATGTTCGGCGGATCGTGTAAGCAATGATGGTTCAGCTGCGGTGCGAATCTCGAATATATGAGGATCACTCAAGGCCTCCGCCTGCGCGATCGGCAGATAAGCGATGGCTTGGTTCTCTTCGCGCAGAGCCCGGTACTTGCTGTCCCTCAAAATGCCCACCACCTGCAGCGGCGGACTCATGTTTTTCCCGAGGCCATGGATGATGTCAGGCATCACAAGGTATTGCCCGACGGGTTGGGAACCAGGGAAGAATCCGCGTGCCATGGTCTCGCTGATAATGACCACAGGCTGCGTTCCGGCCGCATCGTGATCGTCAAAATTGCGTCCGGCAATCAGGGGCGTGCGGAGAGTTGCGAAATAGCCAGGCGAAACAAAATTCATGTACGCGTGGGCATCTTCTCCCGACGGCCCTTCGCCTTTTTCCAGATGGAAGTCAACGGCCCACATGTTGCCGCTAATCGGCGTCACTAAAGATTCACTGACCGAAATTGCTCCGGGAAGGGATCTTAAGCGATCAAGAATCTGCCGGTAGAGCATAACCCGCTGAGCTGGCGGATCATTTGGGTGCGGGATGCTCGTTTCGATGAGGAGGACATTACTTCGGTCAAAGCCCAGGTCGAGAGTCATAAGATCTCTGAAGCTGCGCAGAAAAAGTCCTGCGGTGACTAATATGACCAGAGACAACGCCACCTGCGATGCGACAATCCAGCGGCCCGGCCGAAAGTGCGAACGGCCTTCTACCTCGCCGGTTTGACCGCCTTTCATCGCCGAGGTCAGGGAGACTCGAGTGGAGCGAAGTGCGGGCACCAACCCAAACAGCAGGCCAGTTAACACCGCGACAGCAGAGGTGAACGCAAGGATGCGGCCATCGAGCGAAAGCTGCAGAAATACCTGATCCCGCGAGGTTGAGATGAAACGCTCTAAAAGCAGGCAGCCCCAGCGTGCGAGGACAATACCAAGCAGCGCGCCCAGCAAAGAGAGAAAAACGGATTCCGTAAGAAGTTGGCGGATAAGCCGGAAGCGGGAGGCACCGACAGCAAGACGGACGGCGATTTCTTTGCGGCGGGCGGTCGCGCGCGCCAGCATAAGACCGGCAATGTTCGCACAGGCGATGAGCAGGACCAACCCGACGATGGCCGTCAGCATTTTGAGCGGTCGATTGTAGCCTTGGAGAGCCGAAAACCCAGCGCCCGCGGGAGAAGCGACGAGAGCTTCCTCGAGAAATTCCTTCTGCCATTCCGGTCTCCAGGATGGAGAAACGGTAGCCGCAAAAATTGCAGGCGAAAGGGTTTGCAGGCGAGCATTTACCTTTCCAAGGGAAATGCCGCGTTTTCGCCGCGCCATCACTTCTAGCCATTGCGATGATGCCCGGTTAAGAAATTCTGCCCCGTCCGGCTTTCCGAATGGTGGGATGATGGCTGCCGCGCAAACCGGCACGGCAACATCGAACTGCTGTCCGACCGCTACGCCGAAGAATCCCGGCGGGGCGACGCCAATCACCTGGAAGGCATGGTGGTCCAGGCTGAGCATTTGGCCGACCGCATTCGTTGCGCCGCCGTAGTGACTCTGCCAGAAACCGTAACTTAGAACGGCGGCGCCGGAACACCCGCGCACGTCGTCACTTGAAGTGAACAAACGCCCGGCCGCGGGGCGTATGCCGAGCGTAGAGAAAAAATCACCGCTGACGTAGAGCCCATTTACATTGTGGGTTTCGCCACCCTGCGCCAGATCGAATTTCGTATCCAGCCACGCGAACATGCCAGAGAAAACATCCTGCCGGTTACGAATTTGCTCCCACACCGGATTACTGAAATCGTGATTCGCTTGAGGAGCGTCAGACCGCGGCGCCAGTCGCACCAGTTCTTCAGGTTTTTGCACCGGTAACATCTTCAGCATCACGGTATCAATAAGGCTGAAGATCGCCGTATTTGCCCCGATTCCCAGCGCCAGCGTTAGCACGGCCACCGCCGTGAACGCCGGACTCTTCCCCAGCGCCCGCACCGAATACCGCAAATCCTGCCAAAGACTGCTCATCGCGCCTCCTTGCAGACGAGTGATCACAGTCTAGAGACGCAATTGATCCCCCAAACCGGACACGAAGTGTAAGCCGCAAGCGACAAATGGGTTGTTCAGTTTTCCCACGGCATGAGAATGCGAAAAAGTGTCCGATTCCGGACGTTACTGTCCGGAATCGGACAGTTCGATGAGGATCTCAAACTAAATTGCATGAGGGACGGAATCCCCCGGATAGAAGTCTATGCGCTGGAAATCGCTACGCCGTAACCGCCTGGTACTCCTCGTAGGCGCCCTTGAAGTCGGTGATCTTGTGGTCGGCCTCGAAATGCCAAATCCGGGTGGCGACTTCATCAATCAAGTCGTGATCGTGCGTCACCAGCAACACTGTACCCTGATAGCGCTGCAAGCGCGATGTTCAGCGCATTGATGGATTCCAAATCCAGGTGATTCGTAGGCTCATCGAAGACCAGTACGTTCGGCTTCTGCAGCATCAGCTTGCAAAACAAAAGCCGCGCCGTTTCCCCACCGGAAAGAACCTCGGTACGCTTATTGGCTTCATCCTTCTGGAACAGCATTTGACCCAGCAGCCCGCGGATTTCCTCGGTGGAGGCACCCGGCTCCCATTGATGCAGCCAGTCGAATGCCGTTGTTCCCGCTTCGACCAGGGCACGATGATCCTGCGCGAAATAACCGATGGCAGCTTCGTGGCCCCAGATCACTTTCCCAGCCGTGAGAAACGGTCCGTCGTATGAACTCGTCTTGCGTAGTTCCGCCTCGGGAGTGGTCGGGGAATTCGCCAGCAGCGCATTCAGCAAAGTCGTTTTGCCCGCACCGTTGCGGCCCATCAAGGCAATTTTTTCGCCGCGGGCGACGCTGGCAGTGAAATTCCGCACGACGGGAGTATCGTCGTAGGACTTACCGATCGCCTCCAGCTCCAGAATGTGTTTTCCCGAAGGGCGTTTCTGTTCAAACTTCAAATATGGCCTTTGGATGTTCGACCTCGCCAGCTCCGTCACCTGCAAGCGCTCGACTTCTTTACGCCGTGACTGCACCTGGCTCGACCGCGTACCGGCGGAGAAGCGGGCGATGAATTCATTCAACTGCGCGATTTTCTTTTCCCGCTGCGCGTTCTGGCCTTCGATTTGCGAACGAATCTGCGTCTTCGCCACCACCATGTCGTCATAAGTCCCGGTGTAGGTAATGATGGTCTGGTAGTCAATGTCGGCAATGTGAGTGCAAATGCTGTTCAGAAAATGGCGATCGTGCGAGATCACAATCAGCACGCCGTCATAATCGTTCAGAAAGCTCTGCAGCCAGTGGATGGAGTCCAAGTCCAGGTGATTGGTGGGCTCATCCAGCAGCAGGGCTTGCGGATGCCCAAACAAAGCCTGCGCCAGTAGCACCCTTACCTTCTGCCCGCCCGGCAGCTCACCCATCTTGCGTTCGTGCAGCTCGTCGGGGATGTCGAGGCCCTGCAGCAGAATGGCGGCATCGGTCTCCGCTGTGTAGCCGTCCTCTTCGCCAATAATGCCTTCCAGTTCGCCCAGCTTCATGCCGTCTTCATCCGTCATTTCCGGCTTGGCGTAAATAGTATCGCGCTCCTCCAGCGCCGCCCACAGGCGCCTGTTGCCCATGACCACGGTATCAATCACGCGATAAGCGTCGAAGGCGAATTGGTCCTGATTCAAAACGCCAAACTTCCGCGGCCGCACCACTGTGCCCTTCTGCGGCTCCATTTCACCCGTAAGCAGGTTTAAAAAGGTTGTCTTGCCCGCTCCGTTGGGTCCCGTAAGCCCGTAGCGCTTGCCGTCAGTAAAGGCGGTTGAGACGTCTTCGAACAGAACTTTGGCGCCGTAGCGCATGGAAACATTGCTAACCGAAATCATGTTCTTCCAGGAAACTGCGGAGAAATTGCCGGTAACGGCGGAAACGCAGCTACTGCACCAAGGATATCACGGCAGTAACGCCAGGACTCCTCCACGGATACCGATTGGACCGCCCGCGTGTTAGCCTCTTTCAGTTCCGACATTCGCCGAATTAGGGAGTCCATGAACGATCTTCGACCCGCTCACCCCGTGAACCTTCAGGCTCTTACCAAACAAGTCATGCAGGAAAACGGTTTCGCTCCCGCTTTCCCGCCCGCGGTGATGCAGGAGGTGGCGGATTTGAAAGCCCATCCCCACCGGATCGCACCCGGCGGCGATGTCCGCGACTTGCGCAGCCTGCTGTGGTCTTCGATCGATAACGACACCTCGCGCGATCTCGATCAGATTGAAGTCGCCGAGCGCCTGCCCAACGGCGATGCCAAAGTCATGATCGGCATCGCCGATGTGGACGCGTACGTCCCCAAGAATTCGGCGATCGACCAGTACGCCGCCGATCAAACTACGACTATCTATGCCAGCGTGCGGAATTTCTCCATGTTGCCCGAGGATCTCTCCACCGGCCTGACTTCCTTGCTGGAAAATCAGGACCGCGCCAGCATCGTGATCGAATTCATCGCCGGCGCCGATGGCTGCGTCAAATCCGGCAATGTCTATCGCGCCATTGTCCGCAACCAGGCGCAGCTCACCTACAACGGTGTCGGAACCTGGCTCGACGGCAAAGGCCCGGCGCCCGCGAAGGTCGCGAGCTCGCCCGACCTGCAAGCTCAACTCAAGTTGCAGGACGAGGTGGCGCAGGCCCTCATGAACCAGCGCTATCGTCACGGCGCCCTGAATCTCGAGAGCAGCGAACTGCGGCCGGTCGTTGTCGGTCAGCAGGTTGTGGATGTGATGGGGCAACAAAAAAATCATGGCACCGAACTGATCGAAGATTTCATGATCGCAGCCAATGGCACCGTGGCGCGCATGCTCGAAAAAGTTTCTTCGCTGCGGCGCATCGTAAAAACTCCAGAGCACTGGGATCGGATTGTGCAACTTGCGGCGGTCCACGGCGTCACTTTGCCCGCGGAGCCCGACTCCAAAGCTCTGAATGATTTTCTGTTGCAGCGCAAAGCGGCCGATCCGGACTCCTTTTCGGCGCTTTCTCTGGCCGTGATCAAGCTGATCGGGCCGGGCGAGTATGTTTTGGAACGTCCCGGCGACCCGGAGATTGGTCACTTTGGCCTCGCGGTGCAGGACTACACGCATTCGACCGCACCCAACCGCCGCTTCCCTGATCTGGTTACGCAACGGCTGATTAAGGCTCTGCTGGCCGGCCAGCCCGCTCCATACTCCGACAGCGAGTTGGATGCCATTGCGAAACATTGCACGGAGCAGGAAGATGCTGCGCAGAAAGTGGAGCGCGAAATGGCCAAGCGCCTCGCCGCCATCGCCATGAGCCACAAGATTGGCCAGGTATTCGATGCAGTCGTCGCCAACGTCGGCTCGCACGGCACATTCGTGCGCCTCTTACAGCTTCACATGGACGGACTGCTGGCCCAGGGAGCCAACGGCGCCAAGGTCGGGGACAGGCTGCGCGTCAAGCTGACGCGGGCTGACGTGCAGCGCGGCTACCTGGATTTCGCCCGCAGCTAGTGTGGCGCGGGCGCCCTCGCCCGCGAAAACGTTGCCCTCAGGCTCAAGCCGGTGCCCCGCCCTCGTCGCGTTCTTCAGCGACAGGGCGGGGATTCTCGTATACAAGCTGCACTGCACAGTCATGGAGTAATGGTGCTGGTATCTTCGCGGCCTATTCATATCGCAGCGCCACCATGGGATCGACCTTGGCGGCGCGGCGGGCGGGAATGTAGCAAGCAACAACCGCGATTCCAAGGAGCAAGGACACTACAGCTCCCAGCGTCAGTGGGTCCGTCGGCTTTACTCCGTACAGAAAACTTAATAGGAATCTCCCAAGCAATAGCGATCCGATCAGACCAATTAGGATGCCGCCGAATACAAGCCGAATTCCCTGACCAACAACGATCCGCATAACATCTCCAGGTTGTGCTCCCAGCGCCATACGAACTCCAATTTCATGTGTTCGCCGGTTCACTTCATAAGACAGCAGTCCATAGAGTCCAATGCAACCAAGCAATAGGGACAGGCCGCCAAAGAAGCTCGATAGTCGCGCAATTATCCGTTCCTGAAAGAGCGATCGATCTATCATCTCGGACTGGGTTTGTATGTCGAGCATGGGCAAATTATTGTCGAGCTGGCTTACGACGGACCGAACTTCGGGAATAATCATTGTGGAATCGGCTGCCAAGCGAAGTTCAAACGTGGTGCTGTCGCCTGTTTGCGGAATGTATATGGTTGGTGAAATTTCACTCCGCAAACCCTGATATTTTGCATCGCCAACGACGCCGACGATTTCGTAGCTCACGCCCTTTTCGCCAAGACCACTAATTCGTCGCCCTAGAGGATTTTGATTCTTGAAAAAATGCCGTTCGAACTCCTTGCTGATCAAGATGGGATACAACTTGGTGTTCAACACCGAAGAGAAGTCCTGAAGAGTTAATGCTCGCCCAGCCAGGAGTGGGATGCCTAGCGTTTCGAAGAACTTAGGGCCAACCGCGAGCCCCTGCGCGACATTCCCGGCATTGTGCGTTTCTCCTTCGATCCGAAAACTTGTGGTCCAAAGATTTCCACTTAGCAGAGGATCATACGAATAGGACACGGAACGAACGCCAGGCAGTGTTCCAAGCCGCTGCTGCAATTCAGAATAAAGACCTAGAGTTCGTGCCTCGGTATAACCGTTAAGTGTTGGATCAATTCTGAAGAGCAGGACGTTCTGGGTATCGAAGCCAGGGTTTATTTTCTTTAGATTTTCCAACGTCCGCACAAGCAGACCCGCGCCAGCAAGAACCAAAACCGTAAGCGCAACTTGCACAATGACCAGACCGCTGCCCAGATTCAACGATCCCCCACGGACCATGCCACTTCCAGAGGGTGTGGGAGTTTGTTTGATAGCTGCGGTCAAATCCACACGCATCCCGCGAAATGCTGGTGCTAGACCAAATAAGAGTCCCGCGAAAACGGATACTAGGGCTGTGAAGCTCAGTATGCGGGGGTCCAGTTGGACCGATAGATGAGATGGCCAGTATCCCTCCCGTGACATAAAAGCCACAAGCGACCTCACGCCCCAATAGCCGAGAAGAACTCCCGACCCGCCGCCGACCATGGAGAGAAGTACGCTTTCAGTGAGCAATTGCCTCACGATTCGCCCTCTCCCAGCCCCCAGGGCAATGCGAAGTGCCAGTTCGCCTTGTCGTGTTGCGGAGCGCGCGAGCGTCAGACCAGCAACATTTGAGCAGACAATCAATAAGACGATGCCCACCGCGATCATCAAAACCGTCAGCGGTTTCGAAAATCGATCGCGTAACCCGGTGATACCTTGTGGCGCTGGAACCAGCTTAAGGCGCGGCGCATCTTCTGGTTTGAATAATGTTTTCGATTGCCCGATGACGTTATGACGGAAGACCGTGTCAGCAGCGGATTCCGCCTGCTCTAGCCGAATCCCCGGTTTGAGACGGCCGACGAGATAAACCCACCAGTTGTCCTCGCCTGACTGAAGTGACGGATGGTCTCCTCCAATATTCCCGTACAACGCCTGTCCAAGCTGTGGTTCAAGCGACAACGGAAGCCATACTTGGCTTGTTCTGGCCGGATTCAAACTGGAAAATGTCTTTGCCACAACGCCCACTACTGTCACTGGAACATTGTTCAACCAAATCGTCTTCCCGATTAGCGTGGGATCGCTTCCAAACTGACTCTGCCAGTATTCGTAGCCAAGTTCCGCGACCGGCGGTGCGCCTGGCTTATCGTCCGTTGGATTGAGCGGGCGGCCCAACGCTACCCCCACTCCGACTGTCTCAAAAAACGCTCCAGAGACCATTTCCCCATGTACAAAGCTGCTTGTGCCGTTTTCTCGAAGATTGAGTCCAATATGGCCGCCCAAAGCGGCGACGCCAGAGAACAAATCTCCCAGCGATTCAAATTGTTGAAACATCGGATAGGAAAATGAGCAGCCCTGTTCGTCCTTGATATCAGGGCTTTCCACGGTTCGGTGGCTCGCTGTCATTGCACTCGTTGGAGCACAAGACATGTAACCGTAGTATCCGGTTGTTTTCGGCTGGTTGTGTGCGGTCCATTGGAAAGTTACAAGGCGCTGCGGATCGCTCACTGGCAATGAGCGCAACAAGACAGCATCAATCAGACTGAAGATCGCCGTATTCGCCCCGATGCCAAGCGCCAGGGTCAGCACGGCTATTGTCGTGAATCCCGGACTTTTCCTCAGTTGCCGCACCGCATACCGCAAATCCTGCCAAAAACCGGTCATGATGTCCCTCTCAAAGGCGAATACTATCCACCGATTCCGAAGGTATATAGAGGCAACTCTTCCGCCAAAGCGGCGCGGAACGCAAACGGTTGGCTGCTAAGGGTTAAACAAGTCTTTCCACCGGGCGGGATCGGGAGGAAGTGTCCGATTCCGGACAAGCCTGTCCGGAACCGGACAGGGCCACAACAGGCGATTTTGCTTCTATGCCCTCGATTCAACCACGTCTTTATTCCGCTCTGCCGCCACTTTGATCAGCTTGGGCAGCACCTCGCCGAATGCGCCCGTCCCCGGCTCCCCGAAGGCAAAATATAGCTTGCGGTAGACAGGGTAGAGTTCGTCATAGACTGCTTTTTCGGTTGGCTCCGGCTGGTAGGTTTTGTACGCGGGGCCGATTTTATCCTGCGCCTCTTCCACGGTTTTGAATGCTCCCGCGGCCAGGAATGCAAAAATTGCTGAGCCCAGGCTGACCACGCTCTTGCTCGGCACCAGCACCGGGCATCCCAGCACATTGGCGTAGACCTGGTTTAGGACGTCGTTTTTCTGCGGAATGCCTCCGCCATTGATCACACGCTTGACCTCGACACCGCGCTCTGCCATGCGATCAAAAATCACCCGGCTATGGAACGCCGTCCCTTCGATGGCGGCAAAGAGTTCGTCTTGCGCGGTGCTCTGCAAATTCCAACCCAGGGTGATGCCGCGCAGATTCGGATTCACCAAAACGGTGCGGTCGCCGTTGTCCCAGGTCATGCGCAGCAGCCCGGTTTGCCCAGCGCGATAATTTTCCAATCCCTGGCTCAGGGTCTGCACATCCGTTCCGGCCCGCGTCGCAATGGCGCTAAAAATATCGCCGACCGCGGAAAGCCCGGCTTCAATACCGGTCCGCTGCGGATGCACGCTGCCCTGCACCACGCCGCAAACACCCGGCACAAGATTGGGCGACGGTGTAATGCCGATGATGCAGGTCGAAGTCCCGATCACGTTGACCATGTCGTCAGTACGGCAACCGGCGCCGATGGCATCCCAGTGCGCATCGAAGGCGCCCACCGGAATCGGAATTCCCGCCTTCAATCCCAGCTGTTCCGCCCAATAGGGCGACAACGTCCCCGCAATCTCTTCCGAAGTCGCGTAAACGCCATCAAGCTTTTCGCGCACGCCCTTCAGCAGCGGATCAACTTTGACCAGAAACTCCTCCGGCGGCAACCCACCCAGCGCGCGATTCCACATCCACTTGTGGCCCATGGCGCAGATGCTGCGTTTTACTTTTTTCGGATCGGTGATGCCGCACAGCGTGGCCGCCACCATGTCGCAGTGCTCGAAAGCGGACGCAAAGTCCCCGCGCTTTTCTGGATGATGCCGCAGCCAGTGCAGCAGCTTCGAAAATCCCCACTCCGAGGAGTAAACGCCACCGCACCACTCGATGGCCTCCAGCTTCTCACGGTGCGCGCCTTCCGTGATCTCGGCGGCTTCACCTTTGGCGCGGTGGTCGCACCACAGGTAGTACTCACCCAACGGCCGCATATTTTTGTCGACAGGAACCACCGAGGATCCCGTGGTATCGAGCGCAATGGCCTCGACCTGATCGCCGCGAATGCTCGCGTTTTTCACCGCCTCGCGTGTCGCCGAAGCCAGCGCCCGCATCTGGTCGTCGTGCGATTGCGTGGCATACTCCGGGTCTTCGCGCTTGCGGTGCAGCGGATACTCGGCGATCGCCGAGCCCAGCACTCCGCGCTCGCTGTCCACGATGGAAACACGCACACTCAGCGTTCCGAAATCCACTCCCGCAACCATCGCCATGAAGCTTCTCCGTTACCGTCCTTCGTGCCAATACATATCCCAGCCAAAGTATTTAGTTGCCGCTTCGTACACAGCCGCGTCCACCGTGGCCAAATTCGCCGCCACGTGGTGCTCAAATCCTTCTTCGCAAATATAGTGCAACAGCTTTTGCATGTGAGCAATCTCGACTACGCCCGCTCCGCCAAACGTGTTCAGCGCATCATCGGTAAAGCGCCCGTGGCCGACGTATCCGCGAATCTTGCCGGCCGTATCGTCGGTGGAGAAGCGGGCAAAGCTCATCTTCTCCGGCTTGATCAACCCGACGCAGGTCCCAAATGTGTTTTCCTTACCCACGGTTCCGGCGATAATTTCCTGAAAATCCATCTTCACTGAGCGGAAGAAATGCTTCGGCAAATTCGAGCAGTGGAAGCAGACCGCCTTATTGGGATCGCTGCCGTAATTATTGTTCCAGTCGAGCAGCGCCGAGGGCGTCTCCGACGCCAGCCGCAGCGCGTGCATGCCCAGCACGCCGCAAATATCCACCTCGCAGGCGCTCGAAAGCAGGCTGTCACTCATCATGCTCATCACCGTGCAGGGCACGACGCCCAGATTTTCCTCGAGCGAAGTCCAGCACTGCACCGCGCTGATCGCCACTTCGGTCGCCGCCATCCATTGATCCACCACCGCGCCGAGCTTTGCCATCTTCATGAGCGCAGGAGCCGGCACGCTGCTCGAATCCACATATTTTTTGATGGAGGCTAGCTTCGCTTGCGCCAGATCGTCCGAGTCCTTCATGCGGTCAATGCGGCCCAGCACTTCGGAGAGGTCTAGCGTCTCGATCGAAATTCCGTTGGCTTCCAGAATCTTTTCGCTGTATCGCACCGTATTGAACGCCGTGGGCCGCGCGCCAATGGCGCCGACCCTCAGATTGCGGAAGCCGTCTACCACCCGGCAGACCGCCGCGAACCACTGCAAATCTTTGGCGAACTCCGGGGAGTCGGGAGCTTCGGTATGCAACGTGGTGATGGAATAAGGAATTCCATACTGCTTCAGGTTATTGCAGGCCGACATCTTGCCGCAAAAGCTGTCGCGGCGGGAGGCGATGGTCATTTTCAGCGGCTCGTCCGGCGTCGCCTGAATCAGCACCGGAACCTCTAAATTCGCCAAACGGAGCGTATCGGCAATGGCGCGCTCTTCGCCGAAATTCGGCAGCGTAACGATCACGCCATCAATGCGCTCGCGATTTTTCTTGAATAGATCAGCGCACCGGCGCGATTCCTCGCGGGTCTCGACCGCACCGTATTTACTTTCCTCCGGCGTCAGCGCAACCACGTCGATTCCGTCCGCCGCCAGCACGCGCAGCATCTCTTCGCGCCCCGTCTTGGCGAGATGATCAGGGAAGAAACCGCGATTCCCCACAATCAATCCCATGGTCATTTTCTTGTTCGGCATAGGTTTGACTCCTTATTAGTGTCTCAATCGAAAATATCGTTCTAGCGTCGACGCCACGGGGCGAACCGCGCGCAGTAGAAAATGCCGCCGGCCAGTAATATGGCTCCCCACCACACGCTGGCATGCAGGTCAAACAACACCACGGGATTTGCCGGCGGATAAAATATCTCCCAAATGCCGGTGCCCGTGATCAGCGCG
The DNA here is from genome assembly GCA_963834075.1 of uncultured Acidobacteriaceae bacterium. Lineage (GTDB taxonomy): Bacteria > Acidobacteriota > Terriglobia > Terriglobales > Acidobacteriaceae > PALSA-270. The sequence goes on from CAWIAH010000011.1 coordinate 971,551, forward strand.
CCATTCACCAGCAGCGAAATGCCGATGAAGAACCAGATCGAGATCCCACGATCGTGCATTGCCGCCTCTCCCTGGAAATTCCGGGTCACCAGAAAATAATATTCAGTATCACCGTGATCGTCGCCACCACGGCCGCCCAAAAGACCGGCCGGTGATAAAACGGAACCGCCTCTTCCCTCGGTAACGCAGTTACACCATAAACCAAGCCCGCCAGTTCGTGATCTTCTCTCGGGCGCGTCCAATAACTGACGACGACCGTCACCAGTATGCAAATCATCCATGACCACAGCGCGCGATACAAGTTTTCCGCTTCATCGCGCGCGTTGGGCGAGAGCGCAATGTAGCGCAGCGCGCCTGGACTCGCCTTCACCCAGGCCCACATGCCCACCGACGACGCGGTTCCTGCCAGCAGCCCCCAAAAACCGCCCGCGTCGGTGGTACGTTTCCACAACATTCCCAGGATCACCGTCCCGAACAGCGGCGCGATAAAAAAACTGAACAACGCCTGCGCGTAATCCATGATGCTGGCAAAACTCATCACCATGTATGCGGTGCCGATGCTGATCATCACCCCAAGCACCGTGCACCAGCGGCCCATGTTCACATAATGATGATCGGTCGCGTCTTTTTTGATCAAGGCCCGGTAGATATCATAAGTCCACACCGTAGCGAATGCGCTTACGTTCCCCGCCATGCCTGACATGAATCCGGCCACCAGCGCGGTAATTCCCAGCCCCAGCAATCCCGGTCCGCAATATCGCGCCAGCATTAACGGCAAGACCTCGTTGTAGCTGTGACCGCCGGTCGCAATGGCGGTGGTCTCATCGGTCAGTTTGAACGGAAGCACCGCCAACGCCAGCAATCCCGGCAGGGTCACAATCAGCGGCACCATCATTTTGAAGGCCGCGCCAATCACAGGGGCCATTTGCGCCGAGCGCAAGTCTTTGGCGGTCATCACCCGCTGCACCACCAGAAAATCCGTGGTCCAATAGCCAAACGAAATTACCAGCCCCAGTCCAAACACAATTCCGGTCCAGTGCACGCCCATGGGATTGCTATTGAATGAACCCAGCGTGGACCACAGATGGGTGTACTCCGCGCCCGCGTTTCGCGTGATCTGGCGCTTGAGATTGGTCAGGCCGCCAGCTTCAATCAACCCGAGAATCGGAATCAGCAGCGCCCCCGCCCATACCAGAATGAACTGCAATACTTCATTGAATATGGCCGACCGCAATCCACCCAGCGCCACGTAAACCGCCACCACGATGGACGACACCCAGATGCTGAAGTGGATGTCCCATCCCAGAACCACTTTCATAACCAGCGCCATCGAGTACATGTTGATGCCGCTCATCAGCACCGTCATCACTCCGAACGAGATCGCGGAAAGCGCCCGGCTGGGCTCGCCGAATCGCAGCTTTAAATAGCCAGGCACGGAGTGGGTTTTGGAGATGTAGTAAAACGGCATCATGACCAGGGCAAGAAACAGAATCGCCGGAATCGCGCCGATCCAGTAGGCGTGCGCCCCCAACATGCCGTAGCGATAGGCCATTGCCGCCCATCCCATGAGTTCGAGCGAACCCATATTGGCGGACATGAAGCTCAAGCCGGCGATCCACGCCGTCATCTCCCGGCCGGCCATGAAAAAATCTTCGCCGGTTTCGGCTCGGCCGCGCAGATAGAACCCAATGGCCAGAACCAGTGCGAAATAAAATGCCACGATAATGGCATCGACGGTTGAGAGATGGGCGAGCCGGGTGGGAACGGCAAGAGCAACCGCCAGCCTCACTGGCCTCCTCGTTCTTGCCCGTAGTATGCCTCTTTGCCGTGCTTGCGCAGGTAGTGTTTGTCGTGAAGTCGCCGCCCAATGGCTGGGGCTTCGTGACGAATGCTGATGGTCAACAGCGCCATGCGCGCCACCGCTTCAAGAATCACCGCATTGTGCGCGGCCATCTCTGGATTCGGTCCCCAGGCAAATGGCCCGTGATTGGCTACCAGAACGGCGGGGATCGCCGCGTAATCAAGGTTCTTGAACGCTCGTACAATCGCCACGCCCGTATTCTTTTCGTAGGCCGATGCGATGTCGTCATCCTTCATCACCTCGGTTACCGGCACCGGTCCATGAAAATAATCGGCATGAGTCGTCCCAAAGCAAGGAATCGGGGTGCGCGATTGCGCCCACGATGTGGCATATTCCGAGTGGCTGTGGGCCACGCCGCCAATTTTCGGGAATGCTTTGTACAACTCGACATGCGTCGGCAAGTCGGATGACGGCTTCAGCATTCCCTCCACCACTTTGCCGTTCAAATCGGTCACCACCATGTGCTCCGGCTTCAGCTTTTCATAGGGCACACCGCTCGGTTTGATGACGACCTTCTTGTCTTCCCGCGAAATCCCGCTGGCGTTGCCAAAGGTGTAGAGCACCAGCCCTTTGCGCACCAGTTCCAGGTTCGCTTCCAGCACCGCTTCCCGCAATCGTTTCAGGAGCATGATTTTTTTGTTGAAGTCCCGTCAAACTGGGCTGCCAGCTCAACCATTTCAGCCGCGCCAAAGAAAGTAGAGCAGCCCATCTGCTTTGTCAAACCAGTGTCCGTAAGCCGGGCAAGCGTCTTCCTTGCACCGGGCGTTCCCCTGTTCAGCCATGTCGCTGCGTTGCAATTCATTTTTGAGTAGAATCGAAAAGCTCCAGTGGACCTCATCCCTATGACCAGTCAAATCACCATCGGCGGACTTCCCCTCGTCACCCTCAATCGCCCCCGTTCAGGAAATCAAAACCCGCAACTGCTGCAAGCCGTGTTGGTTCCCGGCCGGGGCATGAGTCTTTTGCAGCTCAACGGCTTTGTTCCCGGCAAGGGCGAAATCGGTCTGGTGGACGCCCCGCCCTTGGCCGAGGCGCAACGCATTCTCGATCACGAGGATAACGAGTGGGGGAACAAGATCTTCCATATGGGCGGCGCGATTCTCCTCCCCTTTCCCAACCGGATTACGGGCAAGCTATCGCCGGATGGCAAGACCATTCAGGCCATGGTCGCCGGAAAAGCGGTCGATCTTCCCGCCAACTGGCGCGGCAAAAATCCCGAAGTGCTCGCCATTCACGGTCTTCTGCTGCGCGCCCAATTTGAGAACGCCGTCCAATCCGACGGGCCTGCGGAATCCCGCGTTTCCGCCAATTTTCATGCCGGGGACTTCCACGGCCACTGGCCGTCGCAGACCGATGTCAGAGTCGAGGCAGTTCTGACCGATACCAGCTTCGACATGCACATCGAGACGAACAATGTGGGCAATGAACTGCTCCCTATGTCCATCTCCTATCACCCGGGATTCGTGTATCCCAGCGCCCAACGGGCCCAGGTGAAGTTACATGTGCCCGCGACCCAACGCGCCCTTGTCACCAACTATGACGACGTGCTGCCCACTGGCCAGGTTGAGGATGTAAAAGGCACGACCTACGACTTCACCGCTCCTGGGGGCAAGGAGTTGGGCTCGCAATTTCTCGACGACACTTTCACCGGTCTGCAGCGTAAATCCGACGGCAGCGCATCCGTCGAAATGATTGACCCCGCCGCCAATCACGGCATGCGTATCTCCATTCTTTCGCCCGCCATTAAGTCCGTTCAGGTGTACGCGCCGCTGCAGAAAAATTTCGTGGCAGTCGAACCCCAATTCAACCTGGTAGATCCCTACAGCAAGGTCTGGAGAAATCGCGACACTGGCATGGCCGAATTGCAGCCCGGAGAATCGGTTTCCTGGCGGGTGCGGGTTGAGATCTTTACGCCGCGACCTTAATAAGCGGAATTTGGCACTGTGGGCCACGGAAGGAAGGCGGCTTACGCTGCGCCAACCAAAGAGCGCTTCGGCGTAGAATCTGACAGATACCAGGTTGCAGGGAAAATTGTTTACGCCCCTTAAGTAATGCAAATAAGGGGTTTGTGAAGGCAGCACCTTGGTGTCAAAAATCACATTGTAAAATTGCACCGAATGCGGTTTGGGTGTAATCTCATGACTGAAGTAACGACTCCCCGGCGCAAGCCGGTTTGGGCAATCTATATGATTGCCCGTAGTTTTTATGACTGTTTGTTATGGCTGCACCCCCTGTCCCCCTTCCGATTAGGTCGGACGTTGCTGTCTACATTGCCGGCTTCAATCTTTATTACGGAGTCCTGAAATTCTCTAGAGACAAGTGGCTTGACATCGAAAGATTGTTTCGACTCCTTCGGCCACATGATGCAGTTAGGAAAATCAAATATTTCACCGCCCTATCGCATGGTGGGAAGAGTCAAGATCAACTGGCCTATCTCAAGGCTCTTGAGACGCTGCCCCTAGTCAGCGTCGTTCTTGGACGTTACAAGGATAAAACTGTCAGATGTCTCGTCAACGGCTGTACGGTCAATAGCAGCGGTCGATTTTTCAACACTCAAGAAGAGAAGCGGACCGATGTAAATATCGCCGTTTCCATGCTGGATGATGCATACCAGAAACTTGCCAACCATTTGATCGTAGTTAGTGGAGATTCTGATCTCGTGCCAGCAGTAAATCTCATTAAGTTTAGATTCCCGCACATCAAAATTACGGTCTATGTGCCTGCCCGGAATCCCGTTCGCGGCGCTGCCGTCGAACTTAGGTCCGCCGCGGACAAGCATCGCGATTTGCCGCTAAATCTCTTGAAGATCGCTCAACTGCCAGTTTCAATTCCAGACGGTTCCGGGGGATTTATCAAAAAGCCAGCAACATGGTAAAAGGCCTCCGGGTTTGCGAAGGTGATGATTCCGTTAATAAGCCTGCCTGCCCGTGAGTAAGTCAAAGGTTTTGACTTTCGGAGTCTAAACTTTCCCAGCCGTTGCTCCCCTGCCCAAACGATGACACGGGTAACTACTTCTGGCCGCGAAATTGCATTACCCTTTATGGAGAGGCGGTCCGCCATCGCCGCTAGTCGGCGTTTTCGGGCAAAAATAACTCGTCCAAACACGTGGATTTGAGAGATTTCATGAAGCGTTGTCCCGTATTTCGTTCCCTTGGCCTCACCGCTCTGCTGGCTCTGCTTTTCACCGGATGCCATCGCGATCCTAACGTGCGCAAGCAGAAATTTTTCGCCAGCGGTCAGCAATATTTAGCCCAAGGCAAATTTACCGAAGCCTCAATTCAGTTCAGCAACGCCATTGATCTGGATTCGCGCTTTGCCCAAGCTCACTACCAGTTAGCCCAGACGTTTATCCGCCTGGCGGAGTGGAATCGCGCCTTTCTTGAGCTCAAGCGTACCGTCGAACTGCAACCGGAGAACTACCCGGCGCACATCGATCTGGCCAATCTGTACATCTCCGGCCGCAATCTCGCTTCCGCCCAGTCTGAGATTGATTTGCTGCAATCCAGGCAGCCCAACAATCCGGAGGTGCGCCTCGCCGTTGCCAATCTGCTGGCCGCCCGGGGCGACCTGCCCAACGCGCTCCTGGAAGCGCAAAAGGCGGTCACACTCGCTCCGGATCGCTCGCAATCTTACATGGGGTTGGCCCTTCTGCAACTGCGCGCGAATCAGCCCAACGACGCCGAAACAAACTTCAAAAAAGCCCTTGACCTCGATCCTAAAAACACCGGAGCGCGCACCGCCCTGGGTACCCTGTACGCTTCGACCAACCGCATGCCCGAGGCGGAGCAGCAATTCCGCCAGGCCATGCAGAACGATCCCGGAAATCCCCAACCGCCGGCCGACGTCGCGCGGCTTTATGTGGCCGAGGGCCGCAGGAACGACGCCGAAGCTTTTCTCCAAGTTGCGAAATCCAACTTTCCGGCCAACTCCACCGGTTACCGCATGTTGGGCGACTTCTATTTTGCGATTGGAGACCTCCAGAAAGCCCGGTCAGAGTACGCTCAACTGGACCACGACCATCCTGGGGATTGGCAGGTCAAAAAGAACTACGCCCAGCTTCTCATCCTTACCGGCCAATTCGACCAGGCACGCCAGGTCAATGACGAGATTTTGCAGGCCTATCCCAATGATGCGGATGCCTTGATCTACCGCGGCCAGATTCAAATCCGCCAGGGCGATGCCGGCGCCGCGGTCACCACCCTGCAAAGCGTCGTCGCAAATGATCCCAACAATGCCCTTGCTCACTACCATCTCGGGGTCGCCGAAAATCAACTCGGCCGGGTTGAGCAGGCCCGCACCGAGTGGCAACAGGCCCTGCAGGTCAATCCCGGATTGACTGACGCTGTGCGCGCACTCGCGGCTCTCGCTCTCCGCCAGGGCGATATGGCGGCTCTGCAACAGCACGCCAGCCAGATCATTCAAATCCTGCCGGCGTCTCCCGAGGGTTACGCCATGCGGGCATTTTCTTTCACCCGGCGTGGGCAATTCGCCGCCGCCGAACAGGATGCCGCCCAAGCCATCCGCCTCGCCCCGCAGGATGCCACTGGGTACTTGCAGATAGGCAACCTCAGGCTCACGCAAAAACGCTACGATGATGCCGCCAAGGCTTATCGCCAGGCACTCACCCGGGCGCCCGCTTCGGCCGATGCTCTCTCTGGCTTGATGAATACCTATTTAACCCAGCGGCAGGTTGAACAGGCCCTGGACGCTGCCCATGCGCAGATCGCCAAAGTCCCCGCCAATAGCGCCTTCTACGGCCTTCTCGGCTCAACCCTGATGCATCAGAAAAAAGATCTGCCTGCCGCCGCGGCCGCATTCATCAAAGCCATCGAACTCGACCCCCACGACGAAAATGCATGGATCATGCTCGGGCAAGTGCAAGCGGGCGCCGGTTCCCTTCCCCAGGCCATTGCCACCTACCAACGCGCAGCCCAGAACAATCCGCGTGCGGTCAGCTTCTACATCCTGCTCGGCAATCTCTACGACTTGCAGCACCAATTGGCCAATGCCCAGGACGCGTACCACAAAGCTCTGCTTATCGATGCCAACAATCCCGTGGCCTCGAACAACCTGGCGTACCTGTTGCTGCAAAACGGCGGCAACGTCGACGAAGCTGTTTCGCTGGCGCAAACCGCTCGCAGCGGCGCTCCGGATTCCGCCAACTTCGCGGACACTCTCGGCTGGGCCCTTTACCACAAGGGATCTTACCAACAGTCCATCGGCTTATTTCAGCAGGCCCTCGAACTCGCGAAGAAGGACAGCAGCCCGGACAATCCAACCATCCACTATCATCTGGGATTGGCGTTTGAGAAAACTGGCGACCGCGATCTCGCGAAAAAGGAACTGCTACGAGTGCTCCAGCTCGACCCCAATTACAGTGCCGCCGATGACGTGAAAAAAAATCTGGCGGTGCTCCACTCGTAAAACGCGGGAATTTTCATTACCCCCAGCTTGCGCTCACGGCGTGCCTTGTAAGCTCAATCGAGCTCAAACCCATCGACAACTTTAAACAGCGGGGACACAAACAGCGGAAGTCGGAGTCCGTAGTTCGCTCCTGGTGCGAGCAATCGCGACATACAAATTGTCCGTTCTTGTAAGCAAGCATGGGCTGGAATTCCGCTCCCACCGTGCAGTAGGGGCAGCGGGGCGTCTGGAGAATGTCGGCGGCTGAGGTTTTCACGGAAATCACCTGCCCCCATTCTCGTCAAACTTTCGTCGCAACACCACGGTTTATCGCACAATCCCCTCCCCGAGGTGGTGGCACTCCCCACACCAAAGTGCCAGTTTTCGGTCGCCGCGCGCCGCCGGGTTCGCAAGGCTTACTGCAAGATGCTGACTGGTCCTGCCCTTTCGGCACCAGAAGACAGGTTGTAACTGTCTATTTATCAAAGCCATACTAAGGGTCAGCGACTGCAACTTTCCCGGCTGGGATGGGTTTAGACCCCCATGCCCATCAACCGTCCGGGCTGAAATGGCGAAGGAATCAAGGTGTACGCGGTTGCTTCAAACGCATTCAAACCCGAACCATGAAGGGACTCACATGCTGCGGATCACAAAATACCTCGCACTAATCTTATTTACTGGCGCCATATTTGGGTCTGCTCCGGCAGCACATGCGCAAATATCGGTCGGCATCGGCGTGGCCGTTCATATCGGCCCTCCGGCTTTGCCGGTTTACGAACAGCCCATTTGCCCGGGCGATGGCTATCTTTGGACGCCCGGCTACTGGGCTTACGGAGCCGATGGCTATTTCTGGGTTCCCGGCACCTGGGTTATGGCTCCGCAAGTGGGGTTCCTCTGGACTCCCGGCTACTGGGGATGGGGTGGCGGAGGCTACTTGTTTCACGCCGGCTATTGGGGGCCGCACGTTGGCTTCTATGGTGGAATTAACTACGGCTTCGGCTACGGCGGCGTGGGCTTCGTAGGCGGAGAGTGGCGCGGCGGTGTCTTCGCTTACAACACTGCGGTCATGCACGTGAACACCGCCATCATCCATAACACGTATGTGAATCGCACCGTGATCCACAACACCACCATGAACCGGGTAAGCTATAACGGCGGCAATGGCGGTATCAACGCACGGCCCACGGCTGAAGAGCAACGATTTGCGCATGAGCAACACCTGCCGGCCAGATCCATGCAGGTGCAACACGAGCAGGCAGCGCGCAACGATCACACCATGCTGGCCTCGGTAAACCATGGCCGTCCGGCTGTGGCTGCAACCGCACGGCCCGGCGAATTTCACGGCAATGGCGCGGTGGCGGCTCGCGCCGCGGGCCCCGGCGGGAACCGGGCTGTGCCGCGTCCGCCTGCCTCGGAAGGCAATCGGCCGGGCTCGGCCGCCAACGACCGCGCCGCGCAGAACCACAGCGTGCCGCGTCCTCCGGCCAACAACGCGCGGCAAGGTAATGAACGGCAAAATAATGAGCGCATGACCAGCAACCGTGCCAGCAACAACCGTGTTGCCGACGATCGTGCATCGAACAGTCGGGTATCAAATGATCGCGAGAGCAACCCGCGGTCCGCTCCAAATAATATTCACTCCAGCGCGCCGAAGCTGGCTCCAGTGAGCCATCCGGCACCACATGAACACGCGGAGGGTCACTCCGGAGAGCGCAAATAGGCACGCTGGGCTTTCTTCGAACCGGGCGGGCTCGCCATTCCCCGGTAGTGGGCTACAAAGTGGCCCACTACCCATTCCCCCGTCCTTATCTTGTATTCCTGTAACATTGAGTTTTGGATAGTGGTGCAGTTTGCTCAAACTGCGCCACTACCGAATTTTGCACAGCATGCGCGCCCGCCATGCCAAAACCAATTCAAACCTTCGCTATCCTCGCCACGATGCTTGCGTGCAGCTATGCGCCGGCTTCATCCCAGCAGCCAGCGCCCGATAAGAATCCAGCTGCACGCTCCGCGTACGGGCCCACTCTGGTGCTGCTCAGCCACTATAAAGATCCGGTTATCACGGTGCACTCCCCCGGAGCCGAGGACATCAAGTACGGGTTTGAAGACGGCCGGGCGGTCAAGATCGGAGGTACGTACCACCTTATAACTACGGAAATGTTTAGCGAGCCCTTCTCGGTAAAGACCCGGATTGGCTATTGGACCAGCCCGGACCGCATCCACTGGACTCGAGTGTCAACTCTTTACACCTCGAGTGGCGACCAAACCGGAAAAGACCCCAGAGCGTCTCTGTGGGGTCCATTGCCGGTGTGGAACAAGAAGGACGACCGCTGGGAGCTGTTTTATGTTGGCTATCGCTCTCAGCCTCAAACTGAGCCACGTTGGCTGCTGGGCTACGAAGGCAGAATCTGGCGGGCGGTTTCGACGACAAAGGGAATTCATGGCATCGGCGGCCCCTACAAAGACATCGGGATCATCCTCGAACCGGGTGCACAGTCTGATTCCTGGGAAGGACTGCAAGGAACCGACTCATTCTTTCCCTATCCGGTAGGAAATCGCTGGTACGGCATCTACGGCTCGGCGCATACAGAACACCACCCGGTCACCAGTTGGCAGGTAGGGCTGGCGTCCGCTCCGGCCATCGCGGGACCCTGGAAGAGGGTTACGGCGCTCAATCCTTTGTCGATTGAGCCGGTCTTCGCGGAGAACCCCATCGTCTCCCGGCTGGAGGACGGAAGCTACATGGCGGTTTACGACACAGCGCGGGATGATCACGCCGTGGGGTATGCCTGGTCCGCCGACGGAATCCACTGGGGTCAGGGAAAACTTCTGATGGTTCAGCCCGATGGTCCAGGGAGATGGGCGACGGATGTTACCACTCCACTGGGCCTGATCCCTGAAGGCAACAATAGCTTCACGATTTTCTACACGGCGAGAGTCAGGCCGGTCCCTATTTATTCGGAAAGCATCGGATTTGTGACCGTGAAATTAATCCGCTAGTCCCTGAATCCGAATCGAACAGAGAGAAATCCGGGTGGCTGACGTCTCGCCGACTGTGCGAGACGTGGGATGCGGGAGACGCCCTCGATCCGGTCAGCGGCCAGGTTGTTGGCCGCCTTAGACCTCGTCAGGGACACGGACCAACGTAACTACCCCTTGCAAGGGCCTCCCCCTAAAATTGCCGAGTCAAAATCGATGATCGCGGGTTTAGCAGTAAGACCCGAATTTCCGGCCATCCGGCCTTGAGGCAAACATGAAAACCATACGCTATTGCGCCGTAGTCACGATTTTTTTGGCGGCTTGTGCCGCGATGACCTTCGCCGACGAACCGGGAAGACATCCCGCCTACCTGCATGCGCTGTCCGACTTGCGCGACGCGCGCGCGCATCTGGACCGTCTGACCCCCTCCGAACACATGGACGGCGAACAGGAGCATGCCATCCGCGAAATCGATGCGGCGATTGCCGAGATTAAGCGGGCCGCTATTGACGATGGCAAGAACGTTGCCGATCACATGGCGGTTGACTCTCGTATGGGTCACCGTGGCCGTTACCACAAGGCGCTCGAGTTGCTCGATCGCGCCCATCATGACATCTCCGAAAAAGAAGACGACCAGTTCGCGCACGGCTTGCGTCGTCGCGCCTTGCAGCATATAGACGAAGCCCACCGCATCGTGGATCACCTGAGGATGCAGGCCGGAGACTAGAACACGCTTTCACCGGATATGCGGAGCGCCGCGACTCTCGCGAGGGCTCCGCATTCCGTTTATAAATTTCAATTGCTCGAATCAGCCCGCAAGGCTTCCCACATTGCCATCACTTTGGCTTTTATCTCCGCGGTGAGCAGCGCATAGGATTCGTCGGAAGCCGTCGCAGATGGAGGGGGAGCAATGGGATCGCCAAATGTCATTTTCAGGTGGGCAAATTTTTGAAAGCTCTTGCCTCGCGGCCAGGTATCGAAAAATCCGTGGATTGCCAATGGAACAATCGGCACTTGCAAATGAATGGAAAGAATGGCTGCACCTTTCTTGAAGGTCTTAGGCGTCCCATCGATGGTGCGCTCGCCCTCGGGATAGAGAATCAGAATCCGCCCGCGGCCCAAACCGAAGGCGCCGGCGCGCATCGCCGGAATCAGGTTCGCGTCAGGATCGAGGACAACCACGCGCAACTGGCGTGGCGAGCCGACGCATGAATCCCGAGCCAAAAATTTCGCTGGTTCCGAGGGAAAAGGTGTCGCGGAATATTGCCCAAGGCAATACGCTGCCCAGGATCACCGGATCGAGATAGCTTTGATGGTTGGAACAAAGAATGAACGGTCCGTGGGAGGGCAGTTTTTCGCAGATCCGTGACCTGCAGTTGAAAGCGATCGAGAGAAAAAATCTGCAGCAGCCGGCTCAGGAAAAACCAGAACAATTCGATCGACCGTGCCTGCGCTCGGCCAAGGCCGCGACTTCGGGGTCGCTGGGATCTTCCTGCAAAATGGAGGTCCATCCGGTTTGCTGCACCCGGCGTGCCCGGGGTCTGGCGGCTTGCACCTTCCAAGACGGCATCCACCAATTCCCGTACCGTATAAATTTCAGACAGCCGCGACTCTTGCACCTCGCCGCCAAATTCTTGTTCGAGAGCGGAAAGCAATTCCACGCGCTGCATCGAATCGAATCCCAGATCCAGTTCCAGATTTTGCGCGGGGCGAATTTCCGGAGGTGCATTTCTGGCCATCGCACGAACCACCCGCTGAGCCCTTTGTACTTCAGGTCTGTCCAGCCAGTCAGCATCCTGCGGGCTTAGAGGCTTTTCTGCGGATCTGAAGTTCGCCATCCTCATTTTTTCCCGCCGGCGGGTGCCCCGTCCTGGTCGCGCCTTTGGCGACAGGGCGGGGATATACCTGCTTTTCGATCTCGAAGCGCTTCAACTTGCGGGTGGTGGTGCGAGGCAGGTCGCTCCTGCCAAATTTCGTAATGGCCAATGCGCTTGGTCGAAGGCAATTTCGCTGAGAGGCTCTCGATATCGAAGCGAATGACCTCCTTCGTGTTGACGATCTTGCGCTCTTTCAGCACCTCAAAATTCGGGCACAACTACCGCATAAAGTCGATCCGACGTGGGATCGTCCGGCGGCCCCTCCAGAACCGAGCACGCAAATTTCCTTAATGTAAGGAGATTGCAGATAATGGGCCTCCATCTTCCTCGGGATAAATATTCTTGCCGTTGCTGAGAACGATGACTTCTTTTTGCCGGCCGGTGATGAACAGGTTGCCGTGCGCATCGAAGTAGCCGAGATCGCCGGTGTGCAGCCAGCCGTCGCGCAACACCTCCGCAGTGGCGTCGGGACGATTCCAGTATCCCTTCATGACGATGGGCGCCGCGGATCGCGATCTCGCCGGAACGGCGGGCCGTCGTCCCGCGGATTGCGGGTCTAACGATCTTCGACTTCGACCCCGGGCAAGGGCGCCCGACCGAGCCGATTACATTGTTATGCGGCGGGTGAGGAAGGCGCCGCCGGTGGTTTCAGTCAATCCGTAGGCCTGCAGCACATCAATTCCGAAGGCGTAAAAATCGCGGCCAATTTGCGGATCGAAGCGCGAGCCGCCGGTGACCAGATAGCGCATCTTGCGTGCCGAAGGTCTCGTGAACCTTGCCGAAGAAAACTCTGCCGGCGTTGATTCCCACTCTGCCGCAAGGATGCGGTTGATCCGCATCAACGCCCGCAGGAGCTCCACGCGTCAGCACGCCGCGTTTGTGCGGCTTCTTTGAAAATGCGCTCGTGAATCAGATAGAAGAACTGCGGCACGACCGCAAAGGCGGTGATGTCGCGTTCGCGCAAGGCGCGGAGCAACTCGGTGGTATTCAGCGTCTCCAGATAAACCACGCGCGCGCCGCTGAACCAGTGGCAGCAAAAGGTTCGCCATCTGGGAGAGCACGTGAAACAGGGGTAGAAGGCCCAGGACCGCGTCGCCGGGCCCAATCTGGAGGCAGCCGCAAACACCGCTTCCACCTCCCCCAGGAGGTTGGCGTGGGTGAGCATGACGCCCTTGGGATCGGCCGTGGTGCCGGAAGTGTAGAGCAGCGAAGCCAGACCATCGGAGAGGGTTCGATGGGCAAAAAATTTCCCGGCCCATCGCGGAAAATGCTGAGGCAGATTCTGCGACGCCGGTATGGGTCGCCGGAGGCTTCGCTGGAAGCTGCATCGGTCAACACGATCCTGATCGCCGATCCCTGCCGCCGCTTCCTCGACCAAGTTCCGGTATTTGGCGTCGCAGAAAACCAGCGAAGCTGCCGCTATCCTTGAGCAGCTTCGTGACTTGGTCGGCGTGCAGCGCCGTATCCAGCGGAACCGTGGTGCATCCGGCGGCAATGACACCCAAGATAAGCCATGACCCAGCGGGGATGGTTATCGGCGAGAATGGCGCAACGAGCGGCGGGCTGGAAGCCGTTTTCGACGATCCAGCGGCCGACCGACTCCGCCATGTGCTCGAACCTCGCCATAGCGTATAGCTCTCCACTTGGTCTCACGCCGCTGAATTTCCGAGCGCAACGCTTGTCGGCCGGCGCAGGGCGCATTCGCGGAAATGGTGGTAAAAAATGGGCATCGTCAGTGCGGAAATATACCTGAAAACGGCAATACGGCGCTCCAGCCCGGACGCTCGGTCACCCGAAGGTTCCGCGGCTGCGCGACTTAGCCCGCTCTGCCCGCATCTAATATGCTAGGCTCGTGGGTAGGGGTAGGTTCACCAATTTGGGGTTCAGCGGCTATGTGGCTCCGTCCCTGCCAGATTTTGAAGGAATCTCATTTGATTGACAAGGTAATCGCCAAGGTTTTTGGCACCAAAAATGACCGCGAAATCAAGCGCCTAATGCCGCGGGTGCAGGCCATCAACGCGCTCGAACCGGAGATGCAGAAGCTCTCGGATGACCAACTTCGCGGCCAAGACCGAGGAATTTCGTCACCGCATTCAGGAGCGGCTGAGCCGCATTGCGGAGGAACCCGAGCATGCCGATCCCGATCCGCCGCAAGCAGATCGAAGACGAACGCCGCAAGGCCACCAATGAGGTGCTGGATGAAATGATGGTGGAGGCTTTTGCCGTAGTGCGCGAAGCCGGCCGCCGCGTGCTCAACATGCGGCACTTCGACGTGCAATTGATCGGTGGCATGGTGCTGCACCAAGGCACGATTTCTGAAATGAAGACCGGCGAAGGCAAAACGCTGGTCGCCACTCTTGCCGGTGTATCTGAATGCGCTCAGCGGCCGCGGAGTGCACGTCATCACCGTCAACGACTACCTGGCCAAACGCGACTCCGAATGGATGGGGCTTGCTCTACCGTTTTCTGGGCTTGACGGTTGGCGTCATCGTGCATGACCTGGACGACCGGCAGCGAAAAGAGGCCTACGCCGCGGATGTCACCTACGGGACCAATAACGAGTTTGGTTTCGACTATCTGCGCGACAACATGAAGTTCGATCTCGCGATTGCGTGCAGCGCGGCCACAACTTACGCCATCGTTGACGAAGTCGACTCCATCCTGATTGACGAAGCTCGCACCCCGCTCATCATCTCCGGCGCCAGCGAGGAGTCCACCGACAAGTACGCACAAGGTGAATCGCATCATCCCCAAGCTGGAAAAAGGCGAAGAGATCGACGGCCCTCCGGGAGAACCCGCGACCCTGACCGGGGACTTTGTGGTGGACGAAAAGCACCGCAGCATCACGGTCACCGATGAGGGGTGGGAAAAGGTCGAGCGGCTTGCTGGGCATCGGCAACATCGCCGACCCGGAGAATTGGGACCTGAAGCATCACGTCGAAGATTGCCGATCAAGGCGCACTCGCTCTATCACCGCGACGTCGAGTACGTGGTGAAAGAAGGCGAAGTCATCATCGTGGACGAATTTACCGGGCGCCTGATGCCGGGGCGGCGCTGGTCGGATGGGCTGCATCAGGCGGTGGAAGCCAAGGAAGCGGTGAAGATTGAGCGCGAAAATCAGACGCTCGCGACCATCACCTTCCAGAACTACTTCCGCATGTACAAGAAGCTGGCCGGCATGACGGGAACGGCGGAGACGGAAGCGACGGAGTTCAGCAAAATTTACAATCTGGAAGTTCGCGTCATCCCCACCAACAAGCCTATGCTGCGGCTGGAAAATTCGGACGTGGTCTACCGGACCGAAAAAGAGAAATTCTTCGCCGTGTCGGATGAGATCGAAAAACTTCACGCCACCAGCCAGCCGGTGCTGGTGGGCACGACTTCGATCGAGAAATCGGAGCGGCTTTCGGATCTGCTCAAGAAAAAAGGCGTCAAGCATTGGGTTCTGAATGCCAAGCAGCATGAACGCGAAGCGGAAATCGTGGCCCAGGCCGGACGCAAGGCGATGGTCACGATTGCCACCAACATGGCAGGCCGAGGTACCGACATTCTGCTGGGCGGCAATCCGGAATTCATGGCCAAGCGCGAGTGCCTGAAGAAAGGCTTGGCCCAGCCACTGCGTGCGGCACAGGGCAAAATCCAGATTGACGTGGACGAAAGCAAGAACACTGTCTGGTACTACGAGAATCTCGAGTACCGGGTGAACAGCGAGCAGTGGGCGGAAATCTTGAACCGCTATAAAAAGGAAACCGACCGCGAGCACGACGAGGTGATTGCCGCCGGGGGCCTGCACATCCTCGGCACCGAACGCCACGAATCGCGCCGCATCGACAACCAGCTGCGGGGCCGCGCCGGGCGCCAGGGCGACCCCGGCTCTTCCCGCTTTTATCTCTCGCTCGAAGATGACCTGATGCGCATCTTCGCCAAAGAGTGGGTCTCCAAGCTGCTGCAACGGCTGGGCATGGAAGAGGGCATTCCCATCGAATCGCGCCTGATCAGCCGTCGCATTGAATCGGCTCAGGAGACGGTCGAGGCGCAGAACTTCGAGTCGCGCAAGCACCTGCTCGAATACGACGACGTCATGAACAAGCAGCGCGAGGCAGTGTATGGCTTGCGCCGCCAATTGCTGGAGGGGGTGGATCAAAAAGAACTCATCCTCGAGGATTACGTCTCCGGCATTCTCAGCGATCTGATGGACGAGTTCTGCGGCATCAAGGTTCATCCCGACGACTGGAACATCAAAGGGCTGAAAGACGCGGTCTTCACCCGCTTCGGCGTGGACATCCTGGCCGAGGGAGTTCAGCCACAGACTTTGAACCGCCAGGAGCTGGGCGACGCGATTTTCGAAAAACTCAAGAGCCGCTATCTCGCCAAAGAGAACCTCATTGGCCCCGATGCGATGCGCTATCACGAGCGCATGATCATGCTGAGCGTGCTGGACGCGCAGTGGAAAGATCACCTGCGCGATATGGATCACCTGAAAGAAGGCATCGGATTGCGCGGCTATGGCCAGCACGATCCGCTGGTCGAATATAAGCGCGAGTCTTTCGATATGTTCGAAGCCATGATGCAGCGCTTCCAGGAAGAGACCACGCGCTATCTCTATCTCATGCAGATTCTGGAACGCCCCGCCGAGCCGCCGGCGGACGCAGCGCCCACGCGGCAAAGTTCCGGCCCCAGCGCTAACGCCCTGGTTTCAGGCTCCGATGGGCAGGATGGCAACGGAAGGCGAATGCGAACCGTCGCGACATCGGTTGACGATCTGGAAGAAAGCTTTAAACGCAAAAAGAACAAGGAGCTGGAACAGGCCCGCATGGCGGGTTCCGGCGACCGGCAGCAGGTTCAGCAAGTCGTGCGGGGAGACAAGATTGGCCGCAACGATCCATGCCCCTGCGGCTCGGGCAAGAAATACAAGAAATGCTGCGGGGCGCAGGGATAAGCAAGCATCGGTCGCCCTGAAAGAGGTTGCGCTGGGGCTGCGCGCCGCACCTCACTCGATTCAGCTTTCACGGCATGAGCACAATTTTAGTTCGTCGCGAGAATAAGGCTGTGAGGTGTGAATGTTCCCACTCAAGCCAAAACCGGGCTTGAATGGGGCACCCACAGAACATCGCGAAAAGTGAGCCACCAGCCGATGATTATTGCGTTCGACTTTTCGCTACCCAATTCTGCCAGTGCTCCAGGTATTTTTGTTCTTCGTCATGGAAGGCCGCGTCGCTCGGGGTTCCCCACCCCGGCTCTTTGACAATGTCGGAGAAGGCGCGGACGGCGTAAAGTCGTACTTCCTCACTGGGATCCTGCAACGCTTTGGAAAGCTGGGGTATGGATGCTGCATCCGCGATATGCCACAGCGCTTTAGCGGCAGCCACACGGACTGAGTCATCGCCAGACTGCAACAATGGCGTAATCGCCGGGAGAGCGCGCCGGTCGGTCACGTGGTATCCGATCACGTACAAGAGCCGCGTCTTCTGGTTGGCGGTCGCAGTGTTTGTGAGCAAGAGGTTCGCTACAGTGGGGACCTCAGCAACATCATTGAAATAAAGGAGATCGGCCTCAAGCCTCTGCCTGAGGTCCTCGTCCTGAGCGTTAGCAACCCCCTCCCTAAATGCGGCTACAACCTCGTCCGTAGCCGGGAGCGCATAGTCGTTGCGTAGGATCTGCGCTTTCTCGTTAGGCGACGATGTGCCGGATGAGATTACGGCAAGCATTTCGCGAACAACGGCGACCGTGTAATCCGTTGAAGGTGGCTGATCCCCCACCAATATCGGCACGGCAGGAAAATTTGCGTAGTATGGGTTCGCAAGTGTATATCCACCGCCTGCTCCTTCGCGCAGAAACACGAGCCGGGTCCCTGGCCGTAGGTGGTCATAGCCCACGAAGACGCGCGGGAGACAGTAGGTGACTGTTATGTTGCCAACTGGCATTCCTTTAATGACACGAACGACTGAAAGATCGCTAGAGTAGGACGTGGCCTGCAAAGGCTGGCCGTGAAAGAGCATTGGTGGAGCGGGGCCAACCGTTCTCACTTCCCCAACTTCAGCTACTACGATTAGATCTGAGGCTGCGGCCAGATCCTTAATATGAAGATTTGGCACCCCGATCCCACCGGATCGAAGAGCAAGAGCCAGGAGGAAAAATGCTAAACAAATGCGTCTCGAATTCATGGTACGTTCCCCCGTTACATCTTATTGCTTTTATTGTCGCGGGCGGGTGGCCCGCCTTTCGCGATGTTCGAAAGAGCCTGCCCTGAGCAAAAGTCGAAGGGTTCGCGAGCCGATTTCGCGAGCTAACCTGGGCCATCCGCGTTACGAAGAAAAAGAAATTGGGAATCGAGCCCGAGTGGGACGGCGCGAGATCGCCAAAAATAAGCCAAAAGCGGCGCAGAAGGGACATTCTTGATCCCAGGTTAGCGCCCAACAGCGGGGCGCGAACCTGGGCCACCCGTCGTGTGAATGTCCCCCACTCAAGCCAAAACCGGGCTTGAATGGGGCACCCTCCCGCGCAGCCGCGCTTCGCTTGAGCGAGCCAGCTCACTTCTTGCCGGGCGGCGGCGGCATGATGAATGACTTCACGACAATGTCATTGGGCTGCAAGCCCACCGGAATCATGGTGAGCAAGGAATACTCTCCGGTCTCGAATTTCTTGCGCGGCACGCGTTTCTGAATCACGGTTACGTCGCCCGAAGCCGAGTCCACCACCAGAAGAAAGTTCTCGTTCTGTGAAAGCGCCAGGCCATCAGGCCGGCCGCCGACGGGAGGGATGGCCGGCCGAACCAGGCTCCCCGCGTCGATGTCATATGCCGCCACCGTGTCGGACCCGGAGTCACTCACATAAAGCCGCGCATTGTCGCCGGTCACCAGTCCGCGCAGCGGATGCATTCCAACCAGATGGCTTTCCCCCACCTCGTCCGTCGGGGTCTCGATAATCGAAATACTGTCGGAATCGTAGTTGCATACGATGAGTTCTCCGCCGTCGGGCTTCAGCGCGAGGTTGACCGGCGTCTTTCCTACATCCAACACGGCCAGCAGCTTATCGCTTTTCAGGTCAATGGACGCAACCTGCGCGGAGCCGGTGCAGGCTACAAAGGCCTTGCCGCTGTCGGGCAAAATCGCGATATCGGTGGGTTGCGTGCAAGCAGGAATCGTGGCACGAACCTTCAGGCCCGAGGCGTCAATCAGCGACACCGTTCCATCGCCACGGTTGCTGACCACCACAGTTTTGCCATCCGGCGAAACTCGCGCCAACTCAGGCGAAATTCCCACCCGAATGTTACCCAACACCGCACGCTTTTCAAGATCAATCACGGAAACGTTGTTCGACGCCGAATTGGCCACGTAGCCGCGCCGGCCGTCTTCGGAAACGCTAATGAAATGGGGCGCCGCGTGCACCCCAATGGTCGCCACCACGGCATTGCGCCCGGCATCGATCACGCTGACGGTGTCCGATTCCCGGTTCACCACATAGATTTCGTTCTTCTTGTGGTTGGCTGCCAGGCCCATGGGATATTGCCCCACCTTGATGGTCCGCGCTACGGTAAAAGCGCTAACCGGATTGGCGGAAAGATCGATGACCGTGACCGTATTACTGCCGCCATTGCTGACGTAGGCGTACTCGCGATAGCGCGGCACATAGTCGGGAAAACGCGGCAGCCGAAGATACCACCAGCTTGCGGCGATACCTGCCGCCATTAAGACCGCGATAAAGAAATACTTTCTCAAGGCAGGTTCGATCGGCGGAAGGGAAAGATTACCAGATGTGGCTCGCGGACTCTTGCTGGGATAACGCCGCGATTTCTCTGAGGATCGCGGCTACGGCTCACGGCAACTGCAACTTCAACAGCTCCGCCGGGTTCAGATAGACTCCCTCCCAACGTACCGCAATGTGGAGGTGTGGTCCGGTAGCTCGGCCGGTGCCGCCGCTTAACCCAATTTCCTGTCCGCGATCGACATGGTCGCCCGCCTTCACTTTGAATTCCGAGAGGTGCAAATACAGCGTCAGCAAACCCTGGCCGTGATCGATGACAACGCAGTTGCCTTCGAAGTAGAGCAACTCCGCCAGCAGCACCGTCCCCGCATTGAGGGCGTGGACGGGCGTGCCCTGGGGTACAGCGTAATCAAGTCCTTCGTGCACGCTCTTGGTTTCGCCGTTAAACACGCGGCGCGTGCCAAATACATCCGAGATGCGTGCCTCCACTGGCGCGTCAAAGTCGCCCGACCACTCTTTCTGCGGTGTAAAATGACGGAAGATGTCCTGCTTGACGGCTTTTGCCTGATTGATCTGCTGCACTTCCTGCGGATTCGGTTCGGTGAATTTCTTCGCCACGGTCACTGAAATCACCGGATACTTCGCCTGGGCCACGGTGATGTTGCGCTCGAAGACAAATCCCTGACTGCGCACGAAGCCGGTGAGATGAAGGACGTAAGCCCCCGGTTTGGTCTCCAGGCTGACGCCAGCCAGCCCGTACCAGATTTTGCTCCTGGCGTCGAAAGAGAAGTAAACATCGCGTCCGAGCCACTTTCCGGAGAGCGAGGCGAACTTCTTGGGCGCCGTCACGCGAAAAAGAACCGGGGCGCCATTCACCAGCTTTACCGGTTGCCAGCGAACCGACCAGGCCGCGGTCCTGGATGGAGTGCCAGTGGCCGCGGCGTCGGCCCGGGAAAATACCAGGGCGAGCAGAACCAGAATCGCCGCGAGCAAAATTTGTCTTGAGTTAGCCATGGGCCGCTACACCATTAGCGTAGCATCTTGGGCGCGACCCGAGCTATGATCCGCGTCATGAGTGGCAGTGGATTGATTATCCTGAATCTCGCCATGATGGTTTCCCTGTCTGCCGATTCGGTTTTACCTGCAAACTCCCGCGCCGATCGGGTTATCGTGATCAAGAGCCAGCGGGTTCTTACGCTTATGCAGCAGGGAAAGACTCTGAAGAGCTACAAAATTGCATTGGGAGGAACGCCGGCCAGCGCCAAGACGCAGGAAGGCGACCACAAGACGCCGGAAGGCATTTACACGCTCGATCGCCGCAACCCAAAAAGCCGTTTCTACCGCTCGATTCACATTTCTTATCCGGATGAAAACGACCGGGCGCGGGCTGCCCGGCTGGGCGTTTCGCCTGGCGGAGACGTGTTTGTGCACGGCTTGCCGAATGGATTTGGCTGGCTGCGCGACAGTCACCTGGCGATCGATTGGACCGATGGCTGCATCGCGGTGACCGATCAGGAGATGGACGAAATCTGGCGCGCCGTGCCTGACGGCACGCCGATCGAAATTAGGCCGTAGCGATCATGTGCGGGCGACGTAAACCACATCCTGCTTGACCGCCCAGATCAGGGCCACCACCCAACCGATCAGGGTCCAGCCTAAAAAGAAATTGAGCAGGAAGATGCCCAGCACGTCGCGTTTGCCGCGCACCAGGGCGACGATGAACGGCAAAAAATACAGGAATGTTCCCAAGCCAAAGAACGGAAAGAAGATGAGGGCCACAGTCCACCTCCGGGAGATCCAGCAAGCTTTCCTTCTCTATGATACGAGCGCGGGGCTGGGTTGGTTCAATTTTTTGTGGAACCGGACCGGCCGCATGCTGAAGCCAAAGCTAGGAGCCAAACCGCCGGATCCGTGCGGCAACCTGGGCCAGCCGGGGAAAGCGCTCGCTGAATGATAGCTTTAAAAGCGGTTTTCAGGAGTCAATTGATTGCGCTTACGCCAAAGTGATCTCCTCATACTGTCCCGTCGAGGTCCACGAAACGGAATTGGCCGCCACCAGTCTTTTGCAAGCAAAACTGGATATGCGGCAGGCCGTAGATGGTTGCGCCAACCGCCTCGGCAAAATACACCGCGAAGGGAAAAACCAGAGTAGGCTCGAAGCTGGTCTTGTGGTGCCACATACTTCGGCTGAAATCGTCGCCTGCGATGAACCCGCCGATCCGCACCTTGGGATATACGCGGATGAGATCAATGGTGATTCCCTTCAGCGTATGATCCCCGTCAATGTAGGCGAAATCGAGTTCCCCGTCGGGGATCCGGTCAATCACCTCTGTGGTTTTTCCCGGGAGCGATGCAAAATCACGCGCCGGCTCTGAGCGAAGTCGGTCTTGACCCTTGGCGAGTTCAAAAAACTGCTGGAATACTGCGTTGTCCTGATTGGCCGGCTTGTTCCAGTACTTCTAAATGCCTCCAGGGATCGAGCATGTAGTATTTGTTGACGCTCGCACAACGTTCCAGCACGGTAGCAGATAAAGATACTCCCCGATAAACTCCCACCTCCAGCATTTGCCGAGCCTGCGTGCTTTGAATGAACCGTACCCAGAACTCCAGGCGGGATTGCGAACTGGAGGCGCATTCTTTCAGCAGTTGATAGGTGGAATCTTCGGAGATCGCCGCCATGAACATCCTTCCCGACGCCAGGAAATATACGATGCACCGCGCAAGAGCGGGCTGCACGTTGAGTTTGAGAAGACTTATTTTAACGGAGAATGGGAATGAATTGACGGTCCGGAGCCGCAGACGAATGGGCCATAGCGCACATTATTGTTTCTGGGCGCTATGGCTCGATAGCGACAGTTAAGATTTGTTCTGCCTGCAACGCCGAGACGGTATGGAGACCTCAACTCAGCTTTTCTAGAATTTCCGGAGAATTGCACTACTCTGGGCGCATTCTGCAGGTAGTACAGCAGGCCGAAGAACCCACCCTGGCGACGTAGATTGCCCGGCCCTTCCAAAGTTGTTGGGGGAATTGGTGGACCTGGTCGGGATCGAACCGACGACCTCTTCCATGCCATGGAAGCGCGCTCCCAGCTGCGCCACAGGCCCATTTTCGGTGAAAGATACAACCGAAGGGAACTTACCCATCAATTCTCGCCCATGCAGAATGGTTAGTCAAACATCGTCAGGGAAAGTTGCGCTTATTCGCTGGCGCAACGTCGTTGGCGGCGAGCCATGATGACGGCGCCGAGGTTCATGACGATCGAGAAACCGATCAGAAATCCGAAAACTGCATGTAGCGCGTTCAACCCCGCGCCCGGCAGCGGGTGCACAAACTCCCGCAAGCACAGCCCAATTGCCAGGCATGCCATTCCGAGAGCAATCATTCTTCTGATTTTTTTCTGGCCATTTTTTTCGTTCATACTCGAGTCTCCTCCAAAGTTTCTTAGCATCGCATTCAATCTGTCAGCCGGTACCACACCATGACCGCCAACTTGACCCCGACAATCGTTACGGCCACCGCGAACAAATCCCAACTCCAGAGGTGGTCCACGTAGAAGCGGTAGGCAAAGAGCAAGATTGCGAAAACCCCGCCGATGATCCCGGCCATGCTCGTGGATTTCAGGCGGTGATTCAAAAAGCGCTCATCCACAACCGCAGCGACAAGAGGCAGTTTCATTGGTCACCATCCAACTTGAAAATATCTTCCGTAGAACAGCCGAAAACCCTGGCAAAAGTCAGCGCCAGCAACAGGCTGGGAACATAGCGATCGCGCTCAATGGAGTTAATGCTCTGGCGGGAGACCCCCACCGCGTGCGCCAACTGCTCCTGCGTCCATCCGCGGGCGCTGCGCAGCTCTTTGACCCGGTTGAGGATTTCTGCAGCCATGGAAAGCTAACTTTCCATCGCAGTTTAGAATGAGCCCACCGGGATGTCAAGCATACTTTACGTCAAGGGCAGTTACTACTCGTGTGTGGGTCGGGGAGACCAGGCGCGCCGCGGCGGCGGGTCCTTGTTATCTCGCCATGTGGCGCCAGTGGTGCATCACGGCGCAACTGAGATGACCAAGCACAAACCACAGCACGGCGTAGACCCCATTCTTTACGGTCGAACTGATCGCCATCTCATGCCACATTGCGGCCGAAGGCAATGCTCCAAAGTCAGGGTTACGAGGAATCTCTGCGCAAATCACCGCGCGCGGAGAATCGTCTGCGTTATTGCGCTCTCAGGTTCAGCGGCAAGCAGTCAGCAAACGAAGGGCGCTAGAATGCCTCATGCGCGTGCCGGCGATGCTGCCGAGCACATCCTCGGGCCACGCGAGCCCGGCATCCGGCTGGGGACGAGCAACCAGCCACAACGTTAAGAGGAGAATCCATGAAAAAGATTTCCAGTTCACTCACCGTACTCGCCTTCGTGCTGGCTTTGACCTTCCCTGCCATGGCGCCAGCTTCCGCGGCGCCGGAGCGCCATCCGGAAATTCGCGATGCTTTGAACGCCCTGCACCGCGCCAAGGACCACCTCGAGCACGCAGCTCATGATTTCGGCGGACATCGCGTTGAGGCCATTCGCGCCACTGATGAAGCCATTCATCAGCTGCAAATTTGCATGGATTACGACCGCTAGATTCAGAAAACAGGACTCGAAGTATCGCGAATCGGCAAGCCATGCATCGCGGCAGTTCGCATCTTGCGTGATTCAGCCTTATTTCGATCGCAGTGGTTAGCCGGTATTATGCAGTCCGGCGGCAATCCCATTGATGGTCGCGCCCAGGGCGTAGTTGACCGCTTCGTTATCTTGACCGTCGCGCTTGCGGCGCAGAAGATCGACCTGGATCAGGCTCATCGGGTCCACGTAAGGATTGCGCAGCCGTATGGATCGCGACAGCACGGCATTTTTCTGCAGCAAGTCGCGCTGCCCGGTAATTTCCAGGATGATGCGCCGGGTGCGGTGAAATTCTTCCGCCAGCATGGTCCAAACCCGCTCCCGGAGCGCTTCATCCGTGACCAGCGAGGCATAGAGCCGCGCGATGGTGAGGTCGGCTTTCGCCATGGCCAGTTCAACGTTGGCGATCATGCTGGAAAACAGCGGAAATTCCCGCATCATATCTTGCAGAAGTTGTTTTTGCTCCGCTCCGCGCCCCGCGAAGCGTTCCAGCGCATGCCCAACCCCAAACCATGCGGGAACTGCCTGCCGGCTCTGCATCCATCCAAAGACCCAGGGGATGGCCCGCAGATCGGCGAGCTTGCGGCTGGCGCTGCGACGTGCCGGGCGCGAGCCGATGCGCGCAAACTCCAACTGATTCACCGGCGTAGACAGCTCAAAGTACTCCAGCACCTCGGCATTATCGGCGAGGTTTCGCCGGTAAAATTCAAATGCGTCTTCCGACATCTCTTCCATGGCGGCGCGCCAGCGCGCGTCGTCGCCCGGCGGCGGCCCATCAGGACGGGTGAGCGCCTCCAGGCAGGCTGCGATCATCAACTCCAGATTCCATTCCGCCAGAACCGGGTCGGCGTACTTCCAGTTCAGCACTTCGCCTTGTTCGGTAATTCGAATCTCTCCGGAAAAATCTTCCACCGGTTGCGCCAAAATCGCATCCCGCGTCGGACCACCGCCGCGCCCTACCGTTCCGCCGCGGCCATGAAACAGGCGCAGCTTTACGCCATGCTGGCGCGCCGCCGCATGCAGCGCATGATGCGCTTTGTATAACTCCCACGTACTGGTGAACATTCCGCCGTCTTTATTCGAATCGGAGTAGCCAAGCATTACCTCCTGCCAGCCGCCCCACGAATTCAGCAACGGCTTATATTGGGGTGCACTCCACACCCGCCGCATGATCGTTTCCGCCGAGCGCAGCGCGTCAATCGACTCGAACAATGGCACCGGCATTACTCCCGGATCGTTGGCGGCGCCGGCGAGCCGCAGGCCGTAAATCTCCGCCAGGCGCAAAACCGCGAAGACATCTTCTTCCGACTCCGCCCCACTGATGACATACCGCTGTATCGCCGTCGCCGGGTAGGCCTGCTTGAGTTCAATGATCGCCTTGAAGGTTGCCACCACATCCTGAGCTGCACTCGAAAGGCCGCCAGGCAGCGCGTTCCCCGTGTCTTCTGCGCCGACTGCCAACTCGGCCAACGTCTGAGAATGCAGCCGGGCATGCTGCCGGATGTCGAGGGTCGAAAGATGAAATCCAAAGGTCCGCACCTTGCGCACAACCGGATCAATCACCAGTTTTGCCAGCAGATGGCCGCCATTTTCCGCCAGGCTGTCACGCACCAGCAAGAGATCCGCCTCAAATTCTTTGGCGTGACGGTAAGCAAAATTGCCGGCACTCTCATCCCGCGACGAACGCAAGCGCATGATCATGAAATTCAAAAGGCGGCGGTACAATTCGGCCTCCGAAATGCGCGCCTGCCGCGAGGCGTCCTGGCCGAACCTTTCTTCGTACTCGGCCAGCCTTTCGCGCAACGGCTTCGACATCGCCGCCTGCCGCACCGACGAACTCAGCGGCTCCAGGGCATGTTCGATCTCGGTAATAAAGTGCCCGAGAATGGCGTTACGCGCGCGTTGCAGCGCTTCGCGCGTCGACTCGGGAGTCACAAAGGGATTGCCGTCGCGGTCTCCGCCGATCCATGAGCCGAACTCCAACACCTGCGGGAACTCGTCATCATCTTCCGCCGTGGGTCCGTAGACCTCGCGAAAGCTGCCGCCCAGTTCGGAATAGAGTCGCGGCAGGGTACCAAATAGCGTCATCGAATAGTGGTCGAGCCCCATGCGGATTTCATCGGTGACCAGCGGCTTTTCCAGCCGCACCTCATCGGTCTGCCATAGCGCGGTGATCTCCGCGCGAATCGCGGTTTCCAGTTCGGCCGCGTCGGAGTCGGCGAGGGGCAGGCGATCCAGGCGCTGCAATTGTTTCGCAATCCGTCGCCGCTTGAGCAAAACCGTGCGCCGCGCCACCTCCGTAGGATGCGCCGTAAAAACCGGAATGACCTTCACCTGGCGCAGCGCCGCCAGCGCGTCTTCCGCGCCAATGCCGGCTGCCTTCATGCGTTGCAGGGTTCCACGAAACGATCCGCCCAACGCCGGTTGATCTTCGTGCAATTTGGCCGCGCGGCGGCGGCGTTTGCGGTGGTTGGTTTCAGCCAGATTGATCAGCTCGAAATAAATCGCGAACGCTTTGCTGACGCGATAAGCCTCTTCCACCGGCAACGCCGCAATCATGTCGCGTGCCCGCGCCATGCGCTGATCTTCCAGCGCCGACGACTTCCCTTCCACCGTGGTCTGCTTGCGGTGCCGGATCAACAACCGCCGCAGTTGTTCGACAATGTCGAACAGGACCTCGCCGCCCTGTTCTTCCAGAACGTCGCCCAACAACATGCCCAGCGAGCGCACGTCACGCCGTAAGGGAAGCTCCTTGGATGGATCGTGGGTGCCCGCAGTCAGCTCAGCCAGGCGGCTGGATTGGTTTTCAGCACTCCACAGCGGTTTGGCACCCATGCTCTAGCATATTACGGAAACCCGCGGCGCGGGGCGCGGTTCATAAAAACGCGATCCGATCAGGCCTGCGTGCTCTTGATCGCGCGCAAAATTTCCTCCGGCTCCGGCCGTTGGGTGTAGTCCTCATCTACCGATGCGTACACTACCGTCCCATCGCGTTCGATGACGAACGTTGCCGGCACCGGCAACTCCCAACTGTCATCTCCGTTGGTGAATGGCAGATTTACGAAGACGCTTTTATAAATTGCCTGCTGGTAGCCGGGAACGCGATACACCAGCCCAAACTGGCGCGCGATGTCATTTCGCGGATCGCTCAGCAACGGAAAGCGCAGCTTATGCTGATCCTGCATAAGGAATGATTGCTTCTCCGTCTGCGGCGAAATCGCGATCATAGATGCCCCGGCCTGCTGAATCTGCGGCATGAAGAGATTCATTGCCTCCGTTTGGCCCACGCAGAAAGGACACCAGCGCCCGCGAAGGAAGCAAATGATGAGCCGGCCTTTGGCTAAAAGCTCCGCCGACGAAACCGGCTTTCCATTGGAATCGTTCAGCACAAAGCCGGGCATCGTGTCACCAGCGCGTAATGCGCTTCCTGCAGTCTGTGTGGCTTTCAGTTCGGCAACTACGCGAGCGTACTGCTCCCGCGTCGCCGCTGGAACATACTTCTCAATCAGATCTTTGCGCTCAGCCAGAATGTCCCGCAGAGGCCGGAGATCCGTCATGGGAGCCGATTCGTCGAGCGATCGCCACTTCATCCACTTAGCATAGCAGCCGGCCAGCCGGCTCTTCGTATCAGGGAAGGCTTCAGCGTTGCCGCAACAAACGAACTCTCACAAACCCGAGCGGTACCGCGCTAGGACCCGTGAACGGACTTCCGGCCGTTCCGCCCACGAATCCCCCCAACCGAAGCTGCCCCAAAATGCAAAAGGCACCTCGATGCCAACTCGAGGTGCCAATATTGATTCACGCAACTTTCTTCAGCGGCTGGCGGGTGGAACAATTCCATTCATCCGCAAATACTCCACCATCTGTCCGTAGTGATCGAAGCAATGCCCGACGATCAGCGTCGCCAGCGCCAGACGCGTGGTGCTGTGGCCGCCAAATGGACCTTTAATGGGGGTCACCGCGTTTTTTTCATTGATGGTCAAGACCGCCTTGTGCACATATGCGAACGAGTTCTTCAAATAATTCACAATGTCATCCTTGCTTTTCATTGAATCGGGACCGTTCCCACCTCCGACATCCACTGGCGGCTTTTCTCCCAGGATCGAAGATGCCACCAGATAATTCACCGCCGCAACATGCTTCACCTCCAGCGCGAAAGTGCGCACGCCCTTGAACTCGCCCTCAGTCGGAGCGAACGAATAATGGTCCTCCGGCATGGCCTCCGCCGCTGGCACAAAATCGTGCTCTACATTGCTGACCGCCTGATCCATTTCCTTCGCGATGGATGGCTTGGCCATTGTGTCTTGTGCCCTCATCACACTCGCGCAACCCAGCAGAAACAGAACCGCACTCCACTGCTTCATCATCCTCATGAAATATCTCCTCTGAATTTTAGTTTCGTTTTCGGATTTAATCCCGTACCACCGAAGGAGCCCATTGCAACTCGTATGACCTAAGCCGGAACCACCGCACACTGAGTAGACCCACCACCAGGGCAGCCGCCGCGCAAGTCATGGTCGTGGGAATACCCACTTTGGTAGCCAGCGCTCCCCAGGCCGCGCTTCCCACCGCCATTCCTCCTTGCAGCACCAGAATGTACATGGACAATGCCCGCGCCCGCATGCGCGGCGGCGACATGGTCTGCGCCGCCACGTTCAAACACGCCAGAATTCCGATCCACGCGACCCCGCTGACAAACAAGACCAGATTCAGCCAGCCAAATGTATGCGCGCGCCCGGCTGCGAAGACCATGGCCGCAAAAAGAAATGTTGCCACGATCACCAACCCATCCACCGACCAGCGGCTGCGCAACCTCGGCAAGGCCGCCGCGCCCAACAAGGCGCCCAGTCCGAACGACCCCAGCAGCAACCCGTAGCCTCGCGCGCCGAACGGACGAGCCACAATCGGTAACAACGCCAGCAAAGGACTGGCCGCCAGGCTGAACGCTCCCGTCCGCACGAGCACACATCGCACCACCGGACTCGTCATTCCATAGGTCAGCCCGGCGCGCAGCGCATCCCGCATTCGCCCGCTCTCCGCCTGTTCATGGCGCGGCCGTCTCCACCGGTACAAAAAGAAAATGACCCCGAAAAACGTGGCTGCATTCAGAAGAAAAGCGACTCCCGCGCCCGCCGCCGCCACCACGAAGCCGCCGATAGCCGGGCCAACCGCGCGCGCCACGTTGTAGCCCACCGATCCGAGAGCAACCGCCGGAGCGTGCCGTTTCGCAGAAACAATCTCTGGCGTGATGGCCTGCCACGCTGGATCATTCATCACCGCGCCCAGGCCCAGCACAAATGTAAAGATCAGCAGCACCCAGGGTGTGACGTATCCGCGTAGCGTGATGACCCCCAGCAAAGCGGCCGCAAACACCATCCAGCCCTGCGTGACCAGCAGGAATTTTCTGCGGTCCACCAGATCGGCCAGCGCCCCCGCCGGCAGGATCACCAAAAATACCGGCAGCGTATAGGCCGCTTGCACCAGGCTGACCATGAGCGGTGACAGCGTCAATTCCGTCATCAGCCAGCCCGCCGCGACGTTGCGCATCCAGGTGCCGGTGTAAGAAATGAGAGCGGCAATCCACAACGACCGGAACAGCGGCTCGCGCAGCGGCGCCCACGGAGAACGCTCCGGCTCCGGGGCGCGCACGGCGTTGATGGGATCTGACATTGCTTTAATGGCTCGCCACGTCGGTGGCTAAAGCCGCCTGCGCGAACGGCCACTCCCCGCTACGCCACGCGCGCACCATGTAAATCATCAGGCCCGCCGCCAGAATTACCGCCGCATAACGAATCTCGCGTAGAAAGTTCTTTCGCGAAATCAAAATGAACAGAAATCCCGCGCTGGCAAGCAGCGCCGGCAGCGGATACAGCCACATGCGGAAAGGCCGCTCCAGTTCAGGATGTTGTACACGAAAGATGATGGAACCCACCGCTTGCACCAGAAATTGCAGCAGAATGCGAATCACCACCAGCGCCGCGATCACATCCGCCAGTGAAAGAAAGCAAAACGGGATGGCCACGCAGCCCAGCGCCAGCAAGGAAATATGCGGCACGCGGTAACGCGGATGAATGCGCGCGAAAATGCGAAAATAATTACCATCCAGGGCCGCGGCATAAGGAACGCGAGAGTAACCAAGTACGAGTGAGAACACCGACGCAAATGCCGCCCACATCACCAGCCCTGTAGCCAGTTTTGCCGCCCACGCTCCATAAATGCGCTGCATAAAAATCGAAATCACATACAGTCCGGCGCTCGACTGTCCCGCCTGGGCGATCTCGCGCCACGGCAGAACTCCCAGAATGCTCACATTCATCGCGATATATAGACACGCCACCAGGAAAATCGATAGCAGCATGGCCCGCGGAATGGTTTTTGCCGGATCTTTTATTTCATCGCCCAAAAAACAAATGTTGTAGTAGCCCCAATAGTCGTAGGAAGCCACCAGCATCGCCGAGCCCAGCCCCAGAAAGAATCCGTTCGAGAGGTGAAATGCTCCGGGCGGAAAATCGAAGGCCAGTGCGGGATGAAAGTGGCCGAAGCCGGCCGCGATAATCCACGCCATAGTCGCAATCACGCCCGCCAGCAGCCATTTCGACATCCACCCAACGCTGGTGATCTGGCGATACAGCAAAACCACCGCCAGCACCACCATCCCGATAGCGACGAAAGTCGCGCCCGAAACCATCCAGCGCCCTTGCAGCATTCCCAGCAGTGGGACATTCCAGGCCCAATGGTGCACCGCGTATTGATGTTCGAGTCCCGGGAAAAAATAAGCGGCGTAGCCCGCCAGTCCAATCGCGCCCGACGCGATGGATAACGGCGCGCTGAAAGATAGCTGCCAGATAAACAAAAAAGAAATCAGCCGCCCCAGGCTCCGCGGTCCGTAAATCTCGCGCAGGTAGCGATACGATCCGCCCGATCCCGGCATCACCGAACTCAACTCGGCGCATACCAACCCATCACAGGTCGCCAGAATCGCTCCCGCGAGCCAGCCGAGAATGGCCTGGGGACCGCCCATCGCGCTCACGATCAGCGGCATGGTGATGAACGGCCCCACGCCGATCATGTCAATCATGTTGAGCGCGGTCGCGCTGCCCAACCCGATCCCGCGAATCAACTGCGGCGATGTCTGGTTATTAGCAGTAGAGGACAGCATTGGATAACCGAAGAGCAAACTCTGGGAACTGATTACTAATCGCTAGCCACTAATCACTGATCACTGAACTTCGCCTTCATGCCCCGCACTCAACAAATTCACATACAGCCGGATCGCCCCCGGCACTCCCGCGGGTAACTGCCGGAAGAATGCGTAGCCGGTGTAGACGTAGATGCCCTTGCCGAAATGCGCCACCAGCAGCCCGCCCTTCTGCGGCGCTTCCCCTGGATCGTTTGACGCCAATAGGGGCTTGAAGTGATCATCCCACTGGTCCATGAAGTACAATCCGCGCTCCTGCACCCAACCGTCAAAATCGCGCTGGGTAATCGCATTTGGATAGCGCAACAGACCATCCTGCGGATCGAGTATCTCCACCGGCGCCTCTTCAACCGAAACTCGCGTCCGGCTGAGTTGTGCCGGATACGGAGTGAAATGGCCGCTGTTGAAATCTCCCGTGCCGGCGTTGTACTGCACCACCAGCGTCCCGCCGTTGGAGACATAATCCAGCAGCTTTTTGTTATTCGTGGCTACATCTTTCTGCGTGTCATAAGCGCGAATTCCCAGAACAATGGTTTCGAAGCCACTCAGATCTTCCGTCGCGAGTTTCTCCGCTGGGATGATCGTGACCTCCATCCCCAGCTGCCCGAGCACCGCCGGAATGTCGTCACCCGCGCCCGTGATGTACCCAACCTTCAAATTCGGCGGAACCTTCACGTCCACGATGCTCACGCGCTGCACCGCCGGCTGATAGTAATAAAACGTTCCCAGGTCGGCGCGGGTTACGGTGCTGTAGCCCTCGCTATATTTTTTCCCAGCATCGTCAAGCACCGCGTGAATCTCAGCCCGGCCCTCTTTTAAACTTGCCGGCGAAACTTTAAATTCATACTCCTTCGACTCCCCACGGCGTTTCAGATCGACTGCCAGCTCCGCCGGCTCGACGCGCCATCCCTGCGGCGCCTCCAGATGAAGCTGTCCCCTGGGCGCTCCCGTAAGATTGCCGCTCACTTCGACGTGCACTTCGCTTGGCTTATTCGAGCTTACCGGAATCACCAGCTCCCCCGGCTGCAGCATCACGGAGAACCCCGGCGCCACCGCCAGTTTGCTGGTTTGCCGCGTTCCGCCGGCAGTTGAATTCGCCACAACCACCGGCGCGAAAATCTCGCCGCTTTCGGCTTTTCCCGCCACGCCATAGGTTGCGCTCACGTGAAACGGGAACGAAGGAAACGGAAGCGTTGCATACTGCGCGTCATCTACAATGTTGATCGCATCCTCTTGCGGATCTTCGCGATGCCAGTAGGGCCGCGTATACGGAAATTCGTTCGGCACCTTCGCCGTAAACAACATCTCGTGATCCTGCCCGGGCCGGATCACTCCTGCATCTTTTTCTTCATCGCCCGGCGCTGGCGGCAAGCCCTCGAGTCGAACCATCCCCACCCTCAGAGGGTATTTCGAGCCATTGTGTAGATTCACCCGCACCCCGAACTTCTGTCCCGGGGAAACCACCTGGAACTCCCCAGCTCCAGTTGCCGCTTCTTGTGGAGGCAGCGCCGTCGCCTGGAGCGTCACATTCAGCGAGAGGTCCAAAGCTTTTCGAGCCTGCTCCAGCTTCTCTCCAAGCCGTCCCGCCAGATCCTTCCGCAAACCTTCAGTCAAATTGCTGGATTGCACCTGGTTGTGAATTTTCTCCAGTGCCGCCACTGCCGCCAATAGCGGCTCAGCCGCAGCTGCCGGATCGTTTCCGCTTACCGCCGCAGCCTTCGCAATGTCGCCGGCGATCTCCCGCAACCCAGGGCGCAGCCACGGCACATTTGTCTCCTCTTCTTTCAGCCGCGAGGCCAATCCAACCAGCGAAGTGTCTATGCCATCGAAGAAGTCTTTCTCATGGACATCCTTCTCCGCGCCCGCCGGTAAGTCCGAATCCACCAGACGATAGAAGGCATATCGCGGCCCCGGAGGCAAAGAAATTCCAGCAAGGCCCTGCGACTGCTGGTGCCGCAATCCCTCAATCGCGAACTGCACATACGACATCCCCAACAACGGATCCGTTTCGCCGGTATTCAGCTTGAGCGTGTAGTCCGACTCCGGACAGCTTTGCGCCATAAACGAACACACATTGCCGATGTACAGCTTCTTTGCCTGCCACGGCAGCAACCCTTCTTTGATCTGCTGGGGAAAACGGTTCGGATCGGCCGCCGCGCGAAATGCCTCCTTGGTCAGAATCGCCGACGCTTGATGGTGCCCATGGCCATCTCGCGCCGTCCCCGAAAAGCGCGCCACCAGGACGTCCGGACGAAACGTCCGGATGACCCGCACAATATCGCCAAGAGCCACATCGTGCCCCTGCCACTTCTGAAATGTCTCTTCTGGAGTTTTCGAATAGCCAAAATCCGCGACATGCGAAAAACGCTGCTCTACCCCATAGTAGCGGTCCGCCGCCAGCACTTCCAAGGTTCGCAGCACGCCAAGTTCATCAAACAAATTGCTGCCGGTTTTGTTCTGGCCGCCCTCGCCGCGGGTCAGCGTCAACAAAGTCACGGTCGCGCCCTTGCCGCGCGATTCCAGCGTAAGCGTGCCTCCGTCCTCGTCATCCGGATGCGCATCCACCTGCATCAGCCGCGCGGTGGTCTGCAGCCGGCGCAACCCCTGTTGCAATCCCGCCGCCCCGCTATCCTGCGGCAACGGATCAATGGGATTCGACGGCTCCGCTTTCTGCGCCAGCGCGGGAAATACCAGGCAGCAAGCCAGAACCGTGATCAACAGGCCCCGCCAACCCTGCCGGCGCAATCCGATTTCCCGCGAATAACAGCGGATCAGCTCAGTTTCTTGCTCTGTGCCTCGAAAAGCCGAACGTTGCATATTCATCAGATGGAGTTTGGCGTTCCAGGAATGCAAAGATTTCTTACCAAGCCGCCCTGGCAGGTGCGGCCGCGCGGTCAAATTGATCCTACCCGATCTCGAATGGCATTGCCTGAAAGGACTGGCCGCTGGTTCGCCGCTGTGCAAGCACACTTTCAGGTTCTGCACCAATTTTGGGTAATTGACCCTCGCTGTGTGGCTCGCGTACTGTCCAACCAGCGAACCATCCCGGTTAATCCGCGTGGACTCCCTGAAAAAAGAGCCCTCTTCACGAGAATCGAGTTGACACATCTCTTGTTTCTCACCAACATGGAGATTAGCGCACTGCCCGCTTGGGGATTTTGTAATGGCGAATTGGACTCACGCTCTTCCGGCATTCCGGCCACCTACGCCGTTTGTCGTCGGTGCATGCACCGTCGAGGTTGACCGCGTAAGTCAGCCGGGCTGGAACGATGTCCTGCAACAATTCGACGACGCCAATCTCATCCAGACGTGGTCCTACGCCGCGCACCGCTGGGGGCGGAACAATTTAAGCCATGTCGTGCTGCGCCAGCACGGAGAAGTCCTCGCCGCTGCCCAGGTAATCATCAAAACCATTCCTTTTCTCGGGGCCGGCATCGCTTACGTCAAATCGGGTCCGCTCTGGCAGCGTCGCGGCCACGCGCCGAACCCCGATGTCCTCCGCCAGATACTGCGTGAGCTTCGCAAAATTTATGTGGACCGCCGCGGCCTGCTGTTGCGGATTTTTCCCGCCGAGACCGATGACTGCACCGGTACGCTGCCCGCTCTCTACGCGGAAGAAGGCTTTCAACGCGACCCCAAGCGCTTCCCCGGCCAGACCGCCGTCATCGATCTTTCTTACTCGCTTGAACTCCTGCGTTCCAGTCTTCGGCCCACCTGGCGGCGCAATCTCGTCCTCGCCGAACGCAACGGCCTCAATTTGCTTCACGGCACGGCCTCTGATCTGTTCGACGTTTTTGCCGGCCTCTATCGCGACATGCTGCGCCGCAAACACCGGGTCTCGTCGGTGGGCATCGATCGCTTCCTGCAGATTCAGAGAGATTTGCCGGAAACGCAAAAACTGCGCGTGATGATCTGCGAATGCGCTGGAGAACCGGTAGCCGGCCTCGCCGCCGCCTGTTTCGGAAACACCGCTCTCAACGTCCTGTCTGCAACCGCCGAGAAAGGATTGCAGCTCCGGGCATCCTACTTCTCGCAATGGAATCTGCTGCAATGGCTTAAGGCCAGCGATTGCCGCTGGTATGATCTCGACCTGATCGACGCGCAAGCCTATCCGGGAATGACGCAATTCAAATTAGGCTTAGCCGGAAGACTTGGTTTGACCCTATCTTATCTGGGACCCTTTGAATCCTGCGCGCGGCCGGCCAGCCGGATTTCCGTTCAGCTCGGCTCGCAATTACGCACTGCTTTCAAACGCGTCAAGCAGAAGTTCTGAGCGGCTTGCGCCTGCTTACACCTTCAGGTATGAGTACTCCCTTTCGGGTGCCCCTCGATAAGAGCGAAGGCGCTGTCAAGGACAAAAGTGGCCTAGGCGGCGCCGGAGCACCGCTTGTTTTGCCAGAGAGGTTGAGGACCAAGACTCTGGAAATCTCACGCTGAATCACCCATCGGTGGTGGATCTTCTCGCGAAGATCGTTCCACCAACCATCGATACGGCCCAAACCTCCGCCATGATTCTTCTATGCGAACATCCCGTCTGTACGGGATGCGAGAGCGCCCAATCAGTTCCTACGGTCTAGCTCGCGCCGACTAGGGGCACCCGCGGGCTGCTACTCTTCCTTTACTCCGGCAAACAAATCCGTCTCGGCCTCCACCGGCCCGACCCGGCCCGTGGCCGCCAGATGATAGCGCTCCTGCCGCGGCGCCCGCCGCAGATTCTTTTCCAGAATAGCCCACAGCGGCGCTTGGCTCTTATGCGCCCTGAACGCCGCCAGCTTGGTTTCAATCAGTTTTCCGATTTCGATGGTGGCTGTAATGGGCGGAAGCGCCACCGGCGGCCGGTCCGGCAAAAGGAAATCGTAGGTCGCATAGTAAAGCTTTTGCGCGCGGTGCGCGGTCACGCTGCCGGCAAGCTGGTCCGGAAAACGGTTGTCGCGGCCCGCCCAGTGGAAAGCCAGCGTCGCATAGAGCGACGCCAGAGAGTGATCGCTGTGCGCGGTAATCCCGCCCTCCGGCCCAAACGTCAGCACAACCTGGGGATGGAACTCGCGCACGTGCATGGTAAGCTCGCTGACCACGCGGTACAGATCCTGGCGGTGCAGGTGGCCGTCGGGATAGTCGAGCACAATGCCGCGGGCGACGCGCAGAATTTCACACGAGGCGGCAAATTCCTGGCGCCGCATCGCCGCCAGTTCGTGATCGTCCTTCGCGCCGCCCCGATTGGTGGCCGCCTGGCCGGGCGTCAGGCACAGAACGCAAGTCTCCACGCCGCGGTCGGCGTAGAGCCGCAGCGCTCCGCCGAAGCCTCCGGCCTCGTCATCGGGATGAGCCGTGATGCACATGAGTCGCAACATGATTTCGATTGTAGCGTGACGCAGGCGGGAGAGTCAGTCGTTACGGTCACGTACTAACAATATCGAACTACATTCAGGCGGTCTCGGACGCAAGCAGCGCGTCTTCCTCTTGGCCTTGGTCTTGGTCCTCCAGCATAAACGCGAGCACCTCCTGCGGCACCGGCGACTTCCATACCGGAGCGAATGATTGCCGGTGCAGCGGGGACGGCCCATGCTCGCGTAGGGCCGCCAGATGACGCGGAGCGCTATAGCCTTTGTTGGACGCCAATCCATACATGGGAAAGACCGCGTCCCACTCGCACATCATGCGGTCGCGTTCCACCTTGGCGAGAATCGACGCCGCGGCGATCGAGGCCGACACCGCGTCGCCATGAATAATGGCTTGCTGCTGGCACTCGCAGTCGAGGCGTAAAGCATCCACCAGCAGATGATCGGGGTAAGGTTGAAGATCCAGCACCGCGTCGCGCATAGCCACGCGCGACGCCTGGTAAATATTAATCTGGTCGATGCGCGCGGCGTCCACCGCGGCGATGGCCCAGGCGACGGCATGCTCGCGGATTCGCACCGCCAGAACCTCGCGCCGCTTGGCTGGCAGCAGCTTCGAATCACGCAGCCCGCGAATGCGGTAGCGGGGATCGAGAATGACCGCTGCCGCCACCACCGGCCCGAACAGCGAGCCGCGGCCGACTTCGTCCACGCCGGCAACCCGCTGCGCCCCGCGGAGCCAGGCTTTCTTTTCAAAGTTCAAGGTGCAGCGCAGCGTTTTCAGCAGGCGCAGCTTGGCGGCGGAGGCTGAAAGCTTTTTCTTTTGCGGCGATTTGCGGCGAGGAGACATGGCAAGGGCTGATAGGTGCATCTTCGCCGAGAGCACGCTGTGGGAGCAAGTAGGAAAACCGGTCGGGCGGTTGCGTCCCGGGTGCGGCCCGGCATCATTGCGGATCCGTCGCCGAAGCTAAGCCGGCCGCGGCGCGTACATTGCGGCGAAGCCGAAAGGCTGAATTGCAATTGTCAAAGCGGATTCCGCTTGCAATCCGCCAGCCGCGCTGCCCCGTACATGAAGATAGAGAGCTAGATAAGGCTCCGCCCTGGGATATGAGTCCGGGAATGGAAATCCACATTCCGGCAATGATCTCCGAAAACGGCACCAAGCACGACGAGTGACGGCTTTGAGCGGGAATTCTCAAAATCACGCACAAGAATCAGGAGACGCATGGTAGACGACATTAAAGCACTTATCGAAAAAGCATTGTCGCGACGAACCTTCCTGGCAGGAGCGGGAGGGGCGGCGGCGGCGACCATGGTGGCGGGATTGGCGGGTTGTGGAACCGGGCAAAACAGCAGTGGGGGCGGCACCACGACTCCGCCGGGCAATACCTACACCGACACCGATGTATTGAACTTCGCACTCAACCTGGAATATCTGGAAGCGCAATTTTACTTATATGCCGCGACCGGCCAGGGATTGTCTTCGGCTGACACGGCTGCTCCCTCGGGTTACACAGGTTCGTACACGGAGGGCACGGTGACGACTGGCAGCGCAGCGGCGGTGACCGGACTCACACCCGAACAACAAGACATCATCAACGAGATCGCTTATGAGGAGCAGGCGCATGTGCGTTTTCTTCGCACCGCGCTCGGCTCGGCGGCGGTGCCCATGCCGTCCATCGATCTATCGTTCTTCGGCCCCCTGGCCACAGCTGCGGGGATCAGCGGGACGTTCAATCCATTTTCCAGCTTTGACTATTTCCTGGTCGGCGCATACATCTTTGAAGATGTCGGCGTGACCGCATACGCCGGCGCTGCGCCGCTGATCAGCGCGGCTGGCGTGTCATCCGGCTATTTGACCGCGGCTGCGGGAATTCTTGCCGTGGAGGCATATCATGCGGCTTACGTACGTACGGCCATCACCGGCAGTGCGATTGCGGCGGGGTCGACCGGGGCCTATCCGTACATTACCGCAGCCAACCAGGTTGCGGCTTTGCGCGCCATGCTGACCGTCGGCAACTCAGGAGCGCCGGGCACAGCAACCGGCAACACCGGAGCGCCCGGTTCCAGCACTTCGGTAGAGACGGCGCTGGCCCTGCCAACTTCGCTCACCATGGCCAGCTCCATCGTGGCTGCCGACCCGGCTCACGCGCTGGGCTTTGCCCGTAACGTGAATCAGGTCCACCACATCGTTTACGGTTCGGCCACAGTCGGCGCTGCCAATGGGGGATTCTTCCCCAATGGCACCAACAGCATCTTCGCCACCACAACCGCCTAAGGGGCAAAGGACAGAGAACATCATGGCAAATCTCGAAACTGAAATTCTCGACGACGTAATCGTGAAGAACCGCCGCAAGATGCTGACGCTGAGTGGACTGGCCCTGGCCGGCCTGGTTCTTAACGGCAAGTCGGCTCATGCCACGGCATCCTACAGCGACTCGGACATTCTTAACTTCGCTCTGAACCTCGAGTACCTGGAAGCGAACTTCTACTATCTTGCCGCTTTTGGCTGCGCTATTGACGCGCCGAACGCCGCAGCGCTGGCTGCGGGCGCGCCTGCGGGCGGCATTCCCATCAGCGGTTCGGTGGGAACGCAGGGAACGGTCTCGGGCGGAAGCCGGGTACCTTTCACGACCATCCCGGTCGCCTCCTATGCGAACGAGACGGCGATCGAAGAAGGCAAGCACGTGCTGTTTCTGCAAGCGGCGCTCGGCAGTTCCGCGGTGGCGCAGCCTGCCATCAACCTAGGGACATCCTGGCCCGGGCTCGCCACGGCGGCCGGGATCCCGGGTGGCGCGTCGTTCAGTCCGTACGTCAATGATCAGACTTTCCTGATCGGAGCGTACGTTTTTGAGGACGTGGGCGTTACTGCGTACCATGGCGCGGCGTCGCTGCTGACCATGTCGTCGAACCTGTCGGCGGCAGCGGGCATTCTTTCGGTCGAGGCCTATCACGCGGGCCTAATTCGCACCACGATCAACGCGCTCCCGAATAACACCAACCTGGTGAGCTACACTAACCTGATTTCGGCATTGCGGGCGTCGCTCTCTCTGGCGGCGTCTCCGGTTACGTTGATGCCAGGCACGGCGGCAAATCCCTATGACGCAAATCCGGATGACTACGGCCTGGCGACTTTCACCACGCCATCCGGTCTGGGCGGGGGCTCGGCTGTAACGGCGGCGCGGATCACCGATGCCGATCCCACTAATGTCATTCTCTTTGCCCGCACCACTACGCAGGTGCTGAACATTGTGACCGGCGGCGGCGCGGTCCACAACAATGCAGTCGTCAGCCCGGCTACCGGAGTCTTCTTTCCGGCCGGGCTGAATGCAGGGCCAAACGGGTTCAAATAACCCCGTTGCAGGGCGTGGAGATGGTGGGGGCGGGGTTGCGGGGGGACGACGTCTCCACGTCGACGGCTTTCAGTCAGGGTACCCATCGACCAAAGAAGAGGCTGGAATTCCGATCCCAAGTTGGATCATAGCTAATAGATATAACTCCAACAGGGTAAACTGCAAATATTTTACTTCTTCCACCGGGAGGCTAATCGAACGGACGTCCATTGCCCGGAAACGCCGCATGCTCGACTTTCCTTTACAAAGACGGCCATCGTAACGAAATGAGTATCCTCTCGCGTATCGCTGCATCTAAGCAAAGACGATGCGCAACCTTTACCGTGGGGTACATGCGGCAGTCATGGTCGTCGCCGTGTTCGGTTGCGCGACGTCGCTCTCATCGCAAACTACAGATTCGGGCGTTGCTTCCGCGGATGAATCTCTACCAAACGCCCCGTCTGCATCGCCCAATGCAATCAGTGCAACGCGTGTGCCCATGACCAATGGCGAGCAGACCAAACGCATTCTCGGTATCATTCCCAACTTCCGCTCCGTTTCGGTGG
Organism: uncultured Acidobacteriaceae bacterium; assembly: GCA_963834075.1. GTDB lineage: Bacteria > Acidobacteriota > Terriglobia > Terriglobales > Acidobacteriaceae > PALSA-270. The sequence continues at coordinate 1,012,466 of CAWIAH010000011.1, forward strand.
ACGCAACCCTACCGCCGCTCTCCACCGCAAGCAAATTCAAACTGATGTTCGACGATAGCTTTGACTACTCCTCATTTATGTACGTCGGTCTTCTTGCCGGCGCCGACCAGGCGGGGAACTCCGATCGGGAGTTTGGTCAAGGTATGGCCGGCTATGGCCGGTATTATTGGCACAGCTTTGCCGACACTCTCGATGGAAATCTGATGACCGAGGGTATCGTGCCCACGTTCACTCGAGAAGACCCCCGCTACTACACCTTGGGCCGAGGGGGATTTCTACGCCGAACGGGCTATTCCATCTCTCGCTTGTTCGTCACCCGCAGCGATGCGGACACCCGGACATTCAACTTCTCCGAGATCGTGGGGAATGGCGCGGCGGCAGGAATTGCGAATCTTTATTATCCGGGCCCGGAGCGTACCTGGACCAAGACAGGACAGCGCTGGGTTACCCAAGTCGGGCTCGACGGCGCGTCCAACTTGCTGAAGGAATATTGGCCGTATTTGAACTCGAAATTTTTGCACAGGAAACATTGAGGTTAGAAACCACCCGCATCCAGCCTTATTGTCGACAGCAAGCCTTGGTTGCCGTAATGAGAGGCGCCCCGGGTCACCACCGAGAGACCCGGTCTTCAAGGTATGTGCGAACTTCGCCTCGACAGAGTTGCTCACGTTCTTATCAAAATCGAATATCACTTGGTTTGGGCCTGAAGCACGTCCCTGACATAAGCCAAAACTGGGCTTGAATGGGCCGCCGTAGTTCACTCGGGAAGCCCTAATGGCCCAATGGTCACTGTTACCAAGGTAAGTTGCCCTCCGGCGGCGGACTTGTTAGGTTTGCCAGTGGCGAAGTTCGCGTCCCCCGTAAAATTGCATTCCTAAAGGAAGCTCTCGCCTGTGAAATCCGTCAAAGACGTCTTCAAAAAGAAATCCACGCATGAAATTGCGGTTTCGCGCAAGGGACCGGAAGCGGAAGCTTTAGGCGCGGAGCGCGCCGAGCGCCATCACAAGCGCACTCACGTGGCGCTGCCGCTGAGGATCACCTACTGGGATAAAGACAAGAAGCCGACCCTGGAAATGGCCTGCACCTACGATATTTCGCCGCGCGGAGCCAGAATCAGCAGTTTGCGTTGCATTAAAGATACGGGCGAGATTGTCGCGGTGGAACGCGGGCGCAATAAGGCCTTTTGCCGGGTGGTGTGGGTGGGAGATCCGGGCACGGAACTGAAGGGCCAGATTGGTTTGCAATGCGTCGAATCAGAGCGGGGAATGTTCGAAGGCGAACTACGCGACCTGGATACCATTTATCAGCCGATTGGGCATGATAACGCACAGCGCCGTGGCATTGCCAAGCCCGACAGTAAAGGAAACCGCAGGCAGCAGGAACGTTTTGAAGTGGAGGGCGTCGCCGAACTGCAGAAATCCAATCGCAGCGGTGACACGGTTGCCCTGAAGAATCTTTCTGAAATTGGATGCCTGGTTACGACCAAACAGGTGATGCTGCCGGGAACCGATCTGAAGCTGGTGCTGAAGATCGCGAATTACAACTTGAATCTCAAGGGGCAGGTGCGGCACTCCGCATTGGACCTCGGCATCGGCATTGAGTTCACCGAGATCCGCAAAGGTGATCAGCAGATGCTGAAGTATCTGCTGCAAAAGCTTCAGCAAGAAGGCCTGGGAAAAGTGTTTGAGGTGGATGTCAAGAGTTGATGTCACGGCCCCACACCGGAATTCAGCACACCCGGCGCTCATAAGTTCTTTATTCCGCCAGAAAAAGCTCTTGACCGCTGAGGACGCTGAGAAATAACACCGAGATCGCCGGGGGCTTCGCCTGATCCTCCGCCAATCCCAAGGCCCTTGTTTCTGCAGAAACTACTGCGACGCGGCGCTGGTGGACACGTGTTCGCGATCCACATCTTTCAAACGGGCGGCTTTGCCGCGCAGACTGCGCAGATAGTAAAGCTTGGCGCGACGCACTTTGGAAGAGCGTACGACCTCAAGTTTGTCGATGACCTTGGAGTTCACGGGGAAAATGCGCTCGACGCCCTGACCGAAGCTCATTTTGCGCACCGTGAAGCTGGCTTGCGGCCCGCGGTTGCGCGCGATCACCACGCCTTCAAACGCCTGCAAGCGCTCTTTGTCGCCTTCGCGGATCTTCACATGGACACGGATGGTGTCTCCGGGAGCGAAGTCGGGAATGTCCGTGCGCTTGCTCTTGGCCAGCAGCTTTTCGATGATGAGGTTGGTCATAATCAGGCTCCTTGATTCTTCAATGTCGTGTCTAATCTTCTTCGCCCGTGATCCGGGCGAGCAATTTTCTGTCTTCTTTGCTGAGCGCCGCGCCCACCAGTAAATCCGGACGGTTGCGCAGCGTCTTTTCCAAAGCCGTACGCCTGCGCCAGCGGCGAATCACTTCATGATTGCCCGAGAGCAACGCTTCCGGCACCGCCATCCCACGAAACTCGGCGGGCCGCGTGTAATGCGGATAATCGAGCAATCCGCCGGAGACACAGGTCGAACTCGGTGAATCTCCCGGCGGCAACCCCGCCTGCACGCTGAAAGATTCCTGCCGGGTGGAATTTTCGTTCCCCACCGCTCCCGGAATCAATCGCGCGACCGCATCCACAATCACGGCGGCGCCCATTTCGCCGCCGCTCAAAACATAGTCGCCGATGGAGAGTTCGCGATCGGCTAAATACTGGCCGACACGCTCGTCCACGCCTTCGTAACGGCCGCAGATCAGGACAATCCTCTCCAACCCGGAGAGTTGTTGCGCCTCCGCCTGATCGAAGCGCCTGCCTTGCGCGGAGAGCAGAATTACACTCTGCTTCGTTTGCGCGCGAGCATCGCGGGCGGCCACGCCCAGCGACTCCAAACATTCAAAGAGCGGTTCCGGCTTGAGGACCATGCCTTCGCCGCCGCCAAACGGGCGGTCATCCACGGTGCGGTGCCGGTCGTGAGCAAAGGCACGTAGATCGCGAACTTCGATCGCCGCCAGACCCGCTTCTTTCGCCCGGCGGATGATGCCGTAATCCAAAGGCCCGCGAAAGAAATCGGGAAAGATGGTTACGATGTCGAACTTCATCAAAGCTCTTTACGAACGCCTCGGTTCACGAACTGCCGGGCTTTGCCCGGCCGGACAGCCGAGGGCGGCTGTCCCGAGGCGGCGCCTGCTGCTCCCGCTTTTCTTCTGGGTCAGCGGAGCGTTCACTTCGAGCAGGCCTTCGGGAAGCTGCCATGCGAATTTGCTTTTCGCTCGGGTCCAGGCTTTCAAAAACGCATTCGCGAAAGGAATCTCAAATTCCTCCCACCCGCTTTCACGACCAGCAGCGGAGCTTCGCCCGCGCCAAGCTGGACATCTTCACCACCCCAACCTCGCGATCACCGTCGAAGACGGTGCAGTCCGGTCAGGTCGCTGACATAAGTCCAGCCCGGATCGAGCTGCGCCCGCTGCTGGCGCGGAAGCTGCAATTCGCTACCAGCAATAGTCTCCGCGTCTGAAATGGAAGTCACGCCGACGAACTTCAGAACCAGATGACCCTTATGCGGCCACAGCGATTCGATTTCCAGTTCGCGCCGCGAACCATCTTCCGCCAGAGCCGACAGCTTCATGCCGGGCTGAAATCTGTCGTCGAACATGGGTGTGCAGTTCGCTGCGACTTCCCCGCGGCGGCCTTGCGTCTTCAAAACGCGGGCCAGAGTGATGAACTCGCCGGTTATTCCAGATTTATTCCAGAATCTCCAACTCGAAGCGCTTGTTCAGCCGGAAGCCGGCGGCATTCACCAGAGAACGCAAGGCGCGCACGGTGCGGCCATTTTGCCGATCGCCTTGCCCATATCGTCGGGGGCGACTTCCAGCTCGATGATCGGTCTCGCCGTCTTCCTCAACCTGATAGACCAGAACCTCGTCGGGGGCATCGACCAGCAACTTGGCGATATACTCGACCAGGGTGCGGGCGTCGGGGCACATGCCTCGGTTGGCCGCGGGTCTGTGCCAGGATCGGTCATGAACAGGCTCCAGAACAATGGGATGAAATTTCCGCGGCGCGCACCAGCGGATGCAGAGGAATCAGGCGACGGGAGCCGCGGCGGCCGGCGCCGGTTTGGACATGATCTTGTTACCCGTCCGAAAGCTTGGCACCCTTTGAAACCCAGTAATCAATGCGTTCACGCTTGAATTCAAATGCTGGCGGGGTTGGTGCGGGGATTGTACGTGCCCACGACCTCGACCGGGAGGCCATTGCGCGCCCGTTCCTTTTCGATCACCACTACGCGATAATGCGGTTGTTTACGCGCACCCGTGCGCTAAAGACGAATCATTAACACAGAACTTTGGTTCCTTTCCTAATACTTCTGGCAGGATGGGACAAACCGTTATTTTCACAGAATTTAGAGGGGATAGCAAGGGGCGGGGGGAGCAGGTGTTGTAGCAACATGATTTTGTCACCCTAACGGCAACATAAAAATGTCACCCTGGCGAGGCCTGGGTGTGGAGCAGGCGGGTGTCGCGGTAGTAAAGCGAGACGCGCCCGTCGAGGAGCTTGGTAGAGATGGACCTTAGCTCCGGCAAAGCTGAAGCGTTGCCCTTGCTGGGGGATCTGGAAGCGTAGTCCCTCCCATTGCACGATGTTGTCATTGCTGACGACACGCTCATGGACGAAGCAACAGATCCGCTCCAGGTTTTCCGGTGCCGGCCGCCATGCGGTTAGCATTTCGCGCGGGCGGCGGGCGAAACGGCGATTGTCGTCGGCGAGAAAGAGGCGCAGCACGGCGTTGGCGGAGTCCAAATCGCAAGCCTGAGCCAGACGGAGCTCGCTGACGAGACGATCCTGGAGCGCGCCCCAGAGACGCTCGACGCGACCTTTGGCTTGGGGAGTGCGGGCGGCGATGAAGGTGATGCCCAGCTGTTCGAGAGCGCGGCCGAACTGGGCGGGCTGGCGTTTGCCGGCGAGTTGTTCCTCCACCGACCAGAAGTCGTCGTTGCGCACGAAGATGCCGCTGTGATCGCCATGAGAAAGCGAGGGGAGTGCCGTGGCGGCGCAGCAGTTGGCGCAGCAGCGAGAGATAGCCGAGAGCGGTTTCGGAAGGGAAGAACTGGGCGGCCAGGATTTTACCGATGGCGTCGTCTTGCAGGCCGAGCAGCGGTGAGGCGCGGGCCGCGGCCTTCCAGCCAGTCGTGGGGCGAGCCGTCCAGTTGCACCAATTCGCCTTCGCGGGCGGAGCGCAGCCGACGCTGGCGATGTGCGGGAGCGCGGCGTTTGCGGGGAGAGCCCAGGCCGGCTTGGCGCAAAAGACGGCGCAGCGTTTCGCGGCTGAGCATGAAGCCCTCGACCTCGCAAAGTTTTTCGCAGAGGTGATGATCGTTGAAGCCGACGTAGGTGGTACGGGCCAAGCGAACCACGGCTTGGCGAATCCGGAGCGGCAGGCGGCGAGGGCTGGGCCGCCCGCGGTTGGCGTGAGCCAGAGCCGCCTCCCCTTGTTCCAAACGCTTTTTGAGACGCCGCACTTGACGAACGCTGAGCGAGAGCAGTTCGGCGGCTCTGGCACACGCCATGTCTCCCTTAGCGCAACTGGAAATCACGCTCACTCGTTGCAGTTCCTTCTGACTCAACGCGAATGTCCTTCCTCTCATGGGGTGACATTTTCACGTTGCTGTTAGGGGATGACAGAATTATGGAGCTAAAACAGGGGCGGGGGGAGCAGGGGCGGGGGGAGCAAGGTGCGGAGAACCAAATAGCATGCGCGAACGCGACAGCTTGTAAGAAAGCGCCGGAACCGATGACTACCTGAGTGTAGGCATAAAAGCGAATGGCAGAGAGAGAATCTACTGCGCCGGAAGTTCCCAGGCAGGATGCGCTGTATCGAGAGGTGGCCAGCGACTACGGCACGCCGCTGGACCGCCTGGCACGCGGATATGAAGCCGATCCTGACAAGCGGCGGGATCTTCTACAGGAAATTCACATTGCCATGTGGCGCAGTCTCGCCAACTTCGACGGACGCTGCTCTCTTCGCACCTGGGTGTACCGGGTGGCTCACAATGTGGCAACGTCCCACGCGCTCCGGCATCGGCGACTCAACTCGCGAACGTTTGTAAGCCTTGATGTTCTCGATTCGGAATCGGGTGAAGATGCCGAGTTTGCCGCGAACCGCCGCATCACCCTGGAACGGCTATTGGCGCTGATTCAAAAGCTACATCCTTTGGATCGCCAGGTGATTCTGTTGTACCTGGAAGGAATGGATGGCGCGTCCATCGGCGAGATCACGGGCATTTCTTCCGGCAACGTCGCAACCAAAATTCACCGTATCAAGAGCGTCGTGGCTCGACGCTTTCAGGAGGGCGAACACAATGGCAAATGAACGCTCATTCGAAGTCGTGCGGATTTGGCAGACCCAAAGCGTCGAAGCTGCCTTGATGACGCTGCATGAAATTCGCAAGAAAAGTGATGACTTCGAAAGAGCGATTCAGAGACGTGACCGCGGCGTGTTCGTGGTGTGCATCACAATAATGGTTTGTTTCTCCGTCTCACTGATTGCTTCCCACCTGAATCTGCTCCAACGAATCGGTGCCTTGCTCAGCGTCTTAGGAGGAGGGTACCTGGCGTATCAGATCCGGGCGGACCGGGTGCGGGCACAAGTGTCGGCACCCGTCGCTGGGAAAATCGGCCATTTGGCTTCTCTTGAGTTCTATCGGCGAGCGTTGGAACGCGAACGTGACTTCTATCAAGGCATTTCGCTCTGGTCGCGTGTGATCGTCCTCGCGCCTGGTTTGCCTGTACTTTGCCTGGGGGAAGCCATCGCGCACCCGAATGATGCATCGGTCGCACGCACGATTGCAATCCTATGTACCGTCTGTTGGGCGGCGGTAATACCGCTGAGTCTAAGAAGGGCGCGCAACGAGCAGAGAAAGATCGAGGAACTCGACACTTTTGAGAAGGAGCGATAATGGACCGTATATTCTTTGGGCTGGCGTTGGGAATTATTCTTGTCGTGCAGACCTCTCTCGCTCAATCTTCCGTGCCGTCTCCAGTTCCCTCGGATCCGGAAATCCGCAAGATTCTGGTAGACCGCATCGACCGCGATCATCAGAGCGTTGGAATTGTGATCGGCATCATCGATCCGGCAGGCCGGCGGATCGTCGCTTACGGAAGCCTTGCCAAGGATGATAAGCGTCCACTCGACGGCGATACGGTGTTCGAGATCGGCTCGATCACCAAGGTCTTCACCTCACTGCTGCTCTCGGACATGGTGCAACGTGGCGAGGTGGTGCTGACCGATCCCGTGGCCAAGTACCTGCCGCCGGAGGTGAAGGTGCCGGAGCGCGGCGGAAAGGAGATTACGCTGGAGGATCTGGCGACGCACACCTCCGGCCTGCCGCGCATGCCGACAAATTTCGCACCAAAGGATCAAGCCAACCCTTATGCGGACTATTCGGTGGAGCAGATGTATCAGTTTATTTCCGGCTATCAATTGACGCGGGATATTGGCTCGCAATATGAGTACTCCAACCTCGGGGGTGGTCTGCTGGGACATGCGCTGGCGCGGCGCGCGGGGATGAGTTACGAAGAACTGGTCGAAAGCCGCATCTGCCAGCCGCTTGGCATGAAGAGTACCGAGATCACGCTTACGCCCGAACTGAAGGCGCGGCTTGCCGTGGGACATAATCAGGCACTGGAGCCGGTCGCGAACTGGGACATTCCCACGCTGGCGGGAGCGGGAGCGTTGCGGTCCACGGCGAACGATTTACTGATCTTTCTGGCCGCCAATCTGGGTTACACAAAAACCCCGCTGGCGCCGGCTATGGCGGCGATGCTCAAGGTGCGCCGCCCGACCGGCATGCCGAATGTGGCGGTCGCGCTGGCCTGGCACATTACCACGCGCGATGGCGAAGAGCTTATCTGGCACAACGGCGGAACCGGCGGTTACCGGACCTATATTGGATTTGATCCCAAGAAAGGGATTGGCGTGGTGGCGCTGTCCAATACCTCAACCGGCACGGGCGTGGACGATATCGGACAGCACCTGCTTGACAGCGGCATTCCTTTGGTCACTCCGCCCAAGCCACACACGGAAGTTGCGGTGGACCCAAAGATTTTCGATGGATATGTGGGGCGGTATGCGCTCACGCCCAGCTTCATCCTGACCATCACCCGCGAAGGCGACCATCTATTCACGCAGGCGACCGGCCAAAGCAAGTTCGAGGTGTTTCCCGGGAGCAAAAACGATTTCTTTTACAAAGTTGTGGATGCCCAGATCACATTTCAAAGCGATGCCCAGGGGAAGGCGAGTGGGCTGATCCTGCACCAGAATGGCAGGAACCTGCCGGCCAAGCGCATGGAGGGCGACGCGCCGCCAGCGGAGCCTGTCCGCGGGCACAAGGAAATTTCGATCGACCCCAAGTTGCTGGACGGCTATGTGGGCCGCTACCAGCTGGCGCCGAATTTTATTCTGACCGTCACTCGAGAAGGCGATCAGCTCTTTGTGCAGGCGACGGGTCAGCCGACGGCCCCGGTATTTCCGGAGAGTGAGAAGAATTTCTTTTACAAAGTTGTGGATGCGCAGATCAGCTTTGAAACCGACGATCAAGGCAGGGCGTCGGCGCTCGTCCTGCATCAGAATGGCATGGACCAGCGGGCCCCGCGCCAATAGGGCGGTGCGTGGCGCCCATGCAATCGCGTCAACCTTCCCGCGTGTATATACATCTCAGCGGCATTATTCCGGGGCCTTTTCATTTTGCGAAAATTGGGAAAATGAGTATGCTGTGGTCTGCCCACGACTGAACCAATGAACTGGAAAAATACTGCCATCCTCGAGCCGCTAGCTTTGCTTGTCTTTGTTGCGCCAGCGTACTTTCTGCCTGCCATCGCGACCGCGCAAGCCACCTCCGGGCAGCCCGCGGTGGCTCCGCCGGTTTCGTATTCTTCGGTCAATCAACTGAACGGGATGCTGACGCAACTGGAGCAGGCTTCACAGGCGGCGCAGGCGGATTTGTCGAAGTTGCGCATCGAACGCTGGAAAACCGACTCCAACAGCAAGCGCCAGAGCACGGCAGATGTGGAGTCCATCCAACGCAATTTGCAAGGGGCGCTGCCGGCGATCATCGGGGAGTTGCGCGCGTCGCCGGAGAGCCTGCCCTCGACGTTCAAGCTCTATCGCAACCTGGACGCGCTCTTCGATGTATTTGGATCGGTGGTGGAGTCGGCGGGCGCGTTTGGTTCCAAAGACGAGTTTCAGTCCTTGCAGAATGATCTGAGCGCGATTGAGAAATCGCGGCGAGCGTTTGCCGACCGGATGGATACTTTGGCCGGCACCAAAGAAGCGGAACTGGCGCGGCTACGCAACCAACTACAGGCGGCGCAGGCGGCCGTGCAGGCGCAGCCGCCCAGGAAAATCATTGTGGATGACACCGCGCCCGAGCCGGCAAAGAGGCCGGTGCGGAAGAGGAAGCCTGTACCAAAGCCTCCGGCGAGCGGGACCAGTAGCGGTACAAAGCCGGCCGCGACCAGCACGCCAAACCAGTGAAACCTTCGGCAAAGCTATTCCTTCACATGCCCGATGAGGAATCAGCAGGCTGGTTTTTTCATACGTTCTCCTGCTTTAAGTAACCCGGCATGATCTTCGGAGCGTGCTGCCGAGATTCCTCTTTCTAAGGCGCGATGCCGGTTTGCACAGAAATCCTCGGCGACCTTGGTAACCCATTGAAATTAAAGTTGTTTAATTTGGGAACTTCGGAGGACCGGGTGGAGTCTATGTGTGTGAGCCGGTCGTTTTTAACGAAATAAGGCGGAAAAATCCATCTATAATGAGGCTAACGCCATGACGAGTCTGGCGGGAGTAAAGACCTTGGGTGATTTCGCAAGCGCAATCGGTGCCCGGACAGAAGAAGCGGCCATTGTGGCCGAGCTAAAGGCTGGCTCGGAAGAGGCGTACGCATGGCTGATTGGAGAATTTCATCAGCCGGTGTACAGCCTAGTCTACCGGATGGTCACCGACCCTGCGGATGCGGCCGATACTACGCAAGAGATTTTTCTGAAGGTATTCCGCGGGATGAAGCAGTTCCACGGCGGCTCGAGCCTGAAGACGTGGATTTACCGCATCGCGCTGCACGAGGCCTCGAACCGGCGGCGCTGGTGGTTCCGGCACAAAAGCAAGGAAACCTCCATTGAGCCGTTGGGTGCGGATACCGAGAGGGGTCCGGCACTGGGGTTGAAGGACATTTTGATGGACGACTCGGATTCGCCTTTTGACAACGTGATGCATGAAGAAGTGCGGGTGAGGGTCGAAGACGAGCTGCGCAAGGTTGCCGAGCCGTATCGCACGGCGGTGATCTTGCGCGACCTGGAAGACATGTCGTATGAAGAGATTGCCGAGGTCACGGAGGTTTCGCTGGGGACGGTGAAATCCCGGTTGACCCGCGGCCGCGATGCGCTGCGGCAGAAGCTGCAAAGTTACATACGAGAGGTCGGACCGCAGCTGGGAATTGAAAATGCCGCTGAGGCGCGAGGCAAGCGCAGTGCGCGGCCCAAGAAAGCTCTATTCGGGGCGGAATTTGAGGTGACGCAATGAAGTGCATCCAGGCCAAGCCGTGGTTCTCTGCTTATCTGGATGGCGCCGTGACCGGCGTGCAGATGCGGGCACTGGGTAACCATCTACAGGAGTGCGCGGAATGCGGGCAGGAGTATGCCTCGCTGCTACAGATGCAGCAGGTATTGGGAAAAGTGAGACGGCGGAAGGCGCCGGCCGATTTGGCGTTGCGGTTGCGTGTGGCGATTTCGCGCGAGGCGGCGCGCACGCCGGAGCGCTACTGGGCGGGGATGTGGGTACGCCTGCAAAATTCGTTTGGTGCGTTTCTGTTTCCCGCCATGGTTGGCCTGGCGACGGCGGTTGTGGTTTTTGGTGTATTGATGGGTTTTCTGGCGTTGCCCCTGCAGGCCGGGAATGCGGACGTGCCTTTGGCGCTTACGACCGCGCCGCAGTTGGAACAGTCCAGTTTTGGCAGCGCTCTTGATTCAGCTCGCGACGATTCTTTGGTGATTGAAGCGGTGGTCGATTCCAACGGCCGGGTGGAAGATTACCGCGTGTTGTCGGGAAGCAAATCGAAGGCATTATCTCCGGATGTGAAAAATGCCTTGATTTTCACTACGTTTCGCCCGGCTACCAGCATGGGAGTGCCGACGGCGGGACGCGCGGTACTGTCTTTTTCCAAGATCAGCGTGAAGGGATAGAGAAAGCTACGAGCCTTCCCCGGTGGCGGGCCGCAACGCCCAGGAACCCAGATACTTAAGCTTGGTTTCGTTTGACCCCCTGACCGTAACCCCTTAAACTGACCCTATAACGCGTAGCCCGCGCCCTGCGGAGGCATCCCCTGAATTTCCGGTTACGAAGCTTTATGATTGCGGCTCTGCTGTGGCCGCTCGCCCAGACATGTTTAGGGCAAAACCCGCCCGCCATTTCCCTGGACACCAATGAAGGTCTGTTTACCGTGCTCACAGCCATCAACACCTGTGGATTCGATGACGAGCTTGACGATTCGCTTCCGGTGCGGCAGCAGGTGCGCGCTGAAGTTGCGAAAGCGGTGCAAGCTTCGCAGGATGCCGGCGAAGTCACACAGAACATGTGCAAGCTGTACAAAGATCACGAGCGTGGCGACGCCGCGCACACTCTGGCGGAGTATGTGTCGCTGGCGCTATACGTGAATCCGCCGCCGGCGTTGACTTTGAAGGCAAAAGAGGCGGATATGCCTCCGGACGCGACTGCGGTGATCGGCATCATGCCGACGCTGCCAAAATTCTCCGAACTGACTGGGTTACATCAAATCTGGCTGCGGCATCAGCCGGAATATGGGGTGTTGACCGAGCGCTACCATACGGCCGTGGCCAAGATGTTGTTCGACACCCAGGTCTATCTTAAGCTGGCTTCAGCGGAGTATTTAGGCCGTGGGTTCACGATTTTTATCGATCCCATGGGCGCACCGGGACAGACCAATGCAAGGAACTACGGGGCCGACTACTATGTGGTGATCTCGCCGGGCCGCGGACAAACGCTGAGGATGGAGCAAATCCGCCACACTTACCTGCACTATCTGCTCGATCCCATGGCCCTGAAGTATCCGGCGGAGGTGCGGCGCCTGCAGCCTCTGCTGATTTCCGTTAAAGCTTCGCCGATGGACGAAAGCTTTAAGGAGGATTCCGCGCTGCTGGTGACCGAGTGTTTGATTCGCGCAGTGGAAGCCCGCATGATGGGATCCGGCAAGGGGGTGGAGGCGCAGCGCCAGCAGGCGGTGGAGGATTCGCAGAGGCAAGGCTACATCCTGACCGGCTATTTTTATAATGCACTGGGGCAATTTGAAAAAGACCCGGCGGGCTTGCGGACTGCGTTCGAGGATCTGCTGGCGAAAATTGATGTGCACAGGGAAGAGAAAGAGGCAGCGCAGATTCACTTCGCGGCCAAGGCCGACCCCGAAGTGCTGCACCTGTCGCGACCTGCGGGACCAAGACTGTTGCAGACGGCGACGCAGCGGCTCTCCGAAGGCGATCCCGAGGGCGCGCAGAAGCTGGCGCAGCAAGCCCTCAACGAACATAATGGAGACGCCGGGCAAGCCTTATTTGTGATGGCCGAGGCCGCCACCATGAACAAAGATATGCCGGGAGCGCGCAAATATTTTCAGCAGGCGCTCGAGGTGGCGCATGAGCCAAGGGTATTAGCGTGGTCGCACGTCTACCTGGGACGAATTTTCGATTTGGAGGCAGATCGCGACACCGCTCTGGAGCACTACCGGGCGGCCTTGATTACGGGGGCTTCGATACCAGAGGCAAAGGCCGCGGCGGAACGCGGAATTCAACAACCTTATGAGCCTCCGGCTCATCAGCCGGAAAAGCAGTAGCCGCTGAAAGCAAAAGATAAGTTCTCGGTTTCCACCAAACACTAAGGAGAAAGCATGAAGCGAGTAGCGATGGTAGTCGTGATGATGAGCCTGGGCTTATCCCTGTGGGCGCAACAGACGCCAGCCGCGCAGACCACTCCAGCAGCCCCCGCTGCGGACCAAGCCGCGCCCCCCGCGCCAGCAAAGAGACTTCCCCAGGCGAAAACCCAGCCGGAGTATGCTGCCTACCAGGCCGCCATGGCAAAAGCCAACGATCCTGCCGCTTTCGAAGCGGCAGCCAATGATTTTGCCGCCAAGTATCCTGACAGCGAACTGCGGGTGCTGCTTTTCAAGCAGGCCATGGGCGACTATCGCAATGCCAACAATGGCGACAAAATGATGGAAATGGGACGCAAGGTTCTGGCAATCGACCCGGATAGCCCCGAGGCTTTGATTGGCGTAGCGGAAATTCTGGTGGAGCGCACCCACGACACCGATCTGGACAAGGCGCAACGCTGGGCGGAGGCAGAAAAGCTGTTGCAGCACTCCCTGGAAACGATCGATACCGACATCGTCGTCCCCCCGAACACACCCCAGGACAAAGTGGATGCTTTCAAATCCGATCTGCGATCGAGCGCCTATTCAATTCTCGGAACTCTGGCTTCCAATCAGGAAAAATATCCGGAGGCGGAGAGCTACTACAACAAAGCACTGGACGCCTTCCCGTCCCAGCCCGATCCGGTCGTAGTACTGCGGTTGGCTTTGGTGCTGGATAAAGAAGGACGCTATGGCGATGCGCTGAAGCAAGCGGACCGGGCGGTGGAATTGACCCGGCAGATTCCGTCTTTGGCCGAAACGGCGCAACGCGAGCATGACCGTCTGGTCGAGTTGACGGGAGGCATTCCGACTTCCAACTCCACACCGGCGGCGACGGCGCCCGCCACCGCGCCAGCAACTGCTCCTGCGACTGCGCCCGCGCCGGGGGCGCCCAAGAACTAGCGGGCGGGATTCCGCGATGGAGCCAGTTTCGCGCTTGTTCACCGGTTCAGCACGCGCCACTGCAAGGGTGAAGCCGGAGGAACCGGATTCTTGCCATGACCAAGCCTGGGGATATCGCGGCGCTGCAAGCAGCTCTCGGTCATCGCTTTGCGCGGGCGGAACTGCTCGAACAAGCGCTCACCCATACCTCGCAGGCGCGCGAACAGGAGGCGCAGCAGGCTGGAGGCTCGCGCCATGGCGATAACGAACAGCTGGAATTTCTGGGGGACGCGATCCTCAGTTTTATCGTGAGCGGGGAGCTATTTCAACGCTTCCCGCACTTCCGCGAGGGAGAACTTTCCAAGTTGCGGGCACACCTGGTGAGCGAAAAGCATCTGATCCAGGTGGCCCGCGAACTCAATCTCGGCGCCTACCTGCGCCTCGGGCGCGGCGAAGAGAACAGCGGCGGGCGGCACAAAACCGCTCTATTGGTAGACGCGCTGGAGGCAGTACTGGCCGCAATGTTTCTGGATGGACAGCTGGAGCCAGTTCGTTCCCTGGTATTGCGTTGCATCCTTGAGCCTGAGTTTGCGAGGCTGGCCAGCAATGGACAAGGGCTCCCGCTCAGCGATCACAAATCGGCGCTGCAGGAAAGGCTGCAGGCCAGCGGACGATCTCAGCCAACGTATGTTCTGGTAGAGACGCAAGGTCCGGAGCATCGGAAAATTTTCACCGTGGAGGCGAGGCTGCGCGCTTCGGATGCGCCCAGCATGGAATTCGTGGGACGGGCCACTGGGTCCACAAAAAAAGAAGCCGAGCAAGACGCCGCGCGCCAGGTACTCGATCATCTGAAATCATCGCCGGGGGAACGCGAGCTTATTGTCCCGGGCGCGAGGAATCGAGAGTCGAAGTTGTGACAGCAACCAATAAAGCCGCAATCACCGATTGGGTGGATTCAGCGGAATCGCTGCTGGCCACCGTGGTGATCGCGGTTTTCATTATTACGTTCGTGGTGCAGGCTTTTCAGATTCCCTCGGAATCCATGGAAAACACGTTGCTGATCGGCGATTACCTGCTGGTGGACAAGCTGCGCTACGGTGGCAAGGAAAGCTCCGCGTCCACGCTCATGCCCTACCGGCAGGTGCGACGCGGCGAGATCATCGTCTTCAAATATCCGGTTGATCCCACCCAGCATTTCGTTAAACGGGTGATTGCCATTCCGGGCGACCGGCTACAACTGATCGACCGGAAGGTTTACGTCAACGGAGTGGCCCGCGAGGAACCCTACGTCCGCCGTAGTGGAACGATTCGGGTTCCCTTCCGCGATGACTTTCCTGAGCTCGAGACGCTCGATTCGGGAGTGCAGGCCGATTGGATTTTGCAAATGCGGAAGCTGATGGATGACGGCCAACTCATCATTCCGGCGGAAAGCTATTTCGTGATGGGCGACAATCGGGATGATAGCCTGGATAGCCGCTATTGGGGATTTGTGCCGCGCGCAAACATCGTGGGGCGGCCTTTGCTCATATACTGGTCGGTGCGCGACGCGACCCCGGATATGCCGGCCACGCCGACCCCGAGTGATAAGATTTTTCACTTCGCGTACGCGCTCACCCATCTGTATCAAATTACGCGCTGGGACCGGACGTTGCGTTTAGTCAACTAATGGAAGATTGCACGGAGGACTGATTCTTGATGGCCAAGAAAGACGAGAAAGTGCTGGAACAGCCGCGCGAAACCACGGTGGAATTTCTGGCGTCTCTTGCCGGGGTGCTGGTCACCGGACTGTTTATCATCACCTTTGTGGTGCAGGCTTTCGAAATTCCCAGCAGTTCGATGGAGAACACGCTTCTGATCGGCGATCACGTTTTCGTAAACCGGGTTCAGTTTTCTCCTCCCACCTCATGGCTCGGACCCCTGCTCCCCTACCGCCAGATTCGCCGCGGCGATATCGTGGTGTTTCTGTCTCCCGCGGAGCCTGGGTTGTATGTAGTGAAACGGATTATCGGAATTCCCGGAGATCGCATTCATCTTCAAGACGCCGTGGTATATCGCAATGGCGAGAAACTCAACGAGCCTTATGTCATCCACACCCTGGGCGATTCCAATCCCTACCGCGACAACTTCCCGGCCGTTCCGCCGGGCGATTCGAATGTAAACGTGAATCCAGACTGGGCGCTGGCATTGCCGCAACACATTGACCATGGGGATCTGGTGGTGCCGGCGGACAGTTACTTTGCCATGGGCGACAATCGGGATGTGAGTTATGACAGCCGCTTCTGGGGATTCATCCCGCGCCCGAATGTGATTGGGCGTCCGCTGTTTATCTACTGGTCGTTCGAAACGCCCGCCGGGCAATATCTGGAGACCGGAATGGAGCAACGCCTGGGAATTCTGCTGCACGTGATCATTCACTTTTTCGACGAGACCCGCTGGAGCCGTACGTTAAAAATGGTGCGTTAGCGAGAGCAAGGCGGTAAAGGCCAAGGTGCTAGTTTGAGTTTTTTACGCTCCAAACGCGGCGTGGCCGCAGTCGTGGCAGTGGTAACCCTCGGGTTGTTTCTGGTGCGGCCTGGAGCGGAACAACTGCGGGCGCGCATCGTGCAGGAAATCAGTTTGGCGCTCGGCAGGCAGGTGGAAGTTTCGTCCGTCAGCCTTCAACTGTTGCCGCGGCCTGGATTTGATCTGCAAAATTTCGTGGTTCACGAGGATCCGGCGTTTGGAGCGGAGCCTACTCTGCGGGCAAGCGAGGTAACTGCAGCGCTGCGGCTGACCTCGCTTTTGCGGGGGCGCATGGAAATCGCCCGACTCAGCCTGAGCGAACCGAGCGTAAATCTGGTGCGCAACAGCGCCGGCCAATGGAATCTCGAGAACCTGCTGGAGCGGGCCGATCAGACGCATGTCGCGCCAACCAGCAAGAGCAAGGCGGAAGCCAGACCGGGATTCCCTTATATCGAAGCAAGTTCGGCGCGGATCAATTTCAAATTTGGGCAGGAAAAGAAGCCGTATACCCTGACCGACGCGGATTTCAGCGTATGGCAGGATTCGGAGAATACCTGGGGAATGCGCCTGAAAGCCCAACCGGTGCGGACCGACTTCAATCTTTCCGACACGGGCACGATTCGGGTTGAAGGCTCATGGCAACGGTCAGCAAGCCTGCGCGAAACGCCGGTGCAGTTTAGCCTGCAGTGGAACCAAGGCCAGCTCGGCCAGGCTACGACACTGTTGTATGGCAGCGATCAAGGCTGGCGCGGGACGATCGCGATTTCGGCGACAGTGACCGGCACGCCGAGGGATATGCTCATCCAGAGCAGCGCCAGTATAGATGACTTCCGGCGTTATGATCTCGATGGCGGTGGCGCGCTCCGGCTGGCGACGCAGTGTGACTCCCATTATGCTCCGCTCGATAATGAATTCTCCGGTCTTTCCTGCCGATCCGCGGTGGGCGGGGGATTTATTGCCGTGAGCGGGAGCGCCAGCGGGAATGGTAACGTTCGCAACTATGACCTGGAGATCAACGCAAAGAATGTTCCCATGCAGGCCGCCGTGGTTTTGGCGCGCCACACCAAGAAGAATATTCCGGAAGATCTCATTGCGACGGGGACGCTGGACGCGTCATTCGGGCTGCGGCGTGACACCGGCCAGCATGGTCCTGATATTGCATGGACCGGTCAGGGCCAGACGCACAACTTTGGAATCAGCTCGGCAGTGACCGGCATGGCTTTATCTTTAGATAGAGTGCCGTTCTCGGTTTCACCCGGAGACGCGCCCAATCCACGCAGGCCGGCCCATCGCCCCAAGGCAATGTTGGCAAATATTCCGGCCAGACCGCATGTGGAGGTTGGGCCTTTCAAGTTATCTCTTGGCAGACCTTCGCCAGTGACGGTGAGCGTCTGGTTCTCCCGTGGGGACTATGCGTTGGCCATTCAGGGCGAGGCCGGCATCCAAAAGTTGTTACAGCTGGCGCGCAGCACCGGATTGCCGGCCGCGCAACCGAACGCGGACGGAATCGCCAAAATTGATTTGCGGGTTGCGGGTTCGTGGTCAGCCTTCAGCTCCGTGACGACTCTCGGTGAGGCACAGTTGCGCTCGGTGCGGGCCGAGGTACGGGGATTGAACCAACCGCTGGAGGTGGCAACGGCGAACGTCGCGCTGCTGACAGACGCGGTGGAAGTGAAGGACGTTACGGCGTCTTTGGCGGGCGCCACATGGCATGGATCGCTGGCGCTCCCACGGCAGTGCAGCGTGCCGGCACAATGCCTGGTCCGATTCAATCTGCACGCCGACAGAATTGAAACCGATGAATGGAACGACCTGTTGAGCAAACACTCGCGGCAAGGACCGTGGTATCGCTTTTTTGCCCCGAACGCTCAACCCGGAAATCCTTATCTGCTTGGCTTGCATGCGACCGGACACCTTACCGCGGATCGGGTGATGGTCCATAAGTTGCCGGGCGCGAAAGTCTCGGCGGACGTCGATCTGGAAAACGGAACCTTGCGCATCTCCAATTTGCAAGGCGCGGTTCTGGGTGGACACCATAGCGGCAAGTGGACGGCTGACTTTACCGCCAAGCCTCCGCAATACACGGGCGGTGGAAGCTTTCAGGATGTTGATCTGGGGCAGTTAAGTCAGGCGATGCACGATGGATGGATTATTGGAAGCGGCAATGCCACCTACTCCGCGACTGCGGCGGGATTCACTGCAGCTGAGCTAACTAGTTCCGCCGATGCGACATTGCAAGTGACGGATCTCCAGGGAACGCTGCCACACATTGTGCTGGACGACGGGCTGGGACCACTGCGGATAATCGAGTTCACCGGAAGCGTGCTGCTGCAAGAGGGTAAGTTCGCGGTAGCCGACGGCAAGCTGAATTCTTCTGGAGGGGCATACCAGGTGAGCGGCACGGCGTCACTCGCAGGGGTGCTCGACCTCAAGCTGGAGCGTGCCAACGCCGGCGGTTTTACCATCGTTGGTCCGTTCGCCGCACCCAGCGTGACGCAGACTTCGCCGGCTGAAACGCAAGCTGTGCTGAAGCCATGAGAATTGCTTGCGTGGCGTTACTGATCGCCGCCTTATTCTTGTGCCTGGGCGTGGCGCCGGGATCTTCGGCAACAGGACCGGTGGCAAGCATGGAACGCAAACTTAGACACGTTGACAATAACGGCGCATTGGCGCATCCCGACCCCTCGCCGACTGAGCTTACGGAAGAGGAAGTCAATGCTTACTTTGCGTCGGGAAATATGGATCTGCCGGCGGGGGTTGAATCGATCGACTTTCAAGGGGAGGCTGGCCTCGTCACCGCAACTACGCGAGTGGATTTCGATCGCCTGAAAGGAGCGTCAAGTTCCAATCCGCTTCTGGCGATTTTTACCGGCATTCATGAAGTGGTGGTGGTTGCGCACGCGCATGGAAGCGGCGGCGAAGGATTTGTCAGTGTGGATTCCGTTTCGCTCGATAATGTCGAAATTCCCCGCTTTGTCTTGCAGTTGTTCGTGAGCAAATATCTTCAGCCCAAATATCCGGATATCGGTCTGGATTCGCGATTCAAATTGCCCAATCGCATTACGACGGCGACGATCGGTGAGCACAAGCTGACAATCGTGCAACGCTAGCCGGCCCGGGGGTTTCACGGTTTGACAGCATCCGGCTGTAGCCGCAGTTTGAGGTTCATCATGTTAGTATCAAAGCCAAATTGGCATGACGCTTGAGCATGTTGACATCCTGTTTCAGGTAATTGCGTTTCTGTTCGCCATCAGCGTGCACGAGTCAGCGCATGCCTGGATGGCGAACCGTTGCGGTGATCCGACTGCCCGCATGCTGGGCCGGATCACGCTGAATCCCATCAAGCATATCGACATTTTTGGCACGATTTTGCTGCCTCTGCTCGCCCTCTGGCAGCACTTTCCCATGATCGGATGGGCCAAGCCGACCCCGGTGGACCCGAGAAATTTCAAGCACCCGGTGCGGGACGATATCTACACCTCCATGGTCGGACCGATCAGCAATTTTATCGTCGCCATGGGAGCCACCGTATTGTTGCTATTGATCGGAATGACTTCAGCCTTCGGACGAGGTCTGGTGCACGGGATTCCGCTGGGTTATCTTCCCATGAGTTCGAATTCCATCATTGTGCCCATTAGCCTGTTCTTCTACGAACTGATGGTAATCAACGTCGTGCTGGGCGTGTTTAACTTAATTCCCATGCCTCCGCTCGATGGCAGCCATGTATTGCGCCACTTTCTGCCTGCGGGCGCTCTGCGCATTTATGATGCGATGGGTTGGATTGGCCTGCTGGCGCTGGTTTACCTGGCGCCAGGCGTATTAGGACGGCTGCTCAATCCGGTGCTTGATATCTTCAGATATATTCTGGTCAAAACCTGATGTCCTGTTCTCCAAACAATAAAAAGCGTGTACTGAGCGGCGCTCGCCCCACGGGCAAGCTGCATCTGGGCAACTATGTCGGCGCGGTTAGCAATTGGGTGCGAATGCAGGATGAGTACGAATGCTTTTTCTTCGTAGCCGACTGGCACGCATTGACGACCGATTACGCCGACACTTCCAAGATCAAAACGAATTCTTTCGATGTCCTGCTGGATTTGCTGGCGGCCGGGATTGATCCGGAGCGGTGTACTCTTTTTCTTCAATCGCATGTGCCGCAACATGCCGAACTCTATTTGCTGTTTTCCATGATTACGCCTCTGGGCTGGCTGGAGCGCGTGCCAACTTATAAGGATCAGCAGGAAAATCTAAAAGGAAAAGATTTGAGCACGCACGGGTTTCTCGGCTACCCGGTGTTGCAGGCCGCCGACATTCTGATGTACAAAGGCGATTTCGTTCCGGTGGGCGAAGATCAGGTACCGCATGTGGAACTTACGCGCGAAATCGCGCGCCGCTTCAATCAGTTTTACGACCTGCGTGGAAGTGCTGTCTTTCTTGAACCGAAGCCTTTGTTGACGCCCACGCCCAAGCTGCCAGGCACGGACGGGCGCAAAATGTCGAAGTCCTACGGCAACACCATTCTGCTTGCCGATCCCGAGCCGGTCATTCGCCAGAAGCTGAAGACCATGGTCACCGATCCAGCGCGCATCCGGCGAAGCGATCCGGGCAATCCGGACGTGTGCCCGGTGGGTGACTTGCACAAACTTTTCAGCAGCCGGGAAACTTTGGCTAAGGTGGATGCGGGCTGCCGCTCGGCGGGTATCGGATGTATCGAATGCAAGGGGTGGGCCGCCGATGCGCTGGTCACGATGCTCAATCCCATGCAGGAGCGCCGCAGGAAATATGAGGAGAATCCCCGGCTCGCCTGGGATATTCTGGAAGCAGGATCGGCGAAAGCTCGCACAGTCGCCGACGCGACGATGGGTGAAGTGCGGCAGGCGATGGGGATGTCGCTGCAATATCAGGCTCCAGCGGCCGGGCCCACCGCAGAATAGCCGTCGTCATCTAATCTGAGATCGAATGTCCGAGATATCCAAATTCGTGCCGGACACCGCCGCTCCAAGCGAACCAGCGGGGCTTACCGCTGCCCCGCTTTCTCCGGAAAAAGCAAAAAGGCGCGACCAGAGCGACTTCCCTTTCGCGGTGAGCGTGGGCAGTGTGTACGACGGCCCGCTCGATCTTCTGCTCGATCTGATTCGCAAGCAGGACATCGATATTTACGACATTCCGATCGCCAGGATCACGGCGCAATACCTTACCTACGTGGAAAAGCTGCGCGAACTGGACGTCAACGTCGCGGCCGACTTCATCTACATGGCCGCGGTGTTGATTCATATCAAGTCGAAGATGCTGTTGCCGCGGGATCCGGCGGCAACCTCCGAAGCGCTTGACGATCCACGCACCGAATTAGTGAACCGGCTGATTGAACACGAAAAGTTCAAATCGGCGGCGCAGATGCTGATGCAGAAACAGCAGATCGAAAATGCGGTGCTCTCGAACCCGGCCATCAAGGAATTTATGGAAGCCGAGGGCACGGATGCTGAATTTGCCGCCGACGTGATCGATCTGGTCAAGACCTTCCAGCAAATCATGGAACGCGCGCGCGACCGGCCGGTGATTCAAGTGGATGAAGAGGGCGCAACCGTCTCGCAAATGATCAATTATTTGCGGAGGCGTTTGTCATTCGAAGAAAAGCCGCTGCGGTTAAAGCAACTCTTGCGCAACGTGGAATCGCGGCAGGCGTTAGTATGCATGTTTCTTGCACTGCTCGAACTGGTGCGCCTGCAGGCCATTCAGTTGCGCCAGGATCGAATCTTTGGTGACATTTTGCTGCGCAAACACGAGAATTTTGAAGCGGTGATGACAGAGCAGGCGGCGGTACGCGACGATTGGCGGTAGCCGGTCTCTGCCAAATACGAATCCGAAAAACAATGAGTCTTAAAGCCAAACTCGAAGCCATTATTTATGCGGCCGAGACGCCGATCACGCTGGACAATATGATCCAGCTAGTAAAGGCCACGGCTGCCGACGGAGAACCCGCCGACCTCATCGAACTGAAATCTGCGGTGCGCGTGGCGCTGGAAGAGCTGACTGCCGATTATTCCGTCGAAGCGCATGGCATAGAGATCCGCCAGGTTGCCGGCGGATATCGCATGTCCACCAAGCCCGAGCATCATGACGTGGTGCGAGCCTTCGCCAAGAGTCTTAAGCCGCCGATCCGGCTCTCTTTGCCGGCGCTCGAAACTCTGGCGGTGATCGCCTACAAACAACCAGTCACGGTGCCGGAGATCAACGATATACGTGGCGTGGATTCGGGCGGCGTCATTTCAACTTTGCTGGAGCGTAAGCTGATCACGACCGCCGGGCGCAAGGCGGTGATCGGCCGGCCGATTCTCTACAAGACCAACAAGGAGTTCCTGCTGCGCTTCGGCCTGAAAGACGTTAACGAACTGCCCAGCATGGAAGAGTTCGAAAAGCTGGTTGCAGAATCGTTCCAGAGCGATGCGCTTCGCGCGGAAGAAGCTGCCGCGACCACGCCAGCGGAACCGACTGCGGAAAGCGCCTCCGACGGAATCGTCTCCGAGCACGCGAGCGAGGCTCAGGATGCAACCGGAGCCGAACCTGAGACAGGGGACGAACCGGCGGAACATGTCAACGCGGGAGAGAACGATCCCGCTGCCTGATATTGAACGAATCTCGAATTTCTGATCGGACCATCATGGCCGCCGAGCGTCTGCAAAAAATCATCTCCGCCGCTGGAATCGCCTCTCGCCGCAAGGCCGAGGAGCTGATCAAGAACGGGCTGGTCTCGGTCAATGGACAGGTCATCACCGAACTGGGCAGCAAAGCCGACCCAGAACGTGACCACGTTCGGGTCAACGGCAAGCTGCTGCACGGCGCCGAGCGGCACGTTTACCTGCTGATGAACAAGCCCAAGGGATACGTCACCACGCTCAGCGATCCGGAAGGCCGCCCTACCGTGCTGGATCTGCTGCGTGGCGTGGGCACACGGGTTTATCCGATTGGCCGGCTCGACTACGCCAGCGAGGGACTGCTGCTGCTGACCAACGACGGCGAACTAGCCGATCACCTGATGAAAGCCGCTTCCCACGTGCCAAAAACGTACATGGTGAAAGTTGCGGGCAAGCCGGCCACGGAGGGTCTGGACCGGCTGCGCAAGGGCTTATTCATCCCTACCGAACGTGGCCGCAGGGTGAAGACTGCGCCGGCGAAAGTACAACCGATTCGCGAGGCGAACAATCCCTGGTACGAGGTTACGTTAATCGAGGGGCGCAACCGGCAGATCCGCCACATGTTTGAAGAGATCGGCCATCATGTGGAGAAGATCAAACGGGTGCGTTACGGCTCACTGGAGCTGGATGTGCACCCGGGAAAATTCCGGCGGCTCACGGCAGAGGAAGTGGAACGGCTGAAATCCTCGACGCGACCACAAGCCCCGCACAACCAGCCGAAAGCTGAACCGAGCCGCCGAACTGGCCCTAAAAAGTAACGTGATCAGATTGGCGACCGTTGATGAGTGACAGAATCACTTCTGGCACTTTGGACAATAGTGACTGCTGCGTCCTGCGATGACGAGTCGTTTGACCGGGGTTTTGCAGACGAGGCACAGTTCGCCTTCTCTGCCGTAAACCCTGTGCTGTAGCTGGAAAAATCCTTCTTCGCCGTCAGCGTCCACGTAATCGGAGACGGAGGACCCGCCCAGCCTTATCGCTTCCTTCAAGACTTCCTGTACCGCGAGATACAAACGCCGCAGGTCTTCCTTGCTTAAGGACGCGGCACGGCGTCTCGGACGAATTCCGGCGCGAAACAAAGACTCGTCGGCATAGATATTGCCTACACCGCTTAACAGCTTCTGATTGAGCAGAGCGCTTTTGATGGGGGTCTTCCGGCCCTTGAACAGCTCGACAAACTGTTCCAGCTTTACTTCCAGCGGCTCGGAACCGCTCGCCGCAAAATCGCGAGCGACGCTAAGCCGGCCAAAGCGCCGCGGATCCACGAATCGTAACTCCCGGCCCGAACGAAGGCGGGCAATGGCGTGGGTGTGCTTGGCAATTTCTTCGGCCGGTTCACAAACTACCAACCGCCCCGTCATGCCCAGATGCACAATCCATTGGGCTTTCGAATGACCGCGTGGGGTCGGGTCTTTGACCCGTCCTTTAGCACCCTTTGATCCCACTTCCCGGGGCGAAGTCTTCCCTGGTTCCTCCAAATCAATGACGATGTGCTTCCCTACCCGCCTCACCCCGGCGATGTGTTTGCCCTCCAGTGTGGCTACGATCTCGTCGGCAGGGGATTTAAGAGGCTCCGGCTTCGATCCCAGCCAGATTGACTCGATTACGTCGCCAGTCACGCGCTTGGCCAGACCGCGGGCAATCGTCTCGACTTCAGGCAACTCAGGCATGGAGTCACAGTTTACGACACCGCGGAACGCCGGGGGAAAGGCGCCGCGCCGGACGCCCGCCGCTGCCGGGCTCCCCGGTCCGTCGATAGCCCCCAACGAAAAAAGCGATGCCTGCTTTCATTGCCCATCGCCGCCCTGCCGGGTTATCATCGTGAGTACACATCTGCTCCGCCGATACCCCTGTAATTCAGTGTTCGCGAGAAGTTTGTCCCGGGCGACGAGTGTGTATGGCCCTGCGGTGCGCGGCGAGGGTCTCCTCTGGGTAGTCAAATCGCGAAAGACGCGCCATTCTATTGAGCGGAGCAAGCACTTGAAGAAGGGTAAGACCGCCGTCATCGTCGGCGCCCAGTGGGGCGACGAAGGCAAAGGCAAGATTGTTGACGTTCTCTCGGAGAACTTTGCGGTGGTGGCGCGTTACGCGGGCGGGCACAACGCCGGCCACACCGTCATCATCAACGGCAAGAAGTTTGTTCTGCAGTTAGTGCCGTGTGGCGTGTTGCGAGCCGGTTGCCGCAGCGTCATTGGCAATGGCGTGGTGCTCGATCCCATTGCCTTCCTGAAGGAAGTCTCCGGACTGCGCGAAAATGGCGTGGCCATGGATGGCAGCCTGTTCGTCAGCAACCGCGCCCACGTCATCCTGCCCTATCACCGGATGATTGAGTTGGCTTCGGAGAATGCGCCCGGCCGGGTGAAGATTGGTACGACGTCTCGTGGAATTGGGCCGGCGTACGAAGATAAGATGGGCCGGCGCGGCTTGCGCGTCGCCGATCTGCTCGATCTCAAGTTGCTCAAGACGCACATTGAAAATGCCTGCCGCGAGAAGAATATGATCGCGCATGCGTTGTTCAACTCCGAGCCGCTCGATCCTGACAAGATGTATGAGGAGTATGCTGCCGCCTCCGCCAAGATCGCGCCATTCGTATGCGATGCCGCGGCATTGCTGAACCGGGCGATCAACGACGGCGAGTCGGTGATGTTCGAGGGCGCACAAGGTACGATGCTCGACATCGATCATGGCACCTATCCCTTCGTAACGTCGTCCAGTGCTACTTCGGGCGGCGCGGTAATCGGCACCGGCGTGGCTCCCACGGCGATTGATACCGTGATCGGCGTTACCAAAGCTTACTGCACTCGGGTTGGCGAAGGGCCGTTCCCATCGGAGATTCTGGATTCCACGGGTGATGAACTGCGGGCCCGGGGCAATGAATATGGCGCGGTCACCGGACGTCCGCGGCGCTGCGGCTGGCTGGATTTGCCTCTGTTGCGTTACGCTGGCATGATTAATGGCATCTCATGGCTGGTTGTAACCAAGCTCGACGTGCTGGACGAACTCGCGGAGATTCCGGTTTGCGTGGGATATAAGGTGAATGGCAAAGCGATCAATGAAATTCCGGCGCATGCCAGCGGCTTTGATCATATTGAAGGCATTTATCGGAAGCTGCCGGGCTGGCGGACCTCAACCGAGAACATCCTCGAAATCGGCAAATTGCCGAAGGCAGCGCGGGATTATCTGGATTTCATCGAGAAGGAAAGTGGCGCGCGCATTGGAGTTGTTTCTACCGGACCCGGGCGCGAACAGACTATGTTTGTGGACGAATTTGTCGCACAGTTGAAAGCGCTCACAGCGCAAAAAAAGTTTTAGCTGAAACTTAAAGACGGAGCGGGCAATGGTTGTACTGGCGGTTACCTGGATGGCGAAAGCGGGGCGGGAGACGGAAGTTGCGGATTATTTTGGCAAATTGACCGAGGCCTCGCGCAAGGAGCCCGGATGCGTTATGTATCAGGCGCATCGTCACAAGACCGATCCGCGGCGGTTCTTCGTATATGAGCAATACGACGACGATGCCGCGCTCGAAGCCCACCGCGCCACGCCATATTTCCTGCAGTATGTAAAGAAAGACCTGCCCAAGGTCGCGGATCGAGTCGAAGGCAATTTGTTTGAACCGTTAGGCTAGCCGAGCGTGGCGCGGGCGCCTCGCCCGCGAAGAATTAGATGGATCTGTTACCGGTAGAGGGTGTCGATCGCAATAATTCAAGCGTTTCAGACGGCACATTACCCTGGTATTTCAGTTCCCTGCGGGGGAAGATAGGAGGTCGAGCACATCAATGACGTGCAGCGCGAAATTTAGGAATGTCGCGAATCAGTGCGATGAGAACGATCCCATAATCAATGGCTTAGCAAGGGTGGTTTTATCCACTTACTTCTTGTCCACTCGTAGTACCCCGCCCAGCGCGTAACTTTCCTTCGACACTTCATGAAACGCGACGGCGATTCCGTCGCGCCGGGCGCCTGCTTCGACCAGAGCATCGGTAATGCGCTCCGCCAATTTGCGTTTTTGTTCGACCGTGCGCCCTTCGAGCATGGTGACTTGAACCATAGGCATGATGCTAACTCCTTGATTAGCTCATAGCTAACCTCGTGCAAATTTACGGCTCGGCACTACTTTGCCAGTTCGTATCCCGCAAAAAAGAAGCTCAACTCGAAGCGCGCCGTATCATCGGCATCGGAGCCGTGAATGGCGTTGTGCTCGATGCTGGTGGCCCACTTCTTGCGGATGGTGCCTTCTTCGGCGTTCGCCGGATTGGTCGCACCCATCAGCTTGCGCAGATCGGCGATGGCATTTTCTTTCTCGAGCGCCAGCGCGACGATCGGGCCGCTCGACATGAAATCGGTCAGGAACTGAAAAACGGGCCGGCTGGCATGCACGGCGTAGAACTGTTCCGCCTGATGCTTTGAGATTTCGAGCATCTTCATGCCCAGAATGCGAAATCCGTTCTTCTCGAACTGCTCGATGATGTCGCCGATCGCGTTTCTTCTTCACCGCGTCCGGCTTGATGATGGTGAGGGTGCGTTCCAGTGTATTCATAATTTCGTCTTCAGTCCTTGATCAGATGCGAGTCGGCGAATTGGTGCGATTCTGAAGCCGGCGAGCTAGGCTTTTGCCGTACACCCCAATCGCCGGCGGCCAGCGTCTCGCCAATTAGCGGCTGGGCGATTTCGCGACCCGAATACCGGCCGCTTCCATGGCCTTGATCTTTTCCGCCGCCGTTCCCTTGCCGCCGGAGATGATCGCTCCGGCGTGTCCCATCCGGCGTCCGGGAGGCGCGGTCTGCCCGGCGATGAATCCCACTACCGGCTTTTTCATGTGCGTCTTCACGAACTCCGCTGCCGTCTCTTCGGCGTTGCCGCCGATTTCGCCGATCATGATCACGGCTTCGGTCTGCGGGTCGCGATTGAACAGATCGAGCGCGTCGACAAAGTTCGTGCCGATGATGGGATCGCCGCCAATGCCGATGGCGGTGGACTGGCCGATTCCCCGCGTGGTGAGCTGATACACCGCTTCGTAGGTCAGGGTGCCGGAGCGCGAAACGATTCCCACCGGCCCTCCAGGTGAATGCGCGCCCGGCATGATGCCGATTTTGCACTTTCCCGGCGAAATAATTCCCGGGCAGTTCGGACCGATCAGACGCGAGCGCCGGTCTTGCAGAAACTCCCAGGCGCGCACCATATCGAGCGTCGGGATGCCTTCGGTGATGCAGACGATCAGCTCGACCTCGGCGTCGGCGGCCTCCATGATGGCATCGGCGGCAAAAGGCGGCGGCACAAAAATCACCGAGGCGTCGGCTCCGGTCTTGTCCACCGCTTCCTGCACGGTGTTGAACACGGGCCAGCCTTCGTGCGTGGTGCCACCCTTCCCGGGAGTGACGCCGCCGACGATGTTGGTCCCGTATTCGGCGCAGGCTTTGGCGTGGAAGGTGCCTTCGCGGCCGGTGAGACCCTGCACGATGACTCGCGTCGACTTATTTACAAGAATGCTCATGAATGCCCCGCCTATGATTAGCTTACGCTTTCGCCGCCGCCACTACTTTTTCCGCGGCGTCTTTCATGGTTTCCGCCACGATAAAGTTCAATCCCGACTGCTTTAGAATTTCCGGCCTTGCTTCGACATTGGTGCCTTCCAGCCGCAGCACAATGGGCAGCTGAATGTTTGTCTTCTTCGCCGCTTCGACCACTCCCGTCGCCAGAGTATCCACGCGCAGGATGCCGCCAAAAATATTGATCAGCACCGCCTTCACGTTCTTGTCGCTGAGCAGAATCTCGAAGGCATGAGTGACTTGCTCGGCATTGGCGCCGCCGCCTACATCGAGAAAATTGGCGGGCATGCCACCGGCATACTTGATGATGTCCATGGTCGCCATCGCCAGGCCGGCGCCATTCACCATGCAGCCCACGTTGCCATCCAGCTTGATGTAGTTGAGCTTGTACTTCGAAGCTTCGACCTCCAGCGGATCTTCTTCGGTCAGTGTCGCGCAACTCGCGAAGTTCAGGATGGCGGAAGAGGGCGTTGTCGTCGAAGGTCATCTTGGCATCAAGCGCAAACAGGCGGCCGTCTTTGCAACTGATGAACGGATTGATTTCCATCAGCGATCCGTCGGTCTGCGCGAACGCTTGGTAGAGGCCAGTCATAAACTGCACCGCGGGATTGATCTGCGCCGGCTTCAGCCCCAGCGCAAACGCGAGCTTGCGCGCCTGAAACGGCTCGAGCCCCATGCCGGGGTCGATGTATTCCTTGCGAATGGCATCCGGATTTTCGGCTGCGACCTGCTTCGATCTCCATGCCTCCCGCAGCCGATGCCATGAATACCGGCCGTGCCGCCGCACGATCGATCACGATGCCAAGATAGAGTTCCTTCTCGATGGGCAAAGTCTCTTCGATCAGCAGGCGCTGCACGATACGGCCTTCCGGCCCGGTCTGGTGCGTGACCAGATTCATGCCCAGAATTTTCGCCGCCAATTCGGCAGCTTCAGCGACCGACTTCGCCAGCTTGACGCCGCCGCCTTTGCCGCGGCCTCCGGCGTGAATCTGCGCTTTGACCACCACACCGGTCGCGCCGGACTCGAATAGGCTGCTGGGCCGCGGACTCTGCCTCCGCCTGGGTAGCCGCCATCTCGCCGCGCGGCACGGGCACGCCATATTTCTTCAGGATGGCTTTCGCCTGATACTCATGAATTTTCATAATGATTCCCGATCTTCTGTAGGCTCGGCAGGAACACGCTTGCAGCTTGGACCGCGGGCGGCAAAGACTAATTTTATAGAAGGAGGGCTAGATTGGGCAAACCTGAAACCCCAAATCCTATCGTTCAAGAAAAAAGCCGGCGTGACTGGCACGCCGGCTCTGGTGAGATTTACCCAGCCTTAGAACTTCAAGTCACCCGAAATTTGCAGCACCCGGGCCGTGTTGCCTTGACCGTTGACATATCCATAGTTCGGGTCGCAGTTCGGGCAGCCGCTGTCAATGCTCCATAAAGTACGGTTGAAGATGTTAAAGGCGCTGGCGCGGAAGGTGAAATTGTACCGCTCCGAAAACCTAAGCTCCTTTTGCAAAGTCACATCTTCGTTGTACCAGGCGAAACCCCTTGTGGAGATCGTACGGGGCGCATCGCCGAAGGTGAATACAGCGGGTTGAGAAAAGGCGTTGGGATTAAGATACCGGTCGGGGGTCGGCCCGTAGGGATTGAACTTACCCTGCCATTGCTCCTTGACTGGCACTCCCGGAACGATATTGGGGCGAAGCTCGTTGTTGTCCAGCACGTCAGGACTTTCAGCCGCGCCCTCGGCAAGTGGAGTGCCCGATTGGTAACGTTGAATTGCGGAAACTCCCCATCCACCCAGTATTGCGTTGGCCACGCCGTTGTGCGGGCCGAACCTTTTGCCGCGTCCAAATGGCAATTGATAGACATATGCGATGTTGAGTACTTGAGGAGGAAGATCTGCAGAGGGACTTTCCTCTCCCGAATAGTTAAAACTGTTTTGCGAGCCGCCGGTCGCATCCAGATACTGGTGCTGTGACTCGGAAGTCGTTAGAAGGCTGGCGTAAGTGTAGCTGACAAATAACGAGAACCCATTGCTAAACTGCCGCTGCAGCTTCATTTGCAGCGAGTTGTAGTGTGACCAGCCGGAGGTCTGCTGCGGCTGGCCGATACTCAGGTATTGCGGGAACGGGCGTAACGCCTGGGCAACCGTTCCACTGAAGGGCTGACAATCTGCAGCCGATCCGGCACCGCACGTCCAAGGATAAGGCACGTTGTACTGCGTCGACAATGCCGGAGATAATTGTTGAGAGAGCACGTTGCCCAGTGAAAGATACGCGGGATTCAGCTGATTGATGTTTTCCAGGGCGGAACTGATATGAGTAGCGTAGTTCCCGACATAACCAACGTCGAGAAGCATTTTGCCCGGCAATCTGCGCTGTACGCCCATGCTCCAATAGAAGATTCGTGGCGGGGTTCCATCGGCAGGCTGAATGTAGTTGATGCCAGCATTGTTGTCGAGGCTTGGATCCAGGAACGGAGGGGCCGGGAAAGCGGGAAAGCTGGGGTTGGCTCCCGAAAGATAGAAAGCGGGGGTAATTCCGTTATTCGGACTGCTGAAGTTTGGCGCTGCGTTGTAACCGTCGCTGAACACTCGCGACCCGTTTTCCAGGACATCCCCGGCTGAGCCTTCAAAGATTCCGGAACCACCCCGGATCACAGTATCGCCATTCAGAGCATATGCAAAACCTACGCGCGGCTGAAAAAGATTAAAGCGGGTATTGCTGAAGCGGGTGCAGTTGCAGTGGTCTGGGCCATTTCCGGCAAAGACAAGTGCACCCAGAATTCCGCCTGCAGCCGGATTCGGATAGTTTGGCTCAAAGCTGGAAAAAATATTATCTTTCTCGGCACGAGTCCAAGGGATGTCATAGCGCAACCCAAGGTTGACCGTCAGCTTGTGACTAAGCTTGTAATCGTCTTGCACATACAGACCCATATACCAGAAATGCGATGTGATCTCCTTCAGGGTGTACTGTTGGCTGGCGCTGTCGACTGCGCCGATCAGGAAACTGGCAAACTCGTTTCCGGTGTCGCTAATCACCGGAGCGCTGGGGTTATCGGTCTCCGTGGTGCTGAAGTTGAAGGTCGACGATTCGATGGGAATCGTATTGTCTTGATAATGCCGCAGTTCGCCTCCGATCTTCAGAGTTTGTTTCCCCTTGATGATGGAGACAAAATCACTCAGCGCGACGCCGTTTTCGCGAATATTCTGACCAGGATCGGACCACCCGAAATTGCCATATTGACCCAATTCTATGGCCGGGGTGTCGCCCGGTATGTTCCCTATGCCCAGGCTCACGTCGGAAAAGGTGCGCGGCGAAGTATAGAGCGCGTTGTCACGGTTGTAACCAATCGCCAGGTAGTTCAGCACCGAATTGGAGAAGGTGTGATCCTCACTGATGCGGACGATAAGGGCGTTATCCGGTTCCTGGAAGCCGATTCCGGTGAAGGGGAACTTGTAAACTTCCGTCGGGTAGTAAACCAGGTACGGCGACTCGCCATAGAAACCGTGTAGCACGTCTTTGCTGCCGAAGTAGTTGTCGAGCTTCACTCCCCAACGGTTGTAGCTGTCGTTGGTGACCCCGCCACCCAGGTAGTTGGGCTGTCCGTTTTCGTTGCTGTTGAGATAGTTAGTGGGAATGTAAGGGATAGCTGCTTGTGCTACGGAAGTGAACCGACTTGGGCAGATGACATTCATCACGCCATTGCAACTAAATTGTTGCCGGGTATAAAGGCCGGTGCCAGGATCGAACGTTGTAGTCGTGGGATCCCAGATGGTTAGCGGAACGGTTGCTCCGTTCGTAGGATCCACCGTCGTTACTCCCGAAAAATCACCCGCCACTTCAGCAGCGGAGGGAATCTCGGTCAAAAATTTGGGCTTGGTGGA
Source organism: uncultured Acidobacteriaceae bacterium (assembly GCA_963834075.1). Lineage (GTDB taxonomy): Bacteria > Acidobacteriota > Terriglobia > Terriglobales > Acidobacteriaceae > PALSA-270. The sequence continues at coordinate 1,044,920 of CAWIAH010000011.1, forward strand.
AGTGAAACGAAAACCACTGTAGTAACCGAAAACAAAGGTCTTATCCTTGCGGATCGGACCACCGATGCTAACCCCAAACTCATTTTGCCGCTCCGTGGGAACCACCGGGCTGAACTGACCGGCGGCGTTCATGGCATTGTTTTCGTTGTATTCATAGGCTTCGCCGTGCCAGTTGTTGGTGCCCGAGCGCGTGTTGAGAGAGACGATTCCGCCAGGGGTACGCGAATATTCTGCGGAAAAATTGTCCTGCACCAAGGTAAATTCGGAGATGGCTTCAACCGGGACGGGCTGATAACGATAGTCACCGGCAACGTTGGTCTGCAACATCGCTACGCCGTCGTAGTAAACTTCAGAGGCAAGAGTCTGGCCACCATTGACGGTCTGGGAGAAGATTTCCACCTCGCCGGGCTCGCTGAAACTGGCGCTGTTGGTTGGAGCCGTTGCCACGCCAGGCATCAAATCGGAGAATGAGGTAGGTGCGCGGGGAGCTCCTGCAAGCGCCAGCGGTAGGTCCGCGTAGGTGGACTGATCAAAACTGGTGCCCTGCTGGGCGGTCTGAGTCTCCAGGTGAACCGCGGAAGCGGTCACCTCCACGGTTTGAGTCGTGGCCCCCACCTTGAGCACGATATTTTCGGTGGACGCTTTGTTGGGCGCAACGGTGATTCCTTTGATTACCGTTTGGGAGAACCCGGCCGCTGAAACCGTAATGGTATAAGAGCCCACGTTGAGGACTGGAAACACGAACTGTCCCGCGGAGGTTGAGGTGGTCGGAGTTACCACTCCGGTCGCCTCATTCGTAAGTTGAACCGAAGCTCCAGCGACCGCCGCGCCCGAGGGGTCGGTCACACTGCCGTTAATACTTCCGCCCAGCGACGATTGCGCCAGCAGATTCTGTCCCAAGCCCGCTACGACCAAAAGCACCGCCAACGCGGTACTACGAAGTGCACGGTTCATCATTATCCATCCTCCGAATGCTCGTGCCTTGGACATTGCCCAAGAACACTCATCCCCGGCAGAAACGCATGGCAGGCAGCGCCAGGGCGCTGTCTAAAATTTATGACATCACAGAGACCAGACCGACATTCACGCAGCGCGATGAATATCACTGTTGAAAAGTGATTGTCAAGATGTTTGTAGCGTTATAAGTGCGGAAAAAGCGGCGTCTATAGCGCTCTAGGGTGCCTATTCCTATGCTTATCCATAGATCAAAATGATACAAAATTAGAAATTACGCGATATTGGCGCGTATTTGCGGAAAATATCCCTACAAGAATTGGGAGGTTGACGGTTTGACTCTTTCGGCACTGTTACCTTCCGCAACGAAAAAATATCGCTAATTCGCGGCACTATGTTTATAAAGGTCTCTGCGAGAAAGTATGGGAGTGCGACTTAAAGATCTGGCGGAGGCATTGGGATTATCCATCTCAACCGTCAGCGCCGCGCTTCATGGCAGGCCGGATATTCATCAGGCTACCCGCGAGCGGGTCCTGCAGAAAGCCAGCGAACTGAATTATCACCCCAACCGTTTAGCCCATGGCTTGGCGACGCAAAAGAGTCATATCATCGGAGTGGTGGTACCAAATCTGTCTCGGCCGTTCTTTCCTCATGTGTTAGATGGAATTGACACAATCACCTACCCGGCCGGCTATACCCTGGTGGTATTCCACACCAACGACGACCCGGTGCGAGAAGAAAAAGGAATTCATACCCTAATCAGCAATCAGGCGGATGGATTGATTATTGCTTCGGCGCAACCGCCGCGGAACAATGGGGCCTGGAAGTCGGTGGATAAATCCGGCGTGCCTTTCGTACTGGTGGATCGCTTCTTCACTTCTCTGCCCTTTGTCGGAGCGGATGACGAACATATCGGGCTTTTGGTGACGCAACATTTAATTCAACAGGGTTATCGCCGTATCGCCCATCTTGCCGCCACCAGCATTGTGACTGGATTTGGTCGCTACCGCGGCTATTTGCGCGCCTTGCGGGAGGCGGGTATGCGGACAAAAAAAGAGCTGGTGATTGAGGTCGCATGGGGAGAAATGGACGGCGGTTTGGCAGGGGCAAAGAAAATGCTGCAACTTGAGACGCGGCCTGACGCCATTTTTGCCTGCAACGATATGGTGGCGATTGGAGCGATGAAGGGCCTTCAGGAAGCGGGAGTGGGAATCCCCGAGGATTGTGGCGTGATCGGGGTGGGGAACGTCCGCTATGGTGACTGCCTGAGCGTACCTCTCAGTACCGTGGATCTTCATCCCAAGGAAGTAGGAAAAATGGCAGCGTCCATGTTACTGGCTCGCATCAACGGACGAGATCCGGGGCCGAACCCCGTGTTTCTGGAACCACAATTGATCGTTCGGGAATCCAGCCGGCGCATTTCCCCGGGTCCGCTCGACGGAGATCGGCGATCGTCTCAAAATAGTTCATCGATCGAACCCAGGTAAGGCACAGACTCTTTTTCAACTTGCAGTGAAGCGCCCCAGCCAACAGGATTGGGTTGCGGTGAATGTTATTCGAGGTCCGTGGACTGAATGACGGTTCGGCTCAAAGACATAGCGGAATCCCTCGGCCTTTCGATCTCCACGGTTAGCGCTGTGTTGCGCCACCGGGCGGATTTTAATGAAGAGACGCGGCAACGGGTTCAGCAAAAAGCCAAGGAGCTGAATTATCGGCCCAATTGGATGGCCCGAAGTCTTGCCACCCAACGGTCACATGTGATCGGAGTAGTCGTTCCCAATCTTTCGCGCTCGTTCTTCCCCGATGTACTATCCGGCATCGATCTGGTGACGCACAACGCAGGTTATCACCTGGTAATTTCGAACACGGACAATCTCCCGGCGCGCGAAGACGAAGAGATTGCCACGCTGGTAGATCGGCAGGTGGATGGAATTATCGTCGCTTCGGCTCATCCTCCGGGAGAGAATCGGGTGAAGAAAATTCTGAACGCGTCCCAGATGCCAGTTGTCCTGATTGACCGTTTCTTTCGATCCGCTTCCTTTGTCGGTTCGGATGACGAATGCATTGGGGTTCTGGCAACGCGACACCTGATTGAACGGGGGTATCGCGAGATGGCGCATATTGGCTGGGGGAAAGTGGCCACCGGAGCGGGGAGGGCGAGGGGTTACCGGAGGGCGCTGCGGGAAGCAGGGATGCGGGTGCGGCGTGAATTTATCGTGGAGGGTTTTGGGGAGGGCGGCGGTTATGAGGCCATGAACCGGCTTCTGCAAATGTCTCCCCGGCCTGACGCGGTTTTCGCGGCCAGCGATCCCGCTGCGATTGGCGCGATGCGCGCGATTCACCGATCTGGATTGCGCATGCCGGACGATATCGGCGTAATTGGAGTAGGAAGCGTCCGCTACGGAGAGGATTTACGTGTTCCCCTCAGCACCGTGGATACGCATCCGGCGGAGATGGGTAAATCGGCAGCGGCTCTGCTACTCAACATCATTCGTGGAAAACCGGGGATTGCCGCTCCGGTATTCATCGAACCGACACTGATTGCGCGAGAATCGACTGCTCGTGCGTCTGGGGGCGCGCAGTCAATCGCTGCGATCCGCGGAGCTTGAAAAGAAAGCGAAGTAAAAACCAGCAATGTCCTTCGGCTCACCCCGCGGGATTTCCCCCACCTACCCTACTTTCTAATGGCGATTAGCGGCGTCAGATACGACTTCCAGCCGAACTTCGTCGCCCAGTATCCTGGCCACGGAACCCAAATCACGAGCCAGCGCCCGCCGCCAGCGGCCTACGGCGTGGCCGGCCAACTCGTCCATGGCTTGCTCGAAGGAGCGCAAAGTCTCTTCGGTGCGAGCTCGCATGGATTCAGCAACGGAACCCTGGAGTTCCTGTTCCATAGCCTTTAACTGTCCACAGGCGTCCTCCAACTGATTTTCCAGGCGCGCTGCGTTGCGGGCCTCCATTTGCTTGAGAATCGCACCCACGTTCGTATCGAGCTGCGTGCGAGTGCGGGAAATTATTTCGTTCGACATCTCGGAAAGGCGCGCGTCGAAATCGGACTCGAGACGCCGCGCGAATTCATCGAGTCGATTGATCCGGTTGCCCAGGTCGCCAACCATATCCTGTTGTTGCGATGATTCTGCCGCAATCTTCGCATGCACCTGTTCAACCTCGTGCAAGTGCACCGCGTGTTCGGCCGCCAAACGCTGTTGCAGGGAGTGGAAGAACTCCTCGCCGCGCATCGCGAGATGACTGCCAGCTTGCGATGCATGTTGCTGAAATTTCTCCAACCCGGTATGAAGGCGTTGCCTTATCCCATCATCAATTTCGTCAGATAGACGGTTGGCGCGGGCTTCGACGGTTTGCAGTTCCTGGGTCAGTTGCTGACGAAACGAGCTCTCGGCACTGCTGACCTTCTGTTCGATCGCTGATTTAGCACTCCCCAGAACCTGCTCTGCCTGTTGGCTGGCTTGTTGCAGAACCTGATCTCCTAACTCCTGACGCAACCGCAACCATAATTTTTCTTCCAGCTCGGGCGGAATATACGACAGGGAAACCTCAAACTGGCTGCGCTTGGCTTCAGGACGCGCCACTGCTTCGCGCAGCATGGTCACCTGGGAGTGCAGGGGCTGCACGATTTCCGCGATCAGCGTGCGTAACCGTTCTTCGGAAAGCTGCTCATTCACATTGTTCAGCGAAGTTAAGGCCTTCAGGCCGGCACTGCTTGGAGACCGATGCGCCGACTGCGATTTTCCGGACTTGTGCGAGGCAGGAGAATCGTTCGACGCCGGAAGAAACGGCAAAGCCATCCAGTCTCTTGGGCAAGGATTGACTCCCCAAAAATTATCCGGTTCATCCAGGCGTGCGCCGACTCTCCAGGCTTGCTCCTCTGAATCCAGCGGTTGGCAATCCACCACATGGGCCGTGGCCTGTCGGCCTTCCATATTGTGAAGATAGACGGGTACGCCGGCCTCGAGTTTCATGGGCGAGCGTACGGCACAGCCGTGCGCATTCACGACCAGGGTTTCGCAGACCTCTGAGAAATCCACATTGGGCGTCATGCTGGTTACAAGCAGGGGGAGGGTAAATGGAACTCTCGAACTGCGCCGTAGTGTCTCGGGTGAAATTGCAGTGTGCATTCATTGCCCCTTTTCGCGATGGAACGCAATGCCAGACCCAGAATGGGCTGACGTTTCATACAGGGACTACGTTACCGCGAGTTGCCCAAAAAGCCTTGCCCCAGTGGTGCGCATGTGGAATGTTCGTTTGGACATAGGGGTACATGGTCGCGTCCCATTACCCGCCTGCCGTTAGGACAGTGCCATCATTGGCAAATAGCGCGTGCGGTGGGGCTTTTGACCATCCGTGGGACAGTAACGATACTCCCGCATGTACGTAAATAATTAGGGTATGAACTAGAGTGCCCAAGAAACTCAGCCGGTTTAGCGTAAGCTGAGGTCGCGATAACGTCTTCAGTTCGCCAGACGTTTTCGTCTTTTCCACTCTCATCCAGGAGCATCCATGTGGGGAGCAGCACGCCAAATCGATCCACCGAAGCGAAAGTGGAAGCCGGCATGACCGTTCCGTTCTTCCAGAGGATCATGCAGAAATTTTGCCGACATCGCTTCTCGTGGCCGCACACCAGCGTGTATGGCCAGGACTATCAAGTCTGCCTGAGCTGCGGTGTCGCCTATGAGTTCGACTGCGCCACCATGACCCGTACGGGGCGATTGGCGGGGCCGGAAGGGTTGCAGAGGTCGGCATCATCAAGACCAGAGCGACCCTCGCGAGAAGGGTGAATTTACCCTCAAGCACGCCCTTTCCGCTTGAAACGGCAATGCTGAGACGTCAATCCAGCGGCGTGGGAAGCAACATTTGCCCAAATATGCAAAAGTTTTCTGCATGCCGGCCGGATATGCCTTCCAACCCAAATGGTTGGCTTTCCTGGCTTTGGTCCCGCGATTGCTTTATCCATGGCGTAGCAACCGGGAGCGAGGATGGCTCCAAGTTGCACTGATCGAACTTAGGTCTGGAGAAAAAGCCATGAAGACCCTTGTCGTCGCGTTCTGCTTTCTTGCCGGCTCAGCCGCGCTGGCACAGTCCGCTGCCGGAGTGTTGCCGAGCGAACCCGTAATTACTCAATTCAACAGCCACGAGGCGCACGCCACTCAGGAAGGTATGGGCGATCCGCAGACGGTGCTTGAGAGTTCAAGCCCAATGATTGCTCAGGGTGAACGGCCACTGTGGGAGGTCGCGCCAATGAAGGCTGCACCGATGCCTTTGGGAGATGTCGCCAGAATGTTCAAGAAAGAGAAACTGGAAGGCAAGAAACCTACAATGATCTGGGAAAACTAGAGATTCGCGACCCTATGAAGGGTGAGCCCCCCGGGCTCACTTCTTCGGTGTTGCCACTGGCTTGATGGTCGCGGCAAGTTTCTGCAGATCGGTAATCGTACTTTCGGCCAGCACGTAAAGTGTGGAATCGTTCTGGCGCCGGGCTACAAAGGCGTTGCCGCTGGAAGCTTTTGCGATTAGGACTTCCTGCTGAGCCTTGCCGTCGGTCGAAATGACTGTGATTTCGAGGATCGGCGATCCGAAGCCTGAATCCGCGAACCTGGTAGCTTGCACGTCACGGAGTTTCCCCACCAGTTCTTCGATGGCGTCCGGCTCCAACTTCTTGCCATCCGCCGACCACCAGTCCTCGCCGCTGCGGGTAAAGTAATAAGCCTTCCCGGCGTCGTGCATCTCAATCTTGCTGGGTTCACCGAAACCAAAATCAAAAAGCTTTTTGTTGCGGAAGTCGTCCAACTTCTTTTCGAACTGCGGCCCGAGGTTGCCTGTAACTTTGTAGAAACCGTTGGCGATGCTGGTTTTGGCGTAGTAGTCGTCCTTCACTTTGCGGAGTTGCAACTCCTGGCTGCCGGAACCCGTGGTGATTTTCACCGATCCTACAGGCGCGCCTGAAGCGAAGGCTGCAGCCGCTTTTTGGGAATCGTCTCCGGCATTCAGATCCATCTTCGCACCGGTCACGGCGCTCACCAAGTCGTCAACTTGCGAGCCATCAGCACGCATTGGTCGAGGCTTCAGAATTTGCCATTGCTCCTTATCGCGGCCAAACTCAATGTTCCCACCCTTGGTGGCGAGTTCGATATGGCTAATCTTATCGGGCGTGGCTGTAATGAGGCGCTTGTCGCGCAAATCGTTCACGCTCTTGTCGAGACTTGTCTTGGTAAAGCTCGCGATCGTGAACACGCGAGGATCGCCTTCCAGCTTGGCATACACGGCATTCCCGGTTGGCGCCGCATCGCCGAGCAGTAACTGTTGAGTCTTATTGTTGTTTCCGTGGACGCCGATCGTTAGTACTGGGGTCGCCAATCCGAATTGCCCGAGATCGCTTGCCTTTTTCTCGACCAAACGCTGCGCGTCGAGGTTGGCCAGCGCCGCGACCATTCCGGTTGCCGCGGATTGATCCGCCTGAAATGCTTGCGGCGCCGTGATCTGCCAATCGTTTCCATTTCTCGTCAGTTGAATTTCGGCAGCATCCTTTTTGTTAATTGCGATGCCGGAGATATCCGATTCATTGAGAGAAAGAATCTTTGGCGGAACGTCGGCTGTGGACGGCGCAGTTTCAGTGGATTTGTGATGGTTCGACCAGTACAAGGTCCCGGTCAGAGCCGCGAGAACAACGACGGCTACGATCAACTCACGAGTCTTCATCGTACATTTCCCAACATAATACCGGAGATCGAACCCGCTTTAGCGCCTTTCCCACCAAACCGAAAGGCCTACAAAAACCACAATCAGCGGGAGCAGGAACTGGCTGATCGTGCGCACCCACCCCAATTGCGCGCCGGTCATGGTGATGCGCCGATCTTCAGGCTCCTTAGGACGAATCGAAATCAAATCCTCGTCGGAAGACAGCCAGTTCATGGTATTCAGCGCCAGATCGCGATTCCCATTGAAGGTAATGAACGAATTCGCCGCCCAGGACGAGCTGCCAATCACCACAAAACGGCCCTGCAATTTGTCGTTGCCAGTATTGTACGTACCAGCGGCAGCAATCACCATTGGGCCCTTTGTATTTTTCGGATCCGCGGCGTTGACCTGCGGAGAACTCAGGTTCGAAGTCGCCAGGCTCGAGTCTGACGAACTGAATAGCTTGGTCACCGTCGTCTTGTCAGTGTTCTTGATTTCGAGGGAACGAGTTAAGGGGAAGCCGGTGGCGCTACCTTTCATTCCTTCAACAATCGGATGAACATCGTAGGTGGAAACCAAAGCTACTTCCGGACCGAGACCGACCAACTTCCCGACCGGATTCAAATCGAGGACCAAATCCTTAACCGGAGTTACGCCCCAGCTTTGCAGCAAGCTGGTAAGCGCGTCGTTTTCCGAAATATCGCCATGCCCCATTTGCAGCGGAGGATCGAGCATGAACAAGGCGCGCCCGCCGCCTTCGACATATTTCTTGATCGCATCCACTTCGGGCTGCTGATAATCCGAGGTGGGTCCGCCCACCACGATGGTGGTGCAGTCGCCCGGAACGTCGGCGTTCTGCAATAAGTTGATGGACTTCGCCGTGTACTCATCTTTCCCAAGCAGACTGTCGAAGCGCGAATAGCCGCTGCGATCGCTGTCATCAATCTGGTGCTCGCCGCTTCCCGTCACGAAGCAGACCGTGCGAGTGGTGTTCTTGAGGTCGCGAATGAAAGCTCCGGTGATTCCCTCCTCGGTCATGCTTCTGGCTTCCTCTTTGCGGTCACCAATCTGTACGATGGCCGTGCCCGCATTCTTGATCCCAGCGGCACGAGCCAGTTCCGGCTCCTTATCCACATCGACATATTTCACCTGCAGTTTTGGTGAGAGGTTCTTGTATTCGTCAAGCAAATCCTTGGCGTGATCGAACCCCCGCGGCAGGTCAAAGTAAGTGATCGTGGCATCCTGCTTGAGACCTTTTACAATCTTCGCGGTCTGCTCGGAAAGACTATTACGTTTGTTGGCGGTGCCGTCATACGATTTGTTATAGCGCGCGGCCAGCATATTGGCGACCACCACAACTGCAACGACGACGGCAATATAAACTGCCGCGAAAGCCGCGTATTTGGTTTGCCGCGCATTGAGAAAATTCGTGCTCACTTACGCCCTCCACCGCAGAGATTCCATGGACCGCAAGGTGAGAAACAATCCCAGAAAGATCATGCTCACGTAGAACACCACGTCCTTTGAATCAATCATGCCCCTTTCAAATGACTCCAAATGAGTGACGATTGAGGTGTACGACACCGCTTGCGCCCACGATGCGGTATTGAACTCACTCACCGCGGAGATAACCCACAGCACCACAAAAAGGCTGAACGTCAGAGCGGCGGCAATAATTTGATTCTTGGTCAGGGTCGAAATAAACATCCCAATCGCCAGCAGGCCACCCACCTGCAGCAGCAATCCCAAAAGACCGATCAATAACGGCTTCAAGTCGGGGTTCCCGTACCTGAAGAGAAACGCAAAATTTATCGCCGGAAAGACGAGCATGCAAGCGTACAGTCCCAGCGCCGCGAGCCATTTGCCCAGTACGATTTCAATGTCTCGAATAGGCGACGTCGCCAACAGTTCGATGGTCCCATTCCGCTTTTCCTCGGCAAACAAGCGCATGGTGATCATGGGGATAAAAAAGAGGCCGAGGACACTTGCATTCGATAAAAGCGGCCGGATCACCTGCTCGTTGAGATTCATCGGGCTGGCCTGGCCAGTCATCTGCATTTCCATGCCGTACTCGATGAAGCCCCGCAAGTACAGCCCGAAAAAAAAAGCCGAGACCACCGCGAACAGCGTCAGCAGCAAGTATGCGATCGGGGAGACAAAATAGCTGCGGAACTCCTTGCGAAAGATGATCCAAACATTTCTCATGACTGCGCCCCTTTGCTGGCGACAGCCGCATTTGCCGCTTCGGCTCCCGTCAATTGCAGGAAAATCTCTTCCAGGCTCACGGCCGCAGGGCGAAGCTCATTGAGGTCCCAACCCGATTCGACCACCGCGCGCGCCAGGTCGCCGCGCAAGAAACCTTTTTGGCTTTCCACCTCAAAGACGCCATGCTCATCCTGGCTGTTTCTCAAAACTACACGCGTCACGCCGCCCACTTGTTCGAGCCGCCGCTGCACCGCGGCGGAATCGAAGGCGACATTTCCGCCGGCGATCTCTAACAGAAGCGATTCCACGCCCCGGACGCGGTTCTGCAGGTTATGTACCGAATCGGTCGCCACCAGTTTGCCCTTGGTAATGATCAGAACTTGCTGGCAAGTCTGCTCGACTTCAGGCAGAATGTGCGTGCTCAAAATGATGGTGTGGTCCCCGGCGAGGCTTTTGATGAGATCGCGGGTCTCGTTGATTTGCTTGGGATCGAGACCCGCTGTTGGCTCGTCGAGTATCAGTACATCCGGATTGTGAATGATGGCCTGGGCCAAGCCGACCCGTTGCCGGTAGCCCTTCGACAGTCTGCCAAGAAGCTTTTTTCGAACATCGGCGATGGCGCAGCGGTCGCATACGTAATCCACGCGCTTGCCGAGTTCCGCTCCGCTCAGACCCTTCAGCCTTCCCACGAAAGTCAAATACTCTTCCGCGTGCATCTCAAGGTAAAGCGGCGGACTTTCCGGCAGATATCCGATGCGTTTTTTCACTTCCATCGGTTGTTCGAGCACGTCGAAACCGGCAACGGTCGCGGTACCGGAAGTCGGCGGCAGAAAACAGGTGAGCATGCGCATCGTAGTCGTCTTACCGGCCCCATTTGGCCCCAGAAAGCCGACGATCTGGCCCTTTTCCACCTCGAATGAAACGTGATCCACCGCAGTGGCGCGCGCGTACTTCTTGGTCAGCTGACTGACTTTAATCATAGGAATGTTGACCACGCGAATCGAACCCGGCTTTTTGAACTACTCAATGACGAACAGATAACTTGCGGCAGAAACATAGTAAAAATTGTGCGGCACAAATGTCAATGGCCGGACACCCTGAGGCGTAACTTATATTAAAGCCTCAGACAAAGCGCGCAAACGCTCTGCGGCGCTTTCCGGCGTAATATCGCGCTGCGGCATACCTAGCATCTCGAATCCAACCATGAATTTTCGAATACTCGCCGAGCGCAGCAAGGGTGGATAAAAATGAGCGTGGAAATGACACTCATCGTGCCGCTTTCCGTCCGTGGGAGATTGATGAAAACCCATGGAATAGGGGAACGGCGTATCGAACACCTTATTATAGGATGACGTGACCCGCTTCAATGTTTGCCCAAGCCCGCAAATTTCTTCTTCACTAAAGTCGCCGAATCTGCCTACATGTCGGCGGCTGCAAACCAGCAACTCAAAAGGCCAGACCGCCCAGAAAGGCACCAGAGCCAGGAAGTTCTGGTTTTCAAAAACAATGCGAGCGCGTTGTTTCGTCTCCAGCTTTAGGTAGTCGCACAGAAGGCAACTCTTATGTTCGCCCAGGTATTTTTGTTGGGCGCACAATTCCTTGGCCGGAATCTCGGGAACCGATCGCGTCGCCCAAATCTGGCAATGCGGATGCGGGTTACTCGCTCCCATTATCGAACCGCGATTCTCGAAAATCTGCACGTAATTGATTTGTGACAGGCTGCCCAACCCTTGCAATTGCACAGCCCAGGTTCGAACCACATTTTCGATGTCCTTCACCTCCATGGTTGCCAGTGTCAGATCATGCCGCGGAGAAAAGCAGATCACGCGGCAGACCCCAGGCTCGCCCTCGGCCAGGAGCAATCCTTTTTTGTCGACATCCAGACGCTCAGTGGAGGTTTCTAGCTTCAGAGCGGCATAGTCGTTATCAAAGACAAACGTGCCTTTGTAGGAAGGATTCCGCACGCCGCCCGCGCGCTCATTGCCGGGACACAAGTAACACCCCGGATCATATTGCGGATTGTGCGCGAGCGCCGCTTTCTCCATCTGTCCCTGCCATGGCCGCTGGGTGCGGTGCGGAGATACCAACACCCATTCACCAGTGAGAGGATTGAATCTCCGATGCGGATCTTGATCAAGCTTGAGCAATGGAATGAAGGTGTTGGTTACAATGAAACGCCCAACGGTGATGATAAGACTTCGTTATTGTAAGGGAATCTCCGAATGAAATCCGCAAAGGTGGCTGCGCGCTTCAAGGAAGCTTACGGAGCTGAGCCCAACATTTTTCGTGCTCCCGGCAGGGTTAACCTCATTGGTGAGCACACCGACTACAACGACGGCTTTGTAATGCCTTGCGCCATTGGTTTTTCTGCGCAAGTCGCAATTTCTCCTCGATCCGACAAAACCCTCACTTTAATGTCGGAGTTCTTCCCTGGCCTGTTCGATTTCCAGACCAATCGACTGCCAAGCGAACGGCTCGGAACGTGGTGCGACTACGCCCTGGGCGTCGCAGTCATGCTCAAGAACGCGGGGTTTTCCGTCCCGGGCGCGAATCTACTGATCAGTAGTGATGTTCCCATGGGTGCAGGACTGAGTTCATCGGCAGCGGTGGAGGTCTCCACTGCACTGGCGCTATTGAGTTTGACCGGTTCGAAAATGCCTCTGCCCGATCTGGCCAAGCTCTGCCAGCGTGCGGAGAACGAATTCGTCGGTGCGCGTTGCGGCATTATGGATCAATTCATTTCCTGTCAGGGCCAAGCCGATCACGCTATGTTGCTCGACTGCCGTTCGCTTGAATTCAAATTCGTGCCCATCCCATCCGATGTGCGGCTGGTCATCTGCAATACTCTCGTCAGGCATGAGATTTCCGGCGGCGAGTACAACCGACGGCGGGCGGAGTGCGAAGAAGGCGTAAAGCTTTTGTCGAAGTGGCATCCCGGCATCCGCGCGCTGCGTGAAGTAACTCCTGAGCAGCTTGAAAAACATTCACAGGAAATGCCGGAAGTCATCTATAAGCGCTGCGCTCACGTAATTCACGAAAATCAGAGAGCCCTTGATGGAGCGAACCTACTGATCAAAGAAGATTTGCGCGGCTTCGGGAAGCTGATGGGCGAATCCCATCGCAGCCTGCGCGATCTTTACGAAGTCAGTTGCCGGGAACTCGACATCATGGTTGAAAGTGCGAACGGCTTGCCTGGATATTGGGGAGGACGCATGACCGGGGGAGGGTTTGGCGGTTGTACCGTGAACCTGGTGAGTGCTTTGGAGGCCGAGAATTTTGCGGGGCAGATTGCGAAACGCTATTCCGAAGCGACCGGAATCACTCCAATCGTGTATGTCTGCGCCGCCGCCGACGGCGCCGGCAAGGATCTCTAGCAGTTTTCTATTGGCTCGCCGCCGGATGAGATTGCGCCAGACTTTGCGCCGTCGGCAGGCTTGCCGTACTCCAACCACCCCCCAATGCCTTAATCAGCAGGACACTATCGGTCATGCGCCGGCCGGAAAGCTCGACCGCCGTACGCTCATCGGTTAGGGCCGCGCTTTGTGCCGTAATCACTTCCAGATAAGTTGCAACTCCCCCACGGTAGCGATTGTTGGAAAGCGCCAGGGAGTGCTCCGCGGCCGCGACCGCCGCAGCTTCGGTCTGCGCTTCATTCTCCAGAATCCGCAACGCCGCGAGATCGTCTTCCACTTCCTGGAACGCAGTCAGCACACTCTGCCGGTAGTTTGCGACTGACTCATCGTAGGCAGCCTGGGCCTGCTGGGAGATGGCCCGGCGGGCGCCCGCATCGAAGATCGTCTCCAAGGCGCTTACCCCTGCTGAGGCAAAACCGCTGGGCCCGGTCAGCCAATTGGTGATTGAAGTTCCCTCGAAGCCGCCGCTGGCTGAAACCGCTAACGAAGGAAAGTAGGCCGCCCGCGCGATGCCGATTTGCGCATTGGCAGCGGCCATACGCCGCTCCGCCGCGGCGATATCCGGGCGCCGCTCCAGCAGATCTGAAGGCAATCCTGGAGGAGTGACTGGCGGCGTAGCATTCAGGGGTGTTGCAGGCAACGAGAAATTTGCCGGAGGTTCGCCCGTAAGCACAGCAAGTGCGTGCTCATAGGCTGCCCGCTGCACCGTCAAATCCACGGCTTGCGCGCGGGTGGTTTCTAATTGCGTTTGTGCCTGGGCGACATCTACTTGTGAGGCAATTCCGCCGATATAGCGATTGTTGGTTAATCGCAACGCTTCTTCGTAGGCAGTCACGGTCGAATTAAGCAGTTGAATTTCCGCATCGTCCGCGCGTTCCTGAAAATAGTCCATCGCCAGTTCGGCATGGAGACTCAAGCGAACCGACTCCAGATCTCCCGCACTCGCTTGTGCACTCGCTCGCGCACCTTCCACCGCATGCCGTACTCGCCCCCACAGATCGGGCTCGTAAGAAGCATCTACGGGGAGCACTAAATCGGTGTAGTCGGTTGTGGTCGAGACCAGCGGCCGATTCTCAGAAAGCCGGTAACGCGATGCCGAGGGTCCGACCGATAGGGTCGGAAAATAGCCTGCACGGTTGAACAAAACCAGTGAGCGGGCCCTCTCGAACTGAGCTTCGGCAGATTTGAGGCTCTGATTTGAAACCTCAACCTTCTCTTCCAACTGATCCAGCGCCGCATCCTGATAGACTTGCCACCATTTGCCGTGGGCAAATTCGTCCGCCGGCTGCGCCTGCTTCCAATTCTCCGGAGTTTCTTTGTAAGCCGCCGCAACCGGCGCTGAGGGTCGTGCATAGTGCGGGCCAACCGCACACCCGGTCAAAAACAGAACCACCAAGCAACCCACTCCGCCAGCGAAGCATGCCAATCCGCAGCCGCCACGCGATGCCATCCAACCAACTAGCCTCACTGCGTAGCTCCTCCCGCCGAGGGCTGAACGATCCGCAAATCCTCTCCGGGTTCTACCGAATCCGGAGGATTCGTCACGACACTTTCATTTCCGGTTAATCCTGCGACTACTTCGACTGAAGAGCCAAAATCATGACCAATGGTAATCGGCCTCAACTCCGCTTTGTTATTGTTCACCACCACTACGCGCAGCCCCTCGCTGCGAAACAACAGCGTATCCACGGGAAGGATGAATGAAGAATTCGCGGTAGGAATCTTCAGATGAACCTCGGCATAGGCTCCCGTCAGGAGCTCGCCCGTTGGATTGTTCACCGCAATCTCGACCAGCAAAGTGCGCGTGTTCAGATCAATGGCATCGGCGGTGCGGACCAGTTTTCCTTGAAAGCGGCGGTCGGGAAATTCCGTTAATGTCAGATCGGCGGCTAATCCGGGTTTGGCAGCCTGCGAATACGCTTCCGGCACATTGACATAGACTCGCAACCTGCCTGGCTGCGCGATGTGAAACAGTTCCGTCCGCGTCCCGCCGCTGCTGCCGGAATCGATGAGTGCGCCAATATCGGTATTGCGCGCGGTAATCACTCCATCGAAAGGTGCGTAGATTTTTTCAAATGATTGCAAATCTTCCAGGCGTTTCACGTTGGCTTGCGCCGACTGTACGCCGGCTTTCTTGGCACTGTAATCGCTTTCCGCGTTATCGGCGTCCTGCTTGGAAACTGAGTCGGACTTCAATAGGTCCGCGTAACGAGTCGAGGTGATTTGCGCCAGATGGACATTGGCTTCGGCGGTAGCCAGATCCGCCCGTGCCTGTCCGAGCTGTTGGTTCACCTCGGGGGTATCAATTTCCGCAAGCAACTGTCCGGCTCTTACATGGGCCCCAATATCCACATACCAATGCTGCAGGTAGCCGTTGGTGCGGGCGTAAATAGGAGAATCGATGTAAGCCTGAACATTCGCGGGAAGAACCACCTCCTGCGCGGGAGCAACATGCTTGGGCAGCACCACTGCCACACTGGGAATCGCCATCTCGCGAGTTTCTCGGTCCAGGGTGTTGCGCGCCTGGATGCGCGGCAGAACGGTGAACACCACAATCACAGCCAATACCGCGAGCACGAGCAAAGCGTAGAGCCAGCCGCGTTTCGGGCGATTCGGCTCGATCACGCGAGTGATACGTTCCCGCTCCTGTAGCTCTTCTACCTTCATGCAAGGCTCCTAAGGCACATTATTCCCTAACCATTCAATGCTTCGGCGCATTCAGTGCAGAGCGGATACGCATGCTATGCACAACGCTGAAAAAAATTGGTACAAAGAAAAGAGTCGCGGCTGTGGCAAATAAAAGGCCCCCGATGACGGCTCTTCCCAGCGGAGCATTCTGCTCGCCGCCCTCTCCCAGTCCCAAAGCCATGGGAACCATGCCAATGATCATGGCAAGCGCCGTCATCAGCACCGGCCGAAAGCGCGTGAACCCGGCTTCTAGCGCGGCTTCTATTGCATTCTTGCCCTCGGCCATCTGCTCCTTGGCAAAGCTCACCACCAGAATGCTGTTTGCGGTCCCGACACCCACGCACATGATGGAACCTATTAAGGCGGGGACGCTGAGAGTCGTGCGCGTGACAAAAAGGAACCAGGCAATGCCCGCAAGCGAAGCCGGCAACGCTGAAATAATGATAAACGGATCAAGCCAGGACTGAAAATTCACCACGATGAGCAGATACACCAAAATAATCGAGAACGCCAAACCACCGAGCAAGCCAAAGTACGCCGAGTGCATGGTCTGAATCTGTCCCCGCACGATGATCTGAGATCCGCGCGGCAATTCCTTGGTACTGCGATCCACAATTTGCCGGATATCATTGGCCACTCCACCCAGATCTCGCCCCTGCACCGAACCGTAGATATCGATCAGCGGCTGAATGTCGTAGTGCGAATCCACCGCCAGCCCGGTTCCCCGATGTATCGATGCTAGATTGGCCAGGATCTCAGGTCGAGCGTTGTTGCCGCCGGTTACCGGAATGTTTTCCAGATCCTGCATCGAATCCACGCGATATTGCGGCGTCTGAGTCGCAATGTTGTAGCTCACGCCATTTTTCGGGTTCAGCCAAAACTCCGGCGTGGTTTGAAAACTGCCGCTCAACGAGATCAAGAGGTTCGTGGCCACATCCCGTTGCGTATAACCCACCAGCTGAGCCTTGGTGCGATCCACGTCAATACGGAGGTAAGGCTGATCGAAAGGCTGTTGAATGTGCAGATCCACGGTCCCAGGAACTTGTGCGATCCGCTGAAGCAATTTGTCGGCAAACCCGCGATTACCTTGCAAGTTGTTGCCCACAACTTGCACATCAATGGGGGCTGGGAGGCCGAAATTCAAGATCTGGCTCACAATGTCTGCCGGCAAGAACGAAAAAGTAACGCTGGGGAACTCCTGCGGTAAACGCAGCCGCAGATCGTGAATATAGTCGGCCGTTGGTCTATGGCCTTCGTTCAGCGCCACCATAACGTCCGCGTCGGACGATCCCACTGGCGCGGAATTAGTGTACGAAAGGTTGATTCCGCTGTAAGGCAAGCCGATGTTGTCAATGACACTGGCAATTTCCCTAGCTGGAATCTGTTGCCGGATGGCCTGCTCCACCAAGTCGCAAAGCCGCGCCGTCTCTTCGATTCGCGTTCCCGCGCGCGCTCGTATATGCAACTTGAATTGACCGGCGTCCACCGACGGAAAAAAGTCCCGCCCCAGCACCGGAACGATGAAGCCCAGAGAGGCCAGACAGGCAATGACAAACATTGTCAAAAACAAGCGCTGATGGCCCAGACAGGTTCGCAGCCATCCGTGGTAGCCCTCGCGGAAGTGTTCGAAGTTTTGTTCGAAGCGAACTTGCATTCTCACGAAAGGGTTTCGGCTTTCCCTCAGGTGTGCGCCCTCGGCTTCATGGCCGCGCAGCAAGTACTTGGCCATGGTAGGAACCAGGGTTCGCGAAAGCAGATAGGAGGCCAGCATGGCAAAGACCACAGCTTCCGCCAGGGGCACGAACAGGTATCGCGCTACGCCTCCCAGAAAGAACATTGGCACAAATACGATGCAGATCGCCAAGGTTGAAACAAACGCCGGAGTCGCAATCTGCTGGGCTCCGTCCAAAATGCCGTGCTCGATCTCCTTGCCCATCGCTATGTTGCGATTGATGTTCTCAATCTCAACCGTGGCGTCATCTACCAGAATGCCAACCGCCAGTGCGAGTCCACCCAAGGTCATGATGTTGATTGTTTCCCCAAGCGCGCTCAACACGATAATCGAAGTAAGAATCGATAGCGGTATGGAGACCGCGATGATGAGCGTGCTGCGCCAACTGCCCAGGAAAATCAGGATCATCAATCCCGTCAGGCACGCCGCGATGGTTGCCTCGCGAACTACTCCGTTGATGGAGGCGCGGACAAAAATGGATTGATCGGCCAGAGGCTTTACCTTCAACGAAGGTGGCAGGGTGCTCTCAATCTGCGGCAGCATGTTCTTGACGCCCGAAATCACATTCAGCGTCGAAGCGTTGCCCGCTTTCAGAACCGTCAGCAGAGTAGCTCGTTTGCCATCCACGCGAACAATATTGGTTTGTGGCGGAAAGCCGTCCCGCACATGCGCCACGTCGCCGATATAAATTGTGGTGTTGCCGACCGTCTTCACCGGAAAGTGATTCAGTTCGTCCACGGTTTGCGGCGTGCCGTTCACATCCACGTCGTACTCGAACTGGCCGATCTTGGAAGTGCCTGATGGCAAAATCAGATTTTGCAGGCTGATCGCGTTCACCACGTCCAGCGGCGAGAGCCCCTTGGCTTGCAGTTCGGTCGTATCCAGATCCACCTGCACCTGGCGCTGCTTTCCGCCGTAAGGGTATGGAATCGCGCATCCCGGCACCGTGATCAAGCGGGTGCGGATAAAGTTCGTTCCGTAGTCGAACAACTGCTGTTCAGATAGTTCGGGGCTCGACAGTGCAAGCTGAATAATTGGCACGCTCGACGCCGTGTAAGTAATCACCAGTGGCGGGGTTGTTCCGGGCGGAAGTTGCCGCAGCTGGGTTTGCGAAATCGCGGTCACCTGGGCAATCGCTTTGTCAATCTGCGCATGTGGCTGAAAGAACACCTTCACCACCGCAACTCCATTTAGCGATTGCGATTCGATGTGCTCAATGTCATCAACCAGCGTGGTCAGAGCGCGTTCGGTCACAAAAACGATGCGGTTCGACATGTCCTGCGCATCCAGGCCTTGGTAGTTCCATATAATGCTGACTACTGGGATATCAATATTGGGGAAGATGTCGGTAGGGGTATTCAGGATGACCAAAGGCCCAAGTATTAAAAGCAGCAGCGCAACCACGACGAATGTATAAGGCCTTCTTAGCGCAAGTCGAACAATCCACATAGTTTTCCCAGGATCTATCGCCCGCCACGAGCCATCCCCGTGACACGGCAATTTGACTGAACAAAAAGCAGAATTCCCGCAAGCAAGCGTTTATTCCAGAGATAGGCCGGAACAAACGCAGATCCAGATAAACTATTGGATTCTGATGGTTAGAGGCGGGATGCAGAGTTTCCCACGCAAAAATCAAATCCGCCCGACTCGCCCCAAACCCAGCCAAAACTTGGAGAACTCAGCAACGGCGGACAAAACTACAGGCATCGGTGCCTATGCTTTTGTGTCGGTGTTCGTAGGCTTGTTCGGCTCGGCGGGTGTATCCTTCATCCCCTCTTTTAGAGAACGAATGCCTTCCCCGATACCCTTGCCCAATTCCGGCAGCTTCTTGGGGCCGAAGATCAATAGGGCGATGGCAAAGATTACAAGCAGGTGCAGGGGTTGAAAAAGGCCTTCAAACATAATGTCCTCCGCCAGTGAAAACAGGGCTGTTTTAACGTTACTGGAGCGAAACCCCTTAGTCAACTAGGAGGAGGCGCGATCGGGTGGAACCTCAAATATGAGCACTTAATGGCTCTCGCCGTCGGAAAGACTAAAGAAACCTGGCTTTAAGCCAAGCTAGCCGCCCGTCGCCCAAATGGACAATGAACTCTCGTACCATCGGTCCCTTGCGCTTTCGCAATAGAATGGCCCCTGGATGCATGCCATATACGGCACGGCGCAAGCTTGCCGCTCCCGGAGCTAGCAATGAATTTGACCGAACTCCCTCAGTCAGAAGGCTCTTCAGCCGCAGTACAAACTCTTATCGCCACCGGCAGCGGGTTGAATCAAACGCACGATACCGTTCCATCCCTCGCCGGCGTCTCACCCAAAGTAAGTCCACGCCCCTCCGGTTACGGAATGCCCTGCATCAAGTGCAAGACTTATTACGCCGCCGATCTTGAGATTTGTCCGGTCTGCCAAAGCAGCGAACGGGTCTCTCCCACGTTCCACGCTATGGATACCGCAGCCGCAACCCTCGTCGAAGAATCGCCGGATCTGGAAGTAATTGAGCGCGAGCGCGAGAAATTTTTGCAGGAGTTCAAAACGCACATGCTCGCTGCGAACCTGCAAATTAACGCCTCCTCCAGTTTCCGTTGCAGCCGGGAGGAGAATCACGAAGGTTCCTTCGAATCGGCCGCCGTTTGTCAGGGCTGCTACGATCATTTGCGCGAACGGGCCGACCAACTCGAAGCTGCGCTGCTCATTGATCTTAAGGATGCCGCCCAGGTCATCTACGAGGCCGTCTGGTCCGATCCCTCCGATCCGAGTAAAACCTATCAAAATGCCGCAATGGCTTTATTGTGCGAGCTTCGCAAGCGCGCCGGCGTATCCACCGTGTTTGGGACGTTTCAACCATTGCAACACTAGTTGCTATTCAGGCTTGAGTCCGACCCACTTGCGTCCGGCATAGAGCCGGTATCCTTCGCCGTCTGCGGCCATTTTTAAGGGTACGGGACGGGCAAGTTTTTCTTCAACATGACCCGCGACGGAAAAAAGATCATTTGCTCCCACATCCATCACCAGGAATTTGCCGTCTTTCGAGAAGCCAAAGCCATAGGCTCCGGGCGCCAGTTCGGTCCCCTCGATATTGAGCTTCACCTCGGTAATAAACAGACCTTGATATTTTGACTGCACATCCGTCGAGTAGCCAGAAGTATCCACAAATCCGGCTAGAACCAACTTGCCGTCCGCAGTGGAGAATCCCGCCGAATTACGCTCTTGCACCGGGGCGCATTGCCCCCGAAAAAAGTAAGTCGCGGGCACGACCCGCTTCACATCTTGCGGGCTCAGAACGCCGGCTTTCGATTGCTGCGCGGCCAGGAGTGTGGAAAACAGGCAGAGCAAAAAAGACGCGACCAGACACCGCTGAACCACATTCCTTATCCCTATCGTTATCGTTATCATTCATCCCCCGTCTCTCGAATCTAAATACCCGCCGATCATACTTCTTAAAATAACAGCGCCCAAGCGAAACGGTTTCCCGATTGTGCCCGCGACGCCGTCAAATCGTCCGTGACACGGATCACATCCGGTTGGGGTTTACCTCGCGAACCTCAAATATCCGAATTTACCAGGAACATGAAAGTTTGGCTCGGGAGTACACGTCGGCTGCCAGGCGAGATAAGCCCGCGGCTCCTGCTTCCCTTCCACCCGGTAAAAATTCGCCCGCCAAATTTCGCCGGGATCGAAACTTTCCGTAAGCGCCTGAAGAGGAATTGCCAATTCCGCCGTCCAAGCCTTGGCCCGCTCATCCAAAACGACCGAAGCCTGCATTCCGCTTTTCAGATCATTGCGTCCGCCGGGAAAGATATTCAGATCGATCCACATTCCGTTCGGGCTTGCCTCGAATTCTTTGTAATGCCCGGCTCGGCCCGGGTCGGGCTGCAAAAAGGCTTCGGCTACATCGCGGTCCCAAAGGCAATCGCGCCGCCCGTCGGCATCGGAGTCGGAGAACAGGAACAGCTCGCGAAACCGGCAATCGAAACGCAAAAAAAGCATACGATCCGACCACAATACGCGTACCCGGGTCTCTCGCTCGGGCTCCGGATTGTTTCCCTGCCAGTCAGCGCAAAAAGAAACCGGATCGGCTCGCTGCCACTCTGGCGACTCTTGTCCGGCATCGGGTACCAATTCATGCGAGATGTAGGTGGCGACGATTTCCGAAGATGGGGAAGAAATAGACATTGCGACTTCAGATGGAATCACTCCAGGTCAAGCATCTTCGCTGAATATCTTAGTTCAACCTGCTCGCAGGAACAGAAAACGCCCAAAACAAAACCTCGCATGCCTTCGCGAGAACATTGGGAATACCAAAGTAATCCTCGAATTACCAAAGCCGCTGCCCGTGGGACATCTGTTCGCAAGCATTCGCCGGTGAGATGTTGAGTTGTCAGAAGAGAGCCCACCATGGATCGAGACGATTATCTGGAAGCCATTCAACTACGGGTCGACCGCGTCACCGAAGATTTGCGCGCGATTCAACGCGCGCTCAACTGCGCCGCCATGGAGGTGCCCACCGACCCCGAATTGATGGAGGCGATGAGCCAACTGCCGGAGATGGACTCGCTGCGCGTTTTGAAATCCGCCGTGGATCAAATGCGGCACTTCCTGTGGTTCTATATGCAGGTGATGGCGAATGAAACCGAAGCGGGCGACCGGCTACGGCAAAGCATCCGCCAGCGAGCGTCCGAAGATGTAAACATTAGCGCCGAAGCCGCATTTCTGAAAAAATGCAATTCAGCCGCTGAGACCGCGGTTCTCCGCTATTTTGCCGAAGGCAAAAATCGCAAACCGAATTAATCTGGGCCTCGCCGATATCCGGGGGTTCAATACTCAATTCCGCATAGCATCCGGGCACGAGTGCTATACTTTTTTTGCACCTTCGCGAACCACCCGGTTCGCGCGCGCGAAGAGCGCCGCTCAGCTTTCTTCGTGTTTCAATTGTCGGGGAGTGGCTCAGCCTGGTAGAGCACCTGGTTCGGGACCAGGGGGTCGGAGGTTCAAATCCTCTCTCCCCGACCAATTTAAAATCAATAATTTAGCGGTTTCCCCTTCAGCGGGGGACGATACACTCGTGGGATCGGTGGAAAGCTTTTTTCTCCTTTTTCGCCCTCCGTGTAGCCGCCGCCTTGCTGGAACCGGGGCCTACCACGGTTGCCTAATCCCGTAGGAGATAAATGAGTAAGAGCCGGTGGCGCAAACGCGATACTTATTAGAATGCTTCCGCCCCCCATTATCCGGAATGGGCGGTATGGTCCTGGTGATCTCAACCTACGATAATGAAAGCAGCAGAACGCGGAAGAGACGTATGGTTACGATCAAGAAAAAAGGGGCCTTGTGGTATCTCTTTCGCGCTCCAGTTTGCTTTTACCGTTGGGGTCTGGGCTGGCTCTTTGGACATCGCCTTTTAATGCTATCCCATACAGGTCGTCGCACAGGCTTGCGCCATCAGACTGTCCTGGAGGTCGTCGAATACCGCAAGCAAGGCCCCGAGGTCATAGTGGCCAACGGTTTCGGCCCGAATTCCGATTGGGTTCGCAATATCGAAGCCAAGCCGGACGAAGAGGTCTGCGTCGGATCGTCCTGTTTTAGGGCATCTCACCGCTTTCTCGGCGAAGACGAAGCATCAACGGTGATCCAGGCTTACGAGCGCCGCAACCGTCTTTTTGCTCCGCTGGTCCGGGCTGGCTTTAGCTGGCTGCTTGGATCGCCATATCGCAGCGGAGAAACGGATCGGCGACGCCCGGTGCGGCAAATTCCTCTGATCGCTTTCCGGCCGCGAGCGTGACCTCGGAGAAGTCAATGCAGGTGGGACAACCCCCTTCATCATAGCGGCCTGATCGTGGTTCCCATCTCGGAGATTCGCCACCAAAACATGCATCAAATTATTCCTCGAAGCAAAGCTTGCGATATGCCTGGCTAACTGGTCGTATTCCTGAATTTGCCTAGTGGCAGAGCGAAGCACTAAACTCCGCTTTCACGCATTCGAGCGAATGCGCGCTGCAGTTCCAGGAGCTTTGGTGGAAATTCTCGATCTCCGGCACTTCACTTCCGCCGATCTGCGCCCTTTGTTGGAGGAAGAGACGGAGGTGTGGGCTCGCCTGCTGTCATGGGACTACCGCGCTTCCGCGGATATGATCCTGCGCTATGCCGATACCAAGATTCTGCCGGGTTATGCGGCGGTTGAACGCGGAGTGATTTGCGGATACGCTTTCTTCGTGTATGAAGGCAATAAAGGCGTGATCGGTGATTTGTTTGTCGCCAACGGCGGACGTCTGGCTCAACCCCACCAGGTGGAATCTCAATTGTTGACCCATGTCATTGAAACTTTGCAGCAGTCGCCTGGCATCCACCGGGTAGAAGCGCAACTTCTCCTGCATGAATCTGGAGTGGTGACGAGATCGTTTGCCAGCCAGGGTTTCACGCGTCATGAACGGCTATTCATGGTCCTTCCGCTAAACACGGAAAGCAACCGGAACGTCCTCACCAGCCCGGACATCGAAATTCGACACTGGCATGATCAGGATTACCAGGCAGCCGCCGGAGTGATCACCATGGCCTACCGCGGCCACGTGGATTCGCAGATCAATGACCAATACCGCAGCTTAAGCGGCTCACTACGATTTCTGAACAATATCGTGCGCTTCCCGGGTTGCGGGACTTTCGACCCAGAATCCTCTTTCGTCGCAATTCACAGACGTGCCCGCACCATGGCCGGCGTGATCTTGTGTTCCCGCGTGCGTAACGATGTAGGCCATGTCACGCAGGTATGCGTTCTGCCCGATTTCCGCTCGCAGCGACTGGGTGAGTCGTTGATGGCCGCCGCAACCGCCAACCTGCACCACCGGAAATTTTCGCTGCTTTCACTTACCGTTACCCAAGCCAATGAACGCGCGGTCGCTCTTTATCACCGCTTGGGATTCGAGACCAAAAGGGTGTTTGATGCCTTCGTGTGGGAAGGGTGACGGGACTTTCCCCCATCCCCCGGTGGCTCCCTAGGGCCCGGAATATCGAAGTGGCAGCGAGCGGTTCGCGGCCCGCGATTATCGTCTCAGCAATAACATCAGCCAGCCAGCCACGAAGACTCCGCCGACAAATAGCCCGAAACAATAGGCGCCGTAACGCACCTGTTCGCGGACGCCGCTCCGCTGCGTGATGGCGAAGACAATGGATGTGAACAGCGCGAATAATACCGCCGCCGTGAAATGAGAGGGCGCGAGAACGACAGCGAAGGGGAGGGCGGGCAGCATGATGATCATTGCTTTTTTCCGATGGCGATGTGGTATGCGTCAGCCACGCTGATCAGGTTTAGCAATCCGGCAACAATGATGTATTTGGTGCCGTAATCGGCGGTGGCGTGCGCGATGGCGGGCTGCCCCCAATCCATGGCGCGGCTGAAGATGTAAAGACCGCCCGCACCAACGTCGCCCACGAAACCGAGAATATCGAGGATATCGCCGCCATTGGGCGCGTACACATGCCCTTCCATCAGTAGGCCAAGAATGAACATCGTACCGATCGATGCCATAAGCAAGAAGCCGCGAACCCAGCGCTTCTGAATCAGGTGTCCCGCGCCAGGAATCAGCCAACCAACTGCTGGTGCGACGACAGAAATGACGGAAACAGGTCGAGAGGCTGCGTTTGTTTTAACTGAGGACGTATTTGCCATTCAGATGACCACTATCTCACGTTGAATTTTACCGGTTACCTCCGCTGCTTTTGAGCGGACCAAAACGTTGACTTCGCTGCGTATGCCGAATTCAGGAAGGTATATCCCAGGTTCGATGGAGAAGCAGGAGTTCGGTAGAATGCGGCGCTCATCGTGGATTTCGAGATCGTCCATGTTGGCGCCGTTGGCATGAATCTCCGTTCCGATGGAATGGCCGGTACGGTGAATAAAATTTTGCCCGTATCCTTTTTGTTGAATATGCCCGCGCACGGCGCGATCCACCTCCCAGCCAGCGATCGCGCGACTCGATCCAACGGCATCCTGCACGGTTTTGACACCTGCATCGCGAGCGTCGCGAACGATCTGGAAAATCTCGCGCATCGCCTCCGAGGGAGCTGCCCCTACGAAACCGGTCCAAGTGATGTCATAGTAAACCGCATCAGGAACATTCTTCTTCGCCCACACGTCGAGCAAAACGAAATCGCCTCGACGGATCGAAGCCGAGCCATCTGCGCGCGGCTCGTAATGCGGGTTGCCGCTGTTTGAATTAACCGCCACTATTGGAGGATCGTCCGTCACCAGATCATCACGGCGGAATGCTTCCATGAACCACTGCTGGATTTCATATTCGGTCGTTCCGCCATTGCCGGCGCGCAGTCCGATTTCCTGAAACGCTGCCGCGGTAATTGCATCAACGGCGTCCCGCGCGGCGAAATGTGTCTTGATTTGATCTTCTGTCCAAGTCGCCTCAAACTGCGCTATCAGGTCACCCGAGCTTAGAACATTCTTCCCCAAGCCGCGAATCATCTCGATGGTACCGCCGTCAACCAGCGAGACATAGAAAATCAAATTATTCGGCGAATACTGCATCGCGATGTCGCGCTGATCCTTGAGCATGGCTTTGACGCCGTCGAACAGCTCCTGCCATGCGGCGTATTCCCGCTTATCGCCAGGGAGTGTATCTAGATGTCCCGCTTCCACTTTATGTACCAGCTTGGTAGGAGTCCCCTGTGCGGGGATCAAATAAAACCAGCGACGGGTAACCATGAGGTTCGCGGGTAACCCGAGGATGCGGTAAGCAATTGGATCGCGATGATGATGGTCATAAAACAGCCACCCGTCAATATTGCGTTCACGCAGAGCGGCCTGGATGGCAACCAGATCCATGGTTTGAATAGCTATCCCAATGAACAACCATTCTAGCAATGTTTCCTTGAGTTGGTTTGCGACGCCCTGTTCCTGTTTTGGCACCAAAGCAAATGGAAGTCGATTTCCGCATTCCCTCGCAGAAGCCAGCTTGCTATCCTCTACTCATTCTTAAAAAATCTTGAGGTCGCAAATTGCGACCTCAAGTATCCAAAGATAAAATTATGACTAAATCTGCAATCGCAATTGTCAAGAAAGTTGATTCCAGAATTTCCTTTCTGCGCGGTCAAAAAATCATATTGGACATCGATTTGGCGGAGCTCTACGGGGTCTCCGTCAAACGTTTAAACGAGCAGGTGAAGCGCAATGCCCGGCGTTTCCCACCTGACTTTCTTTTCCGCTTGTCTCGTGTTGAGCATGACAACTTGAGGTCGCAAATTGCGACCTCAAGTCCCGTTCACGGAGGCCGTCGCTATTTGCCCTACGCCTTCACCGAACATGGTGCCATCATGGCAGCCACCGTTTTGAACTCGAAGCGAGCCATCGAAATGAGCCTCTTCGTAGTTCGCGCCTTCGTACGCATGCGTGAGACATTGGTAATGAATCAGCAAATTGTGGCCAAGCTCGCCGAACTCGAACGGCGTCTCGAGAGCCATGATGCCGACATCCAGGAAATTATTGAAACCGTTCGAGAGCTTATGGCGCCACTTCCCGCGACTAGTCGCCGCATCGGCTTTGAGCTTCCCTCCAGTCCCCTGAAAATGCGGAGAAGCACATTGAAAGTCGGCTCCATACCCCACCTCACTCGCAAATTAAGGTGACATGTAAATCCCGACTACCGCGAGCCACTCGTCCGGGTACGTCAAGAAGCAGAAAAGGCGCGGCATTGAACTCGCTCAATGCCCGAGAGATTCAGGTTTGAATACCATTTCGACAGGCTTTCCGTTCCACATCCCCAGATAAAACGAATGCGCCGCGATCAGGGCTTCGTTTTTATGAATCGTTGAACTCAACGCAACCAATCTGTCGCCCCATGTCTGTTCGACTTCCAAAGCGACCGCATAAGGCAAATACCTTTCATAAATACCTCCCTGCGGGCTCGGCCCGTCTTCTCGATCCAAGGCTAATCGATCGACCGATTGGAGAAACAGGCGAAAGCCTTCGATCTGATCCTCAAGCAGTCTTCCTGCCGCGGTACGAGTCTTAAGAAGTCTGCTAAAGAGTAAGTTCAATCCTGCAAGGAAGGCGACTGCAGCTGGAGCAATCCAACCAAACATCCCTGCCAATACGAGGCTACCCAACAAATTGCGGCTGCGCAGGGCAAAAACAGAGCGCATAACATCGCCGCACGGCGCAACAATATACCGTTGACTCCCTCCCCCAAGCTGCGAAATACATCTAAAAATCGCATCATCAGAAAACAAAAGTAGAACACTCCCGGTGCCATTACGCTCAGACCAAGAACAAGCGACATAAATTGATCCCGGTTTCGCGGCCTCGCTGCCACTGCCACAGAGAGCATCGAAAGCACAATACCGGTAATTACGAAGTTGCGATTCTCTCGAAACACCTGCTGAGTGCCGCTTCTCGTAGGGAGCGGGCCATTTCACCGGCAACCCGTGCGGTGTCTCCGTCAAGCATGCTGAGGGGCATGCCTTTATGATTGCTTGCGCCTAACGCTTGGTTCAGCAGCAGTCTCTCTTCGACCGGCAGCAACGGGAGATGTCTGGGGTCGACCTTGGTGCGCAGCACCGGGCACTTCCCAGCAGATTCCATCGTCGCCCACCCCTTAGCCACGAGACTCAGGGCACTTGCCCAAAACGCGCGATCATCGAAGGTCTCTTTCCAAGCGAAGCGGACCATTGCGGGGGAGATACCACTCGGCGGATCATATAAAGGCACTATGATCCCTTTCTTCGGGCTGCGGCCAGCCACTAACCACGAAAATATGAAGAAGACGCAGACAGCCACCAACGCCAAAATTGAAACAGCGTCCACCGGGACCATGGCGGACAGAGTAAACCCTGGTGGAGAGGAATGCACCTCGTAAGCATTCTCTGCTTGACTTCGCCTAATCTTCGCCTAAAATCTATCGCATGGCAATTACCCGGCGGCAGCGGCAGGTTTACGATTTTATCTCCGACTTCGTGCAGAAGCACGGCTATTCTCCTTCCTTTGAAGAAATTGGCGAAGGACTAGAACTCAGCTCGCTTGCCACGGTACACAAGCACATTACCAACCTCGAGAAAAAAGGGCTGCTCACGCGTGACTACAATCGCAGCCGTTCTATTGATCTTCTGCCCCCCAAGGGGAGGCTGAAACAAGCCATGGCGGTAAACACGACGGTAGTGCTTCCGCTCCTCGGAAGAATCGCCGCCGGGCAACCGATTGAGGCTGTGGAGAATTCTCAGAGCATCTCGCTGGCGGACTTCGTCCGCTCGAAGGAGGTGTTCGTGCTTGAGGTGCGCGGCGAGTCAATGCAGGACGAGCACATCCTGGATGGGGATTACGTGCTGGTGGAGAAGACCAAGACAGCCCACAACGGCGACATTATAGTTGCACTCGTGGATGGCACAGATGCCACGCTGAAGCGCTTCTATCGTGAGGGCGACAAGGTCCGCCTACAGCCCTCAAATGCGGCCATGCAGCCTATAATCGTCTCGGCCGCCGCCGTGCAAATTCAGGGAAGAGTAATAGGCGTGCTGAGAAAGTATTGAGCGTCTGCGGCAAGATCGTGCTCTACGCGTGAGACAAAACACTCATCAGCGTAGCTCTTGAAACCACTCATCAGGGTAGCTCTTGAGACAAAGCAAAAACAAAACGGCCAGCCCGCCCGCCGCCCACCGAATACAACGGCTAAGAGCTTATTAGCGTTACCACCAAAAAATCTGCTCAACCAATATGCTTTTCCAGCGCCTGTTGGATAGCCTCTTTGGGACGATAGCCGACCAATTGCTCCACCACTTGGCCACCTTTGAACACTAGTAAAGTCGGGATGCCGGTTACTTTGTAGCGCATAGGAGTTGCGCTGTTGCGGTCCACATCCATTTTCCCGACCTTAATCTTCCCTTGAAAATGCTGAGCCAGTTCGTCGACGATAGGAGCGATCGCGCGGCATGGCCCGCACCAGGCAGCCCAAAAATCCACCAAAACAGGCTGTTCCGACTTCAACACATCCTGGTCAAAATTTGAATCGTTTACCTCAAAAATCGCGTTACTTGCCATTATTCCTCCGAAGGTATTCCGACGCAGCGCCGCTTAGCGGCCTTCTGGTTGCTCCAAGTAGCAACCCGACCGGCTTTATCCTAACACCCCTGTTTGATGCAGCGGGTTACCAGAAGTCGCAACGTCTAACACCGTGGGTATGATTTCGACGACATGTTGAGATGGTCGTTCGCGCGAGGATCTGGAGGTTACCGTTAAGAGAAAAAGCGTCCTGAATATCAATTCAGGACGCCTCGGCAGCCCTCCCCCAGAACTGCCAAACCACGTGCGGATAGTAGGCTCCCGGCTCATACCTGTAAATGTCACTTAGGTAATAGCTTGCGCGCTCTGGAGTAACCTGCCGCCCTTTGATCTTTTGTCGGTAAATGCCTGATGGCATTGAGAAAAATGCGGCCCACGCTTGCCCCGGCAAGGTTACGCACTCACGGCAGTCGATCGTCGCCGTGTTCCAGATGATGCTAGACCGTCACTGGCTTTAGACCGGAATGCTTGTCGGGAATCCAGTACACCTCTTCTTTTAAGTGCTCCTTGGCGAAGCCGATTCGCTTCAAGATTCCCTTGGCGTTTTCGATCATCTGGGGATGACCGCATATGTAACCAGCGGAATTCATACCATCGAGACCCCAATGATCGGTGTACTTGCGAATCAGATCGTCGACGCGGCCAATCTCCCCCGGCCAGTACTTGTCCTCCCACGGACGGCTTATAGTTGGCACGTATTTGAGCCAAGGGGTCTCGCGCGCGACTCGCAACAATTCGTGATGGTAGCCATACTCCCAGGAGCGGCTGGCGCCATTTAGCAAATAAAGCGTGTGCTCCCCATCGAATCGGCCGTCTTTCCAATCGCGGTACAAGGTGCGCACATAACTCACAAACGGCGCCACGCCGGTCACGGTCGAAATGAGCAGATGATTGCGGCGTCCACTTTCCGTATCCAGCGTAAATCGTCCTTTCGGAATTTTCCGCATAAGCAGTTCGTCTCCTGGCTGGAGTTGGTAGAGCCGTGGCGTTAACTCGCCATTGGGCACGAGTTCAAAGAAAAACTCAAGCTCCCGCTGATAAGGCGACGAGACGATGGAATACGGCCGCTCCAGCCGACGCTCCGCACCCCATACCCCCAGGGTGGCATATTGTCCAGCCGCGAATTTGAATTCCCCAGGTACCTGCACCCGGATCATCCACAAATCCGGGCCGAAGTCTTCGCGACGGCTAATCTTGGCGTGGTAAAACTTGTCTTCAGTAACGCTCATAGGTGAGTTGCGTCCTTAGTGGCGCCACACAATCGCGGCCACAAAATGAGTAAGTTTACAGGAACGCCCCAGGAAATTCGGCGTTCTTGCAGGTTACTTCTTCGACACGGGATTGGCCGAGGGTGGGGTTCGTTACTCGGGCAATTCGCCACAGCCCCGATTGCACGAATCGAGTTGTTTAACCGCGCAGCTTACGTTGAGCTTATCTGCTCAAGACCAGAACCACAAAGCTATCCGGCAGAATGGTCGGCCATGGATGCGGATGGTCCGCAGTAGGCGCCCCAAGAGGACCAAACTTAGCGGTCACCGAAAATACTTTATGGGTCTTCTCATCGAGTTCCATGGTGCGAGCGCCCTGCTGGGTCGGAACATTTTCAACCACGCTGAATTTATCCAGGGAGTCTTCGTGAATCACGGTTAGCACTCCCTGCTGTCCGCAGGATGCAAAGGCAAACCGCGTCCCCGGATCGAAGCGCGTCGCATCCACGCCTTTGCCGATGGGCAGCGTGGCGACCATCTCTCCGTTATCGGCATTCACCACCGCCATAACCTGGTTCTCGCAACCGGCAAAGAGTCGGCGATTCTGCCGATCCATTGACAAGCCAGAAGGAGATTCGCATCCCGGCGCCAGAGACCAGGTGGCCTTCACCTGCAATTTCTCTGGGATTGATCGCCACCATCTCGCTCTTGTTTTCGATGTTGACGAACACTTCGCCTTTTCCGTCGCTGACCGCGAATTCAGGCTTCCCATCCAGCTTTATGGTTCCCACAACGGTTCCACTGGCCGCCTCAATTGCGGTCGAATCCTGGCTGCGTCCGTTGAAGGTAAACACCCGTTTGGTGGCAGGATCGTAAATGATGGCGTCGGGATTCTCTCCTGCTTTCACTTTCGCGATTGGTTTGAGCGATGCCAAGGTCAAAAATCGTAACCGTCCCTTCGCGCCCATTGCTGGTAAAACCGCGTCCCAACTCCGGCGCCAGCGCAATTCCGTGAACGCCGGGCGTATCCGGGATATCGCCGATCGGCTTGCCCGAGTCCGCATCGATCACCAGCACATGCGTGCCGCGCGCGATGTAAAAATGCCGGGTCGCGCTGTCAATGGTTAAGTAGTCCCAGCCGCCGTCCCCGCCAAGTTTGTAAGTGGAACCGAGGTGATAGCCGGACGCGCCACCCAGGGCAAAAGATGAGAGGAGCGCGATGCACAACAACATGCTCAAGCACGGGTATCTCATTGCGAAGTCCCTCAATATCTCCGAAAAATGAAGAAACTGAGGGTACTCTTCGATGGAGGTGCTTTGCAAAGATGACAGCTGTTCTCTATGCGAATTTCGTCTATAAACGATTGAATGTGACGCCACCAGAGCCAGGAAGGCTTAAAGGATCGGTGGTTCCCCTTTCGCCACTTCGTGGCCTCTGTGAATCTTCTCCGCGCCGAATCTGGGCGGTGACGGCGCCCGCTTCGACTGCCTTTATTCCGCCATCTTCGCGACATGCAAATCGAAACCTGTCTTCGGCAGCAACGACGTAAGCTCAAACGCCTTGAATCCGTCTCCGGTAATTTCCGTATGACGATACAGTCCCGGTTCGCTCTCGACCGTCTCGCGGCGTCCCTCCATATTCTCCAGAAATTGCTGCGCGGACTTGACGCCGATGTCGCGGCTATCTGTCTTGCTCACGATCGCTTCCGCCGCATACGAACGCACCAGCTTGGGCCAGTATTTTTCCAGAAGGTTGGTGCTGGCAAAAACATCCGCCCAAATGATTTCCCCATTCACCGCAACCACCACGCCCACCGCATTCTTGTCGCGCAATTCGTGGATCAGGCTTTGATAGCCGCGTTGGATCGGTTCAGCCACCGCATCAACCTGCTCTTTCACCGCCGCGTTGTCCATTACACGCGCATAGGACGTGGTGCTGCGCACGTTGACCGCGTCAGAGGCCATGGGAGTTGCGGCGCGCGCGCTTCCTTCACTACCACCAACCGCGCCGCCGATCGCTCCAGTCTCCAGATTCGCTGCCATTGCCGCCTGTTGTCTTCTCACCTGCTCCCAGACCTGCTGCTGGTCTTTCGCACCCATGGCTTTGGCCCGGACGGCCGGTTGCGCCATCGCCGATCCAAGGGAGCTGAATTTTGCCGATGTTGCCGTCCAGCGTCCCGGCTCCACGCAGAAAACATTCAGGTCAATGGGGTCACTCTCTGCCGGCACGATGCGGTCTTTGCCGATTACACGATCTTGCTTTCCTCCCGTGACAATCTCGCCCGCCAGCAAGATCAGTGGTTGCTTCGAGTTGTTGACTAATACCAACTGGTTCACCTGCGCGCCGCCGCTGCGCGGAAGTGGAAGCTCCCGTCTCCGCATCAAAGGTTGAAGGTTGCCGTATTCCGTCACGACCACTTCTCCGGAGCGCACGCCCTCATCAAGCGTAAGAAATTCATGGGTATCGTGGGAAGTCATTGTCACCACTGGGAATACCGTAAGATTTCCCTGGCGAATTGGATCTAAGACTTTGTAGCCGGCGACTGAAGGCGCTTCGCCGGCGCGAGCCGTAACTCGGGGAAACCATGCCATCGCCGCAGTTCCGGCACATACCGCAAGGGGCAGCCATAATTTCAGACTCATATGCTTGTTCTCCTCAACCCTTTCTAGAGACGCTCCGCCGGAACGCATTTCATGCGTCCCATTGGACCGATTTCGACCTCATCAGGGGAAGAACGTAGAATCTCGGTTTCTTGCAGATAAAAATTGATACGATCCGGAAAGCTGGTTTTGCCCGGAAAATGACCAATCCCGGTGTCCAACCCGTTGTGGAGATTTCTGCAGGATTGGAATCGCTGGTCACGACCCTTTATCAAAAAAGCGGAGGGCGTGAGTTTGGCCTGAATGCCGAGCAATTTGGCAATATCCTCAAAGAGATCGCCGCGAAATATGCCCCGGCAAATGCTTCGCCCGGAGACTTCCACGCCCTGTTCGCTAGCCTACGAGTGGAAGATTTGGCGCTCGCACATGCCTGCGCGCTGGGAAACGAAAAAGCCTGGGATGCCTTTTTTGCCCGCTTTCGCATCCGGCTGTACGACATCGCGGGCCAGATTACACATGAAAGCGCGGCGGCGCATGAATTGGCGGATGCGCTTTATGCCGATCTTTATGGGACGCAAACCCGTGACGGGCAGCGGGTTTGTAAGCTCGCTTCCTACACTGGACGGGGATCGCTCGAGGGCTGGCTGCGGACCGTGATGGCGCAGGAGTACATCAATTGCTACCGTAAGCAGCGGCGGCTGGTGAGTTTGGACGAAAAGGAAGAAGACGGCGAAAGGTTCGCCGCGCCCGACCCCGAACCTTCCACCGACGCCGATCCGAGGGTGACCGCTGCGACCGACGGAGCCCTGGCGACACTGTCAGCCGGAGACCGCTTTCTGCTTGCTTCTTATTACGTTGACGGGCGCACTCTGGCCGAGATTGCGCGCCTGCTGCGCGTTCATGAGTCCACCATCAGCCGCAAACTTGACACGCTGGCAAAATCCTTGCGCAAACAAATTATGGGCGCGCTGATCAAGCAAGGCATGAACCGCCGCCAGGCCGAAGAAGCAATGGAATTAGACGTCCGGGATCTGGAATTAAATATTCGTCAGCATCTGGTGCAAAAAAGTGATCAGCCAACGTTCCCTGAGAAGGCGGCAGAACCTCAGACCGGCGATGGTTGATCGTGCCGCGGGGGATTGTGACGCGGACGCCCCCGCTCGCGAGAATTGAGATTGGAAATGGCAACGAGCGCTGGAAATTGACAAAGGCTAAACGACTAAAGACGTAATGCAAGAGCTTCCAAAAATCGTGCGCGAACGCCTGAAGGCAGCAGATGAGGCCGGGTCGCATCCTGACCCGGACCTGCTCACGGCGTTCGCCGAGAACTCGCTCAATGAGCCCGAGCGGCAGCCGGTGCTCGAGCATCTTTCCTTTTGCGGCGAGTGCCGCGAAGTCATCTCTCTGGCCCAGCCAGAGATCGCTCTGCCTGAGGTTGCGGTGGCTGCCTATGCTACCTCCCGGGTGGGCGTGCCTGCTGTCCCGCCTGCGATCAACGACGCACGCTCGCACTGGACACGTCGGCCGGGGGTGAAATGGGGCGTGGCCGCGGCTGCGTGCGTTGTGATTGCCTCGTCAGCGCTCTTCTATCAGACGCGCGTTAGTCGGAGAGCAGCTTTGGAATCCGCGCACAACGGACAAGTTGAAGGCTTGACGGCGGACCGAAATTCCCAGCCCCAGCGGTCCCCGGGGGTAGCGGCACCCGCTCCTCCACCGCCGTCAGGGGATCAACTCACGGCGACGCTCGACCTGCCTCCACAGGCAAAAGCGCTCATGCGGCAAAGTGCCCCACAACAAGAAATACGCAAGAAAGAGATGGCATTCGCCAAACCCGCCAGACCACCCCTGCTCAAACCGCAAAGTCCTGCTGCCAAAGGCTTCGTGGGGGCTGTTGCCGGAGCCATCGGTGCTGGCGCTGGCTCCCAGGCTTCGGCCAACTCCGAACGGGCGGCAAACGATCTTCAAAGCGACGAAATTGGCCCCATAGGCAAAGGAACAGGCGATCTGCCGCTTAGAAGCCGGTTCTCAAATGGCATCGCGAACAAAGAAGCAGCAGCGTCGCAGGCGTCCGCACAGACCGTTCAGGTTGAAGTTTCCGGTGCTGCGGGACTGGTCACCGTCGAACCGCATGCGCAGGCCGAGCTACCGCTGAACGGACGCGCAGTGGCCAAGGCCGAGGACCAAAAAGTAGAAGTCGCGGCTGCTCCCGCACAGGCCTCGGCAAATACCGCCGCGAAGCCGGCCGTAACTACGCAGACGGCGCATGGCACAGTGAACTCGGCCGGGTTTGCTGTGGAAAGCGCGGAGGTTACCAGAATGAAGTCCTTGCGCAAGCAAGCTTATGCGCAGATGGCTTCCAACTACATTCCCACGCGCTGGATGATTTCTCTGGACGGCTCTATGCTGTTTCGTTCCAGCGACCACGGGGCGACGTTGGAGGCGGTTCCGGTGGCGAACAACATCGTGCTCCGCGCCGTAGCTAGCTTAGGCATGGAGGTCTGGGTTGCAGGCAACGCGGGCGCGCTCTACCACTCCGTCGATCTGGGCCAACACTGGACCCAGGTGAAACCTGCGGCAAACGGAAAAACTCTTACTGCTGATATCGTGAGCATTGAATTCACTGATTCTCAACACATCAAGCTCACAACCTCGGATGGAAAAATCTGGACCACCACCGAAGGCGGTAAGAGATGGCAGGTGCAGTAGGCAATCTGTGTTGTCGCTTGAAAACCTGCGCCTCTCATGAGCGATCGCTGCCCCAGCCTAGCGCGGTCTTTGCGCTAAAGCCTGCCACTCGCCAAATCTCCGCCATCGATAGCGCCTTCCCAAAGCGTATCGAGTGATTCAGGCTAAAGTTGCGCCTTGATTGCCATATCTTGCGAGGTTGGCAGCTCCCAGCTTGTACCCGCTCGAACAAACACAGGCTTTCCTTTCGCAAGGAACCCTCCCAGCAGCCCTCCTATTGCAACCGACTCGGCAGCGGACGCTTTCGTACTAGCCTTGTTGGCGGTAGAATTCTCCGCCAGCGGGATCTCCTGACCATCCACCGCAGTGACTGACTGAACGACAAACCGCAGTGTAGCGTCGCGAGAAAAACTCTTTTCACCTTTCCAGTCGGTTATCTTTCCCTTGGCCAGAGCGCCCTTTCGAACCACCGTGATCCCGTTCACTTTGACGTCCTCGATGACCTGTAGAACGACATCGATTGTCGAAGCGTTCTTCGGGAAGTCGATGGAATACAGACGATCGCGAAGAGCAACCTTCACAGGCGTCCCCGCTTTCACGTTTACGTCTTCCACGGTGGTCTGGGGCATGGCCGAAACAGTCCCGGTGGGATGAGCCGTTGGGTCAATCGGGCTCAGAAGCTTCACGAGGCATTCGGTTTCATCGGCCAACGGACCGCCATAGCTGCCATTTCCAAGACCGTGTTTGGAGAAGGAAATCTTCACCGTCGTGCCCTGCACGCCATCCTGTGAAGCAGTTGCCAGGTCTATATGCAGTACACCGATTGCACCGTTGCTCTTCATTCCCTCGGAACCGAACGCGCGATTCTTCATTGCATCCCAAAGTTCGACGTCAATCTTGGCTTCGATATGGCCCGGCTGATCCGTCTTGAGATCCGCCGCAACGGATGGGAGCGCTCGTTTGACCGAGTCCTGTACGTAATCCAGGGAGCCGGGTATGAAACGGACTTCCTCTTTTTCCCCTCCGAGTTTAAGAGTGTTTATGCCACAAGGTGCGGTCTGGGCTGCCAGCCGAGGGGATAGTGACAATAGAATCCCCATCATCGCAATGAGAGATAACGATCGAATATGCATTTCCGCACCTTTCTTCACTTCGCTTTCTTGAAAATCAGAAGCTCTCTGTGTCCCCTGTGGTGCTCCGTTCTATCCGCGAAAATTTGTGGCTGCTATTGAAACGCCCCCGCAAAAAAGATCTCCGTGTACTGCCGCACCAAATCTTCCTCCCGCAGCGAGCCCTCGGGCCGATACCACTGGTAAATCCAGTTGATCATTCCCATCAGGGCAAACGCCGCCGCCCGCGGAGTCACCGTTCCCTTCGCACCGCGTGCCTCCCGCGCCTCGGCAATCGCTCCTTCGACAAAATGTACATAATCTTTCTTGCGTCCATTAATCCTTCGCCGTAACGCCGGCGGCAGCGGATGATTCTCGTGCAGCATCACCGTGATCTCGCGATCGCGCTCCCGCAGCACCACGCCAATGTGCAACCGGATCAGCGTTCGCAGCCGCTCTTCGGGGTCCGCGATCCCCCGCACTTTGTCGATCACCTGCTCCTGCGTGATGTCCATGGCATGGTCCATCAAATGGAACAGGATCTCGTCTTTGCTCTTGAAGTGGTGGTAAAGGCCACCCTTGCTGAGTTGGAGCGTCGCCGCCACGTCGCTCATGGAGGTGGCATCGTACCCCTGCTGCTGAAACAACCGTGCCGCCGTGCGCAGAATTTCCTGGCGGGAATCGGTGGTAGTCTCGCGAGCCATCGGCGGACAGAATAACCATTTATCCCATGGAATGCCACCCGGCGTCGTGCACTTTCTGGCAGAATTGGGAGGAATTCAGAGAGCGTGGAGAGGTCTAACCATGAAAGTTCCCTTTGCGAAGAAGTGGGAGAAGGAGACCGAGAAGCTGAGGCAGATCGCGCTTGACTGCGATCTGACCGAAGAATGCAAGTGGGGCAAACCCTGCTTCACCTTCCGCAAGAGGAACGTGGCGATCGTGATCCCGCTCAAGGAGTCGTGCGCGTTGTCGTTCTTCAAGGGCGCGCTGCTCAAAGATCCCAGACAGATTCTGCAACGGATTGGAAAAATGCAGGCCGGGCGATGGATCAAATTCACAACGCTGAGAGAGATTGCCGCGCTGCGATCGACTTTGAAAAACTACCTCCAGGAAGCCATTGAAGTGGAGGAGTCGGGGAAGAAGGTCGCACTCAAGAAGGCTTCAGAGTATCCAATCCCAGAGGAGTTGCAGGGCAGGCTGGATGGCAACGTGGTTCTCCGGTCGGCATTCGCAGCGCTCACGCCGGGCCGGAGGAAGTCGTACCTCTTCCACATTTCATCGGCGAAGCAGGCGATCACCCGAGCGGCGCGCGCCGAAAAGTGCGAGCCCATGATCCTGAGTGGGCGCGGCTTCAACGAGCGGCCGCGCTGAGACTCGAGTCGGGCGTCAACCGTCGACTCTCCCGCTCAAGCCCGGAGGGTGCCCCATTCTAAATTTCGCGCGTTTTGCGAAATTTAGAGTGGGGATGTCAGTGCGAACCTGGCCCAGGTGACACAGATCCTCTCAGCTTGGGTAGCCAAGGTTAACGAGCAAGCGCAGTTTTGGCAGATGCTAGTAACCTTCCATGGAAGTTGTCATTCCGACCGATGGGAGGAATCTGCTGTTTTCCGCCAGCGGTCACGGGCGGATTTCGAGGCTCATACGAAATCCACTCTGAGCTCGATTTCTGCTATTCCCCGACTTTTCCCGTATTGGCACCGTTCCCAAAATAATCGATCCGATATCATATTCTCGCGCGACAAGGGGACCTAAAATGGTCGCGGCGAACGGCGTTTAGGAGGGTATTGCCAGTGGGTACTGGACGGCGTCCGCCAAATGTCGAGTGGCTTTGCAGCCACTAGGGTTCGACTCCCTTGCCCTCCTCGGGTTACTCGATATCAAAGTTCGTTGACAATCGCCCCGGCTGATTTATGATTGAGGTGTTTGGCGG
This sequence comes from uncultured Acidobacteriaceae bacterium, assembly GCA_963834075.1. Taxonomy (GTDB): domain Bacteria; phylum Acidobacteriota; class Terriglobia; order Terriglobales; family Acidobacteriaceae; genus PALSA-270. The sequence goes on from CAWIAH010000011.1 coordinate 1,084,181, forward strand.
ACGCCGTTTGGTATCTCAAAGCCCCGGGCATTGCTCGGGGCTTTGGCTTTGATTAAGTATTGCCTTCGTCATTCCGAGGAATCCCTCGACCATCCGGTGACCCGCTCAACTCCGGTTTTGGCTTTAGCCGTCCATTCCCCAGCGCCAGCCGCCAACCGTGATTTGGTCCGGTCACCTTTCATGTCACGCATCTGTTCGACCTGTCAAGTCCGAGAAAGCAAAGAAAGGTCGCCATCGTTGTGACGTCTGCCTTCATCCGGTGGGCACCTGCCCGCTATGCCTACTGGTCAAGCCTCTCATCGACAGCCATCTACTTCCACGAAGGCTGTATTCTCTGTTAGACAACGCCGGACTGTACATAGCGGAAGAGGGAGCAGGAGCGTTAAGGCAGATTTCCAAACATTTGTTATGCGGTGACTGTGACAACAGGATCAACGAAAAGGGAGAAAACTGGACCCTCAACTTCTGCTACAGACCTGATACCCGCAAGTGGCGCGAGCCGAACTACAAGTTCCGGCTGCGAGATGAAGTTCTCAAGAATGCCGCACCCACGAGGAGGGGAACGATGCAGTTTGGGGATGATAATCCCCCAGAACTCGTGGAAATTTACAGCGCTACCGCGAGCCCCAAAATCCGTTGGGAAGTTCTCACTTACTTTGCTATTTCCGTTTTCTGGCGTGCCACTGTGGCGGAGTGGGAGTTTGAAGGTGTGAAAGGCGGCAAGTACCGGATTCTAATGAGTGGCGTTCCTGAGTATAGGCGTCTGTATCGAGAACGGATGCACAACTTTCTCGTCACTGGCGAGGAAGAGGATTTTCCCAGGGATATGGCTCTGCGAGTTCACATACACGCGGACGAACACCCGACTGCAATGACAAACCTCCCGGGGATCGAGGAAGACGCGGATGGAACCGCAACCTGCACTTTTCAAATTCCGGGGATAGGCTTTGAGTTGCGCATGAGGGACAGTCAGCACGCTTCGTGCATAGTTCGGGGTGTAGGACATCCAGTCATTAAATCGAATTTTATGGATCAGTACATTAAGCGTCGAATTAGGCAGATGTTCCTTGGTCTTCCCGCCACCGAACAAACGAAGCTGCTGGAAAAGGCAGGAGCCATGAAAAAGCAAATGCAAGCGGATGGTTATGACACTTCTGATGTAACAGAAATTAAACCCACGGCCAACCCGGATTCACCGCCGCACCCTGAATCATTCGGAGACATTTCCCCTTGACTCACCCCTCCCCAGCCGCTAATATTTCAATACCGACCGACCGGTCGGTATCTAAAGTAACCGGTCGGCCATAACCCGACGGCCCAGCCGTCAACCTCCAGGAGATCTTCGTGGCCACTGTTTTTTACGAGCGTGACGCAAAACCTGCGGTGCTGCAGGGTAAGACCATCGCCATTATGGGATACGGCAGCCAGGGGCATGCCCAGGCGCAAAACCTCCGCGACAGCGGCTTCAACGTCATTGTCGGCCTCGACCCCCACCGCCAGAGCGCCAAAACAGCCACCGCCGACGGCATGACAGTCATTGCTCCCGCGGAGGCCGCCAAGAAAGCAGACTGGATTCAGATTCTGACTCCCGACGAAACCATGGGGGACTTTTTCGACTCCGCGATCAAATCGGGCCTCAGCAAGGGCAAGGTTCTCAGCTTTTCGCACGGCTTCGGGATTCATTTCAAGACGATTGTTCCGCCCGCCGATGTAGATGTTCTGATGGTTGCGCCCAAAGGCCCAGGACACCTCGTCCGCAGCGTGTATACCCAAGGCGGGGGAGTTCCCGCGTTGCTGGCGATTCATCAGGATGCCAGCGGCAATGCGAAGGAACTCGGCCTCGCCTACGCCTACGGAATCGGCGCGACCCGCGCCGGAGTTCTACAGACCACTTTCCGCGAAGAGACGGAGAGCGATCTGTTCGGCGAGCAGGTCGTTCTCTGCGGCGGCTTGACGTCGTTAATGAAGAAAGGCTTCGAAACGTTGGTCGAGGCCGGTTACGCCCCGGAGATCGCTTATTTCGAGTGCATCCACGAAGTGAAGTTGATCGTGGACCTGATTTATGAAGGCGGCCTCAACCGCATGCGCTACTCAATTTCCAATACCGCGGAATATGGCGACCTGACCCGCGGGCCGCGCGTGGTTCCCGACGAGACCCGCGCCACCATGAAGAAGATTTTGTCGGAGATTCAAAGCGGCCAGTTCGCCAAAGAGTGGATCGAGGAAAACAAGAACGGCTGCAAGAACTTCAACAAACTGCGTGAAAACGAAAAGAATCTACAGGTGGAAAAAGTCGGAGCCGAACTTCGTGGCATGATGTCATGGCTGCCGAAAGCCGGCAAGAAGACTCCGGAGCAACCCAAACCGCAGGCCGTCAATGCCTAACGCACCGGAGCTTCGCGGAGCCGAAATTGTTCTACAGTGCCTTCGCGCCGAAGGTGTGGACTTGGTCTTCGGATACCCTGGCGGGGCCATCATGCCGTTGTATGACGCACTCGAAGGCAGCGGCGTGCGCCATATTCTTACCCGTCACGAACAAGGGGCAGTCTTCGCCGCTGAGGGTTATGCTCGCGCCACAGGGAAGACGGGCGTCGCTATGGCGACCAGCGGTCCGGGCGCAACCAATCTCGTCACCGGCATCGCCGACGCAAAAATGGATTCGGTTCCTCTGGTCTGCATCACCGGCCAGGTGCGCAGCTTTCTCATTGGTACCGATGCTTTTCAGGAAACCGATGTCTTTGGGATGACGCTCTCCATCACCAAATGGAGCCGTCTGGTGAAGACGGTTGAAGAGGTTCCGTCGGCCATTGCCGAAGCGTTTCACTGGGCAAAGAGTGGCCGCCCTGGCCCGGTCATGGTGGACATTCCGACCGACATTCTGAAGGCCAAGATGCAGTTCTCCGGCCCGGTAAAGTTCACACCCCGGCCGCGCCTGGTGGATGACACCACCGACGCAAGTTTTGCGAAAACGCTGACCTCGATGCTGGCAAAAGCCGGCAAGCCGGTTGCCTTGATCGGCGCCGGAGCCAAGCTGTCAGGCGGGATCACTGAACTGCGCGCGCTGTTGGATGATCTGAAAATTCCTACCTTCGCGACGGTTCATGGCTTGGGCGCGGTTGATCCTGATATGCCCTACTACCTTGGCATGGTCGGCATGCACGGGACCCGCGCCGCTAACACTGCCTTGCATGAGACCGATCTGCTGCTGGTGTTCGGCGCGCGTCTGGACGATCGGGTCACCGGCGACTTCAGCCGTTTCGCGCCCGATGCCCGCATTGTGCACTTTGAAATTGATCCCGCGCAGCTTGATCGCGTGCGCTCCTGCGATCTTCCCGTGGTCGGCGATCTGGCGCGGACCGTCCCCATGTTTCACGACGCTATCCGCAAGATCGCTTTGCCCGACTGGAAATCGTGGCGGGCCATCGCTTGCGGCCCGGATCGCGCCGAACTTGACCCTCGCGGCCTGGCGCAACCTACCATCCGATTCCTCGATGAGCTTTTCAGCCGTTTGCCGAAAGATAGCATCGTATTGGCCGATGTGGGCCAGCACCAGATGTGGGCCGCACAGCGCTACCACTCCGATTCTCCACGGGGCTTTATCACCTCAGGAGGTCTTGGCGCCATGGGCTTCGCTTTGCCCGCTGCCATTGGCGTGCAGTTGGCCAAACCTGGCACCACAGTCGTTTGTGTCTCCGGCGACGGCGGCTTTCAGATGAATATTCAGGAACTGGCCACGGTTCACCGTTTGAGCCTTCCTATCAAAATGGTGATCGTGGATAACAAATTTCTGGGCATGGTGCGGCAGTGGCAGCAGCTCTTTTATCAGCGCAACTATGCGGAAACCGATTTGAGCGACAATCCCGACTTTGTCGAGATCGCTAAGGCATACAAGATTAATGCCGCGAATCTGGGTGAAGCGGCCATGCGGCAGTTCCCGGTTTCGGATGAAACCGGTGATTTGCTGGATCGCTTTTTGCAATCGACCAAGCCTGAGCTTTTAGTTTTCGATTGCCAGCGCGAGGCCAACGTGTTTCCGATGGTCCCGGCAGGTGCGGCATTGTCGGAGATGGTGTTCGAAGACGAATAATTAGTATGTGAGTAGGCGCTGGGCTTCGCCCAGCCGGACAGTCGAGGGCGGCTATCCCGACGTAACTGCGAGACGATTGCTAAGCAAAGAACTTAGGAGAGCTGACATGCAAGCCTTTCATATTTACTACAGCAACACACAAGGCACTTTGATGCGCATTCTCACCGCGGTCTCCCGCCGCGCGCTCGATCTCACCTACGTGCAAGCTCAGTGCGATACGAGCGACCAGACTTACAGGGTCACGCTGCTCCTTGATGTGAATGCCAAGCAGATTGGGCAATTGCGCCGCGACTGGTTTGCCATCATGGATGTTTCCGACGTCCGCATGGTCGCGCCCGAGAGTATCGGAGAGCGAGCGGCCAGTTGGCCGGCCGCAGCGCACTCGCCTTCCAGCACACGCACCGCCGAAGACATCAGCCGCGCCGCCAGAGCCTAGTCAGCGTCGAAAATCTGATTTCTTCTTTTCGAGCCGTTGGCCCCCAATATCTCTTTTGCGGCTCCAACGTAATTCCCCGATTCTCTGGAATTAGTCCGAAGATTGGAATCGCAGCCGCTAAGTTTCACGCGTCGAGAACGCCTGGCAGGCGACACCGCCATGTCTCGACAAAATATCCTCTAGTACATTGCGTCGTACTTGGTGACCACCCAGCCGCCGTCTTGATCTTCCAGCGTCACCGAGAAGAGCTCCTGGTAGGTGCTGGTCTGCCCCGGCGCCGTAAGCCGTTTGCCGCGGTATTGCAGAATGCGCAGCGGCGGACGATCCTCCCAATCGGCGATTTTCCAGGATAGCAAGGGATGTTGGGCCTCCGAATTGCAAATGAAAGCCGCATATTTCTTGCGGTAGTCGTGCTCCCATTCATCAAGCTTATCGGTGCATTTGCCGTCGCGCATGGCGCGGATGAATTCACCAGCCACGCGCTCCGACGTGCGATCCCGCAGCGGATTCATGGAAATTGAATTGGGCACGCCGGAAAGAGGATCTCGGTCCGCGGAGCGCGACAACACCGGCCCCTGATTGTTGAGCCAGATCAGGTAACCGAAGAAGATGAGTACGACCAAGACACCGGCGCCGGCTGCGATCGCAATTTGATTGCGAGAGTATTCCACCCTGCGCCAAGTGTAGCGCGGCGTGAAGGCGGCGAGGGGTTACGGGAGTGGTGCGGGCATGGTAACGCAGGCCGGCGAGCGAATTGACCATCGCTTCCACGAATTTCACGCGTCGCCCGAATACCTGGAATGGCGCGGAAAATTCAGGATTTCGAAAAAAATCTTTATGATGCTACCTTGCGCACTAAGATGACCTGGATTCCAGGAAGAAACCGAGAAATGGTGGCCGGAGCGAATCGCGACGCGGGGCAGAGACGTTCCTGGCATCCGCCGGGGTGGAAGTGGGCGGTTGCCATCGTACTGCTCGCCACCGCCGCTTTCCTAATATTTTGGAAGCCTTCTCCGCGACCGGTGAAGGTGGAACTCCTGCCCTTTACCGATTCTCCCCCGTCGTGGGACGGAGCCTATCCCTACCTGGTCCTATCTTCCACCAATTCCGACGCGGAGCCGGCCGAAATGAAGGGCTCCATTCGATTGATGAAGCCCACGGTTCATCATGATTTGCCAGTCAACGAATTTCTGGTCGATCTGCATTCGGGGATGTTTGTTTTCCGTCAAACCGATTTGTTCATTCCTGATGTCACTCCCCTGTCTCTGACCCGCACCTATCGAGTTTGGGATTGTTGCGCGAGAGCGTTCGGCGTGGGGATGAATCATCCCTACGATATTTGCCCGACGGGCACCAGATTTCCCTACACCTATACGGACTTGAACCTGGAGGATGGCCGGCAGATTCACTTTGACCGAATTTCGAAGGGTACGGGCTACGCGGACGCGGTTTTCAGGCACGGGGAAACATCCTCCGAGTTTTACGGGGCACAGATCGCGTGGAATGGGGACGGGTGGACGTTGCGCTTCCATGATGGACGCCGTTTTCAGTTTCCCGAGGCGTATCACGCGAAAAACTATGCGCAGGGCGCTGCCTTCGAAATGGACGACCCAAACGGCGCACGCATTCAGTTGAAACGCGATGCGCGGCGAAACCTGGAGCAGTTAATTTCGGCCTCAGGACTTACCATCCGCTTCAAATACGATGCCGCGGACCGCATTACCGAAGCGGCCAGCGACGCGGGAGATGTTCGCAGGTATGCTTACGACTCCAGTGGACACCTGGAAACTGTGGCGGACGCAACCCACGTGCTCTACCGCTTCGAGTATGCGCCGCTCCTGTATTATCCGGGCTACGACTCGTATCTGTTGATGACTGTGTTCGACGGAGCTGGCAATGCCTTGCTGCGGAATAACTACACGCGCGGAGGCCAGGTTTCGGAACAGAGGCTAGGCAACGGCGAGACCTATCGCTACAGCTACATATTCGTGAAAGACGAGATTGTCGAGACCATGGTGAACGATCCTACCGGCGAAAGAAAATTCTTTTTTCAGCATGGAGTGTTGACCAAGGAAGAATAGGCCACGGGAAAGCTGGCGCATGAGGGCGTGCGCCCTGGGTCACGGTTGGTTAAGAAATCGCAGAATCTCGCGCATGACGCGCTCCCCCTGATCGGTCTGAAACAGGAACTGCGCGTGCGCCGAACCCTTTAAGACAATCAACTTTTTCGGTTTAGGAGCCTTGTCGTACTCAGCGCGAATCTGCGGGAGCCGCGGGCCGCTCCCACTGGTATCGTCGCGGGCCACAATCAGCAGCTTGGGACATTTGACTTTCTCCAACTTGCCGCCCGCAGCGCCCAGTTCCACGAGACGATCAATTTCACCCGGGTTCCCGGCGACCACCGCCCCGGCTCCCGCCCAACCGCCCATGCTTGCCCCAACCACCGACACAGTTTGTGCGCCAGCGTTTCTCAGATAACGAACCGCAGCCAGGATATCAAGATAAAGAGGTGCGTCCATAGGATCGGAGTCGCCGGGCCCGCGCGATTGGCCATCGCCGCGAAAGTCAAAAGCCAGCACGCGGAAGCCTGCCGCGGCGAGCACTTCAGCCTGTGGTTTCCAACTTTCCTTGTTGAATTGTCCGCCGTGCGCCAACACGACACCGCGTTCGCCGTGGCCATAGAGGTCAGCGTAAATCAGGCCACCATCCTGGGTCGAAAACGTGACGCGCTCCTGCGCAAATGCAACTGGCGCGAGGAGCAGTGCAAAGAGAAGGCTTCGGCAAAACATGCGGCGAGTATAGCTGTGGGATGGAAACACGCGGGGCACCGGTGTGCCCCGCCATGAGACTACTCTTTGTCTTTGGTCTTGGTCTCGCCCTCGTTCGAAGGCTCGAGACCACCGCTGGCCTGGACTTCCGCTTCGGACTCTTCCATGGCCTTTTTAGTTTCGGCGGCGCGCTTGGCACGGGCTTCGGCGCGCTTCTCGCGTTTTTCTTCCTGCAGCTTTTCGCTGCCCAGCAGTTCGACGAAAGCTTTATCGGCGCCGTCGCCTTTTTGCCAGCCAGCACGAATCATGCGAGTAAAACCGCCTTCGCGGTCACCGAAACGGGGACCGACTGTTTCAAACAAGCGATCGACGGCTGCGCTGGTCATGAGATAGGAGTGCGCCTGGCGGCGCGCGGCCAGATCGCCACGCTTGCCGAGGGTAATCATCTTCTCGACGATAGGACGCATGGCTTTCGCCTTGGGCACGGTGGTTTCGATGCGCTCTTCCAGAATGAGCGAGGTGACCAGGTTGCGCAACAGCGACCGACGGTGGCTGGTGGTACGTCCGAGTTTAAAGCCTGCTACTTTGTGACGCATGGTTCGAGTCCTTTGGCAAATTTGGTCCCACCCTAAATTCCGCAAAGCGCGCGGAATCCAGGATGGCACCCACGTGTCCTTTTATTCGTTCGTCGTCTTACAGATCGTTGTCGCCGTAAGCCGAGGCCGGCAGCACCTGGTTGGAAGTCGGTCCGGGCACGGCATTGCCATGCTCGTCGATCTTCATGCCCAGGCTCAGGCCCATCGTGCCTAAAATTTCCTTGATTTCGTTCAGCGACTTGCGGCCGAAATTTTTCGTCTTGAGCATCTCCGCTTCGGTCTTCTGCACCAACTCGCCAATCGACTGGATATTCGCGTTCTTCAGGCAGTTATAGCTGCGCACAGAAAGTTCCAGCTCTTCGACCGAGCGGTTCAGATTTTCGTTCTTGATCTCGGGCTTGCGGTCATCGGATGTAGTTGAGGTCTCGATATCTTCTTCGAAGTTGATGAAGATATTCATGTGATCCTTCAGCAGCTTGGCCGCCAGGCCAATGGCATCCGCTGGAAGAATCGAACCGTTAGTCCAGACTTCGAGCGTCAACTTGTCGTAGTCGGTAATCTGCCCGAGACGCGCAGCTTCCACCGAATAGTTGCACTTGCGTACCGGCGAATGCACCGAGTCAATCGGAATGAAGCCGATGCCCAGGTCTTCGTCGAAATTTTTGTCGGCGGAGACGTAGCCGCGGCCGCGCTTGAGGCGCATTTCCATGTCGAGTTTGCCGCCTTCGCTCACGGTGGCGATGTAGACATCTTTATCGAGAACCTCGACGTCGGCATCGGCTTCGATCATGCCGGAGGTGACCACGCCTGGCTGATCGGCCCGCAAGTAAATGGCTTTCGGCGCGTCACCGCTCAGCTTGAAGGGAATCTGTTTCAGGTTGAGGATGATGTCGGTTGCGTCCTCGACCACGCCGGTAATGGACTGGAATTCGTGCAGCACGCCTTCCATCTTGACGGCGGTGATGGCCGCGCCTTCGATCGAACTTAGCAGCACGCGGCGCAGAGCATTGCCGACAGTGGTGCCAAAGCCGCGCTCAAAGGGCTGCGCCCAGAAGATACCGTATTTGTCGGTGAGGGTAGAGGTGTCAACTGCGAGACGTTTCGGTTTTTGAAAACCCTTCCAAAGCATTTGTTTCTCCTTCGGCCGTTTGGCTCAATCCTGATTCGCTGAAGCGGTCCAGGCTTCAGGTCAACACCAGGAAAGGCTGATCTGGCTCGAAAAATGGACCCAAAAACACTGCCGAGCTTCGCTCGGACAGACCGGGTCAAAGACCCGGCCGCATAACTGTTTACTTACTATACAACTCAACGATCAACTGCTCATTTACCGGCATCTGGATCTCTTCGCGCTTGGGCAACGAAAGGATGCGGCCCTTGAAATTCTCGCGATCGATCTCCAGCCAAGCGGGCGCATTCTGATGGCTGGCAAATTCCTTGGCCTGCTCGAGAATGGGCAACTTACGGCTGCTCTCACGAATGGTGATTTCCTCGCCTACGCTTACTTCGTAGGAAGGAATGTTCACCTTGCGTCCATTGACATGAACATGGCCGTGGCGTACCAGTTGACGCGCCTGACGGCGGGACATGCCAAAACCAAGACGATAGACGACGTTGTCGAGGCGGCGCTCAAGTTGTTGCAGAAGCATTTCGCCGGTGACGCCCTTGCCGCGCGCGGCTTTTTCAAAGTAGTTACGGAACTGGCCTTCCTGCGTGAAATACATGCGCTTGGTTTTTTGCTTTTCGCGCAATTGCAGGCCATAGCCCACGATCTTGGCTTTGCGGTCCTTGCCATGCTGGCCAGGAGCAAAGTTACGTTTCTCGATGGGGCATTTATCGCTAAAACACTTGGCGCCTTTGAGGAAGAGCTTCATGCCCTCACGGCGGCATAGACGGCAGACGGGATCGGTATAACGGGCCAAGTTTCTTCTCCTTTGGATGACCGGTTTACAGGTTTGGCTTCACCCTTCATCCCGGACGAAAATCAGTAGCTGGTTATGAGCTGGCCTTCGGCACTTGCCTTGGCAGATTTCTAAATGCCAAGTGCTAAGCCCTGGCTCCTACACCCTTCTCCGCTTGGGCGGGCGGCAGCCGTTATGCGGAATCGGGGTAGCGTCTCTAATATTGCGGACTTCAATGCCTGCCGTGGCCAGAGCGCGAATTGCCGACTCGCGGCCGGAGCCGGGGCCGCTCACTCGCACCTCAACCGTGCGCACGCCATGATCGCGCGCCATATTGGCGGCGTTCGCGGCGGCTTGCTGCGCGGCAAAGGGCGTGCCTTTACGGGATCCGCGAAAGCCGAGCGATCCCGAACTCTTCCAGGACAATACGTTCCCCGCAGGATCGGAGATGGTCACGATTGTGTTGTTGAACGAAGCCTGAATGTGCACGATGCCAAATGGAACGTGTTTGCGTTCCTTCTTCTTGAAGGTTTTCTTCTTGCCTTTTTTGTCTGGCGCCCCTGCGCCGCCTGCTGCCGCTGCTGGTTTTGCCATAGATCGCTCTTAGCTCCTAGGTGTTAGCCTCTAGCCAGAAGCTAGAAGCTAGCAGCCGATTTTAGGTCTTTGCCGTTGCCTTCTTCTTTTGCGCGATGGTGCCCTTGCGCGGTCCCTTGCGGGTGCGGGCGTTGGTGTGCGTCCGCTGGCCCCGCACCGGCAGATTGCGGCGGTGACGATAGCCGCGATAGGAGCCGATTTCGATGAGCCGTTTAATGTTCATCGAAACTTCCTTGCGAAGGTCGCCTTCCACCATCCCTTGCGCTTCGATCACCTGGCGAATGCGGTTAACCTCATCTTCGCCCAGGTCCTGAATCTTCTTCACGCCGTCCACCTTCGCCTCTTCCAAAATGCGAGCGGCGCGGGGATGGCCGATACCATAAATGTAGGTGAGCGCGATGTTCGCGTGCTTGTTACGCGGGAGATCGACGCCAGCAATACGTGCCATAGTGCTCCTCTGTTCTTTGTCCTTTAACCTTGGCGCTGCTTGTGCTTGGAATTCACGCAGATCACCCGCACCACACCCTTACGGTGGATGACCTTGCACTTGTCGCAAATCTTCTTTACCGATGCTCGAACTTTCATAAAATCTGCTCTCAGCCTTCAGCTTTCAGCCCTCAGCCACAACACGAGGGAAAAGCAGGAAATCTACTTGTACCTGTACACAATCCGCCCGCGATTCAGGTCGTAGGGCGAAAGCTCGACTGCGACTTTGTCGCCAGGAAGAATGCGAATAAAATTCTTGCGCATTTTGCCGGAAACGTGGGCCAGCACTTGATGCTTATTCTCCAGTTCCACGCGGAACATCGCATTTGGCAGAGGTTCCAGCACCACCGCCATTACCTCAATCGCGTCTTCTTTGCTCATTGACTCCTTAGATTTCCATTTGCGGGGTTCCTTCGCTCCGCTCAGGATTTCGGCGCGCGGCTCAGACGCCGCGCAAGCGTCTCAACTTTGCTCATGCACTTCTAAAAAGCTCTTAGCCACCCGGAGCCTGTATCTAAGAACCGAAGCCCCTCAGGCCAGCTAAGAACCAAGAGCTGATAGCCAAAAGCTGCTTTACTGCGTCAAAATCACCGGGCCATTTTTCGTGACTGCGACGCAATGTTCAAAATGGGCACTACTGCTGCCATCGGCGGTCACCGCCGTCCACTTGTCTTCCAACACCCTCGCACCCGGCTCGCCACAGTTCACCATGGGCTCGATTGCCAGCACCATACCTTCGCGCAAGCGGGCGCCGTGACCGCGCGCTCCGAAATTCGGCACCTGCGGTTCTTCGTGCAGCTTGGTGCCAATGCCATGTCCCACAAACTCCCGCACCACGCTAAAACCGTTGGCCTCGACGTGTGCCTGAACTGCCGCGCCGACATCTCCCACGGTGTTGCCGATCCGCGCCTGCTCAATTCCCTTGTACAAGGAGGCCTCAGTCACCTCGAGCAGCTTGCGCCGTTCGTCGCTTATCGATCCATCCACCGGCACCGTGATCGCTGCGTCGCCGTAGTAGCCGTCCACCACCACGCCGCAATCGATTGAAACAATGTCTCCCGCCTTTAGCACCCGCTTCTCCGAAGGGATGCCATGCACAATCTCCTCATTCACCGAGGTACAGAGCACGCAAGGATATTCGTAATACCCCTTGAACGCTGGCTTCGCGCCCAGATCCTTCATCTTTTGCTCGGCAGCGCGCTCCAGATCCATGGTGGTGATTCCGGGCGCAACTCGGTGCGAACGTGGTCCAGCACTTCGCGGACGATGCGGCCGCTATGACGCATCTTCTCAATCTCTGCCGCCGATTTGCAGACAATTGCCACTTGCCAATGGCCGTCGGCGGGCTCGCGCCCACGTGGCTTTCAATCTCCTCAAAAATGTTCTCGGTCACCGTATCCGCCGGCAAGCTGCCATCCACCGCAAAAAGCCGCCCTTGGCGATGATAGTACTCCGCCACCGGCCTGGTCTGATGCTCGTAAGCGGTCAGACGTTCCCGGATCACTTCCTCGCGATCATCGTTCGCGGATAACCAGCTTAGACCCATCAAGATCACAAAGCTCATCAATGCGGGGTGGCTGGAAATGGACGTTGTAGATATGCCCGTTGGTGAGACAAGTTCTACGTCCGGTAAGCCGAAGCAGCAACTGATTATAGTCCACGTCAATCAGGATCACAATCGGCCGGCACTTCGTGCCGGAGTTGTCAAAGAGCTCGTGCTCGAAAAACGCGTCCAGCCATCCGGCCTGGGCCGGAGTGCGGGGAAAACCGTCAAGAATAAAGCCACGCGCACAATCGGCATCCTTCAGACGCCGGCTGACCATGTCGCAAACCAGATCGTCGGACACCAGCTCGCCCCGCGCCATACTTCCCGAGCCTGGATACCAAGCTCGGTGGCGCGCTGCACGTTGTCGCGCAGCAGGTCCCCGGTAGAGATCTGAGGCACTCCATAGCGGGCGGAAATTCGCTTGGCCTGCGTGCCCTTACCAGCGCCCGGCGATCCCAGCAAAACGATCGGTCCGACACTCCGCGAGGCTTCATCTGCCATGGAACTGGTCCCGTAGGTCTCCCCAATCCAGTCCTTACCGGCAGCAGGATAACTCACCGCGGCCGTTCCGGCATTTCCCCAAGGTAACCATTAGGTCCAAGAACGGCGGCCGCGAATCCGGCCGCTGCGCGGGCTGAATCCATCATAGTGGCGCATGACCAGTTGCGCCTCCACCTGAGTCACAGTGTCCATGGCGACACCTACAACAATCAACAGCGAAGTCCCTCCAAAGTAAAAAGTAATGCCCAAACCATTGGTCATCCAAGTGGGCAGACGTTCGAAGAATGCTCCCAACGCGCCGGGCAGATGGTTCAGATGAATACCGGCGATCATCCACTCCGGAATAAACGAAATCAAAATCAAGTAGAGTGCGCCTACCAGCGTGATCCGCGTCAGAATCTCGTTGATGTGATCCGCCGTGCGCCTGCCCGGACGGATTCCGGGAATAAATCCGCCATACTTGCGCATATTGTCGGCAACCTCGTTGGGATTGAAGACAATGGACACATAAAAGTAGGCGAAAAAGATGATTCCAACCGCATAGAGCAGCGTGTATAGAGGCTCGCCAAAGTTGAGAGCGTGCATCATGCGGGCCGAAGTAGCGGTTGTCTTGCAAGCCCTGGCCGAGCATCTGCGGCAAGGTCAAAATGGACGAAGCAAAGATCACCGGCATCACCCCGCCGGCGTTGACCCGCAGCGGCAGGTGGGTGGATTGGCCGCCCATAACTTTGCGGCCCGACGACTCGTTTGGCATATTGCACCGGAATGCGGCGCTCGCTGCGCTCCACGTACACGATGAAGGCCACGACCGCAATCATCATGACGATCAGCAGAATCATAGCCGGCGCGGTAAAGCTGCCCCATGCGTCGTTCTTCACTTTGTCGTAAAGCTCGGCGATGCCACGCGGCAGGCCGGAAACGATGCCGGCAAAAATCAGCAGCGACATGCCGTTGCCGATACCGCGCTCGGTGATCTGCTCGCCCAGCCACATGATGAAAACGCTGCCGGTAGTCAGCGTCAGCATGGCCATCAGGATGAAACCGTGGCCCGGATTGACCACGAAATCGCCGCCGTCTTGCTGCAGGCTGATGGCGATACCAAACGATTGAATGGCGCTCAGGCCGAAGGTCAGATAGCGCGTCCACTGGGTGATTTTCTTGCGTCCCAGCTCGCCTTCTTTCTGCAGCTTGGCCAGCGGCTCATAGACCACGGTCAGCAATTGCAAAATGATGGACGCCGTGATGTAGGGCATGATGCCCAGAGCGAAAATCGTCAGACGCCGCAGCTGGCCGCCGGAGAACAGATCGACAAAGCCCAGAAAGCTGCCGTGGTTCTGCTGGAAATACTGCTGCAGCTTGTCAGCATTGATCCCGGGCGTGGGAATGTGCCCGCCCAGGCGGTACACCGCCAGCATCGCCAGCGTGAACCCGATCCGCCGGCGCAGGTCAGGAATACGAAAAATGTTGGAAAACTTCTCCCACATTACTGCAACACCTCAAATTTGCCGCCGGCCTTGGTGATTTTGTCTTGCGCCGACTTGGAAAATTTGTGGGCGTGAATCGTGAGTGCGGCGGAGAGTTCGCCATCGCCCAGAATCTTTGACGGGATGCTTGGTCTTGATCACACCCGCCTTGCGCAGAACGTCGGGCGTGATGGTGTCTTCGCCCAGCGCGGCGAGCCTTTCCAGGTTCACGATGTTAAATTCCTTGCGGAAGATATTGGTAAAGCCGCGCTTGGGCATGCGGCGGTGCAGCGGCATCTGGCCGCCTTCAAAGCCGCGCATCATGCGCGAACCGCTGCGCGAGCGCTGGCCTTTATGTCCGCGCGTCGAGGTTTTGCCCATGCCGGAGCCCATGCCACGGCCCACGCGCTTCTTGTTCTCCGATGCCTTCTTCGGTGCTCGAACGTTCGAAAGATTCATAAATTCAACCTTTCACACTTAAGCATTCATGCATCTAGCCATGCAGCCGTGTTCACTGCCCAAATGCTAATTACGAGCTCACAATTTCTACCAGATGCGGCACCTTGGCCACCATGCCGCGAATGGCAGCCGTGTCCGGACGCTCAATTACCTGGTTCAGCCGGGTAAAACCCAGGCCCTTAACCACCAGCTTCTGCTTTACCGGCGCACAAATGGCGGAACGCACCCATTTCAGATGCAGCTTGCCGCCTTCGCTGCCTGTCTTTTTGTCACCATAATTCCTCAGTTGTAAGAGCCAGTGCCATTCCCAGGCGGGGCGAAAACCAGATCACTACATTTCCTGTTCAGTCTTGCCGCGCATGGCGGCGACATCGCTTCTGTTTCTCAGCTGTTTGAGCGCATCAAACGTCGCCTTGATCACATTATGCGGGTTGGTCGTGCCGATGGATTTGGTCAGCACATTCTGAATTCCCACCGAGGTCATCACCGCGCGCACCGCGCCTCCGGCAATCACGCCGGTGCCTTCTGGTGCCGGCTTCAGCAACACCCGGCCCGAACCGAAGCGCCCAACGAGAGATGGGGAATGCTGGTCTGGGTCAGGTTGACCCGCATCAGGTTCTTCTTGGCCGACTCAATTCCCTTGCGAATCGCCTGGGGCACTTCTTTGGCCTTCCCGGACCCGTATCCCACGACGGCGGCGCTGGGATCCCCCACCACCACTAATGCGGCAAAGGAAAGGTTCTTGCCACCCTTCACCACTTTGGTGACGCGGTTGATGGCGACCACCTGGTCTTTCAACTGGTAGGCGCCGGCATCGAGCTTCTTAATGATAGTTGGCATTCTTAACCCAGCTTCTAGCTTTCAGCTTCTGGCTCTCAGGGAACAAAAGCCGTCGGCTAAAGCGCTGTATTCAAAACTTCAGTCCAGCTTCGCGGGCGGCATCGGCCAAAGCCTTAATCCGGCCATGGTAGAGGTAGCCGCCACGGTCAAACACCACTTGGGAGATTCCCTTGGCTGTGGGCGCGCTCGGCAATCGCTTTGCCCACCGACTTGGCCGCCGCCAGATTGCCGCCAATGCGGCGCTCGCCCTTTTTGCCTTCGGCCGAACTCGCGGCCACCAGGGTGGCGCCTTTGTGGTCGTCAATCAGTTGCACGTAAATATGATTCAACGAACGGTAAACATTCAGGCGCGGACGTTCTTCGGTACCTATGGATCTTCTTACGGATGCGCTCATGCACATGACGCCGGGTTGCGTTCTTTGATAGTTGTGTCAGCATGTTTCTCGCCCTCGGCTTTCAGCCTTCAGCCCCCAGTTACAGTCGGCCTAGTCCGGCTGACTGCTGGAAAGCTGAAAGTTGACCGCTATTTTGCTCCGGTCTTGCCCACTTTCTTTTTCAATCGTTCGCCCGCGTAGCGTACGCCTTTGTTCTTGTAGGGATCAGGTGGACGCAAGCTGCGCATCTCCGCCGCCACCTGTCCAACCTTCTGGCGATCGATGCCACTCAGAGTCAAGCTGAGTCTGCTTGGGATCCACCGCGGCGTCAACGCCGGAAGGCAACGGATACTCGATGGGATGCGAGTAGCCAAGACTGAATACGACCATAGCTTTGCCCTTCATCTCCGCACGATACCCAATGCCAACGATTTCCAGTTCACGATTCCAGCCTCGAGTGACGCCTTCGACTGCGTTGTTTACCAACGCCCTCGCCAGGCCATGCACCGCAGCCTGCGAGTCGTTCTCGCGAATGGCTACCAGGTTTCCATCCTGCTGTTCGACCCTGATACCCGCCGGAAGCTGGGTATCCAGCTTACCTTTTGGGCCCTGCACGGCCACCGTGTTTTCTTCGATCTTGACCGTCACTCCTTTGGGCAGCGGGATCGGCTTTCGTCCAATTCTTGACATAAGCTTCAGCTCTCGGCTTTCGGCTCTCAGCCAGCATCTCAGGCTCGCCGCTTTTAGCGAAAGTGGCGGCGGATGGCTGATCGCTGGTTCTCTACCAAACCTCACAGAGGACTTCCCCTCCCAGACCCTGCTTGCGCGCCTGACGGCCGGTCATGACGCCGCGCGGCGTGGTCAGAATATTGATACCCATGCCGCCCAGCACGCGGGGAATCTCGCTGCTCCGCACATAGACCCGGCAACCCGGGCGCGAAATGCGTGCCAGGTTCGAGATCGTGGCTTCATTTCGTTCCCGTACTTCAAATAGATGCGCAGCAATCTTGTGGCCTTCCTCCTCCGCCGCCTTGTAGTTGGAGATATAGCCCTCTTCTTTGAGAATGCGGGCAATCTCCAGTCTTCAGCTTGGAAGCCGGAACATCTACCTTCTGGTGCCGGGCGCTCACCGCATTGCGGATACGCGTCAGCATGTCTGCGACCGGATCGGTCAAATTCATCGCTTTGCTTCTCCCCCGCCGCCCGTTTGCTTCTGGCCATTTCATCTGCGCCAGAGAACCCGCCGCGGTGTTGCTTGCTTACTGCTGTATGGCGCGGGCGCCAGCGCCGCGCACCGCTCGTACGAAATCCCTACCAGGACGATTTCGAAACCCAGGGAATCTCTCCCCGCAGCGCCAGACCGCGGAAACACAGGCGGCAAAGACCGAACTTGCGCAGATAGGCACGCGGACGGCCGCAGATCTTGCAGCGGTTGTGCTTGCGCGAGGAAAACTTGGTTGCTCGCGTGCCTGACTCGTTTTGCGTCGTGGCCACTTCGTCAAACTTCTTCGTGGATCTTTGCGTCTTTGACTCGCTTCGCTGTCGTCAGACTTGGCTCCTGATCATCCGATCCCATTCTCTAGGCCCGAAACGGCATTCCCAGTTGCTTCAGTAGCGCTCGGCTCTCGATCGTCGCTGCGCGCCGTGGTCACAATCGTGACGTTCATGCCCTTCAGCTTGTCCACCCTGGCATAGTCGATCTCGGGAAAAATCAATTGATCATGCAGGCCCAGCGTGTAATTGCCACGCCCGTCAAACGACTTGGTGGAAACCCCGCGGAAATCGCGCACCCGGGGCAGCACCACATTCACCAGCCGGTCGAAAAATTCGTACATGCGGTCGCCGCGCAGCGTAACCATGGCGCCGATCGCCTGGCCTTCCCGCACCTTGAAGGCCGCAATCGATTTCTTGGCCCGCGTCGTCACCGGCTTCTGGCCGGTGATCTGGGTCAGTTCGTTCACCGCTGGATCAAGCACCTTGGCATTCTGCGTGGCTTCGCCCATCCCCATGTTGACCACAATCTTATGCAGATGCGGCACCGCCATGGGATTCTTGCGGTCCAGTTCCTTCATCAGCGCCGGAGCAACTTCCTTGATAAAGCGCTCCTTCAGCCGCGGCGTCTGCTTGGCGCTGTGCGTGGCCTGCGCCGGATTTCAGGCGGCCGGTTCGGCTCTTGCTGTCTTGCTTGTCTCGCTTTTCTTTTGCCATTTTCTCAGTCTTTCAGGTTTCGAGTGTTGGAGCTATAGCCTTATCCCTAGCACTTGCTAAATGTACCGCTCCAGGAGCTAAACAACCGTCATTACGCTTAAACTACTTGTCCAGCGTCGTGTCGCACTTCTTGCACACCCGCACTTTGCGCCCGCCACGTTCTTCGTGACCGATGCGAACCGGTCCGCAACTGGGGCACACCAGCTGCACGTTGGAGAGTGAAATCCGGCTCTCCTGCTCCGCGATTCCACCCTTCACGTTGCGCTGCGGGTTGGGGCGCACATGCTTTTTCACCACCATGACATGCTCGACCAAGAGCCTTGCCCTCATCCGGAAATACCCGCAGCACGCGGCCTTCTTTGCCCTTGTCGCGGCCGGCGATCACTTTCACCGTGTCGTTGTGCCGGATGTTGACTCGCTTGTGCGTGTCTCAACCGTTTTCATTGCTCACTGAAATCCTCTCCGCTCAACCTGATGTCTGGCCAACTGCCGACCGCGCGGCGCTACAGAACCTCCGGCGCGAGCGACACAATCTTCAGGAACTTCTTGTCGCGCAACTCCCGGGCCACCGGCCCGAAGACGCGCGTACCCACCGGCTCACCGGCCTCATTGATCAGCACCGCGGCGTTCTGATCAAAGCGAATGTAGGTGCCGTCGCGCCGCCGGTGTTCCTTGCGGGTGCGCACGATGACCGCCTTCACCACCGTCCCTTTTTGGTCTGGCCGTCCGGCGAAGCTTCTTTTACGCTGGCGGTGATCACGTCTCCCAGCCCGGCATTCAATCCCGTCGAACCGCCGAGCGGCAGGATCATCTGCAGCTTGCGGGCGCCGGAATTGTCGGCAACCTCGAGCATGCGATCTCATCATCACAGCCATAGTTCCTCTCCTTTAACAGCCGCCTACTTCGATATCCATCGGCCGCAGCCTCGGGCGCCAGCGCGTGCGGCGCACGATTTCTTTCAGCCGCCAGCGCTTCAATTTCGACAGCGGCCGGGTCTCTTCCAAGCCGCACCACGTCGCCCACATGGGCCTCATTTTTTCATCGTGGGCGTAAAACTTTTTGTCCTTCGAGACCACGCGGAAGTAGAAGGGATGCGCTTTCTTGCGCACCACCTCGACCACGATGGTCTTATGCATGCGGTTGGAGACCACTTCGCCAACCACTTCCTTGCGCCGTCCTTGGGCCTGGCTGCGGTTTCAGCCATGATTACTTTTTCTCCGTGCGTCGCGCGGCGATTTCGCGCTCGCGGGCGATGGTCTTCACCCGCGCAATGTCTTTGCGCAGGCCGCGAATCTTTTTCAGGCTCTCCGTCTGTCCCATGTTCAGCTGAAACTTCAGCTTGAACAGCTGGTCGTTGAGCTCCGCTCCTGCTGGCGGAGTTCTTCGTCGGTCAGGTTTCGCACTTTTTCGGCTTTCATTGTCAGTTCCTTTGTTCCGGTCTGGCTTTCAGATCTCGCTTCGCAGATCTCATTTCCCGCGTTCCCGATCGCACCCGTCCTAGTGTGCCGCCGATTGCCGCTTCACGAACGAGGTGCGCAGGGCCAGCTTGTGGGAGGCCAGGCGCATGGCTTCCGCCGCATCTTGCACCGAGACCCCTTCCATCTCGAAAAGAATCTTGCCGGGACGAACCACCGCGACCCAGTGGTCCGGCGCGCCCTTGCCTTTCCCCATACGGGTTTCGGCCGGCTTTTTGGTCACCGGCTTATCGGGAAACAAACGGATCCAGATCTTGCCTCCCCGCTTGACGAAGCGCGTCATGGCGACCCGACTGGCCTCGATCTGCCGATCGGTGATCCAGCCCGGCTCGAGCACTTTCAACCCGAAATCTCCGAAAGCCAGCTCGCTGCCGCGCCAGGCTTTGCCCGTCATCCGTCCGCGCTGCTGCTTGCGGTACTTCACTTTCTTTGGCATCAACATAATTTCAGCCCTTAGCTTCGCTCTCAGCCCGCAGCGAAACTCAAAACGCGCCCAGCTTGCTGGCGGCTCGCGCTTTTTGGTCGGCAGAATCTCGCCTTTATAGACCCAGCACTTCACCCCAATCACCCCATAGGTGGTGCGGGCTTCAGTGAATCCATAATCGATGTCAGCGCGCAAGGTATGCAGCGGCAACGGCCTTGCAGATACCATTCCGAACGCGCGATTTCGTTGCCGTTCAGACGGCCGCTCACCCGCACCTTGATTCCTTTACAGCCAAAGCGCAGCGCCGAATCTACGGCCTTGCGCATAGCTCGGCGGAAGCCGACGCGCTTTTCCAGTTGCAGCGCAATCGACTCCGATACCAGTTGGGCATCCAGTTCCGGCTTGTGCACTTCCTGGATATCGATGTAAACCTCACGCGAGGTGCGCTTCTGCACATCCTGCTTGAGCTTGTCGATCTCCGCGCCCTTGCGGCCGATGATGATGCCTGGCCGCGCCGTCTTGATAATCACCCGCAATTTGTTGCCCGGACGCTCCACCTCAATTGAGCTCACGCCCGCCGACTTGAGCTTGTCTTTCAGCTCGGCCTTCAGTTTGACGTCTTCGAGCAGCAGCTTGTCGTAATCCTTCTCGACAAACCAGCGCGACTTCCACGGCTTGGTGTAGCCGAGGCGGAAATCCGTAAGGATGAACTTTTTGTCCCATCGTATCTCCCGTGCGGCCGCAGGTCTCGCGAGACCTGCCTCCACACCAATCTATCGAACCCCTGCGGTTTTCTTCTTGCCTGCCGCTTTCTTCTTGGCCGGCACGCGCTTCTTCGTACCAGCTTTCGCGGGCTTGGCCGCCGATTCTCGCTCTGACCACGTTGGCAATTCCTTCGCTGCTGCCGTTCCGCTCCGCCAGCACCAGCTCAATGTGCGAGATGCGGCGCACATAGCGAAACGCTCGGCCCATGGGCGCAGGACGAATCCGCTTCATGCGCGGTCCGTCGTTGGCAATGGCACTCTTGACGTAAAGTTTGTCCACATCCACGTCAATGTCTTTTTCGGCGCTCAGATAGTTCGCGTTTTCCAGTGCCGACCGCAGCAGCTTTTCGACCGTCGCCGCCACGCGTTTCTTGGTGAAAGCCAGAGTATTGAGCGCGTCTTCCACCTTGCGACCTTTGATCAGATCCAGCACCAGCCGCGCCTTTTGCGGCGAGACACGCATGAACCGGGCTTGAGCTCGAAATTCCATAGTTTTTCTCTTACGCCTTAGGCGCCGAAGCGCCGGCCGGGGCCGCAGCCCCCGGACCGCCGGGCACGCCCGCCGGCCGCGCCGCAGTTTCGGTCGCCGCTTTCATGGAGTGAGCCTTGAAGGTGCGGGTAAAACTGAACTCGCCCAGTTTATGGCCCACCATATTTTCCGTGATGTACACCGGAATAAACTTTTTGCCGTTGTGCACCGCGATGGTGTGGCCGACAAATTCCGGAATCACCGTCGAGCGCCGCGACCAGGTGCGCAGTACCTTCTTTTCATTGCGAGAGTTCATGCCTTCAATCCGCGTCTGCAGATATCCGTCCACGAACGGCCCTTTTTTTGCTGAACGCATAATGTCCTCTTACTTCTTGCCTTTGCGGCCTACGATGAATGCATCGGTCCGCTTGTTATTGCGCGTCTTGTAGCCGCGCGTCGGCTGCCCCCACGGGGTTACGGGATGACGTCCGCCGGAAGTCTTGCCTTCACCGCCGCCGTGCGGGTGGTCTACCGGATTCATGGAAACGCCGCGATTGTGCGGACGCTTGCCCAACCACCGCGAGCGCCCGGCCTTGCCGATGGTCACATTCTCATGATCGGTGTTGCCCACCTGACCGATGGTGGCCATGCAATCCTGCGCGACTTTGCGGGTCTCGCCCGAAGGCAGCTTGACCAGCGCATATTCGCCTTCCTTCGCCACCAGTTGCGCCGATCCACCTGCCGAGCGCACCATCTGCGCCCCCTTGCCGGGCTTCAATTCGATGTTGTGGATAGTCGTGCCCGGCGGAATATTCTTCAACGGCAAGCTATTGCCGACCAGAATATCCGCATCCGGCCCGCTCAAAACTTTCTGTCCAACCTTCAAGCCATCGGGCTGCAGAATGTACCGCTTCTCGCCATCGGCGTAACTCAACAGAGCGATGCGCGCCGAGCGGTTGGGATCGTATTCAATGGTTGCGACCGTCGCCGGGATACCGATCTTGTCGCGCTTGAAATCAATGATGCGCAGCTTGCGCTTGTGGCCGCCACCGATGAAACGCATGGTGGTATCGCCAGAGTTCCGCCGCCCGCCCGTCCGCGGCTTTGGCTCGAGCAGCGGCTTATAGGGCTGCGTCGAGGTAATGTCATCATTGACCAGCGTGGTGCGGTAACGCAACGTCTGGGTCGTCGGTCGATATGTCTTTATCGGCATTTTTCAGCTCTTAGCTTCTAGCCGTCACCTCCTAGCTCC
Source organism: uncultured Acidobacteriaceae bacterium (assembly GCA_963834075.1). Taxonomy (GTDB): domain Bacteria; phylum Acidobacteriota; class Terriglobia; order Terriglobales; family Acidobacteriaceae; genus PALSA-270. The sequence continues at coordinate 1,106,821 of CAWIAH010000011.1, forward strand.
AGCCTCGCCGGCTTTTGGCTGAGCGCTGAACGCTTAGGACTGACGGCTCCCTACAAATTTTGCGCGTACTCCGGCATCTTCTCGCCTGCCTTCAACCGCACGTAGGCCTTCTTCCAATCTGGTCGGTAGCCGGAAAACTTGCCGCGCCGACGCTCTTTTCCCGGATACATCGCGGTGCGCACCGAGTGCACTTTAACTTTGAAAATCAACTGCACCGCTTCCTTGATCTCGGTCTTGGTCGCCTTGGGCTCCACCTGAAAAACCAGCGTGTTCTGGTTCTCCTTGATGGCCAGGCCCTTTTCCGTAATTACCGGTCGGCGAATGATCTGGTACGAAGTCTTCATCAGGCCACCTCTGCCGCTTTTTCATATTTGGCCCGCCGCCGTGGCGCGCGCTTCGAGGCCTTCGGCTTCTCGGCTTCGCTCTTCTCGTGCTGCCGCTTTGACACCGTTCCTTTGAGCGACAACTGCAACTTCTCGATTGCGGGATGAGAAAAAATCACCCGGTCATAACGCAGCAGATGATAAGGATGAACTTCATTCCCAGCCACCAACTCGAGTCCATCAATGTTGCGCGAACTTAGTTCCAGGTTGCGATTGCCGTGCTGCGGAACCTCGACTAGCAAAACAGTGCTGTTCACTTTCAAACCGTCCAGGGCGGCGCGGAACGCTTTCGTCTTGGCTTCTTTCAAATCGAAAGCGTTAACGACAATCAGCTTTCCCGCGGCAAACTTCGCGGCCAGCGCCGAGCGCAACGCACCCAGCAACTTCTTGCGCGGGAAGGTGTAGTCGTGGGAGTGGGGTTGCGGACCGTGCACCGTTCCGCCGTGCCGCCACAGTGGCGAACGGATCGAGCCCACACGAGCCCGCCCCGTGCCCTTCTGCTTCCACAACTTCTTGCCCGCACCCGAAACCAGCTTTTTGTTCTTGGTGGCATGCGTGCCCGCACGCCGCGCGGCGCGATAGTGCTTCACCGCCTCCCACAGCAGGTCTTCGTTCACCGCGCCGAAAATCTCGTCGGCGAGATCGAACGTGCCTACCTTTTCACCACCCAGGTTGTGAATATCAATCGTTGCCATATGCTTTCCCGTGATTTACGCCTTTTTGGCCGCTCGCTTGGCCGCTTTCAACGGATCAACCGTGGCCGAGCCGGCAAAACCGCGCCGCTCTCTCGGCGGCTTCTTGGCCTTGGTAATCACGATATATCCGCCATTCGGGCCCGGAACTCCACCTTCAACAACTAGCAGATTTTCTTCCTTATCCACCCCAAGCACGCGCGCGTTGCGCATGGTGATGCGGGCATTCCCCATGTGTCCCGACATGCGCATGCCCTTGAACACCCGCGACGGAAACGCCGATGAGCCGATCGAACCGGTAATCTGAAACATTGAACCGTGCGACTTGGGACCACCGCCAAAGTGATGCCGCTTGACCACGCCCTGAAAGCCGCGCCCCTTGCTAACGCCGACGATATCCACGAATTTTTCGCCTTCGAAGATATCCACCAGCACGCGCTCGCCGGCTTTAACTCCGTCGCCATCCGCTTCGGTTTTCTCTTCGACTTCGAGCGGAACCTCGCGCACGAATCGGACCGGCGGGAGATTATTTTTTCCCAGGTGGCCGCGCATAGGTTTGGTCAGCTTCGATTCCTTCAGGAATTCGACCAGTCCTAGCTGCGCCGCGGCATAGCCGTCGCGCGTCTCGGTCTTGCGCTGCGTGACTACGCACGGGCCGGCCTGGATCACCGTTGCCGGTCGCACGTCGCCGCGCGAGTCGAACAACTGCGTCATGCCAACCTTCTTGCCGAGGATGCCTGCTACTTTTGCCATATCCTTGAACTCCGTGTGGCGCGGGCGCCCTCGCCCGCGGAACCGTGGAGCCTTGCTCCACTGGACAGCCGAGGGCGGCCGTCCCTACACAACTATTTATGTTCCTTGCCGAACGCCTTGATCTCGACATCCACGCCCGCCGGAAGATCGAGCTTCATCAGCGCGTCCACCGTCTGCGGCGTGGGGTCCAGAATATCCAGCAGCCGTTTATGGGTGCGGATCTCGAACTGCTCACGCGACTTCTTGTCCACGTGGGGCGAGCGCAGCACGCAGTATTTGTTCTTCATCGTGGGCAATGGAATCGGCCCGGCGATCTGCGCGCCGGTACGTTTGGCAGTATCCACGATCTCGCCGGTTGATTGATCGAGGATGCGGTAGTCGTACGCCTTTAAGCGGATGCGAATTTTTTCGTTGCCTATCACTTTTAGCGGCTCTCTAACCCCTCCCGGCTCTCCCGGGAGGAAAGATCGAATGTAGCGCGGGCGCCCTCGCCCGCGAATGTCGCGAAGCTTGCGCTTCGCCCGGACCGCCGAGGGCGGCTGTCTCTACCTATTACGTGATAATCTCGCTGATCGTGCCCGCGCCCACCGTGTGCCCGCCCTCGCGAATCGCGAAGCGCAAGCCCTTTTCCATCGCCACCGGCGTAATCAACTCAATCACCAACTGCACGTTGTCCCCCGGCATCACCATCTCGGTGCCCGCCGGCAGCTCCGCTACCCCCGTCACATCCGTCGTTCTCAGGTAAAACTGCGGCCTGTAGCCCTTGAAAAATGGCGTGTGCCGCCCGCCTTCCTCTTTGGTCAGGATATAGACCTCCGCCTTGAACTTGGTGTGCGGGGTGATCGACCCACCCTTGGCCAGCACCATGCCGCGCTCCACATCTTCTTTCGCAATGCCGCGCAGCAGCAAGCCGGCATTGTCGCCCGCCAGGCCTTCGTCCAGCTGCTTCTTGAACATCTCCACGCCGGTCACAACCGTCTTGCGGGTGTCGCGGAAGCCGACTATCTCTACTTCCTCCCCGACCTTCACTTTGCCGCGCTCGATTCTGCCCGTCACCACCGTGCCGCGGCCCTGAATCGAGAAGATATCTTCAATCGGCATCAGGAACGGCTTGTCCAGCTCGCGCGCCGGCTGCGGAATGTACTTATCCACAGCCTCCATCAACGCGTCCACTTGCTTCTCCCACTTCTCTTCCCCGTTCAACGCCCCGAGCGCCGACACCTTAATCACCGGCACGTCGTCGCCCGGAAACTGATAGCTCTTCAGCAGCTCGCGCACTTCGAGTTCGACCAGCTCGAGCAGCTCCGGATCGTCCACCGCATCACACTTGTTCAGCGCCACCACCAGATACGGCACGCCGACCTGGCGCGCCAGGAGCACGTGCTCGCGGGTCTGCGGCATGGGACCGTCGGTGGCCGCGACCACTAAGATTCCGCCATCCATCTGCGCCGCGCCCGTGATCATGTTCTTGATGTAGTCGGCGTGGCCGGGGCAATCGACGTGCGCGTAGTGCCGGTTCGCCGTCTCATACTCCACGTGCGCCGTCGCGATCGTAATCCCGCGGGCTTTTTCCTCCGGAGCGTTATCGATCGAATCGAACGACCGGAACTGGATCTTCGGGTTGTGCTTGGACAACACCTTGGTAATCGCCGCCGTCAGCGTGGTCTTGCCATGATCAATGTGACCAATCGTCCCCACATTGCAGTGCGGCTTATTGCGGTCAAATTTCTCTTTCGCCATTTCTGTTCTTCCTTTTTGGCGGCATGGCTCAAGCCATGCCCTGATACGAAACTATTTCGTCGCGCCTTGCACCTTGGCGATGATTTCCTCCGCGACCGAGCGCGGCGCCTCCTCGTAACGGGCAAAGTGCATGGAGTATTCCGCGCGGCCCTGCGTCGACGAGCGCATGTGCGTGGCGTAGCCGAACATCTCCGCCAGCGGAACAATGGCCTTGATTACCTGCGACCCGGCGCGATGCTCCATGCCTTCAATGCGTCCTCGGCGCGAACTCAAATCGCCCATAATCGCCCCGGCATAATCTTCCGGTGTCACAACTTCGACCGCCATCACTGGCTCGAGCAGCACCGGAGAAGCCTTGCGGGCAGCCTCTTTGAAAGCCATCGAACCGGCAATCTTGAACGCCATTTCGTTCGAGTCGACGTCATGGTAGCTGCCGTCGTAGAGGGTGGCCTTCACATCGACCATGGGATAGCCGGCGAGAATGCCGCCCTCGAGGGCTTCTTTAATGCCTTGATCAATGGGCTTAATAAACTCTTTCGGCACCGATCCGCCTACGATCTCATTGACAAACTCGTAGCCGGCGCCTGGGACCTGCGGATCCAACTTAATTTTGGCGTGTCCGTATTGGCCGCGGCCGCCGGTTTGGCGAATGTATTTGCCTTCCGCCTCGGCGTGCTTGCGGATAGTCTCGCGATATGCGACCTGCGGCTTGCCGACGTTGGCCTCGACTTTATACTCGCGCATCATGCGGTCCACGATGATTTCGAGATGCAACTCGCCCATGCCGCTGATGATGGTCTGTCCGCTGTCGGGGTCGGTATGAACTTTAAAGGTCGGGTCTTCCTGCGCCAACTTGGCCAGCGCCATGCCCATTTTTTCCTGATCGGCTTTCGTCTTGGGTTCAACCGCAACGGAAATCACGGGCACCGCAAAGGTGATCGACTCAAGAGAAATAGGATGCCTTTCGTCGGAGATAGTGTCGCCGGTCGAAACGTTCTTCAGGCCAACCGCGGCGCAGATATCGCCCGCCAGAATCTCGCTGATGTCTTCGCGCTTGTTGGCATGCATCTTCAGCAGACGACCAATGCGCTCACTTCGCTGGGTGCGGGAATTCAACACCGCCTGCCCCGACTGCAACTGACCGGAATAAACTCGGATAAAAGTCAACTGGCCGACAAACGGATCCGCCATAATCTTGAAAGCCAGCGCCGAGAACGGCTCTTTGTCGTCGGCCTTGCGTACAATGGTCTCCCCATTTTCCGGATTCAAGCCATGCGTCTCCGGTGTATCGAGAGGCGAAGGCAGATAGTCCACCACCGCGTCGAGCAGGGGCTGAATACCCTTATTCTTGAAGGCCGTTCCCACGACAACCGGAAATACCTTCAAGGCGATCGTCGACTTGCGCAGGGAAGCCTTAAGCTCCTCGGGAGAAATCGCTTCGCCCTCCAGGAACTTGTGCAGCATGTCGTCATCGTTCTCGGCGACTGTCTCGACCAACTGCGCGTGAAAGGCCTCCGCCTTTTTCCTCAGATTCTCGGGAATCTCTTCGACTTCATACTCCGCGCCCATGGTCTCGTCTTTCCAGATGATGGCCTTCATGGCAATCAAATCCACTACGCCGACAAATTTGGCTTCCTGGCCGATGGGAATCTGGATGGCGATTGGCTTGGCATTGAGGCGCTTGCGCAGGGTATCGACGGCGTGCTCGAAATCCGCACCCATCTTGTCAATCTTATTGATAAAACAAATTCTTGGGACGCCGTACTTATCGGCCTGCCGCCAGACTTTTTCCGATTGCGGTTGCACTCCATGCACCGCGTCGAACACCGCCACCGCGCCGTCCAACACCCGCAAAGAACGCTCCACTTCGGCGGTGAAATCGACGTGGCCGGGGGTATCAATGATGTTGATGCGAATGTCTTTCCAGGTGCAGGTAGTAGCTGCGGAGGTAATGGTAATGCCGCGCTCCTGCTCCTGCTCCATCCAATCCATGGTCGCAGTGCCTTCGTGGACCTCTCCGATGCGGTGCGTCTTTCCCGTATAAAACAGGATGCGCTCCGTCGTAGTGGTCTTACCGGCATCAATGTGGGCCATGATGCCGATATTTCTGCAACGCGTTAATGGGACTGTTCTAGGCACCGATGTTCTCTAATACTTTCTGGGGCTCTGCGAAACCGTTTTTAGCGATTAGCTCTTGGCCCTTAGCCAAACCTTAAAACCCTCAGCCGTAAAAGCAATCACCAACGGCTAAAAGCTCTTCTACCACCGGTAGTGCGCAAACGCCTTATTGGCTTCCGCCATGCGGTGCACATCTTCCTTCTTCTTGATTGCGGCGCCCCGGCCATTAGCTGCATCCAGCAATTCATTGCTCAACTTGTCGATCATTCCCTTCTCACCGCGGCCCCGGGAATACGTAATCAGCCAGCGGATCGCCAGCGACGTGCGCCGATCAGGATTCACCTCGACCGGAACCTGATAGTTCGCGCCGCCAACCCGTCGCGTCTTGACTTCGAGCAGCGGCTTGGCATTCTCCACCGCTTTCTTGAACAGCTTCAGGGGTTCGTCGCCGCCCTTGTTCTGCAAGCGGGTCAAGGCTTCATAAAAGATGCCCTCGGCGGTGCTCTTTTTCCCGGCCCACATCATCGAATTGACGAACTTGGTGACCAGATCCGATCCGTAGATTGGATCCGGCTCAACCGTTCGTTTGGCGATATATCCTTTTCGAGGCATTTCCTTTTTCGCTCCTGCTATTTGGGCCGCTTGGCGCCATACTTCGACCGGCCCTGCTTGCGATTGGCCACGCCCACTGCGTCCAACGTGCCGCGCACCACGTGATAACGCACTCCCGGGAGATCCTTCACACGGCCGCCGCGCACCAGCACAATCGAGTGCTCCTGCAGGTTGTGGCCGACGCCGGGAATATAGGTCGTCACTTCAATTCCATTGGTCAGGCGAACCCGAGCCACTTTCCGCAGCGCCGAATTGGGCTTTTTGGGCGTTTGCGTATAAACCCGCGTGCAAACTCCACGCTTTTGCGGGCAGCCCTGCAACGCCGGACTGGCAGTCTTATAGCGAGTGCGCTCCCGCCCCTGCCGCACCAGTTGATTAAAAGTTGGCACCGTTTACGCTCCCAGCCACGCCTTTTCTTCCACGCATTCTGCCGCGCGGAAGCGCAAGAGCGCCGCTTCTGCATTTCCCTGGTTTCAGGGGCTGGCAGGCCATTGCGAGCCTGCCATACTTCCCACGCTCAACTACAGCGGGAATCTCGATTCGGACTTAGGCGGACGACGGTGACATCAAGCCCGGACAACATGGGAGATGCTCCGTTTCGCCAGCACCCGCCTCGCATAGCATTCCGCTCGCCTGTAACAGGGCAGAAGGTGTCGCGAAGCGTTTCAGCGAGGGCGCTCCGGCAACTGATCCGGAAACGTGTATTTCAAGAGCTTAGCTGCGCTTTTCTGGACTTTCCACACGCTTTCGCGCGCAGCAGGAAAGACCACGCACTACAGACAAGCCAAAATGAACTCGCGGAACCCTACAAATATAACAACTGGATTCACACATCGTCAACGGCAGTTTAACGCATCCCATGGAAAAACTGGATTCTTGTAATAAATGAGCATCTTTGGGAATCGAAAATATTGGCTTCGCTCGGGATTTAGGCTGCCGACTCGGATTTTAGTCTGCCCTGGGTCACTGAGCATCGCGAGGGCGGCGAATGGGCCCGCTAAGCGCCTCAACCCGACCACCGATCCTTCGCTCCGCTCAGGATTTCGGCAGCAGGCTCCGGGCCTCGCTACGCTCAGCTTCACGCTTGCTAAGCACCTCAACTTGCTGAAAAAATTGATAGCCTCTACACTGAACGTTTTCTGCAAATTGCGTGCTCGCCATGCGGATCAACCGCGGGCGGGGAGGGTGCATGGGTAGGTTGCTTCTGGTGGTACGGTTCGCGATTCTCTTCATCTTCGCTGCAGGACTTACCAGTTGCAGCAGCAGTAGTCCGGTCACCACAACCACCAACTACGCGACTCCCACCAAGGTTACTCTGACGCCGAACCCGACTGGCTCAATGGAATTGGGTCAAACTTTAGCCTTTAGCGGCAGTGCCTCAAATGGTCCTTCGAATACCCTCACCGAGCCCATTGCCTACGAGTCGAGCGATACCTCGGTACTCACGATCTCCACAGCCGGCCTGGCCTGCGCTGGCTCCTGGGATTCACTCTCCGCGCCAACGACCTGCACTCCCGGCAAAGTCGGCGTGGTTCAGGTAACCGCTGTCGCGCAGGGGATCAGCAGCCCGGCCACGACCGTTTACGTCCATCAGCACGTAGATAGCGTCGCAGTCAGCGTTCAGCCGGGGCAGCCCCAGCCGCAATCTGCATCCTGTTTCTCCAAAGGACAGACCTACAACTATCAGGCCACGGCCTACAGCCGTGCGGGCGGCCCTCCGCCTGGATTGGATATTACTTCCACCGTCGGACCGTTTAACTGGCAAGCCGTGAATAGCGGCGTTGTAACCCTCACCGCGGCCACGGTCGCTAATCCGGCCAATGGGTTGTTGCCCGGCGAGGCCACGGCTACGGCGAATGTCCCCGGCACCAGTCCTATTTTCGTTACCGTGGACGGAGTTTCCAGTACGCCGTTTAATTACAACACCTGCCTGGTGCAGTCGATCACGCTAGCTCCTACAGACTTGGGAGGCAACTCCGTCTCGATTGCCAAAGGCAGTATCGCAAACATCAACGCAACCGTCACCGATACTCTTGGCAATGTAATTAACGGCAGTTTTCTGAGCTGGTGTTCTTCGACTCCGGGTTCGGTCAGCACCAGCAGCAGCAATTGTGCGTTAGGACCGAATACCAGCTTTCCCGCGACGGCATCCTCTTCCGGCGGAGGGGCGGCGATCATTGCGACTTGCACCCCGCCGAACTGTAATATCAATGTTTTCCCGACGCGGCCGATTTATCCGCCAGATCCGATCACAGTCGTCACAAGCGGCAGCAATGTTTCCGGTTCCCTGGCCTCGACTACCTGGGTGACCACAACAGGCTGCCAAGGCTCCGACGGATGCGTCAGCGAGCTGGCGCCAATCACAACAACCTTTACTTCCACAAGCACCACAAGCTTGGTCGGAACCTTGATATCGTTGCCGGCGACGCCGAATTCCTTTGTGTTCGACGGGGCAGGTACGACTGCATATCTAGGCACCGATACCGGGGAATTGGGCACGCGCGGATTAATGGTGTTGAACGCCAGCGCGAAATCGGTCTCCGAATTTCCCGCAGCTGTTGGAAAAGTGCTGGCGGTATCGCCTAATGGCGGAACTGTCGTGCTTTCCGATACCGCTGACTCGCCAAATCAGGTGTATCTGTTTACCTGTAACCCGGCGGCGGCCACCAGCACCGGGTCCAGTTCCGGTTCCGGAGCTTGCGGCTCGGCCAGCAATATTGCTCTTGATATTAATGGGGCAACCGCTGCGGCCTTCTCGCCGGATGGGCTGAAGGCTTACATCCTGGCGGGCAGCACGCTTTACATTTATTCCACGCTAGATGCCCTGAAGACTATCTCGTTAACGGCGCCGGCCAACGATGTAACATTTCTTGCGGATGGCGCGTTTGCGTATTTGGCCGGCGGCAACACATCCGGAGTCACTGTGCGCCGCACTTGTGATGATGGGGTAGTACAGTCGATTGCAACCGCGGCAACACCGCTTTACCTGCGGCCGCTGCCGGATGGTACGCATGTTTTAGGTCTGGATCCGCCAGGTTTCGACATTCTGACTGCGAGCAACATCCAAACCAATGGATGCGCCCCGGTCATCAATAACAGTTCGAGTTTCATCAATCTCGGCCAGGGTAACTTTGTTCCCACCCAACTGATTATTTCCAGCGATGGCTCGACTGCCTATCTTCTAATTCAGAGTTCAGGCAGCGTTCTCATCTTCAATATCGCTGCCCACACCACCTCTGCGATTGCGCTCAATGGTAACGTGCTGCCACTGTCGGCGTCGCTCACCCCGGATGGCACCACACTCTATGTAGGTGCGAGCGACGGCACAGTCCATGTGCTTGATATGGTCGGCGGCGCCGATGTAAACCAGATTACCTTTGAGGCACAGCCTGCCCTACTGCAATCCGGATTATGCGGCAACGTGAATTTCCCCACGCAAAGCATAATCTCCATCACGTCAGCCACGCAAAGCGGAGCCAGCACCACCTATACGTACACTTTGACGTCGGGACCTTCATTGCAAGCGGGACGCAGGATTACCATCGCCGGGATGGCGAATGCCGGCAATAACGGAGCATTTACTATCACGGCCTTAGGAACTGGAACCTTCACGGTAGGAAATGCGATTGGCGTTACGGCGGCGGGCCAGTCTGGGTCCGGAACCGTAGCCTTCGCCTGCAACCCCGATCTGGTTGCGGTGGCGCCCTAAAAGCCCTTAGACCTTTGCTTTCTCCAGCTCCAGGCCCACGCTATCCAAAACTCCGTTGATGAAGTGGACTGACTCAGGCGAAGAAAACTTGCGTGCAATTTCCAGCGCCTCATTGATGACCACCGCGCGCGCCGTGGAAGGATAAGCCAGCAGTTCCGCCACTGCCGCCCGGAGCAGGTTCCGGTCCACCGCAGCCATGCGATCCATGCGCCAATGCTCGGCGTGCCGTTCGATCAGTTCGTCAATCTGCGCGTTGCGATCGGTGGCCACGCGGAACAAGTCTTCGGCAAAGCTGCGCTCCTCGGGACTGATGGATGCTCGCTCCCGCCAGAAAGTGTGGCGCACCTCGTCCGGCTGCTGCTTCCCCATATCGGCCTGGAACAGCATCTGCAGCGCGAGTTCGCGGGATTTGCGGCGGGTTCCCATAAAAACTGTCAGTCTATTTTAGTGCATTGGCGGAGGCAGGAAACTGGCGAAAATCAAGACCTGTGTCCCTTGGAAGATCAGACCCGTTTTTTATTGCCCTTGCTGGTGACCGATGGCTGACGGCGGATCGCTCTTGTCAGATTCGCCATCTCCACCGCGGCCAGCGCCGCCTCGAAGCCTTTGTTACCCATTTTCAGCCCGGCACGGTCAATCGCCTGTTCCAAGGTTTCACAAGTCAATACCCCAAAAGCATGGGGCACACCGGTCTGCTGCGCTGATTGCCCCACACCGCGCGCCACTTCGTTCACGATGACGTCGTAATGCGCGGTATCTCCTCGCAGCACGCAACCCAGACAGATGATGGCATCGAACTTTCGGGTCTCGGCCAGAGTTCGGGCGGCGGAAGCAATTTCAAAAGACCCTGGAACCCGGACTAACTTGATGTTTCTGGCTTTTGCTCCAGAGCGCAGAAGGCCGTCCATCGTGCCTTGCAGCAGGCGCTCCGTAATGAAGGCATTGAAGCGGGAGACCACGACGGCGAAACGTTTTCCCGCAGCGTTGAGTTTGCCCTCTGCCGCAGGGAGAAAAGGCTTCGGGATATCTTCCGGCGTCGGGTCCTGTTTTGGTTTCATCTTCACAGTGGTTTTCAACATACTGGTTGAAGGGGCCGACGCGGTGATTCACCTGGAGCTGATAGAACAATACGCGATAAATCTCCTGGAATTCGTAGCCAGTTTCATTTCCCCTTGAACTGCGCCGCGCGCTTCTCGAGAAAAGCAGCCGTCCCTTCTTTTTTGTCTTCAGTTGCGCAGGATGCAGCGAACAGGCATGATTCCAAAATCTGACCGTTTGCCAGCGTCGCTTCCATGCCTTGGTTCACCGCTTCGATGGTGCGTTGGACGGCCAAGGGAGCATTGGCCAGAATTCTTTGCGCGATCCCCTCGGCATGAGGGATCAAATCCGCTTGCGCAGTCACTTCGTTCACCAAGCCGATGCGCAACGCCTCCTGCGCCGAAATTATCTCACCGGTAAGCAAAAGCTGAAGCCCTCGCCCCTTGCCAATCAATCGTGGCAAGCGCTGCGTGCCACCATAACCGGGGATGATGCCCAGTTTTACTTCTGGCTGGCCGAACTTGGCATTGTCACTGGCGATCCGCATGGTGCAGGCCATCGCCAGTTCGCAACCTCCTCCCAATGCGAAACCATTTACGCAGGCAATTACCGGTTTGCCCAGATTCTCGATCAAATCGAATACGGACTGGCCGCGCCGGGCTGATTCCTTGCCACTTTTCTCATCGAGCAAGGCAATCTCACTAATGTCGGCGCCGGCGACAAAAGCCTTCTCCCCTGCCCCGGTTAAGAGCACCACTCGTATGGTGGCGTCATTCTTAAGTTCGGTGAACGCCGCTCCCAGTTCTTCGACGGTGGTGATGTTAAGCGCGTTGAGCACCTTGGGCCGGTTCACGGTCACATAGGCAATCGCATTTTTCTTTTCGAGGATGAGGGTTGAAAAAGTCACGTTTGAATATCGGATTCACCACGCATATACGCTGCTTGCATGGATCATTCGATCGTCCACTTCAATGCCCATCTTGAATTATACAAACGCGGGATGGGAATCGTTGCAGGTTGCGAAAATCCGCCGATGCCGATCGATGCCTTACGCCACCGCGGCGGTCGCCAGCGCGGCACCCAGCGCCACGATTTTGCCCCCGCCCTGAGCAATGGCGGCATCGAGAGCGTGTTCGGCTCGGTTGACGACTTCAGTGACGATGTCTGCGGGATCGAACTCCTGGCGCAATGCGGCTTCGGCGACGCCGCAGGCAAAAGCGATCGGCTCTTCCCTGCCAGGCATTCGCACCTCGGCGACCAAGCTGCGCAGATGATTGACCGCGGAAACCGCCCCTTTTTCGCCAACCGCTCCCAGTACGAGGGCTACCGTGGTCGCATCATAGCGGATCGCTAGATCGTTCTGCCGGATGTGCGCGGTGCAGATGCGCGCCAATTGCTGCATGGCGGCTTCGACCGCATCCTCGCCGTACTCCTTGACCAGTGCCGAACTCTTTCCGAATTGCATCAGCAGCACGGTAAGAGGAGCCTTCTGTTGCAGGCCGCGGCGCGTCTCCGACATCAACAAGTCGAGGTAGGAAGCGCGCTTCAGCAATCCCGAGCCTTCGTCGGTTACCGAAAGGTTCTTCACCAAGCGGCGCAAACCGGCGTTGTTCATGGCGATGACAATCTGTTCGCTGATGGTGCGCAGAACCATGACGTCATTTGAGTGCCAGGCGTGCGGAGAGTTGTGCAGCAGGACGAGCACACCCATTTGGTCTTTGCCATCGCTGAGCGGAATCGCCAGTAGAGCGCTCGCCTCCAGGCCTCCTAAGGCTTCGCGGATGCCGGCCAATTCCGGCGCAACCTGAATATTCGGAATGATGAGCGCCCCTCGGGCGATCGCCTGGTCCTGTGCCGCCGCTACGATTTGATCCTGAACAGTCAGCGTTCCGGGCTGCACACCGGCAGCGCAATATTCCGTCAGCGCCATGGACGGCAAGCCCGGCTTGCGCAGCGCAAGCAGGCACCGGCTGATGTTCCATTGCGTCCCAATCTCCTCGGTAGCCACTGACATTACGGCTTCAGCATTTCCCTGCCGGTTGAGTTTGCGGGAGATTTCGGTGACCCGCGTCAAGCTATTTACGTCCGCAGTTTCAGCGGGATGAGGCGCCGCGGCGGGCGCGGCAATGTCTCTCGCCGGGACACTCGGGGCCACGTATTTCGGAACCAGCCCGACTGCCATGTAAAGCCGTTGCAAATCCTCGTTGCGCTCTTCTTCGTGGGGAAACATTTCTTGAATGCGCTGCACGCGCTCCAGGGCTTTGGCGCGCATTCCGTATTGCACCAGGATCTCGGCCTGCAGAATCAGATCCTGGAGCGCAGCGGCTCCCACTACGGGTTGGGATGGACTCTGGGCAGGCGACGGCGTGGCGCTGCCCAAACCGCTAAAGCGCGAGGCAACGACTTTGTAGCGATTCTCATCGATCTTTCCACGCAATGCCTCAAGGCGCTTTTGATGGCCGGGCTCATAGGCATCCACTTCAGCGGCACGGTCCAGGCAGTCCGCTGCTTTCAGGTAGTCTCCTAATCCGCAATAAAGATCGAACAGTTTGAGAAGCGTCTGCGAGTATTCACTCTCCCGATTCGAGGAATTGAAGATCTCGCTCATGAACTCCAGCACCGCAGGCGAAGGGCGATGGGCGGCAACCACATCCTGCATCATTGCGGCGAAGGATTTGCGTTCTCCGCGGCGGCGTTGCACGATCTCCAATTTGCGGGCGAGAGCTACGGCCTCGTTGTCTAATTGTGCGTCAATGAATACTCCGATCAGATTGGCGACTTCCTCTAAGCGCGACGGGTTTTGCTCAAAGATCTCCCAGATGTACGGTTCAGCGTCACTCAAGCGCCCGGCGGCTAGCAGTGACTTGCCATAGTTTTCGCGTATCTCGCGTGAAGCGGGCGTGGCGTTCAAATGGGGTTCGAACACATAGATTGCGGCCCCAGCCTGCCCTTGCGTCAATAGACTCGTGCCGAAGGCCAACGCAATCTCAGGATCGTTGGCATTCTCCGAGTAGGCACGCTCAAAGTAAGGCGCCACATCCAGGTTTTGGGCTTGGGCAAGCTGGCCGAGTTTCAAAAAGGCAGATGCCGCACCCGCCTTATCACCGGTTTGCGAAGAAAGCTCGCCCAGCCTGAGCAGATTTTTCTCCCCGGAATCCAGTACGACGATCTGCCGCAGCACATTCAACGCATTGTTGATGTCTCCCTGATGGAGCAGTTCCGCGAAAACATTCTCGTAGGTTTCCAACGCCAACCGGCGGTTGGAATTTTCCAATAACTGGCCGAAACGCGCCCGCTGCTGCCAGGTCGGCTTGGTGTAACGCGCCAGCTTCTTGAAAGTAAGGCTGGCCCGAGTCGCATCCCCGGATTGAATCTGCCGCTCGAACATCTCTCCCAATAAACTCACCGCTTGCGGGATGCGCTGCATCGAGAGGCAGAGGTCGGCCGCCATTTGGCGGGCGGCATCGTTAGCTAAGTCCACCGCCACCACGCGCAAGTAGGCGTCCAGGGCGTCTGCGGTTTTACCTTTTTGTAATAGCTTCTCGGCTTGTTCGACCAGTTTGGCGGTTTCCGCTCGGTCATTGTGATGATGCATTTCTGGCATGGCTGGGTCTTTGAGACGCACGAACTCAATGAAAATTCTAGGGTTCAGAGGGCGCGCCCGCAACGCGCCGGGGACCGATTGTGGTGACCAAAGTCATCTGCCTGTTCGAAGCCGGCCGGCAAAGGCTTGATCTCAAAAGCTCGACGGCAAAACAAAGTTGGGCTTTCTCCCCATTGTGAAACATCCTTTCGTTCCTCCATTTTGGAGGCTTGGGCGATTAGAATTGCGCGATGGGCGATGCCGTCCGCATCGGTGTTCTGGGCGATTTCGATCGCGAGAATCGCTCGCATCCGGCCACCAATGCGTCCCTACAGCACGCTGCGGCGCGCCTCGATTTGACGGTCGAAGTGGAGTGGATTCCCACGCCTCGACTATGCGAAACGGATGCGCTCGCGCTGCTGCAAGGTTTCGACGGGTTGTTTGCCTCTGCTGGCAGCCCCTATCGCAGCTTCGAAGGAATGCTGGAAGGCATTCGGTTCGCTCGCGAGCGTGACTGGCCGTTTCTAGGCACTTGCGGCGGCTTTCAGTATGCGCTGCTCGAGATCACACGCAACGTGCTCGGCGTGACGGACGCAGACACCGCCGAGAACAATTCTGGGTCAAAGAATATTGTGATTTATCCGGTGGCATGCGCCGTACCGGACCGGCCCGAAGGAGCACCCCGACTCTTTGGCATGTTGCCCGAAATTCGCCTGCGACCGGGATCCTACCTTCGCTCATTTTATTCGCAGGACACTGTCGCGGAAGAGTTTTTCTGCAACTTTGAAGTAAACCCGGAATTTGAATGGGCTCCTGTTGAGGCGGGATTTCCGGTGGTGGCGCGCGGCCCGTCGGGGGAGATTCGCGCCATCGAATCGCCCGGGCACCGCTTTTTCATCGCGACCTTGTTTCAGCCACAGCGCTCTTCCAAGCCGGACGCTCCGCATCCCCTGGTTCTGGCTTTTCTTCAATCCGCTGCCGACTGGAGCCGCAAGAAACTCGACGATAGCGTCCTCGAATAACCTCAGAACTTGGCTCGCCATCCTGGCTAAGGCTGCTTCACGAATCGCAACGATGCCGAGTTCATGCAATAGCGAAGATGCGTAGGAGGCGGACCATCATCGAAAACGTGGCCCAGATGCGCATCGCATTCGGTACACGCCACCGCCGTTCGCATCATTCCAAAGCTGCTGTCGTTGATCTTCTCTATATTTTGCGGGGCAATTGCCTCCCAAAAGCTTGGCCAGCCGGTCCCTGACTCAAATTTGGTCGCCGAACTGAAAAGAGCGTTATCGCAACAGATGCAACGGTATAGCCCCTTGTCATGCAGGTTCCAATACCTCCCGGTGAATGCCATCTCGGTATCGGCGTGGCGGGTGATATCGAAGACGTTCGACGACAGTTGCTTCTTCCATTCGGCATCTGTCTTGATGACCTTGGGCACGCTCACCCCACCGATGCGTTCCCCAGCATCGGAGAATTGCACGATGGTCACGTTGCGGGCGCTCGGTGGCGGGCCGCTTGCCGCCACCAAACGCGGCCTATGGAGAGTCCAAAGTGCCGCTCCAGCCAGAGCCAGCCCCGATGTCGTCAGGAATCTCCGGCGCTTCAGATCAATTATCTGTCCGTTGTCATCCAGATCGGATTCAAACATAAGGACCCTCCTTAGAATCAGCAATGCCCTTCACTATTTGCCGACGTAGAGATCGGGAAATTGTTTGCGAAGATGAGCCACTTTGGGCGCATCGTTGTAAACGATATACATGTCGTCGGGATGCAGCGCAGCATAGTTCTGGTGGTAGGCTTCGGCGGGATAGAAGGCCTTCAACGGCACCACTTGCGTCACAATGGGACGGCGGAAAACCTGGGCCTGATCGAGTTGTGCAATGTAGCTTTCCGCGATCCGCTTCTGGTCGTCATTCCCGTAGAAAATCACCGAGCGATATTGGCTACCGCTATCCGGGCCCTGGCGATTGAGTTCGGTCGGATCGTGCGCCACCGAGAAAAATATCTTCAACAACCCGCCGTAGGTAATCTGCGAAGGATCGTAAATGACCTCTACCGATTCGGCATGGCCGGTTGCGCCCGTGCTCACAATTTCGTACTCTGCGGTGCTTTTCGATCCGCCGGAATAACCCGCCGTAGCGCTCATCACTCCCTTGACATGCTGGAACACTGCCTGGATCCCCCAGAAACAACCGCCAGAAATCACCGCCGTCTGCTCCCCATGCTTCGCCGCCAGGGGGGCATCGGCAATGGGGTTGGGAAATTCGGCGGTAGGATGGCCTGCGGCATTGCAGGCCAGGGTGGCACTCAACATAAGCAAGCATACGAAGCCCGTGCGCGCCATGGAAACCTTCATAATGACCTCCTTACCATCGAATCTTCCGGCCAATCTCTCTACCTTGATATGAGAGTCGCACGGAACAGAAAAGTTGCACGCCCCTCTGAAACGCTCACGATAAGGCTGCCGCCCTCCTATTCGCTGGACAAGGGAACGTATCCTCCGCAGATAAGCACCGGCAATCGAGGGTATTTCGGGAAACGCCGGTCGGTGAACGCTAACTGGCATAAAAGGAATACGGATCCGCGATCCGATTGGATGTGGCGAGCATGAATGCAGCGGGCACAAAGCCCGACTTCGGAGCTGGCCCGCATCTCCGGGTTCTGATTCCTGGAAGGCTCGTTCACACTGGAAGGATAGCAATTGTGCCGCAACCGGGTTGGCACGGCAAGGCGTGCCTACAAATAGTCGACAAACGAGTCCGCAACATCGGCCCCGCAGTTGTTGGCGATGCGCGTAGCCTGGCGTTCCACGTTTTTCATGAGGCCGTCGAGATAATCATGCGAATCGGAGACGCTGACCACGCCGATGGTGGCGCTGTTCCAGAGATTCGATGGGTTCAGCTCAGCGGTAGCCACGTTGAAGTGAGCGCGGAGTTTATCTTTCAAGCTGCGCACCACTTGCCGTTTGTCTTTAAGCGACTGCGCCGCTTCGATGCGCAATTCCAGGGTGAGGAACGCAATCATAGACGCATTGGCCAGTGATGAATGATCAGTGGCTGGAAAACGCGGCCACCAGCCACGGATCACTCGCCACTTTTACGCCATCACTTCTGCCGCGACTTTCTCAGTGACAAAGGCTTCGATCACGTCGCGTGCGCGGATGTCGCCGTAGTTGGCGATCGAAATGCCGCACTCCATGCCATTGGTCACTTCGCGGGCGTCGTCTTTGAAGCGGCGCAGCGAGCCGACTTTGCCGGTGAAGATCACCACATTGTCACGCAGCAATCGGACCTCGGAGTCGCGCTTGATGACGCCGTCGGCCACGCGGCAGCCGGCGATCGTGCCCACCTTGGGAATGCGGAAGGTCTCGAGGACCTCGGCCCGTCCCTGATAGGTTTCTTTAATGGTCGGTTCGAGCAAGCCGGTCATGGCGCGCTTGATTTCATCCTGCAGCTCATAAATGATGGAGTGCAGGCGGATATCGACTTTTTCCTGATCCGCAAGCTCTTGTGCCTTGCGCTCAGGCCGCACGTTGAAGCCAATCACGATGGCGTTCGACGCCGAAGCCAGCAGCACATCGGTTTCGGTAATCGCTCCCACGCCGGAGTGCAGCAGCTTGAGCCGTACCTTATCGTTGGATAACTTGTTGAGCAGATCGCTCAGTACTTCCACCGATCCGCCCACGTCGGCTTTCAGAATGACGTTCAGTTCTTTCGTGCCCGCTGTCTTGAGCTGCTCCGCCAGACCTTCGAGGGAGACTCGCGAAGTTTTGGCCAGCGCGATTTCTCGCGCCTTCTGCTCGCGATACTCCGAAATACCGCGCGCTTTGTCCCGGTCTGCCACAACCACAAACTGATCGCCCGATTGTGGCAAGCCTTCCATGCCGAGAATTTCGACTGGTGTGGACGGTGGCGCCTCTTTTAGCTGATTTGCGCGGTCGTCGAGCATGGCGCGTACTTTGCCGTACACATTGCCCACCACAAAGTTGTCGCCGGCGCGCAAGGTGCCGTTCTGCACCAGCACGGTTGCCACCGGGCCACGTCCGCGATCGAGTTTGGCTTCGAGTACGACCCCAGTCGCCGGACGTTCCGGTGTGGCTTTGAGTTCCTGCAGATCCGCCACCAGGCAGATCATTTCCATAAGCAGATTCAAGTTGGTTTTCTGCTTGGCGGAAACGTCCACGAATACCGTGGTCCCGCCCCAATCTTCCGGCATCAATCCGCGATCGGCCAATTGCTTCTTCACCCGATCGGGCATGGCATCGGGTTTGTCGATTTTGTTGACGGCGACAATAATGGGCACCTCGGCCGCATGGGCATGATCGATGGCTTCCAGTGTCTGTGGCATCACGCCGTCGTCCGCCGCCACAACCAATACAACAATGTCGGTCGCTTTTGCGCCGCGGGACCGCATGCGGGTAAAAGCTTCGTGACCCGGCGTGTCGAGAAACACGATCTGCCGGCCATAGGCGGGCGAATCTTTATCCTGAATCGTGACCTTGTACGCCCCGATGTGCTGCGTAATACCACCGGCTTCGCCGCCAGCGACGTCGGTCGAACGGATGGAGTCCAGCAGCGTCGTCTTGCCATGGTCGACATGGCCCATGATGGTGACTACGGGGGGCCGCACGCCGGTCTCCGGCGCCAGGCCTTCTTCGCCTGCTGCGCCCGCCGAACTCTCTTTTGCAGTCTGCTCTTCAAAGCTGATGACGTTGCTCTCGGCCCCGAAGAAACGGGCCATCTCGGTTGCCAATTCGGTATCGAGAGATTGATTGACCGTGGCAAAAACGCCGCGGCCCAGCAAACGCGCGATCAAGTCCTTGGCGCGAATTTCCAGCTTCTCCGCCAAATCCTTCACGCTGATGCCTTCGGTAATGGTGATGCTGCGGGTTATCGGCAAAGGCTCGTTCGACACCACCATTCGCGGGGGTGGCGTATACCCCTTCATGGGGCCTTCTTTTACGCCTCGCGGGACGTAGCGTTGTCCCGGACGGCGCGACGGGCCTCCTGGGCGGCTTCCCGGGCGGGTCGGCCCGGGCGGCGGCGCACCCGGCCCAACGCCGATCGGTCGCGGTCCGGTGGGCGCTTGCCGCGTGGGATGCATCGGCCGGCGCTCTCCGGGCCGGGCGGTTGGACGCGCGACGGGCACACCCGGGCGCGGACGCTGGAAAATGGGCTGGCCCGGCACCGGCCGTCCCGGCAATGGCCGCGCCGGTGCTCCGGCAGACTGCATGGGCTGGACTGGACGCGCCGGGGCCGAATAAACCGGACGCGGCCCGGTCTGCGGCACGATCATGCGTGGCGCGGGCGTTTGCGGACGTCCTGGAAGAGGCGGACGTACTGAAATCGGCGTCTGCGGCCGCGGAACGGAAGGGCTGGGAAGATTCGAACCGGGAGCGCTGGTGGCGGGCGGAGTTGCCACTGGAGTCAGTGCAACCGGTGCTGTGGACGCCTGCGGCGCGTGCACGACCGAAGGAGCTGCTACCGGAGGAGGCGCGGCTGGCGGCGCGGGAGAAGCGGCCGGCCGTGGGGGAACCACAAAAGTTGGGCGCGGCGATTGCACAGGAAGCACCAGCTTGGGCGCCGCTACAGGTGGGTTCGGTGCGACTGGAGCCGCCGGTTTGACGGCGGACGGAGTGGGCGTTGCCGAAGCCGCCGGCTTGGCTTCCACCGGAGGAGCTATGACTGCGGGACGGGCGGGAGGAGCGGCTGGCGGCGCGGAAGCCTGACTTTGCTGGCTGCGCAGGAGATTCAATACGTCGCCCGGCTTGGAAATGCTCGAGAGATCGATTTTGGTCCGGATCTCATCGCCGTCGGAGCGGCTGATCCGTGGCGCCTTGCTGGCGCCGGGCATCTCTCCCGCTTTCCGGAAATGAGCCCGCACTTTTTCGGCTTCGAAATCTTCGACCGAACTAGAATGGGTCTTCTTCTCGGTGACACCGACTTCGGTCAGTACATCGAGAATCACTTTGCTTTTAACTTCCAGCTCCCTGGCCAGATCGTTGATTCTAATCTTGCTCATTCCGCCCTTTTTGCTCCTCTGAAATCCCGCTAAGTCTTCATGTCAACCTCACGGTATCGATTTACTTCCGTCACCGCCCTACGCTTTCTCTTCAGAAGATGCACTCTCGGACGACGCATCTTCCACTGACTTCGTATCTTCGCTCATTCCGCTCGTATCTTCCACAGATCCCGTTTCGTCCGGAACGGCTTCAGCGGCAAACTGGTCCGCTTCAACCACTTCTCCAGATTCTGCGGCCGCTTCCGGCGACACGCCCTGATCCGCTTCGGATTCTTCTAGCGAAGATGCTTCCACTGAGCCTTCGGGCGCCACTTCCACCACGCCCCCATCCAGGCTGGAGAAATAATTATTGACTGCCAGACTGATTTTTTCCACGGTCTTCGGCCCAATTCCTTCGATGGCTTCGAGTTGCTCTGGCGTCATGTCGGCCAGTGCTTCCACCGTCGTAATACCAGCCGCACCCAATTTCTCAACCAGCCCTTCACCCAGCCCGGGGACATTCTCCAGCGGGGTGGTGACGGGCGGCAGCATGGCCGACATCTGTTGTTCGACCTCCTGCCGCTTCTCTTCCTCGCTCTTGATGTCAATCTTCCAGCCCAGTAGTTTGGCTGCCAGGCGGACGTTCTGTCCCTTCTTTCCGATTGCCAAAGAAAGTTGGCTGTCATCCACCACTACTTCCAAATGCTTATCGCCCGAATCGAGCACCGTCACCCGGCTAACCTTCGCCGGCTGCAAAGCCTTCTCGGCAAAGGTAACGGCATCCTCGTGATACTCGATGATGTCAATTTTTTCTCCGCGGAGTTCGCGAATGATGGACTGCACACGCATGCCTTTCATGCCCACACAGGCGCCTACCGCATCCACGTCTTTATCTTTCGACATCACCGCGATCTTGGTGCGCTCGCCCGCCTCGCGCGCGATGGCGCGAATGACGACGGTTCCGTCATAAATCTCCGGAACCTCCGTCTGAAACAGATTTTGCACCAGCTCCGGCGCGGCGCGGGAAACCACCACTGCTGGCCCTTTGGAAGCCTTCTCCACCCGCGCGATCACCACCCGAACCCGCTCGCCTATGGCAAATGATTCCAGGCGTGATTGCTCCTTGCGGGGCATGCGCGACTCCGCCTTGCCCAGATCAAAAATCATATCGGGGCCTTCGATGCGCTTTACGGTTGCATTCACGATCTCGCCGACTCGTCCAATGTATTCGTTGTAAACCGTGTCACGTTCGGCTTCCCGCACCTTTTGAAAAATGACCTGTTTGGCCAATTGCGCGGCAATGCGGCCCAGAATACCTTCCGTCGGCTTGGGAATCTGCAACTCCCCTCCGACCTCCAGATTGGGGTCCAGCTTGCGGGCATCTTCGACAGTAATCTGCAAAAGCGGATCTTCGACCTGCTCCGGCGTCTCCACCACGGTGCGAACCGCGAAGGCGCGAATTTTCCCGGTTTCCTTGTCCAGTTCCGCGCGCAAATTTTCCTGCGTTTTGTAATATTTGCGCGTGGCGACAACGATGGCATCCTCGACCGCGCCAACCACAATTCGCGGATCAATGCCCTTTTCCCGGCTCAGTGCGTCAATCGTGTTGTAGAGCTCGCTTGCCATAAGAAAACCAGTTGGTAATTTTGTAATCGCGTAATTTGGAGATTTGAAACTCCTGTCGGAAGGGAGTTCCTTAATTACAAAATTACCCGATTACCAAATTACAAATTCTTTTAAATCTCCGGCACCAGGTTCGCCTTCTCCACGTTGGCGAATTCAATTTCCAGCTTCGCCTCGGGCGATTCCACGGATTTGCTCTTTTTCCGCGGCTTGCTTAAATCCAACGTAAGCCGGCCATCCTTGAAACTCTCCAGCCGCCCTTCAAAATGGCGGTTGCCACTCACGGGTTGCCGCGTCATCAGCTTCACCTTGCTGCCGGTAAAGCGTTCATAATCTGCCGGACGATACAATTCACGGTCGAGACCCGGGGACGAAACTTCCAGCAGGTACGAACCGCCGGCAACCGCGTCTTCGACATCCAGAATGGTGCTGACCTCGCGGCTCACGTTGACGCAATCCTCGTGGGTAACACCAACCGGCTTGTCAATTACAATCCGCAACGTGCGCGCCTTACCGCCGCCGCGCAGTTCCACATTGACCACCTCCAAGCCGATGGAGGCTGCCACGCGTTCCGCGATCTCGCGCACTCGATCGGCAGCAAATGCCATTAAATCAATCGTTTGCCGACTTCGGCGAAGCCCTCAAAATAAAAAATGGGCTTGCGCCCACTGGTGTGTTTCGCCAATTGCTCGGTACTACACAACAGTTTCCAAAAACCAATATACGCCGCAGCTAAGTAAAAGACAAACCACGTGGGTTCGGTCAGACCGCGCAAATCCAGGCCTTGCTCAAGCGATCTGGCCTTTACCGAACCTCTACGCTGCGGTTGGTTGCGCCGAGGTGGTGGTCCTCTGAATCCTCAACCACCTCCCGCAGGAGATATGTCCCCGGCTTGAGCTGAAAGGTATTTCTTATCGCGACGCCTTTGGATCGCATGTCCTGCAACTCGGCATCTGGAAGTTTGAGGTTGAACCGCTTCTGCTCCCCGGTGACCCAATTGCCAGCGTCGTCATAGACACCGGCCACAAAAATCAAGGTGTTGACATTGCGGTCCGCATCTTTGCGAAAACGCACGGTATTGAGGTCCAGCTTCACCAGAACCGCCAGCTGTTTCGATTCTCCGGACGAAGGCCCGACCGTAGTGCTTACATCGAGCGCGAGATCGTGAAATTCTTCGCGTGACGCGACGAGCCTGCGCAGTTGATCTTTGTCGGCGGCCGCCTGGTCCGTTCCTTTTTCATCGGGAGCTGCCTCGACTTTTTCATCCTGTGGTTGGCGAATGGCGAAATAGCCGCGGCGGGCTTGCAATGTGCCTTTTACGTCGATCAGCTTGACTTGCAGCTTATGGAACTTACCATCGAGATTGCTGGGAGCAAAGGCGAGCATGTAGGAGACCGGTTCTTCGCCAAGCCTCGCAAAGCCAGCTTGGAGATCGTTGTCATGGTGGAAGAAGTCGCCTCCAGTCTCCTCGGCAATTTGCGCCAGCGCGGCTGTGGAATACAGTTCACGGGATAAAGCGAAGGAATTCATTAGGCTGATCAGTCTCGGATCAATATCTGAGCTCACATCGCTGCCCGGCATGAGGAGGGCCACACCTTTCGGGTCCAGCGAACTGATGGCGATCTGCGCAGTCAGCGCCCGGTCTATGACACCGTTCACTTCATCTTCTAAATCTCCGGAGATAAAACCCGGAGAGGTCAGAATGATCTCCTTTTGCCCCGACATGTGCGCCATACCGAGCACAATGGCGTTGAGCATGCCGATGCTACGCCGGGAACGCTGCCGCGCTTGAGTCAGCACGACCAATGCCTCCTGCTTCACTTCCCCCACAAGCCCCTCAATCACGGGGGGTGGGCACAGGTCGGGCGTTTCCCCTGCTTTACCCGTCGTGGAACTATTAGCGTCCGGACACGCCTTGCACCGTACCCGCAAGTCACTCACCCCGAGACCAATCGCGTCCCCGTCTTCATAATCGACGATCCGCTCCGCCTGATAGTCCGAAATATCCGGACACTGCCGGGGGCTAACGATTGGAAATACACGAATGAGCGCATCGTGCAGAGTCTTCCAATCGGACGTGAAGTCGGTGTGGACTTTGCCGGAAGAGGTAAAGATTGCCGCGCGATCGGGAGGCTGGAGGCTTTTTCCCAGATAGCTGTCCGCCGCGTCGCGGGCGCTGTTGATTTCATCCAGCGCCATATTGAGATCGTCGAAGTAAAACGCGATATTCCTCGGCGCTGCCAGAGCTGCAGTCACACCCGGCAGCGCTGACCTTTCGGCCGACCCTCCGGATCCTACTCGGATGCCCAGTGTCCCGGCATCCACAGAGAATTGGGAAATCTTCTGCTCCTCGCCGTTGTCGAAGAGACGAAAATTCTCTTTCGTCAGATTGCCCAACGCGCGGCCCTGCGAATCGCGCACCACCGCACGCACCACCACCAGATTGCTTTCCACCCGGAGATGAAATTGCTGCGCAGTTTGTGGCACATTGGCATTTGTCTCCGGCGCAACCCGGCCGGCCGGCGGCGCAGTTTGCGCCGCAACCTCGCTTTGTCCGCTGGCGGCTTCGGTACGTCCGGCAAACAGCAGCCAGGCGAAGGCCAAAAGAGAGAGCGGATAGAAGGTAAGCAGAGCGCGTCTCATGTCAAGGGCCGTCCGATCGAGTGGCTTCAGTTCAAGAAAGAGCCGACGAGAAAACTTGACTATCGCCTACTATAGTAGTAGATGTACGAACTGAACAGCGCAAAATCGCAAAGTTCGCAGGGGAGCCGGACGTCAGGTAAGGAGGCAGCGTGGATTTGGCGATTCGATCTGCGTTCCTGGGACTTCTGATGCTGGGGGCGCCGATATGGGCCCAGACGGCCGCACCCCAACCCGATCCAATCGCCGTTTTTCGACGTGCGCGCGCCCGGCTTGTCGCCGACGCCCAGCGCATGCCACGCTACACCTGTCAGCAAAATATTGTGCGTCACTTTTATCGCGCGACCGCTAGCGATTCCCAAAGCTGCGCCACTATTCTTTCCTCCCGGGAAAAACGGAAACACGATCCTCCCGCGACCTCCTGGGATCGTTTGCAGCTCGACGTAGCGGTCGCCGACGACAAAGAGATTCACTCCTGGCCGGACGCTCCCAAATTTAATGAGGAGGAAATCCGTAAGCTCATCAATAACGGACCCTTCGGCAGCGGTGATTTTCGAAACTTCATTACCGCAATCTTTGGCGGTTGGGCCACGATAAAATTTGCGACCCCGCTTATGGTCAAAGGCCGCACCCTTCTTGAATTCTCCTTTACGGTTTCTCAGGGCTCCAGCCGCTACGAAATCATTGCACCGCCAGCCCATGTGGTCACCGCTTATGCCGGAACCTTCTTGCTGGATCCTCAGACTTCAGACTTGGTTCAGCTTGATGTTCGCACCGCGGAGTTACCGAAAGCTACGAGCGCCTGCCAGGCCATCAGCGAAATTCGCTATGGGCGCTTGGACATCCACGGCCATGAAGTGCTGATCCCGAATGAGACAGACTTGCGGATGGTTTATCGCAGCGGGAGAGAAGCAGTCGCCGCGACCTCATACTCCAGTTGCCACGAATACACCAGCAAATCAACACTTCATTTCGATACCACCGAGCCAACTCCGGCCGCGTCGACACCGCAATCGCAGCCGCTGGCGGTGCACGAGCCGCGAGTCAATCCTCTGCCGGCCGGGATCAGCTTCAATTGCCGCATCAATACACCCATAGATTCTGACACTCCGGCCGGCCGCCCCATCGAGGCCATTCTCCGGTCCCCTTTGCGTAGTAAGGATAAATCGGTCCTGGCGCCGAGAGGCGCGCGCATTCACGGGCGATTGGTGCGCCTGGCCGATCACAAGAGTTCGCTCGACTACTTCGAAGTCGGCATCCGCCTGGAATCCATCGAAATCAACGGTGCAGAAATCCCACTTTATGCGACTCTGGCCGATCAAGCGTTACCGCCTGTCAATCCTTTCGCTTCAGATGGCCGGGGCGACCAGGCCGAACAAGCCGCGGATTTTCCCGCCGCTCCCCCGAGAAACGTGGGGATATTCTTTTTTGTGAGAGAGCAATTGATGCTTCGGCACATCGATTCCGAATGGATCACGACGTCTGCGGAGCTGGAAAAGTCGAATCAGAATGAATCTCCGGCTAGACAACAAGAACTGGCTGACAACGAAGTAAAGAAACTGGTTCTTGCGCTGGAAGCTTCACAGCAAGCGACTGACTTGCTGTTGAAGGATGACCGCAGCCAACCTTCAGACTCATCCACCTTTCCCATCGAGAAGTACGCGGCCTACCCAGATTTTCAGGAGATATTGGCCGACCGCCGGAAGGCACTGGAGATCGGACAATCCGCAAATATCGATCTCCTGAACACGATGTACCCGAGCCTGGGCGAGAAATTTAAAGATAAATTTCTTCCTTCTCTATCAACGTTCGTCGACGGTTGTACCCTGCAGGCAAAGGTTGAGGGTCGAGCCCAAGAGGAATTATTGCGGAGCCTCACTTTAAACAGGGAGTGGGCCGACTGGTACGGTGCACACCGCAAAGACATTCAGGACACTCTAAACCTGCGTCAGCTCGATTCCGAATGGAATCAAAACACGAACTCACCTGCTTCCTCAAATTCGTCACCATGATTCCCTAGGACCGACCTAGAACGGCCTGCCATTTGCCTCCTTCCCCACCGCTCTCTAAAATAGAAATTACTCTTCGCGTGAGACAACTATGATTCATTTTCCTGTCCCTGAGGCGCTTACCTTCGATGACGTGTTGCTGCTGCCCGCGCAATCGGATGTGGTTCCGGCGCAGGCCAACACGCAGACACAGCTTACGCGCAACATCGCGCTGAATATTCCCATCATCAGTGCAGCCATGGACACCGTCACGGAATCGCACATGGCAATTGCCCTGGCGCAGCAGGGCGGACTGGGCATCATTCATCGCAACCTTACCATCGAGCAACAGGCTAATGAAGTGGACAAAGTCAAGCGCTCAGAAAGCGGCATGATCGTTGATCCTGTGACTATGTCGCCCGACGCCAAGGTTTCCGACGCGCTCGAAATCATGCGCAAGTACAAAATTTCCGGCGTGCCCATCACGAAATCCGGCAAACTGGTGGGCATCCTCACCAACCGCGATCTGCGCTTTGAAACCCGCTTCGATGTTCCCATCCAGAGAGTCATGACCAAGGAAAATCTGATTACGGTTCCGGTCGGGACTACGCTCGAAGAAGCGGAAAAAATCCTGCATGAGCACCGCGTGGAAAAATTGCTGGTGGTGGATGACCACTACAACTTGAAGGGCTTGATCACGGTCAAGGACATCCAGAAAAAACTCAAATATCCCAACGCGGCCAAGGATTCGCACGGC
Organism: uncultured Acidobacteriaceae bacterium; assembly: GCA_963834075.1. Lineage (GTDB taxonomy): Bacteria > Acidobacteriota > Terriglobia > Terriglobales > Acidobacteriaceae > PALSA-270. The sequence goes on from CAWIAH010000011.1 coordinate 1,134,463, forward strand.
CGTCTGCGCGCCGGCGCGGCCATTGGAGCGACCGGAGATTTTCTGGAGCGCGCCCAGGAACTGGCCAGAAATAAAGTGGATGCGCTGGCCATCGACAGTGCCCATGGCCATTCCACTCGCGTGCTGGAAGCCATCAGGACGGTGAAATCGAAGTTGCCCGAGGTGGACCTGATCGCCGGCAATGTGGGCACGTTCGACGGCGCTTGCGCCCTGGCCCGCGCCGGCGCGGACGCCATCAAAGTCGGAATCGGCCCCGGTTCGATATGCACTACCCGCGTTGTCACCGGCGCGGGAGTTCCCCAGATCACCGCCATTGCCGAAGCTTACCGGGCCACTAAAGATGCCCGAGTTCCGATTATTGCTGATGGCGGCATCAAGTACTCAGGCGACATAACCAAAGCTCTGGCGGCTGGTTCCAGCGTGGTAATGATCGGCTCCATGTTCGCCGGAACCGATGAGAGTCCTGGCGAGATGATCCTTTATCAGGGGCGTAGCTTCAAATCCTATCGCGGTATGGGATCGATCGGAGCCATGGCGCAGGGTTCGAGCGAGCGTTACTTCCAGAGCACGGAAGGCGAGGCTTCCACCGCCATGCCCGGCTCGGGGGATGACGCCAACCGATTGGCCAAGCTAGTTCCGGAGGGGATTGAAGGCCGCGTGCCTTATCGCGGATCGGTCGCCATGATCGTCCACCAGATGGTCGGCGGTTTGAAATCGGGTATGGGCTACTGCGGCGCTTCGACGATCGCGGAATTGCTTCAGAAAACCCGCTTTGTGCGCATTAGCGTGGCCGGTCTGCGCGAGAGCCACGTGCACGACGTAATGATCACACGCGAGGCGCCCAATTATGCCGCGGAGTGAGCCGGGGAAAATCATCGCTTGAGGCCAACTCGCGGGCAGCTTTTTAAGGCATGGCTTCCGGCCATCATTTGGCTTTGCGTTATTGCCATCGAGTCGTCGGATATCGGCTCCGCCGACAACACCAGCCGCATTCTTTATCCCTTATTGCATTTCCTGTTCCGGCTGGATGAGGTCGCCTTCGCCATCTGGCACCACATCATCCGCAAGACCGGGCACTGTGTTGGCTATGCCTTGCTGAGCTGGTTCTTTTTTCGCGCCTGGCGTGCAACTCTTCCCTTGCCGAATCCGGCCGAGTGGGCCTTTAAGTGGGCGCGAATTTCCTTCTTGATGACCGCTGGAGTCGCCACCCTGGACGAATGGCATCAGAGCTATTTACCTTCGCGGACCGGCCGCTGGCAGGATGTCGTGCTTGATAGCACAGCCGCGCTAGTCATGCAGATTTTTCTGTGGATGGTTCTGCGAGGGCGACGGCGGCGGTTGTAATGGCGGATGTCGGGACAGCTATAGTCGCAACCAATGGCTAGCCCATCAAAGCTCCTCGCCGGACTCTCTATAATGCCGCCATGGCTCTCGTTACATTCCTGAGAGGCATTAACGTGGGCGGCCACAAAATCTGTCGGCCCAGCCTGCTCGCGAATCAATTGAAGGAGTTCGGCGCAGTAAACATTGGCGCGGCAGGCACATTTGTCTTCCATAAGCCGGTCGGTCGCACCCGGTTGCGCTCGGAATTGCTCCGATGTTTGCCGTTTGAACCTGAAATAGTGATCTGCTCCGGCCGGGAGCTGATCGCAGCCACCTCGAACAACCCATTTGCCAGTGAACCGGCTCGTCCCGATATCAATCGCTTCGTAAGCCTGCTGGCGAAACGGCCGCGAGCCTTGCCTTCCATTCCTCTTCAGCTCCCGGCGGAGGGCCGGTGGGTCGTCAGAATTCTTTCCGTTCATGAAAGATTTCTCTTCGGCATTTACCGGCGCGAGATGAAGACAATCGGTCATCTCGCCACCCTCGACAAACTCTTTGGAGTGCCCCTGACAACCCGCGGCTGGAATACGATCAACGCGGTTCTCAAAGTGCTGCAGGAGTTCTAACGCTGCCGGCGAGGGGTGGTCCTATCAACAGAACCGCCGAAACCGTCGCAATTCCCGCCGACAAATAAAACGGAACCCGTGGTCCAAAGTACTTCCACAATTCTCCCGTGAGCAGGCTAGCCAGCAGCATGGCCACGCTGGTCACGAACGCATAAACCCCCAGTGCACGTCCGCGAACTTCGGTGGAAACCGTCTCAACCACCAGAGCCTTCAGCACGGGATTGCTCAACGCATAGAACAATCCGTAGGTCGCCATTGCGATCCAGATGGCCAAGTGCGAAGGCGCCCGGCCGAATACGAAATAGACGGCAGCGAATACCACATATCCGGCGGCGGCTATGCCGCGGCGCGAAAGGCGGTCGCTCCAATGGCCCGCCGGCCAGGAAAACAAGGTATAGGTGATGTTGAAGATCAAGCCAAGTAAAGGCGCGTGCAGCGGCGGAATGCCGATGCTTTGCGCGCGTAGCACCAAAAACATATCGCTCGAGTTGCCCAGCGAGAATAACGTCACAGCGAACAGCACGTAATAAAAAGATCCGGGCAACGCAAGCGATCGAATCCCGCTCAGTCGCGCCCCCGGCTTTGCGCCCGATGGCCCAACCGGACGCGTTTTCCGGACTTCTTTGATGCCAATCAGTGCAATCGCAGCGCAAAGAAATCCAGGAACGGCGGCGGCCCAGAACACGGTGCGCAGACCGTGGGAACGTAGCAACCATAGCGCGGCGACTGGACCCAATACTGCTCCGGCGGAATCCATGGCCTGAATCAAGCCGTAGGCGGAGCCGATTTTCCCAGCCGGCACCGACTCTGCGACCATCACATCGCGCGGCGCGCCGCGCACGCCCTTCGCAAAACGGTCTGTGAAACGAATCGCCAGCACCTGCCCCCAGGAGGTGACCAGCGCCAGCAGCGGCTTGACTACATTGGCGGCGAAGTATCCTGCCACCACGATGGGCTTGCGGCGCGCGATGCGGTCTGCCAGATATCCGGAAAAAAGCTGAACGAAAGAAGCGACGCTTTCGGCGATGCCTTCGATGATCCCGAGCTGCGCCGGGCCGGCGCCGATAGAAGCAAGAAATGCCGGAAGCACCCAGTAGGCCATTTCCGTGGCCGTGTCATTGAACAGCGCCGTCAGCCCAAATGCATAAATGTTGCGCGAACCCCCGGCAGATGGCTGAGCTCGCCCGGACGTGGATTGCGCAGACATGGAAAATTTGTACCACAGCCAAGATGAAACCGGGCTGAGACCGGAGCGGGAGAGTGTGCAATGCGCCTATGCTTGCCCCCGCAAAGGCGGTCCTCGCCGGTTCGCTGGAAATATCTCCGCCTCCAGCCCTTGCGTCCGACGCCAGTCATGCCCCAGAATCTTTACCAGAGATTCAGCCGCTACTGTCATCCGCCCCCGGTTTGTGCGGAATGACCGATCTGTCTCACCGCGGATTTCTTGATTCAGGAAACTCATGATTAAAGCTGTACGAGGAACGCGCGACCTTTTGCCGCCGGATACGGCGCTGTGGAACCACGTGGATAGCATCGTCCGCGAGGTCTTCCGCGCTTACAACTTTCAGGAAATTCGCACTCCGATCTTTGAAAGCACGGAGTTATTTGCCCGTGGGGTGGGCGAAGAGACGGACATTGTCTCGAAGGAAATGTTCACGTGGGAGGACGGGGAACGGTTCGACGAGGATGCGCTTAGAAAAGAATGGGTTTCTCGAGGTGCGGCTGAGAATCGGTTCTATGTAGAAACGGCGGCTCGGGTTAATACGTACTTGAGCCACGCCGGCATCCTGCTAATCAATCACCGACCCATGGGATCCGGATACCAGCCCGGACCGGACGGACCGGAACTTGTTTGTTTTCGGGCAAAAGCCACTCCGGAAGCGGTCGAACTATTACGCAGCGCTCGTGTTCAAATGGGATCCCCGGAATTCCTTGCCGAATACGGAGAAGAAGCGCGCTACGCGCGAAGAACCAGACTTCGTATCGTCGTGCCCTCCGGCACCGCCGACTCTGCGAGATGGATTGGCACCAGTGAGGTTGAGGTCGAGCAATTTCAGGCGCGAGCCCCAGTCTTTAAGTCGTCCCAATCCCTGACCCTTCGCCCTGAGAACACCGCCGGCGTGGTTCGTGCCTACATTGAGCACAAGCTGTGGCAGCGCGGGCTCAATAAGCTCTACTACATCGGACCGCAGTTTCGCCGCGAGCGCCCGCAGAAAGGGCGCTACCGCCAGTTCTTCCAGATCGGCGCAGAAGTCATAGGGCCGAAAGAGGCGGGCAGCGAATCTCCCGCGCGCGACGCCGAAATCCTCGAACTACTCGCGACCTTGCTCGACCGGCTCGGCATAAAGAACTGGCGCCTGGAACTGAATTCTGTCGGCTCATCCGCCGAACGCGCCCGCTACAACGAGGTTTTACGCAAAGCTCTCGCCGCGGTGAAAGACAAGATGTGCGCCGACTGCCAGCGCCGCGCCGTGACCAATCCTCTGCGCGTTCTCGACTGCAAGGTCCCCGAAGACCAGCCGATGATCGAAATGCTGCCGCGCATCTACGATTCGCTGGGCGAGGAAAGCAAGCAACATTTTAAGGCTGTGACCACCATTCTCGAAAAAGTTGGCGTGCCCTTCGAGATCAATCATCGTCTGGTTCGCGGCCTCGACTACTACACCCGCACCGCCTTCGAGTTCACTCACGGGGCTCTGGGTGCGCAGAACGCCATTCTCGGCGGAGGCCGCTACGATGGCCTTTCCGAATTGCTTGGCGGCCCTCCCGCGCCCGGCATTGGCTTCGCCATCGGCGAAGACCGCTTGGTGCTCGCGCTGCAGGAATCGGCCACGACATCGCAGTCCAGTCCGGAGGTCTATATCGCTCCGCTGGGCGAAGGCACGAACGCGGAAGCGGCGAAGCTGGCGCGGGAGCTGCGCAATCAGAACGTTGCGGCTGAACTCGGCGACGAGTCCTTCCGCCTTAAAAAATCCTTCGAAGCCGCGACCAGAGCAGGAGCGCGTTACATTTTGATCGTTGGCGAGAATGAGGTTAGCGCGAACGCCTTCGCCCTGAAAAATCTGGACAGTGGCAACCAGATTTCGGTTCCGCGCGGCGAATTGGCAAGCAAGATCCGGAACGCTGACACCTAGGTTTGTTCGTGTTCCTTCGCATCCGCGGTTTATGCCTTTGCGTCGGGGTGGTGCAAGCTTTCTTTTTCCCGTTTCGCGACAGTTTATAATCACCCATTCGGCTTCCAGCCGTATTCTCCAAACAAAGGCCCAACTTGCTCGATTTCCTAGGCGACTTACGACGGACCAACATGTGCGGCGCACTCCGCTCCTCTGATGCCGGCAAAAATGCCGTGCTCATGGGATGGGTCAACCGCCGCCGCGACCTCGGCAACATCATTTTCATCGATCTGCGTGACCGCACCGGCGTGACCCAGGTGGTCTTCAACAAAGAACTCAATCCCGCCGCGCATGCCAAAGCCGAAACTCTGCGCAACGAGTACGTTCTGGCAGTCACCGGCGCGGTCAAACAACGCGATTCCGCGACCGTCAACAAGAACATTCCCACCGGCGAAGTTGAGTTGATGACCGACGAACTGCGCATTCTCAACGAATCGAAGCAGCTGCCATTCCTGCCCAGCGACACCGTTCTGCCCAACGAAGAGATGCGCCTGAAGTATCGCTACATTGATCTTCGCCGCGAACCCATGCAGTTCAACCTGGAGATGCGGCACAAGGTTTCGCAGGCGATTCGTGGCTATCTTTGCCAACAGGGATTTCTCGAAATTGAAACCCCGTTCATGACCCGCTCTACTCCCGAAGGTGCGCGCGATTATCTCGTGCCCAGCCGGGTGCAGCCTGGAAGCTTTTACGCATTGCCGCAATCGCCGCAACTCTTCAAACAGATTCTGATGATCTCCGGTTGCGAGCGCTACTTCCAGATCGTGCGCTGCTTCCGCGATGAAGATCTGCGCGCCGACCGCCAGCCCGAATTCACCCAGATTGATCTGGAAATGTCCTACCCGCAGGTCGAGCAGGTTTACGCCGTTGTGGAAGGGTTTCTCACTGCCGCCCTTCGCGCTGCCGGTCACGAGATCAACACGCCCTTCCTGCGCATGACCTATGACGAATCCATGCGGCTCTACGGCAATGACAAGCCGGACATGCGCCTGCCCGCGATGGTGGACGCGCGCCAGGCTCTTTCCCCCGAAGAACTCGAAGAAGTGACCGCGAAATTTCGCATTCGAAAAGACCTGCCGTGGCAATTGATCCGCATTCCCAAGGCTGGCGATATTTCTGGCACCGAGCGTCGCACCATCGGCACCTATGGCGCGTATCAGCACGTGCAGGGGCCGTCATTCGTGCAGTTGATGACTGATCCCAAGCGCTTCGCCAAAGATTATCCGGCGATCGCGGAAAAAATCCTCAACTTCGCCAAAGTTGAAGCTGACGATCTTTGGCTCCTGGCAGGAGCTCTCAACAAACCGGAAGATGCAGCAGTTGCCCCCCAGGACATTCTTCATTTTTGCGAGAAGTGCGGTTATCTTCGCCTCGATCTGGCGCAGAAGTATGCCGAAAAGCACGGTGCATTCAAAAAGTCCGGCGATCCGGCAAAAGATTTTCGCTTCCTGTGGGTCACCGACTTTCCCATGTTTGCCTGGGATAAGAGCGAGGCCCGCTGGAATCCGGCGCATCATCCCTTCACCTCGCTGCACGAAGCGGACATGGCCAAGCTCGAGGCCAATATCGCTTCCGTGAAAGATCCCCAATCGCCGCTTGGAGAAATTCGCGCCCTCGCGTACGACGTGGTTTTGAACGGCACGGAACTCGGCTCGGGATCGATCCGCATTCACCGCCAGGACATCCAGCGCAAGATTTTTCAGGCTCTCGGCATGAGCGACGAAGAGGCTCGCGCCCGCTTCGGATTTTTTCTCGAAGCGCTGGAGTACGGCACACCTCCCCACGGCGGCATTGCCCTTGGCCTCGATCGCATCGTTATGATTCTCGCCGGCGCAGACAGCTTGCGCGAAGTGATTCCTTTCCCTAAAACCGCGCGCGCAGTTGACTTGATGGTCGATGCGCCAACCCGCGTTAGCGAGGATCAGTTGAAAGAACTGGGTATCTCGTTGAGGAAAGCGAAAGACTAACCGACGGTTAGGGTAGTTTTGAGCACGCTAGGTAGAGCAGGCTGGGTGGCGCGCGGCGAGTTGAGCTGGCAGACCAGGTGGAGCTGGGCTTCAGCCCCGCTTAAGCCGCGGGCTTTAGCCCCTGAGGGACCTCATCCAACTTCATCTTCGCCGAGCTGTATGGAAACTCCTCCGCAAGCGCAACCAATCATCTCCTGACCGGATTCATGTGAATGTAATATCGGATGCGGACAAACTCTTCGACGTTCCGCACTCGCCGATCATAAAAGCCCGTTCTGCCAAATCTCGTGAGCAAATCCTAGTTCCCTCTTCGCCCGAAAGGAAAATCTTCCCTTGATGAACTGAACACCTCTCTCCAAAGTTGCGGGGGGGGAACCGGTGTCATCAGTAGATGAAGATGATTCGGCATGACGACAAACTCATGCAATTGGTATCTTCCCTGACTTTGATAATGGAAGAGAACCTCCAGCAGCAATCGGGCCCATCCGCTCGGTCGCAGAAGACATTGCTTTTCGAAGGTGGAAGCGGTGACGAAATTAGTTCCGCTCCAGGATGCTCCTCGATGCGGGATTGTTATACGAACACAGGGGGCTAAAGCCCACAGTTTAGGAGACACTTGAGGCAGGGCTGAAGCTCCACCGGCATCCTCCCGACCATTTTCGCAGCACGAACGGGCTTTTGATTAAAAAATCGAATAATTAGGATGGGGTGGGTCCGGATCGGGAATTTGTTCGGCAGGCAGAACTTCAGAACGCCTAATTCGCCCGGATCTCAGGCTTACGTGTTGAAGGGAACTCCAGCGAAACCGCGTCGGTTCCGCGGAAGCTCACCACCACGCTGGTTTCCCGCTCCGCGGGTACTCCGTCAGTTTGGAATTGGCGATAGTGCCAGAAGCGCACGGCCTGCTCGGCGGCTTGTGCCAGCACTTGACGCCCGCTCAGCACGTGAATCTGCTTTACCAATCCGTTGGCCGCGATCACGATCTGTAATTTCACTTTGCCGCCCAGGCTGTCATCGGGCGCAGTCGGATAGACAATCCTTCCAGTCGGCGCCTCCGCCACTTCCACCCGTGGCACCCCGGGCGCACTGACGACTGCGACCGTGATCTGCCGCGGCTTCGGTGTCATGCGGGCGAGTTCCTCCGCGCTCGGCGGGCCCGGTACAGGAACATTCAGGGCTACTGGAAGCGAATCATTGAATATCTCCTGATAGAGAGAAAGGGTTAAGACGCCGCTCAGTATGAAAAGGGCCAGACTCAACCCCCAGAGCGCTCGCCGGGGAATTACTTTGGGAACGATGTTGCGCGAACTTCTCGGCACCGGTGCCTTCATATGCGATACCGGCGGCAAGTGAGAAGGCAAGGCAGCAGCTTGCATGTCAGCCAGCACAGCATTCGCAATCTCGTTCTTTGTTGGATGGGCTGCCGAATCCGCCGCCGAATAGGCCGCGATTTGGGTATGAGGAAGATCCACGCCCCAGATGTTTCTGCCCGATTCGACGGCCTCAATGCCAGCCTGATTCTCGTGGTTCGCCAGATGCTTGCTCCAGATCACGCGGAATGCCGCTTTGTGTTGTCCGCGCTGCAGCATAATGGTCTGTCCCGGAAACAACTCGGTGCGCAATCCGCCCAACCGCCCGCCGATGGGACTGATGTCAATGGTGTGAGCGAGTTGCAAACCGGCTGCATCCTCCGCGTGTTCATCCGTCCACACGCGCAGCGGCAGTACCATTTTCGTGCGTTCGTAGCGTTGAGTTCCCGCAGGCATCAAAAAAAGATTACTGCTTTGCCAGTAATGCAAGCCAGTTACGAAAGTTTTGCTTAGCAGTTGGGTTCCCTGTTTCCCAACATGGAAGAGCACCCCAAGCCGTGCCGTGTAGAATCGCCGCTGGATGCCAAATTCCACTGACAATTCCGGTGGTAGCCCGTTGGCTGCGGGTCCGCGCAGTTATCTGGACCGCGCCTTGCGCATCCTCCGTCCGTCGCATCAGCACACCGCATTCTCGGCCACTTTGCTGGTCATGACCGCGGTTATGCTTTCGCGCGTCTTCGGATTTCTCCGTGAGGCCTACATCGCGTGGGCGTTCGGCGCAACGTCACTCACCGATGCCTACAACGCCGGCTTCACCATCCCTGACTGGTTGAACTACATCGTCGCCGGGGGTACGGTCTCCATCACGTTTATTGCGATCTATACACGATTTCTCGCCCAGGGAAAAGAAGACGAAGCTCAAAAAACTTTCTCGGTGATTATCACGGTCATGACCACCGTGCTGGTGGGCGGAATCGCGCTGGCCTGGATCTACGCGCCACAGCTCGACGGCTGGTATTTCGGAGGGAAGGACGGATTTGATGCCGAGAAGCTCGCCATCTGCATTCGCCTGACGCGGATTCTCCTCCCCGCGCAACTGTTCTTCTATGTCGGCGGCGTGGTTTCAGCAGTCCTATATTCGCGAAGATTGTTTTTTCTTCCTGCCTTCGGTCCGCTGGTTTATAACGTCGGCATCATTCTCAGCGGCGTGCTATTCTCCCGCCAGATCGGTATCGCTTCGCTGGCATATGGCGCGGTGGCAGGCAGTTTTGTCGGAATTTTCCTTATCAACGCCATCGGCGCGGCTCGTGCCGGAGCGCGATATCGCATCTCTTTCGACATCCACAACCCTGCATTCCGCGAATGGGTGCGGCTTTCCATTCCTCTGATGCTCGGGGTTTCCCTGGTGAGCGCCGACGATTGGATTCTGCGCTACTTCGCCAAGCACTTCGTGGGCGACATCACTCGTCTCACCTACGCCAAACGGTTGTTCGCGGTCCCCATCTCGGTTTTGGGGCAGGCCGCCGGTCAGGCGTCTTTACCGTTTTTCGCTCGCCTCATCGGCGAAAAACGCATGCAGGAGTTCTCCGACACCGTGAATGGGTCGGTGTACCGCATCGCCGCCGCATCGTTATTAGCCAGCAGTTTCATGATGAGCGCAGCCTTGCCCTTGATTGATCTTCTTTATCGCCGAGGACACTTTCTGTTCTCCGACTCAAAAGAAACCGCCGCTTACTTTTTCGTGTTTTCAATTTCTCTGGCCTTCTGGTCCGCGCAGGCCCTATATGCGCGCGGATTCTACGCCTCCGGCAATACCTGGACGCCCATGATTGCCAGCTCGCTCATCACCGTTGCCTCCCTTCCCATGTACAAATTTCTCTTCCACCATTTCTCAACGGTTGGCCTCGCCGTTGCCTCCGATTTGGGAATCATGGGCAACTGTCTCGCCCTGGCGTTGCTCTTACACCAACGCAACCTCGTGAAATTCGATCAGCTGAAATGGAAGGAAGTCGGAAAAGCCGCCGTGACCGCGCTGGTCGCGGGTTTGCTCACCTATCGAATCGCATCTTCTTTCATGGCAGGCGCCAGTCGAATGGGTGATCTAGGTGCGCTGATTCTCGGGGGGCTGACCTGGGCTGCCGCCGTCGCCGCTGGACTTTGGCTTACCCGTTCGACCTTACTGACCGATCTGCGACGCCGCAAACCGCCCTCCATAAGGATGATTGCCGAACCGCCAGCGGAAGAACTCACCAAAGGAATAGAATCCTGATCCACTGAGCCGGGGCGTCCATACAGTATTTTCTGTAGCCTCGCCGGCAGGAACTATTACGCTCAGGCCTTTCTGCTCCGCTTTCACTCAAGCCTGTGCATTTTTCTGTTGAAACTGTGCGTTTCCAACGCGTTTTCGCGCCCTAACGTAAAGTAACGTAAAAAGCATTATTCCCCGATCGCAGATCTTTTCCGTAGGAAAACACGACTTCCGTACCCAGCACTTTAATCTTCGCCTGGCCGCCGGCATCCCAAAGCCAGTGCTGAGAACCCAGCCCCGGCAGCGGATCGCTAATCTTGCCCGTATCCACGAATGGGCCCAGCTTGAACGTCAGCAAGCCATTGCTGTAGATGTTCTTGTCTTGCTCCCAGTTCACGAGAAAATAATTCCGGCCCAATGGAGCGCTGCCCTTTCGTCCATCGCGAGTCGCGATATGGCCACGCATCCAAAGATCGTTGTCCGCATCAATGCCCAGGGTAAACAACTCATCAAACGGCACGCTTCCCCAGGTCTTGCCAGCATGCATCTGCTCCTGCATCTCGTAATCATCCCCCTTCGCCTTAGGAAACCAATGCAGCCGGACCCAGGGTTGCAGTTTTTCAAACGAATGCGACGGCTCGGACCAGATACGCCCCAACTGAGAATTCGCCCCTGCTGTCACGGTTAGCCGATTCTCCGGCACGCGCAAGAGTGCCGCCTCCACGGCGGTGGTCTGCTTCAGTTGATAGCCCTTTGGCAAGAGAGACGGAACCAGAACCGTGCTCAGGGCGACATTCCGGAAATCGCGATGCGAAATTTCCGCCCCTGCCGACCAGGTCCATCGTCCGCTTACGAATGAGGCAAGGTTCGCGCTCACCGCCTCGCGCCGAAGATTCAAGGCTCCCAACAATGGCGAGGGTCCGGTAAATGACCGGTAGAGATCCCAATTCTCATCTCGCAAATCCGCCGCCAGCGAAAAATGCCGCTCCGGATCGCCCAGAAGCGGCCCGGAGAATGCCGCACTCAGCCGTCGCTTGTTCGCATCCCAGCGAAACATTGAGGTGAAGTTGATATCCCGTCGTTTGAAGTTGTAGTACTCCGGATAGATCGTCTGCGCCGGTAGACCGCGCAATAGCAAGAACGCCGCGTCCCACTTATTCGGCCCCCATCCATCCAATTCGTGATTGCGAAAGACCACGTCGAACTTGCCATCGTCGCGCGCCTGCAAATCCAGCTGTTCGCCAGGAAAAATCTCCAATCCCGCGATTCTCTTCTCCGTCGCCCAGAACTCCGGTAGAGACAAAAGGCTGGCCGCCGAAAATGCAAACGTCCTATCGAGAAGTGCCGCATCCAGCCTTGGTGCCGGCTCATAGCGGACTGCGCTAATTTGCGGTTTATTGACTCGATTCCAATACTTCAGGGCTGCGGCAAGATTTTCCTGAAGAAAGTAGACCGTGCCCAGAAAGTCATTGGCATATTCATCGTGAGGAGCGATCCGCAGCGCCGACCGTAAATCGGACGCCGCCTCCTTATATTGTTTCTGTTTGAAAGCCACCCCCGCAAGTTCTACCAGGAAGCGTTCATCCCTTGGCCACAGCCAATGTCCCGCCTGAAACGCCTGCCGCGCATCTTCCCATCGTCCCAATCGCGCGAGCGCACCACCGTAGTAAAAATCGATATCCGCTGATGGCGTCTTCACCCCACCGGCGAGATTCACCACCTCTTGCCAGTGTTCAGCGGCAAATAATTCTTTGATTTGTTCGGTTCGAAGATTAACTGGAGAGTCCTGCGCGAGAAGAAAGCCTTGGCACAAAATGCAGAAAATTACCGCCGCGCGCCCGATCAGTAAGTCTCCGCGGGCAGAGCCAATAGCGTCCATTTTCCAGCCGCAGTCCATTGCCGTTCGAAGCTTGACCGGTCCTCTTTGAGCAATTTACGCTGCGCCGGATCGTTGAGCATGACGATGCCCTGTTCCGAATCCATTCCCGCAACAACTACGTAGTGCAAACTCGACCCTCCCGGCTTCAACGCAACCATCAATGGTCGCCCATTCTGCAGATGCTCTTGCAGGTCCTGCCACTGCCCACGGAAGGCAAAAGTCCGAAATCCCGCCCGCTGAAAATATCGCTCTATCCCGGAAGCATAAATGCCATGCGCCTCAGGAGAAAAAAGGGCGTGCTGAATTTGTCCTGGACTTGCGTCTGAGGCCGGGGGTTCTCCCCGCTGCAGCCGCCAGTACTGCATCACCATGGCAACACTGGCCGCGCCGCACCCTTCTCTTTCCTGCTTCACGAAGGGCACATCCAGCCAGACGGCGGGCTTTACTTGCGCAGACAACATCTGCCCCAGGCAAAGCCCTGCCAGCACCATTCTCGCGAAGCGCACGACGTGGGGCCGATCCTTCACCGCTCTATCGCACCGCAACAATAATCAAAATCAGCACCGCAATCGCAATGATGATGAGTAGAAGATCGCGGCTGCTTAAATTACCCGCGGCAAAGTCAGCTTGTGCCTTCTGCGAGCGTGCCGCCAATTGGGCCAATTGCGCGTCACTCAATGACGCGACCGCCGTCGTTACCTGCACCGGATCCATATGCGCCGCGCGCATGGCTTTCTGGGCTTTATCCGTCGAAAGGAACTGCTTCACCTGGTCGAGATTCTCCTGGCGCGCCTGGGTGACCGCAACCGCTGACTTTTGCAGATCGGCCGGGCTTACCACATGCGCCTGAGCCATCACGTTGGTCGGCAGAGCGAATAGTGTCGCCAATATACCTGCCGTAAGAGTTCGCACTGCCTGTTTAAGATCAAAACGCATTTCACACCCTCCGGAGTCGAATGGTAGATGGGATCCGAGGGAGCTTGGATGCCATCCGCCTCCAAATTAGTTTAATCGAATGGAAAGAAATCTGATGAGGATCGGCGCCATGGTCAAAGCGCCGCGACCACTTTCTGTAAATCGCTTGCAATCGCTTGCGGATCGGTATTCCCTTCAAAGTGAACCGGCCGCCCGATCCTTACCGCAATCTTCCCCGGCGCGGCGAATTTCTTTCCCCTTTGGATAACCTCGAATAGCCCGTCAATACGCATTGGTACTACCGGCAGCCCGAGATTGTTAGCAAGCAACCCAATTCCCGCGCGAAATGGCAGTAGCGTTCCATCCTTGGTATGCCGGCCCTCGGGAAAGACCAGGATGCTGTAGCCGTGATCCACTGATTCCCCCGCGAAAGCGAAGCTTTCGCGGAAACCCGCTTCCCGCGGCAATGGAAAGAGATTCAACAGCGAAACTGCGAGCCCCCACTTCACGCGATCGTAAGCTCTCCCCAGAAAACTTCGCGTTACCGGCGGAGTGCGCAAGCGCTCCAGTTCCTCTCCACCCGTCGCGACCGCCAGGCGGTGACGTAAACTCGCCGGCAGCGCAAACTTCACCAGCCCTACATCCACATCGCTGGTGTGATTGCAGATGACGATTACCGGCCCTCGCACCCCACGCAAATTCTCCCGTCCTTCCACCCGCGGCCGCCCCAATAAGAATACTGCCGGGCGCAACAACAAGTAGTGGACCACGCCGCGCAACCAGGTTACCGGCCAACGCTGCACCCAGCCCGGATAATGAAATCGCATGCGCCCCGGCGTCTTGCCGTGCAGCATCTTCTCCACATCTCCCACCGTGCTGGCCGAAGCAAAATTGGTTTCGCTCAGATCAATCTGATAGCGGTCTTCCAGCGCGCTGAGCAGTTCTACCCGATCGAGCGAGCTCAGGTTCAGTTCGTCGTCCAACTTCGCGCCAGCGGACAGATGCCCCGGCGCATGCCCGGAAATCTTGCCAATCATCTCGGCCAGTGGACTGTGCGGGTCTTCTCCTATTGCCCCCGCCGCTGTCCCAGCCCGAAGATGGCTGACTACATACTTCTGAATATCTCCGGTCTTCGGTTTCTGGGTCGAAGTCCGCGGGAAATCCTCCTCTGGCCATACCAACCACTCCCGCATTCTCTGATGTTCGGCCAGCAACTCATTCGCGTGCGCCACCACCGGCGCCGGATCGCCGGTTCGATCCCGCAGAATCAGCACCGCGCACGGCTCCGCGTTTTTATCGCGCGGCAGGGCGATCACCACGCAATCTTTCACCTCGGGTTGTCGCCGCAGAGCCGCTTCCAAATCCTCGGGGTAAACATTCATCCCCGCGGGAGTGACAATCGTGGTCTTTTTCCGGCCCTTAAAATAGAGGTTCCCGGCCGCATCCAGTTCTCCGATATCCCCCGTCCGGTACCAACCTTCGTTGCCAGCCATTGGCTGAACGCCCTGGCCACTCCAGTAGCCCGCCGCCACTCCTCCGCCCCGCACTAAAATCTCGCCGTCCGGCGCCAACTTCACCTCGCGCCCCGCCAACACTTTGCCGATCGATCCCTGCCCCAGACGAAAGGGATGGTTCACGCTTACAATCGAAGTCGTCTCCGTCAGCCCGTAGCCTTGAATCACCGCATAACCCAGCCGTCCCCAAAATTCTTCCGTATCACGATCAAGCGCCGCTCCCCCCGAGATGAACGCCCAAAACTTCCAGCCAAACTGCCAATGGATTTGCCGGAACATCCACGCCCGCCGCAAGATGTGCTTTCCTTTCGCTTGCGCGTAGCGCCGCTGAAACTTTTCCAGCCTGCCGGCGTCTTCCGCATCGCGGCGGATTTTCTCCTCGAGCGATTGCATCAACCGGGGTACTGCCACCAGAACAGAAACCCGCTCGCGGTGAATGGACGCGATCACCTCCGTTGGATTGAAACTCTGCTGGAACACCACTGTTCCCGCCATGATCTGCGGCAGAAAGATGCCCAGAAACTGTCCAAATACATGGCTAAGCGGCAAGAGATTCAGAAAGCGCACCGGATGAAAATAGCGCTCGTACTTTAAATATTTGCGAATCTCCGTTTCCAGCGGAGTAACGTTCGCCAGCACGTTTCCGTGGGTAATTACGACTCCCTTTGGCTCAGCCGTCGTTCCGGAAGTAAAAATAATTTCTAAAGGGTCCTGCGGTTCGACAGCAACCGCTGCCAACGGCGCGGAAGAGTGCCGCTGCAAAATATTTCCCATCTGCTCTATGACTATCGTCACCAAGGATTGTGGCGAAGCAGAAGACGAGAATGCCGGAAGATGTTCGGCCGCACATACCGCCAGCTTCGCATTTACCTGCTTCGTCACCCGCAAGGCGAAATCCGGCGCCGCTGCATTGTCCATCGGGACGACAATTACCCCGCGCACCAGGCAGCCGAAAAATACCGCGACCCATTCGGCCGAGTTCGGCGCCCACAGCAGAATGCAATCGCCATGGCCAATCGCGCGCGCCTCCAATTCGCGAGCGAATCTATAAGCCATTGCGGCGACCTGCGGGTAGGTCCAGCGTACGGTTCTATATCCCTGTGGTTGGACGTAAGCATAGTCCTCTCCCTTATAAGAAAAGCCTTCGAGATAGCTAGCCAGCGAGCCGGACATGGGGAGGCGAATGGGACAAGATGAATCCTAATGGATCGTCAGAAAAAAGGCTTGCCTCGGCGCCGGGACGGCGTCGTAAAATCCCGCCGTTCAGCATCCTTCGTGCCGGTAGCCAAAGCCTAGCCGCAATCCAAAACTCGGCGGTCTCCGCCCTACCTCAGCGCCCTCTGCGGCTAAGGGCTCTTGACTCTGGACAGCCCTCAAACCCACAGCCTCCAGGTTAGCCCATGCTCCATCACAGCCTCTCTCCTGATAAAATTTTTCTGCATGTCCGAAACGCAAACATTCACCAGAACAATTCAGCGCGCCCTGCTAAGCGTTACCGACAAAACCGGGTTGATCGAATTTGCCCGCAAACTCGCCGCCCTTCGGGTCGAACTGATTTCCACCGGAGGCACGGCCAAGCTGCTGCGCGACGCCGGTATTGCGGTCAAAGATATTTCCGACCTCACCGGATTCCCTGAAATGCTCGATGGCCGGGTGAAGACCCTTCACCCCAAGGTCCACGGAGGCATTCTCCACCGCCGCGACAACCCGGCGCACCGCGCCGCCATCGCCGAACACGGAATTCAACCCATCGATATGGTCGTCGTGAATCTCTATGCCTTCGAAAAGACCGCCGCTAAACCCGGGGTCCAGGTTGAGGAACTGATCGAGAACATCGAT
Organism: uncultured Acidobacteriaceae bacterium; assembly: GCA_963834075.1. Classification (GTDB taxonomy): domain Bacteria; phylum Acidobacteriota; class Terriglobia; order Terriglobales; family Acidobacteriaceae; genus PALSA-270. Next base: position 1,151,257 of record CAWIAH010000011.1, read on the forward strand.
ATCGGCGGACCCTCCATGATCCGCTCCGCCGCCAAAAATTTTCAGGACGTAGCCGTTGTCACTTCGCCCGCCGATTACAACGCCATTGCCCAAGAGATGTCCCAATCGGGAGGCAGTCTTTCCCCAGCGACCAAGTGGCGCCTCGCCCAAATAGCTTTCGCCACCACCGCGGCCTATGATTCGGCCATCGCCTCCACCCTTGAACGCATTCATGCGGAGGACGAGTCCGTACCCGCCGCCACGGGATTTCCGGTCATTCTGCGCCTGTCCTTCCAAAAGAGGATGGACCTGCGCTACGGGGAAAATCCCCACCAGAAGGCTGCCATGTACAGCGACGGATCGGGCAACGGCGTGGCCAATTGCCGTCAGCTCATGGGCAAAGAACTTTCCTATAACAACATCGTGGACCTGCAGGCGGCCTGGGACCTGGCACAGGACTTCGAGGAGACCGTGTGCGCCATCATCAAGCACACCAACCCATGCGGCGTCGCCACCGCTTCAACTTTGGCCGAAGCCTACAAGAAAGCCCTCGAGTGCGATCCCGTCTCGGCCTTCGGCGGTGTCATCGGAGTCAATCGCCCGGTCGATGCGGCTGCAGCCGAAGAAATGGCCAAATTATTCATTGAAGTCATCGCCGCTCCCGGCTTCGAGGAAGCGGCCAAAACCAGATTTGCAGCCAAGAAGAATCCGCCGCGCCTGGTGGAGATCACGCCCGCAACCGAGAAATGGCTGCTGAAGAATGTCTCCGGAGGAATATTGCTGCAGGACGCCGACGTACGCCCGCTATCCGAGGGCGATTTGACGGTCGTGACCAAGCGCCAGCCGACACCGGAAGAAAAGCGCGCCCTGCTCTTTGCCTGGAAGGTCTGTAAGCACGTGAAGTCAAACGCCATTCTCTACGCCCGCGATGGGCAGACCGTCGGCGTCGGCGCTGGACAAATGAGCCGCGTGGACTCCTGCAAAATCGGAGCCATGAAAGCCGTCTTGCCACTGAAAGGCACGGTCGCAGCCTCTGACGCCTTCTTTCCCTTCCCCGATGGCGTCGAGGAAATCGCCCGCGTCGGAGCCACCGCCATCATCCAACCCGGAGGATCGGTGAACGATCCGAAAGTCATCGAGGCCGCCGACCGCCTCGGCATGGCGATGATTGTCACCGGCGTACGCCATTTTCGCCATTAAAGAACCGCCTTCAGGGCAACCGAACCACGAAGGATTTGCTAACCGTTATCTTACGAAACCGCATGGGGCGCGTGAATTGGGAATTGGGCGGTAACCGTCGTACCCCCCGAACCGGACTCAATATCCAGCGTGCCCGAGAGTTGCCCCACCCGTTCCCTCATGCCCCGCAGGCCTATACCAAGACTGCCCCCGGAGACGATTCTGGCGCGCTCCTCTTCAGAAATTCCCTTCCCCTGATCAGTTACCACAACTGTGATCTTATCCCCCAGCCTGGCTAATTTCACCGTCGCCCTTCGGCTTCCGGAGTGGCGGAGCACATTGGTCAGGCACTCTTGAACGATGCGAAAGACGGCTCTGGCGACTTCCGGAGGTAGTTTCGCCTGCTCCAATCCCTCGACCTGAAATCGCGCATCGAGGGCGCTGCGTTCCCGTAGCGCATCCACGTACCAATTCAGCGCGGCCGGCAATCCGACCTCATCCAGCATGGGAGGGTAAAGTAAATGCGAAAGAGTGCGCATCTGCTGAATTGCGTTATCACAATACCCAACCGCTTGTTCCAGTTCTTTGGGTACCGGCGCGGTTGTCCCATTGCGCCCCATTGCGTTCTGGATCAGCATCTTGATGGAAACCAACTCCTGCCCCATGCCGTCATGCAGCTCCCGCGCAATGTGCCGTCGCTCTTCATCTTGAATGGTGAGAAGACGGGTGCTTAAATCTCGCAAAGATTCCCGCTGCTCCTGCAAGGTTTTGTTGGCTTCGAGCAATTGTGTAGGGCTGGGAATCGCAATCGCCTTGGGAATAACCGGAATCAGCGCAATTGCGGTAACAATCGAGGCAACCGCTGTCAGGGCTTTGATTATGCCCGAGATCCAGTAATCCGGATGCCAGAGCGTCCAAACCTCCATCAGGTGAGTCAAACCACAGAAGATGATGAAGCAGGCGAAGGCCAGAAAGATCCAGTTAAAAGGAATGTCTTTCCGCTTCCGCACCAGGTAGGCGAGTCCGAACGGAATCGTAGAATAAGCCAAAAAAATCAGGGAATCCGACGCCGCGTGGAGCAAAACCAGGTTGGGGTTCCACCGGTAACAGAAAACATGTGGCAAGAATGCGGGAACCGAAGAGCTTGCGTAAATCATCCGTGTCGCTCCCTTGATAAAGCTTAAAGACGATAAAAACGAGAAAGACAAATCAATCCGAGGGGGTCTGTTAGCGTTCCGCGCGCCGGCAAAATCTTTTGTTTCATTGCCATCAGGCGGGTAGCGTAGCACACAACCCCATCCGTGCCTCGACGCACCCGCTCGTCCCTGTACCTCCGGTTATTGAACCGAAGCCTCGCACGGCTCTTTCCATTCCACACACGCCCTTACGAGGGTTTACAATGCTCTGAGCACCCACGCCCGGCGGTCCAGCATCCAAATCGCTATGACTCTGGGAATCGAAGGTTTTGAATGAAAAGTATCCGCCTGTTTTTCTTTGCCCTTGTGTTTGCGGCCGCCGCATCGGCGCAGCAATCGCCCGCCGTTGCCAGCACTAAGCCAACGTCGCCTTCTACGCCGCGCAAGGCGGATCGTGCTGCCGCCTACTATCACTACGCTTTGGCCCACATGTACGAGGAGGAAGTCGCCTCCTACGGCCGCAGTGAACTGGCGGGCAAAGCTATCGACGAATACCGCATGGCCATCGAGGCCGATCCTACGTCTGAGTTCCTGACCTCGGCTTTGGCTGAGATGTATATCAAGACCGGCCGCATTCGCGACGCGGTTCTGCAGGCGCAGGATATCCTGAAAAAGGATCCCAACAATCTCGAGGCTCACAAGCTTCTGGGCCGGATCTATCTCAAATCCCTAGGCGATACCCAGGAGGGTGGCGGCTCCGATAACGTTCTCAAGCTGGCCATCGAGCAGTATGAGGAAGTCACCCGCATTGAGCCCGACAATGCCGACAATCATCTGCTTCTCGGTCGTCTCTATCGCCTCGACCACAACATGTTGAAGGCGGAGAGCGAGTTCAAGACCGCGGTGCAACTCGACCCTGAGTCGGAAGAGGCCGTCACTATGCTGGCCTACCTCTACAACGATGAAGGCGACACCGCCCGCGCCACCAAGGTTCTAAGCTCCATTCCCGATGCTTCCCGCTCCGCCAAGCTGTATTCGGCGCTCGGTTACACCTACGAGCAGCAAAAGCAGTACAAGCAGGCCATCGATGCCTATCGCCATGCCGTCGATCTCGACCACGACAATCTTGACGCCATCCGCGGCTTGGCCCAGAACCTGATGAACGACGGCCAGCCCGAAGCCGCCCTGGAGCAATACAAGGTCATCGCCGACGCCAACCCCGAAGACGCCCAGACCTATGTCCGCATGGCCGAGATTTACCGTAAACAGGGGAAGTTCGACGATGCCCTCGACAACCTCAAAAAGGCCGAATCCGTGGTTCAGGATTCCGTGGAGGTCTCTTACAACATCGCGGCCGTGTATCAGGCCCAGGGCCGGTACGACGACGCCATTCAGGTGCTGCAGGATCTCCTCAAGAAAACCGAAAAGCCCAATAACAGCTATAGCCAGGAGGAAAAAGACAATCGCGCCGTCTTCCTGGAACGCCTGGGCACCGTGCAACGCGATGACGGCAACCAAACTGCCGCGATCGAAACCTTCCGCCAGATGCTGCCGTTAGGCGATGAAAATGCAGTGCGGGGATACCAGGAACTGGTGGATACCTACCGCGAGGCCAAGCAATGGCAGCAGGCCACCGACGTGGCCAAAGAAGCCACTCAAAAGCTGCCCAGCGACCGGGGCCTGAAAATGGTCTATGCCTCGCAGTTGGCGGATATGGGCCAGCCCGACCAGGGTCTCGCCCAGGTGCGCGCCCTGCTCAAAGGCACTCCTGACGACCGCGACGTATACATCGCTCTTTCGCAGATGTACGCCCGCTTAAAGCAATGGTCCGAAGCCGACGACGCGCTCGACAAAGCCGATCAGCTTTCCGCCAAGCCCGAGGATAAGGAATACGTCCTCTTTCTGCGTGGCTCTAATTTTGAGCGCCAGAAGAAATACGATCAGGCGGAAGACACCTTCCGAAAAGTCCTGGCCATAGACGCCGACAGCGCCATGACTCTGAACTATCTCGGCTATATGCTCGCCGACCGCGGCGTCAAACTCGACGAAGCCTTGACCCTGATCAAAAAAGCCATCACGATCGACCCCGCCAACGGCGCCTACCTCGACTCGCTGGGCTGGGTTTACTTCAAGCTGGGCAAGTACGATCTGGCGGAAGATAACCTGACCAAAGCATCGCAACACAGTATGGGCAGCGATCCCACCGTGCAGGAGCACCTTGGCGATCTTTACCAGAAAACGGGTCGGCTGAAGTTGGCCGCGTCCCACTGGGAACGCGCCGTCACCGAGTGGAACAAGACCATCGCTCCCGAAGTGGACTCCGACCAACTCGCCGGCGTCCAGAAAAAACTCGAATCCGCCAAGGTCAAGCTGGCGAAAGAAGATTCCGGAAAACAGCAGTAGCCGCTCCGCTAACTTTCGCAAAGAGTTCCCCACCCAGGCCGACTGGGCGGGGTTTATTTCGCGCTATTCTTTGCGACGGGAAATTGCCCATGATTGACGGCATTACCATCCGCGAAACCACACCCGCCGACGTTCCGGAAATCGTCCGTCATCGCCGCGCCATGTTTGATGACATGGCAATGGGCGATCTGGCCTCGCGTGACCGCATGGAATCCGCCTCCGAGGCTTACTTGCGCGAAACCATCGCCCGTGGCGAATATTTCGGATGGTTTGCCGTCACCGCCGGCGGCGAGGTTGCCGGAGGCGCCGGCATCCTGTTGCAATCTTCCCCGCCGCGCCCCTGGGAGATCAAGACCCAGCGTCCTTATCTGCTGAACGTTTACGTCTATCCGGCGCGTCGCCAACGCGGAATCGCCCGCCGGCTTACCCAGGTGAGCGTCGACTGGTGCCGCAGCCAGGGTTTTGCCAGTGTCTCTTTGCATGCCAGCCTGTTCGGACGTCCACTTTACGAATCCATGGGGTTCCAACCGACCAACGAACTGCGTTTGGTGCTGAAGTGAGGGCCTGCGAAAACCCAAGCGTATGCGCGCTCTTCGATTGAAGCGACGGTATCTCGGGCTAGTCGCGGAATTCTCCCAGGAAGCGAATCAACAATCGCCGAAAGACGGTGGCGGTGGGTTTCCAATTTCCTTGCATCGCCTGTGCTCCTGCGCTTCCATAACCATCATCGGGCCGTGGACGCAAACGAATAAAGGGCGGCAGGCCGTAACGCATGGCGAGGAAGTTTGCCCAAAGGCGCGCCGTTCGCCCATTGCCATTTGCAAAGGGATGAATGCGTACCCACTCGGCGTGTGCCCAGGCGCACAGGTCAATGATCGCTGCAAGTTGATCGGTGTTGGGTTCGTGGCCCGCTGGTACTGCCTCGTCTAATCGAGCTACCGCGGCTTGTAGCTTTCTCTCAAACTGCCGCAACTCCGCGGCAACTTTTGCTGGCGCCACTCCATAGTAGGATCCGATCTGAACGCGAACCGTTTTCAGACCGGCTTCGCCCCGGAACGAGCCGACGTATTTCGGGTTCCTGACGTCCAGTCCCTTCATGAACAGGTTTTGCCAGCGCCTCGCGAGCTCTATGGTGGGAGTGAGTCGTTGCCCAGCTGCCTGAGCAATTTCCTCCAGCACTTCCGCGAGATTTTGCCTCAGTTTGGGACTATTTCGGTCCCAGTCAGGCACCGATTACCTCACGCAGGCTGCTTTGAACCGGCCCGGCCGTCTTCGGAGACTCTTCGTCATTCGGACCCTCGACTACTTCTCCCTCCAGAGGATCCTTTACCGTAGCCTCTGCCTCTACAAATGCCGCCATCGCCCGCTTGAATCCCGGGTCTTTTTTGCGGTATGCCCGAAGCTTGCTCAAGCTTGCTTCCAGCGCCTTCTCTTTCTCCCCTTGCTGCTGGAGATAATTCCTGATCGCTTCATTCAACAGCTGGTTGATAGGCCGCGCCTCGATCTTGCTCAACGTTTTGAGCGCATCGCGTTCCGCAACTCCAATCCGGAGGGTAAAGGCAATCTTCGCCATATCAAGAGCTTATGCCTCGGGATATATTGATGTCAATATGCCATTTTGACATCAACTTCATTCCTTTTCCATCTCAGCAGAGAGTACGGTATTGTCTTTGAGCGCCACTTGGCTGCGGAGATGTCCAATGCAAACGCGCAACAATTAATGCGTGCCGCTGAGGATGGATATCGCGACTACTCTTGGAAGGGAGTACGATCGAGGGAGTTTTTCGTAGCAGAGGGGACTAAGAAGGAATAGAAAGAGCCCGGATGCCAGTCCGGGCCGTAGCGGCGCGCTCATGCCCACATTAGGGCCCTAGCATAGGAAACTTTTTTAAATCTAATTCAGCCAATACCCCGCGCTGAGTCCCGCGTGTCAAATGCTATTCTTCTCCGATGCTGGCCGATTACGCCGTTCATGTTGAACGCTCCCGCGGACGCCGTTTCCCCGAGCCCCAGCATCCCTACCGCAACGACTTCCAGCGCGACCGCGATCGCGTCATCCACTCCCGCGCCTTTCGCCGCCTCGAAGCTAAAACTCAGGTCTTCACCCGCCGCTATTCCGATCACTTTCGCAACCGCCTCACTCACACCATCGAAGTCGCGCAGATCGCCCGCACCATCGCCGCGCAGCTCTCGCTCAACATCGATCTGGTCGAAGCCCTCGCCCTGGTCCACGACGTTGGCCATCCCCCATTTGGTCATGCCGGAGAAAAGGCGCTCGACGCCGCCATGCGCCGGCACGGCTTCTTCTTCGATCACAATCTCCACGCCCTCCGCATCGTTGAAGATTTCGAGCTCCGCTACGCCGCCTTCCGCGGCCTCAACCTGACCTTCGAGGTGCGCGAGGGCATCATCAAACACTCGCACGATTACAGTTCCCTCGAATTTCCCCAGTTAGCCGAATATCTTCTCGACCACCGCCCGCCGCTCGAAGCGCAGCTCATCGATCTCGCCGACGAAATCGCCTACGCCGCCGCTGACCTCGACGATGGCTACGAAGCCCGCTTGCTCTTTCTGGATGACATCGCCTCCGGCATCCCGCTCTTCGGACGTTTCTACGGTGAAGTGCAGATCCTTTATCCCGACGCGCTTGATAAGCTCCAATTCAACGAAGCCCTCAAGCGCATTCTCGATCACCTGGTGGGCGACCTGATCCAGAACACGGCCAGCCAAATCCAGAAGTCAGGAATTCAGACCTTGGACGACGTTCGCGCCTACCCCAGCCGCCTCGTCACATTGAGTCCCTCCGTCGAGCAAGACCGGCGCCAGATCAAGGAATTTCTCTTCCAGCACCTCTACTGGAGCGCCACCCTCGATCCCGAAAAGGACGACGCCGAGCGCATCATCCGCGACCTATTCGATTTATGGATGTCCCGGCCCGGACTCCTGCCCCTCAGCTACCAGGAAAAAGCTCAGCGGGAGCCGCTTCCCCGAGTAGTTTGTGACTACATTGCCGGCATGACCGACAACTACATCGCCGAGCAGTACGAAAAATACTGCGGCTAGATTCTAAAGATGTCAAAAAATGTGGCACGGACATTCTTGTCCGCACAAAGCCGGCCAACTTCTCTGCTTATCGGCTGCGAAGATTATCGGTTGCGAAGACCCCAGCCACAAGAAGCGCCTAGCTATCCTTGCGGTACAAGAGCTGGCGGATGGCTTGCCGTCGCGCTTCATTCATCTCGCTGTTGGCTTTGCGATCACCCGCATCGCTGTGGCTCTGCCCCGGCGAACCGTTGCCCTCCATTTCGCTGCAATCCGGGCAGCGATTGGCGAAGCCCGGCTTGTCCGGTTTCAGCTCAAACTCTTCTCCACAAACTACACAGGTCTTAATAGGAAAAACCATTTCGCATTTCCTGATACGACATCCAAAAGGTGCGTGTGAGGGCGCTAATGCGAGTCTTTGGAGTGGTCCATCGAAATCTGCTCAAGCAAATTTGCAAAACGCAATTGCTCCGGCGAGGCAATGAAGGGCTCGCTCTCCGCTTCGTGTACCTCGTAAATCGTAGCGATAATGGGATGGTTTAGGCGCGAAGCTGCCTGTGCCTCCTTGAGCAGGCGCTTGCGGGCGTGGGGATCGGCTGCGGTTTGCGGCGGAAGAAATTTCAGCGCGATTTCTCGCCCCAGCGTCAGATCCCGGGCGTGGTAAACCGCACCCTTCTCCTAGCTTGGCCAGGATGCGATAGTGCGAGATGGTCTGACCAATCAGAAAATTTGGGTTCCACTCAGGAATGGTTACCTTTGAATTCGCTATATTAGGGAGGTTGAGAACTTGAAGTCAACGGCAGCTCCGCGGCCGCGACTTCCGCCGGAGCGCCACTTCCTCTCAATTTTCTAGACGCAGTTTTTATATTTGCCTTGCCAAAATTACCCGTCCCGCCGGTTTGGGACGTTTCGAGCAGCAGATGAGAGCTTTGCAACCCATGCCAAATCAATCACTTAGCTTTACGCCCGTTTGGCCATTCATTTGTAATAGCAGAGACAGGCCCGTTAGTGGCTTGGGCTGACTTTTTTAGGCCATACGTTGCGTCAGCGGTGGCCGATTATGTTTTTGGGACGCATCTAAATTAACGGCGCGCCAAAAGGTTCGCCGGAGTGGAGCATCCCCACTCAGAAGGAATGACCATGAAGAATCGCCTATTCGTTACCGCCCTTCTTGCCGCCGGGCTTGCCGTTCCGGCCCTGGCGCAAGATTCGACTTCGTCCACGCCCGCAACCCCGCCGGCCGCTTCGGCCGACCAAAGCTCTTCAACCGCCGGCGCCAGCGGCAAACAGCCGCTCACTTACGACTCCCACGAGGGATTCTGGGGCAAAGTGAACCCGTTTGCGCGTAAAAAGTATGTACAGCGCCAGGTGCAGCCGGTGCAGGACCGCGTCAACGAGCTCGACGAGCTGACCGCCTCCAACACCAAGCAGATCAAGGACGTTGATGCCCGCGCCCAGCAAGGCATTCAGCTGGCTTCCGCCAAAGCCGATCAGGCCGACCAGCACGCCGTCGACGCCGGCAACAAGGCGCAAACCGCGCAGCAAACCGCCGATCAGGCCAACACCCGCCTGACCAGCGTGGAGCAGGTGGTTGGGAACATTGATCAATACAAGCCAACCACTCAGACCGAAATCCGCTTCCGCCCCGGACAGAGCATGCTCAGCAAGAAAGCCAAGGACGCGCTTGACGAAATGGCCACTCCGCTGAAAGATCAGCGCGGCTACATCGTGGAAGTCCAGGGCTTCTCCGCCGGACACGGCCAAGCCGCCATCGCTACCTCGCAGAAGATGGCTGACTCCGTGGTCCGCTACCTGGTGCTGAATCATGAAATTCCCGTCTACCGCATGTATGTGGTCGGCATGGGCAACGCCCCCGCACCGGAAGGCGAAGCCAAGCGCACCACCGGCGGACGTGTCGAAATCAGCCTGCTCAAAAACGACCTCGAGCAGCTGTCTGCACCTTCTACTCCAACCACCACCGGAACCTCCACACCACAGGCAGCGCCCAGTGATACAATGCCTGCGAATCAAACTCCTGCTCCCGCCAATCAGGATGCGCCGGCGCAGCAGTAGCAGTTTGAATTAGGACGACAGGCTCAGGCCTGGAGCCCTCCCCCCGCAAGCCCTTCGCCGCAAGGCGAGGGGCTTCGCTTTTTTGGATGTTGGCGGCTTCGAACCCGCCTTTGCCTTCCCTGCCTCGATCTGCCAGACTGAACCTCCATGGGCCGCATTCACGTCCTCTCCGAACAAGTCGCCAACAAGATCGCTGCTGGCGAGGTGGTGGAGCGCCCTGCTTCGGTCGTCAAAGAGCTTCTGGAGAACTCGCTCGACGCCGGTTCCACCCGCATCAAAATCCAGGTCGAAGCCGGAGGCAAAAAGCTGATCCAGATCACCGACAACGGCTGCGGCATGGTGCGCGACGATGCCTTGCTCGCCTTCGAGCGCCATGCGACTTCCAAGCTCAAGAATGCCGACGATCTGCTCAGCATCGCCACGCTCGGCTTCCGCGGCGAGGCGCTGCCCTCGATTGCCTCCATCTGCCGCCTGCGTCTTGAAACCCGCGACCCCGGCGAGCCCTCCGGAACCGTCGTCGAGATCAATGGCGGCAAGATTTTCAAGGTCGAGGAGTCCGGCCTGCCGCCCGGAACCTCTATCACCATCCGCGATCTTTTTTTCAACACGCCCGCGCGCAAGAAATTTCTCAAGGCCGAATCCACCGAACTCTCTCATATCGCTTCTCTGGTCACGCACTACGCGCTGGCCCATCCCGACAAGCACTTCGAATTGCACTCCGCGACCAACGCCATGCTGGTCGCCCCTCCCGTCGCCGGCTCCAGCGAACGCGTGTACCAGGTCTTTGGCAAGGAAGTTCTCGATCAGTTAATCCCCATCGTCGCGGCGCAGCCGCTCGAACGCGTCGGCCTGCCGCAGCCTCCGCCCTGGAGACACGAGGAAGATGAGGAAACCAACGCCGTCCACGATCCCGGCGAACTTCGCGCCCATGGCTTCGTCTCCAAGCCGGAGATTCAGAAGCTCAACCGCAATTCGATTTACGTTTTCGTCAACGGACGCCTCATCCGCGACCGCCTCAGCCAGCACGCCATCACCGAGGCCTACCGCAACATCATTCCGCCCACCGTCTACCCGGTCGTGCTTTTGTTCCTGGAACTGCCCGCGGGCGAAGTGGACGTCAATGTTCATCCTTCGAAAACCGAAGTCCGCTTCCGCCAGCAAAGCGCGGTTCACGATTTCGTTCGAGATTCCATCCGCGCCGCGTTAATCAAAGCTCGTCCGGTGCCGCAGTTCACCACCGAAATCGCCGCCCATCCCACCGCCAGCATTTCGCTCACTCCCGGCTCGCGGCCGCCATCGGTCGATCCCGCCTCGTATCCTGCATCCTGGCGTCCGCTCTACGCCCCCGCCGGACCGGACTTCGCGCTGCAAGCTCCAGTTCCGCCACCGGTCACCGAGCGCTTCGCATTCGGCATGGATGGAATCTCCGTCGAGGCCAATGCCGCCATTCCGGTCGCGCGAATGCCTCAGGAAGTCATCCCCGAAAATGGCTGTGCTCCGGCGATCGACGACGAACCAGAATCTGCTGCCGGCGACAGCAATCTGGCTCCGTCCCTGGCGTCGCTCAAGCCGCTGGGCCAGATTCGCGAGTCGTTCATCCTGGCCGTCAATCACGAAGGTCTCTGGATCGTCGATCAGCACGTCGCCCACGAGCGCGTGCTCTTCGAAAAAATCCTCAAGCAGCGGGCCGCCCAAAAAGTGGAGAGCCAGCGCCTGCTCATGCCGCTGCTGCTCGAACTCACCCCGGCGCAACAGGCCGTCTTTACCGAGATTTCCGATGAACTGGCACTCAACGGATTCGAAGCCGAGCCCTTCGGCGCGCGCAGCATCGCCGTTAAAGTCGCTCCCGCCGGAGTGCAGGCTCCCCAGGTAGAAAAAATGCTGCACGAACTTCTCGAACAGCTCGCCCATGAAGATCAAACCCTGAATCTGGAAAAGATTCGCAGCCGCATCGCCGCCTCCATCGCCTGCCACGCCGCCATCAAAGTCAACATGCCCCTCGAACAAAACAAAATGGAATGGCTTCTCGCCGAACTCTCCAAAACCGACTTCCCGATCGCGTGCCCGCACGGCCGGCCGATAGTTCTGCGATACTCTCTAAAGGACATTCAGAAAGCATTTAAAAGGATCTGAAGACCAGCCCTCAGCCGTCAGCATTCAGTTCTCAGTTTTGGCTCAACGCTGAGAGCTGGTAGCCAGAAGCTTCTTTTCATGACCGATCTCGATATCTCCGAGCTACGCCGCCAGAAATGGCACCTCGACGGCCAACCCGTCCGCATCCTTGCGGACGCACGCGCCTTTCTCGAATCAACCGGCTTTTGCCTGATGTATCCGCAAAAGCCGCCGGTGCTCGCACCAACCTTTATCGGCGCCTGGGTTGGAGCCGACGACCGGCTGCCCGCCTGGCAACAGGCCTTCGCCGATCCCCGCGCCCAGGATGCGACCGAACTCATGGTGCGCCTGCTCCGCGAGCGCGGCGCTTACGAAGCCAATCTTTTCGGAGAGAATAATCCCCTTCTCATCTCCGGTTCCATTTTTGCCTATTTCTATGCGCTGGTGGGTGAGCGTAATCCCAAGCAGGCGCCTAAGGCCGGGCCGCGCGCGGAGTACTCCGAGCTCGCTTGCGATGCCTTCGCCGCCATTCAGCGTGGCGGACCCATTTCGAAAGCAAAATTGCAGGAGGTCCTCGGTGGCAGCATCTCGACCGCGGCGCTCGACCACGCTCTCGCCCAGCTGGGCGCCAAATTGCGCATCACCCGCGTAGATTACAACTCAAGCGAAGGCTCATTCTGGGATGTTTTGTATCGCTGGTCTCCTGACGTGGTCCATGAAGGCATTGAAATTTCCGTCGCCACCGCCATCACGGCGTTGACCTCCAAGTACATCGACTGCGTTGTCGCCGCCGATCAGAACGATTTGGATTCCTTCCTGGGAAGCTTCGCTCCCCGCACCCGGGTGCGCGAAGCCGTAAACGCGCTGCTCGCCATGCGCGAGATTGAGTTCGTCCCAGTGGGAAGCCGAACCCTCATTCGCATGATTCCGCCAAAAGCGGAGTTCGTGAAATCCGAGGTTGTGAAACCCGAGTTCAAGAAAAAAGAGTTTGTGCCGCCCAGATTCAGGCGACCCGAAGTAAGAAAATTTGAGTTCAAGAAATCCGCAATCATCGAAGATGGCGTCCCGCCACCCGCACCCGAAGCGTCCGCTGCAACACTACCCGGCTTGGAGCAGCAGATCGGGGTAGCGGCGGCCGCGCCGGAACAGATCGAGTCGGAACCGCCGAAGCCCGAACTGCCTGAGGTGGGCCAATTTGAAGCTAACCAGTCCGGGACCGATCAGCCTCTGGTCATTCAGTCTGAGGCTCATCCGTTAACCATAAGTCAGCCGGAGGGTCATCCGCCTGCGAATAAAGAACCTGAACCGAAAAGATCGGACTCTGCAGGAGCCGAGCCCAAACGGACCGCGATCAAGAAGCCGGAATTTAAAAAATCCGAATTTCAGAAGTCCCAATTTCAGAAGCCCGGGTTCAAGAAACATGGCTCCGGCCGGCCTGAGTTCAAAAAATCGGGATTTAAACCGCGCTTTGCTAAGCGTGGCTTTGCAAGGCCTGCTCCGGGAAGATCGGATCACGGAACGTCTGGATCGGAAAAGTTCGGCTCGGGAGGCCGTTCTATCAGCAAGACCGGCGGCCAGAGACCTGAGTTCCAAAGGTCCAGCTCCGAAAAAACGAAGCCCGGAAACCCCGGCCGCCCCGAATTCAGAAGCTCCGACGCAAAACACTCCAGCTTCAAACCGCGGCGCGACTTCAAACCACGCGATTTCGGGAAGTCCTATTCAAAAAACTCAGAGTTCCAGCGGACCGACTTTAAAAAACCCAAGTTCGAGAAGTTCGCATCCCAAAAGCCCGATTTCAAAAATTCCGGATCCCGACGATCCGCGTCGGAAAACCCAAAATTCGAGCGCCGCGATTTTGTAAAGCCCGGCGCTGGACCGCCCGATTTCGGAAAGCCGGGATTTGCAAAGCCGGGATTTGGGAAACCGAGATTCGAGAAATCGCAGTTCGGAAAACCGAAATTCGACAAGCCCGGATTCCGCAAACCCGATTTCAAAAAGTTCGCATTCAAGAAACCGGAGTACGACAAAACCGAACCTGGGAAATCAGATTCCGAAAAGCCCCGTCCCCATTCGCAGTCCGGGAGACCCGAGCTCAAGGAAGTCGCTGCACAGACCACTGGCTTCAAGAAATTTGAATTCAAAAAGTCGAATTTTAAAAGGGATAACTCCGGAAAATCAGCATTCGGAAAACCCAAATTCGCAAAATCAGGCTTCAAAAAATCCGGTTTTAAAAAGTCCGGCTCGAAAAACCGCAGCTCCGGAGGCGCTAAGCCGGGAAGTTCGCCGTCTGCTTCGTTTGGCTCCCGGCCGCGGCGTGGCCCCCGCCCGCCGAAAAGAGGATGACCACAGAAACTGCCCGCGTCGAAGCCTTCTCCGATGGCGTCTATGCCATCGCCATCACGCTGCTGATTCTCGAAATCAAAATCCCCCAGCCGAGCCCGACACCGCTTTCCATCCAGCTTCTGTGCCAGTGGCCGTCGTACATTTCGTTCATTATCAGCTTCGCCTTCATCGGCATCATGTGGATTAATCACCACCGCATGTTCACTCACATCAAGCGCTCCGACAACGGATTGCTCATCCTGAATCTTCTGTTGCTCCTGGGCGTGTGCGCCGTGCCCTTCCCCACGGCGGTGCTCGCCGCCCACCTCGGCCAATCCGGCCAGCGCACCGCAACTCTGCTTTACAACGGAACTTACGTCTGCATCGCCGTCTTCTACAACCTGCTGTGGAGGTATGCGTCTTCGACTCGCCGTCATCTTCTGGCGCACGACGTGGATGCCGATACAGTCGCCAGAATCTCCCGCCAATATGCCTTCGGCCCGGTGCCTTATCTCGTCTGTTTCGCTCTGGCGTGGGTCAGCGTTGCCGCCAGCCTGGCGCTGAATGCCGCGCTGGCCGCCTTCTTCGCCCTACCGCCCAGCATGATGCAGCCGCACAAAACGCCCCAGCGTAACCTGAGTTAGCTTCCGGAGTCGGTGACGGGGAAACCTTTGTCCCAGGTCTGAGGGGCACGACTTCGAGATTCCTTTGGAAACAATCACTTCCACGAAGACTCAATTACTTAGCTCCGAAGTATGGCCCGAGGGCCGCGAACTAAACGTGCGATCCCTCCCGCACGATGCCCCGCCATTGCGTCAGGATGGCACAGGAACGACAATTCTCGCCTGGACCACCCCCGGAACCCCGGGCCGAACGAGAGGCTCAAACTCGATCCTGGCGAGACAATAGCTTTGAGATATACATCAACAGAAGCAGATGCAAACTTTTGCAGTCTTTGAGGAGCACGGGGCGGGCAAACGGTCGAATCGGCGCGGCATTTGCAAAAATCAAAGATAACGATATGGGGAAACATGGAATCATGCGGCGGCACTGCTGTGCCACACGATAGCTGCTCCCCATTCGCGATCTGCGCCAAATCTGCTTCGCCGTAACTACCGGGCACGGAATTTCATTTTTTGGCCAACTAATCTAGCGCACAGCGACACTCCGGTTAGGCCGCGGGCCGGATAGGCTGCGCAACTCTCTCGGAGATGGTTCTGCGTGGCGTTGCGCTGGCCGCTCCGCCCATTGCCGCCAGCCAGCCAAATAGAAGAGAAAGAAACGCGGTCCATCCTACGTTGGACGGAAGATCCAGTAGGGAGCGGGCATGCTCGCCCAAGGCCCCAGGATTGTTGATGACAGTGTTGCCTCGTCCTGCAAAGACGAGCAGCAGGACGGCCATTGCCGACAGCCCAAACATGACGATGCCATGAGTCACGCCGTCATGCCGGGTCGCCACGGCGGCGAGCCGCGCAGTTTCGTGTCCTGCCACATACATGGCAATAAAGGTGAGCACGATGGCCCAGATATCGAGGCCCGGGCTCATCCCGGCCAGGGAATTCCCGAGTGTGGGATTCGCCGTTCTGCCGAGCAGCGCGATTCCCAGAAAGCCAAACACCGTCCAGATGGAAAAGAATATGAAGGTTCCGGACCAGATGGCGCCCCAGTTGCTGCGAATGCCATTGGCCGACAGGTTTTCGTTGCGATAGCTAAAGTCTGCCACTTTATCCTCCTCTAGTGGATGAGATGAGAAGGGGCGGCCCATCCGATGTCCTCTCCCGGCGCAATACATCGTGATACGATATGTAAGAGGTAAATTCGGCACACTTACCGCACGGGCCGCCGCCGGCAGGGAAAGTCTAGCCTAGAGAGTTCCCCCGAATCGAAGCATTTCTTAAAGCTGGCGTGAGCCCTAGGGAAGCACCAGTCAACATCCAGCCGGAGCGTGCGGCATGCGCCAGATTCGCTAATCGCGAGAGAATCAATCCGCGCACTTGGATATTTTTGATCGCGGTGGCTATTTCGGCTCTTATGCTTCTTATGGCAATCCGAAATATCATTCGCTAGCACCAGAGGCATTACCGCACCATCCACGTCCACCAGTACGCCTGCGCGAATGCCATTGCGCTGATCACGCCCGCCAGCAGCACGCTGTGCCAGAAGGTTCCGCGCAGCACGCTTCCCTCTTCGCCGATCAAGCCCACGGTGGTGACTCCGACCGCAATGTTTTGCGGCGAAATCATCTTTCCGGTCACTGCGCCGGTACAGTTGGTCGCCGCCAGCAGCACCGGGTTGAGATGAATCTGCCGGGCCACGGCTACCTGCAAATTGCCAAACAGCAGGTTGCTGGCGGTATCGCTCCCGGTGAGAAAGCAGGCTGCCCATCCCAGGTAACTGCTCACCAGTGGAAAGCCGCGTCCCAGGTGCGCCACTGCAGCGCCCAGCGTGTAGGCCATTCCCGAGTAGTTGTACAGATAGGCGAGGCTCACGATCAGCATCACCGTCAGACCGGGCAGGCGAAGCTGGCGGAAGGTCTTTACTCCGGCGCGGAAAAATATCGCCGGCCTGGCCCCTATGCACGTTGCCGTGAGCAATCCCGCTACCAGCGCCGCCGTCCCGGCGGCCAGCGGCTGGAATGAATAGAGCGCCGCATAGGGTTTTTGATAGAGCGTAATCAGGATCGCATTGTGCAAACCGGGCACCGCAATCGCCTGCTGGCCACGTTGAAACAGCCGCAGGTACGACCACACCACCATCACCGCCGACAGCAACGCCCAGGGCAACCATCCGGCAAACGCCACGCCGCGGGTCAGCCCGGAAGGTGGCTCGCCCGTCTGGTTTAACTTTCCAGGGGGAGTCGCCATGGGGGTCGCCGCATTCTGGGGCCGCCAAAATTGCAGGAAAGCGGTCAACGCGGCAATCGCGCTCAGCGCCGCAATAATATCCGCTGCATATGGGCCCCACAGATTCGACACCGCCAACTGCGCCAGCGCGAAGCTTCCGCCCGCTACCAGCGCCGCCGGCCAGCAACGCCGCAGCCCGCTGCGGCCGCCGACCAGCAGAGCCAGATAGGCTGGCAAGATAAACGACAGCAGCGGAATCTGCCGCCCCACCATCGCACCGAGCTTGAAAACATCCAACCCGGTTACACCCGCCAGCGCCACCACCGGAATTCCCAGCGACCCAAACGCCACCGGGGCCGTATTCGCAACCAGTGAGACAATTACCGCCCGCCGCGGCTGAAATCCCAGCCCCACCAGCAGAAACGCGGTCATCGCCACCGGTGCGCCGAAGCCCGCCGTGCCTTCAATCAGCGACCCAAAACAAAACGCCACCAGAATCGCCTGCACACACGGATCTCCCGACGCATGGTGCTCCATCCAGCGCCGCAGCAACTCGATCTTGCCGGTATCGCCGCACAGGTTGTAGAGCCACAACGCGGTGAACACAATCCAAAGAATCGGCCACACCGCATAGACCAGCCCGAAGCCGACGCTCCACAACGCCAGCCGGGCAGGCATCCCCCAAATCAACAGGGCCAGAATTCCCGCCGCGGCCAGGCCGCAGGCCGAAGCCAACAGCCCGCTCTGGCGCAGCACTCCCATCAGCAGCAAGACCACCAGCAGCGGGATCACCGCCACCAGCGCCGACAGCGCGAGCGAGTGCAACGGATCAATCGGTTGTGGCCACATCAAGGCGAGCGCAAAAATCATCAAAGCTCATCCTTCGGCAAAAAATGCCAGGAGCGCGATTCTATTATCCAACACCGTGTCTTCCCAACAAGTCTTTGCCACCAATCGTGCTTGGATTCTTCGGGACCTGGTGGGCGAAAGTTTAAGACGTTCCTCTGTGTCCTCTAAGGTTCAAAAACCGTTGGCCCCAACTCCCAACCGCTCCCATGTAAAATTGATCGGACTTGAAGATGCCTGACTCCCCCCGCAAACTTATCATCGCCATTGACGGCCCCGCCGGTGCCGGTAAAAGCACCATCGCCTCGCGTCTGGCGCGCCGTCTCGGCTACATCAATCTGGAAAGTGGCGCCATGTACCGCGCGCTGGCGCTTAAAGCCATCGAGTGGGATACCTCTTTCGACGACGAACCTGCCCTGCTCAAACTGGCGGAGAATTCCCGCATGCGCCTCGAACCGAATGTCGGCGGCAATCGCGTGCTGCTCGACAATCGCGATGTCACGCTGCGGGTTCGAGAAAAGGACGTGACCGAGGGCGCCTCGCGCGTCTCCGTGCATCCCAGGGTGCGCGAGTGGATGGTGGCACGCCAGCGCGAGATGGGCGAAGGAGGCGGCGTGGTGATGGAGGGACGAGACATCGGCACCAAAGTCTTTCCCCACGCCGACGTCAAGGTCTTTCTCGATGCCGACCCGGCGATCCGCGAACAGCGCCGCTTTGAGCAGCTGAAGGCGAAAGGCACATCGACCGAGGCTCTGGCCGCCGAACTGCGCGAGCGCGACCGCCGTGACCGCACCCGCAAAGCCTCCCCGCTCGAACCTGCGCCGGACGCGCTGGTTCTCGACTCTACTTCACTTTCGGAAGACGAGGTTCTGCAAAAGGTCGAAGCCGCGGTACAACAGAAGCTAGCCTTAACCTTCGATGCACCTAGGTAGGTCTTTCATTCTGAGCAATTGAAGGATCCCCTTGTGGGTGCCCGGTCCTTGTCGCTCGGTTTTGGAGAGACAGGGCGGGGATTTTGCATCCCTTTCCCATCCCGGCACGATTTTTCCGAAAATCATCGAGCGTCATAGATTTCCCGGGGGTGGCATGATATACCAGCCAAGTCTCCCGCCCACGCTGGACTCACCTAACTCTCAGGTGATCCATGCCACGCGTCGTCTACGTTTGTCTCTGTTTCTTGCTCCTCACCCAAATCGCCTCCGCGCAGGATGCATCCACCGGGGCCATTCGCGGCACCGTCAGCGACGCGACCGGAGCCCGCATCAAAGGCGCGACGATCGCCGCGGTGAATCTCGATACCGGCGTCCGCTACTTCGCCGCCAGCGACGCGGAGGGATTGTTCTCGCTCGAATTGCTTCCACCCGGAGACTACATGGCGCGCACCGAGGCGGCGGGAATGTCTCCGCAGGTGACACCGCATCTGCGCGTCGATTTGGGGGGTGCAACCGAGATCGAGCTTAAACTCTCGGTCGCCGGCGCCAGGGAAACCATCACCGTCTCCGGCCAGCCTTTGGGCATCGACACGCAATCGACCGCGGTCTCGTCAGTGATCGACGAGCGCGCCATTCAGGAACTCCCGCTGAATGGGCGCCGCTTCACCGATCTGGCGTTGCTGACACCGGGCGTGACGCAGGACCCGCGCGGCCTTTTGTCGGGCTCGAACGGAGATCTCGCCTTCGGTGGAATTCGCGGCTTCCAGACCAGTTATCTGGTGGATGGCAACGACGACAACAACGCCTTCTTCGCCCAGGCTACGGGACGCTATCGCGCACCCTACCAGTTTTCCAATGAGGTGGTGCAGGAGTTCCGCGTATCGAGCAACACCGCGGGTGCGGAGAACGGACGAAGCGGCGGCGCGGTGGTGAATGTGGTCACCAAGTCGGGATCCAACCACTTCCATGGCAGTCTCTTCGACTACACCCGCAACAGCGCCTTCGACGCGCGCCAGGCTTTTCTCGATTCCAAACCCATTTCGCAGCAACAGCAGTTCGGCTTCACTCTGGGCGGTCCCATCCGCCGCAACCGGGCCTTTTTCTTCGTCGGATTCGATCAGCACATCTTCCATGTTCCCACCGTGGTGCAATTCGACAATGGCAACTCGGTGGTCACGCCCGAACCCGGCACCGGACCCGAAACTCCGGGCGACTACGAGGCCAGCGATCAGGCAATGGTCTTTGCGGCGGCGGCGCAGCTTTCGCAGCAGGCGGGTTTGTTTCCTTCAAAGATGATTGGCAATGCCGGCTTTGCCAAAGTGGATTTCAACTTATCCCCACGTAATTTTCTGACTCTGCGCGTGAATACCTCGCGCTACTCCGGCCAGAACAACGTCTTTCTCGATCCTTCAAGCCCGCTCACGACTTTCGGCGTCAGCGACAATGGGGAGGAGCAGGTGACCACGGAAAGCGCCGCGCTTTCGCTGATCACCGGAATCACACCGCATCTGGTCAGCCATTTCCGGGTGCAGCTCGCGCGGGATCTGCAACAGTCGAGCAGCAACACCGCCGCTCCGCTTACCAAGATCACCAATACCATCGACGGCTTCGGCCGGTCGTCCATCCTGCCGCGCCATACCGACCAGCATCGCCTGCATCTGGCCGAGACCTTCAGCTTTGAACATGGCCGCCATTCCTTGAAGCTCGGTGGAGATGCGCTACTCACTACGATTTACGATTTTTTTCCGTCGCTCTCCGGCGGTGAGTACATTTACGATCCCATCAAAGTGAACCAGTTCACTTTCGCGCCGCAAATCGGTGGCCTGGAGTTGACACCGCTTCGCGCCTATGCGCACCAGGTTCCGCATTATTACGTGCAGAATTTCGGTTCGTTCGTGACTCATCCCGATACCAATGAGTACTCCGCTTTTCTGCAGGACACGGTGCGGCTCACCTCCCGCCTGGGCATGAGTATAGGAGCGCGTTACGATCTGCAGACATTCATCACCAGGTATCTGGTTTCCAACCCGCTATGGCCCGACTCCGGCAAAGTGCCGTTCAACCCTGATAACTTCGCGCCGCGCATCGGCCTGGCCTATTCCGCGGGCAACCGGCGGCCGCTGATGATCCGCGCCGGTTACGGGCTTTTCTATACGCGCATCCCGCAGATTTACAACTCCACCGTCGAAAACCAAAACGGACTGACTCCGAACTATCTTTTTCTGAACAATACAAATTATTACGATCACCAGTTGTTCCCGCAGTATCCCAATCCGCTGGTAAACTGCGCCCCCACCGCCACCAATTGCATAGCGCCCACGAATCTTCTGCAATATGTGCAGAGCGACATCTCCGCCTTCGACCACAACTTCCGCACTCCCGAGGTTCACCAGGCCAGCCTGAGCCTGGAGCGCGAAATGGCCGATCACCTTACCGGCGAGATTTCCTACACCTTCGTGCGCGGGCAGAATCTCATCCGTGCCATCGATGAGAACCTCCCGCCTCCCGTCAACGTGCAGTATCCGGTGTTCGATAGCACCGGAACCAACCTGCTTGGTTACTACAACGAAGCTTCGTTCTCCACCTGGCAGATGACGCCATCCTTCACCTGCCCGTATCCGCCATGCATCAATCCACTGGCGCGTCCGATTCCGCAGCTCGGTTCGATTGACGTATTTCAGAGCGCCGCCTCCAGTTTTTACAACGGGATGACCGTGGGCCTGAACCGGCGCACCCATAGCGGACTGTATTTCCGTCTGGCCTACACCTATGCCCATGCCGAGGACGACGGTCAGGATGCGTTGGTCGCGGGGCAGCCCTCCACGGTGCAGAATGCCTACGCCCCCAATTCTGAAAAGGGCAACAGCGTCACCGATCAGCGGCATCGTCTGGTGGCCGCCTGGGCCGCCGACTTTCGTCCCTTTGGCCGCGATCAGCCCCTGCTCAGCACTCTGTTCAACAATTGGAAGCTTTCCAACGTGGTGACCTTCGGAAGCGGCCGTCCGGTAGATGCCCGCATCATCGGGGACGCCAACCAGGACGGCAACAGCCTCAACGACCGTCTGCCCGGCGTAGGACGCAATTCTCTGGTCGGTCCCGGCTACGCCACCACCGACATGCGGCTCACCCGCGCCATGCACCTGGGTGACCGGGTCAAACTGAATCTTATGGTCGAGTCTTTCAACCTTTTCAATCACGAAAACCCCATGGTGCAGACCAATGCGAATGGCTTTCAGAACGCATATGGGCAGTTTGTTTTTGTCGATAAATACATTAATTTCAATTACTTCCCGGCTTATTATCAGAAGACGGCCAATCCTCTTCAGGCTTACAATGCTTACGCGCCGCGGCAGATTCAGCTCTCCATGAAGCTGAATTATTGACGAAGATGAGCATCTTGGCGTAGAGATGAGCTTGCATTTGCGGCCGGTCAATGCCTCCCGAAAGGCCATATATTGCTTGACTTACACCATTGAACCTTGCAATAACTAACGAGTCCACACGGGACCGGTTTGGGGGTGTTTTGCTAAGTGGCTGAAGTCAGACTGCAGGAAGGTGAGTCCCTCGAAAATGCATTGCGGCGCTTTAAGCGCAAAGTGCAACAGGAGGACATCATCAAGGAAGTGAAGCGGCACTCCTTCTACTTGAAACCCGGTGAGAAAAAGCGTGTGAAAGAAGCTTTGGCGCGCAAGCGCAGCCGGAAAAAGGCTCGTAAAGAGCAGGACTAATGAGTGGCGGGGCCGCCTCTTCCCCAGAGGTGGCCCTTGATTTTGCGATGGCTCTTCCGTTTTTCGGAGGGCCGCAAAGTTCCTTTCCGGTTTCGCGGCGATTGGGTGTATAAGCGTTAATCCACGCCTGTTCCAGGTGTGGCGGGCCGAGTCCAGGGGCAGTTCCGAAGGTTGATTGAGGGGGGATGTAAACGCACCTAGCGTTGCCGCGTGGGCTTTTTCGAACATGGGGCAGGTTGGGGCGTGGGCCGATGGGAGCATCCTCAATGGAATTCCAGGACAAGATGTTGAAGTGTATTGACTGCGGGGCCGATTTTGTTTTTACCGCCGGGGAACAACTTTTCTTCTACGACAAGCAGTTCAAGAACGAACCCAAACGGTGTAAGTCTTGCAAAGCCAAACGCGTCTCGGTTCTTGGAGCCGCGCCCGCCGGCTCGAGCAGCGGGCGGGTCGAAACCCGCACCACCTGCTCGCACTGCGGTAAAGAAACCACCGTGCCGTTTCGACCTACGCAGGGACGTCCCGTTTTTTGCCGCGAATGCTTTTCGCAGCGCGGGACCGCGGCTACCGCTTAGCGCGGCCTGAGTATTGGCCGAAAATGCCTCTGCGGTTGAGAGGTAGCGTTGGCTACGGCTCTCATGCGGCTGCGGTATGATGCTGAGGTGTCCACTTTCTACGTGGAGAATTTCGGCTGCCGCGCCACTCAAGCCGATGGCGCCGCCATCGAGCGCCAATTTCACGAGCGCGGCCTGGCTCGCGCGTCTTCCGTTAACTCCGCCAAGCTCGTCGTTTTGAATACTTGCACCGTCACAGCCTCCGCTGATCAGGACGCCCGCGCCGCCATCCGCCGCATTCGCCGCCAGAACCCCAACTGTGAAATCGTGGTTACCGGATGCTACGCCCAGCGTGCCCCCGAAGAAGTCGCCGCGCTTCCGGGTGTCTCGCGGGTGATTGGCAACTCGCACAAACATCGATTGGCGGAAATTGTCGCCCCGCACTTTGTCCCACTCTCATCCCTGGGCGCGGTACACCACGACGCCGGAACCGATTGTGCACCATTGCTGCCGCGCCGCGAACGCATGTTTGTCTCCGACATCTTCGCGCATACCGAACTACTTGCCGCGCCGGTCTTTGGCGACGGTGAGTTTCGCGGCGACCAGTCACTGGAGAATCTCCGCACCCGCCCCAATCTCAAGGTGCAGGACGGATGCGACAACCGCTGCTCTTTTTGCGTGATTCCTTCGGTTCGCGGCCACAGCCGGTCTTTACCTTTGGATCGCATTCTCCTGGAGATGAACCATCTGGTAGCCACGGGCTATCGCGAGGTGGTGATTTCCGGAATCAATCTCGGCCGCTGGGGCCGGGACTTGTCCGGGCCAGGTGGGTGTCCTCGCCCGCCAAAATTCGAAGCTCTCATCCGCGCCATCCTGAACGAAACCGCTCTGGAAAAGCTTCGCCTCAGTTCGATCGAGCCCATGGATTGGTCCGACGAACTCATCTCTCTGATTGCCAACTTTTCGCGCGTCGCCAAGCACGCGCACGTTCCCATGCAGTCGGGCAGCGACCGCGTCCTGCGCCTGATGCACCGCAAATATCGTCCCTGGCATTACCGCGAGAAAATTGAGAAAATTCGCGCCTCCCTGCCAACAGCGGCCATCGGTGCCGATGTGATGGCGGGATTTCCCGGCGAGACCGAATCCGACTTCGAAGCAACCCGCAGAATGATCGAGGATTTGCCTTTTACTTATCTGCACGTTTTCACTTACTCCTCGCGTCCCGGCACCCCGTCGGCCAACATGCCAAATCAAGTTCCGGTGCATGTCGCCCGCGAACGCAACCGCATCCTGCGCGAGTTAGGCGAAGAAAAAAAGCTGCGCTTCATGCGCAGCTTTGTCGGCAAAGACATCGAGGCCATAACGCTGAATGTTGACTGCGGTGCGGCCTCTACCGAAGCCTTGACCGACAACTACCTCAAGCTCCAATTGCAAGGAAACCACGATCCCAATCGCTGGATCAGGGCGCGAATCGATGGAGTAGAACAAGCAACGTTGATTGGCGCCGCTTTCTAGCATTCGCTATCATCGGATGGCCGACCCTTGCGTATTTTTTTGCCGCGGAGACGCGACGTGTCTCCACAGGCACCAAAGGCTCGGCGGCGACGAAGCCGGCGCGCTGCCTTTAGCTCGCCTTCTCCTCTTCGCTGCGCTTGCGGATGGCCACAATTCCCGCATCGGACACCGTGTCCCACTTGGCTGAATCCGAGCCCTCCGCTCCGTAGTTGTCATGCCAGTTCCACCACTTGTATGGCGCGGTCTGGGGATAGCCCTCCGGCGAGTCCTCCCAGAGTTCTTGTCGCCCCAGTGGCGTGATGTCGAGATAGCTCCACAGCGTCCCCATCGCCTCGTCGCCGCGGCCATTCACGAAGTAGGTGCGGAACACCCGCTCGCCGTCGCGGAAAAACACATTATGGCCGTGCCATTCGTCGACACCAAAGTCCTTGTCGAAACCGTCGGTCATGGTGTACCAGGGCATCTTCCAATCCATCCGTGCTTTCAGCCGTGCGATATCCGCCTGCGGCGTGCGCGAAGCGTAAGCCAGGGTGGTGTCGCGCGCGTTCAGATGAGTGAGGTGGGAGACCTGATCGGCGCCTAAAGAGCAGCCACGGCAGGCGTGGTCGGGCCAGCCGAACACTCCGGGCTCGAAGAAGGCACGATAGAGGATCAACTGCTTGCGTCCCTCGAACAAATCGAGCAGGCTTGCCTTCCCTTTGGGACCCTCGAACTCGTACTTCTTCTTCACCTCCATCCACGGCATCCGCCGGCGTTCGGCGGCAAGCGCATCCCCGGCCCGCATATGGGCCTTTTCCTTCAGCAGGATCCGCTGCCGTGCCGCCTGCCACTCCTGCTGTGAAACGATTGGCGGGGTGTTCATCGCGATTTGCTCTTTTGCGTGCTCATTGACTCCTTCTTTGCTGGTTGCCATATCACTTCTCCTTTATTTTTTGAAACAGAGCAAGGCTGCTCGTTTGGAATAATTTCCTGAACTTGCCAATGCACACCGCCAGAATTCCCCCCATGGATCCGGCTCCGGCGATCATCACGGCTGCACTCTCGACGCATGCTGGACACATAAGTGTTCCTCCAAAATTTACTTCGGTTTCATCTCTTCTTTTGTTTCGTCTTGCCGCGCAATTGTTTCTGGGGCAGCTCTTCTTCGGCCAGGTCCCTAATTCGCAGAAGCTCCCCGCTCCACAGTTCCTGAAATGGCCCTACCCAGCGCTCGTAAATCTGCCGGATGGGCACCACGTTAAGTGAATTCCAGCGCTGGCGTCCCTGTTCGCGTGTGCGGACCAGATTTGCCTCGCGCAGCACTTCCAGGTGCTTCATCACGCCGAAGCGCGTAATGTGCGGGAACCGCTCGACGATCTCGGTGGTCGGGCGCGGCCGCTCCCGCAGAAAATCCAGAATCGCCCGCCGCGTCGGATCCGACAATGCCTTCCAAACCGCATCGAGTTCGTCCACAACGCCGCCGGCGTTTTCCCGCACGCTTACTCGCAGTCTTTTTGGACAAGGCCGAGCATATGGCCCCAGCCCTTGCCAACTCCCGTGCGGTGTTGCGGATCGATCATACCCAGCGCGCGATGGCGCAGCGTCACCCGGCATCCGCCCGCCGCCGGCTCGATCTTCACCTCCAAATGATTAGCCGCGGGATACGACATAAACATCGGGCCGCTCAACTCGAGCAGAGTGGGCGCCTTGATCGCCTGCACGAATCCCCACAAGTGCTCCACTCCGTGGCCGCGGTCGCGATACCACCGCCCACCGGCCTTCGGTTCAATAATCAAATCCATGGTTTGCCCGTCGGGCCGGGTGTTGCCCTTGCCCAGGCGATGCAGGACTGCGGCAAAAGCCTTCTCCGGCGTGGCTTTGATATCAATGTGCTGCTCGATATCGAGGATGAGGTCGTCAACATTCATGGTTTCAATCTCCTTAGGTTAGTAAATAGTAACGTGAGTAAATAGAAACGTCAAGAACAATCTTTCGCTCCGTAACCAAGCCTCAAAAAGCCCGGCGTGAATTCCGCGAGGACAATTTTCTTTTCGTATCGTGTTCTTGCACCGCTCTTGCGGCATTATCTGTGCGGATTCCCCTCCGCGCGACTTTCCTGTTGCCAATGGGACATGAGCTTCCGGATAATATAATCAGGAAGCATCCATTCAGAACCGTGCATCGCTATAGCCGGACAGACTTAATCCGTATTCTGCGGCTCACCGCGCGGCAACTCGCGAGTTGGGAAAAGGCAGAGCTCGTCGCCGCGGCCGAGACCTATTCGTTCTTCGATTTGCTGCAGGTGAAGAAGGTGCGCGATCTTTGCGCCCGCAAGGTCCGCCCCGCAGCGATTCGGCAATCCCTGCAAGCCATGCAGAAGCAGGCAGCGGGCATGGAGAATCCCCTGCTCGAAGCCAGCGCGTTTGCCTCCGGGCATCGTGTGGTTTTTCGTCATCAGGGAAGAGTGCTGGAGCCCATCGCGGGGCAATTTGTTTTCGATTTCGCGCCCCAGGAGAAAGTCATCACCAGCACCCCAATCGCGACGCCACGCCCCGATGCGCCGGCTCCCGAGGTAAGCGATCTTTTCGCGCGCGGTATCGCGCTCGAAGACGATCCCTCTAATCAAGTGCAGGCGATTTCGGCCTATGAACGCGTATTGGAGTTGGATCCCCAGCATGCAGCGGCGCACATCAACCTTGGCACCCTCCACTACAACCGCCAGGATTACAGGCTGGCGGAAGAGCACTACCGGCTGGCGATAGAGATTGATCCGCGCTACGCGCTGGCTCACTTCGACCTCGGCAACGTGCTTGACGAAACCAGCCGGGTGTTGGAAGCGATCCAGGCATATCACACCGCTCTGCAGCTGGCGCCCACCTACGCCGATGCGCATTACAATCTTGCGCTGGCTTACGAAAAAGTGAAGCAGCCGCGCAACGCGCTGCGGCACTGGCGGGCCTATGTAAAGCTTGATACCACCGGACCGTGGGCAGTACACGCCCGCAACCAGGTGCAGCGCATCCTGCAGGCTGACGGACTCAAGTTGGTGCACAGCCGCAAGCAAGAGTAGCCTGCTTTCGTCCAGAGAAAAGAAATCTGGGCACACCCTCCCTATAGTTCCAATGCTAGAATTCTCCGTCTCTACTTTCTGACCTTATTCTCATGCCAGAGCAAGTCGGGTCTATCGCGCCCCTCACCGCGTTTTCCGATGACGAAATTCTGTTCCGCGATAATATCCGGCAATTTGCCGAGGACAAGATTCGTCCTCGCGTAAAGGAAATGGATGAGAAAGCGGTCTTCGACCAAGAGCTCATTCAACAATTTTTTCAGCTTGGATTGATGGGAATCGAAATCCCGGAGTCATTCGGTGGAGGCTCTGGTAAATTTTTTGAGGCGATCCTCGCCGTGGAAGAACTCTCGCGCGTGGATGCCTCCGCCGGGGTTTTGGTGGATGTGCAGAACACGCTGGTGGTGAATGCCCTGCTGCGCTGGGGTAGCGAGGCTCAGAAGACAAGATATTTGCCCCGGCTCGCGACCGATACCTGCGGATCTTACGCTCTGAGCGAAGCTGCTTCCGGTTCTGATGCATTTGCTCTGCAAACCAAGGCCGAACTCAGGGGAGCAGATTACGTTCTGAATGGGCGCAAGCTCTGGATCACCAATGCCAAAGAAGCCGGCCTCTTTGTTTTATTTGCGACCATCGATGCCGCGGCGGGCTACAAGGGCATAACCGCATTTCTCGTGGAAAAGAATTTTTCCGGTTTCACCGTGGGCAAGAAAGAAGACAAGCTGGGCATCCGCGCCTCCTCGACCTGCGAATTGATTCTCGAGGACTGTCATGTACCGGCCGCCAACCTGCTGGGCGAAGCTGGCAAAGGATACAAGATCGCTATCGAAACCCTCAACGAGGGGCGCATCGGCATTGGCGCCCAAATGGCTGGCTTGGCGCGTGGAGCATGGGAATTCGCCGCGAAGTATGCTCAGGAGCGCAAACAGTTTGGCAAGACTTTAGCCGAGTTCCAGGGAGTGCAGTTTCAAATCGCGCAGATGGCGACAGAGATCGAAGCTGCCAGGTTGATGGTCTACAATGCCGCCCGGATGAAAGATGCTGGCGTTCCCTTTTTAAAAGAAGCGGCCATGGCGAAACTCTTCTCTTCGCAGGTGGCCGAGCGTGTCACATCTCTGGCAATCGAAATCTACGGTGGCTATGGCTTCAGCAAAGATTATCCCGTGGAAAAGTACTGGCGCGATTCGAAGATCGGCAAGATCTACGAAGGGACTTCCAATATGCAGCTGGCCACGATTGCCAAACTGCTTTTGACCTCCCGATAACCCCTTAACCCTGGCCCACGAGTGCCTCCCTCGAAAGTAACCTTACCTGAGTACCCAAAATGTGCAGTGAGTTGCACCTGACCTTCCCCAAGACTTGCACTCATCGCTATCTAAGCCTTTTCTGGACAAGCTCTTAGCCCAAGCCATCCGGTTGGCGTCCAAGCTGCTTTTGTGACTGTGCCCGCAGGCTAGGGGCTTGGATCGGGGTGTCACTTGCTGAACCTGTCGCCGCAAAACGTAGTTGCCGTTCCCAAAGCCAAGCACACGATGCTCCCAATTTTGGTGGTGCTCTTCCTTACCTCCTATGGCTTGATGACCATGTTGATCGTCGAGCAGGGCAAAACCATTGATGTGCAACGTTATCTGATCGGCGAACTCTTTAGCGACAGCAATCAACTGAACAACCTGAAAGGTGCGCTGCTTCATCGTCAGGCGATTCTGCAAGCGAAGCCAAAACGTGATCCCCAAAGCACGGTGCCGCAGGCGGCTCCGGAGAATAAAAAAGGCAAGCTCCGGCACTCCGCTCCGCTGAAGCCACCCAAAGACACCTCCGATTCGTCCGATGTCCGCAGAAGTCTGGTCACCATTTAACCGGGGCCCCGCCAAACATGAATACGCTTGCGATGCTATTGCTGTCGTTGACCCTTCCGGGCAGTACGTTCGCGGCGCCGCTGCGCACCCCGGCACCGAGAGCAACTAGCCGGAGCGCGCGCAAAGGCGGCTCTTGGTATTTCGCGGAGACCGGCCACGCTGTGTATTGCTATGGCCCGGTGATGTATTTGAAAGACGTCCAGGGTGGACTCACCCGCGTAGCTACCTTCTGCCAGGGCGATAAGCCAATCGTTCCTTTAAAAGATTAGCGACCCAAGCGCCGTCCTGCTCCCGCATGCCTGCCTCGTCCGGGGCGCCTGAATCCTGTAAAGTTTTCTCATGCCCAAATTTGAGAAGCATATTTTCGTCTGCGGCAATCAGCGGCCTGCCGGGCACCCGCGGGGCTGCTGCGACCCCGAAGCCCACGCGGGATTGCAAAAGCTATTCAAGCGGAAGCTGGCCGAACGCGGATTAAAAGGCAGTGTTCGCGCCAATCAGTCCGGCTGCCTCGACCAATGCGAGCATGGACCGACCGTGGTGATCTATCCCGAGGCGGTGTGGTATGGCCACGTTACCGCGAATGATGTGGACGAAATTATCGATTCGCACATTGTCGGCGGTAAACCTGTCGAGAGATTGATGTTGCCAGACTCCTGCCTCAATGCTCCCTGTGAGCATAAGAACAGACGTTAAACGAAGAAGAATGTGGCGTTAGCGATCGAAACTGCCGGCTGGCGTTGCCTTGGCGGCAGGCGCCGGCTGTGGCGCTTTGGCGGCGGCGCTAAAGTTCACTGTGTCTTGTGAAAGCGGGGAACCCGTGGTTGCGGGCTTGCCGCTCACCGGACTGACCGCTTCCGGTTGTTGCGCCGCATGAACGTTTGAAACTGGACTGATCGACATGGGGAATTGCCTCCTGGCTCATCATCGGCCTACTCGGCAGAAACTTGAGTGCCGGCGCGGAAGAATCCGCAACTCTATGCCAACTCTTAGCTGTTCTCCCGGACCCATAATACTCGGAAATGCTCCATTTCTCGCGCGATTGGACCTTAGTTAAACCCAAAGATCCTGCGGTCGAGCTGTCAAAACCGGATATCGCGTGTTCGCAAATGGTCGGGGAAAGTTCTCAACCGCGGATTCGGCGAATCATCGATTGTGTGGCAGAATTTATTGATTATGACGAACCCATGCCCTCTGACGTTCAGCGTCTCCGATTCTGGCTATCCATACGAAAATCAACGGACGCACGGCGGCAGTTGGGCAGCCGCGAGCAAAGTCCCGCAAGTCGCGATTGCGTTCTGGATTATCAAGATCGCGGCAACCACCGTGGGGGAGACCGGCGGAGATGCGCTCTCCATGACGATGAACCTGGGATACCTGGTGAGCACTCTTATTTTTCTGGTTTTTTTCATCGTTGCCGTGATCGCGCAGATTAAGGCAAAAACATTTCACCGTTTCCTGTATTGGACAGTGATTGTGGCTACAACTACGCTAGGCACCACGATGGCGGATTTCGCGGACCGCTCACTCGGGCTGGGGTATCTGGGCGGCTCGCTCATCCTGTTCGTCGCGCTGATAGTAGTTCTGGGATTGTGGCGTGTCTCGCAGGGAGCGATTTCGTTCCGAGACATCATGGCGCCTAAAGTCGAGACGTTTTACTGGACGACGATTCTATTTTCTAACACGTTGGGAACGGCGCTGGGGGACTGGCTGGCCGATACTCAGGGAGTCGGGTATGAGCGGGGCGCACTGGTATTCGCGGGCGCGCTCACCTTCGTAGCGGCTGCCTACTTCTTCACGAAAAGTTCGCATACATTGCTGTTCTGGACGGCATTTATTCTGACGCGACCGCTGGGCGCCACGCTGGGAGACATCCTCACCAAGCCACACAAAAACGGCGGACTCGATCTCGGTCGAATCACGTCTTCCCTCGTGATTGCTGCTTTTATGGTGCTTTGTATCTTAGTCACGCCACAGGCGGCAGGCCAGCATCCCGGCGGGAAGTCCAGGCGGTAAGGCAGAAGCGCTGAGGCTGCCCAAGATTAAAAAAAATCGGCTTCTGACCGCTGGCGTTTTCTGCCTCCTTCAAATATTGCGGAATACGACTGTTGCAAAATCGCGGTTACGCCAAGGACCTCTCCCCCGACCCGGTTTTGAGCGTTATCGCCGGTTGGCGATGGTTATGAAAGAATTCCAGCTAACATAGAGAATCGGAACATTTTGCGGAATCTGGCTCATATCCTAGTGCTGCTCTTTGCCGGCGCCAGCGCCTTCGGGCAAGGCGGGCCGCCCTACTATACAAACGATCCGGGCACGCCGGGCAATCTGAATTGGGAAATCAATTTTGGCTACATGCCTTTTCTCTACAGTAATCAATCCGTCACCCACATGCCGGACCTCGACATAAATTTTGGCATTGGTGATCGCGTTCAGCTCACTTACGAAAACGCATGGTTGCGTGTCAAAGATGCTTCTTCGGCAGCCAAGTTCGGTCTCGGTCAATCAAATCCTGGGGTGAAATGGCGCTTTTACGACGCCAGGGATGATGGTCTTTCCATCTCGGTTTTCCCCCAGGCCTACCTCAACAACCCCAACGACGCGGTTCGCCGTGGGATCACTGCGCCGACGAATGCTTTCCTATTGCCTTTGGAATTTTCCAGAAAATTCGGCTCCGTCGATTTGAATTACGAATTGGGCTATCAGTTCGTCCACAAGGGGCCAGACGGATGGCTCACGGGCCTTGTGGTCGGCCACGAGTTCAGCCCGAAATTAGAGATGGATATGGAACTGTACGCCCAAGGTACCTTCCGTCCGTCCGAGAACCAACCGACTATTGATTTTGGCGGACGTTACAAATTCCATCGTCCCGTGATCTTACTTTTTATGGCCGGACGCAGCCTCGAACCCACGCGCAGCAACCAGTCTTCGTTCATAGGCTATTTCGGCATTCAACTCCTATTGCCGAGTAGGGCTTATAAATCCGATTGATTGGCTTTCTCGAACCCTGCTTTTCTAGCGCATTCCGCTAAGCGCCCCAACAGTTGAACATCGCCATACGCTCATCCTATGAGAGAGGATGTCAAGCAAAAACACTTCTCCACTCCTCTCCGTGAGACCTCGATCGGTGCTTGCATCCAGGCCCCGCTTCTTCGTGGAGAGGATTTTGATTTTAACGCCTGGCGCGCAACACAGTACGACAGAGGTGGATCGCAGTTGCGGGTCTGCCTTGGTGGTTTCATGCCGCGGTCCCGACACCATTCGTGGCGAAGCTGCGCAAGCCAACCGTTGGCTTAAGTGCCAACCATCATCCTATGTGAGGCTCGAGGCCTATGGCTTTTTTGGGTTGTCCGAGGGGGCATAGGATTGACCCGGAGACTGGGTGCTGATTCCAGCACCCGAACGCCTAATGAGCGCTTGGATACTCTCCCTCGAACCCGAGCATCGCCAGAACCGATGGTTCATCACCGAGGCGTGAAACCTGGGAGACCTCCTGAGTTCTGTGCAACGCTCAAGCTGCTTGTGGCTTCAGTTGTTCGGCGTCGAAACGTTCCTCCTTCTTCCAGAGTGTCAAAGCAATAGCCGCGATCTTTCGGGCTAAGGTCAGACGCGCCATCTCGGGCTTCATTCCTTTCTCCAGCAACGCCACATAGAAGTCGCGTAACGGACCTGCGCCACAGCTGGCTCGGGTCGCGGCTCCCTTGAAGATCTCTTTCATCTCATGGTTGTGATTCTGATTGAGACCACGAATCTGTTGCGGCTTTTTCGTACGTTGCAGTTGCCCCTGCACGTAGCGATATTGCGCACTGTCGCGGGTCTCAATCCCCAGCCCACTATAGGTCCAGAGTTGCCGCTTGCTACGGAAGCGGTGTGGGGTCTGCATCAGCGCAATCAAACGGGCGGCTCGAATCGGACCGATGCAGGGAATCTGGCGCAGCAGTTTCGTCGCTTTGTGTTTCCGGCTCTCCGCCAATAACTCCGGCCGCAGGGTTCGCCGCAACGTCTGCAATCCATCCAACTGCTGATAGAGCAACTCGGCTCGCCGGCGCACGCCGGCATGCTCGATCTTCTGTAGCCACTCGTCCCGATACCGCGGAGCATACACTTGAGTACCCGTACAAGGGATGCTCCAGCCGCGATACAGAGCTTTGATCCGATTCATCACCCGGTTCAGATCCTGACTGATGGTCCGATAACTGCGCCCCAGCTCGCGCAGCGTCCGCAGGCCATGTTCTCCGTGATAAACCGGGCGCAGCATCCCCGTGCGTAACAAGTCGGCCAGCTTACGCGCATCGATCTTGTCGCTCTTGTTGCCTTCCTTTAATAAGGCATTGCGCCGCGGATCGCAGACCAGCATCTGCGCCACCTGGGGTTGCAGTAGATCGTAAAGCCAAGCCGCCCAGGTCCCTTCTTCCCAGGTCACATGCAACTCGCCTCGCAGACCGTGGATGAACTGCAAGATGCTGCGGGCTTGGGTTTCGACGATCGATTCCATCACCAGCTTGCCACTGCCGTTGAGCACCGCGATCGCGGTCGCTTCCTTGTGCACGTCCATGCCGATATACTTGATGTCGCGACTCATGTAGTTGCCTCCTTGAGGGAAAGAACATCGCGCTCAACCGAGTCTTCCCCCTCAAGGTAAAGTGCCACTCTTGAGCTGATTTGCCTACCCTGTTCCTTCCACCTGCGATCGCATTGCGCACGCAGGCCGCTCTCTCATAATGCATTGACCGGGGTTTTGAGCGAAATCGTCTGATTACGACATCAATCCCCCTCGCGCGCAGAACTGAGGTAACTTGGAGGCTCGTTTCGCGGACCTTAGTAGCAGCGGATCGAACGACGCAGGGTAGTGCCGGCGCAGAGACCTGCCCTTGCGGATGAAGTAATGGAATATCCTCGCAAGAGGATTCCAAAGGCATCGAAGAGAACAATCGCGAAGGGCGTGAATGTCTGCGCCGCTCCAAAGCCCATCCCAAGCCCATACCAAACATTCCCGCAACCAACGCTCCGTAACCGGAGCGAAGAACGACTGTCGCTCGATAGGAAGAATCTCTGTCCATCATCGAAATGCTATCTTCAGCGACCGCTCCAAGTTCCAAGATAGTTTGGTCACACCAGAAACTATACGCGCGTGCGGCGGTGCCCGGCGAATCACGGGACGGGTGCGGGATATCGTTATATCGCTCAGCGACCCGACTGACGGTTTTGCGCGCTGTCGCCTGCTAACGTCCGTCGGAAGCGGCGCGATGCGGCACTGCGATACGATGGTCTGGCTACGGTGAGCGCGGACAGGATGTGTGCAGAAGCGGGGGTTCTGCAATGACGGGCTGGAGGATGGAGTGGAAGTCTGTTTTCTTGTTTCTGTTCCTGCTGGCGGCCGGCAGAGCATGGGGACAGGGACCTCCCTATCAGACCGACGACCCAGTTCCCGTCGAATACGGCCATTACGAGGCGTACATCTTCGGTAGCGCCGACGGCACGCCCGTCGAGATGGATTCGACCGGACCAGCGGTTGAGTTCAACTGGGGAGCAATTCCCACGATTCAACTGCACGCCATCGTACCCCTCGGCGCCATCGTGCCATCGAACAATCCAGCCTATCTTCCCGCTGGAACAGGTGCGAGCGCCTTCGGCCCGACCGACATAGAAACCGGCATCAAGTGGGCCTGGATCAAAGAAAGCAAATACTTCCCGCAAATTGGCACCTTCACGATGTTTGAGCTACCTACGGGCAGTTATTCGAACGGGCTGGGAGTCGGAAAGGTCTGGTACAAAGTCCCACTCTGGCTGCAAAAAAATATCGGTCCGTGGACCCTCGACGGAGGGGCGGGGGAAACCATCGTGCCGCAATTTCAGTACAGAAACTTTTCCTACGGCGGCTTTCTGGTCAAGCGGGACATCGTTCACAACAAGCTAGAGCTGGGAGCCGAAGCGTTTTCTCATGGCGCCGAAGGCTACGCCACGCCTCAAATCCGGGGATCAACGATGATCGACATAGGCGGCTACTATCATTTCAAAAATCCCGATCACCAGTTTCTGTTCGCGTACGGCCACTCGGTCAGCGGCCTCACGGAGAACTATGCATACATCGGTCTCTATTGGACGTGGGGGAAGGACCGCCAGAAAAGCAACGCAAAGTAGGCGGTTAGCTTACTGGTTGAGATCGCATTGATGTGCCCGGCTTTCTATACGCTCCAGCCAAGACGGCGGAAATGTGAGGATGCTCATTATGTTCGCCTTCAACTTCCCGGACTATCAACTCGAGGGCCGGACCTTGCAGATGTTCATTTCCACTGCGAGGCGATTTGCGCCTTACCACATCGCCAGATTTACATTATCGACCCATTCGTGAAGTGGAGTACCGCTGGGATCCTGGTCCAGTTGGAATTGGATGCCGATCATATCCGGCCAAGTGGTGTCGTTGACGGTCCAGGTCTGATTGAGTCCGTAAGGGTTACCATCGAAGACCAGCGTGTCGTAGCGATACTGCGTGGCATTGATGCGCTCAACGTACCACTGGATGTGGTGCCAGCCGGGCGCCCAGTGCGGACAAGCAATTCCATTGAGAATCCAACGGTTGCCCTTGCTGTCCCAGGTAGCCCAGTAGCCGTCTCCAAAGTCGCACTGGCTGCCGATCATGAATTCGTTGCCCCCGAGAACCTGCCACAAATCGAACTCCGAGGACCAGAAGTGGGCTTCGGCAGCAGGGTCGTGGTAGACCCAGAAGTCCCACAAAAAATGAGAACTGGAATTGGTGCCCAACATCGTATCCATAAACAGCACGTTGGTCCAGGACGGCCCGTCAGCATACATCTCAAGGCTGCTGCCGCTCAGCGAGGGCAGGCTTTGGGAAAACGTCATCGAGTAGTTGCCGGTGCTGTTCGTGCCATTCGCACAGAGGCTGCAGATGCCCCAGTTAGCAGTGTCATTCTGCATCCCCGTTAGCACCTGCGCGTTTGCAGGCGGAGTCGGCAGCACAGTACTGCTCGGCGGCGGCGGTCCAACCTGGATCAACAAAGTGTTCGAGATTACCGAATCGCCTTTGGCGTCCGACGCGCGTGCGTAGAGAAGATGCTGGCCAGCGGACATATCGATCCCGTAGGAGACAGAACTCGCAACGACATTTGTCTGATAGACGGATTGATCATCGAGGTAAATCATCCACTGCGTAATGTCACTGGAGCTGTAGGCGATTGCCGTCACCTGGACATGACTTGGATTCTGACCTGGCAAAGGGCTTTGCAACCAAACGCCGGTAATCGCTCCGTCGGTTCCGGTTCCCACCCCGCTGCTCCCCGACCCGCTGCCACTTCCCGACCCACTGCCGCTTCCCGACCCGCCGCCACTTCCCGATCCGCCGGCGGAGCTTGAGTTGTTGGTCTTTGGAGTTGAACTGCCGCATCCGGCTATGACCAGGATTTGCAGTGCAAATGCGAACAAGCAAAGAATACAGAGAAAAGGCCGAAACATGCGGTACTCCCGATAGGCAGACTGAGATGCGGCCTGCCGCGCTTGTTTTGCCTTGACAGAAGCTAATATTCGGCCAGCCCAGGTTCTTCTTAAATTTGGATTCTGCCCGAATGGCCGACGACCATAAGGAAAAATGCTCGCCAAGGCGGATAGCCGAGGATTCTTACCAGGCTGCATGCTTGAAACGACCGAGCTGGCTAATGCGACGATCAGTGCGGTGACCAGCGCAGCGATGCAACGTCGGAGTTGAGGGTTGTTGGCGAAAAAATCGCCATAGCACTCACCATGGGGTTCTGAGCGCTATGCCACGTTGTCGGCAGTTACGCGCCTGTCGGCCGGTGGCAATTCGAGCCGCTAGAGTGTGTCACCGGCCTAGACGACAAAGAGTGTTCCGTATCTGCGAATCCTTAAGTAGTTGGCTTCGGCAAAGTGTAAACTCACAACCCGAGCCTAAACTATGTTCTCCAAGACGAGACGAGATTTTTTGCGGCAAGCTTCCACGGCGGGGATGGCTGGGTACGCCAGCTTAGCGTTAGACGGTTCCATATTTGCCCAATCGCAGTCTTCTAATCATGCGGTGAATGGTCCAGTCCGCGTTTATGTCGATAGCCGGAGAACCATTGGCATGCTCGATCCCAATCTTTTCGGTTCGTTTCTCGAACAACTTGGGCGAGCCATCTACGAGGGAATCTACGATCCCGGCTCAAAGCTCTCCGATAGCAATGGCTTTCGCAAAGACGTGATGGATGAGATTCGCCAGTTGGCGGTTCCGATCATACGTTACCCCGGCGGCAATTTTGTGTCCGGCTACAACTGGCTGGATGGAGTTGGGCCCAAGCAGGATCGCCCGCATATTTTGGATCGCGCGTGGAATACGGTGAACTCCAACCAATTTGGCACCAACGAATTTATGGCGTGGTGCAAAGCGGTCGGGACAAAGCCGCTGATGGCGGTCAATCTCGGCACTGGAACTCCCGAACAGGCCGCGGCGCTGGTCGAGTACTGCAATGTGGAACAGGGCACGAAGTGGAGCGATCTCCGCCGGCAGCACGGATATCAGGAACCTTATGCCGTGCGCCATTGGTGCTTGGGTAATGAGATGGATGGACCCTGGCAAATAGGGCACATGTCCGCGACCGAATACGGTTCCAAAGCCGGAGACGCGGCCCGTCAAATGCGCGATATCGAAGTGTCTTTGAAATTGACGGTATGCGGTTCAAGTGCGCCTTCGGTGCCAACCTATATGGAGTGGGATCGTCAGGTTTTAGAGGAATGCTATGACGATATTGATGGCCTATCGTTGCATCGCTATTTTGGCAACGGACCCGAGGACACCGGGGGCGACAGTTCGAAATTTCTGGCCCTGAATTTGCAAATGGAGCAGCAGATAGCGGAAACCATCGCCGTATGCGATTTTGTGAAAGCGCACAAACGCTCGCACAAAAGGCTTTGGCTTTCTTTTGACGAATGGAATGTTTGGTATCGCGCGGGAATGGGGCCAGCTTCGAAAGGTCCCCTTCCGCAAGCGTCGCATCTGCTGGAAGAGGTTTACAACCTCGAAGACGCGCTGCTGGTGGGAGGGATGCTGAACTCGCTCATGCGCAATGCCGATCGCGTCAAGATCGGCTGTCTGGCTCAACTGATTAACGTAATTGCACCAATTCTGACCAATCCCAACGGAGTCTTAAAACAAACAATTTATTACCCATATTGTTGGGCAATCCAATACGCGAAAGGATTTGTTCTCGATTTATTGGTGGAGTCTCCCACCTATCCTATGGCTGGAATGGATCGGGTGCCGTATGTCGATGTTGCAGGAACGGTGGATGCACAGAATGGCACGAACAGCCTTTTCATCTTGAATCGCGATCTCGTCAAAGCACAAGCGGTAGAGATCAATTGGGAAAAGGCTCCGGGAGGCGTAATCGCTTCATCGACTCTGACGGGCAATGATCTCAAAGCCGTCAACAGCTTTGACGAACCGCAACGAATTGCGCCGCAAGCCGTCGGAAAAACCTCCATCAGCGGCAATCACTCCACCATCGAAGTTCCAGCACGTTCCTACACCGTGATTCAGTGGAGTGCGTAGTCTTTGACGGCAAGAATGTTCTATTCCTGCCGGGATGCTCCATTCAATCCATCTTCTGCCATGAGTAGAGAAGTTGCACAAGCATGCGACATATGTAAGTTGAGTGGCCAACCCCCCGGTGAATGGCAAATCAGAGCTCCGCCCAGTGGTGGCGCTACACAATCCGCCCTCTGCCATTGATTGACCGCATTTAACTTGACGCAAACGATGGACCGGCGAGTATCCTACGAGTTCGCTCACCAAGGGAGAGTTCCAGGTTCATGGGTAGAGGGTACAAAGCCAGGGGAGGTTTTATCTCCGGATTGGTTCTGACGGCAACTATGCTTCTGGCTCGGCCCTTATCGGCGCAGCAATCTACCACAGCTGCGCCCGGCGTGGATAAGAGTTCCGACTCCGCTGGCAATGCGAAGACTCCGGCGAGACCAGTGGCCGGCAGTCTCCCTCGCAGCAGACGAGTACGCAGCCACCGAAAACGCCAACCCCGTCCTCAAAAGCCAGTCAGAACAATTTGGCTGTTAATCCCCTGACCGGCATGGTCGCGTCATCGGCTTCGGGTTTCACTCCGCTGACCGGGAGAGAGCGCTGGAAGGTCTATTGGAAATAGAGCTATTTTTCCGTGGGAGCCTATTTCAAGCCCGTCTTTTTTGCGCTGGCCCTCGATCAGACTCAAAACATGCCTTCGCGGTGGGGCGGCGGATTTTCCGGATTTGGACTCCGGGTCGCCTCCCGCACGGCCAGCAACATCGTTCAGGGGACGGTTCGGGCGCCGGTTGCAGCAGCCCTGCATGAGGACGTTCGCTATGTTTACTCCACCCGACATGCGATCGGGCGGCGAATCCTGTACGCGGTTAAGTATAGTGTACTCACCTACAACGACCAGGCCCGTCCCACCCTGAACGTCGCAAAATTCGTGGGCTACTACGCTTCGACCGCGATCTCGACGACCTGGCGTCCAGGCAAGCATTCCCTGTTGGGTTACACGTTCAGCAACGGCAGCGAGCAGGTCGGACTCAGCGCCCCGATCAACGTTCTGCAGGAGTTCTGGCCCGATCTCTCACGCGAGGTCACCCACCTGCGGCGCCGACCGCGGCAAGTGTCGGCGAACTCAAGTGTTGAAACATCGCCATAGCGCTCATCCTATGAGAGAGGATGTCAAGCAAAAACACTTCTCCACTCCTCTCCGTGAGACCTCGATCGGTGCTTGCATCCAGGCCCCGCTTCTTCGTGGAGAGGATTTTGATTTTAACGCCTGGCGCGCAACACAGTACGACAGAGGTGGATCGCAGTTGCGGGTCTGCCTTGGTGGTTTCATGCCGCGGTCCCGACACCATTCGTGGCGAAGCTGCGCAAGCCAACCGTTGGCTTAAGTGCCAACCATCATCCTATGTGAGGCTCGAGGCCTATGGCTTTTTTGGGTTGTCCGAGGGGGCATAGGATTGACCCGGAGACTGGGTGCTGATTCCAGCACCCGAACGCCTAATGAGCGCTTGGATACTCTCCCTCGAACCCGAGCATCGCCAGAACCGATGGTTCATCACCGAGGCGTGAAACCTGGGAGACCTCCTGAGTTCTGTGCAACGCTCAAGCTGCTTGTGGCTTCAGTTGTTCGGCGTCGAAACGTTCCTCCTTCTTCCAGAGTGTCAAAGCAATAGCCGCGATCTTTCGGGCTAAGGTCAGACGCGCCATCTCGGGCTTCATTCCTTTCTCCAGCAACGCCACATAGAAGTCGCGTAACGGACCTGCGCCACAGCTGGCTCGGGTCGCGGCTCCCTTGAAGATCTCTTTCATCTCATGGTTGTGATTCTGATTGAGACCACGAATCTGTTGCGGCTTTTTCGTACGTTGCAGTTGCCCCTGCACGTAGCGATATTGCGCACTGTCGCGGGTCTCAATCCCCAGCCCACTATAGGTCCAGAGTTGCCGCTTGCTACGGAAGCGGTGTGGGGTCTGCATCAGCGCAATCAAACGGGCGGCTCGAATCGGACCGATGCAGGGAATCTGGCGCAGCAGTTTCGTCGCTTTGTGTTTCCGGCTCTCCGCCAATAACTCCGGCCGCAGGGTTCGCCGCAACGTCTGCAATCCATCCAACTGCTGATAGAGCAACTCGGCTCGCCGGCGCACGCCGGCATGCTCGATCTTCTGTAGCCACTCGTCCCGATACCGCGGAGCATACACTTGAGTACCCGTACAAGGGATGCTCCAGCCGCGATACAGAGCTTTGATCCGATTCATCACCCGGTTCAGATCCTGACTGATGGTCCGATAACTGCGCCCCAGCTCGCGCAGCGTCCGCAGGCCATGTTCTCCGTGATAAACCGGGCGCAGCATCCCCGTGCGTAACAAGTCGGCCAGCTTACGCGCATCGATCTTGTCGCTCTTGTTGCCTTCCTTTAATAAGGCATTGCGCCGCGGATCGCAGACCAGCATCTGCGCCACCTGGGGTTGCAGTAGATCGTAAAGCCAAGCCGCCCAGGTCCCTTCTTCCCAGGTCACATGCAACTCGCCTCGCAGACCGTGGATGAACTGCAAGATGCTGCGGGCTTGGGTTTCGACGATCGATTCCATCACCAGCTTGCCACTGCCGTTGAGCACCGCGATCGCGGTCGCTTCCTTGTGCACGTCCATGCCGATATACTTGATGTCGCGACTCATGTAGTTGCCTCCTTGAGGGAAAGAACATCGCGCTCAACCGAGTCTTCCCCCTCAAGGTAAAGTGCCACTCTTGAGCTGATTTGCCTACCCTGTTCCTTCCACCTGCGATCGCATTGCGCACGCAGGCCGCTCTCTCATAATGCATTGACCGGGTTCCGAGTGAAATCGCCTGGTCACATCAGCCAATCCTTGGGGCGTAGAATGAGCAACATGCTGAGAAAGATTCTCAGCAGCTCGTTCTTGATCGGAGCCCTAGTGCGGATGCATCGCGTCATCAACGGTTTGGCTCACTTCACCGCATTCACTCTGTTTCTGTCTGCTCTCGAGGCGAGAGCGCCGGACAGCGGGACTAGTAGTTATTCGCATGGGGAGATAACCTGTCTAGAAGGGGATCGCGGACCCGGCCTCCGGCTGCGCTTGAGGCAACACAGCGGCTGCGAAGGAAGAACTTCATATCCGTATTTGGAGATAGATATCAGAGAGTTGCCCATCGCGGCCCAGCAAAGAATCGCGATCGGCGGCAACAATTGGGCGTTTAAGTGTCGCCGAGCTGCCAAACACGGTCAGGAGAGCGGGTTTCCCATCCCCAACGAATCATGTGAACCGTCTCGTGGAGGCAAGATCGTGTTTGAGCACTATGAAACCACCGTTGAGAAAGGGAGTCGAATTGATGGCTCTTATGAGCTGAGATTCAGAACCGGAGCAGAGAGCGGCCACTTCCGCGTTGAGTGTCAGCCACCGTGCGGCTAAAGCACTCGTTGACGAAATATCGCGATTTCACTCATCGCTCGGTAAAATGCTGGAATCCGCCTTCAACCGCCTTCCTCGGAAAGTTGTGACTCAAACGGTTCGTCGGCCTGAGGTGACCACCGCCGACCGCGTACCGCGCCTCGCCAGTGTTCTCAAATTTGCTGGTAATATATTAGTTGGTAGGCCCGGCAGGATTCGAACCTGCAACCACCGGATTAGAAATCCGATGCTCTATCCGTTTGAGCTACGGGCCCCTACGCAAAATCTAACATAGCCGTTGATCTTAAAAGGCACCGCCTGAAAAGACATTGATCTGAAAAGACTTCCATCTTTCAGGAAACTATTTACACTCTGCGAGCACCTAATTCTCATGGCTTCCCCAGCAGTTTCCGCTCCGGTAAAACCGAGCCTCAAACCAACCGATTTATTACGTTGCTGGGGACAAATTCTCAAAGGCCGGGCTCCCATGCTCTCCATTGAGATCACCCGCGAGTGCCCGCTCACCTGTCCCGGATGCTATGCCTACGGCGAATCGCATCTCGGCTCCGAAACCACGCTGCGTCAGCTCAGCGATTTTCGCGGTGATGCCCTGGTCGAAGGCGTACTCGACCTGGTTCGCAAGCACCGGCCATTGCACGTTTCGCTGGTCGGCGGCGAACCGTTGGTCAGGCATCGCGAGCTCAGCCGCATTCTTCCCGCGCTGAATGACATGGGCGTATTTACGATGGTGGTAACCAGCGCAGTCACCGGCATTCCGAAAGACTGGATGAATATTCCCCTGCTTCGCGTGGCGGTTTCGGTAGACGGATTGCCCGAGCATCACGACATCCGCCGCAAACCCGCCACCTACGAGCGCATTCTGAAAAATATTGCCGGCCGAAAGGTGAACATTCACTGGGTGATCACCAAGCCGATGCTCGAGCGCCCGGGCTATCTGGAAGAATATGTCGCCTTTTGGAACGCGCAGGCCGATGTAGATCATATCTGGATCAGCCTCTACACCCCGCAGATTGGCGAGCAGAGTTCGGAGATGCTTTCAGCCCAGGATCGCGAGCGGCTGGCGCGGGAACTGCCTCCGTTGGAAAAGCTTTACAGCAAGCTGCTCCTGCCCGACGGCATGGCGCGGGCGTGGGTCAAGCCTCCGGCTTCGCCGCAGGATTGTTTGTTCTCCAAAATGTCAGCCAACTACTCGGCGGATTTAAAAACCCGGGTGGAACCTTGCGTCTTCGGCGGAACTCCGGATTGTTCGCAATGCGGTTGCAGCATCAGCAGTGCCCTGCATTGGATTAAAGACATTCGCGTGGCGGGCCCGCTCAAGATTGATCACCTGGTAAGAGCTTCGGTTGCAGTCGGAGGGCAGGTCGGGCGCTTTTTGACGAAATCGGCGGAGCCCCACCGCTGGGTGGCGCCGGCGGAGGTTGCCCAGGAGCCGCCGCTGGTGCAGATAGAGCGTTGATTTCGCCGGGACGGCCTAGCAACGCGTAACACTTACTCGAAACAAATAAGCACAATCTCCGGCGAGGTCCCCACGCGGAAGGGTGGTCCCCACGTCCCTGCGCCATACGACGTGTAGATCAACATCTTGCCCAGCCGCTGCAGTCCATAAACGAACTTTCCGTAGATCCGCGAAGTGATCCAGGTAAAAGGAAAGAACTGCCCGCCATGAGTATGCCCGGAAAGCTGCAATGAGATGCCAGCTTCCTCCGCGATCTGCGGGCGATCCGGGGCATGCGTGACCAGAATGCTGGCTCGATTCCGGTCCACTTCCGCTCGGCGCAAAATCTCTCGCAGATGATCGTCGTTGGTCGAGTCGCGAAACTGAACGCCCACCAGTTGCAGGCCATCCACCATGACTTTTTCATTGTTCAATACGCGAATACCCGCACCGCTCACGGCATTCAGGTACTTGGTGTGGTCGGTAAACTCCTCATGATTCCCGGTGACAAAGTAGGTGCCCAAGGGTGGCGTGAGCTTCGACCATGGCGCCGCCAGATCGTTCACCCGGGCCGCGGTACCGTCGTACATATCGCCGGCAATCAGCACGATGTCCGGTTGCAGCCGCGACAACATGCCGACGACGCGCCGCATGAATCCAACACCGCGTACGTGCCCGAGATGAGTATCGCTGACCAGCGCCGCGAACCGTCCCCGCCAGGATTCCGGCAGATTCGGCAGCCTTACCGATACTCGCTTCACTCGCATCCAGGCCGCGTTGATCATTCCATAGACGCTCGTCAACAATGCGACGCCAAAGAGCACGAGTGCCAGAATGCGCTGGTCCGGATGCGCGCCGAACACGCGAGCCCCGCCGTAGATGATCCAGCACAAGCAGGCTGCGAGAAAGAAAAAGCTCAACGCTCCCAG
This sequence comes from uncultured Acidobacteriaceae bacterium, assembly GCA_963834075.1. GTDB lineage: Bacteria > Acidobacteriota > Terriglobia > Terriglobales > Acidobacteriaceae > PALSA-270. The sequence continues at coordinate 1,196,142 of CAWIAH010000011.1, forward strand.
CCAGACGGCGGAGACCGTATAGAAGATCCGCACCACCACGTTGTAATAGCGCCACGCCAGCAGGGTCGCGATGACAAAGCTGACCGACAATAAAGCCAGCGCGATTTGCAGCTTTGAAATTCCCGGAGGGTCCGCGATTACCCAGAAATCCATCCAGGTTTCGTACAAGAACCAATGCGCCAGAAACAAAACTGTCTGAATAATGACGATGAAAACCGCAATGCGTGACCTCAAAGTGGCGGATTCTCCTGCAGCTTAGATGAGTTTCACAAGCTTCCGATTCGCAAGCAGCCGGCGCCCTAGGCTATTACATTGAACTGGTTCGGTTTGCAGGCGGGAACGATAAGGCTGGAGCCGACGAGCGGACTTGAACCGCTGACCTGCCGATTACGAATCGGCTGCTCTACCAACTGAGCTACGTCGGCCTAATGAATGTTCATGCGGCTATTCGCGTTTAGCGAGGTTCCCTTGGCCCTTATTCGGCCCTTATTCGCCAGAGCCTTTTCCAGTTTTTGCGTAGCCGCAGCGCCCTGTTCGTTCGATTTTAGCACCAAGTAATGCTTGCGCGTGGTGGATGCATCGGCGTGCCGGAGGAGTATCTGGGCGGTTTCGGGCGGCACACCCAAGCCGTAAAGATTGGTTGTTAAGCCGCGCCTGAACGCGTGCCAGCCGTGCCATCGATCACCAAGAGCAGGGCGTATATCACGGCGGGAAAGATTGTCCAGATGCAGGGCAAAGCCCTTCTTTTCCCCGGCGAATATCCACTTAGCGGAATTGTTAAGGCGCTTATGCTGGTCCAGTATCTTTCGCAGCGGGGCAATCACGGGCACCCCGCCCTTGCTTTCGACAATCCGGAGATGACGAGTGATGTCGAACCGCACGGCTCTCAGGATGAAAGAGCGCTCGAATGGATTGCGGCGAATGCAAAGGAAATCGGAAAGTTGGAGCGCGGCGAAATGGACGAGGCGGGCTCGATTGAAACAAAGACGCCCATGGAGAAATCAGCAAAGGCGGGCAAGTAGGAGGAGCCGTGGCGGGCTTCCGCCCACGATATACGTGACAGCACTTGCGGTTGCGGTTACGTTCTCCGAGTGATAATCAAAAATCGGTTTCAACTGATAGCTGGCGGTTTCGGTATGTGGCATGTCCGCATGGTCTCTACGGGTTGGGCCTCCGATTGATAAAGCGCCGCCCAAAACGAAAGGCAACGCAAGCGCTGTCCATTGTTGGGAATTTTGTAGATAGATCTTCAGATCGGCTTGCCCCTTCCGAACCCCAGCGCTAATGGCGATGCCAAGCGTTGCTAATAATTCTGACGACCAACCAAAGGCCACCCAATGCCGCAGCTATGGCCACAACAAAGAGAAGCAGATGAAGCGGCTGAAAAAGTCCTTCAAACATGGTAGGTGATCCTCCCTTTCCTTGGCGGTGCGGGCAATTACAAGGTTCCGTCACGGCGCGCGCCTCTTAGTTTCTTAAATGCTGAATCCACATCCATATCGCGCGCCCAATTGCCTTGAGACCATCGAGCAGCCGCGAGCGCTTTGGCAGTTCCGGGTGCATGTTCACTGTTGCCTGGGGCGAATCAATCACAAACACTATTTGGGTTTTCATTGAAGTGCTCCTCAATTTTGGTTGGGAGCACGAGTTAAATGAGAGGGGACCTGCACGGGGATTGCTGGCCCTTATTTTGGCCCTTAAAACCCTGCCAACCCAGCCCGAATGACCTCAAATAGGCTTGCTGAACCCTAGCTATCTTGTTGAATTTACACGAGGCCGAGGGTGGGCAAGAAAATTACGAATCGGCTGCTCTACCAATCCACACAGCCTGATCTCATTCCCCAATTCGGCTCGGAGAGCGCCGTTTCGATGTTCATGACAGGAAACCGCAATCTCACCTTGCAACAAATCGCGAGACTGAGCGCCCGGTTCAAACTTCCCGCCGACGTTTTCATTCCTCAAGTCGGGCTGGCCTAGCGAACTGAGCTACGTCGGCCTGCTCCCGATTCTAAATAAGCCGTCACGGAAGCACAAAGCGAACGCTTGATTACCCCGCGACTCAAGCCGCTCGCGCGTGTTCCTCGTATTCCCGATCCGATTCGGCCGGCAGCAATACCCACAGCGAGTAGATTCCGAGTGCCGTCCCGAATGGAATATTGAACAGCGACAAGAATCCCAGAACAATGGTCAGAATCCTGGCCCAGGACTCGCGTTGCAGCAATCCCCATCCTGCAAAAAAGCCCGCGGCCGATTTCACCAGAATCAGAATCGCCACAAAACTGAGAAAAGGTTGCAGGAACATACGTGGTCCGCCTGGCCCCATCGGCCAGTGCTGACGAAGCACCGTGTTGGCGACGACAATCAGCATGAACCCGCCGACCGCGTTGAGTGCGGAAAGCGCCAGCCACAAAATGCCGAGCAGCCGCACATGCTCGCGCACCCGGTTCGGCCGCGGATACGCCAGGTGCATGCCTTGCACAACTTCCTTCCCGCATTGTGCGCAAAATCCCTGCCCTGCTTGAAGCGCCATGCCACATCGGTCGCAGAACATAGAGCACCTCCTTCAGCAGGGTACGCTCGCAGAACCAAAGTCGTTCCACAAATACTTGGCAGGCAAACCAAAATACGCTTTGCCATAACTTCACGAAAAACGAAAAGACCGCCCGGCAAAAGGCGGCCTTTTCTTAAGGGAGAATAGTTCCAACGGGGATTTAAAGCCGTCAAAACTTTCTGGCGAAATCTTATGAGCCGGAAAAGGGGGGTGTCAAGGGATTTTTGGGAAATAACTGCTATTGTTATCAATAACTTACAGAATGCGTAAACAGTGCCGACTTATTGCGCATTTTGAGACAAAAACCGCTGCAAACCGCCTAACCCGCTCAGATCGTTCCACTTAGGGGGAATTCGGCCGCGCTAATCGCGGTTGTCGGAGAGGTGGAGCGAGATGAATTCCATCTCCTCACGCGCGTGCTGCACCCGCTCGGGAAGCAGGTTCCGGAGGAGCACTCGCAGCCCTCCGAAAGCAATTCCCGCCACGATCGCGAACCCGCCAATGATCCCGCACAGAACAATCACATTCACTAACAGATTGGCGATGTTGTCCTTCTTAGTGAAGTAAGTGTTCTCATTCCAGGTGACGTCGGCCTCATAATTCACCGACGACAACAGGGCTTTCGCCTCGCTCTGAGAAATCGTTCCCGCGGCCACGACGACAATGGGTCCCGTGCGTTTGGCAAAATAGGGAACCGCGCTCGCCTCGGCGCTGCTCGATGGCGTGGCATTTTGCGAATGGGCCGCATCCATACGTCGTAGATTCTTTGCTGCGATCTGCGGTGTGGGATACGAAATCGCCATGAGAGTCGCTTCACCGCTCGACGTTGGATAATTGGCTTCGGCCACTTCCGCGCCGGCGTTAAAATCAACCAGATCTGCCGGCAACGGCGCGCCAATCTTCACCAGCCCCAAAGGCCCCACTACATATTTCAGCGAATTGGTCACCTGCGATTGTGCCGGCAAATAATTGGGCAACGAAGGAATATTCTGGCTCCCTCCAGCCGGCAGCGGAAGCAACCCCGCCAGTTCGCGCAGTTCGGCCGCCGACATGGCGCTGAGCTTCTGGAATACCGCATCGACCAAAACGTTCCCGCGGAAGAATAAAACACGCTCGTTGAGCGAGGCGCCCCGCTCGCCGATCTGTTCGGTGAGCATCACCGGCATTTTGTAAAAGGTGAAAGCTCCGTAGGCGCCGGTGGCATCGCCGAAGCGCGCCGCCTTGATGACGAGCTTGCGCCCGTCGTTACTGGTATAGGTTGCCGTAGCGAAATCGGAGAAGCCATATTCCTTGAGCAGCGCCGGGTTCGACGGGTCAGCTGCAGCCGGATCGTTACTGGTGCGGACAGCTCCCGCCATCTGCCAGCCGCCAAATTCCTTTGGCAGCAAAGCTTTGCCAGGAGTATCGGCCGCGAAGGCGGAGGAACAAAGGCTCAGAATTACAACGAAAATGAATTTACCAAACTGCATAGATGTCAATCCGCATGGAAATCCAGCTTAAGCTTCGTCTCCATGGACACGAACCTCTTTATGGTTAGACTACAGACTGGCAGGGAAAGTTTCCACTGGAAGGGACTTCTACTGGCCGGCGCTCTTCTCGATTTTGCTCGCCACCTTCACGCCGCTTAAGCCATTCACATACTTGGAGATCCCGCGATAAAGGGATTCGGCAATGCGTTGGCGATATTCTGCGGTCTTCAGCTTGCGTTCATCCGTCGGATTGCTGACAAACGAAATCTCCGCCAGAATTGACGGCATGTTTGCCCCGATCAGCACAATAAACGGAGCGCGCTTGACCCCGCGGTCGCGCAGGCCAGGGTTTTTCGCGGCCAGCCCGCTGTGCAATGCGGTTTGCACGTCCGAGGCGAATTCGCGGGACTCCTCAATCTTCTCTTTCAAAGCGATCTGCTTCACCAGATCCTGCAATTCGTAAATGGATTGATCCGAGACTGCATTCTCTCGCGCCGCAACGTCCAGTGCATCCCGCGAGGTGGTGAAATTCAGATAATAGGTCTCGACGCCGCGCGCGTCCGGATCGCGACTGGAGTTGGCGTGAATCGAAACGAACAGATCCGCCTGATCGCGGTTGGCTATGGCGGTGCGATCTTCGAGCGGCACGAAAGTATCGGTATCGCGGGTATAATCCACCTCCGCGCCCAAACGGCTCTCCAGCAACCTGCCTAGGCGCTGCGAGACATCCAGCACCAGATCTTTCTCGGTCAATCCATTCGGGCCAATCGTGCCCGCGTCAAAACCGCCGTGGCCGGGATCGATCACGATTTTACCGATCTTCAATCCTAAGGCGCGAATCAGCGAGCGGTCTCCGCTGGCCGTAGGCTGGGCCGCGCGAATATTGCGAGTTGAACGAATCTCAGCTCGCTCCGAAGCCTGGGTCACTCCAGCGTGGGTCACCGCAGCGTGGGCAACCAGAGCTTGAGCACCGCCGGATTTGGCAGCCGGTTTCATGTCGTCCGAGGGCGCCGCGTCCTCATCGTCGTCGTCCGCCTCTACAATTGTCTTTTTTATGCCGGATATGTTTGTCGTTTTCGCCGGCGCGGAAGGCGTTTCGAAAGCTGGATGCTGCAATGCGTTGGGCGCGTCGGCAGTCGCCACGTCGGTTTTGACGGGGTTCTCCGCTCGTATATTGATCACCAGCCGCGGCGGGTCTTGCGCGAGCGTCGCATCATAGGCCGCGTGTTCCTTCACTTCCAGCACAACCCGAGCCCGTCGTTCCCCAAACTGCGCTATGCGAATCTTCTTCACGAAAGGATCGTCAAGCTCAATGGTTTTTCCGTTCAGCTTCGCCGCCAGCCTGGTGTCGGCCAGATCGAAATAAATGCGATAAGGGTGGTCGAGTTGCTGCGCTTCGAACTTCACGTTCTGGGGGAAATGATGGGTCTGCGGATCGCTCGACTGAAGATCGTTGGCCGGAAGATCGTTAGCCTGGGGATCATCGGTCTGAAGATCTCCCGACTGCAGATCGATCGATACGCGCGACGAGCCATCCATGGCCCAATGGCGAATCGCCGTAATGCGGGTTAACTCAGCTTTCGGCGCCGGCGACGCGGCCGGATCTCTTTCCCGCTCGCCCTTGTTTGCGCTCACCGCCGGCTCATCTGCCAGGCTCTTCTCGGCTGCGCTTTCCTTCTTCTTATTTTCTGACTTCTTGTCTTCCGGAGATTCCGGTGCCGCGAGCGCCTGTTGGGCCTGATCCGCCAGGCGGCTTCTCGGATATTTTTGCATAAACTCTTCGAACGTCGCTTTGGCTCTCGAAGAGTCGCCCAGATCGTTTTGATAGATCTGTCCGATTGCGAAAAGTGCATCCGCCCGCGCCCGGCTCGACGGATATTCCCGGCGCAAAAATTCATACTGCCGGATGGCTTTGTGAAGGATGGTATCGTCGGCAAACCGGCGACCCATTTCCGTCAGCAGATCGCCCACGGCTGCAGCGCTGGGATCGGCTTTACCGCTCGAAGGCGCACCAAAATAAATTCGCCGGTAAGCATCAATGACTTGCTGGTAGTCATGGCGGGAGTGCCCGTCGGCAGGCTGCGCATTCAGTACTGCGCGCATTTTCTCCGCCGTATCGAACTGCGTGCGCGCCCATGCGTCAGATTTATGAGCGTTGGCCAGCGTCGGAGACACGAAGGCCATCAGCAAAAACAGCGCCACGCTCCAGCGCGTTGCGCGCTGGCTTTGATCTGATTTTCTCAACTGACTTTTTTACTGAACCTGAGTTACTGAACCTGGCCTACTGAATCTGAGTTACTGAAACCTGGGCTACCCAATGACCTTCCGAACCTGGGTCCATTTTTACGATTCGCTTTACCACGTTGCGGGCAAGGACCTCTCCTCACTCGGTGTTGCTGAAAGACAAAGCGCCCTGCTGATCTCGTTGCACCAGAATCGGAGTTCGCACCGGATTGCGCATTAACAATGGCGAGCCACTTCCGCCGTTGTAGAGCTGCGTGATCCGGTGCACATAGTTGCGGGTCTCGGCAAAGTGCGGAATCCCCGAACTGCGCGCCACGGCCGCGGCTCCGGCGTTATAGGCCGCCAGGCTTAACTGCACATTGCCGCCAAAACTTTCCATCAGCTTCTTCAGGTGGCGCACGCCGGCGTCCACGTTCGCGTCAGGATCAAAGGGATTGGTCAGGTTCAGCTCGCGCGCGGTTTGCGGCATGAGTTGCATCAATCCCATGGCGCCCTTGCGCGAAACCGCATTGGGATTGAAGTTCGACTCCACTTTGATCAACGCGCGCACCAGATTCGGATCCACATTGTGCCGCTGCGCGGCGCGTTCGACGGCCGCATCAATATCCATCTGACTAAAGCTTCTGCCCTGCTCCGGGTTGGGGAACGGCGACTGGGCATTATTTGGAGTCGCGCTCCTGCCGAGAAGTTGGTTCACCTCCGCCACCGCCGATCGCGCCGCCCGCATATTGACCATCGGCACCGGCTTCCAGCGATGCTCCGTCACACTCCAAAACACCAGTTGGTTGCGCCGCACCGGAGCCACATCCGCATGCCGTGACCGGCTGTTCGGCGCAACCGTCACAGAATCGTTTACGTACACTTTGTGTCCGCTGTCGTCGGTGGTCGCGGTAATGCCTTCACCGGCGTCGGTTTCAGCCCGCACGGCGGGCGTGGCGAAAAAGGAGGTCGCGATTATGGCCATCAGGGCAATTTGCAGGCGTTTTCGCATAGCCGGGTACGCATACTCCCGCGCCGGGACAAAGAGACACCTCGGCGCCCACCTACCCGGAACCTGACGGAGACCCTACCAGAGTAAATCCATTATAGGTCTGGCCGGATAGCCGGGCAATCTGACAAGAGGCCATTGAACCATGGTGGTAATCTCCCTAAATGACTGGTAGTAAACAACTTGCTGGATGGCCGCTGGTGGCCGTCGGTAACCACCTGCTTTAACCACCCGCGAACCTGTAGTACGCTTCCCTTTCCCTATGAGTGACTCGGATTCCCCGCAGCGCCAAGTGCCCGATGCCCTCATGCTTCCCGGCTTCTGGTATCGCGCGTTGCCCGGCGAAAAGGTGAAGGTGGGGCAGATCGCCAAAGCCACTTTGCTCGAAATTCCTTTAGTCCTTGGCCGTGATTTGGAAGGGTGCCCCTTTGCCCTGCACGACGCCTGCCCTCACCGCGGCATGCCGCTCTCCTGCGGCGGCTTTGACGGCCAGCAAGTCGAATGCAGCTACCATGGTTGGCGCTTCAATGCCCACAGCGGACAATGCCAGGTGATTCCATCTCTGACTGCCGACCAGAAGCTGCGGGTGGACCGCATCTATGCCGGCAGCTATGCCTGCGAAGAACGCGACAGTTTTCTCTGGGTCTTCATCCCCGAACCTTCCGCGCCGGGAGCCGGCTTCACCAAGGCGGATGCGCCACCAGTGCCCGTGCCCGAAGTGCCGAAATTTGGGGTTGGTGAAAAGGAAAAATTCAAGACTGCTTTCCTGACTGCGGACATGCCGGTCAATGTTGACCACGGGATTATCGGCTTAATGGACCCCGCCCACGGTCCGTTTGTGCATCAGGCGTGGTGGTGGCGTAAGCGCGATAGCATCCACGAAAAACAGAAGCACTTCGAGCCCATTCCGAACGGCTTCCGCATGAGCGCCCATACTCCGAGCTCCAACAGCGCGCCTTATAAGCTGCTCAAGCTCTACGCCAAGGGCGATTCGGTGACCACCACCATCGACTTCGTGCTGCCCAATATGCGCGGCGAGACCATCCGCGTGGGTAAATATTGGTTCTCATCATTGACGACCGTAACCCCCATTACCCGAAATCACTGCCGCATCGACGTCGTCGCCTGCTGGAACATCTTTCGCTGGATTCCGTTTGGGCCCTCTCTGCTGAAATCCGTCTTTGCGAAGTTCGTGGAGCAGGACCGCCGCACCATGGAGTTGCAAGCCGAAGGCCTGAAGCACAATCCGCATCTCATGTTGATTGACGACGCCGACCGCCCCGCCAAATGGTATTTCGCACTGAAAGCGGCGTGTTTGGAAGCCAGACGCACCGGCGCGGAGCTGAAACATCCGTTGGCCGGGCCGGTTGCATTGAAGTGGAGAAGCTAGGCGCGCTTGGTCGCTTGGGCGCATCAAAAAGCTCGGAAATCAATGGAGGAACGAGCGCTATGGCTGAATTAGAACAAGAGATCCCCCTACCGGATGGCACTTGTCAAACCGTCCTGTTTCATCCGGATGGAAAGAGCGGGGAAAAGTGGCCGGGCGTGCTCTACCTGACCGATATTGGCGGAATTCGCGCGGCGAACCGCGATTCCGCCCGTCGCTTGGCCAATCAAGGCTATGCCGTTTTGGAACCCAATGTCTTCTATCACACCGATCGGATTCCCATCGAGCCGCCCTTTCGCAGCCTGCCGCCCGAAGAGATGAAGCGGCGTATCGCGGAGCTTTCCGCTCCGTTGACACCTAAGACCATGGAACGTGACTTGTCGCTCTACCTCGATTTTCTCGCCGCGCAACCCTGCGTGCGTCCGGGAAAAATGGGAGTGGTTGGTTTTTGCTTCACCGGCAAAATGGCCTTGCACGCAGCCGCCGCGCGTCCTGACAAAATCGCCGCCGCCGCATCCTTTCACGGCGGCGGACTTTACACCAGCGACGCCAGCAGCCCACACCTCACACTGCCGCGCATCAAGGCCGAGCTTTACTTCGGCCACGCCGTCAACGACCGCAGCATGCCTGCCGAAGCCATTGAAAAACTGGAAGCCGCGCTCAAGCAATGGGGCGGAAAATATGAGAATCCAACCTACGAAGGCGCGGCCCACAGTTGGACTGTGACCGACAGCCCGGTCTACAACCAAACGCAGGCCGAACGCGCGTTTGAGAAGCTAGTGCAACTCCTGATGCGCACACTAGGCTGAGTTTACCGATACAAGCCTTGTCATCCTGAGTAAAGAACGAACTCAGCGGAGCTGAATTCATTCGGAATCGAAGGATCCCTACCGAACAATGCTCCGCGATGAAGCGGCCAGCTTCGCCTCGGCAGCGTCTACCAGATCAGCTTGAGGCCCTTATAGAGCCGGAATTTCTCGTCGGGCGTAACCACCGCAACTTTTTCGCTGAGAGCCTGCGCAATGATCTGCCGGTCGAAGGGATCGCGATGGTGCGGAGCCAATTCAAACACTTGAAACGCATGCTCTGCTGTGACCGGAAGGATGCGAACATCCAAATCATCGAGCGCCAGGTGCACCATAGCCGCAGAAACGTCCAACTTGCCCAGAGCGACCTTGATGGCGATCTCGACGAGCGAAATGGAACTCAGTTCTCGTAGATTATCGGGGCTTGCAAGCAGTGCCTCCGCACGCTTGCTCAGCCTCTCGGGAGCTTGAATCGCAAAGATGAAAACTGCCGTATCCAGAAGCAGGCGCACTTCAATCCCGCTCGAAAAGATCCTGCACTTCTTTGTCCGTCATGGGCTTCCACCAGTCCGGATCGATGACGCGAATCTTTCCTCTCAGGGTTCCGAGTTTCGGCTTCCTGCGCCCCGGTTTTTGCGTGCGCACGATATCCACCACCGGCACACCTCTGCGGCAGATGGTCACTGGCTCTCCATCTTCCACCGCCTTGATCAGCTCCGGCAGCTTGTTCTTGGCATCGGCGACGCTGACTTCCATGCTTTTATGATAGCTATTTTAGATGGCCATTTCAAGGGATCGCTTGTTACGCGTGCAGCAGGCCCTCCACCACGCTGTAAACCTCGCCCAGCGCCGCATCCAGCGCGCCTGGATCTTTTCCGCCGGCTTCAGCCAGATCGGGTCGCCCGCCGCCTTTGCCGCCCACTTTCTGCGCGATCGGCGAAATCACTTTGCCCGCCTGAATCTTTGCCGTGAGATCCTTGGTCACGCCGACGATCAACGACACGCCGCCATCGTTCGCTGAGCCAAGGACAACCACGCCGGAGCCGATCTTGTCGCGCAATTGATCGACCAGGGTGCGCATCTGCGGACGCTCCAGGTTGTCCACGCGATGCGCCAGCACTTTGATTCCGCCGACCTCGCGAATCTTCTCCGCAATGTTCGCCGTCGAAGACGAAGCCGATTTCATTCGCGCCTGATCCAGTTCACGGGCCAGCCGCTTAATCTCCGCGTCTTTCTTTTCCAGTTCCGCTTTCAGTGCATCGGCCGCCGACATCGAGGTCTCTTTAGTAGTGAGGCTAGCTACCACCTCATCCAGCTTGTGATCTTTCTGGAATTCGCGCAGTGAGCCCTCGCCGGTGACCGCCTCCACGCGGCGCACCCCCGAAGACACGCTGCCTTCTTTCAGAATCTTGATCAGTCCAATCTCGCCGGTCTGCGCGGTGTGCGTGCCGCCGCAAAGTTCGGTCGAGAAATCGCCGATCTTGATCACCCGCACCCGGTCACCATACTTCTCCCCAAACAGCGCCATGGCGTGATACTCGTTAATGGCGACGTCGATCGGCACATCCTCCATGACTTCGACCTGGTGTTGCGCAGCACCTCCTGTTGATGATGTCTTCGACATCCTGCAGTTCTTGTTCTTCACACCGGTGAAGTGGGAGAAGTCAAAGCGCAGATGATTCGGGCGCGACCAGCGACCCCGCCTGCTTCACATGCTTGCCAAGAACTTCGCGCAGCCCGGCCTGCAGAAGGTGCGTCGCCGTGTGGTTGCGCATCGTGGCCTGGCGGATTTCGGTGTTGACCACGGCATCAACATGATCCCCAACCCGAATTCCTAGGGTGGCCCACCCAACGCGGTTTTCGTTGCGGTGGGGATTTTACGATGACCAGATGGGCCCGCACCCCTTGAATCGGGTAGTAGCACCCCTTCACTTCGGCGACGACCGTATTGTGATCGTCGCTAATAGAGCCATCCCCGGTCGCCAACCTGCCCGCCGGATTCGGCATAGAACGGGGTGCGGTCGAGAATGATTTCGCCTTCATCGCCGGGCTTGAGTTCTCGCGCCCCTTGCCCTTGTTGAAGCATGGCGAGCACCTCGCAACCTTCGGAACGTGTCTGGCGATAGCCTTCAAGCCAGAGCTCGGAAGTTGCCGGTAGGCGGGATTGGCCGTCTGCTTGGCCGCGCCTTTCCAGGATGCCCGAGCCGCGTCCCGCTGCTCGGCCATCGCGCGGTCGAAGCCGGCCTGATCAAAAGCCAGGCCCTGGTCGCGGGCGGCGTCTTGCATGAAGTCGAGGGGGATGCCAAAGGTGTCATAGAGCTTGAACGCCTGATCGCCCCGGAGCGAACGAATTTCTCGTCTTCCGAAGGGGAACCAGCTCTGAAGTGCCGACCATATCGTTAGCGACTTGAGGCCCTGCGTTCATGGCGAAGCCGATACGAGCTGTTCAGTCGGGCGAAGCGTTGCTCCATCGTGTGCCGCAAATCGTGTCTCTTCACCGGCCCGCTTCGAAACGCGTCCGTCGACTCTTTCAGCTCGGGATAGGCATCCTGCATCTGATCGCGCACCGCGAAAACCATCTCATGCAGGAAGGGCTTCGTCTGTCCAAGCAACCTCCCGTGCGTAATCGCACGCCGAATAATCTTGCGCAGCACATATCCGCGGCCTTCATTCGAGGGCAGCACTCCATCCGAAATCAGGAAGGTCGCGGCCCGCGAATGGTCGGCAATGACTCGCAAGGAAGCGGCCGATTTGTATGCGCTACCTCGCCTAGCTCGGCTCGAGCGGGATGAGTCGAGCGCCCGTCAGCTCGGCGGCTCCCCGGATCAGGGGCCGGAACAGATCGGTATCGTAATTCGAGATCACGCCTTGCAGCACTGCCGCGACCCGCTCGAGGCCCATGCCGGTATCAATCGAAGGTTTGGGCAGCGGAGCCAGTTGGCCGCTGGCATCGCGGTCGAACTGCATGAACACAAGATTCCAAATCTCGACATAGCGCCCGCAATCGCAAGGAAAGGCACAGTCCGCATGCTCCTTGTCGCGACGCCGCCGGGCCCATATCGTAATGAATCTCACTGCACGGGCCACAGGGGCCGGTATCCCCCATCTGCCAGAAATTGTCTTTGATGCCGGACTGGAAGATACGATCTCTGCGGTACACCACTGTGCACCCACGGTCGTAGAGCTTCGCCGTCACTATCCAGAACTTGCCCGGCGAAACCTCCGCCCCATTAAAGATGGTCACATACAGCTTCGCCTATCGATCCGTACCATTCCTGCGAAGTAATCAGCTCCCAGGCGAAGGCAATCGCGTCTTTTTTGAAATAGTCGCCGAAAGAGAAATTTCCCAGCATCTCGAAAAACGTGTGATGGCGGTTGGTAAAGCCGACATTTTCCAGATCGTTGTGCTTTCCTCCCGCGCGCACGCATTTCTGCGAGGAGGTGGCCCGCGCGTAATCGCGCTTTTCCAGCCCGAGAAAAACATCTTTAAACTGATTCATCCCCGCATTGGTGAACAGCAGCGTGGGATCGTTGGCCGGCGCAAGCGACGACGAATGCACCTCGCGGTGACCTTTCTGGACAAAGAAATCCAGGAATTTCCGCCGAATTTCGGACCCAGTGGGCATGAGAATCCAAATAAAGAATTCTAGCATCGGAGCGAGAGGCAATTTTGCCGGGCATCCACGATAACTTGCGCAGATCAGAACGCAATCCGCGGAATTCGCCAGGCGGCCTTACTCCGGGGCTTCCGTTTCTTTCAGCGCGCTTAGCGTCTCCTCATCGACATCCCATTTTTTCAGGATGGTAAAGATGGTCTTCGCCCCAAACCCCGCCCGCATCAGATGGCGAAAGATCCTCGCCGCCTCTTTCTGATTGGCGGCTTCGTCAAGCGCTTGCGGCGCAAATAATCCCGCGCCTGCTTCTCCTCGTTGACTTCGTCGTAAGCGAGGCCACGGCTTTATCAATCAGTTCGCCATGAACCCCTTTGCTCTTTAGATCAGTCATGACCCGCCGCCGCCCAAATTTCTCGTTGTCGCGGCGGAAGGAAGAAAACGCCGTCGCATATTTGGCGTCGTTCAGATATCCCTGATCTTTCAGCCGCCGGATGACCAACTCCACCAGCGTCTGGCCGATTTCGGTCTCGGCTTCGACCCGCGGTCGCAGCAAGCGCTTCAACTCCGCCACGGAGCGCATGCGGCGCCCTAGCGCGCCGACGGCGTACTCGTAGAGTTCATTCTCGGTAAGTAGGTTTTGCGCGGACGAGGAAATGCCATCTCTCCAAACGTTACCCCAATCTGAGGAAGAAAAGCATCCGCGGGACAGGAGCGGACCAAGATTCGCAGGCCGCGCGGATGGAATTGCGGAGGGAAGTCCAGCGAGCCAAAACCGGCAGGAGCTCTCACGCCGCGCCAAGGTGGAGTGACTCTAACCGCCGTAGCCGGTGGCCTGCATGGCGTTGCGCGAAATGTCGCTGGTCGAAGAAACACCCTGCATGCGCAGTTTGAAGTCGTCGGCGTTGGAGGCGTTCTCTAAAGCCGTGTCGTAGGAGATCAGCCCCGCCTGGAACAAATCCCAGAGCGACTGGTCGAAGGTCTGCATGCCATATTGCGAAATCCCAGAAGAAATGGCGTCGCGAACCGCGCGCGTCTTCTCCGGCACCAGAATGCATTCCCGAATGTAGGCGGTATTGATCATGACTTCGACCGCCGGCACGCGTCCCTCGGCGTCGCTGCGTTTCACCAGCCGCTGACTGATAATCGCGCGCAGCACGGCCGCAAGTTGCAGACGAATCTGTTTTTGCTCCGGCGGCGGGAAAATGGCAATGATGCGGTTGATGGTTTCAACCGCGTCCAGCGTGTGCAAGGTGGAGAACACCATGTGGCCGGTTTCCGCCGCGTGCAGCGCCGTGCTGATGGTCTCGATGTCGCGCATTTCGCCCACCAGAATCACGTCCGGATCCTGGCGCAGAGAAGCTCGCAGCGCCGCCGAGAACGAAGGCGTGTCGACTTCAATTTCGCGCTGGTTGACGTAGCCTTTCTTGTCGCGATGCAGAAATTCGATGGGATCTTCGATCGTGATGATGTGTTCGGCGCGGGTGGAGTTGATGCGATCGACCATGGCGGCCAGAGTTGTCGATTTGCCGGAACCGGTCACTCCCGTTACCAGCACCAGGCCGCGCGGCATATCGCAAATCTGCTCCACAATCTTTGGCAAATACAGTTCGTCGAGGGCGCGAATTTTGGTGGGAATCACGCGCAGCACCAAGCCAACGTTACCGCGCTGCTGGAATACGTTCACCCGAAAGCGGCCCAGTCCGGCGACCCCATAGGCCATATCGATTTCCGCGGTTTCTTTGAATTTTTGTTTCTGCCGGGCCGACATCATACTGAACGCCATGGTCAGCATGTCTTCCGCGCTGATGCGCGGCTGATCGGTGAGCGGGACCAGGTCGCCATCAATGCGCAGATGGGGATAGTTGCCGACTTTCAGATGCAAGTCGGAAGCGCGCCGCTCCATGGCAATAGCCAGCAAATCATCGACATTCATGCTAGGGCTTCCCCGGAAACCCAGTTCGTATCATGGACCGAAAGTCAGACTTACCCAAGATGACTGAGGTAACAAGGACAGGCCGAACGCGGACGGCCCGGGACCGGCCTGGCGGCAAATCCGGGAAAGCTCCGGATCAAAGTGAAAGCCGCCCTTGCGGGCGGCTGGCTGCGCAAACCCGAATTCTTAAACGCTGACCGGCTGCTTGCTTCCCACCTCTACGGGCGTCAGCCAGTTGAAGCGATCCGGTTTTTCTCCGCGGACAATGGCGAAAAATTCTTTTTGGATCATCCGCGTATGGGACCCGCCCCTCCGTTGCCCACGGAAATCTTGTCCACCGACCGGATGGGCGTGACCTCGGCCGCGGTTCCGGTGAAGAACACCTCATCCGCGATGTAGAGCATCTCGCGCGGAATGCCCTGCTCGACCACCGGAATTCCCAGCTCGCGAGCGATCTGCAGCACCGAATCCCGCGTAATGCCCGGCAACACCGAATTGCCTAGCGGCGCAGTTTGCAGGATGCCATTCCGCACCACAAATACGTTCTCTCCCGAGCCTTCGCTCACGTAGCCATGGTTGTCCAGAGCAATGCCCTCTACGTAGCCGTTGGCCACGGCTTCCATTTTGATAAGTTGCGAATTCATGTAGTTCGCGCCGGCTTTTGCCATCGCGGGCAAGGTGTTCGGCGCCAGCCGCGTCCAGGAGGAGACGCAAACATCCACGCCATCGTCCCGCGCCCGGCAGATATTTTCCCCACGGATAGTTGATGATGTACACCTCGGTGGGCGAATTCAGCGGATGCACGCCCGCCTCACCGTAGCCGCGCAGCACAATCGGCCGCAGATAGCACGGCCAAACGCCATTGGTCTTAACCAGCTCCGCCATGGCGGCAATCAGATCGTCCACGCCGTAGTCGAGCGTCGATGCGGTAAATCTTCGCCGAGTCCAGCAACCGTTGCATGTGTTCCGGGGCGCGAAAAATCGCCGGCCCGCTGGGCGGCGCATAACAGCGCACCCCTTCAAATACTGAAGATCCGTAGTGCACCACATGCGACATCACATGAACGGTGGCTTCTTCCCAGGGGATAAGTTTGCCGTTATGCCAGATTTTTTCCGTCTTTTGAATGGGCATGAAGACTCCTTTACGATGCCTGCGCCTTCATTATAGACGAGCCTGAAGCAGTGGTTAACCCGCAGCCGATACTATCCTGGACGCGTTCGATACGTCCGGCAACTCCATGGCGCATATCGTCGGAGTCATCACCGCAACCCGTATTACGGTAACAACGCCGGTGAACAGCTTCTTCTAGGGTGTTTGCAGAGATAGGTCCGAGGCAATTTCCGGCAGAGGTGTGCGAAAAGCATACCCCTGCCGGGAAACATTCGATTCGAGCAGGTCTTCAGTGCAAGGTTGGGGTCGGTGGCGCCAAGCTTGCCCGCGCCGTTCCGGGCAATTCATCGCCACGGAAGTATTTGTCCTTGGCGGCCTTCATCTCCGGCATGGCAGCATAAGGCTTGCTGTAATCGTTATTCGCATTCCAGAACAGGAAACCGATTCCGCCTTTATTCTTTGCGGTCAACACTTGGGTTTCAATATATTCGGGCGAATAGGATTTGGTGCGCCAGGCAAAGGCCTGCAACCATGGACGAATCACTACTCCGCTGCCCGCAGTGATCTTCTCGAAGCGCTCCATCGATTCGCCGATAAAGTGCTCCGGCGCGTCGCCCGGACGGGCAATCCCATCCATACCAAAAAAATGCGATGGATAGATCATGGGCGAAAGCACATCGCAATACTTTGCCATGCGCACAATGTCTTGTCCGGTGTGCGCCAGATCGACTTCGCGCTGCCAGGCCATGATTCCGAAGACGTCGAGCGACAGCAGAACGCCCTTGGGATGCAGCTCCGCGTAAGCATGCTTCAGAAAGTCGGCAATCACGTCGGAGCGATGCCAATCCGGGTGCTCGCTCTGGAAGACGAAACTGGCGTCCTTCTGATCTCCCTCGGCAGGAAAGCGCACATAGTCGAATTGGATTTCGTCCGCGCCCGCGTCGGCCGCCGCCTTGGCCAGGGCAATGTCATACTCCTGTACCTTGAGCTGGCTGGGATCGGTCCACACCAGCTTGCCATTTTCCCGCCACGGTTGCCCGGTCTTGTGCGACTTTACCGCCAACTCGGGGTGCGAGACTACCAGGCGCTCATCGCGGAAGATGGCCACCCGCGCGATGGCGTGCAGGTTCTGGGAATGCAGAAAGCGCACAAACTTTGGCAGGTCGCGAATCGGGGTGTGATGGCTGCCGATCAGCGGATTCTCGAACGGTACATTCACGCTGCCGTCGCTATCTTTAATATCGAAAACCACCGCATTTCCACCCGCCTCGCGCCAGCGCCGGATGATGCGCAGGCCGTGGTCGCTGCCCGCCATCAACCCGGTCAGATAGACGGCTCGCACTTCAAAATCCTTGGCGACCGGAACCGATTTTTCCACAATCGGTGCGTCCAGCACTCCCGGAATCACCACCTGCTGACCGGCCTTCAGGAACGTGCCGGTAAGATCCCCGTTGGCTTTGCGGACGGCCTCAGCCAACTCAGCCGAAGTGAGATAAGCCGTCTGCGGTACAAAATGATGCGCCACCGACGCGATGCTGTCGCCTCGCTTGGCGGTATAGACCAGGCTTCCCGGCGGAACACTCTTGTTCAGGGTTGGTTCGGCGGGCTTAATGGTAGCCGTCGTGGTGGATGCAACCGCCGGCACCAATACCGCCTGCGCCGACTGCGCGGTTGCCCGCGGCGCCAGATGCCAGGCGAGAAGGCCCATCGTCAGAACACACACAGCCGCAATTAAACTTGAACGGAAACGACGCAAAGTAGCACCCCTGGCCCACCACAGTTGTTATGTACTTTCCCACGGATGCTACCGTCCCGTAAATTGCCCCGCCAGTTACGTCTGGCCATGGCAAACCGGGAGGCGCTGTCACCGCCGTCAAGCCCAAGGAAGTTCCCGCATGCGCAAAGTATTTCCTCTTTCCCCCTCCTTGCTGTACTATGCCGCCCTGCCGTTTGTTAGAACCCATTCGCATCTAAGACTTGCAGGGGACAGCGGTTGCGTGGAGATGGACCAGGATGGAAAGGGGCTTGCACTAAGGGACGTGCGAGACAAAAACAGGGATGACAAAAACAGGCATCCCAAAATGGCAAGCGATTCAGGCAAGCGACTCTCCCAGAAAGTGCGAACAGGCCAAACAATGGGGCAAACCTCTATGAAAACCGTCCTCAATGCAACCCTCGACCCGACTCGCCGCAGCATGGAAGCCCGCGAGTTTGAAAACGCTCTTCGTCGCAAGATCGTCGGCCAGGAGCCTGCCATCGAAAAGGTGGCCGAGATCTATCAGATGTTCCTGGCTGGCCTGAATCCTCCCGGACGTCCCGTGGGCAACTTGCTTTTTCTTGGGCCCACTGGCTCGGGCAAGACTCGCGTGGTCGAAGCCATCTCAGAAGGCTTATTCGGCGACTCGCGCGCCTGCATCAAGATCGACTGCGCCGAGTTTCAGCACTCCCATGAAATTGCCAAGCTGATCGGCTCGCCCCCAGGCTATCTCGGCCATCGTGAGACCCATCCCCTGCTGACGCAAGAGGCGCTCAATCAATGGCATACCGAGAAACTGAAGCTTTCCATCCTGCTCTTCGACGAGATCGAAAAGGCTTCCGACGCCCTCTGGCAGCTGCTGCTCGGCATCCTGGATAAAGCCACTCTGACCCTCGGCGACAACCGCCGCGTGGACTTATCCCAATGCATCATCATTATGACTTCGAATCTTGGTGCTTCCGAGATGGGAGGCCTGATTGACGGCGGCCTGGGTTTTGCCCCAAAAATAGTGCAAATTGACTCTTCGCTGGATGAGAAGGTCAATCGCACCGCCGTCGAAGCCGCGCGCCGCAAGTTCTCACCCGAATTCATGAACCGGATCGACAAGTCGGTCGTCTTCCGGACTCTCCGCCCCGAGCATCTCGAACAGATCCTCGATATCGAACTGGGCATGGTGCAACAGCGCGTTCTGGCGGCCTCACCGGCCAACCAGTTCGTCTTCAATTGCACCGTCAAAGTAAAGAATTTCCTGCTGCATGAAGGCACCGATCCCAAGTACGGCGCGCGTCACTTGAAGCGTGCCATCGAGCGCAACCTGGTCTTTCCGCTGGCCAATTTAGTGGTCACCGGTCAGGTAAAACTGGGTGATTTCATCCGGGTGGATCTCAACGCGGAGGGTCAACTGGTTTTCGTGAAGGAAGCCGAAGGCGCAATGGCGCCCATGCTTCTGGAACGCCATGGCGCTGCCGCCGCCGTCCCCGCCCAACCGGCGCGCGCGGTGCGTCCGGTCGCAGTCCGCAGAGAATTCGGCGCAATTCCCTCCGCCGAGACGAAGCTGTAAATCAAAACGCAACCCTACGAAAAGGCGCCGGGCAACCGGCGCTTTTTTAGGTGCGGTGACGTGTAATCCGGCTTGAAACCTATCCGCCTTGCTTCAACTCGACCAGCACCAGGCGGGCAATCTCTTTGAGCGTCTCGAATACGCCCACGCCCTGAAAGGCCACTGCTTCCATCACGGTTTCATTCTTGCGCAGAAGCTCTTTTTTGAGTGTATCGACCGGCAGAGCGTTAGGCAGATCGCGCTTGTTGAGCTGGAGTACATACGGGATCTTTTTGAAATCGTAACCGTGTTCTTTCAGGTTGTCGCTGAGGTTATCGAGCGCTTCGACATTCGCGTCCATGCGCTCTTTTTGCGAGTCGGCGACAAATACCACGCCGTCCACGCCGCGCAGTATCAGCTTGCGGCTGGCATCGTAAAAAACCTGTCCGGGGACGGTGTACAGGTGAATGCGAGTCTTGAAGCCGCGCACCGAACCCAACTCTAGAGGCAGGAAGTCGAAGAAGAGGGTGCGCTCGGTCTCCGTCGCCAGCGAGATCATCTTGCCCTTCTGCTGGTCGGCGGTCTTCTGGTAGATGCACTGCAGGTTGGTGGTCTTGCCGCCCAGTCCCGCCCCGTAATACACGATTTTGCAGTTGATTTCGCGGGCTGCGAAGTTGATGAAGCTCAAAGACTTTCCCCACAGCCGGCGGAAAACTTAGGCGCATGGAAATACCGCTTCCTTTTCGCGCCGGCAGAATTTTGGCTTTGCTGCTGGTTGTCTTATATCACAGGCTGGCGGGTTACCGGCAGGTTACGCCGGTTACTGTTGGTTGACAACGAGTGGAAGCCCGCCCAAATTGCCGCCTCATCGCCTCTTCATCGCCCGGGGGGCGCGGGACAATAGCTGGATTTCGCATACACTTTTACGTCCGGACGAGCGACCGTGACTTCCAGATCGCGGCAAGCCTCGCTGATGGTGGACTTGGTCCGATAGCCCAGTGTGTATTCATTGCGCGCGTCGCCCATGGCCTTGGCATAGGCGTTCTCGATCGCGTCGCGGGTATTGTCGCTGATATATTCACCCGCCGTGGCATTCGCGTATTTCGGCAGGATGTCGGTATATCCCAGGCGCGGCAAGTGCAACCGGGAGATCTTTCCGTAAAGTGCGGCGGAGCCTACGCCAATCCCATAAACAGTGATGCCGTTAGTTTCGAGCACGCGCAACACGTCGCGATAAGCTGCCGTGCTATGCAGCTCGCGGCCGTCGCTGATCACAAAGATAATCTTGCGGCGCGTCTTTTCCCTTTTGCTCAAAGCGATGGACGCCGCCAGAATGGCGTCATTGAGCACGTGCGACTCCTGCGGCGGAGAGGCGGTGACGTGCGCCGCATTTGGGTCAATCGGAATCCCATTGACCGTCGGGCCCTGCGGCCCCATGGGACCATCCAGCGTGGCCGGCCCATTGCTGGTGCCGGTGACGTATTTTAGTTGATCCAGGGTCGCGTCCAACCGTTTACCGACCGCTCCGAAGTCAGCCATCTTCGCCACCGTCGAGCTATAGGTGTAAAGCGCAACTTCATCGTATGGGCCGAACGAACCTTCCAGCGCGGAGAAGGTCTTGTTCACCTTCTGCACATCGGCGTCGGGCATTCCCAGATCGAGAATGACCACGGCGGACAAGGCAAACGGGTCCGCGCTGAAATAGTTTAAAGGCTGCTTCTTGCCGTCCTCGTATACCGCGAAATCGGGCGATTGCAAATCCTCTACCATGTGCCCGGAGTCATCGGTCACGCGCACGGGAATCACCACCTGATTGGTTCTCACCACCAGCCGGTAGAGGCCATCGTCCGGCGAGTCGCTGGGGGGACGCTTTACGCTACCCGGCGGCACGGTACCCACTTTGAACGGCGGCTCATTTGGGGCAGGTTCCTCCCCGGGCGGATAGGCCGGGGGTGGCTGATAGGCTCCCGGTTGGGTGGGCTGCGCCGGTTGGGCACCGGGTTGAGCTGGCTGTGACCCCGAGGGGGTTTGCGAATCCGGGGATTGCGGCGGCGGGGCGTTGTTGGTGGGAAATGGCTGCGGCGGACGTACCGCCGATGGAGCATCGGGGATATCCTGTTTTTGATCGGCAGGCGGCTGATTCTGTTGGCTTTGTCCCGATGCCATCGCCATTGCCAGAGTGAAAAGCAACCACCCTAGTGCTGCCGTCCCGAACCTTCCGATCCGTCCACCAGACATCCGCTTCGCCCTTTCTACTTATGGCAGCCCGATACTTGGGATGCCCTCACCCGCCGATTTGGTGCATCTAACTTTTTTAACAGAGCCTTTTTAGTAGAGATAGACTACCAAAAGAACGCGAGAATCACCCGCATGCCAAAATTCAGTCTCTCCTCACTCGCCGTTTCCCTGGCGGCTGTGCTTTTGTCGGCGATTTGTCTCCCTGCGGTTTGGGCACAGCAGGCATCGCAAAATTCCGATCAGTCGCAGGATCAGAGTCAGAACCCGTCCGCAGATCAGACCGCGACCACCCTCAAAGTGAACGTAGACGTGGTCCAGCTCTTTTTCAACGTGAAGGACAAAAAGGGCGGCTTGATCCCCAACCTGACCAAGGATGACTTTGAGGTCAACGAGGATGGCAAGCCGCAAACTATCAAGTATTTTTCGGCAAACTCCGACCTGCCCCTGACTTTGGGAATTTTGATTGACACCAGCCCCAGCCAGCAGCGCGTTCTGGGTATGGAGCAGGAAGTCGGCGGATCATTCCTCAGCCAGATTCTGCGCGACAAAGATTTGGCCTTCGTCATCAGCTTTGACGCCGACGCGACCCTACTGCAAGATTTCACTAACTCCGCCCATCTGCTGAAAGCCGCTCTGAACAGCACTCATATTGGCGGCGGTACCGGTGCCGGCGGGGGAATTGCCGGCATGGGTGGCGGCCCGGTCCCCACCATGAATCACGGATGCTGCACCATGCTCTACGACGCCGTGTACTCTTCCGCTCATGAAGAACTGGCGCAGCAGGTCGGTCGCAAGGCGATGATTCTGCTGACCGACGGCGAGGATGACGGCAGCAAACTGAAGCTGGTGGACGCCATTGAAGCGGCGCAGAAAGCCGACTCTATCGTGTACGTGCTGCTCTGCGCGGATCGCGGCTTCTATGGCTTTGGCGGCTTCTCTGGCGACAGCGATATGCGCAAGCTGACCCAGGAAACCGGCGGGCGCGTCATCGACGTTGGCAACAAAATGGATAAGCTCAGAGAAGCCTTCGATCAGATCGCCAACGAATTACGAAGCCAATACAGCGTCGGCTACGTTCCGACCAACCGCAATAAGGATGGCAGCTTCCGCAAAGTGGAGATCCACTCGAAGGGTGGTTACAAGATTCAGGGACGCGCCGGCTATTATGCGATTGCCCGCGTGGACTGAGCCTGAGCGGTGCGGAAGCTCATAGAGGACCCGATCTGAGGCCCGCACGGGATTAACCCGCTGCCGCGGCAGCTTTCTGGGGCTGGCCCTGATTCTCGGGGTGCGATGCCGGCTTATTTCTATACATCGCCTGGTCCGCTGCTGCCAGCACTGCCAGTGCGTCCGAGCCTTTTCTGTAGACGGCGGATCCGCAACTCACGGCCATGCTGTAGCCCTTAATCGGCTCTCCCCGGTTCCACTCGCCCACCGCCTCTTGCAGGCGTTCCGTCGCCCGGATCGCCAGCTTTTCGTCGGCATCAATCAGCAGCACGAGGAATTCGTCGCCGCCGAACCGGCTGATGATATCGGAACTGCGAAAAGTTTTTCTCAGCAGCAGCGAGAGCTCGCGCAGAATCCTGTCGCCGGCCAGATGGCCGATCTTATCGTTCGCCTGCTTGAATTCATTTACATCGATCATCAAGAACGAAAACAGCGAACTCTGCCGGTCTACCCGCGAGGTTTCGCTGGCAATGGCCCGCATCATGTAGCGGCGATTGTACATTTCGGTCAGGGGATCGATGACCGCCAGCCGCTCCGCCGTCTCCCGCCGGATCAACTCTGAAATTAATTGTTTTTCGGTGTTTTTCAGCGACCGCCGTTGCTGCAGCACATACCAGCACAACAGCCCAACCAGACAGAGCAACCCGCAAAGCAGTTGTGGGATGTAATACCGCTCCGCCTCGACGTTTTCGAGATTCCAGAGCAACCGCGGCATCACCCGCATCACAAATCCGCCGGCCAGCACCAGCATGACCGCGGAAGTAATAGACAGCAGGCGAAAGAATCGGCTATGCACCGAGTCAATTTCTTTCCTAAGTCTGCTGACTTCTTTCTGATTGATTTCTTCCATGACTGCCCGACGCTGCTGGGAATTTTCCAAGAGGGAACGACGTCGACTTCTTCCGCCTTCTCCTGGCCAATTCGTTGCTAGGACTTTACATGACCTGCGATTTTTTCAAATGTAACCAAGGTAACGAGAAAGGTGAATCGCAGACAAGGGTCCTTGCCTGGCGGTCACGCGGCGGGTTCATTCCAATCGAGCGTTCTCCTCTCGCGGCTGCTCTGTTGCGCCAGTTCGAGGGCCCGCATGGTCCGCCACGCCTGTTCCAGAGTGACGGCCGGTGGCGTCCCATTCACAATTGCATCGCGCAGGTTTGCATAGAAGCCGGGATAATCGCCGGCTTCTGTTTTTATCTTCCTGGCTTGCTGCCCGGGCAGCGCCAGGGTTCCCCACAATGATTCGGCATCCTCGCCCCATCCGGGGCTTCCCGGCAGGGCTCCGCTTTTCAGTGCGTCTTCCTGCGGATCCATCCCATATTTCACGAACGACCCCTTTGTCCCGTGCACTACAAAATGCGGCCCGGCGGCATAGGCAATAATGCGGGCGCGCAACCATGCCCTCACTCCGGGATACTCGAGGCACACATCGAAAGCGTCATCCACCTGGCTGCCTTCTCTTTGCCGGAAGACTTGTCCGGTGATCGCCCCCGGCGTGCCAAACAGCATCATCGCCTGATCCACCAGATGCGGCCCCAGTTCCAGCAGCATGGTATTCGCCGGTTCGTCTTTTTCCCGCCAGTTTCCCGGCCGTAGTTCGGGCCGGAAGCGTTCAAACCGCTCTTCATATTCCACCACCCGGCCCAACACACCACTCTCCACAATCTTCTTTACTGTCTTGAAATCGCCATCCCATCGCCGGTTCTGATAAACCGTGAGCACCCGTTTCCTTTTTTTCGCGAGAGCGATCAATTCTTCCGCCTCGCGCAGCGTGACTGTGAATGGTTTATCCACCACCACGTCTCGCCCCGCCAGCAGACAACGGCGCGCAAAATCGAAGTGCGTGTTGTGCGGACTGGCGACCACGCAGAGCCCGATGGTCTGGTCCGCCAGCATCTCGTCGAGCGTCCTGGCGATGGGTATCTCCGGGTACTTCGCCTTCGCCCGCAGCCCACTGCGTTCCAGCACGCATGCCAGCTCCATCCCCGGCACCGCGCGAATCGTGGCCGCATGAAAAAACTCGCCCGCCAATCCAAATCCAATCACTCCGGCTCGAATCATTCCCGTTCTCCTAACGCTTTTCGCCATCCTTTACCCGGATCACAAACTTCAATCCCGACAACACTTGGTTCATCGCGCATACTTTCACATCCACCAGTCCTTTGGCCAGAACAATGCGCCGTACTTCATTTCCGGTCAAATCCGTAGCCACGCCGGAACTTTTCTTGGGCCATCTCCCACAACATTCCTGAGTCCGCCAGGCGGACCGAAAATCGAGCGAACTCCGTCTCTAAATCATTTTGCAGGGTGACGAAAATCATCGCGAAGTCGAGTTCGCCGGTTTTGCTGGCCGCGGCATTCGGCCAGCTCGCCGCTCAGCTCCGCATTCACTCAGCGGGCAGCTTGAAGAAGGCGATGCGAAATCCGCCTTAATGCTTAATTTCTTGGGCAATGGCGTTCCGGAGTAGCCCGCCGCCGGCGGCCTTAGCGGGTGGGTGCGTAATAGCCGCGGCGGCTGCGCACCTTGAGATTCTTGTGGGCTTGGTGGTAAGGACATCGATGGTGTGGAAGCTGCCGTCCGGCATGAAGCCCGACGGCGTGTAGGAAAGAAAGTATTGACTGCGCAATTCTTCCTGCACCTGCGCGAAGTTGGTAGCGATGTCGGTCAACACGTTGGGAAAGAAGGCGCGTCCACCGGTGGCATCGGCGATGCGCTGCAGAATCTTGTCGCCGGCATCGGGGCTGCCCGTCACATTGGTGCTGATGGTGTATACGATCGCGTCGGCGCGGTCCGCCATGTCAATCGCTTCCTCGCGGGTGACGTGGCTCTGGTTGTCGTCGCCGTCGCTGAGCAGAATGATGGCGCGCCGCACCAGGCCACCGGGGCGGGTCTTCAGCAATTTGTCACGGCAGGCAAAATACAGCGCGTCGTACATCGCGGTTCCGCCGCCCGGCCGCAAACTGCGCACCCCGTGGGAGAGCAATTCGGTGTTGTCGGTAAAATCCTGTGTGACCTCGGGGGTGACATCGAATCCCACTACAAACGCCTGATCGTAGGTGGGACGCACTGTCTGATTCAGAAACTCAATGGCCGAATCCTGCTCGAAGCGAAACCGGTCGCGGACCGAATTGCTGGCATCCACGAGCAGGCCGACTTCCAACGGCAGGTTGGTCTCGCGATGAAAGCTGCGAATCTCCGCCGGCGGCTGGTTGTTGTCCAGAATCTGGAAGTCGCTTTTTTGCAGATCGGTGATGTAATGCCCGTGCCGGTCGGTGACCGAAAAGAGCACGTCCACTTCATTGACGGTGCGGTGAATCGTGGTCTGCACGTCGGCATTGCTATCCGGAGGCGCTCCTAAGTCGGGCCCCGCCCCGGGAGCCGATTGCGCGGGCGAAGTCGCAGGCTGCGGGGGAGCATTCTGCGGAGGCGCAGCCGCCGGTAGGGGTGCGGGGGCCGGTTCGGGCGGGGTCGCATGCTGCTGAGCCCGAATCGCCGAAGGCGCCGAAGGTAAATCATTCTGATTTTGCGAATTCTGGCTCTGCGAATTTTGATTCGGCGAACTCGCCGGCGCGGCTGTCGCAGGTGCCGTCTGGCTTTGCGAGTCTTGTTTGGAAGAATCCTGACCGGCGACGATCGCCGCCAGCAGCGCAATGCCGCTCACAACTAAGATAACCCGGTGAAGCCTCATTCTTGAACCCATTATAGCCACAAACTCCTCGTCCGTTGGCTTTGCGCTTAACCGCCTGCTGAATCAGGCATTCCGCCACGAAATCTTCAGTGTTCCCTTTTGTTTGCTTCGTGGTTATGGCTTTTCAGCGGCGGCTATCCCGGCTTGCGCGCCATCAATTACGCTCAAAAATTCCTTCAGTTCCCGCGGCAGCGGACGCGAAAACGATAACGCCGCGCCGCTTCGCGGATGCGCAAACTCCAATCCCGCCGCGTGCAGAAAATTCCGTTTGAGAGAAACAGGTTTATCTGGCATCGACACGCTGCGCGGCGCGCCATAGAGCGTGTCTCCTACAATAGGATGCCGCAACCACGCCAGGTGAACACGGATTTGATGGGTTCGTCCCGTCCCAATCTGCAACTCCAGCAACGTGAACTTGCCGGCCGCAGTCTCCAGGCGTCGCTGCACCGCGTAATGCGTGATGGCCTCTCGTCCTCCCGGACCTCCGGTGGTCATGCGAATGCGCCGGACCGGGTCGCGGCTGATGCTGCGGTGAATCGTTCCCCGCTCCTGCTTCATCCAGCCGTGCACCAGGGCGATATAGGTCTTCTTAACCTGCCGCTTGGCAAACTGGGCCGCCAATCCCTGATGCGCGGCATCATTTTTCGCCACCACGATCAACCCGCTGGTCTCTTTATCCAGCCGGTGCACGATTCCCGGCCGCAATGAATCGCCCGTACCGGATAATTTTCCGAAGCGGAACAGCAGCGCATTCACCAGCGTGCCCCGATTGCGCTCAGCCTCGGTCGCGCCCGCGCCCGCATGCACCATCATTCCCGCGGGCTTGTTGATTACCGCCAGGTCCTCATCCTCATAAACGACGTCAAGGGGGATCTCCTCGGCCATGGCGCGCAAAGGCGGCCGCTGCACGTCACCGAGCACGGCGATCTGCTCACCGCCCCGCAAGCGCAAAGAAGCTTTGGCGGGAGCATCGTTCAGCAGAACTTTTGCCTCGGAGATCAGCTCCTGCACCCGGGCGCGGCTGATGCCGGGAAGCTGTGCAACCAGAAATTGGTCCAGGCGCTTGCCCGCCTGCCCGGGACCAACGACAAGAACAATGGGAAGCGCCAAGCTTGTCATGTTGAGCGAAGCGCATGCGGCCGGGAACGGCCGGATGCGCGCAGTCGAAACATCCCTACCTTACCACCGGTCTCGACTTTGTCATCTTGCAGAGCGCAAGCGGTGCGCGGGTACCCCGCTCAATGAGGAACGAACATCAAAATCCCCGCCCAAGCGGAGTTTAGCGGGGCACCCTCGGAAGTAGAGCGACGCATGACTGGCCGGGCCACCCGGCCAAGAAGTCCGGCAGGGACGGCACAGCGCTCATCGCGCCTGTGCCTGAATCACCCTCATACTCGGCCGCAGCCACCAGATCACGCCGCCGCCAATCACCAGGCAGATCGCAATCAGCTGCGTCCCGCTCATGATGCCGCCGAACACCGATCCTCTGCCCGGATCGTCGCGGATAAATTCCAGAAAATAGCGCGCCACTCCGTAAAGCATGAGATACAGACCGAATATCTGCCCATCAAATTTTTTGCGCGCGAACTGCCAGGTAAGAATAACGAAAATTACCAGCTCCACCGCCGATTCAAAAAGCTGCGTCGGTTCGAGCCGGACATTGAGCGGCGTTCCCGAGATCGAATACGCAAGTGGATTGGTAAACACCACGCCCCAAAAATGACTCGTCGGCTTGCCAAAACAGCACCCGGCGGAGAAGCAACCGACGCGCCCGAAAGCATGTCCCAGAGCCAGACCCGGCGCGAACGCATCACAGGTCGCCAGCGCCGGCATGTGATGTTTGCGGATGTACCACGCTGCCCCGATAAACGCCGCCAGCAAGCCCCCGGAAAAGACTCCGCCGGCCTGCAAAGTATCCAGCGAAAAAATCTCCCGCGGATTGGCCGCGTAGGTGCTCCAATCGTTGATGATGTAGAGAATCTTGGCGCCCAGAATGCCGCAGAGCACGACCACAATGCCGAAATTCCAGGCGTCGTCGGGATTGATGCCCTGCTTTTCCGAGTTGCGGACGCTGATCCAGAGGCCGACCAGCACGCCGAGCGCGACCAGAAAACCATAGGTCGGCACGCTGAAACTGCCGATATGAAAAAGTCGAGGAAACACTAGTTTGTTAGATGCAGAACAATCAGAATATGCAACGAATCAGTTTAACAGGAAGGAATTGTTGCTGTAGCTCTCGGCAATGCGAGCTTTCCGCGAGCCGGAGGTGCTGGCTCGATCCGGCAGGTAAAAGTCCGGCGGGCCATCGCTGATTTATCAAGCCGACCCACTGTGCCGTGTGACGGGGCCGAGAATGAACCCGTCGGTAGACGTTGGGTGCCCGCCGAGACCCTTTAGGCATCTCCGCATGGCGGAGCGCTGCACACCGGATCCTAGTTCGAGTCGAGCTCCCGTTCATTCTGCATTGGTTCAAAAATCGGTGACCCGCCATCACCAACCCGGCAGGCCGGCTCTTGAGTTGGATGCTAGGGGAAAGCGGCTCCGATTGGCAAGAGGCTGCCGCAAAAAAGTTGGCACTCGGCTTGCCAGCAAAACCATGACGGGACAGGCGCACTTGGCTGGCCTACCACCTTACCCAAATATTACGGTTGCTTGAATACCGGTTCCTCGACCACCATTGCTCCCACGCTGCCATGCAAAGCGGCTTCCGCCCCATCCTTCTTTAAACTCATTCGCCAGGAATAAGTTGTGCCGTTCTCAAACGTCGTCTGAAAGGTCACCGTTCTCCCGCTGATTACCGGACTCACGATGGCTGTCGTGATCTCTACCCCGTCCGGATTCACCAGCGTCACCGTTCCCCCCGCAATTCCCTCGCTCACCGAAAGATTTACGGTAACGGAATGCTTGCCCGTAAGCGGGCTGATTCTGCTTCGCCACACGCCTGCGAAGTCCGCTCCAGATTCCTCGCCGCGGGGAGCGTCTTCGATGCCGGCCACACCGGAAGCCCAATAGCTGCTTCGCGCCAGAACCGTGTTGCCCGCCGCCGGCTGCGCGAGCCGTACGGTGATGCGGTGCAACCCCGGCTCCGGGTCCTGGGCGTGAAAGCTCAACAGATACCGGCTGTGCAAATGATTGGTGAAATCGATCATGTGATTCTCGAAAGCATTCAAGGTTTCGAAGGTTTCATACTCGCCGCCGGTCTGTTCGGCGATGGCTTTTGGCATATTGCGTTTCATCGCCGCTCGCGCCAGAAGGAGCGCGGCGATGTACTCGGGCCCTTCGTGGGAGCTATCACCGCGATAAGGATCGATCACATCTCCCACACCCGGAGAAAATGCCAACGCGTACACGCTGATATTACTGTTGCCGACGAGCGCGACTACGTCGTCGATCTTCGTTCCCCGGCTGCCGTGGTCGCGCGACTCGCTCACCAGCAACAGCACGCGCTGCCGCGGTCCCGGAATTTTGTTCAGCAGCTCCGCCGAGTATCGCACCACGTCGAGAATCGCGTCGCCACCATCTCCCGGTTGAATGCTTTGCAGGGTGCGCTGAATTTGCCCTGCATCATCGGTAAACGCCTGCGCCAGCCGCACCTGGCTGTCAAACTCAACGATCGCAATTTGCGTTTGTGGCTCCTGGAGAATCGGCCCCAGCATCGAATTCAGCCCGCGAATCCTGGGGAACTCGCGCTCGGCGCTTCGCCCGGTTTGCAATGCCACCACAATGGACAACGGGTCTTGCTCCGCCTCTTCGTCGAGATGAACCTCCTGCGCCACGCCGTTATCTTCCACGATGAAATCTCTGGCCTGCAGTCCAAATACTGCATGCCCGGTGCCATCGCGCACCAGCGCCGGCACCAGGACTAGGTTGGTCTGGCTGCGAAAAGTGGGTTCCTGTGGGTTTGATTCTTCTGGGTTTGCCGCTTGGCGACCGGCTTCTGACGGCGACGCCATTTGCCCCGGCTCGTCCTGAGCGGCGAGGGACGCCGCTGCAAGACAAAACAACAGGAGACAGAAAATCCGCTTGATAAAACTATCCCGCCCGGCGCGGCTCTTCCAGCACTTCATCCAGCGCATCCGCCAGGTGATGCGCTCGCTTCAAATATTCCGCCGATCCGCCATCCCGGCTGCGCTTCAGCAAATGGTACTCATCCGCGATGTTGAGCGCCGCCAGCACCGCCAGCCGCGCCGTATCCACGGTTTGCGTCTGCTCCGCGACCGCCCGCACCTTGGCGTCCACGTACTCCGCCAGCTTCAAAATGTATTCCGGATCCGATCCGCGCAGGTTATAGGCCTGATCGAAAATTTCCACCCGCACACTGCTGTTGCTGGCGTCTCGCACCGGGGTATGTCGTGAAGCAGTCGCCATGGCTCGTTGGGCTCCTCTCGCAGGCGCGGCGTCGTAACGCTAGCTCGCCGCCTGCTCCTCCGCCAGAGTTTCGATCTGCGCCAGCATCTTCTCTACCCGCCCACGAATTTCTTCGCGCTCCTTGCGCAGGCGCACCATCTCGCGGCGCATAGTGTCCACTTCTTCTTCGCGTTCTTCCAGTTGCTCGCGCAGGCGCTTCACATCGCGCTCCGACGCCACCCGCGCCTCACGCGCCGACTTGTATAGTTCAATGGTGCGATAAACTTTCTCTTCCAGCGCTTGAAAATCGTCGGCAGGAACCTCAGTGGATACCTCTTCATCGAGCTTCACGGACATGGCAGCACTTCCTCGGGAGTTTCAAACTTCAGCGCAGTATACCCCAGAACCCTGTGGATGAAAGAAGAGTTCGTTCATTGTTCGCGCCGAGGCTTGCGGAGTGACGGCCGCCCCCGGCTGCCGGCCTGTACCCCATCTAATATTCCTTCCCCAACCGCCGCAATCTCTCCGCCGCCGCGTCCAGCGTCTCCAGTTTTTTGCAAAATGCGAACCGCACCTGCTGCGCCCCGTCCCGCGGATCGCGATAAAAGCTCGACCCCGGCACCACCGCCACGCCGATGTCACGCACCAGATGCTCGGTGAAGGCGACGTCGCTCGCGTAGCCAAAGGCGCCGATGTCGGTCATCACGTAATACGCGCCCCGTGGGCGAAAACAACGAAACCCCGCCTCGGCCAGCACCGGAATCAGCCGGTCCCGGCGCTCACGATATGCTTGCGCCAGCCCATCGTAATAACTTTTCGGCAGCTCCAGCGCCGCCGCGCCCGCCTCCTGCAACGGAGCCGGAGCGCCCACCGTCAAAAAGTCATGCACCTTGCGGATCGACTCCGCGATCTTCGGCGGCGCCATCGTCCAGCCCACCCGCCATCCCGTCACGCTATAGGTTTTCGACATGCTGTTGATGCTGACCGTGCGCTCCTGCATGCCCTCGAGCGTCGCCATCGCCACATGCTTCGCCCCGTCGTAAAGAATGTGCTCGTAGATTTCGTCGGCGATCGCCAGCACGTCGAATTTCACGCACAGGTCGCGGATCAGCTCCAGCTCCGCCCGCGCAAACACCTTGCCCGTCGGGTTGTTCGGCGTATTTACGATGATGGCCTTGGTGTGGTTGCCAAAGGCCGCTCGCAGTTCGCCTTCATCGAAAGTCCATTCACCGTCGAGGTTCCGCGGCGGGCGCAGCTTCACGAATCTCGGCTTCGCCCCCGACAAAGCTGTATCCGGCCCATAATTTTCGTAAAACGGTTCGAAGATGATGACCTCATCGCCCCCATTGCAAACCCCAAGCAGCGTCGAGATCATTGCCTCCGTCGCCCCGCAACCCACCGTCACCTGAGTCTCCGGATCGACCGCAATACCGTGCCACTCCTGCCATTTGCGCGCGATCGCCTGCCGCAGATTTTTCGCGCCCCAGGTGATCGCATACTGATTAATATCTTTGCCTATGGCTTCCTGCGCCGCCCGCTTCACCGCCTCGGGCGCGGGAAAATCCGGAAACCCCTGCGACAGATTCACCGCGCCATGCAGCAGCGCCTGCCGCGTCATCTCGCGGATCACCGACTCGGTAAAACCCTCCACTCGCCCGCTACGAAAAGTTTTTTTTCTGAGATCAACCGCGCCCATGATGGCAGCCTAGCATAGAGCAGAGAAAAGCACCGTTGGGAGGCATATCAAAGCCGAGGGGAGCTGTCCCTACAGCTTGCCCATGCGGTCTGTCCCTACCGCGAAGATCTCTCTTCCGCCCGCAACCAGCCGTGAACCTTCTCCGCGCCTTACGCCAATGGTAGTATCTAAGTAGTATGAAAGATAAGACATCCATCACACTCTCACGCGACGTGCTCGCCGGCATTGACCGCCTGGCCGGGTCGAAGCATTCTCGCTCCGCCGTCATTGACCATGTCCTGCGCCAATATCTCAAAGACCGTTCCAAAGCCGCTATCCAGAAACGCGAACTCGAATTAATCAACGCATCGCTGGACGAACTGAATGCCGAAGCAGAAGACGTCCTGGAATATCAGGCGCAAGAAAAAGAGGGATTGGAAAGAAAGCGATCTTGAAACGCGGAGAGCTGTATCTGGTTTACAAACCCTCGGGCGATGCCAAGCGGCGGCGCGTCTACGCCATTGTAAGCCGTGAGGTTCTCATCGATTCCGGATTCTCGACCGTGATCTGCGCGCCGGTATTCACTCGCGGCCAGGGACTTTCCACCCAGGTGCGTGTCGGATTGGCGGAAGGACTGAAACACGAGAGCTGGATCATGTGCGACAACCTGGTAAGCCTCCGCAAAGCCTACCTAACAAATTTCGTCGGGTCGCTTCCGATGTCGCGTTTACTGGAACTCGATCACGCCTTGAAAAGGGCGCTAGACCTGGAATAGCAATCGAGGTAATAAAGCGGGGCAGACCTGCGAGCTTCGCTTGCAGCCGAGGGCGGCTGTCCCTACGCGATTCCGCCTAGCCGCGCAGCTTCCCGCCCAATTCTTCAAGCGCCTTGATAATCTGACCCGACCACTGCGCCACTTCTTCCTCCCGCAGCGTCCGCTCGCCCGACTGAAATGTCGCCCGCAACAAAATGGAATACTTTCCCGCCCCGACCGATGCGCCGCGGAAAATCTCCACCGGCACGAAACTGCTTAGCTCGGGCAAGCCCACTGCCAGCACCGCTTGCTGGATTTTCTCGAAGATCACACTGTCGTCAAACCCAAACGAAAAATCCCGCTCCACCGCCGGATAGCGCGGCAACGCCCGATACCGCGCCTCGCGCAAGCCATGCTTGTAAAGCTGATCGAGATAGAGCTCCGCCACAAACACATCCTGCCGCAGCTTTCGCGCTGTGCCGATCTCTTCATCGATCTGCCCAAACTGCGCGACCATAGCCCCATCCAGAGCACCCGCGCCGAGCGCCCGCGGTAATAATAATCCGCTGCCTGCGTATCGTAAGCCGGCCTCTTGTACTGGAACGGGTGCAGCAGATTCTCCATATCGCCCTTGAGCCCAAAAAACAACCCGCTCGGGGAGCCCGATCCGGGTTGGGTGTGCCACTCCTCCGCGTTTTTTGGGGAGGATGGGCTCGTCATCCCCAGACAAATCTGTTTATGCTGTATCGCCTTCGCGCCCCCACGCTCAAAAACATTGCCGGATTCGAACAGGCGTAAGCGGTCGCGGCCGCGATTCAGGTTATAGCCAAGCATGTTCAGCATTCCCGGCACCATCGAAGTCCGCATGACCGAGGCCTCTTCGCTCAGCGGATTTTCCAGCTCCAGCACCGGCAATGTCGCAAACTGTTCCGCTTCTTCATGCGAAATAAATGTCAGCGAGATCGCCTCGTTGTATCCCAGCGCCAGCAGCGTCGCCCGCAGCTTTTCGTCTTTTTTCGCATCCGGCAGCTCCACTACCGCCCCGGCGTAAGCGCGGCAGCGTGTCGGCGAATTTGTCATAGCCATGCAGGCGTGCAATTTCTTCGATCAGGTCAATCTTCGCGCTCCACATCCAGCCGCCAGCTCGGAAGGTGCACGGTAAAGGCAGGGTCCTCGCCCGGTTCCGGCATCAGCTCAAAGCCCAGCCGCCGCAGAATGCGCAGGATTTCGTCGGTGCCCAGTTCTTCGCCCAGAATGCGCTGCACTTCCGATGGCCGCAGCTCCACCGGCGCTTGATCGAGCTGCCGCGCGACCACATCAATCTCGCCGCCCGCCAGCTCGCCGCCCGCCGATTCCAGAATTCTCTGCGCCACGCGGGCGCAGGCCAGCGAAGTCGCGCCAAAATCCGCGCCGCGCTCGAAGCGATGCGAAGCGTCGGTATGCAAGCCATGCCGCCGCGAACTCTTGCCGAATCGCCACCGGATCGAACCAGGCTGATTCAATCAATACATTCCTGGTTTTTTCCGTGATCATGGTGTCGAAGCCGCCCATCACGCCGGCCAGCGCGACCGGCTTGTGCGCGTCGGCGATGACCAGGTCCTCGGGCGACAGCTTGCGCTCCACACCATCCAGCGTTTTCAGGGTTTCGCCGGTAAACGCCCGCCGAATCAGAATCTTTCCACCTTCGAGCAGGTCGAGATCAAAAGCGTGGGTGGGATGTCCCATCTCCCACAGCGTGTAGTTCGAAGCATCGGCGGCATTGTTGATGGGCCGCTGATCCACGCTCAGCAACCGATTGGCAATCGCCTGCGGAGACGCCTTGATGCTGACGCCGCGAATGATTCGCGCCGTGTAGCGCGCGCAATCTTCTTTGTTGCCAATCTCGATGGAAAATTCTTCCCCGCTCCGCGAGCTTTCCCCTGGCGATGACCCGGCGGCGGCGGAGGAACACGGTCTTGGACGGAGCAATGCTTCGAGGAGTGCGTTACCATTATCGTTCCCCGCCTGAGCTCTCGCCGGCGAGGCCAGCGTCGGGGAAAGAGGCTTCAGCGGAACGTTGTACAGCGCCGACGCCTCCCGCGCCACGCCATAATGATTCATAGCATCGGGACGGTTGGTCGTAATCTCCATCTCGAAAACGGTATTCTCGCCCTCGCCTGAGACCGATTCGACCCCAATGCCGGCTAACGTGAGATCCTCGGCCAGCCGCCGGTTATCCACCGGCAACTCGACAAACTCACGCAACCATGAAGCAGAAAGTTTCATAGTCAAACGCCCGTCATCCTCAGCCGGGTGCCCCACCCTAACCCGGTTTTGGTTAGGGTGGGTCTTTTATCCCAATTGCTCCAAAAACCTCACATCCCCGTTAAAGAACAGCTGAATGTCATCCACCCCATACTTCAAAATCGCGATCCGCTCCACGCCCATGCCAAAGGCAAACCCACTCAGCTTTTTCGGATCGTAGCCCACGAACCCATAAACATTCGGGTCGACCATGCCGCAACCCAGAAGTTCAATCCATCCGCTGCCTTTGCAGTTTCCGCAGCGCCCGCCATCGCGAGAACCTTTGCCATTGCAGAAAATGCAACTGATCTGCACATCCGCGCTGGGCTCGGTAAAGGGAAAGAACGAAGGGTAGAACCGGGTCTTCACGCTCGAGCCGAAAAGCGCCTTCATGGCGTGATCCAGCGTGCCCTTCAGATCGGAAAACGTAATGTTGGTATCTACCGCTAGCCCTTCCACCTGATGAAAAATCGGCGAGTGAGTCGCATCCGGGGCATCGTTGCGGTGCACCTTGCCCGGACACACCACCCGCAGCGGCGGCTTCATCTTCTGCATGGTGCGAATCTGTACCGGCGAGGTGTGAGTGCGCAATAGCAGCCGGTCTCGCAGCGGCCTCGACTTTTGCCCGGCAATGAAAAGCGTGTCTTGCGTATCGCGTGCCGGATGATCGGGAGGGAAATTCAGCGCCTCAAAATTGTAATAGTCGGTCTCAATCTCCGGCCCCTCTTCCACCGAGTAGCCAAGATTACGGAACACGCCCACAATTTCCTTCATCGTCTTGATGACGGGATGTTCCGCCCCTAGCGAGCGGCGAACGCCGGGAAGGGTGATGTCGAGCGCATCCGGAGTCGGCTGAGCGGCAACGGCGACGGCCGTCTTGCGTAACGTCTCCGCGGCAGGCTTCGTGATCTTGGTCTCGCTGCTCTTCTGGGCATTTTCGACGACCTCAGTGATCTTCGCCTTCAGCTGGTTGAGTTTTTGCCCGGCCTCGCGCTTGGCTTCTTTGGGAGCTGGTTTCAGCCAGAGATCGTTGATCTGCGTCAGGATGCCGTTGGTGCGCGCCATCCAGCGGTCGCGAAAAGCTTTCCCGGCGGCTTCATCCTTTACCGCCTTGGCTTCCGACTCCAGCGCAGAGAGTAACTTGCCGGACTCCTTATCCAACGTCTTCGCAGAGAAATCCTTCAGCTTGGGGACCGCGTACCCGGCTTTTTTCTTGGGAGTCATACACAGAAACGCGATCTCAAACACGTCAGCCGCGCAGCGGCGACACACATTAGCCCAGCACGTAAGTGCCGAGTCAGCGTCGAGTAAGTCCTGAGTCCCGTGAGGGACGGCACTCGCCGTCAGCGCCGTATCGTCCCTAACGGGACTCTGTGTTATTTCCGTTCGTACCCCCGGACTTACGTCCGGGGCTAATAAATGCCGCCGCTTTTCGGCTCACATCGCTTCGCAATCCGCGCCGAGAGCCGGCAACCGAAAGCTGATAACTGTAGCCTGAAACTACGCCTTCAGCGCGCCCTTCGCCTGCTCGGCGAGAGCCTTGAATCCATCCGGATCCTTCACCGCCAGATCGGCCAGAATCTTGCGGTCCAGTTCGATGCCCGCTGCTTTTAAGCCATGGATGAACGTGCTGTAGCTCATCCCATTCAGCTTGGCCGCCGCTCCGATGCGCACAATCCATAGCGAGCGGTACTGCCGCTTCTTCTGTTTGCGGCCCGAATAGGCGAACTTCAGCCCGCGCTCAACGGCTTCTTTGGCGGAGCGGTAAAGTTTTGATTTAGTGAGGAAATATCCACTCGCGCGCTCTAATATCTTTTTGCGCTTGGCGCGGCGTTTCGTACCGCGTTTTACACGAGGCATGGTCTGCTCCTTTTTATTTACTAGGTAACGGCGGCTGAAGGCAGGAGACTCGCAGGTCTGATCGCCTCTTCACTCACCGGGGCCGCGAGAACTCTCCGCTACCCTTTCGGCCATTCGCCTCTACAAACTGGCATTGGCCACTGACAACAGATTCTAGTACGGGATCATCCGCTTGACTTTGGGCGTATCCGCTTTGCTGACCAGTACATTGCCGCCCAGTTTGCGCTTCCGCTTCTTGTCTTTGGAAGTGAGAATGTGCCGCAGATGCGAATGCCGCCGCTTCACCTTCCCCGTCCCGGTTTTCTTAAAGCGCTTGGCTGCGCCTTTGTGTGTCTTTAACTTTGGCATTTTCTGCTTGTAACTCCCGGCTCCCAGCCGACTGCCCGGAAGCTGAATTTTATGCTTGGTTCGCCCGGCCTTGTTGCGCCGGCACTGCCTCCGGCTTGGGAGCCGGTGCCTGCGCCTTGGCTACCTGCGGCTTGGCCTTCTGTCCCGACGGCTTTTGCACCACTGCATCCTTTTTCGGCGCCAAAATCGCATGCAGAGTATTTCCTTCTTGGCGGGGGCGAAATTCGACGAGCGCTTTGTCGTCTACGTCTTTGATGAGGCGCTCCAGAATTTGCCGGCCCAGCCCGGTGCGAGTCATCTCGCGGCCGCGGAAGAAGATGGTTGCTTTTACTTTATCTCCTTCGTCGAGAAAACGCAGCACGTGGTTCTTTTTGGTCTCATAATCGTGGTCATCCACGTTGATGCGGAATTTCACTTCCTTGACGACAATGGTCTTCTGGTGCTTTTTGGCCTCGCGCTCTTTTTTCTCCTGCTGATACAGAAACTTGCCGAAATCCATGATGCGGCATACAGGAGGGTTCGCGGTAGGCGAGATCTCGACCAGATCCAGGTTGCGCTCGCGGGCCATCTTCAGCGCTTCGTATGGTGGGAGAACCCCGATTTGATTGCCTTCATCGTCAATCACCCGGATTTCCCGCGCCCGAATGCGGTCATTGGTGCGGATAAAGCGTTTATCGATACAAGCCTCCGTCAGCTACGAAAAGCGACCCTAAGATGCAAAATTATAGCATGCGGGTTTTCCAGCTCCACAAACGATCCCGATAAGGGGCGGCGCGACGTTCCCTTCCGAGGCAGGAGAAGAAAGATTACTTCGTAAGATCCCTGGCCGTGCCCCGGACCGACAGTATGCAGGGCGACAACCTGATGGCTGAGATTGCCTATACCCTTAAGTACGGTGACTGCCGGCCGCTTCGCATCATTCCCGCATCCAAGCAGGGCGCGAACAGGAGGTGAAATGGCATGAGAGTGACAGCGAAGATGACGGTTCTGTTTGCCGGATTGGTCTTGACTTTGGCAGGATGCACATCGCAGCAGCAGAGTCCGCAGGAACTCAGAGAGAAAACGGCCGAGACGACGGCCACGCTCAAGAGCGACGCCAAGGCGGTGGCGGAAGGGGTGCGGGAGGGCTGGAGCCGAGACCGGCCACTCGACATCAATCATGCCAGCAAAGATCAGTTGCTGGCGCTGCCGGGAATTTCATCCGCGGCAGCGGACCGGATGATGGCGGATCGTCCGTATGACAAGCCGGCGGATTTGGTGACCCGGCATGTTCTCACCGAGGGAGAATACGGCCGGATCTCCGACCGGGTGACGGCAAAGTAGGCGACGCGCGGTCTGGGGGACGCCAAAACGGCGGAAATTAGCGGAAATTGGCTTTTTGGCGAAATTCTGTCAAGAGGCAAAAAGTCGCGAAAAATCGCTAAATGGCTGGAAACATTAGGAATATTTGGGGCGAATTTATGGCGGGTAGGGGAGTGCGTGGGGGAAATTTCAAGACTTACAAGCAGCGCGGCGAGTGGACCGAATTGCTATTCATGACCCGCGCCGCGGGCGAGGGATTGAATGTATCGAAGCCGTGGGGCGATTCGGCACGATACGACGTATCGGTGGAAGAGGGAGGACAGTTTCGGCGGGTGCAAATCAAGTCAACCTGTGCGCCACATGGACAAGGATACGTTTTGTGCGCTAAAGCGCACCGGCATCGCATACTACCGGGTCGACGAAGTGGATTTCTTTGCAATTTACGTACTGCCGGAGGATGTGTGGTACATCATCCCGTCGGAGGTGGTATTGCGGCTGAAGAGCAATATCCGGGTAGCGCCGGGCGTGCCCGGGCAAAAGTATGAAGCCTACATGGAAGCGTGGGAGCTACTGAAGAAAGGACGATAGGGGTTTTGGGTTGGCAAAATTCTTGCGCCGAAGGGTTTTTTGTCACGGGCCGAAGAGGTGCGGACTCGGCGGGATTCCCCGTCTCGGAAATCGCGCTAGCCTTCGGCTTCGCACAGCGCAGACTGCGGGTGGCCCTAGTCGGCGCAACCTAGACCGAAAGGTTGATTGGGCACTCTCGTATCCCGGAGAGACGGGCTGGTCGCATAGAAGAAGAATCATGGTCGAGGCTCAGACCGAATTCGATGGTTGGCTGGTGGCCCAGGTTCGCGCCCTGGTTTTGGGGCGCTAACCTGGGATCAAGAATATCCTCTCCGCGCCGCCCCTGTGCTTGCCTCTCCCGATCCCGCGCCGTCCATTCCGATTCAATTTCCACCGCTCCTTTTTCGCGCAGTGGCATGCGAAAACATTACGCGATTTGTCTTGTGCATACTGTGATAGATAACCCAGGTTAGCGTCCAACTGCGGGACGCGAACCTGGGCCACCAGCGCAAGTATTGGTTGCCTTGGCACGACGATTTCCCGGATTGGGACGGGGGAATTGGGGTCAGTTCCGTCTGTCGCCGAATTTACCCCCATCGTTTTCGCCAAAGGTCCATCTCCAGCAGGGGAGCAGCCAAAGAGGCACCGCAATGTGCCGCGACGCTCCCGGATTGGGAGGGGGATTTGGGGTCAGTTCCGTCTGTCCCCGAATTGTCCCCATCTTCGTAATCATCTCTACCGAGTGTTCGGCATCGACTTGACTGAGATTCCTGGTATCAATGCGCTTACGGCTCATCCGTCAATCGACGAAATTGATTCCCTAAGCAAATCATGCTCCCAGTCCCGAACATTGATTGCGAACGTTGTCGTAACCGTAGGCTATGTTCCGCGAATTCAGCTCCAGCGACTGAACTGATTTCGAGTCCCGCTATTATCCAAGGCAATGCTCAAATCATGTCTATTACTTCAAATTGAAATCCCTTTACCCCTTTCTGTTGTATAACTTTAAAAACGTTTTTCGAAACGATAAATGGTCGATTACGGCCGAAATAATCCTTGGCGTTGTCCGCCGATGTAAATATCAGTTCTGCACGGATCAGAACCGTCCCAGCTGGACCGAAGAACCGATAACGGAGAGAGCAGACGTCTCCCCGCGATCACCCCAGCATCGCAGCGGTGGTAGTCTTTGTTTTCTGTGTTAAACGGTGTTCCGCCGAATTGCGTTGTTGTGGACACTCAATGGGCTTCGACTGAAATGCAAGTTGCGCGAGGTTGCGCATCAGACTGGTGCGCTCTCTGCCCTTTGCGGATGCCTTGCTCTGTAGGCGCATTTGTCGAGTATGTTTTTTTTGCCCTTCACTGTTGAGCCATAACCAGAAATCCCAATCACTTGGGCTCATACCCTGATCAGCAGCGATTGACAAGATCTCTAATCCAGCAGACGATTTGGAAAATTCAAACGGCGAGGTGAAATGGTCGTCTTTCGCATCGACGACAGGGAAAAATGTTCCTCCCGAGAATCCTCCATCCTGCACGAGATTGATGAAGTGTTCCGAGACGATTATTTCGCCCCCCCCAGATTCTATAAACGTCCACCTTCGTTTTCAATTTACGAAATGCGATCCGAAGGGGCCCCAGTTGCTTTGTATGTAACGCACAGGAAACCTTCTTGGTTACAATTCGAAAATCCATTTCAGGTACATATTCCGTGACCTTGATTTCCGGTTCGCAGTCTGATGATTCCTGGTATCGCGTACCATACTCCTCAGCTGCTATTTCCGTGAACGGTATCTTGAGAAGCAAAAGCTTGGCGCGGTCGATTTCCTCTTCACTGTATCTTCTTCGGATTTCCCAAAAAGCAAAAGCACCACCGAGACCTGAGTCGGCGGAGCTGCTGATCCAGGTCGCCAATACGAACAAATAGTGGATCACCAACAGTGCCACGCATAATCGCCGCAAACTTCCGAGGACCTCGAAGCACGTGCTCCTCTCCAGTTACGAGAGGAAAATATTTGGAAAATAGCCGTATCTCGTAGGTTTCCACCATTCGGCGATTCGCAGTTTCAATAGTTGCATAAGGCATCACGTGAAACAAGCGTCGCTTTTACGGACTAGAGCTCTCCAGCCAGTCCCGCGCATTCCAGTTGCCCTAAACTCAAGTTGAAAGTGTTATATACATCTCTCACTATTTCGATGGCCTGATCGGGACTGGGAACACCTGCACCATAAGGCCAAAGTTCTCTAAAAGCATTGGTGATCAATTAATGAAAAGCAGCAGGAATTATAGCCAGCGGTCCATTGGGATCACCACCCAAGTATTTCGGGATAATGTGATGTGCCTCGCAACCAACTTTCTTAACATATGTTTCTTCGGCACGCTGGGAAAGCCATGCATATTCCTCGATATCATCCTGTCCGCTCGGATCGACAAAATTTACAGGATCATCTCCGGTAAAAGTGTACTTGTGCAAAGTGCGGGGCTCTAGAATTCTCCCCTCATACGAATCCATCGCCAGAATCTCCCGTCGCGGGGTTGTAGTACCTTGCCCTCAGGTAGTAGGCGCCCAGGGCGCTATCGTACTGCTCGCCGCTGTAGAGATAATTGTTCGGCGTAGTGCCGCTGCTGGTGATCGGCATGCCAAAGGCGTCGTAGGTGTAGCTGTCGGTGATCGTTCCAGCCGAGTTCGTCAGGAACCGAACGTTGCCGTGGCCGTCGTAGCCGTAGAAGCTCGGCGTCCACGTGCTGCTGATGGGCTGATCTTCGCTGATTCGTTGCACGCCGTAGGCATAGGTCCGCGTCACGGAGCCGCTCACCGTCTCGTCCATCACCTGCGGCAGCCCGGTCGGGTTCAGCGTATCCACCAGATACTTCGTCGTCACCCCGCCCACCGTCTCCGCGACCCGGTTGCCATCGCCGTCGTAAGTCATGGCCACGGCTCCATGCGTGATCATGTGATTCTCAAAGTCATAGGCGTTCCCGATGCTCGCGGAGGAAATTGTATTGCCATTGTTGTCGTAGGTGTCGGTGTTCAGGCGATCGTTGATATCAGTTGATATCATAGGAGAACGTCCCTCCCGGCACCGCGCTAAGCGTCGAGGTCATGGCCAGTCGGTTGCCCACCGGGTCATAGCTCGAATAACTCACCGTCCCATTTTTACCGCCGGGGTCAGCCGTAGCCGCCTCCGAGGTCAGTTTGTACACGTTGTCGTAACCGTAGGCCACGTTCCGCGAATTCAGCTCCAACACATTCGTCCGATTGCCGGCCGCTGCCACTGTATAGGCATAGCTGGACAGATTGGTCCCGCTCTTTGCCGACACCGCATTGGTCAGCCGCTGGAAGATGTCATAGGTCAGCGTCGTCTGTGCGCTGTTCGGATAGGTGTAGCTGGTGGGATCGTTGAAATTGTCGTAGCCGTAGGTGGTGATTCCTGTCGAGCCTCCCGGCTGCGCCACCAGCCGGTTGTCCGTCACTTTCTTCACCAGATTATCGCCGTTGTACTGGTAAGTGACCGAAGCACCGTTGGTATGGGACGACAGAATGGTTAGGGGGTCACCGTGCCCGTCGTAGGTGTAGCTCAGAGTGCCTTCGGGCGTGGCCTTGCTGGTCATGCGGTCGCGATTGTCGTAAGTGTAGGTCGTGGTGCCGCTGACATCGGCCATAGTGGCTCGCTGGCCGGTCGCTGAATAGGTGAAGGTGATGGTGGGCTGAAGCAGCGATGGGTCTGGCACCTTGGTGAGCAGCCGATTCAGAGTGTCATAGGTGTAGGTTGTGGTCTTCCCGATGAAATCCGTCTTGCTAGTCCGATTTCCAATCAAATCATATCCATAGGTTTCAGACATGCCGAGGGGAAGAGTCCGGCCTGTGCGACGATTGAGGTTGTCGTATTGGTAAGCCGTGAGGCGGCCCCCCGCGTCGGTAACAGTGGCCAGATTGCC
Source organism: uncultured Acidobacteriaceae bacterium (assembly GCA_963834075.1). Lineage (GTDB taxonomy): Bacteria > Acidobacteriota > Terriglobia > Terriglobales > Acidobacteriaceae > PALSA-270. Next base: position 1,239,765 of record CAWIAH010000011.1, read on the forward strand.
ATCAAGATCGTAGCTGTAATTCGTCACATGGGTTAGGGCGTCGGTGACCGATGTCAATTGGCCGGTGGCGTCGTACGCATCGGTCGTGACCTTCCCAGCCTGGTCGGTCGTAGTGAGGACCCTGCCCATGCCGTCATAGGTATACAGCTTAGTGGTTGCCGGGTTTGGCGATATCGCGGCGTAGGTAGTGGTGGAGAGGCGGCTGCGTGCATCGTAGGCGTAGCTGATGCTGAGTTCGGGAACGCTGGTCAGACGGTGATCGCCATCGTAGTTATAGTCCATTCGGTTGACCGCGCCATCATAGGTCAAATTCAGGTCTCCCACCCCGTCGTAGTAGAAGGATGACGCATTCCCGTTTTCGTCGGTTGATGTTGCTTTCTGCCCATCCAGAGTGTAGGTGTAAGATACGGACGCCTGCTCGGGCTTGCCCACGGCGTAAGTGACCTGGGTCAACCCTCCCAACAGGTCATAGGTGTATTGATTCGTTCGGGCGGATTGGTCGATCTCAGTCAGCTTGTTCCCCCGAAAATCGTACGTGTACTGCTTCGTCGTGGTGTCCGGGCTGGTGGCCCAGGTTCGCGCCCCGGTTTTGGGCGCTAACCTGGGTTATCCGTCACAGCATGCGGGAAACAAAATCACATAGCCTTTCCCCATGCCGCATGGCCTGAAGCGTTTTCAGCAATCCGCGCAGTCTCACTTCGTGACTTTCACTTGTTACCATCGGCGCCGAGGCTTCGATTCCCCCGTCGTCCGGGACCTCTTCGTCCAGATTCTGGAACGGACGCGCTGCCGCTTCGGTCTTTGCATCTATGGGTACGTGGTGATGCCGGAACACGTGCACTTGCTGCTGAGCGAGCCTCCACGCGGACTTCTGGCCGAGGCTATCCATTTCCTGAAATTATCCTTCGCCAAGAGTCTGGGCACGGGTGCTTTTTGGCAGAAGCGCTACTATGACAGCAATGTGCGTGATGAGCAGAGTTTCACGAGAAGCTGCGCTATATTCATCGCAATCCGGTGAGGCGAGGCCTGGTCCCGGAAGCGGGAGACTGGAAATGGAGCAGCTTTCGTCACTATGCATTCCGAGAAAAAGGAGCTGTGGAAATTGAATCGGAATGGACGGCGCGGGATCGGGAGAGGCAAGCACAGGGCGGCGCGGAGAGGATATTCCTGATCCCAGGTTAGCGCCCCAAAACAGGGCGCGAACCTGGGCCACCAGCCCACCCACGATTTTTCTGCACAACCAGTCCTGAGATCGGTAAAGCGGAAGAAAACTCCCTCCACACACTTGATAGCAAAGGCACCACCAATACTATGGTCCAATTGCTTTACTCCCTCAAGTCCGGCCTAATGGCACTCGTTGCGAGACACACATTGACCGGGCTAAGTAAAGACGGGACTGCGAAAACTTTTTTGAAAGGAGAACACACTATGTGCGCACTCGTGATCAGGCCTGTCGCGCAAGAACAACGACAGAAGACAGAAAGGCGGACCGCCATGAAACGCATCGCCGATTTTACTGCCATTGCGACGACCATGGCAGCGCTCGCCGGCCTCGCCGCCGTGACCCTTTTCGCGCAAGGCCAAGACAAGGACAAGTACTCGCTAAAATCTCCGAGCGGAATTGCCTTCTCTGACTTCAGGGGATACGAGGACTGGGCGATGGTCTCTTCCGCCCGGACCACGGAAGTGCTCAAGGTGATTGTCGCCAATCCCGCCATGATCAGGGCGTACAAGGCCGGCATTCCAGGCAGCGGCCAGCCTTTCCCGGATGGCTCCATGATCGTGAAGCTACAGTGGAAACCGAAGAAGAGCACCGAGGCCCAATTCGCTGTGGATGTGCCCGACGTCTTTAAGCAGGCTTTCGTCATGGAAAAGGACAGCACAAGATTTCCGAAGACCGGCGGCTGGGGATACGCGGTGTTCAACTACGATGCCGCGTCGGACACATTCTCGGCCGACCCCAAGAGCCTCTCGGACTGCGGAAACGCGTGCCATACGGCTGTGAAGACGAAAGACTACATTTTCCATCCGTACCAGAAGCGTTGAACCGCGCCTCGCCGGCATCGAGTAGCCAGCGCGGCCCCGCCGAGTTGCACTATCAACCAAGCAGCCCCCGCAGATTTTTTCCAAGTACGATCATTCCCGCAGCAGGTATGCTTTGATCGCATTGCTGTATTGTCCTATGGGCTGATTAGATTTCTGCGTCTGTCCACGGATTTCCGTCTGTCCCCAGATTTCCCCTCGTAACCAGGTATTCACACGGGCCAGCCCGGGTCTTCCGGTAATATGGGACGAATGTCTTGCGCAGGAGAGGCATGAAGCGCCATCGAAGCGAGCCGCCGCCAGCCAATAACGACCTCACGCGACTGGTGTTGCAGGCATGCCTGGTCGGCAAGGACGCGGCTTATAACCTGCGCGATTTTATCGAAAACTCATCCAACATGGCGTTCATTTCGGTGAAAGATTGCGAGAAGGAATTGGACCGGATGGAGCGCCGGGTGGATGAGGAGATTCCCAGCGCGATCACCGAGGTCACCGAGACGGAAGCGCGCGAATTGCTGGCTTGTCTGAAATTCATTATCGATCTGGAGCGGATCGGCGATCTGACTTGCTCGGTCGCGATACGCCTGCAGAATTTGCCGGTGCGGCTGTTGCGCGATGACAGCGCCGACCTGGTAGCCATGTGCGAAGTACTGGAGAAAATGCTGGAGGCGGTGCATCAGGGCTTTCTGAAGCGGGACCTGTCGCCGGCGACGTGGGTGATTCAAACCGACTCGCAGATTGACCAGCTTTGCCGCGGCGTATTTCGCCGGCACCTGGAGAGCCGCGAGCGGCGGCGGCGCGATTACAGTACGACGATTCTTCTGATGGCTCAGGCTTTTGAGCGGGCCGGCGATCATACAAAGAATCTGGGCGAGGAGCTATTCCACCTGGTGGAGGGGCGTAGCGTGCGCCACGAACCGAAGCGGCCGGGACGCTACAAGCTGGAGCCGGGCAATCGGGGACGAAACGCCGAGGAGAAGATCGCGCCGCGGGGAAGCCGAGTGCGGGTAAAGATCGAAGATTGAGTTCCGCCCGGGTCTTTTATCGATCGCCCGGGGTGTGTTCTATACTGCCGAGTGCTTCGCTCTGAAGAAGCACTCCCATGCCGCCTTCCCCGACTCGCCGCCTCGGATACGTTGACTGGATGCGCGGGCTGGCGTGCGTGGTGATGTTCCAGACGCACTGCTATGATGCCTGGCTGGGCGGCAATGCACGCAAGGGCGACTTCTTTATGTGGTCTCAGGTGGGCGGAACTTTGCCGGCGCCGCTGTTTCTTTTTCTGGCGGGGATTTCGGCGGCATTGGTGGTGGGCAAGCTGTGGCAGAAAGATCCGCAGCCAAAAGTCGGGCTAAAAATTGTGCGGCGCGGCGCGGAGATTCTGGCGCTGGGGTTTCTTTTCCGGATACAGGAGTTTCTGATTGCCTGGGGATGGGCGCCGTGGAGCGATCTGCTGCGGGTGGATGTGCTCAACATCATTGGCGTAGCGCTGATGATGCTGGGTGCGATGTGCTGGGCGGTACTGCTGTTCATCGAACGGTATGGCGCGGGTTCGAGGGCGCGGGCTGCGCTGGCGGGAACGGCGGCGGGCGCGACGCTGATCATTTCTTTATTAACCCCGCTGCTATGGACGACATGGCGAGCCAATTGGCTGCCGTGGCCGCTGGAATCCTATCTCGAGGGCGTGAACAATCTGGGCCAGCCGCAGGCGACGCTGTTTCCGATTTTTCCCTGGACGGGGTTTGCCTTCGCTGGGCTGGCGGTGGGATTTCTGTTGTTCAGCGAGTGGGCGAAGCAGCGCGAAACCGCGATATTCGTGGGAGCGGGAGTAGCCGGATTGGGATTCATTTTGCTCTCGCGATGGCTGGACGAACGGAGGGTACAGATCTATCCGGTATTCGACTATTGGCATACCAGCCCGGAATTCTTTTTGCTGCGGGTGGGATTGCTGTTGATGGTAATGTGCGCGGCGTATGCCTGGTGCCGGTGGGGCGCGGGAGAATGGGGCTTCAGCCCGCTGATCCAGTTGGGGCAAACTTCCCTGCTGGTGTATTGGGTACATCTGGAACTGGTGTATGGACGATTTTCGATTTTGCCCAAACGGGTGCTGGATATTCGGACGGCGTCGGTTGGGTTGCTGACGATTTTTCTTTCGATGCTTTTGTTGTCATGGCTGCGGACGCGGTTCAAGGGGCGCGGGACGGAAAGCCTGGCGTGGTTTCGGAGAACAGCAAAGGCCAGCTAGATTGCTGAGGAGGATTTGGAGCACTATCAGCAGCTTTTTACCGCGAAGTTCGCTGGGGCGTTAAAGCCAGCGCGCAGAGGGTTGCTCACTTTATTTCGCTGCCTATTTCGCGGGCGCCGGTTGGGGCGTCATGGGCGGTGCCGCACTGGGTGCGGAGAAATTCACTTTAGGCACCTCGCGCGAGGCCTCGCTGGCGGCGAAATAAGCTTCGTTGGGTTTGAAGCCGGCCCATCCGGCAAAGATGTTGTTGGGGAATTGCTGAATATATGTGTCGTAGTCCTGTAACGCATCGTTGTAGCGCTTGCGTTCGACGGCGATGCGATTCTCGGTGCCGGCCAGCTCATCCTGCAAACGCATAAAGTTCTCGTTGGACTTCAGCTGCGGATAATTTTCGACGATGACGAGCAAGCGGCCGAGCGCGCCATCAAGTTGCTGGTTAGCGGCAATCTTATCGGAAGGCGTGCCCGCCGAGAGTAGAGCGGAGCGCGCCTTGGCGATATCGCCGTAGACGGTCTGCTCCTGCTGGGCATAGCCCTTGACGGTTTCGACCAAATTGGGGATGAGGTCGGCGCGGCGTTGCAACACGATATCCACCTGGGACCAGGCGGCTTTGACGGCTTCGTTCTTGGCGACGAGGGTGTTGCGGACACCGACGTACTGGCCGAAGGCGAGGAGTGCGATCAAGGCTACGATGCCCACCACGATCAATGCTTTACCCATGTTCTTCTCTCCCGGAAAACGGAAACCTTTACGGCTTGGGGCGGATGAGCTCGCCGGAATCCAACATTGTATCTACTGTGGAGACAACTTGCTGCACTGCGGCTAGATAACGGGTGGAAAGGTCGGCGAGGTTGGGCTGCTTGCGATGCAATTTTTTCTCGCGTATCTCGAGCAATTGCAGGAATGGCGAGGCGTCGAAAGGGATGCGCTGGGAAAGCGTTTGCAGGGCAGATCGTTTCGATTCAGGCACGGGATCGCCGAGCGCGATCAGGGTATGCCGAAAAAGCGTGGTGAAGGATGGGAGAGACGATAGCAGCAGATCCCAGAGACGTTTTTCGTCATTTGCGGCCAGCACAGCGGATTCGCGCAGCACGATCAACTTCTCCCGCAGCTCATATTCGACCTGACGGCGGTGCCAATGCAGGGGAATTTGCAGGGAGCCGAGAACATCTTCACCAAAGAGAACGCGATGGCGGCGTTGCATGTCGAAAAATTCGATGGCAAAGACGCCGGCCGAGCGTTCCAGCTCTTCGCGAGCAAACAGAAGAGGAGGACGATGCTTTTGTTTGGTCCACCAGCGCACGGCAGGCGCGAGACGGTTTAACTTTGGGAAGGAGGTATCGCGCAGGACGCAGAGCAGATTGAGATTGGAGAATTGGGGATGAAATTCTCCGCCCGCGGCGGAGCCATAGAGAATCACGCTGACAAGATTTTCTCCCGATGCCTGGCGCAGCCGGGTAACGATTTCCGTGAGCTGATGCTCCGGAATTTTATGGTTCATGAGATTTTCCGCAACCATGATGCCCTCGCTTTTGCCACTACCAACCACCACTGGCTCCGCCGCCGCCCGAACTCCCCCCGCCAAAGCCACCAAACCCGCCACCCCCACCGAAGCCTCCACCACCACCCCAACCGCCGCCGCGATAGCCGCCCCCACCGCCTCCGCCGAACAACAAGAACCAGAACAGGACCCGGCGCAGCGGGGTGAAAAGAACGATAACAATGATGATGATTATGATTACGATGCCGCCAGTGGAAAGACCCTGGCTTGGCTCAGGTTGCGGCTCGGGCGCGGCTTGCGGCTGGGCTCCGGTGAGTTGGACGCCGGCGTCCTGGGCGATGACAGCGGCGACCCGCGAGGTCAGTAAGAGCACGGCGCCGTTGTAGTCGCTTTGCTTGAGCAGCGGCACGGCTTCGCGGCCAAAATCGCCAACTTTGCCGTCGGGAAGGATAGGCTCGAGGCCATAGCCGACTTCGATGCGGTAGCGATGGTCTTGCACAGCGAGCAAAATCAACACGCCATGGTCGGTTGACTTGGCGCCGACACCCCACTGCTTGAACAAAGTTACTGCATAGTCGTCGATGGAATCGCCATCCAGAGAAATAATGGTGACGACGGCGATTTGTGCCTTGGCTTTCTCGTCGATTTCCTGGCAAAGAGTGTCGAGTTGGGCGACGGTGCCGGCACTGAGCACGTGAGCGAAATCGTTGACGTAGCCGGTGGCTTTCAGCCGGGAGACGGGCTCGGCTGGGGAACCCTGCAAGCAGGACAAGATCACGAACAGCAGCAGCGCGAGTTTCCCGGCCAACTTCATTGGGGCTGATTGTACAAGAGTCGGATTTTCGGTCTTGTGGAGCGAAGAAGGGTCAAAGCTTCTGACCGCTGCGGGCGCGGAGAAACGGAGAGGTCGCTGAGGAAGAGGTGAGTCCTATTCAGAACTGACTTAGAAATTCAACCAGCGTGTTCTCGGCCCAGTGAACGTCTTCGCTCGATGAGGGTCGATTGGTTTGAGCTAGAAAGGAACAATGCCCTCCGTCGGCAGTTTCGATGAAGCGAATATTGCGGTTGGCGAGAATTTTCTGGCGCGTGGCCGGCAAAAGACGAATGAAGGGATCATTGGCGGCCTGCAGAATCAGGGCGGGCACGGCGATGCGATCCACGACATTTGAGGCGGCGGCGCGGGCGTAATAGTCGTCCGCGCCTTGAAAGCCGCTGTAGAAGGCGGTGATTTTATCGTCGAAATCGCGCAAGCTTTTTACGCCACGCAAGCGCGCGGGATCGAACACCGCGGGGAAAAGGCTCGCCTTCTGGCGCAAGCGGCGGCGGAGGTTGAATAGAAAGTAGCTTTCGTAGAGGCGATTGCCGGGGTGATGCAAGGCATCGGCGGAGGCGGCCAAATCCATGGCCGGACAAACGGCTGCGACGGCGCGGAACTGGCGTGGGGCGCCGGCGCTCCACTCGCCGGCAAGTTTGAGGACGAGGTTGCCGCCCATGGAATAGCCAGCGAGCGCGAGGCGGGAGATGTGATCCTGCTCGATGAGATGGTTTGCGACTGCGGCAACGTCGGCGGAGCGGCCGGAATGATAAAGGGTGGGAGCCAGACCATCGGTTCCGCCACAGTTGCGTTGATTCATCCGGACGACATTCATGCCCGCGGCCAATCCTTTTTGGGCGATGCCCAGCATGTAACCGGATTCGCTGGAGCCCTCCAAGCCATGTACGATAATGACGGTAAGGGCGGCCTCGCGGTCCGGCTGCCAATGACATTTGCATAACACCTTGACGCCCGGTTCGACTTCGATCAAGCGTTGCTCATGCGGCGAGAGCGCAAAACGGCGGCGTAGAAAATAAGCGCCGAGGGTTTGCAGATGGCCGCCGCGCAGAAGGCGCCTGGGGACGAAGCCATCCGGAGATGTTTGCACTGGAGCCACCGCTTGATTTTAAATGGAGGGGGCGGCAGCGCAGCCCAGGGGGTTTTCTAAGCCATGCCAATTTTCGAATACGCCTGCAAGGAATGCGATTATCAGTTTGAAGCGCTGGTGTACGGCAGCGAAAAAGCGGAGTGCCCGAAATGCCACAGCAAGAAGCTTTCGCCGCAGCTCTCGGTGTTTGCTGTTTCGGCAAAAGGCTCAGGAAGTGGCGCGCCCTCCATGGGTGGGGCTTGCGGCAGTTGTGGCGATCCGCGCGGACCAGGCGCTTGTTCGATGACGGATAGGAACTGAGCGCGCTTCGGTTTCGATTGACTTTTTGCTCCTTCAAAGGCGATTTAAGGCTTCCTGAAAAATCCGCCAACTCCCTTCTTTTTATCAATCTACCTTCGTAACTTTAGGCACCATCCTGGCGAACCGCCGTAAGTTTTCTTTATTGGTGCAGCCCCTTACTATCTCGGCAGTCCACGGAGGGGCGCGAAAAATGGATCGTCGTCGGAATCCTCGTGTTACGGTGCTTCTGCCGGTGCGGGTGTGGGGAATGGATGCTCATTCTCTGCCCTTTACCCAATCAGCCGCGGTAAAGAACCTGAGCGCCAATGGAGCAGTACTGCGGGGATTGCATCGCCGGGTGAACCCGGGAGAAACGCTGGAGGTGCAGACCGGCGACAGCAGGGCCCAATTTCGCGTGGTCTGGGTGGGCAGGATTGGCAGCCGGCGCGAGGGAGAAGTCGGCCTGCAATCACTGCCCTCAGAACCCCAGATTCTGGAGTTACCAGTCGCGGCTGGTGCGCAGTTCGTGAGTTCAAACACGGCGGCGATGAGCTGAAGGCAGGCGCCGGGCGGATATGGGTTCAACCGCCTCACCCCGGCTGGGGACAGTTCTAGAGCATTTAACCGCGGAGTGCGTTGAGATTTTACGAAGTCCGCAGGGCATTTAACCAAGGAGTTCGCTGAGGTATTGCGAAGTCCGCGGAGCACCTGACCGCAGCGTCTTCCAAAACTGCGCCCTTCTCAACCCGCGCGACTATTTGCGGCCTGCGCATCGTTCTACTATCCTGCCCTTTACGTGATCATTCCTAGTCCAGGCCGATGGAAATACTGATGCGGATTTTTCTGACCCTTTTAGCGTTGTGCTTCGTGTTCTTGTCTGCTGCCGAATCGCAGCAGACACCTTCTCTCAATCTCATGCCGTGGCCGGCGAAACTGCAAATAAGTTCTGGCCAAATGGCGGTGGATTCGTCGTTTTCTGTGACTCTGGCCGGCGATCGGGATCCAGTTCTGCAGCGGGCCGTGGAGCGCTTCTTGAACGATCTGCGGCGCCAGACTGGAATGGGACCGTTGAATATGAAGATAGCCGACGGGCCGGTGGCGACGTTGACGGTTCGAGCCGAGCATGCCGCGAAAGCGGTCCAGGAGTTGGGCGAGGATGAGGCGTACGATTTGGAGATTACGAATTCAGGGGCAACGCTGAGTGCTCCGAACCGGTTGGGCATTCTGCGGGGGCTGCAAACTTTTCGGCAACTGGTGAGCACCGGGCCCTTGGGATTCGTCGTGCCTGCGCTCTCGATCCAGGACCAGCCGCGTTTCGCCTGGCGTGGACTGATGATTGATGTCGGCCGCCACTTCATGCCACTCGACATATTGCGGCGCAATCTGGATGGAATGGCCGCGGTGAAGATGAACGTCCTGCATTTGCATCTCTCGGAAAATCAGGGCTTCCGTATCGAGAGCAAGAAGTTTCCTAAATTGCAGGAACTGGGCTCGGATGGCCTTTATTACACCCAGGCGGAGATGCGTGATCTGATTGCTTATGCGGCCGACCGCGGCATCCGCGTGGTTCCGGAGTTTGACATGCCCGGCCACAGCACTTCGTGGTTTGTGGGTTATCCCGAGCTCGCGAGCGGAGAGGGACCTTACCAGATTGATCGGCATTGGGGAGTTCGCGACCCCGCAATGAATCCGACGAAAGAGTCCACCTACAAGTTCCTGGATGGATTTATTGGCGAGATGGCCAAGCTGTTTCCTGACCACTACTTTCATATTGGCGGTGACGAGGTTAACGGAAAGGAGTGGGACGCGAATCCGGAGATTCAGGAATTCATGCGCGCTCACTCGATGCAGAACAACGCGGCATTGCAGGCATACTTCAATAAGCGCGTGCAAGCCATCGTGAGCAAGCACGGCAAAATCATGATGGGGTGGGATGAAATTCTAAGCCCCGATCTGCCGAAAAGCATTGTCATTCAATCATGGCGAGGACAGGCTTCGCTCGCGCAAGCCGCACAGTTGGGCTTCAGCGGGCTGCTTTCGACCGGCTACTATCTCGATCTGAGCCAGTCGGCGGCGCAGCACTACGCGGTAGATCCCTTATCTGGGCCCACGGCAAATCTTACTGCCGAGCAGGCGCAGCGCATTCTGGGTGGCGAGGCCTGCATGTGGAGCGAGTACGTTACGCCGGAGACAATTGATTCACGCATCTGGCCGCGAAATGCGGTGATCGCAGAGCGCCTCTGGTCTCCGCAAAATGTGAACGACGTTGACTCGATGTACCGCCGCATGGATGTGGTGAGTTACCAGCTTGCTGGTTTGGGATTGACCCATGATTCCAACTATGACGTCATGCTCCGCCGGATTGCCGGAGACGGAGATGTGAAAGCGTTGCGAACTCTGGCCGATGTGGTGGAACCGGCGAAGGGTTACGCTCGGGAAAAAATCGAAACCGTCGAAACGACAGCGGAGACACCGCTGAACCGACTGGTGGATGCGGTGCGCCCGGAGAGCGCGACGGCGAGGAAGTTCGCGAAGCTGGTGGATAGCTTCCTCGGGGGGCAGAACAGGGCCGAGAACGAAACGGAAATTCGCGACCGGCTTGCCGGTTGGCGCGATAACGATAGGTTGCTGCATCCGATGACCAGTTCGTCTTTTCTGCTGACGGAGGTTGCGCCGGTTTCGCAGAATCTGTCAGCAGCCGCGAGTGCGGGTTTGCAAGCCCTCGATTATTTGGACCGCGGGGAACATGCGCCGGATACCTGGACCGCTCAGCAGAACGCAACGATGCAGCAAGCGTCGAAGGCAAAAGCCGGGGTGATGATTATGATTCTGCCTTCGGTCGACAAGCTGATTGCCGCTGCTGCGGGCACGGCGTTGCCTCCGCGCGTCAACTGAGCTAGCCTGAAGAGTCGCCCTCGCGAGGTAAGTATGCCTGCCGATTCCGCTTCGAAGTCGATACAACCCAATTTTGCTTTTCAACCGCGATCATGGCCGGAGCTGCATCTTGCAGATTGGAAAGACACCCAGGCCACGTTGCACATGTGGACGCAAATCGTGGGTAAGGTCCGGCTGGCACTGGCGCCGTATGTAAACCACTGGTGGGAGGTTCCTTTATACGTGAGTACACGCGGGCTGCGGACGTCGGCGATTCCGTATGAGCACGGCGTTTTCGAAATTGAGTTTGATTTTCTGCGTCAGGTTTTGAGCATTCAGACCAGTGTGGGCGGGACGAAGACTTTGGAACTGCGGCCGCGAAGCGTGGCCGACTTCTACCACGAATTCATAGCGGCATTGCCGGAGCTTGGCATCATGGTAAAGATTTGGACGATGCCGCAAGAGGTCGCGAATCCGATTCCGTTTGAACAGGACACAACGCATTCTGCGTATAACGGGGAGCAGGCGGCGCGCTTCTGGAGAATTCTGCTGGCGGTCGATACCGTATTCAAAGAATTTCGCGGGCGGTTTATCGGCAAAGACAGCCCAGTACATTTCTTCTGGGGAAGCTTCGATCTGGCAGTGACGCGATTCTCGGGACGGCTGGCTCCGGTTCGGGCGGGGGCGGATGCGGTCACGCGCGAGGCTTATTCACATGAAGTGATCAGCGCCGGGTTCTGGCCGGGAGGCGGCGATATAAAAGACGCGGCATTCTATGCCTACGCAGCGCCCGAACCGGCGGGCTTGGGTGAGAGATCGGTGTGTCCGCCGAGCGCATTTTATGATCCGCAAATGCACGAGTTTTTTCTGATGTATGACGATGTGCGCAAATCGGCTTCGCCGCGGGAAACGCTGCTCGAATTTCTGCAAAGCACCTACGAAGCCGCCGCCGAGTTGGGCAAATGGGATCGGGGTTCCCTGGAAAGAGCAGCTTAGAATTTTCCCAGACTGGTTTGAACATATCCGGCAGTTACACTTTTCCGAGCCTCAGCCTTCACGATCCGCGGGAGATCACTCATGCCCCAATCTTCTACCTTACGCACTCGCATTGTTCGCGAGCCCGAGCGAGCGGTGTACGACCGCGCCGTGGCCTACCAGATTCTTGACGAAGGCTTTGTGTGCCATGTTGGCTTTGTCACCGATGGCCAGCCGTTCGTCATCCCGACCAGCTATGGGCGCAAAGGTGACGATTTATATATCCACGGCTCCGCCGCGAGCCGCATGCTGCGGACGCTCGATCAAGGCGTGCCTGTTTGCGTGACCGTTACATTGTTGGATGGATTGGTGCTGGCCCGCTCCATCTTCAATCACTCGATGAATTATCGGTCGGTAGTTATTCTAGGAACCGCCGTGGTTGTGGATGATCCGCAAGAAAAATTGCAGGCATTGCGCGCGCTTTCGAAACATATTTTGCCCGGGCGCTGGCAAGAAGTGCGCTCGCCCAATGAACGCGAATTGAAAGCTACTCTCGTATTGCGCTTGCCGATTGAAGAGTTTTCCGCCAAGGTTCGCCAAGGAGCGGTGGTGGACGATGCGGAAGATTATTCATTTCCGACCTGGGCGGGCGTGATTCCGTTGGAGATGGTGGCGGGAGAGCCGATCAGTGATTCGAAAATGGACCCGGCGAGGGCCATCCCGGCTTACGCACTGCACTATTCGAGAAAAGTTTAAGTCGAAGAGCTGAGTCTATTTTCTGCGCCAGCGGATACCGGCTTTGGTGATTTCGACCAAAATACCGGCGGCGGCAAGTTCGGCGCGGAGGGCGTCGGAGGTCTTGAAGTCTTTGGTATCGCGTGCAGATTTCATCGCCGCGATCTTCTGGTTGACATCATCGTCGGAAAGCTGCGCGGAGCGGGCGATTTCCGCAGCTGCGGGACTGATGTCTTTTTCGCGGCCCTCGGATTGTGCCCACTCCACGATGGCTTTGACTTTGGCCGCGTCGTCATCGTTCAAGACGGAAAAGATATCGTCGAATTTTTGCAGGACGGCGAGAAGCGGCGAGACGTCATCTTTGCGGAAGGTGGCTGCGTCCATGGCGGCGTTGGCGGCGCGGATCATTTCAAAAATTGCGGCCTGGGCCTGGGCGGTATTGAGGTCGTCTTCCATTCCGGCACGGAGGTTTTCGTCGGTGACGCGCGCGAGTTCTGCCATGGCGTCGTTTGCGCCTTCGGGAAATGCGCTGCTGGCAAGGCGCTGATGAAAATTGCGCAGCCGATCGACGGCGGCCGTGGCCTGTTGCAGGCTGTCGAAGGTGAAGTTGAGCTGGGTGCGATAGGGAACGCTGGCCAGCAGAAAGCGAATGGAAGACGGCTTGAATCCCTTGAGCACCAAGTCGCGCAGGGTGAAGAAGTTGTGCTGGCTCTTGGCCATCTTCTCGTTGTTGAAAAGGAGAAAGCGGGTGTGGAACCAGAAGCGGGCGAATTGCCTTCCGGTAAAGGATTCCGACTGCGCGATTTCGTTTTCGTGATGCGGAAAGATTAAGTCTTCGCCGCCGGCGTGCAGATCGAAAGTCTCGCCGAGCATCTCCATCGACATAACGGAGCACTCGACGTGCCACCCGGGACGGCCGGGACCGATGACCGTATCCCATGAGGCCTCGCCGGGCTTGGGAGCCTTCCATAGGGCGAAGTCGCGGGCGCTGTCTTTGTCGTATTCGTCGAGGTCGACGCGGGCGCCGTCTTCCATGCCCGCAAAATCTTTTTTGGAGAGCTTGCCGTAGGCGGGGAACTTGGCGATGCGGAAATAGTAAGAGCCGTCCTCGGCGCGGTAGGCGAAGCCTTTTTCCACCAGGCCTTTGATGAATTCAGCCATCTTCTGAATGTGATCGGTGGCGCGCACCAGAATGGGCTCGCGGATGTTGAGGTTGGCGGCGTCTTCGACGAAGGCCTTCTCGTATTTGGTGGTGTACTGCTTGACGCTGAGGCCTTCGCGGGCGGCACTGCGGATGATTTTGTCGTCCACGTCGGTAATGTTCATGACGTGACGGACCTGATAGCCGCTTTGCAGCAGAAAGCGGTGCAGGATGTCCACGGCAACTACAGTGCGCAGGTTGCCGATGTGGACGTAGTCATACACCGTGGGGCCGCAGGCGTACATGCGGACTTCATTGTTCCCGGCAGGCGCAAAGGCTTCGATCTGGGCGGGGAGCGTGTTGTAGAGACGAAGTCCCATGGAGAGGTCAGGTGCTGGGCAGAATCGATTATTCTAGGGGTGGGCGGGATTGGGGTCAAATGAAGACAGGGTTAGTGTATACGAACGGCAAAATGCCCCCTCCCCCTGGATTGGGTCCTGCCTGTACAAATGGTGGCTGGGACGGCGCAGAGCTGGCGAGCGAGGACGTCAGCGGCGATGAGTCATTCCGCTTCGCAGAGCCAAGCTTTCTTCTAGGTCTCCGGGCCCAAATGCAGAATTTCCCTAACAACCAACAAGATCTCCTCCAAGACATGTCGCAACGGTATATCCTGTGTGCATTCGGAAGTTGGTTGTTCGTGCGAAACCTAAATCACGAGAATGGCATGACTGCGATGGGCCGCATTGTATCAAGCGTAATCTGGTTCCAAATATTTGTCCTCTATTGCTTGTTGCAATCTATAAATGCCAGAGCACAAGCGCCACCAACCAAGCCCGTCAACTCAAACGAACCATGCTCTGGATACGCCAGTGAGGATCTGCGGGTTCCACAATTTACTGAGACGCCGACGGAACAACAGCTGAAGGCCGTTGATTCGTTATTTTCGAAGTCGATTGTCCTAACTGCTCACGATCACTGCTACTCAGTTCACGATTTTGCCGACATGAAGGCAGGTGGAATCACCGCCCGAACGATCAAGCTGACTACCGATAACGTTTACTGGGCCGGAGGTACCCGCAGTTCTTTCCTGCCGCCACTATTGACCGTCCCTATACAACCAATGAGGTTGATTTCTCCCAGGCCGCTAGAGATGTTATCAACCTGGTCCAGACCCTGCCGGATGTCGAGGTCATAAGAAATGTCGCGAATATTCTCGATGCAAAAGGTAAGGGCAAGCTCGGCGTCATCATAAGTTTTGAGGGCGGCGCGGTTGCAACGCCAGGGCTAGTCGGTGGACCTATGAGCGGAGAGTGCCAACGTGGACCAAGTTGCGACCAACCCGTCAATGCGGTTACGTGTGCAGCCTACCCAAGAGGTTCCGAGTGTTTCGCCAACATCGACGATCTTACCAAAAAGGGTCTTCGTGAGTTTCAGCCGTACTGGGTAACGGATAATTGGCTTAGAAAGGGCTGTCGAGCCGATAAAGCTTGGGAATTTGACGATCTTAACTGCTTTGGAGTCAGCGCGTTGAGGAGATTGGGTGACTTAGGCGTTCTTATTGATCTCTCACATATGGGACCTGAACCGTTCCAAGAGGCAATGGATAGTATTGGACCTAATCGACCCTTCATCATCTCGCACACCGGCGTCGCACAGCCCTCCCTGTGTAAGAAGTGGAAGGATTACAAATCGGTGAGAAACGAATGCCGTGCTTTTGCAACTTGGAACAATCTAAAGCCTGTAAAACCGGCAACGAACGCTCAGGACAGTATTGATGATGCCTTAGCGATAAGTATGCTCAATCAGGGTGCGATGCCGGGAGCAACCTTTTTGCTAAGCGACGCCGTAGTTCAAAAGGTTAGGGATCGGAACGGGGTAATTGCTTTGCATTTTATGAGCTCCCTGATTTGCGAAAGATGTGGCGCAACCGAGGTGACAGTTTCAAATCTGGTCGACGAGATCGATTATTTCAAACGGAAGGACTGGATGGAGTCGGTAGCTCTTGGTCCTGATTTTCTTCCGCAGAAGGGCATCCTCATGGCTGGTGGGTTGCGCGACATGACTGAACTCAAGAATGTAGCGATAGAGATGAAAGTTCGGAAATATCCTGACCAGGACATTGAAAATGTCTTGGGACTCGATTTGCTGCGATTGTATTGTCGTGTATGGCCCCCATCGCCGCCGTCGTCGCCAGCTGACATCAAGTGCAAGGATCTGGTGGATCATCGAGCTGGAAATGCCACGACTTTTGTTGCACAACCACGTTAGTCGTAAGTCGATAAGTCACACCCAATCACTCTGTTGGTTCACTTCACCGCAATATCATACATGGCAAGTTTTGATGCATCTCCATTCAGGTCCGGAAGGCTAACGCAATGGCGGCTAAGATGATCTTGAGCGCTGAATACTGACGGAGCGTTCCGACCGCGTTTCCCGCAAACTCACAATGCAGGCACCTTTATCTCGGGCAATCGATCATTTGCTCCATAAGGAGAGAAATACAGTGATCCTCACGGGCCGGGCCTTACCGTATCTGCTTTGCGTGGGGATCCATCCGGTGCTGGGCTCTTGCTTCTGGATGTTGTTGGATTCGATGATCAAATGATCACACTGAGCAGGATATCGTCAAGGAAACTCCGCGACTAGGCCCGAGTAGTTTCACCTGTAATCGACCGTCGGAGAACGAAACTCGATAGGTCCGCAATGCACTGGCTCAGGTCGTCAGTTGTGAGAGATTTAGCCGCCCAGCGATCGAGAAGGGCCAGCAATAGGGGATGGGCTGTAGTGATGTCTAGTAGGGAGACTTCCAACAGCCATCGGCGCAGGAATTGATCTTTGCAGCTGGTAGGTCGATCCAGCCAAGACTGAAACCGCGCGAAACGGGACAATTCTGTCACTTGGGTCGTTGGATCTAGCTTCCGTTCGCGATGGGGACGGCCGAACACTTTACATCACAGCAAGTACGAGTGTGTATCGCATACGGCTTAAGAGTACGGGCGTTCGTCCAAAGCTCCAATGAAAGAGATGGCCCGAAGCAGCAGATCGATGCAGCGCGACTGGCCAAGACTATCGGTGCCGTTCTAACGTTTATGGGCGCAAGATGCGGATTCTCTTGAAGTATAGGAAAATCAAAATTTTGTGCTCGGCGGCCGGCGGTTACGGTGTGATGTTGACGTAAATTGTGTAGCTTTTTATCCCAAAAGCGAGGTCCATTACGAACGCCACCTCGAATATATGAACTAACTCAGCAAGACGAAGCTCGTGGAAGTACCGCCAAAACCTGCCGATGGTTGCGGCGTGATATCGAGGCGTTTGAGGAAGAGCAGGCCGTAGAGTCCGATGCAGGCGGGCACCAGAGCGAGCGCGCCGAAAAAGCTGGAGAGGCGCGCCATGAGGCGCTCCTGAAAGAGGATTTGGTCGATCTGCTCCGTTTGGGTGCGGACATCGGTGAGCGGCAAATTGTCTCCAGCCTCCGAAACGATTTCGCGGACGTTTTTCACGAGGGCTGTGGGACTGGCGGCAGCGCGCAGTTCGAAGTGTGCATCGTTGCTCACGAGCGGAAGAAATATGATCGGCGCTGTCTTTCTGCGTAATTGTGCAAACTTCGTATCGCCAAAAACGCCGATGATGGTGTAGCCAGGGCCGGGATTTGGAACCTCAGCATCGCCGCGCGGCGCGTCGCTCATGTGCAAGAGAAACGACCCCGATGGGTGCAATTCGTTTCACCATACCCAGTCTCGTGAGCACCCGGGTCGCTCGGTGCTGCAACTCGCAAGGAAGCCCACACCGATGCGAGCACTCCACGTGCCATTAATCCGGACACAAACTTTCACCTTGTGAAGCACGAGGTGTAGGGCTGGCTGACGAACGGCGTTCCCAATTGCCGGTTTGTAGGGCTAACAGTATTCATTTTGTCTGGAAGTTACAGCTAGAGGTACGTGGCATCCGAATGTAACTACCCACCACGGGGTGCTGGGAGGGGTATCTGCGGGATGCGGTATTTCCCTGTCGGCCTTACCTTTAAGTGCAGACTCTTGACCGATGTGGGCAAATTCTTCATTCCGAATGGCTTCATTCGCTCCAGGCAAATTACTAGGGGGAAAGGGAACAAGTTCTGGCCTTGGGAGGGTCGTCAAATAGTAAGCGTACGGGCTGCACCGTATTGACGGAGGAGGTTAATCTCGGCGTTTGCGGGTAGCTCGGAAGGTGGATGAAACGGGAGGATTGATCTCGTCGGTGTAGATTTCTTCGGTCCAGGCGCGGTCGATAGCCTGGTCGAGACGAGTGAGCAACTGGGCCAAGGTTTCGCCTCGGCGGCGGACCAGCATGGCCAGGCAATTATGTCCGTCGGTGGCGGTGGCGACACAACCGACCGGGCGGAGTACGCCGACGGTGATTTCGCCATCGCTGATTAAGTTCGCGATGTTGGGCAGGGACAGGGGAACGACAGTGGAGTTCGTTGCGACGGCCTTCTGGTTTACGTTTCGGGTTCGATTGCGGGCGGCAGGCTTGCGGCGACGTTCCATGGCAATAACTCCTCAATGCGGTTGATGGGATGATCGGCGATGCGGGGCAGCACTTCGCGCAGATAGGCTTCCGGATCGAGGCCGTTGAGTTTCGCCGAACCGATCAGACTGTAGATGGCTGCTGCGCGTTCTCCGCCAGCATCCGATCCCGCAAACAGGTAGTTCTTGCGCCCCAGCGCAACGCCGCGCAACGAACGTTCGGCGGCGTTGTTGTCGATCTCGATGTGGCCATCTTCGATATAGCGCACCAGCGCATCCCAGCGTCCAGCGCGTAGCGGATCGCCGCCGTCGTCTCCGACTTGCGCGAGAGCTTCGACAACGTCGCTTCGAACCACTGGCGCAGAGCAGTCGAGCAGTGGCTGGGCCTGCGCCTGGCGGACTTCGCGGCGCTGTTCCGGCGGACGGCCGCGGATCTGTTCTTCGATCCCGTACAGTGCCCCGATCCGTTCCAGTGCCTCTGCGCCACCGGCGACGCATGCGCCTGTTCCAGATCGTAGAACTTGCGCCGCACGTGCGCCCAGCACGCGGCCTGCTGAATGCGGCCGTTTTCGTAGAGCTGATTGAATCCCGCATAGGCATCGGCCTGCAGCATGCCGCGAAACTTCTCCAGATGCCGCGCGGGATGTTCGCCCTTGCGATCCGGCGAGTAGGCAAACCACACGGCGGGAGATGCGGTATCGCCGGCGGGACGGTCATCGCGAACATAGGTCCACAGACGACCCGTCTTGGTCTTGCCCTGGCCCGGAGCCAGCACCGGCACCGGCGTGTCGTCGGCGTGCAACTTACTCGCCGCCATCACGTAGCGGCGCAGCGCTTCCACCAACGGCTGCAGCAAGGGGCTCACTGCCGCCGACCCAATCGGCCAGGGTCGAGCGGTCCAGTTCCACATCCTCCCGCGCGTAGATCTCCGATTGCCGATACAGCGGAAGATGATCGCAGTACTTGCAACCAGAACATGCGCCAGCAGCCCCGGCCCGGCCATGCCGCGCTCGATCGGGCGACTCGGCGCTGTGTGCCTGCACGATGCAGTCGCACTTCGTGCAGCTCAGCTTGGTGCCTATCTCGATCTGGAAAATCCGGCGTTCATGGTGCAGAACCGGCTTCGAACTCTGGTCGGGGGCGATGATCCTCAGCCGATACCGCTCCTTAAGTTCTGGGGCGAATGGGACTGCGAAGTCTCGGTCCCGCACTCAGGCAGTGAGCTGTTATTGACGATCTGCAAAGAGACCCAGCCCCTAGTAATCATCGATCCCTTTATCTATTTTCACTCTGCGAAAGAAAACGACGCCTCAGAAATGGCGAACGTAATGCAATATTTCGCGCATGCGCCGCTTACGGATCTGGCGTCGTCCTGCTCCATCATCCGGCTAAGACCGAAGGATCCACATGCCGGGGTTCATCAGCCATCCGGGGGGCCTGCGATTTTGCGTTCCTCCATCAACTCGACAAGAAAAGCGAACTAATAACTCTGAAGGTTGACAAGAACAGAAACGGAGCCACTCCAACTTTCACCATAAGGCCGTCATTCGAAGAGGGCAAGTTCGAGTTGATCGACTCGCTCTTCCTGACCCAGCGCTAAGAAGAACTTGAGAAACTGGAGCAGATAATTAGCGAGAGCCCAGGAATAAACCAGAACGCGATCGTAAAGAAGTCCGGGGGTATGAAAGCTCGAGTCGGCCGACTTCTAAAGGAAGCTACGGACACTCGTTGGTCGCCGGCCAGGGTCGAATCGATCGACGAACTACTTTCCTCTTGAGTGGTTCTCGAAACCACCGGAACCACCTAGAATCACGGAACCACTCGGGGAGCAGGTAGTGGGTGGCGCTAGGATGCTCTCCTACGGAGAGAAGAACCACCGAACCACCGGAGCCTAAGGCCCTGCTCGGGTGGTTACTAGCGCTCCTCAAATCGTAGCCGACAAAACTAACGGAAAAACAAACTCTGTCGATTCTTCCTGCCCGGCCTGCGGGGGTTTCTATATTGTTCGCAACAGTCGTCCGGGGCGATGACGTGCCAGACCTGCGACGGGGTCGTGGCGAACCCACAAAGGGCGGACCTAAATGTGCAGTGAGACGAAGTCGTACCTCCGGAGGCATCCCTGATAGCTACCCTACGTACCCGGAATGCAGCGAAGGAACCATCACGGCCGCCATTGACGAGCAGGAGATGAGAAGCCCTATGTTGAGGGGGATAAGGGGGATATGGGGGTCGATCGTGAAATGCTTTCTCTTGGCCACCGCTGGCCGCCTTTACGCACATGGCCGCAGGTTAGGGTGGGGGGGATAATCTAAGTTTTCAATTAGAAACATGTTGGCAACCACAAAAATCGCAAAAAATCGGCCGCCGATCACGCGAATTTCGCAGCTTTTGCCGGATGACCGGAATGCGAACAAAGGGACGGAACGCGGCAACGCTTTCATTGAGCGCTCGCTGCGCGAGTACGGCATGGGGCGGTCCATCCTGATCGACAAGAAGGGCCGAATCATAGCGGGCAACAAGACGGTCGAGAATGCCGCGGCCATCGGGCTGGAGGAAGTCCAGGTCATCCCGACGGACGGTAAGCGAATCATCGCCGTCCAGCGCATGGACTTGGATATGGCGAAAGACCCAAAGGCGCGGGAGCTGGCGCTGGCCGATAACCGGTCCGGGGAGCTCAACCTGGAATGGGCCGGGGATGTTTTGGCCGAGATGGGCAAGGAAATAGACTTAAAGCCATTCTTT
>CAWIAH010000012.1:0-55378 GCA_963834075.1 uncultured Acidobacteriaceae bacterium
CGTTCTCCGGGAAATTGAGACTCGGGGTGTTGCCGTCGTTCCACGGAATGAGATATTGGCCACTGGGCAGTTTGTAGAGAAACATGGCCAAGGCAACTGGATTGATCGCATTGGGGGCGATCCCGTAAGGAAGAGTCGGATCAATTGTTGAACCGAAATAAGTATTGGCGGTGTTAGCCAGACAAGTTCCTACCGGGCCGGCCGTGCGACTATCTCCTCCGCAGTTGGCTGGCGTGAAGTCGAAGGGCACGGTCATTCGCGAGATACCGATTTCGGCGTCGCCGTCGTGAACGTGCTGATAGGAGACAAAGCCAAAAAGCTTGTTCTTGATGAGAGGACCACCAAAAGTCCCACCTGCGGTGTCGCGGTGTAATTCCGGAACCTTCTCATTCGCTGGAATATTGGGGTCCTGGTTGTAGAAGAAGGGCGCGGCGTTCAGCCAATCGGTTTCACGATGCCCATAGACTTGGCCGTGAATATTGTTGGTGCCCGAGGCGGTGCTCATATCGATGTGCGCGCCACTGGTCGAGCCTTGCTGTGCATCGTACATTGAAGTATTGACACGCAACTCTTGAATGGTTTCAGGCGCCGGGGTGGGTAGCGCCTGACCGATCGCCAGATAAGGCGAAGCGCTGCTCTGCACCACGGCTGCGGTAGCGGTGGCAACTGCGGCGCTGATGCCTGTATTGTTTCCGACGCGGCCCGAAGCTACCTGGCTAGTGGTCTTGCCGTTAAAAAGGCTCTTCGCGTCGACGCCATTCAACAGGAACGTGTTACTGGTATCACGCTGGCCATTGGCCCAGATCGGCTGGTTGCCCAAACCAGCGTTAGCCCCGGTTCCGCCCGCAAGCTCAGCGTTCACGCCCGGCGAAAGAATTGCCAGCCCCGTAAAGCTTCCGGTTGGCAGCGGCACGGATTCGATCTCCGCTTTGTCGAGCACGTAACCATTCGTGGTGTCCACGGCATTCACGAGTGGGCTCTCGGTGACCGTGACCTCGGTAGTCACCGCACCAACCCTCAGCGCCGCGTTGACCGTGACCGTCCGATTCGCTTGAACTGTGATCGATGGTACCTTTTGCGACTCGAAGGCATCATGCTTGAACGTCAGGGTATAGGTGCCGATGGGGAGGTTCACAAATGTGTAGGCGCCCGTACCATCCGATTTCTGGGTGCGGGTCAGTGTAGTTTGGTCCTCTACCACGGTAACTGCCGTATCTGGCAAGGCCGCACCAGAGTTGTCGGTGACGGCCCCAACGATGGCGCCGAGGGTTTGCTGCGCTTGCGCGCAAGTGGTCAAGGCCAAGGTTAAAACGAAGAATGCCATCGGCAACCACCGGGAACCGCAGAGTGTCGTCGTCATTTCCGCCAGCCTCCTAAAACAAAACCTCGCGCGACGCGTGCCATGGATACAATCGTGAGACGAATGCGATCCGGCTTATCGTTTGCGGCACTGCGGACTACGACCGGAGAGAGCGGGCGCGAAATTCCTCAGGATTTGTTCATGGGAGGCTATTGCATGTTAGCTTGCGATGAAAATTAATTGTTTTTCTCAAATCAATCAGCAAAATTTATGAATGGTAGATATTCGTGGTGTCCATGCGTTGAAGCGGGACGCGAGAGATGCGAAACTCTCGGATGGCGGCACCAGAGCCGCGCTCTTTCAGTTTCTTCCATTGACGCCGGGCGGCGCTCACCCTATAGTGACTCATTTTTCATGAGGCAGATTCTTGGAATTGCTTGAACGCATTTTTCACCTCTCCGAAAATCAGACGACCATTCGCCGTGAGCTTCTCGCTGGGGTAACGACATTCCTGACCATGGCTTACATCGTTGTGGTCAACCCGCGCATTCTTTCCGAAGCGGGAATGCCAGTCGAGGGAGTGCTCTTTGCGACCTGTATTTCGGCGGCCGTAGCCACGCTGGTAATGGGGTTCTGGGCGAATTATCCCATCGCCCTTGCACCCGGAATGTCTCTCAACGCCTACTTCACCTATTCCATCGTGATTGCGCGGGGAGTGCCGTGGCAAACAGCGTTGGGCGTGGTTCTACTTTCCGGGCTTGTGTTCCTGGCGCTGACCCTTACGAATCTGCGGGAACAGATAGTCAACGGGATTCCGGATTGCTTGAAGCACGGCACAGCGGCGGGGATTGGACTATTTATCGCATTCATAGGGTTCCGCAACGCCAATATCATCGTGGCGAATTCGTCCACATTTGTGGCGCTGGGCAGGATTTCGGATCGTCAGGTGATTCTGGCTCTACTGGGCGTATTGCTGATTTCGATTCTCATAGCGCGGCGGGTGGGCAGCGCAATCTTAATCGGCATCGTTGCGATAACGATCGCGGGCATACCACTGGGCGTGAGTCATTGGCCGGCGCATTTGTTCTCTCTGCCGCATCCCGCAGGAACCTTTCTGAAATTGGATCTGCGTTCGGCAGCGAAACTGGGTTTGGGCGAACTCGTGTTTGTGTTTTTCTTTGTCGATCTGTTCGACAATGTGGGTACGCTTGTCGGCGTATGCGAACAGGGTGGCTTTTTGCGTGATGGCAAATTGCCGCGCGCCAGCCGCGCATTGCTGGCCGACGCATTCGGCACAATTGTCGGCGCATTAACCGGGACATCCACGGTGACGAGCTATATCGAGAGCGCGGCAGGCGTTGCGGCGGGCGCCCGCACCGGGCTTGGTAACCTGGCGATTGCGGGGCTATTCATTATCGCCATGTTTTGCGCACCGATCGTGGCCGCGATTCCAACTTATGCGACGGCTCCTGCGCTCATTTTGGTTGGCGCGCTCATGTGCGGCGCCGTGGCAAGAGTGAAGTGGGATGATTTCACCGAAGCGGTGCCGGCATTCCTTACACTGATCGCCACTCCCCTGACGTTCAGCATTGCGACGGGATTGAGCCTGGGCTTGCTTTCATTCACGTTCATCAAGTTGTGCGCGGGACGTCACCGCGAAATCAGCCCTCTGATCTGGGTTTTGAGCGTGCTGTTTCTATTACGGTATGCGTTTCTTGGTTCTGAATAATCCGGACATTCCACCGGCGGCATTGTTACGATTATCCAGAGTCGAATTCCAATCCAAAGGCGGGTCAGTAGCGGCGTTTGTGGGGCTGCTCTTGCCACAAACGGAAGGCTTCCAGGGCCTCTTCACGCATCATCTGCCGCATGGGAATCTTGCGCCGGTCGTGCGGTTGATGGATTTCGTGGTAGATAAAAGCGTCATCAAATCCGGCTTCTGATGCGTCCGCAACGGTGCAGCCAAAATAGATTCGCGCCGGCCGCGCCCAATAAATCGCGCCGAGGCACATGGGGCAAGGCTCGCAAGAAGTGTAGATCTCACAATTATGGAGTTCAAAGAGCCCGAGTACCCCACAAGCATTGCGAATCGCTACAATTTCCGCGTGGGCGGTAGGATCATTGGTCGCGGTAACGCGGTTGATTCCCTCGGCGAGGATTTTTCCGTTCTTCACAACGACCGCTCCAAACGGACCCCCATCGCCCGAGCGGACGTTGGCAACTGCCAACTGCACTGCCCGGAACATGAAGATTTTGTCCATAACCATGCGGTGAGTATATGCAGAATCCGAGGCCAGGTGGAATGCCCGGCACAGATCTTCAACGCGACGATCCGTGTTTCATCGCCCGGATCGCGCCAGTCAAGCGTTGCGCAGCCGCTGGCGGGCTTCCCGCTTGAAATATTAGATAGAGGCGACATCCCGAATGATGTCACGAACCAATGGTCTCGGAGGCGGTGGCGTGGAACTGATTTGATAGCTTTTTTCCAGAAGTGTTTTCGCTCGATTGGCGAGTTCCGGTGAGTTGTAGAGAAGCGTGCATAAAGACTCGTTCGCAGCGACCGGGTCGGCGACCTTTTTATTTAGGAAGATTCCAACCGCGGGATCGATGCAATCCTCCTTTTGTTCGCGGCCTCCCCCTAGAATTGCGCACGCCGTACCCACGTTTTCGCATTGGATCGCGGCCACGTAGCCGGTTGTCGGACTAAGAACATCCACCGAATATCGGGCGTGCGGCAATTTCCCCAAGTCGTCAATCACCCCGGGATCGCCACCTTGCAACTCCACCATCTTGCTAAATCTTTCCAAAGCATCGCCGGAATGAATAATCCTGTCGGCGAGTTGTTTCCCCTGTAAGGGCGTGGGAGTGCAACCGCCCAGATGGAGCATCCACGCAGCCAGTTCAACGCATAGGTCACGCAAGTCTTTTGGACCGCCTCCCCGCAATACCTCAACGCACTCTCCGACTTCGAGAGAATTGCCAACGCATCGCCCTAGCGGTTGATCCATATCTGTGATCAGCGCGACCATCTTCTTGTTCATTCGCTGCCCGGTCTCAACCATAAGCTCAGCGAGAAACCTCGCGTTTTCGTCGGTTTTCATGAAGGCGCCGGAGCCCGTCTTAACGTCAAGTACGAGGGCATCAATACCCTCGGCGAGCTTTTTGCCCATGATGGAAGCGCAAATCAAGAAAGGGCTTTCAACAGTGCCGGTAACGTCGCGCAAAGCATAGAATTTCCGATCGGCCGGAGCGATTTCAGATGTCTGGCCAATCATGCAGCAGCCGCAGGCGCGCAACACTTCGCGGCAACGCGAGAGCGGCAGGTCGACTCGAAATCCGGGGATGGATTCAAGTTTGTCGAGGGTGCCTCCAGTGTGCCCCAATCCGCGTCCGCTTATCATTGGAACGACCAGGCCCGCCGCAGCGGCGACGGGGGCGAGGATGAGCGAGGTTTTGTCACCCACTCCCCCCGTCGAATGCTTATCCACCTTAGTTGCCGGGAATTCCGAGAGATCAAGTACCTGCCCGGAGTGCAACATCGAATCCGTGAGCGCTGCGGTTTCGGCGCGAGTGAATCCGCGAAGCAGGCTCGCCATTAGCCACGCGGAAGTTTGATAGTCGGGAATATCGCCGTGTGTATAACCCCGAACAAAGAAATCTATTTCGCTCCGCGAGAGCTCTTGTCCGTCGCGTTTCTTGCGGATGATGTCGACAGGTCGGAGCGGCGCCAGGTCTTGAACGGGCTTTGTCACTTGAGCCGGAACCCTTCGGGAAGGAGATCGGTAATGAACCGGGTTCTCCAGCTTTTTGCGCCGCGGAAAAACACCATCGCCTTCGGCCCAAATTCGTAGATCACCTGGCGACATGCGCCACACGGGGCACATGGCAGATCATCACCATTGACGATGGCGATCGCTTGAATCGTCAACTTCGCGCCCACTTGCGCCACTGCGGAGAAAATCGCGGTGCGTTCGGCACAATTCGTCAGTCCGTAGCAAGCGTTTTCGACATTGCAGCCAATGAACAGTTCGTTGTCAACGGTCAGTAACGCCGCACCGACCGTAAAATGAGAATAAGGCGCGTAGGCCCTGTTTGCGCTCGCACGGGCGGCTTCGAGTAAGCGCTTGCGAGCTTGTATTTGAGGCAGGGGCTTTGGCATCGCAGTTTCGTCCAATAAGATCGTAAGTAGCGTAGTAACATTTGTTCTTCATGTCGAGTCGAAACTCAAGCATCACGGGCAAGCCACTCTCCTTGAACTGGGAGGATCTTGCGGGCATGATCGATCACACCAATTTGCGGCCGGAAGCCACTCCAAACGACATCAATCGGCTCTGCGAAGAGGCGCGGGAGATTGGCTTCGGAGCGGTGATGATCAATTCTGGGTATGTCGATCTGGCCTGCTCGAAATTGCGAAACAGCGATGTGGCCGTGGGCACGGTCGTGGGTTTTCCTTTGGGCGCAAGCCTTACCAGCGTGAAGGTGTTTGAAGCCAGCGCATGTCTCGACTTAGGGGCGCGGGAAATCGATATGGTGATGAACATCGGCGCGATCAAGGCCGCCAATCATGATGGTGTTCTCTCCGACATTCGAGCGGTGGCGGAAATTGTTCACGGCCGCCGATCGATTCTGAAGGTTATTCTCGAAGCTGGTCTGCTTAACGACGAAGAGAAGTTGTTAGCGTGCGAACTGAGTGAGAAAGCGGGAGCGGATTTCGTGAAAACGTCGACCGGATTTCTTGGTGGAGGGGCGACTGTCGAGGATGTTGCGCTGATGCGGCGCGCCGTGCGAATTGGCGTGAAAGCTTCCGGCGGAATTCGCAGCTTGCGTAATGCGCAGGCCATGGTTGATGCAGGAGCGACCCGGCTTGGCACCAGCAGCGGCGTGAACATCATTCGCGAACTGCAAAGTCAGAGTAGTCTTTAGCCCAGCTTTGGCGGCTCGACGACTCCACCGGATCGCTTTGAGTGGTGCCCGGGACCGGAATCGAACCGGTACGTTCCTTGCGGAACTCGGGATTTTAAGTCCCGTGCGTCTGCCAGTTTCGCCACCCGGGCGTTTTTTATAATGAATAAGTTAGGTCGACGATGGCAAGAGCGCGTCTTTCATTTGTACTGATTTGCGCATTTTCATGACTTTTCAGAAGCGGAAATCAGATCCTGATCCGTTGTTAGATCGTAATCATCGAATACCGTTCGGCTGCGATGGCCCGCGATGCGCATGCCCACAGTCACCGGTATTCCTTTGCACACAATCGAACGAACAGCCGAAGGGCGCAGATCGCGAAAGTTCGGCTCAGCAACGCCTGCGGCTTCGCAAGCATTCGCCCATGGAACCCCAAAATCCATTATAGGCTTTCCGCTCGGCCAAGTGAAAACGTGCTCATCCGGTTGTTTGCCTTTGCAACATCCTTCGAACGTTGGCCGCATGTCCGCTCTTTCGGGGCTTGCCGTTCTTCGCACCGGCGAAAAGCGTTGTCCAACCACTTGCCACCTGCATCACCGGCAAGTTCTTCAATTCAGATTTGCGAAAACCCAAGCGATGCGCAGCTTCCACCATGGCGCGTAAGCCGGCTTCGGGTAGGTGCCCAAAATCAGAGTCGTCCGGCCGGCTGTGTTTCGCGCTCGGTATAGGCGGACGGCGTGGGTGGAGGTGCAATGGATTCTCACAAATGCGCATCTTTCCCCGCATGGTTACGAGGATTGTTACTGAGGATTTCCCTTGCAAGTTTTTCTGAATAAACCGGTTTCGACCCGCTTCGCTTTTGGCAACTCAAATGCGCTGACGAATGAGATTAAGTGCGGAGGACCACGTCACTATGAGAGTTCATGTCCGCGAAAGAAATCTAGTTTATCTTCAGACGGCCGTCTTGTGTGCCAACTGCGAGGTCATTAGCGAAGGCTTAAATGGACATTTGCGCTGCTTGCGGAAGCCAGGCTCTGCTGCGATTGAGTCCCCTCTATTGGGCGGGCCTATTGGACCAGGGCTGTCATTGAGTTTTTCGTCTTCTGCGTATGTCATCAAGGATGCGGCACACCTTTACCCGGAATCCGCAGCGTATACCCTAACTCTCGGTGATTCAGCGTCTTTTGGGCGTCTCCCTGAACTCGCACTGATCCAGCGTCAGAAACATTGAATCAATGGCTCTGATCCTCCCCTCGACCGCAACAATTTCTCCTTGTGCCACGATCGCGAGGTACTCGCACCATGCTTCCTTAAAATAAGCAGATACTCGTGCCGGGGATTTTGGGGTAGGACTCTCGAAGTAAATGCCGTTTACTGACACCCTTGCGACTCTGCCCGTGTAGACCACCCATTTGCCCATAAACGGTTCTAGCGACTTCTCGATCTGCGCTGTGGTTTGGCTTGCGTCATGGAATCGCATAACCAGCGACCCCAAATCCAAGTTTAGAGGGAGGTATTCTCTTCCGGCCCTCCTGCGATTTATCTCTGGGTCGTTTTTGTGGTGCTTAATTTTCCTGTGGGCAAAATACGCGGTTGCAGCGGCTAGTGCAAAGGTGATCAGGCAAAAGATGATTCGAGTCGCCACAGATCACCATAGCTTCTTCCTTAGGTCACTCGGCCCGTAGAAGTCAACAGCCATTCATAGCGCCGATCAACCACCCCTTTTGCCATATGGCATTAACTCAGCCATGTCGCTATGCCTCTGGAGGTTTGCGCTTGTTCTTATTCTCGATATTCCGCCCAGCTCGCGGATGACGAAACAATTAATGCGGACTGCAAGCTAGCGAAGGTCTTTTAAAATTCTCCCAGAATAAGCTTTGCGACGACCGACTCAGATTCCATCTTCCGGTAAGCCCGCCGCGAATCGTTCTGCGGCGGGCTACCTCGACGGGGAGCAAACAAGGAGCTTCCCCCTCTCCCCTGCGCTTTAGCAGTAGCGGGCGAACGATAACTCCTTGCAAGCCTGTGGAAAACCGAAAGCTCAAGATTGTTACGTTTCCCGAACAGCACGGGCTAAAGACTCCGAATTGTCCAGACGGTTTTCTGGGCTTTTGATGCCAAGAATCGCTGCAATGATTTCCTCCCTTCTGATTTGACGGTTCTCATAGGCGGCTCGGATCAAGCGATCGGGATTATCCTGCCGATAATAGTTTCGATCCCATATCTCGATGGACCGTAGTTCGGCGCATAAGGCTTCGTAACTGGTAAACGATGACTGATCCATTGGCTTGCCTAGTGCAAGCTGAGTTCCAGGACTATCATGTCCGCGAAGTTGAATCGAGGCAAGAAGATGGCTCAGTTCTGCGCGGAAGATTTCCACAATGTGAGTGCCGACCCATCGGCGACCCTGCCGCTTGGAGGGCACATTACTCCGGTTCCCGCGGCAATCTATCTGCGAATGTCCACAGAACATCAGCAGTATTCGCTCGAAAATCAATCTCGCCTCATCGAGCGGTATGCCAAAGGGCACGGCTTCGTTGTTGTCCAGGCATACACCGACGCGGCGAAAAGCGGCGTGCTGCTCAAGAATCGAAATGGACTACGCCAATTGTTGCAAGATGTTGTCGGCGAGCATGCCGCGTTCAGGGCCATTCTCGTTTATGACATAAGCCGCTGGGGACGATTCCAAGATACCGATGAGTCCGCTCATTACGAGTTCGTATGCAAATCGGCAGGAGTTCCAGTTCACTACTGCGCTGAAACGTTTTCTAACGACGGGAGCCTGCCAAGCCTAATGATGAAAGCGCTGAAGCGGACGATGGCTGGTGAATATAGCCGAGAATTGTCAGGAAAAGTCTTCGAAGGGCATAAGCGACTTGCACAACTAGGATTCAAACAGGGCGGTGTACCCGGCTACGGCTTGCGAAGGCTCCTTGTCTCGGCTGAGCGTATCCCGAAGCAAATCCTCCAGAATGGCGAAAGGAAGAGCATAGCGACAGATCGTGTAGTCCTCATCCCGGGTACCCGCGAAGAGATTCAGTGTGTTCGTGACATCTACCGAATGTTGATTTCGGAAAAACGAACGGTTTACAGCATTGCGACTCAACTAAACCGCAGGGGAGTTCCCTATGTGGGAGCTTCGAAATGGGGCTACCTAGCTGTACAGAACATCCTGACACATCCAAAATATTCAGGGTGTCACGTTTACGGTCGAACCTCCCAAAAACTCTACGGTCCCACCATCCGATTGCCCCGAGAGAAATGGACAATGACGCCCGAAGCATGGGAGCCGATCATTGACGAGAGCACGTTCCAGGAAGCGCAACGGATTTTGCAGAACCGGACGATCAACAAGTCGGATGAGGAGCTCCTTGATGAACTGCGCTTGCTGCTCCAAAAGCAAGGGAGATTGTCTCTTCGGATCATCCAAAACGCGGATTCCGGATCGCCGTCCGTCTATCGAAGACGCTTCGGAAGTCTACGCGCAGCATACAAGTTGATCGCGTACGGCCGACCATCCGATTTCGGACCGATCGACCTTCGCCGTCGAACCCAAGCTTTGAGAGACGATCTAATGTTGCAGCTTCAATCTCTATTTCCCGATTTGGTTTCAATTGTACGGAGAGGAGGGAGATGGCGTTCTGGCCTGAAGCTCCGACAGCATGGCTTGCTGATTTCCGTAGTCATTGGTCGGTCGGCTCAAAACACGAAGGGCGAATCATGCTGGATTATCGATCCTGTCATCCGAGAACGGAAATGTCCGACGTTACTCGCCCGATTGAATCCAGAGAATGATCGCGTTCTGGACTTATTTCTCTTCCCGACAATGGAACACCGGAATAAGAGACGTATTCAGGTGACGCCCGCTGATCCATGGTTGCTGCGGGGAGGCCGATTGGCGAATTTGGCGGGCTTCTTTGACACGCTGGCTGCCGTTCTCCTCAAGGTCGCCGAACCCAATTAGTTCTTGCTGGGGGTCCCCGCATCCTCCTCGTTCTTTCGTGAGTCCATCCGGAGCCTGCGTTCTTGCGAAACGATTGATCGCCGGGTCTTCGTGCTGGGTACCTCGGAGCAGGCCGAGGTAGCTCTTCATTTTCTGGGTGGCCACCGCATTGAATGCGCGGGTTTGATCGATATTAAAGGGGGCGGAGACTTGGGGCGTCGAGTGTCGGGCGCGCCGGTGCTGGGGCGTCTTGACGATATCGTCAGATTGCATCTTTACATGGTATTTGCGAGCTCGTTCTGCCTAAGAACTCACCCATTCCATGCCCAGAGTCGGAGTTCCCTGAGTTTTTCCTGCATGATGACCTGCGCCTCTCCAAGCTCGGCCTACATGCCATTGTTATGGAAAAGGCGAAAGCCGTCGCTAACTCCTCTTCCGCTTGACGCGGCAAAAAACGGCGACGTAAGATCGCTTTACGCTTGTCAACTAGTCATCCATCCCCCAATCCTGTACCGCCTGCCCTTCCCAAACCCGATTTCCCTTTTCTCGATCTAAGAACGGAATTCGAAGCGATCCGCGAGGAAGTCCTTTCCGCAGTTGCCAAGGTTTTTTCCAGCCAACAATTCATTCTTGGACCGGAGGTTTCCGCCTTCGAGGGGGAGATTGCCCGCCTGGTGGGATGCGACTTTGCCGTGGGTTGCGCGTCTGGGACCGATGCGTTGCTGCTTACGCTCATGGCGATGGGCATCGGCTGCGGGGATGAGGTCATTACCACTCCATTTACTTTTGTCGCGACCGCAGGAGCAATCGCTCATCTGGGCGCTCGCCCGGTTTTTGTGGACATCGCTCGCGAAGATTTCAACCTCGATCCGATACAAGTTGGAAAGGCCGTCAACTCTAAAACACGCGCCATTTTGCCGGTGCACTTATTTGGATTGCCGGCTGATATGGTGCCGATTCTAGCGATCGCCCAAGCCAACGGTTTGCCGGTTATCGAAGACGCGGCTCAGGCGATTGGCGCGCACTACCACGGGGAAGCTGTCGGAAGCCTGGGCGCGGCTGGTTGTTTTAGTTTTTTTCCATCCAAGAATCTGGGTGGCGCGGGGGATGGCGGGATGATCACGACACAGAATGCCCAACTTGCCGACCGTCTGCGCGTTCTGCGGGTGCATGGCAGTCGCAAGCGTTACGAATACGAGTCGATGGGTATCAACAGCCGGCTCGATGCCTTGCAGGCGGCAGTCTTGAGAGTGAAGTTAAATCATCTCGGCGAGTGGAGGGCGTTGCGCCAGAGTCACGCAGAGCGCTACCGTGAACTGTTTGAGCAAATGGATCTTACAAAGAAAGTCGAGTTGCCCGTTGTACCTGAGCAGCGCAGCCACGTTTACAACCAGTTCGTCGTCCGCACGGCACGCCGCGATGAACTTCGTCAGTTCTTGACGGAACGCCGCATACCCAGCGAGATCTACTATCCTTATCCGTTACATCTTCAGCCGGCATTCTCTTATCTGGATCACAAGCAGGGCGATTTTCCTCAGGCTGAAACTGCTTGTCGCGAAGTGCTGGCGCTTCCAATTTCTCCGTCAGTTTCTGATGAACAGCAACGACGTGTGGTCGGGGCAATCGCCGCTTTTTACCGCTGATCGATCCTTCCTGCTTTTTTCTGGGATTCCCCACCTTCGCTTTTCCCTCACTATTCGAACGCCTTTAAAGCGAGTCTCTGATCGCGTTATTTGGCTGCTATTGTAGACTCTGTGCGGTAGCTGTCTGGATCGCATTTATTTATGCGTTGAGCGAGAAGGAGTCTTTTGATGACTTGGGCGAGCAAATTGGCAAAACCGTATCGCATTGAACACGGGAAAGATTTCCGGCTTAAGAATTTTGATCCGGCCGATACCGGCGAGATGCGTTCCAAAGAGGACGCGGTGGAACTGTTGGAGAAGGGGATCTCCAGCATGGCTGAAATGCAAAACAAGCTTTACGCCGAGGACAGTTGGGCGCTCCTGCTGATCTTTCAGGCCATGGATGCGGCAGGGAAAGATGGAGCCATCCAGCATGTGATGTCGGGAATCAACCCCCAAGGCTGCGAGGTGTACTCGTTTAAAGTGCCTTCGTCGGAGGAACTGAACCATGATTATCTATGGCGCACCATGCAGCGGCTGCCCGAGCGAGGCCGGATCGGTATATTTAACCGTTCCTACTATGAAGAGGTGCTGGTGGTAAGAGTGCATCCCGAAGCGTTAAAGAATGAGCGCATTCCATCGTCATTGCTGGGGAAGCATCTTTGGAAAGAGCGTTTCGAGGATATCAGCGCGTTCGAGCGATACCTGGCGCACAACGGAGTGGTTATTCGTAAGTTCTTTCTGAATCTTTCGAAAAAGGAACAGAAAAAACGGTTTCTGGAACGTCTCGACGACCCCAGGAAAAACTGGAAATTTTCAGCCGGCGATCTTCATGAGCGCAAGTATTGGGACGACTATATGAGGGCCTATGAAGATATGATTCGCAACACGGCAAGTAAGCATGCGCCCTGGTACGTGATTCCAGCCGACAATAAGTGGTTCACGCGGGTCGCGGTCGCGGGGGCCATCGTAGAGACTTTGGAAGAGCTGAATCTGACTTATCCCAAGGTGCAAGCCGCTGCTCAGAAACAATTGGAAGTCGCGAAGGCAGACCTTGAGCACAAGAAAAATGGATGATTCGCAGTGAATGCAGGCCAAAAACGCCTATGGATGATAATTAAGACGGTAATGAGCAAGGGTCGCCACCTCCGCAGTCAGGCGTGAACTTTTCCGAACCCGCGTTGGAGTCGCGTCGGGCGCTTCCGGTAAAGTGGATTGTCTCAGCTCCTGCCTCAGTTCCAGTACCATGTCTTGCCTTTCGAAGCCGATCCCGATTTTACTCAGGAAATCGTAAGGGGGCTTTCCGCCGGCGAAAATCCATACAAAATCATTGGAGAGAGTACGCGCCTCTCCGCCGACCGAAAGCACGATTGTGCGCTCTGCAAATTCGACGGGGACCGAATTAAAAATGACTTTGAGTCTACCGGCAGCCAGATTTTCTTCGAGGCGCTGGGCATTGCGCGTCTTGATTCGCCCGAAAGCTCGCTTCCGATACGAGAGGGTAACCTGGTTTCCTTCCTGCCGCGCGAGCCCCAGAGCCGCTTCCACCGCGCTGTCGCCGCCGCCCACAACTAAGATCTTCTTGTTGGTGTAGTGGTCCGCCTCGATTAGCCGATACATCACCTTAGGAAGCTCTTCGCCCTTTACTCCCAACTTTCGTGGAGTGCCGGCGAGACCCAGGCCGAGAACGACCGTCCTCGCCCGGTACTCGTTTGTGGCGGTAGTCACAATGAAAATTCCGTTGGCGGTCTTCCGAATGTTTTCTACATTCGCGTCAGTGCAAACGTTGAAATCGGCCCGGTTCAGTACCATGTCCCAGAATGCGAGAAGGTGCTCCTTGGATAATTCCAGTTTCTTAAACTTCCCATAGGTCGGGAACTCCACGGGACTGGTCATCACTAATTTTTGGCGTGGAAATTTTGCGACGGTGCCTCCAACCTCATCGCGTTCCAGGGTAATGTAATTAAGTTTCCGTTCAATGGCGCGCAATGAGGCGCTGATTCCCGAGGGACCGGCGCCCACAATCAGCACATCGTGAATCCCGGGCGTTGGCAGTTGTACGGAGTCCGCGAGTCTTGCGGCGATGGTGTCAATGCACTCGCGGCCCTGATTGATGGCGTTTTTAATCAGGGCGAGGCCACCGAGTTCTCCGACAATGAACAAGTTGGGGATGGTTGTTTCAAGCTCCGGGGTTAGATAGGGCATTTCTGAGCCAACGCCGGGACTTGCCATCACCATGGTAATCGCTCCGACCGGGCATGCGGCCGCACAGAGTCCATGGCCAATGCACTTTTGTCCATTAGTGATGGTGGCTTTGCCGCCCAACATTCCCAAAACGTCGCCTTCAGGACAGACCATGGTGCAGGTGCCGCAGCCGATGCAGTGGGTCGGGTCTATGTAAGGATGTTGGGCCTTCGGCGCAGCCGGGGAAGAGATCTCCCACGGCCGCTGCCTGGCGCGCATTTGCCTCCCGTGTTCGCAGCTTGTTCAAATAGCTGCGCAAGAAAAATGCGCCGACCGCGATGACGATGATCAAAGTAATTAGCGTGTCCATATTCGGCTCGAGTCTTTAGATAAAGCCCATCAGCATCGCCACAAAAATGTGAAACAACGCCAGGACTGCGAAAGCGTAGCTAAAGGGCTTGTGAATCACATGCCACAGCTGAAATACGCGCCGCAGTTGTGAAAGAAAAAGAATACGGTTGGAGAGCACTGAGTGGGTTCGGGCGACGCCTACAATCCATTCAAGTTGCGAATCTTTGGTTGGCCGCAATCCTCCGAAAGATGCAGCCGCTCGTCTTACTCCCAATCCCCTTATGCGAAGCCGTGCGACATGAAGGGGACGAATTACATCCGACACCACCACGTAGGCCAGAGCTAGGGGCACCGGCCAGCGGCCCACATGCCGCTGCGAAGGCACTTGAGACAGTGAGGCCAGGCGAAACTGCGGAATCGCCGTCTGATGTTCGAGGATTTGGCGGAATAGCTTCAGTGATGACTCTGCCTCCGCAACTTGACGAGGAATCTGGCTGTAAAGATAGCGCCCCACCAGTCCGCTGATTGCAACCGCGACCATTACCCAGAAAGCGATGCCGGCAACTCCGCGAAACTTGAAAGACGAATGGAAGGCGATAAACACTGGCGCCGCGACACCCAGGACTACGTGATAATCGAGCCAATGACGGGAATTTCCTTGGCGTCGCAACCATGCCCAGCGTTTTCGCAGCGGGTACACGAAGATGGCGCACAACATCAGAACTCCGAGGATCCCCATGTTGATCCCGATCATGCCACCAGGCTTGAGAAGGTGATGCTTGGGTGAAAATGGCCGATCCGTCTGACTCAGGCCGTAATAGTTGGCTCCATAAAGCACTAGGAAAAGAACCGGGGCGACGCAGAGTAAGCTCGCGATCAGTAAGGATCTGCGATGCTTATTCACCGGCGTGGACAAGGTGATCTGAGAGGCAAAGGAAGCGTAAGCGGTCATTTCGCTGGTCCCTTCACGTCGAAGCGGTAACCGAGGCTCATGTACCACTGTTGATAATTCAAGGTCGCGCCGCGTTCCAAGGTAATTCCGCTCTGTATAAAAGTTCGCCGCCCAAGGTTGGTATCGAGGGAGGTATCAAAGAACATCGATTTATTGTTGCTGGTGAAAGCTGACAGCAAGGTCTGGCTCCCGAATTGTGCGTCCCAATTCATGCGATCTCCAAGGTGGCGCGAGAGCGACAACACGCGATAGTCGCCACGCGCGAATGAGCTGTCAAATTTCGAGTAGTGCAGATCGGCACGAATTCCGGTGTGCGCGATCTCACTCCATGTAACGCCGTACATTTGATTCAGGCTTTCCCGGGCGTCGCCCGTTTTGTCGCTCTTCCCGAGTGTCGTGTAAAAGGAGAAATGCCGGACAGGCTTGATCCGTACGCCCGCACTCAGCCCTTGGTAAAGCAACTTATCCACCATTCCGGTGCCAATCAACGCAGTGGCCGCAGTAGGGACATCGCGAAAGTAGTTGTGATAGACATCGAAGCCAATCCAGAGCTTG
Source organism: uncultured Acidobacteriaceae bacterium (assembly GCA_963834075.1). Classification (GTDB taxonomy): domain Bacteria; phylum Acidobacteriota; class Terriglobia; order Terriglobales; family Acidobacteriaceae; genus PALSA-270. The sequence continues at coordinate 15,810 of CAWIAH010000012.1, forward strand.
GGTTGAACGTGAAAAGTTAGGTAGCTGCGGCTGATTCCAGCCCCCGGTTTAATTCCGTCAGTCGTCACACCCTGCGGTGAATCCACAATCAGGGAATGGTAGATGGATAAGTATTTGCTGTAAGAGATCGTGTTGTCCAAAAAAAGATAGGGTCGATCGAGTTGCCATTTCAACATGCTGAACGCCACTCCGGCGGTGCTGCTGTAATGGAAGGAATCATAATTGCCACCTTCGAAGTTGACGAACGATCCCAGAATTTGCTGATCCGGTTGGTAGTTCCATGAAGTGGGATCGGGGGTGGATCCGCCAAAGACTCCGGTGGTAATGCCATGCCCGATTTTGCGGCCCACGTAACCGCCGTCGATCGTGTCAAGGCTGACGGCCCATGGCAGGTATAAACGCCCGAATCCGGCGACCCATTTGGAATCCGGGTTGTCGTAGGACAGCTGAATAATGTAGGTCCGATCCAGGTAATCCTGGATAGTCTCTTCATCGGGTTGCGAGTTCGTGGTGAGGCGATCACGCCAGTAGCCCTCAAGATTCCAGTGTGTGCCGGCAATATTTTTCATATCGGCACGCACCGCCAAGCCAATCTCGCCGCTGCTGCCCAGAGTCGACCCGGAGGAGTGGATGCCGCTGTAGTCCACAGCGACACGTGCACCCAGGCGGCTTTCCTCCAATGCGGCTGGATGCGAACCGGAATCCGAGGTGCTTTGTGCCGGCTCGCCGCCGGCAGCGAACGAGCTGGCGGCCGGGAGTTTGTCTGTCCCGACTAATCCTTGCTCACCGGAGAGCCTTGCGGAATCTTTCGGAGAAAGATAAGCCCAATCCCCGGGTTCAACCTCTCGCTTAGGAGAGTGAATCTCGGTGACAGCCGACGTCGCAGCTACGGAGACGATTTGTAACTCGGCGACGACACCTCCGACTTGATCGGCAGAACTACCTGAGACCCCCGGTGCGTCACGCACTATCAGTTTCATGCCCACCTTGAGGCCCGAGCTGCGTCCACCATCGAGGTATGCGGCACCCTCCGCGACGTATTTCACTTTGAATGAAGTGCGAAGCTTGCCTCGTGCCGACACCTTGGCGTTGGCGGTCCATGATGCGGACGACTGGCTCTTCGAGTGTGGCCACGGCCATTTTCTGTCCAACAGCGTCGAAGCCGCAGGCACTGCGCCGTCGCTGGGAACGCTCGTTGCCGTACCTGAACGCACAGTTAAGATGATGGTCGTTTTCATCGCTTTGACTTCATAAGTGTGCGGATTCGCCAGATCTACTACCACCCGAGTTACCGGCGGATCAGCGGCATTCAAGCCAACGCGCACGCGAATTACCCCATCGTGGTTCACGTCAATATGTTGCTGTCTGGCCTGAGCCTGCGTGTTAGGAAGATCCATTACCAGCCGGTCAGGATCGATAGTAGTAATGACGCGCGGCGTGATCGGAATCGTAAGACCAAGCTCGATTCGAATGCCATCATGGCCGTTTGCGACATGTACACTTCGGATTCGAGCGACAACTGAGCCTGGTGTTTGCGCCACGGCCACGCACGCCAACAGGGACAAAAAAATCAGCTCTACTATCGGCTTCACGATTGATGCGTTCTCCCCGCTTATTACTACTTTCTCTTTCGCAGGCTCATGCCTGAGACGGCCCCTGCAGTCCAACTGTCAAAACTCGTATGGCACTCTTCGCACTCCGTTGAATATCCCAAGGCCACATGATTCGGAGCGCTCGCTTTCTGGAACACTTTCAGGTGACAGCTCACGCACTCGGTAGACAATCCCTGACGGTTGAACTCTCCGATGGCGCCGGCTTTGTGACAGGAATAGCAATCCGCCACGGCATGAGCGCCGATGAGAGGGAAGCGGTCCTGGTGTTCATTCATGTCATGCACCGTAACTTGCCAACCGTTCATCCGGTGGCACATGTCGCACTGCGCACCGTTCCGGCGGCGATGAATGTCGGCATGGCAATCCTGGCAATTCGTACCTATGTTGGAGAACATCGGGTTGACGTGGCATTCCTGGCAGGGCACATCGGTGTGCAAACCTCGCAAGGGGAAGCCCGTCTTGTTGTGATTAAACTCAGGCTTGCTGCGTATCGGCCACCATGAGGAAACGGTATGACACTTTTCGCACGTGGTCTTCAGCGGGCCATGCGGACTCTGCGAGCTGGCAATCGCTGGCCGCGCTTGCTGGGCGCAGGCAGCCAGCGTTATTTGAAACACGAAAATGGAGCAAAGTAAAAACCAGTTGCCAACCAAGAAGTTGCCTTCCCCGTGTGATGGACCTCGGCCGGTATGGACGCGTGCTTTGACCGCGCGCTCGCGAAACTCTGTTGCGCATTGTCGATGCCTTTTTCGCCACTGTACACATGCGCCTAGTACAGTCCCGTGGTACAGAGGCATTTGGACGCTGTTCGCATGAACTTCAGATATGGCCCACATCACATTGCTCTCGGCGCTTGTTTGTGGCTAAAGCATTTCAACTCATCGACCCAATCACTGCCCGTGAACGTTTGCCCCGTGACATGCTGCGCATCTGGTTGGCGTTGGCTTGTAGAAAAGGATCGCCTTAGTCCCGACCAAGCGTGTTGACTTATGGCACTGGTCGCACTCAACTTTCCTGTGCGCGCCTTGCAAGGGGAATGCCGTTCGCGTCTCGTGATCGAACGATGACGGCTTCCAGGCTGTGCTGTTATGGCAACCCGCGCAAGCGGTGATCCCGGATTTCGCAAATTGGGCGCCGTGAACGTCCTGATGGCACTCCTCGCACGCTGTCGGAGCGCCTTTGAAATCTATGTTATGAATCGCGGTTTGTTGGCCGGGCGCTTTATGGCAACTGCTGCATGGTGTTGTCCGATGAGAGCCCAAGAGTGGAAACGAAGTTCTCGAATGATCGAAGCGCGAGAACTCTTTCCAAGATTGCGTTGAGTGGCAGGCCTCGCAACCGAGCGGTTTGCCGTTGCTTCCGGCCAGCCGCATCAGTTTTGCAAACTGGCCCTGATGCGGATCAGAGTGGCAACTCGTGCAGACGGTATTGTTCCAATGGTAAATAGCTGACGGCGGGGTAAATTGCGACGAAATGCGGTGACAGTCTGTACATATAACGGCTGCGTGGCTCCCAGTGAGCGGAAAGCGCGTTTCAGCGTGCCGGGCTAAAGTAAACGTCGACGGCCGGAATCGTTGCACCTTGTGGCATGATTCACAGCGGTCAAAGTACGGAGCCTGTGCGAACTGTCCCGCATGACGGTCCTGGTGGCAATCGGTGCAACTTTGGAATTTGATCTTGTAGATAGTGGTTTTGCCCTTCCGGATGTGACATTGCGAACATTGCAACAAGGCGTGTTTGCCCTGCAAGGGATAGGCGGTTGTGGCATGTTGCTTAATTCCGAACGTCGAGGGCCTGAAGCCTTCGACCGTGTGACAGGCTGCGCATTCGCCTTTGTCCAGGCGCTGCGCAAACTGCCCACCATGAGGATCAGGCTTGTGGCAGTCAGCGCATTTCTGAAAGAGAATTGGCTTCTTGAAATCTCCCCCGGAGTGGCACTCGACGCAATCCACCTTGATGTGCTTACCCAACAGCGGGAATTTCGTTTTTGAGTGGTCGAAACTTTCACTCAGCGCGTCCGAGGCAATCTTGTTCCAGCCCTGCGTGCCATGGCATGATTCGCAACCCTGTTCGAAACGGCCCCGATGCGGATCGGCATGGCAATCCGCACACCTGCCAAACGGGAAGCCTGTGTATCTCGGTTTCGCGTCTTTCCCGGCAGTGTGACACTGTTGACAGCCGACCTGGCTGTGCAATCCCGTCAGCGGGTATCGGGTTTTTGAATGATCAAATTGGTTGATACTGATCTGCTGCCAATTGTCATAGTTGTGGCATTGCGCGCAGCTCGATCCGAGCCGCCCTTTGTGCGAGTCCTGGTGACATGTCGTGCAATTCCGCGATAATCCTAAGAATGTCCGACTCAAATGCGTGACCTTGATAGTGCTACGCTCCTCGGTACTTATGTGCTCCGCGGTATGGCATTGATTGCAAGCCACGCCTGCATGTTTGCCTTCCAGCGCGTAACCCGTCAGTTTGTGATCAAAAGTCCCCGGGTTCCACTTAATGAGTAAGAAATCTTCTCCATTGTGCTCGGAATGGCAGCGCACACACTCCGCGCTCGACCCTGGGGGTATGTTGTAAGTAGCATGCAGACCTCGATGCGAAGCGACGCGAGAGCCGATTTCGCTATGACAGTCAATGCACCGGAATGTGGGTTTTCCCGTGGAGAGTCGATGGCAGGTGGTGCAATCGGTTATGCCATCGAGCGCCTGATGCGATCGAGAGAGACTGCCAGGCGAAATTTGTCCGCTTGCCATCATTGAAGTCAAAAGGAAGCCTAATATTGCCCATCTGTAGTGACGCGCACGTTGTGCCGCAAACCTTTCGCGTGCGAGCCAAAGCAGATGCAGATGTAACTCTGAGATCGCGCAGCGGACACCAGTTAGCGCCCCCGCTTTGGTTTTAGAGTGAGTGGGGGACGAATGTGCCGCCCCCCCCGAGACAGGGCAATTCATCGAAACTTGCCCTGGCTATTCCGTCGTTGCAACCGCCTTCACATCAGCGGCGGCAGCGGCATTGTCGGGAATTTCGTACGGGCCAAGACGGCGCTTGCATTCGCCATAGCGTGACGGATCAATCTGAGCGCTGCTCGCAACCCCTGCGCTAGTCGTAGTCACCACCACGGGATCCGCGATATGAACCAAGTCCCCGCATCCCAGAATGTCGTAGCTCGCCGCAAAACGTTGCGCTAGAAAGGTGAACAGGTTAGTCGCCGAAGCAACCGGCGACGGGCCCCCACTCAGTTGGGTTTGGTCCAGTAAGAGTCTGGCGGGAGCGATCCGCAGCATGTTGCGACAATAGCGTGCCGTGTCGGCCTGCCATGATCCTGCGGCATCCGGTTGATCGACTCCACGACGGTAATCGTTTACCTTCACCAGGTCAGTGCCTCCATCCGCGTCCAGGGTCATGGGATCACCCACCGGAACGAGCGCTACCGGAGACCTTGGTTGAGCGCGAGCCTGCAGTTCATTCAGCGCAAGTCCTGGCACCGTCTGCCCCGGGTCCGCTAAGTCAGCTACCTTCCAGGGAGTGCAACCAAGCGCCGGATCCATAAACCGGTCGAGCAATCCGTTATCACTGGGATTTCCCAGTACCGTGGCTCCCGTCAACGTGGCTGCATTCGCCTGCGTATTTTGCGCCAGCAGGCCGCCCGGGCTGATCAGATAGGTCACTGGAAGGTTGTCGCTTTGATCCTGATCCACTACATAGAAATCGCGTACCGAGGGGCAGGGCAAGCCATCATTCGCGCGACCGAGTCTCGGAACTTGCAACTCTCCCAATCGGATGGCGCGATTCGCGGCTCTGAAGAATGCCGGCCCGTTGCAGTACGAATACTGCCCAAAGACATTCCCTGGACGTCCGTTCACGCACTTGATTTCTTTTAAGACTGCCGGGTGCGCACCCTGTTGTGTGAGGTTATTTCCATTAAAGCCAAACCAGAGCGCCACGATGGCGTGCTCTGGAAGCGTGGGCACAACTGGCGCGGCGGCGGGGATCGAACCCTCGTCCACTACCAGCGGGTTGTAGATCGAAATCTGGTTAGTCAAAAGATCGAATATCGCCGCTTGAACGAACGCCGATGAATTTGAATTGGCTTCGCTGCAGGGACCATTGCCGTCGTTCGGATCGGTGGCCTTCAATTGATATGGAGTAGCCAGGCCGGCCGCGGTGAATGGCGCGTCCGGGACGACAATCGTGCAATTAGGATTTTGTGCGAACAACGTGCTCGATGAAATGTGAAGCAGAGTCAAGAATGAAATTGTCCTGATGACCATACGTAGTTTCATGACACCTCTCCATACGCGGAATCAGACACATTCCGCCGGCAACAAATTGTGTTTAATGGGAGGAACGGGGGATTCGTCCCAAGCGATGCGTGAATGAGCTACGTGGATCGTTCACTGAACCGACGTGACCGACGACCTACATTGCTGAAAGATCGAATCGTTCTATCTTTGGAACCACAGGTTGGAAGTTGTAGGCAATGTACTGACCTTGGCTTCACAGGACAAGGTGCGAGAAGTACATAACGTCTGGCCACACCAACTGACTAATAGAATTCGCAGATGGCCACTAGGGTGGGCGCGCATTAGTTCATAGGATGAGCGCGAATTTTGTGCGATAGGACAATCGACCTGCACTTCGTAGTTGAGATTTGCGCAAGTTTATTCGTCGAGGGAATCGGGTTCACACTCAACGCTGCGGACGAAAGTATCGGCTCGCTGCCTCAAGGAAGATCTTGTTATGAAAAGTTTTGGGAGTGCGGACTTTCTCGACTGAGTAAAACGAAAACGAAATGGAGGCGCGAGAGACTCAATCCCCTCGCGCGCTGAGTACGAACCGCTATTGGATGGAACTGGCGACCGTCGAAAAAGCATTGTTGGCATTCGAGCCAATCAGTCGCAGCGTGCCGACGACAATCACGAGAATGACGGCAAGCATCACGGCGTATTCCGCGATGTCCTGACCAGCCTCATCCGACCATAACTTGCGAAGAGATTTGAGCATACAACCCCCAAAAGATGCGATTTGATTGCGCCAATAATTTCGCTTGGAGTACGCATCATCAAGGCAGCAGGCCTCATCGTCAAGTAACCAACGCGAATGAAATAGGACAGTTACCGATGGTCACTCAAGACCATTTTGAAAGCCGCAGGACGTCTTTGAGCTGGCAGAAACGGGCTCGGTGCTATTGTCCGGTTTCGGAAAAGTGAATCAGGGAGTTGGTGTTGACCGCGGTGATGAAGCCACGCATTTGGTAAAACATGGAATTCCTCATCGCCTCGGAGCTGACGTTCGGTTGAAAAGTCTCCTCTCGCATCAACAGAGGGAGTGGAGTAGAGGTGGGACGGAAGAGAAAATTCGTCATGCCCATCCCCACAAAGGCAATGCCGGCGTGCGCTGGCAAAAGGACTTGAGCGTTACATCCGCCTCTGTCGCAAGTCGTGCTGGCCTCGAGGACTCCGCCGCGATCCTGTGCATAGAAGTCGAGGTCGAAGACCGCGGACTCGCCATTACCGGTACGGAGCGCTTGGGTGCGGCGCCATGCTGGTTTTTCGCCGCGCGCGAGATGACAGCGGATTGGGTAATGCGCTCCACCGCCGAGCCAATAGGCGACGTCAATATCGTTGAGCGTTTTTCCTGCGGAGTAGCTCCCCCATTGATAAGTAGGACGATTCTGCGCGTCCGGTTCCGTCCAAGTTCGAATCAGCTTATACTCTCCAATCTCTGCCGGAAGTAAATTCGCTAATCGCGCTTGCGGCATGGCCATCCCGGCCTGGTTGTCAGAGGCGACGACAAGTCCGTGCAAATATGAAAACGAGCCAAGTATTACAAGAACGGTCAGCGCGACTCCTCTTCGCACCAGCCCAGCAGAACTAAACATGCCGTTGGGCGAAGGCTGAAGCGCGTTCCGCGGTTCATTTTCCTCGGCTGGACTTCTTCTCTGCGACCGAACGAGATTGGCAAATAATGCGGCTGCACTCAGAAACAGGATCCCGCCGATCAGATAATCTGCACCTTCACCGCGTGCCTGAAGGAAAGGGAAGCGGAGCGCGAGCCAATAGAACAAAACCAGCACGCAAAGCCGAATCAAATTGAATAGATATCCCAAGGCAACCGCCCCGAACGCCGCGGCCAATCGTGCCCGAAAGGAAAATCGGTAGACATAGCCAAGGATCAACGCAAGGTATCCCATCGTGACCGCCCCTCGCACGCCATTACAGCCAGGCGCGATGAACATCCCGAAACCGGGCGCGAACATCAGGCGCAGTTGATTTCCTTCCGGATGAACGCCAATCGCTAGTGCAAAGGTGTGCGCGGTGTGCGCGCAAAGATATTGCAGGGGGAGATCTATCTGGGCAAAAACACTGGGTACTGGATTCACAAACAACAGCAAAGCCAGAGGGAACGCCGCTCGCCGCCACACGCCAACCCCACCCAGCAGCAGGACAATCCCACAGCCGTAAGCGTAAACCGTGAGGCCGGACTGCAGCAGTGAGATGCTCGTATGGCCACCGAAAATAAAAATCTGCAAGGCATTCCCGCCGGCACGCGTCATCATGACGCCGTAGAACAAGGGGAGCAAGCCCCACCACGTCCCTCGTGTTTCCCAATTGCAGCGGCGCCAGACCCGCAGGGTGAGAATCAGGCTGGCGATGGGCAGGTAAATGCCGATGGAGCGTAAAGCATCGTTCGTCCAGATCTGCCAAAGCAGGGAGCAAGCCGAGAACGTCAATCCGGCGTATGCAATCAGCAGCCACGGCAATAGGGGGAGAAAGGGTGAGCGCCCGGTTTCCACGCCAACAACCGGAGATGGTTCCAGAACCTGAGGAATTGCAGCCATGGGCCGGGGCGCGAGTTACTTATTCGTCCGGTTGCGCCATAGGGAAACCAATTTCTTTTTTGCAGGACTGTAGGCGAATCCCGCTACGCCGAACAAAGCGAGCAATGCGGTAGGGTGCTCAGGAGAGTCAACACAACCGCCCTGCGCATAAAGGTGCGATGTGGGCACGAGCAGCAGCAACAGATATGCGTACCGAATGTTCCACTTCATGTTAGCGTGCCTCCTAAAGCGGGACGGCAAATCTTGACATGAAAATCATAAATAGCCGTCGCGGGCTTTTGTGTTGACTATGTTGAGGCCCGCTAATAGGAAGGGCATCCCATGGCGCGACCGGCTGGTGAATACTGGAAATTATGGATTACCTCTTGGATTCATAGTTACCAAAGTGCCATTGTGCGCATGCGTTATCGCCCAGGAGAATCAGTTCCGCTGCGTCTATCGCCGACGAACTGATCAGTTTCATAGGATCGGAGCGATCCGGTCCACGATTGATTGCTGTCTCCGTAGTTAATTCGCAAATGAGGATGTGCGATGCATACGCCCAGTTCATTCCGCCGCTTCCATTCCCGGTGTTTTTCTTTGTTTGGTTTTATCGCGATGATCGTTCTTCAAGGCTGCAGTGGAGGAATGGGCAATCAGACTCCAGCGCCCCTTGCGCTCCAAGGCATGGTGCGCGGCGGACAGCAACCGGTTTCTAGGGCGACGATTCAGCTTTACGCGGCGGAAGCGACCGGATATGGGGGCACTGCGATACCTTTGCTCATTCCGGCGGTCACGACAGGCACCGGCGGTAAGTTTACACTGACAAACCTCTACACCTGCCCCACGCCCGACACTCAAGTTTACATCGTCGCCACCGGCGGCAATCCCGGACTGGGCGTCGGAACCAACAACACCGGGCTGGCCATGATGTCCGCCCTAGGCTCATGCAAAAATCTGTCAGCTTCCACCTACATCATTATCGACGAAGTCTCCACCGTCGCGTCGGTATATGCGCTCGCCCCGTTTATGGGCACCGGCGGCGGGACGAATATGGGCACGGGCACCACCAATCTCCAGGGCTTGGCCAATGCATTTGCGACTGTGAACAACCTGATCGACACCAGCAAAGGGCAGGGTCCAGGACCGAACCTTCCGGCGGGAGCAACCGCGCCCAGCGCCGAAATCAATACACTGGCCGATATTATCTCCGCTTGCGTGAACTCCAATGGCAGCACCGGCGAATGTAGCAGTCTTTTTACCGCCGCCACGCCAAATGGCGGCACCGCGCCCACCAATACCATCGATGCAATTCTCGACATCGCGCAAAACCCGGTCAATAACACAACCATGCTCTACGATCTGCTTCCCGGAACACCACCCTTCCAGCCGATATTACCTCCGATTCCGCATGACTGGACCATGGCACTCACGTATACGGGCGGCGGTTTGAATAATCCGTACGGGATCGCGATTGACGCGTCCGGCAATGTCTGGGCACCGAATACCGGGAGCGGCAACTTAACTGAATTATCTTCAACCGGTGTTGCGGTTTCGCCTGCAGGTGGATTTACCGGCGGCCTGAACATTCCCCATCAAGTTGCCATTGATTCGCTAGGGAACGTTTGGGTAGGAAATCAGGGCAATAACAGCCTGAGCGAGTTCAGTAGTGCCGGAGTTCAGGCGATGAACTCGCCCTTCACCGGTGGCGGACTGAATGTACCCAGCGGCATCGCGGTCGATACGCTCAACAACATTTTCGTCGCGAACCAAGGTGCTTCGACTATTAGCGAGTTTGCCAACGATGGAACCCCCGTCACGCCCACCGGTTATACCGGGAGCAGCCTCGACAATCCGAGCTTCCTGGCTATCGACACCCTTGACAATCTCTGGATCGCGAACTTCGGATCGAGCAGCCTAAGTGAGTTTACGACTACTGGGGTGCAAGAGACCCCGACCGCTTATATTGGCGGTGGTCTCGCGGTGCCGAATATCGTTGCCATCGATCACACCGGCAATTTGTGGCTTACAAACGTATCCGCCAACGTGGTTAGCAAATTCAACAGTAGTGGCGTGGCCCAGTCCGGCGTGGCCGGCTTCTCGGTCGGAGCGTCGGTTGTTCCCGATTCTTCAGGCCTTGGTATCGACGGCAACGACAATGTATGGACGGCAAATGTTTACGACAACAGCATCAGCGAATTGGCCAATGATGGAACGCTGCTTTCCGGCGCCACCGGATACAAGGTGGTTGGGCTGGATGAACCGACCACCTTGGCAATTGACGGCTCAGGAAATATCTGGGTGACCGACTATCTAAGTAATTCCATCACCGAAGTTGTGGGCGCGGCCGCGCCGGTCACCACGCCGTTGGTTCAGGCGGTGATTAACGATGCCATAGGAGTGCGGCCTCAGGTTCGTCATCACTCGGCAGGCCGCAGGTAAAGAACCATTTGATCGCGGGTAACCAGCGTCCGGCCATTGGCAGCGACAGCTGTTGCGAATTTTCTTCGCGTCCAATGAAAAATCGTCGCCTCTTTAGGATTACAACCCTCCTGACAGCCGTATTTCTTGTGGGAGGCTGCGGTAGCGGATCATCGTCCGGGAGCGGCGGCAGCGCGACTCCACCCAGCGGCATTCCGGGCCCATCGGTCCATGGGATGGTTCTCGCCGGCCAGACTCCCGTGTCTGGCGCCTCCATCCAACTTTATGCGGTCGGCCCGAGTGGCTATGGCTCCGCTGGGACCGCTCTTCTTTCGACCGCTCCTAGCACTGACTCGGGCGGAAATTTCGCGCTTACAGGATATCGGTGCGCTACATCCTCAACATTGATCTATCTGGTCGCGCAGGGAGGGAATCCCGGACTTTCTTCGGGGACGAATAACTCAGCTTTGGCATTTATGGCTGCCCTGGGCGCGTGTGGCAGCGTCAATTCAGCAGATGGCAATCTCGGTAAATGAAGTCACCACGGTCGCATCAGTGTGGGCCTTGGCTCCTTTCATGAGTTCTGGAGCGAATGTCGGGGTGAGCAGCAGCAATGCGGCTGGCCTCGCCAACGCGTTTGCCACGGTCAACAATTTGGTGAACCTTGCCACCGGTCAATCCCCTGGCTCGGCTGTGCCTATGGGGGCGACGGTGCCCTCAAGCGAACTGAATACCTTGGGCAACGTCCTGAATCACTGCGCCGCCACTAGCGGAAGCAGCGGAGAATGCGCTCAACTGTTTGCCGCAACCACCGCGGGGGACAACGTTCCTGCTAACACGATTGATGCCGCTTTGAACATTGCGCTGAATCCGGGCACGAACGCCGGCGTGCTCTTCGGCTTTGCCGCCGCGAGTCCGGTCTTTCAGCCTGCACTCACTGCGGCTCCCAATGATTGGACGCTTGCGATCAACTACACCGGCGGCGGGCTAAACGAGCCCTCAGCCCTGGCCGTGGATCAGAGCGGAAATATTTGGGTCGCCAGTTACTTTCACAGCGTCACTGAGTTTTCACCTCAAGGGGCACTCCTTTCTCCATCGGGGGACTTCACGGGCGGCGGACTCAACGAAAGTTATGGCCTTGCGATTGATAATCATGGCAACGTCTGGGTCGCCAACGAACAAAGTTCAGGGTCGGTCAATGGCGGCCTCGGCAGTCTCACCGAGCTGAGTTCAAGTGGGCAAGTTCTCTCCGGCTCGGATGGATTCGGCGTCGGCGGAATTAACTTTCCTGTTGCCGTTGCGTCGGACTCCAGCGGGAATATCTGGACATCGAACTATGGCTCGTCCTCTGCCAGTCTGCTCGCCAACAGTGGAAGCGCAATTTCCGGAGCCAGCGGATTTGGGAACGGCCAGCTGAATTTCCCCGTCGCGGTCGCCATCGACGGATCTCAAAATGCCTGGCTCGCCAATCAGGGTGCCAATACGGTCACGCGTATCTCTCCCGACGGTTCGCAGGTGATGCCATTCACCTGTTGCAACGCACCCTCGGGTCTCGCCATCGATCGTCACGGGAATATCTGGATCTCCAATTTCCTCGGCGACAGCGTGAGTGAGTTGTCGAACTCCGGCGCCGTCACTTCCAGTGGCTACACGGGCGGAGGATTATTTCGTCCCCAAGGAATCGCTGTGGATGGGCAGGGGAATATCTGGGTAGCGAACTATCATGGTGGCTCAATCTCAGAACTTCAGGGCGCCGACAGCGTTTCACCGGGCACACCCTTGTCACCAGCCACCGGATTAGGCCACGCCGCCGGTTTGAGTCTGCCGTACGCTTTGGCGGTGGATGGCAGCGGTAGCCTTTGGGTTTCGAGCTTCGGTAGTAACACCATCAGCGAATTTGTAGGCGCGGCCGTGCCGGTGGTGACCCCGTTGCTCGGTCCAGCGGCAAAACCCTAGGGCTGGAACCAGATTCCGCAAAAGAACAATCGTGCGCGTGGGAAGAGCCAGAAGTTCTTGTAGAATTCCGGAGACATGACCACCCGGCTCGTTCAATTTTTAAACCCTCTCGGCCAAAGACAGATCGGCATACCCTCGGAAGACGGAAGCCTTCTGCGGACCATCGCCGGTTTTGATCGAGTCTATGACCTCGCGCACGAGGCTATGCGGCGCCATATGACGTTGCGAGAATTGGCGACGCACCATATTTCGACCGAAGCCGTGGATTACCAGCAGATCGTGGATCAAAGGCGATTGTTGCCGCCGCTGGACCATCCTGATCCGGCGCGATGTGTTGTCTCGCTTACCGGCTTGACCCATCTGGGCAGCACCAAATCGCGCGACGAGATGCATGCCGCTACCGCGGCCGGATCGGCCACTGACTCGATCCGAATGTTTAACATTGGACTAAAGGGGGGCAAGCCGGAATCCGGGAAGATTGGGGCGCAACCGGAATGGGCCTACAAGGGCGACGGAGGCTGTGTCGTGCCTCCTGGCCAAGCCCTCACTCAACCCGAATTTGCCGGTGACGGAGGCGAGGAGGCAGAGGTCGCGGGGCTCTATGTCATCGGTGAAGACGGAACTCCTTGGCGAGTCGGTTTTTGTCTGGGCAACGAGTTTGCGGATCACGTGCTCGAGAAACAGAATTATCTCTATCTGGCACATTCCAAATTGCGCCAATGCTCCATTGGTCCCGAACTTCTGCTCGGGAAATTTGCCGAGGTCGGTCATCGGATCCATCCGAATCGTGAGGCGCCGCGAATTAGTTTGGACAGGGACCTTCGAAAGCGGGGAAGATCATATGTCGCATTCGATCGCCAATCTCGAACATCATCACTTCAAATACGAAGGCTTTCGGCGTCCCGGAGATGTCCATGTCCACTTCTTCGGCGCCAACGCCGTGAGCTTTGGCGCGAATATTCGTGCGCTGGATGGCGATATTTTCGAAATTGACGTACCAGTGTTTGGCCGTGCGCTGCGAAATCCTCTCCAGGTGGATTACACCTCCCGCCATATCGAGGTTAAAAGTCTGTAGAAAGCCCGGCCGCTGGCGCTGCGCCGCCCTTATCGCACTGTAAGTTACTGGTGTAACCTCTCTGCGCGATCCATGGCACTTTTGTCGCATTGACCTGCCGATCTCGCATTGATAGGGTCAACTCAAGAATTCCCCCTCATGGGGGGTGCGCGCTATGAAACTGGCTCACGTGTTGTACGCAGCATTAGGAATCGTGGTGGCTCGCTGGATATTCAAGCGACAATCGGTGAAACTGGCCGACCCGGTTACCCGTCTTCGCGCTTCGGGTCTTTTGTAAGTCTGTTTGTTGGGCGGCGTCCGTTGTGCGCCACATCGTTCACCTGCCCAGGTAATTTCGATCCAGTAGCTCCCATTAGAGAGGTCGGGTGCTGCCTGAAAGGGCTGACACTAAAGTTTGCCTGCGCCTCGTCGTTTCCGCCCGTCATCTAGTTAGAATTCCCATAGCACCCATTCCTGAACCGCGTAGTAATCAATTGGACTCTGGTTACCTCCGGTATGGGCTGGGCTTTGGTAATTGCGGCACAATGCCAATGGGACCGCTAGATTCTGAAAGATGAATTGAAGAGCAGATGAAAGCGAAGATTAAATTGTTTAGCTGTGCGCTGCTGCTGCTGACGTTGATGCCGCACGGCTCTATCTTCGCGCAATCCGACGACGACAATTCTGTCTCTCTGGGAGACCTTGCCCGCGCATTGCGGAAAGATAAAGAAAAGCAAAAAGATAACGGCCAGAAAGAAGCGCCAGCCGCGCAAACCGTCATCGACAACGAAAACTTTTCCCAGGTCATGGACCAGGCCGAGAAAGATCGGCTTAAGGGCAATGTAAATTTTGTCTTCGATGGCCTCGGCAAAGATATAAAAGTGGCGGCTCCCGATGTCACCTGCAGCCTGTCTTTTAGTGGCAAAGCAGGCGCACTGGTGTCAGATCCTTTTGTTCCACAGGATATCCCTCGCGCCGAACTCGCGAATCTTGATGGTCCGGCGGTGATTAGCGGGAATGCGATTCAGATCACTGTGCACAACGGCACGGCGTGGAACCTGCGTGAAATCACTGTGAGCCTTACCATCTTGCGCCCGCCCTCCGCCGACAGTGCCGCCATTCATTACGGCAGCGCTCGACTTCTTCCTGCCGCGGAGGGGCAGGAGCAATCGTCGGGCAAACGCCCCGATTTCACCGTTCTCTATCACATCAAAGGGATTTCCGCTCCCGGCTCCACTACTGTCTTCCGTCAGGAACTGGGCGGAAAACTAGATCCCGCTCAGGAGTGGCACTGGGCGATTGTGCAAGCTCAGGGTATTCCGCCGAAATAGTGCATACGTTTCTGTGCGTGCTATATCTTAAAGCTCATGTCTTTAGTTTAATTGCAGGTTGATAATTCCGCAAAATTGCAGTTGTATAGCAACAGATCCGACAATCCCGCTCGGAGAAGTCAATTGATAGCTTACCGTCCCAGTTGGCCAACTCTTCTCGGCGCGATCTTTCAGCCGCGCACTTTTCGAGTTCAGCCAATCGTTTTAGAAGACCAGACAGTCTCTTTGATATGGTTTCTCCCTAACAATTTCCCAAGGGCCAATCTCATAAATGATAGTCAATTCCAATGTTAAAGCGCCCTCTAAATCTGGAGAAAATAAAGGTTTGATATCAGTAGGTTATGCGCAAGAGTTAAAGAACAGATTTTGGATTCCCAGCCAAGGCTGACGAATCGCGAGGGGGCATACCTTTCCGCGAGAACTATAGCGTAGAGCTTACGTAACTGACCGATTGTGCTTGAAATTTCCGCGAAATTGCGAGTGGGTCCAGATACGCCTTCGCATAAAAGTCCGCGTACGAAGCTGCAAATGGACCTGGACTTTGTCCGGCGAAATTCACAAGCATCAAGGAACTCATCATGCAAACGCGTAGCTGAAAACACATGCTCGAGGTTGCAGAAAACGCCTCCTTGGGCTACGAGGACGATTTTATGCGACCACCCTCGGTCTCTCAGCAGAAAGTAAAGTTTTTTGCCGAGGCCTTTCTTATAATGTTAAAGTGCGTCAATGACAGACTAGATCGCGATTTCATGATCAAGCAGGGTAGGCTTAATGGAAATCTCTCACGGAAGCGATTGACGGCGGAATAACGCAAGGTCTTCCGTATAACAGCCCAGGCTCAGTGGGGAACAGGAAAGAAGAAAAATGACCCAAACCACGAAAGAATCGCACGTTGCGACCTTCTCTGATCTTGCCCGAACTATCTGTGACGATGGCTCCCTTTCAAATGATATCGCCTGTCTTTGTCAGGTGGTAGCGGAGGAGACGGTGCTAGAATGCGAACTGCATTCGCCGCAGGGCGAAGTCGCGATTTTCGACAATATTGTGGCCCGGGCACTCGCAAGGATCCGAAAGAAGGCGTAATTGGAGCCTTATGCCTTCGCATGCGCAAACTAATCGGCGTCGCGCCGATCAGCCAACATCCCCTTGAAGTTGGTGCACCGTGCGCTGCAGCAGTTCGATTCCTTCCATGGCGAACATCTGCGCTTGTAGAACTGCCATCCCGGCTCGGTATCGGTAACCCAGACGGAGACACTATTGTCGGACTGCTTCGAAGAGCGCCATCGCCAGCAGCGCAGCCGAGCCGATTTTTCCCGAACCGTGCGGCCCGAAGAATCCGACCTTATGGGAACAATAGGGAGTTTCCTTGGCAATCTGTCAAGACGTGCGATTGCGGAACAACATTGGCTACGGCTGCGTTCAGAGTGCATTCTCCATTTGAAATTGATAGAAACGGTTGATGGCGATGCTCGGCCGATTCAAACTTCCGCAGCACGGCGCGGGTGACGGCAAAGGATTCTTCAAAGATTTTTACTTCGGCGAAGGCAAGCACGTTCTACAAGGTGCCCACCACTTGGTAGGCAGCGGCATCGCGCGAATTTAGAAGCTGCTGCTGGAATTGGATAACGCGCGCTTACTCTTGTGGAAAATCTGCGGAAGAGGGGAAGTGGTATGGTGCTCTGAGGCGTGCGGCCTCCAGTTTCTCGATTGCGGATTAGAGCCATCGATCGTGTTCCAGTCGATCATCTACTTGTCGAAGCCGAGTACCCGTTTGCTGTCCCTGGTTTCTGGCTCCGACAGGAACAATCCCATGCGAAGCGCTTCGCACTGTCAAGAACTCCATTTGCCGAAATTTCTAAAAGATACGAACCGCTTCGCATGATGGTGGAAAATCTGTGCTAAAAATGGCTCATGACTGGAAAGAACAAGGCCGCTGTTGAACTCGGCCGGCGAGGCGGCAAAGCCCGCGTGGAAAATCAGACCGCCGTCGAGCGTAAGGAATCAGCGCAAAAGGCCGCCATCGCCCGCTGGGCTAAGAGGAAAACAAGTCCATGATAGCTATTCTCTCCGATCTGCTTGTCTACTGCGAGTTCGCGCTGGTGGCAGGTTTTATCGGGCTGACCCTGGGATACTGTGTGATCTTCACATCTTGCTGGATATTGGCGTATCGGGCAAGAGAACCACTCCCTCCGGGGTCGCGAAGACCCTCCAATGCGTAAGCTTTTCAAAAGGGCCGCCGTCGCCTTACTCGGTGACACCGTTCGACCCCGCCGCATCCTGCGCGGACTGCCCTCCGGCTACCGCATCGCAGTCTCCCCGCGCGATCACCTGAGTTACCTAGTAGGCACCTCCGAACCGCACTTACAGCGAATCATTCGCGACTACGTTCATCCGGGAGACGTGGCGTACGACATCGGCGCAAACCTCGGCTACGTCACACTCTCGTTAGTCAAACAAGTGGGAAGCGCAGGCAAGGTCTACAGCTTCGAGCCTCTCCCGGAAAATCTAAATCGCCTCCGCGAAAATGTGCGCATCAATGGGATCGAAAACGCGACGATCCTGCGCTATGCTGCCTCCGACGCGCCTAGCCACGCAATCTTGCGCATGAACGGCAATGCCGCCATGGCCAGCCTGGTATGGCACAAGGACGAGCAAGCCACCGAAATAAGAGTCGAGACCATGCCCATCGACTACCTGGTGGCGGATCAAATCATCAGCCCTCCGCAGTTTGTGAAAATCGACGTAGAGGGCGCAGAAAACAAAGTGTTAAACGGGATGCTCCAGACGATCGACAAACACCGCCCGGTGATCTTCTTAGAATGCTCGGACCTCGGGCGCGAGGAAAGCTGGCAAATCCTAAGCTTGCGCGGTTACGAGTACTGCCACGCCAAAACACAAGCCGCGGTCGAATTCGCCCAGTATGCCCATGCTGATTTTCTGTGGGCGCCCCGATGGAGACTGGGAAAGCAGGCAACCGAATGAAACTTCTCTGCCAAATATTCGGCCACGATTTTCGTGAGTGGGCCTGGTCCAAGGCCACCGCCAAATGGACCGTGCACACCTGCAAACGCTGCAACTATTCGGAATATCGCACAGAAAGCGCCGCGGATTTAGATGAGAACACGGCCGCGAAACTAGAAGAAGTGCGAGCTGCCTTCGAGATGCCGCGAGCGAACGCCACGAGCAAGCCTTATCGCGGGTAGGGACCCATCCCACGGGGGCTCGCCACGGAGCACTGCTTCGTAGACTAAAAAAGCCATTCCGAGTAACCCCCTTCAGTTCTGCCCCCGTACTAACACGTCCGTAACTACTCCGTTTCCCGATTCCTCTTTACACCTAACCCCGAATCTCCCCTCTCTCTGTGGCCATCGTGAATAGCGGCTGTGGAATAGCGTTCGAAAACGACGATTGCAGTCATTCTTTTGGCGTAATCGATCGTGGGTGTTGAAAAAGTCACTTGTCCCGGCATTTCCATTCGTCTATTCGCAAGAAGGTAGAAGCGTTGCTGATGATTTGGAGTCGAGTGAGGAAGTATTCCGCGGGCGTTCTTGGCCAAGCATCCTGACCTCGAAAATCGGCCACGCTCTAAACCACGCGAGGCACTTCTTCCACTTTGCCGCTTTTTGCGCTGCGATAGGCTGCGTCCAGGATCTCCTGATTCTGCCAGCCTTCGATCCCGGGGCAGGGAACACCGCAGTACCCTCCACGGCGGCGGCGAATGCGTCCACTTGCTTCGCATAAGCCAAATGGTTAGAGATGGCTGTGCTTTCGAAAATGTCCCCGGCGCGACGCAATTCCAGGTTGACCGGTCTTTCGACGGTAAGACAATCCTCTGCACGCAACACGCCATCTTCGCCTACAATTTCCAGCGGTGTGCGATAGCCGGCTAGGAAAGAACACAGAACCACGCCCAGCGTTCCGCGCGAAAATTCCAGAGTTAATGCGGCGCCCGCTTCGATGTCCGGCGAGGTTCTGCTGGGAATTTCGCGGGCGCTGACGCGCTTAACTTCGTCCTGCAGGATATAGCGCAGCGCATCAATACAATGCACTCCAACATCAGCAACCGGGCCGCCGCCCGCTATGCTGCGATCATTGATCCACTTGCGGGCGTGCTGTCGTACCCCGGGAAAAGAGAATTCAGCCCGGGCAAAAAAGGGTATGCCGATTTTGCCCGCTGCCACCCGTTCGCGCAGCCACGCCGTGCTGTCTTCAAAGCGAAAAACCTGAGCCACTCCCAACAGCACGCCTGCCTTGGCGGCCGCCCGCACCATCTGACGGCACTCCGATGCATTGATCCCCATCGGCTTCTCGCACAAGACTGGCTTACCAGCCTTGATCGCGGCTAAAACGTCGCTAAGATGGACAGAATTTGGCGAGGTTACGAAAACCGCATCCACTTCGGGGCAGCTGCATAATTCTGCCGTGGAGCCGAACCAATGCGGAATGTCGAATTGCTGTGCCGATTCAATTGCCTTTACGGGATCACGGCGCGATAGAGCAGTGACTGTGCAATTTTTGGCCAGAACGAAACCTGGCATCAGCCGCTTGACCGCGTGCAATCCGAAGCCGGCGATACCGAAGCGAATCATCTTGGATTTTGAGTTCGTCCCAGTTCGTTACGCGCTATTTCGTTACGAAAATGGATTGCGGTGCAAATGGCACTGTGGTGGAGATCGATACTCCGCCCAGCGCGCCCGTGCCCGCGGTAATGGGCAGAGTGGAGATCGTTTTTGCAGTTTGGTCCGCTTCCAGCAAAAACGTGTTGGAAGGCGCAATCACCAGAAATGAGGGTGTGCTCGAAGCGGTAAAAGGGGAGTTGACGATCGCCGTCGGCAAACCGGTATTGGAGTCCAGTGCAAACGCTGAAATATCCGTAGATCCCGTGCTGCTTACGTAAAGATATCCTCCGGAGGTGTTCAGCACCATGGAGTTCGGAGGCAGCGTCGTGGTGAACGGAGAGCCCAGGACCGGGGTAAGGCTGCCGGTCGATTGGATAGCAAATATGGAGAGTGTGCTGTCCGCTTCATTTGCCACATAGAGGAAATGCTCTGCCGAATCCACCACTACGGAAGTTGGCGTATGCCCCACGCCAAACGGTGATCCCATCACCTCCTGCAAAGCGCCTGACGATATCGCATAAACCGAAATCGCCGAGAGATCTGGATTTAGGACAAAGAGATACTTCCCAGTTGGAGACACGAGTAACGTCCGCGGGTCAGGATGGGCCGGGAACGGCGAATTGGTAACCGGGGTCAGGGCCCCGGTTGAAGAACTAGCGGAGAATACTGAAATGCTGGCGAGGTTCGGTAAATCGTTGGCAACGTAAAGAAAGCTCCCACCAGAATCCATGGCGAATGACGAAGGATTAATGCCGGTCGGTGTGCGTGGTGTGATTTCGGTGAGCGAACCGGTACTGTTGTCAATCTTCATCAGCGAAATATCGTTTTCACCTTGATTAGCAACATAGGCAAAGTTCCCGGCGGGAAGCGCCCAGAGGGATGCCGGACCGTTCCCCATCGCAAACGGCGAACCCGCGACAATTGTCAAACCACCAGCGCCGTCAACCCGGTACACGAAGACCCCGGATTGCGTGGAGACCAGTGCAAGGCGTCCAGACGACGAGATGGGGGTGCCCCCACTCGACCCAGCCTTGCCACCCCCGCAACCTGACAATCCAGCCAACGTCAGCAACACTCCGAACAGAACTTTCCACCCAGTCGGCATTGACCATGTCCCTTCAAGAAAAGACCTGTCTCGATCGCCTCACCATCATGGAGTTTGGGTCGTAGGTGCTCTATGCTTCTGTCTGCGCGCCTCTCCCCAGCGGTACACGATGCCGGTGGAGAGCCGAACATTATTTTGAGTCTGTTGAAGAAGATCGGTGCGGATGTAATCCGCCTGGATTAGCCGGAGGTCGAAGCGCCGGCGAAACGGCATGTCTATGCCTCCCCCAAACAGATACGCCCGTTGCGTATCGCCGGCCCCGTAGCCCTGATCGATGAATGTTCGCCCTCTGCCGAACAGCAGGTGCGCGTAGAAGATCATCTTCCCATGAGGTAAAAGAAACTGAGGGCCAGCCGCAAAATCGCGCAGGTTCGCATGGTAGCCATATTGCCCGGTCAGCTCGGCGACCCCGCCGAAATTCCGCGTCAGATTAAAAGCTGCCGAGGTGCTCCAGCCGTTCAGATTCGATCCCCCGGCAAACCCTAGGGTTGAAGTGTCGAACCAGGTATACGCGTATCCTCCGAAGAGCTGCACGCGAGGGACTTGCACGTCCTGTGCGAGAGCGGTTCCCATCATCGCAGCCGCAGGTAAAAGCAGCATCGCCAAGCGCATGACAATTGAAAGCAATTTGTGGGGCGAATGGTGGCTCGGCGTCCAAAATGAGGCAGCGGTTAGGTTTATTTTCATTCGGAAGTTTGAGTAAGGCAATTCAGCTATTAGAACATGAACGAGTCGGCCAGGTTGCTCACCCCAATTCCCCAGATGCCCACCTGGGTGGAGGCAACGAGAATACTATCCTGCGACGGCAGTTGGCTAGGGGAGCGCTCAGTGAAGCCCGTTTTCGCAGCCCAGCCGCTCGTATAGAAGACTGTTTATTATGCGCATTGATGGCTTTTATCATCTGGTAGCTCAAGGCATTGCATGCGATTGATTGTAAGACATATAGCCATCGAGAAAGCAGTATGGCTTAAGGAGGTTGAGTGCTCAAATTTTTTCGCCGTCCGGAACATCCCGAGCACCTCCAACATTCCGAGCCAAATCCCCTCTGGCTCGTTCGTCTTGTTGAAGTTTCTCAAGGTTTGTTCCCCCTCGACTGTACGCCAGCAATTTGGGTTGAATGGTCGTGCAGCTATGGCGCCTTTCTTTGGGTGCTTTTCCTTGGATCATCTTCTCATGCGCGCGTCGAACCCCTCTCTGAGGATTACGTTCTGCTGCCCTTAGAATGCCTTGTAAGGAGGTAGGCACCCCCCGGCCGAAACAAGGATGCAGGGAATAAGAGTCGAATGCCACGATATTTTGGCCGTGGGGTTCTTGGTTGCGGGCGAATTTGAACTACGGACGTTTGGGTTATCCTGTGAGGCGCAAGAATAATCACCAGAGCGGCGTTAGGGTCGATCAAAATCCCATAGCAGGAGTCAACATGCGGAAACCTTGCGAACAAGATCAAAAAACGCGCACTAGGAAATTCCTCAAAAAAACGCTGTTGCTTCGGATCAGCATCGCGATTGCTCTGGTTGCATTCCTAATTGCGGAGGGCGCACCGGAAGCAATCGCGCAGTCCGCCAAACCGCAGCGAGATTGCGGTGGGGCCACAATACGACACCACTCACGTCTATCTCGCCCAAGGGGATCTCGAGGCGTTCGTTAAAAGCTTCATCGCCACGTTCGGGGGCAGCGCTACAAAAGCAATCGTCGCTAACGTAACACCGGTGCCGAGTAGCACCGTCAGTCAGGGTGTGCGGACTCCGGTTGGCCTACTTTCGATCTTCGCCTATCAGACGCCAATACCATTTCCCTTCGGGACCGAACGCACCGGGAATCTGGTTAGCAATATGGACGAGGCCATCCGGGCAGCTCGCGCGGCGGGAGCAGAGGTAGTGGTTACACCCTTCAAAGACCCAATTGGAGAAGATGCCATCATCCAGTGGCCAGGCGGCGTGAAGATGCAACTTTACTGGCACTTTAGTCGATCCACAAGTCCGCCTCTGGAAACCGTTCCTGACAGCCGAGTCTACGAGTCGACAGATCAGGCCGACAACTTCGTGAAGTGCTTTGTCGCTTTCTCCGGCGGCAAAGTGGTTGCTGACGACAAACACGCGGACGCCGGCGAAATTGGGCGCGTGGGGGAAACCTACCGCCGCATCCGTATCACATCTCTCTTTGGGAATACGCAGGTTTTGGTCACAGACGGCCATCTGCCGTATCCCTTCGGCTACGAGTTGACCGGATATCAGGTTCAAGATCTTCGTGCGACTCTGGACAAGGCGAAAGCGGCTGGAGTGAAGATCTTATCGGCAATTTATACGAGCGGTGATCGGAGTAGCGCGATCGTGGGATTTCCCGGCAACTACATCGCCGAAATACACAGTCTGGCCGCTCACTAGTCCCGATATCCGAGGAGTGGAATCAGTTCACGATGGACATCCCGTTTTGGAGACCAGGTGGTAATCTTATTTATTGCTGCCGCCAGATTTGTGAGATATCAGTTTGTGGAAGTATTTTGATCCCTCTTTGTCATACGCATCCAGCCCACTCTTCAGGATTATTTCACAAATCTGCGCCACACTCCTAGCCTCTTTGGCGGCAATCGCCTCGATGCCTTTCTTGAGGTCAGAGCTAACCCTGAATGTCAATCTGGTTTCCTTAGCCATTAACGAGTGAATCTTATCACTGCCCAGCAATCGATTTCCTAGATTCCATTGACAAAGTGGATTACCGTATGTCATCCTATGGATGCACATGGATGACATTATGTAAGAGCGAAACCGCGCGGCTCAAAATCGCCGTCTCGGTTGGGTTTCGGGCTGTTCATTTCACCAAACAACGTAATGGGGAAGCCGATGGGGAAGAAAAGTGCGGGTGGATTCCGACGCGGGGCCTCTAAGGCTTGCGAAGCAACTCTGTACGAATTTGTTAGTCGCGGAGGCGCCGAGGAGACGGCTGGCGAACCAGCAGTCGAGAGAATTGCAGCCAGCAGCCTCGAGGAAGGACTCGCGTATTTGAGGCGCTGGCGGCCCGAGTTCGAAGTCACATCGATGCAGCGAGTTGGCTTGGTGACTTTGCTTTACGGGATCGCCATTGGATTGAGGCGATACAGGGAGTTAGCAGTGTTGTGGATCCCTTTCGCTTGGATCAAGGATTCGAATTGGAGGACATCATGATTGCCACAAAGAATTCTGCCTTGTGCCGCCGCAACCGTAGACTTGCGCGGCAGAAGTGGGGCTTGGAAGGGAAGCACGCTCTCTTGGCTACCTTGAAATCGCTGACCGAAGACCTGGGACTTTCGGTCTCCGCGGGCGACGTGATGTTGCTGCAGGGCAACTGGTATGTCACTCACGCCGGCCTGCTGCGGATCGCCAAACGCAATCGCTGCTCCGGCATGAAGGTTCAGTTCATCCCCGAGCTCTCCGATCCGGTGGCCCGCCGCTTTGCCTTCGAGGCCACCGTATTCAAGTCGAAAAGCTGCCAGGGCTTCGTTGGCTACGGCGACGCGGATCCATCGAATGTCTCGGCGCTGGTGCAGGGTGCGGAGTTGCGGGTGGCCGAAACCAGAGCCATCAATCGCGCCCTGCGCAAAGCTTACGGCATCGGCATCTGCTCGGTCGAGGAGGTCGGATCCTCGGCCGAGCCAGTTCCTTCTTCGCAGGGAGTCGAAGAAGCTGCCACCGCAGCCGGTCAACGGCAGCGGTAATGGGAATGGCAACGGCAACGGAAATGGATATGGCGGCCCCAAGGTCCGCGACCGGCTCTGCCAGCTCATTCGCCAGCATCAACTCGATGCCAGTCTGGTCAAGTCCTATGCCGTCGATTTCTGCGGCGCCAAGGAGTTGCGCGACGCTTCGCGCGAGCAGGTGGAGAGCTTTGTCACCCATCTGGCCGAC
The DNA here is from genome assembly GCA_963834075.1 of uncultured Acidobacteriaceae bacterium. Taxonomy (GTDB): domain Bacteria; phylum Acidobacteriota; class Terriglobia; order Terriglobales; family Acidobacteriaceae; genus PALSA-270. The sequence continues at coordinate 40,613 of CAWIAH010000012.1, forward strand.
TGGGCAGAGAAAGATAGAAACGCTCTGCTGTGCCAGCTCAACAGCTATCTCGGCAGCAAGGAAGGTGCTGCATGACCCACCGCTTCCAGGGGCTCAATCAAACCGCGCGGACAGTCGCATCCGGAGAGCTTCCCGATGGGATCTACCTGGTGCGGGCCGAGAAGGTGCAGTACCGCTGGCATGTCAGGAAGCCCTTCTACTTCCTGCGGCTGTCGGTGCTCGAGCCTACGGCATTTGCCGGCCAAGTCATCTCCGGCCGGCTGTATTGCACGCCGAAAGCCTTATGGAAACTGGGTTGGTTCCTGCGCGACTTTGGCTATGACGCGGAATTGTTGGGCCGGGATGAGGTCGAGGAGAAAGCCATCGTCGGCCTGCGCGGTGTAGTGAAGATCAGCCACACAGTCATTCATGGGACATCGCAACTCGACTTCGAAGGGTTTGCCTCTGCCAGTCAGTGGCCGCAGTTGTCGCCGAGCATTTCCCATCCACGGCCGGTCGTTTCGGTGTCGGAGGTACAGGCCGATGACCTATAGCTACACCCAGATCAGCCAGTATCTCACCTGCCCACGGCGTTATCGCTACCGCTACCTCGATGGCTGGAAGGAGAAGGACACACGTGCCGCCATGCTGTTCGGCCGAGCCTTCGAGAATGCCCTCGGCGCATTCTTCCGAAAGGAAGACTGCCATGCGGCCTTATTCCGCGAATGGGCAGTTTTTCAGGAAGCGGGCTGCACTACTCGAGCGGCGACAGCTGGGACCGCATGCTGCAGCAGCGGCATTCAGCTGCTCGACCGTTTTGCCCAGGACGATCGGGTGCGCATCCGTCAACCTCGCCGCAGCCTGCAGGTTAAGTTCACCCGCCCCGTTTCCCCGACCAATGACTTCGTGGCCTACGTGGATGCTCTGGGGAAGCTCGACGGCCAAGGATGCCTGCTGGAATGGAAGACCACCTCCAGCCGTTATCCGGAAGAACCCGACGGTCTGCTGGCTCTCGATCCGCAACTGGTCTGCTACTCCTGGATCACCGGCATCTCGGAGGTGGCGCAGATCGTCTTCGTGCGCAAGCGCCTGGTCGAGGTCCAGTACCTGCGAACCACCATCAGCGACGAACAACGTCGCGAGTTTGGCCGCCTGGTGGAGGACACGATCGGGCGCGTCGAAGCCTGCCAGTTTATGCCCCACAGTGGCATCCGCTTTCCCCAGAATCCCTGCACCAGCTGTCCCTATGTTGGCCTCTGCCTGGGACGGCAGGAACTGGCGGAGAAGAGCGTAATCCGGCGGCCGGGAGAAGACCTTGGTTGGCTTGACGAGCTTAATTACTAGAGAACCTGCCGATGCTGCCGAAGCTGAATCGCAAGCGTGCCCTGTTTGTGCTGACCAAGATCGACGAGATCCTGGCCTGGGAGCAGCGCAAGGAGGCGGAGCGGGATACGCACTTCGTCGAGCTGGGCCGCTATCTCTGTGAGGTGCGGGCCGGGCAGTACTGGCGGCTGGAGAACCTGAAGTCATTTGACGAGTTTCTAGAGCGGCGATTTCCAGAATCGAGGCGTAAGGCTTACTACCTGATGTCGATCCACGAGCACCTGCCGCCGCAGGCGAGGAAGGAACTGAAGGCAGGTGGGCTGGACGAAGGGGCTGGAGCTGGCGAAGGTGGCGCGGCGGGAAGGGAGGCAGTTCGATTGTGCAACCTGGTTGCACAAAGCCCGCTCACTGCCCAAAGAGGAATTCAAGCGGGAAGTCGAGAAGGAGCTGACGGGCAAGGAGACGCGAGCCCTGGGAGATTATCTATTTCAAGATCTACAAAAGCCAGATTCCGGTCATTGAGCAGGCCATCGAGACGGCAGCCTTGATGCTGGGCACGGACAAATCGCGCGGGCTACTGCCTGGAGATGATCTGTGCGGACTTTCTGGCAGGGGCGCACCTGGAGAATGGCAACCCGGTGGTTCTGCTGCAAGCGATTTCGCGAGCCTTCAACTTCTTGCCAGTGGAACAGCAGCGCCAATTTCTGGAGAGCGTCTACCAGCAGGCATCATGATGCAAAGCTGGCCGAAGCGACCTAGAATCCGGCTGAGTGCCGAAGCCTATGCGCAACTTCACCGACAGATTCTGGAACGCGACGGCTGGCGCTGCCAGCTCTGCGGATCGGTTCAAAACCTTGAGGTTCACCACAGAGAATTCCGCAGTCATTCCGGCCATGACTCCGAAGAGAATCTCATGACACTATGTGCGAGATGCCACGCGAAAAAGCACCGGATATCCAAACCAGCAAAAATCTCCAACTCGTTAAGAAAATCGAACTCGTTTCATTCTACTTCTGTGAGCCACCTCTAGCGCACGATGTCAGCAAATTTATTTGGTTGGCGTTCAGGTTCCTGCGGATCGTCTCTCTCCCGGCAACGGCTGCTCGCTATTTCATTCAATGAAGATGCCTTGAAAAGGTATGCAGTCGGCGTTTAGATCGCGCATGGAATCCATAGAGCCAGATCTGACATTTTCCCGTTCAGAATACTCGTGCCCTTCTCGACACAGGTTTTGAAACCGCATGGAACGAATGATGCGTCCGTTCGGCCTAACCGAGATGGTTGTTCGGAAGGGAAAACTTTTCTGCCCAGTCGGGCCATTCGGCGCTGCTTGGTGGCGAAATACAATTCGCCCTCGCGCAAAGCGCTCGTTGCTTTCGCATGATTCCGCAAATCTGCAGTAAAGTTCCAGGACCGCAGGGATAGATATCTTGCAAGGAGGATCAGCAAAGAGTTTCTGCCGCAAGTCGTGGCCCAGACGCGGCAGAAAGGCTTGATTTCGGACGAGTACCTTCAACGTGGATGGAACGCTGCTGGAAGCTTGGTTGGCGCGACGGTTGCCTGTGGCGGAGTGCATGTATTTTGGCAATGCCGAGGCATTCGACAAGAGCCGATGAATATGAGGTTTGTGGGATTGTCACGACCGTTCCCCCTATAACGAGCGTCAGCAAAAAGTGCATTGACGCACCTAGCTTTATTCGAATGTATGACTTCCACGTCCTTTGAAAGTCCATCCAATCAGCCGTCTAGCTATTAAGATAGGTAAATATCTCGGGCTGCGTTGGCAAATTAATCTCGCGTTCCGAGGGATATTGTTCCCCGTCTTCGGCCCGCAGGCGGTTTTCGTGAATAGCGATAATCTGCGAGCGGCGTGCGACGAGTTTCGCTCTTGAGAGGAGGTCAATCATGTTGCAGGTTGCAACCAAGGTTCAGGCGCCGAGGGGGAGCGAGATGAGCTGCAAAGGCTGGGACCAAGAAGCCGCTTTGCGCATGCTCATGAACAACCTCGATCCCGAGGTAGCAGAACGACCCGAGGATTTAATCGTGTACGGCGGCACCGGACGGGCAGCCCGTAACTGGGAATGTTTTCACGCGATCGTTCGATCGCTTCATTCGCTCGAAAACGACGAAACTCTGTTGATTCAATCGGGGAAACCGGTCGGTGTCTTTCGTACACATCCTGAAGCGCCGCGCGTGCTGATTGCCAACGCAAATCTGGTCGGCCAATGGTCGAATTGGGATCAGTTTCGGAAGTTGGAGCGGATGGGGCTCACCATGTACGGGCAGATGACTGCAGGGTCGTGGATCTACATTGGCAGCCAGGGAATCGTGCAAGGAACTTACGAAACTTTCGCGGCTGCAGGCCGCAGACATTTTGGCGGTTCGCTCGCCAGGCAAGCTCGTGGTGTCTGGCGGAATGGGCGGTATGGGTGGTGCGCAACCGTTAGCCGCAATCATGAACGGTGCTTGTTTCTTGGGCGTGGACGTTGATCTCTCGCGAATTGAGAAGCGACTGAGTTCGGGATATTGCGATCAGTTGGCAAAATCCCTGGACGAGGCACTTTCGCTCCTTGACGCGGCTCGGTCCGGCGGGAGGGCGCTTTCCGTGGGCTTGGAAGGCAACTGCGCCGACGTGATTCCTGAACTCGCTTTGCGTGGAATTGTCCCGGATATCGTCACTGATCAAACCAGCGCGCATGATCCCCTCAACGGTTACGTACCGAACGGCATGAGCTTGAGCGACGCGGCGGCCTTGCGTGCGCGCGATCCGGAAGAGTATGTTCGCCGGTCGATGGCGGCGATGGCGATGCATGTCGAGGGCATGTTGGCGCTGCAAAGAGCCGGGTCTATCGTATTCGATTACGGTAACAATATTCGAACCCATGCCAAAAATGCGGGTGTAGATAATGCCTTCCATATCCCCGGCTTTGTTCCGGAATATATTCGGCCTATGTTTTGCGAAGGCCGCGGCCCTTTCCGCTGGGTCGCGCTTTCAGGGGATCCAGCAGATATCCATCGTACGGATAACCTCGTGCTGGAAATGTTTCCCGAGCAGCGGGAGTTAGTCCGTTGGATCAGATTGGCGACTGAAAAAATTAAGTTTCAAGGATTGCCCGCCCGCATTTGTTGGCTCGGATACGGAGAAAGAGCAAAATTCGGCCTTGCAATCAATGCTTTGGTGCGTGCACATGAGATCAAGGCTCCCATTGTCATTGGCAGAGACCATCTGGACACTGGGTCAGTCGCATCTCCATTCCGCGAAACGGAAGGGATGAAGGACGGATCGGACGCCATTGCCGACTGGCCACTACTGAATGCTCTGGTCAATACTGCGGCGGGAGCATCCTGGGTTTCGATTCACAATGGGGGCGGCGTTGGAATCGGGTACTCGCAGCACGCGGGCATGGTCGTCGTCGCGGACGGTTCTGCATAGAGTGACCGACGGCTGGAGAGGGTTTTAACTTCTGATCCAGGAATCGGTGTGCTGCGGCATGCGGATGCGGGTTATGCGAGCGCTGTCGACGTCGCCCGGCGGAATGGTCATGAAGCTCCAATGCCACCAGGCAACGGGCAGTTCTGAGCGTGATGCGAAACTCAAAGGCTCTTGCCGTCGTTAACTGTCGCCAATTGGTGACGTTGGCGGGTCCCTCTCGCCCACGAGTTAGAGAGGAATCGAATCAGCTTTCAATCATTGCTCATGGTGCCATGCTCGTCCGCGATGGCGTAGTCGAATGGACCGGTCCATCGCGTGAGCTCACGAACGAACGCTTGGCGGCATGCGACATCGTCGACGCAGGCGAACGAGTCGTACTCCCCGGATTTGTCGACGCCCACACGCATCCTGTCTTCGCCGGAACTCGCTTAGACGAATATGAGCTTCGCGCGACCGGTTCCACCTATGAGCAGATCGCGGCGTTCGGCGGCGGCATTCGAGCAACCGTACACAAAACGCGTGCGGCTTCCGAAGACCAATTGCTCGATGCGGCCAAGAGGTATTCGCAATGGTTTTTGCGTTGTGGGAGTACGACGGTGGAAGCCAAGTCAGGCTATGGCCTCTCCCTCGACGACGAACTGAAACTGCTGCGGGTGATTCGTCGGTTGAATTCCATCGGTCCGGTACGCTACGTCCCGACATTTCTAGGAGCGCACGAGATCCCGAACGAATATCGAGCCAATCCTCGTGCCTATGTTGAATTGATCGTCCACGAAATGATTCCGCAGGTCGCAGAAGGCTTGGCGGAATATTGCGATGTATTTTGCGAGCCCGGAGTTTTCGACATACCTACATCCCGCGAAATTCTCAATGCGGCTCGCAGCAAGGGACTGGGAATTCGTGTACATGCAGATCAACTTTCCCGTTCCGGTGGCGCCGAAATGGCCGCGCAAGTGGGAGCGACAACTGCCGATCACCTGGAACAGGTTAATGCGGCGGGGATTACAGCCCTAACGCATGGAAAAGTACAGCCGGTTTTGCTTCCGGCGTCGGTGTACACCCTAGGTTCAAAACGCTACGCCCCGGCGCGAGCGATGATCGAAGCAGGGCTTGCGATAGTGTTGGCGACCGATTTCAATCCTGGGTCTTCACCCTCACCCTCGATTCCATTTGTATTATCTCTGGCATCGACCCAGATGCACATGTCTCAGGCCGAAGCGATTACCGCTACGACCGTCAATGCCGCCTACAGCCTGGGGCGCGGTTCTGTAATTGGTACGCTTGAACCCGGCAAATACGCGGACTTCGTCATCCACGATTGCCAGGATTATCGCGAGATCGCCTACTTTGTCGGTATCGAGTCACCCTGGAAGGTATACATCAAAGGAGAATTGGTGTTTAACCGCGCCACCGAATGTTTGCAAGGGAGCGAGCGTCTTGGACACTAAAACTGAGACGGGATGGCTGCCAGATTTTATTTATCGTGGAAATGCGGTTTCTTCGAGAGTAGCCGTGTTTGCCAACGCGGAAGGTCAAATCACCCGCTTCTCCGCCGACACAATCGACCTCGCAAAGGCAATGCGCCTGCCTCGTCGTGCCCTGCTTCCGGGGTTAGTCAACGTTCACTCTCACTCGTTTCAGCGCGCGATCCGTGCTCGTACTGAGCGACACAGCCCGGCCGCCCACGACACCTTCTGGACGTGGCGGGAAGCGATGTATCGCGCCGCAAACTTGCTCTCCCCCGAAGATGTGTACGATGTCGCCCGCATGACATTTTTGGAGATGCTGTTGTCAGGGATTACCGCTGTTGGCGAGTTTCATTATCTGCATCATGGACCTGCTGGCGAGCCCTACGAAGAGCGCAATCTCATGGCGCTTCAGGTCGTTCGCGCTGCAGCTGAGCTGGGTTTGCGCATCGCGCTACTTCGATCGGCGTACGCGCGGGCGGGATGGGGCAAGGACCCGAACCCCCTGCAGAATCGTTTCATCACCGATAACGTCGACGACTTTGTATCCGACACAGAGAATCTTCTTGGCTCCCTCGGCCACCTGTACGCACCCGATTTAGCCTGGGTTGGTGTAGCGCCACACAGCATTCGCGCCGTGCCCATCGACTATCTTCTTGAAACCGTCAAATACGCGCGAACACGAAACTCGCCCCTACATATGCACGTGGCTGAGCAGCCTGCTGAGGTAGCAGATTGTTTGAGTGAGTATGGTATCCGGCCGGTAGAACTATTGCGCAAATACGGGGTGCTTGACCCGATGTTCACGGCGGTCCATGCGATTCACATAGTAGACGATGAAATCGAATCTCTTGCTAGAACGGGGACGCGTGTTTGCGCGTGCCCGACGACGGAACGGAATCTTGGGGACGGCATCGCTCCCTCAGACCGATTGGTGAAATTAGGAGTTCCAATTTGCCTTGGCTCGGACAGCAACGTTCAGATCGATCTGCTGGAAGACGCACGACAAATCGAATATCACTTGCGGCTAAAGAAGCTTGAACGCGTAATTTTCGCAGGTGATTCGATCTATGACGGACTCGCCCATAGTTTAGTGAGGAGTGCGACGGAAAATGGCGCCTCCAGCATTCATGCTCCAAGCGGAGCGTTGGAAATAGGCCGCCCCGCCGATTTTTTCACCGTCGATCTCGACGATCCGTTGATCGCTGGGGCTGACACCGAGTCACTCCTCACCCATATAGTATTCGCCGGCGGCCGGCCAGCAGTGCGCGAAGTGTACGTGGGTGGAAAGTTGGTTATCGAGCAGGGTCGGCATCTTCTGCAAGAGGAAATCGTTCGAAAGTTCGAGGCGGTGCAACGGCGGGTCTGGATATCCGGTCAATGAAGAACGTGAAGCAAATTCTCATGGATCTAGTGGCAATACCCTCAGTGTCGTCGATGAGCAACCGGCCAGTCATCGACTACGCTCTCAAATACCTATCCTCGGAATATTGGACAATTCGCGAATATGCTATCCCGGACTTATCGGGCACGTCGAAGGTCAATCTTGTGGCTTTAACAAAAAATGCGACGAGCAAAACGGCAGAGTTGGCCTTTGTGTGTCATACCGACACCGTTCCTTTCGAGCCGACGTGGAAAGAAGCTGTCCGGCCTGCGGTGCGCAACGGTAATTTGTACGGCCGGGGCAGTTGTGATGTGAAGGGTTTTTTGGCGTGCGTACTGGCTTCGGTTCGCCATATGGATCTCCGTGCTCTCGCGAAACCGATGGCGCTGGTCTTGACCTCCGACGAAGAGATTGGATGTAAGGGCATTAAGTATCTCGTGCAGAAGAACGCAATTCGCTCGCGGTACGCGGTTATCGGGGAGCCGACCCGTCTGCGTCCGGTTTACGCCGGCAAGGGCTATGCACTAGCGGAGATCGTCGTTCGTGGGAAAGAAGCTCATAGCGCGTATCCGGGACAAGGCCGGTCGGCCATTTACGATGCAGCGACGGTCGTCGCCCGATTGGAGTTCGTCGCCCGCAAGGCCGAGTCGCGTAGAAGCAAGAGCTTTGATCCTCCCTACACCACGGTCAATGTCGGCTTAATTCAAGGGGGAACCGCCAAAAACATCGTGCCCGGGTACTGCCGAATCACCGTCGAATGGAGACCCGTTCCAGGTCAGAATCCACACTGGGTGGCGCAGTTGATCCAGCGGGAGTTGGAACGACTCAAGAGGCGCGAGCCGCAACTAAGCGTTGAAATGCAAGTAAAAAGGTTGGAGCCAGCATTTGATCCTCGAGGAGGGCGCACCCTCGCGGCTCTTCTCGAATCGCTGACCCACTGCAAGGCGACGACCGTATCATTCGGTACGGAAGCGGCTCACCTCGGTCCTGGAGTCGTCGAGGCAGTCGTGTTTGGTCCTGGGGATATGACGACCGCTCACAGAACCGGTGAGTTTGTTCCAGTAGGCGAGTTGGAAGAGTGTGTGAGTTATATCGATAGTATGGTTGCGCGGATATGCGGCACAAACGTTTCGGACGGGAGCGATTAATGCGCAAGCCCTTTCTCTGCGATGTGGGGGTGCCAATGTCTCATCATCAATCGCCAGCGTGAGGATCCTACTTATCCGCACATTGATCCAGGCGCGAACCGTGAGATGTGGAGCTTCGATTCTGGATCTAAGCTGCGAAAGCTCATGGCTTTTTCGCTTCAAGTAACAGGAATAACCCACGCCCTTTTCCCAATCTCCGCATCATCCATCGCGGATACATTTTCCAGATCGCGCCATAGAGTGGAGATTGAAAGCGTTCTGACGCACGGTTGAGAAGCAGATCCCCTGGACTGAATTCCTGGCGCATTGTGATTCCAATAAATCCGGCCTGTGTCAGAATTTGAGCCGCCTCTGCCTTGGTAAAAACTTTCGTTCCTGGACTTTCCAAATGGTTGAAGACAACTTCACGTTCCGATAAACCAGAGGTAAATCCGTATCGCGCTCACAGCATCAATCCAACCAAAGATGGGTGATGGATGGTTGAGCATGATCTTGACTGTGCCGCCAGGCTTCAGTACGCGGAACCGCTTCGCTGATACATTTGGGGGTATCGGGGCTATGGTGCATTACCCGGTAGGAATAAACCAAGTCGAATTGATCACTCAATAACGTGAGATCTTCGGCATTCTCTACGTGGAGGTCCGGCGTCACGCCAGCGAGTTCACATCGCTTTGCCGCTTGGGCAAGAGAGGCTTCGGACAAATCAACTCCAGTTGCGATTGCGCCGGCCTTTAGCCAATGAACGTAATCGGCTCCCATGCCGACCCCAATTTCCAAAATTCTTTTGCCGGCCCACTTATCGAACTCAGCGAAGCTCAAAATGAATGGTTCGAGTCCATACCGTGCCTTCGCGTGGCAGTCAAAATCGCCTCTTGTTTCGAGGTACCGAGATCCGCACGGCGCGGTATTCCAAAAATCCCGAACTGCCGAGAGGTTACCTTTTTGCATGGCCCGATAGTAACAAATCCCTTGAGGATCGCAAAAATCACAGTCCCCAATCCACAGGCCTCTACGGCCCCGAGCTAAAAGCCTTGTTTGGATACGGCGGCGCTTTCGGCACCGGTCGTGGATCCTCCCTGATCTCTTTCTGCAAATATTTAATGGCGGCATCCAATTGCGCGTCGCTTCCCGCAAACGTCGCGTGCGGAAGATCATCCACTACGATATCCGGATCCACTCCATGGCCCTCGATCAGCCATTTCCCCTCCGGCCCATACACTCCGTCTTCGGCGGCGGTCGCAATCCCGTCGTCCGCCAGCGTATTGCTCGCGGAGAGCCATATCTCGCCGCCCCACGTCCGCACCCCGATAATCTTTCCCAGCCCCAAACGCCGGATGCCTTCGGTAAAAGCCTCACCGTCGGACGCGGTCAGCCGATCGCAGAGCACAACAATATGTCCACGAAACGCGTATTGCATATTCGAGCTCGGATTCCCCACGCGGGGTTGCCAAAAGAACCAGGCCTTGCGCAACAGCTTCCCCAGCACCCATGAGTCGATGTTGCCGCCGCCATTGTGCCGCACATCGATAATCAATCCCTGGCGGTCGTATACCGGATAAAACTCCCGTGCCCATTGTCCGATATCGTCCGACCCCATGTTTCGAAGATGCACGTAGCCGATCTGCGACTGCGCATCCATTTCTACTCTTTGACGGCGGGAATATTCCCACTCCGTGTATCGCAGGTTGCGCTCGTCTTGTTCTGTGATCGGGGTCACCAGCACATCCCGTGTTTGTCCTGCTGCCGATTTCACCCGCAGCATCACCTTGCGCCCCGCTTTGCCGCGAAGCAAAGCCCGCTCATCCGGTACGCTCAGCGCGTCTTCGCCGTCAATGCTCAGGATCACTTCACCCTCGCGCACCCTGGAGTCGGACCGCGCCAGCGGCGCCGCTTCATTCGGCAGATCCGGGTCGTGCCCGTAGATATGCTGCACCACGAATCCACCCGCCTTCTCATCTCGCCGTAACACCGCTCCCAGCGACGCAATCTCCACGTCATCCGCCGCTTTGCGCGAATCGCCTCCATGCACAAAAATATGGAGCGCGGAAAGCTCGCTTACCATCTGCGCAATCACGTCGTTCAATTCGTCGCGATCCGACACCCGATCTACCAGCGGAAGATACCTGTCCCGTATTAATTTCCAGTCCAGGCCGTGCATCCCGGAATCGTAAAAATAGTCGCGCTCCAGCCGCCACGCATCCAGATAAAGTTCGCGGAACTCGGCTCTCGGCGTTACCGCAAACGTCCACCGCGACATGTCAATCCTCGCTTTGGCCAGCACCTTGGCGTCGCTCAGCCCCGAAGCCTTCGCGTCCGACTCCAGGATGTAAAAGTCGTCGCCCTTGCTGACCAGCATCTTCTTGCGGGCGAGCGAAATTTCGAATCCCTTCACATCGTCCATCACCGTATCCGGCCCGTTGCCCTTATTCGCAATGTCCAGGCATTGCAGCCCCAGCTTCGGAGGATCCTCCTCATCCCGCTGCAGCCAGCAAAGCCGCTTCTCGGTCGCCTGTAGCGATGAATAATTTCCCGCCGCCGCCGGAACCTCACTCAGCCGTGAAGCCAGATCGTTGAAATCGATATTCACCTCAGGAGGGACTTTTTTCTCCTCCGAAGTCTTCTCCGATTTGCTCTCATCCTTCTTCTGGGCGTCCGCTTTTTCGTCGCCCTTTTTTTCTTCGTCGGACTTTCCCGCATCTGGATGCAGTTCATCCACCGGCGCAAACGGCGAACGCAGCCCCACGGTAAGCGCAAGTTCGTAAATCTTCATCGAGCGGTCAAAGTTGGGGTCCGGCTGCCGCGCGCCCCACGGCGATCCCACCGTCGTTTTCAACTCGCGATCCGAAAGAAAGTAGAGCCACTTGCCATCCGAGCTCCAGGCCGGAGTGAAACTGTTGTAGTGGTCGGAGGTGATCGCGTGAATCTCTCCAGTTTTCGTGCTCAGCACTTCGATCTGGGTAAACGTGTTCGTCGCTGCTTCCACGTACGCCAGCCATTGGCTGTCCGGCGACCACGTCAGATCGGAAAAATCATCCACCATGGATTGCGCAATCAGCTTCGGCTGTTTGCTCTCGGTATCGTAGAGCCATAATTTCTGGTCCTTATCCCGATACGCCAGCCAGCGCGCCTCCGGTGATGGAATTCCCTCCCAGCGCAGGATCTTGGCGTCGTTCGTCCATTGCTCAGGCGAGCCCTCGCCATTCGCCGGATACTTCCAGAACTCTGTCTCTCCGGTCTCCGTCGAAAGTGCGATAATGCTTTTCCCGTCCGGCATATATCGCGCCTCGCGGTAGCGGATTCCCGGCTTGCCCGCGACCGTAACAATGCGTCCCGTCGTCGCCGGAAGGGTAAATACCTGCCCGCGCGCCGTGAATACTGCGGCGCTGCCATCCGGCGCCACATGCGCTCCTGTCAGATATTCCAGCGGCTTCTTCACCCAATGATCGCGTAACTGATCGAAATCGGAAACCAGCGTGATCGGAATCATCCCATCCTGATGCGTATTCAGGTCGAGCAGCCACAAGTCGGCGCCGCACTGGTAGACGATACGTCCATCTGAAATCGCCGCCGCCTGCACATCCCATCCCCGATGATGGGTGAGTTGCTGCACATCGTGCCCATCCTTCTCCATCGAGAAAATATTCATCACTCCGTCGCGGTCTGACAAAAAGTACACATGCCCGTTCCAGAACATCGGATTATGCGATGTACCCTTCCAATCGCCCGTCAGTGGCACTGCTTCCGCGCCATCGTCATAGCGCCAGATATTTTCCGCCGTGCCGCCCTGGTAACGTTTGGTCTGGCTGGGTTGCCGGCTATAGCGCGTGAAGAACAATGTCTTGCCGTCCGGCGCATAGGCTCCTTCCGCGGACTGGGCCAGCGGAACAATCTCGCGCTTTCCAGTGCTATCAATCGCCACCAGCTTTGGATCGGGCAAAGTCGAATAGCGCTGCGTGCGAATCAGCACCCGTCCATCCGGCGTCCAGCCGGCCACCGCCGCGCCGCCATCCCAGGTGCGTCTCTCCGGCAGTCCGCCATCCACCGGCATCGTATAAACGTCCAGCGGGCCTTCATACTCCGCGCTGAACGCCACCGTTTTCCCATCCGGCGAGATCGCCGCATAAATCTCTCGTCCTGGATTGGTCGTCAGCCGCCGCGCCTGACCACCCTTTGCGTTCACTGACCACAAGTCGCCCTCCGCCGTAAAAATCACGGTGTCGCCATGAATTGCCGGATAGCGGTAATAGCCAGGGTGCACGTGCGCATCGCTGCCCGCCTTTACTGAAGGGGCAGAAATGAGCAAAAGGGCAGCGACTACAGTGAATATGCTGAAGCGCACGCTTCGTACGGAAAAAGCAGGCATGAATCAATCCGTCCTTCGCGGCGCACCGAAGTCTGGGAAAACGCGTCACGGCGTGCGCACGGGAAATTGCAAATTGGCCAAAATTCTTTGATGATATCCGGCACGCGAGATGATAACACCGTCGCTTGCGAGCCAGCACCGGATGGGGCTAGGGCGGGGCCTGCGAATTTGTCTTCGGTGAGTTCGTGATCGTGTTCCGTGTCTCTGCTCCAGCATCTGGCGGTACGCCTCGCCCAGATCGCGCCGCGTCATCAAATCGCCGCTCTCCACCGGCTTGGAGCGAAATACCTCGTAATGCAGCTTCCGGTAATCCCATTTATCCGTGCCCGACAAGTAACGGCCGAACATCGGCGAACTCTCCAGGTATTGCTTGTGAATGGGGTGATGATAAACCACCATCACATCCCGGGGGTTTCCACCCACGACCGCTCCAGATGATCCACGACTCGAGAGAGAATACATGCCCCAAATGGATTGAACAGGTATATGACGAGCGGATCCTCCGGGAAGCTGAATCGCGCCGCGTCTCCACACACAATCTCAAAGCTTCCGCACGCCTGTTTTTTACTGCGAAATGCCTGGCAATTGCGGCGTGCAATCTCCGACAGCCGGGGTGATAGCTCTGCTCCCCAAATCTTCCGGAAGGGAAACTCCGCCGCCACCAGCAAAGATCGCCCTTTCCCTGCGCCCAGATCCACGAATGCAAATTCTTCGTAGCGAATTCCAAACTGCGCAGAGCCGTCCGCAGAAAGCTGCTGTCGCTCGGCTCATAGGACAACGCATAATGGGCCGCCTCGCCCGTAAGATCCAGTCGGGATACCGGTACGCGCTGGCGGGTACTGACCCCATGGGCCACGTCGTATGCCCATGATTCTGCGCCTCAGCAGGTACAGCAATCCGCCCCATAACGTAGAGCGCCAGCCCCGCTCGCAGCCCGGAAACGATCTCGCGCGCAGCGGACGTGACTCGATACAAAGTCTCAGCTTCAATACTTTCAAATTCACCGCTCATGCAGGTGGGCCTTTGCCGCATCCTCCGGGGATGCTTGCTATGCTTCAGCGTGAGGTCCCAACTGACGGATTCAATCTCGCAATTGAACTGGATGTGACGATCCTCCCAAGTAATCAGGGAGAAAAGACCGCAGGCTCGAACGGGAAAAAGCGGAATCGTCCGTCAGAATTTAATGGCATAGGCCGGTTTTCGACCCGGCCAAGCGGAAATCTAGCAGAGACGCGTGCACTGTAGCGTGAGTAAATGGTCCCCGTCGGCCGGGCAAGAGCATGAATCCGCTTGAGTCGATCGCTAAAGCGGCTCGGTAGGTCGGCAAGTGAGATGAAGGCAGACGCGAGGGTCAAAGCGAAAAGGGTCAGATGCGGCGTAGTTCCCGGCAACTCATCGGGCGCCGGGCTCACCAGGACGGCGAACACGGCTAAGGCCGCCAACAGGGCGATCAGGCATCTCAACAGACCAATTTGACTGCGATTTCTTGGCACTTCTCTTCGGCCCTTTTTTGGTCTTGCCCCTATTGCCGCCACAACGGCGACCCACTCAGTTGTGCTCTAGCATAAATGGCTGCTGGGTCCGCGCTGAATGGGCCGAAAGTGGGGGTTAAGGCAAACGGGCAAACCGAGCCCCCTGTTGACGCACGTCGTTAGGGCGCAGCCGCGCTG
>CAWIAH010000013.1:0-12984 GCA_963834075.1 uncultured Acidobacteriaceae bacterium
CGTAGGTAAGACTTCGCTGGGCAAGTCGATCGCACGGGCCTTGGGGCGGAAGTTTGTCCGCATCTCGCTGGGGGGGGTTCATGACGAGGCTGAAATTCGCGGTCACCGGCGTACCTACATCGGCGCACTGCCGGGACAGATTATTCAGGGCATTCGCCGCGCCGAAACCAAAGATCCGGTGTTCATGCTGGATGAAATCGACAAAGTCGGGCGTGACTTTCGCGGCGATCCCGGTTCGGCGCTATTGGAAGCGCTCGATCCCGAGCAAAATTCGACCTTCCGCGACAACTACCTCGACGTGACCTTCGACCTGTCGAAGGTGCTCTTCATTACCACGGCGAACATGCTCGATCCCATCGCGGAGCCGCTACGGGACCGCATGGAGATCATCGAGTTGCAGGGCTACACGGAAGAGGAGAAAGTCCACATCGCGTTCCAGTATCTGGTGCCACGGCAGATTGAGGAGAATGGCATTACGGCGGAGCAGATTGAATTTCCGCCCGAAGCCATGAGCTACCTCATCCGCCACTACACGCGCGAGGCGGGCGTGCGCAATTTGGAGCGCAACATCGGCACCATCTGCCGCAAGCAGGCGCGGCGGCTGGCCGAGGGCAAGAGCCAGAGGCTGGTTGTGACTAATGAGATCATCCAGGAATTTCTGGGTGGCATCAAGGTGCGCAGCGAAGGCGAGATTGCCGAGCGCACCAAGCGCGCGGGCGTGGTGGTGGGCTTGGCCTGGACGCCATCCGGCGGAGACATTCTCTTCGTCGAAGCCAGCCGCATGAAGGGGAAAGGCGGGTTCACCATCACCGGCCAGATTCAGGACGTGATGCGTGAATCCATGCAGGCGGCCCATAGCTGGGTGCGGTCGAACGCCACGGAACTCGGGATCGACGAAGACTTCTTCTCCAATCACGACATCCACGTTCACGTTCCGGCTGGCGCGATACCAAAAGACGGGCCATCGGCAGGTGTGACCATTGCAACCGCGTTGGTGTCGCTGCTCACCGCGCGTCCGGTGCGGCCGCTCACTGCGATGACCGGCGAAATTACGCTGAGCGGCAATGTACTGCCCATCGGCGGGGTGAAAGAGAAAGTCCTGGCGGCGAAGCGCGCCGGAGTACGCGACGTAATTCTGCCTGCGGAAAACAAGACCAACCTGGAAGAAGACTTGACGCCGGAGCAGTTGGAGAACGTCCGCGTGCACTACGTGAAGACCATCAACGAAGTGCTGGAACTGGCCCTGCCGTCGAATCCTCGCGAAGAGAAGCAGGACGAAGAAGAGCGCGAAAAAGTGCTGACCGAACAACCCGTAGGCTAAGAGCACGGAACCCGGTGCCCCATCCTTCTCGCGTTCTTTGCGACAGAATGGGGCTTTTCTGGGCTTGTCGTCTACCTTTGCGATTTTCGCAAAGGCGAGGAGCAATGCCAGGGTGCAGACAGGGCTGAGCTTTTCCTTTGAAAGCAGTCACTTCCACGAAGGCTCAATCACTTAGCTAAAAGGCATGGGACGGTGGACGGGAAAGCACTGTTCCGACCTCCGCCTATAATGCCCCGCCATTGCGCCACAATGGCACAGGAACGATAGTTTTTGCCCGAACGACCTTTGGGACTAGGTTCAAGCGCCGGCGGCTTAAAGTCGATTTCTCCTATAGCTATAAGATATAGACATTACAAAGTGTAGTGCAAAGATTTGCAACTCCCGGGCAGGTGGCCAGTTCAAGCCGTCCTTTCGCTTGAGTGAAGCAATTTTGCAGCGGGACACATGTCCCCGAATTATCCCTAATTATCAGCATTTTGGTCTGCCGTGCGCTTCATTGACGTGCAGCACATCTTTCGGCCAGTTCAATTACAGCCAACTCGCGCCGCGTACCCAAGAGTCAGCGCTGAACTTCTGCTTCTAGACAGGGACGGGCAGCTTTCACGGCTGACCGTCATTTTCTTTGCAGACCAACCTGCACAAGCGTGGACGAGCCGGTAAGATTGCGCTTTGTGACTCTGCAAGGAATTAGGTGCAAATCCAACGATGAGGTGTATCCCCATTGCTTAGATCATTTGGCTGCCGTTCATCCCTGGCAAGAGCCTGCCAGATTCTTATACTCCTCAGTTTTGCAGGTTCCCAATCCGAACGGGTGAGCGTTCGCGCAGCCGAAAAGCCCTCCACGGATTGCAAAGTCTGGCCGTCGGAGCCGCCGGCGAGTTGTCCTTTTCCCAAGTCCACCAAGATCACGGGAGTTTGTTTCACCGGGCGGTACAATCATTTCAGCGTAGGTGACACCTGGTATCCCTCCTGGGCTTCCAATGGAAATCTGTATTCTCCCTGGACCGACGGCAGCGTTAACGGAATTGATTCTCTATCGTTCTCCAAAGCCAATGGTATCCGCACCGATCTTCCCCCCGGACTGAAAGCGACAACTGGCTACGCAACGATTGTTGGTGAGGATCCCATGCATCTCAAACTGGTGGATGCTGGGGTATATCCGGGCGATCCGACGCCATATCAGGGCCGCTATCCCTGCGGCAGCCTGCTGTACAACGGAGTCTGGTATTACGGAACCTATACTCTGCTGGACTCGGACAATGATCCGGGTACCGGCCTAAACTGGGATATTTTGGGTCCGTTCGTCGGGTATCGCTATTCGACGGACTATGGAAAAACCTGGCATGAGACGCCGCACACGCCCGCCAACCCTTTGTTCGGCGAGCCGGCCAAGCCCGGCGAACCAGTGAAAATGGGCGCGCCGCATTTTGTGGATTTTGGCAAGAACATGCAATATTCGCCGGACGGGAAAGCTTATCTCGTTGGCCATGGCGCGCTCGCTTCCGATCCCAATCCGCGTCCGGCGAATCTCAGCTGGATTACCGGCGATCAGGTTTATATGGCGCGGGTGAAACCCAGCATTCGCGATATGAATGACAAATCGAAGTATGAATTCTTCGGCGGCCACAATGCGGCCGGCCGCGCTTTCTGGACGCATGACTTCTCAAAGATCAAGCCACTCCTAGATTGGAATAACAACGCGGGGTCAGTGACCATGACGTATGATGCGCCCTTGAAGAAATTCCTCATGTGCATCACCGATGGCGGCAACACCATCTCACGCTACAACACGTACATCCTGGAATCGGATCAGATTACGGGCCCGTGGAAGCTGGTTGTTTACATGCATAACTTTGGCGAGCAGGCTTACTTCGTAAACATTCCGTCCAAATTCATCAGTCAGGACGGGAGAACTCTGTGGCTTTTGTATTCCGCTAACTTCACCAGTGGCTATTTGAATAGCAAGATCCTCGTCAATCCGCCGGGAAGCGAATACGGGTTCGACTTGCAAGAGTTGAAGTTGTTGAATTGAACGGCGTGCGATCCTGGGTAGCGGCCAAAACGGCAGCTTGGCCAGAGATCAGCGCCCGGCTAATCTGTTCCGATATCGAAGCCCAGGATGGCGTTGACTTCAACGGGCTCGTTGCCGCGCAGCGCCGGGCTCAATTTCAAATTGGGCAGTCCGGCTAGAACCCTTTTCCGGCCATCGCCTGAGCGCTGAGGTAAACTCCGGGAGCCATCGGATCGCCTGCGGGCAGCGTTGCCCGCCCCGCCGTGACCTGGAAAAAGGCGTCGAGCCGTTAATGTCGCATCTCGAAAGGCGCCAAGATGCGGAGCATCCGCCCTGGACAGCCGAGGGCGGCCGTCCCTACGTGGTATGAATGCCGGAAAGCGGAGTGAGGCGCTAGAACACCGGCACCAGATTATTTTTCTTCTGGTAGATCTTGCGGTCGAGGGTGCGCAGCACTTCAGCGAAGTCGGTGCCGGTCACGTAGGGCGCGGTCGCCCAACTGAAGGACAGCTCGTAGTCTTTCTTGTTGGTCAGATTCCAGGTTTCCGCCGTCTCCAAGAGCCGCCGGATGGGGTAGTCGGCCTGCTCCTCGCTGGTGTCGGGCATCAGGATGAGAAATTCGTCGCCACCCTGGCGAAATACCAGGTCGCCGCCGCGATAGATGGACTTCAACATCTTGCCGAATTCGGTCAGCACGGTGTCGCCTTCGAGGCTGCCGTGCTTGGAGTTGATGGAGCGAAAGCGCTTGATATCCACGGTCATGAAAGTGAGCTGGCTGCCCAGACGGTTGGCGCGCGCCACCTCGCGCGGCACCAGCACGTTGATGGCGCGACGGTTGAGCAGCTGGGTAAGAGGGTCAATCAGTGAAAAACTTTCAAGCCGCTCGTTAAGCACCAGCTCGCTGATGAGCGCGCGGCGTGTGGCATTCAACGTAAGCTTCTGGCCGAGCAAATAAATATTGAAGAGCAGCACCAGAGAGATGAGGCCGAAAAATAATTGCGGCAAATAGCCCTGCTCAATGCGGATCACGCGTTGCGCCCAAACCAGATTCGGCAGAACCAACGCCAGCAGGCCCGCAGTCAGCACCAGGACCACCAGAATCACGATGGACCAGAGCTGCAGATCGCGCGCGGAAAGATGGTGAATCTGCGCTTGAATTTCTTCGGCGCGTAATAGGACCGAGGGTTGTGCGCCGCGTTCGTCGCGTGTCTCTGACATGAATTCGACCCCGCCCGCTCAGGCTCCCCCGAAAACAATACGGCCTAATACTCTTGTACTGCATGGCACCGGGCCAGAGCGGCGCTAAACCGTATCGAGGATTACAAAAGTAATTATCGCGAAGCAGCCGAGGTAAAAAGAAACGTATGTCTAGGCAGACTGAACGTTGGTGAGCACGTTATAACCGGCGGCCTTGCGAAAGGTGATCTCGACTTTGTGGCCGGTGGGCAACGCATTGCGGAGGTCACCTTCAAAAACCAAAAGCTGAGGAGAGCCGCTGTGGGAAAGAGTCACGATGGACTTATTGGTCTGGCCGACGCTGGCTTCGAAAAATTCGACCTTTTCGACTTTGCCGCTGCGCATCAATTCCGCGGCGCCGGCGGAACTCACAGCGTTGGCACGAGCGGATGCCGGGCCGGCCGACTTGCTGCGTGGCTTGCGCAGTTCATACAGAGCGTTACCGCCGAACACCCCGGAGATCGAAAGTAAGATCAGCGACATGAAAAGGCCGTCCACGGTGGTGATCGAGGCGAAGAGGACAATCCAGGCGATGCCCAGCAGCGGAATGACCGCAAGAAGCAATGAGATGAGCAGCATCATGACGTTGGCGGCAAGAGGTTGCGCAGGAAAAGGTAACTCAAAATGCGGGCGCAAGCAAATGGAAGCAGATACTCAGGCGCAGTCGCGCCAGTTGCCAATCTCTTTGAGACCTTCGGCGCGGTTTTGTTCGAAGAGACGAACCCGGTGGCGGGAGTGTTCGAATTCGTGAATGTCGGCCCACACTTCGGCAAGCCAGGGTTGGTCATGGGTGGCGGCCTCGCCGCAGGTTGCGCAACGGGTGTAGAAGCGACGCGGCAGCTTTACCGGTTCCGGCTCCGGCTCGGACGGGAGCTCCAAAAAAACACTGCGAACCTCTTCCACTTGCTGATTGACTCCCAACAGATGTTCGTAGCGTAAAAGAAAGCCAAAGCCCAGGCGGCGGGCTTCGGTCTCGGCCTCGGCGCGGGTATGGAAGGGACCATACTCGGAGCGCAGCGGCTCGGTGCAATCGCAAGCCATCCAAAAGGTTTCGGTACGCCTCATTGGGCTTCTCCGGGGTGAAATAGTGGCGACAAAATCTCTGCAATGCCTGTGGAACCGCTTGCTAAAGCGCCCGCTAAACGCATTGGCAAACCAATTTTGCAATTTGATGGCCTATGATGCCCCGCTAAATGGTTTAATTTTCATAACCTTGCGACCCCCTGGGGCGTCGCGCACAAGCCCCGCGCAATGTTTTGCGTCCATTTGCCACGCGAACGAGATTGAAACGGCCGCTGGTTACTCACTTTGGTTACCAAAAGCATGCATCCCGGCCTTGGCGCATCCAAACTGCTGGATTAACATTCTTTAAGCGCGGTCATTGTGACCGCGGTATAACTATGGGCAAACGCAGCGAGCCCCGCAGTGAGGTGGTGTTGCCGGTTCGCATCTTCGGAACCGATGCCGACGGACACGTATTTTCAGAAAACGTCCTGACTGTGGATGTAAGCCGCTCCGGGGCCAAGCTAAAAAACATCCGAGTGCCCATCCACCCTGGCGAAATCATTGGCATTACCCATGGAGCCAACAAAAGCCGATTCCACGTGAAGTGGGTGGGCCAAGCGGGGACACCGCGAGCGGGCCAAATCGGCGTGCTCAATGCCACGCCCGAAAAATATATTTGGGCCTTCGCGCCGCCCACCGCGACAGCCGATCCTTTTAAAGGGCACTCCGCCTCGGATCGCCGTGGACATCCGCGGATGCAGTGCATCAACTCGGTGCAGTTGCAACCCGAGAGCCAGACGGCGCCGATTTGGGGCAAAGCTACCGACCTTAGTGCAGGCGGCTGCTTCGTCGGGATGCCGGTTCCTTTGGCGATCGGGACCAAGCTCAAGATCGGCATGTGGCTCGACCAGAACAAACTGACGCTCAAAGGAAAAGTGGTGAACAGCCGCCCCGGCTTCGGGATCGGCATTCAGTTCCTGGAAATCAAGGAATCCGAAGCCGGGCAGCTGCGCCAGTTCCTGCGAAGCATCAGCCAGGTTCGCGTCTGAAAATGCCCCTGTTTCGATAAAGCAGAGCGGCGGCGGAAGCGAGGCTGGGATCAGTCCATTCCCGCCGCGGTTGGTACAGGCGCTAAGACATGCGCCACATCCATGGAATCAAGCCAGCGCACACCTCCGTGGCCGGAAACGTAGAGGGCCAGTTCCAGGCGGGTCCAGACTCCCAGCTTGTCAAAGGTGGTGCGCAAATAGTTCTTCACCACTTGCTCGGTGGTTCCCATCCGTTCGGCAATGTCGCGATTGGTGAGACCCTCCCAAACCAAGATTGCGACCTGCACTTCTCTGGCGGTTAAGCGATCCCTTGGCGGCATGATTCCATCTGCTCCTTCTGAAACATGGCGGTGGCCAGTCTCACTCGTTTACGGCCATTCTTGATTCCCGCCCGCAAAAATAATGTACGAAGGTGCTGCTTCACGGTTCGGGGGCTGATGTCGAGCTGCGCGGCAATCTCTTTGTTGCTGCAACCCTGAACCAACAAACGCAAAACCTGCCGGTCGCGGGGAGTAATCTTGATCTCATTCAGGCTGATCGGGGTCAGATTTGTCATGGTGTTCGTAGCCTCTTGGAGTGGCGATCTGCAATTTGCTTAAGTGCAAGTGTTTCGCCAAACCTTCACCTCTCGTTCCAAAGGACAAAGACCTTTTGGATCGTGCGATTTGCGGCCAATGCCGCGGTTGAGGCAGTCGCACGTGCAATCCATTGCGGGACCAACGGTCCCATAACGGACATTGGCCAGCCGGGAAAGTGGGCTCTGCGCCTCTTCTATCAAGTATCAAGCGTTATGCCTGTTATGTGGACTGCGGGTTACAAAACAGGCTTTCTGGTTCCGCGAGTACGTGGCTTTTCGTATTTCCCCAATGCGAATTCTTCTGCTAATTTTGGCTGTGGCGTGCTCTACAATGAGTACAGTCTGCCCGCCCCCAAGCCTTGGGAGTAGTGTTCGTGAAGTCCACAGGAACCGACGACAAGCCGGCGGTGGATCAAGCCTCTTTGCAGCGGTTATTGTCGGCTGCTTACGTGGTGCAGCAGCATAACGAGCGCCTGCAGGCGGGCCAGCCGCCAGAGACCGGCCACTCGCAGATTCTGAAAGAGATCCTGGAAGTACAGGAGCAGCTGCGCAGTTCCCAACTGGACACACAGGAGAAAATGGCTTTGCTGGCGCGGCGGCTGCGGGAGATGACGCGGGCCAGCGGTTCCGCGATTGGCTTGCTCAAGGGCTCAAGGCTCGAGTATGCCGCAGCCACCGGCCGCGCCGCCAGCGAGGCCGGAGCAGAAATGCCGGAAGAATCATGCCTGGCCTACGAGTGCCTGCGTACCGGGCAACTGTTGCAGGTTTCGAACACAGCGGCTGACTCGCGGCTCAATCCGGAAGTGTGCGCCTCCCTTGACGTGAAGGCTCTGATTGGAGTGCCGGTAAAACAGGAAGGCAGAACGGCCGGGATTCTGGAACTTCACTTCGATCAACCCAATTCTTTTCAGGAGCAGGAGGTTCGCACCTGCCAACTGCTTGCCGCGTTGGTAACGGACGCGATTCTTAAGCCCCTCAACCATCCAGCCAACAAGGCTGTTCCTGCAGGATTGGGATCGATGGGAATTACCGATACCGAATCGCTGCTGGCGGCGCTCGAAAAAATACGACCGAAGCTGAATCGTTTGGGGGCAAATCGAATATCCCCAAATGCGGATTCGCCTGCGAACCCAACTTTCGAGGGCGGGTTGGCCGAGCCCGAAATAGCGGCTGAACCGGGAACGAGTACAACGACAGAATGTCGCGGTTGCGGCCACGCCATGTCAGCCGACGAACAGTTTTGCGGGCTGTGTGGAAGCCCGCGGCAGAGTCAGCATGTATGGTCGTCGCTTCTGGATTTGCAACGCAAAGCAGAAATCTCGGCTCGGCAGAATGGCAAGACGACGACTGACGCCTTTGACGATCCTTTGGATGTGTTCCCTTCGGAACTGGAGGAGATCGTCGCCAAGTTTTCCGGCGAACCCTTTGAGGATGAAGATAAGGGTGAGGATAACCATACGAAAGCTTCCGAGGTCGCTCTTCCTTCATTCGCCGAAGAGCTGGTCTCGCCAAAAATGAAGACGACCACGATTCCAGACGCGGGTGCCAGACCGGAGGCGCACCCTCTTGCAGGCCAGGTTGCAGAGGACAACGAACCCGGCGCCGCCCTGCATAAATTGGTCCATGAATATCAAGTCGACGAATATCCAGTCGACGAACATCCAGCTTCTGGTGAGGCCGGGGCAGAAAACGAATTAGGTAACGCGCACGACGCCGCCTCTTGGTCGGCGCCAGACCATAACCCGCAAAAGGCCGCCGATTCAGGACGCCCATTTCTGCTGGAGAAGTCATCTGATAACGCACCGCCTCCGCCCACCGAGCTTTACCCGTCGTTTTCAGGCTTCGCCTCCGACAGCAGTCTGCTTTCCCTGTCCGCCGACACCGAAGCCGAGAACCCATCGCGGTTCGGCAAGGCTCCCCCAGAAGATGATGTTGAGAAAGCATGGGAGCCCAGCGAGTCCGCTGATCCGGGAACGCCCAGCCAGAAATCTCCCTGGGGTTCCGCGGTCAAGACCAAGGAATGGCTGGAGGTTCAGCGCGACCAAAGTGCCTGGCTGGCAAAGAAATGGCAGCAGCAGCGAGCCAACATTTATCTGGTTGCCTCAGGTTTTCTACTGCTGGTGGTGCTGCTGGGCTGGGCGGCGCCGTCCAAACCGACGGCAAAGCACAGAAAGTTGGCGGGCTCGACAGCTTCCACACAGACTACCGCCAACGAAGATGCTCCGGAGCAGCCCGAATTGACACTTTCGGAAAAGTTGCTGGTCAGCCTGGGCTTGGCGGAGGCGCCGGCGGCGGAGGTTGCCAATCCTGGCAATCCGGACACGCGGGTTTGGATCGACGTGCATACCGCTCTCTACTATTGCCCGGGTACCGATCTTTACGGGAAGACGCCTGGTGGTAAAACCGCGACGCAGCGTGAAGCGCAGGAAGACCAGTTTCAACCAGCGACGCGCAAAGCGTGTAATTAGCGCATCGCTCCGCCGGATCGGCGATCTCGCCCTTACTTTTCGTTCGAGAGGCCATTTTACCCGCCCAAAATCTTAATCCGTTTTCTCCGGATATAAGCGCTACATGATTATCCCCGGCGTCTTAAGGGAATTTTGTCCTCACCGGGTTTGACAAGGCCAGTGACACTGTCAAACAATGGAGTATCTTTCATCCATATTGGAGCTGGGAGAAATTCAAACTTGACCAAAGTTCCGCGTGAATCCTTCTCCGGTGCGACGGAAACCATGAATCCGCTCTTGAACCCTTTACTGGAGCAGAATCTCTCCCGTTGGGCAGAGGTATATTTCACCACTCCTCCGGAAAAGCGGGACGACGCAGTGCGAGAGCTTTTGCGCCAGCTTCACGTGGAAGTGCATTCGAGCGCGCCGGATCCCGGTATGGCCGCATCCGCGCACGGCGATACGCCGGCAACAGAGACGACCCCAATCAGAACGGAAGCCCCGCCCGCCCGATGGTCGGCGTTGTCTCCCGAGGAACCGCATCTTGTCTGCGCAAGCTGCGGGAGCATGAATACGACCGACCAGCAATTTTGCGGGTTCTGTGGATCTCCGTTGAGCGCCGGACCGATCCCTTCGGAACATCGCGATACCGGGTCGAGAGCAGAGATGTGGAGCGGCCAGGATCCATACCAAATCCAACATTCAGATTACGCTTCAGAACAACACCAAACCGCCTCGCCGGGCACGCAAGGCTGGGATACGAAGGCTGCGGCCGCGGAGACTCATGCCCAACAGAGCTATCCCGCAGAGGCCTATCCTGCGGAAACGGTTTCGTTTCTTGGGTTGGATTCGCCACGGCCTGATAATGACCTGCAATTCCTGCGGGAAAAATCGTTTGGCAGCGACTATTACGAGCAGGAGTCGACATCCCATTGGGGCAGGTATCTGGGCGGCGGTCTGGCAATCATTCTCGCCGGTTTGATTTATTTCGAGTGGCCGGTTCTGCGCAGCCACTTGCAGAGCCAGACACACATCACGACGCAGGCGCCGGCCAGTGCCGCGGTCGCGCCGCAAACCCCTCAGCCTGCGGCGATGCAGCCAACCGGCAATGCCGAAGGGCAATCTCCGAATCCAGCCGCAAGCTCGTCCGCGGAGCCGGCTACTGCCGCAGCGCCAGCCTCTACAGCGGCGGTGGTTGCCGCAACTCCCGTATCCGGCGCGCCGGATAGGAAAACATCAATCCCGAACGGCGATATCGAACGGTCCGGCAAGTCAGCGCAGCCATTGACGCTCGCAGCCCATACCGAGGGAACCGCCCCCGTTCCAGATGGCACCCAGGAACTACTGATGGCACAACGCTATCTGGAGGGACGCGGTGTGCCACATGACAGCGTCCAGGCGGCGGCTCTGCTCTGGAAAGCGGTCGGCAAACAAAATGCCCGGGCTGATGTGCTGCTGGCCGATTTGTACGCGCAAGGCGATGGTGTTTCCAAGAGTTGCGATCAGGCGCGCCTTCTGCTTCTGGCGGCAGCCAAGAAGAATGCTCCGGGAGCGGAAGAAAAGCTGCGGGGTATTGAATCCGGGAGCTGTCGCTGAGCTTTGAGCTAGAGATTGGGAAAAGCCGGATGTTAAGGGAAAGACAAAGCCCCCGCGCTCACGGGGGCTTTGCTTGTTCGGGGTAGAGATTGCGGTTAAGCGCGATGTGAGGCTTCTTGATTCAAGTCGAGAATGCTGTGTTCCCAGCTTTCCAACTCCTCAGGCTTGGCCAATTCCTTCATGCATTCTGGCTTCGTACCAGAGTGCAAGTTCGACCCGGTTCCAGAGTCCGAGCTTATCGTAAATGACTCTGAGGTAGTTCTTAACGACATGCTCGGTGGTTCCGATGTCGGCTGCGACTTCGCGGTTCTTGAGTCCTTGAGCAACGAGGGCAATGACTCGTTGTTCACGTTCGTTGGGGGTACGCTTTCCGTAGCTGTCGTTTCCGAACATAGTTGCCTCCGATACAAGAGAGTTGCGAGTTTGACCCGCTTGATTCCACCACTAATGCCAAACCTTAGGAAAAGACGATTAAAGTGCGCCTTGACCGTACGCTGGGCCATATTGAGTTGCTTGGCGATCTCGGTGTTATCGCAACCCTGGAGGAGCAATTCGGTGATCTGCCTCTCTCTTGGACCCAAACGAACTACTCTTTCGCTCATTCCTAATTCCTTTCTCAGTCAAAAATCAAAGGTCAAACCGAGAAGCCCACGAGATTAATGATTGGGGCGGCCCAAACCAACATTCGCGCACACCCGACGCCGACCTTCCCGAAGGCTAGAGCATTCACCTTGCCACCCGGGTGCATGTTTGGGGAAAAAAATTTCCACATCCCCACGAAAATGGCGTGGAAATTTATCGACAAACCGTTAAAACGCAATATCCACAAGGCTTTTCGCACGAATGGCTGCGCAAATACTGCAAAAATAGGGATAACTTCGGTTTCCGTCACTCCGGCTGCAGGCTCACTTAGCCCAGCTCTTTTCCAAGCCGGCCGCCACCAGGAGGGAGTTTTTTATAAAATAGCGTGCAAATCGGAGTTCAATAGAGATGTTCTTCCCTTAGGCTGTGGGTAACTAGGGCAAATACCTTAGGTCAAAATTCCATTCTCTACAGGAATTCATGGAACTAATTACATCGGCGGAATGGGGCGTCCATCGGGTGTTTTACTCATGAAATCCTAGGTTTGTAACGGTTTATTCACATCATCTGGAGCGACCGCAAGGTTGACGCACTCAACCTGATGCGATCGGGCTCAGATATCATCCTAACCCTAGTTGTGATGCGGCATAGAGATGCGGGGATGGACGGTTTCCGGTATGGTGGGAGGTTCCATCCGGGGGAGTTGGGCCGGAAATTCCATGCCAATATGAATATGAAAGTAAGGTCAGGGTTCGCCGCGTCATGAAACTCACAGCCGTCATTCCGATCTATAACGAGAGCGCGACACTCCGCAAGGTTGTGGAAAAAGTCTTAGCGGTGCCCCTCGACATTGAAATGGTATGTGTGGACGACGGTTCGACGGACGGTTCGCGCGAGCTGTTGGCCGAAATTGCCAGCCAGCATCCTCAGGTGCAAGTATTTTTGCAGCCTCGCAACCTGGGAAAGGGTGCCGCGCTACGGCGTGGGATTAAGGAAGCGACCGGAGACTTTGTGATCATCCAGGACGCAGATTTGGAATACGATCCAGCCGACTACCCGATACTGCTCGAGCCTCTGATTCACGGCGACGCGGATGTGGTCTACGGCTCGCGGTTTATGGGCAGCCGGCCGCACCGCGTACTTTATTTCTGGCATTCGGT